>CBDEVT010000001.1:0-3267475 GCA_965243825.1 Dehalococcoidia bacterium
TCTACATATACCTGACCGTAATTCGACCGGTAGCACCTTCCAATGTGATCGCAGTACCTTCCGGGATGATTCTTTTCGCATCAGGAACACCTGCAACGAACGGAATGCCCAGCGCTCTAGCCTGGTTGCCAAGGGCACACAGTGCTCCGCCACGTTCAGACACAATCCCGGTGACGGTAGGACACATAGCCAGCAGTCGCGAGTCCGCTTCGCCGACAATGAGAACAACATTCGAGCTTATCTTCTTCAGGTCTGATACCGAAGCGACGACTTTCGCACGACCGGTCACGGTCCCACTGGATGCAGGTGTTCCAGTCAACGCTAACCACGTTCCGGTCTCCTTAGATTGAGTTGGGGTCAATGGTCGCATCTAGTTTCGCTCAGCTGCTCATGATGTTTCGGTATCTCAATTAGATCGAGAGTTCGTTCCTAACATCATCCCAATCACGGATTAACAGACTGCAAAACTGTTGAACCTGTGTCTAATGCATTCATCGCGCCAAATTTTCTGTTGCCATACACCGATTAGTCGTTCTCTATTGACAACAGTTCAGTCAGCTGAAACACCCGATGAACGACTATTTGACTTATTGCACTTGTTGTCACAGACCAGACATTTCCAGGCAACATCGCCTTAACGAAAAGATGTCCTCCTCTTAACCGTTGCCTAACCAGACGATCGCGGTCCGGGACTAGGTTCTGTCTTCATTGCACGGTCGGTTTCAGACAGATCAAGTGAGGACAGAACCGGGTGATTAACTACAGACGACTTTCATTTTTTGCGACGCTGATCGGCATCCTTGCTGTGGCAGCGATTGCATGCGGAGGGGATGATGAACCCGCCGCTCCAGTCCGAGAGACTGTTCTTGTACCGCAGACAGTAGAGGTGCCAGCGACGGTGCTGGTTGAGCGAACCGTTGAGGTACCTTCAACCGTGATCGTGGAGCGCACGGTGGTCGCTACCTCAACTGCAATCGCCGCACCGCCAACACCAACGGTTCAGATCGGCAACGTCTCTGACAACGCGCCAGATCCAAAGCAGGATTTCGGACATGTAGTTTTCGCTGTAGATGAGGTGAGGCCAGGTCTTGGTCGTGCAGCGGCTTCAGGTGGCGAAGGTGCACTGGTCCAATGGGGAGTTGGAGAAACCTTGTTCACTACGGCGTCGACAAACGACGGCCCGGTTTTCGGACAGCCATGGCTGATTGAAAGCTGGGAGATCAGCGACGATTTGACTGAGGTCAACATGACCACAGTGCAAGGTGCCCAGTTCCACGAAGGCTGGGGTGAGTTAACCGCTGAAGACATTGTCTTCACTATCAACGATGCAAACGCACGGACCAACCCCGAGTCAATACACGGACAGGCTGGTGATCTCGCCAACATCTGGGATGAATGGGAAGCAACAGGTCGTTACACGATCCGGGCTCCCATGCACAACTTTGATCCTCGCTGGCAGAACAACGCCTTAAGTGATGGATTTCAGCTGACTGGCATCTTCAGCAAAAAAGTGTTCGACGACCTCGGTCCAGAAGGTGCACGCGATACGATCGTGATGACCGGACCGTTCTCGGTAAACGACTGGAGTGATGGTGAACGGGCTGTCTTGGACGCAGTACCAGACCACTGGCGAGCTGCACCTATGATCGATCAGTTGACGTTCATTGAGGTTCCTGAGGCATCGGTCAGGCAAGCCATGCTACTAGTCGGTAGCGCCGACATCGGGCAGGTCAACCAGGCTGACATACCTGGAATGCTAGAAGACGGTTTCCTCACGACAGGAACACAGGGAGGTGCCGAGCTCAACATCGCATTCTCAGGAAACCTGTGGGAGACCAACCAGGCGACAAGCGGCGAGGTTCTTCCCAGAGGAGGGCTCGACACCTCGAAGCCGTGGATCAGCGACTGGATGGAGGTCGACCCTCAAGGATTCGAACGAGCAGCAAAAGTGCGCACTGCGCTTTCCATGGCGATCGACCGAGAAGGACTGGTCGAGGCACTTACTGGCGGCTTGGGTTGGCCCCACTACATTCCGATGTTCAACCCGGCGATGCCTCAACACAAAGACGATTGGATCGTGCCGTTCGACGTTGACGGTGCAAAAGCTCTGCTCAACGAGGCAGGGTATCCGAACGGCTTTGAGATCGAAATCTTCGGACAGTGCTGTGACAACGACAGGCAGTTCGTTGCCGAGGCTGTTGGGGCGATGTGGCGCCAGAACCTTGGTCTGGATGTTGAAGTGCAGAGTTTCTCATACCGACCTGTCTGGAGAGCTGGTCTTGTGGAAAGAACCACTTCGGTACCACACGTCCATGCCTGCGATGACGGCCGTTTGCCGAGACCGTGGGACTGGCCAGTTGGCATCACCTTCAGTTCGCTATCGAGAGGCGGTTTCTCCTGCGCAGTCGAATCACCGTTCGTCGCGCAGACATGGCTCGACGTAGCCAGAGAGTCTGACCCGGAGAAGAGGCTGGAGATGAACATGGCGGTAGGCGATCACTACCGCGAAACGATGATCGGCACTGGTGTGTTCACAGTTCCGGCGTTGATCGTCTACAACCCGAAGGCAATTGCCGAGTGGCAGCCACGACCGAGCCTCTTTGGCCCGATCACCGGTGTCGAAGCGATTGTCCCCGTCAACCGCTAACTTCCAAACAATCAGCGAAGGTTGGGATCGGACGGCCCTCCCCGTTCGATCTCAACCTCATTCGCTCGCCGTCATGACGTGAGGTGCTCAAGCGGATGCGGAGATATATCACTCTCAGAATCATGTCTTCCTTAGTCTCAGTACTCGGGGCATCGTTCATCGTCTTCTCAATCTCGATCATTTCTGACGACCCTTTGCTCCTGTACGCAAAGCCAGGTGGTCACGGCACCACTCCGGAACAGATAGAAGCCTTAACTGAAAAGCTGGGACTGGATAAGCCGGTTGTATTTCAGTGGTTCATATGGGTCGGGAACGCCGTTCGCGGAGACCTTGGCAACAGCCTGCTCGACGACAGGCCCGTTGCCGACAAGATTGGAGAAAGGGTTTCTGCGACTCTCAAGCTAGGAATCGCATCGTGGATTTTTGCCTCGATTCTCGGAGTGCCACTGGGCGTCATCGCTGCGGTAAAGCGCGGCTCACTCTGGGACTACGTTGCACGGGGGATAGCCCTCTTCGGCGACGCCATCCCAAACTTCTGGCTCGGAATCATGCTGATCACGATATTCGCTGTGCAGCTTCAGTGGCTGCCCGTCGCAACTTCTGGCCCGGGTTTTCTGTCAGTACCGCACCTGATACTCCCGATGGTCGTACTGGGATCGGCAACCGCCGCGGGATACGTGAGGATTACTCGTTCATCGATGCTTGAGGTCCTTGAATCCGAATTCGTCAGGCTCGCACGTGCGAAAGGCGTGTCACACGAACGAACGATCTGGAAACACGCTCTCCGAAATGCGCTTATTCCACCGCTGACGATCTCTTCAGTGTTGTTCGCTGGATTCATCACCGGTTCAGTACTCACTGAGACGGTATTCGCGTGGCCTGGTCTGGGCAGACTCGCCATCGATGCGGTTAACAACAACGATTTCGCACTGGTAACCGGAATCACGATGTTCTTCGTGGTGATCTGGGTGATCACGAACTTCGCCACCGATCTTCTATACATCTGGGCCGATCCCAGGATCAGATTGGATTAAGCATGACAGCTAAAGCGCTTAAACACGTCACTATGGCTGCCAGCCGACCTGAGAGGAAGCGTTCACTTGCCGGTCGCGGTTGGTACCTGATCAGACGTTGGCCCATCGCACCAGTTAAGGTTCTGTTTCTCTTGCTCGTCTCAGGTCTGTTTGCACCGTGGCTCGCACCTCATGATCCGGAGTTCCAGACTCTCTCAGCTCGCCTTGCAGAGCCGACGATCTGGGGTAGCGACTGGTACGAAGAGCATCCGCGGGTTGAAAACAGATACCTCTTCGGCGCTGATCACGTAGGTCGCGATGTGCTCTCTCGTGTCATTTACGGCTCCAGGATCTCACTTCTGGTGATTGCCACCGCACTGCCGGTTGGGGTCATCATCGGCACCCTCCTTGGACTCATGGCCGGGTACTACGGAGGCAAGACTGACGAAGTGATCATGCGGGTATGGGATATCTGGGCTGCCATTCCTTTCTTACTCGTCGCGCTGGTGATCGCAACTGTAGCGGGCAGTGGACTTTGGCTTGTAATGGGCATCCTTGCCCTCGCCTCATGGAGTGCATTCGTACGAAACGTCCGTGCAGAAACCCTGTCGTTGCGCGATCGTGAATTTGTGTTCCAGTCCCGGATAATGGGCGCCTCCTCAGTTCGAATCATGCTCAGGCACATCCTGCCTAACTTGATCAACACGGTTGTCGTTATCGCGACTTTGCGCGTCGGAGGGTTGATCCTCGCTGAAGCTTCACTCAGCTTCCTCGGCATAGGGATTCCGAAGAGCACTCCAACCTGGGGCAATATGATCTCTGACGGTCGCGGGTTCCTGGACGACGGAATCTGGATCTCGTTGTTTCCAGGACTGGCATTGTTTCTGGTGGTGATGTCGTTCAACTTCACCGGAGACTGGCTCAGGGACCGCTGGGACCCGAAACTGCGACAGATCGACTAGGACATATCAAGCATTCCATTCAGCAATAAGGTCCCTTGCCCTGTCCGGCCAATCGACCGTTGTCCCTGTCGCGCCAGATTCGAGGATCTGCTTGAGGGCAGTCTGGTTTTCGACCCCGCCGATGCCCCATCCTCTCACTGAGTATCCGCGCTCGTGTGCTCTGGAAACTTCATCGGACGAAACCGATTCGGAGTTCGGGTAAAGGCCTGTGCAGCCGATCGATTCGGCAAGATCCAGTACGGCGTCATCAATGGTTCTCACCAGCCACCCGTGATTCCGTTCGCCGAGTAGCCTGACTGAACGTCTGAGCTGCTGAGCGAAGAAAGACGTGATCGTAAGACCCGGAGATTCGTACGCCTCAGCATCAAGTGCATCTACACAACCGTAAGGTCTCAAATCCCGACTCGTCAGTTCAGCCACCCTCGGATCAAGAGACTTCAACTCCAGGTGGATGTGAGCCTGTCCCTGATACCGATCAAGAACGTCAGCCAGTGTTGGAATGGTGATTGCGCCACCATCGGAGTATTCCGGCATGTGATGGTTGGCAGCCATCTGTGTCAGGACGGCCACATCGTAGTCATGCACCCCACCCGGCTCGCCCGTTGTGCGTGTGATGCTGCCATCGTGAAACACGACCGGAACACCGTCCTTCGAAATCTGAACATCCAGTTCAAAATTGGTGAACCCATCTTCAACAGCAGCGTCGAATGCGGCGAAGGTGTTCTCCGGAGCTTTCACCGAATGGCCGCGATGGGCAATCAAAGTGAACATGAGTATCTCTTGATCTAGTTGGACTCCCAAATTGAGACGTTACTCAGAAGGTACACGCCGCCCGCGAAGCGACAGTTAAAAATAGGTGAGCACCGACGGCATTAGTCCCAACTGCAGATCCGCTTGAACCGTGGCCGAGAAGATCCCAAAACGGCTTCCGCGGACGAACCGGATTGCCTATCGAGCCGGAGCGCTGATAAAGAACGCATCTAAGTCTGTTCGACGCAACCGACACAAAAGCCTGACGTTTGCTCCCCAAACGATTGCGGCTGGTAGCCGGCCACTTAATCCGATATGAGCGAGCTGTACCGGGAACTTCTGTTGGTCAGTCGTTCAGTGATTGGGCGTAGGCGAGGAGATCAGTCAGGTCCTGTTCGGTCCATCCTCTTGTTGAGACAGCCGGCATCGTTATCTCACCGGGTTGGCCGTATAGCGCCTTGTGGAGGAACCTCCACGGATTATCTGTTGCTAAATCGCCTATGTAGACTGGTACCGACTCATCGGCGAAGTTAATGCCCTTCCCATCATCGCCGTGACAACTTGCGCACGTCCTCGAATACCTGGTCTGCCCATTGGAGATCACAGGTATGTTGCGCGGCGTCCCGGTCTCGTAGTCGATCAGGTCTGAGTAGTTGACAAGACCCGCTCTCAGGAAGACCGCCAACGCATTCAGGTTTTTGCGAGATATATCGAACCTGAAATCGTGATTCGCGTTGAACGCTCCCTTTAAAGCAGCTACCAAATCCTCGTTAGAGAGTGAGCGTCCGGCACGTGTCACACCGGTAAATCCCGTGAAATGCGGGCCCGATGCATAAACGCCGGTTGCCCCTTTGTAATCCCAACCATGGCACTCAGTGCATCTAAAAGTACCAGGGCCTGAGATCGCATTCGTCGATTGCGTGGCCCATAGAGGATGATCACCAGGCAGTGCCTCGATACCTGATTCGATCATCCAGTTGTCGTACAGGCGGCCTCCCAATGCGACAACCGCAGGATCAAAGGATTCACCGGAGATGGACGCGACGGCCTGGTCAACAACAACAGCAAGTTGTTCGTCTGAAACACCTGGTCCAGCGGGACCCTGCGGGCCGGGCACACCCTGTGCACCTGTGGTACCGGTCTGACCGGTTGGGCCAATCACCCCGGGAGGACCAGGAGGGCCCACCGGACCGTGCTCACCGTCTTCACCCTCAGGACCCTGACAAGCCAGTGCCGTCAGCAGAACAAACCCTGCGAAGAAAAAAAGCAGTTTCTGTGAGCCCGCAAAGAGATCTGACTGTCGCGCCATTTCCATCATCGAATCACTCCATGTTGAGCAGGAAGAAAACGATCTCTTCCAACTCTTCCTCTGAAAGAGAAAGTACGTCATAAGCGCCCATCGCCTCGCTGTACGTCGAATTGGCTGGCCGCTGTGGGTTTCTGACGAAGTCTCGGATCTGCTCAGCTGTGAGGTCTTCAATGGCTGGTCCCCCGCTAGTACCGCGGGCCAGTTCTCCATGACAGATATCGCACCCAACGTCCAAATACAGCCGTTGTGCCGCTTCTAGGCGAGCGGTGTCGACTGCTTCGCGAGTAGGTGTTGGCGTAGCTGGAACGCTCGTAGGCGTGGGTGAGGCTCCGGGTTCGACGGTATCTGCGGGAGTTGGCTCCGGAGCAGAAGTAGAAGTCGGAATCGGGAACGGAGTGGCCGTCGCCCTCGCAAGTGGTGGAGGAGTCGGGGTTGCTTCCGGGCGTTCTGTTAGATACGCAATAATCAGGTCGAGATCATCACCAATCAGGTGCGATTCCTCGTACCCGGGCATAGTTTTTGGGCCCTGACGAACGAGGGTGTCGATTCGTCTCGCTGAGCTTCCTGTAATCGAAGGGCCGACCGTGGTTCCGGCGCCATCGACACCATGACAGCCGGCACAGCCGTAGCCAACGTAAGCTGCATAACCGGGGTACTCTGAGTCCTTTGCGGCGTCAGAAGGAACCCAGCCTTCGGGAGCGCCTGATACGTCTCCAACATAGGTCACCGAGGTCCGGGTGTAGTCATTCAACTCTTCCGAAGTATTGAGATGAGTTTCCCGTCCGTAGTTGTCTGTAGCCCAGGGACGAATCGTCGTTTGCAATACGATCACTGACACAGTGACGATCAGAACCACTACTCCGATAGCGGGGCCAATGATGCCAGCGTTGCGGTTACGACCGAGGAAGTCAAACATTTGACCCCTCGCGTTCGGCTCTTGTCTTGATATTGGCCCAGCCGATCACTCCCAACGACACGATAAATACGATCCATACGATCGTGATGACAGCAGTGGTCATCCAGACATTTGCACCGGGTATTCGGTACGGCCTGAACTCACGGTAAAGCTGACCATCTCCGACGACCTCAAGTGAACCGACAGAGTTGACCGCAGCAAAAACATCATTGCCTTCGAACCTGGCTGTGATGTTGTTGGCACCTTCAATCCGAGGCTCATACTCAATAAGCGCAAGGCCTTGTTCGTCAGTTATCGCACTACCAATTTCAATCGTGTCCGAGACGTTCAAAAACTCTACGTCGAGAGTGAAGGTGATCTCGGCGTCGTAGATCGGATTCCCTAATGGATCCTGTAGATAGGCTGCCAGTGCCACGGTCTCCCCTGCCCTGGCCTCTTCCTGGAATCCGACGGTGATTATCGGAACCGGTTGCTGTGCCGAGATGCTCTTCACGCTGGAGCCCAACGCCGACAAAACGGCAACGAGCAGCAAGACTCCAATGCCCATAGCGCCGTAGTTCAACCTTTTCTGTAAAACGACTGGAAGCCGAGTCATGACGCGGCTCCCTGTGGTTGTTCAGCCGGTCCGACTGCGTCGATCTCTCCGGTCTCGACCATCTCCTGTACCGAGATCGCGGGTGCCAGTTTCAACATGACCATGAGCACCAGGCTGAAGAAAGCGCACAGTCCCATCACGATCAGCAGCTCTGTGATCGTAGGCATGTAGTTCGGCGGCTCGTAGGGGTTCAATGGCAGTCGCAGACCGCCTATCACGATGAAGTAGCGTTCGAGCAGCATGCCGACGTTGGCGAGTATCCCGGCGATCACAACCCACTTAATGCCACGGGTCCAGGGGTTCAACATCAACGCAAGTGGAATCATCAGCCCAATCCAGATGTAGCTCCAGAAGACAGGCGACATCGCTCCGTCGGCAAGCTGATAAAGGTTGAACGGCGCATCACCCTTCAACTTGAATCCTGAAGTAACCAGATCACTGATCTGGAAGAAGATCATCACGCCGCCTGCACCAGCAAGGAGCTTTCCCAGATTGAGGAAATGGCGATCTGTCAGATATTCCTCGAAACCGTTCAATCGTCTTAGCAAGACCATGAAGACAACGATCAGGCCGATGCCGGAGTAGATCGCTCCGACCACGAAGTAAATACCGAACATCGGGCTATCCCACGGTTCCCTCAGCGTCATACCAAATATCCACGATGTGACTGTGTGCATCATCACGGCCACAGGTACGATGACTACGGTCATGATCTTGAGTGAGGTGTCGAGTGCCTTTACCTGGGTCGGGTGCCCGGTCCAGCTGGCTGAGAACATGATCACGAATAGCCGTCGCAGCGGGTCAAGCTGCGCACCAATTCGGTCTCGAACCAGCGCGAGGTCCGGAAGGACCGCCAGATAAAGGTAGATCATGCTTCCCGCGAGGTAAGTGGTCAGTCCGTAAACGTCCCATACAAGTGGAGACTCCCAGCGACCAAAAAGCAGGATGTTGAAAGCTCTTTCTGGATGGCCCATATCGGCAAAGATGAAGAGCGAGGCCGTAAGTAGAGCCGCCACGGTGATGTATTCGGCACCTCGACTAATCGGAGATCGCCAGCTCATGTCGGCCAGGCGAAGCCCTGCCGATACAAAAGTACCGCCCATGCTCGCTCCGATGAAGAACACGAACATCGTGATGTAGAGACCCCAAGTGATGCGGTCTCGCATGCCTGTGACGATTAACCCTTCACGCAGTTGATAGGCCCAGGCGAGAGCTCCAATGACCACAAGTACAGAAAGAACACCAACCGCTATCCAGTAGCGACTGCTGAAATGCTGCATGGACCTGATGGTCTTGTCGCGCAGTGCGTCACTTGAGGACATCAATGGTGTGACCGCCCCCAGTGCTTCGCGTCTTCCTTGACATCTGTGCTCCAGCGAACCGGCATCAGGCCGGTATTCTTCGGATTCCTGCCGGCAAGCTCACCATGGCCAGGTATGTAGTAGACGCGAGGTCGAGTCCCCAGTTCTTCCTTATATCGGTAAGCAGAGTGATCTGAAAGGAACTCGCTGATCTTGACGACTTCATCTCCGTTAGTTGCGATGTCCTCCTCGAGATCTCCGTAGTAGATTGCGTTTTGAGGACAGCCTGCAGCACAGAACGGCAGACGGCCTGCTCTTGCCATTTCGGGACAGAAATCACACTTGTAGACGACACCTTTTTTCATTGGAAGCTGGTGTTCGTGGCTTTCCTCAATGAACACAGATGCCGGTTGAGTCGGTGGCTCTCCCCAGGTGAAAGATCGCCGCTCATAGGGACAGGCGGCCATGCACATTCGGCAACCGATGCACCTGTTCTGATCAATCAGGGTTACTCCCTCTGGAGTTGTCCACGTGGCCCCAACCGGGCAGACGTTCACACAGGGTGCGTTCTGGCACTGCATGCACGGGGTTGGAAGGAACGTCGTGCCTTCCTGAGGAGGATTGGACGCCGCATCAAGGGCATCGACTTCGCCAAGGTCGTGCGTTAGTTCGTGTTCGTAGACTTCGATCCATTGCATTGGATCGGGAACGAAATGTCCGAAATTGCATGCTTCGGTGCATTGTGGTCCGGTCCCCTGGGACTGGCAGCCATCGCAGCGGCGTTGATCGATGATCATCATCCACTGCCGGAGTCGCTTTTTCTTCCCGTCCTCTGATTGAGGGTTGGTATCCGGAGATGCCTCAGACAGGGAGTTCGCAGGGTCATCGCGTAGTGCAGCTGGAAGCACGGTTATTCCAATGCTTGCTGCCACGGCGGTTCCGCCCATGAGTTTCAGCAGTTGCCGTCTGCTGACATCCCATTTGCGTTGATTCTCCGCCCTCTCCTGCTCTCTGCTTACATCCTCGTCCATTGTTGTCTTCCCTATCCGGACTTGTTGTGAGGCGCGACGTTTGGAGTACCTGACGCTAAAGGTCTAGTCACTACTGACCACTGGAGGTTCATCGATCACCTGCGGCACATGGCACGACGTACACACATACCTGCGTCCCTGCAACTGGCCACTCACAGAGCCGGTCGACAGATCTGTGTAGTGACTGATCGGAACCTGTACCGCCGTATTCCCGTTGATAGTCCTGCCTGCTTCATGGCACGACATGCAGGAATTCTTATCCGGCGTAATCACCAGATCCTCGGCACGATGAGGTACCAACGGTGGAGCTCCCGGGTAGGCTCGATCCAGCAAATCTGAGCTTCCCGGAAGGAGATCTCGGTACCGATTCGGGTCCGTCTCTCCCGTCGCGAGAAGAATCATCGTGTAGAGCAGATCATCTGGTTCAGATGTGGCAGTAGCCGGAGTCGTACTTGAAGCTGTGGCAGTTCCTGTTGTTGTCGGCGTTGCAGGCGGAGTAGTGGCAGTAGGCGATCCGGGAGTCTGAGTCGAGTCCGATGGCGCAGTCGGCAATGCGGTCGGAGGAACAGGTGCTTCACCTTCGGAAGAACATGCAGCGACCAATCCAACAGCCGAGAGCAGAATGATCAGCAGAATGCCAGACATGGCGGACCGATGACTGCGATACAGCATCAACCGGAGCCTCCAAGCTTCTCGATCTTGACTGCGCATTTCTTGAAGTCCGTCTGCTTGGAGATCGGGCAGTAGGCGTCAAGCGTGACGTCGTTGATCATCACGTCCTCGTCAAACCACGGCACGTAGACCATGCCCTGAGGCGGCCTGACCCGGCCGTTGATATCTGCGGTTATCTCGACGCTGCCACGGCGCGAGGTGATCTTGATCTTCTCGCCGTGCTCAATGTCCCATTTGATCGCGTCACGCGGGTGGATGTTGGCGGTTGCATGTGGATACGCTTTCCAAAGCTCAGGCACTCGTCGGGTCATCGTTCCCGAGTGCCAGTGTTCAAGAACGCGTCCCGTCATTAGCCACATGGGGTACTCGATGTCAGGAACTTCAGGCGGAGGTTCGTACGGCCTCAGCCACATCACGGCTCGGCCACCGTTTGAAGCGGCGTTTCCGTAGAAGTTGATCCCAGTTCCAGTAGGCACGTATGGGTCGTAATCCTCGTTAAAACGCCACGGGGTCTCCTGTCCGTCAACGACCGGCCAGCGCAGTCCACGAGTCTGGTGATACAGATCAAACGGCGCCAGATCGTGGGCCTTGCCTAGCCCGAACTTGCGGTACTCGTCCCAGATAGCCTTTTCTATGTAGAAGCCGGCTTCGAGCGCGGCATCAGAGTGTGGATGTCCATCCACAAGTGGGTACCCGGCACGGTCAAAGTCGAAAAGACTTCCCAGCCCGAGTCGCTTGGCAACTTCGATCGTCTGCCAGAGGTCCGACTTCGCCTGGCCAGGTGCATCTGTCAGTTTCTTCCAGAAGTGAGTCCTGCGTTCGCTGTTTCCAAACGCACCTTCCTTTTCAATCCACATCGCCGTAGGCAGGATCACATCAGCCAGTTCGGTAGTACGCGTCGGGTAGGCGTCTGACACCACCACGAACACTTCGCCCCGGTTAATGGCGTCGCGGTACCTGTTGAAGTTGGCATAGTCCTGGAATGGGTTCGAGACCTGTGTCCAGAAAACCTTGATCTCGCCACGGTCGATCGCGCGGATCATCTCAACTGCATGGAAACCGGGCTTCGGCGGTATCGTGCCTTCCGGTACGCCCCAGACCTCTTCCGCAAATTTCCTGTGTTCCGGGTTGGCAACGACCATGTCAGCAGGAAGCCTGTGTGTGAAAGTGCCAACCTCTCGAGCTGTGCCGCAAGCGCTGGGCTGTCCGGTGAGCGAAAACGGACTGTTGCCGGGTTCGGCGATCTTTCCGGTGAGCAGGTGAAGGTTGTAGATGAGGTTGTTCATCCACGTCCCGCGCGTGTGCTGGTTGACACCCATAGTCCACAACGACATCACCTTCGTGTCCGGGTCCCCATAAACATCCGCCAACGTACTCAGGTCTTCAGGGCTTACTCCGCTGATCTCTTCAACGACCTCGGGCGTGTACTCGCTCACGAAATCGGCGTATGTGTCGAAATCAACAACAGTCGCTTCTTCGGCAAATTGGAAGTTGTCCTCTAGCCCGTAGCCGATGTTCGTCTTGCCGGACTTGAACTGGACATGGTCGTTGACGAAGTCCGTGTTTACATTCCCGCGTTCGATCAGGAGGTTAGCTATGCCATTGGCGATCGCTAGATCAGACTGTGGCTCGAAGAGGATCTCCTGTGTTGCCATCTCGGAAGTGCGGTTGGAGGCGACGGTCAGGTTGAAGATCTTTGTGTCGGTCGCGGTCATGCGCCGGTCTGTGATCCTTGCCCAGAGCATCGGGTGCATCTCGGCCATGTTCGAGCCCCACAGAACGAACGCATTAGCGTGCTCGAAGTCGTCATAGCAGCCCATAGGCTCGTCGATGCCGAAAGTGGTGATAAAGCCGGCTACCGCGCTTGCCATGCAGTGGCGGGCGTTAGGTTCGATGTTGTTACTGCCGATCCCACCTTTATAGAGCTTGGACGCAGCGTAACCTTCCCAGACTGTCCACTGGCCTGAGCCGAACATGGAGATGGAAGCGGGGCCGAAATCACGTTTCGCTGCCTGCATCTTTTCAGCGATAAGGTCCAGCGCCTCGTCCCAGCTTGCACGGCGGAACTGTGGCTCTCCGGGCTCGCCTTTAGGGCTGACTCGGATTAGCGGGTCGGTCAGGCGGTCTTTACCGTTCTGAATCTTGAGAAGACCGTAACCCTTTACACAGAGGAGCCCTTTGTTGACGGGACCTTCGGGGTCTCCCTTGACAGAGACGATCTTCCCATCACGGGTGCCAATCATTGCTGAACAGCCTGTACCGCAGAACCGACACGGAGCTTTGTTCCACTCAACTCCCTGTAGCTGCCGGGGATCGGCCGGATCGACATCGCCACGCGTAACATTCGGGATAGCTGCCGCCGCAACAGCCGCAGCAAACGATGCCGATGACAATTTGAGGAACTTTCTCCGAGAAATCGATTCCATTGAACCTCATACCCCGATCCAACTGATCACTTACGACATCAACATCGTGAACATTGGAACAAAGCACCCGCTCTATGGATCGCTTCATCAATGAGGAATACGTGAGGTCGCCGCATTTCAACGCTTCAGACAGGTCTTCTGAACTAATCGGCCACCGGATCGATATCGACAAGTTCCTTGAGGCCTCGAGGCTTGTTTGGCGATCAAAAAACTGATTGGCGAATTTCCAACAGGAAGATTCAGGGTGGGAACCCAGAACATCGACTCGTTTTTCGCCTGGGTTCGAGTATTCTTAGTTACACCGTTCGACATCCGTCGAACCAGTCAAGTTGATCTTTGAATCCGTACCAAAACCTTGCGCCCTCCTTCTCCGATAACTAGCGTCGCCTTAACGGTTTTCGTAGCGGCACTGCTTCTGGTAGCCGTTTCTCTCTCTGGTGGCGGACCTGCCAATGCAGCCACGCCTCATTGGCTAAACGCTCGGAGTACTCCCGAATCTGATGTCTTTTGGCTCGGTGGCTGCCCGTGCCCACCGATTCTGGAACTGAACACAACGGAAACTAACTACGAAACAGCTTCGCAAAGCAACATTGCGCTGAACACCGCCGCACCAAAGGTCCTGCTATTCGACAAGATTGATCCCGTGCTTGGCTGGCCTCATCACCCGTTCCAGGAAACGCGGGATGGGATCAGCCAGCTTGGTGATGAAAATGGTTTCGAAGTTCACGCTACGAACGATTCTTCACAGTTCACCGACGAAAACCTTGCGCAGTATGACGCGATCATCTTTGCCCATACTCACTTCGACGTGCTCAATCCGGATCAGGAAGACGCGTTCCAGCGGTACATTCAGGCCGGGGGAGGTTTTGCAGGAATCCATCTAGCCTCGGCAACAGAGAAGGGCTGGAAGTGGTTCGGGGATCTGGTCGGTGCTCGTTTCCTTGACCACCCTCCAATTCAACAGGCCACGGTAATTGTGGAAGACAGCAACCATCCTTCCACGAAGGATCTGCCGAGCCAGTGGGTGCGGACCGATGAGTGGTACGACTTCGACCCGGCCCCTGATCGATCGAAGGTCAATGTTCTTCTGACGGTCGATGAAAGCACCTATAACAATGATGGAATTCATGGTGATGATCATCCGATCGCCTGGTATCACGAGTTTGACGGTGGGCGCTCCTGGTACACGGCGATGGGGCACATTGGGAGCCATTACGAAGACCCACTGTTCCTGTCACATCTGCTCGGCGGTATTCAGTATGCGATGGATATCGAATCACCTCCTCCGCCAGAGGTGACTTTGCCGTTTCGAGCCAATGCCGGTGGCAGTGCATACTCGGACAGCGGTGGCAATAACTGGTTGGCCGACCAACCGTATTCTGGCAACACCGCGTGGGGTTACGTGGACTCTTCGCCACCAGGAGATAGCCATGAGGCGGGTGGGGACATCCAGGGCACTGAGGATGATCCGCTCTATACCTCCGAGCGTTGGGGTATGGATGGCTACCGGATAAACGTGCCTAATGGCACATACGATCTGCGCCTTCACCTGGCCGAAACCTTCGATCTGATCAATTCGAGCGGCCAGCGAGTGTTCGACGTGATGGTTGAAGGAACGGTCGCATTCGACAATCTGGACGTGTTCGATGAAGTCGGACAACGCACCGCCCTGGTCAAACAGTTGCCTGGCGTTGAGGTCTCCGATTCACGCCTGGACATACAGTTTTTCTCTGTGATTGAACAGCCGATGATTAAGGGTATTGAGATCTTCAGTGCTGACTTCGAGCCAACTCCTGTCCCGACAGTTCAGCCGACCGCAACTGCTACGCCGCCGCCAACTACAACGCCAAATCCAAGTCCAACTGCAGTGGCCACAGCAACCAGCGCTCCGCCCCCGCCGCTGCCACCACCTCCACCTCCACCACAGCCGGCACCAACTGCCACTCCGGGAATAATCCTGATCGCCCCGTCTCAGCCCCAAAACATCTCTGTGATCCCAGGTGACGGCCAACTCACGCTCACCTGGAATGAGCCTGCTTCCGACGGCGGTTCACCAATCCTTCAGTACAGGATTTTCAACATCACAACGTCCACCGCGACCACAGTTAGTGCCACTCAGACCAGTCATGTGGTTACTGACCTGATGAATGGGGTCGACTATTCATTCCAAATATCCGCAATCAACGTAGTCGGAACCGGGCAGAGTGCCTTGATTGGACCGGTATCGCCAGCACCACTTGAACTCACCGAAGAAGAACTGGCGCAAGAGGCTGCGAAGAATGCTTTCGGCCAGGATACTCAGATCATTTCACTTGACCTTCTTACCGGTACGGATGAAAGCGGCATCAGAACGATAATCCCTGCTACAGGTGTAATTGAAGGGCAAGTTTCGGTTGGCGAGTTCGATATTGAGACAGATCTGCTGATAGTAGATACAGACGAAGCTGGAACAGGTACCGCCAACTTGCGGCTAACTGAAGAAGCCACCGTCACCGGGCCGGTGAAAGTCACTGGTACGAGCGACGGTATCCAGATCAGATTTCAGGATGCCAAACTAAAGTTCGATCCTATGATCGATGAATTGGAGATCGCGGTCATTGATGCTTTGGTTGGCAGGCCAACTGTTTCGTTCGATGTCGTAGTCACCGCATTAATGCCGGACAGTTTCGTCACCGCGACTTTCTCGAGCACTTTACCGTCTGAACTCTCGCTCGGGACTGTAGGAACCGGAACGACAAGTAACCTGGCCAGCTCTGATCTGGTTATCGCCTATGTGGTCTCCGTGAATGAGAACAGACTGGAAGGCTTGAGCGACAACACGGTTTCGATGACAGTCGGCAAAGACTGGTACCAGGCACAAAGCTCTACCGGCAAAGCGTTCTTGATCGTGAAAATCAATGACGATGGCCGTGTGTTCCCGGAAGACTCAACATGCCTTGAGACCGAAGACGCCTACACCTGCTCGGCGACATTCGTTGGCGAGGCCGGTGGGTTCTCACAGTTCGTACTGGCAGCGGTAACAGTACCACCGATCAACCCGACGCCGACACCGCAACAGTTGCCAACACCTACATCGACCCCGACACCTTCTCCCGCTTTCAACCAGCCAGGTCCTCCTCCGACTACTCAACCCACCTCAACACCGGGTCAGCCGACTAACACACCTGTCATCGTTACGCCCACATCTTCAATTCCGACTGCAACACCAACATCTGGTGCAACCGCGACTGCGGTGCCACAGGTCACAGTTACTCCGATCAGCGGAGGTGGCATCGGTACCGGTGGAGGTGTTCCATGGCTGCCGGTCCTGATCGGATCTGGTGCGATCCTGCTCCTGGCGGTTATCGTCCTAAGATCCGGTGCTGGAATGTTGAGACGCCAGTCCTAGCAAGCCCAGCCTTATCACACGATATTCGTGCTACCTGCAAGTTTGAGTCTGGTGCGTTTCAAACATCCAGAGCAGCTAAAGCTTTTTGCTGTCTCGTAGGCACCGGAACTATCAAACACACAAGCCATACTCAGACCGAAAAGCCGACCCAACCTAGGCCCGCGGAGCAGATGATCAGGCAGCGCGGGTTCGTCTACTGAAAAGCGCGAGAGCGGTCGCAAGTCGAGCGGGAACTTCCCATGATTGCCACGGCTTCTCGATGAAGTCCAGCAAAAGGGCTCTCCTGAGTCTTCTCCGGAGATCCGCCGGGTTCGAGCGAGAGGCGATGATCAGACCAAGTGACTGGTCAGGTCGCTCCTGGCACATCGCTTCAACGAGGTCGATTCCAAGGCGCCGCGGCATTGAGTAATCGAGTACAACGATATCTACATCCGTATCTATCGCGCCTCTGTGATTCGCTCTGATAACTCTGGCCTCGTGACCAAGTGAAACTATCTGCTTCTCCACGACTCTACTCGTGTCGATGTCCGGTTCCAGGATCAGGATTTTTAACTCCGTGGTCTCTTGATTAGCCTTCACACCTTCAGTTCGATTCGGGCCGCCACCAAGCAAAGTGTGGACCCGAGCCACGAGTTCTGTCAGACCTGAACTCTTAAGTACAAACGCAGTGGCACCGGCGTCAATGGCTCTTCTTACTTCAGTCGATTGATCCAGTGCGCTGAACACTACGATTGGTATGGCTGACGTTCGCCTGATTCCCTTTATCGACAACCCAGCTGCGGACCAGATAGCCAGGGTGGCAATGGCACGGTTCACGTGATTAACCCAATCTGTGGCAGCACCCGCCGGAGACACAGTCAATGCTGCCTAGGTCAGGCCCGTTGCAACCAGGGCCGCAATGGCGGTGGCCTTCGTGTCCCAAACAAGAAGCGATAGGAAAATCACCGGTACATAGAGAAAGCCTATGGCTACGCCGGTCCGGAGATTGATATCGAGGAGCAGTATTCCTACAAGGGCGAGGGCAATCGTAAAGACGACGACGCGGCGAGAGTTGACCCGGAGTGGCAGGACTACGACGTGATGCTCAACGGGATCAATACGCTTCGAGTTTGACTGTGATGAGCCAGACATACCCGGAAGGTATCCGGAGCCGGTTTCAGGCGCATGAGTGTCACCCTGCGTCACATATAACTGCCTGTACACCCGAGAAGAGCAGTTGAGACAGGTCCTTATCCGTGTTGAGCAACTCAAAGAACAGCCCGCCCTGAGATTCGCCAGTCGACGCTGGTTAAAGGAAACTCTCACCATCCAACCGTTCCAACGTCTTGCCTATTCCTTCAGAATCACCTTTACGGGCTGAGGGTGAGTAGCCACATTTTGTCGACTCACATGACAAGGACTTTTCGTGCTCAGCCCAGTTCCCCTTCGTTCTCCATGCTTTTCAGGCATGCCACACTGTGCTAAAACAGGGCCGCGTTGCAGTGATTGGCTCCGGTTAAGAACACAATGGTTCAGTAAACAGCACCGGTGTCGTCAAAAGACGATGGTTGTTACTGGGCATTCGAAGTAAAGGCCAATCGATGCACCGAAAAGCGCGCACTGAGAATGCTTTGGGACGTAGGTGCTGCCAAAGCTCCTGAACACGGGGGATCAGATGGGACTTCCAAACTGGATGAAAATTGGCGACAAGGGCACGCTCGAAACCCTCGCCATATGGGGAATACCTCTTCTACTCGCACTTGGGTTGGCGTTCGCCGCCTGGGGATCAATCGATAGCAACTAGCTTCAGCTGCATAGATTTGAGGAGGAACCCTGATGGTAGATATGCCTGGGTTGAACCCGATTCCGAAAAATCTGAGAGAAAAATACGGCGGGATTGTTTCGTTGGAGCCAGCCCCATTTGATATGGGAATCTGTGGCTTTCTCACCTGGGCCACTGCGATCGCTGGCGCAACTGGCGCTGTGGCGGCACTCGCCTGGGCGTTGAGCGCTAACGACGGTCGAGTGTTTCTGAGTGAATCTTCGTTTCAGGATTCCAACGAGTTCAGAAACTCTCCAGGTTTCGAGTTCTCTGATCGAGAATTTCAGTTCGGCGGATCCGAAAGCATCAGTCCGGGGCTAAGGTGATGAGCGATTTCTGGAACAACAAGGTCGTACCTGCGCTCAACCATCCGGTGCTGGCTCTCCACGCAGCATTTTTCCTGGTACTTAACCTGGGTATGTTGAAGATTTTCACGTCGTTGATCTGGCAACGGCGAAGCGACATCGAATCCGACTTGCGGCTACTCGCCAGTGAACTGTCACTTGTCGTCTTCGTGATCGCACTGGTGGCCGGAGCGATGGCCGTCGTCTATCGCTTGCAGGGGAGGTCAGCGCCGGAAGCGCCAGACGAAGAGTCGTTCGGCCAGAGGCTCAGGAGATGGAGTACTGATCCATTTTTCATGTTGACTGTTGGCATCTATGCAGTGGCCTTTCTTGGTTTGATCGCCACACTGCTACTGATGTTGGAGGTCACCGGATTCGGTCCTGTATCCGTCTGGTCGTGGTGGGCAACCCGGCTGTTCTTCACACTCGTCGGAGTTCTGGTGCTGGTAGCGATTCGTGCTTTGGCTGACGTGGTCGGAGAACCCGCCCTCGATGATTCTTCTCCGACCAACACCGTCTCTGCCAGTGACGCCGAAGTGGAGAATCAGGCACCTTCGAGCAGTGAATCCGAAGAAAAGTCTGACTCTCCAACAGGACCAGGGTTGGCTGAAAGGCTGATATCCGGTATTTCAACCCCTCGGCAACAACTCCACTACGGGGCAATCGCGGCCGCCTATCTCGGCCTGATCTTCCTGGTTCTGGACATGTGGAGCTGGAATGAACGGCGACCTGGCTTCATCTGGCAGAACTTCTTCTGGGAGTTGGCGATTGTAGTTGGTGGAGTCGGAGCAATCCTTCTGCTGGCTCGATTGGTGGAAGTAGCTTCTCATACAGAATCGGACGCCGCACCGGACAAGTCCCAAACTTTTGTCGCGCAGTTGGCATCGAGGATCAAGCATCCAGGAAATCTGAGTGTGGGAGTGCTGATCGCTATCGGATTAGCGGCAGGCGCCTTTGGTCTGATCAACATCTGGACTAGCAGAAACCAGGACGGAGTGGATTTCTGGTCCGAGGTGATGTGGACCATGCATCTGGTGATACCGGCGGTCATGTTCCCGGTGGTGTTGTGGTCGCTGTGGACGATTCTGAGATCAGCCGAGGCGAGAGCTTCAAGCAGCCTGTTGTTCGACCCCTATCGCTTAGCCGGACTTGCAATCATCGCAACCGCCTATGCCGGAATGATCGACTTCGTCTTCAGTGCCTGGGATGGCCGTGACAACGGACCAGCACGCATTTGGGATGTTGTTGGTGAAGACCTGTTCAATGTCGCTGCTCGGGTCGCAGTGTTTATTGTGCTGAGGGCCATTATTGCGGCTGTCGTACTCGGCGATAATCAGGTCCCTCAGGCTCAAACGAATGTGACTGAGGCAGCTGCCGAGTCAACTTAAGCTTGCCTGTGCCTCAGGCACTGACCATAAGATTTTCGCTAAGAAAGCCCGCCTGAATTGGCGGGCTTTCTTATATGTGTCGGCACAAAAAAACGAACGTCGATACCGGTTCATGATTGCTGACCGCAGCTCTGCCTCGTCGGGACACCGCCACGCCTCGCAAGCCGATTTTGCTTCGTTAACGTCCATCTGTTCGGACCAGTTTTATTTTCCACACGCTCTGCCAACCGGCTCCGGCCCGCATGCAACCGCCGGCCGACGGCAATGGCAGTAGTTTTTGGTGAGGGACTGTTCTTACATTCGTCGTTTTGCGGCGAGCAAGTTATTTGGTAGGGAGAGTTCCTTGAACAGAAAACTACTTCTTTCTCTCGCCCTTACGGTCTCTGTCCTCGGCACACTCTTCGTTAGCCCGGTCGTGGCGCGAGGTGACGGGGGATTCGGCAACGGGCACGGTTACGGATACGGCTACGGATACGGCGGCGACGGCAGATGTTTCGGTCTCACGCCAACAATAGTCGGTACTAAATTCTCTGAAGTTATTCACGGCACGCCAGGTGACGATGTCATCCTCGCCCTTGGTGGAAGCGATCGCATATTCGCTGGTGCCGGTAACGACATCGTCTGTGCGGGATCTGGCGACGACACTGTTTTCGGTGGTCCGGGTAATGACACCGTTGACGGTAATAAGGGCGATGACGCCATCTTTGGCGGTCCCGGCAATGATCGAATGATCGGCGACAAAGGTCGTGACTGGCTGATCGGCGCAGGCGGCAACGATGTCATCAAGGCTGGCAAGGGCAACGATGTCATTCAGGCCGGTCCCGGAAACGATGTCGCTCACGGCGACAAGGGTCACGATGAAATCAACGGTGGTGCAGGTAACGACCAGCTCATCGGTGGGGACGGCAAGGACAAAATTCTTGGCGGTCCCGGTGACGACGAAATCTATGGCAACAAAGGACATGATGAAATCCACGGTGGCACCGGAAACGATGTGGTGAAAGCCGGCAAGGGCAACGACAAGGTGATGGTTGGTCCTGGCAACGACCGTGTGTTCGGTGAAGGTGGTCGTGATTACATCGTCGGCGGAGTCGGTAACGACCGCCTCTGGGGCGGCGACGGTAACGACGAGATCCACGGTGGACCGGGTGAAGACGAGATGCGCGGTAATGGCGGTAAAGACGTCATGACCGGTGGCGCTGGTAACGACCAGATTGACGGTGGTCCTGGCAAGGGTGAGCTTAACGGCGGCCCTGGTGACGACTACATCGTTGGTGGTGACAGCAAAGACCGCATCATCGGCGGTCCTGGTAACGACAAGATCCACGGAAACGCTGGAAATGACCGTATAGACGGGAACGCCGGGAACGACCACATCCGGGGTGATGATGGCAAAGACGAAATCAACGGTGGCCCGGGTAACGATGACCTGCATGGTGACGACGGGAACGACGAGATCAACGGTGGCGCAGGTAACGACACGCTGAACGGCGGTGATGGTCGTGACCTGATCAACGCCGGACCTGGCAACGACCTGATGAATGGAAACGGCGGAAACGACCGCATCATTGGCGGTGCCGGTGACGACAAGATCTTCGGTGGGCCTGGCAACGACCGCATCGACGGTAACGCCGGAAACGACGAGATCAAAGCTGAGAGTGGTCGGGATACTGTGACCGGCGGCGCTGGAAACGACAAGATCTTCGGTAACGAAGACCGTGACCGGCTGGAAGGTAACTCTGGAGACGACCTCCTGGACGGTGGTCCAGCTCGTGACACCTGTGACGGTGGCGCAGGTAGCGACACACTCGTTAGCTGCGAGAACTAGTCTCGGTAAGTAACAACCGTTAAGAGACGAAAACGGGGCGGCTGCGTGATTCTGATCACGCAGCCGCCTTCTATTTTGCCCTGATTCAGGTCGCAGACACTAAAAATCGCGGTTGAGTGACACACGAACCCCACTCTTACAGTCACCCAAATCCTGAACATTCGATCGGCAAGCTAGATGGATCGAATCGACGCCAAGGGACTGACGAATTGCGCGTCTCAGATTTGTAAGTGAGGACGACGCGTAATGACCCGGCAATTCCGGACTTCGTTTTAGAGGTGTCAGAACATGGCGAGAATCACTGTCATTGGTGGCGGATACGTGGGCCTGGTTACATCGGCGTGCTTTGCTGAACTTGGTCATTCTGTCCGTTGCCTGGAGTCCGATCCTGAGAAGGTCTCGATGCTGAAGTCCGGGACCATGCCAATCCAGGAACCGGGACTTGCGGAAATTTGGGGCACACATGCCGTGTCAGGCAAGCTCTCCGTCACGGACAACCCGGTAGAGGCACTCTCTGCCACAGAGTTCATCTACATCGCCGTTGGCACTCCGGAATCATCAGACGGCTCGGCAAACCTCGAGTATGTTGAAGCGGCTCTTGAAACCGCAATCAAATACTCGGATCTATCGCGAACCATCTGCGTGAAGAGCACGGTACCGCCAGGTACCTGTAGCGAACTGCAAGAGAAAGTCAGGTCCGTCACGGGAACAAATTCCGGTTGGACCGTAGTCTCGAACCCCGAGTTTCTTAGCCAGGGTCGTGCCGTCGAAGATTTTCTGAATCCTGATCGAGTCGTCGTCGGCTCAAGTGACGAGCGCGTTTCGTGGTCTGTTGCCGCTCTCTATTCGCAGCTGGACACCAGAATGGTAATTGTCGATTCGACTGCATCTGAACTGGTGAAGTATGCCTCCAACTCGTTCCTCGCTCTCAAGATCAGCTTCATCAACGAGAT
The DNA here is from genome assembly GCA_965243825.1 of Dehalococcoidia bacterium. Classification (GTDB taxonomy): domain Bacteria; phylum Chloroflexota; class Dehalococcoidia; order Lucifugimonadales; family Lucifugimonadaceae; genus JAJCYX01. Next base: position 23,325 of record CBDEVT010000001.1, read on the forward strand.
ATCGCGGCTCTGTGAATTCAGCGGCACCGATATTGAACAGGTTGCTGCCGGTGTCGGTTTGGACAGCCGGATCGGTGAGAAGTTCTTGCAAGCAGGACTGGGCTGGGGTGGTAGTTGCTTTCCGAAGGATACAGCAGCGCTCGAGAGCTTCATGCAGTCAGCAGGGGTCGAATCCCACATTGTCAGTGCTGCAAGGACAGTCAATGCACAGCAGGTCAGCCACGTAGTTGAGAAGGTCCAACAGATGGCACCTGCTGACGATGGCGCCTCGGTCGCCGTACTCGGCCTGACGTTCAAAGACGGCACAGACGACTTACGCGGCAGCCAGGCAATTCCGATGATTAAGCAGCTACTTGCTGCCGGTTACGAGGTACGGGCTTTCGACCCGGTCAAACCGAAGCTCGGTGATGACCTGGCTGATCAGATCACTATGTGTGATTCCGCCCAAGAGGCCGTGTTCGGAGCAATCGCCACGGTTCTCACAACGGCATGGCCTGAAATCGTGGATCTCGATTACAGCGAACTCGGCAATTCGATGCGCAACAAAGTGCTAATAGACACGCGCCGGGCGCTAGATCCACAGACGATGGCTGACCTCGGCTTTCAATTCTTTAGACCCGGCGACGGACGTCTGGCGACAGCCTCAATTCCCGCGAGCACGCGTCAAGACGAGCCTTCATCTGAACACAATCTTGAGTTGCTTCCTCAGCCTATGGCAGCCGGCTAGGACAGCTCGAAACAGATCCGCTTTTAATAAGCCCCGAGTGACGACAGGATACGAAATTGGACAGGAAAGCAATATTTACAGCACTGGTAGTAGGCGCGGTGATGGGAACCGTCATCATCTGGCCGGCTATGGCATCTGCTGGAAGTGGCAACGGTTTGGGCTATGGCTACGGCTATGGCTACGGAGGCGAAAACACTCGCCCTGGCTGGGGCTTCGGAGACAAAAACCACGAACACACTGGCCCTCCTGGTCTTCTGAAGAAGGGATTCACACCCCCGGGGCTTGAGAAGCGGTTTGGCCAAGCGGACGAATCCGACGAGGAACAGCAGTCCAGCAACTCGGAAAACGTAGAAGTCGGCAACGAGCAAAAGAGCGAGAGCGCACCGGAAGGATTCATCCCTCCTGGACTGGCCAAAAAGAACAAGAGCTCGGTTGATGGCGGAGAAGAACCCGAAAACCGAAAAAAAGGCAAGCAAAAAGGCAAAGGTAAAAGCAAAGGGAAAGCTAAAGGCAAATCAGGTGACTTCGTTCCGCCTGGTCAGGCCAAAAAGAGAGGCTAGCCAACCTGACGGTTTGTAACGCACCAGCATCGCATGTTTTCGGAGACCATCAATGCAACAGAGACAGGTAATAGATTTCGACGACTACAAACAGCCGGTCGCTCCGGTAGAGAACAGGACGATTCCGTTCTCGCCCGAGCAGGCTCAGACGATAGACGATCCGGCAGGCAAGACGCTTGTGGTGACGATCCCGGCGTTAAACGAAGAGGACACCATTGGTGGCGTCGTACAGTCAATCCCTCGCCAGATGGAAGGAATTGCCGAAGTTAAAGTCCTCGTCATCTCTGACGGCTCCACCGACCGCACCGAGGAGATTGCCCTCGAGGCAGGCGCAGATTCTGTTTTTCGATTTGCTCGTAGACAGGGACTCGCCAAGGTCTACAAGACTGCACTGGCTGAGGCCCTGAAGATGGGTGCCGATGTCATTGTCAACATCGATGCGGACGGTCAGTACGTTTCGGACGAGATGCACATGCTGGTTAGTCCGATCATCTCGGAAGAAGCCGATGTTGTGATGGGTTCACGATTGGCTGGTCGCATCGAATCCATGCCTAAGTCGAAGCGCGTTGGCAACCAGTTCGGAACCTGGGTGGTAAAGAAGCTTTCAGGCGTGCCAATCACAGATGCCCACACTGGATATCGTGCACTTAGTCGACACGCAGCACTTTCAATGAACGTGCTGTCGCAATACACCTACACGCAGGAGACGATTCTGCAGGCAGGCTTCAAGAAGCTACAGGTGTTGGAAGTACCGATCACGTTCAACAAACGAACAGCCGGTGAGTCTCGACTTGTTAGCAGCTTCTTCAGCTACGGCAAGAAGGCTGCCTTCACAGTCGGCAAGATGGTCGGTTCTCAGCATGCACTCGGCTACATGATGGTCTTCGGCATGCTGTCTATGCTCATCGGTGTCGGGTTTGGGGCGAGGGTGCTTATTCACTTCGCCCTGACCGGACAGATAGACCCTGTTCTCCCATCAGCAATCATCGCCGGGTTCGGTTTCGTCTTCGGACTCCAGCTAGTCGCCCTGGGGCTAGTAGCGGGACTGGCAACTGACAACCGAACTCTTATCGAAGACGCTCTCTACGTGCTAAAGGATCAAAAAGGCGAGGCTGAATAGCGCTCATTTGATCGCGCAAGCCCCTTTCAAATATCGAAATCCAAGAAAGCGAATCAAGATGATCTGGACAGTAACAGGCGGCCTGGGATTCATAGGCAGCCATTTCCTGGAGTTACTCGACCGCAAGGACGAGAAGTTTCACCTGATTGACAGGCAGACGTACGCATCGAACCCGATCGAGTCGCTGCCGCTGCGGCCGGAGTCGGTTCTAAGCAAGCGTTACGAAGACATTCAGGATCTCACCTCATTGCCGGAGTGCGACATTCTGGTGAACTTCGCAGCAGAGTCACATGTTGATCGATCGATCAATGAAAGCAGGTCATTCTTCAAGTCCAACGTACTCGGCGTCCACAACATCATCGACCTGATTCGTGCGATGCCTGCCGAACAGAGGCCATTGCTTGTACAGATCAGTACAGACGAGGTTTTCGGTGACGCCACGTCTCCAGACGGGTCGGGTTCCGTGCGGGAGTTCGAACGTGATTCACTGTTGAATCCCCGGAACCCGTACGCCGCCTCCAAGGCAGCGGCTGAACACGTGGTTACCTCATTCCACACAACCTACGACGTTGATTACGTTATCGTCCGAATGACCAACAACTATGGGGTGCGCCAGTATCCTGAGAAGCTAATACCTGGCGCTATTCAGAAAATTCTGAATGGGGTTCCAATAACCGTTCATGGCCAGGGTTCACAGAAACGTGACTGGCTTCACGTGACGGACTGTGTTCAGGCTATCTACGGATTCGCGGAGCAAGCCTATGGCTCAAGGAGTCTTCGCAACAGTGCCTATCACGTAGCCGGTGAAAACCTTGTGTCGGTGAACGAAGTGGTCGAGCACATCCGCTCGATCATGTCAGAACGTGGCTATGAATCTGAGGTCACGTTCGTCGCAGATAGATACTGCCAGGACGAAGCATACGGACTGGCGAACGACTGGCGGCACCCTGAGCGCGACATTCGTGCAGATATCCAGGAAATCGTCGAGTGGCACCTGTCAAGATTGCCTGTGACTGCCGGCATGCCGGCAGCTGCCTAGAAGACAGGTTTGAGGTTAACGAGTTGCGCGTAGTAGTAATCGGATCGAGGGGCCAGCTTGGCAGCGAACTGACCAAAGCATTTGGTCACGATGCGCAAGTGACCGGACTTGCACATAGCGATATCGAGGTCACGGATCATTCCGCCGTGGCCGAGATCCTGTCCAGGTGCCAACCGAACGTAGTGATCAACACTTCTGCCTTTCACAACGTTGACCTCTGTGAAACCGAGGCCGCTTCGGCGTTCGACGTGAACGCGCTGGCTGTTCTCAACCTGGCACGCGTCTGCGGGGAGCTCGGCGCAAAGTTGGTGCACTTCAGTACTGATTACGTCTTCGGTGGGGCCAGATCAGAACCGTACGGCGAAGACATTCCTGTTGAGCCACTCAGCGTCTACGGAAATTCGAAAGTCGCAGGGGAACAGCTCGTGCGCATCAGTCTCGAAGACCATTTGCTGATCCGGACAGCTGCGCTCTACGGACCGTCTTCGTTCGGAAATCCGAATGGAAACTTCGTAGAGAAGATGATCTCGCTTGCCGAGTCGGGCCGGGCGCTGAAAGTGGTTTCCGATCAACGGACAGGACCAACTTACACCCCCGATTTAGCGAAGACGGTTGTCAAGCTGGTCGAGCGAAAAGCAACCGGCACCTTCCACGTATCGAACACCGGTTCGGTGACGTGGCATGAGTTCGCTTCGGCGATATTTCGACACCAGGGACTCACCTGCGACCTGTCTGAAACAGACTCTGCGTCCTTTGGCGCTCCGGCACCCCGGCCTGCATATTCAGTCCTGTCCAATGAGAAGCAAATACAGACGACAGGCGATCAAATGCGGTCCTGGAAAACGGCACTAGTTGAATACCTCGATATGCGCAACGAAGCTCTACGCGCCGCTTAAGAATCAGGAGTCACACATGCCTTTCGAATTCGAGAAAACTGCCATTCCAGGCGTTGTGGTTGTAACACCTCGCAGGATCGGCGACAGCCGCGGATTCTTCCAGGAGGTCTACAAGGCATCAGAGTTCAAGAAGAACGGCATTACTGACACATTCTTACAAGACAACCATTCCCGTTCCACTGCCGGTGTGTTGAGGGGACTGCACTATCAGAAGAATCCGCACGCCCAATCGAAACTGGTTCGCGTCGTCTCAGGCGCCATTCTCGATGTTGCCGTGGACATTCGATCCGGCTCACCGACTTACGGCGAGTGGGTGATGGAGGAGTTGACCAGCGACAATGGCAAGATGCTCTACTGCCCTGCCGGCATGGCACATGGCTTCTACACACTGAGCGATGTCGCCGAGGTGGTCTACAAGGTTTCAAGCGAGTTCGAACCGAACGCGGAAAGTGGAATCGCATGGGACTGTCCTGAGATTAGTATCCCGTGGCCAGCCAGTGAAAAATCGCTATCTGAAAGGGACATGTTGTGGCCCAATCTCAGCGAAGCGGATCACAATTTCACATACAGCGAAGCCGCGTAGCCTCCCGCTTCCCATGCAATTGCCCTGGAGGCACGTGATGAGGTGTTCATTGCTGGTTGTTGTCCTAGGCTAAACGGGAAGCACACACGCACCATACATCCATTCAGCCCTGCAATTTCATACTGAAATTGAGAACAGATGGAACGGCTCCAGAACGCTTGCTTCTCGCAAGTCGGCCGAACATCCTGGGCAAGTGTCTCAGGTCTTCCAATCTGTGAACTGAAAGCCTGAGATGGCGACTCGAACTTCAGCTCTAATTTTGTGGTCAACCCGACCCGTCGGTTGGTCCGATCTAAGGCGCTCGCTGACTCAGCCATCGGTTGCGGCGACGTTTCTTTCGTTGGTCGCTGTAGGACTTTCGGTGCTGGCATCAGCAGGTGTTCCCGTCACCGGCGATGCCGCGTTACACACAAGTCTCGCAAGTCAGATTAGCGATTCCTGGTCTTTAGACACAGATCCTGCGTCGCACTATCCGCCGCTGTTTCATGTTCTGGGCGCCATGTTCTATGCCGCGGCAGGTATCACAGGTCTGCATTTGCTTTCAGCGTTGGCTCTGGGCGCGACCGGTGCGGTGACATATTTGATCGCCCGGCAACTTGGCATGGGTCCTGCACCGTCGCTCGCGGCTCAGGCGCTGGTTTCCTTGAGTCCCGTAATGCTCTGGTACTCAGGGTTGATTCTGATGGAGCCGACCCTGGTGGCTGCCGTGATGTTGAGCGTTTTACTCACTCTTCGATTCAACGAGCATCCAACGATCCAACGAGGTGTGGCACTGGTGTTGGCGCTTGTAACAATGCTTCTAGTCAAGCAGACAGCAGCTCCAGTCGCAGTGGCTGTTGTTGTGTTCCTGGCGCTTTCAGGTCGAGTGGGAGTTAAGAAAAGTTCCGCTGTTGCTGCTGCCACCCTCCTGCTCATCGCCCTCCCCTATCTGTGGGTCTACGACAACACCGGCGCGCTGATCGATCTGGGTCAACCGCCGCTCACAGAAGTTGAAGCTGATTCGAGTACGTTCCCCGGTTCACTGATTGCTGGAGGCTGGGTCGCCAAGCAACCTGAATGGTCACTGGCACTTGAACAGGAAGTAGACAGTTCAGCGCTTTACAGGCAGGGAACCCAGGTTCATGAAAGCCGACACATCTGGGCCGTGAATCTAATTTCCTGGCAGAACTTCTCTCGTCTCCACACGCCATATCCTGCGGCATTCAGCGGATATAACCTTGGCCAGTTCTGGCCTACGACGATATTCGGGTCAGTCGGGCTTATGCTCGGATTCGGTGCTCTGACGTTTGCGGTTCGCCGAAGGTCTGACTGGACGCTTCTAGCTCTGGTGATGGTGATCTCTTACTTCGCTATGTACTTCGGTTCGGACACAAAGAGGCTGTACCTGTTTGTAACCGCACTTAGTGTTTTGATCATCATTTTTGGTTATGAGACAGCCTGGAAATGGTTGAGGCGGCGAACGGGAAATTCTCCAAGATTTAACCGATTTTCAATCGCCGTCACCGTCGGAGTAGCAGCTTTACTGCTGGTATCGGCGCTTCCTCAGCTTCGCGCCCAATTTCAGGTACTTGATAATCGAGAGACCACCCAGGGTGGTGGGTTCGCCTCTGTCGGTGGAGTCGAATCTATCGCCGAGATCGGCGCGTGGATCAATCAGAATACCGAGCCTGGCCAGGGGTTCGTGGCAGCCAGCGTCTACGAGTGGGAGTACTACTCAGACCGTCAAGACCTCTGGGATGATGGTCTCGACTATCGCCTTTATTTTCTTTCACCGGATCGGATCCAGCACTACCTGATGACCGCCGGAGCGAAGTACGTCGTTATTCGGACGAACCAGATCGTAGAAGACGATGAGTGGAACCACATCGAACGAGTACCTCAGCAGTTCGTCACGGCGATTGAGGAGATGTTTCCGATGGTCCAGCAGAGCGTAACTGCGGACATCCGTGTCTACGAAGTGACTACTCAGCAACAGGGCTAGCAGGACACGAGCTGAAGCCAGATCCTCAGTGGATGCTCGATTGTTCAGTGGTAAGAAAGACTCTTACCTTTGAGACGCGGATATGCGGCGTTTCGCTGGCCAAACTATCTGGATAAAGTCTCACATCCCCTGAAACCGAGTTCACTTTGAGATTGAAAGTCATTCGGTTCACAGAGACTAACCTGGAGGGTCTCAGATGTGCCGTTGATGCCTGTCTACCTGGGCTTGCGTCACCTGTTCAATGTGATCCGTTTTCATCCCGATCAATGAGTCCAGAAATTGCGGCTTCGCGAACACTTCTGGAAAGGCAGGTCTCTGTTAGTTCGTAGCTAGTCTCTCTACTGCCGAACAGAGTCCCATCTCAGGCATCCAGACAGCTGATCTCAGGACTCTTACTGTACTGACCGAGTGACCAGATACAGATGTCTTCCAGTCTTCTCAGAAGGAAAGCGTTCCATCTGCCGACCGTGTTCGCCACGCACCTGTGGCGAATTGCTTACAAACGCGCAAGCGGGCGTCCTTAGGGCGAAGACGGTCAGGCTGTCCGCATCGGAAGTTACCAGGACCAGCTGTGCCGCCCCGGCAGAAGGGCAGCGAACAACTACTGTTGAAAGATGTTGCTCAGTCTGTAGCCGTACAGATGTAGTGCAAGAGCGAGACTATCGTTCAGCCAGTCAACTCTCGGTGGGCCTCCGGAAGGTCATAGTCTTCGCTATCTGGGCGAAAACCGCCTTCAGGTTCGAGGCGCGGAATGGACGTAGCGTGGGATAGATGCTCAAGTTCGCGAGTTCTGCGCTCGAATGAAACTCGCCAGATCAGCTTCAACAACGGTGCAATCGTGATCAGACCAAGTCCCGCCAGTTCAGTCGTCGGGTCAACCTGTACATCAATTCTGAACCGGCTACCGGCGCCTTCCGGTGACACCTTGATGACCTCTTTGTAAGTAAACCAACGACGAGTGACCTCGAAAGCCAGGTGTTTGCCTGAGTCGCTAAAACCAGATGAAACGGCTATGTCATGGTCTGGTGTCGAGCGTGTTGGCTCTATCAACACCGATTTTCGAGTTTCGGCACCTTCATCACTTCTACCCCAATCACTCCATAGCTTGTGATCTTCGACCAACAGCCAGAGATCCGATGGTTTCTTGGTCAGGGTGGCCTCATGTGCCGCATTCAAGCCGATCAGGAATGTAGCGGGGTATTGAAACAGACGCCATGGCCTGTATTCGCGAGTGAGGGCTACTTGAATCCCATAGTGTGTCAACAAGAATCCAACAATTGCATACAAGATATCGATTTTAGCTATCGAGAAAGTAGCCGGTGCGTCCAGAGCGACGAATGCTTGTCCAATCGTAATACCTAGTATTCCATACGACAATATGACCAGGCTACTATCGGATCGTTTTAGTAATACGGTATTGATCGCCATGCCGGCCAATAATGCTAAGAAAATTGTGGCCAATATTGTCTGGTAATCAAGCACTTGAATACACCTGATCTGTATCGGGTCGAATAATGACCGGTACTGCCTTCGCAAACGCGCAAGACAGTGACCCGTCTCTAGGGTGCTTAAATCATAGGGGGTATCTGAGGGAGGTATCCGAAATGAGTAGAGTGGTTTGGGTGTGAATCGTTTCCTCAGGTGGCCTGGCCCATAGGACCTGATCCAATTCCGAAGAGTGGCATACATCCCGCTCGTTGACAGCCCTCAGTCAAGTGTCCTCGGAGTTGCATCGTCAACGGGTCCAAGCAAGCAACTCCAGGTACCGACAGCGAGGCTTAAGAACTGTCGGTCGAGGAGGCACTTGAGCCGCGTGCACTGCCAGGTAGAGCTGCAGTTCAACTCCTGATGCGTCGATCACGTTGGAGCAGTTCAGCACTAAATGACGGAGATCGGCCAACGGCTAATCAAGAACGGGAACGAGATTGTGAGAAGCAGGCTTACCTCAATCCAGGTGCAAGCCATCGCTACATCACAACCTAACCCGCCACACACGTAGTTCCTACGCCGTAACAGGTGGTCACGTTTATGTTCACATGCGGGTAGCCAATCGCCTGGTTCAAAGCCAGAAGCATCAGAGTCTCCGGCCACGTGATATCCGTAAATCGCCTGAATAGATCGACGCCGACGTTGAAGAAGACCCTGCAACTGTCAAGGGTCTACATCACGTTACTGGTCTTTGTGTCTGTCGGTATCCTGTTGACTTCCGCGCTAAGTCGCTGGTTGCTCAATTTAATGGGTGAATCCGCAGCGTCATTTGAATTCATCGATTTCATAATTCCATCGATAATAATTACGGCTGTAGCTCTGGTACTGTACTCGAGGCCTATTGTTGACTATCGGCAAAGGTCGTTCGTCACGAATCGCGTCTTCTTGCTGGTCGTCATTACTGCCCTTGCCTGGATTGCGCTCGTATTGTTCGGTGACGGTATCATTCCGGCAACGATATGTGCCGGGATAATATTAGTTGCCATGCTCCGTCTCGGTGGACTTGGAGCCGTATTGCCGTTGGGCGAGATAAGGACCGCCAGGCGTCAGTTCATAGGAGTCATGCTGGGTGCAGGACTTGCCGGTGCATTCATTGCACTTGCGGGGTTCTGGAGAGCTTCGTTCTCTACCGACATCGGATTTCTTGCTCTAGAGATCGTGATGCTCACTGCGGCTTTTGCAGTGATAGGCACATTGACTTTCGTGGGAAGTCTGGTGTCTCACGCCACACTAGAGGATGGAGCGCTCACAAAGTTCACTGATCAATCTCTGTTCGCTGTTCTTATCCTGACCCTGATAATCGGCGTTAGCGCTGCCACTGTCTATCAGTATTGGACTCGCCTCGGCGTGTTCGATGAACCGCTTTCGCCTGCCACCTTCGCAACATCTCCACTCCAGTGCGAAAGTATCTTGTCGCATTCGATATCCGGAGACGAAACTCTTGAAGACAGCCTGGTCAGCCACATCAGTTCACATCATTCCGATTCATTCAGCGGTATTGCGACAATCGCATTGGTCACCGGGGAGAGCGCTGAACTCGACTCGTTGCGCACATTACTGCTGGAGGACGTGCGTCAGGGAAAGTATCTAAACCCTGGCGGATCGGTCAAGATCTGGCAATATCAGGCCGCGATACGCGCCTACTACTACCACCGGATTTCATCTGAGCATCCGAATTTGTTCAGCAGTTCAGAGCGCGACGAGATCGTTGATTGGTTCAGAGAGATCTACGAAGCTGCGAAGAGCATCACCTTAGCGGATTTTTACTATGCCGCCACTACGGCCGATCTCCCGAAGGGACCTTACAAAAATCAAGAAATTGGCCCAGGGCTTTTCGCAGTTCTGTCAGTAGTTCTGGCCGAGTCGCATCCAGAAATCGCCGAGTCTGCATCTGATTATGCTCGTGAGCACGGTCAGGGCTGGAGTAGTACTTTCCGAAATCCCGATGACGGGATCGTCTATCACGACACTATCTGGCTGGTTAACGCGTACTTCCTGGAGTCATTCCTTGAGGGCGAAAACGAGGACAACGACTCTAACCGAGAGCTGGCGTTCGAATGGCTCCTGGCGCAGCTTTCACCAACCGACCATACAGTCGCCTACAACACAAATGAGGTGTACGCGCCCTTCGATACGTTCATCTTAGGCGCCTATCTAGAACAAGACGGTGTCTATTCCTGGGCGGCTCAACGGGCACTGTCTGAGTCGTATCACCGATCTGATCGTGATCCTATCGTCGGAGCAGCGTTCGCTACGGAGGTACCGGCACCTCGGACTCCGGACATTGGTTCCTGCCTTTTGCTCGGTTCGAGTGGACTGGTTGATCAGGCAGGTCAACTGGAACCAGACAAGGTTGTGTTGCGGAGCGGATGGTCGGAAGACGATTTCTACGCCCTTACCAATCTCAGGTTCGCCGGATGGCACGCGTATCCAGGCACCAACACCATCACGAACATTTCCGCCAACGGCCACACATTCGTAGGCGAAGCAATTGAGTCTCGCCCGCGCAGCTGGCTACCGAGAGCTGTGGCGACAATCCGTGATCGCCGGATACCCAGAAACACGTTGAATGGGATTCAATATGAGCGGACGGGGCTCGAAGCCCTGACTCGCTCGATTACGGGCTTCGGCACGCGTTGGTATAACGACCCGCCTCAGTACGCGGAAGTACGTTCCCACTCCTTCACGGAGTCCAGTGATTTCGTCCACACAGCGATCAACGATTGGCATGGTCACGACTCTGAGCGTATCCAATTCTTGATCGGTGATGACGTCTATATCGTCGCCGACAAAGTTGACGGGATTAACACCGCAGCTGGAGTCACGTGGAATCTGAAGGGAGGGCTCAGCGTCGCTGACAACCACGTGACACTGAGACAGAACGATGCCGAATTGCATGTCGGATTCTTTGCCACCGACCATAGTGTCGAGATCCGCCGTGAAGACATCGAAGGTACATTCGTTCCGGTCGACGATTTTACCGCAGCGAACACTCGTGTTTCAGTACCGATTGAGAGTGCCGATTCAATTTACATTACAGCATTCAGCTCAAATACCCTGAATTCAACATCAGTTGTTCCTACGTTCGATTCCGTATCGGATGAAACATCATCTGATTCAATGGCACTACGATTTGACTCCGAACTCCATGGTGTCTCAATGTCGGCAATAAGCTTTACGCCACATATTTACTCTTTTGCAAACTTTGAGACCGATGCCCGCGCCATTACGTTACAGGGCGGAGAATCAGATAGACGCATTACATTCTCAGAAGCAGAACTTTACTCTGAGCACAGAGATAACACGCCGACTGCAGTCTATTTAAACGACGATCCACTGGACAGTGAGTACTGGGTTTATGACGAGCAGGTACTGACCGTTACTTTGCCAATTAACACAGGAAACTTGAGAATCGAAGGTTAGTAGTAGTCATGCTCATACCCGCACACATCCACAACCCAACCAGCGTCATCTCGAAACGGATTCTGGTACCTAGAACCCTGACGTACCTGCCGAGTTGGGTCGCCTCTACTCCATTCTATGTCGGAGCATTCTGGTTCCTGCTCAGCATGGTGGTTATGCTGTCCATGTGGGGCATGGATCCGGACATCTTCATCACGCCAGACGAGGCAAACAATCACAGGGCGGCGACACTCCTGCATGAATCTGGCTCAGCCAGTTACACCCAGGACATCAATGATTCGCAGGACCTGATCCACCAGCGGTTCTGGATCAGTGACGGGAACACAGTTCTGCTGTCGTATCCGCCGTTCACCTATTTCGTGCAAGCCCTTCTGATGGGTGTCCCTCTGATTGGCGGGCTACTCATAATGATGATACCGGCCATCGGCATCGCATGTATTGCATCATCCATCGCATTACTCGGTAAGAATCGGCAATGGCTGAGCATCATGGCCCCGGCCGTGGCATATCCAGTTTTGTTCTGGTTATTGCGCCCATGGATGAACATGTCCTACTTCCTGGCGTTTGTGGCCATTGCACTGCTTTTGGGTGCGATATGGAAGTCCAGTTCGAACAACAAGCATCTGTACTTAGCATTTCTTATGCTGATAGCGGCAGCGCTCACACGGCCTGACTACATTCACCTTGTGTTCGGAGTCGGTGTCTTGCTTAGCCTGGCTTTTGCACCGCGTAGTCATTCCAAAAAGATTGTTATCACTGGCGCTGCGGCAGGGCTTATTGCCGTGTTAGGTCTGGCAATACTTAACGCAATGACCACCGGTTCGCCCACGACTTTCGCATATCAGAAGGTTGAAGCGGTAGAAGAACAAACAATAGATAGTTTGCCATTACAACTTGATAAAGTTGCGTTCCTGCTTTTCCCACATGGAATCAGGCCAATTAGCGAATATGGTGAACTGCTTTACAAATACTGGATCACCATGCCAGGTATGGGATTGTTTATGGCTGGAATGGTATTCACGGCATTTAAAGGCGGATACCCTTCCGACAGAAGACAGTTGTATCTGTTAATTGGGACCTACGTGTTCCTGGCATTTTTCGTGATAACACGTGTGACGATAGACAGATCAGGTGCCGAACAGCCAATTGCAGACATATCACACGGGCTACCTCGTATTTGGTCAGTAGCCTACCTGCTGCTGATACTCCCTCTGTTCATGCTTGCGATGAGTAGTGGTCCCTGGTGGATAGCTCTCCGTACCGGTTTACAAACTCGCAAAGCGAACATACTCAGATTCACCTTGACGGTAATCCCCAGGCGTGAATTCTGGAGCTATTTCAGGATGGACCTGAGTCGCACTGTTGGAGTTGCAGCAATTGTCCTGACTGGTTTCTATGGCCTCTACATCGTTGCATTTGGCCCGGGCGAATCACTGCAACGAATGAGTTCAATGATCGCTGACTGGGAAGAGACCGTTCCACGATGGACTATTGACACACCTGAGGATGCCGTCGTGTACTCGACGCACCTCGACAAGATTCTCTGGTCACATCGAACAGTCGCAGTTCTTCCAGGCAAGGTCACAAGATCCGATGAGGAATTCGACAAAGTGGCCTTATCCATCACAGATGTTGTAGCGGCTGGTCGTCCTGTGAGCGTGATTCGAACCAACTGGAGCGAATCAGACATAGCACAGGTCAACGAACGGCTATCGAGTCGGGGTCTGGTACTGATTCCGACCGGGCCAAGGTCTTCTGACCCCTGGCACCTGGAAACACGACCTGTGGAACTCGTTTTGGAGAACACGGGCGTTGACAGATACACCGCCACACTGCCAATTAACTCAACGTCGCAACGATTGGTCGTACTTAATGATGGCTCTACTTCGAATCTGGTTGAGAACCCGTCATTCGAAGAATCCCTGGCTGGCTGGGGTGGCCCGGACTACGGTGAATTCCTCCGTCTGGTGGACACGGATTCAGTCGCGGGAGATAGCTCATTGCGTATGGAACTACCTGCCAACGGCCTCACCCAGGACAACGTAAGAACTTCTTATCTCCTGGACATCAAAGACGTTGACTTCGACACCTGGACACTCAGAACGAAGGTACAGGTACAGGAGCTTGATGGTGCCGAAGTTGTTTTGAAGGGTCATGTCCAGGACAGTGGAGGAAAGTTCATCCAGTTAAACCGTGTTACCACCGGTACAGTCACCGATGGTTATGTCGATTTGTCTGTAAGTGCTGACGAAATCCCTGACGGCGCGGCCAAGCTGCTTATTCAGTTGTCAGTTGAACCGACTGAGGAATCCGGGTCTGGGGTTGTCCTGTGGGATGCGGTACAGCTGACACCCGGCTTATGGCCCGCATCGGAATACTGTGATGGTGACCAGAACGGATGCAGCTGGGCTGGAGCTAGCCATGACTCGGCCAGTTTTAGAACAGGTGATATCAGCACCATAACGGTGTTTGCCGAAGACGGCGGCGTCATCGACAGACTGCCATGGAGTCAAATTGAAGCCGGCGACGGAGTCATTGAACTATCCGAGTTAAGACCGGGTTCAGAAGCGACCGTCTCAATCGAATCGAGATACATGCCTCGAATCGCAACTGAGAACTAAGCTACTTTTCGGATGATCGTTACTTAACTGCAAGGAGAGCCGTGCTTCTGAGAGTCAATCGAATCGTTAAACAGGTGATGCAAAGGTGTCTTCCGTGTTTCACCTGAGCACCAACCGGCCGTATGTCAGTGCGGCTCTGATACGCGCTATAGCCGCCCTGGGAACGTTCGGGTTCGTCGCCTGGATATCGGTCAAGGCTTTTTCCGAGGTCCGTTTCGATTCGATTGACCTCTCGATGCTGGCGCTCTCAACCGTCTTCTACGCGGCGTCAGTGGCTGCGTTGCCACTGTTCTGGGTAATCCTCCTGCGGGCGTACGCTCCGGATTGGACGACGCGCGCATCAAAGGGTTTTCTAGAACTCGCCCTTGTCTACTCGAGGAGCTGGATCGCCCGCTACGTGCCCGGGCGAATCTGGATGTTCGGCGGACGGGTACTTTACGGGTCAGCGTTAGGAATTCCGAAATGGACGGTGCTCAAGTCCACCATCGTTGAGGGGTTAATTCTCCAGGCAATTACCCTGTGGCTCGCAGTGATGATGGTCATGGCGTACTTCGGGCAGTGGCTGGCAGTGACCGGCGTAGCCGCACTCGCACCTATCCTGTTCGCGATCTATTTAAGGAAGTCTCACCGGTTGATAACGGTCGTTCCGATCGAACGGGTTCGAGACCTCATGACACTACCGGCGAATCGCTCAACAATCGTCGCTTTTGTTTACGGCGTGCTTCTGAACATATCGCTACTGGTCTCGGTGACCATACTGGCTGTCGCGGTACTCGGCGTCGACATCAAAACCGCCTCAATGATTGCCGGTCTCTGGGGCATCAGTGTTGTGGCCGGATTTATCACAACGGTTACACCAGCTGGACTCGGCGTGCGTGAAGCGGTTGGTGTCGTGCTGTTGAGCACGATCATCGACCGGCCTGATGCGGTGCTTTTCATGAGTGTCGGTCGAGGTGTCTCGTTGATTGTCGACTTTGTGTTGGCAGGGGCTGTGGAACTCTATTTCCACGGAGCCAAACTCAAAAAGACAGATCGCTTCACCCCGGTTGATACCGTCGGCGTTCAAGATCAACCAACTAGCTGAAAGAGGTCATCGAGACATGAAGATCGCATACGTCGGTGCCTATGACAGTGAGTACCCTCGCAACAGAATAATCGTTGACGGGCTACGCCGATCTGGCGCGGAGGTTGTCGAGTTCAACATTGAACTCAAGGGAACGAAATCCACATCGTTTCAATCTCATCGCTTTCTCAACGTTATTTCGCTCCTGTTCAGGCAGGTTCGCCACCAGGTCCTTCTGGCATGGACGTTGGTCAAGGCACGCAAGGTTGACGCGATCGTTGTTGGTTTCCCGGGTTACCAGGACATCCCATTGGCCTATGTCGCAACCCGCGCTCGCCGGATTCCGCTGATCTTCGACCCTCTAGTCTCTGTCTATGAAACCCTGGTGGAAGACAGACAGCTCTACAAGGAATCTTCGTTTTTCGCTCGGGCTGTTCGTCGCATTGAGAAGGTACTTTTCCGACTACCAGACCTTGTGATTGCAGATACCGATGTTCACGCTGAATACTTTTCCAGCAACCTTGGAGCAAGGCGAGTCTCCACCTCGTATGTCGGAGCCACTGACCGATTCTTCGTCATCGAAAAATCTGGTTCTGGCAACGGTGCAGGCGGTTCGGAATTCAAGGTTCTCTTTTACGGCTCATATATCCCGTTACACGGGATCGAGCACATTGTTGAAGCTGCCAAGATTCTCAGGGATGAGCCGATTTCGTTTGAAATCATCGGAACAGGCCAACTGTTCGAAGGCATCGAAAAGAGAGTCAACGATCTTGGACTTGAAAAATTCAATCTCCGAGGCTGGGCTGATCAGGAACAGATAGTCTCTTCAATCAGATCAGCCGATCTATGTCTTGGCATCTTCGGCGCAACTGCCAAAGCCGGACGAGTCGTTCCTAACAAGGTGTTCGAGTGCCTGGCTGCAGGAAAACCCGTCTTGACGATGGACTCAGCGGCATCAAGGGAAGTGCTGCAAGACGGCACAAATGTATTCCTGTGTGAGCCCGGTGACGGAGCTGCCATCGCCAAAAGCATTCGCTCGATAAAAGATTCGGTGGAACTACGTGCTACGGTCGGTGGCGCAGCCGCTCAGCTTTCGAAGGACCGGTTCACATCGCAGGCCATAGGCGAGTCGGTGCTTGAGGCGGTCGAAAACCTCAAGGCAGCCTGAGCGACTGACGAGGGGCACCGGATCCGAAATCCTGACTAAATACGCCGATAAACAAAGGCGTCTTCTAGTACTGTTTCGAGCTCAAACAGGTCAGACCGTTGCGGTACCTGAGCCTGGAAAAGGCCAGGACTCTCCGAAAAATCCCACAACATGATCACCAGGAATTCGGTCTCCTCGGCCACCATGATCTCGTGTAGGCGATCTGCGTCAAAGGTGCCCAGCCAACCCATGAGTCGATAGTCACGAACATTGCGCCAGTTCTCGGCACCTTCGTCGTACCAGCCATCCATGATAGCCACACCTGCTCGCTTCGGAATCCAATACCCGTCCCAGTTGCGGTATCCGACCGCAAGAACTTTGGATTCCTTCGGAACATTGGCATCAATCCAGGTTATTGAGTCAGATACTGAATGTGGCTCTTCTACAGGCTCGAGAGAACTTCCGGCCGAAACGGTGTCTATGACAGGTGATGCAAGCAAGATCGCCATGATCGAGACTGGAACAACATAGCTGGTGTTCAGTCTCCGGGATTCTATGAAGGTCTTAACTGCAAATGCCGAAAGCAACGCCAGCATCGGTGCGACGTAGAATGCAAATCTCGAAACATCGAATCCGCTGAATGGATAGACACGGATGAATGGGTTTGCACTCGCGCCCATCGAGAACCAGAACAGCACCAGCGCAGCTATTGCCAGCCCGCTAAAACGAGTTCGGTAGATAACTGCGTAGACACCTCCGCCAATACCCAACGCGCCCTGGACATAGCCGATGTAAGAAGGGTAGGTCTCGACTCCTATTCGACCCCTATCGAACAGAGCTGTGACGAAGGTGGAAGCATTGAAGGACCAGTTGCCTGGCAACTCTCTTTCGAATCCAACCGAGAGTGTATTTGCCAGGAATGGCACCGCCCACCACACGGACACAACCAACGCACCTGCTGCAATCAACAGCAGCGGTCGGTGGACTGTTTTCCATGCATCCGGAGTGGCAGCAGCAAATACTGCCAGGCGAACCGAGATAGCAATCCCAATTGCGATAGCGGTCATGTGATGCGTTAACAACGCCAGGCCAAGAAGTAATCCCGCATACAAAGCCAGCTTCGGCCTGAGGGATGCCGTCCATTTCTCAGTACAGACATATGCGGCCATCGCGAATGGCATCGCAACCAGGGTTGGCAACCAACCGAAGATGCCGATGCCAGCGATCACTGGGTACGAGAAAATGAGTAGTAGACCGCCGAAGAAGGCGTAGATCGAAGGCAGTCCAAGAGTTCGCCCTAGCCAGTACGTTGTGATAGCAGTTCCGGCGAACGCGCTGACCATCACCAGCTTGAACGTCGTCGATATATCCATCGGCGTGATTGCTGAAAGCAGACCTGCGAGTCCGTAGCCACCCGGCGAATACGCCTGCAGGTAAGGCAGCCCGCCGTACCACCATTCATCCGTCAGGAAAGAGCCACCTGAGCCTAGAAGCGATCGTTCGAAAACCAGCCGAAATGCAGAAACGTCGGGGCATCAACACCTGGCGGATCCCCGGCAGCAAAATACGGGGCAAGTGAAATGAAAGCAACGAGAGCAAGCGAAATCTGCCAGCGTGCCCTCGAAATGGCGTCTACTGCTATCGATACCTGCTCGCGTGCCCGAGACGACGAAGATACACCTACGGGACGTTTCCATGAGCGCGCAATTCGCAAGAGCGGCTCCAAGTCGAGATCGTGTGTGCATCCCATGCTCGGGCCATATGCCCGTTAAAGCACGCGTGCTAGCTTCAAATCTGAACTAGTCAACCGCAAACCACACGATCAGATTACGGAGAACTTGGCCTTTAGCCGGCGTTGGCAACCGCTGCAGAGATCGCCCGCTCTGCGAAAACCTGTGTCATCGCCTGTCTGTAGTCAGCTGAGGCATGAACATCTTCGTTGAACAGTCCTTCGATCTCGGCGCCCGCTCGCTTTGATGCATTGCGTATTACGTTCGACTCGAGCTTCTTGCCGACGAGTATGCGTTCGGTACGCTTTGCTCGCGACGCAAACGGTCCGGCACCGGTTATGGCGACTCGTGCACGCTCACACGTGCCATCCGACGCCAGACTGATAACTGCAGCGACGCCAACAAGCGCATAGTGTGATGCCTTGTTAGCCAGTTTCACGTAGGCGGTCCCTGTCTTAGCTGGCAATTTAGGGATCTCGATACGCGTTAAGACCTCATTGGGACGCAACGCGGTCGTCAAGAAATCCTTGAAGAACCGGTCTGCCGGGATCTCTCGACCGGAACGCTGGGTCTTGGTCACCATGACGGCTTCCAAAGCGAGAACCACTGCTGGTAGATCGGCAGAAGGGTCCGAATGTGAAACGGCTCCGCCTATCGTGCCGAAGTTTCGCACCTGGGCATCTGCAACTTGCGAAGCTGCATCCGCCAACAACGGAGCCGCTGCTTGCACGTCCTTAGAGCTCTCTAATTCGTGGTAAGTCGTCATCGAACCGATGCTCAGTCCGTCAGCAGAACTCTTTATGCCTTTCAGCTCGCTGACGCCAGAAAGGTCGATCAGCGCTTCAGGGCTGGCGAGTCTTAGCTTCATCAGCGGAACGAGGCTGTGTCCACCGGCCAGCAGCTTCGCCCCTGCCCCGTGCTTGCTCAACAGTCGAGATGCCTCAGCGACCGACTCAGGTCTTTCGTAAACGAATGGAGCGGATGTCATTGTCACCATTTCTAGCTCCCTTTCCTTGCTGCCGAGCGCTTCGCGCGTTGTGCTTCTTTCGCGTCCTGAATCGTCCGCCATACCCGCTCCGATTGAAGCGGCATGTCGATGTGATTTACTCCGAGATGCTTCAGTGCATCAACGACCGCATTGACGACGGCGGGACTTGAAGCGATCGTCCCAGCCTCCCCGACACCTTTCGCACCAAGCTCGTTGACGTTTGAAGGGGTAATCGTCTTGTCAGTGACTATTGATGGAACGTCTTCTGCCGTCGGGACTGCGTAGTCCAGCATCGATCCCGTTAGAAGCTGACCGTCATCGTCGTATACAGCGCTTTCTTGTAACGCCTGGCCAAGACCCTGGACAACCCCACCATGGACAAGTCCGTCGACGATCATCGGATTGATTATGTTGCCAATGTCATCGACAGCCACGTATTTGACGACTTCGGTCTGACCCGTCGCTTCATCAATCTTTACGATGCAGAAATGTGCACCAAACGGCCATGTGAAGTTCTCCGGATCGAAGAAACTCGTCTCTTCGAGTCCCGGTTCCATCCTTGGAGGTAGATTGATCGCTGAGTGCGCTGCCAGCGCGACATCACCAAAAGGAATCTCTTTTTCAGGAACGTCCTCTATCCGGAAAACGCCGTCTTCAAACTGAACCAATTTTGGATCTGCATTCAGTTCGTGGGCCGCGATTTTCAAGGCCTTTTCTTTCACCTTCTTGAGGCTCAGAAGTAGCGCTCCACCACCGACCGCGAGCGAACGGGAACCGAACGTGCCGGTTCCAAACTGTTGGCGATCCGTGTCGCCATGGAGTACGTCCACATCATCCATCGGTACACCTAGCTCGGCCGACACTATCTGTGCGAAGGATGTTTCATGTCCCTGGCCGTGCGGCGAGGTCCCGGTCAGTACGGTGACTTTGCCCGTTGGGTGAACTCGAACGGTGCTGCTCTCCCAGAGACCCGCACCAGCTCCAAGTGAGGCTGCCACCGCAGAGGGCGCCAGCCCGCAGATTTCGATATAGGTGCAGAAGCCCACACCAAGGAGTTGACCTTCTTTCCGAGCAGCGCGCTGTTCTTCGCGGAAGGCACGCATGTCAATATGCTCAAGCGCCTTATCCAGCACCGCTCGATAGTTGCCGGTGTCGTACCTGACTCCGGTCGCAACCTCTTTACCGTTCTTGAACGGCGCCAGGAAGTTCTTGCGCCTTACCGCAAGCGGGTCCTTCCCGATCTCCTGGGCGAAGCGGTCCACCATACGCTCAACCAGCATCGTCGCCTCAGGGCGGCCTGCGCCCCGATAAGCATCTACGGGAGTCGTGTTGGTGAACACTGCAGTCACATCGCACGAAAGGTTCGGGAACTTGTACAGGCCTGAGAGCATCAGGCCGAAAAGAATCGTGGGAATTCCCGGTGCGAAGGTTGAAAAGTATGCGCCCATGTTGGCGTATACATGTGTTTTCAACCCGGTGATGGTGCCGTCCTTGTTGCCACAGATCTCAACGTCGGCGATGTGATCTCGTCCGTGCGTTGTGGCGAGGTAATTCTCCTGTCGTCCCTCGGTCCACTTGATCGGCCGACCCAGGTTCTTGGCGATGATGCCGCAGATGATCTCTTCCGCATACAGATAGAGCTTCGATCCAAACGCACCACCGACGTCTGGTGCGATTATTCGAATCTTGTGCTCCGGGTGGTCGGTTACAAGGGAGAACAGGAGTCGTATCAGATGCGGTATCTGTGTCGACGTGTAGAGAGTCAAGTGATCGGATCCGACGTCGTAGTCGGCCACTACGCCCCGGGTTTCCATCGCGTTGGGTATCAGGCGCTGGTTGACGATGCGCTGTTTGACGACTACTTCCGCTTCCTTCGCAGCAGCCTCGTAGTCACCGCCGTGCACGTCCCATTTGAACGCCACGTTGTTTTTAGCTTCTTCATGAAGTAGCGGCGCTCCGTCCTTCGTAGCCTTTTCTGCGTCGACGATTGCCGGCAGAACGTCGTATGTGACGTCCACCAATTCAACCGCATCAGCAGCCGCAGAAGGGTCGCTCGCGACAACGGCTGCCACGATGTCACCGACGACACGAACTTTCTCGAATGCCATGGGCGGGTGGTCAGGCGCGACCATGTCTTTGATCGTCCAACCTGCAGGCAGTGAGCCGAGTTGCTCCTGCAAATCAGCACCGGTAAAAACCGTCTCTACCCCAGGGAGAGCGGCGGCCTGCGAGACATCTATGTTCTTGATCAATGCATGAGCATGTGGGCTTCGCACCAGTGCAATGTGAAGCATGCCTGCCAGTTTCACATCATCGACATACCTGCCATGACCCGTGACTAGTCGATCATCTTCTATCCGCCGGACCGGTTCGCCAACTTGTGCAACGACCATTATTTTTTAGCTCCCGCGGCTGCAAACTTCACCGCTTGTACGATGTTGTGGTAGCCGGTGCAGCGGCAGAGGTTGCCTCGAATACCTCGTCTGATCTCGGCTTCCGTCGGATTGGGGTTACGTTCGACGAACTCGACCGATGTCATGATCATTCCTGGAGTGCAGAAGCCGCACTGCAAGCCGTGCTTCTCCTTGAATGCCGCTTGAACGGGATGGACGCTCCCGTTTTCTGCCAGTCCTTCGATCGTAGTCACTTCACTGCCATTGGCCTGGACTGCAAACATGGTGCAGGATTTGACTGACTTGCCATTGATATGAATCGTGCAAGTGCCACAACTGCTGGTATCGCATCCGATATGGGTACCTGTCAGATTGCAGACCTCACGTAGGTACTGAACAAGCAGAAGTCGTTCATCCACGGTGTCGGTGCGTGACTTCCCGTTCACGGTTACAGTAATCGTGGTTGCCATGGGCAATTCTCCGGTGCTGATGCGTTATCAGTGTCAGTCGATAAGCAGGTGCTGTAGCATCGGGCCTACGTTTACCACGAGCGCATAACGTTTGCAACACGGCGCAACCGGCCCGGCGACGCTGACTGCAGATTGAATTCGGCTGCGAACTGCGAAAACGGCAAAATCTCAACACAAAGTGACGTAAACCGTCAGAACGCCCAAGGAGCGGTGGCTTGGAGATCACAGGTGAGTACAGGTTGAAAGGCAGCAGGCAGCAGGTCTGGGACCTACTCAACGATCCTGATGAACTGGCGAAAGCGATCCCCGGGGCGGATCGTCTGATTGCGGAAGGACCCGATAAGTACAGGGCTGAGATGAGCGTAGGTGTTGGAATGATTCGCGGGAAGTTCAGTGGCGCCGTCGAGGTAAGTGACAAAGTTGAGCCGGAAAGCTACCGAATGGCAGTCGATGGGAAAGGTGGTGCAGGCTGGCTCAAAGGAGATGGCCAGATCTCGCTCGTCGAAGATGGACCAGACTCGACTAAGGTCAGTGTTGCCGGAGATGCCTCAGTCGGAGGGCTTCTGGCGCGCGTGGGTCAAAGAATGGTACGAAACGTCGCAAACTCTCTGATGAAACAGTTTTTCCAGAACGTGGAAAAGCAAGTGGCCGCAAAGAACTAAATCAGGCCAGATTGTCCGCAAGGCTTTGATCAAACAGATTCCGTGTCGGGGTTTGTGCCGAGAACCTATCCGAGCGACCTGAACTCAAGCCCGCTCGATTTGGCGTTCATGTTTGCCGATTTTGGCCTGACGTGGGAAACCAGATTAGTCAATCTCCAGGGTGATCCTGGTGCCCTGTTTGGTCGCTGCTACACGTAGCAGAGACCTGATCGACTGGGCAACTCGTCCGTCGCGGCCGATCACCTTACCTTTGTCCTTGTCGTCGACGTTCAGGTGAAAAATGGTCCGGTTACCGTCTTCTTCTTCGGTAACTTCGACGGCATCAGGATTGGACGTGAGAGCGCGAGCAACGTACTCAACCATCTCTCGAAGTGGAGATTGGTCACCAGCCTCTGAAACATCGGGAATCGAAACAGCAACCGCTTCGTCGACGGAATCGGCCGGTTCGATTGTCTCTGTGGCTTCAGGAATGTCTTCGCGCTCTTCGTTATCAGGCACTTGCGGCAGCCTTCGCCTTCTCGGTTATCCCGCGTGTTTCGAGCATGTGCGCCACCGCCTCTGACGGCTGAGCACCGTTACGGATCCACTTGATCGCAGATTCCTCGTTAATCTTGATCTCGGGCGGATCCTGCAGAGGATCATAGGTGCCGATCTCTTCGATCACCTTGCCGTTGCGCGCAGTGCGCTGGTCCGCCACCACAATGCGGTAAAACGGGCGGTGCTTTGCACCAATTCTGCGAAGTCGAATACGAACCATGAAGTAGAGTGCTCCGTCGAGCCGGCCATTAGCCGCGTCTGTCGATGTACTGAATGAATGTGGAAACGAATAGTCTAGAGGATGTGACGCAACCGCGCACCGCCTGAAGGCTCGACCTACAATTTTAGTTGCGGGTTCGATTGAGTGTCAAAGTGAAACATTGCGCTTTTCGCAATGTCCCACGTTTGCAGGCTTGCGACAGTTCCTTCGAACTTGCCAGTTCACCCACTCCAGGTTGGTGCTCGTCGTATAGTTGAACCACGAATAACCACTCACTGATTGGCTAGTTCAATGCAAGTTACAGTCCGTCTTTTTGCAGGTCTTCGGGAACGGGCGAAAACCGACTCGATTATCGTGATGCTTCCTGATGAGGGTGTCGGGACCACCGTTCAGGATGCGATCGACGCCGCATCAGAACAGGTTGAAGGCGGGCTCGAAACGCGCGGCCACATCATGCTCGCCCTCAACCGAGAGTACGTCGATGCGGCTCAACCTGTGAGTGACGGTGATGAGCTCGCCTTGATCCCACCTGTCAGCGGCGGAGCGCCACTACAAACGGGACTTCCCGAAAGTTTTCAGAACGTCCTGATCACAAGTGAGCCTCTGGATCCCGACCCTCTGATACGGCATGTGACGACGGACGAAGATGGAGCCGTGGTCACTTTCCTCGGTGTGACTCGCAACAACAATGTGGGGCGGGTGGTCGACTACCTCGAGTACGAAGCATACCGGCCGATGGCCGACGAACAGATCGGTCTTATCATCGAGGACATGAAGGCAAAGTGGGAGATAGGCAACGTTGCAGTTGCTCACCGCACGGGTCGTGTCGATATAGGCGAGACAAGCATGGTGGTCGCCGTTGGTGCACCGCACCGCAAATCGGCATTCGAATCGGCTCTCTATTTCGTTGACCGACTGAAAGAGGTTGTTCCAATCTGGAAGAAGGAGTTCTTCGAAGGCGGGGAGGTCTGGATTGGCGAGACGCCCGGTGGCCACCCCGAATAGTCCGTAGCGAGACTTCGGTACGACTCGCCAACCGGCACATTCCAGTCTTCACTCAACGACACCCGATTCATGCAGCTAGATCTATGACATCAACATCGGCAACACCTCAAACCAACGACGCTTCACTCAGGCGTGATATCAGGGAACTTGGCCAGATCCTTGGAGAAGTGCTCCGTGAACAGTGGGGTGACGATTTTTTCGACCTTGTAGAACAGATTCGCCAGGGCTCCAGATCACTTCGGGAGACTGCCAGCGAAACAGATAGCTCTTCTCTGCTTGAGAGTCTCGAAAAGGCTTCGGGCTGGGAAATCGTGCGCCTGGTTCGCGCCTTCACGATCTACTTTCACATAGCGAATACTGCCGAGCAGCACTACCGCGTCCCACCTGGTCTGACCCAACCCGAATACCAGGTAGAGACTGTCGTGCAGCGTGCTATCGAGAGTGGTGTGAGTGTGGAGCAGATTGCGGAGTTCGCCAGAGACGCACACATCCGGCCCGTGTTCACGGCTCACCCAACCGAGTCAGCACGAAGGTCGATTCTTAGCAAACTTCAAGGAATGAACAGCCAGATAGCAAAACCTGCCCGCCATGGTGGTCGAGATGCGGTCTGGCGAAGACGAATGACCGAACTTGTTGAAGGCGTAGTCCAGACAGACGAGCTGCGCCAAAACCGCCCTGGTCCACTCGATGAAGCACGTAATGTCCTTTACTACCTGGAACAGATATCGCAGGGCACGACATCCGAGGCCGTTCAGCGATTCTTCGAAGCACTGGAAATCCACGGAGTGGACACAGCAGGGATGTCGAGTCCGTTGCGTTTCGGCACATGGGTTGGAGGAGACCGCGACGGGAACCCTAATGTCACGGCAGAGATGACCCGGCGAGCACTGGCGCTGCACAACCAGAGAGCTCTGCGTCGACTCCGGGACCGCATTCGAGCACTCGCAACAGAACTCAGCCAATCGACACGCATCATCAAGGTGTCAGACGAGCTCCTCAAATCCCTGCAGTCAGACCGAGATGTTTTGCCTGAAGTGTATGACGAATACAGCCGTCTAGACGAAGAAGAGCCGTACCGCCTGAAGTGCGCGTACATCTACCAGCGAATTGTCAATCAACTCGAAGTCGCGCCTGATTGGACTACACCTCAAGGCCCTTACTACCACAATGCCTCTGAATTGCTGGAAGATTTGAGGTTGATGCAACGGTCGCTTGACCTGAATGGCAGCAAACACATCGCACGCGGCCCGCTGCAAAGGACGATCACCGCTGTGGAAACATTCGGATTCACCATGGCACAGATGGATGTACGAGAGGACTCAGCAGAAACGAACGCCGCTCTGGACGAGTTGATGACACAGCTTGATCGCGGCACGTTCGCAGATCTATCCACTGAAGAGCGATCTGCGGCACTATCTTCGGAGTTGACGAATCGCCGTCCGCTCAGAAGCCCTGCGGCGAAGCTGTCAGCCCGCACGCAAGAAGTACTCGATGTTATGGAGACGATTCGTGACGCGCAGGACCGTTTCGGCGTAGACGCCGTTGACACCTGGATCATCTCAATGACGCGGACCGCCGCAGATATGAAGACGATTCTTGTCCTTTCGCGTGAATCCGGTCTAACGCTGCCTTCGGAAGGTGTGGCTCGCCTGAGAGTTGTGCCGCTTTTCGAGACGATTGACGATCTACGCAATGCAGCTGGTGTCATGGAGGACTACTGGTCTGACCCAGAAGTCAGGAAGATCATTTCGCTTCAGGGCGACACGGCTGAGGTCATGGTCGGCTACTCAGACTCGAACAAAGATGGTGGAATCACCACTTCGCAATGGGAGCTCTACAAAGCACAGCGTGAGCTTCGTGATTGTGCAGCCCGACACGGGGTCAAGCTGTTCCTGTTCCACGGTCGAGGAGGCTCTGTTGGACGAGGCGGCGGACCAACCCGAGAGGCGATACTTGCCCAGCCATCAGGCACAGTGAACGGCATCATCAAGCTCACCGAACAGGGCGAGGTGATCTCTGACCATTTTGGCAACCGGCGCATCGCCGAATCCCAACTGGACCTGTTGCTCTCCTCCGTCACAGAAGCTTCATTACTCCACACGGAACCACGGCACTCTCAAGAAGAGCTAGGCCGCTGGCTGGCTGCCATGGACGAAATTTCCGGGCAAGCCTACGGGGTATATCGAAAACTCGTGGAGACAGATGGGTTCGTCGAGTACTTCACTTCAAGTACGCCGGTTGAGGAACTTGGTTCGATGAACATCGGTTCTCGGCCCGCCCGGCGCAGAGGTGCGATCGCCGGGCTCTCAAGCCTTCGAGCGATCCCCTGGGTGTTTGGCTGGACGCAGTCTCGCCAGATCATACCGGGATGGTTTGGCGTGGGCTCAGCGCTTCGGCATGCACGCGAGGAAGGTGACCTTGGCAGTGAAGTTGATGAGATGTATGCAAGTTGGAGTTTCTTCCAGACACTTGTATCAAACGTGGAGATGGCCCTTGTCAAGACCGATATGGACATCGCGGCACGTTATGTGAATTCCCTGGTCGACTCATCACTTCACCACATCTTCGAGACGATCCGCACAGAGTTCGAACTGACCATGAGTGAAGTGCTAAGAGTAACCGGCCAGGAGAAATTGCTCGACCGAAGTCCGGTATTGCAGCGAACGCTGGATGTTCGAGCACCTTACATAGACCCTCTTAACTACTTGCAGATTTCGCTGCTGCAACGCCATCGATCAGGACAAAAGACCGATCCTCTCCAGGAACGCGCCCTCTTACTATCGATTAATGGGATCGCCACGGGTCTTAAGAACACCGGTTAAGAGGGACACGAAACGACGGCAGGGATTCCTGCCGTCGTGTGTTTGTGACTGATGAATTAGGTGTTAGTTGGCTCTGTTCACATGCTGCCATGCAACCCAGGTCGATCCCCCAGGCTCTTGAAAGTAGAAGAAACGTCCCTGGCCTTCCGCCTCGCTGATCGGGGTGAGCGTCCTACCACCACTTGCCACTACAGTTTTTTCTGCCGCTTCGACGTCATCCACTTCCAGGTAGGCCACTGTAGCGGGGGCTTTTTCGTCGCCTAGCGGACCGATATGACCCTCGAAGTCTCCCGGGGTATCGAACATGAAGAATCCACCACCGGGAGACATCATGGTCCAGTTGAACGCCGATCTGAAGAAATCGCTCGTCGCCGCGGAATCTTCGCTTTTAACCTCAACGTGAAACACCTTGCCGTTCGTCGCCATCCGAAACCTCGCTTTTTGCGGGTCAAACCCGTATCCAACTCTGCGCACCGCAGAGCAAATTCCAACTCGACGAATTAGTCGCTGGTCAGAGACTGTTTTGATCTAAAAGATTTCGGTAAGCCGGTCGAAGAACTCGCCCCAGCCTGCTTCGTTTTGAGCCCGGTCCTCGGCGGAAACAAGACCTTCGTGGGTCAACGTGAGTTCTGTACCAGTCCCATGCGGTTCGAACTCCACGGTGACAGTGGTCTGTTGCGGATCACCTTCCATAGCCCACGTGAACTCGAGCAGTTTCGCCCGCTCTACCCGGGTGAAGGAACCGAACATACGGACGGAAAATCCGTTATCGAAGCTGATGTTCAGTAGAAGAGCGCCGCCTTCATGCACCTCGAGCTTCTGCACCTCGGTCTTGCTGCCACGCGGCCCCATCCACATGGCGCACTTGTCAGGGTCAACAAATGCGCCGTAAACCACTTCGGGAGACGACTCAAACAACCTCGTCACGGTTAGCGCCTGTGATGTTGTCAATCGATTTTCTCCTCTTTCGGATCGCTACCGTCTACGACATCGATCAGTGCGTCCATGCTGTCCGTCCAGAAGCTCCGGTAGAACTCCACCCAGTCTTCAACTTGGCGCAGTGTGTCGGGCCTGATCGTCACCCGGGTTGATCTGCCCTCAACTACCCGCACCACAAGATCTGCATCCTCAAGCACGTGTAGATGCTTCGAGACCGCCTGCTTAGACATCTCCAGCGGCTCCGCAATCTCCTTCACCAACACGCTGCCACTGCTCAGCCTGTGGAGGATCGATCTGCGGGTTGGGTCTGCCAGCGCATGAAAGACCCGATCAAGACTGTTATCTGACTCTTTATTATTGTCAACCATGTGGTTGATATTAACCGGCGGCAATCCGTCTGTCAACTGATTAGTTGACAATCTGCGGTGTTGATGGTTCAGCTCTTGGACTCACTGACAATTGCCATCCCTTAATGCTCAATTCGCGCTAGAGTGGAACCTCGCGTCAAAAAACATTGCGCTCCTGCGCGTCTTCAGCCAGCGAACACCTTGAATAACCAGGAAAACCAGGCCCAGTCCGATCAAATCATGATCAGCGTGACCGAACTACACAAAACGTTCGGAGATATCCACGCGGTCAACGGGATTTCGTTTGAGGTCAAGAAAGGCGAGACCTACGGCCTATTGGGGCCGAACGGGGCTGGCAAGACAACCACCATGCGCATGCTCAGCGCACTTTCGCCGCTCACTTCGGGAACTATTGAAGTCAATGGCATCAACGTCAGCGAAAGCGGTCGAGAAGTACGAGAGAATCTCGGCGTCGTCACTCAGCACGATGGGCATGACAACGGTCTCACCGTTTTACAAAACCTGACATTGCACGGATACCTGGAAGGACTATCACGTAAGCAGGCCAAAGAACGAGCTATAGAAGTTCTAACTTTTTTCGGGCTGGAAGATCGTAAGACCGCCAACGTCTACGAGCTGTCTGGCGGCATGAAGCGACGCCTCGCTATCTCTCGGGCTTTGCTCACACGACCATCCGTGGTTGTGCTGGATGAGCCGACGACGGGCCTAGATCCGCAGAGCAGAAACCGTGTCTGGGAACAGCTTGCCGTAATGAAGAGGGCTGGCGTCACGGTGTTGATGTCCACTCACTACATGGAGGAAGCCTCAACTCTTTGTGACCGCCTTGCGATCATGGATCACGGGAAGATTCTAGAAGAGGGCGCGCCTGACGAACTCGTGGAACGTCATGCGGGTCAAGAGGTTGCCCAGGTCCGGACCAGTTCGGAGTCAGCCCTCGCTGAACTGCGAGACAGGCTGACCAACACGAACTTCAGGCTTAACGAAGTTGGCGCAATGGCGACCGTCACTTCGGAAAACGGGAATCGTCCTGACATCTCAGGGATCGACGGAGTACGAGTCACGTACCGACAGGGGAACCTCGAAGACGTCTTCATCACGTTGACTGGTCGGGAGTTGCGAGACGAATGACACTGACAGCAGCCACCCATAAGGTCACGGGAGCGGGCGCCGTACGCT
Organism: Dehalococcoidia bacterium; assembly: GCA_965243825.1. Lineage (GTDB taxonomy): Bacteria > Chloroflexota > Dehalococcoidia > Lucifugimonadales > Lucifugimonadaceae > JAJCYX01. The sequence goes on from CBDEVT010000001.1 coordinate 53,283, forward strand.
GGCGAAGCGTGACCGGCATCTGGCTTCGGCACTGGACCGCGCTGACCCGTTACTGGAAAGTCATGATCACCTGGATCGTGATCGAACCGGTAATCATGTTGCTGGCGATCGGTTTCGGTATCGGGGAGCTGGTCAACGAGGTCGAAGACGGCATCACTTATGCCGAGTTTGTCACTCCGGGCCTGATCATCGGCACCGCGATGTTCCATGCGCTATTCGAAACATCCTGGAACGCCTACCAACGGATCGACAACCAGATCTATGAGACGCAACTGACAACGCCGAGCACGATCTTCGAGATTACAGTTGGCGACGTGGCATGGGCTGTTACCCGCTCTCTGTTTACGACGGTGGCGGTTGCGATCTTTGCCGTGTCGTTGGGCTGGATAACCGAGTGGACAGTGATCGGCATCTTGATACCAGCGATCTTGAGCGGCATGGTCTTTGGCACCATGGGATTCTTTTTTGCTGCGACAGCACCCTACACGGTGTTCCTATCCCTGGTGTTCACGCTAGTCGCCTCTCCCATGTTCTTCTTCAGCGGCACGTTCTTCCCCGTCTCGGTCCTGCCCGACTGGGTTGAGCCAATCGCATGGGTTATGCCACTGACGCCAGCAGTCCACATCGCCCGAGGCTTCTCAACCAACGCGTTGGAGATCACGCACCTGTGGTCAGCGCTCTACATGATCGGCCTGATCGTCGTCTTCTGGCCGATAGCGGTGTGGTTAATGCGGCGCAGGCTGATCAAGTAGATCAACCAGACTCGTCATCGCGCATCACGCTGAGGAAGATAGCGAGCAAGTCCGCCCTGTGCTCTCCCGGCACATCACGTGCGATCAGCGTGGCTGCGTTGGAATCAGAACGTGAGGCTGAATTACCGGCCTCTCCTGGGAGTCTTGGGAAGTGGGCCAGCAGCATGTATCGACCGTTGGCCTGCTCGGTCTGAGCGAAGTGCACCAGCTCGCCCAGAACCGTTTCGGACCACAGTACTGTTCCCGGTTCTGATGCCGGCAGTCCTATGACTGTGTCTGGATGCCCGCGCTCGCCGTTGACACTGAGATGATCCGTCTGGAAACCAAACAGCACGGTATCGAATCCCGGGGAGACAACTGCGGACGAGCCAGGAGGCAGCAGGATGCTGAATTTGGGGGAGAGTCCTTGCCGCACGCCGTCGAAATCAGCTGGAGTGAATCTGACCCAGTCCTCTCCGGGAACAGCCGGGGCGAGCGGACTCGGCGTCAGTGATGGTCGCTCGGCGTAGCGAACCGACTCCATGATCTCCAGAAGTACCGGGATGTCCTCCTCTACAAACGCTCTATTTTGTAGTGTTAGCGGCGCCTGCATGTCGTCCGGCGCACCCGGGACGCGATCGAACACGGCAGCTACGATCTGAAAGACCGATGCGGTAGGGACAAGTGAGTCGGGTCTGTAGAAACGGGCCGATGCGCCTTCGATCACCTTCTCTTCAACAGCATGCCCGAATTCTGTAGAACGAAGCATGTAACCTGACCGTGATTCATCTACGGCCGCCCAACTCATCAGCACCGTGTCCTCGTCGTCATCTTTGCCATTACGGATCCAACCGGATGGAACAGTCGAAGTCCCAATGTCGAACGATTCTGAAGCTATCCATCCCTCCGGCAACTCAACCGAAAAGTTGAATCCGTCCAGATCTCGATCTGTGGACAGTTGTGAAGTGCGGACCGGAACGCGATCCGTGTCTGCCGATTCACACGCAGTTGCTACGACGAACATGGAGATCAGGACAGCCATGACAATCAATTTGCCTGTCATGAAACCGGCTCCACTCCTAATCACACCAACTAGGAGCATGTTCGGCCCGTATGGTGCGGAGAATTGCCAGGACCAGTTCTTGCTGATCACGGTCGATATCAATGGCGAAAAATGATCCACCACATTCAACGTCAGACGTGGAATAGGAGCCGTCTTCACTCACAAGATCTGGCAGGCCGGGGATTCGAGCCACGCTTATACCGGTGTATGCCCTACCCACGGGGTTCTCGTTGGCCGGTCGGTACATGGCAAATGGTTTGCCATCGATGACCTCCACCCAGTACTGGTGTTCAGCTTCATCTTTGTTTCGAATGTGAGCGCCGAAGTTGGTCACAGATGGCGACGCGTTTCCACCGTATTCAAAGGCAATCTCAAGTTTGCCAATAGTGAATTTTCCTATTAACGAGTCGTAGCCTATGTTCGACTCGAAATTAGTCCCGGGTGGTGCCAGAACAGAGAACCTAGCACGCCCCTCGCCGGGCCATTGAGCATCCACTCGCTCCCAGTCCAGTCCGGGTGTTACTTCGGAGTTGGGCGGTCGCATTGATTCGGCCGGAGGCGCATAGCGGATTGACTCGATGATCCGCATAACTTCAAGGTACTCGGACCCGTTCAGGCTGCTCGCCAAAAGGCTAAGTCCAAACTGCTGCCGGTCGTCTCCCGGTACTGACCAAAAGTGAGCATTAATGCGGTGATGTTCACCTCCATCAAAGGGATCTGGAGGCACCGCGAAGACAACCGTTGCACCATCAATCACGGATTCCCGGTAGTGGTAACCGGGCGGCACCCGGAATTCGCCGACGGAATCCGGTGCAGTGAACGCGTATTGAACCTGGTTGCTTGATGCCCCCGATTTCGCCAGTATGCCTTCTGGCGGAGCGTTCAGTCTGCGCAGAGGCAGCTCAAGAGTGTCGACCGAGTCCCAGCCCTCAGGAAGCACGGCAGAGAAGTTGGCTGCAGCAAGCGGCGTATCAGGCAAGAGTTGCACACGTCGGATTGGAACCCTACGAGGTTCAAGATCCTGAACGATGCTGGTCTCTTCACCACCCAACCGCCCGCACGCAGTGGATAGAACGATGGCTGCTATGAGCGATACCGCAAGCCACGGTTTCTTTGATGAGAAGTAGACCACGTTTCACCCGGGGCGATTTCCAGATTTAGACGTTGAATTCTGACTGTAACGGAAAAACTCGGATCAGAGATTACGACTCGTGTCGAATCGTGACCTGTAAACAGCTTAGACGACCGCGGCGTCGAACATCTTGAGATGCCCGAAAGCGAGTACTTCTCGGCTTTGCGGTCTGGCCTCACTGACCGCTATAGTGAATTGAACACGCTCTGTGGCCGCGGAGGGTTCGCATAGAGGCCTAGTGCGCCCGCCTGCTAAGCGGGAGGGACTAAAATCCCACGCGGGTTCGAATCCCGCACCCTCCGCCATTTTTTCTTCGCCGACGTCCTGATTCACGATCGAGTAGCCAAATTCCTTCCGTAGAAGATTGGCGCCTTTGCTAGGTCCCGATTCGCAGTCCGGGGTTTACCAGCGCCCGCAAGGCTTCTATCGCTGCCAGCACGGCCAGATGCGATGTCTTCGGGTTCTTCGGATGCGGACGATTGATCAGGCGAAAATTGAACTCACCGAAGCCTCCGGTCGCCTTGATCTCGTGCATGTTCCCTGGTGAATCGGGGTCTGCGACGACCCTGACACTGGTTCGCTCAGGACCAATCCCGGCCAGGCTCACCGTCGCAGCGACGTTCACATTCGCCGGGAACAGCTTCACCGCATCAGAAGCCGGGCCATCGAATATCGTTGTGGCGGAACCGATTTCGCGCTGTTCCCATTCGGCGAAACCGGGAGCACCAGCCAGAGCGGCCGGACGTTTGGTTGATACGATAGTCACGGACTCCAGATCGGATTGAACGGCCCTCAGGGCATCGATTCCACCGACAGCGCCTGACGGGACAATGATCTGCGCTCCCGATGCATCTGCCGCAGTCGTGAGTTCTTCGAAGAGTTCGGCATCCATCAGAGCACCTGAACTCATTAGCAGTAGGGATTTGCCAGACCTGAGTACTGCTGCTCCGGTTGCACGAACCGCTGCCTGGGAGGCACATTCGGCAACGATCTCTGCGTTTCCCGAACTAAGGAAATCAGACAGGTCAGTGAAGAACGGAGGATTGGAGTCAAGGGACTCAGAAAGCGCCCTGCCCTGCTCTCGATCCTGATCCAGCAATGCTGTAACCACGGCTCCAGGGACTCCGTGTGCGCCATCGTGGCCAACCGCGGCGGCTAGCTCAGCTCCCATTGACCCGCAGCCAATCACGCCTATCTCAACCGGAACACTACTACTCAAAACAGCTACTTCTTACAGTGTGATGTACGACATGTTCGAGCAAAGGATACGCTGATTCCAGCCACCTCTTCAGGTGAAGAATCAATTCACTGATGCGTGAGGATCTAACTGCCATGAGGGCCGAACGTCCCGAACTTGACCCCAAACGCCATCTTGACCGCTACTGCTGGCGAGCTATCCTAGTCTGTTAAGCCATTGTGATGGCTGTAACAAGCAGGATATTTCGACTGATGCCCTCATATCACGTCTGGACGGTTGGTTGCCAGATGAATGTCGCCGATTCCCAGAGACTCGACCTGAGCCTCGACAGAATGGGGCTCGAGCGTGAAGAGAGCATTGAAAATGCCGACGTCGTAGTGGTGAACACGTGCGTCGTGCGCCAATCCGCCGAGGACACTGCCACCGGTCTGCTGGGCAGGCTTGGCAAACAGAAAACTAATGACCCTCACCGTGTGATCGCAGTCATGGGGTGCATGGTTGGTCCCGATCAGAGAGAGCTTCGACGGAGGTTTCCTTACGTTGACGTCTGGGCACGTCCTCAGGAATTTGAACCGATCGTCGAAACGGTTGGAGCACGCACAGGTCTCAGTACAGAGGGTTGCCTGGCCAACCTGACTCCTCAACGACCGGATGTCGCCACATTCGTACCAATCGTTCACGGCTGTGACAAGTTCTGCACTTTCTGCATCATCCCATATCGTCGTGGTCGCGAGATGAGTCGGCCGGTTGGAGAGTTGGTGGATGAAGTCACCCGGCTTGTTGACCGAGGTGTAAAAGAGGTCACTCTTCTTGGCCAGAACGTGGACTCATACGGACATGACCTGAGACCAAGGGTGGATCTGGCTGATCTCATGGAACGAATACATGAAATTGACGGCCTTGAGCGCATCCGCTTCCTGACATCGCATCCCAACGACATGTCTCGCCGCATCATCCAGGCTGTTGCTGACCTACCGAAAGTGTGTGAGAACGTGAACCTGCCGTTTCAGGCTGGTGCCGATCGTGTTCTTGCCGAAATGCGTCGTGGCTACACCAGCGGACAGTATCTCGAGAAGCTAGACGAGATCAGGACGACTATTCCTGGCGTAACGCTCACTACAGATCTGATCGTTGGCTTCCCCGGCGAAACGAACACTGAGTTCGAGAGATCCGTTGCCCTGTTGGAGCGAGTTCGGTTCGACAAGGTACACTCAGCCGCCTACTCAGAACGGAACGGAACATACGCATCACGGAAGATGCCCGACACCGTCTCTCGAGACGAGAAAAAGCAGCGTCTACGAACGGTAGACGACCTGCAGGCACGCATACAGACTGAGTTAAATGCTGACCTTGTAGGTCAAGAATTCGATATCCTAGTAGATGGAGAAACCCGAGGACGCCTTCGCGGGAGGACGAGAGGCGACAAACTTGTTTATTTAGCAGGCGGTGGGCCCGCCCTGGGCGACACGGTGAGAATTGGAATCACCGGAGCTTCGCCATGGTCTCTAGAAGGGGACTTACGGGCCACCCAGACTCAGAAAGAGCTGGCAAAAACAAAATGACGATGACTTTGAGCCGGCAGACCGTGATTCCAATCACCGAACTGGAACAGTCTGCATTCTGCCGAGCTGACGGTAACCTTCGCACGCAGACACTCGAAGAGGAGTTCGCAGCTGGCGTACGCTGGCAAAAGATCCCGACCCGGTACATGAAGCTCTCTCCTGAAGAGATCGATGCCGGAATCGCCGAGGCCAGACAGTTACTTGGCGACCAGGTGATCCTCCTCGGCCACCACTACCAACGTGAAGACGTGATCAAGTACGCCGACTTCCGCGGCGACTCTTACCTGCTGTCAAAACAGGCGGCAGGAGTCAAAGAGGCCCGGGCGATCGTGTTCTGTGGTGTGCACTTCATGGCTGAAACGGCTGACATTCTCAGTTCTGACAAGCAATCTGTGATCCTGCCGAACATGGCCGCGGGATGCTCGATGGCTGACATGGCAAACATCGAAGAGGCCGAAGACTGCTGGGACGATCTGCAGTCAGTGCTTGAAGGCGAAGGCAGGGTGATCCCAATCACCTACATGAACTCAACCGCCGCGATTAAGGCTATGTGCGGCCGAAATGGCGGTCTCGTATGCACCTCATCGAATGCCGACCAGGCATTCAGATGGGCGTGGGAGCGTGGTGACAAGGTGCTGTTCCTCCCGGATCAACACCTGGGCCGCAATACAGCTCTCAAGATGGGCATCAAAGAAGAAGAGATGGTCATCTGGAACCCGTTCAAGCCCATGGGCGGGCTTTCGCCTGAGCAGATCAGGCGAGCGAAAGTGATTCTCTGGCAGGGTCACTGTTCCGTACACACTCGCTTCACCACAAAACAGATCGGCGAAGCCCGTGAGAAGCACCCCGGCGTCAACATCGTCGTTCACCCAGAGTGCACTAAAGAGGTCGTACTTGCAGCGGATTGCGTCGGATCGACCGAGTTCATCCAGAACACGATTCGTGAAGCGCCGGCAGGCTCCGTTTGGGGCGTCGGTACCGAGATCAACATGGTCAGCCGATTGGCGGCTGAAAACCCGGACAAGACAATCTTCTGTCTAGACCCAGTGGTTTGCCCATGTGCCACGATGTACCGCATCCACCCTGCATACGTGTTGTGGGTGCTCGAAGGGCTGGTCGCAGGGCTTGTTATAAACCGCATCGAGGTCCCTGCTGAAACACAGGCTGACGCGAAGCTGGCGCTGAATCGCATGCTTGAGATCAGCCGATAGTGGCCGCTGTCGTGCAGCCTTATCGACAGGATGAGGCGGCGAAAGCGGTTGTTGACGAAATTAGAGAACGGGTGCGGAGCGCCCATGCCGCACCCGTTCTCGTTGGAATCTCCGGTATCGACTGCGCAGGAAAATCGACGCTTGCCAGTGCAGTGATCGCCGAAGTCCGCAGAGGTGGTCTGCGCATCTCCTGCGTCAGCGTTGATGATTTCATAATCCCATCGAACCAGCGAACAGAGGTCGGTGAGCCGGTGACAGACTACTTCGAAAACACATTCGATCTAGATGGCTTCCGAAATAAAGTCAAAGCCGAAGCGGAAACAACCGACGTTCAGGTCGTGGTTGGCGAGGGGGTATTTCTGCTCAGGAGAGAAATCGCGGGTATCTGGGATATCAAAGTCTGGCTACAGATGTCGCCTGAACAGTCGGTCGAGCGCGGCACGACGCGCGACTCCGACTTCTTCGGCGGGCCTGCGATCGCAAGAACGCAGTATTTGACCCGATTCATTCCCGCGCACAGGCATCACCTTGAAAGAGACAGGCCAGCCGAAAATGCCGACTATGTGTTTGCGGTCGGATAGGCTTCCTAGAGTAGCCAACCCGTTCTGCACATCAGTACTGATGTATAAGTAAGTTCTTCTGACTAGCTTAAATAAGATGCTGAATCTTGACCCCATAGAATTGCAACGCGTCGTCGACGCAGCCCTGACCGAAGACCTGTCTGGTGGCGACGTGACGACAGACTCGTTGATACCGGTACACATCGAGGCTGCTGCAAGTTTTGTACCAAGAGAGCCCGGCGTTGTTGCAGGACTCGACGTAGCGCAGGCAGTTTTCGCCAGGGTCGACCCGTCTCTGAAATTCACAGCGAAACTGATCGACGGTGACGTGGTCGAAGGTGGTGAAGCCGTCGCAACAGTTTCAGGCGCGCTCGCGTCGATACTGCGTGGAGAGCGTGTCGCATTGAACTTCATGCAGCGAATGAGTGGCATTGCGTCGATGACCGCTGCTTTTGCGAAAGCGGTTGAAGGCACCGATGCGGTGATCGTGGACACCAGGAAGACTGCACCTGGCCTCCGTATGCTGGACAAAGCTGCCGTCGGGATGGGTGGTGGACGAAACCACAGGCGAAATCTATCAGACGGCGTTCTGATCAAAGATAACCACATTGCCGCCCTACAGGCGGAAGGGTTGGGCTTGCAACAGATCGTCCGCCGAGCTCGGGCCCAGGCACCCCATACAGTCAAGATAGAGGTTGAAGTGGAGTCACTTGATGAGGTCGAGCCTGCGATAGAAGGCGGAGCGGACATCATCATGCTGGACAACATGAGCTTAGAAACCATGCGACAGGCGGTCGCGTTGTGCCGTGGCAGGTGTCTTACCGAAGCTTCCGGCAATGTGACCGTCAAATCCGTTAGACAGATTGCTGAAACAGGTGTAGACATGATCTCGGTCGGGGCGCTCACTCACTCGGTCAGAGCCCTCGATATCGGGCTAGACTTCGAAGAATCTGCCACCTAACACTGTCAGGCATCGGCGTTCCTGCGTCTGAGTCGGAAGACCGGGTCAAGGCGCAGGCCAATCAGTTTTCCTGAGATCACGAACAGCCTGTCAGACTCAATCACCAGCCCTTTACCAGACCGGGATCAACGTGGACAGGCAAAGCTCGCTGGTCAGGCGTAGCATTCCCCGTCTATGCCATCGGAACAGGTGCCGAAAGCCGCGGTTCAAAACTCAAAATTTCAGATCAGATCACTTCTGTGGTCCGTCTATGCACCTTCATTCCTGCTGACTCTTGGGCAGGGTCTCCTTATTCCGGTTCTACCGATTTTCGCTCGCGATGAGTTCGGTTCATCAGCCGTCCTTATCGCATTCCTTGTGACTGCCCGACCACTGGGCACGATGATCTTCGACGTCCCGGCAGGGATACTCGTTGGGATGATCGGTTTGCGCCGAATCATGATGGCCGGTGTTCTGCTATTCGCAATTGCGGCAGTGGCCGGTGGATTGAGTCCAAATGCAGGTTGGCTAACCGTGGCACGTTTGGTAGCCGGCGTCAGCTACGCGTTCTGGAGCATCTCACGGCACACCTACATCGCCCAGACTGTGCCGATTGCCAGTCGAGGTAAGGCACTGTCTCTGTTCGGCGGCATCAGTCGAGTGGCTAGCATCGCCGGCTTTTTCCTTGGCGGGATACTGTTCGAGTTCGTTGATGTCAGAGCGCCTTTCTTTGCGCAGGCTACTGTCGGCCTTTTGACGGCCGTACTCGTGTTGATGACGTTCAAAGGTGAACTGGAGTCGAGCGTCCGCGGCGCTAAGCACAATCTCTTCCCTGCTCTTGGTCACACGTTGCGGGACAACGGTGGAATATTTGCGACAGCTGGAGTCGCTGCGATAGCCCTGCAATTTCTCAGGGCAGCGCGTGAGTTCATCATCCCACTCTGGGTCGACGAGCTCGGTCTTGGCGGTAAGGAGTCGGGAATAATCTTCGGCGTCATGTCGACAATTGACTCGGTGATGTTCCCGTTGGTTGGATATGTGATGGACAGGTTCGGTCGGAAGTACGTTGGGGTTCCTGCCTACCTGATTCTTGCTGGTGGCTTTGCCCTTGTACCACTGGCAGAAAACTTTGGAATGCTGATGCTCGTGGGCTTGCTGGTAGGCCTTGGCAACGGACTCTCAAGCGGGCTCGTGCTGACGATGGGTGTGGACTTTGCACCAAAGAACAACCCGAGTGAATTCCTGGGTGTTTGGCGATTCGTCTCGGACGCTGGAGGTGCGGCCGGACCCCAGGTAATTGGAGGGCTGGCAGCCGTAGTCACGCTTGGCACAGCGTCGGTCATCACGGCAGGACTCGGTGTATTCGGAGCGGGAGTTCTACTGTTCCTCGTTCGAGAAACACTCGTCAAAGAACCTGAGCGCCTGAGCGATACGAACTGAAGATATCTAACTCTGCGCTGTCACTAAGTCATGAAGATCGCGGAGACAGGCGGAATCGGCTTCTGGATCACGGCCGTCTACCCAGTCCTTGCTCTCACCTGACAGACCCTCTACCGCACCGACAGCAACGGTCTGCTTCACCCATTCGTAACCTTGCTCAACCGAAGGAAGCAGGTTCTTGCCCGTCAACAGTCCGAGCTGTGCGACAAGTCCGTAGCCACCCCAGTTTGACGTACTGGCTATAACCAGCTTCGTGGTAGTTGTGACACAGGGATTGTCTGGCAACTTTGGTGTTCCCGGAATGACCTCACGCAGGTTGCCCATGCCGATCTCGTTACCGCCGTCGCCGATACCTATCGAATAAGGATGCTGGTCAAACAGGTGATCAATTTTGGCGTTGTATTTAGATATGTCTTCACCCTTCCAGTTGCGGTAGGTCCCATCGCCGACAAGACCAGCACGCTCTATGGAGATCAGTGAACTGGGAGCGTGTTTCGCTGTGATCTCATGTGCGAACTGCGCAGACTCAAAGTGGGTTGCGACCGGAAATTCGATCACCTCGGCGTCTCCGGAAATCGCTTCGACCACATCGAATGACCATTTGTCAGTCACATATGCAACTTCACAGCCGATCTCTTTCAGCGCCTCACCAATCGCAACCGCGCCGGGAGGGCCATCGGTCTCAGGTGCGCCGGCGTAGGCGATATAAAACCCGGTGACTATCAGAACTTTGCCCGGACGCTCCAACAGTTGGTTGGCGGCCTCCTCCACGTAATTGCCCGGGAGATGTTCACGAACCGCAGAAATGCCTCGAGTATCGTGTTTGAGGAGAATGTCTTCGATGGATTGTTTTGGCATGGTCGGCGAATGTTACGCACTTGCAATGAGTCTCGCCAGAGATGTTCGCTGTCAACAGACCATGATCAGTCGCGAACTCAGATGACCGCCATATCCTCATCTTTTAGGTCGGTGACGAACATGTGACCCGGCGAGTGGGTGATCATGAGTTCCGATTTCGATGCCATGGCCACTGCCTGGGGAGTTACGCCGCAAGCCCAATACATCGGCACAAACGTTGGATCCTCGGGAATCCAAGGCTCTCCGAAGTCAGGCTTGAACTGGTCTTTGATGCCAAGCGCTGCGCCGTCTCCAACATGAACAGGCGCACCATGCACACCTGGAAACCGTGATGTCGCCTGCACTGCTCTGACCACTTTGTTCTGCGGCACCCAACGTTGGCTCACAACGAGAGGGCCCGCAAACGGTCCTGCAGGCGTAGTCTCTACGGCTGTCGTGAACATTGGAACGTTGCGGTCGGTGCCGTAATAAGGCAGGTCGATTCCGTTGCGCATCAGCGCATGCTCGAACGAGAAGCTGCAGCCAAGCAGGAACGTCACCAGGTCCTCACGCCAGTAGTCGTTGAGATTCCGTGGCTCATCCACGAATTCGCCGTTCTTGTAAACCCGGTAGAGCGGGACATCGGTACGAATATCTGAACCTGGAGCCGATGTTTTCGCCTCGACTTCACCAGCCTCTATCACCTCGACTACGGGGCAAGGCTTCGGGTTACGCTGGCAAAAGAGCAAGAACTCGAACGCGACAGACTTCGGCAAAATTGCCACGTTCGCCTGTACAAAATCTGGAGCGGCGCCAGAGGTTGGCTGCCTGAATTTTCCAGATCGAACAGCCTGGCGAACCTCCGCTCCGGTCTGCGGAAACTCAGTTGCGGTTCCCATTAGAGAAATCCTCCCCGAATTCGGATACTCACCTACCGATGTGTGAGTTACGAACGAACTGAACCTATAATACGGGTGTACATCAGACCCTGTGAGCAACTTCGGGCACGCTTCAGACGGGACGGCGATGTCACAGCACCTGTATCACTTCTCAGAAGATCCCAGTATCAAGATTTTTGAGCCGAGACCTGGTCGGCGTATAGAAGGCCATCCTCCAGACGAACGACTTGTCTGGGCGATCGATGAATGGCACTCTCCCGTCTATTTCTTTCCGAGAGAGTGCCCCAGAGTGATGCTTTGGCCCGTCGAAGGGTCACTGCTTACTGATGTTGAACAGTGGATCGGCAGTAACACCCGGATGGCTGCTCACATTGAAACGGCTTGGACAGAGCGATTCGACCAGTGCGAACTGTTTCGCTATACGTTCAGCAGAGATGGATTCGAGAGCCTGAGTGATCACGGCGTTCACGTGAGTAAACACTCGGTTAGGCCTTTAGATATAACTCCTGTTGGCGACCTGCGAAAAGCACTCTCCAATGCCGATGTCGACCTGCGAGTTTTGCCGTCTCTGCAACCGTTGGCCGAGGCCTGGCATAGCAGTCTGTGGTTTTCGGGCGTCAGGTTACGAAATGCTACTGAGTGGGTGGCACCAGCGTGAGGTGATCTGATTGACCAGCCAGCAATTGCGACGCGACTGGGACAAACCAAGATTCATCATGTTTGCGACCGGGGCTGCTGCGACCACAACGGTCAGTCTCTGGCTGTACGTGGCGGTTTTCATTCATGAATCGGGTGTCCCGAATGCATGGGCCCTGTTCACAATCATTGGAGCACCTCTCGCCTACTGGATTGCGTGGATGGCTCCTTCAAGCAGGCTAATCAGAGGATTCGCAATTGTTCTTTTTGCCGCCGCGATTTATCAGGTCGTATCGGGCTTGGTGATCATGCTCTACTTCCCGGGTTTAGTGGGACTTCTCGCAGGCACTCCAAGACTGCCTCCGGTTTCCGCAAGACAATAAGCCAAATCTTCCAGGACTGAGAGTCCGACATGGCTGGATGCTGGGTTACTATTCTCGTCCTGCCATCTCTCTCGTGAGTTCGGTCAACCGGTCGAGTTACTGCGAGGCAGTTTCAAAATTTTGGCAGCGTCATCCTGAATGGAAACAAAAACATGAAAATCGCCCGCGTTGACCAGTTCTCACCAAGACCTCGCACCCGGCTGGTACGCATAACGACTGATACCGGCATAGAAGGCTGGGCAGAGAGCACCCTGGAAGGCAAACCGCAATCAGTTCCAGCCGCTATCGAGGAGTTCGCTGAATATCTGGTTGGAAAAGACCCGCTCAGAATAGAGCATCACTGGCAGCAGATGTATCGCTCCTCATTCTTCCGTGGTGGCGCGCACAACATGAGCGCCATCGCTGGTATTAACGCGGCACTCTGGGATATTGCTGGCAAGCATTTCGGCGTACCGAGCTACATGCTGATGGGAGGCAACGTACGAGACCGAATTCGCGTCTACGCACACTGGGGCATACGTGACCTGTCTGATGAAGGGCTTGAACAGTCGAAGAAAAGACTTGAGATGCTGCAAAAGAGCGGATACACCGGGTATAAAGCCGGCCCTGCCGGTACCTGGCGCGCCCATGAGCCACCATCGCGGATCGATGAGTTCGTCAAAGCCGCGTACATGATGCGTGAGTGGGTTGGCGACGATGTGGAGCTCTGTTTCGATTTCCACGGGAAGATGACGCCGGCGCTGGCTGTTGAGGTTTGTCACGAAATCAAGGGTATGCGACCGATGTTCGTAGAAGAGCCCGTCCCTCAGGAGAATCCAGACGCGCTCAAGCATGTCTCAGACCATGTGCCCTTCCCTATTGCTACCGGTGAGCGGCTTCTATCTCGCTGGGAGTTCCGCGAAGTGATTGAGAAGCAGGCGGTAGCACTCTTGCAACCCGACGTTGCGCACTGCGGTGGGCCATCGGAACTTAAGAGAATCGCTAACTACGCAGAGACCTACTATCAGCACATCATGCCGCATTGTGCGATCGGCCCACTTGCCCTCGCAGCCTGCATGCTGGTCGACGCCGTGGTTCCAAACTTTCTGATCCAGGAGCAGGTAGATGCCGGACTCGGCAACGGTCTTCTCAAAAAGGACTGGGAAGTGATTGATGGCCACATTCCCCTGTGGACCACGCCGGGACTGGGCGTAGAGGTGGACGAAGCAGAGGCCACAAAGCCATACACCGGCGAGCAGTACGGTTATCACAAAGAACTCGGCGGTGAGTATTACTATGAGAACGACGGCTCAGTAGCGGACTGGTGAGCCGTTGAGTCAAACAGGTAGACGTGAACGAATAAGAGGCGTGGCTGAAAACCACGCCTCTTATTCAGTCCCTTCGAAAGCGATCAGCGGTTAGGCCGCACGCTCGAATGAGTCGGACTGATCCGTCGAGTCGGAGCCAGACTCGGTGACCATCTCGACCTCGTCGTCTTCACGACGGTAAATTGACCATGCAGACCATCCTGCGAACAGAGCGGCAAGAGCGACCACGCCAGCGCTGAGCCAACCCAGCAATCTCAGAGACGAGGCACCGCTGTTCATCTTGGCCTCAAGGCGAGCGTCTGCAGCCTGCGCAACAAGTCCAAGGCCCTCGACAGCTGGAGCAACGTTGTCATAGAGCACAAGAGTGTTGTCCATGTGGTTGCTGGTTGCGCCGGCAACATCACTGTTTGCCGCCAGTGCCATCGTTCCTGCAAATGCTGCATTCATGGCCACCAGTCCCTGGTCAGAACCTGCAAGAGCCTGATCGATCTGCTCAATCCCAGCGGCTGACAGAACCAGCTTGCTGGAGTTGTAGAGCTCGATCCCGGCGTCGTAGAAGCCCTGCGATTCGGCCGGAGCCTGACCTGTAGCCGCAAGAGCATCTGCACCCATCACCTGGAACCAGGCAAGTTCGAGATCAGAAGCAGCTGTAGACAGAGCACCAATAGAGACCTGGGCGTCTGCCGCTTCGTTGATATCTCCGGCCGCAGCCAGCGATCCATAAGCGGCTACTGCAAGCATTGCCGCTACTGCAAATATGGCGATCGGGTTGCGCCACTTTGTCCAAATAGACATTTCGCACCTTCAATCTCACGTGACGCTGCAACCAGCGCGAGTAGTGTGAGACACATGATTGGTGTGTGAACTTTGATTGCAGTAGACCGGATGAACCCTTTGGCCAACAGAGCGGTTTCGCCCAGCCAGGTTAGTGATATGCGCAGTGGCTATGAACCATTTGGGGCCTATTTGGATGAGCCGGTAAGATCATCCGTGAGCCAAAAGGCTCACCCAGCAGTTCGATCCGGCAGTTTGGGGGCTTACACCGAGGGACCGTTTAGCTATCCCGAAGTATTCGGTCGTCGCCTCGCCTGATCGTTACGCCTCGACGGTCGAGTTCCTCCAGAAACGCGAGCACGTACTTTCGGCTTGAGCCAAACAGCTCTCTGACTGAGTTGATGTTGATCTCCCCGCCGGCTCTTGCGTGTTCCGAAACACGATCCTGCATCTTGTCGAACGCCTGGGCCAGGAAGATCACCTCCCCGGCGTTCACCACCTTGCCAGAGGCTTCGAGACCTGCCAGGAGTTCTGAATCAAGTGGAGAATCCGTTGGAGGTGAGTAAGGGTCCGAGGCCAGGACATCCAGGTAGGCGTCTACCAGGGATTGCTGCTCTGGGCTTAGAGCCACTTCATGCGATGACAGCCAGATAAATGCACCATTGCTCTCAGTAACACCCTCGTTAACAAGCGCGGTAACGACACTGCTAAACGGTGCACCCTTCAGTTTGAGCCGACTGCGCATCTCCTCCCGCGGCATGCCTGGCCTTAGTGGAAATGCCCTGTGAAACCCGGCAAGAACACTTTCTACGTTTGTGCGAAGGGCTACCCATCCCGATGCTGAGAAAAGGAGAGATGAACTCTCTGTGCCTATATCTACGGCTTGTCGTGAATCGATGAGCTGATTCATCAGTCCTTTAACCTCATTCAGCGGCATATTCAATTCACGAGCAAGTGATGCGGTAGTCGCCGGTTCCTGAGTTCGCAGTGCTTGCAGAACAGCGTTTTCGTCCGAGCCAGCGGCGAGACCTTCGAGAAGCTCAATCACCGCGGCATCATTGCGCCGACGACGAGGAGCGTCCGTCACCAGGACTTCTCCTCCACCCAGAGTCTCCTGGGTATCGCGGAGGACGAACCGGTCTCCTCGGAGCATCGGAACGGGCTCCGTTGTGCGGAGTTGGACCCAGCCGCTTTCACCTGGCTTGATTTCGGAACCCTTGAGAACTCGGACGGTCACAGGCACTTCCCTGGATGCGGTGAATAAGACTAGTCGGTGATTGTGACGCACGGGTCGCGGGGCCGCGTCGATCACCCGCAAAGACGCATCGAATGCGTCCACCGCCTCGAGCAATCCCGGCACCGTGAGCATATCCCCACGTTCGATCTCACTATGTTCGATACCACTCAGGTTCACGGCGACACGTGTGCCCGGCGCTACCTCATCGAGAGGTGTTTGGTGCGATTGAAGCCCGCGTATTCGAGCTCTGCGATGGCCCGGCAGCAATTCGACTTCCTGACCGGTTCTCAGTCGTCCTCCATTCAAGGTGCCCGTTACGACCGCGCCAAAACCGGACATCGTGAATGAACGATCAACAGGCAAGCGAGGCCGTCCAAGGTCAGCGTGTTCATCCAATTGATCCAGTTGAGAATCAAATTCTCTGAGCAGTTCTGGAATCCCGTCTCCGGTCTCAGCAGATACTGGAATCAAGGGGGAGCCGGCAAAACTGGTGTCTTCAAGTGTTTCAACAATGTCACTTGAAATCAGCTCCAACCACTCTGCATCGACCAGGTCAGTCTTAGTGATGACCACGATCCCTTTTTCGACCTTCAGAAGATCAAGGATCGCGAGGTGCTCGCGAGTCTGTGGCATTACACCTTCGTCCGCAGCAACGATGAGCAGGGCCAGGTCTACTCCGCCGACGCCCATGAGCATGTTGCGGACAAACCTCTCATGACCGGGGACATCTACGATGCTGACTTCTCGACCGGATGGGAGGGTGACCCACGCGAATCCGAGTTCGATCGTCATCCCGCGCGACTTCTCCTCTTTGAGCCTATCGGGATCAATTCCGCTCAAGGCCTGGATTAGAGTGGATTTTCCATGGTCAACATGACCTGCCGTTGTGATGACGAACATGCTGATCAGTTTGCCAGAATCAGAGTGGTATCGGTCGCCTTGCGAATGTTCATTGATGACCTGAAGCCCACTTATTCGGAATTCTGAAACCGAAAGTGGTTGCAGGTGGAGAAATCACGATGTTCTAAGCGAGTTCGTCCGCGGCGGATTCGGAAGCGGAAACGAACCGCTCGAACACTTCGTTACCCAGCAATCGGCCTCGTTGAGTAAGCCTTATTCCAACGCTGTCCTCATCGAGTAGCCCGTCAGACTTGAGAGAATCGATCTGGGCAGCGAAGACCGATCGCAGGCCTTCACCGAATCTTCGCTCAAACTGTTCATTCGTAACTCCGACATCGAGCCGCAGTCCCATCATCATCGTCTCAGCTAACTCGAGTTGCAGGGTTGTCTCCTCGATGAAATCAACTGGGCCGTTGACCACCATTGCTCTAAGGATTGCAGGTGCAGAATTCGCATCCACGCTCTGATTTGGTGGAGTCTTTACCAGCCGCAACAGGTCGCTACTTGTTGTCGGCTCGACTCCCAGCGATCGCATGTACCCGCGCGGCGAACGTGTGTTTGCAAATCGGTGGCCAAACAGCGACGAATGTGCACCGGGACCAAGACCCAGATATGGACCGTTCTCCCAGTAGACCAGGTTGTGCCTGCTTTCTTGTTCTGGCTGAGCCCAGTTCGAAATCTCGTAGTGGCGAAACCCGGCCACTCTGAACATCTCTTCGGCGGCTAGATACATCTCTGCTGCAAGATCGTCATCTGGTTCATCAATTCTTCCGAGCCTTACATCGGCTTCAAGCGGTGTTCCGGCCTCAAGTTGGAGTCCGTAAAGCGACACATGATCGGGCTCCAGATCCAACGCCTGTCGCAGCGAGCCTGTCCACTGATGGAGCGATTGACCAGGAAGCCCAAACATCAGATCAAGAGATCGGTTACGAAACCCGGCGTCACTTAATGCCTCGAATGATGTCCGGGCACCGTGTGAATCGTGTCGACGACCTAATGTTTTTAGCAGCGCGTCGTCAAAACTCTGGACGCCCATAGACACTCGGTTGAATCCAGCGGTGAGCCAGGCATCAGCCTTCTGAGGCGTGATATCACCCGGATTGGCTTCAAGAGTTATCTCTGCGTTGCTCGCAACCGGGAAAGACGAGCCAAGCACATCCATAAGTCGAGTCATATCCGACGGTTCAAGATATGACGGTGTCCCGCCACCGAAGAAAATCGTATTTGCAGAAGCCTCAGGGACTAGCTCACCCCAGCGTCGCATCTCCTCACACAGCGCATCGATGTAAGCAGGGATCAACTTCTCAATACCTGAGTAGGTATTGAAGTCGCAGTAAGGGCACTTCGTCTCGCAGAACGGTATGTGGATATAGACGCCCAGAGAACCAGGTGCCTTGTTTTCCAAACGTCGGGACTCAAGGGGTGTCAAAGCTCACCCGCGCTATCAGTTGCTACCCGGCGTCCACAGCCCGCTTGACGATCCGCTCTGCTGCTCGGAAGGCGGAGGTGGCTGTGTTGGTTCGCCCGGTGCCTGGCCCCTGGCAGCAGCAGCCTCGGCCTCTCGTCTTGCAGCCTCATTGACCTGCCTGATCCATCGTTCCAGGGCGTCCAGCTCGGGTGGCGATACAAGGAACTTCTCAACCCCGTCAGGCAGTTTGATATCGGTAGTTCCAGAAAGGATTAGCGTGGCTTCTCCTTCTTCGAGACCGGATTCGAGCCGCTCATCGAGCTTGCGCTGTCGCCTCTGGGCCGCGTCCTGGTACGAGGCCGAAACAGCGTTCGCCACTCCCTGGCTCACGAATCCGACAGAAAGGCACCGGCCCCAATCGATAACCTCACCAAAAAGCTCTGGGTCTTCGTACTCGTCGAGTCTTGCGCCAGAGTCGACCCTTGCTTTCACCAGATGCCAGGCCTGGCGGTTGGTCTGCTCCAGCATCAACAATGCATCCGCCCCCTTACCAAGCACTCCCTCTGCGAAAATCCGCTTGACCACCCCCGATCTGGCTTCAAGACCTGCGACCTGCTTGTCCGCAGCCTGCCAGTACGCGTTAAACAACTCGGTAAAGCCTTCCGGCGCCTGCGGAGAAGGCTGGATGAAAGGCACGATGTACGCCTTTCGCTGCTTCAGAAGATCGCCATTGTCAGAGTCAGCCAAAACGCCAGTTCCTTAGTTCTTATCAGATTGAATCGGTTCCACGGAGGATTGATGGTCAGGTTGATGTGGGTCTATCACACCGAAAACAGGAAATTCACGATGTCACCGTCCTGCACAACGTATTCTCGACCTTCTTGCCTGAGAGCACCGTTCGTGCGCGCCTGCGCCATGCTCCCAGCAGCAATGAAGTCATCGTAGCTTACCGTTTCCGCGCGAATGAAGCCGCGTTCAATATCCGAGTGAACCGCTCCTGCTGCCGCTGGTGCAGGTGTATCGCGTTCAATCGTCCATGCGCGAACTTCGTCTTCACCCACGGTCAAGAACGATATCAGTCCAAGCACCTGGTAAGAGAGGCGGATCATACGGTTGAGACCGGATTCGCCAGCTTCTAGCCCGGAACGCATCTCGGCCTCCTCTTCGGGACTCATCTGGGCCAACTCTTCCTCGAGAAGACCGCAGAGTGCCGCACCACCGGACTTGTGACCAGCTAACAGCTCATCGAGCTCTTTCTCCAGTTCGCCTGAACGTCCGAGGTCAGATTCGCTAACGTTGAGCGCCACCAGCAATGGAAGCCTGCTCAACAGAAAAGTGTCAGAGATGGCCTGGATCTGCTCTTCCGTGTACTCCTTGTCACGTGCAGCTGTGCCCTCCTCCATCTCCAGTTGCAAAGCCTGCAGAACCTCAATGTTCTTCTCGGCCTTAACACGCTCCTGGGACTTGAGGCCCTTCATGCTGTCCTTGATCCGCTCGATACGACGTTCAAGAAGAGAAATATCAGCGAACAGAATGTCGAAATTGACTTTCTCGATGTCTCTTCGATGATCGATCGTACCCAGGGCATGAGGGACTGCTGGATTGTCGAACGCTCGAACGACGTGAAGTAGTGCATCCACTTTCTGTAGATGACCCAAAGCCTCGCCTGAAAAAAGGTCTGCACTGTCTGCCGAGTGCGATCCCGGCAGGTCCACGTAGGTAACTTCCGCCGGGACGGTGCGCTTCGGATTGAATATGCCCGTCAGCTCGTCCAGCCTCTGATCGGGAACGTGAGCCACTCCAATGTTGGCGGATCGGTTTCCGCCGAAGCTCCCTGATTCAGCCGTTCCGCGGGTGAGAGCGTTGAAAACGGTCGTCTTGCCGCTGCCCGGAAGGCCAATTATTCCAATTCGCATGTTCTGTCCATTAACGCTGGGACGAGTTCAAACAGGCATTCAGGCCGAAACGAGCGAACATCGCGTAGGACTGAGACGCCAAATGCCAAACAGAAAGCATAAGCGAGTGCAATGGCATCGGCTACCCGGTCGGGAATCTTGAGTCTCAGATCCGATGCACAACCGGGTAGGTATTCCCAGATCTGTGACAGCCTGAGAGCATCTCGCAGAGAACCTGTGAAAGGCTACTCTTTGTCGACGTAGCGGAAATTGCCGTTGATGGGATCCGGGCCGTCATCATCACTCTTGCCATGAATATGTTCCGTAACCAGCTTCCTCGGCGACAGGACCACGAACAGCGTGAGAAGAACAGCGGTGACAATGATGTCGTCTAACTGGCCGATGCCCAGCTTAAAGTCACGCAGTAGATCGATCGGTAGCAGCACGTAGAAAAAGGCCGCCAGGGGAAAGATCTTCAGGAGAGGGAAGACTCGGCTATCCCAGAACAGCAGCCATGAAACTCGCAGGAGCTGCCCAACGAACGGAATCATTAGCAACATTCTGACAAGCATGTCGCAACTCCTTCAGTTCAAGACTGCAACGCTTTCGCCGACACGACATGTGCCTTGATATCCTCGCCGACATCAACACCAGTTTGATGCACTGGAGTCCGCATTTGATCAGAGTCTTTCACGGCGACGACAATTTCTCAATAAGCGAGGCTGTCCGCCGCGCTCGTGCCTCTGTTGGCCCTGAGGAGGTCCGTGGACCGAACACGACTCAGTTGGATGGAGCATCTTTTAAGCCCTTCGACATTATCGCGGCTGCAAGCACACTCCCGTTCCTGGCAGACAAAAGACTTGTACTGGTTTACGGCCTGCTTGAGTCCATGGATGGCCGCGGCAACAGTCGCGGGGCTGAATGGGACGGCCTTCCAGGTATGCTCGCCGACCTTCCCGGAACGAGCGAAGTGGTGTTTGTTGAAAAGACGACGCTCAGAGCAAACGCAAGAGGGATCAAGTCGGCCGGTCCCGGCGCTGAGATCAGGGAGTTCAAGGCACCGAGAGGGCCCGCACTTGAAGCATGGGCACGCGACCGCTTCACAAGATACGATTCCACGGCAAGCAGGGACGCCATTGCACGGCTGGTCTGGTTGGCCGGCGGTGATCTGCGACTGCTCGACAGTGAGATCGGAAAACTGGCCCTGTATGCGGGTGAACGCGAAATCTCCCAGTCTGATGTTGACGAGATGGTTGGAGAGGCACGCGAGGCGAGCATCTTTGCAGGGGTCGACGCTGTGTTGGAGCGCAGGCCTGGAGTTGCAATGCGACTGATGTACAACCTTCTCGAAGGAGGAACGTCAGTCAGCTCGATCATCACGATGCTGGCGAGACAGGTGAGGCTTGTTCTGCTTGCGGGAACGTTGAGAGCTGAAGGCGTTCCACAGCCTGAGATTGGCAAGCGCATCGGTGTGAACAATCGATATGCCCTGGAGAAGACGCTTCGGCAGGCTTCGCGGTTTGGCAAAGCTTACCTCGCCGCAACACACCGGCGTTTGCTCGATGCTGATCTCGATATTAAAACCGGCAAAATGGATGAACGGCTGGCGCTAGAGGTGCTGATCGGCAGACTCTCAGCAGCTTAATCTGATTCCAAGAAACGAGGCTCGACGGCGTGGAAACCCACAGCCATGCATTAGCGTAATGAACTGCATGGGCGTCGGGGCAGGAAGGGTCTGTTTGCCGCGGCCGCCCGGGACTTGAGACAGCGGGACAACTTATACCCCATGAAATCGATTGTTCCAATACTGGCTACGTCCCTGGCAGCACTGGCAATAGCCTGTAGCAGCGGAGAGTCGGGCGAGCCCACGCCTGAGGGCAACCCAACCGCACCTGCCCCCTCTGCGACAGTCGAACAGCAGTCCAGTCCAACTCCGGCGCCCACAGCAACCCAGATACCACTCGTAACTCCGACTTCCGAAGACGAGCCTGCCTCCGACACCGAAAGCGTCAATCAATACGCGCGTGCCTATGCCCTGCTCGCTCAGGGCGAATACACAGACGCCGAACGCCAGTTCAATACGGTTGTCCAGCTTGAGCCTGGATTTGCACATGGGTGGGATGGAATCGGCCAGGCACTCATGTTCCAGGGCGAATTCGAAGAGTCGATGTACTACTTCGACAAAGCCATAGAGCTGAGACCAACGCTGGCTACGGCCTATTCGCACAGGGCGCTCGCACGCGTCAACCTCAATGACCTTGAAGGTGCAAAACGCGACGCCGAACAGGCCCAGCGACTTGACGACGAAGAAGTTGACCCATACATCGTGATTGGACGTGTGTTGGCCGTTGCCGGTGAGCTCCAGGAAGCTCTCGACAACTTCAACGCCGCGATCGAACTGGCACCCGATGACGGAGGCACCTACTGGTGGCGCGGCCGTTTCTGGCGGGACAGCGTTCAAGACTTTGTGGCGGCTCTCGCCGATTTCAACAAAGCGATTGAACTCGAACCGGCCATCGCCGCAATCTACCTGGACAGAGCTGATCTGCTGATAAGGGGCAGAGGAAACCTGAACCTCATTCGAGCTGATCTGGAAGAGGCAATTTCGCTGTCACAGGAACCTCGGCTGCCAGGGATAATCGCCCGAGCCGAAGAACTGCTTGAGATTATCGACAATGTTGAAGCAGTCGGTTCAGCGAATTAGTTCCCAGCCCCGGATAAGCTGACCGGCCCTGCAACATCTTCCACAGAATCTCGAATCTCTGTGTCCGGCTGGAAAACCGCCCACGCAAACCAGAAGTGGTTCTGATGTATTACCGGTTCCAATTCACGCCCGGACAACTCGCCTTCCAGACCTTTGCCCAGCAAACTCCAGAGCGTGCCGGTTTCGACATCGCGAATTCCGCCTTCAGCGATTTCAAAGTTGAGTACCCGTCCGTCGAGTTCTCGTCTGAACATTGTCGTTGAGCCAGACGTTAGTTGCTGATCGAGCGTGTCGAAGAAAGCGGAAAGCGTTCCATTGTCAAAGAAGATAGCGATGTCAGCACCATCCAGTTCGTCATTGAGCACTGCTGCTTCTTCAAGGAACGGAAACGGGTAGGCAACGACGGCATCTCCTACCTCGACCGTCAAGACTCTCAAGTTAGGTGGCATTCGACCATCGAGGATTTCGGGATCAGGGATGGCGAATGGCGATGCGTCTACAGAGTCGTACCCGGCGTACGGAGCAAGGTCGTAGCTTTTGATTGGGAAGCCTAACTCGTCGAAGATCCGCTCCATGACCAGCCCGTCTGGGTACTGCGCGGCAAAAGTCTCCCAGGCAATGATTGGCGAGTTGATGATCTCAAGCGTTGTGCCTAGACCTGCGTGAAGCCCCACGATCGCCTCGCCGGTGATCTGTTGCCACCAACTCTGCGTTTGCCTGTCCCACATCACAAGGTCACTGTTTCGCACTTTGCCAGTGGTACCGAAAGTCAACTCGACACCGTCCACCACTCGGTCAAAAGTGATTGCGGTGTTGCAAAGCGGACAAAAGGTAACGGTCACAGGTTGATCGCCGACCGTATCGTTGGCAATCTCGTGCCACATCAGCATTGCCAGTGGGTAGGCGCGGGCATCTCCATTGATTTCAACTGCAATAACCGGTTCACGCGGCTTCATGTAGGCAGGAGCATCCGAGACCGGCGCAAACGTCGGGTCATCAATAGGATCTATGCCATCGCGATTGATAATGGAGATGAACTCGCCAAGGCCAACCTTCTTGAGCGAAAAGTCGGTTTCCCAACCTTCCAGCTCTCTAAATCGCAGAGCACGGCGATCATCCGTCGGAGCAAACGAAAGGTCAGGTGTTGGGGTCGGTTCAGGTACAGGTGAAACAGTTGTAGCAACAGCCTGAGGGTTCTTGTTCGTCGGGGAGACAACGGGTGAAGCGGTTTCTGAGCCACCACGCAGCGCAGTAGATGTCGGTGATAATCGGGAGTCATCCGGGCTGCATGCAATGGCGGTCATGCCCAAACATCCTGCAATCACAAATACAGATCGTGCGCCAAATCTGTTCCAAATATTCATTCTTCTTCTAAGCGACTGATGTCCAGCCATTCTTGCCAGACCACTGTTACGGCGCTACTGAAGTTGGCCCAGTGACATCCTCGGGACTACTCCGAACTTCGGTTTCCGGTTCGAAAACCGCCCAGGCGAACCAGAAATGGTTCTGATGAATCACCGGCTCCAGCTCCTTCCCCTGCATCGGGCCGGAGGTCGCCTTGCCAGTGATGCTCCAACTGGAACCTGTCTGATCATCGACTATGCCTTCACTACCCAGGCTGAAAGTCAGCGTCTCTCCATCAATAATTCGACTGAACATCGTCGTCGATCCCGATGTTTGCTTGTTGAAACTGGAATCGAGGAATGCTGACAGGGTGCCATCGTCAAAGAACGTCACAACTTCTTCGTCACCGACGGTGTCGTTAACCACAGGGGACTCTTTCAAGAACGTGAAGGGATAGGCAACGGTTGCGCTGTCGTTCTTGAACGTCAGGACCCGAATCGCTGGTGGTAGCCGTCCATCCATCGGACCCTGGAATGCGAAGGGGTCGAGATTGTCCACAGAGTCATACCCTGAGTATGGCGGATCATCGTAGGCCCGAATCTCCTGTCCCAGCGTGTCAACTTCACGAAGCAGCAGCTTGCCGTCCGGGTACTCCTCAAGGAATGTCTCCCAGGCAATAATCGGAGACGGCACCTGTTCCAGTACTTTTCCTGCGAGCTGCCCTACGATCGCCTCACCGGTTATCTGCTGCCACCAGCTTTCCGTCTGCCTGTCCCACATCACCAGATCGCTATTGCGCAGGTTTCCACTCGTACCGAACGTAAGTTCATTTCCTTCGAGAGTCCGCTCAAAAGTGACAGCTGTGTTGCAGAGCGGACAGAACGTCACTGTCACGGGCACTCCGCCGACCGTATCGTTAACGATCTCCTGCCACATCAGTATCGCCAGCGGATAGGCTCGGGCGTCTCCATTGATCTTGAGCGCAATCACAGGCTCGCGCAGGTCCATGTAGTCCGGTGCGTCTACCGATTCAACAAATCGCGGATCGTCAACGGGCTTAATCCGATCTCGTGGGAGCAGATTGTCGATTTCACTCAGCGAGACCGTTCGAGAATTGAAATCTGTAAACCAGCCATGGGAAAGCTGCCATCGCCGAGCGGCACTCCGCTCGAGACCATCCAGGCCATCGAGATTGGAGAATTCGGTGGGACTTTGGAAAAGCGGATTGACGCTTGTCGGTAATGAGGGAGTAGCCGTCTCCGCGACCTCGGTCGTGGCCGTGGGTTCGGCCTGTGTGGCGATTGGTGTTTCGGTTCTGGGCGGACTGGCTGTCGAGGTCGGGGTGCTCGTCGAATCCCCGCTGCCACATGCGGCGGCAACAGCGGACAGGGCCACCAACAAGGAAAGTAGAGCTCGCCGTGATCGCATCATGGCTGGCTGGTTGATAGGAATTCGCATGAACCTGGCGCTCCGAAGGCCAATCGAAAATCTCTGTGTCGGAACTAAGATGCTCTACCGGGCAGGTAGACGCGAGACGCTCTTAACAGTTCTTTGAATTTCGATCGGAGAGCCCGATGGTCGGCTACAGATCGGCCAACGCACGAAACGCGTTCACCATCTCAACAGCGGCATCGGCATACCCTTCCGCATGCTCAATGCGCTCAACAGCCTGGTCTGTGCTGTAGGTGGTCAGCACTCCAAAAATAACCGGCTTGCCGGTTTCCTCGGCAACCCTGGCGATTCCATCAGCCGCAATCGAGGACACATACTCGAAGTGAGCCGTCTGCCCGTTTATTACTGCACCAATGGCGACCACGGCATCAATGTCTTCACGACTGGCTAGCTTCTTGGCGGCCAACGGCAGCTCGACGGAGCCCGGCGTGTGGACCACCGTGATATCGCCGGATTCAACACCAAGCGATTCAAGCCTCCCAACGCACAGCTCCAGCATCTGGTGGGTCACGTAGTTGTTGAACCGCGCGACTGCAATGCCAATCCTGATGCTGTTCCCGTCAGTGGATGCCACGATCTCGCGGGCCATCAGTCACTATCTCCAAGTACATCCATCAGGTGCCCCATCTTTTCTTGCTTGGTGCGGAGATAGCGGCGGTTCTCCTGGTTAGGTTCTATAACCAGCGGTACTTGTTCGACCATTTCTAGCCCGAACCCTTCCAACCCGACGATCTTCTTAGGGTTATTGGTCAGGAACTTGAACTTGCGGACTCCGAGATCTCGCAAGATCTGTGCACCGACTCCATATCTCCGGAGATCCATTGGAAAACCAAGCCTCTCGTTAGCCTCCACGGTGTCCAGACCTTCATCCTGGAGACTGTAGGCACGGAGCTTGTTTATCAGCCCAATCCCTCTGCCCTCCTGCCGCATGTAGACGAATACTCCGGTTCCCTCGTTTTCGATCATTTGCAGCGCCCGTTCTGCCTGGTCTCCGCAGTCACAGCGCATTGATCCAAAGACATCACCGGTAAGGCATTCAGAGTGGACGCGCACAAGAACAGGTTCCGACCCATCAACGTCACCTTTGACGAGTGCGACATGTTCGTCCGGGTCGACGAAGCTGTTGTAAGCAATGGCTCTGAATTCGCCCCAGCGAGTCGGAAGCCGAGTTTCCACAAGCCGCTCGATCAGCTTCTCGTGTGACATTCGATAGGCGATGATGTCCGCGATCGAAACTACCGGAATATCGTGTTTTCGTGAGATCTCTTCAAGCTGCGGTCGTCGTGCCATCGTGCCGTCAGGATTCATGATCTCGCAGATCACAGCCACCGGACTCTTCCCGGCAAGCCTTGCGAGGTCAACAGATCCCTCTGTCTGTCCTGCCCGCACTAACACTCCACCGTCCTGGTAGCGAAGCGGGAAGATGTGGCCAGGCTGCACAAGGTTGGCCGCGCTGGCTTCGCCATTTGAGAGTAGTTGTACCGTGCGGGAGCGATCTGCCGCCGAGATTCCTGTCGTGATCCCATCTGCAGCATCAACCGAAACAGTGAATGCAGTGCCATGAGCTGAAGTGTTGTTCTGCACCATCATTGGCAATTTGAATCGGGCAAGGTCCTCGCCCGTCATTGGCACGCAGATAAGACCGCGGCCCTCCATCGCCATAAAGTTGATTGCCTCAGGCGTGATGTCCTCCGCAGCCATCGCGAAGTCGCCTTCGTTCTCGCGGTCTTCGTCATCCACGAGGATGACCATCTTTCCCGCTCTGTAAGCAGCGATAGCCGCCTCGACAGAAGCTGTGGAGGCCTCCTCAGACGGTCCACCTACGACCTCTCGCCCGGTTGCTTCGCTCATAGTTTCAGAGTCCAGCTCCAGGCTTCGGTTGTCACTCTGTGAGTGAGTCGAACTCATGACGCGACAGCTCCAAGTTTCTCAAGATGCGGAACAGCGAGCTTCTCTACGTATTTTGCCGTCACATCAACTTCCAGGTTCACTTCACTACCAACAGGTCTCTCACTGAGAGTGGTGTGTTCCAGCGTGTAAGGAATGACTGCAATCTCAAATGATCGGTTGTCCACATCGGTGATCGTCAAACTGATGCCGTCAACCGCTATAAAGCCCTTTTCAACAACATAGCGGAGCAGATCGAGACCGCAACCTATACGCACCCGGACAGAGTTGGCTTCAGGAGTCACGGAGAGGACCTGCCCTCGGCCGTCAACGTGACCCTGCACCATGTGGCCGCCGATTCGGTCACCCAGGGCGAGAGACCGCTCCAGATTCACTCCATCGCCCGGGCTCAAAACTTTGAAGTTTGACCTCTCTACCGTTTCCGGGACGGTTTCAACAGTGAATACACCTTCACCTAGCTCAACAACGGTCAGACAGACTCCGGCAACGCATATGCTCTCGGACACTTTGAGATCCTGCAAAACAACTGATGCGTCGACCGTCATCCGTTGAAGGTCGTACGAACGCACTTTGCCTACCTCTTCGACTATCCCACTGAACATTGGTCCAATCTCCGCGCCGTTAGAACAGAGTGCTTTTACGCTTCGCATCTGGCAGCATATCCACTATAAGCCGGTAAATTGCGGTCGGGCGGGCTGTAGAACAGCCTCGAGCGCCCAAAATGGCTCATTCCACCACTTAGAAGCAAGGTTCTGTTCAATTACATGCTTCAAATCGACATAGTCACTCTGTTTCCAGAGATGTTCGGCGGCCCGTTTTCGACCAGCATCGTAGGACGCGCTGTCAAGTCTGAACTCGTTGAGATCAAACTCCATCAGCTGCGCGACTATGCGAATGATAGGCACAACACAGCGGACGATGAGCCGTTCGGTGGTGGCCCCGGCATGGTTTTGAAGGCCGAGCCGCTGCTGGCAGCCGTTCGTTCGGTCAAGTCGAAAAGCCCGGAGACAAGGGTGGTGCTGATGTCACCTCAAGGCCAGATCCTTACACACGGCAAGGTGAAAGAGTTCAGTGAGCTCTCGGCGATCACATTGGTCTGTGGCCATTATGAAGGAGTTGACCAGCGATTTATCGATTCCGAGGTGGACGAAGAGATATCCATTGGGGACTACGTTTTAACTGGTGGAGAGTTGCCCGCGATGGTTCTCGTTGACGCGGTGACACGGCTAATACCAGGTGTGCTCGGTGACGAACAATCTGCCTACATGGACTCGTTCGCTGGCGGACTGGACGGGTTACTGCAAGGTCCTGTCTATACCCGCCCTAAAGAAGTAGAAGGTCGCAAAGTGCCGGATGTATTGCTTTCCGGCGATCACACGAAAACTGAGCAATGGAGGCGTCAGCAGGCGGTGCGCAGAACACAAGAGCGCAGACCTGATCTGCTCGAAGACTGGCCAGTCTAGGAACGCTGGAACACTCATGCTCATCTGGCCAAAAAGCTTCTTGCCGTCTGCCTTCTGAGGTGGCTACAATTAGAAGGTTGGACTCTTCTGTTTCTAAGTCACCGACGCCTCTGGGCGTCTTTTCGCGTGGTCCGGTTCGCCGGCAGTAGCGCAGCAAGCAGGTTACGGCCCGAAATGATCGATCTGAACACACTTAATGGCGATGCGCCCAGGGCGGAGATCGAGGAGTTCGGTCCCGGCGACACGGTGACCGTCAACCTGAAGATCATCGAAGGCGACAGGGAGCGTATCCAGGCTTTCCAGGGCAATGTGATCTCTGGCCGCTTCAATCCAGAACACGTACCGGCTCCGACTGAGACCTTCACCGTCAGGCGCCTGTCATACGGGGTTGGTGTTGAGCGGATCGTACCGTTCTGGTCACCTAACCTGGACTCTGTGAAGGTGACGCGCCAGGGCTCTGTAAGGCGTTCTAAGCTCTACTACCTCAGGGGACGTACTGGCAAGAGCGCCCGAATCAAAGAGCGAAGGCGAACAGCGGCTACAAACAGTTAAAAACTGCCTCATTTGGTGTCGACCACACTAAAGACCCGCCATTTCAGGCGGGTTTTTTGTTTGCCGAGTGTGACAAGCTGAAACCTGATAGCAGTCGCCTTCAACACTAGACAATGCAAACTAAAACATCAAAATTCATGCTCCTTGCCGACCCCCAGTTCGGCATCCTGGCCTTCACCAGGGCGCGCCAGCAGACCAACGAGGCAGCTCAGGAAGGTCGCGAACTGGACTCTTCCGAGTTGACCGGACAAGACTGGAACACTGAACGAGATCGAGTCAGTAGAGCAGTTCAGATTGCCAACAGCGTTCAGCCGGATTTTGTCGCGGTACTTGGTGACTTGGTTATGGATTGGGATAACCAGCAGCAGGTGGAGGAAGTGAAGGCCGAGTTTGCACGGATCGACTCCGGGATTCCCGTTTACTGGGTGGTAGGCAATCACGATGTCGGCATCGACTTCCGTACTCCGGCGGCGGAATCACTCGAGGCCTACAGAAAAAGCTTCGGAGCCGACTACTACACATTTGTTTCTGGAATCAGCCAGTTCATCGTGTTCAATTCGCCGCTGTTCGACAAACCTGATGCTGTCCCACAAGAAACCGCAAATCAAAAAACCTGGCTTGAGGCAGAGCTATCCAAGCCCTTACCAACGGGAGTTCGACATCGAATCGTACTGTCCCACCACCCACTCTTCGAAACCGACATTGAAGAGGAATACGGGACTTACAACCTGCCTGTTGAGCAGCGGAGGTACCTTGCTGAACTGTTTCTGGATGCAGGGGTCTCGCACATGTTCGCCGGACACACACACTCCAACGGCGGAACGGTTCACCAGGGATTGAGGATCGTGACGACCACTTCCATCGGAGCAGCGAAAGCCGGTCGAAGAGGCGGCTACAGGCTTGTCACAGCGACTCCAGACGCCATTCACCACTCGTTCTATGAACTTAGCTGAGTTCGAAGGTCCCAATGCCGCACCGCTTCAGAGCCGTAAGTACCACCGTGCTGACCCATCTGACATAGCGTTGGCAAACTGGCGGGCTGTAAACAAGAAGGAACCGGAGAGCATCTCCCACATTCTGCGGTTAGTTAGTGGGATGCACCGGAACCAGCCCGCCGTTCCCCCTTGCCGGCGGGCTGGTCGCGTTTGCGACACTTCCTGGATCTGAACTGCGATAACTGGCAGGAATATCGCAGTACCGGTGATAGTGGGCACTCAACTCAGAACGAGTTCAGCTCTAACACTTCTGTTAGCTTTGAACCAACGACCGTTTTCCAACTTGGAGCCTGGTACTGAGCTGGCCCTTCTCAAAACGCCCACTCGACCCCACTGAACGGGCTAAGGCGGTGATCGTTTACCGCCGCCTTTTCACTCAACCTAGAAAACTCGCTAATCTGCGGGCGGAATTCGACGCGGCTGTTCACAAGGGGAGTGTAAATGGCACGACTCCCGAGCTGCTCGACCAATTACGAGATCACGCTGGGAAGATCAACGGCCTGATGTCGGCGAACTGGAAATCGGTTGTTGACGGGACCGAGGACTGGCCACGCCTGAGTGACAAGCGTGGTGAAGAACTTTCAGTAAAGTTGCGTGAGCAGTTCATCGAGTACGTTGAGAAGACCGTGCACTGGCTCGACTACTTCGTAATGGATCCAAGCTGGCTGAATCTCACAGCTGTCAACTACGCAGCGAACGCGGCACGCGAAGCTGCCAGCGAAGTAAAGCAGGCCCGCGTCAGGTTCGAGGAAGCTTACGAGCTAACTCGAGACGATCTGGCGACCAGGCCAGCTTCACCGGCTGATCAGGAACTCGAGCAGCAGAGCGGCGATGCCAGCGCAGCCTGATTTTGACCGCAGAACCATCACACCCATTCATACGCTTCTCGTCAGGCTGCCATACTGTGTTGAGAGCCTAACTGTGCTCTGAGCCCTTGTTCTAGTTGTGGCTTCGCGTGATCAGGGCTGAAGTCAACAGCAATTCGCCAGACCGTCAGCTACATGTCTTTCGTCGAGGTAGCGGTCGATTTTCCAGACGACCGCGCACGAACATTTACATATGCCGTTCCGGAGAAGATGAGCGCAATTCCGGGTGATCTCGTCTGGGTCCCCTTTGGAACTCAACTTCTACAGGGGATTGTGTTTGCTGCGGTCAGGGATCGACCCGACCCGGAAATCGAAACGCGGCAACTCGTGTCGGTGGTCGAGAACGGACCGTTTCTGGACGGCCCAAGGCTGCGACTGGCCAGGTGGATTGCCAACTACTACCGGACCACTCTCTTCATCGCCGCATCCTTAATGTTGCCACCGGGTTCTCGGACTCGACTCAGAACATGGATCCGACGTGAACCGGACAACTTCCCGGCTGACATCACGCTTGGCCGCGAACTGAGAGCACATGAAAAACGCGTGCTTGATGCACTGTCGGATGGCGACTGGCAGCGTAAAGACAGGGTGGCTCGCAAGCTAGGCAGGACGGGAACGACAACGGTAGATCGCCTGCTACGTCGGCGAATCCTGGAGTCCAGGCATGAGTGGGAGCAACCGAGAGCAAAGGCAGCGTACGTCAACACAATACGCCTTAACGTCACCGCGTCGGAAGCCACAGGCTTGATCAGCGAGTACACAGATACGCGTTCGCATCGCCGTGCTGAGCTGTTGTCTTACCTCGCGAATCAAAGCGAAGCACAGCCCAGAGCAGAGATGACGAAACGGTTCGGCCAGGCATCTGTCAGGTGGGCGATTGACTCAGGATTTGCTGAACTCGAGAAAAAACGTGTACAGCGCGATCCGCTTTCCGATTTCGTGGTACAGCAGCAGTTCCCTTTCGATGCCACAGCCGCGCAGGCCGGAGCGATAAAGGCCATAACCGATGCCATAGATTCGACTACCGCCACTCCGAGCCGGTTCCTTCTCTACGGAGTCACTGGATCCGGTAAGACCGAGGTATATCTACAGGCAGCGGCACATTGTTTACAGGCTGGCAAGAAGGTTCTTGTGCTCGTGCCTGAAATTGCGCTGACGCCGCAGACTCTTCAGCGTTTCGCATCGCGATTTCCCGGCCGAGTTGCCCTGCTCCATTCCGGACTTTCCAACGGAGAACGATTCGACCAGTGGTGGGGAATTCGTGAAGGCCGGTACGACATAGTGCTCGGATCGCGCGGCGCAGTTTTCGCGCCAGTTGCCGACCTGGGTCTAATCGTGATCGACGAAGAACATGAGTGGACCTACAAACAGCAGGACCAGACGCCTCGCTACCATGCCCGCGATGCAGCGCAGCTTCTCGCCCTTGAAACCGGAGCGACGCTTGTACTGGGCAGCGCAACGCCGTCAGTGACCTCATTCAGACGGGCAGAACGAGGGGAGTTTCACATACTCCGTCTGCCGCATCGTCCCCAGGAGATTACGGGACTAGTATCGGCGAACAATGAAGACGGCCGTGCGAACGTAACCGTTGTCGATATGAAGGACGAACTGCGCTCCGGTCACACGGAACTGCTCTCGAGACCACTGCTCTCCTCGATGCGGGACACCATCGCCAGAGGCAACAAGGTGATCCTGTATCTCAACCGTAGAGGGCTCGCGGGGTTTGTGCAGTGCTCCAACTGCGGGATCATCAGACAGTGTCGACGCTGCGACAATACGCTTACCCACCACACAGCAACTGAACGCCAACCAGCACGCCTCGAGTGCCATTTCTGCGGATACAAAGTTAGAGCTACGAGAGCCTGCCCAACGTGTGGCGGCAATAGCGTGAAACGGACAGGCCCCGGTACAGAGCGGGTTGTAGAGGTCGTGAACGAGCACTTTCCGCGGGCAGGGGCAATGCGGTGGGACAGCGACACTGCTCGTACATTCAAAGACCACATGGACCTGCTTGCTCGTTTTACGGATGGATCACCGAAGGTCCTGGTTGGCACTCAGATGGTCGCCAAGGGTCTCGATATCCCGGCAGTGACCCTGGTCGGCGTAGTCGCAGCGGACATTGGGCTCGCTGTACCTGACTTCCTGGCCGCTGAACGCTCATTCCAGGTGCTCGCGCAGGTCGCCGGTCGTGCAGGCCGAGGGCCATCTGGCGGCCGGGTGGTGATCCAGACTATGCAACCAGACCACTACGCGATCCAGGCGGCGGCAGCGCAGGACTATGAGTGGTTCTACGAGAGGGAAATCGAACTTCGTGCGAGGCACGATATGCCGCCATACTCTCGACTTGTGAGACTCCAGTATTCCGGCCCTGACGCTGTCGAGGCACACGAGAATGCGTATGGCACAGCGGCAAGATTCGAGCGCCGTAAGGAGATCAGCGGGTTGTCAGGCATCGAAGTGATCGGACCGACTCCCGCAGTCCCGTTCAGAGTGCGCGGTATGTTTCGCTGGCAGATCGTGCTTAAGGGATCAGGACCTGAGCAACTCCTGGACGAAGAGTCACCGGGAAACGGATGGAGCGTCGACGTAGACCCGGTTTCGCTTTCGTGAACGTGCCGCCAGGCTACTCATGCGATCCGTTGTGATGGCCTGTCGAACATGGCCAGTTTTCGTTCATCAAGAGAACGAGGGCGTGGTCCCAGCTTCTGCAATTCCCTCTGGATGCCAGGTTCAACCCATTTCATCCCATGTACCGTTGAGCTGACCGCTTCCATCATCTCCGCGTGGTTCTTGGCAGTAGCCTGCGAAACGACGGACCACGAATCGACGGTGTAAACCCAGATGTTCTGTGCAAGTGTCTGCGTGAATGGACCGCAGACCAGCATTATGGCGCAGCCTGGACTTCTCTCACTGATATCACGTGCCAGCGAAACACCGACAACATCACCACCGAAGTCCGTGTCCACGATCGTGAGTTCAGCACCATACTCGTTTGGAAACGCAAGCGCCTCCTTCATGGTCGTCGCCGTCGCCACCACCTCGAGGTCTGCAACTTCGGCAATCAGTTTCTCGAGCCTCAGGTTAAACACGGACTGACCAACGATCACGACGCGGCTCTTCTGTTCAGCTTCAGACTGTTTGAAACGAGATGGCAGTACAGAAGCTACACTGGCGTCCATTCTTTGCATCCGGTTGGATCCAGTGCCAATCCTTCGCCTTCGTATCTTTCTAACTCGTGGCATGCAAGCCTCACGTTCGTGATCTGATCCGCCTAACTGATCTAGTATTTGGCGGGCACTGCTGAACATTCCTCGGTTTCGTCACCAGTTGAGCATGGTGCAGGCTCACAATTAGCGATCCGATTGCCATAAGGACCTGTTCTGGTGGCGAGCGTAGTGCTGACGGTGCAACAATGGTGGGATGGCGATTCTTCCCATAAGAGTGTTTCCCGATCCGATCCTGCGGCGAAAAGCACGCCCCATTAAAAGAGTTGACGATTCCATCCGTCGGCTGGCTGAGGACATGATCGAGACGATGCAGAACGCTCACGGCGTCGGTCTCGCAGGCCCTCAGGTGGGAGAACTAAAACGGATTGTCACGATTCAGGTCCCGGAACAGGATGCTTTCGCCATGATCAACCCGGAGATCACAAATCGGGAGGGCTCCCGGCAGGTGATGGAAGGTTGCTTGAGCGTGCCCGGATACAGCGGACTTGTCACAAGGTCCGTACATATCGACGCTCGGGCGCTGGATGAAAACGGGGGTCGCTTTAAGCTCACCGCCGAAGAGCTGCTGGCTCAGGCGATTGAGCATGAGGTTGATCATCTGAATGGAATCGTCTTCCTGGACCACCTGCTGGCCCATGAAGAGTTGCACAAAGTAGGGGCTTCACCAGACGAACCCCACTGGCACGACGTGGGTTACACAGTTTATGCCCAGCATGCGCCGACGATGCCCCAGGACATGCAGATGGTAGAAGTGCTCAATACGGTGGCGCGGCTTTCACAGCTGAACGCCGAATCTTCACTGACTGAGGCAAACTACGACCTCTCTGACGACGCCCACGAATCGCCTGTGCACTCCCATTCCCCCGGTGAAGACTAGACATCAGTGACATCAGCTAGATTCAGGTTTCGGTCGTTCCTATAGATGAGTAGTAATCAACACTCCCGATACCTGTTATTGAAGATGCTGACTCTCATGAACTTCAGAATCTCCAGGAGTCCTGGTAACTCGGGTTGAAAAGACACCTGAAGCCGTAGTGAGTGGGTGGTATACTCTCTTGCGGCCTTAGATGGCCTGCACCCGCATGCGGCACTTCAAGTACGCAGCGGTGAGAAAGCCGGGTTAGTCCGGTTTCGGCAAAGGTAACTACATTCCGCGCCGCGCTAGTTGCGGCGCTTTTCGCGTCCATTCAGGAACAAAAACGGTTGATCAGACGATACCGCGGCTTTCTATTTCTGGTTGTCATCGTTGCGGTGGCAGTAGCCGTCCTGGCAACTCCGCAAATTAACATCGGCCTGTTCGGGAATTCATTTGAGCGAGGCGACGAAGAGTCGTTCCTCGGCCTGGAGTTGGGCCTCGACCTCCAGGGTGGGACCCATCTCGTTTATAACGTGATACCAGAAGCCGGTGGTACCCCGTCGCAAGACGATATCGATGCTGTCCGCACGATCATCGAAAGCCGGGTGAACGAATTCGGTGTCAGCGAAGCCACGGTACAGGCTCTGGGTGAACCGGCAGACCGCATCCTGGTTCAGATTCCCGGACGGGATGGCGCCAGCCTCAATATCAACTTCAACAGCCCATTCGTCAGGGTGGTTTCTGGTGATGACCTGGAAGCGTTCTTCAGAAACGAGCTAGGCAGGCCAGATGCTAACGTAACCGAAGAGTCAGACGATTTCTCTCTCACGGTTGAGCTGGATTCGATTCGACCTGAGCAGCGTGATCTAGATGGCAACATCATTCAGCCAAGTGAAGCTGACGAATGGCGCCCTCTTATTGAGGAACGGTTCCCGGCGACGCTCGTGATCCTGTACACCCCTGAAGTTGTCGAGGACCCGTCTGACGGGACCGATGCTACTCCGACACCTGATACTTCAGAGACGCCTGTGCCAACTGCGACTCCGGATCCAGAAGTGACCCCCGAGCCCACTCCAGAACCGGAAACAATCGTCCCATCCATTGAGGAGGTACGGCAGGTTATTACTGATGCCGGCTTCCCAGACGCCACGATCGAAGAGGTTGGCGAAGGTCAATACAACGTGACGGTCTCAGGTCTGCGGCCTCTCAGGCAGGGTCCTGACGGCGAGAACATCCTGGCCGATACCGTGATCATCCAGGACGGTCTTCGACAGCTCGGAACACTTTCCGGCTTCCTAGCACAGGGAGAGATCGTTGGCTGGACCGTCGGTGGTGGTGTCGAGGAGGCAAAAGCGCTGATCGGCACGACTGCATTCCTTGAATTCCGGGAGCGTATCTGTGGCCCTCTGGATCGCCCTGCTGACGTCGATGAGGCTGATTGGCCACCGGACGGCCTTACAGTCGATCAGTGGGAGATCATCCGTTGCCAGGACCCCCGTTTTTATGAGGAGCAGGCGACCAATATCGATCCCGACGATCTCGTCGATGCCTTCGCCGGCACTCAACCTGGAATTGCCCGTCCAGTGGTAAATATTGTGTTCAACGACGATGGCGGAGATGCGTTCTTCGAGCTCACGGACCGGATCGCTCGAAACGGTGACTTGCTCGCAATCTACCTGGACGGCGACGAACTCGTTGCACCTGGTGCAAGCCAGGGAATCGCAGGTGGTCGAGCATTTATCCAGGGTCCTGATTTCACAGCGGAACGTGCCCGAACTATTGCAATTCAGTTGCGGGCTGGCGCACTACCGGCAACACTGGAACTCATCCAGGAACGCAATGTTGACGCGACGCTTGGCGCAGAATCGCTTCGAAAGAGCCTTATCGCCGGTGCTGTAGGTCTGGCTTTGCTGTTGGTGTTCATGGTCGCCTACTACAAGGTGCCCGGTTTGCTCGCTGCATTGATGCTAGTGACCTACACCATCGTGTTGCTGGCGATATTCAAGTTGATTCCTGTCACCTTGACTCTGTCAGGTGCCGCAGCGCTAATCCTTTCACTCGGTTTCGCTGTCGATGCCAACATTCTCATTGCTGAGCGGATAAAAGAAGAGTTGCGAACAGGCCGCGGACTGCTGGCGGCAATCAACGCCGGATTCGATCGAGCGTGGCCGTCCATTCGAGACGGAAACATCTCCACAATCCTGGTGGCGTTCGTCCTCTTCTGGTTCGGTGACAGGTTCAGCACCAGCATCATGCAAGGATTCGCTCTGACGCTTGCAATTGGTGTACTGCTCTCCATGTTCACGGCGTTCTTTGCCAGTCGAATACTGTTGCGCCTTGTCGCCCGTACGGGGCTCGGAGAGCGAACAAACCTGTTTGTGCCAGTATCCGACTCCGGATCGGCGAGTCTGGAGGGGGAGTCCTAAATGGACATCATTGGCAAAGGCAGAGTAGTCGGTCTTATCTCAGCTGCGCTTGTTGTGGTTTCGATTGTTCTACTTTTCACTCCAGGTCTCAATCTCGGGATCGACTTCGAATCTGGAACGACATTCACCTACAGGTTCGAGGGAATAGAGCCTGACACGGATGACGTCCGCACGGCAGTCGCCGATGCCGGGCATGATGAGGCTGTTGTCCAGAGTCTTGGACAGGGAGAGTTCTTGATCAGGATCTCTGAGATACAGGACGGTGAAGCTGCAGAGATCAATGCTGAGGTCGAACAGCAGATAGGTAGGGCGCCTATCGTTCTCGACACCACTACTGTCGGGCGTTCAGTTGCTGATGACACGGTTCGAAATGCCATCTCAGCGGTGCTGATCGCATCGGTCGTCGTCATGATCTACATCGTTTGGGCGTTCCGATCGGTGCCGAATTCTTACCGATACGCAATCGCAGCCATAGTCGCCCTCGGTCACGACGTGGCCCTGACACTTGGTATTTTCGCGGTGCTTGGTCAGTTGATTGGTGTCGAGGTCAACGCAATCTTCATTGTCGGAATCTTGACCGTGATCGGCTACTCGGTAAACGACACCATCGTGATCTTCGACCGGCTCCGTGAGAACTCGCTGATCGCGCCGAATCGTCCCTTCCGAAACACGGTCAATCTTTCGATCAACGAGACAATTACCAGGTCGCTCGCCACCAGCATCACCACGGCTACCGTGATCCTGGCGATGCTCCTATTCGGTGGAGCTACTCTGCGTGACTTCCTCATCGTCCTGCTGACGGGAGTAATCGTGGGTTCATACAGTTCGATCTTCGTTGCATCGAACCTGCTGGTTGCATGGCACTCAGGGACCCTGGGTAAGGTTCTTGGAGCACCAATTCGACTGTTCCGCAGGCAACCGGAAGCGGCTTAACGCAACGATTCGCCGAGTCGCGCTCCGGTCTGAGATCGTGTCCGGCGGACGCGCTGGTTAACCAAATGGTAAACTTTCAGCCGTTCAGGTTGGAGACGTTTCGCACATGAATTTCGAATAGCGGAGAGAACCTATGCTTATTGGCGCACATGTCTCAACAGCCGGTGGTGCATCCAAGGCTATTGCCCGTGCTGAAGAGATCGGCGCCGAATGCATGCAGGTTTTCGCCTCATCACCTCGTGCCTGGAAAGTCCCGCCCTTAGCAGAATCAGAGGTTGAGAAGTTCAAAGCTGAATCTGAACGCGCTGGGATGGGCCCCACAGTGGTCCATGGCAAGTACCTCTGCGCTATCGGATCACCAGACCCTGAACTTGTTGCGAAGTCCGTAGATGCGCTCACTGCGGAACTTCGCTCAGCGGAGCAACTTGGCGCTCTCGGAGTCATATTCCACCCGGCAAGCCATCGCGGGCAAGGGTTTGAAGCAGCGCTCCCACAGTTCACAGACGCCATGAAGAAGATCCTGGACGATGCGCCGGGTGAAGCTCTGCTCATGCTGGAAACGAGCGCGGGCTCTGGCGATCATATTGGGTCGAAGTTCAACGAACTGGCACAGATCATCAAGTCTGTGGGCGACAATCGAGTCGCTGTGTGCCTGGACACTCAACACGTCTGGGCAGCGGGGTTCAACATCGCAGATCCGGAAGGCCTTGAGACGACGTTACAACAGTTCGACGACGAGATTGGCCTAGAGCTCCTTCGGTCTGTTCATGCCAACGATTCCAAAAAGGAACTTGGCTCATCCGTGGACAGGCACGACAACATCGGAGAAGGATTGATCGGAGAAGCTGGCTTCCGAAATATCCTTGGGAACAAGGCGTTCGCGGACGTTCCGTTCTACCTCGAGGTGCCGGGGTTCGAGAAAAAAGGCCCTGATGCACCTAACGTCGAAATACTGAAGAAGATCAGGCAAGAAGTTAGCGCCTGATCACCCGTCACTTACTACTGGATTCACGATCCCTGGGGCTGAGGCACAGTTCTTGGTAAGAGTCTCGCAGGAACGGTTCGAAGAACTGGTCAGTTCCGCTATGGAAAGCCTTCCCGAACGGTTCCTTGAACATCTCGACAACGTACTGGTCCTGGTCGAGCCAGAACCTACCCGTGAGCAACTCGCTTATCACGGTCTTGGACCCGGAGAGACTCTCCTCGGTCTCTACGAAGGTGTGCCTATGACTGAACGTGGTTCATATGCTCCGTTGATGCCGGACCGCATCACGATTTTTCAACGGCCGATCGAAAACCATAGCCGTACTGAAAAACAACTCGTCGAACAGGTACGCGACACCGTGGTGCACGAGGTAGCTCACTTCTTCGGGATAGATGACGACAGACTGCACGAACTGGGCCTCTAGCCAAATACGGCGAAAGACCTCATAGGCCAGTACAGGAACCACGCTCTTCCGACGATGTCGTCTGCATGAACGTAACCGAATTGCCGGGAGT
The DNA here is from genome assembly GCA_965243825.1 of Dehalococcoidia bacterium. Taxonomy (GTDB): domain Bacteria; phylum Chloroflexota; class Dehalococcoidia; order Lucifugimonadales; family Lucifugimonadaceae; genus JAJCYX01. Next base: position 93,622 of record CBDEVT010000001.1, read on the forward strand.
CATTAGAAGCCCCCCGGTTATCCCCGAGAACAAAGTACTCGTCGGGAGGAATCTCGATCGGGTACTCGAAAAAGGTCCGCGGTCTGGTGTCAGCGTCAATGTAAGTAGACAGTTGGCCATTAACGTAAACCTTGTCATCGCGGATATCGACGGTGTCGCCTGGAACGCCGATCACTCTCTTAACGAAGTCAGTGCTGCTACTGGTTGGCGGATGGAACACGATCACGTCACCACGTTGCGGCCCATGGAAAAGGTATCCGTCATGCCCCATCAGTGAGACGGGCGATTGGGCGTACACGAACCTGTTCACAAGTAGCCGTTGTTCATCTTGCAAAGTGGGGAACATACTGCGACCGTCGATCTCGAAGCTCTGAGTAGTCGCCTGCAATGCAACAAAAATCAGCACAGCGGCAATGACCGTTTCCGCGGTGTCTCTGAACGATTTACGAAGAGTGTTCATGTGATCGTGCTGATACGCAGTGCAATTCGGAACCAGACCTGACTGAACTGTTGGGAGCCTATGCGCAATTATAGGTACTGACTATTACAGGATCGTCACGGTCTGCACCCGACTTTCATACCATGCGAAGGTGCAATTCAGGCTACGATCACAATTGCAGCACCGATCTGCGGCACCGATAACGGTTTTTCCATAGCCTGCACGACACTTGACTACCCCAGACGAACAGAAACTCATTCAGCTAAGCCTCGAAGGTCATCTCGACTCATTCAACAGGCTTGTTGAGATGCACCAGGACGCCGTGTTCAGCGTTGCGCTGAGAATGGTGCGTAACCACGCGACCGCTGAAGACCTGACGCAGGACGCGTTCATTTCCGCCTTCAAGAATTTACGTTCGTATCGCGGAGGAGTCTTCAAGGCGTGGCTCATGCGAATCGTCAGAAACGCTACCTACGACCACTTGAGGCGAACAAAACGGCGTCCAGAAACGTCTATTGACAAGGACATCGTGATGTTTTCGAACACCATTGAGTCCGATGATCGCAGTCCGCAGGAATGGGCGCAGTCAGGCGAGCTGCGTGAGATCATCACACACTGTCTCGGTGCGCTTTCTGAAGATCAAAGGATGGCCGTGGTCCTGGTCGATATCGAGGGGTATCAATACGACGAAGCTGCCGACTACATGGGAGTGTCTATAGGGACGATCAAGTCCCGTTTGAACAGGGCAAGAGCTCGTCTGAGGGACTGTCTCCAGACCCATCCGGAACATTTACCGGACTCTATGCGTCTAGGTAATACACAAGATCAAGAAGTTTGATGTTTAACCCCCTTCGGCTCTTCCGCCGCAAAGAAACCATAGACGACACCTCAGCCGCTTACATCGAGGGCCGGGCGACCGAGCTTGAGAATGCGGAGTTGCAACGGCGCGCCGTCGACAATCCGAGTCTCATGGAAGACCTTGAGTCGATGCGGCAGACGGTTTCGCTTTTGAGGTCAGTCGAACCAGCGAAAGCGCCGAGATCATTTGCGCTGGCAGAGGCACCGGTACAGGTCAGGGCCAGGCGACCAAAGCTCGCCCTTGCTCCGGCGGTGTTTGCCATCGTTGCGGCTGCAGCGGTAGGACTGCTTGCGGTTGGCAACCTCGCCGATGTTGTCAGACAGAGCGGAGATAGCCCGAACGTCTCCTTTACCGGTAGTAGCGGCAGTTCCGAGGACATGCTGGCAGCAACAGGACCAACGGGAGACCCAGGCTCTCCTCAAGGAATAGAAGAGGCCTTTGACCCTGCAAACACCGCTGATGCCGAGTCCTCTCGGATGTCAGAACCAGTTGCCGATTCAACGCCGACGATCGTAGCGGCGTTGCCGCTGGGGACGCCTGATCCTCCCTTCGCTGACGGTACTGAGTTTGAAAGCGCAGAGCCCATCGCACCGCCGGGCTCCGCGGACGGTCCACAGCCGGTTCCGGATGACACCACGAACTCCTCTTTGAGTCCTGATCAAATCCCAGAGCCGAAGGACCTGGAGACAGAATCCGGCTTCGCCGGATCTGATGCCATAACTACCGGCGAAGACTCCCGAGCAGGTGTGCAGCAAGATGAAGCTCTAGCACTGCCTCAGGCGACTGCCGCAGTGATCGCAGATGTTTCAGATGGCTTTGGACTAACGACGGAACAGCTCGGTCAAACCTCTGAGGACGCAGGCCAACAGGACGGAGTCGCCCTTCCTCTGTGGCAACTTCAACTCTCGTTCGCTGGCATAGCAGTCCTCATGGCTGGCGCATGGTTCCTGCTCCAACGTCGGCTAACCGCCTGATTTGGTTCAAGGCAGACCGTTCGCAAGGTGCCTTGTAAACGCCTCGCAAATTGATCCCAGATTGATGGAACAAACATGGACCCCGCGTCGTCTACATGTTGAAGCCTGCGACAGATCGCTCGAATTGACACCTATGCAGGCGCCCCACAGGGGCAACAGAACAAAGCACGAATACGGAAGAGTTAGAACCCGGAACACGGGTACAAGCAAGAGTCCACGGAGAAATCCAGATGAACCTGACTTCTATCAAAAAATTTGCGACCGGACGCAAGACGCCGCTCATGATGGCAGCGGTCAGTGTCCTCGCCATTGCTGCAGTTGCCTGTGGCAGTGCGGCCGAAAGGACGCCTGAACCATCAGGTGACGTCGGCTCACAGCCTTCTGGTACCAATGTTGGACTTAACACCGGTACAGGAGGATCAGGTACACCTTCGTCAGAAGGGTTTGCCGGGATTCCAGTTTCCAGCGATTCCCGGGCTGTTTCACCGTCCGTGTTCGCGCCTGTTCCTTCCTACAACGGCCAAACAGGCCAGGTTGGTATCTGGGTGACCGGACACGGCAACAAGGAAGTAGCCTCAGACGTTGCCAAGGTCTGGATCGGAGTCGAATCTAGAGAAGAGACGGTTAACGAGGCTCGCCAGAAGGCAGCCGAAGCCATGACCTCGGTGCTCGACGCTATCCGTGACCTTGGTGTAGCCGACGATGACATTGTTACCACTTCATTCAACATCCACCCGCAGACTGTTTGGGTAGAAGTGAATGACAGCCTTGGTAGGCACAGTGAGCCTCGCATTACGGGCTACATCGTCACCAACAATGTCGAAGTAACCGTCCGTGACCTCGACGACCTCGACGAGGTGATCGACACCGCTGCTGAGCGTGGTGGAGACCTGATTCGGGTCAACTCGGTCTCGTTCACTATCGCTAACCCGGAACAGCACGGCGCAGAGACTCGCCAGCTTGCTGCGGCAGATGCACGGGCTAAGGCCCAGCTCTATGCCGATGCAATGGGCGTGACTCTTGGTCCGTTGGTTTACCTGACCGAGATGGGAAGCTCGGCTCCTCTAGCACAGGCTCGGTCGTTCGGTGCAGATGGAGCGTTTGCTGACGAGGCAGCGTTTGCACCAACGCCAATCCAGAGCGGAGACGTGAGCCTCTCGACAACAATCCAGGCGGCGTTTGCGATCGTCCCATAGGCCCCTGGGGCGTGGACGTCGCATTCCTCTTGACCCTCCTCCCATTGCTGCTGGGAGGAGGGTCCTTTTTTTTGCGATACAGGTCGGTTTCTTCTCGCCAATCGGCAATCGACGCGATACTTTGTCCAACGCCGGGCAGTTAGACTAGATCATCGAGACGAACACCTCTTGACGTTCTGGATAGCCAGACCTTCAATTGAAATCAGGCGAAAATCGATTGATCTCACAAGACCAGATGCATTTTCTTGCCACAGCGCTGGAGCTCGCTCGCGAGGCGAAAGGCGGGGTATCTCCGCGACCTGCCGTCGGTGCTGTTGTCGAGAAGAACGGCGAAGTGCTGGGGCAGGGACAGACAGAGCCTAGACCAGGTGCCCATGCAGAAGTCGCAGCAATTCGCTCTGCTGGGGCGAGTGTCGAAGGTGCGACTTTGTACTGCACCCTAGAACCCCATGCCCACCAGGGAGTTGCGCCACCTTGCACCGAACAGATCATCGATGCCGGAATCAAGAAGGTGGTCTGCCCTATCGAAGACCCTAATCCTCAGGTCAATGGAAACGGGTTCCGCAGGTTGCGCTCAGCTGGCGTGGAGGTAGTGACTGACGTTCCACCGGAACTTCGACATGAGGCCGAGGAGATCATCTCCGGATTCAAGACTTTGCTCGAACAGGGCCGGCCGCAGTTCACGCTTAAGTACGCCATGAGCCTCGACGGCCGCATCGCTACATCGACTGGTGAGTCACAGTGGATTACTGGAGAGCAAGCCCGAGCGGAGGCCCATCGGCTGCGTCACGGGTCTGATGCCATAGTTACCGGAATCGGAACCGTGCTTGCAGACAATCCGCGCATGTCCGCACGAACTGCTGCAGGAGTTTCAAGCGGCAGGCCACGAATCAGGGTGGTGTTGGACACTGGCGGTCGATTGCCGACCGATGCAGCGATCCTGGACGAGCCCGGTGAGGTGTTGTGGGTGTTAGGCAAGAAGACGAGGCGAGACGCCCCGGCTGAAAACGTCAGTGTGGTGAACCTGCCATTGACAGATGAAATGCTGGATCTCCACGAGCTGGCAGCGATACTGGCTGAGCGCGATGTATGTGACGCGATGATCGAGTCCGGCGGCACTCTCGCAGGATCGTTTATTCAATCTGGCCTGGTAGACAAAATCGCAGCTTTCATCGGCCCGTTAATCATTGGTGGTGAGAAAGCACCAGGCCCGGTCGGAGGCCAGGGCATTGCGAGTCTTGCTGATGGTCTTCGGCTGGAGAACGTTCGGCAGAAGATGCTGGGCAATGACCTTATGGTTACAGGAGATGTGAACCGAGATCTGGACTAACAGCGGTCTCGTGTTTCGACCATTTTCAGACCGAACCGGTGATCGACTAGACCGGATGTGGACCGCTATGTTGATCCCCGAGTATTTCAGTTGCGTGATCGAGCACAGGCATCACCACTGTGAGATTGTCTCGTACTCCACCCGGGCTACCGGGAAGGTTCACGATAAGCGTTTTGCCACGAACTCCAGCCAGCGCTCTAGAAACCATCGCCATCGGCGTGACTTTCAGTGACTCCGCCCTCATCGCCTCACCCAGTCCCGGCACCTCATACTCAATGACTTCACGCGTAGCCTCAGGGGTTACATCCCGCGGACCCAGACCTGTCCCGCCCGTGGTGAGCACAACGTCGACCTCACCTGAGTAGCACCAGGTCCGCAGGTGATCGACGATCCGAGGTTTTTCGTCAGGGATGATGGCCCGCTCCACAAGCTTGTGGCCCGCTGCTTCCATCAGCTCAACGACGATATCCCCACTGGTATCAGCCCGTTTCCCCGCGGAACCCATGTCGCTTGAGGTCAAAACTGCGAATCTAACCATCAATTTTCTCCAGCGATCTTTTTCCGGACCGCATCGGCTTGAACACTACAAGTTGATCACACTTGCTCGGATCAATTCGGTGGCGAACTCTTCGTCATTTGTTCGCGAATCGCGCGTCAGAGCAAGTATCCGGGCATATCCCATGGCTCTTTCTGGCGCGGCCGGATGACCGGCATGAAAAGCATGCTGCGAGTAGGCGATTCGCGAAAACGCCCTTATAGGAGCGAATCGCGTAGTTAACCCTCTTGCTCCGGCAAGTCGGTTTCTGGCATGATTTGGCATGAAATGGGATGAAATGGCGCGCATCCCTGTTCAATCCCAGACCTTCGCGCCGGGGCAAGCCGTTTCGTGGCGCATCGGGAAGCCGCCAGTCGAACCGGCCTGAGTTTCCGCTTGATATTTGCCGGCGAATTTGAGCATCGAATCGACCCGCAAGGCAGGATATCCGTTCCTGCCCGCTTCAGGTCGGCATTTGAGGACGGCATTGTGCTGAGCAAGGCATACGACCGCTGCGTGCAGATATACACGCCGGATGAATGGCAGAAAGAGGCTGACGCACTCGCCAGCCAACCTGCCACGTCTGCCGCATCTCGTCGTCTCAGCAGACTCCACTTCTCCGGCGCATACCCTTCCCAACTGGACCGCAGTGGCCGTGTCCTCGTGCCACCGCAACTACGCGAGTATGCGGGACTCGGCGAGAATGTTGTTCTTGTTGGAACTGGCCGCTTTTTCGAGATCTGGGACCGATCTGCATGGGAGCAAGAGCGCGAGCTCCTTGACGCCCAGGCATCCGACATAGCCGAGGCTGCTCCTGGTCCTGCCGGATCTGCTGAAGCTGGCAGCGGCGGGATTGGGGACGGCACAAAATGATTCTCATGGGTCTAGAAACACGCCACGTCCCCGTCATGGTTCCCGAATCACTGGAAGCTCTCGCCGTGCAACCAGGAGGTCGCTACATTGACGCCACCGCTGGCGAAGGCGGGCACTCTCAGGCGATTCTCACCGCATCAGAACCCGGTGGACAGGTACTCGCATTTGATGCGGACCAGGAAGCTGTTGCGGTTGCCAACGAACGACTTGCAGGGTTCGGAGACTCTTTCCTCACGGTCAACGCTAACTTCCGCGACCTCCGAGTCATGGCCCTGCGTTACGACTTCGTGCCAGTACACGGAGTCCTTTTCGATCTCGGTGTTTCGTCGCTGCAACTCGACAGAGAGGCCCGTGGTTTCAGCTTCCGCCGCGCTGATCCGCTGGATATGCGCTTCAGCATTGATCAACGGCTTACTGCCGCGGACGTGGTTAATGGCTACTCCCAGGACGAGCTTGCAGATCTGATTTTCCACCTAGGTGAGGATCGCCGTGCCCGACGCATCGCGGCAGCGATTGTGCAGGGACGGCCGTTCGAAACTTCTCTAGAACTTGCCGATGCGATCGAAAAGGCAGTACCTCGCCGAGGCGCCAGGATCCACCCTGCAACCCGAACCTTCCAGGCGATCCGCATTGCCGTTAACGATGAGCTTTCATCTCTTGAAACCGCACTGCAGCAAGCGGAATCCCTCATCGGCCACGGCGGCCGCATGGTCGTGATCTCTTACCACTCGCTTGAGGACAGGATCGTAAAGCGGTTCTTCCAGAGAGAGTCAAGCGACTGCATCTGCCCTCCCGACGCACCTATCTGCAACTGTGACCACAAGGCAACACTTCGGATGCTGACGAGAAAGCCGCTGGGACCGAGTGAAGCCGAGATCGAATCGAACCCGCGCTCTCGCAGCGCAAAGCTACGAAGTGCGGAAAGGATATGACTGGCGAACATGAAGCCGGGAACGTTCGCTGGCATATGAATCACCGGCACCATTGGACCGAGGCAACCAGGGGCGATGGCGCAAGCCAGGCCAGAAGCACAGCAGGGGGAGCGGCATGATCCAGGACGACTACAGGGCCGCAATCGACATCGGCACAACAAAGGTATGCGCAATTCTGGCACGCAAGAGCCAGGACAGACGCGTTGAATTGCTGGGGATCGGCGTCGCTCCGAACCGAGGAATGGTTCGTGGCGCGGTCAACGACACGGCTGCTGTTAGCGAAGCCGTGCGTGAGGCGGTAGAGCGGGCAACTGAAGAGGCCGGTGTGGCGATCTCACGGGCCTACATAGGTCTGACAGGAACTCACCTTGAGTCAACCCACCGGTGGAGCAATGTTCCACGAGATTCCGGTGTACGACCTGTTACTGAGACAGATGTAAACGCGGCTCTTCGCACCGCATCCAGGATGGAACTCAACGCAGACAGAAGGCTGCTGCATGTCATCCCTCGCAGCTACTCGCTCGACGGCATCCACGGTGTGCGCAATCCGCTTGGAATGCACTCGTCGGAGCTGCACATCGAGAGCGTGGTGATCACGGGCTCAAACGACCACATCTACTCTATTCAGGACTCTGTCCGTAAGGCCGGTGTCGACCCTCTGAATATGGTCGTTGAGCCTCTTTCCACCGCCGAGTCTGTTCTCACGACCGATGAGAAAGAGGATGGAGTGGTCTTGATCGATGTGGGTGGCGGCACAACCGACATTTCGGTCTTCCACGAAGGCTCGATCATCCACACCGCAGCAGTCCCCGTTGGCGGCCACCACTTCACCAATGACCTCAGCATCGCTTTCTCAATCGAGTTTGAGGATGCAGAGCGTTTGAAGCTGGAGAAAGGCACTTGCGCACCTGAGGCCTCATCAATGAAGGAACAGGTCACGATCAAGCCGACCAACATGCCTGAGCCGCTGACAATAACGAAGCGTGAGCTTGGCCAGGTACTCAGGGATCGGGCACAGGAACTTTTCCGAATGGTTCTCCTCAAGCTCGATTCTGAGCACCTCCAGGAGCTGCCACTTGAGCGAATCGTGTTCACAGGTGGTGGATCGAAACTTCAGGGCTTCGAGCCGCTGGCCAGGTACATGCTCCAGCGAAAAATCCGCCAGGGCGTGCCTCTCGGCATCGATGGTTTGCCTGAGGTAAATCGAGACCCGGCTTATGCAGCAGCAGCTGGCATCACGCTGTGGGGATACCGCAACCTACCGCACGAAAGCCACGTCACAGGCTCCAGGAAGTCAGGTTCTAACTCATACGTAGGTGCTCGTGAGAGCAGGGGAAAGATCTCCTCGCTCGCAGGATGGTTCCGCAAGTAGGCGAACGCAACAAATTAAGGCCGCTGATCGGGGTCGGCCTCATATAAACAGCCCCGCCTCAACATGGCGGGTGGGCACAGGAACAGCAACATGGTTGACCAGGCATACCGTCCGGGCGAGGGGCTGATCGGCACAGCCAGCATCAAAGTAATCGGCTGTGGCGGAGGTGGCTCCAACGCAGTCTCACGCATGTACAGGGATCGAATCCCGGAAGTCGAATACATCTCGGTCAATACCGATTCACAGGCGCTATCACGCTCGGACGTACCGATTCGCCTCAGGGTTGGTGACACCACCGCACGGGGACTCGGTGTTGGTGGTGACCCTGAGAAGGGTCGAGCATGTCACGAGGAAGATCGCGACGAGATCAAAGAGGTGCTCAAGGGCGCTGACCTAGTCTTCATCGCCGCTGGCATGGGCGGCGGAACCGGCACAGGCGGAGCACCGGTGGTGGCTGAAGTCGCCAAGGAACTCGGCGCACTTACCATCGGTGTGGTCACGAAGCCATTCGGTTTCGAGGGATCGCGAAGGCGCAGACAGGCCGAGGCAGGCATCAAGCGTATGACCTCGGTGGTCGATACATTGATCGTCATCCCTAACGATCGCCTCCTGGCAATGTCAGATGAAAAGCTATCGATGGACATGGCGTTCAGGCTCGCAGACGACGTTCTTCGCCAGGGTGTCCAATCCATCGCAGAGCTGATCCTGGTTCCGGGCGAAATCAACCTCGACTTCGCTGACGTCAAAGCGGTCATGACCAATGCCGGTCACGCCTGGATGGCAATTGGCCACGGCAATGGCGAAGACAGGGCGATCATGGCGGCCGAGGCGGCTATCGATTCTCCGCTTCTTGAGGTGTCGATCGAAGGCGCCAAGGGCGTGATCTTTAACGTCACCGGGGGAACAGATCTGACGCTGAACGAGGTACACACCGCCTCCGAAGTCGTCTCCCGAATGGTTGATCAGGACGCCAACATCATCTTTGGAACCGTCACGGATCCGAAGATGGAAAACGAGGTGAAGATGACGATCATCGCGACGGGCTTCCCCGGCGCTGATGGCAATGAACAGCAGCAGGCAGCGTTGGCCGAGCAGTTGAAGGACGTACTCGGTGACGATGAAGCGCTGGAGCTGCCTCCATTCCTACGAAACAGACGGGCCGCCTATGCGCGGTCTCGAGGCGGTGCAGGTTAACCCGCGATAACACGCTTCCCACAAACCTGCCGGCAACTCACTCGCTGGCGCTCTGACCCACCCGCTTCACCCGCTTGCAGAGCGCTACCTGCATAGTCTTGCAGGAGGCGAGTCACGCTAAGGCCCCGACGATACCCGGTCATCGTCGGGGCCTATTGATGAAGCACAGCTCCGTTTTCATCGACCTGTTGCCTGAGCGTCAAAGTCAGTCTGAGTCACTGCCAAATCGCTCCGGTGAAAGCTCGTCGGCAGGCACCGGTCCCGGCCAGTCTTTTCCCAGCAGGAGAGAAGCACCGAGTTCACCGATAGCGTCCCCTGACTTGGCCGAATAGCCGTTTCCACCGAGTTGGAGGCATACCTTGCCATCCGCGACTAGCCCTATCACCGGCCTGCGATCAGGCGTGTCTGTTGTTATGCAGGCAAGCCAACTCCAGCTTGAGGTGTTGAGAGAAGGCATCATAATTTGAAGCTCCTCGATCAACTGCCTGTTTAGATCGGCATCATCACCGCTACGGAACCATGCGTTCAGTGAGTCGAGGCTGTCGACTGGCGGGCGTGGACCTTCAATGCCAATCTTCAGGTAGAACTTACCGTCCGGGTATCGCAGTGGTGGGAGCGTGTAAGTGCCGATACGGTCACCGGGCGGTTGGCTCATTAAGCTGGGCATGTTGGCAAGATCGCCTTCTGCGACAGCCTCAGGAACTTCGATCAGCACCACGGTGTGCTTGTTCGTCTTCAGCGGGACACTCACCGGGGAGAGGCCATCGAAAGCACCATAAGCACCAGTTGCGATCATCACCTGATCCGCTTTGATTTCGCCTGTGTCCGTGGTGACGGTGACACCGTCTGTCGCAACATCAATCGCAGTAGCATGACCGTCGATCACTTCTGCTCCTAGCTGCTTTGCCCGCTCGGTCATCGCTCCTACGTAACCACGCGGATTTATTGTGCCGCCGTTACCTTCCTGAAACAGAACGTCTACACCGGACTCGAAGTTGAAGTAGGGAAATTGGCTCTGAACCTCGTCGGGGTTCAAACGAGACATCACTCCGCCCGAATTCCTGGTCATCTCGAACGTTGCGGCAGATCTCTGTGCGTCGTTGTCGGCCCACATGAACCCGGCTTCATTGAAAAACTTGATGCCAGTCGCTTCCTCCAGATCGCGGTACCGGTCTATCGATCGCTTCGCGACACCGCTCCAGAACGGATCAGGATCTGCAATCCGAGTTACACGGCCAGCATCATAGTGGCTGGCTTTTGGAACCGTCCCGGCAGTGTCGGCCATGGCCTCGGTCGGACCCAGCACAGCGACACCTTCACTCGCTGAAGCAAGGTGCATTGCTGCCGCGCTGCCCATAATGCCGCGACCAATTACAAGATATTTGAAGCTACGCACACTAGACCTCGACTGCACGTTCATTTGAAGAAAAGTTTGGCGTCCTGCCAGAAAATCCGTCCGTACCGCCAAAGGCTGATCGACGCGCAAGTTTATACATTGCGACTGTAACGACGATCAACGGGACTGTTCCGGCGATGCTGAAACCGAGCGATGTCCACCGAAAGACGTCAATCGAATTGGTTCGACCTTCCAGCAAGAACCCAATGGAGGGCAATGTCACCGCGCTCAGCACTATCAGCACGAGTTGAGCCAGGAACCCACGATACGCCAGCTTAACCTCAGGCCACTTCGTACGTTTGCTTGCTCTCCGAGTGATGACGGCCCCGGCGATCCATGGACCAAACCCCAGACCCACGACCGCAATTACCACCAGCGCGACTAGTAGAGGATTCATGAGCGGTTTACACCCGAAGTTCTACTCACATCCAACTCTTCGGCCGACGCGATCACTTTCCGCAACGCCACAACCAGGACGAGCATGCCGACACCGCTGACCGCACCGATGATGCTCAAAATCGTTGCTACATCTACAGCCCGGCGCGTCGATTCCTGTATCCAAACCTCGAAAATAACGGTTCTGGCCAAAGGAGTTAACAAAATCACCAGAAGTCCGGCTACAGCGAGCGAGGTCCCTCGCGCCCGGTACCGTTTCCACGCCGTAACTGTAATTACGAACGCAATCAGGGGCCCGGTCCATCTGACGACCTCGCCCGACCATTCCAGCAGATCGTCCATGCTGATCTCCTGAGTTCGCCTCGCTATCGTGACCGTGTACCCGGATGACCCAACAAGCGTAGCACCGCCGGATTGTCGGACGTTTGACTTGGCGTGCTGCCGAGTCCCGCCGTACACTCCGCCAAAGCGGCATCACTGGGCTTCACTGTCCTGAACGTTGCTAACCGAGACCTTAAGCACCGCCATTAACCAGCCTATTCGAGAGAAAACATGCAGCGCGCAAACAAAGATGTCCTCTACTACACACACTCAGCGGCAAATCCGCCGACCATGACGGTGAAACCCGGCGAGTGGTTCGAGGTTGAGACGCAGATGAACCGTGGGCCGGATGCAGCCCGAGTACCAGACGACATACGCCAGCTGTACAACCAGTGGCGATCGGACAGCCAGCCGACCACAGGAGGCAATGCTTCCAGCGGAGCGATCATCGTCGAAGGTGCCGAACCCGGGCAGGTCGTCACCGTTCACGTCGGCGAGATTAAGACGAACCCGGTCGGATGGACGTGGTACCGCGGGAACACAGGTGCCATGCCCGGTTACCTGGGTCCAAGCAACATCGGCGAGCAGTTCCGTATCGTCCGCATAGAAGACGACAAGATCATCTGGAACGACAAGCTTTCGCTGCCCGTCGAACCAATGATGGGTGTGATCGGGGTTGCACCTGCGCGCGCTCAGGCCATGCACAACGGCTGGGCAGGCGAGTGGGGTGGCAACTTCGATATCCAGGAGATCACCAACGGAGCGAAGGTATCCATCGCCGTCAATGTGCCCGGTGTCCTGCTGCACGTTGGAGACATGCACGCGCGCCAGGGAGACGGCGAGATCTGCGGTGGTGGTGGTATCGAAACGGGCGGTGTGGTGAAGCTGATGGCAGAGCTTGGCCCGAAACCTGCCGAGATGACGTGGCCGCGGATCGAGAATGAGACCCACATCATGACGACTGGTCAGGGCAAGCCTGCTGAAGACGCTTTCCGAATAGCGCTGTCGGAGATGATCCTCTGGTTGGAGGCTGACTACGGCATGACACAGGGTGAGGCCTACATGTTCCTGTCGCAGGTCATGGAAGCGCGTGTGACCCAGTTCGTTAACCCCAGCTATAGCTACGTCTGCAAAGTGAACAGGAAGTATCTGCAATGACGCTCAAGGTTGGCGGAATAGTTCTTGACGCAGGAGATCCTCAGGAGCTAGCCAGGTTCTGGTCCGAAGCGACGGGCTTCCCTTTAGGTTTCGCGATGGAAGGATTCGTCCAACTGGAAACCGACGATTCGATTGGTCACTTCTTCTTCATCAAGGTGCCGGAGTCAAAAACGGCCAAGAACCGCTGCCATATCGACTATGAAACAGAGAACAGGCTTGAAGAGATCGAGCGCCTCGTCGAACTGGGAGCTGCAGAGGTCGCCACGCACAAGATGGAAGATGGCTTCACTTGGACCGTCATGCAGGACCCTGAAGGCAACGAGTTCTGTGTTTCAGAGAAACACGCCGAGTAAGACGACTCCCGAAACGAGCTAGTTTTGCCGATAATTTCAGCGGCGATCGAAAACCGTGAACGCGTTCGAGAATCGCTTGTTAAAGAACTTTCCGACAGGAAAATGGAGAACGCCGACTATAGGGTGATCGACATTGGTGGCCGGCATAATCCCTGGGCTGACGAGGTTACAGACGCCTATGTCGATGTGTTTGAGTTCGATACTGATCGGCAGCTCTTTGTGGGCGACATCAATGACGAAGATGTCTGGCGAGAAGTAGAACAGAATGGCCCTTTCGACTTCGCGATCATCTCGCACGTGCTGGAAGATATCCGCTACCCGATGACCGCGTTGAGGTGGATGCCAAAGATCGCGAAAGCCGGTTTCCTGGGTCTTCCCAACCGGCACACCGAATTCTCTAACGGTGTTTCAGACTACTGGCTCGGGCAGTCTCATCACAGCTGGATATTTACAGTCGCCGACGTTGGTGGTGAAAACCTGCTCCACGCGTTGCCTAAGTTTGCGTGTGTCGAGTACTTCAACTCAGCACGACCCGACCCGGCGACCGGCGAAGACGATTTCGGATCGCGGGAGCTTCCCTGGCTACGGCCCGAGCTTGCAGGACGAGACCACGAATTCGCGGTGCGCTGGGAGGGCGATATCCCGTTCGAGGTCCCGGACTACAATCTTGACCTCAAAGATCAGGTCGACATGTATCGTTCCCTGCTGGCAACCGGAATTGAAGACCCGGATTGATGTTCAGGACCTATGCCCGGACCACCGAGTATGACGAGTAAACAGCACAACCAGAGCGCCATCAACGCCAAGCTGGTGGAACTAGCCAGCGCGGTGAAGGTGGTTCACGCATCGAAGTCTGACAGCGACCACCTTGGAACGATTTTCGGCAAGGTATGGGAAGACCACCCGTTGTACTGCCACATGATCGAGAATCCCGAGAAGCGACATCGAATGGCTAGATGGGTCAATCAGCGAGTCGTCGCTTATGGCCAGTACTACGGCACCGTATATACGGATGAGAACAAGACTGGTGCTTCGGTCTTCATGGAAGCCGGAGGTAAAGGAATAACAATTCCTAAGCTGATCCGCCTTGGATTACTTCAGGCGCCCTTCAAGATGGGATGGGGCGGTTTCCGGAAGTTCTTGCGCTTTACCTCCGTGACTGAAGAGATACACAAACGCCACATGCCTGGACTTCACTGCTTCGAGATAGCCACTGCGGTTGATGCAGACTTGCATGGCAACGGCATCGGGTCCGCACTGACAACGGCAGCTCTGGTAACCGCAGGTACCGATGTGGCCGACAAAAACAACCTCCCCTGTTACACCGAAACCGTCTTTGAAAATGCTGCCGAATGGTACGAACACCTCGGGTACGAAACGATTGAAGAAGTCAGCATCCCTGAAGTCGGAAAAATGTGGGCCATGGTGCGTCAACCGAAGGCGAGTTCATGACGAGATTAGAAACCGGCTTCACTATGGACGCTTCGTCCATCAAGTTCGGCCCCGGCATGACGCACGAGACCGGTTTCGAGGCGAAACGTTTCGGCTGCACTCGGGTCATGGTTGTCACGGACCCACTCGTCGCAAAGCTGGAACCTGTTGCGAATGTCATCGCATCCCTCAAGAACAGCGGCATCGATGCTGTCCTGTTCGATGGATCCCGAACGGAGCCAACTGATGGCTCGTTCCAGGCAGCGATCGACTTCGCCCAGGACGGCAACTTCGATGGCTACGTCGCGGTCGGAGGCGGCTCGAGCATCGACACGGCGAAAGCGGCAAATCTATACGCCACATATCCCGCGGACCTGCTTGCTTACGTCAATGCTCCAATTGGCCGTGGTGAACCAGTGCCGGGACCACTAAAACCTCTCATCGCAATACCAACGACCGCAGGGACAGGCAGCGAAACAACCGGTGTCGCCATATTCGACTTGGTAGAGATGGGCGCTAAAACCGGCATAGCGCACCGAGCCCTGCGACCGGTTGTCGGCATCGTTGACCCTGAGAACACGCGCACCCTCCCGCCTATGGTCGCCGCGTGCAGTGGTTTCGACGTACTGTGCCACGGACTGGAGAGCTATACCGCCCTGCCGTTCAGCGAGCGTGAAGCAGCCGACTCACCGCAGATGCGCCCTGCTTACCAGGGCTCAAACCCCATCAGCGATGTCTGGTCACTCAGAGCTGTTGAGATGGTGGCTACGAACATGGTGCGAGCTGTGACCGATCCATCAGACCACGAAGCCAGAGAGCAGATGCTTCTCGCAGCCACCTTCGCCGGTGTGGGCTTTGGCAACGCTGGCGTTCACCTCTGCCACGGCATGTCATATCCGGTATCAGGCCGCGTGAAAGAGTTCTGCCCTGACGGCTACCCGCAGGATGAACCGCTTGTCCCACATGGCATGTCAGTCGTTCTGAACGCCCCGGCCGTCTTCAGGTGGACAGCGAGCGCGAACCCTGACCGGCATCTGCGCATGGCGGAGGCGATGGGCGCTGACGTTAGGGATGCGGAATCGGCCGATGCCGGAGAAATTCTCGCCGAGCAGGTGATCGGTCTGATGCGAGCGACCGGCATGCCGAACGGTCTTTCGGCAATCGGCTACGGCGAGGACGACGTTGAAGCGCTGGTCGAAGGGACGCTGCCGCAGCATCGCGTGACCAAGATCTCTCCAAGACCGGTCGATGCCGAAGCGCTGGGTGAGTTGTTCAGGGCCTCGATGAGACTCTGGTAGATCCAGCACGGGCTCGCCCAAAACCCAGAAAACAGGCCCGTTTCGCAGGTTCGAAAACCATCGAATTTCGCTCCGTCAGCCACCTACCCCAGCCCTTCGGGAACGCGCCAACCTGAACTGAACGCTGACACGGTTCAAACTGTGGGTGAAGGGCTTCACAAAGTCCGTCAGAAACCCCAAAACCGGGGTATAATTGTTACTTAACACAAACTGAAATAGCCCAATATCTTGTGCCTGCGCCTTGACATGCGCACCACAGGTAGTGGATAGTCAGGTGCGTCCGCTGGTTTGAAATTCCCGGCGGACAAGGGTCGTGTCCGCGACCTGCCAGCTCGGTCTCTGGGCCCTGATTCACGGAGGCATCAGGGCGTATGAACTGCCCTTTTTGCGGTCATGAAGAATCGCGAGTCATCGATTCGCGAGAGTCGCCCGACGGTATCCGCAGGCGCAGGGAGTGCGCCCGGTGCGAGCTCAGGTTTACGACCTATGAGCGCGTCCACACGATGCCGCTGCTGGTAGCCAAAAGTGACGGACGATCCGAGCCGTTCTCCAGGGACAAGCTGGAGAGCAGCCTGCGAATCGCCTGTGCCAAAAGGCCGTTGGAGGTTGGAGCCATTTCTAAGATGGTTACCGACATAGAAAACGAGCTGCACAAGCTGACGAAGGCGGAGGTGGAGAGCAGGGTCATCGGTGAGATGACGATGGAACGCCTGAGGGCACTGGACCGCGTTGCGTACATCCGCTTCGCATCGGTGTACCGGGACTTCCAGGATGAGGACGAGTTCGAGAAGGCGATCGCATCGCTGAGAGACGGCCAGGAAGAGGAAGAAGACGACAAGAGCCAGCTACCGCTGATACCAGACGACGTACCCAGGCTGGCAGAACGAAGAAAGAACGGCCGCAGCGGCAAGAGAACGAAAAGAACGACGAAAGCGAAGAAGTAAGCGCAGAGCATGACAACAACGCATAACTCAAACGGACATGTCCAGCCAGTGGGCGTGAAAGCAGCAAGCACAACATCAGGGGCAACAGTGAACGCAGCAGAAGAATCTCTTTACAACGCAACTCCCAACTTCAAGCCTGCGGTCATCTCCGATAACGCGAAGGTCGTGCTCGAGAAGCGCTACCTGATGAAAGACGAGTCTGGCGAACTCGCTGAGACGCCGGACGGTATGTTCCGCCGCGTAGCTGAAGCGCTTGCGACTCCCGATGCAAGTTACGGCGCGTCGCATGCAGAAGTTGCTCAGCTTTCCGAGGAGTTCTACCAGGCGATGGCCGCGCTGGAGTACGTACCGAACTCACCTACCCTGATGAACGCCGGCACTGGCCAGGGCACGCTTTCTGCATGTTTTGTGTTGCCCCTGGAAGACACGATGGAAGGCATCATGAAGGCAGCGCACGACGCTGCGATGGTCCAGAAATTCGGTGGTGGCACCGGCTTCGCACTCTCTGAGATTCGCCCTTCCGGCTCGTCTATCTCGACTACGCACGGCAAGGCCTGCGGACCGATCAACGTGCTACGACACCTTTCCTCTGTTTCGAGCCTTGTGACACAGGGCGGCAAGCGTGACGGCGCAAACATGGCTGTCATGGATGTCCACCACCCCAACATCCTCGAGTTCATCGAGTGCAAGCAGGTTGAAGGCGAGATCCATAACTTCAACATCTCGGTTGGAGCATCCGACGAGTTCATGGAGGCCGTGAAGAACGGCACGAACTACAACCTGTACTTCCGTGAGAACCCGGCGGACCGAAACTCCGAGCGCACCAAGGTCGGTGAGCTGGACGCCCGAGAGGTGTTCGACAAGATCGTCCAGGGAGCGTGGCGCAACGGCGAGCCGGGCATGATCTTCCTCGACCATGTGAACCGCAAGAGCCCGGTGCTTCACCTCGGCCGCATCACTGCGACCAACCCCTGCGGCGAACAGCCACTGCTGCCGAACGAGTCCTGCAACCTCGGCTCTATCGACGTTGGCAAGTTCGTGATCGAAGACGGTGAGGACGGCAAGCCTGAAGTCGATTGGGACCGGCTAGGTCGCATGACCCGGCTGGCGGTGCACTTCCTCGAGAACACCATCGACGCCAACCAGTACGCCATCCCTGAGATCGAGGAGATGAACCTCCAGACCCGCAAGGTCGGTCTCGGCGTTATGGGCTTCGCCGACATGCTGGTGCAGCTCGGCATTCCATACGACTCCGAAGAGGGTGTTGAGATGGGGCGCATACTGATGCGCTTCATCATGGAACACTCGGACGACGAGTCTGCTGCGCTTGCAGAAAAGCGTGGACCATACCCTGCGTTCGTTGGCAGCGAGGAGGAGAAGCGTGGCGATCGCCCGATGCGTAACGCATGCCGTCTGACCGTCGCGCCGACTGGCACGATCTCCATGATCGCCGGCGCTTCGTCTGGCATCGAGCCGATCTTCTCTCTCGCGTTCCGCAAGCACAACATTCTCGGTGGCGAGACGCTCTACTACGTCGACAAGAACCTCGAGAAGATCGCGCAGGACGGCGGCTTCTACTCGGAAGACCTGATGGCGCACCTCGCCGATGGCGGGTCGCTGCAGGACCGGGCAGAAGTTCCTGACGCCGTGAAGCGGCTGTTCCACGTCGCCTCGGACATCAGCCCGCGTGATCACGTGCTCATGCAGGCGGCATTCCAGGAGAGCACGGACGCTGCGATCTCGAAGACGATCAACTTCCCGAACGAGGCGACTGTTGACGACGTGAAGGACTCGTACATGCTGGCGTGGGAGACGGCCTGCAAAGGCATCACCGTCTACCGCGCAGGTAGCCGTGAGGTCGAGGTTCTGACGTCGGGCCACGACTCCACGAAGGACAAGAAGCCGGAGGACCTGAAGTCAGGAGCCGCGGCCGAAGAGACCACTGCGGAAGCGGTCCAGGAAGAGCTTGAGCTGGAAGAAGAGCCCGTGTTCGCCATGGCGGACGAGCAGGCTGGCATCCCACAGTACGTGACGCCGATGGACCGCCCGACGGACCTTTACGGCATCACGAAGCGGGTGAACACCGGTCAGGGCAAGATGTACGTGACGGTCAACATGTCCACGGACGGGCGACCTTTCGAGGTGTTCGCAACACTCGGCAAGGGCGGCCGTACTCACGCTGCCATGGCCGAAGGTGTGACAAGACTTGCTTCGCTGGCTCTGCGCTCCGGCGTGGACCCGCAGGAAGTGATCAAGTCGCTACGCGGCATCTCGTCCGACCAGCCAGCGTTCGACAACGGCGAGGTGATCTTCTCCGGACCTGACGCTATCGCTGTGGCAATGGACAGGGTTCTGAAGCAGCCGATGCCGCACCTGGGCAACGCTGACCATGGCCAGCCTGCAATGTTCGGCCGTCCGACTCCAAAAGAGCTCGGCATGCCGACCGCGGTGCCGGTTGATCGCATCACGTCTGAAGACACGGTGACGGTCAAGGTTCCGGCTGGTGAAGAGGCCAAAGTGGCAGAGGCTGCGGCCCAGATAACGGCAGACCTGTGTCCTGACTGCTCAAACCCGCTGGCACACGAAGAAGGCTGCCAGAAGTGCTACAGCTGCGGCTTCAGCAAGTGCTAGTGGCGCAGCCACGTTTTGGTCGGACAGCCCTGGCTGACGTCCGATCAAGAACCGGTCACAAACCAAGTTGATGAAGGCCCCGGAAGTTCCGGGGCCTTTCTTTTCTGGTGTGAGATAGCATGCACGTTCTATCCGTAGCCAGCCGCCCACCCAACGAGAAAAAGAATGAAGATCACTAACGTCCAGACCTTCCGCACCTCCACACCTGTACACAAGACCGCCGGGACCAACTGGCTTTTCGTCCGCATCGACACCGACGAGGGGATCTCAGGCTGGGGTGAGGGCAGCCTTCAGTACAAGGACTTCGCGCTCGAAGCGGAGATCAACGACTTCGGCCGTTACCTGATGGGCAAAGACCCGCGGCACATCGAACACCACTGGACTTCGCTATACCGTCGGGTCACATGGGCAGGCGGTGCCGTCACCATGTCTGCCATTGCGGCCATCGATCTCGCGCTCTGGGACATCAGGGCCAAGGCGATGGGTGTGCCAGTATACGAACTCGCGGGTGGGCCAACGCGTGACTCAATCCGTACCTATGCCAATGGCTGGTTCGAGAACACGACCGATCCGAAGACCGGTAGGCGCTCTCCAGAGCTACACGCTGAAGCCGTGTCGAAGCTGAAAGCGGAAGGCTGGACAGCGCTCAAGTTCTACCCGTTCGGTGGCCCGCAGGTCGTCACCCAGCAGCGCATGTCTGAAGGTGTGGAGCTTGTTCGCGCTGTCCGAGACGCAGTCGGCCCGGAGATAGAGATCGCAATCGATGTGCGGGCTCGTCTCGATCCCTGGAGTGCCGGCCGAGTAGCCCAGAGACTCGAAGAGTTCGATATCGCCTGGCTTGAGGAGCCGATCCTTTACGACAACGCCAAGGCGTTTGGTGCCTTTGCTCGTTCAGTAAACGTCCCCGTCTCAACCGGCGAGCAGCTGTACAGTCGGTGGGAGTTCGAGCCACTGCTGGAAGAGAACGCTGTGCGCATCCTACAGCCTGATATCTGTCACTGCGGCGGTTTCTCAGAGATCCGCAAGATCGCCCACGCAGCGGAGACGCACTTCGTGTCGATCGCGCCACACAACTCCAACGGCCCAATCTCCACGCTTGCCAGCATCCACTTCGACATGTCGGTGCCTAACGCCTTCATGCAGGAGATCTTTGTCAGCTTCTTCGACCGTTACAACCAGATCTTGACCAACCCGTTGGTGATCGAGAACGGCGAGACGAAACCACCCGCAGGTCCGGGTTGGGGCTCGGATATCGACGTCGAGGCACTGAAGGAGTTCCCGCCCGGCGACTTCCTGCAGGTGGAATCTGAACCGTACCTGTTGTTCTGAGGCACCCGGTGGACGAACCTGCCAGGCTAACTTTCAGGGAGGTGACGTCAGAGACGTGGCCGGACTTCGAGAGACTTTTTGAGAGTCGAGGCGCGCCTAAGTATTGCTGGTGCATGGTCTGGCGAGATTCGCCCGCAGGCGAAGACAAATCGAGCAGACCGAACAAGAAACGCTCCATAGAGAAGATCATCGAGTCCGGCACACCAGTAGGGATTATCGGATACATCGAGGGTGAGCCCACAGCCTGGTGCTCAATCGCGCCAAGGCCTACTTACCGATCGGGCATTGGTGGAATCGAAAGGCCGGAACAACCGCCAGAATCGGTGTGGTCCATCGCCTGCTTCTTCGTGCCTCGTCGATTGCGTGGACAGGGCATGGGCGAGCAGCTGCTTCGCGCGGCAATCGATTATGACGGGGCCAAAGGAGCAACCTCTGTCGAGGCGTACCCGGTCGATCCCGATTCACCAAGTTACCTGTTCATGGGTTTCGTTCCAATGTTCGAGCGAGCAGGCTTCAAGAAGGTCGGAACAGCAGGAACACGAAGACATGTGATGCGACTCGATCTCTAGAAGCGAGCCTCCGTTCAATACGTCGCAAATAGAAAGAGGCCGGGCGCATGGAGCCCGGCCTCTTACTTAGGAGGATCTTACGATCTAAGCTACGCAGCCTTCTTGGCTGATCGGCGGCTGGAGGAGCGCTTTGCGGGCGACTTCTTGGCCACTGCCTTCTTAACTGCGGGCTTAGGTGCTGCCTTCTTAGCGGCAGGCTTGCGGCTCACTGCCTTCTTGGCGGCGGGCTTGGCAGCTTTCTTAGCAGCAGGCTTGCGGCTCACTGCCTTCTTGGCGGCGGGCTTGGCAGCTTTCTTAGCAGCAGGCTTGCGGCTCACTGCCTTTTTAGCGGCAGGCTTGGCAGCTTTCTTCGCAACAGGCTTCTTGGCTACTGCCTTCTTGGCGGTAGATGCCTTTTTCATGGGAGCGGCCTTCTTAGCCGCCGGCTTCTTCGCTGCTGCCATCTCTGCCCCCTGCTGACTGGACTCCCATGAGCCCAGGTCGCCAATAGAACTGATGTTGTCGTTGGTCCTGGCCATCTCTTCTTCAGCCTGCTCGGAAGCAAGACCGTGTGAGAAGGCACGAACTCGGGCGGTCTCTGTCAGGATGCGCTGCGTCTCAAGCTCGTCCTCTGCGGATGAGCGAGCAACCTCGATCTCTGACAGCATCTTGCGGATGTCTTCCGCAGTCTCACGACGCATGCGTGTAGCAAGCTCTTCTGCACCGGATCGGGTCTGAGCCATCAGGGCCTCAGCCGCGGACCGTGCGTTGGCCTGGACCTCTTCTGCGTACTTCTCGGCCTCTTCACGAGCTTCCTGCGCCTTGCGCAGCTCGGATTGGGCCTGGTCGATCATGCGAGCACTGCGCGAAGTAGAGTCGGCTTTCACGCGCTGCGCTTCGGCAAGCGTGTCTTCCGACTGCTGCAGTTTCATCCTGGCCTGTGCCTGGAGCTCGCTGCAAAGCTGTTTCGTGGCAGTTATCGCCTCGTGCTCTGCCTGGGCTCGAGCGGCTTCAGCCTCTGAGCGGCGCTTCCTCGCAACCACTCGCTCGTCCCGAGAGAGCTCTCTCAGCAGCAGAGCCTGTCGCCAGGCAGCCTCGGCAGAGGCGTTGTCTGACGGAAACGGAGTAAACTCGTTCAGGATGCTGGCCTTAGATCGTCTTTGCTGGGCCATATCTTTCGGTCTCCCTGTGTACCGGTCCCGGCATTCGGGCACTCGCCCGATGCGGCTCACTGAGTTGCCAGCGATCCCGAATATTGGGGCCGGCTTTTCCTCACATCATTCGTAACGGTATGCCGCACGCCCTCCGAACTCCAACGCAGTTCTTACAAGTAGCAATGAGTGCAAACACCCACCAGCACTTGAGAGCCTCTGGCATATGACCCCTTGCAACGGCCCGATGCGATCAGCAGAACGCTTGAGTACCGGCAAATTGATCGGACATGAAGTTCAGTCAGTGGCATCGACCCGCTCAACTATGGACGATGTCGCACAGTTGGCTGCATCAGGCGCACCTGAAGGGCTGGTACTTTCGGCCGACGAACAGACCGCAGGCAGAGGAAGGCACCAGAGAAAATGGCAATCCTCACCCGGCGAAGACCTGCTGTTTTCGGTATTGTTCCGGCCCCGTCCCGCAATCGCAGGGGAGATCAACATGCTGCTTGCTTTGGCGATAGCCGAGATCGTCCAGGAACGGTGTGGTCAATCGACGACAATCAAGTGGCCGAATGATGTTCGGCTCAACGGGACTAAGATCGCAGGGATCTTACTCGAGTCGTCCCAAGGCGATGCTCTCGCCGTGATCGCTGGAATCGGCCTGAACGTTAATTCGCACATGCAGAATCGGGACCTCGACGGTGTCGCCGCAGTCAGCATGCGGGACATTGTGGGCACTGAGTTCGATCGAACTGAACTGCTGGAAGATCTTCTAGGCCGGATTGATGGTTACTACAAAGACGTAAAGTCCGGAGGCACCGTTGTACCGGCCTGGAGAGACAGGCTGGAGACGCTCGGTCAACTCGTTGAGGTGAGATTTACATCCGCCAGCCAACGTGCCACACCGCTATTTGGACTAGCTGAAGATGTGGACGAGTCTGGACGGTTGATAGTCCGTGACGAAAATGGTCGTGCATGGCCGGTTTCAGCCGGCGAAGTAACCCTTCGCCCTACGAACGGTTGATTTCAGGACTTGGCAATTCTCCACATACGCGTTCAACCGAGAGCGTCTCGCAACGAGATCGGTGAACTGTCTGCTGAAGATGTCCTGAAGGTGCGCGTCACAGCTCCGCCCACGGATGGCAAAGCCAACGCAGCAGTTATCAAGTTAATCGCAAAGAGACTGGGTGTTGCGCCATCAGGCATTCAGATCATCCGCGGTGCGACATCCCGCAGCAAGACCCTTGAGGTGCCTGATCTTTCGACTAAGGAAATCAGACAGAGGCTCTCAGAAGATTTGAAAGCGTAAACAGTCCAATCACTGTGATCATCACGCTCAAGTCGAGCATCCCCACAGGTGGAATGATTCGTCGGATTGGTTCCATGATCGGATCTGTCACGTCATAGAGAAGTTGAACGATCTGGTGCCGTCGAAGGTCCGGGAACCACGAAACGAGAGCGCGTGCCACCAGCAGGAACGCCAGGGCATCCAGCATCAGGGCAATGACGCCAACAATGGTCGCAGCGTCCATCACTTACCTTCCGAGAGTTCTTCGCCGCGCAGGAATGCCGCTTCCACCGCGTTGATGACCGTCGCTCTGAAGTTGCCTTCTTCAAGCGCATGAAGTCCAGCAGCAGTGGTACCACCGGGAGAAGTAACCATGTTTCGTAGCTCTGCTGGGTGCTTGCCGGTCTCCTTGGCCAGTGCTGCACTGCCGAACACTGTCTGTCTGGCCAGGTGCCGTGCCACGTGCACAGGGAGTCCAAGCTTCACGCCGGCGTCAGCGAGCGATTCGATAAACATGAAAACGTAACCTGGCCCGCTGGCGCTGAGTGCGGTCGCTATGTCCACGTAGCGTTCATCACTGAATTTCAGCTCATCACCAAGCGACTTAAGCATCTTTCCTGTGAATTCGATTACGTCAGAAGGCACGTCATCGGTTGCAGTCCAAGCCGAAATGCCCTGTCGCACCTGCATTGGTGTGTTCGGCATAACGCGTATCAGCCTGCGATGATTCAGCTTAAGACCGATCGAGTGCATCTTGGTGCCAGCCATAATTGAGAGCACGGTCTGCTCCGGCTTCAAGGCATCTGCGAGTGACTCAGCTACGCTGTCGAATTGCTGCGGCTTCACGGCCAGAACGACCATGTCTGCGCCGTCGATAGCCTCAACGTTGTCGTCAGCAACTGTCAGGCCATCGTGCTTGGCCAGTGCCTCCCGTCGAACTGCAACAGGTTCACCGACCGAGACGGTGGCGTCCAGGTCTGAATCGAGTATTCCGGTAATGATGGCTTCCGCCATCACACCACCACCTATGAATCCCAGCTTCATTGTTTTTTCTGCGTCATCTGCACATTCAAGTGCATGTTCTGTTTTATCCAGCCCGCAACGGGTGGATTGCATTTACGTAAAAACATTCAACTCTACTCTTGCTGTTCAGGCCAAGTGTAGAAAACCGACGTATTCGGCAAGACTGCGAAACGTTTCAGGGTGAGATTATGCGATGCCCTTGCGCGCCGCCAGAGCAGAACCAAGCTTCATCGCCTCGACCATGCTCGTGGCTTCAGCCTTGTTTTGACCGGCGATATCGAATGCCGTGCCGTGGTCTACCGAGGTACGTATAAAAGGAATGCCGAGGTTGACGCTGATGCTCTCCTCGAATCCGTGGACTTTGATCGCTATATGCCCCTGGTCGTGGTACATGACCACAACAACATCAAAACGGTCAGCAAGTGCCTGGTTGAAAACTGAGTCCGCCGGATGGGGGCCAGTTGCATTGATTCCCTCAGCTACTGCTGCATCGATCGCAGGCTTGATCTCCTTTGCTTCGGTATCTCCAATCAGGCCATTGTCACTGGCATGGGGATTGAGCGCGGCCACCGCTATTCTCGGGCTCTTGAATCCCCAGCTGGTGAATGCCTCATGCGTAATACGCGTGGCTGTGAGGATGTTCTCGGTGGTGACGAACTTGCAAGCCTCGATCAGCGGCTTGTGCGTCGAAAGGTGCATGCAGCGCAGTTTGCCACTGACAAGCATCGTGTAAACGGTCTGGGCGTTGGTAAGTCGCTTGAAAACCTCCTGGTGACCCAGGTCCGGGCTGCCTGAAATCTGCCATGCCTCTTTGTTGACTGGCGCAGTGACCATGGCAGCGATTTCGCCAGTGAGGCACATCTTCGCTGCGGTCTCGACCCAGTGGTGTGACGCCGAGCCGGACTCAGCAGATAGTTCACCTACTGGGAACTGCACGTCCTCGAAACCGCCGGTAGAGAGTACCTCGATGACACCTGGCTTGCCGGCAGCGCTGGAGGGATCTTCTATCGCCACAACGCGATCGTTCGCGCCGACAACTCCCAGGGCCCGTTCCATGTCTTTGACGGTGCCAAGAATAAAGGGGCGCATCCCGTCATATAGTGTTCTTTGCTGAAGGGCCGCTGCAACGACCTCCGGGCCAATTCCAGAAGGGTCGCCCATCGTTATTCCAATAAGTGGCCTGTCGGTCAATTCGCACTCCAGTCGTTCCACCAGGCTGCAATCAGTAAATTCGTGCGAACCAGTATCGCACCTTCTGTTGAGTGAGATCGAAGCTTGCGGAGAATGGAACAATGCAGGCTGATTCACCGTCTTAGTAAATGCAGGACCGCAACCGGCAGATCAACCAAGGACAGAGATGGTTTTTATGAGGCCCCTTAGCCGCTCCAGATTCGTAATCATCGCAGCGCTCGCTTTGGCTGCGGTCGCAGTCGCATGCGGTTCGGACAATTCAGCGTCTGAGCCAACCGCAACACCTACATCGGGTCCTGCAACCCAGACTCCCACGCCTACCCCTGCACCCGGAAGCACCGAAACACCGACCTCGACCAGCGTTGTACCGACCGAGACACCTGGCCATTCTGAGATTCAGTCGGCTCTGGGTTCAGCTCGGCAAAAGTGGCTAAGCAACAGGCCGCCTTCATACACTTTTGACCTGGCCTGGAGCTGTTTCTGCCCTAACTCAGGCGTCTCCACTCGAATAGAGGTGAGCGGTTCGGAGATCGTAAGCACAACAGATCCTGTAACAGGTGCTCCTCGCGATGATTCGAGCTTCTTGCCACATCTGACCGTCGATGGTCTGTTTGACTGGATCCAGCAAGGACTCGATACAGATGCCGGCAACGTGCTCTCGGCTGAATTCGAAAGGGATCTCGGCTACCCGATTAGCGCGTCAGTCGACTGGATTGTCGGTGCAATTGATGATGAGTCGGGATTCCAGGTGACTAACTTCCGTATCGGCACCGGACAGGTTGACGTGGATCAACTGAAACGGCGTCTCGCTGACGCCACCGACCTATGGATCGACTCTGGCTACGACAACTATGAGTTCGTGTTAAGTCGTCAGTGCTTCTGCCCACCAGGCATCACAGCGCCAATCAGAATCGAGGTCCGCGGTGGCCAGGTATTTAGCGCGACAAGCGTTGAGACCGGACAGCCTGTCGATGACAGCAATGTAACCATTATGACTATCCCAGAGTTGTTCAACTGGATATCGGAGAAGCTGAACCGCGATCCCGAGTTTGCCGAGCTCGAGTTCGACACCGACAACGGCCATCCAACAAAGGTCAGTATCAACCCGATCATCAACCTGTTCGATGATGAGGAAGCATTCTTTGTCGAAGATCTTGAGCCGATCGACGTTCACGCGGAACTTCAGATTCAGCTAGATGATGCGCGAGAGTTGTGGGGAACCACCGCCTTCTCTAAAGGAGTCAATCATTCCTACACATTCAACTGGCAGTGCTTCTGCGTCCAGGAGTATGTCGAAACCATGCGCATCTTCGTCGTTGACGGAAAGGTGGATCGAGTTATCCGGGTTGAATCAGGTCAACCCGTGTCTGAGCAGTTCAGAGACAGCTTCGAAACTGTCGAAGGTCTATTTAATCGGCTGCAAGATGCGATTGACCGTCGCGCCAACTCAATCAGAGCGGAATTTGACGAAGGCACCGGACTACCAACCGAAGTATTCATCGACTACGAAGCGATACTCGCTGACGAAGAACTTGGTTGGAACGCTAGCCCTCCCCGCTTCACCTGATAGCCGTCTGTCAGCTGCAAATCGCAAGTTCATGGCGAGTGTCAGACGAAGTCAGTCCTTCTCCGTGAGCGACTGTAGAATCGGCGGATGGGCACAGCGCCTACATCTCAGCCACAGCGAGTCGAAACGCACGAACATCGTGTCGTGTTTCATGCCGATCTCGATGCTTTCTACGTCGCTGTAGAGCGGGTACTTGATCCGTCGCTGATCGGCAAACCTGTGATCGTTGGAGGTCTTGGCAACCGGGGTGTTGTAGCGACAGCCTCTTATGAAGCGCGTAAGTTCGGCGTTCACTCCGCTCAACCCATGGCGATAGCGCGCCGCCGCTGCCCGCAGGCTGTATATCTGCGTGGCAACCGCGAGAAGTACAGCGAGTTCAGCAAGCGGTTCTTCGCCATCCTTGAACGCTTCACACCTGTTGTTGCAGGCGTGTCGATCGACGAGGCCTACCTCGACATGACGGGTTCCGAGCGACTTTTTGGTCGGCCCATTCAAGTGGCGGAGGAGATCCGGCGGCTCACTCGGGAAGAGGTCGGGATCACTGTCTCGATCGGCATTGGACCAAGCAAGCTCGTGGCCAAGATGGCGTCGGAAGAAGCAAAGCCGGACGGAGTGTTCGAGGTCAAGCCCGATGAGGTCGAGTCGTTCATGGCACCTCAGCCGGTGCGTGCATTGCCGGGCATTGGCCCGAAATCTGCCGAGGCACTGGCCACTCTCCGCATCGACACTCTTGGCCAACTTGCGTCACATCCGGTCGGTCCAATCCGCAGAGCCCTTGGCCCAAACGTCGCGGGTTGGTTGCAGCTTCGAGCGCGCGGGATAGACAACTCACCGGTAAGAGAACGCGCCAAGTCGAAATCGATCAGCGCGGAGACTACCTTTTCAGAGAACGTTGCTGATCCTAACGAAATGGAGAAGGTGTTACAGCGGCTTTCCGAAAGGGTTGGCCGCAGGCTCAGGCGTTCAGGCATGCATGCCCGAAACGTCGGTCTGAAGCTCCGCTACCCGGACTTTGCGACGGTCACAAGACAAGCCACGCTCTCCCAATCCTCAGGCGGTGACGACGTAATAACTATGACGGTGCACGAACTCCTGAAAAAGACCCTGCGTGAGCGGTCCGGTGCTGTTCGTCTGCTTGGCGTGGCAGTCGGTGGCCTGGGTGAGCCTATGGCCCAGCTTTCGCTACTTGATGACAGTCCACAGAAAGACAGCGCGATCAGTACCGCAGTCGACAAAGCTCGAGAGCGCTTCGGAGACGGTGCCGTAACGCGGGGTAGCTGACGCTGTTTCAGGCTCCGACCGTCGCGTGTTGCTCTGTCAGGCCGAGCGCGCGGGCTCGCTCAAGCACCTGCTCACGCTGCTCATCGGTCAGTCTTTCGACAGGAGGTATAGAACGACCGCAGTCGATGCCGAGTCTCTCTGACAGGATCGCCTTGGTTACGTCGGAAGGGGCGCCGAACATGCGGACAATGTCCACGATCTCGCCGACTCCGTCTTGCAGTTCCTGGGCCCGTTCCATGTCGCCATGTTCCCATGCAGCAAACAGCTCCGAGTAATGCCATGGTGCGATCGAAAGTGGAGCGTCGACGGTTCCAACGGCTCCCATCGTGAGTGATGGCAGCGGTAGAGCACCATTGCCAGAGAAGCACTTAAGGCCCATGTTAGCGAAGGTCCGGATGTCGCCGAAATTCGCAGCAGAGTGCTTCAATCCAACGATGGACGGTACAGCAGCCATGTACTTTTCCATTAGATCTGGAACTGTTTCGACCTGCGTGAGCTGCGGCAGGTTGTAGACAAAGAAAGGGAGCCCGTCAGCGGCGTCTGCCACCGCCTTGTAGTGCTCAATCTGGGATTTCTCCGAGCTTCGGAAAAAGAACGGAGGCACGCAACAGATCGCAGCACAGCCGTAGTCTTTAGCCTGCTTAGCCGCTTTAGCAGCGCTCGCGGTACTTATCGCACCGACGTGCATGATCGCCAACGCCCTGCCCTGCGTGACTTCGCCTGACACTCGTGCAACCGTCTCTCGCTGCTCCTCAGTGAGTATTGGTCCTTCACCTGTGCTGCCAGCCATCCAGAAGCCACCGACTCCGTTGGCGATGTTGTCTTCCAGTAGTGCCCGCAACGCGGCTTCGTTGACTGATCCGTCTTCGGAGGTCGGCGTCGGTGGCGCCGGAAACACGCCTTTGAATTCGAGTTCGTTGTCGGCGTGGGAGCCATTCGTCGAGGAGGTCGTCATGGTGGGTCTCCGTACTCTTGCGGTCAGATCACAGCAGATTGCGGCAGTCTATCGGGTTTTGGCGACCGAAGATGGAATTCTTCAGCTACAGGCCGCTCATCTCGCGCTTCATCTGCGCCAGCCCCATCGGTCCGAGTCTAAGTGCGGCGTTGTGCCAGTTCTTTAGATCGAAATCAACACCAGCCTTCGACTTCGCGGCTTCCCTCGCCTCAAGCCAGACTCGTTCGCCTACTTTGTAGCTGATCGCCTGTCCAGGCAGGCCAAGGTACCTGTCGACCTCGCTGGCTACAAAGTCAGCCGGAAAGTGAACCCTGTCCCTCATGAACTCGAGTGCAAGATCGCCGTTCCAAACCTCGCCCGGGTGGAATTCTGAGTCGGCAGGAATCTTAAGTCCGAGGTGCATACCGATGTCTACAACCACTCGCACTGACCGTAGTGCCTGAGCGTCCAGCATGCCCATGTAGTAGTCAGGATTCTCCAGATAGCCAAGCTCACCCATCAGGCGTTCTGCGTAGAGCGCCCAGCCTTCGACGTAGCCAGACGTCCCTGCCATTAGTCGTTGGTAGCGTGACAGTTCATCAGCAAGCGTCAGGTTGGTCGCGATCTGGAAATGGTGTCCGGGCACACCTTCGTGGTAAGCGATAGAGACCTCGCGCCAGATCGGGAACGCCGTCTTGCCGCCAGTCGGATACCAGGTCCTACCGGGCCGTGAGAAATCTTCAGACGGCCCTGTGTAGTACATAGCCAGGGCGCCACCGGGTGGAGCAATCATCGCCTCGATCTCCCGGACACGGGGATCAAGGTCGAAGTGCTTGCCGTCAAAGTCTTCTATGGTGGCGTCCTGCAGGTCCTGCATCCACTGCCTGAACTCATCCACACCGTTAATGGCACGGGTAGGATCGGTCTCAAGGAATTCGACCGCCTCTGCCACTGAAGCACCCGACTGGATCTTGCCGGCGGTCTTTTCCATTTCCGAACGCACCCACTTCGTCTGCTCCCAGCCCCACCGATACGTCTCTTCAAGATCGAGCTCAATTCCGTTGTAGCTGCGCGCAGCAAGCGAATATCGTTCCTTGCCGACGCCGTCCTGTTCGGTTGCGGCAGAAAGGTACTCGTCACGGAGGAAAGTGGCGAAAGCTGCAAACGATTCGGTCGCGTTTGCGGCGGCTGCTTCGAGTCGTTGCTTGAGTGCTGATCCACCGTGCTTCGACGAATCGAAACCTGCAATCAGTCGAGACATAAACGAATCATCGCCATCTGAGCCAACCCACGTGTCGAGTTGTTCAGCAGTTCCAACCACCTGTCGCTTAGCAGCAACCTTTCCGCCATCCGCGCCAAGCCGCATCGACAATTTGTAACTGTCCAGTGCCTCGCTAACCTTCTCGATTCGGGAAGCAATGTTCGACCAGTGCTCTTCAGTCTCCTGCGGCATCATGTCGAAGATGGATCGGGTCGACTGCACCGGACTGTGGAGGATGTTCAGTCCTCGCAGGTGCTCACCTGCTTCATGCTGCTCAACACCCAGACGCAGTTCTTCGAGAAAGGTGTCCCGACAGACCCTTTCTCGATCATTTGCCGGTGTCGCTGCTTCCATCTCTCTGATAGCTGCTCGTTCCGCGGCAGCCATCGCCTCCGCACCTACCGGTGAGAAGTCGTTCATCTGGTCTTCATAGCCCGGCACGCCCATGTAGGTTGCGCCGATCGGGCTCAGGGCGGCGTAGGTCTCGACAAATCTGTCAGCTATCTCATAGACGGATGGCATTTCAGTTACCTTCTTTTCCGATACAGGTCGCGCTGCTCCTGTGTTTACCCAAGTTTTCTGTACTTGAATCCACCGAGGTTGAACCCGTTGACCACGCCCGAGTCGCCGCGCTCGAACGAAACTGTCTCCCCTGCTGCCCTGCCGTTAGAAACAACAAAGGTGTCAGGTTCGTCAGTCTTTTGAAGCCTGGCTGGCGCGTGCAGATTGATCGACCCTTTGTCAGGTGACAAAAACTCCAGGCCATTCTCAATGCCAGAGATCTCCAGGGGCAGCCCTGGTTCAGCCCAGTATCTGCCGTTGTAGTCAGTCGCAACACTGTCACGCCTTGAAGCAGCTGACTCCAATGCTTCAGGAGGCAGTTCAGCAGTGTCACCAACCAGCATTCCGGCTATCTTTAACGCTAAATCAGCGTTCCATGAGACCGGCCACATGTTCACCAACAGGATCACACCGGTCTTCGTTGGAACGTTGAAGAAGACGCTGGTTGAGAAGCCGTGCACCGCGCCGCCATGGTTCCAGAAGACATGGTCGCCCTTACGAACCGCACGCCAGCCAAGGCCCTGCCCGTTCGACCAGTCGTCGGCGATGTAGACCGGCCTGCGCATTTCAGTCAGAGACTGCTTTGACAACACGCTCCCAGATCCATCACCCGTGTGGAATCCGATCCACTTCACAAGATCTTCCACGTTCGTCTGCAATTGCCCGGCAGCAGAAAACCCGTTCAGGTGACCGTATGGAGCAACCCGTACATCAGCTTCACCGGGCAACGGTGGACTGTATCCGGTCATCCTGAGTGCGGACTGCTCCGGTGACAGATCAAACGCAGTGTTCTCAAGCCCCAGCGGCGAGATGATCTCGTCATGCACGTAGTCCATGTAAGGCTTGCCAGAAAGTCGTGAAACGACCTCACCAAGCAGGCAGTACGCAAGATTCGAGTACTTCCACTGCGTGTCCTGCGGTATCACAACCTGGATCTCTTCCAACGAATCCATTACATGCTCGAGTGTTGGAAAGTTCGGCGTGTTCCAGTCGAGGTCAGGGTGCTCGGTGCTGAGGCCAGAGTGGTGGGTCAGCATGCGGCGAATCGTGACGCCCTCCAGCGGTGCCGAAACTGCCTGTGCAACCGTGAACTCAGGAATGTGGAGCAGCAACGGATCATCGAGAGCAAGCAGTGACGAGTCTCTCAACTGCATGATCGCCGTGGCCGTGAACGTCTTTGTCACTGAAGCCACGCGTGCGATGGAACTGACAGTGGGAGCACTTCCTGATTCGAGATCTGTAACTCCGACCCCAATGAACTCGGCAAGTTCTCCGTTCTGCACGATCCCGAGAGCGGCCCCAGGAGTGCTGCTCCCTTCGACCTTTTCGGTAAGGAGATTCTTGATTTCAGACAGCTTGCTGACGGAGAGTGAAGTTGAGGTCATAACCAGATGCGAGTGGGAGGATTAGCCGGGTTGTCAGGCTCGCCAGAGTGACCGAGCCCTAGATGCCTGTCAATACCAAGTCAGTGACGCGTTCCGCTTACACCCGAGGCGTGTACCCTCGCATCACCGTTGAGAATCCATGCAAGAACAGTTCGTATCGGAGGGCAGAATCAGTATGAAAGTGACCGCCGTCACCATCGACGTCGTTGAACGAGAAGTGCCGAACGTCCGCATTCAAGACCACCGCGGCGGTATCGGCGGGACGGTGCGCAACGGCGTCCTTCGTATCCAGACCGATGAAGGTATTGAAGGTCAGTGCACTGTCGGCGATCGCGCCGGAAATGCAGATGGCCTGTTCGATCGGATCATGCAAGACATCGCTCCGCGCATAGTTGGAACCGAAGTTAGCGAGCGAGAGAAGCTGTGGTCGGATCTGGAGTCTATCGGTGGCCACGGTGCCCCAGTCCATGCTGCATGGTCATGCGTGGACGTCGCCCTCTGGGACATTGCTGGCAAGGCAGCGAATCTGCCAATTCACCAGCTTCTGGGCACTGCGCGTTACGAAACGCCTGTCTACGCGACCTATCCCCCGCGCCACTCTGATGCGGCTGGTTTCGTGGACGAGGGTAAGCAGCTACAGGCCGAGGGATTCACCGCGTACAAGATTCATCCCGGCGCAATGTCGACGCGTGGCGTCGTCGAGATGGTCACGGAGGTGCGCAATGCGGTCGGTGACGATTTGACGCTGATGCTCGATCCCAATAACGGCTATGACCTGCGTAAGGCACTTGAGATTGGGCGGGCACTGGACGACAACAGCTTCTACTGGTTCGAGGACCCGGTGCTGTGGAACGACTTTGAGGCGATACGTGAACTCAGCAGCCGACTCGATACCCCACTTGCTATGAGCGATACCGCGCCTTTCCTGTTCAGGGAGGCGGCCCACTACGTGAAGCTCGGTTACCCGCGCATCGTCCGCGGCACGACTCGCAAGCTCGGGATCACCGGTCTCAAGAAGCTATGTGGCCTGCTCGAAGGCTTCGGCATGAACTGCGAGATCGGGCTTGCTGGAAACACTCTGCTAAATGCAGCCAACCTGCACGTCATCATGTCCATAACCAACTGCGACTACTTTGAGTACTGGCTGCCGCTGGCCGCCCACCAATGGGGTGTTCAGGACGAGATCCTGCTCAACGAACGAGGTGTACTCGACGCTCCAATGGGACCTGGTCTCGGCTTCGCGCTGGACGAAGACTGGATTGCAGCACACAAAACGGCGACGCTCTCCTGAGGCTCGGTCTCGCGGCGTAGAATCTCGGTCAACTCGTCGCCGTCACCTGTAAGTACGGGAGCTACACCGAATGTCCACTGTCAGCCAGATCTCTGGCATGCAGATAGCCGAGCTTCTCGGCGTGAAGCCGATCATCAACGCAGGCGGACCGAACACCAA
The DNA here is from genome assembly GCA_965243825.1 of Dehalococcoidia bacterium. Lineage (GTDB taxonomy): Bacteria > Chloroflexota > Dehalococcoidia > Lucifugimonadales > Lucifugimonadaceae > JAJCYX01. The sequence continues at coordinate 128,226 of CBDEVT010000001.1, forward strand.
GCACTCTGGCAGTCGCCCGAGACAGGAAGCAATCGACGCCATGACGGCGATGTCAGAGGTCTTCGTCAACATGGACGAGATGCTGGTAGCTGCTGGTAAAGAGGTAGCCAATCTGATCGGTGCTGAAGCGGCCACGATCACCAGCGGAGCATCCGGTGGCCTTGTGATCCAGGCAGCGGCGGCACTGTCCAAGGGTGATTCCGAAATCATCTCGCGGCTGCCTGACACTTCAGGCATTCCCAACGAACTGGTTATCCAGAAACGGCACCGATTTGTCTATGACCACCTTTACCTGACGTCCGGTGCGAAGTTTGTAGAAGCCGGTGATGACGCGGGCTGCACGCCTGAGCAATTGGAAGCCACGATCACGCCCAACACCGCGGCAGTAATCCACCTGGAGTCGCCGCTCAAGAACCGGGGCACAGTACAACTCAGAAAAGCCGCAGAGATCGCACATGCCCACGGTCTTCCGCTGCTTGCCGACGGTGCGTCGATGCTGCCACCACGTGACAACCTGCGTAAGTTCGTGTCAGAAGGTGCTGACCTTGTTTCCTTCTCCGGCGGCAAAGCGGTGCGCGGACCGCAGAGCACCGGTTTCTTGATCGGCAAGCCTGAATGGGTCGAATATGCCCGGCTGGTCAACGCACCCAATGCCACGGTCGCACGCGCCCAGAAGGTTTCGAAGGAAGAGATCGCTGGCCTGATCGCCGCACTAGGTGCGTTCGTAGACGAGGACGAGCAGGCAGAGACAGCACGCTATCGAGCCGACATGGAGGCAGTCGTCGACCGCATAGCCGAAGTGCCGGGAATCGCTGTGTCGATCGAGCACAACTACGACCACTACATCCCGCACGCCGTCATCAAGCTAACTGATTCATGGCGCGGTCCAAACGGACCCGAAATAGCACGACGCCTCATGCTCGGAGACCAGCGAGTCTACGTCTTCTCCGGCTACATGGGCGACCGCGACATCTGGATCGACCCGCTCAACATCCAGCCCGGTGAACTGGAGATCGTCGCAACCCGCGTACACGAAGAGCTACTTAAGGCGGCCAGCGAAGGGTAGCGACACACACCGACCCGTCACCCTTCTAGGTCTGACGGTGGCACAATAACGGCGCCATTGACCAAACTCGTCCTCATAACCTCAATCCGCCAACCCCGCTATCAGGAAACAAAAAGATGCCAGAACTTGCCGGTAAGCACGCCCTGCTGAAGATGTTCCAGGCCGAAGGCGTTAAGCACATGTTCGGCCAGCCCGGCACAAGCGAGGCGCCCATGATGGACATGATGCCGGACTATCCGGACATCGGCTACTACCTTGTGCTGCAAGAAGGCGTGTCTGTCGGCATGGCAGAAGGTTATGCGCGCTCGACCGGAGAGGTCCCTCTGGTGAGTCTGCATATCGACAACGGCATGGCAAACGGCCTGAGCTTGATGATCGACATGAAGTATTCGGGCACGCCGATGGTGCTGACCGCAGGGAACAAGGACATCCGCAAGATGGCGGCCGGCCGGAGCGACCTTGCAGAGATGGCTCGACCGTTTGCCAAGTGGAGTACCGAGATCACGCACGCAGAGCAGATGGCATCGGTGATCCGACGCGCATTTCAGGAAGCTCGTACGGCTCCAACAGGACCGGTCTTCGTATCGGTCTCTGCCAACGCCTTCGACGACGTCGCAGACATCGACATCCTCCCATCCAGCCAGGTCAGAACACTGCCAACCGCTGACGAAAACGCGGTGGAAGAAGCCTGCGATCTGATCGCCGGCGCAGATCGTCCGATCTTGATCGTGGGAGATCGCGTCGCCGAATACGGAGGCGCAGATGGCGCTGTGCGGCTGGCCGAGCTTGCGGGCATGAAGGCGTACGGCCACAACTCCACTTCTATGAACTTTCCGGCGTCGCACCCGCTCTGGCAGGGCGGTCTAAACATGCGAACTCAGGAAGCGGTCGACGCAGTACGCGCCGCAGACGTGATCGTCGCTGCTGGCTGCCCTGTATTCGAAGACTTCTTCTTCCAGCCCGGCCAGTTCGTTGCAGCAGATTCGAAGCTAATTCACATCGACATTAACCCCGGCGAGATTGGCAAGTCGGAGCCGACTGACCTCGGAATCATCGGCGCACCCGGTGTTGCGCTCAGCCAACTTGCGGATCAGCTGTCGGAGACGCTTTCAGGTTCGCAGATCGAGGCTGCCAAAGGCCGGGCTGAGCAAGCGGCGCAGGAGTCGGCTGCTCGTAAAGCGGCGTTCGAGTCTCTGGCCGCGAAAGGCATGAGCAGTTCGCCCATGACTGCAGCCGCAATGGGTAAGGTGATGGCCGACACGATGCCCGAGGAGACGGTCGTGTTCAACGACGGTGTCAGCTCAGCAGGCTTCGTTTTCGAGGCACTGCAGCCATCAACGCCGGGCTCCTACTACGGTTGCCGCGGACAGGCGATCGGCTGGGGTGTCGGAGCAACGCTTGGCGTGAAGCTCGGGAACATGGACCGCCCAACTGTCGGCGTGATCGGTGATGGCTCGGCCATGATGACAATCCAGGGCCTCTATACCGCGGTCAACAGCAACATCCCGGTCGTCTACGTGATGTGCAACAACTCGTCCTACCGGGTGCTGAAGGTCAACATGAACCACTATCACCGCCTGAACGGGATGCCGATGCCGAACCACTACTTCGGTTTCGACTTCCCGGCAGAGATCGACTTCGTTGCACAGGCGAAAGCGTACGGCTTGCGTGGCGAGCGGGTGGAGAGACCGGACGACTTTGCGAAGGCATTGGACGAGTCGATCAAGTCGGGCGAACCTGCCGTGCTGGACGTAATCATCGACGGTGCGCTTTAGCCGACTGTCAGATCCTGTGGCAGAGAATCAATTGAGTCTCAATGCTGGAGTGAAAATGGCCACCATGAGCGTCAATCGCATTGCGGATCCCGGATAGCAGTTGATCTCGCCGGTCCGCTGGCAACGATCGGTGGTCTGAGGTGGTCATGAGATACTTCGTCCAGGATTCGGCATCGTATTCCTTCTCCCACGAATAGCTCTTTCGCTCAATGGGCCCGAGCAGACCCGAGGATTCGATCAACTCGGCGGCGGACATGCCGTGTTTGCCCGGAGCAGGAGAGTTCAGGTCCGGTGCATACCGCTGGTACTCCGCGTTGATGGCTCGTCGCAGTGGCGTGTCCTCGTGCCGGGTTCTGTGCCAGATCACAGCAAGCGCACCACCAGGTTTCAACACTTCGCCGATCTTCGGTATGCCTGTCTTGGGATCTATCCAGTGGAACGCCATCGCTGAATACACCAGGTCGAACTGCGCGGTTGGCGAATCCCAGTCTTCAAGTTTCGACTCCACGAACCGGACATTTCGAAAATCTTTACAGACTCTGCGAGCCACGTCCAGCATCCCGGGCGAAGGATCAAGCGCCGTCAGGTCATGGCCGAACGTGGCAAACAGGCGCGTTGCCTTCCCCGTTCCGCAACCGATCTCAAGGACTGAGCCATCAGCGTCGATTCCACCCCACGCCAACGCCTCCACTGCCACCTGGCGCGGATACTCTGGCCGGGCCTGCTCGTAGAGTTCGGCAACCGGACCAAAGACGCTTTCTGCAACATTGTCCGTGGACACTTATGCAAGTCCTTTGAGTCCGAAGCCTACTCCAAATGCCAACGCCGCCGCCGCGCCACCTATAAATAGAGTCTCAAGTCCTGAACGGAGCCAGTGCCGTTCGACAAATCGGGCTTTGAGTGCACCGACGGTGAAGAATGTCGCCGCAGTGATGACGGCGCTCCAGACAAACTCGTTTCCGACAGAACCAGGGAATGCCGCCTCTATTGCGAACGACAGCAGTGGCATCGCACCGGCTACGACAAATGCGGCAAACGTGACGCCTCCAGCCCTTGTCGCCGACGGTCCCTCAAGCTGGAGTCCATGCTCTTCCTGCAGCATCGTATCCACCCATAGTTCTCGGTCTGATGTGATGACCTCTACGATGTCATCCAGCACATCACCTTCAAAGCCTTTCTGTCGGAATATCTCCCTGACCTCTGCAATCTCGCCGTCCGGGACCACATCTATCTGGCGGTTCTCTTCGGCACGGTGTTTCTGCAACGTCTCGGCGTCCGTCCGGGTTCCCAGGTAGTTACTCACGGCCATGCTGAATCCATCGGCGAGCAGGTTCGCAACTCCGAGGATCAGAACGATGCTGGACGATAGTTCAGCACCGACCACACCGGAGACGATGGCGAACGTGGTAACTGCTCCATCCACAGCTCCCAAAACAGCATCACTCATATAGGAATGAACAGTCTTCGCGCCGATCCGGCGGCGTATCTCGTCTGGCCGGTGCTGGCTCTCAAGGTCGCTGGATTGACCATGGGTTGCAGAAGTCATTCGTGGAAAGTCTCCATTGAGCACGTAACGCCTGTTTCAGTATTGAACAGCAGGCGTTGACAGTTTCCAGAACGACGGCGTGAGAAAAACGTCAGGCTATGAAGACTGCTTCAGAGAGCACGACACGCTATGATCGACACTTGCCAGCAGAATTTTCGTCCACGGAGCACCCATTGGCTGTCGCGAAGTCTCAACTGCCCATCTATCGCCACTTCCTGAAGTCGGCGCGCAGGTCGGCTGCAATCTACGGGGCGTTGGCGCGAATGGAGTCCGACGAAGAGCGCGCCGGGGTGTTTCAACTGCTGCGTGATAACGAGATCGAACACGCCGAGCAGTGGGCTGAGCTGATCGGCCGGACCACCAACGATACGCGCCCTGCCCGTCTCGGACTGGCGTCCCTGTTGCTATGGCTCACCGCGAAGATGATTGGGACAGTGTTTATCGCTCGTTTCCTGATCCGCGGACATGAGAAGAATCTCCATGAGATATCCCGGCTACCTGATCCGACGATGATGGCCGAGGCTGCCCGACAGCAGGAACTCGCGCTTCGTCGGCTGGCATATCCCGGTGAGGAGCCTGTGGATCATCACGAAAGCGGGTTCCTGGCAGGTGAAGGCGGAACTTTAAGAGCCGCAGTGCTCGGGATTAATGACGGCCTGGTCTCCAACTTCAGCCTTGTCATGGGAGTCGTTGGAGGGACAGGCGATGGCGACTTCATCGTGATTGCCGGTGTTGCCGGTCTGCTGGCTGGTGCGTTCTCTATGGCAGCCGGCGAATACATCTCCATGCGCTCACAGAAGGACGTCTACGAGAACATCGTGCGCCTGGAACGGACAGAGCTTCAGCTATGGCCTGAGCGGGAAGAGGCAGAACTTGCCGAGTTTTATGAGCACAAGGGACTCTCGAAAGAAGAGGCGAAGCTTGTCGCCGCCAGGCTGTCTACCGACCCAGACGTGGCGCTAGACACTCATCTAAAAGAGGAGTTCGGTCTGGATCGAGACGATCTTGGCTCGCCTTGGGGGGCTGCATTCGCGTCGATGGTCGCGTTCGCTATCGGCGCTATCGTGCCGGTATTCCCATACTTCTTCGGTGATTCGGGCGTGAATCTGGCGATCAGCGCGTCTCTAAGTGCTCTCGCATTGCTCACCGTTGGTGCCGGACTCGCCTGGATATCCGGTGTCAACACTCTCTGGGGCGGCGTTCGCATGCTGCTCGTTGGCGGCATCGCCGCTGCGGTGACATACGGTATCGGTTCGGTTATTGGAGAGACCATTACCTAGTGATGAATCCGATTTGAAATTCGAAGATCTCGCCGCCTACAAGAGGTTCCCGCGTTCCGCCGCCTATGACCTCGAATGGATGCTGGACAATGCCATGGGGCCAAACCCGCTCTGGCTTACAGAGTTCCTTACGGAGGAACTAACTATCGAGAGCAATATGAAGGTTCTCGATCTTGGCTGCGGCAAAGCCGCCACTTCAATCTTCCTTGCACGAGAGTTTGGTGCTGAAGTATGGGCAACCGATCTCTGGATTGATGCCGAAAAAAATGCCGAGCGAATTGCTGAGGCGGGCCTTTCCGGCCAGATCCATCCTGTGCACGCAGAAGCTCACGACCTGCCATTCGATGAGGAGTTTTTCGACGTCGTCGTCTCAATGGACGCCTATCACTACTTTGGCACGAGTGAAACCTACATCGGCCACCTTGCGCCATTCATCAAGCGTGGCGGGCGGCTCGGATTCGTGGTTCCTGGACTGGTGAACGAGTTCGAGGGCGATCCACCTGAGCATCTCCACCGTTACTGGTACTGGGACTTCTGGACGTTCCACAGTCCGCGATGGTGGCGAAGACATCTAGACAGATCTGGCAAGGTGAATGTCGAAACGGCAGACATGCTCCCAGAAGGATGGCGTTACTGGAGAGAGTGGAACAACATCTACAGCGAACTGAAACATGCTCCATCCGAGGAAGCAGATATGCTTTCGCTCGATGCCGGGAGAAATATAGGTTTCACCCGGTGTGTGGCGATCAGACCTGAGTCACCAGAATCTGAGCGCTGGCTAACCTTCAGCCCTGACTAGTTCGAATTAGCTCATAACGCAATAGACCCGCAAGGCCGGGTCTCGCGTACATGTGGTCAGGGCAACATCGAACAGACGACCAGCAACCAATGGGAACACGAGGCCGAGAAAACAGCGCAACTCCGCTCCTCTCAGTTGAAGAACTCACTACCGAGTTCGATACTGCTGATGGCATCGTACGTGCCGTTAACGGGGTTTCGTTCGATATTCACCCTGGTGAAACCGTCAGCCTTGTCGGTGAAAGCGGCTGCGGCAAGAGCGTTACGGCACTCTCGATCATGCGGCTGATTCAGAGTCCACCCGGACGCATCGTCGGCGGTCGTGTCCTATTCGAAGGCACTGACCTCCTGGCGCTCCCTGAGTCGGACATGCGCAAGGTCCGCGGCAAGGACATCGGCATGATTTTCCAGGAGCCGATGACTTCACTTAACCCTGTGCTAACGATCGGGCGTCAGATCACTGAACCGCTGGAACTTCACCAGAAGATGACAGGCCGAGAGGCACAGCGGCGAGCGAGCGAACTGCTAGCGATGGTCGGCATTCCCGATCCTGAAAACAGAATCCGCGACTATCCCCACCAGCTTTCAGGCGGCCAGCGCCAGCGGGTAATGATCGCCATCGCCTTAAGTTGCGATCCCAAGCTCTTGATCGCTGATGAAGCCACTACCGCACTCGATGTGACTATCCAGGCACAGATCCTCGAGCTGATGAAGAGCCTCACCGAACGCGCCGGTGCTGCACTCCTGATCATCACCCACAACCTGGGTGTGGTCGCTCGCTATGCCGACCGCGTGAATGTCATGTACGCCGGGCGGGTCCGCGAATCAGCGGACTCTGAAGAGCTATATCACCACACACGCCACCCCTACACTGCGGGCCTGTTGAACTCCGTCCCTCGATTGGACAGAGAAGCGGGCTCAAAGCTCGAGCCGATCCCGGGAGAGATTCCAGATCCCGGTGAAGAGATTACCGGCTGTGCTTTCAGACCTCGCTGCAAGTTCGCTGTTGAGCGGTGTGAAACAGAAGATCCGCCGATTTCAGATGCTGTTGAGGGCCATCAGGTCGCCTGCTGGGAGCACGAGCGCGTTGATGAAGCTATGAAGGCACTGACTCAATGACTTCCGTGACCGATAACCCACAGGTGAATGTTCCACCTGCTTCTGACGAAGCTGCAAAACCTCTGCTTGATGTTCGCGACCTGCAAGTCCACTTTCCGATCAAGCGAGGGTTGGTGTTCCAACGGCAAGTTGCTGCTGTTAAAGCCGTAGACGGTGTTAGCTTCTCGATCAAACCCGGTGAAACACTCGGTCTGGTCGGCGAAAGCGGATCTGGAAAGACGACTATCGGCAGAGCGATCATCAGGCTACTAAAAGCGACAAGTGGAACGATCGAGTTTGACGGACAGGATGTCAACTCGCTTAAAGGCTCGGCTCTTAGAGCTGTCAGACGGCAGATGGGAATCGTGTTCCAGGATCCCTATGGTGCCCTGAACCCCAGAATGACCGCTGGAAATATCGTTGGCGAACCGCTGAAGGTTCACAAACTGACATCCGGCAAGGGCGAGTACATCGATTCTGTAGCTGACCTGATGGAGACTGTTGGCCTGAACCCCGGGACGATGAACCGTTATCCGCATGAGTTCAGCGGTGGACAACGCCAGAGGCTTGGCGTGGCCCGTGCGCTTGCTGCGAAGCCAGGCCTGATCATCCTGGATGAGCCTGTCTCTGCACTTGATGTCTCAATCCAGGCGCAGGTCATTAACCTGCTCGAAGACCTACAGGACCAGTTCAACCTCGCCTACCTCTTCATCGCCCACGACCTCTCTGTCGTCCGTCACATCAGCGACCGCGTAGCCGTGATGTATCTCGGGAAGATTGTCGAGCTGGCCGAAAACAGCCAGATCTACGAAAACCCACTGCACCCCTACACACAGGCACTGTTATCAGCAGTTCCGGTACCCGACCCGAGAGTCGAACGCGGCAGATCCCGCATCGTGCTAAAAGGTGACATTCCAAGCCCAATAGCTCCACCACCGGGGTGCGTGTTCCATACGCGCTGCCCTATCGCCATCGAAGACTGTTCGCTGGCGGTTCCCGAGATGCGAGAACTTGAACCGGGACACCGTGTTGCCTGTATTCGTGCCGACACTGTAAACGCCTAGTTCAACCGGTTCCTCATCGACCTGGAAGCCCTCACGCCGAGACCCGAACTGTCTGCACTCTCCAATTTCATCGGGCGGCACGCATCCACCCTGTTAGGGGTTAACACTGGGCCAACTCGTGACTGGCACATGCAGAATCAGACGACTACGTAGTGTGAGCAGGCGTTCGCGTCCGCTCTGAATCGATTCGAGATCTTCATGGACGAAAACAGCCAGGTGCTGTCACAAGACGCCATTGATGAACTCCTGGAGTCCCAGGCGTCTGGTGAAACCGTGGATGACGACGCACCTAATCCTGGTGCAGCTTCCGCGAATGCTGATGAGACTGGCGACGCGGAAGTCGCTGAACTCGACGCTACGGCGGAGCCTTCCGAGTCCGAAGACGATTCGTCGGATGAAGAAGATTCTGAGATCCCTGAAGATGTAGTCGCGGATTCACCTGCGGCTAACGAGCCTGACTCTGATGAAAAAGACACGCAAGAGTCGGGGCAGCCTGATTCCGTGCCGTCCGATGAGGCCGCAGAGGCAGCGGAAGACCAGAAACCTTCTCAGTCTGAGCCGGTTGTCGAAATCCTATCTGAGAGTCAAGAAGAAACCACGGAGCCGGCCGCCGCTCCACCAACCCCACCCCCGGTAATGGTGAATGCGCCACCACCACCGGGTGTAACACCACCACCCGGAGTTGTTCACAAAGAGATGCCCAAGACTGAAGAAAGTGGGACCGGAATTACCGAGGAGCAGGCACGTGTAGTTGCCCAGGAAGCCGCACAAACGGCCATGGAATCTTCAAAGGCTGAACTCGGAGCCGTATCCGGACGCCTGAACGCGCTTGAGGCCGCGATCGCGAAGATCCAGGTACTTGAAAAAGAGGTCTCTCGCCTGAAAGCTGAGAAGGTCACATCTGCCAGCGACATAGACCTCGAAACGCTTAGGCCTCTTGTTGAAAGACTCCTCGCGTTGGAAAAGGGTGCGAAGAACTCACCCCTTTTCAATCTTTACGAGAAGTTCACCTGTGCGTCATGCAGTCACACCGGTTCTGCCCAGGCAAGAGCGCGTTGTGGAAGCTGCGGCAAAGAGGGCTGGTTCGGTCGCAAGGACGCCGCGTAGTCGATTTTGCGAAGTCTGATCCGGCGCTGCTCACTCCGTAGCACGCTCTAAGAAAACCGGACTTGCATCCTTCCGAAATTCGGTGCATCATATGCCTGTAAGTAAAAAGGCCGGCTGGCCGGTTTTGTAGTGTGGTCAAGGTTGCGGGCGGCGTACTGATGGGTGGACCAACATATGGATTCGCCATCGTCGACAGACAAGATCCTGATATAGGATTTGCCGCCTGAGATCTGCAACCAGGCAGCGGCAACCCAAGCATGCGTGTGTCGTGGTGCCTTACAAGGCCGGAAGAACGGAGACGGAAATGCCGAAAGTCAGTGAAGAGCACCTGGAAGCTCGACGTCAGCAGATTATCGACGCCGCAGTTCAGTGCTTCGCGCGATCTGGCATTCATGGAACTTCGCTCGACGACATCAGGCTGGAGGCGGATCTGTCTCGTGGAGCGGTTTACCACTACTTCAAGAGCAAAGAGGACATTATCGATGCTCTGAGAGAAAGGTCGATCGAGGAAGACGAGCAGCTACTTGAGGATTCACTGGAGTCGCGGCCTGACCTACCGGAGTGGATGAGGACGCTGGATAAGGGGATCAAGCGGAATGTCCAGACTCCAGGAAATATTGACACCCGCGTCGCTATGTTCCTGTGGGCCGAGGCGCTGCTAAACGAGCGAGTCCTGAACTCACAACGAGAGCTGTTCAAACCATGGCGGGAGCGGATGCCTGCCATGGTCAAGCAGAGCCAGGAAGTTGGGGATATCAATCCGGACCTGGACCCGGAAGCGATCATTTTCGTAGTAGCTGCAATCTCGATTGGCGCGACTGCGCAGCTTGCATGGGATCCAGACACCCACGATATAGACGCAGCGGTTGAAGTTGCAGAAGCCCTGTTCACAGGAAAGTTCTGGACGCGGCCTGATGGCCGTCCCGCCAGTGACAACTCAGACTAGTCACTAGCTCGAAAACGCTAGAGACCGCTTCAACCAGCGCCCCACCGGTATCAGCAAAAAGAAGAGGAAAGAGGAGTGAGAGATGTGTTCAAAATAAAATAGGGCGGCTAGCCGGTTTATATGAAGTCAGGGACGGAAAACCAGGGTATTTCACGGATCAGGGAAATGGCAACTCAAACACTAGAAAAGGCTGAACAGCACTCGGCAGGAGGCAGGAAGGTCAACAAGAACCTCGTTCTCGCCGTCATGTCGCTGTCGACATTCATGATCTTTCTCGATGGCACAGTGGTGAACACTGCCCTGCCAGCCATCGCGAGGGATTTTGAAGCAACAAACTCTGTTCTTCAGTGGGTGGTGAACTCGTACTCACTACTCCTGGCAGGATTATTGCTATTGGGAGGAACTGTTGGGGACAGGTATGGGCGTAAACGTGCCCTTGCCGCAGGCATGGCGGTGTTCGGAATCGGCGCCGTCGGTGGAGCGCTTTCCGCTAATTCGGAAACATTGATCATCATGCGCGGAGTCCAGGGAATAGGTGCCGCGTTTGTGCTCCCGGCAACTCTTTCCATAATCACGGACGTGTTCCCAAGAGCTGAACGAGCCCGTGCGATCGCGGTCTGGACAGCGGTTGGCTCGCTCGGAATCGTCGTGGGTCCGGCAACAGGCGGGTTCCTCGTCGACCAGATCGACTGGTCAGCGGTGTTCTGGCTGCACGTACCGGTTGTCGTTCTGGCGATCGCAGGTCTGCAGTTCGTACCGGAGTCGAAAGACAGCAGGAAGCAACCGCTTGACCTGCCAGGCGCAGCGTTGGTAACTACGGGTCTTCTCGCCGTGGTCTACGGAATAATTCAGGGTGGGGAAGACGGCTGGACGACCGTACCGATCATCGGATCGTTCGTGATAGGTGGAATTCTGCTGGCCGTTTTCACGGTGGTGGAGATCCGCAGCGCGCATCCGATGCTTCCACTGCACTACTTCAAGCGACGTGACTTCACCGGCTCATTCCTGGTGATCATGCTGTTGATGCTGGCGATGATTGGCGTGTTTTTCTTCCTGACGCAGTACTTCCAGCTTGTGCAAGGGGAGAGCGCGCTATATGCAGGCCTGGCAATCATGCCGGTCGCCGGGACCATGATGATTGGCGCCGGTTTCGCGAGCAAGACCGAAGCAAAGCTTGGTCCGCGGACGATCTCGGTTATCGCCTCTCTGATCATCATGGGAGGCATGGGCGTGTTCACGCAGCTTGAGGTCGATAGCGGTTACCTCATTCCTGCTCTTGGGCTCGCGCTCTTTGGGCTTGGGGCCGGAATGATCATGACCGCGCTTACAGATTCGATCATGGCTTCGGTACCTGTCGACGACGCAGGAGTCGGTTCGGCGATGAATGACACCTCTCGTGAGTTGGGCTTTGCATTAGGTGTCGCCGTGATCGGCAGCATCGTCACCGGCGTCTACCGCTCAAGAGTGACAGACGCCGTGAGGGACGTTGTGCCAGAAGGTCTGGCAGAAGTCGTCGGAGACAGCATCGGAGCTGTGGGAGCGGTGACCCAGAACCTGCCGTCAGACGTCGCAGCAACCGTAGTTGACGCTGCAAATCGGTCCTTTGTGGACGCGATGAGCGTTGGCTACATCGCTTCGGCCGCATTCATCGGCCTAGCGCTAGTGATTGCGGTGGCAGTTCTTCCGAACCGGATTCGAGAGCAGCAGGCCGAGGAGTTCGATGACGAAAGTTTTGACTCCGATACCGATGAAACAGCCGCTGTTCCCGAAGTAGGACCGGCAGCTCCGGCCGTAGCGCAGGTTCGGGTCGACTAGCGGCCCTACGGGGTCGCTGGTCAACCAGCGGCCCCAGGGCACGCTACCGGAACGGGCATCAACAACTTCGATCAGCGGGGTCGATCAGGTGCCCCAATCCATTAAGTGATCCTTATTGAATTGGAGAAAAATCATGACTGATGCAACACCAGACAAGAAAGTGGTTCTAATCACAGGTTCGAGCTCCGGCTTTGGACGCCTAACCGCTGAAACGCTTGCTCGTCGTGGCTACTGCGTCTTTGCTTCTATGCGAGGTGTAGATGGCAAGAACAGTGGTGCCGCGGCCGAAGTGCTGGAACTGGCGCGAATTGAGAACCTGGACCTCCACGTAGTTGAACTGGATGTGACCAACGACGAATCGGTTGATGCAGCCGTGCATGCGATAGTTTCGGAAGTCGGGCACATCGACGTTGCTGTGAACAATGCAGGTGGTGGCGGCATGGGTCCAGCGGAAAGTTTCACTGTGGAGCAGGTCGTTCAACAGTTTGATCAGAACTATGTGGGGCCTCATCGGGTTAGCCGGGCGGTGCTGCCGCACATGCGACGGCAGAACAGCGGACTGATCGTGAACGTGACGTCCACCGCGGGCAAAATCTCGATGCCCTTCCTCGGTCACTACGCAGCATCCAAGCACGCGCTGGAAGCGCTCTCAGAGGCCTATAACTTTGAACTCGCCGACCAGGGGATTGACGTGGTGATCGTTGAACCGGGAGCCTTCCCAACTCCAATCATCAACAAGATGGTTGAACCGGGTGATCCTGAGATTGTGGCCGGTTATGCGCCGAGCCTGGACATTCTGCAGAAGTTCGGTGAAGGAATGAGCGAGATGCTTGGCGGCCCTGATGCGGATGACCCGCAGGTTGTCGCCGATGTGATCACCGCGCTAGTCGAAATGCCTTCAGGTGAACGTCCCACTCGGGCGGTGGCCGGACGGGTTTTCGTTGCGCCGACCGTGTCCGAAGACCAGGATCCATACGCCATTCGGCAGCGTGAATTGCTGACCGGCATTGGAGCGTCGCGGATGCTCAAAGGCTCAAAGATTGCCAGCTAATTCGCCACAAAGGACGTAAAAAACTGAGCGCCCGGCACGTTGATGCCGGGCGCTTCTGCATTCGAAACAGTCGAACGAATCTACTCGACAGAGGTGTTCGAGATATGTTCCACGCGTTCTCGATCCAGGTTGGAAGGCCAGTAGTCGGTATTCGGGTCAAGGATCATCTCACGAGTGGTCTCGTGAATGGCCACAGTCCGGTTCTCCAGTTGATGAATTCGCCGGTCCTCCTTCATCCCGACACCCAGCACCCAACCCATCAACCCATCAGGCGATTTGGAGACCTTTCCTGGTTGACGTGACTCTGCCTGGATATCTGCCCAGAATTCTCCATCAACATCGAGACCACACCGCTCTATGGCCTCACCCACCACCCATTTCATTGTCCGTGCAGCGATAGGCCCGTTTCCGACGCCTCCAATATCTGAGTGAGTTCCAGCAAACCAGCGCTGTTGAACAACCTGTCCTTCGTCAACATCATCGTGCCAAAGGTTCGGTTCGTAAGTTGGCCGCTTTTCATCGATCGCAAGGGCGTGAAATGCCCTCCGAACTACCGGTGAAATTCTGGAATCGTGAAACGCATGATGATCGAGCGGGAAGACGTGCCTGTGTTCCTCAATCACCTCGACCGTCTCACTTGACAACCTTTTCAGGAACCCCGGAGTTACCTTCGCCGCGGATGCCTTCACCCACTTCCTGCGGAAAGGCCACGTTGAGTAGTACTCCATCGACTTGAATATACGGTTTCGCGGCACACCCATCAGGCCGACGGTGTCCCATACACCGAGAAATTCGATCGTTGCGTCGTGCGAGTACTTGGCTTTCACTTCTGGTGGAAGCACATCAGTACCTATCCCGTGGAAGCTCTCGTAGGCAAGGTCAATCAGATCCGAATGCTCTTTACGCAGGATTCCGCATGCAGCGATGAGACCCGCGAGGCTGCGGGCCGTGAACGCGCCGCGGCTAAACCCGAACAGAAGTACTTCATCACCGGGCTCGTAGTTATGGACTAAGAACCTGTAGGCGTGCTCAACGTTCTGTTCAAGTCCATCTCCAAAAGCGCCGCCCGTGAGTTTGTCTCGCCACCCTGCACTACCGACGCCCCACTGGTAGTAGGTGATCTGGGTGGTTCCATCGGCTCCTATGGGTTTGATCGCACGAGAGAGTCGCAGAATATTCGTGGGTTTCCTCTGACGGGGGCTCTGTCCAGTCCCATCACAGCAGATCACCAGGCGACGGGGGCGCGTCTGACTATCGGAGTGGGTTTCGTTGTTTGTTGTCATTGCTACTACAGCACTTCACGTTGGACTGAACAGTTCGCGGCTACACCCGATATTCGGATCAGAAGCTGCCAAACGACCTGAAACTATAAACCTCGGCGCAAGTTTTCTGAGTTTCGCCCGGTACTGATGGATGAACCGAACCGCTCGATTTCGACTGGCACCCGCGTTCACAGACTGTTCCAACCCACAACTCCGTGCTACAACAACTCGTGTCCTGGCAGGCAATGCCCTTTAGCCTTCCGAGCACCGGTTGTTTACCCAGAACGTGGAGCAATTAATGGAACTGAGCCGAAAGCAGTCCGGTCACCAGGTCATCGAGTCCACGAATGGGATGGTCACAACGCAGCATCCACTCGCGGTGCAGGCTGGACTCGAAGTGCTCAGAAATGGCGGCAATGCAGTCGACGCTGCTGTCACCGCGGCATTCGCCATCGGTGTATTGCAGCCCCTCTGGAACGGCATCGGTGGCGGTGGCTTGATCGTAGTCCAGATGGCGAATGAAACGCCGAAGGCAATTGACTACGGTATGCAGTTGCCCGGCCTCGCTACCCCTGATACCTACGAACTCGAAGACGGAGGCAGCGCCCAGGGATTCTCTCCCAATTTCACTGTTCCGCCTGTCAAAGATGCAGCAAACGAGCAGGGCTACCGTTCGATCTCCATACCGGGAACAGTCGCTGGTCTTGCGAAAGCCCTAGAACTGTGGGGGACTATCAGCCTTTCGCAGGCTCTTGGTCCAGCTATCCGGTTCGCAGAAACCGGTTTCGAGGTCGAAGGTAACTTCATCCTCGCGACGATCGATCGTGCAGAAGTGTTGCTTGAGTTCCCGGAAACGGCAGCTATCTATTTCCCGAACGGCAACCCGCTCAAGATCGGCCAGCGGCTGGTCCAGTCCGAACATGCTGAGACACTAAAGAAGATCGCAGCCGGCGGACCAGAAGCGTTCTACAAAGGTGAAATTGCCGAACGAATATCAAGAGACATGGAAGCTCATGGAGGACTGCTTCGAAAGTCTGATTTTGAGCAGTACCAGCCGATCGTCCATGAAGAAGCCGAAACCGTTAACTACCGGGGACACCAGGTAAGCACAATGCCCGGGCCATGCGGTGGTCCGACAGTACTCGAAATACTGAAAATCCTGGAGAACTTCGATCTACCCTCGATGGAACGTGGCTCGGCGGACTGGCTTCACCTGCTGATAGAGGCAACTCGGCTCTCGGCGATCGACCGCTTCAGCTTCATGGGCGCATCCAAGATCACCGGCTTTCCGATCTCATCACTGGTCGACGCGTCATATGCAAAGACAAGAGCGGTCCAGCTTGATACGTCGAATCGAGGAGACTATGGCCCCGGCGATCCCTGGTCCACCGCGGGACTGGAACGACCTGAGCGCTTCCCAGACCCTGCCGGTCAGATGCGAGATCGCGGAACTATCCATGTCTCCGTGGTCGACTCTCACCAGAACGCCGTAGCTCTCACCCAGACGAACATGGGCTACTCAGGGGTTGTCAATCCCGGTGTCGGAGTGATGCTGAACAACGCCATGGGCTGGGCATGCCCGGTTCCCGGCACGGTCAACTCAATCGTTCCTCACGGCAGAGCACTTAACAACATGTGCCCCACAATCATCAGCCGCAACGGCCGGGTGGAGTACGTGGTCGGCGGCTCAGGCGGCAGGCGCATCTGGCCGGCTGTTGCCCAGATCGTGTCTAGCCTGATCGACCACAGCATGAGCATGCAAGAGGCTATCGAAGCACCGAGGATGCACGTGGAGTCTGACGACCCTATGATCGACATGAGGTTCGATTCCGAGATTGCCACAGAGCTTGAAAGACGAGGACACCGCGTGGCCTATCCACCGGAGCACTCCCTGCTGTGGCCGTTCACCGAGGCGAACGGAATCGAGATTTCTGGCAACGCGATGCGATCAGGAGTCGCGCCAGGGAACAAACCGGCTGTCGCAGGAGGGTTCTAGCGACCGTACATCCCGGCCGGTGACGGTACTGTTCGCCGGGGCGCCGAGTTTCAGTGACTAGCATCCGCCGCAACCGGGTTATGTGAACCAGGTTCGTTCGTCGCATTCAGTGTGGCGTCGTCCCGCATATGATGTTCGCCACGTTCCGCCGCTAGTGTCACCTGGCGCTGGCGTTCCCGATACCGCTTTCGATCTTGATCGGAGAGCTCATCGTGGCATTCCGGGCAGCTAACACCTTCTTCGAAAAGCGGTGACTCACGATCTTTGGCCGAAACCGGGTTCTGGCAGCCGTAGCAGAGAATGTAGTCACCTTCGACCAGGCCGTGTTTGACAGAAACCCGGTCATCGAAAACGAAGCACTCACCTTCCCAGAGGCTCTGCTCTACCGGCACCTTCTCCAGGTACTTGAGAATCCCGCCTTTCAGGTGAAACACCTCATCGAACCCGATCATCTTCATGTAAGCGGTTGCCTTCTCGCAACGAATACCTCCGGTGCAGTACATGGCAACAGCAGACGGCTTATCGGGAGCGGAGGCAAGACGGTCCGCCCAGGCAGGAAATTCGTGAAAGCTGGCAGTCTCCGGGTTGACGGCGTTCGCAAACCGGCCAACTCCAACCTCAAAGCTGTTACGAGTATCAACAACCAGTACGTCGTCTCGTGAAATCAGGGCGTTCCAGTCTTCTGGGTCCACGTACTTTCCAACCTGCTCGGTGGGGTCGATAGCAGGCTTGCCCATCGTCACAATCTCGCTCTTGATCTTGACCTTCATGCGATTGAAGGAGCGAGTCGAGCTGTGCGAGTACTTGACATCAAGCTCATTGATCTCCGGCCATCGCCGGATGTGGTTGATCACATCCTCGATAGCTTTCGCCTCACCGGCTACAGTGCCGTTGACGCCCTCAACTGCCAGGATCACAGTCCCGCGAATGCCGCCTGTACGGCAGAGTGCCAGGAGAGGCTCGCGCTTTGAAGCGGGATCCTGTATTGATGCGAAGCGGTAAAAGGCGGCGACTGTGTAGCTCATAGACCAGTTCTGACTGAAAAGATGTCTTTCAGGTTTGCATGCGAAGGCAGCGATGCTCGGCGCTCTGTTCTCAGATTGTATCGGGCGCCTGGTAGTCGATCATGCAATCGGAGGAGTTATGAATGTTGAAGTGATGCGGGTAGCGTTCACTGTCACAATCACCGGCCATCACCGATTCTGGCTATATGGAACAAATTCCGTTTGATCTTCGTTCTACCTCACGTTGGTGATCGTACGCGGACATACTGGCCGCCCAATAGTTCGACTTTGGAGATCCCGTGCTTCTAACTATGCGACAGAAAACAGCATGAATCACCGAATGCGATGGAGGACTTCGTAACGATGATGGGCTCTTTCGATTCCGTGTAGTGCCCTGACATTATGTAAATCGATGGACCGGAAGCATCACCGACTGCAAAAAAAAACCATCAGGTTTTGGAGCCAGGAAACAATACAGGTCTACTTGCAACAATCAGATTTGCGAACGATGTATCGCAGCTATGCATTTCTGAAGTCGGCCAACGTCGATCAAGTCACACATCGAGTGCCCAGGTCCGACGGTAGTGGGCGGTTGAAACAGAGTAGTTGTTCTCTGAATCTGCAAATACTGGCTCAATCCTCACACTCAAGAACTGCGGCGTAACCTTCTTCGTGTTACCAACAACACTGCTAAGAACGCAATCGGTAAGGGGTGAGTTGGTCACCAGTTGTAATTCACTTTGCAACGACATCGTCCGGTGACATCATAGTGAGTCTGGCCTATTTCAGATCGAGCCGATGATTGATCTTCGAACCGGTTGACAAACGCCCAATTGTGCTCCACAAAGGATCACGTTGAAAACGACGGGAGCTAAACTGAAAATCGCCGGACTGCTAATCGGCGTGGCCGTAGTGGTCTCTGCCTGTCAATCTGGACCGGCAGGCGCACTTGAACCGACTATCGACCAACGGCCACCGGTGGTCGAGCAGAGTTCGCCTACGCCTGAAACGGAAATCCCGACAGCAACTCCGGTAACCCCTGAGACCACCCCAACAGCGACTCCGGCTCCGACGGCGACCCCGCAACCGACGCTGACGCCTACCAGAGTTCCTCCGACCAGTACGCCGGATCCGCCAACACCCACGCCAACGCCAACACCTGAACCGACTGCCACCCCACTGCCGACGGCAACTCCCCTGCCGACCGCTACTGCAGTCCCAACAGCGACATCGACTCCACTACCTACGCCCACGCCAGTTCCTTCGACAATCGAGATGTCGAGCAATTCTTATGTTGTGCGAGCCGGCCAGGCGTTGCAGTTCAGCGCGTCAGTTACTGGAACCACAGACTCTTCTGTCACTTGGAATCTCGAAAACAGCACGGCTGCCCGAAGGACGGCCAATATGTTCCATGAAGACTTCACATGGGAAGGAGCACCGGCCGCTGTTGTGAACGGTGGTGCGGGAACCAGCGTCTGGTGGAACGAAGATGACTGGGACATCAGGGTTGGCACGTCGAGTAACTCGACCGATGACCGACGTGCCGATGGCAACTCTATCGACATTCGAAAGAGCACTACCGACCTGACAGATGGCCGGATTGTTGATGACACTTTTGTAATCGGCGGCGATGGCAGTCCGGGCGTCGGCGTAATGAGCATGGACTTTGAAGGCATTGCCAGTGCCAGGCTGCGCAACCCGCTTCTGATCTCCGCGAACGAACCCGGCATTGTCGAGTTCATGGCCCCATCATTTGCAACGACCGGTCACTGGTGGGAAGTCGCCATCGCTCCTGCCGATGAGGTCATCAGCGGCGATTTCACGTCCGTCCCCGGACCTGGAAGCGTGGAGCACACCTTCTTCAACAACCCGGGACCTGGCAATGCACCAGCCGAGGATTCGATCAACTTCATTCTGATGGGTGCCACCGACATTCCATGCAGAAATGGTTGGCGGACCGTGACCGGTTTTACCCGCTCAGTGAACTACGAACGTACCGACATGCGTGGAAGGGAAATTCCGACATCCCCCGCCAACAGGGACATACTCAGCAGGTTCCGGCTCGTTTACTACCCGAACCGTGTCGAGCTGTACACAGACCTGGGTGCACCGGGTTTCATGAGGCACTTCCATACCTACCCGGTAAACGTACCCTGGAGCGAGGTGTACGTGATTCTGCTCGGTATCGCCTACCAGGCGGACCATCACCCGCAGGCAGACGCCTGCTTCCCTGGAGAAGCCAGGGATCTGCAGTGGAAGGACTTAACTATCGGACCGGTGAAATACGGCGCCACTGGAGCTTTTCCAAAGCAGGACAGTGTCGATCAAGTGGCCCGTAACACAGGCTGGCTTGGCTTCGATCTTCGCGATACGGCGCGGCATGGAGAAGTCAACGGGGTGGACCAGCCGAATCCGTCACGCTACAACAAACACACGACGGTACATATCTGCACAGAGGCTGAAAATGTCTACGGCTGCAACCGTGATGTAGATGACACGACGCTGAACCTTGATCTATCTGCGAGTGAAGTCGCCGATATCGAAACGGCACTGTTCACCTATGACATCCGCCGTACCGGTGGCGGCTCGCTTTATGTCAACGATGTTCTTGTCGGTGAGTTGCAAGAAGCGGACTTCCGGGCAAAATCCCGAGAAGAGTGGATCCACCGTTCCATCAGAGTACCGACTTCACTGCTTCGGGCCGGAGAAAACAAGTTCTACCTGGCTTACAACGGTGACGTTCAGTTAGATAGCTTGCAGATGGAGTTTGGTTACCGCTCTACTGGTGATTCTGGAACGATCTTGCCAAATGGCCAGTACATCGCACCTGAAAGAGTCGATTCCAGGTTCCAGGTTACGGTGAGGGCTTCGAGCGTGGAAGATCCGGGACTGTCAGTCGCAAAAACTATCGATGTCATCCCGCAGATTCGCGGTGCTTTTGCGTACGAAATCGGCTCAGACGGTCGGTTTGAGAGCCATGTCCTTCTAGACGGCTCATCAGGTCGTTCTGTCCCTACAGACCACAGGTTGCCGATTGCACCTCTTCGCCATATTTACGCAGGCATCATCCCTGGTGCCGTGGCGTTTGGCCGCTCACGGCGTAGCACTGCATCGCCCCTCGGCCTCTAAAGGCATACGCTGGATACCGTTTCGTCGTAGTTTCCGGTACAGGTCACTCCAGACAAACCGCGCCATCTAAACGCTGTCCCGCACCTCGGCGTACTCATAGATATGACACGCCGATCACAGCGTGTTAATAGTTTGCGTGGATAACCTTTACCGGGTGTCCTATCAGCTCAGCTAAGTGGTCGCGAAACGGTAACTCGCCGGGTGAAACTCAGCTTGAACTCTCAGAACAAGTCACAGCACGCGCTCTCCAGGAAGCATGTGGACAGGCTTATCAGTGCCCTGGCGTCTGACGGCTACAAGGTCATCGGTCCTCAGGTGTCTGAAGGTGCAATCATCTACGACGAAATCCAGTCGACTGCAGACTTGCCTGAGGGCTGGACGGATTCACAACAGCCGGGTAAGTACCGCATTAAGAAACGCGATGACAACGCTCTTTTCGGCTACGCAGTTGGTCCACACTCCTGGAAGAAATATCTGTTCCCGGCCAGCTTGAAGCTGTGGTCTGCGAGCAAGGCAGACGATGGATCACTCACGATCGGCAGGAGCCAGGAGGAGCCCCCCCGGTATGCATTCATTGGTGTCAGAGCATGCGAACTTGCAGCTATCCGTGTTCAGGACCGCGTATTCTCCGGTGGTAAACATGTTGATGGTGACTACACAGCTCGCCGCGCACGCGCATTCATCGTCGCGGTGAACTGCGGCGTTGCTGCCGAAACCTGCTTCTGCGTCTCGATGGGAACAGGCCCCGGTGTTGACTCCGGTTTCGATATTTCGATTACCGAGCTGATGGAAGGTGATAGTTCGAAGTACATTTCAGAAGCAGGGTCCGAAGAGGGCGCGAAGTTTTTAGACCA
Source organism: Dehalococcoidia bacterium (assembly GCA_965243825.1). Lineage (GTDB taxonomy): Bacteria > Chloroflexota > Dehalococcoidia > Lucifugimonadales > Lucifugimonadaceae > JAJCYX01. The sequence goes on from CBDEVT010000001.1 coordinate 150,017, forward strand.
GTTGCATGCGGAAACTGCCAGCGAGGAACATGCCCGGGCAGCAACTGAGGTTGTCGAGAAGACAGCGGCATCGATCACACGCACCCTGGACACAGATGGCATCAAGCAAGTCCTATATGAAGGGCGTGAAGATGAGCGCTGGGACGATGTCGCTTCCAGGTGTTTGAGTTGCACGAACTGCACAATGGTCTGCCCTACCTGCTTCTGCACCTCCGTCACGGAAACTTCAGACCTCGAAATGTCTGAGTTCGAGCACACGCGTCACTGGGATTCGTGCTTCTCGGTCGATTTCACATATGTAGCTGGAGGCGTGGTACGCGACTCGACCAGGTCGCGTTACCGACAATGGCTCACCCACAAGCTCGGCAGTTGGATAGATCAGTTCGGCACATCTGGATGCGTTGGTTGTGGTAGGTGCATCGCCTGGTGCCCTGTCGGGATAGACATCACCGAGGAAGCGGCTGCATTGCGCCTGTCCGTCAAATCGAAAGAAGGGGAGGTGAGCGATGTTTCGTGACCTCAGTGAAACGCTGGCTTCCCACCCGTTCTTCGAAGATTTTGAACCTGAACAGATCGATTTCCTGGTCAGCTGTTCGTCCAACCGTGTCTACAAACAGGACGAGTTCCTGTTTCGCGAAGGAACCACGGCGGATGCATTCTTCCTGATCCGTGAGGGCAAAGTCGCGATAGAAACAGCTTCACCAACCGCTGGCCCACTGACACTTGGGACAGTCGGTCGTGGCGATATCCTAGGATGGTCGTGGATCGTCCAGCCTTATGTGCATCGCTCCGACGCACGAGCTCTCGAAAGGACTCGGGCCCTGGCAATGGATGCCGTCTGTCTGCGAGAGAAACTCGAGTCTGACCATGAACTCGGTTACAGACTCTTAACAAAGTTTGCCGGGACGATGGCGCAACGCATATCGAGCGCCCGAATCCAGTTACTCGATCTCTACGCCAATGACCACGATTAACCGGCAAGACATAAGCGAAGGCGCGGCTTCGTCGATTCCTGCACCGTGGGTTGTGCGCGCAACCTGGGAGGAGATACCGGGTACCAGATCAATCGACGTATGCCCTGCCGATGGAGCAATGCCTGAGTTCGAGCCTGGACAGTTCAACATGCTGTACGTGCCGGGCATCGGTGACATCCCGATCTCGATCAGTGGCTACGCTGAAGACCGAAAGGGGCTGATCCACACGATAAGGTCAGTTGGCGCTGTCTCGTCAGCTCTATGTGCCCTTCAGCAAGGCGACTGGCTGGGTGTCCGCGGCCCGCTAGGTACCGGTTGGCCTGTGCAACTGGCGAAAGACCGAGATGTGGTGGTGATAGCTGGCGGACTTGGACTTGCACCGGTGAGACCGGCCATTCAAAGCGCAATTGCCAACAGTGATGGAGCGACCAAAACAGTCGTCTTCTACGGAGCGCGAACCCCAAGCTCGGTACTTTTCCGTGAAGATCTATTCCATTGGGCAGTGAGTGGCGACGCGGATGTCAGGACAACGGTCGACCGAGATGAGCCCGGCTGGCGTGGGAATGTCGGCGTCGTCACGTCGGTTCTTGGCAGAGCGGAGTTCGATGCTGAGACGGCAATAGCGTTCGTGTGTGGACCCGAAGTGATGATGCGGTTCGTCGTTTTCGATCTCTTGAGCCGGGGAATCAGCGGCGACCGGATCTTCCTGTCCCTGGAACGCAATATGCACTGTGGCATCGGCCTCTGCGGACACTGCCAGTTGGGTCCTAAGTTCATCTGCACAGACGGCCCTGTCTTTGCATACAGCGAGATATCTGAGCTACTTACGGTGCGTGAGTTATGACTACGGAACCCTCTACGAACACGAAGCCCAAAGTGGCAGTGTGGAAGTTCGCTTCCTGCGATGGCTGCCAGTTGAGCTTGCTCGACCTTGAAGACGAGTTCCTGGCGATTACCGGCGCTATTGAGATCGCGTACTTTCCTGAAGCGACGAGAACGATGCTCGATGGCCCCTACGACCTCTCGCTCGTGGAAGGATCGATCACAACCCCGCATGACGCAGAACGCATCCAGGAGATTCGGGCCGAATCGACAACGCTCGTAACGATCGGTGCCTGCGCCACTGCTGGAGGCATCCAGAGCCTGCGGAACTTCAAAGACGTTGAGGAATTCACGTCTATCGTTTACGCATCACCTCAGTACATCGACACGCTGGAAACCTCCACCCCAATCAGCGAACACGTCAAGGTGGACTTCGAACTACGTGGCTGCCCTATCAACAAAGCGCAACTACTAGAAGTGATCTCCGCTTACGTAGCTAAACGAAAACCGGCTGTCTCGACATCCTCAGTCTGTGTGGAGTGCAAACGGCGAGGCAATGTCTGCGTCATGGTCGCAAAGGGCACACCGTGTCTGGGACCGATCACCCAGGCCGGATGTGGCGCAATATGCCCTGCGTACAACCGCGGGTGCTATGGCTGCTTTGGACCCGCGAAACAGCCGAATCTCCAATCAATCAGTGCTGCCTGGCTTGATCTCGGCGCGAGCCGGAAGGCCGTATCTCAGGCATATCAAACGTTCAACTCAGCATCACCTGAACTAGTAGAGGAGGCAAAACGTATTGCCTCAGAGTAAATCCATCAAGGTTGGCTATCTTGCTCGCGTCGAGGGTGAAGCATCGTTGCTGATCGATGTTGATAAGGACATTGTCGAACGCGTCCAACTGAAGATCTTCGAGCCGCCGAGGTTCTTCGAGGCATTTCTGCGCGGTCGCCAGTACAGCGAAGCGCCTGACATAACGGCGCGCATCTGTGGCATCTGCCCGGTCGCCTACCAGATGAGCTCTGTTCATGCCATCGAACGCGCATTCAGTACCAGTGTCGATGGACAGCTGCGGGAGCTTCGCAGGCTCCTTTATTGCGGTGAATGGATAGAGAGCCACTGCCTGCACATCTTCATGTTGCATGCTCCGGACTTCCTAGGTTTCCCAAGCGCGATCGAGATGGCCGAGAGCCACCGCGAGATCGTCGAAATGGGCCTTCGAATCAAGAAGGCCGGAAACGAGATCGTCAACGTAGTCGGTGGGAGAGAGATTCACCCGATCAACGTACGAGTCGGAGGGTTCTATCGTGGTCCATCGAAGAAAGAGCTACGAAGTCTCCTACCTGCCCTGACACGCTCACGAGACGAGATGATAGAGGCCGTGAATTGGAGTGCCGGACTCAACTTCCAGGATTTTGAGCAGGACTATACGTTCGTGTCGCTCCGACACCCTGATGAGTACCCATTCAATGAGGGTCGGGTCGTAAGCAACTGGGGACTTGACATCGATCCCTCGGAGTACGAAGAGTACTTCGTAGAGCACCACGCCGATTACACGAATGCTCTGCACGGATTGATGAAGGATGGCTCAACGTATCTAGTCGGACCGCTGGCGCGCTTTAACAACTGCTTTGAACAGTTACCAGAAAGCGTTCGGCATCTGGCCCGGTCCATTGATGTGACACCGCCAGTCCTCAACCCATTCAAGAGCATCATCGTCCGTGGTCTCGAAGTGGTGTTCGCCCTGGAAGAGGCAATCCGAATAATCGAACAGTACGACCAACCGAACGAGCCTTTCACCGCCTACGAGGTCAAAGCTTCGGAAGGATGGGCCGTAACCGAGGCTCCACGCGGCAGCCTTTATCACCGATACCGGCTAAACGAAGACGGTACGATCGCTGAGGCTCAGATAATCCCTCCTACGTCTCAGAATCAGACGCGTATCGAGGCCGATCTGACCGCGTTTTTGCCTGACCGGCTGGAGTACGAAGACGAACAACTGACACTTGAGTGTGAACAGCTGGTCCGCAGCTACGACCCCTGTATCTCGTGTGCCACGCACTTTCTTGACGTGACGGTGAACAGGCGATGACCAACCGGACGAACCCTTCATCTGCCTGCGTCCGACGAACAAAGACTCCACTTGTCATCGGAATAGGTGCGCCGTTCCGTGGTGACGATGAGATCGGCTTGATTGTGGCGAAGGCATTGAGAGCAGGACAGAAAGACATTCAGGCAGACTTCGCGTCACACAGCGATGACCCTGCTCGAATAATGGACGAGTGGTCCGGCCGGGAATCCGTTCTGGTTATCGACGCCATCCGTGCAGGGTCGGAACCCGGAGTGATACACCGAATCGAGGTAAACGACACGGATGCCACTCCGCAATCTCGTACATCAAGTCATGGCAACGCATTGCGAGACGCCATCGAACTATCACGGGCTCTCGATCTGCTGCCAGAGAACCTGATCGCAATCGGCATGGAGCCGGAAAACGTCGGCATCGGTGAAAAGCTTTCTCCTGCTTGCCAGCGCAAACTCCCTGAGTTAGTCGAACTGGCGCGAAAAGAGGTCTCATGCATGAATCGCCTGTAGCGCGAGAGCTGGTTCAGGCTGCCGCTAACACCATCGACACTAACGAACGCGGACGCATTACCAGGCTGAAGATCAACCTCGGCCCGGATGGCGGCTATCTTCCCGATTCCCTGGAGATGCACATTCGCGCGGTCGCGATCGGCACACCTGTTGAGGGAGCTGAAATCGAGATAACCCAGGTCCTTAATGGCGGACCCGAGCTTGTGAGTCTCGACGTCGAGGAGAGTTCCTGATGTGCCTTGCGGTTGTGGGCAAGATAGTCTCGGTGGACGGCGATCGCGGAGAGGCGGTGGTGTCTGGCAGAGTCCGGCAAGTCTCACTGGTGGCACTACCGGGAATCGAGGCAGGTGACCACGTCTTGATCTCTCTCGGCATGGCGCTCGAAAGAGTGACGAAAGAGGAAGCCCGAGAGATCGATGGTCTGTGGGACGAGATAGCGCAGATCGAGCCTGACCTCGCCAACGAAAAGGCCAGCCGTGAGTGAGTTAGAACAAAAATCCGGCCAATTGAGTGCACGCGACGGCCGCCTCACCTTTGCACGCTATGCCTTCATGCCCAACTCTCTCGGTTACTGCGGCGGACCAAAGGACCGAGAATTGCTGGAATACACGGTGGAAGATGTCGCTGATGATGGGATGAACCGGCTTGTCAGGCAATTTGAGGCTGCATATCCGAACCTGCTATTCATCGCTGAGTCATCTGGCATCGGAAACCCGTTCGACGCCCGCGTAGTAGAGGCCTACTGGGTCGGGAGCGATCTGCTCGACCGTCTACCTCCGCAGGATTTCCATTCGTTTCTGACCGAAAAGATTGCACGACGCGTCCCGAAACGGCTACACAAGTACATTGCGGCGAAGGCACCGGCCGGTGCGCGACCTCACCACTCTTTCTTCGTTTTCGATGTCGGAACACGCACCGGCATGCTTGAGACAAACCTCGAGACGCTCGACAAATGCCGGATCTCATGGGGCATCGTTGAAAACATCACGGGGGACATGGTTTCAGTGCGTTACGAGCCGGTCGTCCTGGACAACGGTAAGCTGGCACTGGGTACACCGACTCTTCGTGAAGCCCGCCGTTCTGCTGAAGGATTGAGCTACCTTCCTGACCTCAAGATTGGCGATGCCGTTTCACTTCACTGGGGCTGGGTATGTGACCGACTGACACCGGAACAGGTCACTCGCCTTTCTGCCGAAACGAATCACCACATCGACATCGCTAACGAAACGCTGTGATCCGGCTTCGTCCCTAACGGCCAAATGTCGCACCGTGTAAACGAAACTGCTTCCACACAGCCCCAATGACGTTTGCGATCTCGGGAACGCTCTCCTGTGGATCCTCACGCAAACTTCATGCTTCTCACCCACAACATCACAGGCTCGATATTCAGCACTAATAACTTGGCACACTGCTAACGCTAACTTGACTTTGAACCGAGCTCAGCTGCGCATCCGCTGAAATTGCGAATCAACTGCTCTTTCTGTGCATGTCACCGTGGACCACTCTCGCAGTGGCTAATCAAGTAACGCGAAGGGACCGCTCCTGGCGCAGCAGGTGTGAAGTATTCAAGGCGGGGTCGCGAACGTGAACGATCAGCGACTTATCCGATCGGAACACCGAACCAACTTCAATCTCGGCAAATCAGGTCGGATTGCATGGGTTATTGCGACCGTCTTCGTGGCAGTAGCGCTGCTGACGTTGGCGATCCTCGTTCGTGAAAACCCGCGGTCTGATCTTGATGTCGAAGTGTTGAACAGCATCACCGATTGGGCAGATCGCGGTTTTCTCGATGACTGGTACGACATTCTTGCCGACCTGACTGGATTCCGCGCTGCAATCGCAGCCATGATCGTCAGTGTCATAGTCGCACCGTTGGTCACTAAGCCCGACAACGTTGTCGCCTATCTGTTGACTCTCACGGCATTCGGTGTCGCATATGCGTTAGCCAATCTGGCAATCAACGAGTTCGTTGGCGTGACCAGACCTGATCCGAGCAGTGACACACTCTCGTTCCCAAGTGGACACATCGCCGGAGTCGTCACTGCCGGGGCCCTGATGGTCTACATCCTTCTCAAACGTCGTGCGCATCCACTTCTAATCGCCACGGTAACGATCGTTTCGCTATTCATCCTCTATTCAGTTGCCATGGCTCGCCTCGTGCAGGAGGCCCACTGGCCAAGCGATATTCTGGGCGGAGTCTTCATGGGTGTACTCGGGCTTCTGGTCTTTGTGCCGATCTACCACCGGCTTGAACGGGTTCGATGGATGTCCCCACCGAAAGTCGGCATCGACGTACCGGCACCTCAAAGCTCCGATGCCATCATTGCCGGCTCTTATGGAAGCGCAGTAGTGCTTGAACCCTCACTAGGCACGGCAACGAAGTACTTCGATCCGCCGGTGATGCTTAGAGTGCTCTACTGGATCTCATTCCAAAAGGCATTCCCGTATGTCCGTAACGAGTCGGCCATTGAGGCCGCAATTCACAGGCGACGCATTGCGGGGCTGATAACCAGGTATCGTTTCGGCGAAAACCTCGTTGCACAGATAACGAGAATCGACTGGAACCGTGGCAAAGCTGCACTTGTCACTGAGTACTCGCAGGGCAAGGAACCAGACAGCAACGTGGAAGCCTGGGACTACCTGAGTGCCGTCGAGGTCCTCTTCGAGGAAGCCGGACTACCTGGATGGCAACTGAATCCTCACAACCCTCATGCTCACACCAATCTGGTGGCGAGGCCGGACGGAAAGATGGTGATCATAGATATGGAGTCTGGCTTCGTCACTCCATTCCCAAGCAGAGGGCTGATGCGATCGTCACTGAAGCATGGCACGCTACCGGTTTTCGACGACATCGACTTCGACAGGCTCAGGCAGTTCACGGCTGACCGGGAAGCAGACTTGCGAAGAACGCTGGGCGAACCCGGTTATGCAGAGCTTCTTGATTCGATTGAGAAAGGAGAAGCCGCGTACGTACGGTGGCATAAAGGTGAGCCGCGCATATGGAGCAGGATCGTCCGAGGTGTTTACCGGGCGCTGAATATTCGTGCGGATTTTTCGGTCGCCCGCAAAAGAATGGCCGGCGCACAGCATCGCGCAGTCTCCTTCCTGGAACAGGGGATCGCTCGTTGGGAAAGTCAGCAACGCATTAGCCATGAACGAGCGGATGAAATGCGGAAATCACTTGCTGATCCATCGGTCGCCATTGCGCTTGAGCACCTCGGCGCTCATATGATGATCAGCGTCGTCTTCAGGTTCCCGTTCGGCAGCATTACCAGGGTGCTCTGGGTCTTGACCTTCATGATACGCGCTTCAGACGCCACAATTAGGAGGCGCGAGAACAGCTCCGGAGGTCTCGATGTCCACAATCCGCTGGTATTGATCTGGGCGGGACTTCCAGGCGTCGGCCTGATCGCCTACATGTTCTCTCGACCGCTACTGAAGCCTGCTCTCATCCGACTTGCCCTCGATCAGACCATGTATAGCATGCCTTTGCGCCTTTACTGGCGAACAGGCACCAGCCGCTGGTTACCACCGCGTGCTGTAGTGCTTAAGCCATAGTCAACAAAAAGACCATCAACCAGGTTCTTGACGTTTCATGCCGGTGCAAGGTGTCGCGATCTGGCGAGCACTTACTCGAATCCTGTTGGCCAAAGTCCGCCATAAGGCGATTGATGCACATCGGCACGCCAATATCGAACCACCTTCCGCTGCCCTGCGGGATGAATACACTGACGGGGGCTGGACCAATGGTCGCCTCCACACCGGCTTCGGATTTCAAGAGCCAAGTTGCCCCCAATGCCCTCTCACGGGATCAGATATGGGCCGTTTTCACCTGTTTCTTTATGCAATTGAGATGTGTATATGAGGATATTCCACATTTACGTGTTATTTTCATGTTTTCGTCCTTTATAGTTATGAATTATTATTACTAAACTATGCTCTTGTCAACGAAAAGTACGGGATCGTTGCATCCTGAAGCCGACTTGCCTTGAGGCAGGTCAGAATTCCGCCGATCTGATAGTCGTTGCCCCCGAGTCACTCGCGGTTAGTGAACTCGTGTGACCGCAAGAATGCCAGTAACAAGCCATCGGATTGCAAGAATGCACCGACACCGTGCCGCCCCTCTCGTCACGATGTACCTGGCAGTTAATAGCACGTCTATACGGCTTGACGCGCTGGCAATACACCAGATTTCACAGGATCAACATTCTGAATCCAGTTTTGACGAGGTATACGTATTACGATAATGATGAGTAGTGTCGCCTCTGAAAGGCGCCTATTGCCCGGCAAAACAACAAGTTGTCCGTGTACACAGGTTGCACAGATGAAATCACATATCACCGGCAAGTTATCGCTCGCAAGGCGCTCGGTAGTTCCGCTATCACTCGCGGTTATAGCGATGTTTTTGATCGTGGCAGCAATCGGTGCGTTCGTGCACCCGGAGGCCCGGCGCGTCATCTCCATGTGGACAGGAGCGCCTGCCGAAGCCGCCTACTACGCCAGCTCAGATGAACCGGCTCCGCTGCTCCGCTTCACTGTGGCAGGTGATGTCGGTACCGGCGACGAGAACCAGTACAAGACCGCAGCCGCAATGACTAGCTTGCTGAGAGAAGGTCCAATCGATGGATTGATCCTGCTCGGAGACAACGTCTATCCGGACGGCGATCCTGAACTGCTCGACATAACAGTATTCATACCGTACGGATCTCTGTTCTATTCAGGTACCGAGTTAATGGCGGTGCTTGGGAACCATGATGTGGAAAACGGCAACGGACCTGGCCAGATTGAGGCTCTGGGCATGCCGGGACGTTGGTATTCACGCGAGTTCGATGACCTGCTTTTCGTTGGTCTCGATTCCACGACCCCGGAAGATCCGACTCAGTTGCAATGGCTAGAAGACACTCTGGCGGCTTCGACTGCGAAGTGGAAGATTGTCGCAACTCATCACCCTCCCTACTCTGCCGGGCACCGAGGCTCTGATCGAGCGTCACAGGAAGCGTTCGTACCGATCTTCGAAAGGTACGACGTTGACCTGGTGTTGAGCGGGCATGACCACGACTATCAGAGGTCGAAGATCGTGAATGGGATCACCTACATGGTCTCTGGCGGAGGCGGAAAAATCCGGCCGACGTCTTCGGACCATTTCACCGAGGTTAGCTGGTCTGTACATCACTTCGTAGAGTTGAAGATCTACGAAGACGAGATCATCAGCCGCGCCTACGATCAGGATGGCCGGGTCTTCGACGAGTTCACCCTGGTTCCAAACGACTGATCCTGAGAAGCGGCAAATCGTAAGCAATCCTGCGTCATTCATCCGCAGGTGGTAGTCGTACACTGACCGCAGAATCGTCAACATCTGTGGAGTGTCCTAATGATCTGGCTGCAGTTCGTGGGTGCCGCCACCGCCGTGCTGCTAGCCGGATACTTCATTGTCCGATTCGCCGATGACATCGCCAAACAGACAGGACTCGGACGCGTGTGGGCCGGCGTGCTGCTACTCGCTACGGCCACTTCCCTGCCAGAACTGGCAACGGGACTCGGTGCGATAAGGCTTGTCGGCGAACCTGACCTTGCAGCTGGCGGAGTGTTCGGCTCAAACGTTTTCAACTTGATGTTGATAGCCGCTCTGGCATTGCGACCGGCATGGCGCGGTCTGCTATTCGCACCTTCAGCCGAACTCTTGCGACTCGCAACGATAAGCGTTGGCCTGATTGTTCTGGCAGTTGCGATCCTGCTGTTGGCAAGACCTTCGCTTGACGTTCCGGCACCACTCCTCACCTGGCTGCCAATCTCACTACTACTCGCCTATTTCATCGCAACATTGTGGATGTTCCGGCAACCGGGCTCGGTTCCTCCAACTGCACCCGCACGAACCACTCTGGACATGTCGCAGGGCGAGACAGCAGACCGAAATGCAATATGGCGACCAATCGCCGGATACCTGGCTGGTGCCACCATCGTAGTGGTGGCCGGGGTGTGGATGTCAGACATCGCAGACGAAATCGCAACCCAGCTAGATTGGTCTCACAGTTTCGTCGGTTCGCTGTTCCTGGCCGCGACCACTTCACTACCTGAGGTGGCCGTGGCGGTAGCAGCGCTCAGGGCCGGTATGCCACAAATGGCACTTTCCAACCTGGTTGGCAGCAACATGTTCAACGTTGGCATCGTCCTTCCGGTGGAGGCGCTATCGCAGGTCTCCTCACCAATGTTCAGAGAAGTGTCTACGTTCCACCTGATCAGCGCAGTAGCGGCAATTTCTATGACCGGCTTGATGGTCTGGCGAGGTCTGCCGGAGCGTGCAGAGGCAGCGATGCTGGCGAGACGCGGGTACCACAGGTGGAGCATCACAATGCGAGCAGTTGCGATGATCGGCCTGTTTCTAATCAGCCAGATTTTGGTCTTTGCGTTTGCCTGACAACACAGGCTAATCCGGGAGGTAAACCAGGCTTCCTGAGCAAAGGATTTTGGTGCAAATCACCCGCCCGGCGAGGGCCACCCGCTCGAAACCAAGACAACTACTTAATCTTGATCGACTCGATCACCGATTCAGCATCTCTGGCAAAGTTCTCGAAGACATCGGGAGGCGCTGCGTAGGTCACGAGTATTGCGGTTCCATTCGCGAAGGCAGTGACGTTCAGCGCCACAGTAATTACCTCTCCATCTGCATCGACAAATGTAGTCAGGTAGCGGTTTGCCTCGGACCCTGAAAGTGACGAAGGCTCGAGCGGCTCTGTTGCATCAGCCAGGAGTTCGAGTCTTTGCAAGAAGAATAGTTCGAAGTCCTCTGTGGCGTCCTCAACCCACTGGACGTTCAGCAGCACCGTGCCCGGAGCGTCAACGTGGGTGTATGCGACAGAGTCTGCTGACTGCGAACTGATGCGCCAATCACTTGAGAGTCCAATAGAAACCGCTTCGCCATCGAACGCGTACAGAGCACTCCCGCCACCATCGGATCGGGGAGTGCTGGTCGGGCTGATCCCCGTCGTTGCTTGGACTGAGCTGGTCGCCGTTGGTTCTGGTCCGGCGGTCGCGGTAGATTCATCCTTGGATCCTCCGGTGCAAGCAGTAACGGCGATAAGAGCCATAACAACCAGGGACAATCCAACTCTTGGAAGTCTGTTCATCAACCTCCGACCGCCTTCCAACCCAGACCGCGGATGATCTTGTCGAGTGCTGCGGCGGACTTACTATCTGTCTTTGTTACCGGATCCAGCACCTTCGATACGGCAGCCTTTGCAAAATCGGAATCGGTCGGCGGTTTGTTCTTGAATCTGTCAACGAGGGCCAGTTGCTCCCTAATCTCACCGAGTCCAGCGGCACGAGCTGCAAACTTCTGGTCAAAGCTTGAGCCAGATGATTCCTGCAACGTGTCATAGAGTGCTCTCGCCCCTGCGGAGTCTCCTGATCGCACCCTTGATGCAGCCTGCTCCATCGTCTCGAGCACCTCGTCCGCTTCTTTGAGCAGTTGGAACGCTCCTGGGTCCGGCTTATCCATCTGCAAAAGGCGTTCTCTGGCGTCACTCAGTTCACCGATGTACGAAGCATCCGCTGCCTGCTGCGCGAACCGCTCGAAATCTGGGCGACCTGCAGCTGTTGCAAGAGCGGGATCAGTCAGCATGCGTGATTCGCGCTGGGTACCTGCTACTAATGCGGATTCGACCGTTTCGAGTTTGTCGACACCATGCGCGCCTCTGCGTAGAGCATCAGAGTTGACACCGGCCCAGTTAAATATCCCTGAGATCGTGTTCACAGTTCCTTCAACAGCAGCAGTGCCTTCGGTACCGATGAACGCATCCGAAATCTCCCGCAGTTCCTCTTGCAACGCCTTTTTCGCTGGCTCGCTAAGAGCATTGATCGCTTCGTTCAGCGCGGTGCCACCAGCTTCGAACGCGATATCTCCGACACGGTTCTTGATCGCGTCATTGATCATGGTGACAACGGAGTCCCATTCGTAAGCGAAGTCAACCATCGCTGCGCCGTACTTGCTCTGGTAGAGACGACGGCCTAGCTCTTCGACCTTGGACGCCCGAACCATCGCCTGGCCGAAGGTTGCGTCGGCAGAGAGACCCAACCGGCCAAACAGGCTGCCGTTCGATAGTTTGCCCAATCGAGCGGACGGAGCAAATGTCATGAACGTGTCGAGTGCGGAGAACTGTTTTGCAATCTCGTCGGAAACGTTCGGTTTGAGAACTTCGGTGTCGAAATACTCAGTTCCAATATCGATGTTGTACTGGGTTTTCTCACCGCGTCGGATGGCGTTCACATCCAGGTTATTGAGGCCATCAAATAGCTGTGTACGCAGGCGCGCCGCATCTTCATCGGAAAGATCACGGTTGTACTCACGGGTGATGACCTCTTTGAACCTCGTCAATGACATAGCCGACAGCTCGTCGAACGTAATGCCGCGTGCCCTCAGGCTTTCGATGAGACGAACTCCCGCGATCTCCTTGGCTGCCTCATCAATGTTGATCCCGGCGAACTGCTCCAGAGCGTCGTAGTAACCAAGGATCGACTGCACACTTTCGCCGATTCCAGTTGTGAAGATGTCGACAATGAGTGGTCCGATGCCCTGCTCGCCATGGCCGTTCAGTTTGTCGTTGAAGAGCCTGGCGTTTGCGCCAAGTTCGCTGGTCAGCTGCGCCCTGATTCGTTTCAGATACTCGAGCTCAAGGTCTTTGATCAGCTGCGTTGCCGTCGGGTGCTCGGGATCCAGCTCCAGTGCATCACGCGCTGCCTCAAGCGCTATGCGCACGTTGCCGTCCATCAGTTCTCTGAAGGCCTTCGCGGTGAGCACATCCGGGGCGAAATTCGGATCGTTCCTGAACTGAGCGAACAACCCATCGAACTCCTCAACAGCGCCTGCTCGAAGGGCGAGATTGAGTTCGGTCATGTTCAACTCACCGCGCATCATGTTCAACGCCTCAACGAGTTCGGCATGCTCCGGAGTACCAGCAAACTGGCCCTCGATGGCATCCAGGATGTCTCGATAAAGAGCTGCATCGTCCTGGAACTTACTTATTAGCTCCGATGCCCTGCGCTCTAAATCGAGAACTTCTCGCGCGCGTTCTGCTCTGAACTCTGGCAGGTCATTTGCCGCCCACCACCTTGCCTCTCGCAACTGCCTGAGCAAGAAGTCCGCCTGGTTGAAGTATTCAGGTCCCAGGCTGGCGAAGAAATCGCGTACAAGTGCTCTGTACTCGACGATCGCCTGAGCAATCTGCCTTAGTCGCTCTTCCTCAGAAGGCTGTTGTGGCTCCGCTGTAGCTGTGACCGTGGGTTGCGAATCCGGAGTAGCTGTAGGATCGACTTCGGCCTGCGTGCAGCGTGCCGGATCACGAGGTGTTGCTCCACCGAGCGTCATGACCTCTGCATGAAGTCGATGCAAAGCCTCCGCCGTGCTGCAATCTCCACGGTCCGCCGCTGTCCGCGACGCGTTGAAATATGCGTCTCCGTCCAGTTGTCTTCCCTGGGTGGTTCGGTCGACTTCATTGACTTCATAAAAAGCGGTATGTGCCTCAGCCGACTTCACATACATGTTCTCTGTGCGGAATGAGTCGTCTGCCTGCCTCGCGTAGGTAGCAGCCGAGTTGTAGCGCTGCGCCGCAAATCGCAGGTCATTTCTTTCGGCCGCTGGTTGCTGACTGATCAGTCTCATCGCGTCACCTGCCATCTCGAAAAGAGTTGACGCGAGCGTGTGGTCACCATGCTCTTTGGAAGCAATCGGTGCGACAAAGGCAACGTTGTTCGAGATGCCATCGACAACCTGCCGGAGGCCTTCGTCAGTGATCTGAGATGAACCGCTGCCTACGTCGTCGCGCAATTTCCGCCACGTCTCGGTCAGCGTTTCCGCAACACTGTCCGTCAGTAACCCGCTGTCTGAAATTGCCGTACGTATTTCTTCACTTCCGCTGGTCCCGCTGTGACCGAACGAGTTGTGGTCAAAGCCGTGTATGAAGAAGTCGAACGCTGTTTCGAGGAGCAAAACGTATGCAGCCGTTGCATCTTCATACTCCTCATTCTCAACAGCAACTTCTATCGCCCTGTTCAGAAAACCTTCGACACCGCCAAATCCCGCACCGAAAACAGGCTTTCCAGTCTCGTTCTCACCCAGGTAAATCGGAGCCTTGTCGTCCAGCGGCAGGTACGGGAAAAGACCACGTTCGAACGCCAGCAGGAACATCTCATACGCGCGGTCTAACTCTCCTGCCCTCCTGGCGAAGAGGCCGGCGTTTGAGTAACCGAAAGATGAAATCTGGTACAGCCGACGGACTCGCTCCAACGGAGGATCGTAAGTCGGATACTGTTCATCGGGATCAGCCTGCAAATACAGGTCTGCCGACTCCTCTGCCAGGGTCGAAGCTTCAGAGTGCTGTTCAAGATCATCGCTTAGAACAACCGCCTGTGCTCGAATCGCATCAGCTTCTATGAAGGGATCACCAGCCAGGCGCGCCTGCTGCCTTGCCAACTCGAACAGATCTACCTGAAGTTCCCGTGTCTCGACCGATGTCTGGAATCCACGGTCGAGCCGGTTGGCAGTATCCAGGTAGCAAAGCGCGGCGGTTGAGTGGTTGCCAGCATCAGCTGACGCTTTGCATCCTCCGCCAACTTCTTGCCCGTATGCCAGGCGAGGGCCGAAGCTGAGCGTACTCACAACCGATAGCAAAGCGGCCAGGGAGATTATCAGCAGGAATTTTGATTGCCGCATTCGAACCATTTTCACCAACCTCAGTTGATGCCATGATCAAGGTCGAAAGTGTTTTACACGCCACTGGCGTCCTTAGAAAACTCGTTACCGACCCGACCGAGTCCAAATATACGATCTCAAAGGGGCAATGTGCCTCGGTCACGAATCTGATCTGCTGTGTACGAGGTCTAGCAGACGAGGGTCAAAAGTCGTACAGACAACCACCTCACGCTTGGTTACCTGTCTTTTTAGGACCGCGGGTTGAACGTTGGGTGAACCCTCGTATTCCACCGAAGTGCCGGCAACGATTCCTGCTCTGGAAGTTCGGTCGGTATCAGTTTTCTTTCGTTTTTAGAGTGATCGACAGGACTACAAATTCCGCAGGTTTTAGTGGAGCGAATCCTACTTGGAGGTTTGCACGCCCAGCGCTGATGTCGGCTTGTGTGGTAGTCGTTGAGTCACAGCGAACCATCCAGGCCTCAGATTCTCGACTTCCGGCAAAAGCTCCCTTGCGAAAAAGGCCGGTCATGAAATCTCCAACAGTCGATCTGACCTGAGACCACAGTGGTTCTCCGTTTGGCTCGAAAACAGTCCATCGAAGGCCCTCGCTGATCGACTGTTCTATGTAGAGCGCCGTTCTCCTCACCGGAATGTACCCATATTCCAAGGTACTCGAGTTGCCTCCAGCCAAAGTCCTTGCACCCCACACGACTGGACCGCCACCTGGTAGATCCCTAACACAATTGATTGCAACTGAATTCAGATGACTGCTGTCAGAGTTCGACATCGGAATCGTCAGCCCTGTGACGTACCTGATCTGAGCCTCCGTTCCCGCCGGCGCTTTCCATACCCCTCTCGCTGCGTCCGTACGCGCCATCACACCTGCGACTGAGCCGCTGGGAGGCAGCATCTTGTGACTGCCATTCGCCATTTGATCGTTCGTAGCAAACGGCGGGTAGAACAAGGCGGTATTCGCGTCACGTAGCTGGGCAAATCCGCTCACCCCTGCGACGGCGCTGCTGACGGAGCCCCAGCCTGATCCCGGACTGGACGGTGGATCAACGATCAACACGGCACCCGATTGCTTGCAGAACGAAAGGGCCTCAGCCCATGTCGAAACTGTCGTATCAGGACCTTCTGGAGGTGATGTCAAACAGAGAAGATTGAATCGTGTGCCCTGTAATGCATACACACCAGTGCCTGAGGAACTGGACCCGATGATCTCGGCATCCGTGACCTCTAAACCGTCGCTGCCATCCTGGAAGGCGATGTCGGATCCAGTCGCATCTGGGATCGAAGACGGAACCGCATCCGCTACTCGTGCAAGTGACGAGCGGTGCTCCAGAACATTACTCACAAAGTTTGGATCTGATTGATCAACTGAAAGATCGACATGGTTTTCTGAACTGAGGAGTCCACCAGATGAATCCCGTTCCTCGAGAAGCAGATTAAAACGATTCACGGGATCGGATGCAGACACGTTGACTCTAGTCCGGAGCCGATTGCCCCATTGCCCCTGGCTTCGAGCTACAAGAGTGAGCGAGTCAACTCCAGCGGGCAGTTGGACCGTAGCAAGATCGCCGTCTGGGCTGGAGTTCCGGTGAACGCGCACGACTATCGCATGGGATCCTCCATTCCTGAAAAACTGCGCAACCTGATAACCAAGGTTTGACGGCTCCCACAATCCGCCAAAAACAGATTCGAAATCAGACAATGACCGGATCCCTATGGCCTCGTCTGTCGGACCTTTCGCGGCCCGCCCTACGAATGCTGTGACGCTGGTAGCGACGCCTACGATTGGTGGTCGGGCAGAAAGAACCTCTTCAACGTATCCCCCGGGTACGCGGAAAGTCCGGCGAGACCGTCTAATAAGGTTGGGTAGTGCGACTAAGCGTTTTCTGAAACTGGGCATGTCATCAGGGAATGGTGAGATATCGCCAGCGTTTCGAACTCCGGCGCATCATTGAGGAGTTACCGACAGAAACAGGTCTTTCGTGACTTGTCGTTTACTGAGAATGTTTCCGATGACCTTGCGGGTCGGAAGTTCGGTGAGGGTGATCGCATCGCTTACAACACCGAGGCCGCGGATCAAATTGCCGCCCGGTCCGCTGGAACAAAAGACCTGCTTCTGTTGGCAACTATAGCCGGTTCCGATAGAACCTTGTATAGAGTACTTTGAGAAGGTTTATCTAGAACGGAGACACTAAAAGCAGGCTATGAACGAAGTAAAGATCGTCCTGGTTGGAGACGATGGGGTTGGGAAGACATCCCTTGCAGTGACGTACTCCACAGGGGACTTCCCCAACGACTACATTCCCACGGTGTCGGACACCATAATTGAAAATCAGGTCCACGACGGTGAAAACTATGCCATCTCGGTGTGGGATACGGTCGGATCCGATGACTATGATCGGCTGCGTCCACTGTCCTATCCCCAGACCAACCTCTTCCTGGTGTGCTTCTCTGTCACCAACCGCAGCTCGTTCGATTCGGTTTCACTGAAGTGGATCCCTGAGATAAGTCATCACGCACCTGATGCCAAATGGATACTTGTGGGCACCAAATCGGACCTACGCGGTGAAAACGAGACAGTGACCCGGGACGAGGCCAGGGACCTGGCTGTGCGATTGAATGGGTCTGAGTACGTGGAATGTTCGTCCCTGAGCCAGGCGAACCTGTCTCAGGTCTTCGAAAATTCTATATCGGCCGTCACGAGCCTCACGGCCGGACCAAAAAAGCAAGGGTTCTTCAGCCGGTTAATGAGCGGGTTCAAGAGATAGACCCCTGCCACTGAGCCACAGGGATTTAACCGCCAGCACAGAGAAGCGCTCCAAGCCGCCAGACAACGCGTTCATCCGCGCGTTGGAACGAGGCTAAATAACTTGGTCTGCGATTAAGCATTCCAATTTTCAACGAGGTTTTTTGACCAGACAACATTTCGTTCTTTTGAAGAACGCTTGTCTATGAGGTACAGCGTTACGAGCCGCCGGTCTACCGAGAGCTCTCGACTAAGCAATTTGGGTGGCTCGCAGGCTCGTATTCCGAACTGTTTCCCTCGCTTTCCCACTCTAGGCTGTCGCCAGAGATCAGGTTAGAGCCAGGTGTGTAGGCTCTATTGCAACTATGCTGGCGCAGGTGAACAAAATATGTTCGGAGAGTAAGGCCTGAAAGAAGGATCACAGGGCGTCTTTCGAGTCGGAATCTTGCGGGAGATCATCACTTTCAGATCCCAATAAAGCGCACTCCAGTTACTCAGTAACGATAAAAAAAGATATCCCTGATGACATCTCGGAAAAGATCTCACAACACCATGCAAACTCGTTGGCAGAAAAACAGTTATGCATTCCTCTACAAAGCGCACTTGCGGGAGAAACGGTCCGTACGAGAAACCTGAGTGAGTCTAGGAGTGAATAATGACTGATCAGAATATTCTCAGGCGTGCCAAGGGGACACTCGTCGGTTTGGCTGTAGATGATTCTCTCGGCGCATTAGTGGAGTTCCAGATGACCAAACGGGGTGACGGGTCGTAAATGATCTTCACTAAGAACGCGGCTGCCTCCATTATCGACATGCTGCTGCTCGTGCCCTACATACTTGGACTCATCTTCATGCTGGGCTTGCGAATCTTGATCGACATTCCATGGTTACTCGGGCAATTCTGGGACATATCTAAGGCACGTCGGGATGGCAGACAGCGCGAAACCTATTGGTGAAAGCAGGAGAGCGATCATCGAGGTCACAGCAAACAGGACATCTGTGATCAGTATTGGAGCGGCCGATACCTGCAACTTGGGCAGTCCAAATTCAAAGTAAAGACTAGCGTACGTAAATATCGGTTCCGGTCTGAATAAAGCAGCACCGCAGTGGCTTACAGGAGGCAAGGTTCATGAGGAGAGTTCTAATTACTCATGCTGGAGGTGAACTGGGGGTTGGGACGGCTCGGGCCATGCGAGCCAGCGATCCAGATCTTCACATCATCGGTGCCGATGCGGGCGAATTGCAGATACATCTGGCTGAGGTCGATGACCGGCATTTGCTGCCTCGTGCCGGCGCACCAGAATACCTACCAGTTTTAAGACAGTTGATAAATGAAGTCCGTCCTGACTTCTTCTGGCCATTGCATGATGATGAGATCGCTATCGTGGCAGGAGTCAACGACCTCGGCGTTCGTATGTTCATCCCTCCAGCAGATGTAGTGAGGCTTTGCCAGGACAAGTTAGCCTCTTACACCGCCTTCGCAGCGGCCGGTGTGCCGGTACCCGAAACCATTTCATTGAACACGAAGTCTGACGTCGCAGACGCGCTCGAACGATTTCAAGGCAAAACGTGGCTGCGGTCCACTCACGGAGCCGGTGGAGCAGGTGCCAATCGAGTGGATGATTTGGAGGAAGCGATCGCCTGGATAGACAGCCAGGATGGCTGGGGCACGTTTACGGCGTCAGAAGTGCTTACTGGCCGTCAATATAAGTGGGAATCCGTCTGGTACCAGGGAGACCTTGTCGCCGCGCAGACAAGGTCATACATGGGGATCGGTCGATTTCGATCTATGGCAACTGGAGCATCGATTTCGGCGGTGAGCCGGAGAGAGCGTGGGTCGCAGGTGTCAGGCGCACCTGAGGCAGCGATCGAAGCCTCCCTCGCAGCTATTCGCGCGGCAAGCTCGAAGCCCCACGGCATCTTCAGTGTCGACACATCGGGGGATGACGCTGGTGTACCAAAAGTCACGGAAATAAACGTCGGTCGCTTCACCAGTGTCGGTGCCATCTACTGGTTCTCGCAGGGATTCAACTTCGCGGAAACGGTGCTGAAACTGGCCTTTGATGAGGATCCCGGATTCGAAACGCCGCTTATCGATCCAATTCCTGCTGGTATTTACAGGGTGTCGGGGAGAGAGGTCCATCCGGCGTTCGTAACTGATGAAACGATGAAACCATTGCGGGATGAACTCACGAGAAGATCTGCCAAGGCTACGGACAGCTGAATCCCGCGTCGATCGAGAATACGTTCGATTTTTAGCGATGCCATGTCACAGCTGTAACTAGCCGGTTTCGGATTCATTCCAGGCAGCTACGCGACATGGCCGAGCCGCCAAAAATCTTCCCGCTTCCGCCACAACCACAAAATGGTGAAGTCGGATGGAGTGAGGAAATCCGCTCACGAATGATGTGGTTGTGTCGCCATTGTTGAATAGGCAGGACGATTTATCTTGGATCTCTCAGGCCAATCAGAATGTCAACATCGAACCAGGCATACAGCAAGTCCACGAAAACGGGAATTCGAAGACGGCTGAACAGGATCCGTTCCGTCTATGACCACGGATTTTCTCGTCCCGATGACCGTTTCATCCCTATAGCCCCTCCTGATCTGATCAGATTGATCGAGGAAGACTCCGATTTCTTCGGAACGGAATCTTCTCGAATCAATGAGATTGCCCAGCTTATGGCCAGGATTCTGGAACAGGAACGAACTGCATTCGAGCAGGTCATAGAAGATGGGTATTCGCATTTCAACCCGGATAGCGAAACACTCGAACTTGAAGGCATCACCGAACGGCGACAGGTTGATGAACCGGCCCTTCACCAGAAGCTCAACCACCTGTTAGAAAAAGCGAACTTTGAGAGACTGACGTCCGAACAGTTCGAAGCAGCGATCGCTACATCGAACACCCATGGCCTCAAAGTTCAATTGGATCTAGAAAGGGTCGAAGAGATCTCAGTCTGGGTACGAGGTCGTTCAGAGAAGGACGTTCGCAGGCGAACATTCTTACATCCAATCAAGGGAGTGGAAACGAAACTTGCGACCTTCAACAGACTTGTAATGGTGGTAAGCCTTCGAGGGGATGACGATGTCCATGTGAGGATGTTCAAGAACATCCCAATCCGTGATGTCGAAGCGCTACTTCCGCATGCCAGAGTTCGAATGAATCGCCGAGACGCGTTATTCATGCTGGGAGGCGGCGCGGGTGCCGCTTGGTCAGTCGTTACGAAGCTTGCGCTGGTCGGCGCCGCGGCAGTAACCAACCTTCTCTGGGTACTTGCGTTACCTCTGGCAGCACTTAGCTGGAAGATCTTTTCCGGATATCGCCGTGCGTTGAAAGATCGTTCTTCTCATCGTGCTCAACACCTCTATTTCCAATCACTTGGAAATAACCGAAGTGCTCTCTTTGTTATCACCAAGATGATCTGTGAGGAGGAAATCAAAGAGGCAATCTTGTTGTACGCCTTCTGCCTTCCAGAGGTCCGTAACAAACTCAAACCCTCGTCCGTTCAGGAACAGGATCGGTTGATTCAGGGTTATCTGTTCGAGCGCGTGGGTGTGAGAGTCGACTTTGATATCGAGGATGCCGCCGAAACGCTTGAACGCCTGGGCGTTTTGAAGGATCTCGATCTTCTCACCACCCTTCCGATCGAGGAGTCGATTCAGAAGCTGGAGCACCACCGCATCGAGTTGAGAAGCAAGG
Source organism: Dehalococcoidia bacterium (assembly GCA_965243825.1). Taxonomy (GTDB): domain Bacteria; phylum Chloroflexota; class Dehalococcoidia; order Lucifugimonadales; family Lucifugimonadaceae; genus JAJCYX01. The sequence goes on from CBDEVT010000001.1 coordinate 171,552, forward strand.
ACTATCACGCCAATCTGCTAGGAATCACGGTTTGAAGATCAAAGGTCACTGCTCCCAAATGGTTTGAAACTCATTGGAACCGAGTGCTGTTCTCGACCTATATGTGCAGTTAGTGCGACTGGCGGAGTAATCGCAGGTCAGCAGGAGTGATGAAGCGAATCTGAAATGCCCGACTCCACGCTGCTCATCGCTACGCTGTTCTGACGGGCTTCGCTAGCACAACCAGTACACCACCAGCCGCGAAAATGAAAGCTGCAATCCAGAAGGAATTGGCGTAGCTGCCGGTCGCGTCGTAGATCTGCCCGGCAAGGATCGGCCCAATAAGCACAGGCACGGTTGCAAGCACCATCGTCACAGCACCTTGAATCGTACCGTAGTGTTTCAGCCCGAACGCCTCAAGTATCACAAGTGACATTAACGGCCCTATTCCGCCGAATCCTGTTCCGAAGAACAGTATGGCGGCGAAGGCCAGGTTCGACCCTCCAGCAAGTATCACCAGCACAACCCCGGTAGCCATGATGGTTATGGCGATGACGAACGAAACACGCGCCGTTAGCTTTTCGCTTAGCCAGCCCCAGGTGATCTTGCTCAACAGCGCCGTACCAGCCAGCACCGTCAATCCAGTTGCTGCCTTCGTGGAACCCCAACCTTCGGCCTCAAGATGAGGGATCAGTTGAGTCATGAAGGATGGATAGCTGAATCCCGCGCATGTCACACCGAGCAGAAGCAACCAGAATGTCCTACCGGCCATAGCCTCTGTAAGCGTCACCTCGCGCGACAAGGATTCTGTCGTTGCACCTGCACGTTCTGGACGCTGTTGTTCCTCTTCTCTGCGAGTCGGACGGTCCCGGATCACGAACCACGCGGCTATGGCGACGGTCACCAGGCCGGCGGCGATGATTCCATAGGCGAATCTCCACCCTTGGGAGGCGATTACAAGAGTGAGAAGTGGAGCTCCAACGAGCCCGAACACGTTGTTGCCGGTGATGGCAGTGCCCATCATCCGCCCTCGTGTGTAAGGGAACCAGGCGCCCATCAGTTTTCCAATGGGCTGGAACGTTCCTGGCATGCCGATGGCCAGTAAGGCGGCGGACAGGTACCAATGCCACAGTTCGCTCATGCCGACTCTCACCAGGAATGAAGAGGCCACCAGCAGCAACGAACCAGTCATTAGTGTTCGGACGCCATACCTGTCAATCACTATCCCGATGAACGGTGCGAGCAGCCCGCTGATTAGGCCAATAGACAGCGAGACGTTGATCTCAGTTCGGGACCAACCAAAGGCATCCTCAAGGGGTTTTACAAAGAGTCCGAAACCGTACTGGGATCCGCCAGACACGAAAGCGGTGGTGAAGAACGAGACCCAGACTATTGACCAGCCACGAGAAATTCGCCACGTCCGTTGCTGTTCAGGGTTATCCGGGTTTGAGGAAGGATTCGCTGTGTCCAAGTTCGTGGGCTTTTTTGAGTCCCTGTGCCCTGACGCTTACGAAGGATGATGGAAGTCGACACTCTACCAGTTGCTGGTCAGGTGAAGAGATTGACCTGAGGAAGCGGTCCGAGGTTGGCGGCTGCTAGAGGAATTAGTTTCTGGTGTTCGAGTCAGGGAACCCTCCGAATCACACAGAACCAATTGAAGTGAGACATGCAGCAAACTGACGATTGCCAGCTCTGGACTCTGAGTAAATCACGACCAGCTTTGGTAGCAGCAGAACCACTTAATTGGTCCGCCACTCCTAAACCTGCCTGCATCAACCAGTGTCACGTATCTGAAGCGTACGCGAGCTGGGTTGAAGAAGCTTGAAAAGACTTGCGGGGCTCGATCTGGACTTCAAGAAACTTCTTGAGTATCCAAAAAGGGGTTGCTGGACGAGCAAGAGCTCGGATAGGCGAACCGGCGATGGGCGCGATTGCACGCTCCAGTGTTCAAGCGAACAAGCTTCAAAGAGCTAGTCGATCGTCACCTTTCCGGTGCTGTGGCGCGATATCCATTCCCAGTCGTACTCGACGCCGAATCCAGGTTCGTCGGTTACTTCGAGCATTCCGTTGCTGTCTACGGCATGGAGTGAGTCGATCTCCATGTTCTTCCGTATCGGTGGGCTGAATCCCGGCAACGTTGGATGTACCCAGGACATTTCATAGTAGTTAGCGTTCTTTGTTGCTGCCAGAAGGTGGAGCTGCGCCGGTCCTGTCCAATGTGGTTCGCAGTCGACTCCAAGCGCTTCAGAAGCGTGAGCGAGTTTGATCGTTCCCGTCAGCCCCTGTACTCCAACATCTCCTCGCGTCATGTCTGAGGCGCCTTGAACGACCATGTCAAGCCGCTGCTCAATCGTGCCAAGCTTTTCGCCCTGCAGAAGCATCGTTTTGAGCTGCTCACGAAGTCGCTTGTGACTGAAGTTCGTGACGCCTCCGTCTGAATAGGGATCTTCGTACCAGTAGAAACCGGCTTCGTCGCAAGCCCTTCCGACTTTCAATGCATCGGCATAGGTTTCGTAAAGGCAGTAGGAATCGAGCATCATATCGAGATCACCACCGACGGCATCGCCGACCGCCAACACGGTTTTGATGTGGTCTCGTGTGTCGGGCCATGGATAAGGATGAATCTTGAATCCCTTGTAGCCAATTTCTTTGCATTGAAGGGCAAACTCTCCGTAACTCTCCGGAGTCGACAGCGGGCCTTTCATCGCACCGTCGATCGTGCTGGCGTAGGCAGGAATCTTTCGACGATAAGTTCCTAGCATTCCGTGCACAGGAGTGTCAGAAGCCTTGCCCGCTAGATCCCAGAGTGCGAGGTCGAGGGCGGCCATTTGATTATTGGTACCTGGGGATTTACCACGCTGGTAGTGAAACTCTCGGTCCAGCGCGTTGGTGCCGATATAGCTTTTGGCGTATTCGGCGACTGGACCTGCGCCAACGAACAGTCCGGCATACTCGCCTATGGCGCCGTTGTTGGCATGGATTCTGACCGCTGAATACTCTCTGGTGTAGCTACTATCAGGGTCATACAGGCCACCTCGATGACCACCCAGCCTTTGTGTGAGCCCCTTGAGCTCGTAAGCAAAAGATTCGACTTCGATCTTGGTGATGGTCAAGAGATTTGGCATGAGTCGGACTCTACTAAGCTCGTGCTAAGTGCGAGGCTGAAGTCTACTCCGCGATCTGAGCAACGGCGTGATCGGTCACGGGTGTTGGTGGGTCCCGTCGGATTCGATTGCACCAGGACAACCAGGTTCTCATCCGAATCTCATCTCGAAAAGTTCTGCCTTTCATCCCCTCAACTCCAATATCTGAGCCGACAATTGGTCGGATAGAGATTCCTACAGTCTGAACAGATCCTCACTCGGTTGTGGACTTATCGGTCGGCGTCAGCGATATTTGTTGCCATGTCGATACTCGGAAGATATGCAACACAGGGTCGCGACGAGATGTTTTCTAACGGCTCACTTCAGCCGGCCTATGCGTGTGTCGAGCGCTATGTTCGCGACCTAGACGCAGAGGAATATACCGCTCTGCAGAATCAAGCCGACCTGGAGACTCTAAACAATGGAATCACCTTCACGGTGTATTCCGACCAGACAGGGATAGAACGCATATTCCCATTCTCACTCGTTCCTAGAATCGTCGAGGCAGCAGAGTGGAGACTGCTTTCCGCCGGTCTCAAGCAGCGCATCAGTGCGCTCAATCTGTTCCTCACCGATGTGTATGGCGATGCGAAATGCGTGAAGGACGGGGTGATCCCGGCTGACCTCGTGCTAGGCAGCAAAAGCTATCTGCCACAGGTCAAGGGCGTTCTGCCGCCACTTGGTTGCTTTGTCCACGTTGCGGGACTAGATCTCATCCGTGCCGAAGACGGAAAGTTTCGTGTTCTGGAAGACAATCTGAGAACGCCTTCCGGGGTCTCTTACGTAATTGAAAATCGTAGGACCATGCGGAGTATTGTGCCGTCGATGTTCCCGACCTCTGGTGTAGAGATAGTTGATGATTATGCTGACTATTTGCTTGAGTCCCTCATCTCGGCCAGGCCTGAAGGCGTCTCAGAAGACGAAACCCGTGTCGTTGTCCTGACTCCCGGGCATTTCAATTCTGCGTACTTTGAGCACACGTTCCTATCACGCCAGATGGGAGTCGACCTGGTCGAGGGCCGCGACCTGATCGTCCAGAACGACTCTCTTTACATGCGATCAACAACCGGTCTTGACCGAGTACACGTCGTGTACCGCAGGATCGATGACGACTTCCTTGATCCAGAGATTTTTCGCAACGATTCGCTCTTAGGAGTACCCGGCATAATGCGGGTATTCCAGGCCGGTAACGTCACCATCGCCAACGCACCTGGCAACGGCATCGCCGATGACAAGGCTACGTATCGGTACGTGCCGGATCTGATCAAGTACTACCTTTCTGAAGAGCCAATAATCGAGAACGTCCCGTCCTACCTTGGCCGGATCAAAGACGATCTCGACTACATGCTGGAGCACCTTGGCGAGCTCGTATCCAAGCCGGTGGATGGCTCGGGCGGCTATGGAGTCTTTGTAGGTCCGCAAGCATCTGCTCAGCAACTCGATGAACAAAGGACGAGAGTCCGGTCCAATCCGGATGGATGGATGGCGCAGCCACTGCAGAACTTCAGCACAATTCCGACGTTTAACGGGGATGTGTTCGAGCCGCGTCGGTCCGACTTGAGAGCATTCATTGTGACCGGAGAGGACTCCTGGGTACTACCCGGAGGGTTGACCCGTGTTGCGCAGGACCCACAATCATTCATCGTCAACTCATCTCAGGGCGGAGGTAGCAAAGACACCTGGGTGCTGAGAGATAGAGATCGGAACGAGTCCTGATGCTCGCACGCGTCGCAGAAAACCTCTACTGGCTCGGCCGCTTCCTGGAGCGGGCGGAAAACACCGCTCGGCTCTGTGATGTGACTCGTCTTGCCGTATCGGAGCATTCAGCTGAATCGGACCCCTGGAAGACAGTATTGGCCACGCTCGGTGCAGACGAGGAATTCAACAAGGCGAGAGAGTACGATGCGTCCATGTCAGCGGAGCAGTTCGTGGTTGCTTCAGTGAATTCTCCCGTGTCTATCAGGTCTGTAGTAACGCGAGCTCGCAGCCTTGCCATGGAACTCCGAGAATTCATCTCACGTGAGGTATTCGAAGAGATCAACCGACTTTACCTTCCGACTGTATCTGAGCAGGCCCAGTTAACTTCTCAGACTACACAGACTATTCGCAGGTCTATTGCGACCGTGTACGGGCTCTATGAGAACACCGTTCACCAGGGCCAAGGTGCACATTGGTTCAGGTTCGGGCAGTTGCTTGAGCGGGCCGACATGACAAGCCGCCTGGCTGATGCCAAGTACTACGTTCTTCTGCCGTCTGCCGAAGATGTTGGCGGCGCGATCGACCGGTCGCAGTGGCGAGCTTTACTGCTGTCAGCTAACGGATTGGAGGCATACCGAAGACGGTTTCACGGGTCGATCACGGTGGCACGGGTGGTTGAGTTGCTGTTCTTCTCTGATCGATTCCCGAGAAGCTTGATCTACTGTGCCAACAACATGCAGCAAGAGTTCAGAGAGGCTACTGCCGAGGCGAGGCCAGAACGCACTTTGGAAACGGCGAAAGAACTCGCTGTGCTCACGTTGGAACTAAAAGCGCTCAGTGGTGAAGCCGTGGTCAAGCAGGGACTCCACAATTTTATCGACCTCTTCCAGGAGCATCTTGGAAAGATAAATGAATCCATAACCAGGGATCTGTTTAGAGCCGTGCTTTTGGAAGCGCAAAAAGGCACACCAGACAGACTTGCATCGACGACCTCACTACAGGCTGACTAGGACGATAGTAAAAGCATGACGTTTTGCCTCGGTATGAAATGCCAGGAAGGCCTACTGGCCATTGCTGATACTCGAATAACGAGTGGCAACGAGATCTCTATGGCCAAAAAGGTGTCGGTCCACCAGATCGCCAATCACTCCCTATTCATATTGACGAGTGGCCTGCGATCGCTACGAGACAAAGCAGTGACGTATTTTGAACACCGTCTCGTTGATGACCCAGAGAACCTGAGCATGATGTATCAGGCGGCGAACGCCTTCGCTGAGGATGTTCGTTCTGTCCGGACAGAAGACAGCCAGTGGCTTGTTGAATCAGGTCTAAATTTCGACCTGCACTGCATCGTGGGAGGCCAACTCCACGAGGACGACGAGCCCCACATGTACCTCGTTTATCCGGAAGGCAACTGGGTGGAAGTCCGGACAGGTACTCCGTATGTGATCATCGGCGACACCCGTTACGGCAAGCCTATCCTCGACCGGCTCTGGCGACACAACCGGCCCCTGAACGATGCGCTGCGAATCGGCTTGATCGCCTTCAACGAGACCAAGACCTCTGCTTCAAACGTTGACTACCCGGCTGATGCTGTTCTGTATCGTCCTGGAACTTTTGAGATCAAAGAAGCAAGGTTCTCCGCCGATGAACTAGCACCGCTAGACCGGAACTGGGGCCATGCCATCGAAGCGGCCGCCAATCAGATGTCCAGCTCAACCGAATCACTCTTTTCCGAACTAGATTCTGCGCCGCCGGCACACACCCACTTCGGCGACTCAGAATGGGCGGCTAAAGGCGTGTCCTGGCCTTAAACCGAATTGTGTTATGAGACCTCGCGTCGTGTACGAACGATTAAGCCACGGCCAGCCTGATGTGGTGAGTCAGTGAGTGAAGACACTTTCAGTTCAGGCTCGGTTCACGCACGTTGAGACGTACGACAACCAACGAATGAAAGACATTCCCCGATTCAACCAGGATGAGCGTCAAAGAGTAGCTCGATACTACGATCTGCAGCCTAACAATCCGATAGACATCGACTTCTACATCGGACAGGTCCCTTACAAGTCGGCATGTGTGCTCGAACTAGGCTGCGGCACGGGTAGGGTTCTAACCCAGCTTGTGGACCACTGTGAGTTTATTCAGGGCATTGATCGTTCGGAGTCAATGCTTGAAATCTGCAGAGAAAAGCTGGCGCGTCGTTCAATTCCGGAAGACCGAGCGAGGGTTCAACTGGGTGATGCTACTTCGCTGAAACTCCAGCGCAAGTTCGACCTGATCACGGCGCCGTTCCGGGTATTCCAGAATTTGGAGACGGATCTCCAGGTGAGCGGATTCTTTGGCACAGTGCGTAAACACCTCGATCCAGACGGAAGCTGCCTCATCACTGCGTTTAACCCAAACCGCGAGCGAGACGCGTTGTTCGAAAACTGGTCATCGACCGAGGAAGTCTTCAACTGGGAAGTGCCTTTCGGAGGAGGGCGGTTAACACGCCATCATCGCAACGCCGGCTTCAATAAAGACACTCGGACGGTTTATCCAGACCTGATTTATCGGATGTGGGATGGCAGGGATCTGGTCGATGAATCGGTAATGAAGATAGCGATGCGTTGCTACTACCCGGATGAACTTATCGGGTTGGTTGAAGAACACGGCTTCGTAGTAAACGAGACCTGGGGAGGTTATGCCGGTGAAGAGTATGGAGAAGGTCCCGAATTAGTGATCAAGTTCGGTCTGTAGCTGTTTCGCCAACCACGTATTTGCTAGTCGAATAGCTCCAGTGCAATCCAGGCCGAACGCATCGCGAAAAGTTCTGTCTGTCATCCCTCAGGTCCCTCGGGCTGGCGTGCAACAGCAAGGGATTTCCTTGGTTAACGAACGATCAAGGGGCGACAACCGCCAGGTCGGGGAACCGAACGGCGATTAATGTAATGAATCCGAGCAGCCTTATGCCGTCCCCAAAGTCTGATCAACCTGTAACCGGTTCTTCGTCGAAGGTTGCCCAGTAGATTGCCTCACTACCGTCGGTAAACGTGACTTTGAACGCCAGATCATGCCCGTCGGTGTACGCGTTTGGCCTTCCGACCTCGGTGTTTGCACCTCCAACGAAATGCACCAGGTTCACAGTTTTCGTAACGGAACCAGTAAGCGTTGGAAGCTGCAGTTCGTCACCTCGTTTGATCACCCTGTGCAGGAAACCTCCAGGAGACTGCACCCAGATCTCGTCGCCGAAGCCGATCTCGAACGCTACGTGACCAAATCTGTTGACTGAGAGACCCTGTACCTGAAATGGAAATACCGAGATCTGTCCCTCTGGCCCCGGCAACGCGTCTAATCTGGCTATGATCTCAATGTTGGACCCGTCCGACGCCAGGATGTATTCGGTAAGAGTGCCGGACAGGTCCGCCGCCTCAGCGACAAAAACGACCCGTCCATCTTCAAGAATCAGTGGGGATCGGAAGTTCAGGATCTCAAGCCCAGTCTCTGGAACGACGTCCCCCCAGCTTGCCATTCGAGTTTGCATGCCGTCAGAGTCGACTTTCCAGATAGAAGCGTCGATGTTTATTTCGATGTCGAGCGGGACGTTGTCTTCCGCATAAAACGCTACATCGCCCCGGCTGTTCACACTTGGATCCAGGATCCTGGTGAACTCCGTCTCATCTGTCACCGGCATCCCGGTTTGAACAATCCGTTTCACCCCGGCAGGACCTATCAGCCAGATTCCTGACCCGGTTTCGGAGCCTGATGCTGGATCGTTCGTGAAGTAGTCTTCGAGATATATCGCGACGGATCCGCTAAAGGTCAGCCCTGCGCTCACTATCGGATTTCCGCCGGATGACGTCCAACCCGGCGCCAGTCCGGGCAGCTCCTGCCCTTCCGACGCGATGTGGATCAACTTGCCTGGCTCGGTCAGCCAAACTCCCTCGGAACTGGCGCTTGCCCCAGTCGCCGTAATCTGGTCGCTGATAACGTCGGCCATCTGGACCCAGTCGAACTCGTTGAACTCACTGCCTGCCTCCTGTCCAGGCGCAGATGCTCCCTGGCTGAACAATGGGAATGTAAGCGGCGGATCGAACTCCAATGAAGCACGAGTGACTCTGTTTTGGAATCCGTCACCGGTCTTGAATCTCGCGATATAGGCAACGACTCCGTCCCCGGTCACCGGTATCGGCTCGCTGTTGATGAAGACGGGTTGACCAGGACTCGCTTGACTGACTGTGACTAGCAAGTTGCTCAAGAAACTGCCTATAAGATCGTCTTCCTCGAATACCCAGATCCCGTTATTTCCTTCGCTGGTGACAGCCCGAAAAACGGCGTAGCCGCCACCAGCCGTCGGCGAAGCCAAGAATGAGAACGAGTCGTTAGTCCCGGGCGCTCCACCATCAGTGGCAGCGACGAGGACCAGCCTGAGTTTTTCCTCTCCACGGTCGATCGCCGGCGTTGCCGTCGCGGTCGGAATTGGAGCCGGAGTCGATGTCGGCAGAGCATTTATCGTCGCTACGGCGCTCTGTGCTGTTGCTGTGGCCAATGCGCTGCCGGTAGCTGCCGTTGCTGTAGCCCTTTCGACGGCGTCCGAGACAGTGACGCAATCGATGCGAGCCGTTAGCGAAACCTTGATGTTTCTCGACGGTGCCTCCCCGGCCAGCCGGCTGACAGGTCGAGCGTCCACGTTCAGTGAATAGAATCCGGCTCCAACACGCACGCACTGGACGGTCGCCGGAATGATCGCGATGCTTTGATTGATGGCAACATTGCGAGCTGAAGTTGCCTTGAGACCGTTCAGCTCGTAGGCCAGTCGGGTTGCCTCGTCATCAGAATCCGCGAAGTAGTCTTCATGCTTTGGATCCAGCGTTAGAAGATTCAGAGATCCGGCTACTGCAAACTCCCAGCCGGTGTCGAAGCGCAAGGTCGATTCGATTTCTGTGGTGATGGACCCCTCAACATTGACGGTTGAACCCAGAGCCCGTTCGGCCGGATCGGCCTGCTCAAGGCGCACGATCAGTCCGGATTTCGATCTCACGATCCAGCTGAAGTGGGAGACCTCGCCTGAAAGCGTGAGCGTCTCGTCAGCCGTGTTGAAGGTGTTGGTGACGTTCTCTAAGCCGGAGACTTCGCCGTCTCCTGAGACGCTAACCAGGTCGAAAGCTTCAACTTCATCGGCGGCCTCATCAATATCGAGTTCGTCGAATGGCAGCGCCAGAGTGAGCTTGACGGGTCTTGCAAACTGCAGACCGTCCGGTTTCAGTTCGAACGCTGTCGCCTCACCGTCCGCGAGTTCACCGGGCACAGAATCGACAGAAACCGATTCGAACGAGATGGTCACGTCCTCAGAAACCGCTCCCGGAGGGACCGACAACACAAACGAATCGTCAGACGCCCGCAACTCACCGCCTTCTGAGGCTGTGATGCGAACTTCCGAGGTTACTACCGCGTCTCTGGCGTCAGAACTGCAAGCGAGTACCATGCAGAGTGCAATGGTCACGAACGCCACGCTGGTTCGCGTCGTGTAACTCATGCTGACAGGATACCGTAAGTCAAATTACTGCCAGCTTTACTCAAAGATCCGAATACCTGAGTTCCATGACGCGACGGCAGCGATGATCTCACCTTCGGCGGCATCTCTGTTTTTCTGGCAGCACACTGAGTTTGCCTACGCCGATTCCACACGACGTACGCCAATATCTCTCAGAAGCCAGCAAGAGGGAATCGATCTCGAAAAATTCTGCCTATCATCCCCTCAGCTCCAGATGCGGTCTGAGGAAACTCATATCAACTCACCAAGACAAGCGGTCAGTTCGAGGCCACAGAGGTTTGCTCTACGGTGAACTCTCTCAGCAGATCAGGATCAGGCTCGGGTAGTCCGTTCGTGAACGGCATCATTGTCTGGCGGGCCGTAAGCTCGATCTCTGGCTGGGCGAGATCTCGTTCATAGAACCGCGACGAAGGAAACAGGTCTCCGGGGTAAAGAAAGTTCGGTAGCGTCGCTAGCTCTATACAGATTGCAGATCCCACAGCGCTTTCCAGCATCCCACCGACCCACACAGGAACTCCTGCGTCGCGGCACACATCGTGGATCTTAATCGAGTTGGCGAGACCACCAACTCGCCCCGGTTTGATGTTCACGAACTCACAGGCTCCGATGCTTAGCGCATGTTCAGCAGCTCGGACTCCATTGATGCTCTCATCCAGGCAGATCGGTGTGTCAATCAACCCAGCGAGCGCGGCATGGTCTAAGAGGTCGTCACTAGCGAGGGGTTGCTCGATGAACTCCAGGTTGAAGCGTTCCATTTCTTGAAACAGTGATGAGTCGTCGAGTGTGTATCCACCGTTGCAATCGACGTGAATCCTGACACTTGGAAAACTCGACCTGACTGCTTCCAGCATTTCGATGTCCCACCCACGCGCGACCTTCAGCTTGATCCTTGGGAAGCCAGCATCAACGGCCGCCTGGATATTGCCCAGGAGCATGTCGAACGAATCCTGTATACCGAAGTCTGCGCCGGCTGAAACCTCTCGTGTCGAGCCACCAAGAAGCTGGTGCAGCGGTCGTTGTTCATGCTTGACTCGGAGTGTCCACCAGCAGATCTCCAGAACAGCTTTGGCAAATGGATTACCTTTGAACAGGCTTAGTTGGTCGTTGAGGTCCTCAGGACTTTCGTAGTCTCGACCGATGACATGAGGAGCAAAGAACTCCGAAACGGCTTGGAAAACTCCTGCAGCAGACTCGGGACTGTAGGTCGGCAATTCGAGAGGTGCGGACTCAGACCATGCTTCATGTTCACCACTACCGACTTTGACGATCACGGAGTGAATCTCGTGATCTTCACCGTAGGCAGTCCGCCACGGGTATTTGAGTGGCATCGCTACGTGGTAGATATCGAGTGACTGAATCTTCACTTGACGGCGAAATAAGCTTTATCAGCTGGTTGGGGACCTGCGCACAGGAACCGGCACTAATAAAGAGTGTTCAACGGCTTTCGTATTTTTCATGGTCGGGGTGACAGGATTCGAACCTGTGACCCCCCGCTCCCGCGCTTAGCATTAGACCATGAATACGTTATGCTTAGTGTAAGGCAACATCATGGTCACTTCAATCGCTCAGAAACGCGTAGTCGGATATATCAGAGTCTCAACCGAGAAGCAGGTCGGTGACGGGCATCAGTCGCTTGAAACACAGGAATCACGCATCAGGGAGACTGCCGTTGGTCGCGGTGATGCGCTGGTCAAGGTGTTCCGAGATGTCCAATCAGGACGACGTGACGACCGGCCTGAATACCAGCGGATGGTTCGATATGTACTTGACGAGGACATCGATGTGGTGCTGGTCCAGTATCTCGATAGATTCGGTCGCAAACCTCAGGAGATATTGACTCGAATCTGGAAGCTCAAGGAGCACGGAGTCTCTGTGGAGGCTACTGACCAGGACATAGCTGAAGAGTTGATGCTCATGGTCCATGCAGGTGTGGCCGGTCATGAGAGCAAGAGAACCTCTGAAAGAGTTCGGGCGAACATGGTGAATATCGTGAAGAGCGGAACACACAGTGGTAAGGCACCGTTCGGGTTTAGATCGGTCAAGGAGATTGTTGATGGTAGGGCCAGAGTGGTGCGGTGGGAGCATGTAGAGGATGAGGCAGCGATCGTCCGTGAGATGTTTCGGTTGAGTGTTGAGGAGAACCTCGGGTTCAAGGCGATCGCTGACGGTCTTAACGAGAAGGATCTTAAGCGAGATAGTGGACCCTGGGTTGCTGCGTCAATACGCCACATCCTTCGTAACCCGGTGCTCAAGGGTGTGATGGTTTACGGGCGAAGGCCCAAGACTGGGAATCCAAAAGGTGAGGTTGTTGAGGTATCGGGAGTGTTTCCGCCGATCCTTGATGACTCTGAGTGGGACCTACTTCAGCAGCGCTTGGACATAAGGAAGAGTGCTCCCCGAGGATCTGTCCATAAGAGTGCATATCTGCTTACAAGCATCGCCAGGTGTGGTCATTGTGGAGGGCCGATGGTTGGCAAGGCAGGTTCTGCATACAAGGGTCGGCGATACAGGAGCTACGTCTGTTCGAACGCGAATAAGTCTCGCGACGTATGTGCTTATTACAACGGTCATGCTGCAACAAAGCTTGAAGATGCTGTCCTTGAGTACCTGGGGCAGTTCAGTGACCCCAAGCGTGTTGCAGAGCTGCTCAACAAGGCCGGTAAGACGGATCTGAAGCGGAGGAGATCAGAGCTTTCGAAACTGGAGAAGAGGCTCGCTTCGCTCGATGTGGATTTCAAAAAGAACCTTGAGTACCTGAAAAAGGGGTTGTTGAACGAGGAAGAGTTTGGAAAGGCGAACGCTCTGCAGCGGGATCAGCGTGCCCAGACTGAGTCAAGGCTGGCGGAGCTGAGAACGAAGTTGGAGTCTGCCGCGTCTCGACAAGCTACCGCCTCTGCCCTGCCCTCACAGATCAAGTCGTTCGTTAAGTCGTTTGAGGATCTGGAAACTCCAAAAGCTAAGGCGATTCTCCAGACGATTCTCAAGTCGGCTCACGTCTGGCGCGGTGGGAAGATCGAACTGGGGTTCAGGGCCTGACTTGGGGACCTGTCAGAACCGTGTATTACCGAATTGGACGCCAGCTTTCGGAAGAACACTGAGTCAGACAAAAAGTGAAAGATCGCGCATGCCCATCAACGTTGCATTGGTCGCACCAGAAATACCGCAAAACACTGGCAATATCATCCGCTTGTGTGCGAACACAGGTTCTCGATTGCACCTAGTTGAGCCATTGGGGTTTGACCTTGCTGAAAGAAATCTGCGCCGAGCAGCATTGGATTATTCACATCTGACTGATCTAGTAGTCCACGACTCTTTTAATTCGCTCCTAATGGCGGTAAATCCCGCTCGAACATTTGCAACATCTGTTAGCGGCAATACTTCTTACGAATCAGTTGAGTACCAGAGCGACGATACGATAGTTTTCGGAGCCGAAAGCCGAGGATTACCTGATCAGATTATTTCTACTTTCCATCCAGACAATCGCATCAGGATTCCAATGAAGGCCTCGAATAGGAGCATTAACCTCTCGAATGCCGTTGCTATCGTGGTTTACGAAGTGTGGCGACAACTAGCTTTTACAGGCGGCGAAGCACAACCGTTAGATCAGCGACACTATTTTTCGTAGCTCCATCGTGCGACGTGGCCAGCGTGGACTTTGGTCGGCAGCGCGGGCATCCCATGGCATCTCCTCGACTGCTTACTGCAGGATGCCAACCGTCCCGTGACCTGATCTCCGACAGAACCCATCGAGCGCACCACAGAATGCATTGATTTCGAGTGGCTAAAAAGGTCTAAAGATTAGAGCTGCCTTCTAGCCGCTTCAATCGTTTCTCAAACTGGGACTGTTTCTCGTCGACTTCAGATTCGGTCAAGAAGATCTGGGATCGGTTCCTTCCTCCGATACCGAATTGATCATTTGAGTAAGGGTTCATGACGGGCGTTTCATGATCAATCTTTTCGCCAAAGCCGATCCTAATCGCATCATATGCAAAGTTGTAACCAAGCTCGAACCAGTTGACTGGACCGCCACTACTAAACCTCCCTGCATCAACCTCTGTCACGCAGTTGACTCCATCGCTATTCGGAGTCATGTCGATGCGAAATACGCCGTCTGGAACTGGCATCATCGCTTTCACGGCGGCTACAGCAGTTTCGAAAACCTCAGGTGGCGCGTCTGCTTTCTGGACGCCTCGTCCGGGTACACCTCGAGTAGCGATGTCAGAACCGCTACTGATCACCCGCTCCTGGTGCTGACTGGCGATCAACTCACCATCTCTCCAGAGCTGATCACAGGTGTAGTTTCCGGGCCCCGTCAGGACCTCGGCAGCCTGGAACTCACCCCAGTCGTCACTCATATCGATCCAGAGCCTGGCATGCTCAAAACTCTTCGTTCGGAAAGCGCCTTTACCGCCGGCTCCCACGTTTTTTCGTAGCCACACATCACCGTTAAGGGCATCAAACGCGGCCTCGAGATCCGAGACATCGTTGAGCATGAATGTTTTAGGAACCTTTACACCAGATCGCTCAAGATGCTTGGTAGCGGCATATTTATCGCGCCCACGGGCCACAACCTCTAGCGGTGGCACCCAGGTGCGAATGGGCAATCGATCAACGGCACCAGCTATCGCGAACACTTCATCGTCGTGCATTGGCCAGATGAAGTCGGCATTGGACTCATTCGCGATATCAGCGATAACGTCTACGTAGTTTGGGTCCGTTCCCCGGGGGCAGACGTGCGTTTCATCAGCTTCGGCGAGATAGACGTGAAACTTGGAACTGTCTACTCCGATTATGTAGAACTCCTCTTGTGAAGCGCGGAGAGCGCGGCAGATCCCGTGGGCTAGGTGCCCTCCGGCAAATGTGACGAGAATTCTCTTCATTCGTTCGCCTTCTCTAAACGATCTTGTTGCCCAATACTTCTTTAGTGACGCGCAGATTCTAACTAAGTGGTCCTCCCAACGCTCCAGAATTCCATCTCGCTGACGACTAGAGCCCGACACTGAGTAGGTAAGCAGATAGGAGATCTGTCAAAACTCAGGTCTCTGCCCCATTTTTTATCTGAAACAGGTCTTGATCTGGACCTGATCCAATTTGAAAAAGTTTTCATGGCGCCGAGTTCACAGTGCAAATTGTCTATAAGTCTGAGTTCTGACAGAGCCTAAAGAACGAAAAGGAGTTCAGAAAAGCGAACGCTCTCCAGAAAGACGAGCGGACGAAGACCGAGGCCAGGTTGGCGGAGATGCGAGGGGAGCTTGAGGTTTCCGAATCGGGGCCGGCGAATGCTCCTGCCCAGCCCTCACAGATCAAGTCGTCTGTTGAGTCGTTTGAAGAATTGGAAACCCCAAAATGCTAGGGCGTTGTCGCAGACGACCATTCAATCGGCTCACATCAGGCGCGGTGGGAAGACCAAGCTGGTGTTCAGGTAGTTCGTATCCCGTCAGCTCCTGATATCACCGGAAGGTTGTCGCATCTGATTAGTTGAGAAATTTGAATCGTTATATGAGGGACCTGAATCGCGCCTCGGGTTGCGTTACTTGACCCATGCAACGAACTTCGATCGACCTGCCCTATACTCCGGCGAACTAAAAAGCTTCAAGACTGGAGTGATAGGTGCGACCGAATATTGTTTTTGCGTTTGCTGATGACTGGGGCCGCTACGCCAGCGCCTATCGCGGTCACCCCGGCGAGAGCACGATTCACGAGCTGATTGAAACGCCGAACTTCGACCGCATCGCCAGCGAAGGCGCACTGTTTCGCAACGCCCACGTCCCTGCACCAAGTTGCACCCCGTGCCGCAGCTCTGTCCTTTCCGGTCGATACTTCTGGCAGACCGGACTCGGGGCGATACTGCAGGGCGCTCGCTGGGACGAAAGCATCCCTACCTACCCGCTGATGCTTGAATCTTCCGGATACCACATCGGTTACACGTACAAAGTTTGGTCGCCTGGTATCGGCCTCAACGCACCGTATGGCGGTACACGAACTGCCTACGAGTCAGCCGGGACTCGGTTCAACGACTTCTCACACCACGTGGCGGATCGGTTGTCAGATGTAGGTAAAGAGCAGGCAAAATCCGAGCTACTCGACGAAGTACGACAAAACTTCATATCTTTCCTCGAAAGCTGCCCCGATGACTCCCCCTTCTGTTATTGGTGGGGACCCACCAACACCCATCGCACTTGGGAGCAAGGCTCAGGAAAGGAGCTCTGGGGCCTGAACCCAGACGATCTGAAAGGCCGCCTGCCTGAGTTTCTGCCGGATGTACACGAGGTGCGAGAGGACTTCAACGACTACTTAGGTGAGTGCTTGGCATTCGATGCCGGATTGGGTGTCCTGCTTGAGCAGCTCGAATCCACTGGTCAGTTGGACAATACGATTATCGTTGTTAGTGGTGATCACGGGATTCCCGGGTTCCCGAGAGCCAAAACAAACCTCTACAACATCGGCACCGAGGTAGCCCTTGCTGCTCGATGGCCAGGGGTCGTGCAGCGGGGACGCGTGGTCGATGATTTCGTCAACCTGATGGACCTCGCTCCGACGTTCCTGGAGGTTGCCGGTTTGAAGGTAGAGCCCAATATGTCAGGCCGGAGCTTGCTGCCTGTCCTGCTGTCGGACTCAAATGGTCAAGTCGAGCCGGATCGGACATTCGTCGTGACAGGCAGAGAGAGACACAACGTCTCCCCGGAATGGGGTCACACATTGCCGTATCCCCAGCGCGCCATTAGGAAGCATGGCTTCCTCTACATCTACAACTTTGAGCCTGACAGATGGCCAATTGGCGACCCTAATGGGCTCGATGACCTCAACGCCGAGCCTCCGCCTTACGAGGAACTTCTCACCCAGTACCTCACGGTCTTTCCAGATATCGACAAGAGTCCAACCAAAGCTTGGATCATCTACAACCGAGCACGCGAAGATGTTGCTCCCCTCTTCTGGTTGGGATTCGGTAAGCGTCCGCTAGAAGAGCTGTACGACCTCCAAGCTGATCCCGATTATATGACGAATGTTGCTAGTAATCCTCAGTACCAGAATGTCAGGGCAGACCTTCACTCAGAGTTGATGAAAGTCCTCTTTGACGAAAACGATCCAAGAGTCACAGAATCGCCTGTCAGATTCGAAGCACCGCCGTTTGCCGGACCCGTGCCAGAAGACTGGCTAATGGAAGCGTTTGGCACCACAAGGCCGTAGTCCGATTCGCGATTCAACCAGATCAATTGGCAAGCTCGAAAGTGTCAGCCAATGTTCTGCCAATCATCAAGAAGGCCGGAAAGACAGATCTGAAGCCCGTGCGAGCTGGTTTAAAGAAGCTTGCAGGGCTTGATCGGGACTTCAAGAATCACCTTGATAATCTAAAAAGGAGCTGCTGAGCAAGGAGGAGTCCGGAAAGGCGAACGCTTTGCAGCGGGACGATCGTGCCAAGAACGAGTTTCGTCTTAGTGAGGTGAGAGCGGAGTTGGAGTCAGCTACGACCTATAAGACCATCGCCTCTACTCTGCCTCGATAGATTAATTCGTTTGTGGGGTCTTGGTGATCTTAAGACGAGTCACGCTAGGCGATTCTGCAGACTCTCCTGAAGCCGACTCTCGCGTTGGCGTGGTGAGAATATCGAGCTTGAGTCACATGCAATCATGTTTTGGAGTCAGATCCGGTCAGAAGTACGTCGAGATTCGCTGGTAGACGGCCTCAAGTATTGAGCCATCGGCTACGCTCCAGTACTGACCTCCGTTTGTGAATCCCGCGATTTCACCAAGGATAATGCCGTCGGCGTCGGCGCCGATTCCTATCGTGTGAACCTGGATGCCGATGGGATCAACCTCCTGATCAGGTGTAAGCAGCGACTCCAGGTTGTTTATGGTGTTGGCCAGGCTGCTCTGGTCCTTGCCGTCCGAAAGCACCACAATTCCATATCGCTCTTCGTCTCCAAGTTCATCGCGTCGTGTCTGTAGCAGTTCGTGCGCCCTTGCGATCGCGTCGTAGAGGGCAGTACCACCATCGGCCTTTGTCGCGAAAATCTCGTTCACGAGGTCTTCGCCAATCAGGCCTTTTTTGCCGGTAGCGCCAAGAAACAGCTCATCATTGAACGGCAACCAAGCCAGCCAGTCGTTCCTGTCCATTGCATCGACAAAGCTGACCGCTCCCGCTGTCGCCTGGCTGATCTTCGATTCGGTGCCGTCCGGGCTCGCGACGTCGTTCATGCTGCCAGACTGATCGAAGACGAGTACGATGTTGGCGGGTTTCTTCACCTGCTTCCAGATCTCTATCACCTGGTCAAGAATTTCGACGTCGGGAACGTCGAGCACGTTGAAACTGGATTGGTGGTCCTGTCGGGCCGGTCGCAGAAAGTTGTCCGCTACGAGACTCTGCTGGGAGTC
Source organism: Dehalococcoidia bacterium (assembly GCA_965243825.1). Lineage (GTDB taxonomy): Bacteria > Chloroflexota > Dehalococcoidia > Lucifugimonadales > Lucifugimonadaceae > JAJCYX01. Next base: position 190,277 of record CBDEVT010000001.1, read on the forward strand.
ACTCAGCAGGAACCGCTCGAACACTCTTGCCGCGCTTACCTGTTCGGAGGTGACCCACGGCGCTTTATCGAGTACTGCAAACACGTGGTCTGCTACAACAACACCATCTGCGGGGAATACAGTAACCAGAGGGTCCGGACGCGTGTCCTCGGCTACCACCTGTAAGACGTTTTTCTCGTAGGTGGTGACCGCATCAAGAAACGATGGGCCACCCTGGAGCATGGCGTGGATAAGCAGGGGGCTACTCGTGCCGCGGTGGGTGATGGCCCTGTCAACGTCAGCAATAGCCTGGCCGCAGTCATTGCCAACGCTGACATCTTCGATCTCCAACCCCTCGTACTTGTCGAGACCTGCCATACAGATCAGGGCCACGGTCTGTGTCGCAACATCGGATGCGCCGACGCGCGCGTAGCCGAGGTGGAACTTGCCCCAGCTTGGGCGGCCCACTGAGCCCCAACCGTCCGGCGAGACAGCCAGTTCACGCAGCGCCGACCATGTGCATTCAGGACCCGCTTCCGGCCAACATCCCAAAACCTCTGCACGTGACCTCCACATCGCAACTGTTACCGGGGTGCTTAGGAGCGATTCGAACGGTCCGGTAGCGATCTCATAACCGTGTAGGGAATCCCATCCTTTGTTGAGCTTCAGCACCCAGGTCTGTGTCGCTGGAGAGACGATTGTCGGTTGAATATCGCCATCCAGGGTCTGATTGGTGATCGATGCAGAGTTCCAGTGTCGTTCGACGCCAGAGATGTCATCAGTCTCTTTCAAGATCTCGACGCGGATCGGGACACCGTTGACCTGGAAGCTGGGATCCCGGGCAGACTCTGCGTTGAACGCAGCGACTGCGTTCTCGACCAACTCAGTCTTGGTGATCGAACTTGCGATAGAGATGTTGATCAGCCCCGAATCGACTGTCAGTTCTGCCGCTGCAGTCGCCGTTGCTTCGGCACCGCTGATCGGCGGAGGATCACAGTCTTCCGCACCAAACTGACAGGAGGGATCCAGCAGGATGTAAGCAACTACACCGACGACTACAACCGTCGTCGCTGTCGCTAACCAGCTGAACCTGTTCATGACATCGACTCCGCAACGTGCCGGCCTAAGTTGAGATTGCTCATCGCTCTACTGCTCCGCCGAGATTGTGAAGTAGACGTCACTGATCGAAGTTGGGTCGGCTGTAAATAGCCGACCTCCGGTGCGCAGCGCGATTCTCGTGAGTAGATCGGAGTTCGCCTCATCGCCGAAAGCTATCGGGAACACCTTGAATCCATCGGCTTCGGCTGTGTCTGGCATGCAGTTCTCGAACATCTGATTCTCGCTGAAGGACCCGACGGTGTCCTCGCCATCGGACAGCAGGATGATGCCGTAGAGCCTCGATTCCCCAGCAGCGCGATCCTCATCCTGCAGCTGACCAGCCAGCCCGGTTGCCTGGCACACCGCACCGTGCAAGTCCGTACTTCCCCGCGCTGTCAGATTTCGTACTTCTTCCGCCAGGTCTTCCGCAACGTTTTTGACGAGTTCAGGTTCAGACAGCACAGGGACGTCGTCGTTGAACGTGAGGACTGCTACTTCGTCCTCGGGATCCAGCCGGCTTAGGAACTCCGCCGTGGCCTCTGTGGTGCGCTTTATTGGCTCCCCGCGCATACTGCCCGAGGTATCGAGCACGATGATGACCGTTGCCTTCCGCTTCGTAAGAAGGAACAGATCTATTATCGATGCGCTCACTGCGCCGTCCGGGCTCCTCAACACATTGGCGTTGCTGTAGGTCAACCGATCGTCGGTCCCCGACTCGAGGTTCAGCGGAGCCCTCAACGGAATCTCACTATCGGTCGGCCTGAGACGGTGGTCGATAGCCACCGCTTGTTGCTCCGGTGCCAGGACAAACGACCGGAATATCCGGGCTGCCTCAGCCTGTTCGGGCGTCACCCAATCTGCGTTGTCGAGGATGCAAAGGGGATGGTCCGCCCAAACTGTGCCGCCAGACGGAAAGACGAACACCAGCGGGAATCGCAACTCGTCTGCGAAGTTTGTGTTGTACCTGATCGTGGTCTCTTCCGATGCCGCGATCGCGTGTACGTAGCTCGGCCCTTGCTCGACCATTAGATCGAATAGCGGTGTCGAGCCGCGCCCGTACTTAGACGTGTTCTGCTCAAGAGCTCTCATCGCTTGCTCGATCTCTGCGGAGTAGATCTGCTGAGAGTCAGGAGGCGTCGCCTCCTCAGTTACGCCGTTTACGAATGAGACCATCGAAAGCAGTCCCGTGTTTGAGTAGCCGGGGTGCGGGTGACCAAAGCTGAACTGCCCCCACTGCGGATTGCCGTACGCACCCCATCCTTCCGGGTTGGCAGCGAGCTCAGTGATTGTGTCCCAGCCAATAGGTGTGTCAGGCCAACCGAGCGCTTCAGCCATCGGTCTCCACATCGCAAAGCCGATCGGAGCATATACGGTCGGTGGACACGACTCACTGATCAGTTGACTCGGCTTCGTCTGCAACCAGGTTTCGTTGATTAGCGTTACCCATGATTGATCTCCCGGACTCCAGAGCGTCGGAGTCGCCTCTCCGTTGAGTATGTCGTTCATGGAACTGCCTGAGCGGACATGTTCAGCTCTGACTTCGATTCGCGATCCCGAGGCGATTTCACGTCGTTTGGCGTTGAATTTCTGCACGATCTGGTCGATCCAGTCGGCCTTAGTGCTCGACGAAAAAACTGTCAACAAGATTGGAACTGAGTGTGAAGGCCCGTCGCAATCGTCCGCGCCGAACTGGCATGACGGGTCCACGAGGATGTAGGCGACTGTGCCGACAACCCCAAGCGTGAGAACCACGGCGATCCTGGCAAACCAGTTCATGCTCGCCCGTCCGTATCTCCGCTCGGTGACGGATCGTCGAGATCCAGACCGCGCAGACCGTACCGTTCCAGTTCAACATCGACCTCACGGATGGTGTCCATTCCCTGCTTGAAGCTCTCCTCTATCTCTTCGATGCTCATTGTCGATCCGCCAGACTCGTAGCTGACGATCTCCGCGTTCATCTTGAACAGGATGTGCTCCGCGTGCTCAGCATCGTCGAGCAGCGAGGCTCGCCTATCACGTTGCTCCTGGATGATCCGTAACCGCTCATTTAGCCGAGTTTCATCGGTCACGTTTGAGGAGCCACCGTTCCCGCCAGCCGCCCGGATCAACTCTTCCAGGTTTGTGGCGACGGTTAGTGCTCCCAGGCCCTTGCGGTACGTCTCCTCCCCAAGGCTGGCGAGCCCTTCGAACCTCGCAGATCGCGAAGTCAGCCTATGCAGCCCGCCCTGCAATCTCAGGTGCTGCTTTCTCAATTGGTCTATCGCTGCAATTCCTTCCTGGAAGCCGATGTCATACATGCGGGATCTTGTTGACTCCAACATGAGCTGAAGCTGAGTAAGATTTTCTGCAGGGATGCCGCGCTGATCTCCCTCCGCTCCAGAAATGTGGTGTTCGGTCCATCTGCCAAGGGCAAGCAGCGTGCCGACAACCGCGAAACCGATCCCGGATATCGCCGCAAGCAGGCCTCCGTTCGACACCAGCTCACGTTCTCCCAGAAGTAAGAAGATCATTGGTGTAATCGCCGCCGCTGAAAACGAAACAACTGCCGGCGGATACTGGAGGGCTTGATTGAGTGGTACGGTCGTCGGTTCCGGCCGCGAGAATGACGGCCAGATCCTGGCGCCTGTCTCTGGAAAGAGTTGAGACAGGCGAAAGCTCAGCTCCTGCGGCAGACTGAACCGATCGTTCGGATCCTTCTCCAGACACCTGTAGACCAGGTCAGCAAACTCAGGGTGTACAGATGGGCGAAGATCTGCGATCGATGGAACGTCTCCGTGAATATGCTGGTGCATCATCCCTGGGAGGGTTTCGGCTTTGAAGGGAAGTTCTCCGACCAGCATCTGATACGTCATCACGCCGAGAGAGTAGATGTCGGACCTGGTGTCAACCTCCAGCCCCTTCGCCTGTTCCGGCGACATGTAATTGAACGTGCCGATCACGGCGCCGTTCTCAACGGTAGTCTGATCGGTAGAGATGGCGATTCCGAAATCGGAGAGCTTCGCGTCGCCATCCTTTGAGATCAGAACGTTTGATGGCTTGATGTCCCTGTGGACAACCCCCTGCGCATTTGCCACGGCAAGCGCATCGGCGATCTGCCGAACGTACTTTGCGACGAGCTGGAGCTGCATCCGGCTGTCACGCCGCATGAAGCCTGCGAGCGTGTGAGGCAAGTGCTCCATGGCAATGTAGTGCGTACCGTCCACTTCGCCAACATCGTAGATCTCAACGATGTTCGAGTGCCTGAGCATCTGGACAGTCCGCGCTTCGCGAAGAAACTGCCTCAGGCGGCCGCCGTTATCGCCACCGGTGATGGCAAGGGTTTTGAGCGCTACGTCACGACCATCGAAACGGTCTATCGCCTGGTAAACGGTACAGGTGGCGCCGACGGCAATCTGACTAATGATCAGGTATTTGCCGATGCTCCACTCTTGTCTCATAGCGGCCATTTCGCCCGTTTCGCTCTGCTCTCGACTTGCGAGTCTAGGCGTGGCCGTTGCGTTTGTCACATCTCTGGTCCCGAGTACAAAGTCGATCGTCTGGAACGAACTTATCTGCAGTCTTTTGCAGAAGACTGATTGAACACTGACATTCGACTAACTGCCGAAAACCGGCTTTTGTGGACGCAGCGGCCCGGCACAGAGGCGCTCTGCTGAACCGAAATTTGAAAGTAAGGAGCATGTAAGCCGGATGTAAGAATCGGTCGATTTCCGGCACATACGCTGCACCGCAATCGCCATTTCCTGTCAGGAGGAGTGACATGGCCAGCACCGCCATAGACCTGAAGCCGAATGATCCACAGATTCGCGAGCGCCGCCCAAACCGGCCCGGTTTGCGCAGTTTCCTAGTAGCAATCCTGGCGTTTTTTGCGCTGGTCGCGAGCCTTCGGTCCGAGCAGATCGTGGTCTGGATGCTGGCCAGAGATCTAGTGACTGAATCCGGCGCAGATAGCCTGCCGAGCACGATTCAGAACACGGGTATCATCGCCGCGATCCTGTTCGGAGCGTTTGCCTGGCGACTGATCGCCTGGCCGATTAGCCTTGCACTGCCACCGTGGATCGTCTCGCTGCCTCGGCTTTTACTGGCCCACCTCCTGCGCGCTACGGACTATGCCATGCGTGAATTTATGCGGTGGGTCGAGGTGATCAGATCTAAAGCGACAGTGTCGATCAGAGGCGCTGTGGCGCTTCTTAGCTCATCGGGCAGGTCCCTGGCTTCCTCCACGCTAGCCCTACTTTCATGGGCCTTAAACCCCGTGCACATTGTCTCTCGTTGGCTCAAAAACATATGGCGCTTCATCAAGTCGACCACCAGTGCGGTTATCGGGATTGTCATTGGTTGCGCGGGCTACGTCGAATCTCAACTTGAAAAGGCCTTTTCCCTTTTGTGGCGCAGCACGCGACAAGCGATCGACTTCGCGATGGGATCGCTATTCGTCATCGCGATCAAGATTCGCCGCGTGCTGAATTGGATGCTCCACCTACTAGCTCGCCCGGCACGCGTCCTGATACTGGCCCGGAGAGTCGTTATTGGGCTTTCAGGCATATCGCTGATTTTCGTATGGAAAGGCACAGAGGTTCTCGTAGGCGGCGTCATCGCCGTCACGCGGTTGACTCTGGGTTTGCTGGTCTTGATGACGGGTCGAGGGGTTCGTTTCTGGCGAGTAATTACCGCGTTAACTGCATATGTCACCCGCCGGTTCGCGTTGGTGATGCCCAACGTGATCCGCAGCTTCCTTGAATCCGCAGCAACGGTATCGCGGCGGGTGCTTAGGCTCCTCACGGTGACCGTAACGGCATGCAAGCAGCAGATCTTCGAACCTGTCGTCAGGGCCGTCATGTTCCTGGCACGCGGCCTCTGGTCAAGGATTTCACAAGTCATCGCGAAGATAGTGAGTTGGATCGCGTTTTTCTGGATAGTCCTGGCTTCAACCTGGGGCGCGGTTGCAGGCTTCTTCTATCGGTCGCTCGTCCGAGCGGTTCGGTCTCTCGTGTCGCTTTTCGTCGCGCTAGTGAGGCCGGTCTGGCTAGCTGCCTCCCTGATTACTCGTACGCTGTGTCGAACTGCAGTAGGCGGCGGCGAGATACTTCGCATGGTCGTCCGAGTGATATGGCACACGGTGAAGCTTTTCGGAAATGGAGTCTACTGGCCTGGGAAGTGGACACTCGTTTCCCTTGTGCAGCTAACGATCTACGCTCTCAAGCATACCGGTAAGGTAATTAGCTTCGGATACAAGACCGGGGCAGCTACGGTCGGTCTTCTTGCTGGATTCGCCCGCCAACTAGTCCGGTTACTCGCATTGCTGTTCAACCGGGTAGGCGCGCGATTGGCCGCGATCGCAAGCGCTGCGGTCAAATCTGCATCGTCAGCCCGCGTCGCCGTGTGGTCAGCGGTCAAAACCCGGGTTGTACAGATCACATCTCCAGTGGTTCGCGCCACTGGTGTTGCTACCGTGGTCCTTGGCCACTCGTTGCGTGTCGCGCTGCTGACCGTCACGCGCCAAGCAAATCATGCGGCTCGATTTGGGCTCCGACTCGGTGGGTACGCACATCGATTTCTGGCGACGGCGATTAAGGGCATTATCAAAGAACTACTGGTAGCCGGAGCGGCTGTTTCTCAAGGCCTGAGAACCATTGCGTCGCTCTGCATCCGTGTTGGATTTTTGCCAATAGGAACGGTAACGCTTGCCGTGACCGCTCTCCTACTGAGATCTGCCAGCGCAATGCTAAGTCGACTGGCGCACGACACAGGGGCATTGATAGCGCTTTTCAGCCGAATGGTGGCGCGCCCTGTTGTGGCTGTTGTGGCGGCGGTCGGTCAGCTATGGGCTTACGTATCGAGAGCAATCGAAGCATTCACCCGACGTTCCCGGGGTGGTGTTTCTTCGCTCAGCAGCGAACTCGCGGGATTAATCACGAATCTGATCGCTCATCTCGAAAGAGTCCCTCGAGCCCTTAACAGGAAGGCAAAACGAGCCGGTCGACAAGCAGGCACTGGCCTCGCGAGCCTAATCGCCGAGTCGCGAAAGATGGCACGGGTAATCGTCGAACTTGGCCCCACCGTTGCGATGGTCCTGCGTGCTCGCTCCGTCGACCTCGGCGAAAAGGCAAATCGTGCACTCCACACAACATCGACAGCCATCGCCGTGGCCGTGATCGTGGTAGCTGGAGGTTTTTCGTACCTTGGCTTCACCCTGACGCGCCCGGAGCCACCCCTGATTCTTCACCACTGGACCACCGATGACCTGACACATGACGGTCTGCTGAACGAGATGGCGGCCAGATTCAATTCTGAGGGACATCTCACACAGTCCGGCCGGCGATTCGAGGTCCGCGTCACTACCGTTTCGATAGACGCTATGATCGACTTCCTAACGGCAGCGACGCCTCCCGGTGGTGGCTCTTCAGCCCCGTCCAGAAATTCTGATGAATACCTCGGAGATCGGTCTGAACTGCCGACGATAGTCACCGCTCCTTCTACGCACTGGTTCACCGGCCTGAACCACTCCGTTGGTCAAGAGTTGGTCGGTACCGAAAGCGCTGAGATCATTGCGAGCACCACTGTCGGAGTAGCGACCTATCGTGATATGGCAGAGTGCCTTGGATGGCCTGCGTCGTCGTTCGGGTTTGACGACCTCTGGGAGTTAAAGAGCGACCCGGACGGCTGGTCTTCGACAGGCTGTCCTCATAGCAGCTGGGGCCGCAAACCGCTGGTCTCATTCACCGACCCGGCGACGTCCAGCGTAAGCCGCAGTGTCCTGATCAACCTCTACGCGAAAAGCTCAGAAACAGCCCCGGCCGAGTTGGCGATGGAGGATGTCAGCGACCCGACCGCGGAGGCCTACATCCATCGGTTCCAGGACATGATCGACCGGTTCTCCGGTGACAGCGCCGCTATGGTTTCTGCAATCGAACAAGGCCGCAGATTCGGACACTTCTTCGTGACCTCCCAGGCTGACCTGGCGAGGCTCAGCACAGAAGAGAACCGCACCGGTTCGGACGCCATGGTGATGATGTATCCAGAAGAGGGCGCGATCGTACACAGATTTTGCGCATGCGTCGTGCAGGGTGACTGGGTGAGCGAAGAAGAGTCTTCGGCAGCTCAGACCTGGTCACAGTATCTGCTCGAAGAGCCGCAACATACACGCTTTGTCAACTCTGGATTCCGCTCGCCAGTCAGTGCGGCATCCGCATCCGGTCTTGTGTCTTCCGGTCCAAAGTTTGTCGACGTTGCTAACGTGCTTCCAGACGTGAACGTCGGGATCATCGAGGCATGGAGCGACATAAAAAGGCCGTCGGTCGTCGTCTACGCGATCGATACGTCAGGCTCCATGCTTGGTCCCAAGATGGGTCAGGCGAAGGCCGGCTTGACCGCGGCTCTGGACGGGCTGTCACCAAACAGCCAGACCGGATTGGTGAGGTTCTCTGACTCGGTCACCGTCGCTGCTGATGTCAGGCCGTTATCGGATGTGAGAGCGACGCTAGACATGGAGATCGATCGGCTCTCGGCCCGCGGTGAAACGGCTCTTTACGACGCCGTCGAAACGGCGGTCAGGATAGCCGACGAGGCAGATAGCCCACCGGGAACTTCCCGCGCCGTTGTTGTGCTCACGGATGGGCAGGCGAATAGAGGCGATTCGAAGCTGGACGATGTGGTCAGGATGGAATCTGTCAACGAAAAGGCGATCGCGCAGTTCGACGGGCTGGAAGGCGGTGGCCGTCCCGTGCAGTCGGACGGAGTGGAGGTTTCTGTGACTGAAATCTTCGGGGTCGATCTTCTCATCGAAACAGAGCACGAAATCCAGGTGTTCCTCATTGGTATCGGAGGCGATGTGAACCTCGATGTAGCGCGCGTGCTGGCGGAGGCGACAGGGGCAGAGTTCAAAGGGGTTGCAGGAGACGACCTGGCGAATGTGCTCGAGCAGTTCAGCGGCTACTTCTAACGATCTAAGTCGTTACAGACGGTTTTTGCACGATGGTGAAAGATGAAACTGTTTGAGAACTTAATAGGTCCTTCGCGGAGGCGAGTCCAGCGCGGACAGAATCCAGTGACAACCGGCGCTTCAAACGCCATGTACGCAATATCCACCTACATCGGAAATGTGGCCGAAGCGGCCGCGTCGATCGGTGATCTTATGCGAGGCAAGGAACCACACGAAGAAGGGTACGTTGATGAGGGAGTCCGCCAGACCGTATCGACCGACGAACAGCGAATTGATGACTCAACTAAATCGGTCGAGCGGAAACACCACCTCGACCCGCTCATCCCAACCGAAACCGAGGACTGTGATGAACTAGTCTCATTCCAAGAAGCACTTGGAAAGGGGTTCAGACTGCTTAACAGTCCCGACAGACTGGCTAACTCGAAGCTGGCAATGCTGCTCCCTAACCTTATTCGAATGACTCTTTGGAAAACTCAAGGTTCACGCGTTGGTGACCCAACAGATGTCGAGAGATACTCGGCCTTGCGGTCCCTGATACAGGACTCAATCGAATCGCTACGGCCAGAGAACTTCGAGACCAACCCGACCTCACGTGCTGCAGAGTGCTACACGGCATTGAAGGAGCAGTATCTCGAGGGTCGCCCGGCCTCACAAATTGCGAGCCGATTATGCCTGGCAGAGCGCACATTCTTTCACCGGCGTCGTGCCGGACTGAAGATCATCGCGGCTGATCTGTATATGCGAGAACTGCGGGAGGGCGGTCATGGCTAAATAGGCAGCGGCTCGGCGGGTCGCAAATGCTCAGCCCTCGTCGATAGTTGCCACAACGGCAGTGCTATTGTCATGCCCTCCTCGCCTGTTGGCGAACTCGACAAGATGCGCCGCAACTTCTGGTGGTCTGCCTTTCGCAAGAACCTGGGCAATTTCCTGATCGCTCATCTCAAGCGTGACGCCGTCCGTGCAGACCAAAAAACGATCTCCTGGCATGATCTCAACATTTGTAGTGTCGACTTTCACAGTTGGATCGATGCCGACTGCCCGCGTGATTACATGCCGTTTGGGATGTTCTTCGGCTTCCTCACGCGTGAGTACACCTGCCATGACTTGCTCCTCGACAAAGCGATGATCCATCGTCAATTGCTGTAGTCTGCCGCCGCGTTGCAGGTAAATCCTGCTATCGCCAACATGGGCCAGGTATCCTTGGTGGCTGGCGATCAGCAAACAGGAGATGGTCGTCCCCATGCCGTGCAGCGAATTGGCCTTGGCAGCCCGCATCACTTCACGGTTAGCAGCTTCGACCGCCCGTTTGAGAACTCGGTTGGGATCAGGCTCTGTACCGTCGACATTGTGAGCGGCAATCGACCTGACGATGTGTTGAACGGCAGTGTTGCTGGCGACGTCTCCGGCGAGGTGCCCGCCAATTCCGTCACCTACCACGAGGAGCGCAGCAGGTCCAAGGCCGAGCAGCTCGCGCTCGATAACTGCGAACGAATCTTCGTTCCGGTCCCTGACAAGACCGCGGTCCGTTTGAGCGCCTGTTGAGATCGAATACATCGGTCTTGAGTTGAACCTCATGACCAATTCTGGGGCAATTTGAGAGGCGCGCCGTGTCCGTTTCTGACGAAATGCTTACATTCTGCGCTGCCAAGATGGAATCGGCTTCATTCCCTTAGTTCTGGGGGGATCACCATCTTGTAGCCCAGCCCCCGAATGTTCTGTATCAGCTGCGGACCGCCCAGAAACTCTTCCAGCCGCTTCCTAACTATGCGGACCGCGACATGGATCTCGTTGTCGGTCACGTCCTGTGGCTGCCTATGAGGCCAGCCGATTCTTGCAATGGAATGGAACGTGCAGAGCTTACCTTCGTTCTCATACAGCAATGCAACGATGTCAAATAGTCGGCGGGGCATCGCAGGTGCTAATGGGACCAGCCCGAGAAATAGTTCGCGTGCCGCCCTATCCACGACGAACGCTTTTTTCTCCGGCACATAGATCTGTGTGACTGTACGAGGCTCGTCAACATACTCGAGCCTGACGACATCCTGCGCCAGCTCGATCACATCGCCATGCTTTATCAGAAAAGGATTGGAGTCCAGTCGTCGACCATTGCAGAACGTGCCATTGCGGCTGCCGAGGTCGCGAATCGTGTGCCTTCCGTTGAGCTCCGATATTTCGGCATGCCTGCCTGACACAAAAGTGCTGGATACCTGCACATCTGCGTCAGTCGATCGGCCGAGCACGATCGGATTGGTCGCGAGCTCAAACTGAGCCCCGGAGTTTTCGCCTGCTGTTATGACAAGACTCGGCATGTCGCGAATTAGTAAATAGTCAGGCAACAAATTTAACAGATTCAACTCGACTCTCATCCGGTCCGTCGTCTGTAAGAGAGACGTCAGAAAGCGTACGGCCCACTGTCACACAGGACTACTGATCCCGGGCGATCCTTCAGCCAAATAATGACAAGGTGCCTGCTCACGGATCATCCGGTTCCGATTGTCAGCACTTGATTTGAGGAGGTCGCGCGTGAACACCCAGTATTCGCCCAATCCAGCTCAGGTTGATGAAGATGCAATTCAGACGACGCCCACTCTGGGTATGAGCTCAGAGAGACCGGTGCCATCCACCGGGATTTCGGATGAGCAGGCGACCGCGATAGAAGTCGAGGCGGAAAGAATGGTCAACCAGGCGCTTCAGTCGGAAGGCTCTGACGAGATGAGCGTCCTGGACGGCATCAACAATGTAGGCATGGTCGCTCAGCGAGGTGCAGCCGAAAAGCTCGGCCAGTTCAAAGCGAAGGTCGGCGAATCACTCACCAATGGCGGCTCCGGTAACGAGATCTCGTCAGGTCTCCGAAACCTCAGAAGGACACTCGACCAGATCAACCCGACGAGAAAGCCCAAGGGCATCGATCGCGTGGCTCAGCACGTCCCGCTCCTCTCAAGCCGGTACGGGCCGTTGGGAATCCTCAAGCGGATCGCGATCAAATACGAACCGGTCTCGGTCCAGATCGTTGAACTGGAGAACAACCTGCGGCAGGGTCGCGCGATGCTCGTCAAAGACAACGTCGAACTGCGTAAACTGTATCAGCAGATTGAGATTCAGCAGCAGAAGCTGAGACAGGCTATCTACTTCGGTGAACTGATCGCGTATGGCGTTGAGACACAGCTTGCCGGAATTGAGGACGAATCGAAGCGAATTCGGCTAGAAGATGCTCACTACAACGTGATGATGAGGGTGATGAACCTTCGAAGCATGGAAGCTGTCCACAACCAGTATTTCCTGAGCATCGAGATGAGCCGCCAGAACAATGTTCGGCTCGGCCAGGCGGTGGAGCACACACTCTCTCTCGCCACGAACGTGATCACGATCGGGATTGCTATCCAGTACGCAATGGCTCGACAGCAAGTCATCGGAGAAGTTACGACGCGAACGCGCACCTTCCTGGCCGACGTCATCACCGGAAACGCCGCCGTGATCAAGCAGCACACAACCGAGATTGGAGACCTGTATACCAACCCGGTGATTGCAACCGAAAAGATCACACAGGCTCACAACGATCTCGTCGAGGCACTGGACTCAGCGGAACAGCTCAGGCAAGACGGGCTGGCGCGCATCGGAGAGAACATCGCCGAGTTGTCCCGGATGTCCAGGGAGGTCGAAGAGAAACTGAACGGAGTCGAGGGAGTGAGTCGCACCATCGCCTCTGGTCCAAGAGGTGAATCGGGCGCGTAACTCCGGCGGACATCAATAACCAAGTCTGGCACGGTTACTACCTAAGTCGGCCACCGCACCCGCTTTGCCGTAGTGCTGGACCCCCCTGCCATATTTCAGGTCTGCGGCCGCGTCCCGGACAACTGCGCATAGCTTTAGCGAGGATCTGGAGTCGACTTCGCCGCCGGTTGTTCGGAGCAGGAAGTAAGGAATTGTGCAGACCTGTTGCAGTTCGCTGCACTCTCACCAGTCTAGGCTTTTCAAATGGAGCCGACGCCAAAGTTATTTATACTCATCCCGCTCGAAGCGGGTATCGACCACCTCGAGCAACACGTGCGCCGAGCAGCAGCGTGCGCTATTCAACAGCTGCTCGACCCGACGCGGCCCGACGTCAAGGCTCCTGTAGCGGCAACGGGTTCACACTCGAAACCTGTATCGCCACCGCGCGGACCGTCGGGAGGTTTCACACCGCGTCAACTCGAAGTACTGACGCTGGCAATTCAGGGACAGACCAATAGACAGATCGCAGGCAGCCTGAATATCAGCCCGAACACGGTCGCCAGACATATAGCGAACATCTATGCGCAATCGGGTGTAAAGAGCCGCGCTGCTTTGGCCACTCACGCGCTCGCGAACGGGCTTGTGCAAGCCTCGCCGGATGATGCTTTAGCGAAAACGGACCATGTAGTCCGGTCTGATCTACATGGTATGTCCGAGTGATGACACCCTTCGAAACCGTTGCTAGCTTCGGCACCTAACAGAACGGTTACGGATTCTTCTTCTTTACCTGCGACGAAACGCGCGTCGGATTGACAGGAATCCGAGCATCAGTGTCACCCTGATCCCGACAAAAGCGGCATTTTGTCCACGAGTCTTGCAGGCATTTGCAGCCCCGCGACAGATCGATGCAGTTCAGACCCCGCACACTCGTGCCGTCGGCGACTGAGCTGACGCTACGTGTAGTCGTGTAATTCAGACCCGGTCCTGAAACCGGTTCGACTATCGCAGACTGCTCCACCGACTAACTACTGGAGGAACAGATGTCGACCGCAATATCAACAGGTTGGCTCCGTTTCAAAACATTTGCGCTGCTGGCGATCCTGCTCGGAATCCTCGGCGGCTCGGCATATGCAGCCAACCAGCTGCTCGCCGGTAGCGGCGATGACGACGTGCTTTTTTCGGCCTGTGCAAGCCAGAACCACCTGAGGCTCGTCGAACACGGAGATGATTGCCGGAATAACGAGAAATTGGTTCAGCTCAAGAAAAGTGAGCTTAAGGGTGATCCCGGAGAGCCGGGGGCACAGGGAGTTCCTGGCATCAACTGCTGGGACTCGAATGAAAACCACGAGAAAGATCCGGCTGAAGACACCAACGACGACGGTGAGGTCGATGTCAGGGACTGTCAGGTTATGGTCGTGGCAACTGCTACAGCAACGGCATCGCCAACCTCGACCCAGCCACCCACTCCGGGATCAGGTTTTGCGTCTGTTGCCGTCGCCGAGGTCGCAGGTCCAAACGGCCTCAATTCGGCAGGGTCACCCGAACTGATCCATTACTGGGGCATCGGCGAAACGCTGTTCCTGCGAGCAGAGGACGACACTTCGACTCCCTGGCTTGCGACCGGCTTTGAAGTCGATTCGGACCTCTCCGGTGCAAGGCTGTTCATCCGTGATGGCGTTCAGTTCCAGCGGGGATTCGGTGAGTTAACGGCCGAAGACGTAGCATGGAGCATGAACGATGCCAACGCGGCGACCAACCCCGGTTCCAGCCACGGACAGGCAGGAGATTTTAACGGTCTCTGGGGAGAATGGATCGCAGTCAACGATTCTACAATCGCCTTCGAGTTCGCAAACTTCGACTCGACCTGGAAGGACGACTTCCTGAACCAGTCCGGTCAGTCGTTCAGCGTCTTCTCCAAACGAGCCTTCGATGAAAACGGAGCGGAGTACTCGCGGCAGAACATAATCGCAACGGGACCCTTCAATGTCGAGAGCTGGGACGCGAATGATCAGCTGACCCTGGTCAGCCGGTATGCGGGCGGTGGTCAGCACTACCTCCCGGAACTGACGCCGAAGACAGCCCGAGTTCAGTTCCTTGAAGTTGAGGATCCCAACCTGCGGGCATCGCTTCTGCGGAACGGCCAGGTCGACATAGCCGAAATCGAAGCCGATCTCGTCTCATTCGTGTCTGAAGTGGACTTCGCCGAAACCGGCGGTGGAGACGCGGTCCAACTCGGAGTCTTCTTCTCAGGAAACCTCTGGGAGAGGGTCTCGGCCCAGGACGGCAGTCCGCTGCCCTTTCCCTCCACGTTCGTTCACGACATCCCGTGGATCGGCTCGCCCGGTCGACATGACGGCGGAGAGCCGAGTGACGACATGGAGCAGGCGCGTCTTATTCGCCGAGCGCTGGCGATCGCCATCGACCGAGATGAGGTCAATCGGAGTCTGCTGGACGGTCGAGGGATTCCTGTTCATGTCGAGTACTTTTCGACTCTGCACCCGAACTGGGATTCTCGTTGGGAGTATCCGCATGACCCGGATGAGGCACGCCGAATCCTCAGCGAAGAGATCGTTGCCGATTACCAGCAAGGACTGGCCGACACGAGTGATGAGAACCTGAACGGAAACGCGTTCGAGGTCTCGATCTATGCCGGTCCTGAGCTGGGCGGGCACCCGTTCTTCACTGGCTATGTAGCCGATGCAGTGGCCAGCTACTGGGCAGACCTTGGCCTGAAAACGAACACCCTCAAGTTCTCTTACCAGACGTTCCGCCCGGGAGTTGTCGGGCGGACGAACGTGCACCCGTGGGTGACTTCCTGCGACAAGGGCAGGGAGTCGAATCCGTGGCACTTCCCAAAGGGTCTTGTGCAGACGAGTCTCACGCGAGGCGGTTTCAGTTGTGGATTCGAGTCCCCGGAAATCCTGGAGTTCTATCAGCGTATGGCTGTGGCTGCCGACCAGGTTACCGCGACGATTGCGGCAAACGACTACCTGGACTACGTCTACTTCTGGAACCTGCAGCCAGGTGTCGTCGCAGTGCCGCTGCCGGTGTACCTAAACAGGTCGACCATCGCCAGTTGGGATATGGACAGGTCGCCAGCTTCAAGAACTAACAATCCCTGGAACATAGTCATGAAGTAGCTCATTCGGTCTAATACATAAGTTTCTCACTTGGCCGCGGCCGAGGCTTGCCGGATATCGAGAAAAAGTAAGAAACAAACTAAGACGCCCACGATTCACGGCGTGAGTCAGTGGCTACTGAATAGCGGTAATCGTTACCAGTCGATATGGAGGTTTCGAGTCATGAAACTGAACAGTCTGTACAGGCTGCGGAGCATTCGGTTCGCAGTGATCGTCATGGTGATGCTGGGGGCGCTGGGCGGCTCGGCTTTTGCTGCCAATCAGTTGCTGGCCGGCAGCGGCGATGACGACGTGCTTTTCTCGGCCTGTGCAAGCCAAAACCACCTGAGGCTCACCGAACACGGAGATGATTGCCGCAAAAACGAGAAACTGGTTCAGCTCAAGCGGAGTGAGCTGAAAGGGGACCCTGGCGAGCAGGGAATCCCAGGCATTAACGGCCTACATTGCTGGGACCTGAACGGGAACGGGACAGTCGAATCTGAGGAAGACACGAACGGCGATGGGGTAGTCGATGTTTACGACTGCCGGGCGATGGCCCATCCGACACCTACTGCGACACCGACCGGTACCCCGGAGCCGCCAGGTCCCGGGCCATCCCGAGAACGAGTAGTGCGTGCGTATCGGTTTATCGAAAACGTCTACGGGATTGGCTACATCGGTCCTTACCGAACCTCGGCGACGAATCAACTTGGAGGCGTGGAGGAGAACTTTTTCGTCTTCGAGAACGGCAATCCGATGACGCCTGAACTTGTGGATACCTGGTCTATCGACCCTGCCGGACAAAATGTCACTCTCAGGCTGAAGAGGAATATCCCGTTCCAGTCTCCAAAGGGATACGAGTTTCACGATTTCGGTGAGCTGAATGCGTTCGAGGTGGCAGAGTGGTTTAACCGCAACAATGTGACCACGAACCCGGAATCAACTTATGGAGATGGCGGTGATCTGGCTGGCATCTTCTTGGAAGCGGTCCCGACCGGTCCCTACACCGTCGAGATCGGACTGGTCTCGCCTGTCTTCTTCTGCCTGCCGATCTCCCAATTTGGCTGCCTGTCAGCGGCACGCGGTCCCCACAAGGTGACGACGGTTGAGGAGTTCGGTTTCGACTGGGCCCGGTCGCACCATGTCGGAACCGGACCGTACGTGCAGGGGGCTTGCTTGCCAGGCGTCCAGTGCACAGTTCACGCCGTTGAGAACCACTGGAGGGCAGACCCGAAAGTGAAAGAGATCGTTGGCATCGCTTCCCCGGATCAGGCCTCTACGATCGCCCTGCTTCGCAACGGCGTAGTCGATATGGCAGAGCTCGATTTCGCGCTGCTGCCTGACGTAGTGAACAACAGCCCGCTACGTTTCCTTGAAACTATGCCGGGCGGCTTTGTCGGTCAGTCCGTGATCTTCTCGGGCAACCTGTGGGAGGAGTTCCACGCTCGTACAGGAGCACCGCTTAACCCCTGGGACTCGCCTGTCTACGACTTCGACATGCCGTGGCTCGGGGACCCCTGGCAGGAGTCTCACCCGGGCAACGTCCGGTACGTGGACACAAACAATCCCGCCGGCATGACCGACATGGAGCAGGCGAGGCTTGTGAGGCTGGCGCTTTCAACCGCCATCGACCGTGACTACATCGTCGACGAGATCCTCAATGGCGACGGCACGCCGATTTACTCCGAGTACATGGGACCCGAGTACCCGGGATGGAATCCGGATCGCCAGACCAATTGTTTCGATGTAGATGGAAACTCGGTAGCGTGCTCGGGGACCGTTCAGTCGGTCAAGTGGGGGCTCGATGACGGCGACCTGGTCGCTGCTAACGAGTTGCTAGAAGCGGCTGGCTATCCGTTCGCTTCACGGGACGCCGATTTCGGCACGCTTGTCCTGCAGGCATACGCGGCTGAGACTGGGCCGATCAGCTTCCCTGTCGCAGACGACATCATGGCTCGGTGGAGCGCGCTGAACATAAACGTTGAGCAGCTGATCGAGGACTATGGTGGTGTTATCAGTCCGAGGATGAGG
Organism: Dehalococcoidia bacterium; assembly: GCA_965243825.1. Classification (GTDB taxonomy): domain Bacteria; phylum Chloroflexota; class Dehalococcoidia; order Lucifugimonadales; family Lucifugimonadaceae; genus JAJCYX01. Next base: position 208,154 of record CBDEVT010000001.1, read on the forward strand.
GAGCGGATCCAGTTCTGGCCGGTTCTCAAAAACGGGGATGTCCACTCCAACGTCTTCCCGCTTGATTGGCCGCTACCGCTTGTAGATACCTCGAGCAGTCGCCCGGGCTGGGGAGTCGGTTTCGAGTCTCCTGCCGGAGCGAAGTGGCTGTTCGAGATCTTTGCAGAGCAGGACGCTTCGATCAGGGAACAGAAGCACCTGAACTGGGTTGACTACAGCATGTTCTGGGTCCAGTACGCCGGGGTCTACCAGATACCGAAAGGCATTGTGGTGGGCGAACGGATTAAGACCTGGAACGGGCGTCAGCAGCACTACTCGAACGTCTCGAGCAACCCGGAGTTCATTGAGCTGAAATGATGCACCAACCGCTGTTGGTTGATGAAATAAAGCTGTCATGAAGAGTCTCTTCAGAAGCGTTTTGACAGGACATGAGTTGTAAGGCAGACTTCAGTCGAAACAGTCGCCCGCCGAACCACTATTTTTCTGGTCCTGCGGGCGGCGCAATAGCTGAACGCCGACTCTGCGAGTTTGACTTGTCCTCGCCGAGTCGGTTTTTTCGTCTCCCCGACAGGTCGGAAGCAATGCGGGCCGCAAAACGTCATCCCGCCAGTCACCGAGGCCGGTGAGGAGAGGAGAGCGAAAAAATGGACACAGAATCGATGAGGTCAGCCTACGGTGCCGCCGCCAGGATGGTCGATGCAAAGACGACCGATGAAGAGCGCACGCTGCTGGAAGATATCAACGCCGACGACATCGTTGTTGTAGAAGGAATATACGATCGTGTTCAGGACGTGCTGTCGATAATGGACTTGCCGTTCAAAGTCATTGCACCCAGTGACGTCAGTTCACTACAGCTAAAGCCGGAACAGATGATCGTTGTCAACTGCCCCGGCGTTCTGGATAGCCGCTCGATCGTAGCAGTCAGGGAGTTCGTGAATTCCGGTGGGACGCTGTTTACAACCGACTGGGCGCTGCGACACGTCCTTGAACGCGCGTTCAAGGGAATCGTCCGTTTTAACGGTACTCAAACGGGCGACTCCGTCGTCCAGATCAGCAATGCCTCAGGCGGTAATCCGATGCTCGAGGGAATCGATCTCGTGGGAGGCGAGGCACAGTGGTGGCTGGAGGGAGCAAGCTACCCGATCAAGGTGCTTGATGCGGAGAAGGTTGAGGTTTTGGTAGACAGCCATGAGCTCGGCCGAAACTGGGGTGAGTCACCTGTCGTGGTGACGTTTCCATACGGGAAAGGCGAAGTGCTGCACATGATCTCCCATTACTACCTGCAGAGGACCGAATTGAGATCGAGGCGGCACAAGAAAAGCTGGAAGGACTATGCTGCGGAGATGGGTACTCCGGACGCTGTTGTCGGTGCGCCACCTGAGTATGACAGTGTCAACGTCGGCCAGGTCGAATCGGCCTATTCATCGGCTATGTTTCTCCGAAACTCTGTCCTCCGAAGAAAGAAGCGGACGGCAGACCGTCTCAAGAATAAGCTCGAAGGCCAGGACACGGAAACCAAGATCTAAGGCTCGGCAGAGTATGGGTGCGCGTACAAGCAGTTGGTTGAGGAACCTCACTGTTCTCTGAGGACGTCATTCACACTTCAAGGGCGAAGGCCATGAACGAAATAGGATTTATCAACTCAAAACACCACCTTCGAGTCAAGTCCGGGTTCCCGGTTCTTTTCATCGGGCTTCTGATCTTGTTTGGATCCTGCTCATCTTCTGCCGCAACTCGCAGCGAATCGGTGTTCGGGAGAGCGCCGGACATCGTTGAACTGCGCACAGAAGTCACAGTTAACGACTATCGGACGGCAGCAGCTCTGGTCGGAGGGAATCCTTGGTCAGCCGAAAACCGCCGGAACCTCCACTTTGCTGACGGACCATTTTTGAGTGGTGAGGTGGGAGGACTGAGGGAGTCGAGTCTCTACGGACCCGAATTCGCAAGCTACAGCGCCGCACTGGGCTACGACCCCAACGCGATCTCAACCGCGATTCGGCTAGGTGATGAGACCTGGTGGATTGATCTCATCGCCTTGGAATACCAAGCAGACTCTGCGCTTTCCGCTGTTACCAGTGCAATCGAGGAATGGCAGACGCGTTGTGTAGCGTTCGCTAGTCCACCGCCGGACCCTTCCCCAGACGAACGCAGGGCATGGAATCGAGACATTTCTGAAAGTGGCTGCGTCAATTATGCCGATCTACATCAAGAGCACATGCAGATGGTCGCACACGATGGTGAGACATACTTATCAGGCAATCAGGACGTCCAGAATCTCCAGGTCCGATTGAGACCTCCCCTGCGCGATCTCAGAGGACGGGCAAACAGCACCTGGTTTGACGAGGCACTGATCGTGCAGTCTCCGGTGGATAAGCTGATCGAAGAAGCCGTGAGGACTAAGGCAGGAGACCGGGACGGACTCGGGGGCAACTCCGGATTCATGGAGGTCGTCGACGAGCTCATGAAGCGAAGCGCGTATAGCTATTCAATCTTCGAAGGAGAGATCAACGTTACCGATCCGTACAACTATTTCCTGGTCGATGCGCTTGGAAATGCCGGTTACGGTATCCCGCCTGAGCTCGAACGACCTCTTAGAGAAGTTGACGATGATCTGGAACCTCTCGAAACGTTGGAGTCATACAAACGGTTCGCCATTGGAGTGACTTCCACAAGTCAGGAATCGCGGGTCTTTGTTGTTCTCCAACACGGGAGCTCATCGAGCGCGCAAAAAAACGCAAAGAGGCTGGAAAGTAATTTCCGTCAACACGCGGAGATGGTCTCCATCTTGCCTGAACAGATCAAACCCGCATGGGGAAGCCTCCTCGAGCGGCCCGGGATCGAACGGCAAGGCGACCTGGTGATCGTGACGCTGTCTGCACCCGAGCCCGATATCGGCGAATGGACCACCCTCGCCTCCGACCGCGGGAAGGCGCTCGGCGCGATCATCGGCGTAGAGCAGAGCTGACCTCACCTCAAACGGCAGCGCTTTCTGCAAACGCGGCAACCTGCGCCTCCTTTGCAGCGAGGTGCAACGCCAGCACCCCGATGGCGTCCTTGCGGTGGTAGTGGTAGGTGCGGTCTTCAAGGTGCAGCCGCGTTCGTATCTGCGAGATCATCCTTCCAACGACGTACTGCTCGTGCAGGATGATGAACTGCTCCATCGCCCTGTTGCCACTGCTAACGACAGCGTCGCGTGGCTTCAGGTGCTCGATCTCCTGCACGACAACCTGTCTGATCGCCGCTCCGAGCTCCAGCGGCGTCGGCTCCAGCGGACTGTCCGGCTCGTTGCGTTTCCACTCACGGCGCGCGAGGCATGGCAACAGGTCCACAAGCCCGCACGTAGCGAGTTTGGGAGGACGGTTCAGCACCTTCAACGCCGCCTCCAGTGCCTCCGTGACTGGCTCCAGCTCATCGTCAGTGGGCAGCACGGCCACGGGCGCGTTTGACGGGGTATTGCCGTTCACGGACATATCCTTAGTTACCGGGTCCGGGTCAGAAACCGGCGGAACGTCTGAGACTCCCAGGAAGCCTGGCTCCATGGCACCACGCAATGCGCTGAACATGTCTTTCAACCGGTCCGCCGCGGTCTGCGCTTCCTCAGTTGCCGCGACCTGCTCCTGCTGCTGGATCACCTCGATTGCGGACGCCGCTGCATCGGCCGCCTGTTGCACCGCTTCGGCGATGATGGCTCCGCGACGATTGTGCAGGTCTTTGAGCCTCCGCATCGCCTCGGGTGCAGGGTTCACATCGGACTCCTCGAGCTCCTTGAGCCCGGCAGTCAGTTCTCGCTGCAATTCGAGCAATTCTGCCATCGCCGGCATGATGTCGTGCTCCAACTCTTCGTGCACCGCTTCAAGGCTGCGAGTTACTGCAGACCGCGACCATCCTTCCGACGACCGGCGCGACTTTATGCGGGAGGCGATCATCTGTCGCACTGCCTCCAGGTCGCGCATCTCTTGCTCGTTAGGCATCGGTCGAGTGCGGCTGATGGCGAGGATCGAAACCGCGAAGAAGAGCACGCCCCAGCCAAGGACCCACGGGGCCCATGTCGACCATCGCTCCATCGAGGGAACAAATGCCATAGCAAGGCTTAGCGCCAACGAAACCGCGAGCAGCGCAAGCCCGAACGGGTGATGCAGCGCACGAGTGAGGATTCCGCCTTCATCATTCGGACCCGCGCGCTGACGGCCCCGGGCTTTCCGGTAGCCAATGTCGTCTGAACTATTTCTGAACATGCTTCTCAGAGCCTCCCTGCTCGCAGATCGTCTTGTAACTTCCCCCGGCCGCCGTTTCTCGGGACCGTTCGACCAGGGGCATCTTGATCAAAAGTACTTGCTCACCTCCTCGAGGACCTGGGCGAGGTCATCCTCGGTGACGCCGCGGAGGTCCGCACCGGTTGCCTGCGTGAGAATCCGTCCGACGTTCAGGTCAGCGTCCCCGATGCCGATGAAGAAGATCTGCACGTCGTGTACGGTCTCCACCGCCAGTTCGAGACCGACGATCTCCTCTGTCGGCACGTGATTCCCGCAATCGTCGTGCGCAGTGTGATCTTCCCTTCCAGTGAACCCTGTGATGGGACACTCCCGGGACGAGCTCATCGTCACGATGTCGTTTAGACCCATTTCACCCGCGTTGGCCTGGCCGTCCGTAAGCACCACTACGGCCCGGATAGCGTTCTTGTCTCCCCCGGCGCGGTCTACGTCCAGGATCGCCGCGTGAATGGCGTCGTACAGCGCAGTGCTCCCGGTCGGCTTCAATTCCCGTGCCGTATCGGCGATGGTTGTGCCGTGCGCGTTCTCCAGCTTCGGCGCTACCTCAACACCATCGCCCACGTCGTCCGAGAACGGTCGGAACCCCAGGTGGTTGTTCGAGGCCATGTTGTCGATCGCCGCTTCCAACCCCGCTTTGGCCTGCTCGATCTTCGTGCCCATCATCGATCCGCTGTGGTCGAAGACGAAGGAGACTATGCCGGGCCGTTTGACCTGCTCCCAGTTCCGATCGATCTCCGCTGCAACCTCGGGAGAGGTTAGAGAAGGGTTCAGCACTTTGCTCGGTCCATCGGGATCAAGCCCGAACTCCTGCGTGATCTTGCTCGCCGGATCGTTCATGCCAATGTCTGTGCCCGGACGGAAGCCGGCGGCCATAAACTTCCTCTGCTGCTCGTCCGCTCTGATGAAGTCGATCCACTGGTGCGATGCTTCCTTTTGCAGGTCACTGACCCAGTCCGCGTCGACGATGCATGCGCAGTTGTTGCGAGGCATCGACCCTTCCTTCGGATAGATCATCACCATGTCGTGCTCGATCCCGTCCTCCAGCGTCACTTTCCGACCGTTGATGACAGCCTTTTCGGTGCCTTCGATGAGGTGGATCAGGTTGTCTTCTGGCATCACGAAGAAGTGTCCGTAGCGCGGCCCTTCAACAATCTTCGTGTTTAGCACTGTAGTACCGATCTGGTAGTGGTCGATCAGCGTCTGGAAATGCTTCACGTAGTCGACCACTTCCGGGTCGTTGATGTCCGCCAGTGCCAGCTGCTCCGGAGCCTTGTCGCTTGCCATCGCGTACAGCGCCAGGTGCAGGCTGCGCCCTGTGCTTGAGGTAGTTGGGTCGGTAAAAGCCAGGAGCGGCTGGTTGCCCCATTCGCTCTTCGCGCACTGCCCTCTGCTGCTCCAACCCTCCTCGTTAGCGCGGAGAGCGATGATGTCCTCGAAACCGATCTCCTCCTGAGGCCAGCCGAGGCAGCGTGCCATCTCCTCATAGGTCACGATGCCGATGACTGGTCGGACGATCGGCTCTGCTCCCGCCAGGTCGACGACATTTCTACCTACTTCGTGGTTCACGCTCACCAGCCAGTGGGCGCTTGAGGGCGTGACGACGGTCGGGTCCTTGATGTCCTTCTCGACGTAGCCGTTTGTCTGCTCGTGCAGGTTCATCGGCGTGCCGAACCGGATCCGCTGACTCAGGTACTTCCCGATCAGCTCCGACGGAGCGTTGTAGACCCTCACCTGGATCCTGGTGCCGTCCGCCGTCTCGTGGTCCTCGCCGTTGAAATCCTGCGCCATCTCGAATAGCAGGCCGTCCCTCGTCAGGTGACCCGTCGTCCAGTGGTAGACCCACACCGTAGGCGGCGGGTCCGGGCGAAAGATGAACGCCAGGAGGAAGAAACCTCCGATGCCGAGCGCCCAAACGATGCCGAGTGCCGACAGTAGCCGCTGTCGTGAGATGTTCAGTTCTGTCATAGGTTGCCTCCCTTCTTCTAGATCGAAAGATCGAGCGCGTGTACTGGTAGATGCGTCCCGTCGCCGCGCTGGCACGCAGATCGCTGCGCGCGTATGTGCGGATCAGGAAGTGAGCGGAACGAAGAGTGGGAGCCGGGTGCAGTGATTGCCACGAAGCCCTTCGGCGAAACTCCGGCCCACAAAAAAACCGCCGCTTTCGAGAGGATTGCGGCGGTTTTACGGGGGATACCGGATATGAGAATCCAGCTCCGGGTCAATGGCCCCGATGGGCCACCGCTATCCACATCGGTGGCGTACCTCCCTGGACGCCAGTCGCACGCGGACGGATCAGCTATTCGCTGACCTGCGTTGAGCGATCGAGTGATGAGGGAGAGGCCGGAAACGATGGCCTGTAACAGTCCGAACACCAACCTGAGACTAAAAACGCCGCCCGCTGCAGAACCGATGTTTCTGTTCCGCTGAGTTGTGCCGAGCGTTGTGGTGTCTGAAGTCTCCATCACGTAGTTGCCGTTCACCAGGCCATTGGTGCCGGACCGGGCGTTCGTCGGGACCTTGAGCAGGATGCCGAGTGGCAGCCGGCCCTCAGTCGCACCCGGTCCCAGTTCTGGCCGGTACACAACTCTACCATCGACGATTCGGGCTGTCACTGGTGTGCAGTGGTTACTCATTACGTACCACCTCCGCTGATGACGCACCGGTTCCGTTGGACGAAGTACCAGCGCTGTCGCCCGCCCTCAGGGCGGCCATCTGCTCCGCGATCACCTCTGCGGAAGTGATCTTCTCCAGTTCACGCTCTACTACGCCCACGTTCGACAGCCCGAGGCTCGAGACACCGCCCGCTTCGATCAGATCGTCTACGGCCGATGCCCTGGCGATCATGTACTCGATCTTCTCCTCTGCTCGTCCAAGAGCCATCCCCAGTTCGGCGAAGTCGCCCGAAACACCGGTGAGCGCTTCCTTCACCGCGACCTGTGCCTCTGCCGCGCTGTAGCGAGCACTCATGGTGCGCCGCTTGATCTTGAACTCCTCGATACGGGCGGACAGCCTATGCTCGGCGCCCACAAGACGCTGCTCCTCCTGCTCCACGTTCGCTACCTGCTCACTCAAACGTCCGAGCTCGACCTGTGCGGTCTGCTTACGCTCGAGCGCAATCTGCGCCAGGTCTTCTCGACCGTGCGCCACCGCCTGTTCCGCCTGCTGTTCCAGTTGCGGGATCCGCTTCTGCAACTGATCGACATGCTGTTGCAGCTGACGTTTCGAGATGGCCACCTCGATGATCCCCTGCTTCAGTCGACGCAGCATGTCGCGCTGCGAATCGTCTACGTACTCCAGCGTGTGGACGGGATCTTCTGCGCGGTTCAGCGCGGCGTTACTCCTGGTCCGTATCACCATGAGCAACCTCGAAAAGAACCCCATTTTCGACCTCCTTTCTCCTGTCCTTTTTGCAATCCTTGACACGTGTCCTTCCAAGCTGAAGGCCACGCGCTGCGGCCGACTGCAAATGACTGCAATCCATCTCAATTCCGGTCTTCCCAAGCGGTAGGCGCAGCCAGATTCCGCTTAGTGACGTCCGCCGTAGATGCGACTGGCGAAGTCGCCGCGCTTCAGCCTCTGTTCGCGATAGAAGAGGCCGACCACAGAGTGGACGACCGGGCTGATCGCCGCGGCTGCGAAGACGGACACCAGCAGTCCGGGGCTGATCAGGAACGTGATGATCAGCAGAAGCGGCGCCAGCACCGCCCACGTGACCGCCAGCCGGTGAAACGTGCGTGAGTCAATCATTGAGACCTCCTAGTACCACTCGTCCAGGCCACCACTCGGTCGGCCATCACGTGCGGGTGTTATTGGAAAGTCTCTCACCGGGTTTCTGCTGATAAGTGATATCGCACTGCAAACAATGGAATTCGCCTGAGACGACAGAAGTCGGCACACAACCACACGGCAGGACGATCGAACGCATCACCGGGCTCGGGCCTAAGACGCCCAGTCGTGACGAATCTCGAGACTGAAGGTTCACATTCAACACGTAGATGAGGAGATCTTTGCAACTTCTCACTCTGACAACCGGCGAATGCCGAACACTCTCAATTCTTTGCCACGGAGCACAAAGAGTGTCTATTGTTTCGGTTAAGGCTTTTCCGGATACTCATGCAAAATTAAAACGTTGCATGTGCGGAATACGTGATCGGTCCCATTGCTTCTCACAATCTCCACAACCCATAGACCAGCTACCGATCTTGGCTATCTACTGGTCAAGAACCCGGCGCGGTCACACAGCTTCAACCTGAAGTTCGGAACGGCGCACGTTCTCTTTCCTGAGGCGACAGATGATGCATGCACCGCAGCGCTGCTTGTGGATGTCGATGTGTTGTCACTTTCACAGCGGGCACGACGGTCTAGCTCTGTTGAGGCGGAGTTGCTTTCGCAGTATGTGAACGACCGACCGTACGCTGCGTCATCATTCCTCAGCGTGGTGATGACCGAGGTGTTCAGCACAGCGATGTCTGGCCGTAGCAGAGAACGCCCTGAACTGGCAACAACCGCAATCCCGCTATCAGTATCCGTCCACTCGGTAGCAGCTTCTGACGAGCTGGTGAAAAGACTGTTCGAACCACTCGGATATGAAGTAATGATGGAGCGTTCAGACCGATTTACCGATACCTCATTGCAGCCAAAACGCGCATCCGGGATTCTCACCATCAGCGGTAAAGTCACGGTTCAGACAGCGCTTGAGCAGGTCTATGTCCTGATCCCGGTTATGGACAACCGGAAGCATTACTGGATCGGGTCCGATGAAGTGACCAAGTTGCTTGACCGTGCTGGAAACTGGCTACCGTCGCATCCTGAGCGCGACCTCATAACAAAGCGATATTTACGTTACCGCCGTGCATTGACCCGCGACGCACTGGAACGATTGGCTGAGCTCGACTCTATTTCAGAAGATGATGAAGATGACGAGAATGAGCCGGGCGCAGGAACGCAGGAGCGCACGGAGCGGTTGTCTGATGCCCGTCTGAAGGCAATCACCGAAGCTGTGAAAGCCGCCAACCCACAGAGCATAGTCGATATGGGCTGCGGCGAAGGACGTCTTTTGGCTCACCTGCGACGCGAAACAGAGATTCCGCACCTGGTCGGGGTTGACGCCTCATCGCGCTCCCTCGAGATTGCGTCTCGCCGATTGCGGTTGGAAAGACAAAACCCTAGCAATGCAAGAGCCTCGCTGCTGCATGGAGCTCTTACCTACGCAGACCGTCGGCTGACCGGCTTCGACGTCGCGATTGCGTCCGAAGTCCTGGAGCACATTGACGCGGACCGGTTGCCTTCCTTCGAGCGTGCTGTCTTTGAAGTTGCTGCGCCTGGCAAGGTGGTCATGACCACACCAAACCGTGAGTACAACGTGCTCTACGAAGGAATCGAGTCCGGTCGTTTGCGGCACAGAGACCACCGGTTCGAGTTCACGCGCAAGGAGTTCAGCGACTGGTGCGAAGGTGTGGCAGCACGAAACGGCTACAGCGTCGATGTCTCCGGTATTGGTGAACAGAGCGAAGAGCATGGACAGCCGACTCAGATGGCGGTGTTCACAAAGTGAAGGTCACCATTCCAGAAACGGCGCTGGTGTTGCTTGTCGGTGCTTCCGGCTCCGGCAAGTCGACCTTTGCTGCCCGGCATTTCCTGCCAACTGAGATCATCTCGTCTGATCACTACAGGGGTGTAGTCGCTGACGATGAGACCGACCAATCGGCAACTGGAGATGCGTTCGATGTCGTGCACTTCATAGCGGGCAAGCGACTCGCGGCGAAGCGGCTAACGGTCATCGATGCTACGAATCTGCGCAGGGAAGACCGCAGGACGCTTATCCGAATCGCCCGCAGCCACCACGCGCTGATCGTCGCAGCTGTGTTCAACATCTCTGAGTCGATATGTCGCGAGCGGAACGCTTCACGACCTAACCGACAGTTTGGCGACCACGTGATCAGGAACCATGCGAGGCTGTTGAGACAGTCGCTGCGCGGCATCGACCGCGAAGGCTTTCACTTTGTTTACCGCTTCAACTCCCCGGATGAGGTCACAGAGGCGGAAGTCGAACGTCAGAAGCTGTGGAACGACCGCAGAGATGAGCGCGGACCCTTTGACCTGATCGGCGACATTCACGGCTGTTTCGACGAGTTACACGCATTGCTGGAGAAGCTCGGCTACAACATCAAGCGAAGCGAGTCAGGCGACTTCGATGTGTCTCACCCGGAAGGCCGAAAAGCGGCATTCCTTGGCGACTTGGTCGACCGAGGTCCCGGCGTTGTCGATGTGTTGCGCCTTGCGATGGACATGGTGGCGAGCGGATCTGCGATCTGTGTGCCTGGTAACCACGAATCGAAGCTGCTGCGCGCCCTGAACGGCGCAAAGGTGCAAGTCACTCACGGTCTTGCCGAGTCGCTTGAACAGATCGGCGAACAAGACGATGTTTTCAAGGAGCGACTGAAATCATTTCTGTCCGATCTCGTGAGCCACTACGAGCTGGATGACGGCCAGCTCGTGATTGCTCACGCAGGTATGAAGGAGGAATTGCAGGGCCGGACATCACGCGCCGTCCGCGAGTTCGCCTTGTACGGTGAAACAACTGGCGAGACTGACGAATTTGGCCTTCCCGTGCGCTACAACTGGGCGCAGGACTATCGCGGCTCGGCGATGGTTGTCTACGGCCACACGCCTGTCCCAAGACCCGAATGGCTGAACAACACGATTTGCCTGGACACGGGCTGTGTATTCGGCGGTAGCCTCACCGCGCTTCGTTACCCGGAACGAGAACTGGTCTCGGTACCTGCGGCAAAGGTCTACTACGAGCCGGTCAAGCCGCTGGAGCCTGTCACGTCCGAATCAGATAGCCTGAGTGCGCAGCAACTGAGTGACGACCTGCTCGACATCTCTGACTTTCTTGGGCGACGTTTCATTGAGACACGGCTGGCAGGAAGAGTCGGCATAAGCGCTGAGCATTCGGCTGCTGCGCTTGAGGTATTGAGCCGGTTCAGCGTCAATCCGAAGTGGTTGATCTACCTACCCGGCACTATGTCTCCTTCTGCAACATCTGAGCGCGACGGACTTCTTGAGCACCCTGCAGAAGCGCTCGACTACTTCCGTAGTAACGGTGCTACGCATGTTGTCGCAGAAGAGAAGCACATGGGATCGCGTGCCGTCGTGGTCGTCTGCAAAGACGCGGAAACCGCAAGAGAAAGATTCGGCGTTACCGACGGTTCATCCGGGTCCATCTACACCCGCACAGGACGGAAGTTCTTCGACGAAGCTGCCTGGGAAGCTGCTGTTCTTGAACGGTTGCGCACCGCTTTGACGACCAGCAGCACGTGGGAAGAACTTGAGACGGACTGGCTCTGCATCGACTGCGAAATCATGCCCTGGTCTGTGAAGGCGAAAGGACTGATCGCCGGTCAGTATGGTCCGGTCGCAGAGAGTGCATCGCAGACACTGCCCGCCGCCATCGAGGCGATTAGCAAGACCGCTGACCGCGGCGTGGACACGGACGGCCTGCTTGATCGTTGGAGTAATCGAAACCAAATGGCAAAGGCATACACGTCAGCAGTGCAGCGTTATGCGCCGGATGTCGAGTCCACTGACGACATCCGCGTTGCGCCATTTCAGCTTATGGCTTCCGAGCGAAGTGTCCACGTCGGTAGATCTCACGAATGGCACATGACGACAGCCCACCAGATTGCAGAACACGGTGGAGGGATGCTAATCAGCACGCCGTTCCGGAAGGTTGATCTGTCCGATGAGGCCCAGTGCAACGCTCTCTTCGACTGGTGGGAAGAATTGACCATTGCCGGTGGCGAAGGGATTGTCGTCAAGCCGGATGTTCTGGATTCTGAAGACGGCAGATCGAAACTTCAACCAGCGTTGAAGTGCCGTGGTCCCGAGTACCTACGGATCATCTACGGCCCTGAGTACTCAGCTCCCGCCAACTTGGAGCGATTGCGGAGAACTCGCAGACTGGGCAGAAAACGCTCGCTTGCTATGCGGGAGTTTGGTCTTGGAATTGAAGCCCTTGAGCGATTTGTTAGCAGTGAGCCTTTGCGCAGAGTCCACGAGTGCGTGGCAGGAGTCCTCGCCCTGGAAAGCCAGCCGGTAGACCCGAGACTGTAAGCGCTTTTTGCCCCGGTTCTGTCAGAACGCTTATGGTTTCCTACCTCGATGTCAGTCACGCCATGTGATTCGTGTCGACTCGCCAGTGACGACTGCGCTGTGGCGGCGAACTGCATGGTCTGAAGGGGTGATGTGGTGATTGCAAATAATCGCTATTCTTCATCGTATGAGTCGTAGGGCCTATCCCGCTGACTGTATGAATCTGACGAAGATGCACAGAATCGCATTTGGAAGTTTCGCTTCTGTAGCGCTGATCGCATTTATTGCGTGCGGTTCTGCCGACCCAACACCGGAAGGGCCCGGGATAATTGCTACCGTCGAAGCTATGCTCAGGGAGACTGCCGTAGCAGCAGACGCCCCTTTGGCCGAGAGGCAACGACAGGTCGTTAGAGGGCCGGCGTACGGACAGAGATTGTTCGTCGATAACTGCTCGCCCTGCCATTCGACAGGAACCGATACCAAAGTCGGTCCCGGCCTTGGAGGAATATTCGAACGCGCTCAGACCAGGGTGCCAGGATTGTCGGCTGAGGAGTACATCACCCACTCAATCCAAGACCCGAGTGCCTTCATCGTCGAGAGTTTCAGCAATGTGATGCCACAATCGATCCTCGACGAGGATGAGATCGTTGGCATGATTGAATATCTGAAGACACTCGACTGAGATTCGGATTTATTTATGCGGAACCGTCACCTCAAAAGCCGCACCAACTTTGTAATAGCGGCCTTACTAGCGCTGCTGGTTCTACTGTGGAACGAACTTGGCGTTGGTATCTTCGGATCGCCAATCGCTGGTTCCTAGGGTCTTCGTCGCCCCGAGTTGTCGGCAGCATAGGTCAGGTGTTTTGTGTCAGTCGAAATCATCTGGACTGTGCAGGGCCAACCAAACACGAATGAAATTGAGCAGTTCGGATGCTTCGGGTGTCACGGCGTCAAAGGCCAGCAGTGATTCGGCCGTATCAGACACTTCGGCAGGAGGCCCTTGGCAAACGAATCGAGGGAACTCCGTGCCGATTGCATTGAAGAGCATCCGCTGTGGTTTCACCATCTTCAAATAGCGATCATGCTTCGCTTGAGCTTGAGCTGGTGTGAGTCCCCGGGCGTTCTCTCTGGCCATCTGGCGTTCGTACAATTCCTCTTCTGAGGCAGTCAGGAATCCGTAGAAGCTCGGAAGGCGAAATCCCGTCGCTCTGGCCATGAAAAACTCGAGTGCGTGTTGCCAAGAAAGAAAGCCCAGTTCTGGGTAGCACCAATTGAACCAGATGGGCTGGAACGGGTCGCCTGCCATCACTACCAGGCTCCCGTGTTCTTCCTCTCGGTTGGCGATCTCCAAGCGTTCAAGTTGACGTATGAGATACCAGTCATCCGGCTCTGGCGCGGAACGTTTGAAGTGCTTATTGACCTCCTCGATTGGGAAGGCACCGTGGCGCTCAGCAAGATGGCTTGCGACGGTTGACTTGCCCGTTGCGAGAGCACCTTCCAGGGCAATTATCATCGTCTTAGTCCAGCAAAATCGCTCCTGTCAGTCCCAGGGCAGATACTTGAACACGTGTGTCGCAGCGTGAATGTTTGCATAAGTCATCGTCTTGGTTACCTCGGAGCACTCTCGACAAAACCAGTACCTATCTCGTTTGTTGTACCCGGTCCTTACCTCTATCACGTAGCCGACTCGGCTAAACACCGACGTGTCTGCCCTGGCTCGTTTCAGAAAACTGGTTATTGCGCCCAGCGATATACCGGTGGCTTTGGCCATCCACGGCAAACTCTCGCCGCGTCCCTTCCGATATAGGATCCAGAGCCTGTGATCATCGTTCATGCGAGTTCTGCCATGCATTTCTGGCACTTCTCGCGTTATCTCGTACAGCATCGGAGGACGCGGCCTACTGTCAAGCATGTGGGCATCAGACACGATGCCTGAGCGTCTCGAAGTCTTTTTCCTACCAGAAGCCAACGGTACTCGTACGACCTTTCTCTGACCCGGTTTGAAGACCTTAGGTCTGAATAAGACCAATCACAATACAAACATGTAGCCAAAATAGAGGGCTATGCGCGCGCGTGACGTGCGCGCTCGAGGCAAGACTTCCGGACCTTAATGGAGCATCCTGGCCTTACCGGCTGAAAAAAACAGCCTCGGTTGAGGCTCGATTACGCACAAAACCTTGGTTCCGGCTTCTTTCGATCTTGTGCCAATATCGGCTCGGTCGCCTGTGTCATTGAATCGGAAGATCCATTCTTTACATCGTCCACAGACCGCCCACGGTTGGTACAACGAGCCAGTGCTTCGGCATGGGCCTTGCTTACGCGGTCAACGATGTCTGCCGGGAGTTCTCCCCTGATTGAGACGCGGTATTCTGTTCTTGCCAAGCTGCAGATCCATTTCCTCGTCTCCTTCAGGTTTGGTGTCCGGTCACTATTCGAGCAAAAATTCCGAGTATGTCAAGGCGCGACATTCGACACGGAGTCCTTCTCCCCTGAAACCGCGCCGGTTTAAATGAAAGTTTTCCGGGATGAGCCGGCCCTTGAAAAGGGAGTTCGTCTCGTGAGGAGATCAAGGTTCACGTGCACGTTCCACTCGGGCTGAACAGAATGAGGAACAGCGGAAGGAACAGCGGACCGGTCAAAGAATTGGACGGTTTGCCGGTGGCCTGTCTATCTACCCTTCCAATCCTTCAGCACGCCGCAAATCGTGCGAACGACGCGGTTGTGCCGATACCGATCCCCTGTCGGTCCGGACGGATAATGTTGCAAGCACGCCAGCGGAACGGTTGGCTCTTGGTCCAAGAGTGGCTACTACCGATCACTGATGTCACAACTACTTGCTGAGTGCCCAGTTTGAGTCTCGAATCGCGTCCTGAATACGTATTCTTGCCGCAGGCGCAATCTCCTTCGGTAACTGATCGACGGGAAACCACCCAACATCGGTGCTTTCTTCAGAAACCTGCAATCTTCCTCCAACAAGTGTGGCTTCATAGACGATCGTGATGTAATGGATGATCTGTCCACTCGGATTCCGCCTGATGGCGTAGTTGGAAGGGTCTGAGTAGACCCCAACTAGCCGTTTGACCTCCACTATCATCCCGGTCTCTTCAAGGGTTTCCCTAACGGCGGTCGTATGTGCGGCTTCGCCCGGGTCTATGTAACCGGCCGGTGGTGCCCATCTACCGTTCGATGCACTGCGCTGTAGTAAGACCTCATTTTGATCGTTGAAGACGATTGCACTCGCTCCGGCATGCACAGCATCCGGCATCCGATCGAGCGGCTTACCTTCGTGATCGAATAGGCTGTCCCAGGGATTTGTGTCGGTCATATCCGGCTCCTACAGTCCCTCCGGATTGCCTCTGCGGGTTTTGTCAGGACTCAGGTCAAGGGCAGGTTAGCATCCTCTGAACACCAGGCGAGGAGCCTTCCATGTCCTGTCCTCATGGCCAGTCCAGGTCCTCTCCGACAAGGAGAGCCAGAACAGCACTCGGATATAGTCTGCTTACAAGCATCACTTATCCAAGCCATTCTCTGCCGTTTTATTTCACACATGGACTCTTCGGGAACGGGGAGTGTGAGAAATTTCCGTTCAGAACCTAGTTAAGACTCAGGTTCAGTGCATTCGGGTGCGACGTCGGATCACTTGTCTCAGCAGATCTCTGGAAACATGCCCAAAAGCAACTCTGTCCGGATTCATGGATTGATTTTCCGATCCGGACAGCGTCGCTAGGAACCTTAAAGTGCCGAGGCAAAGAAGTACTGAATTGAGAGCGTCAGAACTCCGGTGAGCGCCATCACTGCCAGAGTTACTCCGGCCAACTGTCTGGAGCTTACTTCGGCTACCTCTTTATAGCCACGCTCTTGCTCGCGCTGACTGTACATCTCGCGATCTCCTTTCCTGTTCAGACGGTTTGTGTACTTACTAGATCACCTGCTACCAAGCCGTCTCATAAATGTAGTTTATAGTCTACTATAGTATGTATCCGCCGGTCAATATTATAGTGGTTATTGTTGTTTATATACAATGTTTAGTCGATCGCGACGCATGGGCTGTACAGGTTTCGCTGGCAACAGGCTGGGATGACCTGCCGAAAGCTCCACGCGGGTGGTAGTGCACGGATTACTGGTGGGCCATGTGACGATCTGAAAAGCAATTCACCGGATGCCTCGGAGGGAAGAGTTTGGAAAGGCGAATGTCCTACAGCGGGATGAACGTGCTCAGACCGAGTCGATGTTGGCCAAGCTTAGAGTGGAGTTGGAGTCTTGTGAGCCTCGGCAAGCTACCGCCTCTGCCCTGCCCTCACAGATCAAGTCGGTCGTTAAGTTGTTTGAGGATCTGGAAACAAGGAAAGCTAAGGCGATTCTGAAGTCGGCTCATGATTGGACGGGCGGGAAGACTGGGCTGGAGTTTAGGTAGTTCGTATCCCCTCCGCTCCGTTGAGCAGGTAGACAGAACGCCGAGTGGATCTTGGGTAACACAGGCGACTGGATGTACCTGTTCCGCGATCTGGATCTGAAATTAATCGAGACCAGTCCATAGGGACATCGCGGATCAGTAGACGCGCTTGATTGCCGGTATTAGTTCCCTGTCGAACGTGTGATGAGCACGGTCACTCTTTCCGATGTTCAAGCGAACAAGCTTCAAAGAGCTAGTCGATCGTCACCTTTCCGGTGCTGTGGCGCGATATCCATTCCCAGTCGTACTCGACGCCGAATCCAGGTTCGTCGGTTACTTCGAGCATTCCGTTGCTGTCTACGGCATGGAGTGAGTCGATCTCCATGTTCTTCCGTATCGGTGGGCTGAATCCCGGCAACGTTGGATGTACCCAGGACATTTCATAGTAGTTAGCGTTCTTTGTTGCTGCCAGAAGGTGGAGCTGCGCCGGTCCTGTCCAATGTGGTTCGCAGTCGACTCCAAGCGCTTCAGAAGCGTGAGCGAGTTTGATCGTTCCCGTCAGCCCCTGTACTCCAACATCTCCTCGCGTCATGTCTGAGGCGCCTTGAACGACCATGTCAAGCCGCTGCTCAATCGTGCCAAGCTTTTCGCCCTGCAGAAGCATCGTTTTGAGCTGCTCACGAAGTCGCTTGTGACTGAAGTTCGTGACGCCTCCGTCTGAATAGGGATCTTCGTACCAGTAGAAACCGGCTTCGTCGCAAGCCCTTCCGACTTTCAATGCATCGGCATAGGTTTCGTAAAGGCAGTAGGAATCGAGCATCATATCGAGATCACCACCGACGGCATCGCCGACCGCCAACACGGTTTTGATGTGGTCTCGTGTGTCGGGCCATGGATAAGGATGAATCTTGAATCCCTTGTAGCCAATTTCTTTGCATTGAAGGGCAAACTCTCCGTAACTCTCCGGAGTCGACAGCGGGCCTTTCATCGCACCGTCGATCGTGCTGGCGTAGGCAGGAATCTTTCGACGATAAGTTCCTAGCATTCCGTGCACAGGAGTGTCAGAAGCCTTGCCCGCTAGATCCCAGAGTGCGAGGTCGAGGGCGGCCATTTGATTATTGGTACCTGGGGATTTACCACGCTGGTAGTGAAACTCTCGGTCCAGCGCGTTGGTGCCGATATAGCTTTTGGCGTATTCGGCGACTGGACCTGCGCCAACGAACAGTCCGGCATACTCGCCTATGGCGCCGTTGTTGGCATGGATTCTGACCGCTGAATACTCTCTGGTGTAGCTACTATCAGGGTCATACAGGCCACCTCGATGACCACCCAGCCTTTGTGTGAGCCCCTTGAGCTCGTAAGCAAAAGATTCGACTTCGATCTTGGTGATGGTCAAGAGATTTGGCATGAGTCGGACTCTACTAAGCTCGTGCTAAGTGCGAGGCTGAAGTCTACTCCGCGATCTGAGCAACGGCGTGATCGGTCACGGGTGTTGGTGGGTCCCGTCGGATTCGATTGCACCAGGACAACCAGGTTCTCATCCGAATCTCATCTCGAAAAGTTCTGCCTTTCATCCCCTCAACTCCGATCAAGCATCGGCAGAATCAGTAGTGTGATCATGTTGCGGTCTTACTTTCTTCCAGTCGGATCGACCTTGCATACACATCCGCTGCTATTGTTCAGGGCGGCAGATTTAGTGTCGGCTACTGCGCAGGAGTAAGGCATGACGGAACCAGGCGAGCCACTTGACCCAAAGATCACTCAATTCATTGCAGACAATCCACAGGGAGTACTGACCACATATCGCCGCAATGGCAAAGCTCAACTGAGTATTGTCACCGTGCGGCCACACGATGGCGCGATATGTGTGTCGATAACTGAAGACCGCGCCAAGTTCAAGAACCTGCTGCGTAACCCTTCCTGCTCGATCCTCGTGTCGGCCGCAGACTGGTGGTCCGGCTTCATAGTGTTCGACGGTGAAGCTGAACTGACCTGGTCGGGTAACGCCGATTCGGAGACTGTCCGTCAGGCAAGGAGAGAGGTATATAGCGCAACGACCCGCCGCCGCTCAACCGACTGGGACGAATACGATCGATTGGTCGAAACCGACAAACGAGTTGCTCTGATCATTCGCCCTACTCACATGTACGGGACCTACTTCAACGAAAGCTGGTCAGGCCGCAGAAACATGCCAGGTGGCCGGTAGCAACTGACTTCTGAGGACGGTATTGATGAAGATTACCGATATCGAAGCACTGGTGACACGGGGGATCGGTAAACCCTGGCTATTCTGCATCATCAGGACGGATGCCGGCATAACAGGCTACTCAGAGTTTGGGTTCGGTGGCTTACCGCAGGGCATTCTGGGTCTGGTCGAAGACTTCAAACCTCTTCTCATCGGCAAAGACCCCTTGCCAGTAGAGCGACGGTACCAGGAGCTTCGCTCGCTTACTGAATACACGGCTGGAGGCGCCACCCAGAAAGCTCTGGCGGGGGTCGAGCTTGCGCTATGGGACATAAAGGGAAAGGAAGCTGGAAAACCGGTCCACGAGCTTCTTGGCGGTCCT
This sequence comes from Dehalococcoidia bacterium, assembly GCA_965243825.1. Taxonomy (GTDB): domain Bacteria; phylum Chloroflexota; class Dehalococcoidia; order Lucifugimonadales; family Lucifugimonadaceae; genus JAJCYX01. The sequence goes on from CBDEVT010000001.1 coordinate 227,479, forward strand.
ACCAAAGATGAACAGCACGTCTACTGGTCGCACCTGATTACATACCCTGCCAACTTTGCCGAGGAAATGGAAGTCCCGCCGATCACAACCTGGGACGACGTTCGGCGATGCGTGAGAGAAGCCGTTGATGCCGGATACGATGCCGTCAAGACCAACTTTGTTTTTCCAGGAGAGGATGATGCTGGTCGTAGGAGCCGGATGCTGCGTCCAGGCTTATCAACTACTCCGGATCTTCTCGACCACATCGAGAAGCAAATCGGCATCATGCGCGAAGAAGGCGGAGACGATCTACAGATTGCGCTCGACATAAACAAGTCGTTTCGCCCTGAAGCCCAGGTTCAGATAGCCCGTCGGCTTGAGCCGTTCAACCTCATGTGGTTGGAGATTGATAACCCGGATCCTGCATCGCTGAGACACGTTAGAGATTCAACGTCTACTACGATTTTGACTGGCGAGGCACTGCTTGGAGTCGAGCGGTTCAGACCGTTCTTTGAACACGGTGCTATGGCGATAACCAAGCTGGATATGCAGTGGCAAGGGCTAATCTCGGCCAGGCAGGTGTGTTTGATGGCCGACGCATTTCAGCAGAACGTGGCACCGCACAACTTCAACGGGCATCTTTCGACGTTTCAGAGTCTGAACCTTTGCGCTTCAGTGAACAACGCAAGGATCATGGAAACAGATCCAATCAGCGCCGTGTTCCGTGATGACCTGTTTACGGTGCTACCAGACGTTGTGAATGGTATGGCACGGATACCGACCGGACCAGGGTGGGGAACGGAGCTAAACGAGAAGACCGCCAGTGGTTTGAGGCTGCAGTAGGTCGGCCAAATGATCTGAGTTCATCTCAGGCTGAACTCATCTCGAAAAGTTCTGCCTATCATCCCCTCAGCTCCATCGCCATTGATAACGAATCACCGTGTCAAGTTCCGGTTGGTTGACCTGTCGATGTTGCATCGTCATGGCAACCGACCAGATCCTCACGTATGGTGCTCAGACTCCCGGCACATATGAACTCAGATTAAGGAAACGGTATGAGCAGAAAAAGAGTTTTCACAGCACTTAGCGGAGCCACTGGACTGTTGTTAATAGCAGTAGTAGCTCTGGCTGCGACGGCTGTGTTGCCAACTCGGGCCAGCGCAGGCAACCCGATTGCAGGAGAACACTGCAAAGACCTTCCTGGGCATTCGGATCTCGTGGATGCCCTTTCCGAGGCTCGAGGTGCTGACAACGGTGGTTTCAACCTCGATATGTGGGGCACCATAGTCAACCGGGATGGCGAGGTTTGCGCGGTAGCGTACACAGGTACAGACAGAGGTGAGCAGTGGCTTGGTTCCCGCGTGATATCGGCCCAAAAAGCAAACACTGCTAACGCGTTCAGTCTGCCGGGTCTTTCCCTCTCGACAGCGAACCTGTTTTCTGCGGTCCAGCCTGGTGGAAGTCTATTTGGTCTGCAGGAAAGCAACCCTGTAGATACAGGAGTCGCATACAAGGGCCCTTCAAGCAACTTCGGACAGCACAACGATCCGATGACTGGTGAGGTACTTGGTGGTGTCAACGTGTTCGGTGGCGGACTCGCCCTCTACAACTCGGACGATGAACTGATCGGTGCAATCGGTGTCAGCGGTGATTCATCGTGTGCCGACCACAACATTGCGTGGCGAACCCGCAACCTACTGGGTCTCGATCACGTACCTGGTGGGGTTAGTGGAGACGTAGACCGCCCGGACAACATCGTGTTCGATATTGGAGATGATGCCCACGGTAATCCTGAAAGCGCCGGCGGATTCGGTCACGCTCACTGCATCGGAGGAAACGAGGCGAATGAAGCAACGATAGCTGCCTCACTCCCCGCTACTTCATAAAGATCGTTATTCGGTAGCACTTACTGGGCACAGCAGAAGACGAGCGGCCAGGAAGCCAACGCTTCCTGGCCGCTCTATCTAAAACCTGTCTGGAGTGCCGCCAAACGACACCCACCTCTTTAAATCTCTGAACTCTCGTGCCGAAAATTTCGGGGTCCAATCAACTCAGGTCGAACTCTTATCGGAAAGTTCTGCCTATCATCCCCGCAGCTGCAGATTCTGAACGCGCAGAACGCCAGGGGTGATAATGGGCGAACTCGAACCGCCGACATATGAATTTCCAGATGGGTCGCATAACCCGATAGAGGCCTTCCTCAACGACCGACTGCAGTCTCCCCGCTTTTCGGAAATGAAAGGGACCGCCCACAACGGCGGCCCCGATCATACGAACTAATTTCGGCCAGAGAGAACTACTGGATGTTCTCCACCGGGTACATGCGAACCTGTACCAACTTGGATCCGTTGTTCTTGTAATCCCATCCGTAAACAACCAGGTCGGCGAGGTCAAACACCCACGTCGGATTGTTCCTGTAGTCGATGACCAGCCCCGCCAGTTCCAGTTGGTCAACCCAGATCTCAAAGTCGAGTTCGTTCACGACTCCGTCTGTGTTCAGGTCGTGATCGCCGAGACCTGCATCTCCGCCGTTTAGATCGGCCAGTTCGAAGTCTGCAATGTCAAAAACGTCATCGTCGTTCAGGTCCAGCGAAGAGTCGTACACGATACCTGTGTACATAAACATCTCAGTGATGTTCACTCCCTTGCTCTTCCCTTTCTGGCGTTCGAGCTCTTGGCCATCCTGGAGGAATGCATCGGTTCCCGTCACGATCCCTAGTCCGACGAGAGAGGTGTTTGTGCAGTCGATAAAGGAGCCGAATTCGGACTCCTCGCCGGCGATCAACGCCTCGAAGAGTGCCACGTCGTCGCCATTTACCAAACCATCTTGGTTTAGGTCATGCTCGGAGAAACCATCGACCAGATCGCCAAGCGTTCCATCCCCGCTAATGTCTGCGAGCAGCAGGTCGTTGATATCGACATCTCCATCCCCGTCGATGTCGCCCGTGTGGTTGCACGCTTCGACCAGCTCTGGATAGAAGCTAACCTGGCGGTCTTCGCCCTCTTTCTTCGGCTTTGCAAGTATTCGAGCGTACATCTGGTACGTGCCCTTGGGCATCTGGACGACGGCGGGGTCTCCATCGAAAGCCTCGGCGCACTTGTCGTGGACCGTCAGCTCGGAGACACTCGACTTCTTGTTTTGCACCATCTGTATTTGCGAGTCTCCGTACTCAGGGACAAAGACCGAACCGCCTCCTGACTCAGAGCTGCACTGGTAGTCGTCGTGCTTACCGTGGATGTTGAGAGTGAGATGCTCTCCACTCGGGAACCCGTTGCTCCACTCAATCTTGTCAACCGGTTTGGCGGCTGACGCTGTGCTGATTGCGGCAACAGTAATGGTTAATCCTGCCAGCAAGGCGAGTAGCCCCAACAGGAGCGGTTTGGACTGAACAAATGCCATCTCGTACCTCCAGACTGCGAGCGAACGTGACGATCGCTCTGATACTTGAGGGCATTGTGGACAGCGAAAGTTGGGTTGCCGTGTGCCACGAGTCTTGTACCGGTAGGTAGACACTGCAATTCTGTAGTGCTTTCTACCTAGGCGCCCATAGGAATCCTCCACCGGGTGCAGGATTAGGCTCGATGAAGTCTTTGCCGTTCGGATCGGAATCGAATGAGTGGTTGAAAGCGACAGCGTTTGCCGATACACGATGCGAGTTCAGGCCAGCTGAAACGCATCGTGAAAAGTTCTGTCTATCATCCCCTCAGCTCCATTCAGGGGATGGCAGAACACCAAGCGCAGAATTCATGCATTGCCTGTCGTGCATCAGATTCGACGTCGAATTCCTCCGGACATCGAGCCATCATCTAGAAATATCCGATAAGATTTCTAAAAATTGCAGGAATTGCAGGAATTCGCACTGTGAACTCGAACACCAGAAGAGGCCAGCTGCTGGATGAACTGGCAAACAGCAGTGGTCGAGTTCGAGTGGACATGCTCGCCGATCAGTTCGCGGTGAGTGAGCGTACGGTTCGGTACGATCTCCGCTTCCTGGAAGCCCGTGGAGTCCGGTTCGACATTAAGCCGGGTAGATCGGGCGGCATTCAACTGGTATCAGTACCAGACGATCTGCAACTCAGAAGCGATCGTTTTGCATTCTCACATCGGACATTCGGCTACCAGGCCGAATCTGCGGCTATCGACCGACTACTAGCGGCCGTACATCGTGGCACTGGTTCCATCGTTGTCGTTAGTGGCGAGGCCGGGATTGGCAAGACGCGTCTCTGCCGAAGGAGCGTCGAGAAAGTCGAGGGCGACAGCTTCAGTGTGTTCTCAGCAACGGCACAAGAGACAGGCAGTGGCAGCCCTCTCAGGCCCTGGGTGCGGCTAATCAACCACCTTGTAGCTCATCACTCTCGGAGCGATACGCTTCTATCGCTGCATGCGGCCAGTATGCTCAGGGCCCTTGCACATTCATTGCCAGAGATCGAAATCATTGCCCGACCTGGGCTAGAACTTGGAGAGTCGATACCGCGAAGCAGCAATGAACTGATCGACGCTGTCTCTGAAACCGTCATCGAGCTCACGCGCGGCGAACCTACGCTGTTCCTGTTTGACGACATCCAATGGGCCGATTCACAGAGCCTCGAAGTCCTGCTCAATCTCTCGGACCTGTGCTATTCATCGCATCTAATGGTCCTGGCGACAGCGCGCACGCCAATGCTCGCAGCTGCACCTGATGCTCTTTCGTCGCTACTTTCGCTGCGAGAGACCGGGCTCGGATTGACCCGGGTGGAACTGCGAGGACTCGACTATGTAGAGTCAGGTCAGCTACTCGCCACGCTCACCGATGTTCCTGAGAGCGATCCGCGGTTCGACGAGATGCTCCGTATCTCAAAGGGCAATCCGCTATTCATTCGTGAGCTTGCTCTTCACAACTCCCGTATGGATTCAACAAGCGACCGAGTCGAGCTTCCATCCGCACTCGACGGCGCTATCGCCGAACGCCTGGCCCCCCTTTCAAAAGAGTGTCAGTTGGTACTCAAAAGTGCTTCAGTTGTCGGATCGGAGTTTGCTGTCCAGCTGCTGGAGTCGGTCACTGACGTGCCAAGTGAAGATCTGAACGAACCACTATCCGAAGCGCTTAAGTATCAGGTGATCGAGCACACAGATGCTTCCCGTACGAGGTACAGATTCTCGCATCCCCTGATCTACCAGCACATCTACTCGTCTCTCAGATTAGAAGATCGACAGAAACTTCACTCGAAGCTGGCGAATTTTTTGCTGGAAACCCGACAAGAAGATGATGGTCGCGACCAGGCACAGATACTTCACCACTTGCTGGAGTCAGGTCCTAATGCGGAACGGTCACGCGTCGCTGAGTATGCCATCGAAGTCGGAGAGAGAGAGCTTGAGTCGTTCACGTTTCAGTCAGCGGCGGATCATTTCCAGATAGCGATTGAACTATCGGAAGAAGATGCGGTGTATGGACGAGCCTGCAAGGGAATGGCGCGCGCTTCTACAAGCCTCGACAATCCACAAAGCGTCCAGCGATGGAACTCAGAGGCAATACCTGCTCTGCTTAAAGCAGGTGATTTGCACCGTGCGATCGAAGCGGCGCAGCTTGGTGGAACCCTGAGCAACCCGCGGATGGCGATCGACCTCGCAGAGATGGTTCTGGCAGCTGTTCCGCACGATTTTCCTGGACGTGCTGGTCCGCTCGCGACTCTTGGTTGGATGCAAGCGTGGGTAGTAGATGAATACGATTTCGAGAGCGCATCTAGAAATCTCGAAGAGGCGATTCGTATAGCGGAAGAAGAAGGTGATGACGTCATCAAATGCATCGCCTTAGGCAGGCTGACCCAGATCAAGTATCTAAACATGAACATGGCAGCGTGCCTCACCATCGCTCTTGATGGACTTGATCTTGCAAGAAAACTGCGGCTCCCTGAACGGGAGGTGCACTTTCTCGATTTTGTAGTTCAGGCGAATTTTGAGATGGGTGATCTAAAGTCCGCGGCGTCACACGCGACCGCAATGAATGAACCGTCGGAACGTTCGGGATCCGTTTTTAGAGTCAGAGTCGCAAACTGGGCAAACATGAGCATTCAGCACGCCTTGAGCCATGGAATGTCGATGGATCAGGTCTACCGTGAAACAAGTGAACACCTTGCGCAGACACCTCTGGCTTGCTTGGCGGTAGGCACAACAGAAGAGCAAAGTCCAACCGCAGACAACGTTGTGTCGCAGTTTCGGCGATCACTCCCATTCACCGTTCGCACCACCTCACAAACCGCTTCTACCCCTGACGTGCTAGCGTCGATTGCTAGCGTGTTTGAGGACAGCTCGCTACTCAGGTTTGATCGGCCTCTGCACCCGTTCGAGCCCTTTCCGAAAGATTCTCCTATCTCCTTGCGGAACCGACTGATTGCAGTTGGACTGTCCGCTGCTATCGATGGGGACGTTGATGCATCAAAGTGGGCATACCAGCAACTTGTTTCAGGCTCTTTGGTGCCGGAACAGGACAGTCGTTCGGCCCCAATTGAACAGGCGCTTGGTGTGATCGCCGCGGGTTCAGGTGAACACGACCAGGCTTTCGATCACTTTTCCAGTGCCATAGAGAAGGCGAAGACATCAGGCTTTTTTCCGACGATGGCCTGGTCGCTGATTCACGGACTTCGATCAGCCGCAGAAGGTGGTTTGAGATCCGGAGCAGCATCACTAGCGAAATGGATTCCGCCGGTACGATCGTTTGCATCTGAGCAGGGGCTTGAACTGATATCGAATCGACTCGATGATGCGATCGCAGAGGTCGAGTCGATCTGGCCGAGCTCTCTTACAGCCGATTTCGGCCTCACGTCACGTGAGATGGAGGTGTTGCGACTCATTGCAAATGGGTTCACTAATGACCAGATTGCGGGGTCACTGGTGATCTCTGCATCTACCGTTGCGTCGCACGTCGAATCGATCCTGTCGAAGACCAGTTCACGTAACCGCGTCGAGGCTGCTCGACTTGTGCACCAGTTAACGGTTTCCGCACCGGATCAACTGTCGAATTAAACCGGCAGAATTGCCGATTCATATCCGCGCGTCTTCCTGTCGAATGCCTTCGCGGCTCCACGCACCTCGACCTATAGGAGAAGATATGAATTCTGTGACAGATATTCGACGACTAATGTTTCTAGGTCTCGCAGCACTCCTGGTGACTGTGGGAGCGCTGTTTGCCATGAACCAGGACACCGCATCTGCCGGCACTGTGGTCACGAACAAAGGTGATGGCGACATCCCATTCTTTGGCCGGACGGTCCTCGGCGACGATGAGTGGTCTCTTGTCTACTTCTACTACGAGACCGACTGTGTGACTGATAACGCGATATTCGGAGCTGGAGACCTGATTGGGCTGATCTGGTTCAACCCTACGACGTTTGGCTGTGACCCGGCAACCACGGAAGGCAACTTCCTGTTCATGGCTGGCGGCCCGCCTATCCGAATCAACTTGACCGGCAAAGGTGACGTCCCGATCTGGTTTGTGAAGACCGACGAGTTGAAGAACGATTTTGGCAACACTCTTACGTTTGCTGATCTCAAATCTATGACTCATCTTGAAGGTTCAGCGTCCAAGTTCAAGGAGATACTGCACACCGATGTCAGGGGCCAATCTCTTCTGAAGGTGAATGCAGAAGGTACCCTGGAAGATGGCACGGGATTCAAGGTCTCCACTAGCTACCACCTGTACCGGGACACACCGGGTACAGGACCGGAGAGCGCGGTGATTACGTTCAAGTAGCCGCTGGTGATACCAGGACCGAATTGCAGGCGGGGCCAACGATGGGTCCCGCCTGTTTCATTCATCAGGGTCTCCGCGACATGCATGTAGCGCGAACAAATCTCGAAAAGTTCTGCCTATCATCCCCTCAGCTCCGCCTGTGCCTGAGCGTGTCGGCCGGCAGTCTGTCTATTGCGACTGTCGCCGGTTAAGATTCTCAAAGACCTGTAAGTAGTTCCGGCAGGCTCCCTTGGAGGTCACACCCTGGGCAGGCAAATCTCCTATCCCGTTCTTGGAGAGCATTCCCTCGAAGACATCGCAAAATGCAGTGACGGTCTGCAGATCGACCCTAAAGAATTCAACAGGTTCCAACTCCTCGACAGTACCGAAACCGCAGACTCCGGGGGTTAGTGGGTCTGGTCGATCTGGCTCTTCATAAGAGAAGACCATCTTCGGTTCAAAGAACATGCTGTTGACCCCTCTGTCCGGCTCGCCTGCCGGGATGTGCCGGAGAGTCTTTGCACCGTAATAGTCAGACTCGCACTTGCTGCCGTTGAACAGGGCTTTCCGCTTCTCGAACTGAGATGAATCATAGTGATTGCCGTTGATCACGAAGGTCGAGAGCGTGGTAGTGATCGGGGCGGCAGTTGGCTGAGGTGTAGGAGGTGGTTCGTGGCATTCGTAGACGATGTCCACCGTCGCTGAGCCGGCTTGGACTGGATCGTACCCACCATCATCGGCTTTCGCATGCGCATCGACAGAAACTGACAGACCCCCGAGTCCTTTCGTTTTACAGTGAAGTTTGAAACCAACTCTGATTCTATTGGTGTCCTTCCATTGGGGTTCATCAGAGGCTAAGACGTAACGCTCAGAGCCAACCTGTTGACCTAGAGATCCAGACCTGGTGATGGCCACTGCGTAGTAATACATTGCTGAAGATCTCTTGACGATCTCATATCCAGCGTCGAACCGAGAACCAACTTCATGATCACGTGTTGCATCAAAGACGATCAGCGAGAACGGGCCGCTATCTGCTTGTTCTTTTGGCATCCTGTCCCATTCGGACTGGTTCGCCGTGATAGTCGCAGCAGCATCAATGAGTTGGGCAAGCTCGGCTGGTTGATCCAATGGATCGAACGAGATAATGGAGTCAGGACCAGTACGTAACGGCGTATGGGTCGGTGATCCGCCATTTGAGTTTTCGCAGGCGACGAGAAGTGCGCTTAACAATGCGATGAGGCCGAATGTGACTAGTGGCTTCATGGCAGCATGATAGGCCCTGGATTCGAACGCAAGTTTTCAGTTCAATGGAATCCAAACTCATCTCGAAAAGTTCTGCCTATCATCCCCTCAGGCCCAGTTTCTGAACTGACAGAACAGCAAAGGGGACAATAGGTAGAAAACGGATCAAAAAACAACGAGGCTAGCTGGACCACGCGATCATCATTAGTCTCCCGAATTCACAGAATCGTCTAAACAATCCGTTACTCCTGCGCTTCAGTTCACGGCCAAGATCGCTTCCATCGACTCGTGACCTGGCACAGAACAGGTAACTTCGTAACTGCCTGGTGCGACTCCGCTAAGGTCAACCAAAGTTTCGCGGCCTGGATTCAATTCGACGTCGATATCGAGATCTTCGACAGTAAAAGCATGCTTGAAGAGATCGTCGTTTCTGACATAGAGCATGTCGCTGCCCGATATTGTTTCGGGGCTGAAGTCGAACTTGTCGATAATCACTTCTGTCGAGGCTGCACGGACCGAAACATCAACGTCATCTCCTCCAACCATCCAGGCCACCGCACCGCCGATCGCAGCAACCGATGGAATCACCACAAGTGCAGCGAAAACAAGGAATAGTCCTTGAGGCATCACTTTAAGATTCTCAGCATTGCGATGGATGAACCCCATCACTGCGCTGACTAGAACTATTAGTCCTCCAAATGTGCCCACTGAAAGAAAAATGAAATCTAATGTGGCTGTCGGGTTGAAGATGTCCTTGTAGGGCGCGTTAAAGAAGATAAGCAACAGGCCAACCACGGCAGCGACTGCGAGTGTCTTCCTGTACCAACGCCTAAGTGCAAGGGCCGTCAGCAATGGAATCACGATCACCGGTCCAACAAAGAAAAGCGACTCAGGGTCGAAATCGGCAGTAACCGCAGTGACGACAACGAACAGGACCAAGATAGACAGAGATATCCCGATTAGCGTCCGCCGGGTAACGTCTAAATAGGTGAAACTTTTCAAGAGACTACCTCCGTGCAAGTGGTGCTGGCGGGATCATAGTTGGAGGTTCGGAACTTGTCGAACAAGCAGCACCCGAACTCACACCTAGACCGAATTCGTCTTGAAAAGTTCTGCCAATCATCCCCTCAGTTCCAGTTCGTCTATCGGCAGGAGGGCTTGCAATAGTCTAGTCGAGACGACAACTCTACTCTTCACCCAGATCGCGATAAGATCGGTTCGCGATGCATCACCAATCTGAGAATCTAATTGGACGGACTAGTGAACTGTCTAGTCTCAGGTCTCTCTTGGATGACTCCGGAGAAGGCCATGGGCAGGTTGCATTGCTTACCGGTGAACCGGGTATCGGTAAGACGACTCTGGCGGAACAGCTGCTCAGCGACTCGTTGGGTCGCGGATATGTCCCCGCAAGAGGGGCATGCTTTGATGGACAGTACACTCCACCGTTTTGGCTGTGGACCCAAATTGTCCGATCACTAGTTGAAACCGACCATGGATCGGCTGCCTTTGCGACGCTGGCCCCAGCGCAACGATTAGTCATCAATCGAGTCGTGCCAGGATTGGATCCCGACTCGCCAAGCGCAGATGAATACTCAAGCACCATAGATCAGAGAGGTCGATTCGAGTTTCACGACTCTGTGTGTCGGCTGATCACACGACTTGGATCTTCAAATCCAGTGATGTTGGTGCTTGAGGACCTCCACTGGGCTGATGAATCTGACCTCAAATTACTCGAGTTCGCAGCTCAACAGTTGTCTAACTACGCAGTGTTCATTCTGGGTACGTACCGTGACACTGACATCACCCGTGACAGCGTGCTTACACGGACCCTTGGACAAATGACCCGGATGCAGAGCTTCACCAGGTTTCACATCGCCGGACTAGATCCCAACGCGATGGATAGGCTAATTCGGAGCACCGCACGCAGGACTCTCGACCCAATCGTTGTGGACCGCCTAGTGAACCGTGCCGCGGGCAATCCGTTGTTCGGGAGGGAACTTGCACGCAGCTTAGTGGAAACTCAAACTCAAGAGGCGAATGTCCGACTGCCCGAGGGTATCGCCGAGGCTGTGGGTAGCAGGTTGTCTGGCTTGACTCGTACACAGATAGATGTGATGCGGCTCGCATCTGTGTTGGGAACGCGATTCCAAGCTTCAGAACTCACATCAGCGACGTCTGAGAACCTAGATGTTGTGGAGGCTGCTCTCACTGCGTGCGTCGATTTATCTCTGATAGAAGAGCTTTCAACGGCGCCTGGGACTTATCAGTTCACCCACGCACTGATACAAGAGACGCTCTATCACGAACTGACCCCTACCCAGCTAGTGAGAACCCATGCCGCGATTGCTAAGGCACTCACGGCCTCGGCGAAGTCTGTATCTGACGATAGGCTTGCGGCAGTGGCTCGACACCATCGAGAGGGTTCGCTCTTACTCGACCTCACGACGGTCAACGACTATGTAGTCAGAGCCGGAGACCATGCATACTCGCGCTACTCCTACAGTGAAGCGGCTGGTCACTACCTGTGGGCGCTTGACTCGATATCAGACACCTCGGATTCTCCTAGTCAGGCGTCTCTGATCGAACGCTGTGCGATATCGATGTTGCAGATGAATGCTGCGGACATGCAACCAGGTTGGGACAAGCTGCGGGACGCCGTGCGAATGTACATCCGGCTAGGGATGGACGATGACGCTGTAAGGCTCGCATCATTTCCAGCGGTAGTCGGGGGGATCACCGGTGTCGTCGGATTGGTGGAGGAGGGGCTCGCCGTTGCGACACCAGGTTCGAAGGAACGTGGATGGTTGCTCGCACGGTACATCGTTTCACTTGCTGACGCCGGCCGGAGTGATGAATCCGAAGAGGCATTCAAAGAAACATTGGCAATCGCGGAGGAATGGGGCGATCAGCCTTTACGTGCGCGTGCCTTGGTACATGGATCACAGGCCCGATACCGAGCTAACGATCCTCAAACTGCCGCCACTCGAGGACTTGATGCCATAGAACTAGCACTTCAGGTCAACGAACCGCTAAGCGTTCTACGGGTTTTGGATTTTTGTGTTGAATCTCTTTGCGCTACTGGTAGGACTCGCGAGGCAATCGGAGTACTAGGCCGATGCGCAAATATCAGCGACGAGTTCTCCAGGGCATTCGGACATCAGAAGAGAGCCGAAGGAATGGTTGCGCTGTACCGAGGTGATTGGGAACGCATTGAGGTTCTTGCAGAAGCGATACCCGAACAGTTCAGGGTCAACTTCAGAAATTGGTGGTCTGTTCACCGGAGCCTGAGGCTTGGCACGCCATACCGTCACCTCTTCGCGAGCCTCGTGCCTTCTATCAGTAAGTGGACCGTCGATGGATACCACGTTGCATTGAATATCCTGTCCACCTGGGCACATGTACAGCCTGAACCCGAACTCGTCGAGCTATGTTCACGAGCTAATTACGACGATCCAGTGATCACTGCGGAGGGACAAGTTCGTCTTCAAGCTCTATCCATACAACGTGACCTACTAAATTCGAAGACTCCTAGGCCTCAGGACAGAGCCGCACTCGAAGCGAGCATGTCGAGAGTTGTGCCCAGGACTGATGTTCCCATCGACAGGATCCTTGGTGCGGCCGCGGTTGCAGAAGGTGACTTTGAAGCGGCCAGGAGACACTTCGTTGCCGCTATCGAATTCTGCCGTTCTGCGGAGTTTCGGCCCTCGCTAGCTTGGTCGTTGTTTGATCTGCTGCGAATTGCCGATAAGCATCCCGACCTTGTCAAAACTGATCAGGCCGAATCTATAGCGGACGAGGCAAGTTCCATCTGTGATGAAATCGAAATGCCTGCTCTTGCCGCGTTGATCATAGAGACACTTGAACGAATACGCACGACTCGCGAAGAAGGCGGTGAGTCCATCACTCTGCCTGACGGCATCAGCAGTCGCGAGGCAGAAGTCCTCAGTCTGTTAGCAGCAGGCAAGTCCAATCAGGAGATTGCAGACGAACTTTTCATTAGTCGTTATACGGTAGTGAGGCACGTCTCAAATATCTTCCAGAAGATCGGGGCCACAAACCGATCAGAAGCGACTGCCTATGCCCATCGAAGGGGTTTGGTGACTACCACCTGACGGCGAACTGGTCACGTCGATCAGGCAAGAAGACTTAGAGTACCTCCGAGCTTCATGGTGCTCTTTGCGCTGGTCGAAACTGCTAACCACATCTAGGAATAGCACTCGATTGCTATCGGCTGCTGTTTGTCCCTGCAGCGCAGAATAGCAATCGTTTCGGATGTCCCCGCCTGTTTTTAAGACGACAGTTGGTTGCGTCGCTGGAATGCCAGTGACACGACCCATCCGGACGGAGGACAGAAATGAACCACGGATCAAATCACACGCTGCTGGAGATGGACACTAATGCGAAGGTCAACGACCCGATTGCCCCGTTGAAGCGAGAGCGGAGGAGAAGGGTCGCTGGGCCACAGAGCGGCGAGGAATCTGGGCTGTATTCAAACGCCATTAGTCGGTTCGTTCACGTCCGTGGCATTGAGGTCACTGCATCAATTGTCATCGCTTTCATGGTAGGCGGAGGTCTCGCGAGCGCTTTGATCCTCGCCTAAATAGAGATAACTTTCCTCCTCATCGAAGGGCCAGGTCCAAAAGACCTGGCCCTTGATGTATGAATCAGCGTTCGCTTCGCTCCTAGTCAGTTGCACGGAAGGAAGAACTCGTCTCGAAAAGTTCTGCCTATCATCCCCTCAGCTCCAGATGCGGTCTGAGGAAACTCGTATCAATTCACTAAGACAAGCGGTCAGTTCGAGGCCACAGAGGTTTGCTCTACGGTGAACTCTCTCAGCAGATCAGGATCAGGCTCGGGTAGTCCGTTCGTGAACGGCATCATTGTCTGGCGGGCCGTAAGCTCGATCTCTGGCTGGGCGAGATCTCGTTCATAGAACCGCGACGAAGGAAACAGGTCTCCGGGGTAAAGAAAGTTCGGTAGCGTCGCTAGCTCTATACAGATTGCAGATCCCACAGCGCTTTCCAGCATCCCACCGACCCACACAGGAACTCCTGCGTCGCGGCACACATCGTGGATCTTAATCGAGTTGGCGAGACCACCAACTCGCCCCGGTTTGATGTTCACGAACTCACAGGCTCCGATGCTTAGCGCATGTTCAGCAGCTCGGACTCCATTGATGCTCTCATCCAGGCAGATCGGTGTGTCAATCAACCCAGCGAGCGCGGCATGGTCTAAGAGGTCGTCACTAGCGAGGGGTTGCTCGATGAACTCCAGGTTGAAGCGTTCCATTTCTTGAAACAGTGATGAGTCGTCGAGTGTGTATCCACCGTTGCAATCGACGTGAATCCTGACACTTGGAAAACTCGACCTGACTGCTTCCAGCATTTCGATGTCCCACCCACGCGCGACCTTCAGCTTGATCCTTGGGAAGCCAGCATCAACGGCCGCCTGGATATTGCCCAGGAGCATGTCGAACGAATCCTGTATACCGAAGTCTGCGCCGGCTGAAACCTCTCGTGTCGAGCCACCAAGAAGCTGGTGCAGCGGTCGTTGTTCATGCTTGACTCGGAGTGTCCACCAGCAGATCTCCAGAACAGCTTTGGCAAATGGATTACCTTTGAACAGGCTTAGTTGGTCGTTGAGGTCCTCAGGACTTTCGTAGTCTCGACCGATGACATGAGGAGCAAAGAACTCCGAAACGGCTTGGAAAACTCCTGCAGCAGACTCGGGACTGTAGGTCGGCAATTCGAGAGGTGCGGACTCAGACCATGCTTCATGTTCACCACTACCGACTTTGACGATCACGGAGTGAATCTCGTGATCTTCACCGTAGGCAGTCCGCCACGGGTATTTGAGTGGCATCGCTACGTGGTAGATATCGAGTGACTGAATCTTCACTTGACGGCGAAATAAGCTCTATCAGCTGGTTGGGGACCTGCGCACAGGAACCGGCACTAATAAAGAGTGTTCAACGGCTTTCGTATTTTTCATGGTCGGGGTGACAGGATTCGAACCTGTGACCCCCCGCTCCCAAAGCGGGTGCGCTTCCGCTGCGCCACACCCCGACCGGAAAATTCTAACGCCCTGGCTTTTTGTGCGGTATTGACAACTTCGGTCTCCCAAAGCGGGTGCGCTTCCGCTGCGCCACACCCCGACGTTCCAACCTTGACATTGTAGCGGCAGATTTAACTTTCGATAGCCTCTGACGGCTACGGATTATCGGCTAACCGCCAAGTTTGCAGGTTAGGTGTACACGGAATCGCGAAAAAGACTGAATCAACAGTGCGCTCCAACACCTGTCGATCATGTCCTTTTCGTAAGTCGTGGCGACAGCTAAAGACCTGCCTAACAGCTTGCTTTCAGGATCGTGAGACTGACGAACAGGCATCGGTTCGCTGTCACCTCAACTACACTCAATCGCCATGACTAAGCACCGCCTCGTTGCAGATCTGCACCTGCACTCTCGCTTCTCAATGGCGACCAGTCCTCAGCTAAATCTCGAGTCGCTCGCCAGGACTGGACACAAAAAAGGTATACACCTTCTGGCCGCGCCGGACTTCACGCATCCAGTGTGGCGAGCGGAGATGCGGTCAGCACTTGAGCCGGCTGGAGACGGCGTGTTCCACTTGAAGGACTGGCAAAGCGAACCCGCCCAGTCTGATCTCTCCGGCTCTTCTGATCAGGAAAGAACTGACTCAACCACTGCTGATCCCTCACCCGGTGTTGTCAAACGCCCGACCTTCATCCTGGCCACTGAAATCTCATGCATCTGGCGCCACGCGAACCGTTCCCGGAGAGTGCACGTGATTCTCATGGCACCATCGTTCGATGCCGTCGAAAGGATAAGTGGCACGCTGTCCGACTATCAGGATCTTCTGTCTGACGGGCGCCCGATGATCAAGATGTCTGCCGAAGACCTATATTCGGTGGCGCTGGAAGCGGATGACCGCTGCATTCTTTTTCCCGCACATGCGTGGACTCCCTGGTACGGCGTCTACGGCTCGAAGTCTGGATTCGATTCACTTGAGGAGTGCTTTGGGGAGCATACGCAGCGTATCCCGGCAATCGAAACCGGACTCTCTAGCGATCCCTACATGAACTGGTCCGTGAGCGACATTGGGTCGAGGGCGATTGTCTCCTTTTCTGACGCACATTCGCCAGCAACGATGGGGCGAGAGCTCACAGTCTTTGACGCCGATACGAACTATGAGTCAGTACGGTCTGCCCTCTTCGAAAACAGAGTCATCGAAACCATCGAGTTTCACCCTGAGCATGGCAAATATCATCTGAACGGGCACCGGAAATGCGGCGTGAAGCTTTCACCTGAAGAAACACCAACAGACGGTCGCTGCGAAGTTTGTAATCGACCACTTACTCTCGGAGTACTTCAACGCATCAAGGAGCTTGCCGATCGGTCGCTAAGTCCTTCGGTCTTCAAAGAAGGACTGGTTTACGACTCCGGAAACAATCCGAACGCTCGACCATTTCGCCAGCTCGTTCCGCTACGGGAACTGGTTGCGCACAGTCTTTCTGTCGGCGTGGGAACCAAGAAAGTGAGTAGGTCTTACGAGGCCCTTATTGAGCAGTCTGGAAACGAACTGGCAGTTCTTACCACTATCGATCGCGAAACTCTCGCATCAGTCGCGGGAGAACAGATCGCAGATGCAATCATCGCTGTGCGAGAAGGCAACGTCGAAGTGAACGCTGGCTTTGATGGTGTCTATGGCACCGTTTCGCCGATCACCTAGTCCAACCAGAGATGGCGCTCAGAACGTATGAAGCTGGTGGTGTCGCGGTTTGTTCAAACTCAACCGTGGAAGAAGGTTTGCATAGTACAAACAGGGCGCACACTTAACGCTTCCGTAACTCTGACTCCAAGAAGCATCACCGTGCCTAGCATAAGTTCTGTCGTCGAGTTAGTACGACCAAACGAGAACATAGACGCCGAGGACGTTGGCAAGAGCGCTGACATGCTGTTTTTCAAGTGCTGCACAATCTGTGAAGGGGACCTCCTGCTGGAGGCATACGAGGACAAGGCAAACCTTAAGTGCCTGCACTGCGGCAACGCGTCCTCCGTCCCCTCCAACACACATCTCTTCGAGGTTCTTTGCGAAGAGAAGAGTTACCACCAGACAAGCTTCGAGGCCGAGGTCGAAGGCTTTAGCGCACAGCAAGCCGCTTAATCCTGGCACCTTGAACAGTCAGTAATCGCCGGACACGCCCCGGCTTCAACATGTAAGAATGTGCCTCCAACCAATCTGTTGGAGGCACTTTTTTTGAAGATCACTTCTGTCACAGCCGTCTATCCACGATACGAAAACGTTGCCCGTTCGTGGCGCACCAATCTCTGGCAGATTGTTGTGCGCGTCGAAACCGATCTTGGCGTTACCGGGTTCGGATACGGTGGAGGTGGTAAAGCGGCTGTCGAAGTGGTCAACGGCCATTTCGCCGAGTTACTGGTCGGCCGGCAACTCGACTCGACTGTGGACATCTCGACCACCTGGGACGCACTTTATGAGGCATCCATCCCTTACGGTCGCAAAGGCATCGCCGTCATGGCACTCAGTGGAGTAGACCTGGCTCTCTGGGACGCGCTCGGCAAAGCCTCGGGCCAACCAGTAGCCAACCTGCTTGGCGGTGTTCAAAAAGACAAGGTACGCGCCTACGCGACGGGCGCTGACACTGAGTGGTACGCAGAGCTCGGTTTCACAGCACATAAGATGCCGAACCGCTGGTCAGGTTCAGACGGAGATTTTGCCGCCACGGCCACAGCAGCCAGGCGTGCCCGAGACGCGTTTGGACCGACAGCGGAAGTTATGTTTGACGTTTACATGAGCTGGGATACCGAAGTAACGATAGCAATGGCAGAGAGGCTTGAGGAGTACAGGATCCACTGGTTCGAAGACGTCCTCACTCCAGACGATCTTGAAGAAAATGCTGCCCTCAAACCAAAAGTGAAGCCGACTCTGATCGCGGGAGGTGAGCACGAGTTCACACACGTCGGATTTGCGGATATCGCAAGAACCGGCGCCTACGATGTCTGGCAGCCAGATATCACCTGGTGCGGAGGAATCACTGCAGGTCTGCGCATCGTAGAGATGGGCGAGGCAGCGGGTGTCCAGGTGGTGCCGCATCGCGGCGGGGAAGTGTGGGGCCTACATCTGATCGCAGCCTCGACTTGCGAAGACTTCGGAGAGATTCTGCCAGGAACCCGAGACGGGTCGCGCGATGAACTGTGGAGTGGAGAGCCGGCTGCAGTAGACGGATACTTGTCGATCAACGACGAACCCGGCTTTGGGGTTACGCTAAACGAGGCGATACTTTAGCAACACGTTGACTAGACGGACCTAAACAGGCGACCAGCACTATGTCACGACAACAGCGAAGGCGGGAAAGAAGGCAAAACGCCGCCCCGCGCAATGCGCCGGTGCTTGTAGATCAGCGCCCCTGGTATTTCCGCTACGGTTATCACGTGGGTGTCTGGAGTGGCGCAATCTTCGGAGTGGTTTGGTACGCCGTTTTCCAGGATTTGCTTGGCCTGATCATCGGCATCGTTGCCGGACAGGTGATCGGGGTACTGCTCTCCCGGCAGGGCAAATCCGACTAGGTTGATGCCGCGGTAAATCTTCACAGAGAACGCACACGCGTTTGTGGTCGGCTCCACCTGCCAGTAATCTTGAGTGATGACCAGTGCTTGCTTGACGCCGAACCACAGCTGAAAGGCTGCCTGCCATGCTAATCCGGCCACTAGCTCAGTCAGATTCCGACGCTGTCCGCCAGTTGGACAGAGAGATTCTTGGACCAGACCGTTCAGCGACTTGGGACACCTATCTCGACAGGTTCCTCGCCGTTGTTGAACTCGACGCTCTTCCCTATCCACCCTGGGGATGCTTTGCGGCCGAGGATGAAGGCAGGCTCGTTGGATTCCTGTTCGCTGAGAAACAATCGACCGTCTACGGTCTGCCGCCCGGCGCTCGCATAGTGGCGATTGCGGTCCACCCTGAGCATCGCCACAAGAACGTAGCGACCAGCATGGTCAATGCCCTGATCGCCCAGTGCGAAAACGAGGGGATTAGCCAGGTGTTCGCAGCCCTACTTGCAGCTGATCAACGAGACGCAAGGTTCTTGCGGTCGATGGACTTTGATGACGCGGCGGTTCGTGTTTTCGTGAAGCAGATCGGCGTCGAAGACATGGATGGATCCGGCCCCGAGTCCGGCGAAAAACGTGCATATGACGCCATCGTCGCCCGCGTATCTGAGCAACTCCGGCGGACACAGGACCGCGGGGCTGATGCGCTAAACAACGCGTTGGACCGCGCCCAGGAAGTAACACGTACCGCAGGAGAGTTCACATCGGAACAGATCGATCGCGCTTCCGGTTACGTTAGAAGAGACCTGTTCAGCCTTTCAGAGAACCGGGAACGGGCTTCAGAACTGTTTTCACAGCGGCTACGTCCTTCTCGTGTGAGAGATGGATTCCTTTCCCTTGCGTCAGAGGTGTTCGAACGCGCGGGATCCGGGTTGTCCAGGCTCAGTGATCGCATTGAGAAACCATTGCAGTTCGATACCGGTGAGGTCACCGGGCCGGGAACCCTAACCTGTGTTGCATGCGGTTCTCAGATGCGGTTCCGAGACTCTGGCAGGATACCGCCTTGCCCTAAATGCCACGCCACAAGCTTCAAGAAGAGCTACTAGCCGGTAATGCGGATCTGGGACGTCGCACCAGGAATTCTCTGCCGTGCACACCTGCTTGGCGAACACAGAGAGTTGCACGCAATCTGGACGGTGCTCACCAGCGATAAGCGTGGCTATTCCCGACACCCGGAAACGCTGCGGTGGAAAGGCAAGCTCGCTGCGCTGTACACGCGGCATGATTTGCTCGTAACCGAGATGACAAGGCGCGGCTACAACCACGCCAGTGCGCTCGACAACTCGCAGGCAATCGGCGAGTCCGTTCAGACAGAGTTCATCGATTCTCCTGAGCGACAGATGGAGTTACTCAGAGAAAAAGGCTGCGACTGCAACGTGGCCTGACATCTGCAGCGGACAAACTGCTTCAGACCGCAGTTAATCGATTAGCGCCCACAGGACAACTGAGAGGCTAACCGTAATCAGTCCACCGCCCAGGTAAACCGCTTCAGTGCGCGTCATCGAAGGCTGGTTTAGCAACTTGGCCTCGCCAATGATCCATCCGCTCATGATCGCTCCGGCGACCGCAGAGGCTGACGATCCAATTGAGCGATCGAGCACCAGCAG
The DNA here is from genome assembly GCA_965243825.1 of Dehalococcoidia bacterium. Lineage (GTDB taxonomy): Bacteria > Chloroflexota > Dehalococcoidia > Lucifugimonadales > Lucifugimonadaceae > JAJCYX01. The sequence continues at coordinate 247,662 of CBDEVT010000001.1, forward strand.
CGTCGTCGCTGCCAGCGCAGAGCCACCAACGATCACAGCGAGCATCGATCCCGGTATCAGGAACGACCTGAATGGCGTGCCCTTCAGCAATTCAGTTGACAGCCGTCGCTCTTCAAGCCCGGTGACCAGCGCGATACCTCCACCTATTGCCGTCATAGCAACGAAGGCATTAGCCACGAGCAATGCGATCCAAACGGTCGTCGTCAATTCTTATCCTCAGATCGAGATACCGACTTGTATCTGTTATCCAACATTCTGGGACGTGGCGAACCGGCCGCTCATGTCATTTGCGTAAGTATTCCGGCCTCTAAACGCCGACTTTCGCGGCGGTGTGACGCGCTGCCGTGCCGCCTACTTCAGGGCCTTCGCGATCTGCTCGCAGGCCTGCATGTAGATCGTCGCGTCAACGTTGATCGACAGGTATTGAACACCGAGGTCGATCAACCACTTGCCCATCTCGACGTCTTTGGCATAGGAGCCGACTGCCCTGCCCTGAGCACGAGCCTTGCCAGCAGCTTCCTTGAGAGCAGCTTCCACCTTCGGGTTGCGGACGTCTCCCGGGAGTCCCAGCGACTGCGAGATGTCGTACGGCCCAAGAAAGAGAACATCGAGACCATCGACTGTCATGATCTCGTCGAGGTTGTTCAGTCCGCGTTGACCCTCGATATGCACAACGATCATCGTTTCGTCGTTCTGCTTATCGGTGTGGCCTGCGCCTTCGTTCACGTAGTAATCACCGGCCCGGGTGAACACGGAAACGCCACGTTCGCCCAGCGGGAAATACTTCGCGGCGTGAATGACCTTCTTGCCGTCTTCGACGTTATTGATCTGTGGTACCTGCACGCCGTCGGCGCCGATATCCAGGGCACGCAAGATTAGCCGTTCATCGTTGTCGCCGACGCGGATGATCGGTGCAACACCTGAGCCCTGCGCAGCGATCACGAGGTCAGTAGCCGACTCCTGTGAGATCGGACCGTGTTCGGTGTCGATAATGCAGAAGTCCATACCTGCGTAGCCAAGTGAATCGACCAGCGGTACCGATGGGATGATCACGAAAGGTCCAACCACCGTTTCACCGGCCTGCAACCGCTTTTTCAGATTTCCGAGCTTCGGCATCTCTTTCTCCAGTTCGTTGATGGTGCGGCGAACTGTGATTCGGTTCGCGGCCAGTTTCTGTTTCCAGCGCAGAAGTTTATACGCGTGGTTTCCGTATCGGAGTCCCTAACGGGTGAGCGGTATGCTGGTTGGATGGCAACCGCACGATTCGTCTTCCTCGGCACTGGCACGTCTGAACGTGTTCCGCGCGTCACCTGCGTCTCGAAACAACCGCCTACCTGTGAAGTATGTCTCGATTCACAACGACCCGGTTCGAAAAACTACAGGCGCAACACGTCGCTCCTGGTCCAGGCCCCGAGTCCCGGTGGCTCGCCAGACGCCTCAAGCGTCAACATAGTTGTAGATGCGGGTAAATCGTTCTACGAGGCATGCATGCAGTGGTTCCCGAAGTTCGGAGTCACCAATCTCGACGCGGTGGTAATCACGCACTCACACGCCGACGCTATTGCTGGACTGGATGACCTGCGCGACTGGACTAATACGAATCGTTCAAGCATGCCTCTTTATGTCCGAGCTCTAGACATGCCGACACTCTCCAAGACGCATTTCTACATCGTTGATCGCGGAACAAAGATGAGCGGCGGAGGCGTCGCGCTGCTCGATATCGTAGAGACCGATGAGCAACCCTTCGATGTACTCGGCGTGAGGTTCACCCCGCTTCCCGTAGAACACGGACCTGGATTCACAGCCAACGGTTATCGAATCGGTGACGTCTGCTACCTGCCTGACGTCTCGGCAATACCTGACTCAACCTGGAAACTACTGGAAGGCTGTGAGGTCCTCGTCCTCGATGCCTTGAGGCGGGGCCGCACTCACGGCTCACACCTCACGCTGGAGGAGGCGGTTGAGGTCGCGAAAGAGATCCGCGCCCCGAGAACCCTGTTCACCGATGTGACACATGACATCGAACACGAGTCGGTCAATGCCGAACTCGCCATGCTCAAGGATTCTCATGGTCTTGATGTTCAGATTGCTTACGACGGCTTGAGCTTTGAGGCTGAAATCTAGCCTATCGTTCCCGGACCGTGCACAAGCGCTACGACTTGGCAGCCACTCCGTTCGTGTGGCCGTTTGAGCCCTGCTTCTGCTCCGCTTTCCACTTGCGGTACAGAGCGAATGTCTCGTCATCCGGCGGATAGTACTTACCGGGAGAGAGATTCTCCTCATCGAGTCGACGGCGGATCCACTCTTCCAGGTCGTCGTACTCAATCGCCTTCTGGGCTATGTCTGCGGCGACCTTCAGCGGAATCACAACCACGCCATCGTCGTCCGCCACGATGTAGTCACCTGGTCGGATCAGGATGCCGTCTACTGTCACCGAGTCGTTGGTCGAGTACGGCGTGCCGACGCGGGTGCCGAGGTTAGACGTCTTGTCGTAACCCCAGATCCCAACACCGTAGTCCTTAACGGTGTGCATATCGCGGATGCCACCGTCCGTTATCAGGCCTTCGACACCACGTTGCTTTAGGCGCAAGAACTTGATGTCACCACCGATAGATAAGAGCTTGTTACGCATCGCCTCCATGACGACCACGTCACCAGGACCAGCGATTTCAAACGCTGCGTACTCGGGAGACTCCTCGCCAGCAGGCTTCTCCAGATCGGCATCCGGTCTTGCCGGGACGAACCTCACGGTGACAGCCCGACCTACCAGCCTGAGTCCAGGGTTCATCGTCTTCAGATGAGGCATGTAGGTGTAACGGGCGTCGTAGCCGTTGCGCGCCAGCACGTCGACGACCGCAGTGGTGTTCACTTTAGTCAGTGCAAGTCGAGTCGCCTCATCAAGTGCGTGGTCAGGTGTCTGTTGAATAATCGCCACAGTGATTCCCTTGGTTTTCCAGTGCGTTCAGAAAACCGGTTCGAGACCTGAACGCACGAGTTGATCAGCGGTCGATTCTACAGACAGGACGTGTTTAGTCCAGTCAGGTGCACTTCGAGACCGTTCTAAGCACCTCGTTCAGCGAACCTTTCGATGATCAGCGCTGCCTGTTTCGCGCCTAGCAAGAAGTCTTCAATGGTGATGTTCTCGTTTGGTGCGTGGATGTTGTGCGCCGGATGATCAATGCCTGAGGTAGCAATGGGCATGCCTATATCATGCCCAAAGTCGTACATCGGTCCTGTCCCGGCCATGTTCGGCGTGATCACGGGCTTACGGCCGTAAATTTCCTCGGCAGTCTCTGCCACTAGCTTCACCCACGGAGCATCCATCGCAGTCCGATACGGATTGACTCCACCTATCAACTTCGCCTTGATGTCCGAGTAACCGTGGCGGTCCAGGTGACGCCGCAGCTTTTCGAAGATGTCGTCCGGTCGCATCTCCGGTACGAGGCGGAAGTCAAGTTTCGCACTCGCAGCAGCGGGGAGAACCGTCTTGAATCCCTCACCTTGATAGCCAGAAGTCAGGCCGGCAATGTTCGCTGTTGGCGTTAAGTAAAGCTTCCTTCTAAGTGCTTCGCCGTCCACTTCATTAACGAACTCACCGACACCGTAGATGCTGCGCAACTCTTCGGTTTCGTCAGGCAGTGCTGCAATCGCTGCATCCTCATCATCACTTAGCGGAGTGATGTCTTCATAAAACCCATCTATCAGCACGCGGTCGTCATCACCTTTGATCGTTTTCAATGCATCGAGTAGCCGCCATGCCGCAGACGGCAAGACCGTCGCCAGTGACGAATGAGCATCGACAGAGAGTCGCTCAATGCTCAGTTCAACGGTGAGAACCCCTTTCAGTCCTAAGTACATGAACGGGTCGTTGCTCGCGTTGCGCCCGCCTCCTTCCCAGATGCAGGCATCGGCTGAGAAGTCTTGTCCCCGTTGTGCCACTAGGGCAGGTAAGTTGATCGAACCGGACTCTTCTTCACCTTCTGCGAACAGCTTTATGTTGCAAGGAAGTCCACCGCGGACTTCCTGGAAGGCCTTCAGAGCGGCGATTCGGGCGATGATGTTGCCCTTGTCATCGGACATGCCTCGGCCATACAGGCGATCGCCTCGGCGTTCTGGCGTAAAAGGATCAGACTCCCAGAGCTCGATCGGATCAGTGGGTTGAACGTCGTAGTGCGTGTAGAAGAGCAGGGTTCGGTCGTCCCGCTCCCCTGCTACTTTCCCAAACACTGATGGCAACCCATCGTTCGGTACCGGCACAATTTCCGTGTCTAGCCCAACTGAATCAAAAATCTCTTTCACCAGTCCCGGGGCTTTGTCGAAACCGAGCCGCTGGGCTGAGACTGAAGGTTGGCTTACGAGGCGGAACAGCGTTTCGATATGTTCGTCAATGTGGTCTTCGATGTGCTGATAGATATCGTGCATTGAGAAGTCCTGCTGGGATCAGTGGTGAATTCGTGCGCAAGCTTAAGCCGCCTACCCGAGCCTGTCGAAGGGCGATCTCTGCCGGCAAGCCCGGTAATTGACCCACAGATTGCTGAACAAGAGGCGGCGCTTTATCACGCTCAGGATGGCGACAGTCCCAGGGCTGGCGGGTGGCCAAGACCCTTCCGAAACGTTCCTGAGGCCGCGCAAAAACAAGAACGAATCAATCTCGTGCTGTGCTATACTTTCGTGCTGGACCGACATCTTTTTTCAAGGACGCGGGCGTATCCCGCGTCTTCTTGTGTCGGTGACACACAACACACTGGACCGGTCTGCCATTTCTCATGGGACTGACCGGACACAGGGGCAAAAAGTTGACAACAGCTGAGACTCCGGAAGTAGCTGCAGCCGAAACAAACGGCGAGCAGAACGAGACTCAGAGGCCTCTTGACCTGCGAACGCTGTTCGACGCTGGGGTGCACTTCGGACACCCTTCAAAGCGTTGGAACCCGAAGATGGAACAGTTCATTTTCGCCAAGCGCGCACGGTCACACATCTTCGATCTTGCTAAGACCGTTGAGGCCGCTGAGAAAGCGAAAGAGTACCTGCGAGACGCCACGGCAAATGGCGCGCAGGTGCTTATGGTCGGAACCAAGAAGCAGGCTCAGGCCGCGGTCAGGGAGCACGGACTCCGTGCCGGTGCCTGGTACATAAACCAGCGCTGGCTCGGCGGAATGCTCACCAACTTCCAGACCATCCAGAAACGTATCGAGAGACTGGTCTACCTGGAAGATGCGCTTGCCAAGGGAACTGTCGAGACACAGAACAAACGTGAGGCGCTGCGACTCCAGACCGAGGTGAACCGCCTGAACAAGTTCTTCGGCGGCATCAAGGAGATGGACAAGCTTCCCGACATTCTCTTTATCGTAGATACCGAGAAAGAGGACATCGCCGTTCGTGAGGCGCGCCGACTGAACATCCCGATCGTTGCGATTATCGACACGAACAGTGACCCTAACGACGCCGATTTCATCATCCCTGGCAATGACGACGCGGTCCGTTCCGTCGACCTGCTGACCGCCCACGTTGCGGACGCCATCCTTGAGGGCAAAAACCTTCACCGGGCCAAAGAGGAAGAGCGTCTTGCCGCTGAAGCAGAACTAGAGGCACAGGAAGCTGCCGCTCGAGCTGCAGCTCAGGCACAGGCTGCCGAGCGCGCAGCGGCTGCACAGGCGGAAAAGAAGAAGCAAGAAGCGGAAGCTGCCGAAGCGGCCAAAGCTGCTGCGTCAGCCGCCAGTACAGAAACGGAAGAAGCTAAGCCCGAGGCCGACGCTGAAGGCGAATCCAAGGAAGACGAAAAGCCTGGAGCCAAGGCCGAAACTGCTGAAAAGGCAGACGAGAAGAAGCCGGAGCCCAAGGCAGAGAAGGCTGAAGCCAAGCCAAAGGCAGCCGCAAAACCTGCTGCTAAGAAGAGCACTGCTTCCAAGGCAAAAGCAGAGTCAAAGGCCGAAGCTAAGTCAGAAGACAAGCCAGCTGCCAAGGCAAAGGCAACTGCCAAAGCTGAAGAGACCGAAGAAAAGCCAGAAGACAAGAAAGAGCCCGCAGAAGAGAAGTCTGAGTAACGCCTGCCACACGTGCTGGTTAACTCAGTGCTCAATCGGGGAATAAGCCGAAAATGACAACGGAAATCTCAACCTCAATGATCCGCGATCTGCGGGACAAGACCGGTGCCGGCATCATGGACGCCAAGCGCGCACTTGAACAGGCTGAAGGCGACTCGGCCAAGGCTGAAGAGTTGCTTCGCGAAAAAGGCCTCGCCTCCGCTGCTAAACGCTCAGGTCGTACCGCGGCTGAGGGAGTCGTCGAGTCCTACATTCACAGCGGCGGTCGAATCGGTGCCATGGTCGAACTGAACTGCGAGACAGATTTCGTCGCCCGCACAGACGACTTCGCAGGTTTGGCCAAAAACCTTGCTATGCAGGTGGCCGCCATGTCACCACGTTTCGTAGACCGTGAAGCGGTAACCGACGATGCTGGAGACGTTGCGGATGAAGAGTTGCTGATGGAGCAGGACTACATTCGCGAGCCAGGCACCAAGATCAGCGACCTCGTAAAGCAGCTTGCCGCCAAGACAGGCGAGAACGTCGTGATTGGCCGTTTCGCCCGCTTCGAACTGGGACAATGACCGGAGCTCCGCTTGCCTAATCCTTCCTACTCCCGTGTTCTCTTGAAACTGAGCGGTAATTCGCTCGCGGGAGACCAGAAGTTTGGCATCGAGTCTTCTGTACTCCAACGCGTTGCAACCGAAATTCACGGAGCCTGGAGCACCGGTGTTCAGATCGGCATCGTGATTGGCGGCAGCAACATCTGGAACGGTGCGACCTACGAAGCAAGCGGAATGGACCGCTCGACCGCGGACTACGCAGGCATGCTTGCAACGATCATGAACGCGATCGCGCTGCAAGACGCGCTGGAAAAGCTCGGCACGCACGTCCGAACTCAATCTGCTATTGCCATGCCAGTGGTTGCCGAACCGTATATTCGGCGCCGCGCAATCAGGCACATGGAAAAAGGGCGAGTCGTGATCTTCGCCGGAGGCACCGGCAACCCCTACATGTCAACGGACACAGCAGCGGCTCTTCGTGGACTTGAAACTGGTGCCGACGCACTCCTGATGGCGAAGAACAACATCGACGGGGTCTACGATTCCGACCCCAACACAAACCCGGACGCCAAGAAGTTCGACCACCTGACGCACCACGAAGCGCTTAATCTCAGGCTGCAGGCGATAGACAGCACGGCACTTTCCCTCTGCATGGACAACGATACGGCGATCGCCATCTTCAATCTGTTCATCGAAGGAAATCTCAGCAAAGTCCTCGCCGGCGAGAATGTTGGCACGCTGATCACCACATCTTGAGAAGTTGTGGAATAGAATCTCCATGGCTATGCTGCCGCCGGTGTACTCAACGCCGCGACACTTCTGATACATCGATCTGCTTATTTGGCCCTGCATAGGCATGGAGGTCCACAAATGGTCCAGGAATCCCTAGAAGACGCACGAAAACGTATGGGCGGAGCTGTCTCTTCGTTCCGTAAAGAGCTGTCCGGTGTGCGTACCAGTAGAGCCAACCCGGCGCTGGTCGAGAACCTGGATATCGACTACTTCGGTACCAGGATGCAGTTGAGTCAGTTAGCCCAGATATCTGCCGGAGATGCCCGGCTGCTGGTGATTCAGCCCTGGGACCAGAACGCAGTAGACCTCATTGCGAAGGCAATCCAGCAGTCTGACCTCGGTATGACTCCGAATATCGACGGTGACAGAATCCGCCTCACCATTCCTCCCATGACCGAAGAGCGTCGCAAGGAGATGGTCAAACTCGTACGCACACGCTCCGAAGAGGCAAAAGTCTCTGTGCGCAACGTGAGAAAAGACGTACGTGAGTTCATTCGTGCGATGGAAAAAGATGGCGACATCGGGCAGGACGACTCGAAGCGTGCACAGGAGCAGTTGCAGAAGGTCACAGATGACGCCGTTGCCGAAATAGACGAGTCAAGCACAGCGAAAGAGGAAGAGGTGATGCAGGTCTAGTACCTGTAGACTGCCTCGATTCCCGCACGGTCGACTGCTCTTCCAAATCAGGGCGGCGACAGGCTGTTCATTCGTCCCCAGGAAGGCCTATCCTGACTCCGATGACTTCTACTGCGCCAGATAACCCCGGCAAGTTGGCCCACCAAGGGGCTGACAATGGCGTTCGCCCTGAACATCAGCCAGCTCATGAGGGTTCAGACATCCGGATACCGCGGCACGTTGCGATCATCATGGACGGCAACGGTCGCTGGGCACAGGCACGCGGTCTGGATCGATCAGAAGGCCATCGTGCGGGCTACGAAAATCTGCGGCGTGTAGTGGCGGCTGCAGCCAAAGCCAGGGTCTCCTATCTCACCTTATTTGCTTTCTCCACGGAAAACTGGGACCGGCCCAGTGAAGAGGTATCGGGGATTCTGACCCTTGCAGCAGAAGTGATCCGTGTCGAGACAGAGGACCTGCACAAGAATGGCATCAGGATCAAGCACGTTGGCAGGCTGGATCGACTACCGCAGGAGTTGCAGCACCAGATAGCAGAAGCTGTCGAAATTACCCGGAACAACACGGGAATGACTCTTGGCGTCGCCTTCGACTATGGTGGTCGCTACGACGTTGTCCAGGCCATTCAGCAGATGATGAAGGATGGCATTCCGCCGGAAAACGTCGACGAAGCAATGGTCTCCCGATATCTCTTCACGTCTTCTGTGCCTGACCCCGATCTCGTAATCCGAACTGGTGGTGAGTTCAGGATCAGCAACTTCCTGCTGTGGCAATCGGCATACGCCGAGTTCTACTCGTCTGAGGTCTTCTGGCCAGATTTTGACGGTGAACAGCTACAGAAAGCGTTTGAGGTCTTCACGCGCCGAGAACGCAGGTTTGGCAGGGTGTGATTGGTAGGCCAGCTGAATTGCTGTCTTCCGACAAGATTTGCCGATCTGTTTCCTGCACCAAACGAATAGGAGGTGTTTCCTGAGCGATTCAGCAACACACTCCGACAACCCTGGCCAGGCTTCTACACAGCCCCGTAGTGACCTGAAAACACGGCTCATCTCGGCTGCCGTCGGTATTCCAGTCGTCCTGTTAGCAATCTGGGCAGGTGTGCCCGGTGTCATCGCGATCACGGCGGTCGCTGCCGTAATCGCTGGCTACGAACTTTGTGAGATGGCGAAAGCACCTGTGTGGCAGCGGCCGGTCTTCGTTCTAGGGCCACTGTTGATCGTACTTGCACAGATCTGGTGGCATGTGGACGACTCCGCAGCGGTAACCGTCCTGGTGCTCGTTGTGTCGTTGCCGATTGCCATCAGCGTACTCACAGTTCTCTATAAGACCAGCAGGCTTGTTCCCCCTGGTTCCGCGCTGGGCATCGTCCGCAATAAGGCAGTCCAAAGGTTCGCCCTCTTTTACCTGGCTGTGGCCTACTTTGGCTTCACCTTCAGTCACACAGTGCCGCTCATCGACCTCGCAGACGGTCGAAGCTGGCTGCTGCTTGCGATTCTCGGTACTTTCGCAGTCGACACCGGCGCCTATTTCACTGGCAGAGCCATCGGCCGCCACAAGTTGGCGCCGGCGATCAGTCCCAAGAAGACATGGGAAGGCGTGTTTGGCGGCGCACTCGCTGCTATTGGTGCAGTGATCGGGCTCACCGCGCTGCTCGATCTGCCAGTTGCGGTTTGGGAAGGGGCTTTGCTTGGACTCGCTCTAGCCGTAGCGGGTGTAGGCGGCGACCTTTTCGAGTCGTGGCTGAAGCGTAAAGCGAATGTGAAGGATTCAGGGAAGATCATCCCCGGTCACGGTGGAATACTTGACCGTATAGATTCACTGGCACCGAATCTTGCGGTCGTATACTGGGCGACTCAACTACTGGAGATCTAACTTGGACCGCAAGCGGCTCGTCATACTCGGCTCCACCGGCTCAGTCGGCACTCAGACTCTCGACATCGTGCGGGCCTTTCCTGACACGTTCGAGGTCGTCGGCCTATGCGCGGGCAACAATGTCGAACTGCTGAGAGAGCAAGTTGACGAGTTTCATCCTCGTTACATCAACTCGGTCGCTGAATTCCCGAGCCGCAATGGCGCCCGCCGGCTCAGCGCAGAGGAGATCGCCTCACTGCCTGAAGTTGACATCGTGATGGGAGCAACCGTTGGCTGCGCCGGCATGGGTCCCGCACTAGCAGCTATCGATGCTGGTAAGACGCTGGCACTTGCCAACAAAGAGGTCATCGTCATGGCCGGCGAGGTGCTGACACGCAGAGCACGCGAAAAAGGCGCCACGCTGCTGCCTGTAGACAGCGAGCCGTCCGCTCTCTGGCAGTGTGTGCAGGGAGAAGAGAGCTCTCCGGCCCGGTTCATGGTCACCGCATCGGGAGGAGCGTTCCGGGACCGCACATGGGAGTCCCTCAAGAACGTTACTCCCGAGGAAGCACTCAAGCATCCGACCTGGAACATGGGCGACAAGATCACTATCGACTCGGCCACAATGATGAACAAGGCGTTTGAGGTGATCGAGACACGATGGCTGTTTGACATCCCCTATGAGCAGATTGACGTACTAATTCACAGGCAGAGCATCATCCATTCAATGGTTGAGTTTGCCGACGGAACGGTGAAGGCGCAGCTTGGCCCGCCGGATATGCGACACCCGATCCAGTACGCCCTTTTCTACCCGGAACGACAGAAGAACACCGACCTGCCCGGATACAACCCATTTAGCCCGTCCAAACTTACCTTTGAGCCGATGGACCCATCCCTCTACCCTTGCTTCGAACTGGCGCTGAACTACGCTAAAAAGGGCGGCACCTGGCCCGCCGTGCTTGCCGGTGCGGATGAGGCTGCCGTTTCGTTATTCCTGGATGGAAAAATCAGGTTCACCGACGTACCGGATGTGGTTGCATCCACTCTGGCGGCTCACACCCCGGTCATGGAACACTCAATCGAAGATGCGATCCAGGCCGCCGCCTGGGCTACCGACTACACCTTGGCAAATCACTCCGCAACAGCCAACATCTAACTGACAAATGGACACATTCCTCTTCGGCGTCCTGACATTCCTTCTGGTTCTCGGGCCGCTTGTCATACTGCACGAGTTCGGCCACTTCTTCGCCGCCAAGTTCTTTGGAGTAAAGGTGCTCGAATATGGATTCGGGTTCCCGCCGCGCGCTGCAGGCTGGTGGACAGGCAATTCGGTCATTCACCTGACAAGTGAAACCTGGTTTGCACCCGAACTCGCTGAAGACGACAAAGAGCCGGCAACGGTTGCCATCGGGGCTGAGAGCACGAACCTGATCGGATCACTACCAGCTGAGACCGCAAACAGGCCAGGTGTCGGAGATGTGGTCACGGTCAGGGGCGTCGAGATTGTGCCCGGACGCATCGAGGCCACCGTCGTTCGGCCAACAATGAATATCGACGAGGATGAGCATGCTGGCGGGCACGTGTTCGTCGGCAAGGTCAAGGAGATCAGCGGAGACCGTATCGTCCTTGCAGACATGCTCTGGTCGTTCAACTGGCTCCCGCTCGGTGGCTTCGTTCGCCTTCTCGGAGAAGAAGACCCAACGGCTGAAGGCAGCCTGGCATCCAAAGGCCGCGGCCCACGCATCATCGTGATGGCATCCGGCGCGGTGGTCAACGCAATCATCCCATTCATTTTGCTTCCGCTGATCCTGCTGATTCCTCAGAATGTTGAGGTCGGCGAAGTGGTCATCAGCAGCGTCTTCCCAGGCTCACCAGCCGCAGAAGCCGGGATCCGCGCAGGAGACCGCGTGGTCCGTGTGGACGGCCGCGATATCGAAACGATCGGCGAATTGCAGAGTGCAGTCACTCTCCGGCTCGGGGCAGACAGTAACTGGGAGATCATGCGCGGACTGCCCGACCCGTTCGCACGCCCCGGTGACTCTCAGTACCAGTACACCGGTGAGATAGAAGAGGTCACGGTCGTTCCTCGTTGGCGACCGCCTAACAAGCTTGTCGTCAGCGAAGTCGATGACCCGGAGAGCCAGCTAAGTGTCGGTGAAGCGCGTCTCTATGACCGATTTGCAGGCATCAGCAACAGTCTTCGCGTCGTCGGTAACGTCACGAGCCCGACCGAAGAGATATCGCTCCAAGAGGCTCTTGAGTTCGATACCGGTGCGCAACTCGGCGACGTGATGCGGGTCGTGCCAGATGGGACAGATTCTCCGGATAGTTCTGACATTCCACTGTCCGCGGCCCGCCAGATTGACTCCGACCTCGGAATCAACATCCGAGTGCAAGAAGGCGCAGTCGGTGTCTTGATCTCCACCCAGAATGTGCGGACTGTCCAGCAATCCGAGAACCTGTTGTCGGCATGGCCAACCGGATTCCAACAGGTGTGGGACTCGATGGTCCTGACGCGAAACGCCGTCACCGGTCTTCTAGTCAGATCCCAGAACCCCGTCATCACGGATGACAGGCCGCTAAGGGGTCCGGTCGGTATCGGACAGATCACGGGAGAGATAGCCGCAGCCGATGAGTCCTTCGCCGTGAAGATCGTCGCTCTGGGCAGCATGGCAGCGGTGATCAGCCTTTCACTGGCCGTGATCAACATTCTTCCAATACCGGCTCTGGACGGCGGCAGAATCTTCTTCGTTCTCATAGAGATACTGCGAGGTGGCAGGCGAATCTCACCGGAGAGAGAGGGTCTTGTTCATCTGGCGGGATTCGTGCTGCTTCTTGGCTTGATCGCAGTGATCACAGTTCAAGATATCGGCGCGATCTTCCGCGGCGACAGCATCTTCTAGTCGGGATCGTCCCCGCTTCTCAAAGACTCCAACTCGTCGAGTGTGACCTCGACTGGCATCTTCGGCAGCCCGTAGATGATCACGCTGCCATCGGGCTTCGGGTCAATGAGAGGTACATCGAACAGCACTGGCTCACCAAGTGCCAGTCGAACAGCAAGGTCCGCAGCGTTCAGCTTCTCATCGGGCCAGTGGATCAGGCCGTCGTTGTAGTACCTGCCGATGTTGATCTCGGTCACGAAAAGATTTCCGTCACGATCACTGATCATGTCCACACCGTAGTTGCCGTGTGGTCGATCAGAGATGGCACGAATTGCGGCTTCACCAATCGCCTGCGCTTGGTCCGGCCCTCCCCAACGAACAACTCCCGGCACTCCCGTCACACCTGATCTCGTGATGCTCGCAAACCCCTGTCCAAGCGGCGATTTGCGTTGCCCGACTATCAATTGACCGTCCGCCCACACCGAAGCCCAGCTGAATACCCCTCGGCCGACTATCCATTCCGAAGCCGTGAAACCGCCCCAGCCATCGTGAAGTTCTATCCAGGCCAGAGCCTTGTCCATGGACCGAAATCCGGCTCCTCCACGGCCACCCGCACCTCGCATCGCTCTCAACCAGACGCCATTTTCATATCCGGCGCTGAAGGCCTTCTCGAGATCGCCAGGTCCATCCAGCTTCACGGTCTTTGGTACCGGGATGCTCGCAGTCGAAAACACCTTGTACGAGCGCCACTTGTCATTGCATAGATCAATCTCGTGAGCTGGTGGCAGGAAAGTGGCGACATGACGGAATCTCTCAATCTCGTGCGCCACTTTCTCGATCTCGGCGTCGTGACCAGGCCATAGCATCTCGGCCCCAGATTTTTCGACCAGCGCTATCAGGGCGTCGATATAGTCTGGATCGCCTGCCTTTGGCAACAGGTGCCTCTCCCTGGTCTCTGCTCGCGCAAGTGAGTACACATCGGAGTCAGCTGCGATGACTTCGTATCTATCACCCACTGCCTTCCCCGTTGCCTTCAAGGAACGCGTAATACCGAGACCGTAAGAGCCGCCTGCAAACGTTACGAGCACTCTTGTCATCTTTTCCTCGTACCTGTGTATGCAACGACCATCGGCTTACTTATCCAATATTCGAACTTAAGAACCTGCTGCTGCACCGATTCGACGCCCTTAACCCCATGCCGTTAGACTTCATTGCTGTCAGTTGATCATTGTGCTGAACTGCCTGGGAACAGAGTTGGAAGTCAGCACCAGAAACTGACCGGTAATGGAATACTGGCGACAAGCCTGATCGAGAACAGCCGCTGATACTCGCTCTTTATCGATGACTGACCGGGAGGCCGGGAGAACGAAATGAAACGGGATGAGACTAACGTTGTAGACGTCGGCGGTGTGCTGGTGGGCGGCGGCAATCCCATCGTCGTTCAGTCGATGACGGACACAGACACGGCAGACATCGAGAAAACCGTTGCGCAGGTCAAGTTACTGGCGGATGCTGGCAGTGAGCTTGTCAGGGTCACGGTCAACAACGATGCAGCTGCCAAGGCTGTGCCCGAGATCAAGAAACGGCTCGCCGACCTTGGTTGTAACGTGCCGATCATCGGCGACTTTCATTTCATCGGCCACAGGCTACTTCACGACAATCCCGAGACCGCACAGGCGCTCGCAAAATTCCGTATCAATCCTGGAAATGTCGGTCGAGGTTCACGAAGGGACGACAACTTCACGACGTTTATCGAGATTGCACGCGATCTGAACAAGCCCGTGCGCATCGGCGTGAACGCCGGCAGCCTCGACCCCGAGGTACTCGTAGCAAAGATGGACGCCAACTCTCGGCTGGCCGAGCCGAAGTCTGGCGACGAGGTGGAGCGAGAGGCGCTCATCGAGAGTGCAGTGTCCAGCGCCGAGGCGGCGATGAAACTGGGACTCCCGGAAGACAAGATCATCGTTTCGTGCAAGGTCTCTCGACTGCCGCAGATGGTCGAAGCGTACCGGCAGCTGTCGGATTTGATGAAGTTCCCCCTACACCTTGGCCTGACTGAAGCTGGGATGGGCACCAAGGGCGTGGTAGCGACCACTTCTGCCCTGTCTGTGCTGCTCTACGAAGGCATAGGCGACACTATCCGATCCTCGCTGACACCTGAAGTCGGTGGTGACAGGGCCAAAGAGGTGCGACTGTGCCAGGAGATTCTGCAGGCGCTCGACCTCCGATCTTTCAGGCCGGCGGTTACCGCATGCCCGGGATGTGGCCGAACGACCTCCACACTGTTCCGGGAGCTTGCGCAGGACATACAGGGTTACCTGGATGCCAAGATGTCGGAATGGCACAGCCGCTATCCCGGCTCAGAGGAGTTGAAGGTGGCGGTGATGGGTTGTGTCGTTAACGGACCTGGTGAATCACGCGCTGCAAACATCGGTATTTCGCTTCCTGGCAGCGGTGAAGCTCCTCGCGCACCGGTGTTCGTCGATGGCAAACGCAAGACCTTTTTACAGGGTCCGACGATCGCGGAAGAGTTCATCGCTATGGTCGACGACTATGTCGACAACCGGTGGGGCGCGAAAGAGGCTGTCCCGGCTGGCGATTGAGCCTGTTAACCTTCCGCCCGCTGCTCACCAGTTTTGCTGACTTCAATGCTGACCCTACCTGAGAGAATGCTTACATTCTCAGCACTGCCGGATCTTGCTCCGATTTCGACCGCTACAACTGAATTCAAGACCTGAAAAATGCGATCTTCCAGACTCTTTGTCAAAACCCTGCGTGACGCACCAGCCGACGCGGAAAACATCTCACACCAGCTGCTGGCCAGAGCTGGCTACATTCAGCAGGTGGCAGCCGGAATCTTCTCTTTTGCACCGCTGGGCTGGCGTTCAATCAAGAAGATCAAACGAATCATGCAGGAAGAGATGGATGGCGCGGGTGCTCAAGAGATCAACATGCCTGTGGTGCAACCACGGGATCTCTGGGTGAAGTCCGGCCGAGCGGACAGCTATGTACCGCCTCTTTCAACATTCGAGGATCGGCGCGACCGAGACATGGTGCTTGCCCCAACTCACGAAGAGACCACTGCATTCATGGCAGCTGCAGGCATAACCAGCTACCGAGATCTGCCATTCAACCTTTACCAGATTCAGACCAAATTCCGGGACGAACCACGATCTCGAGGGGGCCTGCTCCGCACTCGAGAGTTCGAGATGAAGGACGCCTACTCGTTCGACAGGGACGAAGAAGGCCTGGATTTAAGCTTCTCGGACATGGTCGGCGCCTATCACCGCATCTTCAATCGCGCAGGTCTCGAAGTTGTGATGGTCGAAGCAGACTCAGGTCCAATTGGTGGCAAAGAATCGAACGAATTCGTGCTACTCGCAGACAGTGGCGAAGACGTGATCCTGATGTGCGACAGCGCAGACTGCGAATACGCAGCCAACGTCGAGAAGGCCGAGTTCCGTAAGGTTCCCAACCCAGATGAAGAACCCGCTGCCATGGAAGAGTTTCCAACTCCCGGCATTAAAACTATCGCCGAACTGGCGAAGCAAGAAGGGGTTCCCGAATCGAAAACGGCGAAGGTCGTGTTCTACAGCGTCGGCGGCGACGTACTCATAGTCGCGATTCGCGGTGACTACGAAGTGAACGAAACCAAGCTACGCAATGCCCTTGGCGGAATCGAACCTCGACTGGCCACGCCTGAAGAGGTCAAAGCCGCGGGCCTTGTTTCTGGATCGGCCTCACCGGTCGAACTGGGTGAAAAATTCCGTGTAATTGTTGATGACTCGCTTCAGATGGGCGCGAACCTGCTCGCCGGAGCCAATAAAGAAGGTGTTCACTACAGGAACGTGAACTTCCCACGTGATTTCACGGCCAACCTGATCACGGACATAGCCGAAGCCCAGGAAGGTTACGGTTGCCCTGGCTGTCAAGGAACGTTGGTTGCAAAACGTGGCATCGAAGTTGGTCATGTCTTCAAGCTGGGCTCCATCTACACGGAGAAGCTCGGCGCGACTTTCTCTGACGAAGACGGCAAGCAGAAAGCCCCGCTCATGGGCTGCTACGGCATTGGAGTTGGCCGTCTTCTGGGTGCTGCGGTCGAAGCAAACCACGATGAAAATGGAATTACGCTGCCCAAGGGGATCGCCCCGTACGAGGTGTACCTGGCCGGATTGAACCTGCAAGAAAACGACATAAGAGAAAAGGCCGAAAAGCTTTACTCAGACCTGCAAGCCGCCGGCATTGAAGTTCTTTTCGATGACCGCGATGAGCCACCCGGAGTCAAGTTCAAGGACGCTGACCTGATTGGCCTGCCACTGCGTGTCGTGATCTCTAAACGGAGTCTGCAAAATGGTGGCCTCGAGGTGAAAGTACGGAGAGAAAAAGATGCTTCGATTGTCGCGGTGGAAGATGGGGTGAAACAGGTATCGCGGCTGCTTGAGGGTCTTTAGTCGCTCAACACATCCACCTTGCTGCCCCTGTTGAAGAACGCTATCTCATTTGAGCCAAGGGCACACGCCCGAGCGGCATCAGCGACACTGTCTCCAGCCAGTTCCCGTATCGTCTCATGAGACAGGTGACCACCGCTGCCTTTCACCGACATTCCTGGCTCGATCAACCTGCCCCGTAGCTTCACCGCGGGTGGTTCCTCCTGCCAGGACGCGCCGTGTGGCCAGACTACAGGGGTCCTCACATCTCCATTACCGAGATAAAGACATCCGACGCCTGCGTCGTACACGACCTCACCTCCGACGCCGGCATCCGTTCCTCCGCCACCAATCAATGGTTGACGTGGAGAACTCAGGACCGGGCCGTTCACCTTTCCCTCCCCAGAGCATGCGATCACGGCGCTAAGAAGGGCTGCTATCAACCACAACGAGTTGGCTCTTCGAAATCTTTTTGACATCGATTCAGCTCCAGGCGTTATTACTGGATGATCTGCACTTTTTACGAGCGTTACTCCTGGATTGCTCTAGGCCGCGAGAGAACTCTGACGTTTACCCGCATCGGTACTAATGGTCGACGTGCAGCACGCCTGACTCAAGTCGCTCCACGAACGCCTTCACATCCACGAAATCTTCAAACGGTGTGAACTCCACGCCCCCTTGTTCGCAGTAGGCCACCAGTGAATCGCGCGCCATAACGTAGTCGGCCTGCAGCGCAGCGCACGTATCAGATGCGCCATCCCCAATAAAGACAACCGTTCTGCCAAGCCTTCTCTGCCGCCATACGCGTTCGCATTTGCACATCGCGGTCATGCCGCAGTCAAGGATGTCTTCTGCGAACGTGATCAGCCCTCGGCCCTTCTGGTCGTACTCGATATCCGGGGCCGCCACCACGAGGCCCTGCACACCGGCCTTTTCCAGCACCGCGTCGATGTAGAACCTTATGCCGCTCGATGCAACCTCCGCGTGAATGCCCTTCTCCCTGCAATACTCGATGAATTCACTGAACCCCTGGCGGACCACAGCTACCTCTGCGGCCATCGCCCTGATCTTCTCGTGGTCGTTCTGTCTCAGGTGGCTGGTTTCAGCAGCCCAGAGCTCACGCAGCGAAATCTCACCGCGGTCATAAGCGGCCGAAGCTTCTTGCCATCCTTCGGCCGCGAAGCTTCTGATCATAAGATCACCGATGTCCCGATCGGTGATCGTGCCGTCAAAGTCGATCAGTACGGATAGGGATTGCGTGATTTCAGCCATAGATCGTTCTGTCTACTCTTTCTTGCGAACAATCGATCCTTATCTGTAAATTTGCGCCGGATCAAGTACGCCCGGTGCCTTGAGACGTGGAACCGTCATCGCAAAACATCGGTTCCGTCGTCGTTCCAAGCTAAGCACATACTGTTACGAAGGAGATTAGGAGGTGGCTGCTCATCCGGTTAATCTGGGAGTCCGGTTTCTTCTAGAGATGTCGGCTCTTGCAGCGCTTTCCTACTGGGCCTGGAGTGAGTTCGATGGCATTGTGATGTTCGTGCTCATCGTCGCACTACCAGTAACGGCAGGGGCAACCTGGGGCATCTTCGCCGTACCGAATGATCCCAGTCGATCGGGATCGGCGCCGGTTCCGGTCTCGGGGAAAATCAGACTGCTGATCGAAGTGACCCTCTTCGTCCTCGCAACGGTGGCGCTAGCGAACACCACGCTGACCATGCTGGCATACCTGCTACCTGCTGCAGTACTCATTCACTATGCCGTTTCCTGGGATCGAGTGGTGTGGCTCTGGAGCCGCCACTAGCCGATTCTTACAGGTTCTACACGACACCGTTATGCAACTACCAATAAATGAGTGCAGACGCAGAGTTTCGCTCTCGGCGTAAACGGGGCCTTCGTGCTAGAATTAAGAAGCCGGGCTCGAACTTAACGGGCTGGAGGCATGGAAGTGGGCTTGGCCCACTTTTTTGTTGTGATTTGTTTGGCGCTCAACGTGGGAGCGCAGATCAGGCAGGGTAAGTATGGCTAAAAGTGATCTTTTGCTGGCGGTGACACAACTCGCCGCCGAGCGGAATTTGCCACATACGGTCGTCGTTTCGGCGATCGAAGCTGCACTCGCGTCTGCTTACAAGCGTGATCCAGCCGCTGAGGGGCAGGACGTCATCGTTGCTATCGACCCTCAGGACGGAGACGTCACGGTCAACACCGTTCGTCACGTTGTCGAAGAAGAAGAGATCGAAGACGAGTTCGCCCAGGTTTCGGTGGCGGCTGCCCAGGAACTGCAAGAAGGCGCTCAGGTAGGTGACTACATCGTCACCGGCGAGCTTGAGTACAACCCCGGTCGAATCGCTGCGCAGACCGCTAAGCAGGTGGTCATGCAGCGACTGCGCGAAGCAGAGCGCGACATCGTCTTCGATGAGTTTATAGACCGTGCAGGTGAGGTACTCACTGCAACTATTCAGCGAATCGAAGCTCGACACATAATTGTTGACCTTGGCCGCGCTGAAGCGATTCTCCCGCCTTCTGAACAGTCACAGTTCGAGCGTTACCGTCCTGGCCAGCAGCTCAAGTTCTACGTGCTCCGCGTTGAACGAACAGTGCGCGGACCAGAGATTGTCGTTTCAAGGACGCACCCGGACCTGCTTAGAAGGCTGTTCGAGGTAGAAGTCCCCGAGATATTTAACGGCGTCATCGAAATCAAGGCCATTGCTCGTGAAGCGGGCTCTCGTTCCAAGGTCGCCGTCGTTTCCCACCAGGTAGGTGTTGATGCGGTAGGAGCCTGTGTCGGACTCCGAGGCATTCGTATCCAGAACGTCGTCAACGAACTGCTGGGCGAAAAGATCGACGTCATCGAGTGGGATGAAGATCCAAAGCGATTCATCGCTAACTCACTCAGTCCCTCGACTGTTGAGAAAGTTGAGCTGAATGAAGATGGCGAATCTGCACTTGTACTGGTGCCAGACCGTCAACTCTCACTGGCCATTGGCCGAGAAGGCCAGAACGCACGGCTTGCTGCGAAGCTGACGAGTTGGAAGATAGACATCCAGGGCGAAGCGCAATGGGCAGCTGCTCAGGCACCGCCTGAACCAGAACCGGCGGAAGAGCCGGTGGCTGAAGAGGCTGTTGCTGAAGTAGAAGACTCTGCCGAAGAGGCTGTTGCAGCGGTGGAATCCACCGAAACCGAAGCAGTCGAAGCCGAAGAATCTGCTCCAGAAGAGGTCGCTGAGGCCGAAGAGCCAGAGACTGAGGTCGCTGCAGAGGTAGAAGAAGTCAAGCCAGCGGTTCCTGACGTCGACGAGGAAGCTGAACTGCTCAAGCTAGAGGAAGAGCTGGCAGCACTGGAACGTGAGGAAGAGGAACGCCGGCAGGCTGAAGAAGCGGAGACAATCGACGTTTCCTCAGATGACCTGTGGCAAGTTGGTTCACCTGCTGCGTCCGAAGAGACGGAGGAAGCAGGAGTACTGCGATTTGCCGAGGACATTGCAGGCTTCCGAGAACAGGGAGAAGGCCGTCGCAGGCGCAGCGGTGGTGGCGGTGCGCGTAGACGCGGCGGACGCAGGTAGTGCGCAGAACGGTCTGAGAGATCGAGACAGGTCTCCGGCCATCCGAGCGAAAGGGGTGCTGATGAAACCCAGGCACATCCCCCTGCGCACCTGTGTCGTCTGCAGGGAGAAACGACCCAAGAGGGAACTGCTGCGAATCGTCAGGACCCCCCAGGGCGAAGTGATGGTAGATACCACCGGCAGGCTGAACGGGCGCGGTGGTTACATCTGCTCAGGAAATGCTCAGGACAACCACTGGGGAGAGAAGCAGATTCGAGCTAGACTTGCGCAGGCATTGAAAACTAACCTGACGCAGCAAGATATTGACGGGCTGAGTGAAGCTGCACAGACAACGGTCTGAACACAAGTCAGCTTCTGAAAGAGCAAAACATGGCGAGACGACGAAATCCGGGCGGAAGACCGCGAGGTCGTCGGAGGCAGGGGCCCTCCGACCAGAATCAGCGCGGGCCGGCTCCGGAACCAGTCGAAGAGACGCCGTCAGGACCAGTTGAACTACCAGCCACGATGACGGTTGGCGAGCTCTCCGAAATTCTGAACAAATCTCATGTCGATACGATCAAGGCATTGATGCGTAATGGTGTGATGGCCACCGTCAATGAGGTAATCGAGTTTGACGTTGCAGCACGTGTCGCAGCCCTGTACGAGATTCCTGTACTCAAGCCTCGTGACCGCGAAGAGAGCACCGCGGCTCAGCGAGTTGGTGTCGACGAGCAAGCCACAGACGAGAACGCGGTCACACGGCCACCGATCATTACAGTCCTTGGGCACGTTGACCACGGTAAGACCACGCTGCTCGATGCTATTCGCGGCGCAAAGGTCGTCGATACAGAAGCGGGCGGAATCACCCAGAGCATCGGTGCCTACCAGGTAGACAAAGACGGCCAGCGCATCACCTTCATCGACACTCCCGGGCATGAAGCGTTCACAGCAATGCGAGCGAGCGGAGCGCAGGTCACAGACATCGCTGTACTCGTCGTAGCCGCCGATGATGGCGTCATGCCGCAGACCCGTGAAGCGATTGACCATGCACGTGCCGCCGGGGTGCCGATCGTCGTTGCCATCAACAAGATGGACTCGCCAGGTGCCGACCCTGACCGCGTAAAAGGTGAGTTGGCAGAGGCCGAGGTTATCGTTGAAGACTACGGCGGTGACGTCGTAGCAATTCCAGTTTCTGCACTGAAAAATGAGGGCATCGACGATCTGCTTGAATCTCTCCTGCTAGTAGCAGAAGTTCAAGAGTTGAAAGCCAACCCTGATCGCCCGGCTATCGGCGTCGTCGTTGAAGCCCACACGGACCGTGTCCGAGGTTCAATCGCCACCGTCCTGGTCAGGGCAGGCAGGGTAAAGATCGGGGACAACGTTGTAGCCGGGGCACAGCGCGGACGCGTCAGGGCAATGCTCGACGGGTTCGGTAAAGCCATTAAAAGCGCAGGGCCGTCGACTCCAGTCCAGATCATGGGACTTGGTGGCCTCCCAGCGGTCGGCGAGCAGTTCGATGTTGTTGAAGACGACAAAGCCGCAAGGACACTCGTCGAGACCAGAGAGCGGCTCGATTCTCACCGCGACGAACGCTCAGCCACGACCATGGCCGATGTGATGCGCCGCGTCCACAGCGGTGAGGCCAAAGAGCTCAACGTCATTATCAAGGCAGGCACGCAGGGCAGCGTCGACGCGGTGAGGCGGGCGGTCGAACAGCTCTCGACAGAAGATGTTCAGGTCAAGGTGATCCACGCCTCAGCAGGACAGGTTGGAGAAGCAGACATCCTGCTGGCAACGGCCTCAGATGGACTCGTCGTCGGTTTCGAAACCAGCGTTGAGGCCACAGCCCAGAGCCAGGCCGCAATGAAGGGCGTCGTAGTCAAGACCTACGACATCATCTACAACCTGGTTGACGACGTGAGAGATGCAGTCGAAGGCCTCATTGAGCCTGAAGAGCGCCGTGTTGTTATCGGTCACGCCAACGTGCTTGAAGTATTCGCACGCGGTAGGCGAGAGAAGATCGCTGGTGTACGTGTCACAGACGGCACACTGCGCAGGTCCGGCCGTATTCGGGTTCTGCGTAACGGGGAAGAGATATTCGACGGGGCTGTCGCATCAATGCGCCACCTGCAAGACAACGTTCGTGAGATCGCAAACAACTTCGAGGGCGGTGTAATCCTCGATGGCTTCCACGAGTACCAGGAAGGCGATGTTCTGGAGGCCTACGAGATCACGACTTCGTAGCACCGCCGTTAACTCTCGGTACTCGCGAGCTGATTGGACCGCGTGAGACGGACCACCCGAAGTTCATTTTCTGCACATCGGTCATGCTGCAGCCGCGATGGTTGCTAATCAGTTTCTACAGCACCGTCCTGGACGGGCTATATCTGCAGTCGGAAAGAACAGATCAAAGTGACACACAGGGTCGCTCGTGCGAGCGTCACAATACAACGAGAGTTAGGCCCTCTTATCTCTTCTCACCTGAAGGATCCGCGTCTGCCCGGGCTGGTTTCCGTTACCAGGGTTGACCTGGCGCCCGATCTCTCGACCGCACGCGTGTTTGTTTCTACTCCCGGGGACATCGCGGAACGAGCGCAAGCGGTTGAAGCACTTCAGTCAGCAGCGGGTCATCTCGGACGGGAGTTGCAAGCGCGTATCCGCATCAGGCGCATGCCACGACTGCTGTTTGAGGCTGATGACCGCCTTGAGCAGGGTGAGCAGATCAGCGAGATGATAAACCGGGTTCGCGAAGAGGACCGCAAGATGCGCACCCGCCGCGAAAATTGACGAATCCGAGACGAAGCACCGGAGACCAGAATTGGTTCTGCTGAAGGGACATTCCGCCAACGTTTTCCGCGGTGGCTATCTCAATATCAACAAGCCCACTGATTGGACCTCGACCGACGTCGTGCGCAAGCTCAAAGGCATGACTAAGGTCAAGAAGATCGGTCACGGCGGCACCCTCGACCCGATCGCGACAGGAGTTCTGCCGATCTGCCTCGGCAACGGCACCAAGTTCGCAGAGATGATCTTGCTCGGCACCAAGGAGTACCGCATCACACTCGAGCTGGGCGTTGCAACCAATACCTACGACTCCGAAGGTGACGTCACAGACAAGGCAGATTACTCAGGGATCAGTCGTGAGGATGCAGAAAAGGCTCTTGAGTCTTTCCGAGGAAAATTCAAGCAGCGCCCGCCGATGTTCAGCGCTGTAAAACACAACGGAAAGCGCCTGTACGAACTGGCCCGCCAGGGAGTGGAGGTTGAGCGTAAGACCCGCAACGTCGAGGTCAAGAAGCTCGAACTGGTCAGATGGGAACCGCCGACGGCTGTTCTGGATGTTGAATGCAGTCACGGCTTTTATGCCAGGAGCCTTGTGCACGATTTCGGCCAGGCATTGGGATGCGGTGCTCACCTTTCAGGACTGATCCGGACGAGGGCAGGTCGATTCGAGATTGAAAAGGCACACACAATCGAAGAGATTCAGGAACTCGTGGACGCCGGGACCTGGAAAGCTGTTGTGGATCCAATTGACTTCACGCTCCAGCACTTACCGTCTGTGAAGCTCGATCCAATTACCGCAGAATCGGTTCAGCATGGCCAGCCACTGTCAGTTGCGCAGTTCGGTCCGCCGACAGGAACTCAGCCCGGGCAGCAGGTGCGGGCATACAACTCAGAGGACGAGTTGATTGCGATCCTGGTGTTCGAACCAGAGAGACTCGGCTGGCGCCCCGATAAGGTGCTGGCAGCGAAGTAGCCAGATTACCTAACGCATTCGTACAACATTCTTGTATCGATCGCAGACTTCCTGCGCCTGTTCCGGCGCTCGCAATCGTCCTCGAATAGAATGTAGCCGCGTGCCCCCGTAGCTCAGTGGATAGAGCGCTGGCCTCCGAAGCCAGATGCGTGAGTTCGAGTCTCACCGGGGGTACCACCCTGCCCGCTCTTCGATCTTTCACGCTAACCAGGGCCAGCCAGTGACCCAGCAAGCCGCAACTCACAGATTTACGGCCAACGGTGAAGACCTGGCAGATGTCCTTTTCGATGCAGTGAACTCCGCGAAAGCCGGCAAGCCGCTTGAACGCGTGAGCGTGGTCACTCCAAGTCACTATTCGAACTTCTATCTCCGACGCTGGCTGGCATCCAGGGGACTCCTCAACGTTGAGTTCCTGCGCATAGAAGAATTGGCGGACCTGCTAGCGCGTAACGAAATAGACAACCCAGACCGAAGACAGCTGAAGCGTCTTGAAGGCACGGAGTTGGTAGGTGAAGCCGTTGCGGAATGTGTCCGTAGTGGTGAGATCACCGGACAACTTGCTGACGTTGCGCAGCAGCCGACATTCCTGGCAGCACTGCACCGGTCTCTCCAAGAGCTTGAAGCCGAAGATCTGCTGGGTCAAGTCTCGCTGGATCAGCTATCTGAATCTGAAGACGTGGCTCGAGCGATTGGAACTGTCTGGCGGACCTACAAACGATTGAAGTCCGAGAACAACCTCTTTGACCGCACTCAGGTTGCGGCATGGGCAGTTGAAGCCCTGAAAGCCGGAACGCTCGAAGACCAGGAGATGCACCTTGCCGTCGGCAAGCTAGTCGTGCTCGCAGTGGCGGCGCCAGCACCTCAGTACCGGTCGCTCTGGAAGTCGTTAATAAATCTGCGAGGATCGACAACTGTCGTGGTGACCACCGGAGACGAGAGGAGTGACAGTTTCGTTGCTGCAGAGTTGGATCTCCCTTTCGCCCTGCCAGTCCCAGGAGATCTGGAGTTCCCGGTGCCAAGAATCGTCGCAGCGTCAGACGTGCGATCAGAAATTGCAGCAGTCGTATCGGATGTTGCGATGTCAGCCGCCGACGGGATTCCTTTAAATCGGATCGCAGTCGTTTTTGGCAACACGTCATACTCATCTCGTGTCAGGTCAGCGCTGAAGCTGGCAGGGATTCCGGTCGCAGGGCCGCCACAGGACTCACTTGGTGCTTCTGTCACAGGTCGGTTTGTAACGAGATTGCTACGGTTCGCCACGCAGGACATGGCGAGACAGGACGTGGGGGATTGGCTGGCGACCTGTCCTGTGAAAAACCCTGTAACCCAACTTCCCGTCAATGGAGTCGAATGGGACGGGATCAGCAAAGCCGCACGCGTGACAACCGGGATTGCCTCCTGGAAAAGAGAGGTTGCCCGCTTCGCAGTATCCAGGCGGCGGCGTGCCGAATTGATAGAACGGCAAGGTGATGATGATGGAGAAGATGGGCCGATTTCACAGTCCTCAGCACTGCGTAAACAGGCGGAATCTTCAGGCGACTTGCACAAGTTTGTCTCAGAACTTTCCGAGGCGCTCCGTACTCCAAACGAGACCATGTCCTGGAATTCATGGTGCGAGTGGTTGGCCCGGCTCATTGATTCCTACTTGCACACGTCTGAAGGCGATGGATCAGTAGAGTCTCGGGAAAGAGTCGAGATCGTCCTAGAGCAGATTTCGGGTCTCGATAGTCTTCGCGGCGCGTCTCCGGACATTGAACGCTTCAGTGCTGTCGTGAGCCGTGAACTCTCAGAGAATCGATCTGGCGCAAACAGGCTCGGCAAAGGGGTTTTCGTTGCGCCGGTCAGAGATATCGTCGGCACCAGATTCGAACGTGTACACGTCGTCGGTATGGTCGACGGTACATTCCCTTCTCCTGATAGTGCCGATCCTCTCCTATCAGATTCGGTTCGCGAGGAGCTAAACAGGTCGTTCAACATAAGGCTGTCACGATCTGGCGTGAGGCTTGATGAGCGACGTCGTCAGTTCTTCACAGCGCTAATGGCAGGATCCTCTACGACTCTTTACTGGCCAAGATCGGCAAGCGCCGGTCGGTCTAATGCAGGACCAGCTCAGTGGCTTGTTGAACAGGCCCGTAGGTTTCCGGGAGCCGAAAGGGTTCATGCCGGTGACCTGTTGACGAGCCCAGAACAAATTCCAGGGGTGAAGGTGGCAGATTATGGCTCAGGTGAAACATTCTCAGATTCCCACGAATACACGGTTGCAAGCATCAGACGGCACCTGGACTCAAAGGCCTCAGCTACGAAGCACTGGGTGGAGTTTGAACGGTCAGTCCGCATGGCGTTATCCCTTGAGCAAGGGAGATATGGAGCGTCCTTAACGGAGTGGTCAGGAGACGTAAGCGACGCCACTTCCAGCGTGCCAGCGGTTAACGAAGAGGTCCTCTCTGCGAGCCGGGTCGAATCGTTCGCAGCCTGTCCTCTCAGGTATTTCTTCTCCTATGTCCTCAAGGTGAGTCCCGGTGTTCGAGAAGATGATTCGTTTCACATGGCTCCTGACCGCCGAGGCACGTTCATACACAGCGTGTTGGAGACCTATCTCAATATGCGTATCAGGGGTAACAAACCGGTCGGGGCCAAGACTCTGGACGATGCGCTTGAGGAGGTGAAGGGCGAGTTACAGCGAGGCCAGCCTGATCTCGGTGGTCCGGTCTGGGACGTGGATATTGCGCAAGCCAGGCGAAGACTTCGCCGATGGCTGGCCGCGGAAGCTGATCTTGAAGCCGAGGGATTCACCCCGATAGCGGCTGAGCTTGCTTTTGGCCGCAGTCACAGCCAGATGAAAGAGGAACCACTACCGCCACTCGAGATAACTCTTAGTGACTCCACCGTTCTCAAGTTCTCTGGAGTAATTGACAGGGTTGACCAACACACAAACGGTATGCGGTACGTGCTCGATTACAAGACTGGTAACGCGAGAAGATACAGGCAGATCGCCGATGATCCGGTTGACCGAGGCAGACATCTTCAACTGGCCCTCTACACGGAGGCCGTCTCTCAATCTAGTGAGGTGAAATCAGACACGGCAGCTGCCTACTGGTTTGTCATGGATAGTCAAGCAAGCTTGATACCTGAAATCGACCTGTTCGATCCGACCCTGGTGAGTAGACGATTGCGCGAGGTTCTCGAAGTACTTGTCGGCACGAGCCGCGACGGCTACTTTCCTCCAAACCCCGGTGACCGAGGCTACGGCCCGAAAAATGACTCGTTCGAGAGCTGCGGTTACTGCGATTTCAACCGCGTCTGCCCTACCGCTTCAAGACGAGAACGGATGGTGCGGCAACACGCAAAAGACCCTCGACTTGTCAGGTACTTCGACCTCTCGCTCGACCGCGGAGATGAATCATCCCTGAGCCCGGGAGACTCCGGGAGTTGAGCAATTCTGAAACATACTCCGATGACCAGACCCGTCGTGACGTAAAGAAGCGCCTCGCAGAGAATCTGTACATCGAGGCCGGAGCAGGTACAGGCAAGACCGAAGCGCTTGTAACACGGCTTACGGAACTACTCGTCTCTCGCACCGCCGAACCGGAGCAAATAGCGGCGATCACATTCACCAGGGCGGCTGCATTCGAGATGCGCTCCCGCCTCCGCACGGCACTGGAGATACGCGCCGATGAGGCGCAAGCCGAAGATCGGACCCGCATAGTCACAGTACTTGATGGTCTCGACTCGCTCGCCATCCAGACCATTCACGCATTTGCACTCACGATCCTGCGGGAACATCCTCTGGACGCCGGTCTACCACCTTTGATCGAGTCAGTCGATGATGTCCTGGCGTCAGTCGAATTCGATGACCGGTGGAATGAGTGGTTCGCTGACCGAATAGCCTCGGACACCGAGCTTGTTACGGCGTTGATCGTGGCTCAGCGCCTGGAGTTGCCTTCCCCTGCTGACGTTCTGCGGGATATCGCGCGAAAACTTGATGAACACTACCATCTGCTCAACACCGATTCGTTTGGCTACCGAGGTCCCGATCCAGCGCCGATCCCGGTAGCGCGTATCGCTGAAGTGCTCAATGCTGCTCGCAGTGCTGTGGCCGAGGTGCCTGAGCAGAACGACGCCATGTGCAAGTTTGTATCCCAAATCGGTGCACCTGCATTGGAGTCTCTGGTGCTTCTGGCAGGAGACGAGACCGAGCTACCTGCCCATGACTTCGCCGATGCCCCGAAATTCCGAGGCGACCACCGTGGCTCCCAGAAGAACTGGTCACAGGCACCTGGCGGTAAAGAGTCGCTCACCGAGTTGAGGGACCTTTTCTCCGATTTTCAGGAAGAGATCGATGCCTCGCTCGATGCGCTTCGCCAGAAGACTGTCATGAATCTTTTGCATGTCGCGAGTGACTTTGCCGTTGACTATGCCCGGCAACGCAGGCAAGACGGCCGTCTCACATTCCACGACCAGCTTGTACTTGCCCGGCGTCTACTCGAATCGAACGACAAAGTGCGCCGGAGTGTACTAAGTCGGCACCGCTTCATCCTGGTTGACGAGTTCCAGGACACCGACCCCGTGCAAATCGACCTGCTCAGGTTGTTGGGCAGCGACGAACGAGGAGCGTTACTGCCAGGCAGGCTGTTCCTCGTTGGCGACCCGAAGCAGTCTATCTACAGGTTCCGCGGCGCAGACCCAGTATCGGCGAGCGAGTTTTCGACCCAGGTGGCTGCAAGCGGTGAGCGATTCCCACTAAGCGAAAATCATCGCTCGATGCCAGGCGTGATCAGATGGGTGAACGCAGTGTTTTCAAGCTGGATGAGTGCAGGGGCCTCGGAAGGGCAGGCACCGTACCGAGATCTGCGGTGGGAGACCAAGCTGGAGGTCGTCGAGCCGGACGAAGTACCTGTGCAATGGTTCGGGGGAGAGCGAGAAACGAGGACCACTGATACGCGCAGGCTGGAGTTCGAAGAGATTTCAGCAATCGCCGAGGCAGCCGGCTCGGGGGCATTCAGCGTACGAGACGAAAACGGAGAGTGGCGCGAATCCAGCTTTTCTGATGTCGCGGTCCTGCTCCGAAGTCGGACCGGTGTTGATCTGCTCGAACAGGCACTAACCGACCGGCAGATCCCGTATGTCTTCGACAGTCAGTCGCCCCTGTTCACTTCGCAAGATGTACGTGATCTTCACTCATGCCTGGTAGCCATCGATGATCCGTCAGACGAAGTAGCTGTTTTGGCCGCAATCAGGTCGCCCGCATTTGCATGCTCAGACACCGATCTGCTTCGGTGGAAGCAGGTAGGCGGCAGTTTCAGCTATCTGACAGAAAGTCGGCCACACAGTCCTCAGTCAGTGGCACAGGCGTACGAAGTCCTGAACAGCTTCCATCATCTGAGCCGTGAGTTGGACACAGCGGCGCTAGTCGAGCGCTTTGTCCGTGACAGGCAACTGCGCGAAAAATCGATGCTCTCCCGTGAGGGAATTGACCGCGTCAGGCGAATAGATACTGTCGTTGAACTCGCAGGTGCACTGTCTGATCCCGAAAACGGTTCAAGTTATCTGACATTGAGAGACTTCACGAGATGGCTTGCCCGGCAATCTGAAGAAAACGCTCGTTTTCCGGAACACGTATCGCAGGGCGCCTCTACCGATGCTGTCAGGATCATGACCATCCACACGGCTAAAGGGCTTGAGTTCCCGATCGTCGTGATGGCGT
Source organism: Dehalococcoidia bacterium (assembly GCA_965243825.1). Taxonomy (GTDB): domain Bacteria; phylum Chloroflexota; class Dehalococcoidia; order Lucifugimonadales; family Lucifugimonadaceae; genus JAJCYX01. The sequence continues at coordinate 277,839 of CBDEVT010000001.1, forward strand.
CTTCTTCAAGTAACAGTCGAGGCACAGACACGGTCAAGTTGATAACCAGCCGTAGTGGTGACGAGCGTGTCGAAAAGCTGGAGGCTCAGCTTGGCAACGCGAAAGCAGGCCTTAAGACTTTCGGTGCCGATGTTGCAATAGAGAACGACAAATCACAGGGTGAACTCGAGGATGTGAGACTCCTCTACGTCGCCGCCACTCGCGCACGAGACCATCTGCTAGTCAGTAGGTATCGAAGTAAGAGTACTCGCGCTTCGCTGGCAGAAAAGATCGAGGAACATCTTGAAGGGCATGAATCACTCTGGCGCGAGTGGCAGCGACCAACCCGTCTAACAACTCCGAAGCTTTCACCACGGTTCCATCCTGACAAGGCTGAGGAACGTGATGCATGGCTTGAGAAACGAGAGTCAGCAATAGCTGCAGCATCTCGTACCCTCTACACAACTCCGACCGCACTCAAGCCAACACGCTCGCCGGAGACAGAGCAGAATGACACCACAGGCGAACCGCTGAACAAAGAACCGCGTGAACCACTGGATGATGCGCTGGTAGCTCCGGGACGAGGGGCGACCGACCTTGGCCGCGCGGTTCACGCCGTTCTTCAGTACGTTCAACTTGGCAACGTGAATGAATCGGAAATCCAAAGTCTGGCTCAGCGAATGGCGACCGAACACGGTGTCGTCGAACGGGTAAGTGAGATCGTCTCACTCACTCGAGCCGCACTCGGAACGGAAACCATGCAACAGGCCACAGAGGCTTCCAGACGCGGCGAGGCGTGGCGTGAAGTTTCGGTTGCCGCTGCCCTGCCCGACTCGGATGGTGAACTGGAAGGTCAAATCGACCTGATGTTCCTGAACCAGAACGGGACTGTGACGATCGTCGATCACAAGACGGACAGGGAGCGTGGTAACAGTCTCGAGGGAGCGGCTGAGCCCTATCTGCTGCAGATGGGTGCCTATGCGTGGTGCGTTGAGCAGGTAACCGGACTTCCCGTGTCGCGAGCGGTGCTTATATTCGCGAGCCGAGTGGCATCCGTATCTGGTGGTGAATACCAGGTCCCGCAGCTCGACCATTACAAGGAAGAAGCGTCCCGCCTGGCCTCGCAGCGAGTTTCGGCTCTTGTTTCCAGCGACTAATATTGCTGGCCATACCTGCTACATCACCTATCGGAACCGGAGCTTACGCACATGGGATTGCTTGACGGAAAGCGCGCGCTGATCACAGGAGCTAGAAAAGGCATTGGCCGCGGCATTGCGCTAACCCTTGCCAGAGAGGGTGCAAATGTCGGGTTGAACGACCTGGTGGATGATGAGGTCACCCGGGAATCAGCAGCGGTTTGCGCCGGCAGTGGGGTTAAGGCAACCGTTCACCAGGGCGATGTCAGTAGTGTTGCAGGCGTCAACGCTGTCATTGATGCGTTTACGCAGGAACACGGCGGCATAGACATCCTTGTCAACAATGCCATCTTCCCGGACCAGAGCAGGCCCTTCTTCGAGACCGATGAAACCTACTGGGACCGGATGATGAACCTGTCTCTGAAAGGCTATTTCTTTGCCAGTCAGCGAGCGGCGAAAACGATGATCGACCAGGGAACCGGCGGTTCGATCATCTGCCTCTCGAGTGTTCACTCATATGTAGCGATGGAGAACTGGACCGCATACGGCGTCGCGAAGATGGGACTGCGGCGGATGGTGAAGGGCATGGCGGTCGATCTCGCAGGGACCGATGTGAGGGCAAACTGCATCGCTCCCGGTGCCATCTCGAACCGTCTGCCGGCTGAAGGTGATTCGATTGACGGACCACCGCATGATGTTGAGGCGAACCCCGGTCTTAAGAAACGTGTGCCGCTGCAACGTGGAGGGCTTCCTTCCGACATTGCAAATGCTGTGCTGTATCTATCTTCCGACCTTGGAAGCTACGTTAACGGTGAAACAATCCTTGTTGACGGTGGCATGATCGCCTCATCGAACCTCTAGCAACCGGGCACAGGAACTCCAGGTATGCCGATCAAGAAGATCGAACAGAGAGTTGTGTTTGAGAACCGCTGGCTGAAGGTCTACGACGATGTGATCGAGCACCCTGACGGATCCCACGGTACTTACTCGTGGGTCGAGAGGAACGGAGGACGCGGTGGAGCGTTGGCCGTACCACGTTTGCCAGACGGTCGCCTGCTCATGGTCAAGGCTCATCGCTACGTACCTGATCGATGGTCGTGGGAGTTCCCTGGCGGCGGGATAGACGATGGCGAATCTCCCGAGGAATGTGCCCGCAGAGAGTTGCTGGAAGAGACAGGACTTTCCGGCGGAGAAGCAAGAAACCTCGGAAGCTTCTCATCGGATTCAGGGTTTATCGCTATCCGCCACCACGCTGTCCTGGTGTCACTGCCTGAGGATACCGAGAGTCACCTGAAGTTAAACAGCCAGGAGTCGATAGCCGACGCAAGATTCGTCACCGAGCAGGAAGCGTGGAATATGGTCTCCAACGGGGAGATCATCGATGGCACCGTAATCACGGCCCTGGGCCTGCTCAATGTCAAGCCTCCCGTGACGAGTTCATACGCACCCGCCGGGCTGCACCCTCGAAGGGTTCGTGCGAAGCTGAAGTACGACAGCCCCTGGTGGAAGCTATACGAGGATGACATCATCCGTGCCGATGGCAGCCCGGGCATCTACATTCGTGTACACACAGCCATGGGCGGTGGCGCAATAATCGTCATCCCGCGTACTCAGTCAGGCAAACACCTGCTGATTAAGATCCATCGCTACCCGGTCGATAAGGAGCTCTGGGAATTCCCTGCTGGTTTGGTGGAGCGAGGTGAAGACCCGGTGGGTACAGCGGTGAGAGAGCTTGCGGAAGAGACCGGTCTTGAGGCTGTGACCGCCGAGTTGATTGGCACTCAGTTCCCGGTTGCGGGACTGATGAGCGACACGTTCTTCACCGTGCTTGCCCAGATTCCCGAACCTGAACAATCGACTCTTAAGCTTCAGACGGAAGAAGGGATCATCGATTCGAAGTGGGTCACTCTTGATGATCTAGCTGAGATGGTCGCTGCGAACGAGATCAGGGATGGAGTGACACTGGGAGCAATCGCCCGGTTGCTTGCCGCTTCTAAATGACACACCTGGAGTTCACTGACTGCTGCCCTGTATCCAGCCGTGATTCTGGGCGATTGACACAGCATGAGTTCGTGACCTTGCCTGCGTCTTGGTCAAGATCGTGGTGACTTTGTTCTTCACAGTCTGCAACTGAAACCCCATCTCATCGGCAATCTCCTGGCTTGTCACACCTTCAGAGATTCGCTGGAGAATTCGAGTTTCTCCACCGGAAAGCGGGCTGTCATCGGTTGATACACGCCTGCCAGTCCGCTGGGTTGTGCGCCGTTTCATAGCTGCCAGGAAATCGTCAATGTCACTCCGGTCAGCCGTAACGTCCGAAATCAACGGACACATTCCTGAACGCACGCTATCGACGCGACTGCGTAACAGTTCATGTAGTGAGGCTTCGTCGGCAGGTATGACCGCGCGGACACCATCGTTGAGCAATGAGATAACTTCTTCAGGACCTGCAGTACCTTCTCGTCGAACGAGTATCTTCGCCACGTTGTCGCTGCCTGTGGATACAGAAGCATGTACCGCATCTCGAGTGCCGCTGACAACGACCGAGACACCAGTTCGGCGGCCGATCAGGCGCCTGGCGAGTCTTGAGCTTTCTGCGTCTGGAACCTCTACAACAACTGCCATCGCATCCTCGGTTGTCTGGCGCCCGGCTCAATCGTGATCGTGTTTCGCGACCCAGAGACGCCTCCGACATCATGAATCGTATTGATTGCCTTTGCTGCGGTAAAGAATGCTGCCTAATTTCGTTCCGAGTCTCAGTTCTCATTCAAGCGCATCCGCAGTTGGACAGTCGATGACGCATTAGAAAATCTCAACAAAATGTTGAGAACCACACCTGTCAGCACCGCATCGAAGAGATTACAAGACGATTACAACACCTGTGGTGAGGGTTCAGCCGTATACAAGTGCTGAACAGCCCGGGCTAGACTTAATAGAGTAGACGCATCGTAGGACAGGAAGCCATGGAGCAGCAGGCGACGATACAGGGCGAGCAGGCGCCTTCCTTCCAGCTGGACAAGTTCTGGTTGCCGGGGATTGTTGCATTGTCTGTGATCGTTGCTGCCCTCGTAGCAGGGTTCACTATCGGCCCGGGTGGCAACAGCATCATCGGTCAGTTCCTGACCGTTTCAGGTGAATCAACCAGCACTCTGAGTGATATTGGCGTCTGGCTTCCGTTCGGGTTCGCGTTCGGAGCCGGGATGGTCGCCACGGTGAACCCCTGCGGCTTCGTGATGCTGCCGGCATATCTAGGCATGTACGTTGGCGATGCCCAGAGCGGAGAGAATCGAGAAACAGGTGGGATTAGAGTAGCCCAGCAACTCGTTAAGGCGCTGTATGTGAGTGCCGCACTGGGGCTAGGTTTCGTGGTCCTGTTTGGCACAGTCGGCTTCCTGATCTCGGCAGGTGCAAGGTCCGTCGCCGATGTCTTCCCGTGGCTCAGCTTCACGCTCGGGTTCCTGATGGCCGGGCTTGGTGCATACCTGTTCGCAGGCGGCAAGCTGTACACGGGAGCTGCCCAGTCAGCCGCCAGTAAGATTGGCGATCCTAGAGACCAGAGCCTGCGGGGCTACTTCCTGTTTGGTCTCAGCTACGCAACGGCGTCGCTTTCATGCACACTGCCGATCTTCCTGGGCATTGTGACCGCTTCGCTCGCCACCGATGGAGTGATTGGCGCCGCAGGCCAATTCCTTGCCTATGCACTTGGTATGGCGTTCGTGATCACTGTCCTGACGGTCTCTATAGCGATCTTCAAGGGAGCGCTGGTGAACCAGATCAGGAAGATCATGCCCTATCTGAACTCGATCTCGGCAGGCATCCTGATAATCGTTGGTGGATACCTGGTCTTCTACTGGCTCACGGAAGGCGAGCTGGCCCGCAGCTTCGGAGTCGGCTAGACCTGGACTTCCTTCTCCGGTTCGGTCGGATCTTCCAGCAACGCCGGTTCTGGATCTTCTTCAAGTAGCGCCTGTTTGCCCGTCGACTCTCCGTCATGCCTGATCGTGCTGTGCTTTCGCGGCAGAATCAAATCGACCTGCCGAGGGCGGCCGTCCTCTTTGAAAGTAACGTCCATGACCTCAAGGTAGTCACCGCTGTATTCCCGGAAGACGCCCACGTACTCGATGATGGGACCCTCAGGTGAAGCGACTTCTACGACGATCTTCCGACCGATGTGCCGTTCGAGAATCGGGTCGTAGGCATTACCGAACCACTCAACGAGCTGGCCACCAGTTCCTGCCATCGTCTTCTGTTGACTGGCAATAGCCGTTGGCCCTGTCTTCGTTGCGGCTGCGATCAGAGATGAAAGCGCCTGGCTGACTGCGTCACGGATCATGTTGAACCAGTTGCGGATTTTGCGTCTGAGCCTTCTGACAAGGTTGGGGTGGTAAGAGCGATTCAGGGTTTTCTGGCGTCGCTTTGCGTTTTCCTCAGTCAGCTCATCCAGGAAGCGAATGATCAGGTAAACGTTCGCCATTTCAGCATTGAAAACAATGTAGCTCGACTCAATGTGACCATCCGCATCCGGGTGATCAGCCCGGTACATGAGCTCGATGCCCGTGGCGTCAGTTACCAGTTCACCCCAGATCTGCTTGCCATTCTTCAGCCGTGTGTAGACCAGGAACCCGGTGAAGCTTTTGAGACAGATATCACGACGACGTGCCTTCAATATCGCGCCGAATATCGCCAGTCCAAGAATCAGCAGGATGGTTATGAGGAGAACGTTGTCCAGGAAAAACATGGTCTGAACTCAATTGATCGGTAATGTGCTGCGTTCCGCAGCGGCACGCAGCACATTACCGCGGAATCGGCGTCGCGGAAAGGCTGGCTAAAAAAAGAGGGCCGGCCACGAGATGTGACCGGCCCTTGTTTCATCCTGTGCCAATCAGGCTATGCAGACTCGACCGGGTTGTGGAGGACACCGATCTTGTCGATCTCTACGGTCACATCACCACCCGGGTTGATCGGAGGCGTCGTGCCCGACGTTCCGGTCCACAGCATGTCACCAACTTCGAGAGTTGCGTACTTGCTGATGAACGAGATCGCCTGAGCAGTCGTGAAGATCATCTCTGAAGAGTGGCACTTCTGCCCTTCTACACCGTTAACCAGACCCCGAATGTTGCAGTCCTGCGGATCGATGTCCGTCACGATGAACGGGCCCGTTGGTCCAAACGTGTCGGCAGACTTTGCCCGCCACCACTGCTTGTCAGCATTGGGACCAGACTGCCACTCGCGGGCGCTTACGTCGTTGCCTGCGGTGTAGCCGAATACATGGTCCAGCGCTTCTTCTTCCGAGACGTTGCTAGCACGTTTGCCAATGATCGCAACAAGCTCCGACTCACAGACAACCAGACCGGCATCAGCCGGAAGCTTGATGGGGTCACCGGGACCGATGATGGCGTTGGTGTTCTTGTAGAAGGGCTCAGGGCGCGTGGGTGCGTCTGCACCAAGCAGGTGTGAACCATAGTTGAGCGCCAGACAGAGCATCTTTCCGGGCTTGGGATTAGGCGCAAGGATCTTGATGTCATCAAGGCTCTGTGTGTCGCCGGTTTCGGAGTAGTCCTGGCCGATGGGAGAGTTTGAGATCTCTTTGACGGTGTCGCCGTCCACGATGCCGTATGCCGCACCGTCTCCTTTTGCGAATCGAACGAATTTCATATCTGGCTGTTGCTCCCGACAGTTTTGCTGACGTCCCGAGGAAATCCCAGCGGGATGAGTTTTGACGCGCGCCATAGCGAACGTCTATATCAGCGGACAGTCTAAGGGCAGGTGAGGGCACGCGCCAGTTGACAGAATGACGCCTGAGAAATCGGAGCTACACTGGCGACGAAACGAACGATGTTCTACAGCCAATCATCCACTCGAATCGTTGCGGAGACAAAAATGCTCGATGTCATCATCAAGAACGGCACCGTAATCGACGGTACTGGCGCCCCTGGATTTCCAGCGGACGTCGGCATCAGGGGAGACTCAGTCGTCCACGTCGCAGGTCCGGGCCAGATCGATGTCGAAGCCGGTTCCACGATCGATGCTTCGGGCAAGGTCGTTACCCCGGGATTTATCGACCTCCACACCCACTCCGATGCATCGTTTCTTGTTGACCCACTCGCCGATTCCAAACTGACCCAGGGCGTGACGCTGGAACTGTTCGGCAACTGCGGCATGAGTTTCTGTGCACCGCTCATTGGCATGGCGAAGGACCAGTTCGATGAACGTCTTTCGCGTTCAGGTGACGCGCTGGAAGCAACGTGGACAGACTTCGACGGTTACCTGACGGCACTCGAGGATGCAGGCTCGACGATCAACGTAGCGACGCAAGTCGGTCACGGAACGGTGCGCGCGGCTGTGCTTGGTATGGACCCGCGGGCGCCAGATGCTGAAGAGTTGGACCGCATCCAACAACTTGTCGCAGAGAGTCTCGATGCAGGAGCACTCGGCGTTTCCACCGGGCTCTGGTACGCGCCCGGCTCGTACTCCCTGACTGACGAAGTGATCGCCTACACGCAGCCAGCTGCTGATCGCGGGAAACTCTACTCGTCTCACATCCGTTCGGAAGCCGACGATCTCTGCGGTCTGTTCCCTGCCCACGCCGAGGCCATAGAGATAGGCCGCCGCACTGGCGCTCGTATCCAGATTTCGCACGTCAAAGCCGTCGGACCAAAGTTCTGGGGTCGTGGGCACGAGTTGTTGGAGGGAATGCACCGAGCTCGACTGGAAGGCATCGACGTAGCGGGCGATCAATACCCGTACGCGTGGTCCAGCACCGGATTCTCAGGCGCGATGTTCGGCCGATGGGCGCTTGTTGGCGGTAGACAGAAAACGCTTGAGAGACTTGCAGACAGCGATATCCGAGCACGAATCCGATCGGACGTCGACTACTACATTAACCGAAACCACGACGCTCACGGCTGCGTCATCGCGAGCTTCCCACCTGACCAGTCGCTGGAAGGTCGGAGCCTGCAGGATGTCGCAGATGAGTGGGGAGTTGAACCGCAGGAGGCGGCTCTGCGACTGTATGAGCAGTCAGAAGGCGCTTACGTGCTTCATTCCATGGAAGACAAAGATGTCTACGACATTGCCGCCGACCCGTTCGTGACGGTTGCTTCTGATGGCAGTTCCCTGCGTGATGAAGGTCCGCTTTCTTCTGGAAAGCCGCACCCACGAAGCTACGGCACCAACACAAGATTCTTCGAGCACATGGTCCTGGAGAAGAAGCTGGTTTCGCTTGAAGAGGCGGTCCGCAAGATGACTTCGCTTGCCGCCCAACGTCTTGGCCTGACGCGGCGTGGCCGCATCGGTGTCGGACAGATAGCAGACATCTGCGTATTCAAGCCAGAAAACCTGGAGGAACACGCAACGTACGAGGCTCCTCACCAGTACTCAACGGGCATGGATCATGTGCTGGTAAACGGGAAGTCTGCCATGAAAGACGGAAAAGTCACCGGCGAACTGAACGGGCGAGTGTTGAGAAAGTTGACCGACTGATGCCGTTAGTAGACGGTATGGCTGAGCACAGAGTTAACCTCGGCTCTCACGAGATCGCCTATAGCGAAGGGCCAGACAACGGCCCGCCGCTGGTATTAGTTCATGGACTCACCGGCAGACGTGATTCGTTTGAACCGGTTGTTCCCGCGTTACTTCCTGAGTTTCATCTCTTCGCAATCGACCAGCGAGGCCACGGTCTCTCGGGTCACGTCACAGGGCACTATGCGATCGGTGATTACTCTAGTGACTTGATACAGGTCCTGCGCAAGCTTTTCGGTAGCCCCGTGTTCGTGTGGGGTCAATCGCTTGGTGCTGGCGTCACGCTGGATGCCGCGGGTAGAGAGCCAGACCTGTTTGATGCGGTTGTGCTGGAAGATCCTCCACTTCGTTCTGGAGCTACCCGATCTGCGTTACATGAGACGTTTGTCAGATGGTTAGATCTCTCGTCTTCAGATCTTGGTGTTGATGAAATTGAGCGCCAATTGGCTGGATCGAATACCAAGGCAGCCGGAGCGGGTGCTAGGTACAAAGCAGAGACGTTGCACCAGCTCGATCCCGACGTTCTCAGACACGCAGTAGAAAACAGGATCTGGAACGACTACGACGTCACGGCCGCACTCACCTTGGTAAGTTGCCCTGCATTTCTGATGCAGGCCGATCCTGAGGCTGGTGGAATCATCCCCGACGATGTAATGGCTTCTCTGCAACCGCTTCCGCCTAACTTCCAACATAGAAAGTTCACCGGCTCCGGTCACAAAGTGCATGCAGACCAGCCAGAACTAGCAGTGGCGGCCGTGCGGGACTTTCTTCTGTCGACAGGTTAAGTTTTATCGGCGACCGATCGATCGCCGCGGAGAAGAAGCCGCCTTTTTCCGGCGCTGAGTCTTCGCGGAGACCTGTCTAAGCGCATCAACCTCAGCACCCTTGAGATCTCGCCATTCGCCTGACGCGACACCGGCAAGGTCAAGGCTGCCCAGCTTCACGCGTTGCAGTCCCAATACAGGTGACCCGACTGCAGCGAGCATTCGACGCACGATCCGCTTCTTGCCTTCGTGGACCGTGATCTCGACTCTTGTTCGGGAATGGTTTAGCGAATTCACGACGGCCGGACGCGTAACCCCGTCTTCAAGCTGAATGCCTCGCTCAAGCAGCCGCTTACCATCGGCGTTGAGCGGCGTCTCAAGATCAGCGACGTATACCTTGTCGATCTCGAACCTAGGGTGTGCGACGCGGTGCGAGAAAAGTCCGTCGTTCGTGAAAAGCAGTAGCCCAGAGGTCTCTGCATCAAGCCTCCCAACCGGGTAGACACGCTCGGGTACATCGACAAGATCCATCACTGTCGGACGGCCCTGTGGGTCGGAGAGAGTGGTGACGTAACCGGTCGGCTTATTCAGCAGCAGATAGCGCTTCTTCTCTGCGGCGATAGGCTTGCCATCAAGCGTGATCTCGTCCGCCATTGGATCAGCAGATTCGCCGAGCGCGGCGACATCGCCATTTACTTGTACTCTGCCCGCAGAGATGAGTTCCTCGCTCTTGCGTCGGGAGGCAATGCCGGCAGAGGCGAGTATTTTTTGAAGCCGCTGTTTCATGTAGCCAGTTTCGCGCCATCAGCCCAAACCTCGCGCAACGACTATGACTTGTGGCATAGTTGCGTCACGTTGGCCGCACCGGCCCCGCAAACCAAGTCGATCTTTCCGACCAGAACCGTATCCATTCAGCAAGACAAAGAACATGACTTACGACATCGTCATCAAGAACGGCACAGTTGTTGACCCATCACAGGGCTTGCATGCGAAGAAAGACATAGCTGTCGCCGGTGGCAAGATCAGGGCCATTGAAGACTCGATCTCCGACAAGGACACCCACGACGTAATCGAAGCTGACGGTCTGCTCGTCACGCCTGGACTTGTAGACCTGCATGTGCACGTCTGGTGGGGTGTCGCTCACCTCGCGATAGAAGCCGACCCGGCGTGTGTCTATCGCGGTGTCACAACCGCCATCGACGCAGGCTCCTCTGGTGCAAACACCATCGCCGGGTTCAACCGCTACGTGATGGACGAGGCTCACACTCGCGTTTTGGCGTTCCTCCACATCTCGGGCATGGGTCAGCTAGACAACGAGATCGGCGAGCTACAGGACATCCGATGGGCGCGTGTAGACAAGGCGGTCGAGGCGGCAAAGCTGCACGCAGACAGAATAGTTGGGATCAAGGTGCGGCTCACAGACAACATCGTTGGAGAGAACGATGTTGTGGCCATCAAGCGTGCATCTGAAGCGGCCAAGGAGATTGGCAAGCCGCTCATGATTCACATAGGTGGCTCAGTCCACCCGTTGGAAGAGCTGCTGCCAGTGCTGCGGTCAGGCGACATTGTTACCCATAGCTTCACAGGAAACACGAACGGCATCCTCGACAACAACGACCGGGTCAAGGACGTGGCAAAAGACGCAGCGTCCCGCGGCGTGATTTTCGATGTCGGCCATGGCGCGGGCAGCTTCTCATTTGATGTGCAGGAGAAGGCGATTGAGGACGGTTTCTGGGCCGGGACTGTCAGCAGCGATGTTCACCGCTATAACCTGCGCGGGCCTGTTTACGACCTGATGACGACACTCTCTAAGTACCTGTACCTGGGCAAGACGCTGGACGAGGTGATTGCTCTAGGCACGACGGCACCTGCAAGAGCCGTTCACCTCGACGATCACATCGGCACATTACAGGTAGGCGCGGATGCCGATATCTCGATCATCGAACTGCGCGAAGGCCCGGTGACACTAACCGACGCACGTGGAGCAACCCGCGAGGGAAATCAGCTACTCGTGCCGGTAGAGACGCTGCGTGCTGGCCGCCGCTTCTCGCCGCAGCACTCCTTCCACCCGCACCTGATCGGCCACGGTCATTCGCACTGAATCACTCGAGGATCCACTCCCATTCCATTTCAGGTTCGTAGGTCTCGAAGTTCTCTCTGAGAGTCATATCGATCGAGTATCTGGATGATTGGTTCGGGTGAACCGGTTGAATTCCAAGTTCCTGGGAACGCTGACCAACCAGTAGTCCGGCAGCATTGTACATGTAGATAGTGAGTTTCGGGTCGACGACCGACCAATCTGCATTTCGATTCTCGAGACTCCCCGAAAACCGTACAACGTTGTCGTCTATCAGAAAGGTTTCGTCCTCTTCCCAAATAAGCTCTGCAACCGTCGGCTCATCTATCTCTCCCGCAGTGAAGGCGAGCGTCCCGGCACCGACTATCGCACCGCCAAGCACTATCGCCGCACCCAACCAGATGAAAACGGATGTGGAGTTTGTGGAGCTCCTAAACTTAAGAGTAAAACCCTTAACCAGGCGGTAGCCTCCGTAGAGCATTGGGCCCCACATCAGGAAGTACGTTCCGCCCGGCCCTGCGAATATCCAGGTCAAGGCAGTGATCAGTCCGCCCAGTGCGAACGCGCCAAATCCCCAGATAAGGTCTTTAGTGCCTTCTTCCCGCATCGCTGCACGGGCCGGTGTGAAGACTCCACCACGTGCGGCATCATAGAGTCGCTCAGCTTCGGGTGGTGACAGATTCCACTTGATACGAATCTGAGTCGTAACAGCAGCAGGCGATATGCCGCTTGCGATCAGCTTTCGAGTTTCAGCTAAGGTTTCTTCATCAAACGTGCCTGACGAGACCATTTATTTGCCTCCAGTCTTTCTGCACCATGCAAGTGCAGTCTATATCTCGAGCATACTCCGATCTAACTAAGCCCAAACACGTAAACTCTGTCAGGTAAGCCCACTGTTTCACGCAACGTTAGTCGTATCGGATGCCTTTTGATCGAAGTTCGCAAACTCGTTAAGTCATACGGTGCCACCGGCGTACTGCGCGGTGTTGACTTGACCGCGCCGTCCGGCGAGGCGCTGGTGCTGCTCGGGCCTAACGGCGCGGGCAAGACAACACTTCTTCGGATCCTGGCAACCTTAACCAAGCCGGACTCAGGCGAAGTCAGAATCCACGGTGCCAGTACTGCCGGTAACGGCGAGTTGATCAGGCAGCACATCGGGGTCGTGATGCATTCGCCGATGCTTTATGGCGAGTTGACCGTTCTGGAGAACTTGCAGTTTTTTGCCCGAATGTTCGGAGTCACAGGTGCGTCTGATCGGATATCAGGCCTGCTTGAACGTGTAGAGATGGACCGACGCGCCGACGTCCGCGTACGCCTGCTTTCACATGGGCAACAGAAGCGAGTGGCACTTGCTCGGGCGCTCCTGCACTCGCCGCGTACGCTTCTGCTGGACGAACCGGAATCCGGGCTCGACCAGCGTGCAAGATCGGTACTGACCGGCATCATTGACGACTACCGATCTCCAGGGCACTCGGTGATTCTGACCACACATCAGCTTGAACTTGGACTTCAGGTTGCCGACTCCGTCGCCGCTCTGGAGCGTGGCCGAGTTTCGCTTCACGAACCTGTGTCGAATGTCGATATCAGTTCGCTGCAGAGGCAGTTCAGCGAACCGGTGGGGACGGCATAATGGCAGAATCGCAGGCCGAACAGGAAGCGCAAAGAGAACCTTCAGCTCCGGCAAAGGTTTCCGCATCGTCTAATTTCCGCGCCTCTCTCGGAATCATCTGGGCTATTGCTCGGAAAGACTTATTGCTCGAGATTCGCAATCGCGATGTGATTGTTTCGATCGCCGGATTCGTCCTGCTTGTCTTCGCGATATTCACCTTTGCCGTTGACATCAACGATAAAGAAAACGCGCTCCTTGTCGGCCCCGGAGTTCTGTGGGCAGGAATCGCATTCGCAGGGGTGATCGGACTGAACCGTGCATTCGCCCTGGAGATGGAAAGAGACACGCTTGAAGGGCTGATGCTCACGCCTGTCAGCCGCGATCTGATCTTCCTCGGCAAAGCGCTTGGAAACCTGCTGTTCCTGGCCATCTCGATTGGTATCGCTCTGCCGGTGTTCGCAATCCTGTTCAATCTCGTCGTCTTCCGACTTGAGATGCTGGCAATCGCGCTCTTGCTGGTGATCGGATTCAGCTCGGTTGGCACACTTTTCGCAGCAATGAGCGTCCGGGTCAGGGCGCGTGAGATCATGTTGCCTCTACTGTTTTTGCCGGTTGTCGCTCCCCTGCTGCTGGCCGCGATCGAGGCCACTGCGGACCTGGTTGCAGGTGATAGCTGGAGCGAGATGTCGCAATGGCTTCAGCTGGCTGCAGCTTTCGATGTTGTGTTCCTCATCGTCTCCGCAGTCATTTTCCAGTTCATCCTCGAAGACTGATCTCCGTTCCTGCTGTTCCTTACCCGTCAGTTAAGGTTTTGCAACCTATGCAGAACGCAACTGATTCGCTCCAAAGTACAAAGACAGGGGACTCAGCCATGGCAGAACGACTCGACGGCAAAGTTGCAGTGATTACCGGCGGCAACAGCGGGATTGGCGAAGGAACAGGACACCTTTTCGCCCGAGAAGGTGCAAAGGTGGTTCTGATGGCGAGGCGTGAGGATCAGGGAGCGAGAGTGGAAGCGGCGATTCGATCAGAGGGTGGAGATGCCACATTCATAAGATGCGATGTTGCCGACGAAGCCTCAGTAAATGCCGCGGTCGATCAGGCTGCTGGAGTTCATGGCAGGATCGACACGCTGTTCAACAACGCAGGTGGAGGTGCACCGGGCAACTTTCCAGACGAGACTCCTGAAGATTTCCTGCGGGTTTTGAACCTCAATGTTGTTGGCACGATGCAGATGACGCGGGCGGTGTGGCCCCATTTGATCGAAGCTGGTGGCGGAACCGTAGTGAATATGTCCTCTTTGGCGGCACAGCGAGGTATGAGTTCGCGAATGCAGGACGAGTACGGCGCCACGTCTTCGTCATACTGGGCAGCAAAAGCTGGAGTAGACGCGCTAACGCGATACATGGCAGGTGTCGGAGGAAGGCACAACATCCGTGTGAATGGAGTACGTCCGGGCCAGATCATGACTCCTGGTGCAACCAGAGGAACGATCAACGACCCGGATGGCGGGCATCATGCGTTCGAGAAGCTCTTCAATCTCGTGCAGATTGTTGAGGGTCCGGGATATCCGGAGGATGTTGCGAACCTGGTGCTCTTTCTGTCGAACGAAGAATCGAGGTTCATCTCCGGAGAGATAATCAACGTAGATGGAGGTTGTGCATCAAAGGGCTGAGCACGACGCAGCCGAAGTGAATCCAGGTTGAGAACGAACGATTGAAAGCGTTCTTGAGACAGGTGTTTGTGATAAAGTGCACACACTTCTTAACCGCCAGAGGGACAGGCCAACCCGGAACTTGAAATGAGCTCACTCCTCAGGGCGTCGAACCTCCTCCTGATCATCACCGCCGGCCTCATGGCCATCACGTTGTGGATGATCTTTTTCTGGGTACCCACAGAGTCCAACCAGGGCAATATTCAGCGCATCCTTTACATTCATGTGCCTGTTGCCTGGGGCGCGATGCTGGCGATCATCGTGGTGGCGGGTGCGTCCTTTGCCTATCTGCGCACGAAGAACGAGATGTGGGACCGACTCGCCGTCGCCACAGCCGAGACAGGTGTCGTATTCGGTGCGTTGATGTTGATCACCGGGATGATCTGGGCACGACCGGTCTGGGGAGTGTGGTGGACAGGCGAGGCAAAGCTCACGACGGCGCTGATCCTGTTCTTCGTCTACATTGCTTACCTGATGTTCCGCGCATACTTCCCACCCGGAGCACAGCGGCAGCGCCTGGCTGCGATCATAGGCCTGATCGGAGCGATCGATACCCCGATCATCTACTACGCTGCGAACCTCTGGTCACAGGCTCACCCGCCCTCTGTGATTGGCCCTAGCTCAGATAACGAGAGTGCATTTTCAGGTGAGTTCGGAGTAACCCTTTTTGCCGCAACAATGGCCTTCACGTTCCTCTTCATCTATATCGCCAGAGAACGGTTTGCTACTCGGGAGACCGAAGACTCGCTGATCGAGATCAGGCGACAGATTGGCGACGCGGAGCCCGCTCATTGATTAGTCGTGGAATTCGAATCTCTGGCTTGGTAGCTGTAGCCATTGCTGCGACTCTCCTGATCGCACATCCTGAATCTGCGTTTGCTCAAGATGGCCGCGAGATCACCAACGGCGTGGTTGTTGGCGTGGCGACAGATGCCGAGGGCAGGCTCGAAAAATTTGCCGTCGCAGATTCCGGTGGTTCGATCACCGAATTCACCGTCGAAGGCTCCACCGAATACGGTCTTGAGACCCAGGCAGGTGACAGGTGGGTTGCTACTCAGGCCGATGAGCCTATCGAGGTCGTCAGCAGGCTGCGTAATCACCAGCAGAGATTTGCCGCAATCACCGTCACTTCGCAGAACGGAGTCGCACTCAGCGTCGTAGAGAGAGAGAGTGGCAGGCTTGAGACGAACCTGTCGTTCCTATTCGCGGTCTTCGCAGTGACCTGGGCAGGCTTTTTCGCATACATCTTCTTTGTTTCACGAAAACAACGCGAGCTACAGCGAGAAGTGGCGCGGCTACGAGCTAGCATGAACAGAGACGCAGATAAGTAACTGAAGATGACAGACCAGGAAAAACACGACCAAACAAAAGAATCCGACCTGATTCTGTCCGAACCGACCGCGAAGTCAGCAACGTTGTTCAGCCCGCGAGTGAAGCTCGGCTTCGTTTTCGTTGTAGTCGCCGCCGGCCTGGTCTACTTCGCTCTCACAGCTTTCGATAGCGCCACCGTTAACTTCAACAAGGTGGAAGAAGTCGCTGCATCCGGGCCTACAGAAGAAGATCGCACGGTTGGGGTCATTGGCAAGCTTGTCCAGGACTCTTATGTCCGGTCGGCGGACGGCGTGACCGCCAACTTCGCGCTTGTGGATGAGGGCGGCTCAACCCAGATGCAGGTTAAGTACACCGGTGAGATCGGCCAGGTCTTCTTCAATGACCACTCGGAGATAATCCTGCAGGGCCGGATGGGCTCTGACCAGGTCTTCGAGGCCGATACCCTTACGGTGCGCTGCCCCTCCAAGTACCTGACTGAGCAGGAACGCGCCGAACTTGAGGCACAGGACGCAGGTCTCCCGCTTCCACCGCCCTACCAGCCTGACTACTTCCGAGACAACGCTTAGTCGTTCCTCCGCCGCGCGAAAATTCGCGAGTACCTGGTGATCGGTTCACCCGGTCACAGCCTTTCGGTTGCGTGTGAATCCGGCAAGACACAGTCGTGCTATCACTGCTCGTCATGTGGATTCAGGCTGAGGTTTCTCATGCGTGGGCTCAGCACAAACACTGTGACGGTGATAGTAGCGACGGCTCCACCTGCGATGGCAATGGCCCCGCGCAGGCCGGTGAGTTCTGCGACAGACACAATCACAAGGCCTCCGAGCGGAAAGCTGGCCCACGCCAGTTCGTAAGCGCCAGTCACGCGCCCGCGCAGATGATCGGGGACGTTTACCTGGATGGCTGAGATACCTAACGCCACGTGATAGGCGTTGAACAGTCCAAAGAAGAATGCGACAGCGGCCGCTACGCCGGTGTTCCAACTCACAGCGTACAGGCAGGCTGCGCCTGCAAAGAGCATATTGCTGACAAGAAGCCCTTTACCTGCAGCCTGGATTCCGCCACGTGTAGCGACAGCAACCGCACCAAGGAAGGCCCCGATTCCGGTCGTCGCGAAGATCAGTCCAAGACCGAACTCACCCGAATCGAAAATCTCTTTCACGAACGCGGCGATCATGAACACGAACCCACCGAGCATCATTGCATTGATAGCCGTGAACAGCACGTTCAGGCTCAACACAGAGTCGGCTCGCAATGCACTGCCGGCCTCCTTCAACTCGCGAAACGCGCTTCCAAAACCGATCTTCTCTGAGTGCTCATCACCGTTTGAGGGCTGTCGCTTGAAGCTGAAATATATGGTGATAGCTACCGCGAACAACGCTGCGATAACGCCGTATGAAGCACTTGGACCAGCCGAAGCCAGGACGGCGGCTGCAATCAGTGGTCCTATCACACGTGCGGCGTTGAAGATCGCCTGGTCTATGGATAGCGCGCTGACCATGATTCGCCGAGGGACCATCGTAGGCAGTAACGAAAGCCGGGAAATCCAGTCGAGCGCCAGTGAGACACCCTGGGCCGAGCCGGCTACAAGGATGTGCCACGGCTCCAGCAAGTCTGTTGCGTACAGCACGGCAATCGCGATCATCGGCAGAGCGACGATACTCGATCCGAGCATCAGCAAGGTCCTGCGCTGAAGTCGATCTGAGAGAACGCCACCTATGACGGCGGCAATGATGTTGGGAACCCCAACAGCTGCGCTTAACCAGCCAAGCCAGATACGGTCATCTGTCAGTTCAAGGAGAACGAACCCCTGAGATGCGGTGATCATCTGGTGGGCCATTCCCCAGGCCAGGGTGCCTGCGGAAAACCGCCTAAGACCCGGATCGCGCAAGGCATCGGCAAACCTTCCGCGACGTTGAACCGGTGGGCTGGCGCCTTCTGCTACTTCAGTTTCTGGCGAACTTCCATCCGGGGTCGCTGTAGCATCAGATCTATCTGCCATTCGAGCAACGCTTCCGTGTAGGCGAGCCGGATCGGTCGCCAATTCCGGTCCATTCGGCGATCTTCACCAACTGGTGAGCCGAATGTATACTTGCTGTCGAAATGACTGATGCTCCAACGATCTCGATTTTGGCCATCGCGGCCATCATCGCCTATTTCCTGGGTAGCGTACCAACTGCCTACCTGGCGGGAAGACTATACGGGAAGGACATCTTCCAGGTCGGCTCACGGCAGGCTGGCGCAACTAACGTCTGGCGAGAGGTTTCCCGTCCGGCTGGCGTCTGGGTCTTCCTAATAGATTCCGCCAAAGGTCTGATCGCGATAGTCATTGCCAGGACCATGGGTTTAGAAGGCGTTTGGATCCTTCTACCGGCTTCCGCTGTGATTCTCGGGCATTGGAACTCGCCATTCACCCGTTTCCGTGGCGGAGATGGTGTTTCCAGCCTGACCGGTGTTGTTCTGGGTATTAACCCGCTTGCTGCACTTCCAGCCTATTTCGTGATCGGATTTATCACTCTGCGGTTCAACTCCAGGCTTGACCACCCGACCCTGTGGGGAGCGACGCTGGGGTATCTCGTATATCTAGTCTCAACGCTAAGTCCGATCGTCCCTGTAGAGCCCGAGGTCGTCTTCGGCGTCACGGCACTCGGAATCGCGATACTGCTTCACAGCATGGTTTACCACCGACGTCGTCTCGGGGGTGAAACGCGAGTCAGTCCACCATCAGAGGAGCGGCGCAACGAGCGTCGTCACTCGTAGTCGAAAGCTATCCAGCAGTACAACGAAAGGCCCCCGGCAATGTATTCGGGGGCCTTTCCTTTCTCAGCAAATATTCGCTTAGCTTCCGTCAGGTATTTTCCGAATTTTCTCTCTCAGCGAATCCGGAACGTCTTCCTTAGGCAGTTGGCGGGTGAATCCAACTGTGGCAGCAAGCGTCCGTACCCAGCCGTTGCAGTCACTACAAAGACCAAGGTGGTCTTTGATGCGGTGCGTCAGCGATTGCGGCGAATCGCCATCGATGTAGTCAGACGCGTTTGCGCGTACCTCGCGGCAGTCCATGTGACTCTGGACCGAAGGGTCGTCGCAGGGGTCTACCTCTGCAGGTATTTGATCGCTGGACCTCCCCAGAAGGCGGCTCAGCCATGAACGAGATTCTTGAGGCACAGTTTGCCTAGCCCTTTATCTGCACTACGCTACTCCAAACGCAGTGCACCCATCTACAAGCAAATCAGACTTAGCTTAACGTAATAGTTTGATGCAGGTCACAAGCACAGGATTCTGGTGGGCGAAAAAGTTATCTCACGGTGGGTGCTCTGGTATGGTAATTGAGATGCTTGCCGCAACAACGGCTTCTGCACCGATTCTGCCTCCGCAGATAGGGCATTAAGGGACGTTCCAGATCTCTGATAACTAATGAACGATCAAGAGTTCGCGCAACTCGCTGAAGAGCATTCCGGGTTCGTCTACAACGTCGCCTACCGCATGATGGGCAATCAGCATGACGCTGAAGAAGTCGCGCAGGACGCGTTCGTTTCTGCCTACAGGGCTCGAGAGCGATTTCGTGGCGATGCCCAGCCCACCACCTGGCTCTACAGGATCACCGTCAACGCAGCCTTGATGCGTCTCCGCAAGGACAAGCGCCGCAAGGAGATGACTGTTCCCGAAGATGCACAGCCGGACTCTCCTTCGAATGATTGGACTCAATCACCCGTCGCATCCGCGATGAACTCCGAGCTCGGTGAGAGAATACAGCTGGCGATCGACGAACTGCCTGAAGACCTTAAGACCGCCGTCGTCCTGCGCGATGTGCAGGGTCTCTCAAACGAAGAAGCCGCAGATGTATTGGAGATTTCGATCTCAGCGTTGAAAGCACGCTTACATCGCGGGAGAGTAGCGTTGCGCGGAATACTGTCGGAGTACCTTGCGCAGCGCGACACTGCGGGTTCTGAGTAAGCAACAGACCTGAGAAGGCCCTCGACCCCGGGTCATCGCGTAACAGCCTTGCAAAACGGCTGTTACATCTATGTAACCCATCTATTCGTTAACGAGCGCAAATTGAAGAAGCGGGCATGCGCCGTGACCGACTTCTAACCAGCGCGGACGCTCCCCGCACCGTTACCTGATCAAAAATGAGCAGTTCAGTTCCGGCTTCCGAACTATCTGACAAGATCGTAAGACTTATTCAGGTGTTCTTTGGCGTCATCCTTGCACAGGGCATCCTGCGCAACGACGACCTGATCACCGCCCCATTCGCGGCTTCCAACATTGTCGCCACTATCGGATTTGCTTCGCTCTACTTCACTACAGTTAGGAGCTGGATCGACTGGCATCTGACGATGACCAAGTATCCGTATGACGTGCGGCTCGGCAGTCCTCACCGGTCGACAGAGATGCTGCGTATCTGGGCAGACCTGGGATTCGTTATCACGTACGCATACCTTCTGTTTACAGTGGAGTCGCTGATCGGCGACTCTTCGGCCGACCTGATACCGCACCTGCTCGGATACGCAGTTCTATTCGTCCTGTATCTAGCCTCGGGTCTGTTGAGGAGACGCCATTATGGCAACGCCGCTGGACAGGTCAAAGCGATCTCCATATTCGGATCGCTCTACCTGCTGGTGTTGGCCACGTACTGGGTATTTGTTCGAGAGTCTGGTCTGTGGGAAACCGCCGGATCGTCCTGGCTAAACGGCTTCGCCCTGTTGGTCATTTTCGGGCTGACATACGCGTATCGCAGTTACAGACAGCAGCTCAGGCGTAAAGGACAAGACCCCGAAGCAACGCTGGTTGCGGCCGAGGCGGCACCGACCAGCTAAACCCTTCATGACGACCGAGACGAAGCGTACCCTAGACCGAGTATGCCTCCAGCATGTCGGACACCGAGGACCCAGGATGCTTCTCTCGAACCCCTTCCTGCCTGTCCTCAAGAGTTGGTGAGTCTTCCTTGTAGATCAGGCCCAGCGGGACACCGGGGCGTTCCAACAGATCGTCTGCGGCCTGTCGACTAGTCGGGTCATGTTCTTCAGGCACGATCCAGGCAGTTCCGGGTATTCCCTTTTTACGATCGCCCTTCAGAATGTCGTACGTGTCGTTGTAGGTAGTACAGGGAGACTGGACATGCACAATCGAGAAACCCCTGTGGTCCATTCCCATCTTGATGTACTTCGCCAGGTCTCGCGGTTTACTCGAGTAGTGAGACGCAACAAATGAGACGCCCATAGTCATATAAGACTTGAGCGGATGGAGCTGATTCTCAAGCTTACCGAACGGTGTCGATGTTGTCGTAGCACCGTAAGTGGTCGTAGGCGAGCTCTGGCCCTTGGTAAGTCCGTAGACACCGTTGTCCATAATCACGCAGGTGATGTCCAGGTTCCGCTGTGCAGCCGGGCCTATGTGTTCAGCACCAATGCTCAGGAAGTCACCGTCCCCTGCAACGACGACCGTATTCAGTTCAGGACGGCCAGCCTTAACGCCAAAAGCCAGTGGCAATGTGCGGCCATGAATGCCATGGATACCGAATGGCTGGTCGCCTTCCAGCAGGTGAACCATGTTGCCCGAACATCCGATACCAGCAACTATCACGTTGTTGCTGTGAGGAATTTCGTTCTCGGTCGTGAAGTCCTCAAGAGCCCACTCCAGCGCCCTGCGGACGCCGAAATCACCACAGCCAGGGCACCATGCGAAGTCATATTCGGGGTTTCGGGCGCTCATCGGGCTGCACCTGCCTTTTCTACTTCAGCCATCTTCTGCTTGATGTCTTCCATCAGATCTCCCGGCCTAAACGGCAGACCCGTGTACTGAGTTATCGAGACTGCCTTAATACCTTCTTGCCTCAGCAGTCCTGACCACTGACCCTGGTAGTTAAGCTCAGGGACTATTACCAGGTCTTTCTTCCTGAGTTCGTCCATCACATCGTCTGGAAGCGGGTTGAGTGCAACTGAATAGATCCAGCTGATGTCAACGCCTTCGGCCTTGAGTCGCTCGTACGCCTCTCTTGCGGGCCCCTTGGACGAACCCCATGGCATCAGAGAGATGTTGCTATCACCTTCGATCTCCCGGTGAGCATCTTTGAGCAGGTCCAGCTTCTTGAATCGGCGCTCCGTCAGGCGGATGTGATGCTTCGGAAGGTGAGTTGTGTCACCGATTTCGTCGTGTTCGCTGCCATTTGCAACGTATGCGCCGGAACCTCCCGGTATCGGCATAGGTGGCAGCGGCTCCGTTCCGTCCCACGAGACATAGCGCTTGAAGCCATTCTCACCCGTGTAGACAGAACGTGTTTCCTGTTCGATCTCCGACAGCTCGGGTTTGCGGATGTTCTCTCCGCGCTCTGCCTGCCCGAACTCAGACATCAGCATCACCGGACCCTGGTATCGCTCAGCCCAGTTGACCGACAGTGCACCGGCATAGAAACACTCTTCAACAGAACCCGGCGCGAGCACCGGCATCTTCACGTCTCCATGAGCCGGGTGCATGCAAGCAAGTAGATCAGACTGTTCGGATTTAGTCGGCAGTCCCGTGGCTGGACCACCGCGTTGCACGTCAACTACGATCAGGGGAATCTCGGCCATCCACGCGAGACCCAGACCTTCGCTCATTAGCGACACACCGGGTCCAGCAGTGGCAGTCATCGCCTTCTTACCGGCGTAACCGGCACCGACGATGGTCGCTATCGCTTCGAGCTCGGATGCGACCTGGTAAGTAAATCGGTCCTTGCCTACCAGGTTGTTTTCCATCCATACCAGAACGGTAGTCGCGGGTGAGATCGGGTACCCAACGTAGAAGTCGAGTCCGGCCGCGACAGCGCCGAGTGAAAGCGCTGCGTTGCCTGTGATCATCACCTGCTTGTAGTCAGGGGCGTTCGGAGCAGCAAGCTCACCGACGGTGAATCCAGACTGTTCGGCAACGCCAACTCCGAGTCTTATCGCCTCGATATTGGCCTTGATGATCTCATCGTCGCCTTCACGACCGCGAGTGAAACGTTCCGTGATGTACGCGTCGATCTCCGCAAGCGGGAAACCCATCAACGTCGCAACGGCTCCAATGGTCACCATGTTGGCCGCGCGGGCGTTACCGGTTGACTTGGCCAGCTCGTCTGCCTTGACGCCGAAGTAGTGGCCGCCCTCAGGCAGGTCGAACTCCTCGGCGTTGTAAATCGTCACGCCGTCAGGACCAAGGTCACCGCTGTGGTTGTCGTAGGCGTACTGGTTCAGGGCGACGAGGATGTCGACATAGTCGCCATTGCTGAGAACTGGCTTGTTCGAGATGCGGACCTGGGAAGAGGCTGGTCCACCCATGATCTGTGACGGGAATGTCGAAAACGTCTGGACGTAGTAACCCGCTCTTACCGCCGCCCTGGCGAGAGCATCGGCCGAAGTAACCAGACCCTGTCCGCCCTCACCAGCAAACCTGACTACGAAATCTTCTCTCTGCAATTATGGCCCTGCCGATTTTCTTGTTTCAGCTCGTTGCTCGCAGAGTGCCGTTTCACCGCGGCACACGGAGAGGGATTCTACCCCTAATACGACTAAAACGGCATTTGAGCGTCTGGTGATGCATTTGCAATCTCAACTATGAGTCAATTTTACGGGTTCAAGAGTTAGATGCGATTCGATCTGTGATCGTCTCGACATACGTACCACGATGACAGGCAACGAGATGAAAACGCCTCTAAGTGACGGTCTGGCTGTACCTTTGGGCAGTTGCGAGTAGCCGTTTGTCCTGCGCAAGCGCTCTGAGGTAGGGTACGCTGCAATCTTGCGCTGAAGTACCATTGCGAGATAGAAGCGGTCGATAATCGCTTCATTGCTGGTCCGCTTTAGTTGACAGGTCAAGCCGAAAGATAGAGCTGAAACAGGCGAATGCGACGAGAATCCTGGAAAAAGCTGTGGCCATTCCTGAAAGATCCTGCCACCGATGGCAGGAACATCAGGACAGTTGGTGAGAAGGTTGTTCTCCGTTCCAAACGCATGGAGGATGCAGAAGCCGATTACCGCTGGCGTGTTGACCCTGAGCTCGCCCATCTGGATGCGACCAGACCTATAACTATCACGTTGAAGGAGTACATGCGGTATCACCGCGACGATCTGCAGTTCCCTTCTCCTCGTTCAGTCCGGCTGGCGATTGACACGCTTGATGGCTTCCACATCGGAAACTGCATGTACTACGACATCGATACTGAACTTGCTCAGGCTGAGTTCGGGATCATGATCGGAAACAGCAACTACTGGAACGATGGGTACGGTACCGATGCCGTTCGCACCATGATTCAGTACATTTTCACCAGCACCTGGCTGCGACGTATATACCTGCACACGCTTTCCGACAACGTGCGCGCTCAAAGGGCGTTTACAAAAGCGGGATTCGAGCCGGATCGCGAGATCCGGAAGGACGGATTCGACTTTCTGCGGATGGAAATAACCCGCGAACGCTGGGAAGAGCAGATTGCGGAGAGAAACCCGGAAACTATTGACGCAGCGCCGGCATCCCGTTCACTGAGATCACAGCCGGCAGGCAGCGCATCCGCCTTCGATAGTTAGGGTTTGAGATAGCCTGGGACGATCCTGAGGGCGACCGGTTCAGTAGCAAGTTCGATGTTTCTTGCTCTGATTGGCACTCGTTCGCTGATCGATAGCTTCGCGGCAATGACGTGATCTCCAGACGGCAATGGCTCGAAGTCCCGGTCTGTTAAATCCCATTCGGTATCGAAACGCAGCGTCTCACCGGGATCGAGTTCTGCCGTTCTCCCAGCCAATGTTCGAGCACCGACTCGACCGTTCTTGCTCCACACCTCGACACCATCACGATAGACGACAATATCGTCAGGGGAGTCGGCATCGTACAGGAACTCGACGGTCTCGTCTCCGCGGTTGGTGAGAACGATGGCCATATCAACGGTGTCGCCGGTTCGGACTTGTGACGGAGCTTCGAGCGATATCTCTATTCCCTGCGGTGAAGTTAGTTCAACAACGTGGTCATCAAGCGACAGCTGACCTTTGACATCGAGCACGATGGCGTTATCGGGGATTCGAGAGTTGCGCAGAACGGCTCGCACCTGTTCCGCGGTCTTCTGACTCACAACACCGAAGCGAATGCTGGCATCTCGCTCGTCCAGGTACGACATGTAAACACCGTCCATGCTTCCTACAACATCGCGCGCCGTCTGGTACCAGGCAGTTAGCTCTGAGATGGTGTACTCAGCTGATTGAACTAAGACCGTATCTGTGATCATGTCGGAACCGAAGTAGCCAGCGATTGCGGCGATTGCGCGGTCGAGTTCCGATTCATCTTTCAGAACGACTACGAGATTCCCTCCGTCATCAGCAGGCCGAAAAAAACTGGTGAAAGATGGGACGTGAAGCCCTATTCGTTCGAGCGCCTCTTCATGCGTCAGGTCGGGGCGAGCGGCGTTTCGACCAAGTGGCGGTGGAATGTCAGCGAACTGCTTGATCCTGTCGATCTGCACCGGCTTGTAGATGCCCGGGGTTGATTGCTCTCCCCGGGAGTCACTCGTCGGTGTGACTTCGGGACCCGCCGAACCACATGCGACAAGCGCAACTAACGCAATCGACGGCAATAGAATCGCCGCCAAACGGAAATTCCTGCGTTTTGTTTTCGCCGCTACCACCGTGCGCCTAGTCCTTCCTGAAGGTCAGCTCTTGCAGTTTGGAGCGCAGCGAAGCCCCGGATCCCAGGCCGTCGCTGTCTTCCGAGAAGCCGATACTCACTCCGACCGTATAGACACCGGTTCCGACTGGCTCAAGATCATTGTCGACAAGCGACCAGATCGACTCCAGAGTTTTCGATTCGCCGGGAGAAAGCTCGACGCTGTCACAGACAGGAATTAGGCCGTTGCCAGATCGGCCATGAGTGCTCCAAACTTCGATGCCGTCCTTGAAGACGATTACGTTCTCCTTATGCTGTCTGGAGATGCAGACGATCACGCGCAAGTTGCCGCGATTCGTAAGCGTAGTTGCGAACTCGGCTGGCTCCCCGACCGAGATTTCCACAGGGCTCTCGAACGAGAGTTCGATTCCCAGAGGTGAGCGCTGGTTCGGTTTGAAGTTTTCCAGGATCTGAAGTGGTCGAACGTCAAGTTTCACTGCACCTGGCGGAATCCCTGTGCCCTCAAGCGCGGCTCTTACCTTTTCAGCGGTCTTCTCAGTCACGACCCCGTAGTCAATTCGCCCATTCCCTTCATCCAGGTCTGACATGAACACGCCGTCAATCTGCCACACAATGTCCTGGGCGATCCTGTACCACTCGGTCAACTCAGCGACGGTGTATCCACCGCGTTCTACGAACAACGGGTCTGTAATAGTGTCTGGACCGAAGTAAGCCGCGATTGCGGCGACAGCACGGTCGAGTTGAGTTTCGTCGTTCAGGATGACGACAAGCGTTCCACCGTTTGCGGAGTACATGCCACCGAACGAGGGCACGTGCCTGGACACGAGTTTGAGCCGTGCATCATGGTTGACGAACCCCGACTCTTCGCTCGGCTCCATCGGAGGTGGTATGTCGTCGAACTGTTTGATTTCACCGATGCTGACCGGCGTGTAATCCTGAGTTCGCGGGATCAGTGTGGGTGTGGCGCCTTGCTCCGCGATGTGACGAACCACCTCTGTCGGCTTAGCTCCCTGGGAGTCCGATTGATCGGAACCGCATGCCAGCAGAGCCGGAACCACTGTGATCAGAAGCCCGGTCGTCATTACTCTGAATCTAGGTCTCATATCAGACCTGCCTAGCGCGGAGCTGTTACCTGCGCACCACTTTCTGACGAGCTTATCCGCGTGTATGGTGCGCTTGTACCAGTAAACGTTGGAACTGCCCGATTTGTTCCATGCAGGCTGAGTATCGAACCGAGATAGAGGTCACAAGATGAAATTGCTGCTACTCACCGGCGGAAAACACCCCTACGAAGAGACGACGCCCGTGATGACCGAGTTCCTGCAAGGGGCAGGCCACGATGTGACAGTGTCAGAGTCGGCAAGCGAACTTGGCAGCGACCTGAGCGGATTCGATGCCATTGTGCTAAACACCCTGAGGCAGCCTGCAACAGAAAACGAGCTTGGTGACGACCAGCGCGGAGGACTTCGTAGCTATGTCGAAAACGGCGGTGGACTTGTTTCGGTCCACATCTCGGCAGCGTCGTGTCCTGACTGGTCAGAGATGAAGAAGATCACCGGCGGCGGCTGGGTGCTGGGTGAAAGCTGGCATCCGCCGTTTGGCTGGTTCGAGGTCTTCGTAGACAATCCCGATCACCCGCTGGCGAAGGGCGTTTCAGAACGGTTCTGGACCTACGACGAGTGCTACTGTGGACTCGACATCCAGCCTGGCATTGACGTGTTCATGCATGGTGTCGTCGAAGGTGAAGACAAACCGCTCGGCTGGTCGCACAGCTACGGCGAAGGAAGAGTTGCCAACATCGCTCTTGGTCATGCCGGATCAAGTCAGCTTCATCCGGATTTCCAGAAGCTGATCCTGAACAGCGTGGAATACGTGACGGGTTAAGGCCGGGAGTCGGCAGAGAACCACTCTTCGAGTGCGGGGTAGAGCGACGTATAACGGTCGTATGCCTGCTGGTAAGCGGTTGAGTTCGATTCAATCGGCTCGGTCTGGCCTTCTGTTCTCAACCAGGCATCACCCGCCTCTGTGACCGAGCCAAATGCTTCCGCCCCAACCGCAGCAAGCATTGCGGCTCCAAGTGGTGCACCTTCCGCCGGTCCAACCGTCTTGAGCGGGATTCCGAGAACATCGGCAAGAACCTGACGCCAGGTTCCACTGCGTGCGCCTCCGCCGACCGCGACTGCCGAGTCCGGGACAGCCCCCAGCGGTCGCATTAGCTGCACCGAATCCTTGAGGGCAAACGCAACACCTTCCAGCACGGCGCGTGTCATGTGGGCCTGGGTGTGGCTGGCGTTAAGACCGGCGAAAACACCGCGGGCATCGGAATTAGCATGGGGTGTCCGCTCTCCGGTGAGATACGGTAAGAAAGTCAGGCCAGCGGCGCCGGGAGCCACATCTTTTGCAGCGACCACCAGTTCATCGAAGCTCGGGCTGCCTGCTGCACCTCTCCACCAAGCCAGTGCCGCCCCGGCAGAGAGAACCACACCCATCAGGTACCAGGTATCGTTCTCAGCATGGGCCATCGAATGAATACGCATCAGCGGATCCACCGACGGCTCTGGAGTAGGCGCAACGACTGCACCTGAAGTGCCGACGGTGACCAGCATCGTGTTCGGCGCGACCACTCCTGAACCCGCTGCGGCACAGGCGTTGTCTGCACCTCCGGTGACGACCGGCGTTCTTTCCTTGATGCCGAGTTGTTCGGCAGCATATGCGGTCACCTCACCTGCGAATCCCGAGGATTCGACAAGCTGCGGTAGCGCAAGCGGATTGATCTCCAGCAATGCGCACATATCGGGAGACCAGTTCATGCGCGCCGGGCTGAACAGCAACGTTCCAGAAGCGTCCGATGGATCAGTTGCGATTTCGCCCGTCATGCGGAAACGCACGTAGTCCTTGGCCAGCATGATGTGGCGAATGCGCTCGAAATTTTCGGGCTCATGCTGCCGAAGCCAGAGCAGCTTTGTTGCTGTAAAACCCTCAAGCGCAGGGTTACCGCACAGGTCACGCAGCCTTTCTGGACCAACCCTGTCGTAGATCAACTCGCACTGCTCTGATGTGCGGACATCGCTCCACAAAATTGCAGGCCGTATCACCTGCTGGTTCTGGTCGAGCGCCACGAGCGAGTGCATCTGTCCTGAAAAGCCGATGCCTTTGATCTGTGACGGAGATGCAAGGCGAGAAGCTACTTCATTGACAGCTTTGCAGGTAGCGTCCCACCAGTCCTCGGGTCGCTGTTCTGCCCAGCCGGGTTGCAACACCGTGACTGACAACGGCGAATCGCCGGTGGCAAGGACAGTCCCGTCGTTGGAGACAGCAACGGCCTTGACCGAGGATGTGCCAACGTCGATGCCAAGGTATGCGTCTGCGGGCATAGCTAGTCCTGTGGAGGCGCGGGGTTTATGAGGTCCATGCCAATCGTCTCGGGGATGATTCCGGCCAGTTCCTCCACCGTCCAGCGGCCATCTTTGTGGATCGATCGCTGCGGTTCCGGGTGGTTCATGACACTGACCCTGTTGCCGACGGTGTGGAAGATCATGCCTGAGACTTCCGAAGCTTCATCAGAAGCCAGCCAGGCGATCATCGGTGCGACGTCATCCGGCTCGTTCGTAAGCGTGCCTTCAGGAGGCGGTAAGAACTCACCTGCCCGCCGGGCACGGGCGGCATCGGGCACGCTGTCGGTCATGCGAGTCGAAGCACCGGGCGAGATGGCGTTCGCTGTCACGTTGTAGCGTGCGAGATCCTTGGCGACTACGCGGGTAAATCCGGCGATGCCGTCTTTCGCCGCACCGTAGTTCGCCTGTCCTCCATAGCCGTAGAGTCCTGAGACCGAGCTAAACGTGATGATGCGGCCGCTGCCCTGCTGCTTGAAGACCTGCGCTGCCGGTTGGACGACGGAGAAGGTTCCCTTGAGATGGACCGCAATAACGTCGTCCCATTCCTCCTCAGACATGTTGAAGATCATGCGATCACGGAGGATTCCAGCAGCGGTGACGACGATATCCAGCCTGCCAAAGTTGTCGATCGCCGTCTTTACTATGTTGGCGCCACCTTCCATTTCGGCCACGCTCTCGTAGCAGGCGACCGCCTTGCCACCAAGCTCGCTAATCTCCTCGACAACCATCGCAGCGGGGGACGAGTCGTTGCCCTGCCCGTCCAGTGCTGCGCCTATGTCAGCGACAACAACCGATGCGCCTTCAGATGCCAGTTTCTTAGCAACGCCGCGGCCGATACCTCGCCCGGCGCCTGTTACTACGGCAACCTTTCCTTGGAGTCGATTTGTCGGCCCGGCTTTCTGGTCGAGCTCTTTCTCCGGTACGAGGTAGCGAGGAGCGAGCGAGTCCAATTCAGAAAGGTCCCACTGACCAGGCGGGTTGGGGTTGTAGATCGTCTTGATACGTCGAGGCAGTGAGAGGTGCTTGACTGTACCGCCATAGACGAGAAACACCTGACCATTGATCGGGGCTGAGTAATCGGAGGCGAGGTAGGCAACGAAAGGTGCGACATCTCCGGGCTGCCACGCCCGCTCGCCCTTGGCGGGCATCAGTCCCTGTTCGCGTAACTTGTCTTTGACGTTCTCAGGGATCGACTCGACCATGCGCGTCTCGGCGCGGGGTGCGATCGAGTTAGATGTGACGCCGTACTTGCCGAGGTCCTTGGCAAGCACTTTCGTGAAGCCTGCGATACCTGACTTAGCAGCACCGTAGTTCGCCTGTCCTGAGAAGCCAACAAGCCCGGACTCAGACGAAAAGGTGATGATTCGCCCGCCGCGTTGCTGCCTGAAAATTGGCGCGGCATGCCGGGCGACAGATGCGGTACCTTTGAGGTGGACAGCGATGACGGCGTCCCACTCCTCCTCAGTCATGTTGTAGATCATGCGGTCACGCAGGATGCCAGCGGCTGTGACGACGATATCGATACGGCCGAACGTATCAACAGCTGCTTCTACAATCCGCTTTCCACCTTCCCATGTGGCGACTGACTCGATCACCGGTGCGGCTTCGCCACCTGCGGTTTTGATCGCTGCAACGACTTCGTCTGCAGGCGAGGCAGATTCAGCACTACCGTCGAGTGCCACTCCGGCGTCATTGACAATCACTTTCGCGCCGTTGTGTGCCAATTCCTCTGCTACTGCCCGGCCAATGCCGCGCCCGGCTCCGGTGACTACGGCTACTTTTCCTGCAAGTGAGTCTGGCATGGTCCTCTGTCTTGTATCTGCTATTCGGTTCGCCTGACCGGCAAGTCGACGAGTGCCTTACCCGGTGTTGTGACGTTTCCAGCGTCGTCTTCAAGCGCTAGTTCGATCTCGACCAGACCTGCGCCGTTTTCGATTCGTCTGGCTGTCACCCTACCCCGGCAGGTCTTCTTGCCAACGTAGTCGATGCCTCTGTACTGGACCGAAAACTCTCGCATCCAGCCCGAATCACCGATCCAGTCGGTAACAACCTGTGCGAGCCAGGCGCTCTTCAGCGCGCCGTGAATGATGACGGAGTCATGCCCCGCACTCTGAGCCACGTCTTTGTCGTAGTGAATCGGCTGAAAGTCGCCTGATGCTCCTGCATACATCACGAGCTGGCGAGTATCCGGATTGATCTCAAGCGTAGGAAGTTCATCGCCGACGTTCACATCATCAAACCAGCGCGACTTGAGCTTGCCTGGGTTCGGTTGATAAGTCCGTGTCATATCTAAACCTCACCCAGAGCCGTGTTGTCCTGCCCGGGCTCAGGTTCGCCATAGGTGATGGTTGTAGTCTCCTGAACCGCTACTAACTGGCCAAGCTGGTTGGTGTACTTGATCTCGCGCACCTTGAACAGCATCTCGCCTAACCGGCCCGACTTGGTGAACAGCTCTTTGAGCGACCTGACGATGGTGATTGAGTCTCCCACCCTGATCGGTTGAAAGAAGCTGTAACTACTGCCTGCGTCAAGGATGTGAGCGAAGGGCTCAGGAAATGGGCTACTGGCTGGACCCGGCAACAGCGATCTAACGAAGGTTGGCGGAGTGATGAGGCTTCCGACAGTTGACGCTCGCGCCGCCGCGTCGTCCGAATACAGAGCGTTTGCATCACCGACGGCACAAGCAAACCGGGCAACATCCCAGCGAGTTATCTCATAAGTGACAGGTTTTGAATCCACGCCAATATGAGCGCGCATCTCGTCGGTAATTGTTTCGGCTTCTGGCATTACGAGTCCTGCTGTGCTGGGTTGGCCGACAGTTTAGCGCGGTTTTTCTGTGGTACCGCTGCACTAGCGCTT
Organism: Dehalococcoidia bacterium; assembly: GCA_965243825.1. GTDB lineage: Bacteria > Chloroflexota > Dehalococcoidia > Lucifugimonadales > Lucifugimonadaceae > JAJCYX01. The sequence goes on from CBDEVT010000001.1 coordinate 309,846, forward strand.
CCGGCGGTTGCGTCCCCGGCGTTTACGACTTGTACTCAGGGGAGTCTCACCCTTCGGCAACTCTGTATTGCCTACCTTCGCAAGACGTTCCTGTTCACGGGCGCGCCTTCTGGCGCTGCGGCTCAGTCGAACACCGTCCTTACCTACGTCCTGTTGCGCACCTTCAGGAACTACCGGTTTCCTGTTTCGTCCGAAAAAGAGGGAAGCCGAAGACGCTACGGACATGATGAGCGTCGGTAGATATGACAGCTGGAATGTTGGTAGGGAAATGAACACGAACGCCAGCAGAACCACGGTAGCTGCCACTGAATTGATTTTGTGTTGGCGATAACGTGGCCCTGGTTTCTGAGGCAGGGCAATAAGAGGAGATCCGACTACAAAGACCGGAAGAATAAGCAGGATAAGAGCGGCGGCCCCACCATCTTCCAGGATTGTGACTTCTGATCCATCGAAGCGGGTGATTATTGGAAGAAAGAGCAGCAACACCCCTGTAACGATGGAGGTCACAAACGCGCTCAGCGCGAAAAAGTACGAACGGTCGAGCGTGCTCAACCACCTGACGAAATTCAGGAACATCTGCGACTGCCTCGCTCACACTGAAGGAACATCATTCGTCGCTCTCATCCGCTGGCGACTTCCTGGTTGCCGGACCGGACCTTTCCAGCTTCGCGAAGCCGAGCATAAGTCGCTTCACTCCGTTGCCAGAAAATGCAACGGTTGCCTCCACGTCACCCGGCACAGCCTTCACGCTAACGATCACGCCCTCGCCAAAGTGCGAATGCTTGACCCGGTCTCCAGCAGAGAACTCCAGACCGGGTTGGGACGCAGACTTCGCAGCGGCCGGCGCAGTGGCTGCGCGCCGAGACCACATCGGGTCCTTGCGAACTTCGGTCTTGGCTGCGCGGCTGCGTACCGTCTGCGCATTAACCAGCGGCTCTGGCAATTCCATCAGAAAGCGTGATGGCATGCTCGGAGACAGGCTTCCCCTGAAGCGGCGCTGGAACGTGTGCAACATGTACAGCCAGCGCTTGGCACGCGTCATCCCCACGTAGCAGAGCCTTCGCTCTTCTTCCATCTGGGCAGGGTTATCGGCAGAGCGGGAATGCGGCAGCAGCCCTTCCTCCATGCCGACCATGAAGACGGCGTCAAACTCCAGGCCTTTTGCCTGGTGAAGCGTGATCAGCGTGATCGCATCCTGGCCAGCCTCAGCAGTCCCCTGCTCAAGCGGGTTGCCAGTGCGCACGCCATCTACATCTGAAACCAGTGCCACATTTTCCAGGAACTCCGAGAGCTGCTCGCGTGGGTCACCTCCGGAGTACTGTTCGGCGGAGCCGCGCAGTTCCCTGAGGTTCTCCATCCGCTCCTCGCCGGTCTCCTTGTCTTCCTGCAACCAGCGCACGTATCCGGAGCGCTCCATCGCAAGGTCGATGAGTTCTTGCGGTTGGAGGACCAGGCTCTGCTCGACAAGTCGTTCTACGAGTTCAGCAAACGCAGTCACGGAGTTGGAGGCGCGGGTGCTTAGCTCGACCTCCAGCGGGTTTTTCTCGTCCTGCACAGACAGCACAGTGTCCATGAGCGGGACCTGGTGGATGGATGCTGTGCGACGAAGTTCCGAAAGCGTTCTGTCCGAGATACCGCGGGCCGGCACATTGATGATTCGTTCGAGGGCAGCATCGTCAGCGGGGTTCAGGACCAGTCGGAGGAAGCTGAGGATGTCTTTGACTTCCCGGCGTTCATAGAACTTCACGCCTCCCACGAGTCTGTACGGAATTCCCGAGCGGTTGCAGACGACCTCCATCGAGCGCGACTGGGCGTTAATCCGGTACATCACAGCGATGTCGTTGCGGCTGATGTCGTGTTGCTTCACGAGCCTCTCAATCTCGTTGATCACCGCACGAGCTTCGCCTTCCTCGTCATAGGTCTCGGCGACCACGACCTTGCTGCCACGGTCGTTCTGCGTCCACAGAGTCTTCTCCATGCGGTCTTCGTTGTTGGCGATCACCGCATCGGCCGCTTCGAGGATCACCTGGGTCGAGCGATAGCTCTGGTCAAGAGTCACGATCTTTGCTTCGGGGAAGGTTCGCCTGAAGTCGGTCAGGTTTGTCGGGTCTGCGTGACGCCACGAATAGATCGACTGGTCTGGGTCGCCAACAACACAGAGGTTCTTGTGCTTGGCTGCGAGCAGTCGAGCAATGTTGAACTGCAGCGGGTTGGTGTCCTGGAACTCGTCAACGAGTATGTGCTCGTAGCGCTGCTGGTATTTCTCGAGAACCTCGGGTTGGCCGTCCAGCAGTTGGAACGCCTTCAGCAGCAGGTCGTCGAAGTCGGCCGCGTTGGCCCGGGAAAGCGCTTCCTGGTACTTCTCATAGACTCGGCCTGCGACCTCTTCCCGGTAGGTTTCAGCCTGCTGCTGGTACTGCTGAGGCAACACGTTCTTGTTCTTGGAAGACGAGATGATCGCCCGCAGTTGCCCTACAGGAAACTGCTTGGGATCGATGTCCATCTCTTGCAGGATGCGGCGAATGGCGCGTGACTGGTCGTCGTCGTCGTAGATGGTGAATCCTTGTTTCAGCCCAACATATTCGCCGTCATATCGCAGCATCAACGCGCAGAAGCTATGGAAGGTGAATACGCGGAGCTGGTCGGCGGCAGATGGCACCAGACGCTGACACCGCTCACGCAACTCGCGAGCCGCCTTGTTGGTGAAAGTGACAGCGAGTATCCGGTAAGGAGCGACGCCTTCAGCCCCGGTGAGATAGGCGAGCCGGTGCGCCATGACACGCGTCTTGCCAGAACCCGGACCGGCGACGATCAGCAGAGGACCGTCAGTGTAAGACGCGGCCTCTTTCTGCCGGTCAGACAGGCCTTCGAGGATGGTGTCGGCAAGCGCCGATTGGCCGGATTTTCGTCCGCTGGTCGCCTTGTCGGCTGCGTCAGAGGTGCCGGGCGCATCATGTGAGGTCGAGGTCATGCAGCCATGCTAACAATGACCTGCGGTGGCGAGGGCCAAAACGGCACGGAAAACGAGGAGCTGCGCCCACTTCGTCCTGAGACGGGATGCAGATGGCACACTTACCGATCGATTACCTCCCCACTCCAATCCCGGCTTCCAGGCCTCGCATGTGGCCTACTGCCCACGACCAGTAGCGGTGGCCCCAGTCGGTGTCGCCGTCCATGTGAATGATGTGGTCCGGGCAGGCTGGGCCGTCGAAGCCCACGTCCATGTATGCCTTCATCGTGGCGGCCATGTCAGCCTGCCCCTCGTCCGGCCACGCCTCGCGGAAGTTGTTCACCTCGCCGAGTACGTTTCGGAAGTCGATCGCGACAATCTTGTTGCGTGAGCCGAAGTAGGTGATCTCCTTGACGAGGTCGACTCCCATCTCGGTGAAGCAGCCCTGGCAGAAGTGGATCCCGTTGGCGTCGCTGTCGACGATCTCGGTGGCGCGCCGGAACGCCTCCGGGCTCCGCATGATGCGGCAGACGCCTCCAATCTGCGGAATTGGCGGGTCGTCTGGGTGAAGCGCCAGCCGCACGCCCGACTCTTCAGCGACCGGCACGACAGCCTTGAGGAAGTACTCGAGGTTCTCCCAGAGCTGTTCGTCCGAGACTGGGCCGCGAAGTTCCTCAGGGATAAGCGAGATATCGACACGGCTCGACTCCTCCGTCATCGGTTCGTAGTTCTTCACGATGTCGAAGTTGAAAGCGGTGGAGCGTGAGCCGCCTCGGGCAGGAGCGTCGTTTGAGGTCCGGTAGAACCGCATGGTGTGCATGTTGTAGGTGAGGATCGGGATGCCAGCCTCGCCCATGTTGCGGATCGTCTTCTGATAGTTCTCAATCTGCTCATCTCGGCCCGGCAGTCCAAGCATCCACTTGTAGGTCCAGGACCACGGCACGAGGCGAATCGAGAACATCTTGAGGCCAAACGATTCGACGCGGGCACGAATATCTATCAGACCCTGTAGGTCGTAGAATCCGTCGTCTTTTTCGGTGGGTTTTGGCGCGCCGTTAACGCCGTCAGCGCCGATCTGCGCGGTGAAGCGAAGCTTGTCGTCAGAGAAGTCCGTGCCGAGCCCGAGGTAGATATCCATGCCGCTGCTCCGTGTGATTCGGGAAGTTGATGGGCGGCATTGTAGTCGGCAAAAGCGAGGCTCTGGCGATTGGTCATACGGCCTGGCTATTCAGCCAGTAGAACCAGGCTTCGTGCTACCGCTTCAATGCGGAGCCTTTCATGATGGGAAAGACTGTCAGGGTAGGTACCTGTAAGCACCAGATTGTCCGATCCTGCATGCAACTCGAACGCTTCCAGTGGAATTTCGCCAACTGCTGCGTATGTGTAACGAACGAGTATTGAGTCGAAGCCATCGGTGTTGAGCCTGGTTGCGTCTAGAACTCGCAAATCAGGAAGTTGCCTCTGGAGTTCCAGCAAGCGTATTTCAGAGAACTTGGTCAGCGAATCCTGTTCGTCGACAGAGGACGCGTTGACACTGATCGATCTGACCATGATTTCCATCACGTCCGAGTCATCAAGTGGATTAATCCGAACAGGCAGAGATCTATCAGCTTGCGTAACAGACCAGTGGGCAGGATGTGACACGGAGTAGCGGTTGCCATTCATCGAGACGAACTCGGTTCGATCCCAGCTTGATTGACCGACTATGCGCAGTGGCAATGCTGTTGGCAGAGGCAACTCGTGCTGCAGGAACGGTGCCTGCTCACCACCGATGTCATCACCGTCATCGCTCGCAGTTGAACAACCCACTACGAACAGGAGTGCCGATAAGTAAAGAACCGCGGTCATCCACAGCATTGCCCGGTTTCTCATCCTGTTGAGGCCTCCGAAGTGATGATGCCACGGATCCGCGCGAGGTCAGGCCGATTTCGTACCGATCACCTCTACCTGTGTAAACGCGAAAAAGGCGTTGGGCTCGGTGACCCAGTCTTTCCAGGCAACGGAGATCTGCTCAAGCTCCTGCTGGGTGGCGATTGCACGTTCTACGGCGGCTGTTGCGATGTTGGAGGCCAGTATCCGTTCCGACCACTGGTTGCCCCACCACTCAAGACCGGCTTGATCGGCAAACGACCAGGTTGAGGTCGTCACTTCGAGGTCTGTAAAGTCGGCTTCCACGAACCAGCCCTTTAGGTATCGGCCAGCATCCGCCCTTCCACCATTCGATTCGGCGACAGCAAAGTAGATATCCAGAAATCGTTCGAGCAGGTTGTTAGTCGGGTTAATAGCGGCTGTACCCCAGTCAACCTCTCGAACAGCACAGATACCACCGGGTTTGATTACACGTTTTGCTTCAGTGAGCGCTGCAACAGGGCTTTCAAGGTGCTGCAAGACCTGGTGCGCGTAAGCCACGTCGAACTCGTCGTCAGCAAAGCCGGTGTCATAGATCGAAGCAGCTCTGAACTCAACATTGGTCGAGTCAGACTTCTCGGCGTACGCCCGCGCCTGTGCGATCACATCTTCGGAGAAATCGATGCCGACCGCTGAGCCATCTGGTTTCAGCACTTCGCCGAGATCGACCGTGATTGTGCCGGGACCACAACCGAAGTCCAGTAATCGCATAGGCGACTTGAGCCTGGGCAATAAGAACGCCGCTGACTCACTGGCCCGTCGCGCTGAATGAGCAGAGACGACGGACCTGTGGTGTCCGTGTGTGTACTGGTCGGTTGTCATGGAGAATTGCTTGACGGCGCGATGCGTTACTGCGTCACAGGTTGTGAAAGCGCTGCTTCCAGTGCATCCAGGTTTAGTCGCTCTGCTGCAAGTTCCCTGATTCGGGTCAGCTTTTCCGGGTGGTCAAAGCCGATTCTTCGCTGTAGACCTTCCAGCTTTGCGGTCGTTTCCTCGGTGGATCCGTCAGTCATGACGAGAGGAACTTCGCGCTGCCCCGCTTCATAGATGACGTACTCAACGGGCCTTGCGCCTTTTGTCAGCACCATCGCCCGAACTGTGTCCGTCTGGAGCGCTGCTAGCTGAATATCTGGTCGGTCACCTCGGACCACGACACCGACATTCTCCTGCGATCCGAAATAGAAAGGTCCCCAATCGAGAACCATGCCGCCAATCAGGAAGTTGTCGATGAGACGGTCAGCTTGCTCTTCATTGAGGATCACTTCCGCGGAGAGATGATCAGCAACCTGGCCGAAAGTTGGAGCCAGCAGACGTCTGTCTTCCGGCAGCCAGCCCATGACGTTAATGTTAGCCTGCTCCAACTCGGGAATGAGGCGGGATTCAACCTCATGTGACTTGTAACGCTGCACGCCGTTGATTACGACTCCGGCGAGCCGACTACCGTAGGAACTCGCTGAGCCAAGCACGTCGTCTTCGGTTTTGGCGACGAGCAGGACAAGACCGTCTGTCTCTTCTGCAAGAGCGAGATTCGCCACGTGGTCGGCGGATTTGCCCTCGATTACCAGGACATCCCCGTCGCCTGACAGTTCTTTCGCTTTCGTAGCAACCTCAGACGGGGTACTCGAGCCGCCACCCAGGGGTTCGCTAGCAGCGTTGTCTTCCAGGACTGCCCCTAGCGCTGATTCGCCGGAACCAGACCAGCCGGCTACAGCAGTCGCCTTTTTTGAACCTTGTGACATGTAATCGGTCAGCGCCGCTGTAAGTGCAGTCTTGCCAGCGCCGTCCGATGTAGATGCGACGATCAGTGTCGGCATGGGTAAGTGAGTTCCTAGGCTATTGGGGGCGAATGTCCGGCACGACGTTGTCTGGAGTCGAACCCGTATTCTGAGCGAGACTCATGAGTGCTTCGAGGCGGAATTATAGCAACGGACTGTCCGCAGATTGTCACCCGTCGCTCAATAATCTGCTTGCCTGAGCAAGCCGTAGCGCATACGATGTTCTACCGCCCTGCCAGTCGCAACGGAGCTCCGCCATCCCGGCGAATAACCGGCTCTCCGCTCGGCAGATTGGGCCAGTGACACCGCTGGCATTCCGGGCCGAGGTAGCTCAGTTGGTAGAGCAATGGACTGAAAATCCATGTGTCGGCGGTTCGAGTCCGCCCCTCGGCACCATCTCTAGCTACTCCTCGGTTACATCTCGGCCAGAGCCTGACGGACATGTTCGACAGGACCTGAATTGGAGTTGAGATCTCGTCTTTTGACCTTGATATCAGGCAGGTGTTTCGTCACTCCCGCCACGGCCAGGCGCTCTTCTTCTGAGGTAACAGCCCCGCCAAGCAAGAGCACATCAAAGTGCTCAGATGCAGCAAGATCGATTGCTCCTTGAACCGTGTGGCTACTGTTTCCTGTGTAACCCGCCTTAGCCAGGATGCTGAGCACATGTTTTGAAAGGCTCGGGTGCCGTCCCAGGATTAGAACGTTGATCGAATCGGTCATGAATGGCTCCTTCCAAGCGAATTTGGGTGAACTAGATCTTTATGAATTCCGGCCATTCAACGCGGTCGGCCCAGGTAGCGAAATCAGTCCAGGTAATTTCCGGGAACTCCGATCTCAACCTGGAAATATCGACCTCAAATCCGGTCGATTCGAACCATTGATACATCAGTCCCATGTCAGCAAACTGTGCACCGACCTCTGCCAGTGATTGGGATTCAAACTCAAGCTCCAGGTTCGTCGACGCTGCGAGCGCGGCCGCCATTTGAACGCCGTTCAACTCGTCGCCCGCAATTTCGATTCGCTGACCAAAGAACCTCTCCCCAACGTCTATGACAGCTGCAGAAAACTGCCCTATGTTTTCCACGGAGATTAGCTGCAAGGTCGTATCTGGCTTTAAGGCCTGACGGAACACTCCGCGCTCAAAATCGGCGAGGTTCCAGGGGAATAGAACGTTGTCCATGAAAAAGACAGGGGCAACAATGGTCCAGTTCAGATCAGAGGATCGAACATGATTCTCCACTTGATGCTTGCTATCGAAGTGCGGAATACCGGTATCACGATCTGCACCGGCGACCGAGGAGTAGACAAAGTGGTTTACTCCAGCTTCTGAGGCCGCATCCACAAGCGCTTTCCCGCTTGCTACCTCTGCCTCAATGCCAGCAAATGGTGTGCCGATAGCAAAGACAGAGTCGACTCCCGCCATGGCAGTCTTGAGTGACTGGAAGGTGCTGAAATCCCCTGGAACAAGTTCAATCCCGAGAGCCTTCAGTTCTGCTGACTTCGCTGAACCGGGATCCCGCACAAGCGCTCGCACTGTGTGGCCCTTTCTCAAAAGATTCCGAGCAACCTGACCGCCTTGTTGTCCAGTTGCGCCGATCACAAGTACGTTCAAATCAAACATTGGAAATATTCCTTAGTATGCTAAACATTTGCTTAACTAGATCCAGGTGGTATCCGAAGTCCTAAGGACCCAGGCGATTTGTCACTTTCGTCAGCAAGTTATTGAACTGTTCGACCTCGACACCGGTTAGCCCGCCGATTGTTTTCATCTCGAGCTCTTCCCAGGCCTCATTGACTTGCTTCTGCAACGCGTTTCCGGTTTTTGTCGACTGAACCAACATCACCCGCTGGTCGTCTGAATCTCGCCGCCGTGCTACAAACCCGGCTTTCTCAAGCGCCCTGAGAGAAACCGTGATCGTCGACGGTTTGACCCCTAGACGTTCAGCGAGTTCACTCTGACTGATCTCAGCGCCCTCTTCCCAAAGTGCGTTCATCAACATCTCTTGCCCAACATGCAGTCCAAGTCCCCTGAGAACAGAGTCAGCGAGACGCCTGTGCGCCACAGCCAGCTGGGCGATCCGGAAGCTCGCGGTGTTCCGGATAGTCTTGCGGTGACTGGAATCGATATCTGCCATTTACTTAGCATACATATGTTTAGCATACTAATCAATGGTTAGCTGACTTTGCTTCCGTTGCGAGATGGACGCCATCATCTCTAGCACATAGCCCCATCAACAAAGCCATTTGATAGAGCAATGGACTTAAAATCCAAGTGTCGGCGGTTCGAGTCCGCCCCTCGGCATCACCTTCCAGGCTAACCCCATGCCCGTAGTAGGAGTCGGGAGCGAACTAATCACCGGTCGTTCACGAGGTTGCTGGCATCATCTACGCGTTTCAGGTAATTGTGCTTCTCTGCATCCGGCAAGAAGGCAGCTCGAAATCCATTTCGGGCGATGTCCAAGAGATCAGCAAGGTTCCAGCCTGACTGTTCGAGTTTCGAGTACTCACCAAGCAGGTCTGAACCGAAGAAGGCTGGATCGTCCGAGTTGAGTGTGACGAGGGCTCCCGCATCAAATAGCTGCCGCATCGGATGTCCCTCAAGTGACTTAGCGGCGCCAGTCAACAGGTTGCTGGTCGGACACACCTCTAAAGGGATCTGCTCTTCAATCACCCGATTAAGCACTGCATCGTCCTCGACCGTACGGATGCCGTGGCCAATACGGTCCACCTTGAGCCTGTCGAGTGCTTGCCTGACGCTATCTGCGCCTGCAGTCTCGCCGGCATGAACGCTGAGTCCCAGACCTTCAGAACGAGCGAGTGCGTAGGCTGGTGCGTGCTCGGCATGGCCATGCGCTGTCTCTTCTCCGCCCATGGTTATCCCGACCACGCTCCCTGGTTTCGCGCTTAGAAGGTTGCGGACTGTCCTCAGCGAGCCTTCACCGCCCTGGTATCGGGAAAGCCCGGCGATCCATTTGATGTGCAACGGCGCTTCTCGTGCCAACTGATCCAACACTTCGACTGTTTCGTGCGTGCTGCGGACATCATCTCTCAACGTGATCTCAATCTCTGCGTAGACGACGTTGATGGAGACAAGTTTTTCGAACGCAGAACGAGCTACCAGAGCAACGTCGTCAGGCTCTCGCATGTAGTTCGACATGACGGCGAAGACGTCCAGGAAGCCATCGAAGTCCGAGAAGTCGAGTAGATCAGATGGAGTGTCTGGAGAAACACCGAGTTTCACATGTCGTTCGAGTGCTGGGTGCAGTCCGATGTTCGCCGCGCGAATCGAACTCTGCCAGTGGTCTTCGCCTCGCGACCTGTACTTCTCGACCAGTTGTGCGAATACATCAGCGGTCATCGTTCCGCCGAGATGCAGGTGCAACTCGGCTTTCGGAACTAGCCGAAATGTTTCGCTTTCAGGAGGCTTCATCTCAACTACTAGAGCTGAACCGTATGAGAGTGCCGCCCTATCTCACACGCCTCATTGTCTTCTGGCGGCGGTAGCGAGCCTGGTAGTAGACGTGTTCGTCGAAGGTGCCGGGTTCGTATGCGTCATCGCTCGGTGAGCCAGCCCTGACGGTGTTGCCCTGCGACGGGTACTTCGCCACAACGTCCTCGTCGATGTCGACGCCAAGGCCCGGTCGGTCTGGTACCTCGATGTACCCGTTCACGGTTTCCGGATGCGGGTCGACGACCTCGTATCTTGCCGGTACATCGTCGTGCACACGCTCAAGTATCAGTGCATTAGGAATTGCTGCGAGCACATGGATTGCGGCGTACTCGGCGATAGGCCCAAGCGAGCCGGAGTGAGGTGCAACCGTGATGAAGTGTGCTTCGGCCATAGCTGAGAGCTTCATCAACTGGGAGATGCCGCCAATTCGCCCTGAGTCGGGCTGCACGACATCGACGATCTCGTCCTCGATGAGCTGCCGGACGCCCCAGATGTGCGAGTGTCTTTCTCCTGCGGCAATCGGGATATCGACGTTGTCCTGAACCCGGCGGAGGGCGTCCATATTGTCCGGCGGTACAGGGTCTTCGTAGAACAGCAGGTTGAACTGCTCTAAGGCCTTTCCAACCATGATGGCGTCCTTGGTGGTGAACCAGGGCGGGCCGTGAGCGTCGACCATGATGTCGATCTCGTCGCCAACCGCTTTTCGGATCGCCTCAACCTTATCGACCGTGCGGCTGACTCCACCAGCTTTAATGCCCGTGATGCCCTGCTCTTTCAGCTCAAGGGCGCGTTCTGGAGTCGAAGCATGACCGTAAACGCGAATACGGTCTCGCACTTTGCCACCAAGAAGGTTCCAGACTGGCGTATTGAGCGCCTTTCCCTTGATGTCCCAAAGGGCCATGTCGATGGCGTTCATGGCACCTGAGCCAGGTGTTCCGGTCATTCCGTTGCCCATGGTCGACACGAGCATCTTCTGCCAGATGCGTTCGATGTTTCCCGCGTCCTCACCAATGAGAATGGGCCGCATGTCCTCGATGGCGGTCTGGATCACCCGCGGCCATCCACTGCCCTCCCCGATGCCGACGATCCCTTCATCTGTGTAGACCTTTACAAAGCACCAGTTCCGGCTGCTCCAACTAGCGGTGCCTGTCTTGCCACCTGACATCGACTTCGGCGCGCCTGCCATCATGAGAAAGGTCTTGATGTCAGTGATCTTCATCGGTCGGAGCTCCTTGAGTGCTGGGAATGCAGGGCTGATTGGCGGTGATTGTACCGATGTGCGATAGGACGGGAGTCCGGCTGCGGAGTTAAACCGTAAACTGCCGGGGATCGATGGTTTTCTTGACAGGGCGAGTGATTGACTCTTGAACAGCTCATAGTCGGCTTGATCCGCATCGGCGGTTCACTGCCGGTATTGCGCTGGGCTTTTGTCGGGTCGCTCATCGCGATACTCATCGACTTCTCAGACCTGTTCCTGTTTGGATGGCTGGACCTTGGTGGCCGCGGCGACTACCAGTCGTTCGACAAGTGGTTTGATCTTGTCTACATGATGACGTTCTTGATCGTTGCACTGCGCTGGGACGGCCCTGCTCGCAGCGTTGCTGTGGCGTTGTTCGTGTTCAGGATTGTTGGCGTGATTACGTTCGAAGCTGCTCAGTCGCGCACGGTGTTGCTGTTCTTCCCGAACGTGTTTGAGTTCTGGTTCGTTGGCATAGCAGCGCAGAAGCACTGGTGGCCGAATTTCGAATTGACCTGGCGCCGGGTGGCTGCGCTGTTCCTGATCGCGCTGGCACTGAAGATGGGCCAGGAGTGGGTGCTGCACGGCGGACAGTACCTGGACGACTACAGCGCGACCGAACTCGTCGAGGATTGGTGGAACTGGCTGACTGGGGGATAGGCCAGGGATCAGCGGCCAACAACGATAGCGATAAACTTCAGCGTCAGAGTCTGCTGCGTATCAACCCTAACGAGACCACGTACATCGCGATTCATGTCAAAAACTACAAAAATCTCTCTTAGCGGAAACATACCAGTGCCTAGGAGCACCGTTTCCATAAAGTTGAGACATCGCGCCCACATGATGCTTCTGCCGCTCGCTTGGGATCATGCCGCCGAGGCCTCACTCGCACACGGCGAGACGGGTGAGGCGCATCACCCGATTGAAATCGCAGCGTCCGTTCAAGCAGTCATTCTCGCTGCTGCCGCGATGGAGTCATACACCAACGACGTAGGCATGACCCTCCTCGGACAGGATGCTTGGATTGCTTTCGATCGAAACCAGAAACCCGTTATTAAGGACAAATGGAAAGAGATCCAATCAAACAGTTCCGGCTTCTCGACTGATTTCGGCACAAATCCCTGGGCTGACGTCATCGCTCTGTTCAAACTCAGAAACTTCGTGATGCATTTTCAACCAGAGTTGACAACACCCGTGAAGTCGATTCACGGCAATGAGTCTGAGTTCGGTGCAAAATTCACATATAAGGCAGCCGTCCAAGCCGTCAAAAACGTGAAATCAGCGATTCTTGAATATGAACAGGCTGCTGGTGGAGAGACGGGCTGGCTGTCAGATCTGGACGAATCAAGCCTGAAATCTTGATTCCCGAACGCTATCGACCCTGGAAGTTTGGCTTCCGTTTCTCCATGAAGGCACGACGACCTTCGATGTAGTCCTCGCTGTCAAAGCACGCTTTGACCATCGCATCGACGGCATCCAGGTTTCGCTCTGATGGGTCTTTCGTGCCTTCGTTCACAGCCGCTTTGGCAGCTTTGACAGTAAGAGGCGCGTTCCCGGCAATTATCTCTGCATATGTGGCTGTTTCAGATGCAAGGTCATTAACCGGAACAACCCTGTTTACCAGGCCCATCCGAATGGCTTCCTCGGCGTCAAAACGTCGGGCGGTGAAGAAGATCTCCTTGGCGTATGACGGTCCAACGAGATGCATTAGTTCCTTGATGCCACCGTAGCCGTAGCCAAGACCAAGCTTTGCAGCGGGCACAGCAAACTGTGCATCCTCGGCAGCTATCCGCAAGTCGGCAGTGAGGGCAATAGCAAGTCCGCCACCGACGCAGTAACCACGGATCATGGCGATCAGCGGCTTCTGGAGTTCGCGGAGAGCCCCGTTGGCCGCAGCTGTCGCCTGCTCGTACACCTCGACCTGCTCGGGAGTGTTCCGCTTCTCCTCGAACTCGGAGATGTCGGCGCCCGATACAAATGCCTTGTCCCCAGCACCGGTCATGACCACCACGCGCACCGCGGGATCAGCGGCAAAGTTGGAGATGATCTCCGGGATAGCAGTCCACATGTCATAAGAGACTGCGTTTCGCTTCTCAGGCTGATTGAACGTCATCCAACCGACGCCGTTCTCAACGCTTGCGATCATCCGGTCTGTCTTGAGTTGTAATTGGGTCATCTCTGCTCGAAGTTTGGACTGTCTCAATTGATGGACTTTTATGTGCTTTAAACGACGCCGGACTTGTGAAATGCTGTTATCGCCTCTGAATCGTACCCAAGCTCGGCTAGCACTGCGTCGGTATGTTCACCTTGCTCGGGAGTGGCGGTGCGTACTGATGACGGGGTGCGGCTCATCTTGATCGCCTGGTTGACTATCTCGAACTCGCCAAGACGAGGATGGTCGACGGGAACGGCCATGCCGAGGTGTTGCACTTGCTGGTCAGCGAACACCTGGTCCATTGAGTTGATCGGCCCACATGGGCAACCGGCATCGTTAAGCAGGTCTATCCAGTGTTCTGAACTCTTTTTCGAAGTTACTTCGCCAATCGCAGTGTTCATCTCAACGCGGTTCTCTGACCGTGCCGCGGCTGTGGCGAATCGCTCATCCGTGATGAGGTTCTCTGCACCGATAGCATTGCAAAATCGTTCGTAGATCTCCTGCCCGGCCACGGCGATGTTTATGTGGCCATCGGAGGTAGGAAACACACCGGTCGGGATACTCGTCGGGTGATCGTTACCGGCGCTAACCGGCACTTCATCATCTTTTAGATATCGGGCCGCCTGGAAATCCAGCATCTGTATCTGCGCCTCAAGTAGAGAGGTCTTCACCCATTGCCCTTTGCCTGACTTTTCTCGTTCCAGTAACGCCAGGAGTATTCCCTGGGCGCAGAACATACCGGCGCAAAGATCCGCAATCGGTATTCCAACCCGCAGCGGTCCACCGCCGGGTTCACCTGTTATTGACATAAGGCCACCCATGCCCTGCGCAATCTGGTCGAACCCAGGTCGGTTCGCATAGGGACCGTCCTGGCCAAAGCCAGAGATGCTTCCAAGCACGACTCGGGGATTGATCTTCGCAAGCGAGTCGTAGTCGATGCCAAGCCGGAACTTAACGCCTGGTCTGAAGTTCTCGACGACCACGTCGGCCTTCTCGACCAGTTTGAAGAAAACCTCTTTGCCCTGTTCTGCCTTCAGGTTGAGCGTGATCGACCGCTTGTTTCGGTGCAGGTTCTGAAAATCGAAGCCATCGCGGTCGCCGCCAAGACCCTCTTTCCCGTCTGGTGGAGCCTCGATCTTGATCACATCGGCGCCCCAGTCAGCCAGTTGGCGCACACATGTAGGCCCGGATCTGACGCGTGTCAGGTCAAGGACTCGCAGCCCGGACAGTGGCATTCCGGTAGTTGGGCCTGTCTGGTCCAATGCTTGACTCCTCGAATGGCGTTGATCGAATGCAGGTTGCGGAATCGACCTTGCACTTTGCTGGCACAGACTACCACTGCATCAGCCGAGGTCGACGCACAGTGCCGATCGCACCTCGGCCGCAAGTCAGCGAGGGTTCACTCCGGCTGCAAACGTGCCGCACACGGACCAGTCGATCTCAGTGTGGATTGGCACTCACTCCAACTGCGGAGTCTCCCTCCACTCCGTAATCCAACCGATAGCACACGGAGTGGCTCACAACCATGACCGGTGTGTTCCACCACCAGTGTGCTTTTTGGGCCAATCATGGAGGCTAGAGGACGTGCACGCGAGCAGGCGTGCCGGGACGCAGGTCATGGTGCGTCTGATTAGCGTAGCGGGTTCTCTATTGTCGAAGATCAACAGTCGGACATTCTCACGAAGATCTGCCCTGCTTCCAGGAACGATCAGACTGCCTCAAGTGCGGCGGTACCAAAGCTATGCGATAGGTGCCCTGACACTTCTGGTGTTTGCAGTCGGGTGCGGACCTGCCCAGGGGGCGCCATCCACCGATAACGGCGGAGGTAATGACATGGCTGACGTTACGGTTCCGGACGAGATATCTGATCTCGACGCAGCTGAGGTAGAACAGCGGCTCGAACGCCTGTTTGATGGAGAATCCTCAAGCTCTCTGGCTGCCCAGGAAATCGAACCGACAGAAACGTCGGACGAACCCACCATCGACGAAATCCTCGAACTCCTCAATTCGGCGACCCCCGAAGTGAAACCCAGTGAAATCACGATCTCAGTGAGTTCGCGAACGCTAAGCGGTCTTCGAAGACCGGTCCTCCTCATAGCCACAAATCCCGCGCATGGAACAGCTGAGATCGTCGGTATCAACAAGATCGTGTACATCCCTGATAGTTCAGGTGAACCCCGGGACTCGTTCGAGTACGAGCTTTACGACGGTGATGAATTTGTTTTCGCACAGGTTGTGGAGGTCCGACGCTAGCGGTGAGTACTCCTTCGAGGGCACCCAGGCTCAGCGCACCGAATATGAAACGATTTCAACTGACAATTGTTTTCGTGCTCTTCAGCGCAATGACCATCGGCGCTGGAGCTGTAGCTGTCAATTCGCTGACAGCCGCCTCTGCTGAACGCAGCCTTTTGCAGCTGACCGAATCGCAATCCGAAAGAGATGCGCACTTCATCGCGACACTCGTCAGTCAGCTGCTGTCTGAAGAAGCGGCGCCAGAGCCTGTGCGGCCACCATTGCTCGGCGCGCCTTCAGAAGTCGTTTTGACGCCCGCATTCAACTCGACGACCTTGCAAGTTACCGCACCAACTGTGCTGCAAGCTCTCGACATCACCGACCTGGCCGTCTACGGGACTGACGGTGACCGTCTCTGGTCTTCATCACTGGTAGGCCCGATGGCCTCTTCCCTGACAGATGAAAGTCTGGCCAAAGTATTGAACGGTGAGACTGATTCCGGGATCGTCCGGGACGCCACCATCTTGTCGTCAAGTCCGAACAGTGTCTCTGATCTTGTTGTGACGTTCGTACCGCTGGTTGGTGAGACATCCGGCGAGCCTGTTCAGGTCCTAGGTGTTTCACGTCCAGTCCCACCCGGTGTTACGAGCCTTCTTGGTGAGTCGAGAAGCACTGTGATGAAGACGACCTTGATCAGTCTCAGCGGAGTTTTCCTCATCCTGCTTGCTTTCGTGTTGATGGCTGATCTGCGCATCTGGCGACGTAATGAGACAGCCCTGGCGCTGGAACGTGAACAGCAAGAAGCGCTGGGACAGAGGAACCGTGAGTTAAGTGAGCTTGATCAGTCCCGTTCGCGTTTTATCTCTGCGATCTCACACGAGCTATCCAACCCGCTCGCCTCAATGGTCTCTTTCCTGGAACTGGTCCTGCGCAACCGCAGCGGAAACCTAACCGGACGGCAGGTTGATCAGTTGAGCACTGCTCGGCGAAACGGAGAGCAGATGGCCCGGCTGGTAAGCGACCTGGCGCACGCATCAGGCTCAAAGGTGGACGCGCTGGAGATTATTTACGACGAGTTCGAGATCTGGCCCGTGATCAATGAAGTTGCTGAGTCTTTATCTCATGACCTCAGAGTCCGTCGACAGGAACTCAAGATCGATGCACCCCCGGATCTGGGAGTAATGGAAGGTGACCGAGGCAGGCTGGTGCAGGTGTTTTCGAATCTGGTCGGGAACGCGTCGAAGTACTCATCTAACGGAGCGACTGTTCGTCTTGCCGCATCAGTAACGGCCGATCAGCTCAAAGTCCAAGTGAATGACGAAGGCATTGGCATCTCCGAAGAGGATCAACAACACATCTTTGAAATGTTCTGGCGTGCCGACAATCCGCAAACACAGCGTGTTGAAGGTGCCGGAATCGGGTTGGTACTAACAAAACAGATCATCGAAGGACATAGCGGGCATATCAGTGTCAGCAGCGTCCCCGGCGAAGGGACGACCGTGGAGTTTGAAATCCCTCTGCGATCAAACCCGTCGTCAAGTCACGAAGAGACAGGTGAAGGAAGCGAACCAACAATCGCAACAGAGCAGGCTGCATAAGCAGGCTTAGTAGCGGAACTGGCCTAAATCATGTTTCAAGAACCAGAGCCTTCAAGGCGTTACATCAAGCGAAAGAAATCTAGAAGGTCTTCATCGATGATGATGTTTGCTATTGCCGGAGCGTTGCTGATCACCGGTGGTGCATTGGGCACGCCGTGGCTGACTGACTTCTTCGGCGGTGGGCAGCAGACTTCTTCGGCTAACGAAGCTGGAGTGGTATGCCCCGCTAATATCGTCGGGCTCGCCTTAGCCTCCGACGGCGAGGTTGAGGCAAGAGGCAGCGTGTTCGTACTGCATTGCGAGTACGTACTCTCGCCTTCCAAATCTGTCTCAGCCGAAGTTTCGGTGACGTGGACTGAAACAGGTCCAGTTGGAGTTCTTCAACGCGGCTGCGGATTACCGCCGTCGGTTACTCCAGGCGTGTTCACCGTTGAAGGCAGTTATTACGGCTCACAGGGACAGGCAAGAGCAGATTACGCAGGTCAGACCAGATACGCGAACGCCATGCAAACGCTTGCTTCGAATCTTGTGGGAGCCGCGGGATCGGTATCTGAACCCTGTCCGTCACAGGCCATCGTGGCGAACCCCAACACCACCGCGGATCCGAACGATCCGAACTCAGTCGGCACACCGCAGACCGGCTCTGAAGGACCAGGCTCTTCAAGCACGGGTGGCAGCGGTTCTGAAGGAACAGGATCAGGAAACACGCCCGGTACCGTTATGGCCACGCCAACGAACGAGCCAGACGAACCGAATGACGGCCCAAGAGGCTTTGGAGAGCCCATTGCATCTGCAGACGTGCCGCAGGGTTCATGCGTGGTTCAGGGCCGCATCACAGATGCGAACGGAGTTCCCGTTCCTCTGATCCAGATGTCGGTGCATGACGTCACCAGGTCTTTCATCGCCAGCACTTCGTCAAATGGAGCAGGTACGTACAGGTTCGAGGAGCCAGTTGAGGCCGGTGGCACTGTGCGACTGACGCCGACAGATGGCGGTCGCACACAGCCATTCTTCAGAATTCTGGCTGGCCAGGCCGGAGTGACGTTGTCTCGTGACCTTTCGGTTATCGAGCCCGTGAACGGCATATGCGAAGTCAACTTCGACATCTGGAATCTTGAAGAAAACTATTCCGCATCAGATGAAAACCTGGCCCGATGGCCAGCGATCGTTGAGCTCTACCAGAACTTCAACCGAGCCGCGGCGCTTGCAGAGTTGTTGGAAGCTCCGATGGATTATGGGCTGCCGATTCCGGTCTATGCATGGTGTGACTCCAGCGAGCTGTTCTGTGATCCCACAGGAGTTGCTGAGTTCGCCTTTTACTCCGGATCGTCTACCGGCCGTTTTGTCGATCAGCCTTATATGGCCCTCGGCTTTCCGACCAGCGAGATCGACTACCGCGGGACACCGGACAATCGTGAGTATCACGAGTTCGGACACGTGTTCCATGCCGACGTACTGAACAATCAGATCCCGATCCACATCGGAGACCACAACCATGGCGGCTACTACCGCAACGAAACAACAACCGACTCTTTCATTGAGGGATTCGCTGAGTTTTATTCGGTGATGGTCTCGAAGCACATCGATCAGGCGGCGAATCCGCACAGGTACAAGATTGGCGCCGAGTACGACATCGAAGACGACCGCATGCCGTGGGAAGCTGTTGGCTGGTGGGAGGAGTTCACGTTAGCGGGGCTGTTGCTTGACTTCGAGGACGGTCCTGAGGACTACGCAAACCCGCCACTGGAACTTGACGTTGAATCGGTCTCAGCACTTGAGGCTGAGAACGGCAATTTTGCCATCGGCCGTGTGCGCAACCTTGGCACTAAGGTCACGCATGGCCCTGAGGTCACCGTCGATCTGATCGACGATGACGGAAACGCTGTTTTCACTCAGGTAACTGCCGTCAGACCAGACTCCCTGGGCCCGGGACAGACTGGAGTCTTCTATGTCGCCGCTCCCGAAGGAGTGGAGTTCAGCGACGTGAACGCCGTTCCCGGTCGACCGGCAGCGACAGATGACGATGGGATCGATCTTGAACTGTCTGACCTGATGCGCGCCATCACTGCTGATTGGGGTGCGAGATCAGACTATGTGAGGACGGTCAAGGAACTCCACGAGGCTCTCTCAAGAGAGTTCGCTGGAAAAGACGTTGACAATGACGGTTCGATTGACGCCACGCAAGAACAGATCGACCAGATCTTCATCAGACATGGCTTCTTCGACGATCTCGACGGCAACCGTGAATGGAACGAAGAGACCGACGGCGAGATTGGTGGTTCCGCTCATCCTGCGGTGACCGTCGCCGGGACCAACTTCTCTGAAATGATCCCGAGATCCTCAGCTGTAGGATTTGCCGGTTCCTACGTTGACATCGACACGGCAGGAGTTGATGCCGACATCCTGGTACAGGTTGAGTTTGATGAAAGCAGTGAGAGCTACGCGTACTGGAAAGAAAGTGGCACGACGAGACCAGTTGAGCTAGCAGTTCCTGCCGGTGAGAGCGGGGCGTCTGTGACGGTCATCGCTGCAGCAGAGGATCACAACCCCGCTGTGGCCTACCGAACAACAGCCCAACAGTTCCACGCCGCGGTCGAGTCCGGTGAGATTACCACCGAGCCGGTCCAGGCATCCGTCCAGATAGAGGAAGGCGACCCGTTTGCCTTACTCGGCGCCCCTAGCGATAGTGGTGCCGCTGGAGAAGGTGAAAGCAACCGGGCAGGTGTGCCGCCATGGACGATGCTGTTGCCGGTAGCGCTGGCGATGGCGATGCTCGTCGGAGGTTTCTACTTGATGCGCCGCACAGGCAATGCGGGCGCCGGTAATCGCAAGCTCTGAGCAACGTGCTGGTGACCGGCAACAAGGTCGGTCGCCAGCAAGGTGTTCTTGGTGAGTTGAGGACTCAGTACCTTCGGCTGACGTTGGCCTCTACCAATTGCCGGGAGACCCGTCAGGAGAATAAGTCCGGCGATTCCGGCACCGAGTGTTGCCAGAACAGCAATTGCGAATGGTCCGATTGGCATCTCCAGCCAGGTACCACCGGCTGGGATGCTGAACATGACGACCCTCACGTCTCCTGTGAGGTCAACCGGTCTCGGATCGGCAACATTGTTGGCATCGCCTCTCGTGTAAGCGACCGGCAGTCCCTGGATGGTTCCTACGGCAGAAACGCGGTGGACAACCCTGTTCTCATACTTCGCGGATGCCCAGTCGGCGATAAACACGATGATCTCACCCGGCTGAACACGCTCGGCACCAGAAGTCGTTGTGATGATCAGGTCTCCTGCCTGATACGCGGGCTCCATGCTGCCGCCCTGAACCGTATATGCACGCAGGTTAGTGCCGAATGCGAGCACAGCAAGAAAGCTCGCCGTGGCAGCGACGAGGGCGACGATCGCAGCTATTGAGATTTTTCCGGTTTTACTCATCCGCACCATTCATGTGTTGAAGCCAGTTCTCTTACAGGTCCACAGTTTCGAGGCCTTGAGTAAGTCGGACCGCAGTCTCCGAGCCAACTGCATGGTGATATAGGGTCAAGCAGGCGTTGACCGGCAGCTTAATCTGCTGCACGGCTGTATTCCCTACCTGTTAGCGTTTCGTTCTTGAGGTCTTTGAAGCTGTGAACAAGGTCGAGAATCGCCGCTGCAAGCGCCTCTGGATCGTGCCGAACGCGTAGTTCATCTTCACCGTCAGGGACACCGATCTGTATCAACGGCAAGCAAACCTGGCGCGTAGACCAGTTGCCAAGCTCAGAAGCTGATTCATCAGTGAGAGCGACAGGTTCAGCCTTCACCTTTGAATAGATATCTCTTAGCTGGAGCGGTACGGGTCGATTGTTGATCAGGACAGAATCGACAGGGGTCGTGCCCAGATAGGAGCTCATCTCGCGAACGAAATCGACCGGACCGAACCCATCGGTCTCTCCGTGCTTCGTCATAACGTTACAGACATAGATCGTTTGCGCCGAGGAGTGGCGAATTGCGTCTAGAACACCTTCTACAAGTAGGTTTGGGATGACACTGGTGTAAAGGTCACCCGGACCAAACACAAGTGCATCGGCGTTCCTGATCGCCTCCAGTACACGAACATTAGGCTCTGGCTCGCCGTCGAGATAAACGCGCCTGATAGGTGGCGGATCGAATCGGCGAAGGTCAATCGTCGCTTCCCCGCGAAGTACGCTGCCGTCGACGAGTTCCGCACACAGATCTGCGGAGCCCAGCGAGACCGGAAGCACCTGGCCTTTGATGCGGAGCATGCTGGACATCATCTCGACAGCTAGCTCGATGTCGGAGTGCATGACCGTCAGAGCGGATAGAAACAGATTGCCGAGGTTGTGGCCGTTGAGACTGCTCTCGTCGCTGAAACGGTACTGAGCCGCCAGCCTGAATGCTTCGGTCTCGGGAGAGCGTTCCGCCAGGGCTACAAGACACTGCCGAATATCACCGAGTGACAGGTGCCCGAACTCGTCTCGTAGTCGTCCAGAACTTCCGCCGCTATCGAAGGCCGTCACGATAGCGGTCAGGTTGACGTCATGATCACGCAAACCTGACAGAGCGACCGAGGAACCTGTTCCTCCGCCGAAAACGACTATCTCAGGTCTTGATTCGCTCATATTGTCCCGGAACTGATTTCTCGATTCCACGCTTACGATCGGCGGCAGACTTTAGCAGACTGAGTGGTCAGCCTCCATGCTTGATCTGTGAACGACCTGCCTTGTCGAACGTTTGTGAATTGGACGGGGCCCACTCACGTTCGTGCTCCAGGTTCGATTACAGAACCATCCCCCAGAAAAGTGTGACATGCGGGAATGAATGAGGCGGTATCAGTTGGGTAGTCACCACAGACCTTAAAGGTCATAGCAACTGCACCTCACGAACAAGAACGGATGACACGGAGCGGCACTTTGAAACCAGGAATCGAACGAGAGTCCGTTCAAATCACGATGCGAGGAACTGGTGACCAAGGTCGGACTTTTATGAAACGCAGGTCATCACACACCGGTGTCAAAATTCTGTAAACACGAAATCACAGGTGAAGCAAGCGACACCAGACGCTTTCACACACTCAATGCGTGATCGGGAGAACAGCTTCTTAGGTGACGATCCAACTAAAGAGAGCCAGCTGTCAACTGATCGGCCGCAGCAGCGGCAACGGCGTCGGCAGGTACCTGCGAATTGTCTGAAGCCCCGGCCCGGAACATGTATCCGACACCCGGCATGCTAACGATGTGTTCACAGCCATCGCGGTCGAGATTCATCTTGGAGCGTAAGCGGTAGATGTACGCGCGCACGTACTCCTTCTCGGTGGAGTACTCACCTCCCCAGACAGACTCCAGGATGAACCTGTGCGTGAGGACTCTTTCAGTGTTCCGGACAAGCAGGCTGAGCAGTGAATACTCTGTGCTTGTGAGATTGGCCTCGGCACCTGCATGCCAGACTCGGCGGGCTCCGTAGTCAAGCACCAGGTCTCCGTAGTTGACCGGCTCTGGCTCGGGACCAGCCTTGCCCGTCGAGCGTCGAATGGCTGAACGCACCCTGGCAAGCAGTTCTTTCACGCCAAAGGGCTTCGTCACATAGTCGTCTGCGCCACAGTC
Organism: Dehalococcoidia bacterium; assembly: GCA_965243825.1. Lineage (GTDB taxonomy): Bacteria > Chloroflexota > Dehalococcoidia > Lucifugimonadales > Lucifugimonadaceae > JAJCYX01. The sequence continues at coordinate 332,745 of CBDEVT010000001.1, forward strand.
GAACGCCTCGACAACATCGGCTTCCCTCGCCCGTGCGGTGAGCATGATCACTGGAATGTTGGATAGCATTCGGATCTGGCGGCAAACCTCGAAGCCATCCAGACCCGGCATCGTGACGTCCAGCATGGCCAGATCGACAACTTTGCGACGAAAGATCTTCATCGCCTCATTACCGTCTGATGCTGTCAGGACCTGGTAGCCACGAGCTCGCAGGTTAATCGCCAGGTATTTGAGTGTTGCAGGCTCGTCGTCTGCTACCAACACTATCGGTTCTGTTTCCGCCAAGTTGAGTTAAAGCCTTTTTTTTCTGATCGATTCGTTATCGATTGCGTGCAGCGAAGTACCTGATAGCAGGTAGACAGTACTTCCGTATATCAGGGCAAATTTGCGGACAGCAATGAACGCGGTGTTAAGCGATTATTGATGCCGTGAATAAAAACTAAACGCCGTCGTCCGGCGGTTCAGCAATCCCTTTGATGTTAACGCGCTCCGATGGCGTGGTCGAGCCTGATCGGTCAGTTCAGGTTGGCTACTTGGACAGCATCGCGAGTAACGAATCGATAGCCAACCCCGGGTACGTTTTGAATCAACTCTGGATCCGCCGGCACCCGCTCGATTTTCTTTCGAAGGCGATACATGTAAGCGCGCAGATACTCACGGTCCTCTGCAAACGAGTTGCCCCAGACACACTGCAAGATGTAGCGGTGCGTCAGGACACGGTCCCGGTTGCGAACGAGGAGCGACAACAATCGAAGCTCCGTTGCGGTGAGTGCTGTCTCGCGTCCGTCAACGGTAACGCGGTGCCCATCAAGATCAACTTCCAACCTGTCTGAGCGATACGTTGAAGGAGAGTCCGGTCTTGTGCCCTGGCTACGTCTGAGTGCCGCTCCTACCCTTGCAACCAGCTCGGCTACACCGAACGGCTTAGTCAGATAGTCGTCAGCTCCGAGATCTAGAGCATTCACCTTGTCGGATTCGCGAGCGTAGCCGGACAGCATCACGATCGGGACGTCAGATCTGTGCCGGATCGCCCGACATACCTCGACACCGTTCGGTCCGGGCATCGCGAGATCCAGCAGCACGAGGTCGATCGGGCGTTCACCGAACAGCTTGAGCGCCTCGGTGCCGTCTTCCGCGAGCAGTGGACGAAAACCCTTGGCCGTGAGGTTCATACCCACGAATTTCCTGGTTTCAGGCTCGTCATCTACAACGAGCACTACGGGCCCGTCGCCTTTCATCATTCTCGCTCCCAGTGCAGTTGTTCCATTTGCTGAAACTGTATTTTTCGTCCTGTTGCGTCCTGCTTACAATGTTTGACAGAGAAGGTGCTCACATGGCCTCCAGTCCTGACATTTGAGTTACCCAGGTGCTGCAACCTTCTTGCTAGCAGAACTCTCGATAGCCTTCACCGCACCGCGGGCCGACCCTGCCTTCTGCCCGGGGGCACGAGATTGTCGCCTCGTACTCTTTGCTCGATTGGATTTTTTTGACGAACGTTGCCGGGGTTGATCGAGTGGGATGGTGAAATAGAAGGTAGAACCGACGTCCTTCTCACTCTCCGCCCAGATCTTGCCGCGATGGGCGTCTACAACCGATTTACAGACCGCCAACCCCAGGCCTGTACCCGTGGAACGTCTTCCCTGGTGCTGCCCTCGGTAGAACATACTGAACACCTTGTTAAGAGCGTTCTCCGGAACTCCTGATCCCTGGTCACTAACGCTGAACGTCAGCACATTTTCATCTGCAAATGCATCGATCACGATGCGTGACCCATCTTCGGAGTACTTACTTGCGTTTTCGAGCAGGTTCACGAGGACACCAGTTACCCGCAGAACATCGACATTAATCTTGGGTAGGTTCTCTGGAATGTCCACAATCACTCGATGCTTGCGAATGAACGGTGAAGCGGAGTCGATAGCGCCGTACGAGAGCAGGTAAGGGTCTGCGTACTCCCTATGAAGAGGCAGCTCACCAGAACCCATCCGGGTGATCTCCATCAAATCGCTGACCATAGACGTAAGACGGTCGGCTTCCCGATCGATCGTGCGCAGAAAATCGAGCCTCGTCTCTTCATCCCACTGGATATCCGATTCCAGAAGGGTGCTCACAAATCCCTTTATGTGCAGGAGAGGTGTCCTGAGCTCGTGACTCACCATTGACAGCACTGCATCACGCAGACGATACGGCTGGCGAATAGCCTCGCCGCCAATTGCGATGGCCACCCTTTCAGCTTTTCCCTCCTGGCCCGGAACAGGAAGAACAGTCACAGAAACCCTGCGTAGCTCACTTTCGGACCCTGGCAACCCGCTGATATCGCACTCGAGCCATGCATCAAGTAGCTCGGCTTCGCCAGTTGAGAGCACACGGTCAACTGGCTCATCGAGATCGAGCTGGACACCTTCGCTGTCAGTGAGCTTTGAGATCGCGGTGATAAGCAGACTGTGAGTCACGTTGGCGGCATTGAGTTCCAATGTGGATATCGCGGCAGCGTTAGCAGTCAGAATTCTGTGATCTGAATCCACCATCAACATGCAATCGGGCAGCGAATCGAGAAGGTTCGCCTTGTCCTCTGTCGACTTGCCGCTTGCGACTGAATCAGGCTGATCGCTTGTCTGTTTATCCGCCATGGCCACCTGTCTCAATGCCCGAGCACGTTTAAGCAGCGTTCACACAGTTAAGTGGTGAGACTGTTAACGGATTTTTTACGCGCTCCAGGCCGAACATAAGGGCCATTGTTGTCAAAGTGAACAGGTTGTCAACTTTTCGTGAAAATTCCCCAACTTGAGTAACTTGGAGAATCACACCGTTACGACCTCCGGTACTCGTTTACGTGTACGCCGGATTCATGGGCTCTAAAACAAAAAGACCTGGCTATTCACCAGGTCTTCCTTACGGCTGAATCTGGCTTCCAGATTTCAGGCGGCGTTGCGGTATTGTCGCTCTGCAGTTTCCGCAGGAGCAGAAGGTACGGAATGGGAGGCAGGAGCCTCAACCTGGTTCCTGTCGCCAGCCTTTACAAGAACGACCGCTCCGGCGACACCAGCCGCCACCACCCCAACGATTGCCAGGATCACTAACCAACCAAAGCTGTTAACCAGGACGAATGACAATGATCCCCAACCGGCAAATACCGCAATCGAGAGCGGAAGCCAGAACCTCTCTATGAATCCAGATTCAGAGTACATGTCGTCTTCATCCTCGTACCAGAGGGCAGGAACGGGATCTGCTTCGCAGTCCCCATCGCTCAAGCTTGAGTTGATGTCAGCAAAGTGCTGCTTCGGACGGGTTATCTCCGTCATGTGTTTGACTTTCTGCCGGGAGCAATAAGTCGAACCTGGCCATTTACATCCATAAGACTGTTGCAGCTTCTCCTGACTGCCGCAGCGGGCAGCCCCATACCGGGTTGTACGTGCTGGCCCCCATTTTTCGGTCTTCAAAGTTTCTAAAACAACCCCGCGATTACACGGTTACGGCTGTTTCACTTGAACTGGCTGCAAAATCAACGACAATTGAATTTTTATCGACGTTTTCATTGTTTTCGAGGCCTGTTACGCCGATATTCGTAGAACATACTGGATTTTTCTCCGCACGGTACCGGATCACATGGGTTGACCAATATCGTCGTTCTATGCCAGCAACCAGCGGCTATCCTGTACGCGAAAAAGTTGTTGCCAGCGATATTCACAAACTGCAGTCATACTGTCGCAAATAGGAGGCAAGGAATGCCTGAAGAGATCAACAGACAATGGACTTTGGCGGCGCGTCCGAGCGGGTTCCCTGAGGAATCCGACTTCAGCCTTCAAGAGGTTGAACTGCCTGTGGCGCGGCACGGTGAGCTGCTCATCAAAATCGAATACCTGTCACTTGACCCCTACATGCGTGGACGGATGAACGCGGGGAAGAGCTACACGCCGGGAGTGTCGATAGGCGAGGTGATGACCGGTGAAGGCGTCGGAGTTGTTGTTGAGAGCAAAGCAAACGGCTTCACACCGGGTGATCACGTCGTAACCCGCACGGGCTGGCAGGAATATGCCACCGCGCATGTCTCAGCGGTTCGCAAGGTGGATCCGTCAGTAGCACCTGTCTCTACGGCATTGGGCATTCTGGGAATGCCAGGGCTCACGGCCTATTTCGGGACCTTCAGCGTTATTGATCCCAAGCCAGGAGAGGCGTTCGTGGTCTCAGCCGCCAGCGGAGCGGTTGGGGGCGTTGTAGGACAGCTTGCAAAGATGGCCGGATGCCGAGTTGTTGGTACAGCCGGTTCGGATGAGAAGATCAACTACATCGTCGAAGAGTTGGGGTTCGATGCCGGAATCAACTACAAGACGGAGAACGTCTCAGAGCGCCTTGCGGAGTTGTGTCCAGATGGCATCGACGGCTACTTCGACAACGTTGGCGGAGAGACCACTGATGCCGTGCTCGAAAACCTAGCGACCGGCGCAAGGATCGCCATCTGCGGGCAGATCGCTCAGTACAACGATGTTGAGCAGGCAATGGGACCTCGTAACCTACGGGCGCTGCTAGTTGCCCAGGCAAAGATGCAAGGATTCCTTGTTTACCAGTTCAATCAGCAGCATCCTGCGGCACTGAAGCGACTGTCACATTGGGTTTCCGAAGGCACGCTCAAGTACAAAGAGGATGTCGTCGAAGGCTTCGAGAACATGCCACGGGCGTTTATCGGCATGCTGCACGGAGCCAACTTTGGCAAGCTGGTGATCAAACTGAGTGAGTGAACAGGTCCGGCCCACCTCCGTGCTAACGGACCCCAACTCACCTAGCCATCAAAAAGAGACCCCTCGCCTTCTGTAGCGAGGGGTCCCTTTAGCTTCGTACGACTCTCGCGTTACGGGCACGAAACGTCTGTATCGTCTCCGAACACAACGATGCTGCACCCGTCGGTAGCAGTGACCGTGTTGTCATCCCCGAATGCATCCGCCTTCGACCCATCTCCAGTGGCTGTAAGCGTGTTCCCGGACCCGGCAGCGAAAGTGGACGCATCACCTATCGAGGTAGTGGTGTTGTTAGAACCTACGGCGATTGATGTGGCGCTATCGCCGATTGCATATACCTCGTTACCTTTACCAGATGCAGCGGCGAGCGCGCCCTCACCATCGGCCACTAATGTGTTGCCTGAACCGGTTACCGATGCTGTTGCAAATGTTCCAGTTGCCGAAGCCGTGTTGTCATTCCCTCGTGCAGTTGCCCGAGAATAGTCTCCGCTGGCAATTGCCGTATTGCCGGTACCCTCACCAGTAGATGCTCTGGCTCCGTCTCCGAACGCCATAGCTCGGTTGACTTCCGATCCACCATCGGTTGAAACACATTCTGCAGTCCCATTCGGGTTTCCGCCGGTGTGACCGTTGACAGAGATGCAAACGTTGCCACCAGCAGCGGCTGAACCGGCTAACGCGGCCTGGCTTGTTACGGCGGTGGCAGTCAGAGCTACTGCGAGCGCGACAAGTCCAAATAAGAACTTCCTCATCTTAGATCCCCTTCATTGAGGTTCAGACATTCAAATCACGCCGGGAGTGCCGGGATTCTAGCAGGGTGATTGGGACTGGCAGTCACCTTGTGTAACGCATGAACCTCAACGGCAACTGCCCTCCCCTGCTGGGTGGAACTTTCAGTCGGTCAGACGACCAACGTTCGCTGTTTACGTGGGCTTTGCAGATGCAGTCAGAACCCTGCTTGACCACCGTTGTTAACATGCGTTAACTTATATGGCCCTCGGATGTTCCTGCGGAGCCCTGGGGCTGACTATGAGTTAGCTCCAGTGTGTGCAGATCAGGTCCGGCCCACCTGGCCGCCAAACGGGCCCCAACACCCTGCCGTCAACAAGAGACCCCTCGCCAAAGGCGAGGGGTCTCTAATGTTTCTTCCGAATTTCGTACTAAGAGCAGGATTCGTCTATGTCATCGTCAAAGATGAGGATGATGCACCCGTTTTCGGCTGAAAGCGTGTTGTTGTCCCCAACGGCGACTGCTACCGAACCATCACCATTTGCGGTAACGTTGTTGTTAGTGCCAACAGCTGCCGCCTCCGATCCAGCAGTTTCAGCCGTCGTGACGTTGTTTAGACCAACCGCGAATGCCTCTGAATCATCACCTTCAGCTGTCGCGGTGTTGGTCTCCCCGAATGCGAACGCTTCAGCATCGTCTCCGACTGCTGTGGCTACGTTACCGGCACCGACTGCACCGGCGGCAGCGTTGTCGCCTTTCGCTATAGCCGTATTGTCTACTCCGCCCGCAAATGCAGTCGCACCGTCACCAAACGCCATCGCTCTGTTGACATCCGAGCCTCCATCTTCCGAACCACACTCAGCCGTACCATTCGGGTTTCCACCTGTGTGACCGTTAACAGAAATGCAGACGTTGCCACCTGCCGCTGCCGAACTGGCTGACGCCTCATGACTCGTTATGGCCACGGCAGAAAGAGCTACGACGAGCGCGACAAGTCCAACTAAGAAATTCTTCACCGAAATCCCCTTCATTGAGTTTTGGCAGTCGAATCAAGCCGGGAGTGCCGGGATTCTAACGGACAGTCATGATCCGCTGATTACGAGGACCCCTCGCTGGATATAGCGAGGGGTCCTGTTGGTTACCACTGTGCGTGCGGCTCTAAAGTTACGGCAGCGGAAGTGGATTCGGTATGTCTCCACAACCGGTCAGGGGGGTTATCGGCTCAAGTGGCACTACAACGTTGCCGGCCTTGAACAGCGCTCCCTGAACGAATGGTGATCCGCCTGGGACTCCGGTGTGGACCGAGTCGTGGTGCGCCGAACCTCTGAGTACCTTTCCTGCGGCGAACTCAACACATCTGTTGTAAGAAATGCCGCCTTCGCCCAGTTCTGCCCTGACAAGCATGACGTGGCCGTGGGGTGGTACCTCTCCCCAGTCACCACCGTTGGCGAGGGCAACGCCACCGATAGCTGCTGTCGCCAATAGACCAACAGCAAATGCGAGCAATCTTCTCCTCAAATTTTTCTCTCCTTGACCTGACTCTGACATGCCGGGAGTGCGGGGAGTCTAGCAGTACTGCGGGGGTATCATGCAAATCCCGCATATGTCTGGTCTAACTGCTAAGGTGCCTGGTCAAGAGAACACCGGATTCAAGAGGGTCGTAATGTACGGATCGATATTCAAAATGACAGCGAAACCCGGCAAACGCGACGAAGTGATCGCAACCATGGAGGCCTGGAGACACGAGGTCAAGCCGATATCTGGCGTTAGGGGTGGCTGGCTGCTCAAGTCGGATTCGAACTCGGATCAGTTGATAGCGGTGGCGATTGCACCTGATGAAGAGTCTTATCGCAAAAATGCAGATTCTCCAGGTCAGAACGAATGGTACGAGAAGGTTCGTAGCCTGCTGGTTGACGACCCAGAGTGGAATGACGGCGAGTTTCTGGAGATGGAGTAGTTCTGACCGTGCTGCGCCGGTTGATTTGATAGGATGCCGCCACTCCCGGCACCTCTACATTCAACTTCTGAGGGACACCTCATGATTAGACGTGTCAGCATCGTTCTCATCGGCTCTTTCGTCGCGGCAGGATTGCTTACAGCCGTCGCAGGAGCTCATCCGATCAAAGTCAGCCCGAAAGGCCAGGGCAACGCCCATACCGGTTCAGTCGGACCAGAAGGTCATGCTCCAGGAATAAAGGTCGCCTGTGAGCGGACGTCGGGCAACAAATCTGCAGTGAGTTTCGAAGGCCCGTGGATCGATCCTTGTGATCCGTCTAGCGGCTTGCCGCCCACGAACACACCGGTGCCGCCTACAGCAACCTTTACTCCCGTTCCACCGACCGCAACGTTCACGCCTGTTCCGCCTACCTTGACTCCAACACCCATTCTGCCGACGCTGACGCCGACCGCGACGAACACGCCTACGCCTATTCCGCCGACGCTGACGCCGACCCCGACGAACACCCCGACACCAATTCCACCGACACCTACGCCGTTTGACTAGTTCGAGAACTTCGACTTTCGAGTGCCAACATCAGGTTTCTTGACAGATGGAGTGGAGACAGAAAAAGTTGGGTTTCAATCTGAGGGACAAGCACGGAGGGATACATGACGAACGCTAAAGAGGGTGTTTACGAAGCAAGCAGGCGACTTGAGGCAGCTCTCGCTGCGGGGGATGCCGCTGCATGGGCAGCCGAGTACACGAGCGATGCGAGGCTTATGCCACCGGAAACCCCGGCCATTACCGACCCGGAAGCGATCCAGGGTTACTGGCAGGCTGTGATCGATATGGGGATAAAAAGCATCGTCTTGCGAACTCTTGACCTTCAAGACATGGGCGACACCGCAATAGATGTCGGAGAAGGCGACCTCGTTCTGGAAAATGATGACGGGCGTGTTGAGTTTGGCGGCAAGTTCATCGTGATCTGGAAACGGCAAGCAGACGGCACGTGGAAGATGCAGCAAGACTGCTTCAACTTCGACGCACCGATGGGTTAGTCAGAACAGCCAGAGAGTCAATGTGGCGGATTAGAAGCTGCCCGGCATCTCAACTCGAACCTGATACAGAAATGACAAGAGCCGAGGCTATGTAGCCTCGGCTCTTTCTTGTTCACATGGAGCGGAAGACGAGATTCGAACTCGCGACCTTCTCCTTGGCAAGGAGACGCTCTACCAGCTGAGCCACTTCCGCATTACCTAAACAATATGCGCTGCGGGCAGGTGCGGTCAAGACTGATCGGCTCATGACAGGTGAGAAGTATTGAGCATACCTTTGCTGCTTTTGGCTATCTCATGAACTTCATCCAGACTCACTACACACCGGCGAACTTCCACTCCGAGATACGAACGGTACCTAACGGCGGTCCATTAGACGCACCCATCGTTGATCGTCGATTACACGTTAGAGATGAAAAACGTTGTAACGTGGACTGCGTGAATACCAGCCGAGGCTTGGTTGTGTACCGGACGCCTGAAGGTTTTTAGGGCGCCAGTTGAGTGGTAACCAGCCGAGAGATCGAAAGTGACAGGTAGTGACTGAAATATTTGCGTACGTAGTGATCGCACTCGCAGTTGTGCTGCTCATTCCGATCTCCTACTTGCTTCTGCTCACTCTGAGCGGACTTCTGTACAGGTGGCTGGGGGCAACGAAGCCAAGCAACAGCCGGCCTGTCACCCGGCTCGCGGTGCTCGTACCAGCGCACAACGAAGAGGTCTTGCTGCCTCGGCTCATGAAGAGTATTGCAGAGACCAGGTATCCGGCTGAATTGCTCGATGTATTCATAGTGGCGGACAACTGCACGGATGGGACAGTTAAATCAGTGGATGGCTTTCCATGCGAGGTGTTCGAACGCCACAACGATGAACTGATTGGCAAAGGGCACGCGCTGGAGTGGTTACTGGAGCAGATCTCAGATCGAACGAAGTCTGTTGATGCCTACGTGTTTTTGGATGCCGATTGCGAGATTTCTCAAAACTTCTTCACAGTCCTCGATTCCAAGTTCAGGAATGGTGAAGAGGCCGTACAGACTCACTACACAACGGCTAATCCTACCGAGACCTGGGTTTCATCACTCCGGCACCTTGCACTACTGCTAATGCACCACACCAGACCGTCTGGCAGAGAGGTCTTAGGCCTTTCCTGTGGAATCTTCGGCACCGGTATGGCACTACACCGCTCTGTTATCGACAGGTTCGGATGGCAGACACATGGCTTAGCGGAAGATGTTGAATACTTCATGCTCCTGACTGAGCACGGTATTCGTGTCAGCTACGCACGTGATGCTGAGGTGATCTCAGCAATGCCAGCATCACTTAAGGCGTCGAAAACACAGAACGAACGATGGGAGAAGGGCAGACTTTCGGTCGCCAAACGTTACTTCGTCCCGTTTGTGTTAGGTGGTGTGCTTTCGCGGTCCGCCTTGAAAATCGATGCGGGGATTCAGCAAACCCTCCCTCCACTTTCCCTAGTCGGCCTTGCAAGCATCACATTGCTTGTCATTAGCCTGTTTACTGAGAGCGGTCTTGCTGTAGCATTGAGCGTCGCCGCGGTAGCAGCACTTGCAACGCACGCCGTCGTAGGGATCGCAATGGCGCGTCCCCCTCTCAAAGCGCTACTCGCCGTCGGATACGTTCCCTGGTATGTGATGTGGAAATTGGCCCTGTATGCCCGGTCGATGAGACCCGGTGGACAGAAGTGGGTGAGGACCGAACGCCCGGACCAGGGATCGTCTTCCTGACGACTGGTTAGCTTTCTCCCGGACGACGGCTGAAACGCGGCTGATGGATATCTCGTTATCTACGCGTAACGAACGAGTGGCAGAATTGCGCGCGGCGATTCCGAATTTGTCGAATTCCTGTGTGAGCCTGTTGGCTATCCGCTGGCGCACCGAGGGGCCGTGGCTGTGCGCCTGACTGTTAGCGGGTTGCTAACCGTAAGACACGTCGGCGGGGGCTGGCCACCCATAGTCTGAGATTACGAAGAAAACGCACGGTGTTTTCACAACTTATTCATCAGTTGACGCAGGTAGTTAACGAGTCGTACTCAAAGCGGGGCGTATCGTTTAACATCCTGACAGGGACCGGTCTGCGATGAGATTGCGTCAAGAACGCCAGACATCGCAGATCCAAGGGAGCAGCAGGTAATTGGCCCACAGTCAGATGCCTCCATCAATCAACGAAGTGTCCGCAGGCACAGCCGCCAGTTCGATCAGCACCCGTAACCAGGTTTACGCGGCAGCAATGATCAGGCTTTTCGCCGACTTCGCCCTGCTCACGGCAGCGGCATTGACCGGATTCCTCGTTAATTCATATTTTTTTGGTGACGACCCCACGATGGAAAACCGTGAAACGGCCATCTGGGTTCCCCTTCTCTTCGTGTTCAGCTCAGTTCTGCTTCTGAAGGTTCTCGGGTCAACGCAACATTCGACCCACGGCTTCTCACTCAGGGACTGGGCTCAGACCGCTGTGATTATCACGATTGCCAGCGTAATCGTCTGGGGCATTACGGAAGTCACGCTCTCTATGCAGCCCAACGGTGAAGTTGCGGCGGCTGTCTGGGGTTCTGCCATCGTCCTGATCCCGATCGGCCGATCGGTGGTTAGCTGGGCTCTTCGCTCCAAGGGAATTGGATGCAAACGTGTCCTGGTCATCGGTGACATGAACCAGGTTGAACCTGTGCTTGACCGCCTCGGACGGGGCGGTTCTGGACACCGACTCGTTGGAAACATAGCTCCAGTCAACGTTGGCTACTCCGACAACGAGGACGGAATCATCTCCTTACAAGGTCTGCAGTCACTCCCTGAAGTCGTACAGAATTCTCGGCCTACCCATGTGGTGGTCGCGGTTTCACAAAACCAGTACGGCAAGGTCCGTGAAGTGGTGCGGGACTCAGTGCCAGAAGACGTCACAGTCCACATTGCGGTGCGACCTTTGATGGCGACCACCTCAGGCCAGCCAGCCCACATAGTTGAGCCTGGAACCACGATTGAGCTTCGTGGTAGGTCAATGCCCTGGCAGTACGAAACTGCCAAGCGTTTCTTCGATATCACTGCTGCCCTGTTGCTTCTCGTAGCTGCGTCTCCGTTCTTTGCAGCGATGGCAATCATGGTCAAGTTGGACTCACCGGGTCCCGTGTTCTTCAAGCAGAAGCGCGTAGGACGTCGCGGTGAGTACTTCGGCATGTACAAGTTCCGCTCGATGAAGGTGAACGCCGAGCAGATGCTGTCCCAGCTTCAAGAGCAGAATGAAGCGGGTGGCCACATGTTCAAGATGAAGGACGACCCTCGAGTCACCCGCCTTGGCAAGATCATCCGAAAGCTAAGCGTTGATGAGCTGCCTCAGCTCTTTAACGTGCTAAACGGCTCGATGAGTCTCGTGGGTCCTCGACCACCTCTACCAAAGGAGGTTGAGGGTTACGAAGACCATCACTTCGAGCGACTTGAAGGAATACCCGGAATTACCGGTCTCTGGCAGGTCAAGCGCGGTCCGGTACTCGACTTCGATGAGATGGTCCGATACGACCTTGAGTACTTGAGCGACTGGTCGTTCTGGAGGGATGTCTCAATCATGCTCCGGACAATACCGGTGATCATCACAGGACGAGGATCCTACTAATGGAATCGGCAATCCCCGCCAAGAGTGCGGGGCAGGCCGTACCAGCAGAGGATTCACAGCGGACCCCGGCTCAGAAAGATTCGCAGCGCGTCCTGAGCAACAGTCTGGTGGTCATGACCAGGCAGGCATTCCTCTGGGGTCTGAACGCTCTCCTACTGCTGTTCGTGCCGACCTACCTTGGCGCCGAAGGCATGGGGCAACTCGCCTTCATGCTTTCGTTCACCGCACTCGTAGCGGTTGGAACCTCGCTGGGTTATCGCCAGTACATCACCAAAGAGGTAGCCCGTGACCGCTCGACAGCGGCAACCTTCTTCGGCCCGGCGATAGGCCTGAGAGTATTGCTGACGACTGCCAGCGTCCTGATCACGGTTGGGATCGTTGAGATCATCGGCTACGACACGGACCTCAAGCAGGTGCTGTACCTCGGTACGGCCGTGGTCATCGCCGGCAACTTCTCCAAGATGATCATCGGGTTCCTCTGGGGCTACGAGGACATGCGCAGCCCCGCTAAGGCCGAGATCTCTTCCAAGATCTTCGGAGTTGCTGCTGGAATACCCGTCCTGATCCTGACAGAGAGTGTGCTGGCATATGTTGGAGTTCTGCTGGCAGCAAACCTCGTCCAGGGATCGATAGCCGCCTGGTACATCAGGAAGCGAATTCCGCTTCAGGTGAGCTTCGATCGCTCGATCATGTGGCAGCTAACCAAAGGCGGCTTGCCGTTCTTGCTGATGCTCATGATCCTGGAGCTCTACGCTCACGCGGATGTGATCATCCTTCGTGCATTCACGAACGACGAGGTGACAGGCTGGTATGGAGCAGCACTCAATTTCTACAAGGCAGCCGAACTGTTCCCGGTCGCCATCACCACCGCCCTGCTACCGACGCTGTCTCGTCTCCACACTTCCGATGGTGTGGTGCTCGCGGACATCTCGCGCAAGGCCATCGCTGTAGTTGTCGCAGTCGTTCTCCCGGGATCTATCGCCCTGTCACTGATGTCCGAGTTCGTGATTCAGTTGATGCCCTATCCGGCAACGTTTAACAACTCGGTGGTTTCGCTGACTATCCTCGCACTCACAATTCCATTGACCGCGTTCCTGACTGTGCTAGGTACGATCGCAATCTCAGCGGACAGACAGAGAGCAATGGCCTGGGCCCTGGGTGCGACGCTCTTGTTCGACATCGTGCTGAACATCATCGCAATTCCTTATTTCCAGAACGAATATGGCAACGGCGGCATTGGAGCCGCGATCACGACCCTCGCCGCTGAAGTGGTGATGATCATGATCGCAATCAAGCTGATGCCAAAAGGTGTTTTTGACCGAAAAATGAACCTGCTGCTCGGCAAAATCGTCCTGGGTGCGCTCTTGCTGGCGGGAATCGGTGCCCTAACGTTCGTCACACCGATTCACGTGCTCGTAACAGTCACTCTTGGTGGAATCGCCTATCTTGGCCTGATATTCGGATTGAAAGTATTCACTCCAGCTGAACTAATTAACTTGATGAATACGGTACGAGGCCGAGGAGGCAGTACCGGCGACGAATCGCAGCCGGAGGCGCAGTCATGACGACTCCTGATAAGAAACCTTCAGTCAGCGTAGTAATCCCGACCTACAACCGAAAAGAGATGCTGGCCGAGATGATCGGTCTTCTCACGGAGCAGACCCTGGACCCGTCAGAGTTCGAGGTCCTGGTTGTTGACGATGGCGGCAAAGACGGTACTCCTGAGTTCATCGAGGCTTTGGACATGCCGTTCGCACTCCGTGTCGTGACTCAGCCAAACGGCGGGGCATCTCGTGCCCGCAATCATGGCGCGGAGGAAGCTCGGGCAGACATGATTGTTTTCATGGATGACGACCTGGTCCCGCAGCCTGAGATGATCAAGTCCCACCGAGATGCACTTGTCGAAGACGAATCGACCGTTGTCATCGGCAAGCTAATGCCCTGGGACGAAGGTTCGCGTGGTGCATGGAACCGGTGGGAAGACAGGATCTATGCCCGTCACTACGCCGCCGTCGAATCTAACAGGCGACCACCGTCTGGACGCAGGCTCTACAGCGGTAACTTCTCGGTCTGGCGACAGGCGTTCCTGAACGCTGGCGGATTCGACGAGGATCTCCTGCGGGGTGAGGACGTGGAACTGGGTTTCCGACTCGAGAGTCGCGGAGCGAACTTCAAGTTCAGCTCTGGTGCAGCCGCATATCACCGCGGTTACCGCCCTTACGCGTCTTGGCGCAACTCCAACTACCTTTACGGCCAGAGCGATGTGCAACTCGGCATCCTGCGTGGACACCCGCAGGTTCTGAACGAAATAACTCGCTGGTACAAATCACGACCGCTACCTATTCGAGCCTTCATCAAGACGAGCATGATTGGCGGAGCACCGGTCAAGAAGTCCTTCGAGTTCGGATTAAAGACGCTGGGTGTGATGACGGAGAAGATCGGCATGCATCGCCTGTCACACATCTCATTCAGCCTCATTTATGGCATCAACTACTGGCAAGGCGCTGCGGACGAGCTCGGTGGCATAAGGGCGCTGGACAGGTGTGTTTATGGCACGCCCGAATACCGGGCAGAGCTTGCTTCCGCAACCAATACCGCTGCGAGCACTCAAACCGCCTCAGAGGGGCATTGCTGATGGCATTTACTGACCCAAAGATAGTCGTTATCGGTGGCGGAACCGGAACGTATACCGCCCTCATGGGCCTCAAGCGTTACAGCAAGAACCTAACGGCGATCGTGACGATGGCAGATGACGGAGGCAGTTCTGGCCGCTTGCGTGACGAGTTCGGACACCTGCCACCTGGTGATGTGCGCAGGGCTCTTGTGGCGCTGTCAGACGACCGACAGAACACTCTTCGATCCCTTTTCGAATACAGATTCGACAAAGGCGACGGTCTGAACGGCCACAGCTTCGGAAACCTGTTCCTGACTGCTCTCGGCGAACTGACCGGTGGTATTGAAGGCGCAATTCTTGAGGCATCCCGTGTACTGAACATTCGCGGGCAGGTCCTGCCTGTGACGACGGCCGATACGCGGCTCTTCGCTGAACTCGAGGATGGCACGATCATCCACGGCGA
The DNA here is from genome assembly GCA_965243825.1 of Dehalococcoidia bacterium. GTDB lineage: Bacteria > Chloroflexota > Dehalococcoidia > Lucifugimonadales > Lucifugimonadaceae > JAJCYX01. The sequence goes on from CBDEVT010000001.1 coordinate 347,893, forward strand.
GACGAACATCGACGTCCGGACGATAAAACCACAACTGAAGATTGAGAGAGTGTTTCTTGAGCCTGAGCCGCAGATCACAGAATCTGCCAGGCAGGCGATTGAAGAAGCAGACATTCTGGTGATCGGACCGGGTGATCTTTACACATCACTGATCCCCAACCTGTTGGTCAACGGCGTACCCGAGGCGATTGCCGCCTGCAAGGGCAGCCGGATATTCGTGTCGAACCTAATGACTAAACACGGTGAGACTGATGGCTTTGCTCTATCAGACTTCGTAAGAGAGGTCAGGTCCTATCTCGGCAGTGAAGACAGTATCGATGCGGTCATTGCCAACAGTCACCGGTACTCGGACGAGATACTTGCCAGGTATGCCGAAGAGAACGCATTCCCGGTAGCGGTTGACGATCTGACAACAGAGATTGAGAACGCCGAGACCGTGCTGGGTGACGTGGCCTACACAGGCCAGTTCGTCCGTCACGACTCGCAGAAGCTCGCAAAGCTCATCATCTCGACACATCTGTCCATGTCCGCTGCGCCAGTTGGAACTCCCGGCGGTAACGATCTGACAGGCACTATTGATGAGTTGACACCGAATCCCGCCAGCCAGGGCGCTGGCAGCAACTCGTCGCCCGATGCCGATTCAAACGAATCGGCTGACTCAAGGAGTTACGGAATGAAGAACATCTATGTCCTGGGATCAGGCTACGTGGGCCTCGTCACAGGGTCATGTTTCGCAGAGCTTGGCCACGAGGTCACCTGCGTGGACATTGACGAGACAAAGGTGAAGGCCCTCAACGATGGGATCATTCCGATCTACGAACCCGGGCTTGAACCGCTGGTTAAGAAGAACATCAGTGAAGGTCGCCTGAAGTTCACAACGTCCCTCGATGGGATGGACGCGGACTTCGTCTTCATGTGTGTTGGTACACCAGCACGTGACGATGGCCACGTTGACCTGCACTTCCTCCAGTCTGCATACACAGCTGTAGGTCGCCGGCTCCGAGGAAACAGCAAGACCGTAATCGTTAACAAGAGCAGCGTTCCGCCTGGCACATCCAAGAAGATGGCAGCGATGCTGGAGACCGTTACTGACGGAAAAGTCCGTGTAGTTGCGAATCCGGAATTCCTCAGAGAGGGTCACGCAGTCTCAGACTTTATGCACCCGAACCGGGTTGTGGTTGGTGCCAGCGGCAGCGAAGAGGACGCCAAAGCAGTGGCGGAGCTCTACGCACCGCTCGATGCACCTGTCATGTACACCGACGCTGATACAGCAGAGATGATCAAGTTCGCGTCGAACGCCTTCCTTGCAACCAAGCTGACTTTCATCAACGAACTGGCGGGACTTTGCGAGGTTGAAGGCATCGACGTCCGCAAAGTGGCCCGTGGCATTGGCATGGACCCAAGGATCGGCCTTGACTACCTGCGAGCCGGACTCGGCTACGGAGGAAGCTGCCTCCCGAAGGACACAGCCATCCTCAGCAGTCATTTCAGAATGGCCGATGTCGAGTCCAAGCTACTCGATAGCGTCCAGGAAGTTAACGACTCCCAGGCACGACGCCTTGTAGAGCGAATGAACTCAGCTCTGGGCTCACTGGCCGGTAAGAAGATCGGCGTGCTCGGACTGGCGTTCAAATCTGACACAGACGACACTCGCTACTCCCCGGCTATCAGAGTCATCCAGGAGTTACAGAAGCTCGGTGCAGACGTTGGCTACTACGACCCGGAAGCGACTCACACAGACACCATGTTCGAGTCGCCCGTGACCAAAGCTGACAGCGTTGACGATGTGATTGGCGGAGTTGACGCAGTCGTGATCGCCACGGAGTGGGATGAGTTCCGACAGTTGGATCTGGACTGGGTGCGTTCTCGCATGAGAGGCAACCTCCTGGCGGATGGACGTGCGCTGTTTGAGCCACAGCAGGCAACCGCCGCTGGGCTCGTCCACATCGGCGTCGGCCGCAAGATGTCTACTCCATCCCGGGAATGGGAGATCACACCTGTAATGGACTAGAGGCTTCCAAGCGGCCGATTCTTGCCTGGCCAACGGGCGAAAACAGGTACTGAACGACCGCATGAAGCAGCGAGCAGATTAGGTGATGATGCACCAACCAGAGGAAGAAAACCTCCAGGTGGCGAAAACGGTCGAAATGCCGGCAACCGGCACAAGGAGATCAAGATGATTCGTGTGGCGGTAGCAGGCTTCGGTTACTGGGGCCCAAACCTGGTACGCAATGTGAACCAGAACCCCAACAGTAACCTCGTCGCGTGTTGTGACCTGTCACCTGCGCGCCGCAAAGCGATTGCAGATCTGTACCCCGAAGTACGTCTGACAGACCGTTATGCCGACCTGCTGGAGGCGACAGACATCGACGCAATCGTCGTCGCCACGCCTGCTCGCACCCACTTCGACATGGCAAAGCAGGCGCTACTCGCAGGCAAGCACGTGCTGGTTGAAAAGCCACTGGCCATGAACGCGCGTGACGCCGAAGAGCTAATCGAGCTGGCCGATAGTAAGTCTTTGACGCTCATGGTCGGCCACACCTTCCTGTACTCGCCGGCAGTCCACTCGCTGAAGGAAGCGATAGACAACGGCACACTGGGCGATATCTACTACATCCAGACACAGCGCCGCAACTTCGGTCGAGTCCAGACAGACATCAACGCTATGTGGAGCCTGGCTCCGCATGACATCTCAATCGTGCTGGAGCTGCTTGGCAAAGCACCGGTTGAAGTCTCAGCACACGGTGGAAGCTTCCTGACCCCTGGAATCCAGGACGTGGTCTACACCACCCTGACGTTCCCTTCAGGACAGATAGCCAATATTCACGTGAGTTGGCTTGACCCGGCGAAGGTGAGGCAGGTGACGGTTGCAGGTTCACTCAGAATGGCCGACTACGACGATGTGGCGCCGGAAGACAAGGTCAAGGTGATTGAGAAACAGGCTGTACCACCCGCAAACGGAAAAGGTCCGTTCGAGATGCGGCGCGGTACAAACTTCGCTCTCAAAGTGAAGGACGAAGAGCCCCTGGCGAACGAAATCAACGATTTTGTGAGCTCGATCAGCACTGGATCGAAGCCGAAAGCTGATGGAGCCAACGGCCTACTCGTAGTCCAGATACTAGAGGCGGCCCAGCAATCGATGGACGCCGACGGCAAGCCAATCGAACTCAAGACCGACCTTAGCTTGCAAACAGTCTAGGTTGTCACTCAGCTAATCCAGATAACGCGGTTATCCGCAGTGGTGCGCACCTGGTGCGCTTAAAAAGGAGATCCGTGGTGATCCCACTTGTTGATCTGAAAGCACAGTACGCAGGAATCAAGAGCGAGATAGACGAAGCTATCCAACGTGTGTTGGACAACACAAGCTTCATCGGTGGCAACGAGCTGACCGACTTTGAGGCTGATTTCGCAAACTACTGCAACGCAAAGCACGCCATCGGAGTTTCGTCCGGCACAGAGGCTCTCCGGCTTGCACTAATCGCGTGTGGTGTTGGTGAAGGCGACGAGGTAATCACATCGCCTTCAACTTTCATCGCCACAGTCGAGGCGGTAGCTGGTGTCGGGGCAAAGCCGGTATTCGTCGATGTCGATGAAGAGACGAACAATATCGACCCGGCGCTCGTAGAAGCCGCAATCACCGAGAAGACGAAGGCGATCATCCCGGTCCACCTGTACGGCTACCCTGTCGACATGGACCCGATCCTTGATGTCGCACACAAGCACGGACTCAAGGTGATCGAGGACGCGGCGCAGGCCCACGGTGCTGAGTACAAGGGCAAGCGCATCGGTGAGTTTGGCGATGTGGCCTGCTTCTCTTTCTATCCAGGCAAGAACCTCGGTGCATACGGCGACGCCGGCGGTATTGTCACGAACGACGATGCAATGGCCGAGGAGATCCGCCTGCTGCGGGACCACGGCCGATCTGACAAGTACGAGCACAAGGTACTTGGCTTCAACAGCAGGCTCGACTCGCTCCAGGCAGCAATCCTCAGGGTGAAACTCGCTCACATGGAAGACTGGACCGAGCAGCGTAGAGCTGCCGCTGCGATTTACGGAGAGCTGCTGCAGGACGCTGGTATTCGCCTCCCGGTCGAGCAGGCCGGGTACAAGCCGGTCTACCACCTGTTCGTTGTTCGCACCCCGGAGCGGGACCGCATCGGCGCAGCTCTTAAAGAGGCAGGCGTTGCAAGCGGGGTCCACTACCCGATCCCTCTGCATCTCCAGCCCGCACTCAAGCACCTCGGGCACGGCGAAGGCGACTTCCCGAACTGCGAGAAGAATGCGCGTGAGTGCCTTTCATTGCCAATGTTCCCAGAACTCACAAGGGAACAGGCGCAGGAGGTTGCGCAGCAGGTAAAGCTTGCCGCACGCAACGTCGCATAGTCAGTAAGCTATTACACGCACGGAGACCGGGTATTACGGGATCTCTCTTGCGTAGCGATCTGTATAAGGTAGAGGCCCCGGGCACCAAGCCACGGGGCCTCTTCTTTTGCGCTCGATAAAGCCAATGACCCATCGACAAGACACCAACCCCGTGCAATGGCGTTCGCGAATCTGGAGCATCACGCTGCCGGTCATAGGCATTGCGTTGCTGCTCCTGACCGCATGCGCTCCGCCAGAGGAACATCAGGGCCCAGTCAACATCACCGTCAACGCTGACCGGGAAATCTACCCGTTCAGTGACAACCTTCGAGGCTTCGCAACAAACAACTGGAACTGGCTATGGGGCAACATCGCAGAACTGGACTCCCCTCGCAGAGCAGCTCTTCTTGAGACTGCAAGGGGTATCGACCCTGGAGTGATCCGCTTCGGAGGCGGCCTCTGGGCGAATAGCGTCGGATGGGACAGAATCGGACAGGCACCTGAAGATGGCGAATGGACGTTCACTGAACCTGAAACGGGCGAAAGATTTACATATCGCCACGCTTACAAGCCGGAGATGATCGAGAGTTACGCCCGATTCGCACGTGATCTGAACGCCGAAACGATCATGCAGATCAACGTGTGCGACAACAACCCGATCATGTGGGCGGACTTTCTGCACTACACGAACGTTGAAAATCGGTGGGGGTTCAAGTACTGGGAGCTGGGCAATGAGATCGATCTTGCCGAGTGCATCTCGCTTGAAGAATATGAACGGCGATTCGTCACGTATTCAGCCGCACTGAAAGAGGTCGATCCGGACATCATCGTGCTCGGACCTTCCACCTCAGAACCGTTCCGCACCGAGTGGTATGACGCCCTGCCCTCCGCAAGCGGCGGTCAACCGGAGGCTCTCTCTTTCCACTGGTACCACCTGACTCGTTGGAACGAAGACCCGACGCATTTCAGCTACCAGGCCGGATCACTGGAGGCGCTGTTCGCGCATACACGGGTCGTCGGTGAGTCGTGCCAGGGTGGTTTTGGATGCCCTGGAGATGATGTTCCGCTGTCAAGACTCGACCGGATCTACGCGCGTCGAGGTTTTGCAGAGGCCATGAAGCAGGAAGTGTTTGATCCGCTTCGGCGCACAAATCCCGATGTGATCACAGCACTCACGGAGACGGGCGTTCACGCCTCCAGGCATGAGGTGCCAATAAACGGGAATCACATTGCAGCGCTCTGGCTCGCAGACATGCTCGGCCGATGGGCATACAACGGCCTCGACATCCTGACCTACTACAGTTTCGAGGACGGCACAGACGGCGTCGGCCAAACTCGCGGTCTCATTGGACTGGATGGTGCCGAGGTGCTGGATGTACGACCGACTTACATTACGGAGTGGCTCTACGCAAACCATTTCGGAGACATGATGGTCGAGTCTGAAACCAACTACTTCGACCAGGAACTCGTGGCCTGGGCCAGCAAGAACTCAAGTGATCCGAATGCCCTTCAACTTATGATCGTGAATCTGAGCGGCAAAAGAGAGACGGTCAATTTCGAAGTGTCAGGTTTTGAGCTCAACGCCAACACGCAGGCCGGCGCATACGTGATGTCCAGCGATGCCCCACTTTCTCGGGCCAATCCGGAGTCGTTCGCAGAGCACACGACGAAGATAAATGGCGTGGTAATTCCGGATGTCCCAATCAGCCAGCCGGAAGAGTTCACGCGAATCATGGAGTCAATTGAACCTGTTCCGGTTCAGATCACAACTTCGGAGTTCGCCTACGTTGTTGATCCGTACACGGTGGTGGCTCTGACTATCTGGACACCTTCGGATAGCATCCCAAGCCTGGATGACTAAGGCTTCAGTTTGCGCAAGGTCTGCTTGAAACCCGCAGCGCGGTTCCGCAGTCGATAATGACGACCATTGATCCTGAGTCTCCAATTGAAGCCGACGCCATTGGCTTTGACTCCGTCTACTCGAGTCATGTTGAAGCGTGAGTGGCGTCGGTCCTCAATGCTGAACGCCGCTTCGTAGCCTGCATCGGCAACGGCATCCTGCACCGGCGCGTTGTAGCTCCCGTATGGGAAAGTAAAGATTTTGACCGGTTCGCCAAGAATGTCTTCCAAAGCGGACTTAGAGTCGATCACTTCTGATCGGGCTTCCTCTTCATCGATACGCCCCAGTGGCGGATGGGTCTTGCTGTGCGAGCCAAAAGAGATGCCCGCTGCTCTCGCCTCTCGAATGTCGGCAACGCTCATCAATGGCACCTGTTCGGCCTTACCTTCATCCCACACATTGGTTCCGCCGATTCGGTCGCTGATGAGCATCATCGTCGCCGTGAATCCATGCTTGTTGAGCAACGGCAGCGCATGTGTCATGAAGTCCAGGTAGCCGTCATCGAAAGTGAGGACTACATTCCTTCGGCTCTGCTCAGGATTGGACACAGCGTCGTCAAGCGCTGTCTGGGCATCGACAGAGCGATAGCCTTTGTCCTTCAGGTACCTCAGTTGACTGTCGAGGTCGTCCACAGAAATGGAGAGGTGATACGGATCCGGTCCAATGACTGATTCGACCACCCGGTGATACATGACAGACGCGAACCAGGGCAGTTTTTCCGTTCTGTTTTGCATCAGGTTAGCTACGCCGACGCTCGATCAACGTCATCATCAGGCTCAGGTAACTGGTTCTTGAAACGCAGAGCTGCAGTGACCTCGCTTTTGCGATGTTCTACGGAACCGGTCTCAGCACTCATCTGAAGTGCCGCGTGTCTTGGTGCAAGCCTGGGCTTTCCGTCGTTCATCACTGGCTGAGGCGTAAGTTCAGGTTCTTCTGGAACCTGTTCATCAGCCTCGCTTCGCCTGAGAACCGGGATTGCCGCTGTAAGTCCTACCATTGCGCCAACAAGCATGTTTAGCCGGTTGTCGACAAGGCCCATGTCAACAAGGCCCTGCATGACCCACGCCATGACGATGGTCACAGTGAGCAGGCCGATCGATTTCAGATAGGGATCCTTCTCGTTGCCAGCGATCATGGTCGAAGACAGAAGCATCCTTCCGACCATGAACCAGAACGCGGCGAAACCAATTAAGCCCAGCCTCATCCATATCCACAGAACGGTGTTATGCGGAATATAAGCCCATAGCGGGAAGATTGAAGTGAGGTCTGGTAGCGGGACCAGGATCTCCATCGGAACACCGAAACCGGCGCCTGTGTACGGATTAAGCGCAATGTTCAGACCGACGTTTTCTCCCTCGATCACCCGGTACTCGTTGGAACCTGAGTCCCTCGAGTCAGGGCGAATAGTTGATAGAACGGCTGTCGCAGGCTCGCCAACGAGACCACCACCACCGTTCCGGAACACGGTCAGATACGGGATGGAGAACAGGAAGAGCGCTATCCCCGCGTAGACGAGCATTCGCCTCTTCTGTGGCATCTGGACGTAGACAACAATAAATATGACCAGGATCGATAAAACCATGGCCAGAATGCCGGCACGCCTCTGGTTGGCCAGTAGAGCCAGTGCAACCGGGAACGTTGCATAAGCTATGAACTTCAGCTGTTGCCTGTCAGCCTTGAAGATCAGCAGTAACAGACCGAACACAAGGAACGCGACGAAGAAGAGGCTCTCCTCGTGCGCCATTAGCGAGTTGGCACGGGAGACCTCGGTAATTGAGCCCAGGTTGAACTTGAGGGTGACTACGAGCCGGAATACGCCGATGAGACCCTTGAAGGCCACAGCGCCCAGGAAAAGCCACATGATCATCCGAGCCTGGTTCCTGTTCGTCACAAGGTTGTAGACGATCAGGTACATCATCATCGGGTAGAGAAGCGTCCTGGTCTCCCAGACGATCGTGACGGCATCTCCGCTGGCGCCGTACCCACGCGCGATGCCATAGACGACAAACACCAGGAACACGCCCATTGCGATGAACGCGGGCCCTGTTTTAAGAATGGGTTTACGTTCGCTGATGTTTTTGACCATGATCAGGCCCAGCATGCCGATCAGTGCACCTTCAATAGCGGTGATCGGGAATGGAAGGCCCAGCTGGTCCATTGGCTTATGCAGTGGGACCCTGTCAGTTAACGAGTCAGGGAACTGCATATCGAACGCTTCCACCATCGCAATAGAGGCAACGAGGAAGTACACGCCGAGGATCGGCTTACGCCAGACGATCGGAACTCCGATTATCACGCCCAGGAACATCACCAGCGCAGGTGCACCCATCCCGCCGCCAAGCGCCAGGCCTATGACCAGCGAGAACATGAGAAACGGCGGCAAGAACAAGGCCCGCCGAATTCGTGGGTACCATTTCCAGTGGTCGACGTCCGCGGCAACGCGTTGTGCCGAGTTCGGGGAACCCGTCGTTATCGTCAGGCGGTCCTGGTCAGTGTCGACCTGGAGTGATCTGTCCATGTGCGAGCAGACTCCAGCCTGCCATTGCAGGCGTAAGGGCTACCTGGCGCCTTGCCAGATGATGAAGAACCACATCGGAGCGAACACCGACATGGAGATAAGCATGATTCGAACGCGGGCGTTGTAACGTTTGCTGGTCAACCCAATGGCGAAGATGGCAAAAAGTGTGATGGCTGTGAGCGCAAACTCCACTGATTAGCCCGCCAGAAGATTTGAAAGCCACGCAGGCACTGGTGAAGGAGGACCAACCTGGATCACTCCAAGCAGGTTCTCGTCGCCCATCAAGTCCACCGACTCCTCAATGAGGTTGATCGGTGTCACGCCTGATCGTACGACCATCAGCGTTCCATTCAGGCTGATCGCCATGCGTTCTGCCTGCATATTCGACAGAACAGGCGGCAGATCCACGATCGTGTACTTGAACTGGGACTTCAGTGTGTCCATGAATTCAGGGATCAGGTGGCGAAGGCGAACTGCAAGGTCGTCCAGGGACGGCTTGAACGCAGACTGCTTCCATCCCGAACTACCGGGGATCAAAGTGATCTGGCCACCGGCGGTTTCACGGAACGTATCCTCGAAACCGCACTCATCCTGCAAGTGCTGGATCAGGCCTGGAGTAGAGCCCGCCTGTATCTCCTCGGAGAGGGATGGGTTCTCGAGGTCAAGCTCGAGCAGGGCGACCTTCTCACCGGTCTCTCGGGCCACAGCGTAGGCTATGCCCATGGCAGAGGTCGTACGACCTTCGCCGCGAATGGCGCTGCCAATACCCATGGTCCAGGGAACGCGGCCTGCGTTACTGGCCAGGATGTTCACGGCCAATCGTTGCCAGACCCGCTGGAGTTCCTCAAGTGACCGGCGCTGGTTCTTCTTCAGATTGCGCCGAGCGTGGGCTGAGTTAGGTCCCGGAACCGCTGGTTCCACAGGGACAGGTGACTTTGCCACGGGTTTTGATTGAGTCTTCACAGGCTCTTCGACCACCTTCTGCTCCTCTTCAACCTGCACACGCTCAACAGCAGTGCTGACTGACTGAGCCGATGCGGTCCGGGTCCGCCATCGTCTTGAAACGTCGCTGATATTCACCGTTTAGGAATCTCCTGCAAGCGCCGGTCCGCGATCCTCTGGCGGTGGTGCCAGGATTGCAGCAAGCGCTGATCGAACACTGGTGTTCTTCCTGTCGGAGAAGCCGGAGAGGAGCGGCACCTGCTCAACAAGTGGGATGCTCACAGTCTCTTCGACGTCTTCCTTTGTTCTTACTGTTCTGTCTGTCCAGGTCAGGGCTATAACACCCGCACCGGTGATCATGCCACCAAGTGTTAAACCAACAATTAAGTTGAGGACCAGTGCCGAACCAGCCAGGCGAGGCTCCGCAGGGACGACCGGCAGATCGACTACCGCAAAGCTTTCAGCTCTGCTGGAAATCGCTCGCTCTCCCTCGATCCGGACCCGCTCAAGCGTGCGCTGGGCGTCTTCGTAAAGTGTCCGCTCAAGCGCTATGGTCCTTCTCAACCTGTCTAGTTCTGCCAATTCCGAAGCTGGCCGTGTCTGACCGGGCAAGGGTTCCGGGTTGGTGATCAGGAAGTTACGCTCAGCTGCTTCTGCCGCTTGCAGTTTCTGCAACTGGAGCTCTGCCTGTCTGCCGTGGAATTCCGTACCCAGCTGACTATTTTCTATCTGCCTGATTGATGCCTTTTCGTTGTAGAAGATGATCGTCTCTTCGACGAGACGCTTTCCGAGAAATGGCTCGATACCGGTGTAAGCGACCGCAAGAAGGTTGTTACCCTCTGACCTGACTGAAATCTGGTCTTCAACCACTTTCTGTGCAAGGTCTTCGGCCTCATCCCGGCTGGCCGGAATGACCACACCCATACCGCGAGCCACACCGCGTACTAGAGGAATCGTGGATACCTGTTCTCCCAGTTCGGAAGGCACAGGCCACAGCCCCTGGTCAATGGCGTCCGCAAGTCCGGATCGCTGGATCACCTCAGCTCGGAAAGACTCCGTTGAGAGCCATTCTGTCAGGGTGGCAGCCTCCGCTCCACTGGGGGTTACACGGTCACTGGTCCGTGAATCACTCGGTAGAAAGTTCACCGGATCAACCCAGATCTTGGCTTCCACTCTGAACTCACGTCCCGTGTAGAACGTAACGATCAATGCGATAGCGGGTACCGTGATGATGGGGATGAGGAACAGTTCCTTCAGTCGGAAGAGTGTTGCTACATATCTCCGCAAAATCGCTTCTCCTCGTGAGTCCAGCAAACGCTTTCGCTGCGGCCGGGCTGAGTGTCTTTATCCGTCAAATAGTCCGTGGTGGCAGATAGTTCTGCGGTTTCGGCAATATCTCGTATCTGTCAGTCTATTGAATATGAATTATCGAACAACGCTCATGTGGTTCGAGCAGGCAGCCCAATCGATGCACCAACTGTAGCACCAAGTGCGTTACGGGCCTGACCCTTTTGTTGCACAGCTCAGTGTGCCGGGGCACAGATCTAGTATCCGATTTAAAAGAATACAATTTGGTTACGCTGTTTTGCATGTAACAGTTCAAGCGTGAATGTTAAATAGATGTGAACAGGTCAGCCGTTTGGAACCCACATCGGCACTGGTGAACACTCGTTCCAGGCAAAGGGAAGCCAGACTGATCTGCGCCGGAATTAGCGGCCGGTCTTTCCTACAGCCCTGAGCATGGAGAGCCTGGCAAGGTACGTAATAAAGGGAAGATCGTTCCACAGGTACCGCTTAACCAGCTTGCGATCACGGTAGATCCGGTATGCCCACTCAAGTCCTGAGTTCTGCATCCAACCCGGTGCTCTCTGGACATAGCCAGCAGTGAACTCGATGCTCGCCCCTACTCCTATAGAGAAAGGCACACCCAGTCGCTCCAGGTTGTCGTTCATCCAGAGCTCTTGCTTCGGGGCACCAAGGCCGACGAAAAGGATATCCGGCCTCGCCTCACGCACGGCTGCAATCACTTTGTCGTTTTGCTCAGGGTCCGCATGAAATCCCATTGGGGGGCATGCGGTTCCGGCTATCTTCAGGCCGGGGAAGCGTTCAGACAATCGTTTTGCAGCTTCATCAGCGGCGCCGGGCCTGCCTCCCAGAAGGTAAATACTCAGACCGCGCTCAACCGCTCCTTCACACAGAGGGTCAACAAGATCACTTCCGCAAACACGCTGTTTCAGAGGTGTCTTCTTCAGCTTTGCGGCCCATAGGAGGGGCATGCCATCAGCTGTGATGATCGATGCACGGTCATACGCCGCCCTGAACTCAGCGTTACGCCGAAGCATGATGACATGATCCACGTTCGGAGTTACTGCGAAGGTTGGTGTAGGTGACTGTGCTTCATCAAGCATCAACCCCACGGCCTCTTCACGATTGATGTTATGCACACTGCAGCCCATCACCTCAACCATTGGTAGGGCTTCAGGCTGCTCTGATGTTGCGGCGTACATGCTGTCTGCTGCCTCTCGCAAAGTCTCTTCCGTTCAGCTGGATGGAACGTCTTGACGGCCAAAATCGTCCTGAAGCCTGACGATGTCATCCTCTCCGAGGTAATCGCCGAGCTGGGTCTCAATAATGGTCAGGTCGCCTGTTTTCGCAGGATTCGCAATCCGGTGAGCAACTTCTATCGGAACGTGGAAAGAGTCACCGGTGCTGCCACGAAGGACCTCTACACCGATTGTGACTTCCGCCTCGCCTGTTGCAATCACCCAGTCTTCGGACCGCTGGTGATGAAACTGTAGGGAAAGGCGTTTCCCCGGCTTCACCACAAGACGCTTGACCTGGTACCCCTGCCCTTCAGCGAGAACCTGGTAAGTGCCCCACGGCCGCTCAACGATCTGGCTCATTCTCAGTCCCTTGCAATGACTTTGTTCAGTAGTCGACGGTGTCCGCATTAAGCCAATGCGATCTACTGCCACGACTCTTCTTCACCAAGTCTATCGTTGGGAAAATACGAGTTGTGCTACTCCGCGCCAATATCGGGCGGACAAAAGGCGCATATCTGTCTACATGAGATCAAATGAGTGTCCCCTGATTAGTGTTGATCCAGGCTCATAAAAATATTTATGGCAAACCCATGTGAAGTTAACACCCGTTAACAGGTTTTTGGTGTTAGCCTAAGCGCCGCTGGTGAAACGACGTATCTGAACTAAGGTCTGTACTTAGCAACGTGCTGCCAAAATCACGGTGATTTCACGTCCCGGGTAATAGTGCGGTAATGGGGCTAACTGAAAGATCGAAACCGAAGCAAGCGCTGTCCCAAGTCTGTACCCAGACCGGCCGCTTTCTTCAGGTCTCAGCAGGTAACGCGCACGGTACCTTTTCGTCCGGTCCAGATGTATTAGGAATCAAACGTGTCGACGGTGCTGGCCTGAGTTCGCGGGAGTTCACTCCCAAGACATGGCAACCGGTCTTCGTCTTTTCTGATTGCACCTAATCACCGGGTCAACGGTAGTTAGCCCTGCTGACTGTGTCCGCCCGTTTGCAGATGCGCCTTTCGGTCGAACTGGCGTTCGAGTTGATGTCCGCAATGTCAGAACACCCCATAGCTTCACTAACACACAAAGAGGTGCGTGCAACCTGACCGCATACGTGTCACCCACTATGTTCTGAAGCCGCAACTGCGGGTTAATTAGAACCGATGGGTCACGGAAACTACCGCCGCTAACGCCTCACCACGGCTGCGCTAGCTATCCGTACAGGCCCGGGAATACTCGGATCGTCGGGCACTTGCCCTGCAATTTGAATAAACATTTGTATGCCGTGGAATTTCTGCATGCTCACACGTGTTAGCCAGACTAACCGCTTGACGAAACAGCAGTCTCAATCCAGACACTCAAAACTTTCCGGTGGCTCGCCCGGCCGATTCTCCGGCTCCAGGCGACCAAGACCCCTGTTCAGTTTGCTTGGCATTCTGGCGGTCCTGGTTCTTGTGCTCACCGTCGGCCTACGCTTCTCTGGCTCCGATTCAGCGCAGGCTGTAACTCTTCCCTGGCTTTCCACCAGTGGCAACCGCATAGTTGATGACCAGGGCAACACTGTAGTGTTGCGTGGTGTCAACCTGGAACGTCGTGAGTGGATCTGGCCGGGTACGAAGTCAATCAAGTTTGAAACGGCAGCGATCCCCGAAGTTGTCAACAACTGGGGCGCCAACATAATTCTGTTCGCATTTGCATCCGGTCCTGTCAACAGACAGGATGCCGACTACCTCGGCATGATGGACTCGCTCGTACAGATGACTGAGGATGAAGGTGCTTACGCGCTTTTCGTCTATCGCTACCCTGAACCATCCAACTTCCAGCCCGGTGTGCCTGACGAAGCTGCAAAAGACGCTTTAGCCGCGCTTGCAGCTCGCTACTCAAGCAACTCTAATGTCCTCTATGGCCTGCTGGTCGAACCTGATAACGCTCCTGAAGGTGAGGCCGCATCCTGGAGCGAGCTCAAGCCGATGTTCACCGACATGGTGGACGCGATCAGGGCCAACAACCCGAACTCGTTGATCTTCGTCCCAGGAACATTCTGGGGACGCTACGTTGCTCATGCACTGACTGACCCGATCGAGCGCCCTAACCTCGTCTACAAGTCACATCCATATGACCCTTGGACGACGATCCAGACTCATCCTGATTACCGGCTTGACGAGGTAGCGGCCCAGTATCCATTGCTTCTTGGAGAGTTCGGTACTGGCAACATGATGAGCCAGTCAGACGTCGACAATCTTCTCGACTGGGCAGAATCAGCTGGTGTTTCCTGGACCGCATGGATGTTTAACACGGTTGGACCGCCCACGCTTTTGGAGCCGAACACAGACCCATATGACTTCATCCCATCTGCTCCTTACGGTCAGTCCGTAAAAGCAAGGCTTCAGGCAGCCGCAGGACAGACGCCGCCAACCGCGACTCCCACTTCTGCGCCCCCGACTGCTACCGCTACGTCCGTGCCGCCACCAACGGCAACCAATGTGCCGCCTGCACCTACGTCGCCGCCACCGCCTGCAACCTCTACAGCGGTGCCACCAACGGCTACGTCCCCGGCACCAACCGCGACATTCACTGCTGTGCCGCCAACCGCAACATCCCCAGCACCGACAGCCACATTTACACCGGTTCCGCCAACGGCAACGTCTCCGCCGCCTCCGCCGCCACCTACGGCAACGCCTGTACCAACGGCAACGCCTACGTCGCCTCCACCAACCGCTGTACCTACGCAGGCTCCTTCCGGACCGCCCAGGGTTTCTGTGACGTCTGATTCGTCGTTCGTCACATCTGGTGGAACCGAGCAGTTCACAGCCAACGTGGGAGGACTCTCGAACTCCGGCGTCAGGTGGAGTCTTGAGACGGGTGGAGTCGCAGGTACTGCCTTCAGTGATCCGTTCACATGGAAAGGTGCTCCAGCGGCGTTTGCACACGGTGGACGTTCAACGACCGTGTGGTGGGATGAGGACTACTGGGACACACGTGTGGGCACGTCACACAACTCGACAAATGATCACCGTGCTGGCGGCAACCATATCGACATACACGAGAGCACTTCCGACCTAACGGACGGCACCCGGGTCATGGGCAACACCACTATTGGTGGAGACGGAAGCCCTGGCGTGGGCGTGATGCATCTCGATTTTGAAGGCATCATCACTGCACGCCTTCGCAACCCCATGTTGATCAGCAACTCCGTTCCAGGCGTGGTCGAATTCATGGCGCCAAGCTTCGCCACAACCGGACACTGGTGGGAAGTTGCGGTAACCCCGGCTGACGAGGTGATCGCGGGAGATTTCACATCCGTCCCAGGACCGGGCAGTGTGGAGCACACCTTCTTCGGCAACCCCGGACCGGGTAACGCTCCGGCGGAAGACTCGGTCAACTTCGTCTTTATGGGATCGACCGACGTGCCGTGCATCCTCGGTTGGAGAACTGTCACCGGTTTCACCCGAACTGTGAACGGACACCGCACTGATGTTCGGGGTCCAGAGATTCCCACCGATCCTTCCACTAAGGACGATCTTTTCCGGTTCAGGCTGGTCTACTACCCCAACCGCGTTGAGCTTTACACGGATCTAGACCAGAACGGTCAGCTTGAGTTCTTCAGTTCCTACCAGGTCAACATTCCGTGGGACGAGGTCTACGTGCAGCTGCTCGGAATCGGTTACCAGGCCGATCACCACCCTCAGGCAGACGCCTGCTTCCAGGGTGAGACACGTGAGCTGCAGTGGAAAGATGTGAACATCAGCCCCGTCAAGTACGGCCGCACCACCGCATACCCAAAACAGGACAGCGTTAGCAGAGTTGCACAGAACACCGGATGGCTCGGTTACGACCTGCGTGACACTCAGCGCACGGGCAGTCAGCAGCCAAACGCCGAGGGATACTACAAGCATGATGCGTATCTGATCTGTTCGGAAAGACAGTACGGTTGTGACAACCCGGTTAGCGAGTCAAATCTTTCGGTCGACATTCCGTCGAGTGACGCAACAGGCATTGCCAAGGCGCTGTTCACATATGACATTCGTCGCTCAGGAGGAGCAACCCTCTACGTGAACGGCCAGCGAATTGGTCAGCTTCCGCGGGCTAACTTCGCTGCTAAGAATGTTGAAGAGTGGATCCACCGCTCCATGGAAGTACCGGCGACCTCAATTCGACCAGGCACCAACGACATTCGACTCGTTTACAGCGGTGACGTACAGCTTGAAAGCCTGCAGTTCGAGTTCTACTACGGAGCGGCGGGACAGTCGGTCAATCCGGGAACCATCTCATCAAACGGCCTCTACAGGGCACCATCGACGGTTCCGTATAACTACGCTGTGACTGCACGTGCGACGAGTCTGGAAAACCCGAACCTGTCGGACACCAAGACGATCACAGTGCTCCGAAACGGCACGTCTGAACCGGCGCCGTTCCCGACTCCGGGCCCCTTCCCTACTCCCACGAGCGTACCGCAGGACACCACATCACCAAACGTGACATCTGAACGTTTGGCATTCAGTCCTAACGCCAACAGGTCAAACGCTGTGCAACTCCACGGCAGGGCCGTAAGCGGGAACATCTATGTATTCGTACAACCGGGAACCAGCGCCGAAAGAGTGCAGTTCTACTTGAACGACCGGAACAGGAATGGATCGCCTTTCCATACAGAAGGTGCTATTCCGTTCGATCTAAGTGGGACAAACCCGAGCAATGGCAACAGCCAATCGTTCGATACTCGCTCGTTGCCAAATGGCAGCCACAATATCACTGCTGTGTTGACCCTGAAGTCAGGTGGGACGCGGGTATTGAGCGCGAGCTTTGCTGTCCAGAACAGCGGTGGTCAGTCATCACCAAACCCGACTGCGGTGCCGAACCCAACACCTGCGCCGACTTCGCCAACACTACCCTCAGCCCCCTCGGCACCGCCAGTCGTAGTGGAACCGACGATCGTGCCCAGTACAGATGGCGAACCCACCGTCCCAGGACCACCACAGCATGTGACTGCAAAGCTTACGCAGCGGGGCGTTGAGATAACTGTTCACCCACCGGTGAACAACGGTGGATCCATAATCACTGGGTACAGGTTGCTGAGTGTTCCTCAGGGAAGGCTCTACTTCATCGATGCGAAATTCGATGGCAACTCAATCGTCATCGACGATCTCGATCCTGGGGTTGCGTACAGGTTCCAGGTACGGGCAATCAACAGTGCCGGATTGGGCACAGATGGCATTCTGTCCAACGAGGTAACCGTGCCGCATCCGGCGCCAACACCAACCCCAACGGCCTTGCCGGGTGACGAGCCTGTTGTAGAACCGACACCGACCACGGTGCCTCTGCCCGATCTGACACCGGTACCCACTGCCGTCGCGACGCCATTGGTTCCAGAAACACCGGTAGCGACGCCGGTGCCAACAGTGGCGCCGACCAGTACGCCGGCTCCGGACACGGTTCCAGACCTGGGCGGATCTAACTCCCCAGATACGGCTACGATAAGTCTTGAGCAAGGCTGGAACCTGATCTCGTTCCACGTTCTTCCTGAGGACACAAGTATTGAGAGCGTGCTGGCAACGATCGACGGTCTGTACCAAGAGGTCAACACGATCATCGATGGAGAGGCGGTGTCATACATTCCGGGCCAGCTGGAAAATGGTCTGACCGACATCGCTCCAACACATGCTTACTGGATCAAGATGACCCAGGCTGAAACCCTGGTGATTGTCGGCGACAAGGTCGACCCACAGACTGAGATTCAGCTTTCAGAAGGCTGGAACCTGGTTCCATACCTGATCGAAGAGACATGGCCTGTTCGCCTGGCCCTGAGCTCAATCGCGGGCAGCTATGACGAAGTAAGAGGGTTTGATGGAGAGGCGCAGTCGTTCTTCCCGGCGTTGCCTCCTGAATTTGACACGCTGCATGAAATGAGCCTCGGTGAAGGGTTCCAAATCCACATGACTGCCGACGCGGTATTGGTCTATCCGTAGAGGAACTAAACGATAGATGTTTGGATTAGTTACATATCTCCTGTCTTCTCCTCGCAGAATGCTGGTGTTGCTCATCGTCAGCGCAGCAGTAGTCGCAGGTGGGCAGTTCGCGCCTGCCTATGAGTCAGGAAGCCCTTCCGGCGTGGATACAGCCCGCGTGTCGGTTCCTGACAGCATCAGCAACAACCCAGCCTACGCGAACCTCTTCGAATCGTCGCGCTTGGTCCCGCAGGACACGGCGCGACTCACGATCAGACAGCCACAACAGAGCCAGCTTCCGGGCAGGACCACGGACAGCGAACCGCTCCCGAAATTTGGGGCACCTCAAGAACCGGTCCCGACCGCCGAGGAAGAGATTGTTGCGGAGATCGTGGTTGAAGTGCCGAATGCTTCGATCGATCCGAGCGAACCGCCGAAACAGCCACTGGTACTCAGGCCAACCTTCTCCTGGGTCAATGTTTTCAGTGACTCGTCTAACTTCAATGGCGAACCGGTTCAAGTTGGTGACGTGATCACGGCTTTCGATCCAAACGGCACACTGGTTGGCAGGTTCGTGGTGGTCAAAGAGGGAAGTTTCGGCCTGATGGCGCTCTACGAGGACGATCCGACGACCAGCGTTGACGAAGGCGCTGTCGCTGGTGACGAGATCTCGTTCGAGATCAATGGCATCCCGGCGGTCGTAATCGGCGAGAATCCCGTGGTCTGGAGCAGCAACGGTGCGATCATGCTCTCCAACCTCTCCGCCGCCGGCTAGCCTGCCAGGGGCTCAACCTACTTGGCGTCAGATTGAGTGACGGTTGCACCGTTCGGGACGAAAGGCTTATCGGCTGGAACGATTGGGCCTATAACCCGGCAGCCAGTAACGCTACACTTTTCTACTGTTGCTAACGTTAGTGGCGCGAATCCGTTTAGAGACATCGGCGACTTGTAACAGGGTCGAACTCAACTCAGGGCCAATGACGCACAACGAATACGAGGTTGCCGAGTTTTCGTACAGGATTCCGGAACACCGTAATGACGACATCAGTAGCTGTGTTGGCTTGGAACGCTGAATGAAAAGCATCGTAATCGTATCTTCCGTTTTCGTGGCGATCGTCGGAACGGCATTCATACTGGCTAACCTGACCTCTGGCGATTCACAGGAGCCAGTGATCTTCACTGACGCTGCCACCGTGTCAGCCGGTATTCCTAGCCCGACTCCATTCGTATTCTCGACCCCAACAGGGCTTCCTCCAACGGCTACGCCAACTATCTCCTCGGGAGCGCCGGTACGGACTTTCTTTCCGACGATTTCCCTGAGCATGAACATTGGGGATAGCGGCAGGTACGTACTTTCCGATGGAAGTTCTCGCACGATAAGACTGCTTGACACAGAACTCATCTACTCGCAGCAAGGCACAACCATCTGGGCCACTGCAACGATAGAAGTGTCGGGGCCAGATCTCGAACCTGTGGTCAAGGAGATCGCCGTTTCATACCTCCGCGAACCAGAAGTGATCTACGACGTCCGGATCTGGGCTGATATCACGAACCACTTCCAGCCAAGAGAACTCAGAGACCAGGGTGGCACGATGAATGACGTGCGTCTTGTCCTGAGCGACGCACGCCTGCCAATGACGGACCTCGACAAGTTCATCTGGCCTTTCCCGGATATCGTGTGGCAAGAAGGCTCACGAACCACATATCACCAGGGAGTTCAGGGTACGTTCGGCCAGGACATGTTCCATCACGGCGCTATGGACTTCGGGCTGCCACGAGGAACACCGGTCTATGCATGGGGCAACGGACCTTTGACCATCACAGACCGCGGATTTGATTTCGTCAGCACGCTGGAAACCTTTGGCGACGGGCTACGCAGGCGTATTGACCTGCTGCATCTTGAAGAAGGTTTCGTCGACCTGCACGATTCGATCGTCGAGCCAGGTACGTTGATCGGTTACTCCGGTGAGGCGAACTGGTATCACGTCCACATGACATACGGGTTCGATCTCGCTCCGATCATGGCGGAGTGGTACATCAAGGATGCGTCGCCTGAACGCCTCAGCTTTGTGCAGGAATGGATCACTGCTGGGCCTTACTACAACGATGACGATGCCACCCGCCTATCCCAGGACTATCTCGGAGATGAGTCCACGGTAATGCCGTCTATGGGTGATGCCGCGGCAGAATCTCGTGAGTGGTACTACTTCGACAACCTTGTACCGGGAGTCGTCTACCCGGCCGAGACGGTATCGCCTTTCCCGTTCTCAGGTTGGGCAGAAGCCAGTGGAAACTACAACAACGGCGCCATCTACATGGCGACATATGCAGAAAGCTCCACAGAGCAAGAGGTTGAACTGAACGTAGGTGCCAGTGATGCCATAGCGGTGTGGATCAATGATGAACTGGTACTTCAGGAAGACCGCTGCATACCGGCAGGTGGCGAGCGGGCAGGTGAGACGCCGACAATTGTCATCGACGAATTCCGCGTCCCTGTCACGCTTCAAGCCGGCTCAAACAAGATCCTTGTGAAGACTGCGCAGCGAGATGGCTGCCCTCGAACATGGCAGGTAGCTTTGCGGTTCCTGAACCTTGACGGAACGGCGGTGGAGGATCTTGTTTTTGACGCTCTCCAGGGCGAGGCTAAGCCCGAATCACAGGCCAGGCCGGATGAGCGGAAACTGATCCTTTCTGGTATCGATCCAGCAACACTCGGACAGCCTGAGGAAGACCCGGCGCAGGTATCAATAGCAGAACAGGACCCGGGCGAAATCGGACAATCTGCAGGTTGACCGACGGAGTTGCGGCGTTTGACGAGCAATCCGGGCCGACTCACGTGTCGCAAACGAACGCGTCTTGAGCAGCCGAGCGGACACTATCCGGCGGCGAGCGTAACGGGACAGCATGACCACCCAAGAGACAACATCTGCATCTGAAAACACTAAGGCACGAAAACGCGGCTTAAGTGTTGTTCCGTTCGAAGATCGGATGCTCGACCAGGTCCTTGATCTTTATGCGGCCGTATTTGGTGCTGCTGCTGCTGATGGATACAGCAGGCGCTGGGAATGGTCCCAGAAGACCAACATGTTCCCGGACAAGACTCGGCGCTGGGTTCTTCTCACGGCCGATGACGAGGTGAAGGGTTTCCTGGGCACCATTCCATTTGCCTACAACATCAATGGCAAGCAGGAAATTGCGCACACCACCTGCGATTTCATGGTGGATCCGGACACTCGCTTCCACGGCATAAAGCTGATGAAGCAGTTCTTCAAGGAGTGCGAAAACTCGATCTCGGCTGACGATATGCAGGCCACGATCGAGCTCACCAAATGGCTTGGGGCAAGCGATGTTGCGGGAATGACCAGCTACACACGGCCCGTCGATGCGAGGGCGTTCCGAAGGGGACCGCTACGTCGAATACCAATGGCGCTATTCACTCCGGCCAATCCCCTGCTCCGAGTTATCGATCGATTTCGCGTCTCACCAATCAAAGACAAACCGGTGGTTGAACCTGCGCAGCAGTTCGATGAGCGCTTTTCGCCCATGCTCCAATCGTTGAACGAGCGGACGAGCGTTGCGGTCATGCGTGATCTCGACTACTACAATTGGCGGTACGGGCCCGGCTCGCCTCAATCTGACCGTGAGATCGGAATCGTCACCGATGACGCAGGTGAACTGAACGGGTTTGTCGTCTTTCAGAAATCGCTGAACCCTGACACACCACATCGCGGACACATATTCGAGGTGCACACCCGCGGTCCGCAACCGGAGAAAACGGCAGCAGCACTACTGGACTACGCTGCTAACCAACTCAGGAAGTCGGGAGCCTGGTTCGTGACCTACCGACAGGTATCCACTGTCCATTCGATACCTGTTGAAGTGTTGAAATCACGCGGGTTCATTAAGGGTGTGGAACACCGTTTACTCGTCCATTTACGCGACGATGAGACTCTGAATGCAGCATATGAACAGTCAAACTGGTGCTACATGTACGGTGACAGCGAAGCCAGTCACGGCGTTAGCTAGTAACCGGAGCCATGACAAAGGCACAGGAAGAGATTGCAGATGGCGGTAATTGACGAGATAACTGAGTACGTAAAGTCCGACCTGCTTCAGGGATCGAACGCGTCCATTGGCGCTGACGATGCACTGATTGAGGACGGAATTCTGACATCACTCCAGACCGTTGAGCTAGTGATGTTCATTGAAGAGAAATATGACATCGAGATCGAGCCGGAACTCGTGAATGAAGAGAACTTCCGTACGCTCGGCACAGTTGCTGAGATCGTGGACAGCAAGCTCGAGGCGTAATGATGCCACTCCCCGAATTCACGCTTGACCATATGCTGCGCAACAGCCTGGAAGCGGCGCCTTCCCAGATCGCAGTGATCGACGGTGACGAGTCGTACTCATACGCCGACCTTGATGCTGCCGTTGCGCGTCTCGGCGGTGCCCTGCTCGCAAACGGGGTTGAGCGTGGAGACCGAGTTGGCGTCCTTGTCGAGAAGAGCTGGAACTCGGTCGTCAGCATGTTCGGCATCAACCGGGCGGGGGCTGTGTTCGTGAATCTAAGTCCCCTGCTCAAGCACGATCAGATCACCCATATCATGTCCGATTGCCAGGTCAGCGCACTGATCGCCGACCCCGACCTGCTGCCTGAAGAGGATTTGCCGCACGTCAAAACACTCTTCGTTACTGGTGAAAGCTCTGGCAGAGTGTCCTGGACCGATTCTGAGCATTCGCTGGACACAGTGATGGCTGGCGCTGAACCAGAGACAGCTGTCAACGCTAAGAGCAGTGACCTGGCAACAATCATCTACACGTCTGGATCGACCGGCCGCCCCAAAGGCATCATGCTGACTCACGCAAACGCCGTGGCCGGTTCTCAGATCGTAAACACGTACTTGGAGAACACTCCAGAAGATCGGGTACTGTGTGTTCTTCCATTCAACTTCGACGCCGGGCTTAACCAGCTCCTGACGATGATCCGCATCGGTGGCACTGCTGTGCTCCAGCGCTCGCTCCTACCGGGTGACATCCTCAAGAACCTGAGAGAGCACAAAATCACGGGTCTGGCGGGTGTGCCGCCACTCTGGGCAGTGCTTCAGCAGTTGAAGCGCAGCCTGGAGAAAGAGCCGCTGGCTGATCTCCGGTACATCAGCAACACCGGCGGCATGATTCCCGGCGCTCATCTCGACCGCCTCAGGGCGATGATGCCGAACACGAAGATCTACCTGATGTACGGCCTGACGGAGGCCTTCAGATCGACCTATCTGCCACCTGACCAGATTGACCGTGGTCCTTCATGTATCGGCAAGGCAATCCCAGACACGGACATCTGGGTCGTCACCCCGGACGGCAAGGAAACTGCACCTGGAGAGCCCGGTGAACTGATTCACAGGGGACCGACCGTTGCGCTTGGCTACTGGGGCGACCCTGAAAAGACAGCCGCTGTCTACAGGCCAAACCCATTCGCTCCAGAAGGCACTCTCGGCCGCGATATGGTCGTCTACTCAGGTGACCTCGTCACGCGGGACGAAGAGGGCTACATGTACTTCGTAGGCCGACGCGACGAGCAGATCAAGACGGAGGGTTACAGGGTCAGCCCACAGGAAGTGGAAGACATGCTCTGTGCCAGTCCGTACGTCCACGAAGCAGCCGTATTCGGCAAGAAGGACCCTGTCCTGGGCCATCGAATTGTCGCTGTTGTCTCAAGCAATGGCCATGAGGACGCTTCGGCCGAAAACATCAAGGCATATGTGGGAGACAAGGCACCGCACTACATGGTGCCGCGAGACATCCACATCCTCTCTGAACTACCAAGAACGTCGAGCGGCAAACTCGACAGGAGCACACTGAAGCGTGAGTACGCAACAGAAGGCTAAGGTCGACCACCTCACCCAGGTGCTTGCTGGCGGTAGCGGGAGCGGTGAAGAGCTCTTGTTCGGCTCGAAGCCGGTCTCCGAACTCGCCGACCTGGTTTCGACCCCGTTTTATGCGTATAGCGGTGATGCCGTCGTAGGGCGCATCAACCGCCTCCGCGAGGCACTTGGCAGCGAAACCGATATCTTCTACTCGCTGAAGGCCAACCCAAGCCTCGGTTTGTGCCAGATCATGGCAAAAGAAGGTGTCGGAGCCGAACTGGCATCTATCGGCGAGCTCCTTCTTGCCAGGAAAGCTGGCTTCACGCCTGAAGACATCATCTTTGCCGGGCCCGGCAAGACCCAGGAGGAGCTCGAAACCTCCATCGCCATGGGAATCGCAGCTATCAACGCGGAATCCGAGGGAGAGATCGAGCGAATTGCTGAAATCGCGGAACGACTTGGGGTCCAGGCCAATGTCGGACTTCGGGTCAATCCGAATGCATCGTTGAAAGGTGCGCAGATGCGCATGGGCGGTGGTCCGCAGCAGTTCGGCATCGATGAAGAGATGCTGCCGGACGTGCTTGAGCGTTTTGCTGGCAACCCACACCTGGTGTTTACGGGCGTGCATGTCTACGCCGGTACCCAGATGACCGATCCAGAAGCGATCCTGGCTAACTGCAAGAACACCTTGCAACTTGGTCGCACGATCTCCGAGCGAATCGAACAGCCGCTTAAGGAACTTGACTTTGGTGGCGGTTTCGCTGTGCCCTACTTCGAGAATTCGAGCGAATTCGATCTCGACGCATTCGCAGCCGGCTACCGAGAATTAATCGCCGAGGCCAAACAAGAAGATGCGTTCACGGGCACGCGTTTCATCATCGAACTCGGACGCTACCTCGTCGCCGAGGCTGGTGTTTACGTTACTCGGGTAGTCGACGTGAAGTGGTCCCGGGGAAAGAAGTTCATCGTCACAGACGGTGGAATGAATCATCACATCACGGCTACGGGCAACTTCGGGCAGGTATTCCGCAAGTCCTACCCGATGGCGGCGCTCACCACTTTGAACGCGACTACGGAGGACCCTGCGGCGGTCGTCGGACCATGCTGCACGCCTCTGGACATATTTGGTCAGAACATTGAGTTACCGGACGTAGCTGTTGGTGACCTCGTCGGCGTGTTCTACAGCGGAGCTTACGGCTACAGCGCCTCCAGCCAGGGCTTCTTGAGCCATCCGACGCCTGCTGAAGTCCTTGTCCATGGCGACAACGTAAGCGTTCTCCGCCAAGCTGGGAAGTCTGACCAGGTTCTTGAGGGTCAGCTACCCATACAGATTTAACGTATCCACCCTACTTAGTTCCGGTCTTTTGACCGAAAGTAATATTCATGACTACTGCAAAAAAGAGAGTGGCCGTATTCCTCAATGCTCCGGTGACGGAGGAACACAAGGGGAAGATCGTCAACGGCACTTCACCCAGGCACGACATCCTGTCCCTCGCCGAACGGCTGGGCGCTGACCTGATTCTTGCGAAAAACGCTGATGGATATCGTGACGCTGGTCCTAAAGGTCGCATCTGGCATCTTTTCAAGATGGGATGGCAGGCTTTCAGGCAACGGAAAAACTACGACGTCATCGTCACCGACCTTGATGCGGTTGGCGTAGTACTGGCGTTCCTTCTTAAGTTCAGCCGGTCTCGTAAAGGCCATATCGTTATCTGCCACGGCAAACTGGCAGGAAGCTGGCAGGCCACACTGACTCGCTGGCTCCGGTTGCACTCACATGTTGACTACTTCGTGGCGTACGGCGTCACAGTCGCTGATCGGCTAGTGGACAACGTTGGGATCCCGAAAGAGAAAGTCAAGTTCATAAGACACCCGGCCGACCACCACTGGTGGAAGCCAATGGGTGATCAACCCGAGCGACTGATCTCATCGGCCGGGATGACTCGACGAGACTACTCCACGCTTGCGAAAGCTGTGCGAGGCGTCGATGTCCAGGTGCAGATCGCCGCATTCAGCCCCTGGGTAGACCCTCGTTTCACCACACCGGAAGCTGAAGCACCGGAAAATGTGACATTCACGAGGCTTCCGCAGAACGAGCTTCGGGATCTGTATGCACGCTCCATGTTCGTGGTGATCCCGCTACTACCGTCGGGAGGGCAGGCTGGATCTCTCGTGATTTATGAGTCAATGGCCATGGGCAAGGCCGTTGTAGTCGCTCACACAGAGGGTGAGAAAGCACTGGGACTGGTCGAAGATGGTGTGACCGGACTGTTCTACGAACCGGAAGACGCTGACGACCTCCGCAACAAGATTCAGTTCTTGTTGGACAACCCGGATGAGGCGAAACGGCTTGGTGATGCAGCCAGGGCACGTGTCGAGCATGAACTGAACATGGACTACTACTTCGATCAGGTGGTTGCATTGGTGGAAGAATTGACCGGTGAGCAGTACCCGGCGCTTCCAACACCGACGTCGACTACAAGCGCTGCGAGCTAGGACTAACAGCCACACACTTCAGGCATTCACCGCCTTGGGCGAACTCGGGCTACCTCACATCTGAGCTGAGCAGGCCGTTGCTAGCCTCGCAGGATGTCTGTCCCGGCAGTTCAACGTAACTGGTTCAAGCCCACACGCAGGCGGGTGGTGCTCTTCGCCGCGTTCATTGGGCTACTGATGTTGATGTCAGCCGAGCCTGAACCGATCATTCGTTACAACGGTGGCGGTGAGACTGTATCGTCTGGCGGTGTTGATAACCCGATCTTCAGGCAGATGTCTGCCCAGGAAGCAGCTGAATACACGCGCGACCTGAAAACCAGGCTGCAAGAGGCCAAGATCCCGGTTGTCGGCGACCTCAAGAGTCACCTGACACAGCAACAGAACGAACGATCCGGCGTGATGCTTCGGATTATGTGGGCGTTTTCACTGTTCGGCCTATTCATGCTTGGGGCGCCACTGATCCTTGGTTGGCGCTACCCGCTGCGACGCTTCCCAACACTCGTCTGGTACAGCATCATCTCAGCCGGCCTGTTCATGCTTGTAGGAAGCATCCTTGTCGGTCTCTACGCTCTCACCAGATATACAAGCGGCCTTGTCTCAACCGCCTATAACCCGCAGCTTTCGATCACGGAATCGCTGTTCGATTTCCTGATCTCTCGAGCTGACTCACTGACTGAGATCGGCCCAACCGTCATCGAGCCGACTGTTGACGCCATGCAGCAAGGACCGAACTCCCCTGCCCTCCAGCTCATTTTCGAGAACGCCGAGAGCTTCTCTGAAACCTTGAAGGTCTTCTTCGTCCTGGCTCGGCTTGCGCAGATAGCAAACGAGTTCTATGCACTCTTTCCGCTGGCACTGCTGCTCCTGGCATTCTTCCTGTTCATTCGGAACGCTTTGCCTACGATGAAGGAGATAATCCGTCTTCCCGGGCGTGCCGCTTCAGGCCACGAGCAGGCCGCACGGGCAACCATCCGGACAACGGTGAACAATATTCGTCGAGAGACTATCTACGCTCTCGCGTTGATCGCCGTCCTGCTGGTTCTGACAGTGGTTGTGGCTACACTAGGCAGAGGCGCGATAGAGCCTGCGCTCGAGATCGTGCTGAACTACGTCATTGCGGCCATGATCTATGCTCAGACGGAGGCCGGAGCACAACCAGGTCTTATTCTCTTCTGCACCACCGTCGCACTGCTGTTCCTGGTGATGGTGCTAATGATCTCGACATTGGCCGCCGTGCTGTTTCTCTGGCGGGCCAGCTACGTTCTCAGGACGGTCACCCGGTCCGGAGTGAGCATCAAGAGCGAGAGGCAGTTCTGGTTGCGCGGTACCGGTGGACTGGCATGGGCAATGCTGGTACCGGTGATATACGCCCTTGCTGCAAGTCCAGCAATCGCTCTGTGGGGCCAAAGTGCTGTTGATAACCGGACATGGGGCGTCATGTTTGGATTGATACCCATTGCACTGGTTGGCGGGTTCTTTGTCGCTTTCTGGGCAGGTAACGGCTTCAAAAGCCTGATGTTCGTACGGAGGTATCAGCCACAGGCAGTGACGGCCACCGAGGCAGGCGTTATTGCTGTTGCGACCGAGGAAATGGCGTCGGATCCTGAGCCTGGACCCGATTCCGGCGAGGAAGTTTTTAAAGCAGGTGCGGGACCGGACGAGTTACCAGATACCGAAGGATTTGACCTCAGCGCCTGAAGCTAGCGGTCCAGCATCCAGCGAAAAAAAATGTCACTGGTGCCGGGGGCGGGAATCGAACCCGCACGAGGTTGCCCTCACCGCATTTTGAGTGCGGCGCGTCTACCGTTCCGCCACCCCGGCTAGATGACACTCCAATCAGGTCAATGCTGTCGGAGTCGAACCAACCTATGTTAGCCCGATTTCACTCACATTCCGAGGACCAACGACTCCCACATACCTCGGATTTCTTGCCCTCGTTAACGAGGGGCTCGTCCTCGCCATTCCATCTTCATGTAGACGCCGCCGCGTTCTAGTTCTTCAAGCATCTGCGCAAGCCGCTTCTCTCGGGTTTCGGGCCGCTTCGCCCGTTCTATCCAGCTGAGATAGTCGTTCTGCTGATAAGCGGGGCGCTCACGATATGCATGCACCAGTCCATTCTTCTCAAGCCGTTCAGTAATATCGTCCGCCATAGGCTGCCGGGGCCTCTGCAACCTTGACCAGTCAGTATCGCTCATGTGTTCAGGGGTTCCTCCGATATCGGCAAGGATTGAATGCGCTGAAGCGTGCGTGAAAGGGCTACCTCTCCAGTGATCGATCATAATGCATGGACATCATGATCCTGGAGAGAAGTTGCGTCGATGAGAAATAAATCTGACGATGCCGAAGGTCGCGAACTGGCCCTGAGTCGGCCGCTGGCGGTAATCGATACTGAATCGACCGGTCTGAATCCCGAAACAGCAAGAATTGTCAGGATCAGCGTTCTGAGGGTCGATCCTGACGGACGCCGTTCAACTCGGTCGGAAATGGTTAACCCCGGCACGCCGATACCTTCTGGAGCCACAGAGGTGCACGGTATCACCGATGAAGATGTAGCTGACCGGCCACCGTTTCGGTCCTACGCCCGTGCACTGGCAGAATCGCTTGACGACTGCGATCTAGCGGGTTTCGCAGTCGAGCGCTTCCACTTACCGCTTCTACTGGCGGAGTTCAGAAGAGCCGGTATCGATTTCTCTGTGGAGAATCGCTCAGTTGTCGACGTGATGGCGATCTACCATCGGCTTGAACCGAGAGACTTCGACTCGGCCTACAGGCTCTACACAGGTGACGAGAAACCGCCTGATAGAGCCTTCAGTGGCAGGAGCGAAGCTGCTTTCGAGATTCTCCTCGGCCAGCTTCGCTCCAGCGATGAACTTCCAGTGGAGCCACACAGGCTTGCCAGATGGAGTAAGGGCGTCCCAGACGATGCGGCGGACGAGGATGGCCGGTTCACACACCTGGACACCGGTGAGATTGCCTTCAACTTCGGCAAATACTCTGGTGAGACGGTCAGTTCAGTCGCCGAAAACGATGCGAGCTACCTGGCCTGGGTCGCATCCAATGACAGTTTTTCATCTGATTCGCGTAAGATCGCCGCTGACGCCCTGATTGAAGCCGGGCATGAGCCGGCAGGCGACTACGACTAGAACGGCCTGTCTTTCTGCTCAGAAAGCGCCGGAGACGGCCCAGACCGCTCAACGGGCTCACCAGTCAGGGTCATCACCACACAGGGCATCTGGTCGAAAATGTTCCTTGCGAAGTAGAACGGCCCCCACCACGGCAGCTTGAGCTTTCGGTTCACCTTTACAGCTCCGAGCATGAACTGGAACCGGCGACGCGGGAACCCGGGTCGCTGTGCCCATCGCTCAATGAACTTGATCAGGTGCGGTATCCGTTCGTTGCGTTCCCGCAGAACCTTTACTCTGGCCTTTATGTCGTAACCAGGCTCGAACTCGACGGTGTGGACAGTGACTTCTGCATTTCGAGCCATGCTGGCAACCCAGTCTCGCTTGCCCGGGTAACCCGACAATACGATCTGGTCTGCACCGTCCCAGTAGTATGTAGTCTCGATCACTCGCTGGGACCCGTCACGCTTCGTGAGGGTGGTGCGAAGATAGAAGCTCTCGTCCAGTATTCGCTTCAGGGGCGTCGGGATTGTCGGCATCACATGACCGTACAGTGAGTGCGGTGTCATCGCCAGAGGAGCCGATATGAAAACCGCAGAGAATGATCGGCGTTCGGTGGCGAAACTGACCGTTTTCTATGATGGTGGCTGACCTGTCTGACGCGCATTCAGCCGCTGGGTCCAGCGGAGAGATAGTCGTGGTGCGGTCAGGATGGTGACGAACGATCCTGACTCTGTGCGCGCAGTCTCTGAGCTGGTAGATCCCGCATTAGCCGCCCGTACGATAGTCGCCGTCGAGCCACGGGATGCTCATCGAATACGCATTGGCGCCCGGGCGATCTTCACTATCGTTGGAGAGACCGGTGGATTCTTTGGGGTCCTCGGTCGGCTACTGGCGCCGAGACCAATCAGCATCCTGTTCGAGCCCGGTTACAGGCTATTTGCACGCAACCGCGGCAGGCTGGCTCGCCTCTTTCCTGACCCCGAGTAGCGAGCAGCTAGCTCAAGGTCTGCTCGAACAGCCTGAGATTGTTCATTCCAAGAACGCTGCGAACATCGGTTTCTGAGCGGCCGGAACCTAACAACGCTTCTGTGATTGCAGGCAGTTTGGACACATCTTCCATGCCTCGCGGAAGTTGGGTAACGCCGTCGAAATCAGATCCGATGCCGACATGTTCAGCGCCAGCTATCTTGATCGCGTGGTGAAAGTGGTCCATCAATCTGCTAAATGGCGGTCCGGGTTCAGGTGATGGTAATCCGATGCGGTCAAAGGGGTCCCGGAGTTGAGGCGACTGCCAGGGCGGTTTCGCAGCGTCTCCTGGCTCACCCGTTCCGATGAACTGCCCTGCGAAGTTAATGTTCATCACTCCGCCATCCCTGGCCAGTGCTTCAATCATCGGGTCTCTCATGTTGCGCGTGTGCTCCTGCACCGCCCTGCAGGATGAATGCGAGGCGAAGACAGGGCGTTCAGCGACTTCCAGCACATCCCAGAAAGCAGGATCTGAAAGGTGGGAGATGTCCACCAACATGTTCAGACGTTGCATCTCGCGCACTACGTCCTTGCCGAAGTCTGTTAGTCCTCCATGCCGGAGGTGGTTGTGCGAATCCGCCCAGCCGTGCGCAGCCGACCAAGCAAGGGTTATGGAAGAGACACCAAGACTCTCCAGCATGCGCAGAATACCCAGGTCATCGCATATCACGCGACCACCTTCTATCGAGATCAAGATTGCAATTTTGCCGTTCTGCTTAGCATCGATCACATCTTGAGCGGTGCGCGCAAACGTCAGAACGTCTGAGTGCCGGGTAATAGTCTGGTGAATGACGTCAATACCCCGCAGGCAGAGCCTTAGCGCATCCTCGTTCGAAAAGCCCTCGTCGATCCAGACTGCGAACATGACTGCATTGACACCGCCCTGTTGCAGTCGAGGGATATCCAGATGTCCCTCGCTTAGTCGTTGCGAAAAGTCAGGAGAGCGCCAGAGCAGGTGGGTAGCGGTGTCGACATGCGTGTCGATAACGAATGCGTCATCGTGAAGTTCTGAAGAATTCATGTTACTGATCTTAGTCCTGCGGACTTCATACGGTCGGCGCATCGCCTATTCTTGAGTGTGTTCCGTCACTCAAAATGGCAACTCTTAGAAGCTTGTAGCGGCGACAGTAACTCACATGGACACAGATTATCCACTGAAAAGGTTTCAGTTCGAATCTTTAATGAAGCGCCTGGGAATCCCAAAAAAAGAATGGCCCGCCCAGACGGCCGGGACAGGTCTTTGGCTTCTTCATAAGTGGCGATCGACCATGAGGTTCTGCTGCATCGAGGTCCACACAGACTACGACTACACCTGGAACGTTTTCTGGCGCTACTCCAAGGAACTCGAATTCGACCAGCAACACCTTCGATACAGCCTAGGGGTTTCGATTTTCGATTTTCACGATGCAATCTATGTCTCAGCTGCAGCCGCAGTAGGGTTAGACGTCGGGGACTCCGTGCTTAGTACGCACACTGAAATTTTAAGCGATGAACTTCAACCAATAGAACTGACTGATCAGTCGATGACAAAGGCAGAATCGTTCTTCGCAGAGACTGAGCTTAATTTCGAGTAGCTCAGCCGATTGCTGTTGATGATCCCCGCACACCTGCTGGAACAGGAGTATTGTTTGCGAGCCGGTCGATCCGCGGCCTGCAAGGCACATCATCGGAGTGACGAATGGCGAAGAAGTACAAGGCAATAATCGTTGGTGCAGGATCTATTGGCAACGCCCACATGGAAGGCTTCAACCTCGTAGATGAGGTAGAGGTGGTTGCGACCGTCGACCCGATTGAACCGGCTCGCCAGACGTACACCGACGATTACGGAATTCCGCGCGGGTATGCCACGCTCGCCGAGGCGCTCGAGAAGG
The DNA here is from genome assembly GCA_965243825.1 of Dehalococcoidia bacterium. Classification (GTDB taxonomy): domain Bacteria; phylum Chloroflexota; class Dehalococcoidia; order Lucifugimonadales; family Lucifugimonadaceae; genus JAJCYX01. The sequence continues at coordinate 380,473 of CBDEVT010000001.1, forward strand.
AAGAGCCAGACATTGTGAGCGTTTGCACCTGGCACCTCCTACACGACCCCGTGACTATCGAGGCAGCAGAAGCGCCTAGCGTCAAGGGCATCATCTGCGAAAAGCCGATGGCCATCGGCATGGCGCGTGCAGACAGCATGGTCGAGGCGTGTGAGGCCAATGACACCAAGCTCGTTGTCAGCCACCAGAGACGCTTCACTCCGGGTTGGGAGAAGGCGAAGGAGCTGGTCGAAGAAGGTGCGATCGGCGAAGTGATTCGTGCAGATCTCCGAGTGAAAGACGGTCTCGCAAACTGGGGCACTCACTCGATTGACGGAGCGCGTTTCATCACGGGCGATCCGACGGCCGAGTGGGTGATGGGAGCGGTCGAACGCCGCACCGACAAGTACGAACGTGATACCCAGATCGAAGACTCATGCATCGGGCTCATCCATTTTGGGCCCAGCTTGCAGTTCTTCATTCAATCTGATCTCTGGGATCGAAACTGCGACGCAGGTAAGTTCTTGCTCCGCGGCACTGAGGGAATGCTCCACGTTACGGAAACCAAGCTGAAGCTGTTCAACGCTTCGACCGCAGGCTGGCAGGACGTGCCGCTTGGGCTACAGGAGGGCGATGTTGCTATTGGCGGCAACATGAACGCCGGTCAGACACGAGAGTTGATTGAGTGGATCGAAGGCGGGCCGGAGCACAGGGGGTCTGGTCGTAAGGCTCGGGATACCGTCGAGATCATGATGGCAATGTACGAGTCAGCCCGCCAGAACAAGGTGATTCATCTCCCGATGGAGGAGAGGGGTTATCCGCTTGAAGTCATGATCGACGATGGCACGCTTCCTGTTGAAGTCGAGGGCAAGTACGACATCCGGGCGTTCCTGAAAAGAGATGGCATCGACGAGGAACGGTACAGGCAGCTACGCAACGACGGACTCGGGCACGCGGAGGCGATGCGGACTGTTCACGATGAGATGGCTGCCGGAAGCTAGCTTCGAGCAAGTTGCAAAACAGATAGCCCGGAGCGTCCAACCTGCGGACGCTCCGGGCTATTTCCTTTCGACATATTCAACAGATCGCGACCCAGCACGATCGCAACCGGCGTCTACTGAACCTGGAGGTCTACCTCAAGGTTGCCGTCATCTTCAGGCGGCAACAAGCGAACCGTCCTTGTAAGTGAGATAGAGAAGGTGACAGGATGATCATTCACGGCTTCTTCTGGCGAGGCCAACTGGCCGCCAGTCTGACCGCCGACGCCTGAACCGCCGACAGATCCTGGAGGAGCTTCGACTCCTGAGCCTTCGTCTTCTTCGGAAGAACCTACGCTTTGGATTCGCACATCGGTGAATCCAGGCTCGCCTTCCAGCAGCTTCACGAATCGAAGAACGCTGCCGAAATCCTCGCCACCGACTGACAGGTCGACAATGGTGCCGTCGTCATCGATCTGAGTGACTTCAACACCGGCCAGAGTGGCGGCGTGGTCCGTGATCACATCGATTACAGTGGCGAATCCCCGCTCGCGGTCCTTCACAAGATCAAGTTTCTCGAGCAACGCTTCAGTTTGCTGTTGAAGCAGGCTGATCTCTGACCGCTGATCTGCCGCTCTGCGCACACGGAGCTCTTTGAGCCCCACACTTCGTTCCAACGATTCAAGCTCTTCCTGGGCACTGACAACGGAGTTCTGCTGGGAAGCGGTCAGTTGAAACAGGCCGCCAAGGCCAAGCAAGAGAACACCAACCATCGAGGCCGTCAGTGTAGCCTGGACTGGGAACGGCTTCGGCTTAAATTCAGTCGGCCTGAAGTCCAGCATTGGCCGGTCGATGATTGAAACTCTCGTACGCTGCCACCAGTGCTTACCGGTGACAAGTGCAAGACCCACGTTGGCGGCGTAACGGGCGAACGGAAATTCTTCCGGTGCACGGAGAGTCGGTGGCAGGCTCTTTCGCACATACGGGATCGAGCTCGCTGCCATCTCAGCAGTACCAACCGCGGATTCAGCCGCGCCCGTCAGGTATAGGTTCGAACTGTTCGGCAGTGGGCTATCCGGGTACATCGAGTCATGGAATGCCACGGTTCTGCTGACCTGCGTCGTTACTGACTGCACCCATTGCTCAGCTGTCATCTTGGGGTCGATTCCGACCTCTCTCACGACTTCAGGCAGGCCATCCCGGAGAACGATAACAGTGATTGTGTTGGACTCAATGTCCAGTACGATTCCGGAGCGTTCGTTTGCAGCCGCAGCGAGTGCTATCGCCTTCGGCTGGACAGTTGAGAACTTGGCTCCGGTGTTAGCAAGTGTGCGCAGGTTCCTCCTGAGCACATGGCGGTACATTCCGAAGGCATAGACGTCGTAAGGATCACCATCGATATCTGGCTCGAGGTCAGCCTCGAAATCATCGAACAGATCATCTTCGTCTTCTTCGTCTGCCTCCACAATGGGTGCGTCATAGTCAGCTTTTGCTGCATCCCATGCGAGTTGCAGTTCTTCGGGGCGAATTGACATTCGCTCGGAGCTTGCATCGATAATCGCCTCGGCAAGCTTCTCGTCAGGTTCCAGGAACACCGTGAAACGACGCTGAACGACGTTACGCCCCGTGATCGCAACGGCAACCTTTGCACCGCTCAGCTTGGCACCCTTGCCAATCTCATCGATCACGCGGTTCATGGCCTCGCCGAATGTCGCCTCATCAACAATCAGGCCATCCTGGACCACACCGACTGGGAGCAGCGCTTCCGCCCAACCACGGACTCTGTTTCCTCGGGCTACGAGAACCCGTATGGCGGAGTCACCTACGGTGATCGTGATAAACGCGCCGAACGGAGAAGCGGCCGCACGTCCTGCGGCAACGGCACCGGCCCGGACTGTGGACATGCTCCTGGGCCCGATCTGCCCAAAAGGTCCGTGATCTTCTCCCTCTTGAGGCAAGCTGAAAGAACGAGTGTTCATTTCGTGCCAGAGGAAGGTCCGGCCAAGAAACAGAAGCCTGTTCTTTAGCCAGCGGTCCGCCTTATCAAGCCAGTTTCCGCTCTGCTCCGCCGAGTCGGCACGCTTCCAGCGACGGTTGATCATTGCCTGATCCCCTGTGCAGCCGCGTCTAGCTCTTCATCTGTGACCCGGCGAGAAAGCGCTTCCTGGTCATCGGTACCAAGCGTCGACGGATCAACCGGCCGATTAAATACAAGAGCGCGGACAGTGCCGGAGAACCCGGAGTCGTTCGGAGACAGGAGGGCGTTCTGGATCTCCAATGCCTCGACCGCGTCACCTTCCAACACACTGATGAAGCTCTCGATCGCAGGCAGTGGGCCCGATGCGCGGATCAGGACAGGTGTAACGTCATATATCTCCTGTCCGACCGGAACCAGGGTGCTCGTGGACGTAGACAGGGACTCGATTCGGACGTTCGTGTCGATAGCGGCGGCGATCAATCGCTCAACCAGTTCTGAGTCTGCCAGTTCCAGCACCTGGGCTTCATTGGCAGCTTCAAGTGCCGCGGTCCAGGAGCGAAGCCCCGTTTCGATGTCGTCGGTACGCGGTTCAGGTAAGGCGAGCACGGCTTCTTGCGCGCTGATCTTTTCTTGCAGCGCGTTGTGATCCTGGTAAGCGCCCATGTAGATGACGCCGAAGGGCACGTAACTGAGGGTGAACAGGACAAGCAGCACCCAACGGTTCTTCAGCCGCTTAAGCAACGGTTGAAGTTGACGGGTGATGTTCTCTCTCAGCCCGGACTCAACTGCCGCCTCATCATCAGAGACTGAGCGCGGTGGAGCGGCTGGCCTGCCAATGGCTTTTGCAACCATAGTCCGGTCTAGAACTCCTTCCAGGAGAGGATCTCGATACCGCCTGCAGTGACAATGCCTGTCACCTCAACGGTGGTCCCTTCGTGAACGGCAGTGACTGTGAATCCCTGCCTGATCTCGATCGGGGCCGTCTCACCTGTAGTGGAGGTGGAAAGCTCCAGGAAGGCGAAGATCCCGCCCGGCTGCTCAGATACGTAGCCTGACGCCCGGGAGAAGTAAGTTCCCGGCTCCAGACTAGCCTGCAACTGGTACGTCAGATCGACACTGGAGCCAGGGTTGATTGTGGTTGGCGGCAAGTTCCAGAAGTACCTGTCGCGTGAGTCCAGCACTATTAGGTCGTAGAACCAACCCGAGGCGGTGATGGATGGGTCATTGAACGAACTCCCATCGAATACCGTCGATCCGGGGACATAGGAGAAATCGGTGTCTGACCAGTTTCGGATCCACTCGAGGGTCAGCGGAGTGGCGCCATTGTTTGTCGCCCGGATTGTGTAGTCGAAGGCAGTAACCGTGCCTGCGGCGCCCAGGTTCGGTGTTACGAACTGCTCCATCGTCAGAGTGTTCGAGTTCTGGAATCGTACTCGGGTTGAGTTAGGAGCATCGATGCTACCAACTCCATCGAACCGTACTTCTGCAGCGGTGAAATGTGTGCCGAAGGAACGGTTGTCTTCAGCAGTGAAAGTAAGCGTGACTTCACCACCGAATGCAGGTACTTCGACATATGGGAACAGGTCCCATTGCCAGCGGCAGTACCCAAAGAAACAGCCGGTCTCGACCGGATCGTCCGTGGTGATGCCGGAAACCGTTCCAGGCACGGCATCTGGCTTGAAGAAAAGTATCGGGTCGACGATCACTCTGCTGATGTGGTGAGGGACAATATCGTCATTCGTGACCGTAAGCGTGTATGTGAACTGAACGTCTGTGTTCTGGGGGAGAATGTCTGGAGTCACTTCAAGCGCGACTCTGAAGCGATCATCGCCGGTAGGCGGGTCATCCAGTGCGGTTACATCGATATCGGCATCTGTGAGCACACCACAGGCCGGGTGCTGGTATGAAGTCGACGGAGGAGATCCCGTCATGCTATTCCAGAGAGTCGGGTCGTTCTCGATTCTCCAGAGAGCGTGCTCAGCTGCACAGGCGGCACCTGACTGGTTGACCGGGCTGGTGTCAGACGCGTTCAGGGAACCTACAACCCGGTTCAGCACCGGCACAGCGGCCGCGGCACCACCAAAGAGCCCGATCGTGGCAAGCGAAAGAGTGATGTAGCCTGCCTGTCTGCGAACCCGTTTGGCACTCATGTCGACGCGGAAAAAACGGGCAATTCGCCTGGCGATTTTTTGCATTATCCGCCTCCCAGTGCAATATTCAGGTTTATGGTCTGCGCCTTACCCGGTGATTCAGGCGGGATGATCTGGTAACTCACTGTGATCAAATTGCCGCTGCGGCTGAACTGCAAATTGCTTATGTTGCGACCGACCACACCTACGCTGGATCCACATGAGCGCTGCATATCAGTCGAGTTCACGAGCGAATAAGTGCACACAACTGGACCACCGTCGTCCCACTGAAAATTGGCCGTTGCCACCGGCGCTGCGAGGTCAACAAGGTTTGTGGTTTCAGCTCTGTGAACATCACGCACCAGCCATCTGGTGGTCTTTGCTGTCTCCACCGCTACATCGGCAATCGCCCCGGTTTCCGTATTCGTCCTGATCGAAAGAAGCGTGCTTCCAGAGATCAGTCCAGCCAGGGCAGACATGAACCCGATAGAAATCAGGAACTCGAGCAACGTGAATCCACGCTGCTTCTTGTTCCCAGTTGTGACTGCTACTGCCAAATTCGTCACCGGTTGATCTTCACGATCGTCTGCTGCTGAACAACTTCACCATTGAACGTGACGGTGACCGTGACGTTCTGGATATCTGCGTTCCCGCCGGGATAGGCGGCGGTACTGTTTGTCACGGTGTACCCAGTTGGAGGAGTTATCGACGTGTACGTGCCGCCTGTCGCGACGTAGGGCAAAGTGCGGATTAGTTCGATTTGCGAAATGGCAGCTACAGAGCCCTGTGTATCCTCGGCAACCTTTTGCGAGGTCACGGATGCCGTCGACAGCGCGACAAGGCCTGTCAGTACAGTAGTACTGATCACGGCTATACCGACAAGGGTCTCAAGCAAGATCACGCCACTCTGGCGCATCTTGCCCCGCCTGCGTTTCGCTTTTGACCTCACAAGTTCCATCTGGCACTCCGAGTTGAGTACAGAACAATCAGACTTAAATATGATCTCGCGAACACGCCTTGGGCACCGGTTGGCAAGCGTGTGCTCGGAGTGTGGCTACAGTTGCCAGCGAATGGTTATTCCGTCTGATGGGCTGATGTCACTCAGGGACAGCAATTCGAAACGGAACCCTCAACGGCGACAGCTAATCCTGTAGTGCGCCGAGAGCTGAATACATCGGCATGATGACTGACAGCGCAACGAATCCGACCGCCAACGCTACGATCACCGTGGACATCGGCTCGATCAGGCTAACCATGCCCTTAACCTTTTCCTGTGCGTCATGCTGGTAGAACTCAGACATGCGCTTCAGATTAGCGTCGAGTGTTCCCGTGTCTTCGGCCACCTTGAGTGTCTGGATGAAGGTCGGAGGAAAAATTTCTGCTTTTTCCAGAGGACCAGCCAGTCCTTCACCGGCGATCAGTCCCTGGCGCGCATCTGAGAGCGCGGCTCGGATAATGTCGTTACCAACAGTCTCACGGGCAACATCGAGCGCGTCTGGCACAGGCATGCCAACTTCGGTGAGCGATGCCAGAGCACCAGAAGCACGCGCAAGGTCACTGGAAACGACAACACCATTGAAAAGCGGGATACCGAGCATGGCGCGGTGAACCAATTGCCTGCCCCTGGCGGTGGTTCTCAGCTTGAAGAATCCCGCGACGAGCGCCAGCAGTCCACCAAATATGAACAACGGATAACTGCGCAAGAAATCGGAAAGAGCGATGAGTATCTGAGTCGGGATAGGAAGCTCGGTCTCCAGGTTGTCGAACAGCGAGATCATCTGTGGCAGGGAGATCGTGAGCAGCATGATCACGACTCCAATACCAACCAGGAGAATCATGGCAGGGTAGATCAGAGCTCGCTTAGCCTGGGCAATGGCCGACGCAGCCGTATCCATGAAGTCCGCAGCCTGCCTGAGTGAGGTTGCTAACGGAGCTCCGCGGTCGGCGGCTGAAACCGTCCTGACATAGATCCGCGGAAAGACATCGGGGTGCTTCGTCATCGATTCGGCAATGGTCAAACCTGAGTTCAGGTCTTCTGCCATCTGCAAAATCGCCTCGCCTAGCATGGAGTTCTTACGCTGCTCTCCCAACATCAACAACGCGGGTCCCATGCCGATGCCTGAGTCTAGAAGCGTCGACAACTCTCGTGTGAACGCGACGACCTCTGTCTTCTTCGGCTTCTTCTTCGAGAAGATCTCAGAGTCGTTCAGTCGTTGCCAGAGTGACTTCTTAACGACCGGCTTTCGCCGGCGGCGCCTGCGAAGGTTATCTGTGGACCGGCGACGAGTTGGTGCAGTTGTCATAGCGAGTAGACACTCCGCATCACTTCAGTGGGTGAAGTCAGACCTTTTTCGACCTTCTCGAGACCGTCATCCCTCATAGATCGGAAACCGTTTTTCTTTGCTGTCTCAAGCAGCTTGGCGTTATCCGTCTCTACAAGTATTTGCTGTCTGAACTCTTCAGTCGCAACAAGTATTTCGTACAGTCCGGTCCTACCTCTGTATCCGGTAAACGAGCAGAAGTAGCAGCCCTCCCCCTTCTTCATAGGATCCTTGGAACCAAAGCCCATTTCGATGGCGGCAGCTGCATCGTCACCTTCTGGCACCTTGTCCGTCACACAGTGGTCACAGATCATGCGAACCATCCGCTGGGAGACAACTCCTAGAAGCGCTGATGAAAGGAGGAATGGTTCAACGCCAAGGTCGACCATTCTGCTAACGGCCCGCACCGCGTCATTCGCGTGTACGGATGACATGACAAGGTGACCCGTCAGGGCAGCCTGCACCGCAATACGGGCTGTCTCGGCGTCACGAATCTCACCAACCAGGACCGTGTCCGGGTCCATACGAAGGACTGCACGAAGGCTGGCCGGGAAAGTCAAACCTGCCTTCTCGTTGATCTGTATTGAGTTGACACCTGGAAAGCGATACTCGACCGGGTCTTCGATCGTGATGATGTTCGTTCTGCGGGAGTCCATCTCGTTCAACGCGGCATACAGCGTTGTCGTCTTACCGGCACCGGTAGGTCCTGAGACAAGCAGGATCCCGTACGGGGCACCGAGCAACCTGCGCATTGCGGTCGTCGAGTGGTCCATCATCCCCAGATCATCAAGAGAAAACAGTTTCAGACTCTTGTTGAGGATTCGGAGTACAGCCATCTCACCGTGAACGGTGTCAGACGTAGCGGAACGCACCTCAATGCTCGAATCACCCACTTTTACGGCAAAGTGACCGTCCTGTGGCCGTCTTCGTTCCGCAATGTCCATGCCGGACATGATCTTGAGCCTGGAGATCAGAGCCCCATGTGACGCAAGCGGTAACTTGGCAACTTCCTGTAGAAAGCCGTCGATCCTGAATCGGACCCGGACACGATCTTCCATGGGCTCGATGTGAATGTCTGTAGACCGAGCTTTAACCGCCTGCGATATCAGCGAGTCGATCGCCTGGATAACAGGGCTGGAGTTCGAGTCGTGATCTTCGTCTTCAGCGCCGAGGACCAGTGGGATCTCGCGAACTTCGTCGTGCTCTCCAGCCTTCGCCACATACCGATTGTCCATGGCGGACGAGATTGAGTCCGGCATAGAGGACGAATAGTGAAGGTCGATCGCATTGATGATGTCATCTGCGGCGCTCGGTACAGGTATCACCTCCATCCGAGCGCGCATTTCCAGTGATTGAAGTGCCCGATAGTCTTTCGGGTTCGCCATCACCACAAGCAATTTGCCCTCTTCCACTCTCGCGGGAAAGGCAACGTACTTACGTGCGAGCGATTCCGGGATCAACGTGGTAGCGGCTTCGTTGGCTTCCAGCGTCGTCCAATCAAACTCGTTGTCTGAGACCTGAATCTCAAGGTCTTTTTCTTCTTCCTTGGCGGTCGTCATTACGCAGCCCTCGCAACAACAGCTGGTGCCGGTCGCATGATCGGAGTTGGTTCCCACTGGTCTCGGCAGATCCAGGAGTTCTGGATACCGATCCTCACCGCATGTGCACGGTCTCTCGCAGTGAGTTTGGCGAGGATATTTGTCATATGGTTTTTGACTGTCCGCTCGGAGATCCCTAATTCAAATGCGATCTCTTTATTCGCATGTCCACTTGCAACGAGATCAAGGATCGTCCGCTCCCGTTCGGTCAGCGGGCAGCGAGAGATAGTTGAAGGACCGGTTCCACGCAGCCTGCGCTGGAACTCGGTGATCATGTGCTTTAAGAGATCGGGTCTTTCGGCGATGTCCCGCTGGATAGGCATGGCACCTGACGATGCTTCAAGAACAATGCCGCGTACCTGCCTGGGAGGTGAAACCCTTGATAGTACTGCGCAGGCCCCAGCCCCGAGTGCGTACCCAACATGACCGTCGTCCATGGGATCGCAGATGGCAACCACAGGAACGGGAGAGGTCGTCGTTGATAGCCTGTGCAGCAGTTCACTCGTTGCCGGCGATGGAACCGTCATATCGACGATCGCTACCGATGGCCTGGCGGAGTGGAGTTTCATTAGGGCCTGCTCAGCCGACACCGCCCTACTCACATGATTGAATCGCGGGTCGGACGCGAATTCGGGTTCAGCATCCTTCCAGTAGCGATCCTCGGCATCGACTATCAACAGTCTGATTGCGGACATTCGAGCAATCTCCTCACGGGATTTTCCGGAGCGGACAGAGGCCATGTCGGTTCTCGATCCGACACAACCCGCCAGCACAGCTACTGCTGCGATACAGGTCAGTCTGCCTAGCCTCTGTTGGGAACAAGGCGTGAGCGTGGAGTGCTGAAGGTGGAGGGAAGGGTGAGGAAAGGTGTGCAAACCGGTTGCAGGGTGTGACCTGAGTCCAGTAATCCACCGTTTGACCGGTACTCAAGTACAGGCCTGATGGGACCTTGTGATCCGCCTTTCAGCACACCTTCAGATAAATGTGGGTTGACTGTTCCGCGCGCGTGGAAATCAATCGGGACGTTCCACCGTTTGCCCCAAAGTCCCAGTGAGCTTGGGCCCGCAGTACGGTGCGGCGAGAGCCCGGGCAATCCATTGTTCCACTGACGGGCCCTGTGTGGCCCATGTTTCGGATTGCTGGTCGAGAAACGATGGAGGTTTCCAATTATGACCAAGACGAACCAGAAGGGTTTTACCCTTGTAGAACTGCTGGTCGTGATCGGCATTATTGCCGCTCTTGCAGCAGTCGTTATCCCGAACGTCAGCCGATTCGTCGGTTCTGGTGACAACCAGGCCAACGAGACTGAGCTGCAGACAGTGCAGGCTTCGATGGACTTGTTCATGGCCGACACTGGCGTGATCGTGGTTACCGGAAACGGTACGGCCACACGTAACTTCTCTAACGCATCGATCAACGTAGACGAGGGTGGTGCTACGCCGACAACTTATGTTGCTTCGCCGGACGTGCTGTTCCCGAACTACTTGCGTCAGAATCCGACCAAGTGCCAGTACACCTGGGACACCGCTGGTCAGGTCACTCAAGGGACTTGTTTCTAACCCCTTCTCGACCAGGGGGTTTTCCGGAGCTGGCCGTCAGGTGCATTGCGCCTGACGGCCTTTCCGTTTTCACCCAGTCTGGTCGAGGAGGATGCGGGTCGGTCGAGTACCTGATCTGGTCGCTGAGCGACAGCGGGATTGAACAACAACGGTAGGTAGCCTCGCCTATGCCATTTGCACCTATCGACAGGCGTTTCAGGTAGGTTTCCCAAAGCCTTCCCGCCAAGCTTCCTGCACACTCGAAAGCGCAGAAGGGACAGACAGGTCAGTTTCAACAGGTGGACTTACGTATGGCTGCGAACAAAATACTCGTTATCGAAGACTCGGCTGATGTCCGTGAAGTCCTGGAAGAGGGCTTCAACGAAGAGGGATATTCGACCAGGGCTGTGGCCGATGGTGATGAAGCCCTACGGGTGTTCTATGAGTTCCAGCCTGATCTCGTGGTCTTGGATGTCCTTCTTCCCGGCACCACCGGATTCGATCTCTGTGAGCGTATCCGTTCCATGTCGAATGTCCCGGTAATCATTCTCAGCGGCCTCGCAGACGAACGCGAAAAAATTCGAGCCTTTGAAAAAGGTGCTGACGACTACGTGGTCAAGGGCACAGGAATGGGCGAGCTCCTTGCCAGGGTATCTGCAGGTTTGCGACGAGCCTCCAGCCCGACGGGCCCGGCAACGGTGGACAAGTTCAGCGACGATGCGCTCGAGATCGATTTTGCCCGCCGAACCGTCAATGTGCGGGGCGAGGACGTGGACCTGACCCCGACTGAGTACAAGCTGCTTTCTATGCTTGTCCGCCAGAAGGGACAGCCAGTTCCTGCTGAGCAGTTACTGCACAGCGTGTGGGGCCGCGAATATGACACTGAAGAGCTTGTTAAGTGGCATGTGGGACACCTGCGCCGCAAGGTCGAGGAAAATCCTTCCCAACCCAAGCTGATCATCACCCGTCGCGGGTTCGGCTACGTCTACATCGAGCAGCGCTCGAACTCTGCCGCAGCCTAACTTTCCTCTCGCTATCAGACAGATAACGAGGCGAGTCCCGCCAGAGGTGTGTCCGTGATGTCAGACGGCTCTAATAGCTTCTCCTCACTCGTCCGCAGCATTGCCAATTCAGCCCAATCAGCGATTCAGGCTGACTGGGCTGCAGTGTTGCTGCGCTCAGAAGATGGAGAGTGGTTTGTAACCTCTGCGGACACACGGGCTGATGCACCATTCATCAGGCTGAAGCACAACAGCCAGGTGCCAAAATGGCTCGAGTCTCAGGACGCCGTACTTCGGGCCAGCGACCCTTTCCTCGACGAATCTTCGGTGCCGTTCGACGAGTGGGATGATGCCTTATTCGCTGAGCATGCCGTTCAGTTGGCTGCGCCTATAGCGAGTGACTCAAAGTTGATCGGTGTCATCCTTGCCGGTGACGGTGTTGCCGGTAACGTCTATCCAGTCTCTGCCTTGAACTATCTGAAATCTGTTTCTGAGGTTGCAGGTCTGGCAGTCAGCGGACACGCGAGGACCGGCCACGAGCAGCGAGCCAGCGACGAATCCAATGATCAGCTCTTCCGGCGAATGGCTCATGACCTGAAGGGACCACTCGCGACGGTGATGAGCTACCTGGACCTGATTCGTCAGAACAAGCCGGGAAATCTTACTGAGGACCAGATTGGCCGTGTCGACAAAGCTGGCAAGTCAGGGCGTCGGCTGTTACGCCTGCTTAACGATTTCGTCGATTACGCAAGACTGCGTTCCGGCAGCATGGGTCTTGATCGCACAGAGTTCGAGCTTTCGACCCTGGCGTCGGAGTTGACGAAGCAACTCAAACCAGTCCTCGAAAGCCGTAACCAGACATTGAGGTGCACGACTCCAGCCGGCAGCGCCACCATCTGGGCAGACCACCTTAGGACGACACAGGTAATCACCACCCTCGTGGCTAACTCATCTCGCTACTCGACGGACGGCCTGCCCGTGGATCTCGAGCTGTGGACAGAAGGCAACCGTCTGCGCGTCCGCGTTGTAGACCAGGGACGAGGCATGAGTCCTGAGCAACTGGAGAAGGTGTTTGAACCCTTCGATCCGGGACAGCCATCCAGGCATAGCGAGAATGACCAGACTGAAGCCGGATCTGGACTTGGCCTCGTTCTGGCACGCGGAATGGTCAGGCTGCATGGTGGAGAGCTTTCACTGCAGAGCTCGGCTGGTAAGGGCACAGTTGCAGAGATAACCATGCCAGTCGTACTGGCCGGTGAAGGCAAAAGCGCTGCCTAGTTCGGCGCCAGGCTAACGTGCCATCAACACCCTTGACTGAACTGCGTCAAATGTCATGGTCGGGTAGTCTCGCCTGAATCCGGCATCCTCAAGTAGCTGCTCGCCCTCAGAGCCAATCACATCCTGGCCGTCCCACATGCGCACGCTCATTCGGTTTCCGTACGATCCGGATGCAGGCACCAGGAAGTCTCGTAATGCCCTTACAGCAGCACTTGCTACCTTGCCAGACACTCCGGATCCAACGGTAAGGCGTTCACCGTTGGATTCTGAGCGCAGCAACGGTGTTTCACCCTGGAACACGACGTGGTGTGATGGAACGCGTGTCAGGCCTGATAACAAAGTCGAGTCTAGCTCTGCCGTGTCGAGGAGTGTCTGATCGAGAACGTAACCGAAGTCGGCCGCCGAGATGACAGTAAGATCATCGCTACCACCTCTGTAGCCACTACGGAGCCGCTCAACCGTTTCAGGCATTGCAAACTGGATACCCGGCAGCCCCATCACGAAATAGCCTCGCCGGACCGTTCCGCGGAGTTCCATCAGCGACAGGGTTTTGACGATCGATGCCCAGTCCCAGCTGTTCTTCTCAGCTTCAAGCACTTTGCGACTGACCACCCCGTGTCTGTTCAGCAGTGCTTCAGCCCTAGCATCTGAAATCGCGCCGACATCCGGCTGATGCCCGATCACCGCGAATCGGCTCGTCGGGAACCAGTTAGCCGACTCTGGCAGACTGGCGGACAGTTCTCGCATGCGGCGACTGGCCTGTCGCCGAGCCACCGTTCGACTCCTGGTCGATGACCCTCTCGGTGAAGACTGCGCTGGCTGGACATGGCTGCTGATGTCCGGATTTGGGTCGTCTTGCAACGTCGCAACCAGGGCGGTCCAGGAGTCGGTGGTGATCTTGCCCGACTTCACGAGCGCAGATATAGCACTCTTGAGTTGGCTCAGACGCAAATCTGCGAATGCTGAACGCAGGTCGGATGAGCTTGCAGTCCCCTGCTCGAGAATAAAGTCCATAACGTTTGCGACAAACCCGGTTTTTCGATCGACCGGTTCTGATGTGCGATCCAGCACTTCGCCATTCAGGAAAAGATTGCCTTCTCCACGAGGAACGAACGTGACCAACGGTTTTGGGTCTTGCTCCTCGGTCGCAACTACCGGCACCAGGGATCCATCGTTTAGCAACTGGTCGAGCAGGCTCGTAGTGAAACCGGGGACGCGGGCAGGCAGCACTCGGGTAGTCCATTCGGCTGGTGCGAGAGCAACCCCGCGCATCTCGGTCAGAACGGTCTTCAGCCCATCGGAACCACTTACCTGCCGATCAGGTGTTAGCCGCTGCAAATACAACGCCTCTGCCTGGTAACGAAGTGGAGACGCAGGTCTGATCTCAGACCGGAGTATCGAGAGCGTGCGAGCCTGGATCCGCTCAAGGTTCTGGCGTACGGCCCACTCTCGTTCGTCTGCATCGGCTGTGAAATAGCCCCAGGCGAGCTCGTCATCGGCTGACATCGCTTCAAGTTCTTCAGTTAGAAGCTGGTCTGCCACGCCATAACGCTGGGCGATGTCTGTCTGGGTAACCGTTCCACTCCGCGCCATGAATCGACGCAGCACATTGCGTAACGCTTCGCGGTCTGAAGGGCTCGGTTCAACACCGATCGATGCGATGGCTGTGTACTCACTTGCCTGCGAACTAGCGACCCACGATTTTCCTGAAACAAGCTGTATCTGCTCCGCCCTGCCCTCGGCGCTTAGACGCTCCAACCAGTCGGATGCATCACCGTCCGAGCGAGCTTCAATCTCCTCCGGATTGAGATCTCCAAGATCCTCAAGCAACTGCGCTAACTCGGTGGCCGAGCGTGCCCTGCGACCGGGTGCGGTGTGCGCAACCTGACCAGCGACCTCGTCCATTGCCTCCGGTTTCAGCGTTCCGGCGAAATCCGGGTTGCGCATCAGGGCAGCGAGCTGGTTGCGATCAAGTCCGAGCTGCTGGATAGAACGCTCGGCCTTCGGGGCGTCCCACTGGTACATGTACCAGGCCTCGAGCGCAAAGCTGAGAGCGCGGGCGACCGGACTCGGGGCCGAAGATTTATGGATTCCAATCTCGATTTCACCCGCCTGTAGACCCTCTACAACTTGCAAGAGCCCGGGCATGTCCATGGCATCTTCGAGGCAATCCCTGAAGGTCTCAAGCATGACCGGAAAGTCGGAGAATACTCGCGAGACCGAGAGCAGGTCCTTCGACCTGAGTCGTTGCAACCAGAACGGCGTTCTGCGGCCACGACGAATACCCGGCAGCAGAAGCGCGCGCTGGGCGTTCTGCCTGAATAAAGCTCCGAACAGAGCTGAATCGGTCAGGCCTGCCAGTACCCGCTCTTTCGTTTGCTCCGGAGTCAGAGCGGTGAGAAGGTCATCGGGGAACTCCTCGTCCGCGCCCGGCATTCGGAACATGATTCCGTCGTCGTTGACCTCGACTTCGGGTTCAACACCGGTGCGATCCTTGATGACAGAGGATAGGGCCACTGACCAAGGCCCATTCACCTTGCCGCCGAACGAAGAATGCACGACCAACCGGCGATCTCCTACCGAATCGCTGTAGGTCTCGACGAGCAACGACTTGTCCGAAGCTACGCTGCCAGTACTCCGGACCTGCCTCCTGATGTAGTTGATGATTTGACGAGCAGCTGGCTCATCGCAGAAATACTCCTGTTGCAGCCAATCCCGTACCTCTGGAGGATCAGATTCTTCATCGAGGTACGGGGCGAGCCGAACGGCGACCTCGGCCTTGAACTGCGCCAGCTTGCGAGAAAGCTGCAAGGGTCGCCATGGGAACTCGCCTCGCCAAAACGGCATCCGGGGCGCTGCACCGGGCGCTGGCTCAACGATCACGCGGTCATCATCGATATCGGCGGCCCGCCAAACCTGGCTGCCCAGCACGAAGGCATCGCCTGCCCTTGACTCGTAAACAAACTCTTCGTCGAGTTCTCCGATTCTGGTCTTCCGATCAGGCAGATAGACAGGAAACGCGCCGCGGTCGACTATCGCACCACCATTGTCGACCGCATGCATTCGAGTGCCCGGCAGCGGACGCAGCATGCCGTTCGCTTCATCCCAGTTCACGCGAGCTCGCAACGTGTTGAAGACATGGCGCGGGTACTTGCCTGACACAAGCTTGAGAACAGCGTCGAAACTTGAGCGTTCAAGGTCGTGGTACGGATAGGCACGCTTGAAGACTCTGAACAGATCCTCGGCCTTCCATTCATCAGACGCCACAGCCGCGACGACCTGCTGCGACAGAACATCAAGCGCGTTCCGTGGCGTATAGACCTCTTCCACATCACCGTTCATCATGCCGCGTGCCACCACAGCCGACTCAAGCAGGTCTTCTTCGTGCGTTGCATAGATCTTGTAGCGGCTGATCTCGCCGACGCGGTGCCCGGAGCGTCCCACTCGCTGCAAACCCTGCGTAACCGTCTTCGGTGACTGCAACTGGACAACGAGATCGACGGTGCCGATGTCTATTCCAAGCTCAAGTGAACTCGTACCGACGAGTGCTGACAACTCACCGGCTTTCAGAGCTTCCTCGAGGATGTGCCGGGTTTCGTCAGAAATCGAGCCGTGGTGAGCAAAGAACGGGCCTTCGCCATCGTCCGGATTCTTCGCATCGAGCCATTCACTTCGGACCTGCAGTTGCTCGCCTGTCTCGTTCTGTTCTGCATGAAACTGCGCGTTCAGTCGATCGGTAGCCTGCTCCGCCTGCCGGCGCGAGTTGGCAAAGACGAGGGTCGTGCGGTTGGCTCCGATATCTCGTAGCACAGAAGGAACGATCTTTGGCCAGACCGAGTCCATGGTCTCCCCGATCTCCCTGTCCGGCATGCCAAGCACCTCGACTTCCAGTCGTTTCTCGAACTGGGCATCGACGATCTTGACCGGCCGCGGCTCTGATGTCAGTCCATCTTGTTGTTCGACCACGCGCTGGCCGCCGAGGAACCGTGCTACTTCCTCAAGCGGTTTCTGGGTAGCAGACAGACCAATTCGCTGGAAATTCGGCGAAAGCTGCTCAAGCCGTTCCAGGCTTAACGAGAGATGCACACCTCGCTTCGTGCCAGAGATCGAATGGATCTCATCTACGATCACCGTCTTCACCGTTCGCAGGATGTTCCGGGCCTGCGGGGACGTGAGGATGAGGTAGAGCGTTTCCGGAGTTGTGATCAGGATGTGTGGCGGGGTCCTGACCATCCGGGCACGGGCGGACTGCGGCGTGTCACCGGTGCGGACCTCGGCTGTGATCTCAGGGAGCTCTTCGCCACGTTTGGCCGCGACCTCACGGATGCCGTTCAAGGGGTCACGGAGATTGCGCTCAATGTCGTTATTGAGAGCCTTGAGAGGTGAGATGTAGAGCGTCTCGACGCCTTTACGCTTCTGCCCCGGCTTAACGCTCGAAAAGAGGCGATTGATCGATGCGAGAAACGCCGCGAGCGTTTTGCCGGAGCCGGTGGGAGCGTGAATAAGAGCGTTTTCGCCCGAAGAGATGTGCGGCCAGGCCTGCACCTGCGGTGGAGAAGGCTCCCCGATCTCAGATGTGAACCACCGTTGAACAGCAGGTAGAAAGCGGTGAAGCGCGTTCTCGGGTAAACCTGATGCTTCAGAGCGGGTGGAATCGCCTGACACAGCTTTCGCTTTTGGTCCTTTTTTGCCTCTCGCCACCATCTAAGCAGTATGCGGCAGTAAAGGTGACACAGCCAAATATCGAGGCTGGGGTACAACTGCCATGCCGAACCTCAAGATGGCTATTAGCCGTCGGAGTACGACGATGTGGCCATGTGTTTGGCGATCTGCAAAGCCGTCTTCCGATCAATCCCGTCGTGCTCAACGTAGCGCTTTGTTATGCGCTCCAGTACTTGGCCTATCTGCGGGCCCGACAAGCCAAGGTCCAGTAAATCGTGTCCATCGACAGGCAAATCAGGCCTGATCAACCTGTCCAGATCCCAGTGAGCGATTCGACGGCGGATGTGTTGGATCTGGTCGGGCATTGAGTGTTGCGGGGCATGAGATACGTTGTCGGCATGGATCACGTTAAGAACATCATCGAGCAGATCACCGCAGCGGTTTATGAACAGCCGAAGGTGTCGGTCTCGAAGTCCAGAAGCATCAGGACCGCCGATCTTGAGATCCATGTGTCTGGCCACCATGATCGCAACGGCATTGATGTCTGAGTTCCCGTATTTCAGACGACGCATGATGTTTCGCGCAAAACGCGCGCCGACATCTTGATGAACAATGAACTGTACTTTGCCGTTGAGGTCCGTTCTCGTAGCCGGTTTGCCGATGTCGTGTAACAGGGCAGCCAGTCGCACCAGCAATGTTGGCTTCGCTGCGTCAAGTGCGGCGATGGAATGCCCAAAGACATCTTGATTGTGGTATTCGTTCTGCTTGATCCCCATCGTTGCTACTAGTTCAGGCAAAATTTCAGGCAACAGATCCCCAGCATTTAGGAAGCGGATTGCTCGAGACGGAACGTCCAGCAACAGCAGCTTGCCGAGTTCATCTCGTACTCGCTCTCGGCTAACCTCTCCCAATAAGTGCGCGTTGGTTCGAATCGACCGGATGAGTTCCAGACTCAGATTCATTTGATACGCGCAGGTGAACCGAACTGCTCTGATCAGACGCAGAGGGTCATCAGAGAAAGTTAAGTCCGGTTCGATCGGAGTCCGGAGCTGACGCGACTCAAGATCACCGATGCCTAACCCCGTGGGATCGATGATTTCACCGGTATCGAGACGCTGCATCAAGGTGTTGATAGTGAAGTCCCTGCGAAGCGCATCATCCAGTAGCGTTCTGTCTATACCTCCCTTCCCAACTATCGCTCCTACAAACTCGGCTTTCGTGCCATCGGAGAGGCGAACGAGAGCTGTGCCGAATCTTGGATATACGACAGGATTCGACCCGGGACTGAATACCTGGAGTCGTTTCGCTAAGTAGGTCGCCGCTTCTACCCCGGAGTCGGATGACCCCACTACAAGAAGATCGAGATCGACGGGCGACGAACCGAGGACCAAGTCTCTGACAGAACCACCAACAACGTAGATACGGTCAAAGTAGTTCGAGCCATCGAATCCTGCTCGGATGGCGTCTACAGCGCTTGGACTGTGTATGGTGGAATTACCAAATCGCATTTACTCGATTCCACTACTAACACCATTGGCGCGCTCACACTTCGCGAGAACTGATCAGTGACATCTACTCAGGCGTGCCGGTTGCCAATCTGTAGGCGTAGTCGATGGCCATCTTCATATTGACCGGATTTGCTATGCCCTGCCCCGCGATGTCGAACGCTGTGCCGTGGTCGACCGATGTCCGGATGATCGGTAGACCTACAGTCACATTTACACCTTCATCGAAAGCGATCAGCTTCATCGGGACATGGCCCTGGTCGTGGTACATGACCACCATCACGTCCCACTTCCCCTCATAGGCCTGTCTGAAGCCAGAATCGGCTGGAAGCGGGCCAACCGCCCTGATGCCCTCTGCCGCGGCGTCTTCGCAGGCCGGCCTGATCTCATCTTCATCCTCTACACCAAATAGCCGGTTCTCACCTGCATGGGGATTCAGACCGCAAACGCCGATTCGTGGCTCTGCAATCCCCAGCTGCTTCAGATGCTCGTTGGCTGCCCGAATCGTCGCGAGAACTCGGTCTCGTTTTACTCGCTTCACAGCATCGCCGACTGAGACATGCGTGGATACGTGAATCGCCCTTAGTTTTGGCGAGCCGAGAAGCATGAAGTAGTTTTTTGTGTTGCACAGGTGGCCAAGGAGGCCTGTGTGGCCGTCGAATTTATGCCCTGCGAGATGCATCGCCTCTTTGTTAAGTGGAGCTGTGACGATGGCGTCGATTCTGCCCTCTTTCGCCATCTCAGCTGCGGTCACAACCGCCGAGTACGCAGCTTCGCCGGTATACGCGGCGACTTCACCCAGATTGAACTCTGCTGGATTGCAGTTCTTCAGATCCAGTACATCGATGACGCTCTGCTCAGGTGAGGCTTCCTTTGGATCGGAGATCGCCCGTGCAGTCCAGCCGTCGAGCCAGCGGCCAGCGGCATCAGCGACAACTCGAGCATCGCCGAACACCACCGGGCGACTTCGATCGAGAGCCAGTTCGTCGGGAAGCGCTTTGACGGTGACTTCAGGCCCTACGCCCGCCGGATCGCCAAGGGTTATTCCAATGATTGGTTTCGGGGTCACGCCTGTTTCCTAATTCGAGAGAAGCTTGTCGAACAGTTGAACCAGAGTCTGCTCATCACCAAATGCGCCCGCTTTGGTAGCAATTGGCACACTATCGAGGAGGCCACCTGAAGTAACGCCGAGTGCGATTCCAGGGAGCGGTTCGGCGGCCAGAAAGATACCACGGGCCTCGACTGCGGAGAGCACAGCATGCGCTGTGTCTCCGCCGATGACGATCAGACCACCTATCTTTTGCGAGAAAACCAGTTCGGCTACTTGGACACCCACCGTGTGAGTGATCGAGTCGGCCGCTTTCCGGACTTCGGTCGAAGTTAGATCTCGGAGATCGCCATTTAGAGACGCTCTGATCACGGTGTTTGCGCCGCACTGGAGACTGTAACTTGCCGCCTCCGAATCGAACTCGAATGAGCTGACGCCAGCGTCCGGCCCAAGCCGCAATCGCATGGTGTGAGATTCGGCGATTTTGGCCTCAACCAGCGCCGCGATCTGGTCGTCAGCGAGCGAGCGTTGACTGGCGGTTACCAGGAGAAGTGGAGCCGCTGTTCCCAGGTTGTTATTGGCGTTATTGTTTGCATCTTTTTGAACTGAATGAGCAAGTGCTGATGCCAAACCAGCCGATCCGGCGCAAAGCGTTGCAGGACCACTTTCAGAATCAACTGAACGTTCGATTACGGCCCTGGCAATGAGCTCAAGGTCGGTGTTGGTCTCAGAGTCACACAAGAGCACTGAAGGGCGGCGATGCCCGGCCATTTCTAGATCACGAAATCGTTCACCAAGCTGGCCCGACCTGACATCGTTCAGCGATAGTTCGATTGTGGGAAGGTCAGGATTTATGCCGAGTATCGCCGCGACGTTGCTACTCGACAGTGGCGACAGAGGGTCCTGGCCTACCTCCGTCTCGTGAAGAGGCGTCCCATGCACCAGCAACTGACCGTTGACAACCGTCCTGCCCAATTGCGGGAACGCGGAGGCAACAACGATGAGCTGGCAACCAATCTCCCTGGCAACAGCTGTGATCTCTGCACCGGGGTGTCCGCGTAGCGTGGAATCGATCTTTGCGTAGTTGACCCGCCGGTCTTGAGAGGCAAGATTGCCAGTCAGATCACTGATGCGATCGACAGCCTCGCCGAGTTCTAGACGTCGAGTGTCCGCGTTGACTGAAACGACCCGTGACTCAGGAAGAGCGCTCATTTCACCGCTGCTAGAAACGAAGGTGGATAGACCTCTCGCTGCGAACGGTGCCGCGGCATCAAGAGCGCCGGTCAGATCGTCAGCCAGGATTGTTATTTCATCCAGTTCGCCCATCTAGCGCCATTCAGCAGTTGCGGGTAAATAAACGGGCGGCAGGTGCCCTGCCGCCCGTCCACTAATCACTCACTCGAGCTCAAACTAGCCGTTCGTCTTCTTCCACTCTTCATATTCAACCCTGGCCTCATCACTCAGTGGGTAGTACTTCCGCAGGTCACCACCTTGTTCTAGCTTCATACGGCTGAAAACTTCCCATTCGGCGTGCTCGCTGGCAACGTGGGAAAGCTCCTCCGCCAGAGCCTGAGGCACAACAACCGCGCCATCATCGTCAGCAACGATGATGTCTCCCGGCATAACAAGCACTCCGCCACAGGCGATGGGTACGCTGTGCGCCATTGGGAAGATGTCTGTCTGCGTGTGGAAGTTAGGAGTGGTGCCACGCAGCCACATCGGGAGGTCGAGCTTCTGTGCTTCCGGGAAGTCGCGGATGGCGCCGTCAACCACGATGCCTGCGCCCCCCTTGCCCTTGAAGTAGGTCAGCATCATCTCGCCGAAAACACCGCTGGTCATGCTTCCCCTGGCATCGACGACCACGACATCACCGGGTTCTGACTCGATAAGTGCCCACCTGTGGACCTGCTTGTCAGGCTCAACGTACTCACCGTCAGGGTAGAGATCTTCTCGTTTTGGCATGAACTGGAGGGTCATTGCAGGGCCAGCAATCGCTTTCCCTGGTGTGCGGGCCACCGGCCCGATCATGTGAGGTTGCCGGATACCGAGCTTCTTCAGTTCTCCACTGGCTGTCGCGCTGCCAATCGCCGCCAGCTTGTCTACCAGTTCTTTTGGTGGTCGTTTGAATTCTGCCATTGCCATTCCTGTGTCTGGTTGAGAGGCCAACCTCAAAAACTGAGGCAGGACTCGGTTTCAGGCCACGCATTCTAGACTGCCAACGGCAACTTTGTGATGCCTCAATTAAAGCCGACCGGGCAGATCAATCTGATCTGCCGCCGGTCTACAACAAAAAAGAAACCGGGAGGCCACATGCTGTTAGCAAGAGCCTCCCGGTTTCACCTACGTGCTAGTTGGACGCAGGTTAGTTTTTCCTGAGTTCGATCTCTGTTCCGTTGCTGTCACCTTCGATGTCGACGTTGTCGTACCGGCTGTATCCCAGCCACTCGTGGTCCACGAACGTCACTTCGAAGAACGCTCGGTTCGCCTTACTCGGGAAGGTCGGCTGTTCGAAGCTGCAAGTACCAATCGCATTGGTCACGCAGATTCTTTCCTCTGACCTCCAGCCGCGCTGTCCGAACCGACCATGCACAGTCGCACCGATTATCGGTCGGCTCTGCGAGTCCAGCACCTTCACGGTCACTGTCGCACCCCACCGGTTGTTCTTCGCCCAGTAAGTCAGCGCATCAATGTCTGCGATGTGCAACGTTCCAGGCGGTGGTGCCGGTGTTGACGTTGGCAACGGCAACGGTGTTGACGTCGGTGCCACAGATGGCGGCGGTGGCGGAGCCGATGGCAAAGCCGGTGTCGGCGTCGGTACCACAGCAGTCGGTGTTGGCGCAGGTGGCACAGGTGTAGGCGTTGCCGTTGGCGGAACCTGTGTCGGTGTAGCCGTAGGCGGAACCGGCGTCGGTTCAGCATCTGGCGGCAGCGCAGGTCCTGGCAACGGTGCGTTGTCGTTGTTCACAACGAACTCTGCATTCAGTATGTAGACCTTGCCGTCAGTAGAAACCACCCTCGCTGTAAGCGTGTGCTCACCGTCAGCCAGTGTGCCTGTGTCGAACGGCAATGCAGTACCATCCCAGACCGTGCCGACAAGGTCGAACGGAACCAGGTTTTCTTCCTTGATTGGATCACCTGACATGTCAGGATCATCCAGGTAGAACAACACCTGCTCGACTCCGCTGTCTGGATACGCCCAGACATAGGCGTCTCCGTTGAGCGTTAGCCCATCCAGAAGCTCTGAGCCGGTGCGGTACTTGTTCTGACTGACAACCAGCTCGGCCTTCACCCACTGCGGCTCCGAGACCACTGTTGCCAGAGGAGGCTCTGGTGTAGCCGTCGGCGGGACCGGTGTCGCTGTAGGCGGCACAGGTGTAGCCGTCGCAGGAATACCGGTCGGAGTAGCTACCGGCGCAGGCTCCTGTGTCGGAGGTACAGGTGTTGCCGTGGGCGGCACCGGAGTCGCGGTCGGCTCAGCAGTCGGAACCGGTGTCGGAGCAACAGTGTCATTCGCCACTTCAAACAGGGCAAGTATCGTCACCGTGCTGCCATCCGAGCGGACGACATCCACCCTTACGGAATGGGTACCATCGCTCATCGTGTCAGTCACGAGCGGAAGAGCGGTGCCATCCCATTTCGTGCCCTCGAGATCGTAAGGAGCTACTCCTTCGATCTGGTTCGGAGAACCGGAAGCATCTGGATCATCAATGTAGAACCATGCCACCTCGATGTCAGACTCAGGTGATACCCATGCATAGATGGAGCCACTGACAGTCTGACCGTCGAGTACTGTTCCGTTAGTCCTGTCTGGCGACGTGCTGAATAGCAGATCGTAATCGGCATCGTCAGGCACAGCAGACGGTGTCGGTGTCGCTGTGGGCACAGGCACCGTGTTTGCCGGCATCACCCGAATCGTCTTCGTGCTGAAGATTGCAGAATCCTGCGCACTGCTGGCACGAATGGTGACGTCGAACTCTGACTCAACCGAGGACGGAGCCGTGTAGAGACCTGACGGAGAGACTGTTCCCATTTCCTGGCTTGACTCTTCGGCAGGTGCCTCTGATGGCGCTGCCTGGGTCACCGGTGCTGCCTGCGTAGCTGGAACAGCCGATCCATCGTAGTGGAACTCGAACTGCAAGCTCTCAAGCTGCACGCTGCCGTTGTGCTCAATCCTGACGCTGTTGCTACCGGAGTTGATCAACGAAACCGGCACATCTATTGAGCGGTGGATCCACTCCTCGATATTGCGGGCCACGAAATCGGCCTCCGGCAGATCACCGACGAACTCGCCATTGACGTAGAGCTGGGCTCCACCTGAACGACGGATGTCGTAGGTGAACATGGCCCTGTCAATGCCAGCAACATCTTCAGGTTGAAGCAAAAGGTCCAGGGTCGTGCTGGAGGTCTGTGTGTAACAACCGTAAATGTCGTTGTCCGAGCAGATGTGCACCGAGAGGTGCTTGTTGTACGCCTCGGGGTTGGGCTGGTCGGCACCTGTGCGCGATCGGTGAGTGTCACGCAGGTCGAACCCAAGCCAACCGCCTTCGCTGGCATCACGGTGAACGCTGTCCTGCTTCGGGAAGGCTGCCGTCTGGGCATACTTCACCGGACCAACGGAAACGTCCTTCCACTGGATGTCACGAGTCTGGCCCTGGAAGCAGGCGTCTGCCTGCGGGTGGTGATCAGCCTGGTAACCGATGCCAAGCAGAACTACGTAGACCTCGTTCCAGGGAACATCGACTTCATACGAGTCCAGCAGCTCAAGCTCACCGTTCTCGTCCAGGTCCATGTATACCTCTACCCGGTCCGGGTAGTACACGAGTCTGAAGCGGAACAGTTCGTCTTTCTGTGAAGGATCATTGGGGATTTCAGGTCCGCGAACGTCAGAACGCTCATGGCCCACGCTCCTGGTGAAGCCGGTAATCGTCCTCCACCCCACAGAGCACGGAACGTCCGTTGCACCCATGTAGATGAAGTTGATCGAATCTTCAGCAGGAGCATTTCCAGGACCCGGGTTTCCGAAGAACGTGTGCTCAACACTTCCCGGACCCGGCACAGCCGTGAAGTCACCACCGATGACTTCGTCAGTCGGAGTGATTGCGACCTCCCACCAGTGTCCTGTGGTCGAGAAGACTGGAGCCATGAACTCCACGACACCCGGCTCTGACTCGGAGATGAGCATCGGGTTTCGAAGGCGTGCAGAGATGATGCCCTCGAAGTCGAGGCTCATGACGCCAACACCAGGGGACCCATCGCCGCCAATCACATAGCGGTCGTCCAACTGTGCTGCGTCCCTCAGGTTCGCAGTACTACGCCTGATGTCGATCGAGTTACCCTTGCCACCGCCTTCGACAGAGTTGTGAGACGTACCCACACGCGTGTCCCAGGCGTCCTCATCCCACCATACGGTGGTTCCTGAACCACCATTGACTATGGCCGCAGGTGCGCCCTGCCAGGTGAATGGCTCGTGGAAAATCGAATCTGGCCCAGCAGAGGCGCTGAGGCTCTCGACGGTTGGAGGAGCGGACGGTGAGGAAAGCGCTACGCCTTCTTCCTGGTCGATGCTCCAGACAACGTCAGGTGAGATAGAGCCATTGACTACGGCTGATAGCTGTGTCGACTCACCTGCTTCAACCTCGTTTGACCCGGACACAATTGCAATGCTTCCAGGTAGCGGAGGAGCGCCGTCGGTAACAGTCACGATGACCGCATCCGAACGATCTGTGATCGGACCTGAAGCGTTCAGTGGTGTCACTTTCAGCCAGTGAGTACCGGTCGGAACTTCGCTGACCGTGGTGACCAGCGAGTCCGTGATCTTCGTTACGCCACCGACCTCAATGCGGTAAGCAGAGGCTTCCCGCCAGAAATCATCGACTGCGTCGAATCCAACTGTGACATCGGAACCGTTAACTGCTGTGCTGATTTCTCGGCCGCGGGTTGAGAAGCTGGTCCAGTCAATGCCCGGTACGTTGAACCGGAGACTGAACAGCCACGCCACCTCACCTCGCGATCCGTTGGTAGAACGCATCACGATGGTGTTCCAGCCGGGGTTCAAGTCCACCGGCACGGAGAACTGTCCAGGCAGGATGTCAGGTTCGGCCGTAATGTCATGGGAGCTGTACCGACCCGAGGCGGCGGCCCATACACGCTCTGAGTTCACCCATAGCGTGCCTGACCTGGAAACTCCAAGATCGATGGTCCCTGAAACTGCCGCATCTGACCACACATACGTCGCTGCGTAGCCGAAGCTATTGTCCGGGTTGCGGTCGGACGAACCGGTGAACGGGTAGTCACTGACCAGTTCACCCATGTGGGTGATGCCGTAGACCTGGTTCGACTCAAGCTTCCAGCCATCTGCACCGGCGATCGGTGCATATCCTGTCGGCAAGTCAGCGCTCTCTGGTGTCGAAGGCGAAGTGTTTACGTCCTTGATCAACCAGTACAGCGGCGAAACATGGTCTTTACCGTTGTGGAAGTTGTACAGGTCGGCAGCAAGCCGGAATGACCCTCCATCAAAGTGTGAACTGGAACCAATGTGAACGTGTGGTGTCCGTCCAGGACCCTGCGAACGAGCAACCGTGCCGAGAGGCGTACCAGCAGTCACGAACTGACCTTCAGACACCGTCACGGTGTCCATGTTCATGTGGGTGAAGACCCAGCCCTGGTCGTTAACGTTGTTGCTGAAGTCCGGCTGGAACAGAATCTGACCGTCACGGAGGCCTGACTGTCCACCATAGCTGTAGCTGAAGTTAGTGGCCAGATCGGCGATCACGCCATCGTACGGTGCCAGGATCTGATCACCCGCGATCATGGCCCGGTCGTAACCGGAGTGTGCACGGGAACCGTCAGCCTCCAGGAAGTTCTGGAAGAAACCGTTCGCAAACTCATCAGAGTCTGAGAATGGCGAACTATTCTCCATGGGGAACATAGTCGTGGCCCCGTCTGAGACGAGGAACGCGATGTCCTTACCATTGGCGATCGGCAGATTGCCCTGTCGACCGGCCTGTTCAAGACCACCTGACAGGTCGTCAGCCTCTTTCCATGCAAATGGGAAGACGCGTAGGCCATTAACAACCACGGCGCCTGCGTTACCACCGATCAGCAACCGCTTTGACACGGTCTGACCATTAGCTGTGACTTCGATGTCTGCGTAGACGCGGCGGTTGTCTGCCTCGATCGTGTAAGACACCAGCTTCAGCGTGTGAGAAACACCGTTCAGCAGGTGCGACGCAATCTGTCCCTCGGCGAGATCGATCTGTGTAGGCCATACCGTTGCTGATGGCAACGAAGCTCCGTCATCAACGGAAGGAACCGGCGTCGGAACCGGTTGAGTAGGCTCGACTGTCTGAGCTGACTGGGTCGGCTCGGCTGTCGGTGCTGGAGAGGTCGGCGTGGCTGTCGCTGGCGGCTGCGCCTGTGCAAACGCCTGCAACCGAGCCTTCACTGACTCGCCATAAGGAACGGAAGGAATGAAATCCATTCTGTTGGTGTTCGGGTCCAACAGAGTCGGCGGGCCCTCATTGTTAAAAAGCCATGCAGTCCATGAGATGTCTTTCTCTTCTGCCCAATCGAGCAAATTATCGACATCGGACTGGTTCATGTATGCGCCAGTGCCAAACTCACCCAGGAAAACCGGGTAGATCTCGTTCAGATCATCAAGGTGGTAGTTGTTCTGAATCGCTCCCCAGGAATCGTAGGGGTGAGTCTTGTAAACAAGGTTCGGTCGCGGGACCGGGTTGTCTATGGCGTGGTGAATGTAGCGACCCCAGTGCGTACCGGGCACGAAGATCAGGGAGTTCGGGTTTTCAGCGCGAATGGCGTCCACCATGCTGGTGAACCGAGGCAGCAGATCCTGTATCCACTTGGCGTCATGGTGGTTGTCCGGCTCAACCTGCAATCCGTACAGAACATTCGAGTTTCCAGAATAGCGAGCAGCGAGAGTCGCAATCGCGTCCTCTGCAGCCTGGTCTGGCATCCCTGGCTGAGGTGTGTCGGCCTCAGCGTAACGATAGACGAACAGAGCGTAGGCACCTACGTCTTCAGTAGCCTCGACCATCGCATCCAACTGTGCGAGGTAACCAGACTCATTCCGGTTCACGGGACCGGAAGCAAATGCGAACAGGACGATGTTTGCGCCCCAGTTGTTAACAACTTCAGGGATCGCTTGCAGTTCGTAGTTGATAGACGGGTAACCGCTAGCCCACAGCCATTCTCTGCGCTCAAGGTTTACACCACGCAAAATGACCGTATTACCCTGCTCGTCCACGATGCGGTTACCGTCAGTGGACAGCCAGGGCAATGTCTCAGCCTGAGCGGAATTTGAACCGTTCAGGCGAATGCCGATGGCAAGTACTAGCAGCAGAACTGCAGCAAGTCCCGCGACCCAGAGGATGGGTCGGGAACGACGAGGGGTATAGGACTTGATCCGAGAACGGGACACAACCACTCGAGACATGAGGTACCTCTATGAGCACTGATGTCGCAATCCCTATGCGACGAACACAGATTCAAGTTAGCCGGCACCTGTTGGAGCAAAGTAGTGGTCAGGTGCAGCCAAGGAGTTGCCACGCGGTTAGAAATGTTTGCGTTGCGTTTGGACAAACCTGTTGAAAACGCCGCCCAAACCCGTAACTCGGACGAACTGCGCTTGGCGACGAGGGACTCTGACGAGGGACTCTAAGGAGGCAGGGGTGGCTGAAAAAAACGGGTCTGGGGGACAGATTCGATCTCTATCCATGCTCCGTGTCGCGGCGAGTATTGGGTTCTATCGGCTCACCCCGGACATCGCCATAAAAGAGTCTTTGAGGGCGTGAATCTCGACGCGGATCCGTAACCTCATTGTCGACCGATCAGGAGTTTCCCTCTACACGGACCGGGTCACGCTGGAGCTCTATATGACAGAAATGTGATCCTGTTTAGATCTAATCGCTGCGAAGGTCTAACAATGTATTTCAGACCGATTCCCAGGCATGGATCAATGACGGCGTAGAGCATGCCCAACTGCCCTGCGCAGACGAGCCTTGATCGAATCTATTGTTGTCGGGCGAGGGAGTCCGAACGGCATCACGAATGGATCAGTGAACATCGCCAGTTCGTCATTCAGAGCGTTCTTCGAAAAACGTCTTGCTGACTGCAGAGCGTCTGCGTCGCATCGATACGATGCACGGAACAATGCCGGAGTATCGCCGATCTGTGGTCGCGAACTCTATTGATCACGATTTTAAAAAAGGAAGAGTGGAGCGGCGGATGGGATTCGAACCCACGACATTCTGCTTGGAAGGCAGACGCTCTACCAGCTGAGCTACCGCCGCTCGATCAAGCCATTTTAACCACTACTGGGTCTCATTGCAGTGGTACAGACCGACTACTTGGACCAGCTTGAGCCTGCCAATAGTTCAATCAGAACTGGGACGTTCTTCTCCCGGTCAGGCTAGTTGGCAACCTCGATGGCCATCGCCATAGACTCAGTTGCTTCGCACGAGTTCGCTACATCCAGCGAGCAGCCGGCTTCGATGAAGTAGGTAAAGCCACCTTCCACGAACACGAGTACTGACGCTCCCCAGTTATCCAGCGTGGGGCTCAGTACATGTCTTAGCGCTGCAGTGCTGCCGAACGTGGTCTCTTCCACCATGTCAACGGAACCCTGCTGAGAAATGAGTGAACCGAATCGACTGCTCGCCTCCTGCACGTCGATTGGCTCTGAGTTGCGTAAACGGCGCACTCTGACAGCCGTCCCGAGTTGCCAACGCTCAGGACCGAGCCCGGTGATCCCCGTGCTGTTAGTTTCAGATGAACCCAGCAGAACCGGGCTCAGTCCGTCGGCTGAAACGACCCAGCCCTCGCCAAGTGTGGCCTCGATGCCTATAGCCTCGTCAGCGAAACGTCTTGCTTCTGATAAAACCACCCTCTGCTCACTCATGAGTTCAGATGCGACTGTTAACAGGTCGCCGACTGCGCTCGAACCCTCGTGGACTGATAAGTCAGTGGAGGGAGAAATCCCGTCACCAGTACTAGCGATTTCATCAACTGCAACAACGACTCGGTCATGTGCACGGCTGAGAGCGTTTCGCATCGCCAGGTCGAATTCTGATGCTTCGGGCGGCACGTAGCTAATCCGAGAGACTGCGTCGCAGCCAAGCGCTAACCGTATCCCGAAAACCTGCAACGCTTCGACCTGTTCCCCACTGCTTAATGATGACGACCAATCCTCGGGGAATGTAATGGCCCAGTGGTTGAGGTAAGTCACAACACCGAACGCTTCACCGAAGTATTCAGCGAGTTCCTCTCGGACTGTTTCGTCGGTTCGCTGCCCAACGCTCTGTGTAGGAGTTGGCGTTGGTCCAGGTGCAGTTCCAAGTCCTCCGGATGAGAATCCATTGCGCGTGTCGCAACCAGGTATCGTGATGTCGGCCGGAAAACCGGTTGCCTGCGGAGTTTGCAAGTCCCTTGTCGGCTCAGGCGTAAAGGATGGCGTTCCAACCGGGGTCTCGCCCGAATTTGAACTACATGCCACCGTCAGTAGAGCGACGGCAAACACAGTCACTAAAAAGGTACCGATGACAGGATGGTTGCGATGACCAGACCTGATTGAGGCTAGGTGCCTTTGAAAAGCCATACGCGGCGGAACGTGCGCAGTATGAGTTGAGTGTCCAGCCAGAATGAAGCTGCGTTGATGTAGATCACATCGTGTCGCAGCTTGTTTCGGGCTTCGATCATCGTGTTCGTGTACTTGTAATTGACCTGCGCCACACCGGTGATGCCAGGTTTTGCAAGCAGACGACGATTGAAGTTAGGGACGAAGTCGAGGATCTCTTTCGCAAGCTCCGGACGTTCCGGTCTCGGGCCAACAACGCTCATCTGCCCACGTACAACGTTCCACCACTGCGGAAACTCATCAATGTAAAGCCGACGAAGAATCTTACCCAGACCAGTCACGCGAGGATCGTTAGGTTTGGACCAAACCGCCTCGCCGTTGCGTTCGGCATCAGCGGCCATCGTCCTGAACTTGACGAGCATGAAGGGTTGACCGTTCAGCCCCATCCGGCGTTGCCTGTAGAAAACAGGGCCGGGCGACGTGAGTTTGATCAGCACCGCCACCGGAATTACCAGAAGCGCCAGAATGGTCACGCCAATCAGGCCGATGAAAAGATCTAGTGCGCGTTTACGCCAGGATCCGAGGTAGATGAGCGACGGACGGTCCTGGTTGACTTCGTATACGACCTTGACGGTAGGTGCGCCTAGACCAACATTCTGTTCAGACCGGTTCAGTGCCATTTTGCCGCCGTCATCTTCAGGCTGGGCCTCGTTCGATGGGGCCGCAGACCACGAATGTGGCCACGATGAGTTTGCCCTATCCCCAGCGGTCAAAGCAATACTTGCCGCCACAACGTTACACACTTGTTACAGCTGCAGTTCACTCCGTGCTTAAACTGTAGCCGAATTCGATCGGTCTCGGCGCTATTCATACGTGAAGAAAACGTATGCGCCAATCCTGCCTGCGCCAACGTACCGAAATTTCTAAAATTCAGTAGTCAGGGTTTGCGAATCCTACACTCTCAAAACAGAGTATGCGGGCATCTTCTAAAGATGTCAGCAACGACACATGCGAGTAAGTACGCATAGGAGCGGGTCCGAACCGGTATCAAACATCCCCTGCTCTCATCACCGAATGAATTGCTGTACGGGATGCGGACCAGATCACAACGGCCATCACGGTAAGCACAACTGCCGCCATAACTCCAAAGACAAATACGATCTCTCCGAGATTAAATTGAACGACCATTGGAGGAGCAACCTCAATTGAGCTTCCAGACGCTGCCAGGAACGGAAATATCGTGTCCCCAAGCTGAGACCCGAGGAATACACCTATAACGACCGCGATTGTGACCACCAGTACCTGTTCCACAGCTATGAAAACCACCACCTGGAACCTGGATAGTCCGATAGTCCTGAGCAGTGCCATTTCTGATCGACGTTGAACGAACGAGGTGCGGGCATGCACAGCGTAACCAGCGGCGCTCACAATTAGGACAGCGCCAAACGCAATGACCAGAAGCGCCTGCCAACCGGTTGTGACAAGCGGATCGAGACTAATGAGGGCAACCTGGGCCTTCTGGTCGATGATCGGGCCTGTGGAAACGCTTGGAGTCAAGAAACGGTTGATCCCGGAGCGCCCCCCCAGCTGGGCAGAGATCTGATCAGCGGTGATCTCGTCCTCGCCTAATTGTGGGAGCGTGGTTATCCAGTACTCGTCAGGCTGGATGTCGTTTCCAATTCCTTCCAGGTTTAGTCGCTGCTTGAGCAGTTCGAGATCGGCAACCACGAAAGATTGAACGTCGTCGTTTAGCGTCGGGAACGACTTAACGATCCGCCTCACCTCGAACCGGACCCGAACACCTTCGACGTCAGACGTTATGACGTCCCCTTTTCGCGCTGAACGGGACTCGGCAAAAGACTCGCTGATAATCACCGGGATGGTCGGCTCTTCTCTGCCGAAAGCGATGCCTCTAGCCTCTCCCGCGCGGGTGTCAGTCCATCGAAACTCGGCAATACCCTCGACAATGTCTCCATCTGGAGTCATCTCGAACGTCAGCGTGTCGCCCAGCGAATCGGCCGATGGTTCAAGCGTCCGGAGTGTCGTCAGGTCATCGAAGCTTTCGATCACCTGCATCTCTTCCCCGATGTTGTTGAGAATCGCCACATCATCGATGAGCACACTTCCGGCCGTAAGGCTTCCTCCGACCTGAACTACTGCTATCCCGTGCAACGTTACCGGCATCAATGGAGCAATCGTCGAAACGCCGGATCGCGGCGCAGGAAAAATGCTTGAGCCCAACCGGCACCAGTCAGGTTCTACATCCGGGTCTGGTGGCAAGCAGTTAAACCTGTTGCGGTCTGTTGCGCTGGGGGCAAGATTGCCGAGCACAACCGTGTAGTAGCGCTTGTTCTTGTCACTCATCCGGGCAACCACCAGCACATCAGCACGCCTGATCAGGGATTTGACGCGGATACTCACGAAGCGCGAATCATCGAACAGCGGGATGCCGGGCACGGTATCCGGCTTAATATCCTGGAGCAGGCTTTCCATCGATTCGCCATAGAAGTCGGTGCGGTGCCAGGCAACATCACCAAAGCTTTCCGTGTCGACTCCCAGGACGGTGAATCGTTCCGAAGCTGATGCCACAAGTGTGTCGGTGATTCCTGACGCCCGCAGCACCGGAGCCACTGTGTCGAGACCTTCCAGTTCGAGCAGTACCTCCTCAGCAGACGCGCTTCTACCGCCAGAGCGATGGCTTACATCTGTGGCCCTGAACTCTGCCCCGGTTTCGTAAAGCACCTGCTCCTCGGCGCTTCGTTCGAGGGTCGATGCGAAGGTAGCGGCAAAAACACCAAGCGAAGACACGAGGACGAGCAGAAGTGAAAAACGAGCCTGGCCTGCCGGATTACGTGAAAGTTGCCTGATTCCAAGGAACATGGCTGATGGCACGATTGCTGAACCAACCCGGGTGGCCAGAAGCTTCGCTATCCCGTCTGCAACCACTGGAAAAATCCTCAGGAGCGCCACGCCAGCGATCAAGACGAGTAGTGCCGGAATGGCAAGGGTCAGGTTGTTGACGCTGGTCTCACCGAAGACGTCTGTGGCAACGAACGATCCTTGTCGAGACAGCTGCCAGAAAAGTGCGGCAACCAGACCAAGGAATCCAAGGTCAAGGTAGTAGCGCTGAATCACGTTCAATCGTCCGGGGCGGCTCCTGTTGCGTCTCTCACCCAGAACCGTCAGACCGGTGGCGCGGAATGCTGGGATTAGCAGGGCGAACATGCCGAACGCGGCACCGATGAGCGATACCAGGAACACATTCCGCGTGAACTGAACTGGCAGTGCTGCGCTAGTGTTGAGGTCTTCAAATACAGGAACTGTGCCGATTGCCGACACGACCGCCATCGAGATGATTGGGCCGAGTATCAGTGCCAGCACGGCCGTGATGCCTGCCTCTATTACGTAGACGCCAAAAATCTGCGTCCTCGTCGCTCCCCTGCTCCTCATAAGAGCGATCTCTGAACGTTGGGTCGCGAGCAACGCCGCAGCAACCATTCCGGCGTAGTAGAGCGACACCGCGGCAACCAGGGCCAGAACAATAAGCATAGGTATCCGGTTGAAGAAGAGATCCACTTCAAAGTTGCCAAGCCGCGTCTCAAGCTCTGTTTCTATGCGAAAGCCATCCAGTACGGGCCGCAGAGTCGCCTCACCATTGTTTAAGGCTGACCGGACGGAACCCGTATCGGTTGCATGTATCCGCTCCGGCGCCGTGTCTAGCAGCCATACGTACTCCGATCCCATATTCGGGAAAGCAGATCCCAGTGCCTGTATGAACGTCTCTTCCGGGACTATGAATCGGGCGAAATCGAGGGTGGCCGTTCGATCAATAAACTCCGTGTCGTGAATCGCCCAGAAAGGTGCTTCGGGATCGGAGCGCTGGTATAGCCCTGAAACCCTGACATCTGCCGTAGCCCGAAACGAATCCCAGAACGGCTCAACACTGATCGTGTCGCCAACCTCAAGGCCAAATATCTCTGCCGATTCTGAGTCCAGTAATCCTTCGAACACGAACGGTTCATCAAACGACTGTGGGGCAACTGCAACTCGAGGGAACGAACCGACAGGCACCGTCACCGACTCAGGCAGATCCGGCGCAGTCATGAATGTGATCCGCCTGCAATCACACGAAATGAGCGAGCTTGGTGAGCGAGGGTCCTGATTCCCTTCCGCGTCGATTCCCGGTACATCGTCTGGTCCGGAAGCTATTCCACTAGGTCGGCACGGACACTCACCGATAGGGACGAGCACCGGAGGTTCTGCGACCAGGAATGTCTGGGACTGATGGGCCAGGTACTCGGCAGAAGAGAAGTTATCCAGTGTGTCGATAACCTGGTCATTAACCAGATCCTTAAGTTCCTCGTCTTCCGTCTCTCCAACCGGCATTTGCCGTGTCTTGATAATGACATCAAGAGATGTAGGTTCAGCACGTTCGAGAGATCGGGCCAGAGCGACATCTCGCAGTGCCTCGAAATACACAACGGTCGTTGCCACGATCGCAACAGCAAGAACTATTCCGAACAGCACAGCAAAGGTCAGTCGCAAGTTTTGGGCTGTGCGTCGAAGGCTGATGCGTAGAGATGCGAATACCAATTTATTGAGGCACCAACGCGGTCGAAGTGGAAAGATCCAGGAAACGAAGCGACAAGAATATACGGCTGGAGCCCGTCATAAGTGATCTACGGTTACGGCTCTAGCCACAGTTCCTGAGCGAGATCATGCCTGGCCCACATCGCTTTTTAGTTCAGGCAAACAGTGAGCAGGCAGATGGTCAGAGATTTGAGACTTCCGGCAGAGTGTAAGAATTTGCACCTGCGCTGCCATCCGTCGGCATACGAATTGCGTACTTACTACTGAGGGAGCCGTGCCCAGTCCCCCTGCGCACATTGATCCGGAGGCCGCCCCGCTTCCGGTGTTCTTCTACTCCGGCACGGTTCCCTCATCGCGCCCTGGAGATCCCAGGCCTTACGCCGCTTCGCTGGATTCGGCCTGATCTTGCTCCGGAAGTTCTGCGCTGCGAGCGAACTCAATGTGAACCGTGGTGCCCTTGCCGTATTCGCTTTCGATCCAGATCCGGCCGCGGTGCATCTCGACAATGCCCTTGACGATCACGAGGCCGAGGCCGGTACCGGATTCCGCTCTCGTCTCTTTGTTGTCGGCTCTGAAGAACGAAGTGAAAAGCTGTTTCTGGTCCTCTTCGGAGATGCCTATTCCATTGTCTTGTACCGAGACATGGACCATTTCCTGATCGGCATGCATGTTCACCACGATCTCGGTCGATTCCGGCGAATACTTCGACGCATTGCTGATCAGGTTTGAGACGACCTGTCCCAGCCTGTCCCGATCAGCAAAACACCCGACCCCCTCGTCTGGCAACTCCATCCTGATGGTCTGCTTCTTGGAGTCGATCAAAGGGATGAAGCTCTCGTACAGCTCTGAAACCATCTCATTCATATCGAACTCGGATGGATTGAGCTTCAGCGCACCTGACTCTATTCGCGAGACGTCCAGTAGGTCGCCGATGAGCAATGTAAGCCTGCGACCGTTCCGCCTGATGACATCTAGCCGCGTGATGTCTTTCTCAACAAGATTGCCAAGCTTGTTGTTCTTCATGATGTCGGCGTATGCCATCATGCTGGTGAGAGGCGTTCGTAATTCATGAGAGACCATCGACAGGAACTGGATCTTTGCTTCGTTGATCCGCTGCAACTCCCTGTTCTCTGCATCAAGCCTTGCTCGTGCTTCCCGCTCTTCAGCGAGCTGCAATGCCTGTTCATAGAGAATTGAGTTAGCGATGGCGTTCGTGACCTGGGCGCCAATCCGCTGTGCAAGCTCAAGGTCGTCAGGCGTGTACGCGTCCGGCTCCAGCGAGTAGATGTTCAGAGTGCCGATGATCTTCTCTTTGCTGATAAGAGGCACAGAGATCAACGAGTTCAGGCCTGCTGCGTGAGAGGCCTGCCCCGCTGCGAAGAGAGCCGAATCGTCCGACGACAAGTCGATCAGTTCACCACGTCTGTGGTCTAGTGCGGCGCGGAAGTGCGCCTGAACTGTGTCGGCCGTTGTGCCGCTCTCCCAGTTTTGAACCTCGGTGCCTTCGACATGGGCGATCCTGAACGACGATTCGTCCTCGTTCAACCGGGTGATCTCAACTCGATCAGCTTTCAGCACTGCCCTGACCTGATGCGCACAGCGGGCCATTACATCTTCGATTTCAAGGGTTGAGCCAACCACCCGAGCCAGTTCGGCTACAGCAGCGCGCTCGTCTGCTTCTCGTCTGGTGTTCGCATAAAGACGAGCGTTCTCGACGGCAATCGAGGCCTGATCTGCTGCCGCCACCAGGAAACCGCGATCCTCGGAGTTGTAGTCTGTGCCGACCAGGCGGCTCCCGAGCACCATGACCCCGGTGAGCACGCCCCCAACATCCATCGGTACGAGCAGGTGCGCGCCGATTTCGCGAAGCGTCTTTATCTCAGCCTCACCACTGGTCTGCCCATCTCTTGAATCAGGATCGCTTTCAAGCTCGGCGACGACCGCAACAAGCCTGTTTCGCCTCAAGTGGGAGATGGCGATACCTCTGCGTGGCAGATACAGCGAGGTGCGTATCGAATCCGTCGATGCGATTGAAACGTAATCACCTCGCCGCTCTTCTGGCAGAACTATGTTCACCCAATCTGCCTGGACGGTTTTTCTGACCGTCTCGGCAATACCGGTTGCAACTGCCGAGAAATCGGTGATGTCCTTGGTTAATTCGTTGAGGCGTGCGAGACCTGCGACACGGTCCCCGCGTTCACGGAAGAACGCCCGGTCGATCACCGCCTGGAGTCTTGTTATTACCGGCTGGATGATGACACCAACCAGGATGATCGCGCCCACAGTCGTCATTACGAATGCAGGTGTGCTCAAACTTCCGGCCAGCAAGAAAATGACACCGATCGAGACGCCGTAAGCTGCAAACAGGGTTGAACTGACCGCTGAATACGCAAGTCCCCGACGCAGGACAAGTCGAAGCTCCATGAGGCGGTAGCGAGTGAGCCCCCATGTCGCAAGACCAACGAAGAATAGATTACCCAGGATTCCCATCGGGTAGATATTGATGCCGAGCGATGGAATGAAATCGCTGGTGCCTCCGAGCACCAGGGCGACTATGCCAAGCCTGAGCAGATTGAGCTGCTTACGGACCTGTGGATCCTGTTCGGTCCTGGTGACCGAGGTGAGCCGGGCGAACGAGAGAAAGATCGGCGGATATGCGGCGACCAGCAGGACACTGAATGCCCAACTTAACTCCGGTGCGAAGCCATAGAACTTCACCGCCATTCCTGTTGCGACCTGGTTTGTTGCCGCCAGAATTGCCGCAGCAATAGCCAGTCCGTAGAAAAAGAGCAGTGTCTTGTTTCTTGCGTCACCTCGCGTGTAGCGGAGGATGAAGTGATAGAACAGCACGCTGCTGAACGGAATTACCGCTAGAGCAACCTTCTCCCTTGCGAAGGCGAGTGATTCATTCGGGAACGCATCTCGCATCCCGAAAATCGCAATACCCCACGCTGCCATTGCGATCAGGAACAGGGTGAACAGTCTGTTGGTTCTGTTTGAAGGGTCGCTGGCAACAACAATGTTCGCGAGGAAGAGACTCAACGCGAACTGCACGAACGGAAGTGCTATGTAGATTGCGTTCATGCTGTCTCTATCAAGCTGCTCGTCTCATCCCAAGCTCCGCGCTTAGAGCAAGCAGACGCTCGACCGTGGCGTCCGGAGCATTAATCCGCTGCGGCCTGCGCGCCAGCAACTCCTCACCAGCCATCCTCATCTCGTCGTAATAAGTGCTGAACGTACCGGGATTTAGCAGAGTTACTTCCAGTGGGTGTAGTCCCAGCATCGATTCAAGATCGGCGTAGAGCGGATCGCTCTGTACCAACGACCTGTGCAGTCTCTCTGAAAGTTCAGACTCCGTTACCGAACCGGTAGTTTCGGCGTAGACGCTGAGCGAAAGCCTGTCGCTCTTCGTTTCTCTCCGAACAATCCAGTCACTGATTCCTGCGCCGGTATTCGCAACCGCTTTCCAGATAGTCGCTTCATCGATTCGGGTGAACCCGCCGATGTCCAACCTGTCGTCCGCCCGCCCAACATGTTCCAGGTCAGGTCCGTAGCCAAGATGTCCGGCGGAAAACCTGACCAGATGCCCGGTCCGGTAGCGAACGAACGGCATGCCGTAGAAGCTGGTAATCACCAGCTCGTACCGGTTGTCGGGCACGACATCGGGCAAGAGAGCGGTCTGAGGTGTGTACTTGGGATCGTTGCGAACCGCATCTAGCTCAGATTCCGGGATGAACTCGAAGAAACATGTCTCCGGGTTCAGAGCAATGCCTCGTTCCGGACCGTATTGCAGGCCCATAACTCCGGCCTCGGTTGAGGCGTACATCTCGAAAGGAGGTCGACCCCAGTCCTGTTCGATATCACTGGCGTAGTGACGCGTGTCCAGACCCCAACCAAGGATCGCCTTCGGTTTCCAGAGATCGCGTGGCTTCAGATTGCGGCCGGAAAGCTTTGCCTTGCTCCTGGCGGCCAGGTAGCGAGTCGCAGCGCGTATCCCACGGGAATCGCCTGACGAGGTTTTCTGATCTCCTGAAGACAATCCTTCGGCAAATCTCTGGCTCACTCGCCTCAGTACGCTGGTCATCGAGACTAGAAGATCAACGCCAGTACCCAGGGCCGAGTTGAACTCTTCTCTGATCCGCTCCTCGAACTCCATCCCTTCAGCGGCGTCCGGGTCGACAACGCCTTTCAGACCGAATCTACGCGCCAGCTCAAACACTGCGATGCCAGCGAGATACGGTCTCGGCGGCACGTTGTAGACGGCGCGGATACCAGGTTTGATCGCAAAGCGACCCGGGACGGTTGAAGACGCCATGCCGAGAGCGCCCATCGTGCCATCAGCAAAGGTCTTCAGCCCACGCTGGGTGTACGGCACCCACTTCTCGTTGCCTGCGCCGTAAAGCGTGTATGCCCACGTGTAGTTGCGGCCTTCAGGAGACTGTCGCAATTCATCCAGTTTGCCGGCGTAGTCATCGATCGTGGTAAGTGGCACGTTCCGCATGAACTCTGATGCTGAGTAACGCATGTTCCCGTTCATCAACGAAGATGCGATCGGCACAGAGCCCATCTCAGCGAGTTGACCGCGGAGAAGAGACTCCTGCACTTCGATGAATCGCTCACCCGTGTAGTCAAGGAACTTAAAGCGTTCTGACCAGAACCCCTGGCCATAGGGTTCATTGGAATCTGTACGGACGAGCTTCGGAAAAATCTCGAACACCTCTTCGCGAAGTAATTCAGACAGGCGGAATGCGGGTCGGCTCCCAGGCGTTCCGTGCATCGGTGTCAATCAGTCCGGGAACACCATGAGCCAATCCGCTCAACACCAAGCTAACTTGGCCGCAACTGTGCCGAATCGGGAGATTCCGCAACCGAGACCGTAATAGCGCGAACCATTTGGATCATCCGAACAGTCCTATAGGCACATGTCGGGTTAGTCGCACGTGTCTGTTCAACTGAGTAGTTTCGGATTAATGCAGCGAATTCGACGATTCGGAACGAACGGACCCTTACGTCATTCGTGCAATCACAGCCCAGATCACACCGGAGACCGGCATGACCAGCACAGTCCGAAACACTCGAAGCCTGAGAGTCGTCTTTTCAGCCCTCGTAGCCATTTCATTGATGGTCATCCTTACCGCTGCCGCTTCCGCAAGTTCTCACTCTGCGAAGTGGAGCGGTGTTGGACAGGTCCTCTACGCAGGGCCTTCAATCGACCCTTCGACTCCAACTGCCACGCATTCAGAATTCAAGATTCGGCGCGACGGGACCGTCAGAGCTGTTGAGATACACACGACCAACGAACTGTTCGCAGGTGTGCTCAGCGACGGTGCGGGCGGTAGCGCCATTACCAAGTGCAAAGACCGTAAAGACAGCAACGCCTGCGAGCGGCTGGATGCGCTCGTCACCGGAGCAATGGTCACCAGCCTCCACAACTCTGAGACGAAGCTGAACAAGATTACCGAGGAAACGATTCAGGTTCCGGTTGCTACACCAGGTGGCGAAGTTGTTCTTAACGTTCCTACCCTGAGTGGAAACATTCGCGGCAAAATCGAGGGACGCTTTGCACTCAGCAATGATGACGGAATTGCTATCGGCACTTCGTCACTGCGAGTTCGCAAAGGAAGCACAGCCACTTACGCCTGCTTCACGCAGACCGCTGCCGGACCTGTACCGCTGGAATCGCTCCAGCCGTGCATCGACAACACAGGTGGCATGCTCTTTCCGATCGTCCTCGATGTGAATGATAGGGGCAAGTTCGAGTTAAGCCACTTCCAGGGATCTCTGGCAGAGATCCTGAATATTGAGGGCAAGGTTGAGGTCAACGCACAGGCCAACCTGTTGCTCAATCAGTTCGGTGGGTTGATCGTGATCCCACGAGCCAAGGCAACTCTTGCAGAAGAAGAGGACGTTGAGACCGAATCGGAAGTGTAGTTGCGTTCCTCACTATTAATGAGTTCGCGCGAAACGAGGCAGAGCCTCTACATGAGCCTCCGTTTTTTTGTGCCGATCAATACCGTTCCAGGCCGGTGTTTACGGCTACACTGCTGGCATCTGACGGGTCACTGATAGCGAGGTTCACAAAGGCATGAAAAGCAATCCGATTCGCGCAGCAGTCGCTGAAGGCAATGTTCAGATTGGCACCTGGATCAACCTGGTCCGAAACCCGGCTATCCTGCCACTTCTCAAAGCAGCCGGAATGGACTTTGCCAGGGTCGATATTGAGCATGCCTCTCCGTCCATTGAAACGGTCGCTGATATGGCCCTGTTGGCGAGGGCTCTGGATTTCCCAATAGTGGTTCGCCCTCCTGCCGCGAACAGGGAATGGATCACCCGACTACTCGACGCAGGTGTCTGGAACATTCACTGCCCCCAGGTCGACACTGCAGAACAGGCGGCCGAGATCGTTGCTGCCACGCGATACGCCCCAATGGGTTCGCGGGGTATGACAGGACCAAGCGGGGGGACTGATTTCGAGACAGGTGGTACACCAGCCGAGCGGTTGGCATTTGCAAATGAGCAGGTGTTCGTGACTGTCATGCTCGAAAGCGGAGGGGCCTTCGATCATCTTGAAGATATCGCTGCCATGCCCGGTATCGATGCCCTGACACTCGGACCAACTGACCTCGCACAGGACCTGGGTGTTTACGGGACTCCGGAGATGGGACCTGTCCTGGATGAAAGGCGCGACATGGTCATCGATGCCGCTAAACGCCACGGAAAGACTGTAGCCATGATGGTGAACAGCGTCGCCGAAGCGCGAAAGTGGAAAGCGGCTGGCGCGCTGCTACTCGGTTACACATCCGAGGTCAGTGTTTTACAGGATGGCTATCGGCAGGTGCTGGCCGAGATCAACGCCTAGGGCACCAGCACAGACTGAATGTCGTCTTGCGGCGTCATCAATCTCGTCAGAGTTGACTGCATCTTCTCGAAGCCAATGAAGCTTTCTTCGCTGATCATGGGACCGGAATCGATCTTGCCTTGCTCCATGAGCGAAAGCACGATCTGCCAGTCATCTGGCGTCGAGCCATAAGACGCCTTCATGTCGACTTCTCGACCGATCCATTCAACCGTTAGCAGCGGCACG
Organism: Dehalococcoidia bacterium; assembly: GCA_965243825.1. GTDB lineage: Bacteria > Chloroflexota > Dehalococcoidia > Lucifugimonadales > Lucifugimonadaceae > JAJCYX01. The sequence continues at coordinate 422,755 of CBDEVT010000001.1, forward strand.
TCCTCCCACGCCATCGAGATCACGGTCACCTCACCACCTCGACGAACCATCTCGAGACCCTGTTGAAGAGTTGGCTTTGCCGCTGCGCAGTCGAAGGCCACGTGGGCACCCAGACCGTCCGTCAATTCAACGATCGTCTTTACGACATCGATCTGTACGGGATCGAAAACGTCTGTGGCGCCAAGCTTGCGAGCCGCTTCAGCTCGCGCAGGCGCTGGCTCTGAAACCCAGACTGCTCTTGCGGATCCCGCCTGCAAGACCTGCTGGGTTAGCAAGCCAATCGGCCCCGCGCCAAGAACCACAACCTGGTCACCAACTTTGAAAGATGAACGCCGGACGGCATGCACAGCTATTGCACAGGGCTCGGCCAGCACAGCTGTCTCCCAGGACACGTTGTCTGGTATCCGCAGGGGCCGCCAGCCGGGCATCACGGCGTACTCGGCAAAGCCGCCCCAGAACGCAGGTGAGTCGAACCCTACAGTCCGGGCGCTGTATCGCGCTCCCGATGTCGCTCTCTGAGTTGAGTCAGGGTTCGCGCCGCCGCCACCGATAACCCTATCGCCCTCTTTCCAGCCTTTTACATCGGAACCGATCGCAGCGATTTCGCCACAGAACTCGTGGCCCATGACGGCTCCAGATTCGGCAGCACCGTACTGAAAACGATGCACATCTGAACCGCAGAGGGCCGAATACTTGACCTTGACGACAACCTGGTCAGGCGCTGGCTCGGGCGTTGGCACATCCTCGATCTCAATGCGCTGTTCACCGCGCATGACCGCTGCTTTCATTCTTTTTCCCCCATATTGATGGACAAGTTCTGCCTGGAAGTTCGTTGCTGTGCTAGCGCGGTCAAACGCGAGCGACCTCGTTGGCGTTGATGCCATCCCAGTCCAGCTCCACACCCAGACCGGGTCCTTCAGGGGCGACCACGTAGCCATCCGCATTAATATCCAGGCTCTGCTTGATCCCGAAGGTGGCGCCGTCCGGGTACGGAAGCTCAAGGTACCTGCAGTTCTTTATGGCCAGGGCGACGTGCAGGTTCGCAACATCCATAAGTGAGAGAACAGTCATGTGTATCTCGCAGTTGACCCCGAATCCTTCTGCTATATGTGCCGACTTCAGTGTGCCGGTAACGCCGCCTGTCCACGAAACATCGGCCCGAATGATGTCCGCCGCGCCAGTACGCAGGTAGTTGATCTTGGAGTAGAAGTCCGAGTTCCATTCAGCGGCGCAGATTGCTATGTCGAGAGTGCGGCTGAGCTGTTCCAGACCATGGATATCGTGGTCATAGAACGGCTCCTCCAGCCAGAGGTAGTCCAGCTTTTCCAGTGCCCTGCCAACGCGAACAGCATCCTCGTGGTCGTAATTCCCTCCGACCGGGTCGCTCATCAGCACCATTTCAGGGCCTACAGCCTCTCGCACAGCCTCACAACAGTCGATGTCCAGTTGCGGATCACCAGGAGGGTGGAGCTTGAAGGCGGTGTATCCCTTGCGCTTAGCCTTCAGTGCCAGCTCAGCGTACTCGGCAGGCTCCTTCATAAACGGTGAGCTTGCGTAGGCCAGGATACGGTCCCGGTAAGCACCGATGTACTTGTAGAGCGGAACTCCAGCCGCCTTTGCCGCAATGTCCCAGAGGGCGACATCGACCGGGCCGTAAGAGTTGAACGATGCGTGTCCTCCTTGCCGGTCGGCCCGGTGTGCCTCATGCCACAGCCGTTCGCGGTCCAGCGGGTCCTTGCCAATCAGTTCTGGGCGAAAGACTTCGGCGATGGCGTGTGCAATCCGCATGCCACCTTTGTTGCCCCAGCCGAACCCGTACCCCTCAAGTCCTGTGTCAGTCCGAACGACCACAACAACAATCTGTGGAGGCTTGATCTCGGTGGATGAAGCAACTCCGGGATCAGTCGGTTGATTCGTTCCTACCTTGTCCGGGGCGATCTTCGCAGGCGAGTGGTCCATCACCCCAGCTCGGGGGACGTTAGCGACTATGAGTTCGATCTCTTCTATGCGCATGCCTGGCAAGAACTTTCCGCGCCGTCCAGTGATTAGTCGACGTATTCGTGCACGATGTCCGGTGCTGTCACAGTAAGGCGGACCGAAGGTTCATCTCCTACGGTGCGAATCTCGTGGACCTCTTCAGATTTCACAAGAACAACATCGCCGGGGCCGACTTCCACCGTTTCGTCGTCGCCAATGCTCCACTCAAGTCGGCCCTGCAGCACTACCCACCATTTGTGCATATCCGGGTGCCACATACGGCGGTTGACTGTCCCGGGAAGCTCATGTGTGATCAGAGCTCGATTGCGGTCGTCCAGCACGACGATATGCTTCCAGTTTTCGCTGTCGCCGTAATGCGCTTTTAGGTCAGCGAAGCGAGTATGAATCAGGTTCGGCTCAGAGAGATCACGTTCGACGGGAATGAGGCGGCACGGCGCGATCCCCTTGATGTCATGGTTGCTGTCGGGGTGGGTCACGCCAACTCTGATAGCACCCTGCCCTTCTAGAGGTCGAATATCGTGCGCGTATCCCGCAGGAGCCATGACGATGTCGCCCCAGGTTGCTTCGATCGCTTCGTACTGGCCAATCTGCCAGTGTGTTTTGCCGTCCAGCACGAACCACCACTCGTTAAAGTTCGGGTGAATGTGCGGGTCGGGCGGGTGACCGGCAGGTCCTGAAATCCAGACGACGTGGTTTCGGCCGTCCTCGAGGATCACTTCTGCCCACGGATTTGTGCCGTCGTGACGACCAATGATCTCGTCGTGTCGGGTCACGCGCAGGTTGGTTCGTTCCAGTACCCGGGGCATTGCCTGATCTCCATTTCTTATCAGCCTCTTCAGATGGCGATTGCTGGCCGGGATTGTAGCGCGGTTGAAGGACTCAGGTTGTCGCCAGCGCGTCTGACTACAGATATGGTCTGCAATGAGGGCGCGACATTCAATGTTGACATTTGAGGAGATGATCATGGCTCCAGAGAAAAGGCAGGACATGTGGCGGATGCCGGTTGTCTATGGACCAGCGACTGGGCCGCGTAGAGGTCCTGACGGCCGCATCTTCGATGGCCTCAACAGTCCGAAGTCAACTCACGTATCAGTGTCGTTCATGTCGAACGCAGACCAGTTGAACGCGCTGCTACCTGAGCGCTTTGAGGTTGCCGGCGATCCAATAGTCACGGTCAGCGGCGGCTACATGAAGGAGATCGAGTGGCTGGCAGGTCACGGCTACAACACGCTCGGGGTCTCGTTCCCCGCAAGGTTCACAGGTGAGCAAGACACTGCGACCGGCTCTTTCCTGACCGTTCTCTGGGAGAACCTGACAGACCCGATCATCACCGGACGTGAAGAACTGGGCTTCTCCAAGATCTACTGTGCCCTGCCCGATCCACAGATTCATGGCGACTCAGCGACGGCGACAGCAAACTGGCTGGGTTTCCAGTTCATGCAGATGGACATTAGCGACCTTGCAGAGGGGTCGGACAACGCACCACCAACGCTCGCCGACTCGGACGGCACGCTCCACTTCAAGTACATGCCGCGTACCGGTGAATGGGGTCAGGCTGATGTCGAGTACGCAGTGCTCACACCCTCGACAGGTTCAAACGCACGGGTTTTGGAACAGTTTTCGGGAAACGGCACGGTGACATGGAATCGGGCTCGTTGGGAAGACTTGCCGACTCAGTACAACATCGTGAATGGAATCGCTGATCTTGAAGTCAAAGAATGGCTCGGTGCCACAGTCACTCGAACCATCGGTGGTAAGGACCTGAGCGACCAGCGAATTCTGCGCTGAACGCTACTCAGCAATCACGAACTTGCGGATAACGTCATTGCCAGTATCAGTGACGTACAGAGCACCGTCGGGTCCGAAGACCAGGCCGTGCGGATTGTTGAACGTTCCCGGTGCCAGCTCCCCGATCAATTGACCGTCTGTTGTGAACGCCTGCACCCGGCTGTTACCGACCTCCGAGATGAACGCGTTGCCATTAGCATCGAAATTGATGCTGGTGGGAGTCAGGAACATCCCCGGAGCATCGCCACGCTCTCCCCAGGTACTCAGGTGCTCTCCATCTGTCGTGAACACCTGTATCCGATGATTGCCCCGGTCCACCACCCAGAGGTTCCCATCGGGGCCGAGCTTGATCCCTGTGGGATTGAATAGCTGACCCGCCTCCATGCCCCAGTCAGACAGCTTCTCTACAAACTCTCCGGTTGTACTGAACACCTGGACCCAGCCATTGCCCCAGTCAGTCACGTAGACGCGGTTCTGCTCATCGACCGCGATCACCATCGCCGAATCAAAAGTGCCCGGGTTGAATCCGATAGAACCGAACGATCCCAGCCATTCTCCCTCGGCAGTGAACTTCTGGAATCGGCTGTTGCCGCTCTCTGAAACGTAGATACTGCCTTCGGCATCGATGGCGATACCTGTGGGAGCCTGGAACTGTCCATCTGCCCTGCCTGATCCGCCCCACTCAAGGAGCAACTCACCGTCCGGGTTAAGTTTTCGTACGCGGTTGCCCTGGAACTCAGTTGTGTAGATGTTTCCTTCTGCGTCTATGGCAACGCCGTTCGGTCGTGCAAAGACAAGATCCCCGGAGCGGTCTGCTCCCCATGCAGCAACTTCCACATACTCGCTGAACTCTGGTACAGGTAGAGGAGTTGCAGTTGAGATAGGCAAAGGCGTGGCTGTGGGGTCAGGCGGGACGGCAGTCGGGGAAGGCGCAGGAATGGTCGTTGCAGCCGAAGCGGCGGTTGACGTCGGATCAGGAGAGTTCTCAGAAGTAGGAGAAGATGAGGCGGATTCACTGGAGCAGGCGACAGCCACCATCAGTGTGATCCCTGCGACAAACAGGACCTTAAAATCTTTACGAATTCCGAACAACACCTGCATCTTTTTCCCCCGTTTTGGCGCTCAACTCTAGGTCTTGTACGCTTGCCGCGGAAGATGGGTTCCCAATCGCGTAAGTTTCGACGCCTGCCGGGCTAGAAGGTCGCCGAACCACCTGAAAGCAGGATTGATTCGCCGGTGATGTATTCCGATTGATCTGAAGCGAGCCAGGCTGCTGTGCGCGCTGCGTCTTCGCCCTGGGCTATACGTCCCAGCGGTACGTTCTTGTTCGAGCGTTCGACCATGACATCCCGGAACTCTTCGGTCGTCATGTCATCAGGCTTGATTGCCGAGGCAATACCGAACACTCGCTCCGTTTCGACAAGTGATGGACAGATGGCATTGACGTTGATCTTGTGATGGGCCAGTTCCAGAGCAAGTGTCTGGGTGAAACCGATAACCCCGAACTTGGATGAACAGTAGGCAGCGAAGCGAGGTACGCCTTTGCGGCCTGCGGTGGAAGAGATGTTGATGATCTTGCCGCCTGGCTCCCGGCTCAGCATGTGGCGCGCAACAGCCTGGGACATCAGGAAGACGCCCTTGAGGTTTACATCGATAACCCTGTCGAAGTCTGACTCCTCAAGTTCGACAACAGGGACACGATCGGGCCCGGCCAATGCTCCTGCGTTGTTGACCAGAATGTCTATCCGTCCGAACTCACCGAGAGCGGTTTCGACCATTGAGCCAACGTCATTGGAGTCCGAGACGCTGCCCGTGACCCCAATGGCTTTGCGACCAAGCGCGTTTATCTCATCGACGACAGCGGGCATACCGCCCCAGGAACCACGTCCCTGGTCTGAGATGTCGTTGACCACGACATCAGCGCCTTCCTGTGCCATGCGAACGGCGATCGCCCTGCCAATGCCTTTCTCGCCTCCTGCACCGGTCACGAACGCAACTTTGCCTTGCAGGTCGTACATCTAGCTCTGTGCTCCCATTCGCTGCTTGACCGCTTCAAGTACATCGCCTGCCACTTCCAGCGCTCTCTCTGAATCGGCGCTTTCGTACGCTTCGGCTGGCACGCCACCCGCCAGGCTTTCCGGGTACCGGGCTCCAAGATAGTGTTTGTCCAAAAGTACCGCGATCGACTTGACCAGGTCGAAGGACTGGTCAAAAGCGAGTGCGTCTTCGCATAGATCCGCAAGCGCGTGACCCCAGACCTGCTCAGCACCTTTCGAGTACAGGAACCCCGTAACCGCTTTTTCTGCTGTTTGATGGCAAAGAAAGCACGCAAGGGCATGACGGCCTGATTTGGCGTTATCCTTTGCCGAATCCAGGTCGTGCTCGGCCTGTGCCAGCCACGCCCTCGCCCGTTTTTCCGCTGGACTAACCACTTACCAGCTCACCTTCTGTCCCCGCCTTTATCAAAAGCGGATCTGAATCTGCCAGATCATCGAACTCTTCGGGAGTGAACACGCTAAAACGGGTTCCAACCCGAGGCCGCAGGTGAACGTTCCAGAAGTCAGCTCTGCGCTGCCATGGCTCGTCGGTTACCTGCACCAGTACCAGGTCGAGTACAGATTCTGCCGTAACTCTCCCCATTGCCAGATCACCGATCACCCACATGCGGAGCATTCCCAGTTGCGGCATCTCCGCGATGAGACGTTCAAGTTCAGCGTCTAGCATCTGGCGTCGCTGGGTTGCGAAGCCGAACATTATCGGCATCCGTGACTCGCCATTCGGAGGAAGAAGGCCGTACACATCAGACGGTGTAGAGGAAAGGAGACTTTGGCTTCTCCCAGATATCGTCCGGAGTCAGCTCGTACGCCTCTTTCTTGTAGACCTGGATCCGGTGTGAGCCAAAGTCCGGGACATACATCAGGCCGTCCGAGCCATCGCCCTGGAACCTGACCGAAGCAGGTCCACGCAGGCGTTTTGACTCCTCAAGAGGACGCATCTCACGGCCTCTTAAGACCTTGGCATTCGACATGATGTAGATTCGCCCACTCTTCGAAAGGGTCGCATCACCAACGAACTGGTCCACGTATCGTCCTGTCTTGTCGTACTGAACGATGCGGTGGTTGCCTCGATCAGCGACGTACACGTCCCCGTGGTGGTCAACGGTCACGCCGGCAGGACGGTTGAGGATCGCTTCGTCAAAGCCCTCGCTGGGTTTTTCGCCAAATGACTCAATGAACTCCCCATCGGCGGTAAATCGCTGGATTCGATCGTTGCGCCAGTCGCCAACAAGGACTGTGTTTTCATCGACCGCGACGCCCCAGGGCATGTTCAGTTCACCCTCGGCGGAACCGAATGAACCGAACTTGCTGATGAATTTGCCATCCGGAGAGAACTTCTGGATCCGGTGATTGAGCGTGTCGGCAACGAGCAGATTGCCCTCTGCATCAAAACAGATTCCCGAGGGCCTGTTCAGTTCGCCATCGCCTGAACCCTCTTCTCCCCACTTGCCTTTGCTGGCACCGTCCCGGTCCCACAGAGTGATGCTGTGATTGCCTTCATCCGAAACGTAAAAGGTCTCGTCTGCGTCACGAATGATCTGCACTGGCCAGACAAAACCGCTGCCAATCGTGTCAAGGTCATCGTCATCCCAGTTGATGCGGCGAATCTCACCACCAGCACCATCCGAGCGATTCAGCACGAACAGGACGCCGTCATCCCCAAAAGCGAGGTCCATCGGGTACGTGGTCACACGGCGCATTCCCAGTGTCTGATGAAACGGGAATCCTGCTCTCAACAGTGCGTATGGCTTCGGCATTTCGGTCTCCCCGCTGCGCTCTATACCAGTGTCTTCTCGAATGGCTGAATCTGCTCGAATTCACCACCGACTATCTCGTTCGGCGTGATACCCATCCACTGCTGCAACAGCGTGCTATAGATCGAGCGGAAATCGATCGTGTGGCGCATGTCTTCACCGTAGAGCCAGTCCGCCGGGGCGAGAGACGGGTACTCTGAGTAGAGCCCACCTTTCACGTTTTCACCGATGATGAATGCGCCTCCACCTGAGCCGTGGTCGGTGCCCGAGCCGTTGTCCTTGATCCGGCGCCCAAACTCGGTGAAGACAAGAATCGTCACTTCTTCGTCCGCATTATGTTCACGAAGATCGGCTCGGAAGTCTGCGATCGCCTGCGAAAGTTCGGTCAGCAACTTAGCGTGCGTCGGAACCTCCTGTGCATGGTGGTCGTAGCCGATGTGGTTCGTATAAAAGATGCGCGTGCCGAGCCCGGCTGTGTGGACGCGAGCGACGTCTCGAAGGGCCTTCGCAATCGAGTTGTCTGCGTACTCCACGGTCGAGCTGTACATCCGAGGAGCGACGGCGAGCATGTCTGCACCCTTGAGCACATCCTGTCCGGTGTGGGCAAGGTAGTCCATCACAAGACCAGAACCAACGGCAGGTGTGTACATGCGTTTGAACACATCGAGGTCTTTGGCGCGTTCCTCTTCTACCTGGACCGATGACATCAGGCCGTAGCTATCGAGGTCACCGACCGAGGTGGCGGCAACGCCGGGTGCAGCAAGCGCTCTGGGCAGGCCACGTCCCATCGAAACTGCTGTCAGCGGATTTTCACCTGCAGGGTCGATCTCCCGAACGACTTTCGCAAGCCAGCCCTCGGTAGCAATGGTGTCCGGTTCGCACGTGTGCCAGATGTCCATCGCCCTGAAATGTGACCGGCTGGAGTTCTCGTAGCCAATACCCTGGATCACCGCCATCTTGCCATCGTTGAACATGTCCCTGAAGGGAGCGGCAGACGGGTGGAAACCGAGCGTGTCCGTGATCGGCAACACCTTGTCTTCAGGGATGCCGACCAGTGGCCGTGAGTCGTGGTAGATGCCCTCGGTGAACGGTACGACCGTATTCATGAAGTCGTTTCCGCCGCTCAACTGGATGACGACAAGAACCGGGTCCTTCTTACTACCGTTCCTGTGGCCGTTCGTGCCATTTCCTGTCGCCATGTCGGCTCTCCCTGTTGCTATTCCTGCGGTCGGACTGGGCTACTTCGCTAAGTGGTCAGGCGAACTGGAACTCCCTGGACGCAACTATCAGTTGAAGCATCTTGATGATCCGACGTTCAGACTCTTCCGATTCACTGCCTGAACCGAACTTGAGGTCGCCATCTTCAGCCGCTGTGTCTATGAGGGACTGACGAGTCACATCGGCAACGTTCACAGGACCCATCAACTCCACCGCTCTATCCACGAAGGTCTCGGCATCGATAGCAGAACCATCACCCTTTATTCCGTCGATGATCTCCCGAACTCCTGCTTTGTCAGCGTCTGAGAACAGTTCAACAGCGAAGTTGACTCTCTCTGTCAGCGTTCCTCCGTCAATCCATTCCTTGCCCGTGTGCCAGCCTTCGACGCTTGGCGGGTCCATGAGTTTCTGGCCCATCGCAATCATCGTGCCCTCAAGAGCAGCAAGACCGGGTACAACGTCGCTGTAGGCACCTGAGAGCTTCAGAACGCCTGCCACGAACTCCGCCGGAGATTTGACGTGGGTATAGCGTGCCTGCTTGAAGAACTCCGAGTTGAACAACGTTCGCATCACGTGGCGAATATCGCCATCCGAGTCCATGAATGCCTTGACCAGCGTGTCGATAGCAGCCGGGTCGTTCGGCGGCTGGATGCTCCACGCGGGAACCTGCGGTTCATCGGCCACGAAGAAGTTGTAGATGTGGCGACTGATGAATCTCGCCGTTGCCTCCTGCTTGACGATGATGTCGATCACATCTTCGCCGTTCAGGTTCCCGGTATGGCCGAGGAAGGTCTTCTCACCATCGTCATGGTCTTCCGGGATGTAGCGGAACTTAGAGCCGTAGTGACCAAACGGATAGAGCGGCAGGGGCTGCGTGAATGACCACCCTGTGAACGCCCTCGCAGCGGCCTTGATGTCATCTTCGGAGTAGTTTCCGATTCCCATCGAGAACAGTTCGAGGATCTCGCGGCCGTAGTTTTCGTTGATGGAGTCGCCGTGGTTTTCGCAGTTGTCCAGCCAGTAGATCATGGCCGGGTCTTTGGAAAGCTCCAGTAGTAAGACCCTGAAGTTCGCGAGACAGTTCTCCCGAAGCATCTGCATATGATCGACCATCGAGTGAGTGTGCTCGCTCTTGGTCCATCCTGTTGCGAAGACACCGTGCCAGAAGAGAGTCATCTTCTCTTCAAGCGGGCGCTCCGTGTTCACCATCCGGTAGAACCAGCGGCCATTCCAGACAGCAGGATTGTCCTGGTTGGCAAACAGGTGTGGATAAAACCGCTTGATGATCTCGTCGTCGGGCTCCGGAAGTCGTTCCGGATTGACGATGTCTTCCACAACCTCTTCATACGAACGGGCTGCCTGTTTCTCAAGCTCTGCCCGGGTGGCTCCGACACCGGCGCGACGATACAGGTGCGCCAGTAGAGCAATGTCAGTCTTCGTCTCTGTAACCATTTGCGTCTCCGGCAAGGTTTCCCGGTACGAATCTGCGACTCAACACCGGGTCCAGAAAGCGGAACTGGGCGGGAGTGTGGCACTACCCGACAGAATTGCCCGGACTATACCGCAGATCGACGAGAACGTGAAACGAAGTCAGAATCGCGAGGGAGTCAAGTCCGCCCTAGATCGCGGACCACGGATTGGAGGCCGGTAGTTCAGCGGTCCTGGCCTTAATAAGTGCAAGCGCGTTGAAGTGATCCAGGCCGTGTTCATGCTTCAACACTCGAAGCATGGGGCTTCCTGAGGTAAGGCGTCCGAGAGCATTCTTGACCTCAGACCTAACTGTGCCTGAGATGGCGGCGAATTCTGAGTTTTCGATAGCTGGCAAGGAATTCTCCCGATCTGCGTACGCGGTCGATGCAACGTTCACCGAGAGTCTCTCTTCCCTGCCCGTTCTGTTTGGGCTTGAGTGACCGCGCTGTGTATCCGCGTGATGTGGACCTCTTTCAACAAGACTCATCCCTTTTCTGGCTCGCTTTTTCTCAAGACGAAGAACTTGCCGGGCCGTTTTGCATTGAATCGCCGATAGGCAAATAGCATCAGGAAAGCGACCGCGGTTATCAGCAGCGGGCCCCAGAGACCGTTTACTGCCGACAGCGCAATGAAGAATGCGATCACAGACACCGGCGCAACAAATCCGCTTCGTTCAGGTGCTCCAAATGCGGCCAGGAGCGAGAAGATCGGCACACTGACTACGAACCATCCCAGGAAGTTGACGGCAGGCACGTCGTAGTAGCCACCTGTCGAATCCCAGACCCAGGCGTCCATCGGCCCGGTAGCCACCGGCTCCAGTAGGAAATCGGTCAGGACCATCAACGCCGGACCAACCAGTGGCCACCAGCGCCGCGGCGCGCGCAGCCGTACCAGCAGACCGAATACGAACGCTGTGATCACGATCCACGCGGCAACGAGAGCTATCGGAACATCGAACAGTGATGGATTCAGGGTTTCCGTGTAGTGGTACTCACCGAATGGAACTCCAGTCGCGGCACCCAAAACTTCCACTGCGAACCCAAAGAGACCGATAGCGATGAATAAAACGCGTTGACGGACCGAAGCACCCCAGAGCGTCAACAACGCTGCAACGTAGAGGTAGGCAGGAGCCGCCCACGCCGCACTGTCCGGAGCCTCACCCCATAAGGCAGACGAGAAGACCCCGCCAATCCACAGCATCGCGTAAAGCGCTACCGCTGCCAGCCAGGTGATGTTCCTGAATCTGCTCAACTAGTTCCCGTCCCCAATCATTTCGCTGACTATCTCCGCCGACATCAAAACCGTTGGGGTTCCGCCGCCCGGATGGGTTCCTCCACCGACGTAGTAGAGGTTCTTGATCTTGCGATCTTTCTGGCTCGGCCGCATGAAGGTGCCTCGCCACCCGTGGGAAACCCGACCGTAGATAGATCCACCGGGTGCGGAGTACTCCTGTTCGAACCTGGCGGGTGTCCAGCAATCAACAAATCGAGCGTCAGCAAACATGTCAGGCATACCCGATTTCGCGAGTCGATCGCGCACTCGCCTCACAGCTTCAGCTTCATGTTCCGGTGTCCATTGACCGGGTTCCGCTGGCGTATTCGCCATGACAAAGACAGATTCGCAGCCGTCAGGCGCGATGGAACGATCAGTCACGCTCGGAACGTTCACGTAGACGGTCGGATCATCCGGGAACTGCCGCGATTCGAATATCTGTGAGAACTCGCGGTCGTAGTCTTCTGAGAAACAGACTGTGTGGTGCTGAACTCCTTCTAGTCGCTTTCCTAGTCCAATTAGCATCACGAATCCGGACATAGAAAGCTGATCGGACTTCACCTGCGCACCGGTCTGACCTTCAGTCAACCTCCTCGTTGCGGCGGGATCGGCGTTAGAAACGATGAGGTCTGCGTCAAGTAGTTCACCATCCGATGTTTCGATCCCGGTTGCTCTGTTTCGATCGGTGAGAATCCGATTCACACCAACTTTGGTCTCGATCCTGACACCGGAAGATATCGCGATGGCTTCAAGCTCCTCGACGATCCGATACAGGCCACCTGGGATGTACCAACCGCCCTCGGCTAGCTCCATGTAAGGAATCAGGGCCAGTGTTCCTACCGCACCGCGGGGTGACGCTCCGACGTATGTCGGGTATCGCTCGAAAAGCTGCCGTAGGTGCGGGCTCTTGAAATGTCTGTGAACCGCTTTCTGGTAACTGCCCCACGCGTGTCTCTTAGGTGCCGAGATAAGCAACGGCAGATCCGCCATTCGTGGTCTGTCGAACGGTGGCCGCCGGAAAAATGTCGCCTCTGAAAGATTGAACAGTCGTGCTCCAAGGTTGAGGAACCTGTAGAAGCCTTCGACCTCTTCTGAAGATCCGCCGATCCGTTCGATTTCACCGGTTAGCTCAGGTAATTGAGTTGAGTACGTAAGCCGTTCGCCATCGGCGAACCTGTAGTCAAACAACGGATCGATTTGCACCGGTTTCAGGCGCTGGTCGAAGTCGACTCCACCGAGCGCGAAGAGGCGCCGGAAAACATCGGGTAGTGTGATCAGCGAGGGGCCGGTATCAAACGTGAATCCGGCTCTCTCCAGCCTGTTGAGTTTCCCGCCGATTCTCTCGCCCTGCTCGAGCAGCGTCACACGCCACCCGCGATGTGCCAGCCTGATGGAAGTCGCAATTCCGCCAAGACCAGCTCCAACTACGATCGCCGTCTTACTCATGGCTGACTCGCAGTTCAGATCCTTCGTATCGTCTTCCCTTCCACGAAACGCCGCGTCCATGTTCGACAAGCCACCATGACCAGATACCAAGAGCAATCATGACGATCACCTGGAATGGATGAAGCAGTACCGACCACACCGGGTGCCGGAAACGCAGCGCTATCAGAGCTCGAGGCAACAGGCTGGCAGATGCTACGGCCAGCCAGGACACCGGTAGTTGACCGACGACGACCAGCGCAGTCAAACCCAGCGGCAGGAGCACCGATGAGATAGCCATGTGCAGTTGGAACGCCGCAAAAGAGGCGAAGCTTCCGAATGCCGGGTAGTAGTTCTTCGAAAATCCATTCCAGATACCGACGAAGTTCGTGTACATCCGGACAGTGACGATGTTGCGTCCGTCGATCACCTGCGAGTTTTCTCCTGCCGCTCGCCAGGCTCTCGCCAGAGAGGTGTCCTCGAAGAGTTCGTTCTTCACCAGGCTATGACCGCCGAGCCTGCGATAGGTTTCGGACTCAGCAAGAATGCAAACTCCGTGAGCAAGCCCCAGTGAAGGGGTGCGTCGAACCCGTGCAATCGGTGCCGGAAACAGTGAGAAGACAACAAAGTTAAGTAACGGCATGAAAAGCCGCTCGGAAAACGACTTCATCTCGATTCGTGGCCAGGCAGATAGCATCGTGGCGCTGCGCTGCTCGGCGTTAGCCAACAGCAAGTCGACAGCTCCCGGCATCAGTTGCGAGTCGGCGTCTACAAACAGCATCCACCTGGAATTCACCGCTTCGGACAGACGGTGGCATGCATGTGGTTTTCCAGCCCAATCAGCAGGCAGGTCATGTGCGGCAATCTGCCTGACCCGGCCTGGATTTGCTGCGATGATTTCGTCAAGAACCTGCTGAGTGCCATCGGTCGAGTGGTCGTTATAGACGAGAATCTCGGAGACTGAGTTGCCTTGTGCCAGCGCTGAATTTACACATTCTCTGAGTGTGTTCTCTTCGTTCCGCGCTGGTATCAGGATGGTGACAGAACTCGATGTGGCAGGTGCCGGTCGTTTATGACTGGTCCAAAAAAGCAAATTTGCCAGTGCCGCTGCGGTTACGGGCGTGTACAGCAGCAAACCGAACGCCAGGAGTATGAGTTCAAGGTTACCCATAGCTGAACACAAGCCTTGCCACCTGCTCTGACTGCTCTTCGATAGGCAGATGGCCCGCTTCCTGTACCTCATCAACCGTTGCGTGCGGCCAGACCTGCTCAAGCTGCGAGACCGATTTTCGAACTGCACTGAAGGTTTTCTGGCCAATCACGATGTGTATCGGAAGAGTCATCTCCGAATAACGCGCAGGGCCTTCGTGTGCAGCCATCATCTGGAGGAAGGAATAGACAGCGTCGTGGTTCACACGGCTGAAGGAACCGGTCAGATCCGTTTCACCGTCGCGCTTACTTCGCATCGCCTGGTTCGTGAAGAATCGGCCAACAGCAGAGGCGAAAGTTGCGTTGTATGCCTTTCGGCCGAATCCGCCTTTCAGAAACAGCCTGAAATACCAGGGAACGTAGGCAAACGGATCGATCATCACCAAACGCTCAACTCGTTCGGGTGCTATGTGCGCGATCTCCGCTCCGATGACTCCTCCCGTGCAGTTGCCCACGATCGTGAATCTTTTACTGGCGTCGATTGAGTCGAGGACCATCCGGGCCACGGTCCCTGTCTCCCAATTTTCTGGAAGCCGTGACGAACCGTAGCCGGGCAGATCGGGAGAGTCGACTCGGGCTGACTCCGGGATGTACGGCTGAAGCGGCAGGAATGTTTCGTGACTTCCTCCCCAGCCGTGCAGAGCGAGAATTCGTGCTTCGCCTTCACCCCAGGAAGTGACCTGCAGGGGTTTATTCATGCTGCACGCATCCTGGATTTCGACCACTTGCCGATACGATCAGCGACCATCTTCCCGCTCAGGACACACATGGGGACGCCGGTTCCAGGTGTTGTTGAGGCACCGGTGAAGAAGAGGCCATCGAACTCTTTCGAGATATTCCGCGGCCTGAACGGACCGATCTGCCGAAGATTGTGTGCGGCACCAAATGCCGAGCCGTCAAAGAGGCCGAACGAATTGGCCCAATCGGCAGGTGTCATAGTTTCGCGATGAATCACGTCCGAATCCGAGATGTGTATCCCGTGTTGAGTCATCCGATCGAACATTTTGTGCTGCAAATTCTCAGTCAGGGTCGGCATATCGGTATCGCCGAGTTGAGAAATCAATGGAACCGGTGCCAGGAGGAAGAGTGTTGACTTCCCATCAGGTGCAAGTTCAGGGTCCGTGTTCGAGGCGACTGAAGAGTAGAAAGGCAGGTCGTCCGGGACCCGCCCTTCCTTCATCAGCTGTCGGTATGCAGCGCGAGTGTCATCCGGCAAGAACACACGGTGATGACCGAGATCACTCAGATCGCGGTCAATCGCAAGGTAGTAAGTGATGACGCCCGGTGTCATTCGAGGCGCACGGTAGCTTTTTCGCCTTTCATCAGCGCCAATGAGGTTCGTCATGGTCGTCGGTACATCCACGTTCGAAACAACTATCGCTGCGCGTTCGACTGAACCATCGCTGAGAGTCACTCCAGCTACCCGACCCTGCTCGATATCGATGCTTTTAACGGGACTTGCCGTACGAACATCCACTCCAAGTCGTACTGCCGTTCTGAGCATCGATTCAGAGAGTGAGTACATCCCGCCTTTCGGAAGCCACAGGCCGTACTCAAGCTCACCGTAAGGAATGATCGAAAATATGCCCGGGAGATCGTACGGAGCACCGCCCAGATACATACCGTAGGAACCAAGTGCCTCGCGTATGTGGCGGCTCTTGAAGTACTTCCCAATCTGGGAATCCATGGATCTGAACAGACCTAATCGCCTCAGGTTGGAAGGTCCGGCTGCAGAGAACCATGAAAGTGGAGAGTCTGCGTTTCGCGTCACCAGGCGATCGAACGAGACGCTGTACTTGTGCCGGGAATCCTCAAGAAACCTGAACAGGCCAGCGCCATCCGCCGGGTTAAGTCGGCGGCATTCAGCAGATAATCGAGTGATATCAGATGAAAGCTGGAACTCGGTTCCGTCTTTCCAATTGAACTTGATCGCCGGGTCAACCGGAATCAGATCAAGTTCCTCTGCAAGACTGGTTCCTGCAGTCTTGAACAGCTCTTCGAACACCCACGGATAATTGAGCAGAGATGGTCCAGTATCGAAACGAAAGCCATCGAACTCGATCAGGTTTGCCCTGCCTCCGACTTTGTCGTTGGCTTCCAGCACCGTAACTGGTTGCCCTTTGACGGCAAGGTGAATCGCCGTCGATAGTCCACCGACACCGGCTCCAACTACTATCGCTCGGTCTCGCTCCATCGTTAGCGCTCCATTACCAGTGCGGCGGGGAGGCGCCAGTACTTGCTACGTGGCAGAACCGAAAGCTTCTCGCGGAACGATAGCGATTCTCGATCGAATGGAGACGTGCTCCTCAAGATGCGGTCATTCAGGGTCGAATAGAGCCGGAGGCATGATGAAATCGCCACTCTGCTGTCAGGATGGAACGCTTCGACGTCAAGGCTCGCTCTTCGGTACCAGCGCGCCGCCTCTTCAGCAAGCAATCTTTTGCCAACCGCGATCGCTTCTGGCATTTCCGCAACAATCTGCGTAGCGACGACTTTGCCTCGTGTGTCAAGCTGATCCAGGGGGAGATAGCACCTGCCACGAGCCGCATCATCGGCCACGTCACGGGCGAAGTTAGTTAACTGCAGCGCAATGGCCAGTGACTTTGCACCACGCAGACTCTCCTTCAGAGTTTTGCCTTCGGCGGTTCCGTAGATGTAACTGAGGAAGTACCCCACTACCGTTGCTGAGCCGTAGATGTAGTTGTCGATCAGGTCCTGCCAGTCGGTAAACGGTCCCGGTTCGATATCTCGGACCATCGCAGACAGAAAGTCGCGATAGTAATCGTCAGGTATCTGGTGCCGGACCAGCACATCTCTGAATCCGGCGATTGTGGGTGGAATTCCGTTCGCCACCCTTGTCGTGATGGTCTCTTGTTCGGCCGACAGTTCATAGGCTCGTAGCCACCGATCGAGTTCAGCCTTCTTCTCGGCGGCGGTCAAATCGAAAGTGTCGACAACTTCGTCCGGGTATCGGACAGCGGCGTAGACCATCTCAACATCTGCCCTCTTGTCCCTGGGCAAAAAGCGCGTGACTGCGTAAAAGGACGAGCTGTAAGAGCGAAGAACTTTTCGTCCCCAACGGGATGCCGAGTTGCGAGCGCTGGTGCTGTTCGATGTTCGGAGTATGTTCGTGGCGACAGCCTGCTCCAGGCCGGCCCATTGGTTGCGCCGCCATACTGCCTCGGCCTGAATACCGAGGCTACTGGCATTGCCAACACTGCTGCTTTTTTCCTGGCTACGTGTGCCGCTGAACACCGTTTCATGACCTGACTGCATTCCGCCCTCCAGTCAACGTCTAATGTACTCACTGGACTCATTGTAGCTGAAAAAGTAGAATATATCCAACATCACGAAATTACATGTTCAGGATGATGAGCTTGGAACAGAACTGCCTCTACTCGATTCGAAATGGCGAAGATCTGGAAATAAATCGCCAGGCAAACGGCTCTTATCGCCTCACCGCAAGAGTGGAGGTCGACAGTTCTATCAGTGAGGCGTTCGCCTTCTTTGCCAACGCCGAAAATCTCAACAGGATCACCCCTCCGTGGCTCCGGTTTCGAATTCTCACTCCAGTACCGATCAACATGGGAGAAGGCACCGAGATCGACTATGCCCTGCGGTTGCACGGACTCCCGGTGAGATGGAAAAGTCGCATCCAAGACTGGAATCCTGAGAATGGATTCACCGATGTTCAGATGAGAGGGCCGTATCGATCCTGGAAGCACCAGCATCGGCTGTATCCGACAGGTAGCAACGGCACACTGGTTGAAGATCAGGTCGAATACCGCGTGCCAGGTGGCCGGCTGATCCATCGTCTTTTCGTGCGGCTTGATCTCCTGTCGATCTTTCGATACAGGCAAGCCCGCGTGCGAGAACTTCTTTGATGGTGGACCGCCATACCTGAATCCAAAATCGTGCATTACAAGTCGTCTGATTACAGCATTGACAACGCTTTCTGTTGTTTATAACCTACATTCATACCAAGTGGTGGGACATGGCCCACAGAAAGACAAAGGATGATCAGATGCTCTTCTTCAAGGCATGTGCAAAGTGCATAACCGGCACGGTTGAACTTCGGCAAGGATTCGACGGTCCGGAGTTCAAGTGCGTTAACTGCGGACATGAGTCCCCGGTCGCACCAAACACCGAAAGACAGGTTCAAGAGGTCGCCTGACCTGAACGTAAGAGCGTGTGAACGCTGGTCGCTTCAAACGCTTTGAGTAATTTCCAATGACTCTGGCATCGCAGTCTTTGCCTGAACAGAACATGGGTTCGTCGGCCGCAACGGCCACCGTAAACGGACGCAAGTGGATCCGCCTTCGGTGGTTCAACGGCGTCGCGGGCATACTGCACCTGGTGCAGGCGGCAGCAGTACTGGCATTGACGAATGACTTCGCCATTCCCATTACGGCCCTGTTTCTCGACGGTCCTCCCGGATCGGAACAGAACACAGTCACGGAGCTTTTCGATTTCAGAGTCGGTTGGGGTGTTGCGGCATTCTTGTTGATGTCGGCAGCCGCGCACCTGATATTGATCATGCCCGGTGTATTCAACTGGTACGCCAGCCAGCTCAACAGCGGGCGTAACTATGCCCGTTGGGTTGAGTACTCCATCAGCTCTTCACTGATGATCGTCCTCATTGCCCTGCTTCCCGGCATCACCGACATTGCGGCACTTACGGCCCTGTTCGGGGTGAATGCCTCGATGATTCTCTTCGGGCTGCTGATGGAAAAGTACGAGGAACCGGGCAAGCCTTCTTGGATCGCATACTGGATGGGAGTTTTCGCAGGAGCCGTTCCCTGGGTAGCCATAGCCATTTACCTCTGGTCACCAGGGACATCTGCAGAACCACCTGGTTTCGTCTACGGAATCTTCTTCTCGCTATTCGTCCTGTTCAACAGCTTCGCAATAAACATGGTTCTCCAGTACCGCCGGACCTGGCGATGGAGAGACTACCTGTTTGGCGAGAATGTCTACATCGTGCTCAGCCTGACGGCCAAGTCACTGCTGGCATGGCAGGTGTTCGCAGGAACCCTCGTTGATGGCTAACTAACGCCACCTGCGGCATAACTGCCCTGAATCAGGTTCTGGCCACGCACTCGGGACTATCACTCTCAATATTCCGCACTGCCCAGTAGTCGAACCTTCCTGAGAAATCGGCTGAGGCATCGCTTGACACACGCAATCTAATACATGTATTATGTTTCATGTGTTAGTAATCATGTTTTGGATTGCACAGGAATCAACCGTTGGCTGACTCGCCCGCAAGCTGGACATTCCTTACCAACCACTCGCATGTCCTTCTCTCAATCTGGCAGCAGCCAGATATCAAGGTCCGCGAGATTGCGCATGTGGTCGGAATCACCGAACGTGCCGTGATGCGAATCATCAGGGAACTCGACGATGCAGGATTCCTGAACATCGAGAAGGCGGGTCGCGAGAACAGGTACACGGTTGTAACCGACCTGCCGCTGCGCCACCCGCTTGAGAAGAACCGGACCGTTGGTGAGTTGCTGGAGACCCTTTCGGGAAATGAATCTCTTGTCTCTGCTTAACTCTGAAACAGGCCAACGGTACTCATCGGTTCTCACCTCCCCAGGCAGACAGGCAGCCATGGAGTTCGTTTCGGTGGAGTTCCTTTCTCTGACGACCAGCCCTGTTTGCCTCACGACCCGACACGCTCCCCGAATGGGCGTGGCAGACTCAGGTAACGCCTCTCCCTGACCTCAGTCGACCATCTCTCGACACCATCTCCTCAGCCCGATCGATTGCGAACTCTGTAGTCGGTTTCCGTCACGCTGCGCGGTTCTCGCGAATCCGAGACTGCAAGTTGCGCCAAGAGGAGATGCGTCACATGCAGCCTGACCATCGACGTGACCTGGCAATACGAAATAAGAAGACCGCAATTAATCGGAGATCAATTTGGACCCGGCCCTGATAGCCAACCCACCTATCCTCGCATTCGGTGCATCGGTCGCGACTGGCCTGAGCCGGTTGCGAATAGACATTCCTGCAGGGCTGTTCGCACTGGTGAGTGGCTATTTGCTGATAGCCATTGGATTAAAGGGCGGCGGCGCTCTGGCCGCATCCGCAGGACCTGAAGCGGTTGGCGCAGTCGGTCTCGCGATTGTGGTTTCAGCTGTCACTCCCCTGATCGTGTTTCCAGTTCTTAGACGCTGGGTGAAGCTGGATCGGAAGAACGCAGCAGCTGTGGCAGCCCACTACGGTTCGATCTCGATCGTAACTTTTACGGTCGCTACTTCGTTCGTGGAACGTGCCGGTTACGAGGTCCCGCCATATGCGGTTGCCATGGCTGCAGCGATGGAGCTTCCGGCCATCCTGACTGCATTCGCAATCGCAGGCGGCGGACGCAGCCTGAAGAAACTTGCGAGTACAGGCACCGAGGTCTTGACCGGCAGAGCCAGCATCCTGCTGATAGCCGGGTTAGCAATCGGGATGATTCTTGGCAGTTCGGAAGAAATCGACATCTTCGTGCTGCCCTTCAGCGTGATGCTGACCGTGTTCCTTGCCCTTATGGGAATGAAGGTGGCAAGTCGATTTGGTGACCTGAAAGCAAACGGTGTTCGACTAACACTGTTCGCGATTCTCGTGCCCCTGGCGATCGGATCTATCGCGGTTGTCATGGGCTCCGCACTTGGATTGAACATCGCCGCTGCGACTCTACTTGGAACGCTAGCAGCCAGTGCTTCCTATATCGCGGCCCCGGCGGCTGTCAGTAAGGCGATTCCAGAGGCAAGTCCGGCCGTTTACCTTTCTCCGCCGTTAGCGGTGACATTCCCGTTCAATGTGCTGGTCGGAATCTTCGTCTACCACCAGATCGCCGTCGCGGTCGGTTAACGCACGGGTCTCGGTTAAGGCGTTTGCATTCGGTAACTGTAAGACGTTCGGAAATCAAAGGACAAAGGAGGAATCAGAATGGACCAGATGACAGTCAAAGAGATCCACGGCAAACATGCAGCCGCGTTCAAAACCGTTACTGAATTGACATCGCTCGACACTGTAATCTGGACTTTTGCAGCCGGTGCCTCTGTACAGGCGGTGTTCGTGATTGACGATACCGGGAGTTATCGTGGTGCTATCACTCGCAATGACCTTTTGAAGTGGGTCACTGCGAAGATCGTCGGTAGTGAGGCGACGAGCTCGTTGGGTGCCGGAAACATGCGCGAGATTCTGACAGCCGGCGATGCCGGTTACCTGATGCGTGGAGATTCGACTGTACCGCCGGTATCTGAAACGATGGACCTGGCTGCGGCACTGACACTGATGATGAACTCCGGTGAACCGGTTCTACCGGTTGTCGACTCTGAAGGAAAACTCGTGGGCGATTTGCGGATTTCTGAGATCCTTCATTCTGTCCTTAGCCGGGATAGTGAAGAACTAATGCCTGGTCAGGCAGGTGGTGTCAGCAGTTGACCGAAGGCCTGTTCATAGTTGTCCTTGTACTCATCATCATGGTGCCGCTGGCTCCGATGATTGTGAGGTTCGCGGGCGACAGAGCACCTTACCTGCTGAGCCTTGTCCCGCTCATTCTCGCTGCGATCCTTATCTCGAACTGGTCGGATTTCGAGTCAGGCAAATCCTTCGACTACACGTTCAACTGGGTTTCAGGGCTTGACCTGACCGCCAGCTGGCGGCTCGATGGCCTGTCTCTCACTTTCGCTGCCCTTGTACTTGGCATGGGAACGCTGGTTCTCATCTATGCACGCGGGTATATGGCAGGAGAGAGCGGGAACGGAAAATTCTACTCCTACCTGTTCCTCTTCATGACGGCCATGGTCGGCCTGGCTCTTGCCGACAACATCATCATCCTGTTTGTCTTCTGGGAGCTGACGAGCATCAGTTCGTACATGCTCATCGGCCACAAGCACTCCGCGGAAAGTTCCCGAGACTCCGCATTGCAGGCCTTGGTGGTGACAGGTGCAGGAGGCCTTGCTCTGCTTGGCGGCCTGGTGATGCTGGGTGTAGCTGCCGACACATGGCGCATAAGCGAGATATTTCAGCAGACCCAGGCCATTGCCGAAAGCAGCCTCGCCATCCCTGCCCTGGTGTTGATCGCCGCTGGTGCCTTCACCAAATCTGCACAGGCGCCGTTCCATTTCTGGCTCCCAAACGCCATGTCCGCTCCAACTCCAGTAAGCGCGTATCTGCACTCTGCGACGATGGTGAAGGCAGGCGTGTTCTTGCTCGCGCGGCTTCATCCGGCACTTGGAGACCTTTGGCTGTGGACACCTCTTCTGGCTACCGTCGGCGGAATCACGATGGTGGGCGCGGCCTGGCAGGCAATACGCGAGACCGATCTGAAACGGATTCTTGCCTACTCGACGGTTAGCGCTCTTGGAACCATGGTGTTCCTGCTGGGCCTCGGCCACCCGTCAGCCGTCAAAGCCGCGGTCACTTTCCTCGTCGCGCATGCTCTCTATAAAGGTGCGCTGTTCATGGTGGCCGGATCGATCGACCATGAAACCGGTACGCGAGACATCCGTCAGCTTGGTGGACTTCGACGGGCAATGCCCTTCACCGCAGCAGGAGCCGGCCTGGCAGCGATTTCGATGGCTGGTCTTCCACCTACGTTTGGCTACCTGGGCAAAGAGACGTTGTTCGCTGCAACGCTCGACGCTGACAGCTTCGTTGCGTTACTAACTGCGTCTGCCCTCCTGGGTGCCATCCTGAACTTTGCAATCGCGGCTGTCGTTGTATTCAGACCCTTCGGTGGCGAAGAAACTGAAACCCCAAAGCGTCCGCACGAAGGACCCTTCGCGCTTTGGGCGCCACCACTTCTGCTCGCGACACTTGGCCTTGTCCTGGGCGTCGCTTCACACTGGCTAGGATCAACGGTGGTGGGACCTGCGTCTAACGCGATCGCCGGTGAGACCGTCAAAACGAAGCTGGAGCTATGGCCTGGTTTCGGAACAGTCATTGTTCTAAGCGCAATCGCAATCGCGGTCGGCGCCCTCGCATATCTGGCACTGCCAAGACTATCGAGCGTGCGACTCTCGGCCGGCTCCGGTGGTGATGGAGTGTTCAAGGCACTCAACGCCGGTTTACTGAAGGGCTCCAGCATCTTCACGCGCGGACTGCAAAACGGACAGATGTCACAGTACATCTCGATCATCGTGATCTTCGCAGCGGTCCTGATATTCACCGCGATGTTCGTGCGGGAGGCTTTCCGGTGGCCAGGAGACACCATCCCGATCCGGCCTTACGAGGTAGTTATCGCACTGAGTGCCCTGCTGGCAGCGGGAATGGCAGCACTGACGCGTTCTCGTCTCAAGGCGATTGCGGCTCTCGGAGCAACCGGCTACGGCATCGCGACTCTGTTCGTCATCTATGGAGCACCTGACCTCGGGATGACGCAGATCCTGGTCGAGACCCTCACTGTGATCCTGCTGGTATCGGTGTTCCGCTTTCTTCCGACCGTTGGAAGGGAGGCATCCGCGAGACGAAGACGACGCGATGCATTGATCGCAATCTTCGGCGGTGTAGCGGTTTCGGTCGTTGCACTTGCAGCAATTGGAGCTGCACCACCAGAGTCAATTTCGGAGTTCTTCCGAGCGAACAGTAAGCCGGAAGCCCAGGGCTCGAATGTCGTTAACACGATCCTTGTCGATTTCAGAGCCATCGACACGCTCGGTGAGATCGCGGTTCTGGCAGCAGCTGCCATCGGCGTTGTTGCACTGCTGCGGCTGCGGCCCAGGGCGAGGAAACAGAAATGAACTCTGTACTCCTCATGACGACGGCGCGTCTGCTCATCTCGATTCTGCTGCTGTTCGCGGTGTTTCTGCTGGTGCGCGGACACAATGCGCCAGGCGGAGGTTTCATCGCCGGACTCGTTGTGGCTTCAGCTGTAGCTCTATACGCAATTGCATTTGACGTGCAGTCGGCCCGGTCGTTGATCCGATTACATCCGAGGATTCTGATCGCGTTCGGACTGTTCCTTTCTGTGGCGAGCGCAGTTCCAGCCTTGTTCAACGGGGAAGCATTCCTGACCGGTCAATGGACCGAGTTCGAAGTCGGTGGTGACACCGTCAAACTGGGTACTCCGCTTCTGTTTGACCTCGGAGTCTTCTTTGTTGTGACCGGCATGGCGACCATCGCCATTCTCTGGCTTGCTGAGGAGGAAAACTGACGTGGAAATCGTCATCGTCCTCCTCATAGGCGGGATGTTCTCGGCAGGTTTCTACCTCCTGCTGCAGCGACGCCTGGCGCAACTGATCGTCGGGATTGGCCTGCTGACCAATGCCACTAACCTGCTGGTTTTCACGGTCGCCGGGCTGTCGCGCGGAGGCGCTCCGCTAGTGGAAGGCGACAGCAAAGTTCTCGCCGATACGACGGCCGACCCAACTCCACAGGCGCTGGTCCTCACGGCCATCGTGATTGGCTTTGGAGTTCTGGCGTTCTTCATCACGCTGGCGTACAGGGCCTACAGGGAAGTCGGTTCGGACGATCTGCACGACATGGTTTCGACGGACCTTCTGGACGCCGATGATGATCCCGAAACTCCCGAAGTCAAAGAGTCCGACAACAGGAGCACTGCATGAATTTGCTCCTGATCGTCCCGGTGATCGCCCCGATGCTTGCCGCAATTGCGGGTCTCGGCCTGAGAAACAGTGTGCCATTCCAACGCGCAGTTGGTATCACGGGTCCCCTTGCGATCCTGATATCAGGTATTTCGCTCCTTCTGATCGTGGAAAGTGAAGGCATCAAGACCACGAACCTCGGTGACTGGCCAGCACCGTTCGGAATCGTGCTGGTCGCAGATCTTTTCAGTTCGTTCATGCTGATGATGGCGGGCATCGTCTCGTTCGCCGCTGTTGTTTTCTCATTTGCCACTGTTAGAGAAAGCCACACACGGTTCGGGCACTACCCGATTCTCAACCTGATGCTTGCTGGTGTTGCCGGGGCGTTCCTGACCGGAGATATCTTCAATCTCTTCGTCTGGTTCGAACTGATGTTGATCGCCTCCTTCGTGCTGCTTGCGCTCGGTGGGGGGCGGAGGCGCATCGAAGGCTCAGTGAAGTACGTCGCAATCAACCTCGTCTCATCCGCATTTTTCCTGGCTGGCGCGGGTCTGCTCTATTCGACAACCGGCACGCTCAACATGGCTGATCTCTCGATTAAGCTGGCCGAGGTTGAGAATCGCGGTCTCGTGACAGCAATCGCCATGTTCTTCGTGGTCTCATTCGGCCTTAAATCGGCAGCCTTCCCGCTCTTCTTCTGGCTTCCGGCTTCATACCACACACCTTCAGTAGACGTGACGGCTCTGTTTTCAGGACTACTGACCAAGGTTGGCGTTTACGCGCTAATCAGAGTGTTCACGCTGGTGTTCGCAGATGACACGGACTACACCCACACGTTGATCATGGTCCTGGCAGGATTCACGATGGTCGTCGGTGTCGTCGGAGCGGTTGCTCAATACGACTACAGACGGTTGCTGTCCTTTCACATCGTCAGCCAGATCGGCTACATGCTTATGGGACTGGCAATCTTCACTCCCGCGGCAATTGCCGGAGCAATCCTCTTCATCGCCCACAATATTCTTGTCAAAACATCCCTGTTCCTTGTCGGTGGGATACTGTCCCGTTATTCCGGTACGGAGTCTCTGAATCGCATGGGTGACATGTATCGCAGGAAGCCAGTTGTCGCCGCTCTCTTCGCCATTGCTGCGTTATCACTGGCCGGTATTCCACCGTCGTCTGGATTTATCAGCAAGCTGGCACTCGTACGCGCCGGGATAGATGCCGAAGCGTATGTCATCACGGGAATATCGCTCTTTGTCAGCCTGCTGACGATGTACTCGATGACGAAGATCTGGAACGCAGTATTCTGGAAGCCGGTACCTGAAGACTCAACTGGAACAGCAGGCGCACTGAGCCATGTAGGACGAGTCGAGCTTCTTGTGATGATCAGTCCGGCAGTCCTGCTGATTGGGCTCAGCGTTCTGCTCGGATTCGTTGCCCAGCCGGTGTTCGACATTGCGACACGTGCAGCCGAATCTCTGATTAACCCCGCTGCATACATTGAAGCTGTACTTGGAGAAGGTTCATGAGCGGTCTCCTGGTAAACCTTGTTCTCACCCTGGCATGGGTGATGATCACTGGAGTTTTCAGCTTCCAGAACATACTTGCGGGCTTCTTGCTCGGGTATGGCGTGCTGGCGCTGACGCAGCAAGTCACGGGGCGGCCCGGCTATGCGGGACGATTGATAAAGACGGTCATCCTGATCGGCTTCTTCGCATATGAGTTGGCCCTTGCGAATGTCAGAATTTCCATTGACCTGATCCGCCCGAACGTGCGCATCAGACCTGCGATTGTCGCTGTGCCGCTGAGTGCAAGGACGGACTTTGAGATCACAGCGCTGGCGAACTTGATAACGCTCACGCCGGGTTCAACGTCAATCGAACTGTCAGATGACCGGATGACCCTTTACGTTCATCTTGTCGACATAGGTGATGCCACCCTGGAAGAGGTGCGCGCTGAACTCAAACGTGGGTTCGAACGCAGGCTACTGGACGTGATGAGATGAGCAATACGGAGTTCCTGGACATTGCCATCATCGTGTCGTACGTGCTCCTGTCCCTGGCAGGTATCGCTACGATTGCCCGCCTCGTTCGCGGCCCGACGCTCCACGACCGCATCGTTGCGCTGGATGTTCTCTCTGCAATCGTCGTTGGCATAGTCGGAGCAGTTGCGATCGAGGGCAATGAGAGTGCCCTCGTCGATGTCAGCCTCGTCGTTGCGCTGGTTGCCTTCCTCGGCACTGTCGCATTCTCAATCTTCCTGGAGGTTCAGAACCGTTATGAGTGAGATAATCGCCGGGATTTTCCTGTTGATAGGCGCGCTGTTCCTGTTCCTCGCAGGACTGAGCCTGGTCAGATTGCCTGACCTGCTGACTCGACTTTCAGCGTCGACAAAGGCGGTTGCTTTCGGAGCGGGACTCGTATTCGTAGCGGTGGCCGTATTTTTCGGAGACGTGGCGACCGATGCCAGGGCTATCGCAGGTATTGCGTTCTTCGCGATCACAGCGCCTATCGCCGGAACGGTCATAGCAAGGAGCGCTCGAAGGACCGGCGTGCCAATCTGGCCCGGCACCCTCATCGACGAAGAACCTGATCGTTCCGTTGAGGCGGCCGAAGAAGAGTCTAAGGTTGATACTGAAACGGCAGAACCGCCGACGGATAACTTCACTCGATAGCCGTCAAGCCACCAACGATTAGCTGCCTTTCAGCAACATGTCGGCCGCCTTCTCTCCAATGGCGATTGTCGTGACATTGGTATTGGCTCGAATGCAATCAGGCATGATTGAGGCATCAGCTACGCGTAAAGCCTCGATGCCGTGGACAACCAGTTCAGGGTCAACAACGGCCATCGAGTCGGAAGCCGGACCCATCTTGCAGGTGCCCGAAGCGTGGTGACTGGTGCGTACTGACCGAAGCAGCCATTCATCCAGCGCTGAATCTGATTCGAGATCGCTCGGGGTCGGATCAATTAGTTCTTCAACTATTCCAGCGTAGGCAGGGTCTTCCGCCATCTTCAGGCAGATGTGAACCGCTTCCCTGAACCGTTTGCGATCAAACTCTTCTGTCAGGTAATTCAGTTCGATATCCGGTTGGTGAGCAGGATCCGCCGAGCGTAACTTCACTGACCCTGCACCCCTGGCAAGGTAGAGCGCGATGATCATTCCGACACCAGGCTCCTCGCCAGAAGACACGGTGTAGATGCCTGATTTAGCAGCAAACGACATCGGGTGAATAAACATGTCGTTACGCAGTTCCGAACCCTCAGCCGTGTACTGCAACGCTACCTGGATACGTGGTGAAAGCGGATCCTGGACGTAGCCTGGTTTAGTGCGCCAGGTGAGTTGGGTCTGCGGGTGATCTCTCAGGTTTTCGCCGACGCCGGGCAGGTCAACGACTGTCTCTATCCCGTGTTCATGTAGATGACTCGCCGGGCCAATTCCGGAGAGCATCAGGAGTTGCGGAGAGGCGTATGCGCCGGCACACAGAATGACCTCGTCAGCAGCCAACTCGAAAACGTCCCCACCGGACTCGGCAACAACGCCCTTCGCACGACCTTTTTCGATCAGGATTCGATGTACAGACGTATCCGGTCGGATGGTCAGGTTCAATCTGTGCCTGGCTGACGCCAGGTATCCGAGAGAGGTACTCCAGCGGATGCCGTCCGGATTGTTCATGGGTGTTGGACCGACACCACCGGCATCAGGTGAGTTTGCGTCAGCGTTATTCACATAACCGAGTGCACGAGCTGAATCGAAAAATGCCGCTTGCTCTGGATTGAACTCTTCGTATGCGAAACGACGGACTGGGATTGGCCCGTCTGTGCCGTGGAAGTCTCCGCCTTCAGGATCGGATTCAAGTCGCTTCATGTAGGGCAGAAAATTCTTGAATCCCCATCCAGTGTTGCCACGGCTCTCCCAATCATCGTAGTCCTCCGGAATCCCCCGTAAGAAGATCTGTGCATTAACTGCGCTTGATCCGCCGACAACTTTGCCCCGAGGCACCATGATGTCGGTCGACGCTGCTGATGCCCTGGCCCTGTATCCCCAGTTGTGAGTGCTGACATCGCCAAACGCCTTAGCCCAGAGATCTCGGTCAACACCGTAGCCATGCTTGATCTCAGGCGGAAGATCATCGAACTCTGAATAGTCGGGTCCCGCTTCTAGTAACAGGACTGAACGGTTTGGATCCTCGGTGAGGCGAGCTGCAATTACAGCGCCAGCTGACCCTGCACCGATTACGATGGCGTCGTACTTCACTTGATTCGCCCTTACACTGCACCTGAGATTCAAGATTCTTTGATCGCGGCATCTTATCGCAGGACATTGCGAACATCGATGTCGATTTTTCAGTTGCGGCGCACACCGCGGGAGGCGCGCTTTGAGTGACTCATACATCGACCCGCTCGAGACAGCGGAGAGGCTGGCTACTGTCTACGGCCATCGTCTCGATTCACCAGTGGTTTACACACAGGGAGTGGCGCTCAGCGGTCGTTTGCGCCTTTTCGAACTCACCAAGAATTCGAATCCATTGGCTGAGATTGAAAGGATAGTGAGACCGCATCTGGCGAAAGGCATCGCTATGTTCGGCGACCTGCCATCGGCAGGTGGAACAGCGAACTACGCTGGTATCTGCTGGGCCGATGAAATGTTTGATGCAACGCAAGACGAGCAGTACAAAGACTTGCTGACCACCGTCGCCGACCTGTTCGAACCGCCAACTGCAACGACACCAATAGCCCCTCCGCTCGACCCCGACATCAGGGTTGAAGATTTCTTCTTCGCAGCCACGGTCCTGGGTAGGGCGTTCAAGGCGACGGGAGACGAACGCTACATCAACACTCTCGCCACGTTCCTGAAAACCGCTGACACACAGCAATCAGACGGCCTGTGGTGGCACTGCAAAGCTTCTCCCTTCTATTGGGGTCGCGGTAACGCATTTGCGGCGATGGGATTCGCCGAGGCTCTTACGTACCTGCCCGAGGATCACCCCGATCGCGCTCACCTGCTGCCGTCTCACATACGGCACCTTGATGCGTTACGAAAACACCAGGACGACACCGGTCTGTGGCGGCAGGTGATCAACCGGCCAGATTCGTACCTGGAACACAGCGCCAGCTCGATGATCGGTTACACGATTGCACGCGGTATCCGACTTGGATGGCTTGATACGACGTGGCGTTCGGTGGTCGACGCTGCGTGGGAAGGCGTCGCCGCCAGGATTGGACCAAACTGCGAACTGGAACAGGTTTGTGTTGGTACAGGTCCGCAGCCTGATCTCACGTCGTATCTTGAGCGGCCATTCTCCGATGGACTTGATGACAGGGGCGGTTCGATGGCGCTCTGGTTCGCAGTGGAGATGACACGTCTTCAGAAGAAATCATGATTGGCCACTAAGACCTGAAGCGGCCGACAGCATAGAACGCGCCTCGCACCACCACCAGTCCCAGCACACCGGCCATCAACCAAGTGACTACGGATGTACCTCCGCCGTCCGGCTCCGGGACAATCGGTTCGTCCGGTTCGGGCGTGCTTGTAGGAGTCACCTGTGGCAGGGGGATGAAGGGTTCCGGTGTTGGGTCTTCGACAACCACCAGTGACGGCCCGGGTGTGGCACTGGGTTCTGCTGGAGCGCCAATCGGTGTCGGTTCTGCCGTCGGTGTTACCGGAGGCGCATCGGTGGTAGCTATCAATGCGTAGTAAGCAGGTGTACCGCCGTCCATCTCAAACTCACCGGAACACAATGCCGTCAGATCGAAAGCCTCAAAGTCGCACCTGACCGCCGTTTCGGTTTGCAGTCCTTCGCTATCGATTCTGACGAAACTTAGACCGTTACCCTGGATCTCGTGCACCTCATGCCAACCCGCAGGCAACACGAAGCCGACTTTTTCGTCGGCGGGGTCACCTAGTTCAAATCCGTTTCGATTCATCTCGACCACCGCAGCAGTCTCCAGCGTAGTTGGGTCGAGCAGTAGTTCGGTCACCTTGTCTGGCAACGGATCGGGTACGGTTGCCGTGAAGTTAAATTCCTGGGAGATCGCTTGCGGCTGGTACTCGACCGCAAACACCGAAGCGATCTGACCGAACTCAGAGATGTCACTGCTGAGCACCACTGATGGCAAGGCGAGGCTGAACAGGACTCCGGACGGATCAATCTGGGTCTCTATCGTCCCAGAAACGCTTATCCCCTCGGCGATTTCGAAGTCGATCTGCATATCGAAGGTCTGATGCATCCCGATGAAAAGTTGATCTGAATCGACAAGGAAGTCTGCAGGCACCACTATGGCCCTGTGCAGTCCCTCCACTCCGATGAACACATCGGCCAGACCATCTCTGTAAACGAGAATCGCCGGTAATTCCGGAATGAGGCCTTCGCCACCGGCAATCTCTTGCAACGAGAACTGCAGCATCTCGCGAGCTTCTGGAGTCAGCGGTACCAGGATGGCATCTTCGGGAAGAGGCTCAAAAAGTGAAGCCAGAGTCGGTGGCACATGGACCGGCTCGGTAACGCCCACCGCAACTATCTCGTCGTCTTCGTTAATACCGGTAACGCGGAAGGCATGCTCCTTGTCGTTCTCGAGATCCTTGATGTTGAGAATGAACGGCTGATCTGGCTCGACAACTTCTATGAGATCGCCGTCTTCGAGCCACAACTGATACTCGACGATGGGCTTAAGGTGATCATCATCTGGAGGTTGCCACCAGACCGTCACAGTGTCGTCCGGGTGCAATGAAGCCTGGACGTCCAATTCGGCAGGTTCACCAGAGATTGGCGTAACGGGACCGACAAGAGCACCTTCGCCTAACCCGGCAGCATTGAAAGCTCTCACCTGGAACAGATACGAAGTTCCGTTCTCAAGATCCAGCACCTTGCCTTCCATCGCATCACGGTCAAATATCGTGGAAGTAGAGGTGTTTATGTTGAAGAACCTGTAGCCCTCAATCGGCGCTCCACCGTCGGACAACGGATGTTGCCACGTGAAGGTCGCGGACGAATCGCCAGGGATGGCCCGTACGAACCTCGGCGCCGAAGGAGGCGAGCTACTCAGCGGAGGTGGACCCGGTGCTTCTTGAACAGGTGGCGGGATCGAACCTCCACCGCCCGATCCCGGACTGCTCGGAGTGGGTGTAGGAACCTGAGTAGGATCATTGGTGACGATGACAGTCACCGTTGCGGGAGGGCTGGTGGTCTGACCGTCTGTCACCGAGAAGGTGAAGTTGTCTGTGCCCAGGAATCCGAGCTCCGGTGTGTAGGTCACGGACGATGTAGTGAGTCCCGTAAAAACCGGAGAGTCGACAACACCTCTTGTCGGCACGTCGACCATGATCACGGTTAGCTGTTGAGCGAGGTCAACGTCGGCATCGGTGCCTTCAAGGGTTATGGAGATTGGCGTTTCCGGTGGAGTGATCACACTGGTATCGAGAGCGATCGGAGAGTTGTCGTTCACTCCAATGAGGTCGATCGCGACGCTCGTGAGTGATGCGGCATTGCCGTCTGTAACACCAATCCAGTAGACCAGAGTTTCGGAAGTCTCGCGATCGAGCTCGGCTGGATCTTCGACGCTGATGACACCGGTGCTCGGGTCGATCTGGAACGAGGTCTGCCCTGCCGCTGGCTCTAGCTCGAAGAACGTCAGCGGGTCTGACTGGATGTCGACAGCGGTGACGGTGCCGACCTCTGTGCCGGCCGGTGAGTTTTCCTCGAGCTCAAACGGCCCTGAGAAATCGAAGACCGGCGCGCCGTCCTGTCCAGGTAGTGGAGGGCCGTCGGTACCGTGCTCAAGAAACACAGCGTCGCCGGTGAGAACTTTTAGTTGTAACCACCCCGGGTTTCCTCTACCTGAACGCTTGCCGACTCGAACACCAGCGATTGCCGTTTCTGAGCCGATATTTCGTACTCGGGGAGTGATCTCCAGAAGTTCACCGGTGTAGGCGTTGCTGTTGAAGGAGCTTGTGAGCAGCGCCGCTTCAGTACAGGCAGCATCCAGATACAGGTAAAGATCAAGGTCTCCTGCGCCGGGCAGGCCTTCAACCAGTGCCTCCCAGATCAGACCGAGCGTGAAAGTATCTCCGGGAGGCACGCTCAAGCTCAGGCATGTATCAATGCCAGACCCTTTGTCGAAGTCGTGCGCAGACGGATAGACAACCTCACGAACGTTAAATGTCGGACCTGGAACAAACAGAGTCTCGTGAACTTGACTGCCGGATTGCGCCGAGTTGAATGCGGATGCTGCGCCCTGAACACCACCCAGGACAAACACAACCAGAAGCAACGCCGCTATCAGCGGCGCTAGTGTGAGTGGGTTGCGCAGTCGCCTCGCTCCGCTACCGACCGTCCCGTAGCGTGCAAAGTCCTGTTGATGAATCAGAGTGCTCAAGTTCGCTCAGCAAGTGGTTTCCAACTTCCACTGTGAGCGGCAGCAACTTAGCGCACATGCGTGCGCGCACGTTGCAAGGGAGGCGGCAGTACGTCATGCGCGAGTTGCGCTAACGATGATTGAATGGGTGAATCAACTGGTCTAAACAGATAGTGTCGACCGGCTTATTAGCGCCTTCGGATGAATCTGCTGCCCCGAGAT
Organism: Dehalococcoidia bacterium; assembly: GCA_965243825.1. Classification (GTDB taxonomy): domain Bacteria; phylum Chloroflexota; class Dehalococcoidia; order Lucifugimonadales; family Lucifugimonadaceae; genus JAJCYX01. The sequence continues at coordinate 456,055 of CBDEVT010000001.1, forward strand.
GAGCGATAGTAACTGCACGGGCAACTGGTATTCACCTGCCCTGTCGCGATAGCGTGGTTCGATTGGCGGCTGATTAGCAGGCACCGGACGGCGGGGTTGAATCTTCTTGAGTCATCCATGACGACGTTAGCTGCGACACAACAGAGTGTTCGCCGGCACTGGCGATTGACTTCTGCCATCGTAGTAGGTCTGATCGCCACAGCGATCATCTATGTCAGCTGGGTGTTAGCCGCAGCTAACGATGTAGAAACGCTTCTCGATGACGCTGACGCCCTGGATATTCCGGCCATAGCTCGTGGCGACGAGGCTGCACTGGCCTCTGCACAATCGCTACTTGATGAATCCGACTCTGCCACATCATCACTGTCGGCTCGATTGGGGCCGACGCGCGTGGCCGCCGCATCGCTAGGTTGGGTTCCGTGGGCAGGGGATCAACTCCAGGCTCCGGGTATTCTCACCGACCGCGCTGAGGCTGATCTCAATGCAGCAAGACGACTGATCACCTCAGCAGATGACCTCTTTGCGCTACAAGACCTTGTTGATTCAGGAGCACTCGTAGACCCAGCTGAATCGACCGAATTGAAAGACTTGTTGGAATCGCTGAGCGACCATGCCGCTGGCGCCGAAACTGACATGGAGCAGGTCAAAGAGCAGGCCGAGCGCATGGACGGGATGTCGCTCCTCTGGTTTCTTAACTCTCGAGTGAAACGAGCCCAGTCTCTTGAAGGGAAGCTTATTGCCAACAGTGACGTGTTGGTTGCTACGCCTCCGGCGATCTCATCAGCGCTAGTGGTAAAAAGCTCAGCCGAGCAATTGCTGACGTTGTTGCAAGATTCGACCTCAACCGAGAACCTGGTCGAACTTGTTGTGATCCTTGAGGTCTTCAAACAGGACAGCGAAGTTGCCGCTACCGCGATGGCCGAGCTTGATCGAGCGCTCAGTGTCGCGATGCCTCAGAGCAACCTGGCGATGACCACATCTGAATTAGCAACGTCGTTGATTGCGGTGTCTGAGCTCACGGCTGGGCTCGATGTGATCGGGACCAACATTAGCAATGCTCTTGAGATACTCCGCGAATCTGGCGCTCCCCTGCTCTCCAACGGCGATGAGTTGCAGAGGGCCTTGGTTGTGCTGGACAACGAGCGGGAAGCACTGACAGAAGCCTCACAGTTGGCTAGATCTGCGCTAGAGGTGCTGTCAGCGCAGGTTTTGGAGGGAGGTATCGAGTTCCTTGATGATGACCTGGCAAAGGCGCTCGTTGACCGCACCGAAGCACTGGTTGATGCAGGCCAGTTACTCAGCAATGGACCGGAACTACTGAGAAACCTGATCGCCCCGGACAGCAGTAGGAAGTACCTGGTACTGGGGCAGACTTCAGACGAGTTACGTGCGGCAGGTGGATTCACCTCGAGCGCCTGGACTCTTACGTTCGATGACGGTTCTCTCACGGATACTCAGTTCATACCGATCATCGAGTTCGACAACGGATCGTCAGATGCTCCACCCGCTCCACATCCACTTGCTTACTACATGGACGCCGGTGCACTGTATCTCAGGGATGTTGGCTGGGCACCAGATTTCTCGACTGTTGGCCGTACAGCAGCCGATCTATATCGGACCAATCAGCCGGGAGAGGTCGATGGAGTGGTTGCGGTCAATCAGTGGGCAATCGTCCGATTGATTGAAGCAATCGGTGGTGTGGAAGTTGACGGACAGTTCATTTCACCCGGCCAAACGATCGATTTGATCGAAGCGCGGACAGACAGGGAAGGCACCGGGTTTCTTCAGGTGCTGTTCACCAGTCTGTTGACCTCGTTACGCGGGGATCTGTCTGCCGGGACGCAGCTCGATCTGCTGCAGGCATTTTCCGAGGCACTCGAACAGAAAGATCTGATGCTGTTCAATGTTCATGAATCAGAACAGAAGGTGATCGAAGATGCCGGGTGGGGTGGCACGTTCCCGCTTGATCAAAGAGACAGGCTCGGGATTATCGATTCGAATATTGGATGGACTAAATCGGACCGCAGCATCGCTCGAAGCGTTTCCTATGATCTTGATTTGACCAACCCTGCCGCACCAACGGCCCAGCTATCCCTGGCTTACGATCACACAGGATCAAGCATCGGTCGGGACTGCTCCACCCACAGCTCGCCTCCTCCGGAGTTTGTCGCCTACGAACTCTCGGTCAACTCTTGCTACTGGAACTATGTACGCGCCTTCGTGGCGGTCGGCTCGGAACCCACCAAAACACCCGAACTGCCCTTACCGCCGAACAGCATTCCCGATGTACTCAGCAGACAGGAGCCCGGTTCTCCGACCTTCTCCCACAACTTTGATGAAAATGGCGATCACTTCGCAGGTCTGGTGGCAATCGAACCGGGCGGACAAGCCGACTTTTCGATCGATTACCGACTACCGAACACGATAATCAGCCAAACAGAGAACGGAGTTCGCTACGAACTGGTGCTGGTCGCACAGCCCGGAGCGCAGTTGCGTCAGGTATCCATAGAAGTGTCGTTGCCAGATGGACACACACTGAGTGACTCAAGTCACACACCGTCGACCCAGGGTGCTGAAAGCCTTGTGTTCGAAATAGAGTCGAGGTCCGACGAAGTCTTCTGGTTAGAGACCGTCAGTCCTGCTTAGCGAGAGATCGCTTTTCTGCGAGTCCAGCAAACAGTTCACGGTAAGCGCCAACGCCTTTTTCACGACTGAACTTGCTGCGGTAAAGCTCCCTGCAGTTCAATGCAGAGACTTCGATTTTCGAGCGGTCCGCACACAGCTCCCGTACGGTAGCGGCAAGGCTACTGGCATCGGTGCTGTTCCAGCCAACTCCATGAGATTCGATCATCGCCGTCAGATCATTACTGGACTGCATCACCCCGAGAATGGGCTTTCCAGCGGACAGATACGTAAAGGTTTTCGACGGAAGGGAGAACTGCTCCATCCCTGTCTTTAGCGTTACCAGGCCGATATCGGATGCTGCCAGTAGTGATCGAAAGTCATCGTCTGACTGGAAGTCTAGAAAACTCACTTTGGACAGGCCGAATTTCGCTGCCTTTGTTTGGAGGTCTTGTTTCATTGCGCCATCACCCACAAACAGGAACGTCACTGGCTCATCACGTAATTGATTCGCCGCATCGATGACAGTTTCTAGTCCCTGTACAACGCCAATATTGCCTGTGTGGATTACGAGCAAATCGGTGTCTGGAATTCCGAACCGTTGTCGCACATTTTGGGAACCTGCATTCGGTGCAATCTCTGGTACTGCCCAGAGGTTCACTACCTGCACTCGCACCGGGTCGATTCCTTTGGTTTCGACGAGGTTCCGTTTCATATCTTCACTCAGGACGACCAGAGAGTCTGCTTCTCGCAGGGCGCGAACACTCAACCACTTCCATGCTCGCGCAGAAAGTGGTGGTAGTTTCATCTGGCCACCTGCTTCCAATACGTCAGGATGGATATCGTGAATGATGTGGACGTACGCAGCGTTAGCCTCTTTGGCCAACCCCCGGCCGACACGTTCGAGAAGAGGTGGATTCGATGCGGTGACAACAATGTCGGGTGGATCTTTCTCGATCAGCCTCCGGGCCATGCGCCGAGATCGATAGAGAAACTTGAAGTACCCGCTCACGCGCCTTCGCATGGAAACTCGGCCAAGCGAATCGCCTAGCGAAAGCCTGTAGACCTCAACTCCGTTCCGAGACTCACTACCGGGAGCCTTCTTGCCAGTGTCAGTGTAGCTTGGTTGAGCGGTTACAACTCTGACCTGAGCACCAGCGGCAGCTAGATCTTCACAGAGTTGAGTTATTAGAACGCCGGTAGCGGCAATGTCGGGTTCGTAGTACTGGTTCACGAACAGCAGCTTGAGTGGCGCGTCGGAACTCATTTGGCTCCGGAACCGACTCGATCGCTGGACGAAACACTTTGCGATTCCCACCAGTCGATAGTCTTCCGCAAACCGGTCCGAAAGTCGGTCTCAGCCTTGAATGCAAATGACTGGGCGGCCCGAGTGGTATCTAGTGCACGACGTGGCTGGCCGTCTGGTTTAGACATATCGAAAACCAACTCACCCTTAAAGCCGGAGAGTTCAGCAATGAGCTTTGCGAGTTCTCCAATGGAAATCTCGTCACCGGTACCAAGGTTCACCGGTTCTGAATCGTCATAGCGTTCGGTAGCCAGAAGTATTCCAGCCGCTGCATCGTCCACGTAGAGAAACTCGCGAGTCGGCGTGCCAGTACCCCAAACTTCCACGCTTCCAGCACCGCTATCACGCGCTTCGATCATCTTTTTGATCAGGGCAGGAATCACGTGAGAAGAGCTTGGGTCGAAGTTATCACCGGGGCCGTAGAGGTTGGCAGGCATCACGTGGATGACGCTCATGCCGTACTGTTCCCGGTACGCCTGTCCCTGCACCATTAGCATCTTTTTTGCGAGGCCGTAAGGAGCGTTGGTCTCTTCTGGGTAGCCGTCCCAAAGGGTGTCTTCAAGAAAAGGCACCGGCGTGAACTTGGGATACGAGCAAATGGTGCCGATCACGACTGTCTTTTTCACATTCGCGAGTCGGCATTCCTCAATGAGATGAATGCCCATTACCGCGTTCTCATAGAAGAACTTGCCGGGATTATCCCGATTAGCGCCTATTCCACCCACGGACGCGGCAAGATGAATGACAACATCCGCCGAGGAGTCGTTGATCGCCTGACTGACTGCGGCAGGATCTCGCAGATCGTACTCGGAAGAACGAGGAACGAACACAGATGAAGGTGAATAGTCTTCAAGGCGCCGGACGACAGAGCTTCCTAGAAATCCGGCTCCGCCGGTGACCATCACATTTTTGTCTCGCAGTTCCATGGTGAGTGGGACAACCTCTCGACAGGTATTTATCGAACCAAAACAGCATCTACCGACTGGCGGATGATCTTGTGATCGGCATGGTTACCGAATTTTCCCACGATTGCCAACCGGCAAAGTTTCGGTCGACAATCGCCCTTCCCTCACCCACTGGTTCTTCGCCGATCAGCTCCAGGTCAGCGTCAACCATTATCTTCACGAGATCTTCTGCAAGAACCTTCGGCTCCCAACCGAGCTGCTCCCTGGCACGCCATGCATCGGCCTCCAGGCGTGGAACGTCCGTCGGACGCATATAGCGTTCATCCGTTCGGACGTACTCTTTCCAGTCTAGCCCGACATACTCGAACGCCAGCTCGACGAATCGTTGGACTGTGATTGAGTGGCCAGTACCGATTATGTAATCGCTCGGCACATCTTGTTGCAGCATCGCCCACATGCACTCGACGTACTCGGGCGCATATCCCCAGTCCCGGAAAGCTTCCAGGTTTCCGAGATACAACTCGTCCTGCTTACCCGCCTTAATGCGTGCGACCGCCTCTGTCACTTTACGCGTCAAGAATGTATGGCCGCGACGCGGGCTCTCGTGGTTAAACAGAATTCCGCTGGATGCGTGGATGTTGTAGCCATCGCGGTAGTTCACCGTCATCCAGTGGGAATGTAGTTTCGCCGCCGCATAGGGGCTACGAGGTACAAACGGCGTCTGTTCACCTTGCGGAGCAGGCGCAGCACCAAACATTTCAGAAGACGATGCCTGGTAGAACCTGCTCCTCACGCCAGTGCGACGAATAGCCTCGAGAATTCGGGTGGTTCCCAGCGCCACAACATCTGTCGTGTACTCAGGAAGTTGAAAACTGACCTGCACGTGCGACTGAGCCCCAAGGTGATAGATCTCATCTGGTCGCAGGTCATAGAGCAACCCGGAGATCTGGTCCCCTGAGGTCAGGTCGTAGTAGTGAAGTCGCGGGTTGGCAGACTCCTCGTGAGGGTCCTGGTACAGGTGTTCGATACGATCGGTATTGAACGTGCTCGCCCGACGAATCAGGCCGTGTACTTCGTAGCCCTTTGAGATGAGTAGCTCCGCCAGGTATGAGCCATCCTGCCCGGTGATCCCAGTGATGAATGCTGTCTTCGGCACGTGTGTTCCTTTTCAGACCGAACGAATCCTGAGACAAAGCATAGTGCCAGCTTGGGGTAGTGCGGACGGATAAAAGCCACTCGGAATTCAGGATTCTGAGAGGCATCAAGCCTAATCAGTGAGGGTCGACTCGACGATATCGAGAAACCTGTCAGCAATCTCAGGCCACTTTGGCACTAAGTCGTAATGATCCCTGGCAAGAACTGAGAGTGCCTTCCAGGTAGATGGATCGCGCAGTTTTTCGATCGCTCCGAAAGCCGAATCCACACTGTGTGGGTTGAAGTAGATTGCTCCGCCACCCATCACGTCGCGGGCATAAGGGAGGTCTGCAGCCAACACGGGCAGGCCAAAAGAAGCCGCTTCAAGCAACGGATTCCCGAACGATTCCGCAAGAGACGGGAAGAAGAGTGCACTTGACCTTGTGTACTGCTCGGCAAGATTTGCCTGGTCTGTCATCCCGGCATTGAGGATCCAATTTTCCAGCCCGGCCGAGTGAATTTTTCTGAGTAGTTCTGCACCGGGACGACTGGACTCATCAAGCGTAAGCACGAACTGCACGGATGAGTCGTTGTTCTCCCTCAATCGCGAAGCCAGACCCAGAATCAGGTCGATGTTTTTGTAACGGTACGGCGCCGCTGGGTAGATTAGGCGGATCGGACCGTTATCGCCTGGTACCGTGGCGGACAGGCCCGCACTATCGCGGCGATGCAGTAGCGTCGGGGACACATTATTAGCGACCACATAAACTCGATCAGCTGCAACTGAATAGTTCTCAAGGACAAGATCCCTCATGTGGTTCGTCTGGACAATGATCGCACCTGTGTGCTTAACAGTTCTCTTGAACAAGAAGCGGTTGGCGGCAAGCGTCAACCGCCCGATCGCCGGGGGTTGTGAAGCTAAATGCCGGTCGGCTATGAACAGGTGCTGCATGAGAACCGTTGTAGGAACCCTCGTCCTCGCAGGCGCAATGTTGCCAAGTGTAAGGACCGCGTCTGCACCGGTTTTTCGTACGTAAAACCGCATCGCTTTGTACTCAAACCAGAGTCGGCTGAACGTGTGCCAGGGAACCCGATTTTTGACAGCAACAATTTCGGCGTCGATCCAAGTGGACGCCGTTTCGGCCAGTTTCCCATTACCAGGCATCACTACGCTGCAAGAGAATCGGTCGCTTCGAGTGAGTATCTCGGGCAGAAGGCTCAGCGCGAGCGATTCAGCACCCGGTGAAGTAACGTTGCTGGCGTTTATTAAGAGCCTTCGCATCGAATTATCCAGCTGAGTCAGTCTCGTGCTCGGATTCTGGCGTTTCGTCCTCATGACGGCCATAGGCGACCCACAGGTGAATGCCGATGATGTACCCGAACGCAGGTAGAGCAAGCGGGACCGCACCAATCATTGTGGCAGAGACAAGGATGGCACTGAGAAGAGCCACTGGAGCCAGCCTGGGTGAAGCAGCGACGCTCTTACCCATAATGATTAGAGCTGTTGCGATAAACAGTAGGCCTACGATTCCAAGCTCGAACATCGCCGTGCCCCACCCGCTCATCACTCTTCCGCCCAGATCGAATTTTCTCACCGTCATTCGCTGGATCCAGTCAGGCGCGCTGTCCCTTAGTTCCAAGGCATGATCGTTCCACGTGCCAGGCCCGTAACCAACCCCTTTGCTGTTCCACAACGACATCCCAGAAAGCAGCACATGTGCCGTGCGTTCGCCGACACTGGCGTCCCTTTCAAAAACCTGTAACGGGTCGTCGAATAGTCGCTGCAGAATATTGCGGCCACGGCTACCTGCGAGATTCCTTGGTACAGATGGTGTAGGTGTTGCACTCGGTACCAACGTCGCCGTCGGTGTAGGCGCTGTGACAGCAGTGGGCTCCGGCGACGATGTCGATACAGGTGTGGTCAAAGGCCTTTCAGTTGGCTTCGGTTGAAGCGTAGGAGGTTGTGAAGGTAAGGCGGTTACTGTCTCCTCCGGCGACGTAGTGTCCAAGGGACTTGGTGGGGCGGACGCGGTAACTTCAGGAACAACAGGGGTGTTCGTTTCTGACAGAACTGGGCTTCCGGCTGCAGGAGCTGTTGGAGAATCCAACGGCGCTGAAGTAGCCACGGGATTCTGTGTCGCTGAATGCGCAGGTGTGGATGTGGGCTTTGGTGAGGGGAATGCGGTCGGTGTAGGGTCAGCACTCGGATTGAGGGGTTTCGAAAGTGGATTGGAATTGTCCAGCCCGACGAAAAGTATCCATGTCACCAGCGTTACTGCGGCTACATCCGCAAGCGCGTGTGCGGCTCGATCATGCATGTGCAACGCCAACAACGTCCGGACGGTGAGATATCCAACCAGCAGGACCAGGCCAACTCCTGAGCTGCTCGCCAATATCAGGAGGACCAGTGCGAGCATGACTGAGTAATAAACATGGTTGCGATATCCAGAATGGGAATACGCGAATTCGTTCAGCACTAACATCATCAACCCCATTACTCCGAGGAACGAAGGTTCCGGAGTGAGCCCGGTGATACCTCGAAGGCTGTCGGTATCCAACCTGGGCAGCAAATTTCTGCCGAAATCTCTATCCCAAACTGACTGTATGACTCCAACTAAGAACCAGAGCCCGACTGCAGTTGGCAGTGCGTGTGCCCAAACATGTCGATAAGTCCTGAAAGCCACATACGCAATCAGTGGAACTGAGCCGTAGCCAAACACTGATCGAATACCAAACTCGAAATCCCCATTTACGAAGAGGTATAGCAGGCTGAAGACAGCTATAAAGGAGAGGATCACCAGTGGGACTGGGAGGTATAGCTTTCGCGACTGCACTTGTATGACCAATACAGTGATGCCAGCGATGATTCCCGACCAGACTTGGGTGTCTGAGCGGACAATGAATGTGAACGGGTGAAAGTACGGGAAAAGCACCGCTAGGAACATGATGGTGGCTAGAATTTTCATGCTGTGATGTTGCAGCACTTCGCCCGCCGAGATTTTGTATACCAACCATCCATCCGTTCTCTGGTACCAGATGCTCCTACTTGCATAGCCCAACTGTACTTAATGCAAGGCCATCTACGGTGAGGGACCGAACAAACCTGCTCATTGACCAAATGCGACTCATTTAGAAGACTGGAAGACCACAGCATTCAGCCCTCGGTGAGCGGATTCATCGGTCAAGAGAGTCCGGATCATCGAGTTGACAGTAAGACATCATAGCTGGGTATTCGGCCTTAGCACTGCGGTTCAGTTCAATCACTCATTAAGAGAGATGCCGGCTGAGAAGCGGAAGACATTGCTGCGGCTTCAGGAGTCCCCTTAGCGCCTAATACCTAGTGTGAGATAGTTATAGTGAAGATGAAATCTATCCCGTTAAGTAGTAGAACCACGACGCTACTGGTCAGACCCCTCAAGAACGGCACCGGACATGTAGTGTTGCTTAGTATGCAAACCACTTGATCAATCTATTCGCGAAAATTTCCGATTTACTCCCGCCTAACGAACGGATAAGGCTATCCATCCTGCTATTCCTGGCTGCTATAGGGGGACTTATTCAGTTGGCAGGAGTCGGCTCAGTGATGCCATTCGTCGCAGTGCTGACTGACCCGACAATCATTGAGGAGCAGGCGGTACTCCAGTGGTTGAACGATGTAACAGGCGATCGGGGCACGAACCAGTTTCTTTTGATTCTCGGTGTTTTGATGCTCTTAGCATTCATGCTGGCGAACGCGCTCCTGGCTTCCACTCTCTGGTATACGTTTCGATTCGCTCGGCTCGTGCAATATCGCCTTTCCCGGCAGCTGTTGGAGATCTACTTGGAGAAACCCTACTCGTACTACCTTTCCAACAACTCAGCTGAGGCTGGCAGGAATATTCTCTCTGAGACGCAGGTCTTCTCCCAACATGTGCTTGTGCCGACGCTAAGCGCCACCGCCTTTGGCATGACACTCATCTTCATGACGGCTTTTTTATTCTGGTTGTCGCCATTCGTGGCATTGATCACCGTTGGGATGATCTCATTCTCATACGTCGTCATCTTCGCCTTCTTCCGATCAAAACTTGGCGAACTAGGAATTTTGCGATTGCGTTCAAACACTGCCCAATTTAAAGCCGTTAACGAAGCTTTCGGCGCCATGAAGGAGATCAAGGTCTCCGGATACGAAAAAACCTTTCTCTCCGCCTATGATCAGAACGCAATCCGATTCGCGCATGCACAGGCTGGAGAGCAGATGCTGGCGCACGTTCCGCGCTACTTAATTGAGGTAGTGGGCATAGGCGCCATGGTTGTCATCGTCTTAAGCTTGGTTGCGATCGGCAGAGACTTCGAATCGATCATTCCTCTTGTGACCGTTTATGCTGTGGCTGGGTACAGGTTGCTTCCCGCGTTCCAGTTCGTATATCAAGGCGTGAGCCAACTACGGGCTAATTCTGGCGTAGTGCACACACTTCACGCCGAGCTGTTGCCACAACGTGTTGACGCGCACCCCATTCACGTGGAGCGAGCGGGAAATCGCATCATGGGATTTAAGCAAGGGATCCAGTTCAGAGATGTCTCGTTTACATATCCTGGTCGAAGGACCGCTGCAATTGATGAAGTTTCAATAGAAATACCATGTGGATCATTCATTGCAGTTACAGGGCAGACAGGTGCCGGGAAATCGACCTTCACTGACCTGATCCTTGGCTTGACTTCGCCAGATAGTGGGCAGGTACTCATCGACGGAATCGAACTGGGCGTGGGCAACACCCACGAATGGCAAAAACAGGTTGGCTATGTACCTCAGCGCATCTACCTTATGGATGCCTCAGTGGCGCAAAACATAGCGTTCGGTATCCCAGAAAACAAGATAGATCTGGCTAAGGTCGTAGAGGCCGCAAAGCTTGCCAACATCCACGATTTCATTGTGAACGAATTACCAGAAGGGTATGACAGCAGCGTGGGAGAGCAAGGTCTCAACCTGAGCGGAGGCCAGCGCCAGCGGATCGGGATCGCTCGCGCAGCCTATCGTGACCCGTCACTTTTTGTTCTTGACGAAGCCACAAGCGGCTTGGATTGGTCCACAGAGCAGGCAGTCCTGAACAAACTCGAGGGAATTGTTGGTGATAAGACGATAATCGCTATTGCACATAGTTCCGAATTAGTGAGGCGCGCGCATACAGTCCTCCGGTTTGAACGTGGCAGGCTTCATGTGGAGACACGGTCTAACGAATCTGTGTCGCGATAGAAACTTGCTCCTGCCGTATGGATCCCGACTGCACTGAAATACTTAGAGTCCAGCCTAACCCCATTATGGGAAGGCCTTAACGATCATGAAGGCCCCTAATGAATTCGTCTGTTTCACAGGATAACCATCCTCTTGTAACGGTACTTATGCCACTCTACAACCAATACGGTTACGTGGCGGAAACAATAGAATCTGTTCTACAGCAGACTTTCCATAATTTCGAGCTGCTGATTATAGATGATGGTTCTACAGACGGATCTGCAAATGTTGTCGGGGAGTTTGATGACGTTCGTATCAAGCTAATCTCCAGACCCCATGCTGGTCTCACGGCGACATTGAACTATGGGCTCTCACAAGCACGCGGGCAATTCATCGCACGTATCGATAGCAATGATCTGATGTTACCGGAACGCCTAGCTATTCAATTTGAGCGTATGCAAAGAGATCATAATTTAGGAATTATCGGAGGACAAGCACAACAGATCGATCATCAAGGTAATGTCATTGGTGAGCTACGGCGGCCAGTACACGCCATCAACCTCGAGAAGTATGCGCGGTATGCCAGTCCACTTCTACATTCCACGTTCTTCATGAAAGTTGAAGTCGCAAGGAAACTCAACGGCTATAGAGATGTCACAGCCGCCGAAGATTTCGATTTACTCCTCAGGGCCATCGAGTATGGCTATACTCTCGGCAATGTGCCGGAATCCATAATGAAAATACGGTACTCGGCCACAGGGATATCTGAAAGCCTGGCGAAGACTCAGTTTGCCAACACGCGTAGAGTTATAAAAGCTCATAAGTCACGCATTTCAGGTAAGGATGATCCGGTAGCACTTCTTGATAAGATGACAATGCCAGCTGAACGCGAGGATGCCTGGTTCAGGTTCTGGTACAACTGCAGGGCACGAGCTGCAATAGGCATGCGAAATAATCCTGGTTTGCAGAAAATTCCCAGTTTCCTTTTTTTCATCGTCGCTTCGCTAGCACATGTAGAACTCGCGATCGCAACTTGGAATAGTTGGAAGCTAAGGAACCATAAATACTAGCATATATCCCAGCCGTTCCAGAACGATAATGCGTTCATTTTTAAGAGTTGATGTTCAACAGCTGTGACCTCCATTACCATTTGCCATTAATATAGCGACAATCAATTGACAATGATACAGGCAGCGAAAAAGTTTCTCCCTAAGAGTATTAAGCGGGAGCTAAGTACTCTTAGAAGTCGACTCAAAACATCTAACATCGTCCAGTCGACAGGCTCCCTCAATCCATTCGAGTCTGATATTACGTTTGTTTTGTGCGTGGGCTCCACTTTCGATCAGCAGGTTCCGAACGCAATGATGACCGCCAGAATGGGATACTGCCACGGATTTGAAGACATCGGCGTGCCTTACTTGATAGTAGACATACGCGAACTCCAGAACATAATTCAAGATGTACCAAATCCTATTTGTATGCTACTAGCAACCGATGTTCATTTAGTAAAATCTGGTCTGATCAAAGAACTACAAAATGTCCGCTCAATAGTCTGGGGACTTCCATGGTTCCGTGGGAGTGATAAATTCTTTGTGGATCACGATCTTGACCCAGAGTTCTGGTATATACCAGAAAGCTCAAAGCGCAAGATCTTGGATATTGGTCCTGATTTTCTTTTCTCAGCGACCTCGCCATCTGGTTTCAATTTCTTTGAAGAATGGACGAAGCGAGAAATCACTATTAAGTCGTTACCTCTGGCCTGTGACACACACTACTATGGCCCAAACAACCCCCACTATGCGGAATTCGAAGACATTGATATCGCATTTGTCGGCGGTTACTGGTGGTCGAAAGGCAGACAACTCGACGCTTACCTTCGCCAGTTTGAAGAGAGACTCATTGTTTATGGATACAACGCTTGGCCTTACTCTGGATACAGAGGTCGGTTAAGCCGCGAAAGAGAGGCCTCTCTATATTGTCAGGCTAAGATCTCGCCAGCAGTGAACGAGCCAAGTGTCGCACTGCTAAAAGGACAGATCAACGAACGTGTCTTTAAAGTAGCTGGTTCCAAGGGATGTGCAGTGGTTGATGCCGTGCCTGAATACCGTGAGCTGTACGGTGTAGATGAACTCCTTGTAGCTGATAATCCGCAGGATTTTCGGGAAATTATTGAGACACTCCTCAAAGATGAAAATCTGCGGAACAAGTACGCTGAGAGCGGACACTCAGCAACTATGGCTCGCCACACGTACGCTCATCGGGCACGCGAAGTACTTAATTACCTCGACCTCGAGCTTCCGGCTATATCAGAGTCGACTGAGGGTTACCGACATGATTAGGTCGAGTCGACTACGCGGTACTCACGGCTTTCGAATTCCTGAAAGGACAGGAGCGTGTCCATTCGCAGCATAGTCCGGTCTGGTGTTAAGCGGACACCGTTACTCAAGCAGCAAACAAAGACCTGGAAACTTGAGCAGACAAAGCGATCGCTATCAGACGCTTACAAAGTTATGACCGCCGTTGTCGCCCACGATGGCATTATGCAGATCGAATTTATCGGCTCAAATTGCGTTCTTACTATGGACGACAATCGGAAGTTCCACTTCGACCCCACGGTTCCGGTTTCTCGGCTTTACACCCTCCCCATATCTGGCAGCTTCGAGCCTAAGGAGACGGAATTCTTACGGAAGTTGGTGAAGCCTACCTGGGTTTGCATTGACATAGGCGCATGCTTCGGTTGGTACACAACCCTGCTTGCAAGCAATGTTGGATCTGATGGGTTTGTACACGCATTCGAGCCGCTGCCGGACAACTACGCGGAGCTTGTCCTAAACATTGAGTTAAATGAATTAGATAACGTCGGGATCGAAAGAATAGGATTGAGCAACAGGACTCAATCATCGATCCTAGTCCGGGACCCAGACGCAGTTTCAGGAGTAGTCGATACTGGAAGTAATTCCTCCGAAAGCGACCGCTTTGAAGTGAGCATGTCTCGACTCGATGACTATGTGGGACGCGTGGGAATCAGACGAATAGATTTCATCAAGATCGATGTTGAGGGCCACGAACGAGCCGTTTTGGAAGGGGGAGTAACCGCCATAAGGAAGTTTCGTCCGACCCTGATGATCGAAATACAACGGCATAGTACTACCGCCTTTGGCTACGAACCGGTAGATTTGTTTGATGACTTGGTTGGACTCCGCTATCGGTGCTGGCGAGTCGACAGCGACGCTTCCTTGGTCCCAGTTGTACGTGAACAGTTCATGAACGACCCACTACCTGATTACAACTTCATCTTTCAGCCTGAGTGAGGCTAATGGACTACGCGTATGACATTCATGGCAAGGTCATCGTTGCTGTGGATGCATCGGTACACTCGCAGGTCAAAGATTCTCTCGATTTCCAGCTCAGTGGATTTCCGCGAAGCATCGATGCTACTGACGCTGCCCCCTACCGGATTCGGATTCGCCGGTACGCCGAATCAGATGATCAGAAGTCTGCCTCTTTTGTGTTTTATAAAGAGAGAGGGTCACTGAACGACAAGTTCGTGGACCGCGAAAAAAAATTAGCTATCGTCAAGAGAGCCAACGGCTTCGACATCTACGCTGAGTACCCTAACTTCTTAATTAACCTCTATATTCAGCTACTTTTATCGGAAGATGGATACTCGTTCGTCCACGCCGCTGCCTATGTTTCCCGAGACGGACAGGCGACCGTTGTCACTGGCGCCGGTGGGATAGGTAAAACAGCAATAATGTCGGCGGCTGTTAAGGAGCACGAATCCCTTTATGCAGGGGACGATGCCATCCTGCTTGGCAGGGACGGTGATTGCCTGGCATTCCCGAGGAAATTTGTGCTCAAGGAGTATCACAAAGACACCTACTCGCAGCACGTTAAATCGAAGCGATTAGGCTGGTTACCAAGGTCGCAGATCAAAGCATTCCTGGTAGAGAACGCGCCGATGGTAGGTATGACGAAACGAGTTCTTCGCAACACATCGCTATACCATCCGGTCTCGAGGTTTATGCGGAATGAAAATCACCTCGCAACCGTTCCACCGGCCGATATCTTTGGCGCGGATAAGCAGGCGGAGTCAGCGGACATAAAAAGGGTCATCTACGTAGACAGGACTACCGAATCAACACCATCCGTCCAACCTACATCGGCTGACGAGATGACGTCACGTATGTTCGCAGTGATTCACTACGAATGGAAAGACTACTTAACTCACTTGATGTCAATCGGTGCGTTCGGCTTGGTCAACGTCGACCGCTATTTCGCCGATGCAGGCTCCAATATCCTCGCGTCAGTACGTGAGAAGGAGCTATTCAGGGTTGAAGTGCCTCAAGCAACAAGCACAGATCAGCTTACGAATCTGTTCAAGGACAACGGCTTCTTCAATTAGAAAATCTAACTACGAGGCCTGAAGCGCATCCGAGATTCGTGCGAGACGTTCACGTACTAGCAAATAATCAGGCGCTATCTCCGACAAAAACTCGTACCGCTCGACCGCGATAATCGCTTTGTCTGGCGCGTCACCTTGAATCGCCATTTCCCAGGCAGATTCGGCGACATGGAAGTTCGCATCTCGCTCAAGCGGATTCACTTCAAGGGCTCGTAGGTCGGCTTCGTGGCCAGCCTGCAGCAAGGTCAACTTCTCCTGCTGGTTCAGCGAGTTTTCCGCCAATGCAGAATAGAGGTCACCGAGAGCAATCCAGTACGCGGCCACGTCAGGAGCGAGTTCTGTCGCATCCTGCAGGTGACCGGCAGCTCTCCGAGGATCTTCAGACCATGAGTTCAGCGCCAGTTGTCCTGAGTTATCGGCACGAACGTGATTAACGTTTTTCTGCCACGCACCGGCAGAAATCAGACTGACTGCAAAGATCGCTAAAACGACCCCGAAGCCGTAGCCAACGGCAATTCCTGGTTTTGGGAAAAGAGGAGTTAGCGATCGTAGTTCCGGTTTCCCTGGGGATCTTTCAGCCGGGGCTCGCAAGACAATCGGCATCGCAGCCACTGCACCAGCCATAATCCAGAAGATCACAAGGTCTGAGTTTCGTGCAACTCCAAACTGGAGTTCGATGAATCTTCCCGCGAATCCTGCCATCAGTGCGGCAGCTAGCAAAGCCATAATCGCGTCGCCTGAACGTCGTGACCGAACGACAAATCGAACCAGTATCAGCAGTACGCTGAGCAGAATGGACCCGAATGCCAGCAAGCCAAGCCAACCTGTCTCTACGAGTCTATGAATCAGATCGTTGTGAGCTTCTGAGACGGTGCTATAAAAAGTGTCAGATTCGGCAGTAAGCCCAAACACGTAGCGGAACTGGTCTGGCCCGTATCCAAACAGATGGCGACTGATGGCGGTATCTGCACCTGAGGTACCAGGTACAGCGGGGCGGTCTATCACCAGTTCACGCGAGGCACTCCATATCTGAAGCCGCCGTTCGACCGTGCCTGAAGTAGTCAAGCGTTCATCGACGGACGGACCTGCAGCAAATTCTTCGTCCGGTGTCACTGGCTCAGAAACACTTAACTGATCCAGTCCCGCAATCAGTAACCCAACCAGTAACGCACTCAGTACCGTGATTCCAGCAAAGCGCAGACCAAATCGTGCTCCAGCCGCCCATGCGACCATCACGACAAGTACCAACATGCCAATCGCCATTCCAATGAAAGGACCTCGGCTCAGCGTCAGCGCTACCGAATACATGAGCATGAAGCTGACAACCAGCAGCGGCAGCCACAGCCGTGACCACGAAGGATCCCGCAGGCCAAACCTCAGTACTGCTGCAACGGTGATGGGATAGAAGAGCAGCATCAAGCCGCCGTAGGCGATTGGATTACCAGAGTGGCCGGGTACTCGATTGTGATAGACGTTGTTCTGCTCTGGCCAGATGTTCAAACTCTGCCCTATACCAATAAGAGCGGAGAGAACCCCAACGATTGCCATTACGTTCACAAGCCGCCAGAGTTGCGTATTGGTCCGGAGCTTGAATGCAACGGTAAAGAACAGGACCAATAGGGCCGCCGTGCTGTAAAGCCCGTATCCCTCGGAACCGGCGAGTTTGCCCCATGTCGAAACTGAGGGGTCAATCGACAGCAACGTTGAAAACAGCGTAACGAGAGCAAGTGTGGCGACACTGAGAATCAGCCAGGCATGCGGCTGCGACAGATAAGGCCTTGCTCTCTCGGAAAACGATCTGTTTGCGGCTGTGTCGGAGGCCGGTTCAATTACCGGGAACAGAGAACGCGCTGTAAGCCACAGTACCCCGTGCAATAACCATGCGATTACTGCTACTGACGCAATAATCCTTAACGTTGCCGTCTTCGCTGGACCTACCGTTGCCACAAAGGCGCTATCAGGCAAAGTGATCAGCGGGACCAGCACAACGGCTGCGAGCCAGGAGAACTCAAGAGCACGATCTGCCCAGATCCGTGCAGCAACAATATGCGAATAGTTCATGTGCCGGGAGAATCGCCGCTTGTCTGGCCTGTGTGAGGTACCTGCTGTCAGAACCGTTGAATCTCACACAGTCTCCGACACCTGTTGCGGCTTCTACATACGGGAGCTACGCAACACGAGTGAGTACTGGCAACCACGGAGCAACTTGCCAGTCACGTTCTGTGGCTGGAAAAACTAGAGCTGACGCAGCCTTGGATCGAATCTATCGCGCAGCCAATCGCCAACGAAGTTGATAGACATCACAACGAGCAGGATTGCCAGTCCGGGGAAGACAGCCATCCACCATGCCGAGTCAAGCCATGCCCTGCCCTCACCGACCATCACTCCCCATGTGACGGTGCTGGACGGGACACCAGCTCCGAGGAAGCTGAGCGAGGCTTCGGCAAGAATCAGTCCACCCACTCGGAGCGTTGCAAGCACTACGACAGTATTGACGACACCAGGGAACATATGCCGCAACAGGATCCGAGTGACTGATGCCCCGGAAACACGCGACGCGTCTACATACTCCCGGGTCCTTAAAGTCAGAACCTCAGCGCGAACGTTCCTGACAACACCACCCCAGGCCGCCATAGCGAGTAGCACCACAACAACAGTCACGCTCTGACCGAACGTGATTGCAGCAAGAATCGCGATTAAAAGGAACGGCAACGCGTTCCACACGTCGACGGCGCGGGACACCAGTTCATCCGTCCACCCGCCGAAGTAACCGGCGATCAGACCCAGAGTGGTTCCGACCACGACTCCACCGATCAGGGAGATGGTCGCTATCACGAGAGATATGCGGGCTCCGTGAATAATCCGGCTCAAAACATCGCGACCAATATGGTCTCCACCAAGAATGTAGGTCTGCTCAAGCAGCGGATTTTCATCGTAGTACTGGGTGTCCCAGAACGGTGCTGCGGCGCGTCCTCGCAGGTTAATAGTCCTCGGATCCTCAGGAGCGAGCAACGGCGCAAAGATCGCCATGATGATGAAACCGGCAAGAATCGCCAGCGGAATGACCGGCCATCGTCTGAACACATACCAGGCCTGTTGCAGAAATGACTTCTGCTCCAACCGGGCAGGCGTTGTGCCCTGCTCAGTAACGGTTGCGGAACCCGACACTTGATCCTGAGTGGCCATGACTAGCGGTACCTGATCCTTGGGTCTACCAGCGAGTAGGTCAGGTCAGCAACAAGGCTTCCTGTCACGTAAAGAGCAGCGAAGAAGAATATGACTCCGGTTAACAGTGGGAAGTCATTGTTGTGGATTGCATCGACAGCAAGCCTGCCAATGCCAGGCCATGCGAACACCGCCTCTACTACAACTGATCCTTCAAGGAAGCCGATCAGAATCAGGGCGGATACGGTAATCGGTGATATCAGTGCGTTCCTGAAGGCGTGTTTCCATATAACCCAGTTGGATGTCACGCCTTTTGCGCGAGCGAGCTTAACGTACTCCGAATCCAGCACTTCAAGCATGGATGAGCGCGTTAAACGCAGGTAGGTCGCGGCGGGCAGCCAGCCCAGGGCTACCGTCGGCAATATCAGTGCCTTGAACTGTTCAGGCCAGAAAGGTTGATGGACAGGCCTTCCACCCGCGGGTAACCAGCCGAGTATCACCGCAAAGAATAAGATTCCTAAGATCCCGATGAAGAACACAGGGGTCGCCTGGCCAAACAACGCGAAGACACGACCTATGTAGTCCCATACAGAGCCGCGCTTGACTGCTGAAAGCACTCCCAGTGGTACTCCGACAAGCGTTGCAAATATCCACGCCATGATCCCTAACTGAATCGTGGCGCCCAGCTTCTCGAAGACGACAGTGCGGACGTCACGCTCGGCAAGAATCGTCTGACCGAAGTCTCCCTGAACAACTCGTCCGAGCCATATGAAGTACTGGACGATCAGGGGTTTATCGAGAGCCAGCTTCTCAGTCAGAGCTTCGATCTGCTCTTCTGACACGCCGTAACCCCCGGGCTTGGCGTAGAGCAGCAGTGGGTCACCCTGGGCCCTCGACAACACGAACACGATCAGCGTTGCGGCAACCAGTGAAATGATGCCAAAGACCAGACGCTGTGCCATGTATGCAGCCAACAGTCACAACCTCGCGTGATTCGATGTGTGAGAGGGCGGACGCAGCCGCCGACGGTCTAAGCCATCGGCGGCTGCGTCACCAATCGTCCTTGGTTTAGCGGTCTGCCAGGACTATCGACTCGAACTCGTTCATCGTCGTGAAGCTGGAAGGTGTTCCGCTCCAGTCTGTGATTGAGTTCGGGTTGTAAACAACGAACGTCGGGACCTGCACGGTACCAGCAAAGATCATCTGGTCGTACAGGAAGTCGACTAGTTCGGAGTTCAGCCTGATCCGCTCTTGCAGGTCAACTGTGTTTGAAACCTGCGTGAACTTCTCAGCGATCTCCGGAATCTCGATTCCGCAACCGAACCCGCCTCGTGTGAAGCTGGTCTCCGTCAGACCGTGCGGCCAGTCGAACGGAATTGTGGTTGCACCTTCGTCACAGTCACCACCGTAGGGGATCGTGTTGGTGCGGCCAACAAGGCTCGGTCGAATGATCGAGTATGCGGACTTGAACACCTGCAGCTTCATGTCTGGCCACAGTGCCAGCCACATGCCTGCCACAGCATCGTTGATCTCAGCGTTCGTACCGCTGGAACCACCGAGCTCACCACCTGTCCAGATGCCGATGTCGAAGTCACCGTCCGGCCAGGCCGTGTTTTCCATGTGAGCAAGAGCTTCATCCGGGTTGTACGGAATCAGCCAGCGGTCCTGGAAGTAGGAGGCCGTCGTGTCGACGTACTCGAGCGAGGCAGGCTGACCAAAGCCATCGAGAATGGTCTCGACGATCAGGTCACGGTCGATCGCCTTTGCGAGCGCCCATCGAACGTCCCTGGCCTCTTCCATGTCTCCAGGCTGCTTACCTTCAATGTTGCAACCAACCCACGGCAGGTCGTGCACACAGTAACCGGAGCCTGTCCGGTCCAGTGGCTCGCCTGTTGCGGCGTGGTTCTCTTCCCAGTAGTTACCAGAGAAGATGATCTGGTGGACGCGACCGGCTCGTGTCACAGACTCAGCCGCGAATCCGTCGTTGGACAAGAGTTTTATGTCCTTCAACGGCACCTGGTCTGCAATGTCAACCTGACCCGTCCTCAGCTGCGCAACACGTGTCGAAGGCTCTGGCACTTCAACAAAGCGCAGAGTCTCGATCTCGGCGTTCTTGAACCAGTGGTCGTAATCCACCTTGCTCAGAACAGCCCTGTCGTCTTGCACCCATTCGTCCACCTGGAACGGACCAGTGGAGACGATGTTGTCCAGCATCCACTGCTCGCCCATGTCGTCAAACGCCTTCTTAGAGAAGAACGCCGTACCCTGGGCCTGCTCGTTCAGGAAGTTACCGTTCCACCGAAGGTCGAACGTCTCGAATGGCAATCTGACCGTGTTGTTATCGATCTTTGACGCCTCTCCAAAGAGAGCCGCAAAGTCACCTGCCTGACCATGAATACTGGTCGGGTTGGTGTTCGCATTGGAATCGTTCATCGTCCAGACAAAGTCGTCTGCCGAGAAGTTTCCAAAATCCTGGCCGTCCTTACTGTGGAACCTGACGCCCTCTCTCAGGGTGATAGTCACCGCAGAAAGATCGCTTTCAAGTTCCCAGCCGGTGGCCAGCTTGTTGACGGTGTTGCCGTCTGCATCAACTGCAAACAGTCCTTCACCGACACCCCAGTATTGCATCGACTCAACAGGCGCCTGAGCGCTGCCAAGTCCAACACCAGGACCGATGTTGAACACTGCTGCGGAAATAGTTCCCACAGGGTTCTCCGGTTGGGGTGCGGGCTGCGATGGCGGGTTAGTCGCCGTCGCCTGTGCCGTCGGAGAAGATCCTGACGGACTCGTCGGTTGCCCTGCCGACGAAGTAGCTGTGGGATCGTCTCCGTCACCGCTGCCACACGCGATGGCAACAGCGCTGAAGATACCCAGCAATCCGATCAACGCCACTCGACGCATAATTTCCCTCACTTCTGTGATTTCGTGAAGTTGCCGCACTATATATTCGTCGGAAAAACCGGTCAACCTTTCGTGTTTGATTGTTAAATTATTCACAATAGACGTAAAACGCCAACTGCGGCGAACTTGGCCCAACTGAAGCTAAAGGCCGCACAAGTTGACTTGTGAATCATGTAACAAACAACATACAGCGCGGATGCGACGAAATACGAAAATTAGCTCTTTGAGAAACGCTTAAATAAACGCTATTGAGCCGTCCGGGTTGGTACGGTCGCCTCGGTGCCAGGGTGCCTGGTAAGGACGCGATGAAAGCTCGGCATCAACCAGTTCGATGCCCAGACCGGGCCCGTTTGGAATCTCGAAGTAGCCATCGATCGGCTTCGCAACTGGTGTGACACTGACACCTTCCACCGGAGACGGGTCACGGTACTCCTGCACAAGGAAGTTGGTAGTGGCAGTGTCGAAGTGCAGGTTGGCTCGTGTCGCCAGTGGTCCCATCGGGTTGTGAGGAGCCACCACGAGGTCGTGCGCCTCGGCCATGAACGCAATCTTACGCATCTCTGAAAGCCCTCCAACGATGCAGACATCAGGCTGGAGAATATCTACTCCGCCCTCACGGACCAGTTCCCACAGTTCGAACCGAGTGTAGAGGCATTCGCCGGTCGCGATAGCGCATCGCATCTTGTCTCGAAGCAGGCCCATCTCGTGTCGGTTCTCCATGCGGAGTGGCTCTTCCATGAACCAGGGCCTGAACTCCATTAACGCGTCAGTCAGTTCGAGCACGCGGGCAGGCTCGAAGACTGCGGCATGGGCGTCGAATCCGACGTCGATATCGTCACCTACCGCGTTCCTGATTGCTCTGAATCGCTCCACACCGGT
The DNA here is from genome assembly GCA_965243825.1 of Dehalococcoidia bacterium. Lineage (GTDB taxonomy): Bacteria > Chloroflexota > Dehalococcoidia > Lucifugimonadales > Lucifugimonadaceae > JAJCYX01. The sequence continues at coordinate 478,581 of CBDEVT010000001.1, forward strand.
ACGAACCGCGTCATTCCAGAGCATCTCACGCCAGTCCGGTGGAAGCGGGTTCGTCTTTAGTGCCGTGAAGCCCTGGTCAACGTACTTCTTCGCATCGTCCGCGATGTCCTGTGTCGTCGCACCGTGAATCCCGTGGTACGCGCGGATTCGGTCACGCACTCTGCCACCCATCAGGTCGTACACCGGCTTGTCCAACGCCTTACCCGTTATGTCCCACAGTGACTGGTCGATTGCTGAAAGCGCGGCCATGCCGGATGAACCGATCGGAAAGCGGGCTCCCTGGTAGCAGAGCGCCCAGTTGCGCTCGATCTCCGTTGGATCGCGACCAATGAGCTGCTCTTCGAAGTATTCGACCCAGCGTGGCGAAGCCATGTCAGGCCCGACGTGGTAGATCTCGCCGACTCCGTGAATGCCAGCGTCTGTGTTAGTGCGCACGTAGACGAGGTTTGAGCCGCGATCGGCCGCTGCAACGATGCACTCGATATTTGTGATCTTCATTCTTTGTTCCCGTTTATTGACCGCCTGCTGAGAGCTGAGAATGGGTTAGAGAAAACCTGGCGTGCCGTCGTCATAGGTCGCGAAGCCACGGTCCCAATGCTGTGGTGGATTGGCTTTCACCACATCCAGGTTCAGGCTCATACCGAGTCCGGGTTGAGTAGGAAGCTCGAAGTAGCCGTTCACTGGCTCCCATTTCTCGTTGATGAACTCGGACTTCTTCTTACGGTGATCACCGTGCCATTCGAGGATGGTGAAGTTGTTGATTGAAGCTGCCAGATGGACACCGGCGGCCGTTGAGAAGAGACCCAGAGGGTTGTGTGGAGCGACCGTTACGTAATGGGCTTCAGCGATCGCCGCTATCTTCTTTGCTTCTTGCAGACCGCCGCAGCACAGCAGGTCCGGCTGGATGATGTCCACAGCGTCTGCGTCCATCAGCTCTGTGAAGCGGTGAATTCCGTAGAGGTTCTCGCCGGTTGCCAGCGCAACCCTGAACTCTCTCCGAAGCCTGGCCATCGAGTCGATGAACTCGGCGCGTGCAGGCTCCTCGATGAACATCAGGCGATAAGGCGTAATCACGCGAGCCAGTTCGATCGACTTGATTGGCTCCATGATTGCGGTGTGGACATCAACCGCAAGATCCGGGCCGTCGCCAATGATGTTCCGTATCCCTGCCATCCGTTGATCGGCCTCGCACAACGCCTGTTGCCAGGGTATCTCTCGCCAGTTGGAAGGCAGAGGGCTGGTCTTGAACGCCGAGTAGCCCTCGGCCATTAGCGACTTCGCATGCTCGCCAACCTGTTGTGGCGAGTCACCGTAGATACCGTGATACACACGAACCTTGTCTCGAGTCGCGCCACCAAGAAGCTTGTACACAGGCAGGCTTGCGGCCTTGCCGGCGATGTCCCAGAGAGCTAGGTCGAAGGCTGAGATTGCGGACCACGCTACCTGCCCGAGCGGAAACCGCATCGTGTTCTTCGCACGTCGCAGCAGCCATTCGATACGTGACGGGTCCTGGCCAACGAACCATGGCGTCATCTCATCAATCATCGAGATGACCGCGCGGTCAGGTCCTATCGAATAGGCCTCACCGACACCTGTGATTCCTTCGTCTGTTTCGACCTGGAGAAAGATGTTGTTGCGGGACCCGTCCCAGGCGTGAAGAGTCTCAATCGCCGTTATCTGCATGAGGTTCCTCCGTGCGCCGAACCTTACAGCAAGGGATCACGTCGGGCACTGCCCCTAGATCCGGCTGAATTTCGTAACCCGCTGTCCCGTCTCGGCACCGATCTCTGCCACATAGATGCTGCCTTGCGAATCGAGCCATAGGCCGTGGGCCGCAGCGCATGCGTCTTTGTTCCCGCGCCAGCGAGTCACCAACTCGCCATCGCGCGTCCAGATAGAAACTCCGTTGCCACCACCCTGCTCCACAACGTAGACGTAGCCATCGGGTGCGAAGTGGATGTCGCCGGGGCCAACGACGTCGTTCCATTCCTTCTGATAGTTGCCGTCGGTATCGAATATCTGGATACGGTTGTTTTCTCGGTCGCAGATATAGACAAGGCCGTCTGGATCAACCCCCACTTTGTGCAGGATTGAAAACTGACCAGGCTCTTTACCCGCCTCGCCCCAGGAGTGCTCAAGTTCACCGTCCGCCGAGAAGCGGTGAACTCGCCGGTTTGCGTATCCGTCGGAAGCAAACAGCTTGCCGTCTGGTGCAACAGCCAGAGCTGTTGGCATGTTGAAGGGTGTGCCCTGCCCTCCGTTCGTAGTCACGGTTATGTTGGCGTACCCGAATGTACCGAGCGTCATCAGCACGTCACCATTCTTTCGGTGCTTGGTGATCGTGTGAGTCTGGTGGTCGGCCAGCCAGATGTGGTCTTCTGAGTCGATGTATATGCCATGCGGGACTCTGAACTCGCCCTCCAGAGGACCGCGGTCCGCCCAAGAGCCCACGAACTCGCCTTCAGTAGTCCAGCATGTAACAGGGTGGTCGCTGCGGGAGAAGACCCAGACGATATCTTCGGAGTCGACCGCGACATCAGCACACTGACCCAGGTCCCAGTACCGGGGCACATTTCTCAGCAACCAATCGCGGTCGACTTCGTAACGAAATTCTCCGTCGCCAACGGTGGTCATATCGAGTCTCCCTCTGTTCGACCTGCGCTGGGACTTCATCGACCCATGAGCCAGGATGCCATGCGCAGGTCTGCTGTTCGCTGGTCTTGCTTTGCCGCAGAAGATACACCCGCACTTCCTGCCACTCAAAACACCCGAGAGCAAAGCCTCAGAATTCGGTAGTCACAGGGAAACGGTTCACAAGACGCTGTCACGGCTACCAGAATCATCACGCAAATTTTTGGCTCTGAAGCTCGTGATCTGATGGTCGCCGTGGACATGTTTTCGCGTGCCAAATCCTTCTCGCCGGCGGCCAAACCCGGATTTCCAGAAGCAAGCAATTCTGTCCTAATACTTTCGCTCAGCGCGTTTTGCCGTAATACTTGTCATATTCGAAATCCATATCCTCGGCGTGTCCCGCCGAACCGGTGTGGCTTCTCGAACACTTGCGGTGCAGTCGTGGAGCAACTCCAGGAAGCAGAGCACGGATCGTCAAAATCCAGGAGTCCTCCGCTCAAGTAAATCCTGCAATCAGGAACTACTGAGCACTCCCCGGCACGGCTGGCATCACGTTCGAACCAAATATTTGATTTGTTTTTGCTGGGATACGGAATGATTCGTCAATTGAGCAGTCATCGGTCGTGGGTTTTTGCTGCCATTGCCTTAACCGTTGCATTGCTTGCCACCGCCGGCCGGGTTGAGTGGGTTGGAGCCAACGGCACAGGCCCCATAACCGAAGCGACTATCTCTTTTGAAGACGATGCTGGAGCGTTGACCGAAGCCGCGCTTGAGTCGATCGGCGACACGGTTGTTGTGACCATCGTCGGCGTCGACCTGGATGCGATTACAGCCGACGAACTGCAGGTTCACCTGGTTCACGATCCTGCGGTGACGGACATCCACTCTCCTGAATGCGTGGACGTATTCGATGGCGCAACGAGCCCCGGCAGCATACTGAGTATCAACGATGGAACAGGTGCTGTCTTCTTCTGTGAGCTAGGCGTGGACTTAGGCGATGATTCTGGAGGCCTGATCGACTTTACGCTGGAACGGGTTGGAGATGGCCCAGACACGATCTCGTTCAGCACCAGCTTCGAAGACGGATCACCAACCACGTTCTTTGACGGTGGTGTTGCTCAGCCGACGGTAGCCACCGCAACCATCACGGTCCCCGACAACCCGGCACCCACTCCTGTGCCGACTGAAACACCCGTACCAACAGCCACGCCTGGCGGCGGCGGCGGAGGTGGCGGAGGTGGCGTTCAGCCGACAGCTACTCCATCAGTTCAACTCTCTCGTCCGAGTAGGCCTCACAACGTGCAGGTCTCCGGGGGCGACCGATCGGTGACCATCACCTGGGAGCCGCCGCTAAGCAACGGTGGGGCCGCGATCAACTCTTACTCGGTAGGCATCTTTGGCACCACCCGGTTCGTCGTTCTGCCACCCAGTGCAAGATCGCACACATTTGAAAACGTCGTGAACGGAACCGACGTCCAGGTACGCGTGCGGGCCTCCAACTCCCAGGGTGACGGGTTGTACTCCCCTCTCATTAAGGTGACCGCCGGAATCGTCCCAACGACGCCACAGAATCCGAATGCCGTCGTGGTCGACGGAGATACGATCATCGTCAGTTGGGACGAATCAGACGGCAACGGGGTTCCGGTCACTAAATACGCTGTGACGGAAGTCGACGGTCGACTGCTGGAAGCGGAAGTGGATGGAACCGAAACCTCAGTGACCTACCAGAACGTAGCGGTGGGCGAGTACTCCTTCGCCGTCAAGGCGCGAAATATCATTGGCGACAGCGAGCTCTCTGAAGAGGTTGGTGCGGTCGTTGAGGAGGTGCAGGTAGAGCCCACTCCAACTCCCGAACCTGCTCCGAATACGCCGATTCCGCTTCCAACAGCGACACCTGCTCCACCACCCGGCAACAGATACGAACTTGACGCCGATGCAAGCGAGGAACTGGAAACAGCGTTCCAGGCGCAGTTCGGGCGAGTTGTGCAACTGATGGACGACTCGATCACTCTTATGGTCGAAGACAATGAAGTAAACCTTCTGTTACCACTGGAGGCCGGTCTGCCGGTGAATCTGGCAGCCCTTGATGTGAACATTGAGACTGAGCAGTTGAGCCTGGCAGCGCAGGGGACTTCATCGATTGTGTCCTTTGAGCTGGCGGACGGCCTCGTGATCTCCGGTACCGGAACGACTGGCTTCGAAGGCTCACAGATTTTCCTGAGTATCGAGAACCCGACTCTTGTTTACTCACCGCTGCCACCTGCGTCGGGGTCTGCTGCTGCTGCACCCGGCCGAGCCGTCCGGTTTGAGCTCGAAATCGATGGCCTTCAGTCTGCGCCGCTGCTCGACATCGAGTACTTCACCTCACTGGCTGAACTGGGTGCCGACACAGAATCTGCAGTACAGAATGAGATCAATAGAAGTAGTTTCGGCCTGGGGACGCTGGACGACAACGTGGCGCTAATCGCTGATGTAATGAGCAGCGGGTTTGAGGATAGTGATATCACCAGAATGCTGGTGACCTTCATTGTCACCGACACCTGGGCAACCAACGGGATCGCATCTGATGAACGCCCTCATGTGGTAAAGGTGAGCGATTCCCAGGGAGTGTTTATCGAGCTGGCGCGCTGTGAACGCCTGTCGGACGGACAGCGTGAATGCAAGGTCGAATTCACTGGAGCTTCAGCCGGATTCTCGTCGTTCAGCCTGCTTAGACTTTCGGTCGCAGGTAGCACCATCGCCACCCCGACCCAGGTGACTGCGACCCCGGCAGACCCCGGAGATCCGGCTTCAGGAACTCCGGTGCCCACCGCCACAATCGAGCCAACCAGCGTGCCGCAACCGGTTCCGACACGCCCCCTGGAACTGGGCTCTGGCAATGGCGATGACGGACTCTCCCCTGCGGTGATCGCCGCAATGATCGCGGTCGGACTGGTCGTGGCAGGATTCACAGTTGTCGGACTGTACCGAGTTACGCTGGGTGGCGGTAAGCCATAGAGCCTGCCCGCAAGCGTTGAGCCAGTCCAACCCCTGTGCTCAGCGGCTGAAGCTGGCTACATCCACTCAAGGAAGTCGCCGTCTGCCATCCGTTTGATCAGGAGCGCGAGCTCAAGCGCATGGAAGTCGCCCCACATCGACGATTCACCGCAGGGAGATGGGCTTCCGGCAGGCACAAAGTCCCAGCCATTCGGACGATGGTAAATCGAGTGAAGTAGCAGTCCTTCGTGATCACTGTCTTCTGAAACGTAAGGAGCCGAAAACAGCGTGTTGACTAACGTCAAACCTGCCTGTCTGAACCGGTCAGCGCGCTCATTTTCTCCCGTTCGCCGAAACCACCTTCCGAGCCTCAGCAGTCCCTGTGCCGTGATCACAGCAGCGGAGCTATCAAGCGGTTCTGGGGAGTTCCAGGGATCGGAAACTCTCTCCTGGTAGTCAGCCATCTTGCTCAGAAGAGGGGCGCCATCATCCCAGGGTGGAATGCCGTCAAGGGTCGTGTAGTTTTCAATGTAGTGGTCGGCCGCGGTCACAGCAGTTTCCGAAAATTCAGACACAATGTCCTCGTTCACTTCCGCCAGCCCTAACTCCACTACGCGCCCGATACCCTCCAGCACCTCCGCAAACCCGAGGATGACCCATCCAGCCCCGCGGGTCCACGTAGAAAACGGTGAGTATCCCTGCTGTGAGTTTGGTGACCTGAACTTCCCGTTGTTGGTATTGAAGATCGCCTCATGTGCGACACGCCCGGCGACGTCATAAGAATCCCGACCCTGTCCGAAATAGACCGTGTATTTCGAGGTTGCCCGTGCGTGATCTATCGCAAGGTCCAGCAGGCTGATTCGCCGATCCCCTTCACCGAGTAGCACGTGCCCGAGCGAATGGGCGACAAACAGTGATCGCAGGGAGCGCATGGTGTCAACGAATAGCGAGTGAGGACCGTTGAAAGAGTAGATATAGCCTGCGCCATGACTATCCGAAATAGAGGTCCAGCGAGCCGCCTGGACAGCTCCGGATATCTTCAGCGCCAATTCGGAGCGTTCGAGGATCGAATCCCGTTCCTCTGACAACCGGTCGGCTAGCGCCAGTCTCCGCAAAACGCCATATGTCGAAACCACGTTGAAGCCATGATCGTGGACGCCTGTGTGCGAAACGTGCTTGGGAATCAACTCATCAGTCAGTCGCAGTCCAGTCTGGAGAAATGTGCCATCTCCCATTGCTTCGTAGATCAACAGCGCTGACCCTGCATGGAAGCCTTCTGTCCACTCGGTCCATGCCTGTGAGGTGTACTTCCCTTGCCTGGTGATCACAGGCGCGCCGTCAGTCGCCTTCCATCGCTGGATCCGCCCGGCTACCTTTGGTGCAGCTATTTCGAGGAATTTGTCAGCGCTAACGGCCACCTGTCCAGGATTCAGATCAAAATCGATCCTCAAGCTTGCCTCCCATCTTCAACAACTCCCAAACTGATCATCTCCGTGATCTGGTCGGTGGTGAAACCGGCGCCGGTAAGAACTTCGTTCGTGTGTTCGCCGATGCGAGGTGCTCCTGAGCGGACGCGTCCAGGCGTTTCGTCGAACTTCACCGGTATACCAACGTGCCGCTGGCTCTGACCATCACCAACTGGAACCTCGATCATCATCTCGTTGTGCACTACTTGCGGCTGGATGATCGCTTCATCCATCGAGAGCACGGGCGCAGCGAGAAAGTCGGCGGCTTCGAGCTTATTGACCCAGTACTCGGTTGACTCTTCAGCGAATCGAGGCGCAAGCAACGCCTTTAGGTCCAGAGCGTTTCGAGACATGGATTGAACGTCCCTGAATCGCTGGTCTTCCGATAGATCGCCGACGCCGATCACCTGACAGAGATCCTTGAGCGGCTCTTGCCTGAAGAGAACTGTCACCATGACAACGCCGTCGCTGGTTCGGTAGATGCCGCCATCGAGCGGATTAGAGCCGTGCCTTGGCTGATTGTCAGGAGTCGGGTTTGCAGCGCTCGCAACTTGCCAGGCCTCGAGCCAGAGTAGTGAGTCGAGTAATGAGACCTCAACCTTCTGTCCTCGGCCCGTTCGCTGCCTGGCCACGAGCGCCATCAAGATGCCCTGCACAAGCAGATTGCCAGCAGTCATGTCAGCGACCGGAAGCTGGATCTTGCGCGGCAGTCCATCTGGACCTGCGTTCTGATGCATGCCCCCACCGAGTGCCTGTGCAACGGTGTCATGCCCGGGTTTTCTCGATACAGCCAGCGGTCCAGTTGAGCCAAAGCCTGTACCAACCGCATAGATAATCTTCTCGTTGATCCCGGAAACGTCCTCGTAGCCAAGCCCAAGGCCCTCCATGACGCCCGGTCGGAAGTTGCTTACTACAACGTCGACGGTCGGCAGAAGTTCGTGAACAATCTCAAGACCTTCTGGCGATTTGAGATTGATGGCCAGAGATTTCTTGCCGCGGTTGATGCTGGCATACGAGACGCTTACGCCATGCAGGAACGGACCAAAAGCGCGTGAGAGGTCCCCTGCTCCGGGCCGTTCGATTTTGATCACTTCGGCGCCGTGATCGGCCATAACCGCTGTGGCCGCCGGTCCGAATATCACCTGCGAAAAATCGAGTACGCGGATACCTTCGAGAGCGCCATCAAGCTGATCACTCATGCGTCTTCCCAGACCGGCTTACGCTTCTCCGCAAATGCACGCGGTCCCTCGACAAAGTCGCCCGATGCCTTAAGCCTGATGAACTCGCTGAAGTCCTGTGAGTATGCGTCGGCCAGCGGCTTGTCAGCACCCAGGAGCGCCATCTGCTTGGACGCCCGCAACGCCTGTGGAGAACATTCGATCATCTCTTCGGCGATTGACCGTGCTGTGCTCATCACGTCGGCTTCAGGTACCACATGGTTCACAATGCCAAGCCGCAGACCTTCCGATGCGGGGAAGATGCGGCCTGTCAGGATCATCTCCATCGCAAGTTTGCGAGGCACCTCGCGAAGGACCCTGTGAATGCCGCCACCGTCCGCAGCCAACCCGCGCTTTGGTTCAGGAAGGCCTAGCTTCGAACCTTCCGAGGCGACGATCACGTCACAACTCATGGCGATCTCCAACCCACCGCCAATTGCGTAGCCATGAACCGACGCAATAACCGGCTTCCAGAGATCGAATCCTGGCATCACGAATCTCGGTCGATTGCCACGTGTGTCGATCTCTTGCAGGAGGTCTTCGTTCTGCGACCTCCACTTAAGGTCGGCCCCGGCGCAGAACGCCCTGTCCCCGGCACCGGTGACTATCGCCACCCGCACCGTCTTGTCGTTGCGGACTCGTTCCATTGCATCATCGAGCCCATCACGAAGCGCAGGGTTGATCGCGTTCAACGCTTCCGGCCGGTTGAGAGTGATAAACGCGATGTTGCCGTCCTGCTCATACAGGACGGGTTCAGAATTTCTCTTGTCTGTCATATAGGCGTGCCACGTGTTGGAAAAAATGGGATGCCGAACATGCTGAAGTGACCAGGCATCGAGCCTAAGGCCATTCCAGTGCAGGACAGAGAGTTTAACGCCCGGTCGAGTAGATGTTGGCGTGCAAGGGAGCGAAGTTGAGAGCGGATGTCACAGGATGACCAAAATATGCCCAGGTTGGCGCGATTTCTCTCATTCGCCAGCGACAACCTTCACTTCACTGCCAATGTTGAAGAAGGCGATTTCACCTGTAGAGCCGTAACAACCTCGTGCAGCGGCTGCCACGCGATCTCCTGCCAGCTCTCTGATCCGCCGATGTTTGTGATAGCCGCCTCCGCCCTCAACAGTCATCCCGAGCTCTATCAGTTGACCCTTTAGCGCCACGGCCGGCGGATCGGACTGCCACGATGCCCCGTCCGGCCATACCACTGGATATCGCCGGTTCTCGCCTTCAAGGAACAGACATTCGCCGTTTTCATCGAGAACCAAGGTTCCCTGGATCAGTGCATCCGTTCCAAACCCTCCGCCCAATGTAGGTGGTGGTGAGGTCAGTACCGGGCCGTCGACCTGAGTGTGTCCGGTGCTGGGAGTTTTCGCAGGGAACGCAACTGCTTGGCCATCCGAAGGTGCATGCCCGACGCTGACACCGGACCAGTAGACGGGATTCAGGGCGACGAGATTTCCTTCTCCCTCGTCGAATATCAGGAAATCCGTTCGGTACTCTCGGCCTAAACCATCCATTCCGCTCAACTCAAGCACGAATCCGCCGCGCGACACGTTTCCACTGTCCAGTTTTTGATCTTCCAGGACGCGGGTTCCGATGATTTCCGGATACCTTTCCGGGACTGCGTTCCATTCGCCGAGGTTCCTCCACATGCTCTGGCAACTCAACTCGGAGCCACCAAGAACACACAGAGATACGAGACTCTCACGCTGACTTGAATCGAACGCCTGGTCAACGATCGTCGTAGCTTCATTCAGAGTTATCGAGGCTGGATCTCGCGTCGAATCAGAACTGCATGCGATGCCGATGAAAATCAGTGCGACGACTGACGACAGGATTGGTCGGACAGCCACGTCTTTACGAACGCCTTCCAGTTGATATTACTCAGAAGAACCGAACTAACAGAACCTTACCGCAGTTACGAGAACAAATAGTTAGCCCGAGGCTGTGGCTCGGGCTAACTATCATCGTCCTTCTTACTGATCCCAGGTCTTGGACCTGCTTGTTGACCAGAGGCCGTCATCCCACTGGTGTGTGGATGAACTGCGGTACTTGGGTGACGACGAACAGGTGGGCATGAAGATGCTGCCTGTCGAAACCGTCACCAGGTTCGAGTTACTGTTCGTGTTCGAAGCATTGGCGCTGTACGGGAAGGTGAGGCCGTTGTTACAACTCGCACCCGCCCAACTCGATGCCCGTATCGAATCGAATGTTCCGCCGGCATCAGGAGTTCCGCCACTTCCTGCATATCCAAGAAAGTGAACAGAGTCCGGCACCTGCCAGTCGTAACCTGTCCGCCACCAGATCCAGTTGCCTGAAACGGTTGTTTGTGAATCTGTGTACGACAGGTAGGCCGAAACCATGCTCGTCAATGCGAACAACGAGATGGCCACCGCCGCGACCAGAGCGACCGACTTGGTGAAGTATCGCCTCATCGGATCACCTCCCCGGCCGCAGACGGCGACCACTCGAATACCCTCGCAGATGCCTCGCTATTGACGACTTCCCACGTGGTTATCCGACGGTAATAAGGAATGAACTCAGTCCCATCGGATAGCAAATAACCGGCTTCCTCACCGAGATCAACGCCGAACGGATCCGTGCCGACAAAGACCCGCCTGACAATCCCTGTCGCCGCCGCCTGATCTAGTCCGGCTGTCTGAAACAGTTCTTCCGGCATTTCGCCAACAAGTCCAGCTCGTTGCTCGAAGACGCTGGCCTGGATACCGACAACCTGGATCTCTTCGACCAGTTCGAAGCCTTCTTTGAGCAGTGCGTTCGCAATAGAAGACTCAGACCACATCAAGGCACTAATTTCGGACGGCCGAGCAGCGCGCAACACCTCTCCGGTGTCCCGAACAAAGGTCTCAGACTCTCCGCTTTCTTTGCTGCGAATACCGTCTTGCAGCACCGTTCCTGCGCTGTCTGTGACCGTGGCCCGAAGTGAATCCTCGTCATCTCCAGCACCGACTTTCAGCCAGTTTTCGGCGAACACTTCGTCAGGTGCACCGTTTTCGTTTAACCCCCTGCCAACGACGAATGCCGATCGAATTACCGAACCTTCCTCAAGTCGCGGTGAGCCCGCGTCTCCAGAGCTGGCGATAGCCGCATTCAGCCCGACCAGAGCCGCGCTGCCGATGGTAACTGTGGCGATAAATCCAACGACCCATGACGTGGTTTTTCTCACGCTCATGCCCTCCTGCTTTGATCCCGTCGTAAGTAAAGACACGACAGAAACAGAAAGTGCTCGCGAGAATTTTCACAAAGTCGAGTTGAGGTGTTATCAGGTTGGCTTATGCCTTTTGGATGAGACGCATCGATTGGGTACAGGTGATGTGTTGGCCCACTAACAAGGGGTCGACCGTTCTGCCTGACTGCGCCTAGTCCAGCGGAAAAACGATGTCCGCTGGAACGTTGAACTCGTCGATAACTACCTGGACAATCATCGGTTCAGAGACTTCCCGCAGCTGGATAGTCGAGATGATCACCCGGATCCGCTCGTCATCGTCAGTCAAGACCTGAAGGTGAGGTGGATTGTCCGTATAAAAAAGGAACAGTTCGTCAGCTTCTTCACTGGATCCGTTGGTTGCAAGATACGAGTCTCTTATTCGTCCGGCGTAGTCGAGATCGCTACCCGCAAACTCAATGAACTGTTCGCCATCGAACACCTGCCTGCCTACCCGCTCCAGTTCGAACTTATTAACCACCGCATCAAATAGTCTCTCAGTGAGACCAAGCTCGGCGAGACCTGGAATCGGCTGTCTATCAACCGAGCCGGGGCCTGTTATCGCCCACGGTTGATCCCCAACCTTTGTAGCGATTTCGCCATCAACCGAAATCTCAGAAATGTCCGCTATCCGTTCAGGCATACGCGGGTAATTCGTTGATCGTTCCCATAACCGGGGAGACACATACGTAAATGTGCCATTGGCAACGGGACCGCTACCCTGAGTCACAGTCAGAGTCCCTTTTACCGGTGTTTCCAGTGACAGTGCGAATGTTCCGTTACCACTCGTGAGCGTCAGGACCAGAATGAATGCCACAACGACCAGCAGCAACGTTGCAAGCGGAACTACAAAACGCGGAACGACGAAGGATCGCCCAGATTTCTTCTCATCTGTGCTGACCGGAAGCGGATGCGTCGCTATCGTTTCATGAACACGAGCCATGAAATCCGGAGAAGGCCTGCTCTTTGATTGCAGGTACCCGGGAACAGTGATTTCGAGGTCTTCGTGGATACGCTGATAAGTTGCAACTTCAGCCTGGCAGACAGCGCAGGACTTCAGATGGCGGTTGAGTCTCCACCTCTCCAGGCGGCCGACGTTTCCAGCCATCAGGTCCGGAATTCGGGCAGTCAGCACCTCATGGTTCATGGCGTTCACTCCGGCCTCCGTAATCGGGACCCAGGAAGTCACTCAGCATTCGGTATGCCTCGCTAAGTATCCTCCTCACGGTACCAGACGGTCGATTCAGCATATCGGCAATCTCACGAGCATTTAGTCCTGAATATGAGAGTTCAACAATCTGCTTGTGGGGGTCACCCAGGGAGTCAATTGCGTTCTGGATATCGATAGAACGTTCGGAGTCGGTTCCTGGGTTCGGAACATTTTCATGACTGGGCTGTAGTGGGATATCTCGAGGTGCCCTGTTCCGCAGGTTTTTGGACCTGTTTACAACGATCCTCAGGAACCATGGGCTGAACACTGACGGGTTTCGAAGCCCTCCTAAGCCTTCCATTGCAGCTATAACCGATTCATGGACAACATCCTCCGCATCCGCCTCGTTTCTCAGGATGTTGAGAGCAACCGAATAGACGCGAGGAACTGCAATGTCGAGCAACTGTCTCAGGGCATCCCTGTTGCCCCGCTGAGCAGCGACCACAAGCTCACGATCATCCATTGAGCTTTACCGTGCAGTTAGTTGGCAGATCGAGTGAGAACCTTGCCTTGCGACAGCACTCCATGGTGTCGCATGGATTGAATCTACGTTGAAGCTCTGTCATTAGAAGCAGCAAGGGAACCGATCAGATCAGATACAGGACGCCACCGGCAGTTACTTACTGGAGATCGAACATGATAGAAGATGGCCCAGTACTTGCTCACACCAACAGGTGATGACGTACGAATTCTTCCTGGCCTTTTTTGACCCGGGGCCCGATGGCAACTCGACAGTGTCTGCCCAAGACTGACGAAGGACCATTACATCGAATCACTGCCGGTTTTCATTCCGTGCTCAAGGATCTCGAACCGGTATTAGTGACCTGCTTTCCGATCTCAGCTTAACTACTAGGAAAGACTTGTCAGAGTTTTGTAAGGACTGATCGCTACGGTTCGTGGCTCATCCAGTACACATCAGCACAACTAAGGAGCTGGTCATGAGCAAATTCAAGTTCTTAGCCATGATTCTGGCGCTCGGAGCAGCAGTCATTGGTGGAACCGTCACCGCGTCTGCTGATCAAGACAACGGGATTGATTCAGCCTTCCTGTGTCCGGTAGTAGGACACGGGGTCAACATCGCTGATTCTAAGAATGGCGACAATGGCGTTGAAGCAATAAATCCCCCGGTCGGCACATCGCTTCTTCCTGGCAAGAACCAGGCTGGCAAGCACGCCAACGCGAACGCAATTAACCCAGAAGGTCCCGGAAATCCTGATGCAGGTCCCGGAGGCAATCCCGACTTCTCGCCCATCTGGCCTGGATAGGTAATAGGTCAAAGCTGAATTCAGGCCCGCCACTCTCGCCATCAAACAGGACTGGATGCTAAGCGCGGAGTGCGGGCTTGAATTCGCAATCGGAGAATGGGAAGGAACAGTAATTCATGGCCCGTAATGGAGAAACCAATCCGCCATTGTCGCGGTGTTCGTGACCGCCCGGAGTTCATGGCACGATCAGAATCCATGACGAACAACGATAAACATGCTTCTCTCGGCGGCTGACGTGGACAAGAGGAGAAGCAGCGCCCTCGATCACCGTCTCACCAGGATGGCGAATTAACCGATGAAACAAACTGAATTGGTGGAGCTGGAGGGATTCGAACCCTCTACCTCCTGCTTGCAAAGCAGGCGCTCTCCCAATTGAGCTACAGCCCCATCTGTAAGGTGTTTGGCGAACTACGGCTAACGCGGAGGCTACCAACCTCATCAGACGATGCGATGACCTGATGTTGCGACAAAGCTCTGGAACTGAAGCCTGAACCGATCGCCACGCCAAAGCTCAATTGTAGCGCGATAGCGACCGCTTTTCATCGGTGTTTCAGGCGGATTGTTCCCGTACCCGTGGTGACTGGCGGGATTCAGCGACGCCGTCGCACTCGACGGATCCGACGACGATGCCTCGCCTTGGTCGTTGCTCCGTCTTCAATCCGTGTGAAGAGTTCGAGCATGCGATGCACCGCGGTCAAACGCGTCGCAATGAGGTCTTGAGTCCTCTGGACGAACAGCTTCCTGGCCTTGAGATTGGATGAAACAGTTTCAAGCCGTTCGCGCTGGAACTCGAAGTCAGGTTCATCTTCGACTCGTTGCAAGCTCTGTGACTCGAAGGCCAGGGCGTTCGATCCTGAAACAGGAGGTACAGACACACCATTTGTTGAGTGGGTCTGGACCACTTTCTGGAGCGCCGATTCTCTTGAGGCAAGAGTTACTACCTGCCGGCTGGCTACTTCTACTTCGGCGCGAAGCTTCTCTATTTCGACCAGTGTGCTGGAAACTTTGTCAGCAAGTTCCGCCACTCGGGAGGGAACACCTCGAGCGTTAGTTTCTTCTTTGCGGAGAAGCAGTCGGTCTATACGAGGGTCTTGCAAGAACCGCTCCGATTGCAGCCTGTCAGGTGGCGCCAGCAAGAATTCAACGTACTGGATTTGGCGCCTTTTGATCGAAGGTACAACCCGAAGTCGAGTTGACGAACTGGTGAAACGCGTACATGCATTCGGGCATATCGCAATTCGTATAGGTGTACCGAATTCGATCGAAGGTTGAGTTGCGAACTTCCGCGATGCCTGCCGGTGATACCACCGCTGCACAAAGATGATGATTGGCAGACGATAGAACCTGAGTTGCGGCATGTACCGGTCGATGCAGCAACTACTTGTCCATCGTCTGCGGGAACGCGAGTCTACAAGCGGCTCTCACGCGAAGACCGTGTTCTGAACCTGAGCATTATCTGACGTTGACACCAATCTTCGATAAAGGCGAAACAGAAGCAGGCCTGAACTGGGTGGAGTCTGTTCCTGTTCCGCTCATCATTATTTCCCTGGCCTCTCGTGAGATCATCGCGGCTAATTCGCTGGCAATCGATCTCCTGCGCACCGACCGGCAGAGTCTTGTTGGTCATCGTTCATCGACTGTCGTACCCGACTATCTGCTACCTGAAGCGGAAGTAGTCTTGCGGTGGATTGAAGACCAGAGGTCTGGCGCTCAAGCAGGACTGGGTATCGACCTTCTGGTCGAGAAGCCCAGCACAGAGCCTGTCCGCGTAAACGCTCACCTTGCACCGTTCGACGTCGAAGGTGAATCCATTTTGGTCACCTTTCAGGGATCCGGTTCGGCTGAATCCGGAGCTATGGCAACACCGGGTTCAACGCCCGACGCAGGAGATGCCCTCCTGAGGCTCATGGGGGACATCGGACGAATTGCCGGTTCTTCACTGGATCTCGAAGCGGTTTGCCAGCGATTCGCAATCTCGCTGATGCACGTCGTTCCGGCCGAGCATGTTGCGATTCTTCTGAAATCGAGTAAGCAGGATGAGTTTGATCTCATCTTTTCAACCGGCGCTGGCAACGAGTCCAAGACCAGCGTCAGTGCACAACTACCACCTCTTTCTCGCTCGGTTTCGGGAGGATCGGCAGTAGTTCTGGACAGCGCGGAAATTGGCGAAATACATAAGTCGGGTGCCATGAACTGGCCTGTCTCTGACTGGAGCAGTCTCAAAGCGTGCACTGTGCCGCTCATAACGAATGAGGTGTGCGTGGGCGTAGTGCTGTTGGCTTCGGCTTCCGGCAGTTCCTACAGCCCGAGTGATCTTGCCCTTCTGGAACATTCCTGCAACCAGGTTGCCGGTGCAATCTCAAACGTTAAGTTGCGCGAACAGCTTGAGCAACACGTGGTTGAAAAGGACACACTGGCCAACATCGGTCGTCTCGCCAGTGCAGCCACAGATTTTGACCGGGCCATATCCGGAATTGCCGCTGAGGTGCAGCGGTATATGCCGATAACGGAACTCTCGGTTGCTGAGCCCGATGGCATCTCCGGTGTTCCTTCAATTACTTACACCTGGCAAGAGACCAGGCGATCAGCAGATGAGTCTGCAGTCAAGAGTGAAGACGGATCTTCCGAACAGTTCGACGATCGCCAGGCATCGACGATACGCGCGCCATTGAGGTTTGGTGGTCAGGAAATCGGGACTCTCATCGCAGTCTCCCCGGACGGCTACCGTTACGCAGATCGCGAGAAAACCTTCATCAACCTGGTCGCCGGGCAGATTGCCGGGTCGGTGCACACGGCGCGTGCATACCGCAGCCAGCAACGGGAAGCCAGTTTGCGGCGAACATTGGCGCATATCAGCCTTGCTGCCAGCCGCGACCTCACTCCACAGAGCGTTTTCGAACGGATTGGAAGCGAAGTCGCTGAACTAGTTGAATACGATCTTCTTGCGATAGCGCTTCAAACACCTGATTACGCACGGGTCAGGGTTCGATTTCACATCGGTGAATTTGAAGTCGCCACACTCTATGAATCAGAAGATTCTGAGAGCGGGGAAGCTGGTGACGAGTGGCGGGAACAGATCGTTGATGATCTCGAATCCGATCCAAGATTTGCGGCGCTCGCAAGCCGAGGTCTCGAATCAATCCTCGAGGTGTCTCTCGGTACAAAAGAGAACGGACCGATCGGATTTCTGCTGGTCGGCTCAACCAGGCAAGATGCTTTCACAAACCACGATCTGACCACACTCGCCAATGTTGCTCTGCAGGTCACATCGGCTATTCAGAACGCCACTGCGCACGAACAGGCGGTGGCACTGGCTGAAGCCAGGATGGCGGAAGCTCGAGCAGAAGCCCGGAACCTGGAACTGGAGAGAATCAACGATGCCAAGAGCCGCTTCTTGAGCGTCGTCTCACATGAACTGCGCACACCTTTGACCAGCATCATCGCCTACGCGGAGCTGCTCGAGCGCAACATGAGCGGAAACATGGATGTGAAGCAGGTCCAGCAGGCCTCGGTAATCAACAAGAGCGCAACTCACCTGAAGTTCCTGATCTCAGACCTGCTCGATGTTTCGCGCATTGAGTCAGGCAACCTTTCGCTCGAGATGTCGACGTTTGACCTTGGGGAGGTTGTGAATGACGTGGTCGAACAGTTCGAGCCGGTACTCCATGACAAGCAGCAGGAGTTTGACGTTCACATCGCCCGAGAATCGATTCATCTGAATGCAGATCGGTCTCGGATCTTCCAGGTGATCAGCAACCTCGTTGAGAACGCTTCCAAGTACTCGCCGCCAGATACTGTGATCACAGTAAATACCCATCGACGCGGCAGCGATGCAGTCATCACGGTGAGCGATGAAGGTTTCGGAATCTCAGAAGAGGACCAGAAGCAGCTGTTTGTGCCATTCTTCAGGGCGAATTCCGAACTGACCCGAAATGAACCGGGAACAGGACTCGGACTTGCGCTGGTCAAGAGCATCGCTGAGCTTCACTCAGGATCGGTGAGCGTAAAAAGTTCACCCGGAACAGGGTCCAGCTTCTCTGTGGTCCTGCGCACAGCCGCGTCGGAGCAGGCGGCCTGAGTTCCGGCCCCTGAATTCCGACCGGGAATCACCCAGGCATGGCCAACGGTGTCGGGGCCTGAAAAACTCGGCGACTTCCCGCGCTCACCTGGTCACAAACGTGCGACTCCCTTCCGCTATCCTTAGTTAACTGCGCTCCCGGGTCGTCTAACGGTAGGACTGAGGACTTTGAATCCTCCAATCCTGGTTCGAATCCAGGCCCGGGAACCAGGATCAACGCCGCAAACTGGGTAGCGGACTAGGCACCCAGAGCAAATGTCAATCAGATCACCTCTCCGAAGACTATTCCGGCGGAACCATCAATGACCGTATCGTTGCGACCACTCAGACGCGGTGAAGAGTCTGCGCTTGGGCGATCCATGGTTTACGCATTTTTCGATGATCCGGTGCTGCGGATGATGGTTCCGGATGAGACCAGGCGGATCAACAAGGGCACCTGGATCATGGAGAAGATGATCGGATACTGCGCCCGCTATGGCGAGGTCTATACCGATGATGCATTGAGCGGTGGCTCAGCCTGGCTTACTCCCGGCAACACCGAAATTACTCTCATGAGGACGATCGTTTCGGGCCTCTGGCAGTTCCCATTTCGAGTCGGTTTCCGGAACATGGGACGAATGAACCGCATGGACGCCGCAATGAAGAAACTGCATAAGCGGATCGCACCTGGCGAACACTGGTATCTGCAGATACTGGGGACGCACCCGAATTCACAGGGCACCGGCCTGGGCACCGCGGCAATTGAGATTGGTGCAGCCAAGGCCCGGGCTGCCAGACTCCCCATCTATCTCGAGACGATGACACAGGTAAACGTCGACTATTACGAGAAGCGCGGATTCGAGGTGGCGGAAAAGTTAGAGGTGGACCCAGAGCTCACAATCTGGGCCATGCTCCGCCAGCCCGTTTAGCTCCGCTCCCCATATCCGGGGGCGTGGTTAGATGAGTCCGGGAAGAACGGTCCTGAAGCCCCAATGCGTGAGATGTTGACGTCAACCTCGGCACGCACAGCCCACGATTCGTACTCACCGATCATCTCTTTCAGCCGGGATTTTTCACCAGTTGCGAGATCATGCAACTCAGTTCTGTCATCTCGCATGTTGTAGAGCTCCCAGTCGGATGGGTACTCGCTCACGAGTTTCCAGTCACCAAACCGCATAGCCCTGTTGCCTTCGTGCTCCCAGAAGATCGGAGCCTGCCGCGTCGCCTTTGCGTTTTCGAAGACGTCGAGGAACGACTCCCCTTCTGCTGGCTTGATCGGGTTTCCTTTGTACTCCGTTGGATAAGCAGCACCGGACGCGGAGACGCAGGAGGCCATTACGTCGACTATGTGTGAGGGCCGATCGACGATTCCCGGCTCGTTGATTCTGTCCGGCCAGTGAACCACGAAAGGAGTGGCGATCCCGCCTTCATGGGTCCAGTGCTTGAACAGTCGGAACGGCGTGCAAGAGGCATTGGCCCATGGCAGATCGTAGCTCTGGAACGTGTCATCCGGCCCCGGTGCAACTTCAGGCGTATTGCCAATCCTCATCTGTCGTCCATCCGGTGTCGGCACGTTGTAGCGGCTCTTCTCAGTAGCATCGCCCTCTTCCTGCAAGAACTCAGCACAGCCGCCGTTGTCTGACAGGAACATGATCAGCGTGTTTTCAAGTTGGCCATGTTCCTCTAGCTTGGCGATTATCCGACCGATGCCTTTATCCATGTTGTCGATCATGGCTGCGTATACGGACATACGTAGCGCTTCCCATTCTTTATGAGGCATGTCTTCCCATGGCTTAGCCTCAGAAGCCCTAGGCGTGAGGTCCCATGATGCGTCGACGATTCCCATGGCACGCTGGCGTTCGTGACGCTCCAGCCTGATCTTGTCCCATCCGTCTAAGTACCGCCCCTCGTACTTGGCGATGTCTTCTTCCAGCGCCTGCAATGGCCAGTGAGGTGCGGTGTACGCGACGTACTGAAAGAACGGTTGATCAGCTGATAGTGCAGATTCCATCATCCCGACAGCTTCATCCGAGATGGCGTCCGTCAGGTAAAAACCTGAGTCCTCAACGCTTATCCACGTATCGTCACGGCGAAGAGTCGGCGGGAAGTAATAAGAACCACCGCCCGTCAGAATCCCGAAGTACTTCTCGAACCCGCGAGAACGCGGCGTCGGAAATCCCGGTTCATCAGCCCTCCAGCCAGAAAGGTCACTCTCCGGGTGATGCCCGCCGACATGCCATTTGCCAGACATGAAGGTTCGATATCCGGCCGAGCCAAGAACCTCCGCGATAGTGACGCAGTTGTCGCTCAAGTAGCCCTGGTAAGCGGGCGTGCCAAGGTTCCCTGTCATGTGACCAACGCCAGCCTGCTGTGGATTGAGGCCCGTCAACAAGGAAGCTCGTGTCGGACAGCATCGCGCCGAGTTGTACATCTGGGTAAATCGCACCCCACCATTGGCGAGTCGATCAAGGTTTGGCGTCTGAATCTCCGAGCCGAAAGAGCCAATATCCGAGAAACCCATATCGTCGGCCAGAATCAACACAATGTTCGGCTTGCGATCCTCTGTCGAGTTGTTTATTAGCGCCAATTGAGTACCTCAGGGTCAGCTATCCGATGACGTTCGAGCCCGGATGTTACAACGCTCGAAAAGAGCTCACGGTCATGTTCTGTTAATCCGATACCGTGTAGCCCTTTCAGTGACACCGCGCAAGAAAACCCATCCGTGGTAGCATGCCGCCCCGGCTCAGCCCGAAATAGCAAGAATTGGGTTCGACAGAACAGCCTGAAAAGAGGATTGTCTTGCAGTCCAACAACAGCAATCTGGTCACAGTCAACGGCAGTCGATCAACGACTAAACCCGAGCTGCAGATCCGGCGGCTCACCGCCGCTGACCTGCCTGCTGTTCAGGCAATCCACTCCAGCATTCCACTGAGCGATCGTTCAGAGGCGTGGGACACCTTCAGTTCCTGGTATGCAGCGGCGTGCCAGATGGGCACGTTCGGAACCGATTGGGAAGGATCGGTCCTGGCTGAATGGGATTCTAAACCGGCCGGTTTTTTGCTGATGCACCGAGAATCGCGTGCGGGAAACGTACCGCCTGGTGAGCGGATCATGGTTGCAGCGGTTGATCCTGTGTACTGGCGTAAAGGCATCGGTCGCGAAATGGCGAAAGCCGCTATCGAGCTCTCAAAGCAGCGGGGCGTGCGCGTCGTGCAGTCCATCGTCCCTGAGCGTCACCCCGGACATTCGAAGTTCCTTGAGCACTGCGGGTTCTCTCGGGTTCCTGGACGACATAACCGCAACGGTGTGCGCATCTTTGAGATGTTGGTCGATCAGGAATCCGCCTGATCAGATACGTATTCATCAAGCCGACCTGAGCCTGTTTGGCACCCTTTTTCTAGTCAAAAGCGTCATCTCTGAGCCTGTGCACGCGACATAATCCCACGCGGACCACAGATTCCTGAAACTAGATTTCGAAGATCACGCTATGAAAAAGCTTCTCATCACCATGGCCAGCGGACCGCTGGCAACAACCATCATTGACGCAGTTAGAGATCTTGACGAGCCGTGGCACATCATCGGCGTCGACTCGAATCCGTTCCACATCCACGCAGCGAATATCGACGAGCGGATTCTCGTGCCAAGGATCAAAGACCCGGCCTTCATGCCGCTTATGCGTCAGATCATTGCCGAGACCAAACCTGACTTTTTCTGGCCTTTGCATGATGATGAGATACCAATGTTCCTGCAGGAAAAGGATCTCGGAGTGCGAATGTTCCTTCCTGAGTTGGCTGCCTTCGAGTTGACCCAGGACAAGATGAAATCTATCGAGTACTACAAAGAGAACGGCATTCCAGTACCTGAGACGGTCTTCATCAACAATCGCGAGGACCTGGAAGAGGCGTTCAAGCTACTGAACGGCGAGATCTGGCTCAGGGCTGTCCGAGGTGCAGGTGGCAAAGGTGCCTACCGAACCTCAAGCATGGCAGACGCCATATCGTGGCTCGACCTGAACAAGGGCTGGGGCAGCTTCACCGCTGCTGAAGTTGTGGACGGCGCAGACTGCATGGTCGAAACAATCTGGAACAAGGGTGAACTGATCTACGCAGCATCCCGGACGCGCCCCAACGGCGTAAAAGGCGAGATCTCTCGTGGCTCTCGGAGCCGAAGAATGGCTCTTTCCGGTGCTCCAGAATCAGTTCGCGAGGTCGGCATCAAAGCCATCAAAGCCGTTTCTAAGGAACCGCATGGCATCTTCTTTGTTGACACCAAGATCGATGCGAACGGCGTCCCTCGTGTGACGGAGATCAACGCGGGCCGGTTCCCAATGACGGGTTCTCCTACCTACAGGCGCTTCGGTGTCAATCCGGTCGGAGCGGTGTTGAAGCTGGCGTTTGGAGAGCCGTTGGACTTCGACACACCTGCGATTGAGCCGATCCCGGCGAATATCATCAAGTTGAACGGTGTCGAGTTTCCGACAATGTTCATGAACCTGTCTGAAACGCAGGGTCTCCAGGAGCAGCTGGAAGACCGCTTGAAGGCCCTTAAGAATCCTGAACCAGTGGCGGGCGACTAGGCGGCAGACGAATGCGCCTTTCAGCGCATCAAGATTCTGTCCCAGAGACGAGTCCACCACGGTCTGTGGGCTGAGTCAGTGACGACGAGGTTCTTCTCGGTCTCGCCGATGTACCTTTCGCCTGCCGCTTCGGTCGTCTGGCCCTTGAGTTCTGTCTCGGCTGCTTTGTCCTGTTCTGGCCTGTTTTCCATAGTGCGCGCACCATAGCCCAACACCGTTTGGAGTACCAGTTCGGTAGTTCAACCTCATTACCGCACCTTCCAAGTTACCCTCAGCGGACTGTGCGCTCTGCACGCATGCCCGGATGTCTGTTTCGCCGAAGCGCAATCTACCGATTGCACAGATGCTTGAAGTTAATTCAAAAGGGTTTGGAAGCAACCGGAAGCGTTTGTGCTCCTCAATTTCGTACTAATACTGCTCACACTGTCTGCATTTGGCGTTGCGTTCTGGCAGTATTCGGCGCGCAACCGGCCACTTCTTGCCATCTTCGACTTGGCCGGTCCCGCCGAGATCGACGGCACGCTCTACTCCGGCATGAAGGTCACGCTCCGAAACTGGGGCGGTGTTCCGGCACTCAACACCATCATCACGATGGACGTGATCGCCACCAGCCACACCAAGCCGCGCAAAGTGCTGAACAGCGTCCACAAGGTCAATGGTCCGATCTATCCTGGCCAGGAGCTTTCGATCCAGCCAGACCTCAATTTCCGTGAGTTGATGAAAGCCGGGTACAGATTCCGCCTTGTCTCAAAGGTCGAGTGCTCATCGCTTGTTCCGACGATCGCGAAGCAACTCAACCTGATGCGTCTTCTCAGCCATTCACAGACGCAGGTATGGGACTGGCAGGACAACCAGTGGAAGCTGATGGGTTCCCAGCTCAACAACCTGCAAGCAGCCGCCGAATAGGTTCACTGGCCGCCGGTTTGTAATTAAAGATCGCAACGATCTGCTCACGTTCCAACCCGATCTTGTCGGGAATTGGCACCGGCATCGACCAGTCTTCGGTCCATCGCATCCGCCCGTTCTCGGTAACCGCAAATAGCATCGGATTCTGGTTAAAGCGGTGGATGCCGAGTACGTGAAGCTGCGTTCATCCACGCAGGTCGAGCTCAAACTCAAGCCAGTGTTCAATAACCGGCTTTCAGCAAGCGGAATCGGCGCATGGCAAAGCCACGCAGAAAGTCAGGTGGCAAAGACATCTTCAACGCTCGATGGCCCGAAGAAAAACAACACTAGCCAAAGTAGAAAGAGGAACAGACCAACTCCGACGATGATTCGCAGTGCCCACAATAGAACCCACCGCAAGAAATCCCAAGGGATCTGTGGTGGTTCGAGTACGCGATCCGGGTCTTCGGAGGGATGAGGTTGTCGATCCATGCACACATCTTACGAAACGGCTTAGTTCGTCAGATGTTTGCCGAGCCGAAAACTAAAAGAAGGAGCACGCCGATAAAGAAAAATGCGGACCCAGCACGGATGGTCACAGGGCTGCCTCTCCATTGAACGATCTTCTCACCTTCTCCGAAGGCATACAACGTATACGCGTGTACTGCCATTGAGATCCCGAGGGACCACCAAGCAAGATGAAGGGTGAGTATGAAATCGAGTTGGCTCCCTCTCGCCGATAAGAATGCGGTAGTGAGGCCGAGAATGGTTGCGGCAGCGGTGAGCAAAGTTCGAGCTAAATCGCGTCTGTCTGACATTCGCTGACTGGTATCCGGTTCGGTGGGAATATTCACTGTTACCTCTCCTGAAAACGTGAGGACACAATGTTACGAAGTAGGGTGATTTGACCATTGATGCGCGGCAGAGTCGTTCGGTGCGGATAACCGCGGTAGGATGTCTCAAGTGGCGGACTCCCAACGCTGAACCGAAGAAACTCACGTTCTATGGCAATCGAAACCTACATAGTCCTGAGTGTTGTCGCTTTGTTCATCGGGATTGTATTTGTGCACGCCTTCGTAAGGACCATCCGCGAAAAATCACCGTACCGTCTGCCGTTCGTACATAGTCGTTGGTTGTTACTCGTCGCACTGGGGTTCTTCGTTTTTCTATCACTCTCTCAACTCTTCGGTTTCTAGATATCAACCCCTAGACAAGTCAAATGAGCGTGAATGGTCACTCGGTAAAAACTCGAATCAACCCGTGAACGAGGAAGACAACCCCTACAACCCCCAACACGCTAGAAGTGAACACAATTGCTCTAGGGCTTGGTGGATAGTGGAGATGATACCGAGCAAATGATCGCCTGAAGACAATCATCACTATCGCCCAGAATATAAATGCTAGTGACCCCAGGATCTGCTCAGCCGGCGTGCCAATTTCCATGTATGAAGCTTATAGAAGAGCGTGATATGACCATCGCTAGGATGACAGCAGTCCAATCAACCCCCAAAAGAGTAGCCAGCCACCGCCAATGCCTTGTATCCAGGCAAACCTCGACGAGCGCTCTGGCAGGTACATGTGCTCCATTTCCGAACGTGCCTTGTCTTTACCCTCAAGTGCGGAGACCTCGGCGCGAGATTCGATCGTTTCGGCATATTCCT
Organism: Dehalococcoidia bacterium; assembly: GCA_965243825.1. Classification (GTDB taxonomy): domain Bacteria; phylum Chloroflexota; class Dehalococcoidia; order Lucifugimonadales; family Lucifugimonadaceae; genus JAJCYX01. The sequence continues at coordinate 503,751 of CBDEVT010000001.1, forward strand.
TATGTCCGGGAAAATAGGCTTTCCGGCTGTTCCGTCCTTCGATTCGGGCAAGCAATTTGAGCCCGCTTAAGATGTCAAGCAGAGCCAGGGCGCCGAGGATGGTGAGTGTGAGCCAAATTGTCATTGACTAATTGTAGCTGCGCTGACGAAAGGGCCTGAACTGTCAGTCGACGAGCCAGTTTATTCCGTTGACTAGCAATATGAGACCAATCCACCATGAAATGATGGCCAGCGCAACGATCAACACGCCCTTGAATGAGCAGTAACGGCCCGTGTCGTACAGCAACGGGAGCCCATAGATCCACCCGAGCAGGTGCAGAGGTGCACCAATGATGAGCAAGGCCGCGAATGCGATCCAGTTGCTGAGAGTCGACTGTTCACCATCCATTAAGCGAATCTTACAAAAGGGCCTGAAATGGCATTCTGGCCGGACAGCTCAATGAACAACAAACGCCTACCCTCATTCGCTTTGGTATTACTTTGCGTCTTAATGGTCGTCGGGTGCGACCTAACGGAAGGGAACGAACCTATCCCTGATATCGCGATCGTCAACAACCTCGACGACGCCGTGTTGGTTCGCGGCGATTTGCAACCTTCCGACTATTCCGGCGCCGGATTCGATAGCAGTACCTCTGTTGAGAGTCCTGTCTGGAAACACACGGTTGAGGCGAGATCTTCCAAGGATCTGACCTTGTTCCCAAAATCATCCGCCCATCCAAAAACAACCAATGGCATCTTTAGAGTAATGGTGATTACTCCGAGCGGAGAGACTGTACTCAATCGTACTTTCACATCAAAAGAGTTCGATGAGATGGATTGGACTCTCCAATTCGATTGAGAGTCGCGGGATACGCCAAAGATTCGTAGACGGGATGAAGATCGCAGTTGCCCCGGTCTAGGTTCGCAGGGCACTGGTGGCAGACCCAGCCAGCCCGATGAAGGTGATTCAGCGTTTCCTGAACAGCTTCATCAGCTCTGCTCGCATCCCTGGTTATGAGCAGTGCTGTTCGGTAGAGATGGTCTCCATGAAAGTCCAGCACACGACGGAACGCTTCCCTGTCGCCTTGCTGGCAACGGAGGATTGCTTCCCTCTCTAAGTGTGCTGTTCTCGGGTCTGTCTGCACGTCTTGACTCGTACTCTCGTATCGCCGTCACTTATAACAACAGGACGGCGACAGAAAAGGTTCCCTGAGAGTCAATAAAGACAGGTGATGATACGATTCGCCACATCTTCAGAGTTGGTCTACGAATATGATTTGCATCGCAAAGCTCGGTGACGAATTGGAGCAGAGAAAGACTGATTCGCATGCTTTTGTGAATCTGTCCCCGAATGTCGGGTTCACAGGGGCCACAGAGCTATCTTGATTCAGGTGAGAAATGCCTATTGGTTACTTCAGGTCTGCACCAAAGGTCGACATCAGCTTCGACAAAGACTCCTACAGGCAAGGCGACGAACTACGTGCCCGAGTGACTGTCCACACCGATAGGCCAGGCATGGCAGTGCGTAGAGCCGTGGTAGAGCTTGTGCAGGAGCACCGATACACGCACTCTGCAGTCCGGAGTGTCCATGATCCGAAGACAGCGCGAGCGAGTGTGCAAAGTGGCGGTGCGGTAGGCCTTGCAAGTTTCAACAAGCGGATCACATCAGAGAAGGTGGACCGCATCGCCATCGGACGTGAGAGGTTGTTCGCCGATGGTGTAATAAGGCACCGCACCGAGATATTTGATATTCAATTTGAGATAAAGCCTCCGGCTGTTCGGCGAACGACACAAAAGGGGCACCGCTACCTCGTCAGTGTTCACTTCGACATGCCTCGAATGAGGGACGTCGAAATCCATCGGTCGGTGCCTGTCCAACTGGCATAGAGGACACTCGTAAGGTTCAAAAGAGATGGCCGCCCCGAAATTCGGGGCGGCCATGTCCGTTCTCACCTGGAAAGCTCGTTAGCAGCTAGGCCCTGCGTCAGGGTTAGCCGGAACGGCCGTTGGTCCATTTCCAGTGATCGCATGTCCGAGAGAAGCTCCAGGACCGCTCGCGCAGCCGCCGACCAGAGGACCGGGCGAAGCTGGGGCAGTTACGCCATTGCCTGATTCAGGAGCATCGCTGTCGACACCAGAGTTGGAGGTATTGCCGTAGAAGCCTCCGGAGATCGCGCCTCCAAGGTTCTTGATAACCCCGTCATCAGACGCCGGGGACCCGGTCTCTTCAACAATGGTGTAGTAAAGAATGATTTCGAGTTGTTCTTGACCTGGGCCGGTAACTCCATTATTCGCCGACGCCACATTGCCCGTGAACATTACGGCTGCTACGGCAACCAAAACGAGCACTGCGAATTTCTTCATAGCTCACTCCATTCTTCCATTAATTCGATCGGCGGGAGCCGCATTCAGGGGGATTGTAACCAAAGTTTTTTCTTGCAAGCTGCACAAATCCGATGCGGAGCACGGAACACCTTTACGGAATGAGACAACCTGTGTCTCTGACAGGCTGGTGTGATTACGCATCTCGATGAGACTGGCCAGAAAATGTTCCGAATGAGTCTCCAAAGGTCGGACGAAGGAGATTCAGCGACGCTTCAAATCCCGGGAAAAGGTCATCGGGATTCGAATTTCCTGTTGCGCTGCGCGTGAACCGCGATCACTATTGATTCTTCGTGGTCCTGATCATTCCCTTCCACTAAAGGTCTCTGTCCTTGTTCAAAACCGTTAAAGAGTTTCTGATTGAGCAGATTCACCTGGTCTTGATCTTCGGAATAATCGTGGGGCTGTTCTCTGCGATCTTTGTGCCCTTTCTCTTGAGCACCGATCTCTTCGACGATGACAATGACGGCTGCTCCGTCAGTTCGAGACCGGTGGCGCCGACACTGCTAAGCGTTACACAGGACCCTGAAACGCTAATAGTCAGGGCCGAGCTAAGGGATGAGTCCGACAATGAGCAGTGGTTTGTTCTCGAGAGAACGCTGATCAATGCGCTGAACCAGTCCGTTGTTGTTGGAACCGATATTCCTGTTCCCGATTCCACGAAGCTTGATGTGTCAGAGCAGACCGGTCGCACAGTGGTGATTGACGACCGCGGCATCGTGCCAAACAGGCGGCCGATCCCCGGACTTCAGTACGTCTACTTTGCCCGCGCATTTAGTTGCTATGACCGTTCTGACAGGTCGAACGACATCACTATCACTTCGCTATTTCCGGCAGGACAGGAACCCGAGTAGCCGACGGGAATCCTGGCAGATTCTCAGTGCTCCCCTCTCGGGTTCCTGAGCAGATCCGGATGCGCCTCCAACTCTGCGTAGATTCGGTCCGGTGAAAGATTGTCCTGATCGTAGAGGAACGATCTGTGGCTGAATTCATACTGACCTGGACTCCCGGTGCGTTCAGTTATCTGGCCGGCGGCTATCTCCCGCTCCACAGTGTTCGCAAGAACTTCGTCAATGAGAACACGATGAAGCGCCCCATCCAGCGCCTTACGTACCGCCACCGATCCAACGGTTGGGAGAACCGATTCGGCAATTGAAGAATCGCGGGCACCTTCCGTGACGCTCAGATACAGAGAAAATTCTTCGGCAAGGTTCACCACCGCAATATGAGAAGGATCGTCGTCTTCGTATGACTCGCTTCCTCGCAGAATGTTTGCGACCTGCTTCATCGCTTCCGCATCAACTCCAGCGCGTCGCAACTCCAGGATGACCGCAGCGATCACCTCCGATTCGTTGCGAACGAAAAGCTCGGACGCGGCGTCCTCAAACGAAACCCGTTCGGACTGGCTTAATCCTGGCGTCACGGCCAGCACCGTTGCCGCGAATTCGTAGAGGCGGGAGGTCTCTACATGACGTGACTGGTGGAATCGAGCATGGTCATGTTCAACAAGTGCTGTGATGAATGCTCTGAGCAGCTCTTTTTCGCTAGCGGGACGCTCGGCCTCAAACTCGGTGAGCGGCAGAGAAAGCGCTCCAACATTGAGTCGCCACTCAACGTCTTCAGTGAGCCATAACGAACTGCGAACTCGCAAATCGCGAGGATCCGCAACGATCTGAGTCGCGACAGCTTCGTCAGTCAGCGGATCATCCATGAAAAGATTGGACACGAACATGCTCAAGTAGTTGGGGCGCTGCGAGTAGTCTTCGCGTGTGAGTTCCACGATGAACGGGGCCAGAGCGGTGCGGACATCGTCAAGGTTCGAGAAATGACGAGGCCGGGATGTTGACAGGTGTGCTGATTCTTCATCTCTTACAAAAGCGTCGGTTACTGCCAGTTTCTCGTCGATCCAGTGACTGAAGTTGTTAGGAAACGGCGTGCATTCACACTCCAGCCGGAACGCCTCAAACTTGCGGGCATCATCCACCACGACTTTCCAGATCACACGAATTAGCCGGCCGCCTTCCCTACGGATTGCGAAGTCGATCACTTCGTCGTCAGCACCATCGTCAACGTGCTTACGGACTTCTGCCCTGCTCACAAGCAACTGGGCCTCAAACAGCTCGTCTGTACCTTCGAAACCGCGCAGAGGTTCGAGAGCTGCCGGTGCAACCGCAGTTGGCGTTGGGCCAAGATCGATGTCGCTAGGTGAAGACGAACAGGCGCTGAGCACCATCGCCTGGGCTGCGACGGCTAGCAGGAGTATCGAGACAATACTGCGTTTCATGGTTCGACTCCCCGGATATTCGGTGAACACGAGCCCTGTTCAGGCGAGACTAGCAGTTCTGTCAGATCCGGAAGTTACGCACGAACACAGACCCTATGCCGGATCACTGCACAACGTCCGTGACCTTGAATCGCTGGAACAGCGACGCTCCGGGCGCCTTGCTCCGCAGAATCCATACCTCGTCAGGTTCCGCCATGTATGTCAGGGTCATCTCCAGGAATGGCTCTTCCAGTGCGAGAACTCCATAGGTACCGCCTTCCAGGTCAAACACTTCGACACGCCTGAACTGGGAATTTGCTGACCCAAACTCATCCAATGGGACTCGCCACCTTGGATAGGAGATCCAGACACTGTTCTCCAGCACAACGGCGCCCATCGCCAGCATGTCCCGCGGCACGAACTCCAACTCTTCGTGGAACAGCAGTGGAATCGCCAGCGCCCTGCCAATAGCCACGTCAAGGCGGGCGATTTCGGAGTAGGAGTATCCAGTCAGCCAGACCTGGCCCTCAACGACATGCAGCATCGGCGTCGCTGACGGTGATTCCGTTGGATACTCCGGGACTTCCCAGGTGGACAGAACCTCGTTCTCCATCGAAATTCGCAATAGTTCGGTACCGCGCCAAACCCACAGCGAGTCGTCAGATATCGTGAAAGTGCCCGGTGTTGCATCGATCTGGAACGTGCCAGTCTGTTCTCCGTCAAGGTCGAAGCTCGTCAGCCGTTCGGTGGTTCTGCTGTAAACCCACACCTTGCCGGCATTGAATGTCAGGACGTCTCCAAACGGTGCAGGTACCCGCGCCACCGTTTCACCTTCAGTCGTCACCTTTCGGAGTTCACCTTCACCAGCATCGAGAACCCAGACGTGATCGACGCCGAACGCGATCGAAATCGGCCCCGAACGAGCAACCTGGAATGTTCCGGTGCGTTCGCCAGTCAGGTCGGTTCGCACCACGAACTGCGCGTCCGGAAACCAGACCGAGCCGCCGCCGTACACAGGCTGAATGTTAATCGGAACGACCACGTCGAAGACCGTCTGTCCCGGAGCGGCGACGAACGGCGTCGGCGTGATTCTGAATATGCTGGCAGCGGTAGGATTCGGGAGGATCGGCAGGCCGCCAGCACGTTCGATTACTGTCGACACAGGCACTGGCAGCGCCGTCGGAGTAGGAGTTGCCGGGAAGACTGTCGATATCAGGTCGAACGGGCTGACCGGCGGCTGTTCAGGCACAGACCGCGTTGGACGAGGCGGTTCGGTTGGAGTGACGGTTGGCTGAGAGTTGGCCGTGCACCCGACAGCAGCCACTGCCAGTAGCAGTGACAAAACCGCAAGCCTTGTAACCAGAGTCCGCACAGCATTTCCTACGCACCGGGTCTCGACGAAGATCACCGGTCTCGTTTCTCGCTCGCGATTTCGAGTGATCGATCCGTCAGCAGGTGCAGGATAGTATCCGAAGCAACTAATTCACGAGGAAGCTACCAATGTCTGAACAGAGCGAATCATGGCGCGGTATGAAAGACCAGACAGGCACTCCCCTGCCGAAGCCTATCGACTATGTCGCCGCCGGGACCAACGCGGTGCTGGTTGAAAACGGCGAGGTATTGCTGCAAAAACGGTCTGATAATGGACTGTGGGGACTTCCCGGTGGCCGCATGGACGCCGGCGAGAGCATGGCGGAGTGCGCGGTGCGTGAGATGTGGGAAGAGACGGGCATCGAGACCCGTGTTAAGCGCCTTGTCGGTGTCTACTCGGACCCCGCTCATCACTCGATCATGCGCTACGACAATGAGGGGAACACGACGCTCGTCCAGTACGTAATCGGTCTTTACGAGGTCGAGCGCACCGGCGGTGAGATCGCCGTCTCCCACGAAAGCACCGCGGTCCAATTCTGGCCCATCGACGCCCTGCCTGAACCGATCTCACCTGCAGCAACCCTTCGCATCACAGACGCGCTCGCAGGAGTAGTAGAACCGTTCATGCGGTGAGCGACTTACAAAGGCGGGCCTTTCAGTCACCCTCTTCAGACGGTTAGCCTCCCAGCCCGGTCCTGCCTCGCAGGCGTGACCAGAAACTAGTTGTTTTGGTCGGGTTCCTTAACTTGTCCAACCGATCACGTGCTTCAGCACGAACCTTATCGGCCCGGTTGTACTGCGTGAAAACGTCGTTGATGTACTCGTTCATGTAGCCGTACTTAGTCTCCTTGAACGGATCAACTTCCAACGTTTCACGCAAGGTACTTTGTGCGGAAGCCACATCTCCAGACTCGATGTAGACGTTGGCAAGCCATTCAAGTACACCTATGTCGTTAGGCTGCAGTTCAAGGCATCGCTGCAGTCGTTCGACTCTTTCTTCCAGCCCGCCGTCAGTCGCGGATACTTGCAGTGCGTATAGATGATCCGGGCTGAGTTCCAGCGCCTTTTCATACTGGGAGGTTGCAAATGCAAAGTCATGGTCTCTGATTTCGCTCACGTAGCCACGCCAGAAGCAGATGTCAGCATCTTCAGGTGACAACGCTGTCGCCGCATCCAGAAGACTCGCCGGTTCGCCGTACTCACTTGCGGATTGTTGAAAATCGAGAAAGCTGAGGAGTGCGAGGTCACGGATATGGATCGCTGCTTGGGAATTCGCCGTCATCCTGGCGCGAGCCGCTTCAATGGACTGAACCAGTTCACCGTTCCATGGATCTACCTGATACTCATCGCTGTAGCCCAAGGAATCCATCACAAATCCCGGCTGATCTGGATCACTACGCCTTCTATCGTAACCTGCTCTAGATCAAGGGTGCCGTCGTTGTTGGTGGCGACAGGCTTGCCGTCGCGGAGTTCAAGGCGACAGACGTTTACCTCTTCGCCGTCTGAGATCACGATGATGTCGCCCGGCTGCGCGGTGCGTTCGCCGTCAACAACTATCAGGTAGCCATCCATCACGTCCGGTACAAGACAGTCGCCTCGCACTCGCAGCGCGGCAAGGCGTCTTGAAACGGCAGTCGGTGGCGGGTTGCTGTAGACGTAGTCATGTATCGAACCCGATGCGAAACCGGCGTGTGCTTCCATGCCATAGACAGGCACTGCAACGAGTGACTCGGAGATCGAACCGAGCCGTTCCAGGATGTTCTCAGGGCCGGTGTTGCTGAGACCGAGCAGCGAGTCGACGCTCACTCCATACAGGTTTGCAAAGCCAGCCAGTTCGTCCTGGTTGAGGGCGCGTTTGCCAGTCTCCTTGTTGGAGAGCCAGCTGTTGTTGAGGACGCTGCGGCCGAGCGCGGCGAGAGCGCCTCGCTGCGTGAAACCGGCAGCAAGCCGGGCCGCCTTCAGACGCCCTCCAACTTCCGGGTTTCCAGTGGTCTCGGAGTGGCTATCCGTCCCGTCTATTCCATGCTGATTCGGCATACTCCGTATTGTGAACCCTGTTGTCATATCTGACAACTTTCATGTCACAGATGCGGTTCTGCCCCGGCCACATAAAGGACCGGGGCAGATTAGAACGGGCTCTCCGGAATGCAACCGGATTCAGTTGTTGCGTACTCTTTGCCTGAGCGTGAACAGAGCTATCGACATGCTCACAAGTCCGACCGCCAGTGCGGCTCCGATTCCTGCCAGCAGCGCCTCGGCATCCCACCCTTCGGAGATCAGCGAACGCAGGGCAGCCAGTATGTAGGTCACCGGGTTGTAGTCGGCTACCGTCGCCATCCAACCAGTCATCGCATCTCTCGGAAGAAAGATGGTCGTCAGGAAAACGAACGGCAGGAACAGCAGGAACGATGAGTTAACCGCTGCCGGATTTCCGGTCTTGAGGGCGATTGCGTACGGGAACCCTGCATAGGCCAGGGCCCAGAGGCCACCGATCAGAACGAATGCGAGCACTCCGAGAGGTCCGCTTTCGAAGCCAATGCCAAGCACAAACCCGACGACAAGCACAGGCAGGCTGAGGGCGACGACCAGTGCGAAGTCAGCGACCATCATGCCAAGTAATAGCGCCTGCCTGTTCACGGGCGTCATTGAAAGGCGATCAAAGTAGCCGGACTGGATATCTGTCACCAGCGTTACCGCACGCGAAACTCCTGTCACCGCGAAGATGATGGCGACCGGAAGCTGGAACGCCTTGTAGTCGACGCCCGGTATGCCTTCAGCCACATCTTGCAACGCTCCAACTGCGACCGCGAACCAGAACACCGGGAACACGAGAGGCGGTATAACGCCTTCTGCATCCCGGGTGACAGACCGAAGCGACCTCACCGCAACCGCCATCACCTCTCGCAGGAAACCAGCGCGTTTCGCGCTGATTACAGTGCTTTCTTCAACCTCTATTGATACCGCTGTCATGCCGCCTCTCCTGGCGTTTCATCGGACTGCATCCGCTCGCCTGTAACTTGAAGGAAAACATCGTCAAGAGTCGGTGTGCGAAGCATGATCTCTTCGATCTGCACCCCCGACCGGTTGAGCGCTATCGCAACATCGCTGATGAGTTCGGCTCCGTTGCTGACGCTCACAATCAACTCGCTCCCACGAGCGTCTACCTGCTCTACCCTCGGCACCTGTGACACCACCTGGCGGGCAGTCTCGGGCTCACCGTCAATGCGCACGATGATCACGTCGGATCCGATCGCCCGTTTCAGCTCAACGGGAGTGCCTTCGGCCGCGATCTGACCCTGGCTGATGATGCCGACGCGATCTGCCAGCTCATCGGCCTCTTCCAGGTACTGCGTCGTAAGGAAGATCGTCACACCCAGTTCCTGGTTTATGCGGCGTACCTCTTCCCAAACCCGCGACCGACTGAGCGGGTCAAGTCCAGTCGTTGGCTCGTCCAGGAACAGCACCTCCGGGTTGTGAATCAGTGCGGCAGCGAGGTCCAACCTGCGCTTCATGCCACCCGAGTAGGTACCGATCAACCTGTCGAACGCATCGCCGATGTCGATCAGCGAAGAAAGCTGGTCAATGCGATTAGCGATGTCTCGGCCAGACAACCCGTACAGCCGTCCCTGTAAAACGAGTAGTTCTCTGCCCGTTTGCTTGTGGTCAAGAGCGGCCTCCTGCAGAGCGGCGCCGATTCTTAAGCGAACGCTCTGGGCATCCTTTTCAACATCACCGCCCGCCACAACCGCTCTGCCGCCGGTGGGTGCCAGCAATGTGGTCAACATTCTGACCGTGGTGGATTTTCCTGCCCCGTTAGGACCCAGAAATCCGTAGATCTCTCCCTGTGAAACGGTGAGGTTGATACCGCGCACTGCGGCAACCTCGCCAAATTTGCGTGCCAGTCCTTCGGCACGAACTGCGTACTCAGTCAACTCATAACTCCATCTACTACTCCGGCATGAGCCGAACCAGCCTCATCTCTTCCAGATCCCGAACGCCAGCTTCAGCGCGACTCCAGAATTCTCTTCAGCGTCCTAACGTTCTCGGCAGACTGCTTCGCGAAGAGGCCGCCTGCGACAGGTGCGAGGAATCGAAGCACTCCCTTTGGTTGAAGTTCTGCCGAGTGCATGAACTTCGTGCCGGTCGGCGTCGACTCCAAGACATAGTTTTCATTTCCTTCGAAAGGACCGGAAACGAATTTCCAACTGGCGCGCTTCGACTCTTCGTACTCGTAGATCTCCCAGCCGATCTCCACCGTGACACCCATAGCTCCGGCCCGGTGAACACCAGTGGTTCCGATATCAACCGGTCCATCTGACGTGTAAGTCGCCTCGGCTAGGCCTTTCTGCCACTCCGGGTCGTTCCGCAGATCGGTGACGTAGGCGAAAACCTCTTCGACCGGCCGCTTGATTTCGATCGTCTCGCTCAGTGTGATTGACATGGATTTCCTCCCAAGAATTCCGGGCACCACTTCCACTTACGGCATCCTGTAAGCAAAGACAAAGCTATGAGTAGTGCGGGGCGACCGAATCAGCCCAAGGGTGTAGAAGGGGGGTGTAATTCTCAGGAGGATCTGCACCTCCACGACGAGGTGCGAGGACGGCTGGCTACAGCAACCTGAGTTCGCCGGCTCTGGCTACAGCTTCGGTCCTGTGAGTGACTCCGAGCTTGCCGTACGCGTTTGCGATGTGCCGTTTCACCGTCGCCAGGCTGATAAACAGCGCATCTGCAATCTCCTGGTTTCGCATGCCCGCGGCAACCAGTCGCAGCACTTCTGTTTCGCGTGCTGTCAGTTGCTCAGGAAGCGATGCAGACGCCGGGGATTTCATCGCACCTGATTCGGCGCGATCAATATCCTTCAGCAAGCTGTGTAAGTACGAGACCGAGCCTACTTCTCTTGGAGTCCGGCTCCGGCTGAAGGACATGACGAGCAACCCAATCAGCTCTTTGGCGACCCTACCACGGCCTGTAAACGTCCTGGCGAACCGGCCCGGCTCACCCAGCGCGGTCGCGCGCCCCAGAGAGTTAAGCGCAAGGTTGCGTTGGCCGGCGCGTTCATGAGCCATGGCCAGCAGCGTTAGAGTGTTGATTTCGTACTGCAGATGCCCGCGTCCGCGGACAATGCTCAGGAGCTTCGTGAGAAGCCTGACCGCACCTCTGTAGTCACCAACTGCGATCAGGTATTCGGCGAACGCGCTGATCTCGAGATCGTTCTCCTGCACCACTTCAGTTTCCGGGGTCAGCCCCCGTCTCCTGACAACATTCGAAGCAGATTCCAGGTCCCCGATCAACTGAAATACTCGGAGCTCTAGCGATGCAAAAAACGACTCAAAGCGGGAGTCACTTGAGCCGTGGACGAAGTCACGAGCGGACTCCAGCTGTTCGAGTGCTCTGTCTCTATCCCCTCCCTCCGCGAACACGATTGCGGCTGTGGCGCGAGCAAACAGAACCGGGCTCCTGGTCGGGCCGGCATTAGCCACTTCCAGAGACTTTTCCGCATGCTTCACCGCGCTATCAATTTCATTCCGCTCCAGCAGCAGTTCGCTGAGGTGAACGCCGGGCATGCTGCTCGTGTCACCCGATTCACCGGCGAACTCGAGGCTCACGCTTAGTGACTCCTCGTAGGATCGACGCGCTTCATCAAGCTGGCCAAGTGCCACAAGAACGTTGCCCCGAAAAGTGAGGGCCGTCGAGAGCAACATCGGGTTGTCGTCTTGCCTTGCCTCCGTGATGATCTGCTGAAGTTCGGGTAGCGAATCTGCCAGATCACCGGTCTCCAACTTCAGACCGGCCCGCATCATGTTGAGCATGCCTCGGACACGTCGCCTTGAACGCGGCAGCAGGTCAAGTGCCTGCTTGCCCGTTGCGGTCAACTCCTCTATCGACAGATTTCTGCCCGAGTGGAACAGCTTGAGTGCCAGCAGCTCTCCTTTGAGTGCTTCGAGACCGTCCGGTCCAATGACGGTGCCATTGATATCGTCAAAAGTGCTGTCTCCTCCGGTTTCGATTTGGGTGATCGCGGCCTCAGCGTGGGCGGAATACTCGCGCGCCGCCCGGTTGTTGTGATCGGTAACCAGGGAAGCGAATGCAACCATGACCGCCAGACGCGGTCTTTCAGCGATCATCGATTCCGGCAATGACCGGAGCCACCGGGACAGAGACGTGTGCCGACCCACCCTGTCGAACTCATCGAACTCCGCAACAACGAGACGCGCCACGGATTCATGATCATTCGCAAGTTGTGCCTGCTCGATGGCATCGACAATCGCACCGTGCTTTTCGAACCAGGCTGACGCCCGCTGATGGAGTTTCCGGGCCTGACCAGGCTTCTCCAGCTCCAGCCGCGATTGGAGAACATCACTGAAAAGGTGGTGGTAGCGATACCAGTTGCGCTGCCCGTCCAGGGGTACGAGGAACAGGTTGTCCCGCTCAAGTCTCTCAAGCATCTGCTGACCGGAGTCCGCATCGGTCACCGCGTCGCACAGAACGCCGTTGAACCGGTCAAAGACCGAGGTCTCCAGCAAGAAATCTCGTACCGGATCTGGCTGTCGTTTCAGCACCTCTTCAACGAGATAGTCGACTATGTAACGGTCGTCGCCGGTAAATGTACGGAGGAACTCCGAAACGTCTTTGCGGTCCTTCAGTGAAAGTGCTGCCAGCTGAAGTCCGGCGATCCAACCTTCAGTCAGTTGTTCCAGAGACTCCGCATCGCCGGCATCAAGCTGGATCCCAGGCGTAACGGACAGGAAAGATTTCGCTTCATTAGCCGAAAATCGCAGATCATCGGCACGAAGTTCAGTGAGTTCGTTCCGGGCTCTTAACCGGGCAATCTGCAACGGTGGCTCTGCCCTGCCGGTGACAACAACATGCATCTGTGGGGGCAGGTGATCAATGAGAAAGCCGACGCTTTCGTGCACCTGATCCGAGTCGACGAGATGATAGTCATCGAGCACGAGAATCAGTTTTCGATCGGCACTGGCATCTATTTCAGGTGATTCAGCTATTTCGTTGATCAGCGAGCCTACAACCGTTTCAAAGGCGATTTCCTGTGGAGCACCCTGCGGAGCGCGAAGAGTTGCAAGCGCGCGCGTGCCCACCGTTGGCTCGACTCTCTGCATGGCAGTTATGGCATACGCCCAGAATCGGGCTGGATCACCATCACCTTCATCGAGGGAGACCCAGGCTGTCGTTGAGCTGGCCGCCGATGAACTGGCGAGCCATTCGGCAAGAACCGTCGATTTACCGAAGCCGGCCGGGGCCGAGACGAGTGTCAGCTTCCGATCGATGCCCTGCTCTATCTGCTTGACCAGTCTAGGACGCGAGACAAGCCGATCCCGCCATTCCGGCTTGAACAGCTTGGTCTCAAGCAAAGGTGGACCGGCATCGAAGTCCCCGGTTAGGTCAGCCATCACTCGATTATGCCGCACCGGCGGTTATCTCTGATAACCGAATCAGGCAGGACATGCCATGACATGTTTGACAATCTTCGGCGCAAAAGGATAGCGTAGCTGTATCAAATATCTCGTTTCGGGATATTTCAAGATATCAAGTGGGGTTGCGTGTGGTAGTGAAGAGACATTCAATGTTGAGGGCCGAGCGCCGGAAGGCGCGCATTCAGGCAAAGGATGTGGCGGATGAACTGGGTATCGATTCAGGGGCGCTGTCACGGTTTGAGCTGTACGGAGCCCCTCTGCCACATGGTCTGGGCGAGTCCGACTACCACACTGCCCTGACCGCCATTGACGAAGGCCGCAAGCACACAGCTTCAGGCCCTGCACCAAAACCTGTTTCCTGAGCGAGGCCGGAAGGTCCGCCACGCAGGAGGCAGGCACTCCACTGCTTTCGAGCCCTCCCGCGGTCCCGGCCGCGACCGGTCACTCGCTATTCCTATGCGCCTGAGCAGCGCTTGCGAGAAGACCGTCGCCGACCTTCCGGTTTCGCTCAGGTGACAGATTAGCCGACTGGCCCGTTTTGCGAGGCCAACGAAACCGGAGGACCGGTTGGAAGGTGGGCATGTGAGCAGCATCAGGCAGAAAACACGTCCCTGGTTACGAGACACGCTTGAAGGGCACGCGGGTAGCGCATTGATGATGCAGGGCTGGCTCGATGAGGAGATCAGACCAGACCAGAAAATGCTCATGCGGGAGCGGCTCCGGATGTCGTTGCGCGATCTCGCCGACCGCATGGATGAGATGGGTCTTCGCAGGTTTGACACCGAGCGAGCAACGGTCTCAAGAACTGCTACAGGGGCGGAGGTCTACGAACGGGTACTCAATGAAGCCCTGTAGTAGATGGGTGGTAAGAAGGAAGACGATAGGCACTTCGGATTGGAACGTCTGCGCGGCGCTGAATCTGACTCGGATGTTGACGCCAGAAACTTGAGATCGTGTGATCAGCCGGACTCTCAGCAGCATTCAATGAAGAGGCCCGCTGATACCGGTGTCAACCGAGAAGTAAGTCCCTCATCCGTTGCTGCGAAGCAACGATTGACGCTGCGCCATTTGGAGATGTTTCACACGTTCGGCGAATGGCATCACACGCCGTACTTCTCCGCCATGTGGGATGAACGCCATTGCAGGTTGTGGGGTGACGGCGCGTGCGCCTACTTCCCTAAATGTCCGTGTCCCTGGCGCCAACACCCGGCACATAACGATGGGTGAATTCGGTTCTGTTAGTGAACAGGAAGGTGGGGAGGAATCATTGGTGGTGTTTAGACCGATAACGGCAGGCGGATGCACTTGCGAGATATGTGATCCGCGCTGCATGAACCGACCTCCTGAAGGCGCAAATCTATGTCGCCCTTGCCAGGAGGACACACACACCGACCCGGCAGTATGGGAGCAGGCAGCTTGAGCGAGTACGTACCAATGGCGGATACAGGCTGCGATGTCTCACCATCCTGTCTCAAATGTCCGCTGCCTCAATGCAAGTTCGAAAACCCCGCTTACACACCTCATCAGTCTGAAAAACATCGGCTCTATGCAGGTGTCTTTGCTGCGAGGCTGGCGGGAGAAACGGTCAACGGACTGGCCGAACGATTTGGCGTGTCTGGTCGGACGGTGAGCAGGATCATCGCTGCAAAGGGTGTATTCGGAAAGCCAAGAACTTCAGAAGACGAATCCCAACTGTTCAGCCGCGTTGAGAGTGACGAGATGCTGGTCTGGGGTGATGATTCTGCCGATCGGACCGCCGATGGTTCTGTCGATGCACCATCGGCGGAACGCGTTGAATCGCTCAACGGCTCAGTCCTGGATGGTTCTATGCCAAAAGGACCTTACCGTCTGTCGAAGTCTGGTCATGCGCGTCCCCGAACTACCCGGCGTCCGACCGCAGTTAAGCAGCGAAAGCCGCTGCCCGCGTACAACCAAACACACGACGTGACATTCCGTGGAGGTGCGACCGCGGTTTATCAAAAAGCGTGTCCTCGGAGTGGTTGCACAGGTGATGTGCAGTATCAGCCAGGACAACTCAACTGCTTGCAATGCGGATGGGTGCTGTACAGCCCGTCTCAAAGCCGTGTCATGTTGGACCGCAGCGCTTGAGGGACTCAGCCGTTGGTGGGACATTTCAACAGTTCGAAAGTCACGGCTTTCCTGGCAACGCAGTCCAATCGGCACACACCTGTGCTGCCTCGACCAGCGATCCCGGCAATCTCCTGCGAGAACTGTCGCTCAGTGCTTCACCGCCCGCCGCGTGTTCCGTACGAGCAGCAATCGGATGGACCCGCATGTGATTGGGTCGGTCGTGATGAATTGCGGCTTTCGATTGCTCTCAACCAGCTTGATGGCTCATTCCCCACGAAGCGCCACTGGCACCACCATGTGCACTCAATCTTTGGCCTACCGTGCGATTCGCTGTGTAAGTCCTCACCTGTGGCCGACCGTGCTCGTAACAATGTGCCACTGATCGAGAGAATCAAGACCGCTTACCGAATAGAAGACATCGCCGGTCGCATCACTGAGTTGCAAGGCAACGGTGCAACCCTGACCGGTCGCTGCCCGCTCCACGGAGAGAAACGTGGGCGGGCATTTGTTGTCTGGTCAGAGTCACAACGATGGCGATGTTTTGGTGCGTGCGGTGCCGGTGGTGATGTGATCGATCTTGTCAGGGAGTGTGAGTCCAGGGGGATCGACTGGCTTGGACGAAGTGCTAAAGCGAATGGCGGAAGTGGCTGGCATCGAATACCAGAACGGGGTGCACCCGCTGAACGGCGCCCGTGATCTCGTAGTAGATTCAAGCGGTTCGCGAGCCCAAGAACAGGAGATCGAACAACCAGAACCTCACGTTGATCGCCTTGGCAATCTCTCACTGATCTGGCAGGACGTTGGTGTCCAGGCGCAACTGAACCAGATTGTTCGAAAGTCCGACGGTATCCACTGCTTCATTTCGTTCCGCAGAAAATCCGGTGAAATCTGGCGCTGGCTCTATGCACCTTCAAGGATCAACCTGCTCAGCGTCTCGGCTAAGACACAACTCAGGCGCGAGCTTGAAGCACGGCACTCGATCCAGTGGAAAGATCGACTCGATCAGGCCGTCATAGCGGCCGCAGAAACCCTCCAAACACGTCGTGATGTCTCTGTCCTTAAGCGTCGACACGAACTCAGCGAACGTAATTGGCTAATCGAACCGCTCATCGAACGCAACGAGCACACGATGGTCTTTGCGGAAGCCGGCGCTGGTAAAAGCTTGACGACACTTGCGCTGGGCACGTCACTTGTTTGTGACGCTGATTTCTTACCCGGTATGCGCCGAGCGAGATTTGGCGGCAACGTTCTCTACCTGGATTGGGAGACAAGCCAGGAGATTCACGAGATCCGGCTGACCCAGCTCTGCAACGGTGCTGGTGTCGACTTTCCGGAGAACCGCGTCCACTACATCCGCATGGACGATACGCTTGCCGGTGACATCCAGTATCTGCACGAGTACGTGATCAACAAAACCATTCAGATGGTGATCATCGACTCAGTGGGCCAGGCGGCCGGTGGTGGCATCAACACAGATGAAGTGGCGATCCCGTACGTCAACGCGGTGCGAGCCCTCGGCTGCACCGTCGTCTCAATTCATCACACAGGTTGGGAGAACACCAATCGCTCAACCGGCTCTCGCTACTTCTGGAACGGTTGCCGTTCGGCATGGCAGGTCATGGGTGAACCGGTCCGAGGAGAGAGCACCAGTTACATTGGACTGTTTCATCGCAAATCGAACAA
This sequence comes from Dehalococcoidia bacterium, assembly GCA_965243825.1. Taxonomy (GTDB): domain Bacteria; phylum Chloroflexota; class Dehalococcoidia; order Lucifugimonadales; family Lucifugimonadaceae; genus JAJCYX01. The sequence goes on from CBDEVT010000001.1 coordinate 520,953, forward strand.
CGGCCAGCTCGAAAAGGAGATCGGACTGCGTGCTGAGTTTTCGCCTGATGCGATCCGGTATTCGAGGCAGGATCTACAGGTAACGAAATTTGCCGATTCGACCGATCCAAAGGACCAGCTCAAAGCGGTGTTGTCGATAGGACGACTCAGGTTGAGTGCGATCTATGAAGACCTCCCAAACATCCCGAAATCGACGGTCCGCTCAATACTGATGAGGGGAGCGGGTAGAGATTTCATGAAGTTCGGCTCAGGCAAGGATGTGGAGTACGGCCTTTTGGACAAGGGATCGCCTGGAGCTTAATCCGGCCCTGTTTGAAGATGTGCGTTCCGAGCGTCAGTGTCCCCGCCGTCTCTTTCGAGAATATATGAGGCGCGGGACTTGATTTCAAGATGGCGGTTCGGGCTAACGTGCGTCCATGAATAACTCGCCACTACCTGACACAGTCGATCAGATCACTCCAGGTCTGCTCAACCGACTGCTATCGAAGCACCCCGAGTGGAACGAACCACCTGTTGTTGCGATCGAAACTACTCCACTTGAGTCGCCTGGAAGTAGCACGTACCGGGCGGACCTTGCGCTGGAAAACGGAAGCAGCAAGCCTGTAGTCGTCAAGCTCCACAACGTGCAGACTCCACCCGATATTCGTCGCAACTACTCAGGAGAGGTTGCCTTCTATCAGGAGGTGGCGGCAAAGTCAGGCGTACCAACGCCGGTGACTTACGTAGCGGAATGGGACGAACCTGCTGCCCGCCAGCTCATCATCCAGGAGTTTCTCACCGGAGGTCGTATTGGCACAGCCGAAACTATGCTTAACAAGCAGGATCAGGAACGTGTGCTCTCAGTCCTCGCCGAGATGCATGCTCACTGGTGGAACTCACCTGAACTGGATCGGTTAACCCGAATCCGAACAGGTTCACAGGCAATGCGAGCCGGCATCGAGCAGTTCCGCAGCGGCAGGCTCGATGGTCGCAAATTCCTGGTGAGATTCGGAGACAGAGTCGATCCACGGATCGCTGACTACTATCGCCATGCCCACGGTCCGGAGACAGGCAAACGGCTCGCCGAATCCTTTTCCAGCAACATCACACTCTGTCACTACGATGCCAGCGCCAAGAACATCTTCATACCGGACGACACGAACAGTAGACCGGTGCTATTTGACTGGGGACTGGTGGTCCGTGGCTACGTAGGAGTCGAACTGGCCCAGTTCCTCGCAACAAGCACAGATCCCGGCGAACATGATCGGCTACAGATTCTGCTCGCTTTCTACCACGACAGGTTACGCACGCTGGGCATCGACAATTACAGCTTCGACAAGCTGTGGAACGACTTTCGGTGTGGATGCCTGGTCCGATTAGTCGCGCCCATCGCACTCGCTGCGAGAGGTAATCCCCGAGCTGACGCGCTCGCCCTGACATTACTGCCACTGCTCTCAGCGACAGCAATCTCAGTTAACGCATTCGATCTTGTGACTCACTGAAATCGTCGAAAAGGCGCCATTTCTGTACTCATTGCAAGAGTTATGGTACAAAGCGGGCTCAATGGCAGAGGGACAGGAACAGAACGTTTCAGGGTCAGCCCATCCCGGCGACTCGGGCAGATCGTCGAACTGGATGCAGGTTTCCGGTGCGGGCACGCTGGAGACGATTGCCATCTGGGGTCTTCCACTTGTGTTTCTAGCAGCGATCGCGCTGACAGTCTTCGCATGGCACACGGACTAGCGAGGATCTATGACCACGAAGGAAGAAATAGGCCCCGACTACTACGAGCCGCCGCCACCACCACCGAAACCACCGCAAGAGAAATCTGTCTGCGGGAAGTTCTTCGCTACTCTGGCTGCCTTATTGATGATCGCGTGGGCTGCGGCGTCTGGATACGGCCTCGGTGAAGGACACTTCGACGTTCCAGAGACCCACGCCGATTCTTCGATTTCTCCTTCTGGCCTCGGTGGAGACGATTCACTGGATAACTCCTTCGACTGAACGTATGAACAGCTTCATCGAAAAACGTATTGGCCCTGTACTTGAATCGCCAATTTACCTGCTTATGTTGGCTGCCCAAGTCATTTTCATCCTGAGCGTCGGCCGTGCTCTCACGGACATCCTGCCGACAGTCTCTTCTATGGCTCCAGAGGTTCTGCTGCGGGTGTCTTTCAGCAACCTGGCCGGAGCCGCTTTCATCTACGCGCTGATGGCGGCATTTCTCGCACTCGTGTTTCGCATCAATGGCTGGCCGAGGCCGACCAGAAAAAACAACGAATCGCTCACTGACAAAGTGTCCAGGTATATGCAGGATCCCGAGGCTGGATTCAAGATTGCAATGTACGCGACGATCTTTTTCGGGGCGCTAGCGACTCTGCTAATCATATGGGAGGTCCGAGATTTTTCGAACGAAAGGCTATTCCGAGAGGCTTTCGCGAGGATCTGGCAACACCTGATCGGTGCGGTGCTGGTGTTGTTTGGTGCCCGGGCAATAGTTGGAGCGGTTAACCCTAACTATCCGACCGCTGATGATAGTGAGGAAAGCACCGAGCAAAGTTCCGAGAGTTCAGAAGACTCCAGCGAATCTGGCTCATTCATGGGCCGTTACGACTCATACTTCGAAAATCCAAGGGCAGTCCTCAAAGTCGGCGGATTCGTTCTTGTCTACTTAGCATTTGCGGTGATGATCGCCCAGCTCTGGCTGCTCAGAGATGGCCGATCCACCAGCAACATCATCGGAACGATCTCAATCTGGATGCTGCTGGCGGTGGCAAGCGGACTTGTGCCCATGCTCTTCGTCTGGGCTCTTGATCGCATCAACGGTCGTCCCGGAACCGAGGCATCCAGCTCCGACAACCTGATTTCTCGAGTAGTCAGCCAGGTGCGGAACCCCGAGACCGCGCTCCCGCTGTTCACATGGGCGATGGTCGCTTCCGGCGGCCTCTGGTTCGTGGTCACTATGTGGAGCTCACGAAACGCCGAAGTCAGCGAATTCTGGGGATTCGTACTGACCAATCTTGTTCTGCTGATTTCGATAGCCGCGATCCCGCTAATGAGCTGGTCGCTGTGGCTGGCATACGGGAAGAAGGGTGCAACAGGATCTGATTCAACGAATATCCTGGCCGATCCGAACAGGCTTGCAATCGTCCTGATCTTCCTGCTGGCTTATGTGGGCCTGGCGATGACAGCGTTTAACGCCTGGCTGGTAAGAATCTGGGGACCGGCAGACGCCTGGTCCGTGGTGATTCAGGACCTGACTAATTTTGGCATCCCAATTGCGATTCTGATCGGTATCAGGGCAGCCGCCAGCGCGTACGAAGCTCGTTATCTGAGCAAACAGTCAGCTGGCTCGACTGCAGACACTGCGACCTCGGAGTCTGGCACCTCCAGCTCTAGCAGCAGCACAGGTGGTATGCAGGGTCGTATGACCATCTCAGGATTCTCTCACCCTGTTTCGCTCGCACTCTGGGGAGTGATCGTCATGTTCCTGATAGCGCTGGCTTTTGCACTTCACGCTAGCGCAGCCGGCACATATCCGGGGCCTCAGGGACCCGACTCCGGCTTCGACTTCGATTTCTTCCCGCAGTAGTTCCTGGGTTTCAGTCACCAGGCATCTGAAGATCTAACCCTAAGACGCTACTCGACTGCCAGTGATCAAGTACGGTTGCTCCCACTGGACATACTTCTAAGTGCGACCTGCTTAGGAAAGGGATTACACAGGCGGCCAGAGTGAACCACCTTCAATCCGGCTCACGTCTGTGATCCCCGCGAAGCCCAGGGATCTGCGGATTCCGGGTTCTCCCAGCGATCAGGTTTTGCCGGTGGCCCGGAGCCCAGTTGACTCAACCATGCTCCAACCGCACCTAGAGCGACGCTCAAAAGGACCAGAACCGCAGTGATGACGGCCACGACTCCGGCAACCGCCAGTCCCAGCAAGGACTCTTGCAGAGCGCCATACAGTATGTAGATCAGCCCTATAAGCACCATAGGGATTGCAAGCAACGCGCCCGCTTTCGCGCCCTTTAACCAGATGTTGGTAGGCCTGGGTCTTGATGCCGTGATGTTCTTGCCAAACACGAACCCGGCAGCAAAAGGACCCGCCAAGATTCCGGTTCCGAACACAAAAAACCCGACGACAAAGACAGAGTAACCAACCAACAACGCGACAAGGAGTGGATGCCGTTCACGGAAGCTTCGGCGATCTGTCTTCAATGTTGGTTGACCATCTATTTGATCACCATTTCTCAACTTCGTTACACCTACTCACGTAAGCACATTAGCGTGCTTGCAACTCCAACGGCCCCGATGCCATCGAACCTGAGTCGGCTCAACTCATTATGATGCTTACGCCGACCACCTTTTAGTTACAGGCACGTTGAACAGTACAGGCCGGGAGATTTGAATGCGAAAACAGGCTGTCGCAAGATGGGATGAACTGCAGGACAAGCAGCCCACAGGCGCACTCGTCGAAAACGTCGATCTTGTCATCATCCGCTACGACGATGAAGTGTCTGTGCTTTACGGCCGATGTTTGCACCGCGGCGCCCTGCTGGCCGACGGTCATGTAAGTGGCAAAGACCTGATCTGCGGAGTCCACAACTGGGACTACCGCGTCGACACCGGGATCAGCGCATACAACAACTCGGAACGGCTGCCAAAGTTCAGTGCATGGGTCGAAGATGGCCAGGTTCTTGTCGACGCCGATGAGATCGCCGATTGGGAGGCTCACAACCCGCAACCATTCGATCGTGATGCTTACCTTGGTCAGTACGCCGATACTCACGGCACGGAAGACGAGCCACACAACGGCCTTATCCAGTCGCTGGCAAGGAACGGTCTCTCGGGCGGCGAACACGGCCCCACCGAGGCGATGGGTGTGTCTCGAACCAAGCTACCAAGCTGGGACGACATCCAGTTTGTGACCGGTCAGCTCGCCAATCCGCCCCAGCTTGACGATGTTCCTGTCGGAACAGAACTGGTAATTGGTCCGAACGCCAGGAAGCCACTGGTGCTGGACATCCCCCTGTTCGTCTCAGACATGAGCTTCGGCGCGTTGTCCGAGGAGGCCAAGGTTGCGCTTGCGAAAGGCGCCGAACTTGCCGGCACCGGTATCTGCTCAGGTGAAGGTGGCATGCTGCCTGAAGAGCAGGCCGCGAACAGTCGCTATTTCTACGAGCTGGCATCAGCTCGGTTCGGCTTCACCATGGACAAGCTGGACAACGTGCAGGCGTTCCACTTCAAAGGTGGCCAGGGCGCAAAGACCGGCACTGGCGGACACCTTCCCGGTAGCAAGGTGAAGGGCAAGATCGCCGCGGTGCGTGGTCTGAAAGAGGGCGAAGCCGCGATCTCTCCATCAAGGTTCCCGGAATGGGACGACGAAGACGGTTTCAGGCACTTCGCCGACGAGGTGCGTGAGTACACCGGGGGAATCCCCATCGGCTTCAAGCTCTCGGCTCAGCACATCGAAGACGACATAGACGCTGCGCTGCGAGTGGGAGTTGATTACGTCATTCTCGATGGCCGGGGCGGTGGCACAGGTGCCGCCCCACTGATTTTCAGGGACAACATCTCGGTGCCGACAATCCCTGCTCTTGCTCGAGCGCGTAAGCATCTTGATGAGCGTGGCAGGCAGGATGTGACGCTGATCATCACCGGTGGTCTTCGCACACCTGCTGATTTCGCCAAAGCCATGGCGATGGGTGCGGACGGTATCGCCGTTTCCAACGCGGCCATCCAGGCGATCGGCTGCCTGGGCATGCGCGCCTGCCACACCAACAACTGCCCTGTCGGCATCGCCACCCAGAAAGAAAGCCTGCGTTCTCGCATCATCATCGACGAATCGGCCAAGCAACTCGCTCGTTTCTTCGAATCCGCGGTCGACCTGATGAAGCTGCTCGCACGCGCCTGTGGTCACACCGATCTAAGCCAGTTCAGACAGGAAGATCTCACAACCTGGAAACGCGAGATGGCCGATCTTTCGGGCGTGAAGTACGCGGGAGTAGTAGGTACTTAGATCCGCTAAGCCAAATCTTTACGGCCAGGCGATCTGTTGTCTGGGTGGGATTACGCCGGGATTCGGAGCCCATACTGCTGAATCGTCCCATGGATTCGCGGCAACCCAGTCTTCGTCGATCGCGATGCCCAGTCCGGGAGCTTCTGGCACCGGCAAGAACCCGTCTTTCTGCTTCGGGAAGTCACCGATCACGGCGTCCTGGTACCACTCATGCAGACCGCCCTCCTGGATCAGGAAGTTCGGCGTGCAGGCATCGAGCTGCAGCGATGCGATGGTGCAGATCGGTCCGTACGGGTTGTGCGGTTGGAATCCGACGTAGTGCGCCTCGGCCATCGCGGCGATCTTCTTCAGCTCCAGGATTCCACCGGCCTGGATGATGTCCGGTTGGATCAGCGCAACCGCCTGCAGCGGGAACAGGTCGATGTAGTCCCACTTTGTCAGCAGCCGTTCGCCTGTGGCTATCGGGATGTTTATAGAGTCCGCAACCTTCTTGAGTGCATCGAGATTCTGGGGCGGCACGGGCTCCTCGTACATGAACGGCCTGTACTGCTCCATCTCCAGACCGATGCGAATTGCGTCGCTTGTGGAGAGACGGCCATGGACCTCGACAATCAGCTCGATGTCGTCGCCGAAGTGTTCGCGTGCCCGGCGCATCTTCTCTATTGCGCGGTTCTCGGACTCGCGGTCGATGAATATTCCCTGGTGATCGAACGGGTCGCCCTTCAACGCAGTGATGCCCTGCGAAGTGAACTGTTCACCACGTTCGATGCAGTCCTCCGGCGTCAGTCCATCCCACCTGCCGTAGCACCACATCTTGTCCCTGATCTTGCCACCAAGCAGCTCGTAGATCGGAACGCCGAGAGCCTTACCCTTGATGTCCCACAGGGCGATCTCGATGCCGCTGATCGCCGACATCTGGACCGCTCCACCACGCATCGAGTGCTGGTAGTGGTAGAGAGCCTGCCAGTGCTTCTCGATCTGCCCGGGATCTTCGCCAATGAGCAACGCGCCGAACTCGTCGATCATGGTGGCGACGGCTCTGGGACCGAGAGTCGATTCGCCCCATCCCGTGATGCCTTCGTCCGTTTCGATCTTGACGAATGTGTAGTTGCGCGGCACTCCACCAGAACTATCGGACGCAACGACTGACTTAACGGATGTGATCTTCACCACGCTCACCTTTTTTCTCTTGTGGCGAGATGGTACTACGGAGCCGCAAACTCAGTGCCGCATCCATCAACCTCACACTCGGTTACCAGACTCAGTAGGTGCTAACGCTCACAGGTTTCGCGCCGTGAAGGCACGCCAGATGCGGTTGGTGGGCAGAATACGAACTGTTTATAGTCCCCGGAAACCTCCGTCCTTAACTCTCCAAAACCAGAGGAACTTTCGAAGTATGAGTCGGATCTTGCCGCGTAGCTCAGTTGTCATTTTCACCGTTGTTGCCGCACTCGGTGCCATGCTTAGTGCATGCACTCCAGCAACCACCACAGGAGTGTCCGAACCGACCCAGACTCCAGCACCCGATTTCGACGGTATCGCTCTGGCCACGCTTGCAGCAGGTACGGCGACGGCTGTTGCAGATGATGATGTGAAGCCGACACCCATTCAGAAGGGCGGCCCGGTAGACCCGTCAGTTGTCAGTCCGATTGTCGCCACGTTCTTTCCTGAAAGACAGGCCACCGAATTTTTTGTTGAAATGGCTTCCCCGGTAGATAGCGGTTTCTGGTACCACCCTTCCTGCGGGGAACAGATGGTTGAGGCTGACGGCCTCAAGATGACATGGGTTCATGCCCATCCACCCTGCGACGACACCACGGGCCATGATGATGAAACGATCAACTTCACGGTCCGGCTGCCTACTCATGAAGGAGTCCGCTGGGTTGAATGCTATTACCAGGGGGCTTCAAGCGGCGTAGGTGCTAGCTGTACCTGGCTCCAGTGAGCCTTCGCCGAACATGACACGGTGCGCTCAAAGTCGAGGCGATTGCAACCTAAACTCAGAGGAACAGCCTCAATCAAATGAGCCGGACTCACTGGCAGACCCCGGCATTTCATGGGTTGCGCTCCAGGCAATCTGTGCCGGAGATCCTGTCACCAACTGTTGGAGCCGGTCTTGATGTCCTCGACGACTCGTCCGTTGAGCTCGCGCAGAAGCAGCATCGAAGCTAACCCTGAGATCACCGCCGAAGAAGTTCATCGGATCATGCTGCTGTATTCAGAGCCGTGGTCAAATCGCGACAACTTGAGACTTGGCCGTATGATCCAGTCCCTGCTGGACCGCGGAGTCTCTCAGCAGGAGCTTTCTCGCCGAACGAGATCGCACCTGAATCAACTGGAGCGTCAGGCCAGCGAACTTCGTGGCACGAAGGCGCATCGAGCTGGCAGCGCGGCGTCGACTTCTCCGTCTGGGCTCAAAGCCATGACACCCGGGACGATTCACCACTTCGTGTCGCTTCTTGATCTGCCATCAGAACTGCAGGACGCTATCAAGAACCGAACGCTCAAGTTCAAGGCAGCGCGGGCACTGGTGGACCTCATCGGTGACTTCGATGGACATGAACCGGTCTCGACTGAGCGTCTAATCGAGCTTTCGCAGCCGTTCATGACTCGAAGGGTCACGACGCAGCATGCCGAGAAGTACGTCGCCTATGCCAAACGACGCCCCGAACTCACACCGGACGAACTGATCGAGGCATGTCTGAACGGGCCACCACCACCACTCTGGGACGAGGACGATTACGACGCGTTCTCACAGCCATGGTCAAGCGCCGAATCGTCTGGACCAGGTGCCGCCGACTTTGTCGGCATAGAGTATGGCCGTCGAAATCGCAGACGACCCTCCGCTTACGCGCCCCTGGCAGGACCCGGTGAATTGCTGGAGCGGTTACGGAGTGAGAGGCAGACCACCACCGCTATTGATACTGGCGACACGGCCGCCGCAGCGAAAATGCGACGTGAGGCATCAATTCCTGATTCACGTCACCATGATCGAAAAGCTAACAGGCATTCCGCTCCACTTCGCAAGTTCGAACGCCCTGGTACTCCACCGTCTCTCCATTCCTTAACTGAAACTGATGCCACTCCCTCGGCTACCACAGCCAGCCCGCGACGCTCGCACCTGGATTCACACACACTTCCCGAACCTCCCACCCCGGCGCTGGTTAAAGAGTTAGCAGAAAAGTTGTTCTCCACTATGTCCAGCCTTCCCGTCACCGGGCTTGGTCAGTCTCCTGATGCATTGCTTGCGCGCGTCTACCTCAGGAAGCTGCAAGGTCTACTCGATTTGGAGTTGAGGACAGAGCGAAACGCTGGCTGACTGAAGTCAGCTCTGGAGAGTTCGTGTAAGTCCAATCGCTGGGGTAAACGACCGTTAACAAACTGGCGGTTTGCCTTCTCCTGAGGACTCACTAGACTGTGCCTCCTCAAGTCCAGGGTGCCCAGGGAGTCCGGTTTGCCGCTGCTCGATGATGTTCTTGCCAACAATGCCCGGTTCGTGCAGAAGCCGCACCGCACATTAACCGGTATGCCTGCGAAGAATGTCGTGATCTTCACATGCATGGACACTCGGCTCGTCGACTTCCTCGAACCGGCGATGGGTGTCGAACGTGGCGATGCGACGGTTATCAAAAACGCTGGCATCACGGTGCTCAACCCTATCGGCAGCGTGATCCGTAGCCTGGCCGTGGCTATCTATGCCCAGCATTGCGATGAGATCTTCGTTATCGGTCACCTGGACTGCGGAATGACTCACCTGGATTTGGACTCGATCAGGCAACGGATGGTCACGCGCGGTGTTCCGGAGACAGTCATCGAATCGCTACAGCCGAGTCTTGGCGATTGGTTCGGCGGTTTTCCGGACGCTGATGAACATGCGCGCGATGTAGCCCATCAGCTCAGGGACAACCCGCTGATTCCCACCGATGTTCCTGTTCATTGCCTTATGTTCGATCCTGCCAGTGGGGAACTGGAAGTCATTGAACAGGGTTACGCAGCCGAATAAGGCTGACTCCTTGCACAGAATCTACAGAACTCCGCGCCGGTGCCGCTTGTGCACCCGCTATTTATCTCTTCCGGCGAAATTCACACCCCGGTGAAATTCGACTGCTCGGGTGCTGACACACCCCGACGAGGTGAATGGAGTGCAGGGGGAGCTGCCCTTCCCTTCTATCGCTGCACCGGAGATCGTAGACCTGCCGTTTATTCAGCATGCTGAGATGCGAACCCGGAAGTCAGCCTGATAGAGAGCGCTAATGACCGTAGATGCGAAGGGGCCGCTGCCTTGTTGGCAGCGGCCCCTTACTTTTTGGTTCTTAGCCGTTCGAAGCTATTTCTTAGGAGCCGTAAAGGCTCTGCAGCCAGGCGATCAACGCTTCGATGAGTTCCTGGAAGGTCTGGATTATCTGCTCGATAACCTCTTCCTCACTGGGTTCTTCCGTAGGCGGCTCTTCTGGAGCACTCTGTGTCGGAACCGGCGTGGGCTCAGGAGTTGGCTCAGGCGTCGGAGTCGCAGTTGGCTCAGGCTCAGGAGTCGGAGTTGCTGTCGGTTCCGGCGTTGGAGTCGGGGTCGGCTCGCCGTTCGGCTCCTCAGTCGGCTCAGGCGTCGGTGTTGCCGTCGGCTCTTCCGTCGGGACAGGAGTCGGTGTTGGGTCTGGCGGAGGTGCAACAACGGTTACGTTGAAGCGATCCACGCCGGAATCACCAGCCTCGTCAACGACGCTGACTGTCACAAGGAACGTTCCGAGTGTGCCGTACACGTGTGAACCAGTGATGGAACTGCCATCAATGACCCCGGCCTCAGTCACACCTTCGCCCCAGAAAATTGAAGCGGAGTGAGTGTCGTTAATGCCGGCGTCGGAGAACGAGGCTCCGGTCAGCTCAAGCACACTGCCCTGTTCGACCTCGACATCTCCACCGACCGCCACAACAGGAGCCAGGTTGTTGACCGTCACCGTGGCGTCATCAACAGCCACGTTTCCAGCCAGGTCTGTCACCGCCACCTGGATGGTGTAGGTGCCGTCCTGTTCATAGGTGTGGGCAGTGTCGATAGGCGAAGTTACCTCGCCGAGGTGGTCAGCCTGAGTGCCATCACCCCAGTCGATCGTCGCTGCATGCACGTCATCTGGCGTGCTGTCAGCAAAGATGATTCGCGGGGTGATGGTCGTGCCTTCATCGACCGAGAAGTTACGCACCTGCGCAAGTGGAATGTCGCTCGTGACGCTGACCGTGGTTGTATCCACAGCCTGGCCACCGAACGGGTCTTCCACCAGCACGGTCACGTTGTAGACGGCCGGCGCAGGGAGTCCAACGGTGTTGAACACCACAACTGCACCAGCGGCGTCATTCTGGCCGTTGAAGAAACCGTCATCGTCGAGGTTCCAGAAGAAAGAAAGCGGGTCGCTGTCAGGATCGAATGAACCGCTGGCATCAAGCACAACGGAGTCTCCGGAAGCGACGATGTAAGGGCCACCTGAGTTGGCAACCGGTGCCGTGTTAGGCGGCAGGACCTCAATGGTCACAGTCGCAGGATTCTCAGATACCAGGCCAGAGTTGGTGTCTTCGAGGTCCGTGTGGTCACCCGCAAGGTACGTAAACGTGGCCGTGCCAGTGAACGACGGTCCCGGCTCAAAGTAGAACGAGCCATCTGCACCAACAATGAGCGTGCCCGGTGACGAAGCAGCGGGCTCAATCTGTGTAGACGAGTAGACGATCAGCTGATCGTTGTCCACATCTGTGTCATTCAGCAACAGACCTGGAGCGCCAATCAACAGCGGCAGACCGGAGGTGGTCGCATAGCTGTCGTCCACAGCAACAGGAGCCTGGTTGCCCGTCTGCGCACTTACGGCTGAAATGCCGCCTGCAACAGCCAGCATGCTCATCGCTGCAATCGCCAGTGCCATGGAAGCGGCGCGAAGCCTGCTTTCGTGACCAAATGTTCGGAGAGATGTCAGGTATTTGTTCATGACGTCTCCTTTTCGTGAGGGTGTGAGGGCACGTTTGACTTAAGTTTTCCGGCTCGCCGGCGGGCCTGGACTTCCCGGGGGTTCATCCCCGGTTGCACTGTGGCGTCCGGGCCCGGGCTGCCGACCGAAGCTGGCCTTCATATAGGTGAGCGCCTATTACGCTCGTGCTGCTGCGCCTTAGTTGGGACTGCGGCGCCTGTCTCCATCGCTTTTCTGGTCTCGCCCCCATCCTGTGTGATGGTGGTCCGATCAATCGTGGTTCAGGAAGGAACGGGCGCACGCGTACTGGCGGTCCCGTCCGGTCCTTCACCACATCTGGATTTAGTCCAGCAATCTGACTGTAGCCAGCCAACCGCTTCACTTTGTGTGCGGAAGGTGTGGAGGTCGGTGTGTCTACGCGGGGTATCGGGTAAAAACACCTACCGAACCGACTCTGGGATCGGCACGCGATCACTGCCATTGGCCGATAGACCGGGGGCAACGTCCGCAACAGTTAGCTTGAGCCCGTCGGATGCGCGTCTTCCCGCAGAGAGAAAACCTTTTCGGAGGAGGTGCCGTAACAGCAGGCACCCCCGGGGCTAATTTGCGACCGAAACAAGTAGCGCTGGCAGTTTTTGTCAGAGGGATGGCTACATCATGCGAATTAGCACGACTGTTTTCGTTATTTTCGCGGCATTTTCCGCCGTTTTTATTGCATGCGGTTCTGACGAACTTGACCAGACGAGAGTGCCTACCGCAACGTCTGACAGAGTTCAGCCTACGGCTGTCAGACCAATAGCAACTTCCGCTTCAGCGGTGCCAACTGCGACCGCCTCAGGTTCGGGGTTTCCGGATGGCAGGCCTGTGAATGCAGCTACTGCGACAGCAAGGCCGGCATCAACGCCTCAGCCACATCCGACCTCGACACCTCAACCGGTGACTGTACCCGGCAGCCGTTACCGCACTTTCGTTCCCGAACCTGACTATGTGCGACCGACACCGAACCTGCCTGACAGTGTCTTCTTCCAGGACTACGGAGTAAACCCGTTCGTCTGGTCGGATGAAGAACGCTTCTCAACCTTCGGCATGGACGTAGACACCGCGTCATACACCATCAGCCGAGCCTACATACTCGATGGCAATCGGCCACCTGAAGATGCTGTGCGAGTTGAAGAGTTCGTCAACTACTTCGAACCAGACTATCCCGACCCGGAACAGGCGTTGCAGCTCTACGTCGATGGCGCGGAGTCTCCGTTTGGCGAGGGCACTAATCACCTGCTTCGGATTGGCGTAGCGGCGCAGGAGATCAGCAATCGTGAGCGCCAGTCTGTAGCTCTGATCTTTGTCGTGGATGTCTCTGGATCTATGGCCAGGGAAGGCAGGCTCCGGTTGGCCAAGCGCAGTCTCGAGAGGCTCGTCGACAATCTTGACCGGTTCGACACTGTAGGGATCGTGGCTTACGACGACAGGGCGTGGGTCGTACTTGACCCGACCTCCAGTAGAAGGCAGATCCTTGATGCCATCGATTCGCTCAGGACGGGCGGATCAACAAATGCAGAAGCCGGACTCGTACTCGGCTACAACATGGCCTCGGAGAACTTCGACCGCCTAGCAAACAACCGGGTCATTCTGATCTCAGACGGTGTTGCGAACGTCGGCCGGACAGGTTCGAGCGGCATCCTGCATCGCATAGGAGAAGAGACCCGCAGGGGCATCACGCTTACTGCGATCGGTGTCGGCATCGCGAACTACAACGACGTACTGCTTGAGCAGCTTGCTGATAACGGCAACGGCAACTACTACTACATCGATGATGACCAGGAGGCACGCAAACTGTTCGGTGAAGACCTGATCAGTGTTCTGCAGCCCGTCGCCAGCGATGCGAAGATCCAGGTTGAGTTCAATCCTGAGGTGGTGGAACGCTTCAGGCTTATTGGCTACGAAAACCGTGGTCTTGAGACTGAAGACTTTCGGGACAACACGGTGGATGCCGGTGAGGTTGGAGCCGGTCACAGGGTCACCGCACTGTACGAGGTGCGCCTCCGGCCCCGGACCTCCGGACCGGTTGCGACCGTTTCTATCCGCTACAGGGATGTTGAGACCGGTGACATCCACGAGGTCGCTCGGGAGATCTATGACCACGAGATCGACCGACGCTTCGGATCGGCTGAGCCAGACTTCCAGTTCATCGCCGCAGTCGCAGAGTTCGCCGAAGTGCTGAGAGGGAGTCCGTGGTCAGATGAACGCAGACTCGACGATATCTGGGACGTCGCGGACGAAGCACTCAGGGAGATGAGTCATGGGGACATCGAGGACGAGTTCCTGACCCTGGTTAGCAGGATGATCCGCATGGACAGGTGAACACAACGCACCACCCTCATGCTTCTTTGATTCGAGGAAGCCTTGAGGGTGGTGTGGCTGCGTGTACCATCTTCGCCATCGGCCGACCTACCGCCAGCAGACCGGAGCGCGCAACACGATGAGATTCGCCATCCTGGGTATTTCGCATGAGACGAACACCTTCTCGATTGTCCCTGCGACTTATGAGGAGTTCGAGAACCGGATCATTGCGCGCGGGCAAGAGATCCTGGACCAGTTTGCAACCTCCGAGTACACCATCGCCGGCTATCTGCAGGCCGCTGATGAACTTGGTTTTGAGGCTATACCACTGATGTATGCCCGCACAGGACCAATTGGGACGATCACGAAGGACGCTTACGACAGGCTTTCAACCGAGATGCTGGACATGCTCCGTGACCGGGGACCGTGGGACGGGGTGCTGATAGCGAACCACGGAGCTGCTGTATCAGAAGAGTTTCCAGATATGGATGCCGAGTTCACACGCGCTGTCCGAGAGATCGTGGGGCCGGATGTGCCTGTCGGCATAACTCTAGACATGCATGCCAACATCTCCAAGGAGACGGTTGCGAACACCGATGCATGTGTCGTCTGGAGAACATGCCCTCACCTGGACACGAAATTACGCGGACGTAAATGCGCTGAGTTGATCTATCGCGCGGCCAGGGGCGAGATCAAGCCCGTCCAGTTCATTGAGATGCCGCCGTTGCTGGTGAATATCGTCAAGCAGTTCACCGGCCAGGAGCCTATGAAAGGCCTGGTGGACGATTGCTTCGAAGCCAACGAGCGGCCAGGGATTCTAGACACGTCAATAGCCGAGGGATATCCGTACGCGGATGTGGAAGAGATGGGGATGTCGTGGATAGCAATTGCGGATGGTGACATCGGCAACGCTCGCGAAACGGCGAAATGGATGGCTGAACGGGCATGGCCGAAACGAGCAGATCTCAATAAGCCGGTGCCAGGTGTTGAAGAAGCACTCAAGATGGCAGAGGCGCGATACGTTGGACCGAAGCCAGACGGTGTCGAGAACTACGTTCCCGACGATGGATCGGCACTCGCTGAAGCAGAGCCCTCTGAGCAC
Source organism: Dehalococcoidia bacterium (assembly GCA_965243825.1). GTDB lineage: Bacteria > Chloroflexota > Dehalococcoidia > Lucifugimonadales > Lucifugimonadaceae > JAJCYX01. Next base: position 536,332 of record CBDEVT010000001.1, read on the forward strand.
TCTCACCTCGGCCCCATTGTGCTCATGGACGTGGGAGACAACATCGGTGGCGGCTCATCGGCGGACTCCACACACATCCTCAAGGTCGCACTGGACATGGGAGTTGAGCGCTACCTGCAGTCACTCTACGACCCTGAGGCTGTTCAACTCTGTGTCGAAGCAGGAGTCGGCGCCGAGATTCAGCTGGATGTTGGCGGAAAGACTGACGACATGCATGGCGAGCCGATCCGAGTCGTCGGCACGGTCGTTCGGATAGACGACGGTGACTTCGAGGAGACTCGTCCAACACACGGAGGCGGGAGGTTCTTCAGCGATGGGCAACGAGTGCGTTTCGACACCGTTGACGGCATGACCATCCTGCTCACTTCCGTGCGATCAGGTAACACCGCGCGTGAGCAGATGTACTCGATGGGAATCCGGCCGGAGGAGTACCGGGTAGTTGTTGCGAAGGGCGTCAGTTCGCCGCGGCCTGCATACCAGCCGATCGCGGCAGAGATCATCCTGGTCAACACGCCGGGTGTGACGACCGCTGATCTCGATACGTTCACCTATGAGCGTCGCAGGGTTCCCCTGTATCCGTTCGAGGAACCGGAGTACCCGCCTGCCTAAAGCGCGCTGACCATCCGGCGCAGGTGCTTCCGAGGAACAACTATCGGAGGTGCGAAACGTGAGTTACGCGGACGTCGTTTCGCTTCAAATTTTCTTGAAACGTTGCGGCTAACATGCACGCAGGGACACTTAGCAGCCACAATCACGCTGGATTGATGTTCCATGCTTCGCCAAACCGCCGTTCCTTTTGTCTTACTCGGTTTCCTGTTGGTTACAGCAACCGCTTGCAGCGCGGCAATTGCTGGGGATCCGTCACAGGCTGAGTTCACTGCGTCACCTTCTGAAACCGACCTGCACGCTCCAACCTCCGAAACCAGACCAGTGAACGTCACCAACACCAGGGAGCGAGTTCACCTTGTCGATGGTGAAAAGGTGATCGATTTCGAAGTGGAGACTTACGCGCACGGCACTTTTCACCTCGCCGAATTCGAAGGCCAGCCAGTCGTAATCAACTTCTGGTACCCGTCGTGCCCCGGATGCCGCATCGAGAAACCGATTATCAAGGCAGCTGAGGAAAGATGGCGATCGGAAGGGGTTGTCTTTCTAGGCGCTCAGCTGATTGGCATAGATTCGGTCGCAGACGGCAAGAAGTTCCTTGAGGAGAACGATCTCGCTTACCGAAATTTCGCAGACAATGGTCCGTTTGCGCCGTCGTTCGGAATCTTCGGATATCCATCAACAATCGTGCTTGACCCAGACCACACGATCAGTAGCAAACACCGCGGTGCAATCAGTCACCGGGGAACCATCGATTCGGCACTTCAGGAGGTTCTCGGGGTGCCTGTTCCCCTGAATTAACTCATCAAGCGATTAGTCTGCTGCCGTTCGAAATTGGGGTAAGGAATTGCCTCGTAACAGAGGGAAGAGTAGATTCCCAGCAGGATCGATCGACCGGTGATAATTCCGATACGCCTCACGCTCGTCAACCTCGAGCGAATCCTGTCAATAGCGCCGAATAGCCTCAAGGCGGATTGACCAGTACTGGGAAAATCACGCGCCGCCAGAGATGGCGGGAAGGAAGGCTAAACGCAGTGAAACGCATCCTGATGACCCATGCCGGCGGTGAACTTGGGCTAGGCATTGCTAGGGCACTGAACGCAAGCGATGAAGAGTTCTACATAGTTGGTGCCGATGCTGGTGAATACCAGATCCACATTGCAGAGGTTGATGAAAAACACCTCGTACCAAGAGCGCTGAACCCTGACTATCTACCTGTTCTGAAACAGCTCCTCCATGAGAAGGAAATCGACTTCCTCTGGCCGCTGCATGACGACGAGATCGCTGTCGTTTCTGATGCGGGCGATCTAGGTGTTCGGACGTTCGTTCCAGAGATCGAGGCGATACGAATCTGCCAGGACAAGCTGAAGTCTTACGAGGCGTTCAGCAAAGCCGGCGTTCCGGTACCAGAGACTCTGTCTGTAAATGCCGAGGAGGATATCGAGAGGGCTTTTGACTCTTTCGGTGGCATGACATGGCTACGGGCCACAAAGGGTGCAGGTGGCCGCGGGGCCTTCCGGGCTGACAGCCTTGAAGAGGCCGTGTGGTGGGTCAATATGAACTCGGGCTGGGGAAATTTCACGGCTGCTGAAGTGTTGACCGGAACCCACTTCAAGCATGAACTTGTCTGGTTTGAAGGCGAGCTCATAGCAACCCAGTCGCGAACCGCAGTGACCCTCGACACGTTCCGAGCTATGGCCACTGCCGGCTCATCGGGACAGACCAGCGATGCGGCGAGGGGGCTGCTGGTAGCCGGTGCTCCGGAAGTCTCCGACGAAACTGCAATTCAGGCGATCAAGGCGGTCAGCGAGAGACCACACGGTCTGTTCAGTGTCGATGTCATCGGTGACCGGAACGACAATCCGAAAGTGACGGAGATAAACGTTGGCCGGTTCACAAGTGTCGGTGCCAACTACTGGTTCACGGAGGGATTCAACTTCCCGGAACTGGCGGTCAAGCTTGCATTCGGAGAAGACATAGGCTTCGAGCCGCCGCTTATTAATCCAATTCCGGACGGGACCTACAACCTGATTGGCCGAAACATGGACCCGGTGTACCTCACGCAGGCTACCGTCACACCTCTACAGGATGAGTTGGACGACAGGCTAAGGGGTTTGCAGTCAACAGATTCGCCCGCCAGGAAAATTTCCTGAGGCGGTTGATTACGTAAGGCTTGTTTCTGACTAACCTTCTCGTCTGTGGCTAAGTGCCTGCACGTGATGGTCAATCTCTGTGCGCTTGATGAAGACCGGCGCCCGGCTGATGGCGTTGATGGCGACGATGTCTTTCGGATACGGGTCGAGTAACGGCGTCTCGAAATCGATCGGTTCACCGAATGCAATTTTCAGCACGGTGTGTGGCAGGTTCACTCCCTGATTGAACCAGATCACCGCATCTCCGCTGGTGAATCTTCCAGCATCGATCTCTGTCACGCTCGGGACTCCATTAGCGCCTGTCATGAAGTCAACCCTGAACACTCCGTGAGGTTTAGGCGCCAGGGCCTTGATCGCCGCAATACCAAACTCTTCAACGCCATCTGGTCCGTCGCAGGCAAGCACTCCCCTGCTCGTCACACCGGCCAGCGACAGTCCTGTTATGCCTCGAACAACTCGTGTCTGGCGTTGCGCCACGATCAGCTGCCCGCGGTCCCAGACAGAATCCCAGACATAGTCTCCCGGTCCTGGCAGAACTTCGGAGGCCGTGAAGTTGCCCCAGCCATCGTGCATGTCCACCCAGGCTTCGGCATGCGAAATGTCAGAGGCCTTGAGAGCACCTGCACCGCCACCGCCCGTCGCTGACCTCAGCCATACCTGCCCGTCGAACTCCTTGAACGCGGTGACCAGGTCGTCCCTCTTGAACAGGTCAATGGTCTCCGGTGTCGGAACACCAGCAGCCTTCAACAGCTCATATGTTTTGCGCTTATCCGCAGTCGAAGCGACCACGTCGTGCGGTGGCAACCAGGTCTTGGCGGGAAGCTGATCAGCGTATTTCGAGACCACCTCGATCTCTGCGTCATGCTGTGGCCAGATGAAGTCAGCCTTTGACTCCCTTGCCACCTTCGCCAGGACGTTGATGAAATCAGGCTCGTTGGCGCGCGGTATGACGTGAACCTCATCTGCTTCCGCAAGGTGAACGTGATACTGGGAGCTGTCCGTGCCGATCAAGTAGATATCTTCCGGCGCGGCACGAAGCGCTTCACTGACCGGCAGGCCAAGGTTTCCGCCTGCAAGGGTGATGAGGACGCGTTTGGGGTTGCTATCTGCCAAGTGTTCTTTCCTAACGGTTTATCGCGCCCGCCGCGCCTTCAGTTCTGCTTCTTGCCTGTCCACTTCGTTCCGCTTCACGAAAATCCGAGGACGGTTGATTGCCGCCACGTACTGCAGGTCTTTCGGGTACGGGTTCATCATGGGCGTGTCGAAGGTGACCGGCTCGCCGAACGCCAGCCTGATCACCGTCTGAGGAAGATTGATCTCGGGTCGCGTCGGATACCAGTTGTTCGGACCGTTCGTGGTGAACCTGCCTGCGTCCACTTCGGTCACTCTCGGTACGCCATCGGCATCAGCAAAGAAATCGACTCTGAAGATTCCGTGCGGCTCGGGCATGAGAGCCCTGACAGCTGCCATTCCGATTTCGTCAACCTCGGGTGGAGCGTCGCTCGTGGCAGATCCTCTTGCCGTCACGCCTGGCAAGGAGATGCTCACCGTTCCGCGCAAAATGCGTGACTGGCTCTGCAATGCGATCAGGTTGCCGTGGTCCCAGACCGAGTCCTGCACGTAGTCGCCGGGGCCCGGCAATACTTCAGCAGCGGTGAAGTTGCCCCAGCCTTCGTGCATATCCAGCCACATCTTCGCGTGGTCCGGGTTGCCTGTTTTGAAAGCGCCTGCACCGCCAGCTCCGGTTGCAGCTCGTAGCCAGAGCTCGCCATCGAAACGCTCAAATGCCTCATCAAGATCGTGCTGCGTCTCGACCGGCATCGACTCTGGGACAGGAACCTCAGCGGCTTTGAGCTTCTGGTAAGTCGAGAGCTTGTTCCTGCTCGTCTTGACGACCTCATAAGGAGGAAGCCAGGTTTTCGCAGGCATATCACCCACTTTTTCAGTCACACGCTCTACCTCGGCGTCGTGCATCGGCCATATGAAATCTACCCGTGTCTCCTCTGCGATCTGCGAAAGGATGTCGATGTAGTCAGGTTCATCCGCTCTTGGAGCCAGGTAAACCTCGTCTGTAACAGCCAGGTTGGTGTGAATAGGTGAGCTGTCGATACCGACAAGATGTACGGGCTCAGGCCCGGCCTTGAGTGCTTCGCAAACGCCGATGGCGAGGTGCCCGCCGGCAAAAGTCACAAGTATTCGCTTCAACTAAAACTCCGAATCCAAACAGGCGCAACAGCTCCAACCGGTGCAGATCGCGCAGGACGATACAGGAACGGACCGAGAGCGCGTGCAACTTCGGAAGGCCAGAAGGCTCGAATGCGTTGACCAGACGGACTCTTCGCCGGATTAGACGATCTCGAACACTTACTCGGAAGGTGAGAAGTCCACAGTGCTCAGGCACTCACCGGCACAAGAATCAGTCCGGCAGGTCGCAGCGGATCAGTACGCGCTCCCGGGAATCTGCGTGGTGGAAACCGGTCTCGTCTGTGGACCTCGCCAGCAGCACAATCACTCCGTTTAACTCTTCGCCTGTGCACTGGAAAGTCGCCTGCCCGGTAAGAACCTGGTCGATTGCCAGCGGGACCGCATCTACGCTTCCTTCATCACCGAACGGAAGCCCCGAAGAGTCCACAAGCTGAATAGTGGGTGATAACTCAAGGCTGACCATCGTCACGGTTAGATCCAGTGGTGACTCTCGTCCAGAGTCGCCCGGATCCCATTCTCGGGTCGCGTTCCTGACCTGCGCTGCAACAGTGAATGGCTGCCCGATGACATGACGGCGCTCGTCTGGCTGAAGCTGCACTGCCAACCTGAAGCCCTTCTCAAGAGATACAGGCGAGTCAGGGAATGGAACGAAATTCGGGTCAACCGTTGCAGGCGGACCGCCTTCGGACGAGGCCGTTGCAGTTGGCGATGTGGAGTCGGGTGAAGAAGTTCCACCGCCCACGTCGAAGAAGACGTTGTAGTTATCTCGGACTGAATGATCCTTGCAGAAATCGAGTAGCGGGCTGTCCGGCCGCGCTCCCTGTTCTGCGCCGAAAGACAATGCAAGTGCCACGAGCTCACAGTAAAGGTGCAGCACTTCAAATGGGACAATGGCCTCTTCCGGCTGCAAACCTGTGATCTCGTTGAACCGCCCGCCGGATTCGCTCAAATCCCGTTCACTCATGACACCTGATCCGTCGTACCCGAAAGCAGGAACGCCGTCGGGCGACAACCAGAACTCGGCATCTTCGTCGAACTGGGTCGATGGATACCTGATTCCACCGACGAGGAACAGCCTGACAGGCACGTCGTCTTCGTCAATCGGTGACGTCGGGGTCACGCGGAAGTCTGGGGTTTCCGGCGTGCTAGAAGCGACACATTCAACGGGAACTGTGATCGGTTGATCGAAGAAGCCGAAACCTGCGCTCTGCCCTGAGACCTTGACGGTGAATGTGGCAGATCCAACGTCTGTGCAAGTGACAGACAACGAAGACGAGCGAGAATCTACAGGCTCGATCTCGTTCCTTCCGGTGATCCATTTTATCGTTCCGGTCAGCGGTCCCGTTGTATCCAGATCGACAGAGTTGATTTGCACAAGCTCGAAGTACACATTCTTAATGCGATAGGCGGAGGTGCGTGTCTGAAAGACCTCCAACTCGAGGGGTATCACCGGCTGTACACCCACTTCGATACCGTTGCCTTCAACTGTCTGATACCGCACTTCGCTCAGAGCGAATCCACTCTGCTTTGCGGCTGCTAGGATGTCGTCGATTGCATCGTCACCATTCCCATCACCATCAGTTCCGCACGCCGCGGTTACTGCCAGCGTCAAGATCGCTATCAACTGGAATATCCGGGAGCTGTGCCTGGCCATGGTGTTGTCCGATTCTGTTACTGATTTCGAGACAACTTAACAGAAAGTCGTCGATTGCAACTGAATCAGATTCAGGCATCGCCGGTAATCGACAAGACTTCTGCTAATGGTGGTATTTCGCCGAGGGAACCACACTCGTGCTTTTCGATTACTGTGTGCTTCTACGGACGGGTTAGAAACAACGTGACTGCGAAGATCACCGTGACCAGGAGAAAGGCTGTGATCTTGCCCGTGTTGCCTGTGATCCAGTCTGGCATGTGACTTGATGGAACCGAATAGTCAGGCAGGCCGCCATGGCCTTCACCACCGCCGAGTTGCTCAGCCTCGTTCGGATCGCGCGTCCAGCGCCCTTCCCGGTGCTCTGCTGTTCCGCGTTGCTTGCTCGGTGTCTTCATTGCATGGTCCATCTTGCTCTATCTACGCGACAGAAGCCGTCAAATCAGGTGCGACGCCATCACCAGTTTGAAACGTCGATGACGTCCTATCTGTCTGGTAACTACTGGTTTATGAGGGCCGAGATAAAGAATCCGACCGCCACAATTCCAGCTAACACCAGCAGGATCAGCACTTTGCCCATGTTTCGACTGACAATTCCTGATTCCTGGCCATAGCTTCGATCTTTGTCAAACGGAATCTGTGGTCCAGGCGGAATAGCGCCCATGTCGGAAACCTCCTCAATATCAGCCCATGACACAATGTTAACAAGTGTTAACATTGTGTGCAAGTAATGGCTTTCGACTGGCGTGATGCTGCTGTTTCATTCACCCTGTCCTGGAATTGTGAACGAATTCGACGCATTATTCGAATAGTCCGCCAACGAACTTTTCGCGCCTATTATTGCGGCCATGAAAAACCTCACCTCTGCTCCGATCCACTCTCTGCACACCGAACGAAACGTCATGGTCCCCATGCGTGACGGCACGAAGCTCGCCACAGATATCTACAGGCCGGCTCATGGCGATGGCCGCCCGATCGAGGAGCCGATTCCTACTCTGCTGGTGCGGACCTCTTACGACAAGTCAGCACCTGAATGGGACGACGTCTGGCCGTACTACGCCCGGCGCGGATACGCCTTTGTCATCCAGGACCTGCGCTCAAGGTTCCTGTCGGAAGGTGACGGCCGCTACTTCCACACCTGTAACCCATGGGAGGGTGACGACGGCTACGACACCGTCGAGTGGATAGCTTCGCAGTCATGGAGCAACGGGAAGGTAGGTACGCTCGGCTCGTCCCACCGTGCAATCGTTCAGACCCAGCTGGCGCTGGAGAGGCCGCCGCACCTCGGCGCGATGTGGGTCGAAGCGGGGCCAACGAACATCTTTGCCCACGAGGCTCGCGAAGGTGGAGCGATGGCGTTGCAGATGTTCGGCGCACTGCACCTGCATGCTCTCGACTCCCATGAGATGCGAGACAACCCTGAAGGCGCAAAGGTCATCATGGACGCCTTCCGAGACATGGGTGACTGGTTCCGCGCAACGCCTCTTAAGCCCGGCGAGACGGCGCTGCGAGTTGTGCCGCATCTTGAAAAGACACTCTTCGACTACTACTACCGCGGCGAATACGACGACTGGTGGAGCCAGAAGTGCAATCACCAGGAGCCGTACTTCGATGAGCATGCTGATGTGCCGATCGTGATCGCCGGTGGCTGGTACGACAACTTTGTCGGGGCCAACTGTGACTACTACGAGGCGATGGCAGCGAAGAACAAGAACGCTGTGCGTCTTGTGGTGGGCCCGTGGTGTCACGGCGGCATGCGGGCTGAGGCTCCCTGGCACGGCAATGCCGATCTAGGCGTGGACGGCGTCTGGACCAACCGCGTCTACAACCCCGAGCGCCTGCGCTGGTTCGACCGCTGGCTGCGTGACGAACCACCTGCTTCATCGGCTGATGTCGATGATGACCCGCCTGTACGCATCTATGTCATGGGCACCGGTGATGGCAGCAAGACCGACGAAGGCAACATCGCACACGGCGGCTACTGGCGGTCGGAGAACGAGTGGCCATTGGCACGAACCGACTGGCAGACGATGTACCTCCATGCTGACGGATCGCTGCGCAACAACCAGCCGGAAGCCGGCGTGGAGCCGCTCAGCTACGTCTTCGACCCCGAGCATCCAGTGCCGACTATCGGCGGTCCTAACGTCGCGGGATTCAGGATGCTCACCGAGGACGAAGGCGGACCACCGCACGATCTTTCGCCGCAACATCTCGACCAGTGGGGAGTTGTGAGGCCGCACATCGCTGAGGTGATGCCAGCGGGCGGATTCCACCAGAAAGAAGAGCCGGGATGGTACGGCGCGGAAGCACCCTACCCTCTACTGCGAGACCGGCCAGATGTGCTGGCTTTCGGGACCGCACCGCTGGAGCAGGACACAGAGCTGACCGGCTGGGTGACGGCAAACCTGTGGGTGTCTTCGGACGCGCCTGACACAGACTTCACTGTGAAGCTGGTGGACGTCTACCCTGAGTCCCCAGATTCGGAAAGCTGGCCGGGTGGCTACCACCTGAACCTGACGGACACCGTGCTGCGCATGCGCTACCGCAACTCGTGGGAGAAGGAAGAGCTGATGACCCCGGGTGAGGCGTACAGGATCGAGATTCGACTGTGGCCGACATCGAACGTATTCAAGGCGGGTCATCGGATTCGCATCGACATCTCAAGCTCGAACTTCCCGCGCTTCGATGTCAACCCGAACACCGGTGAACCGATGGGCCGGCACACTCACATGCAAAAAGCAACGAACAGTGTTCTCGTGGACGCCGATCACCCATCGAGCGTGACCCTGCCGGTGATTCCTGGGAAGTGAGTGTCTCGTACCCTGCCTACCGGGCGGACCCGTGCAGGATTCCTCGAATCATCGCAACCTGTCCCGTGTGCTGGCTTTCCTCGACGATGACGTGACCGACAATCCACGCGCCGGGGATCGGCCCTTTACGTGGATGATCGATAGTCTTTGCCAGTTGTTCTTCAGTTAGCGACCGTACGACCTTCGAAGTCTCGGCACGTACCGCATCGTAGTAGTCGATGAGGTCTGACAGCCCGATACGTGGCATGGCCATCACCTCTTCGATGGACTGCCTTGCTCCATTTCCCTCTGAAGGCATTCCGAACTTCTTGTCCCATCCGCCTCGTGTCCACTGGTGCTCGATGTCACAGAACATGCCATTGATCCAGTGATCTTCAACACGGGCCATGTGCCAGACAAGCCAGCCAATGGGATTCGAGTCTGGCGACACCTGCGTGTACGCCTCTGCATCACTGACGCCGTCGAGAGCCTGTTTCAACTCCGCGTAAAACTCGTCAAATGCGCTGGAAAGCGTGGAAACATAGCTGTTCAATCTGTCCGCTCCTCAGCCTCCGATTCAAGGCCATTTTCAACGACTTGGCGTCGGCCAGAATAGTAACAACACTCGTTCTGGACGATCCGCTGCGAGTGGGGAGGTGACTTGCTAGCTGCACTGCTAAAGTTCCGCCTATGCCTGACCCACAAATCATTCTCAATGCGACCAGACTGGTCTGTCCGGCGACCGGCTTCGACGGCCCTGCGACGGTCGGAGTTGCGGACGGCAAGATTGCGTTCCGTGCCGAAGACGGCAATGCGGAGTCGGGCGAGGCCGGGCAGGTACACGGCGCTAAGACTGCCAGCGTCGACTCCGGGGTCGTGCTTCCTGGTCTGGTCGATCTCCATGCGCACCCCGCCAACTCCGGTTCGAGGTTCGGGGTTGATCCGGACCGATATTTGCTGCCCAGGGGCTCGACAACCGTGCTTTCTCAGGGCGATGCAGGTGCCCGGAACGTTGATGAGTACATCGAACACACGGTCGAGGCATCGCGGACCGATGTGAAGCTGGCGATCAATTTCTGTGCGAACGGTGAGTCGAATCCCAACGGACGCTTCTTCAGCCTTGACGAGGCGAGTGTCTCGGAGTGCGTCGATGCCATTCAGCGCCATCGCCAGCACATCTGGGGCATCTCACTCAACATCGCTTTTGTGCAGGGCAAGAACGTTGACCCTCTCGAGGTGATGCGTCGTGGGATTACTGCAGCCGAGCAGGCCGAAGTTCCAGTGATGTTCGGTGCGACCAAGAACTCTGCCGTGCCGCTGGCCGTTCAGTTGGAGTTGCTGCGGCCGGGTGATGTGATGACGTACTGCTTCCACTCTGGCGACGGCAGCATCGTGCAGGGTGGCCGCGTGCTCGACTCCGTCTGGGAGGCGCGTGAGCGCGGGGTGCTGTTCGATGTTGGAGATGGTGTCGCTGCATTCGGGTTCGATACTGCGGAGCAGGCGATTGCGGAAGGTTTCCTGCCAGACACGATCTCAAGCGATTTCTACGAAGCTCATGTGTCGAAGGGAATCGACCATGACCTGCCGCTGGTGGTCTCGAAGATGATCGCTTGTGGCATGACCGCCGAGCAGTGCTGGCCGCGCGTGACTTCCGAGCCGACGCGAATCCTGGGACTGGCCGGCGATGTCGGGAGCGTTGAAGAAGGCATGAACGCAGACCTCTGCGTGCTGGAACTGGACGCTGAGGTCGGTGAACTACGGGACGGTCATGGCCAGGTGCGAACCGGCAGACGCTGGCGCTCGAAGCTCACGATGAAGGCAGGTGCGTTAGTGAACCGGCCAGCCTGAAGATCCGAGTGTTCCCTCAGCCCTGCATCAGTCGGGCCTGCATCAGTCGTCACGCTCTGCGAGCCACGCGGCAAATGCCCCGCTTTCAAGAGCGGCTGCGATGAGATACATCAAGCCGTGGGTGGCGTTCCAGCCGTTCACAGCCCAGAGTATCGAAGCCATGGCTGCAACGCCGAGACCGGCCAACGCTGCGACCTGCTTGCCTGACAAGTTTCGTCCCCCAATCAGGTGTTACCAGTTCATAGAGGATATCTGGTGGTTAACTCGGCGGGCGTGAGCAAGTTCCGCAGGCACTTCCCGTCTTGAGCGCGATCTGTAATATGTCGCGGCTATGACCAAATTCGACTCAGCAGGGTTCCTTGACAACCTGCAAGCCGCTATCGAGCGCACCGCAGAACGGCTGGGGTTCAGCTGTCCGATCTGTGAAGGAAACGAGTGGACAGTGGTTGACGGCACCACTCCGATACCGGTCAATGGCGCAGGAACAATCAACGCTGTGCCCGTGGTTTGTGAGAACTGCGGGTTCATAGCCAGCTTTGCTGTCAGCCAGGACGATGCTTGATGACCACCAGTCCTTACATAGCGGTTGCGCTGTTCTGCGAACGTGTGACCGAAGACGAAAACGGATCGAAATCTTTCATCAATACGGTCGATACCCTGAACTTCCGCCCGGACGACCCTTCGGCGGAATTCGATCTCTCTAAGACGCCGATTCGATGGGAGGGAATGCTGGTCATCGATATCGTTTTCGGTGAGTATTCAGGCGAAATGACGCTCGAGATGGCCCGTCGCCACGTCGAATCCGGCAAGGTCGAGCGCGCCATGAGCCAGACGTACAAAACCACTGACTTCCCCGGCATGAACTCGCTCTCCCTGTCGCTTAACTTCACCGGCGCGTTTCCAGGCACCGGGACTTACTGGCATGACTTCTATCTGAACGGAGAAAAGAAGACCCAGGTGCCGTTGCTGGTCAGGTTGGTGGACTAGCCGGAAAGGCGAGCCGAGTAAAGGAGCACGGAGTTGAAGGTCGCGGTTATGGGCGCCGGTGGAACTGGCGGGTACTTCGGTGGATTGCTCGCGCAGGCCGGTCACGACGTCACATTCGTGGCTCGCGGTCCCCATCTCCAGGCTATCCGGGAGAACGGCCTGCATGTCCGATCGGTGCTGGTCGACGATTTCCATGTTGCAGCGAAGGCGACCGACAATCCATCTGAAATCGGATCATCCGACCTGGTCATCTTCAGCGTGAAGATGTACGACGCTGCGTACGCCGCGGAGCAGATTCGACCGCTTGTTGGACCGGAAACGATGATTATCTCGACGCTAAACGGGGTCGACAGCGAAGAGATACTCGCCAAAGCCGTCGGCGCCAAACAGGTGCTCGGCTGCACAGTCGAGGTGTCCTCGGTGATAGCGGAGCCTGGCGTGGTTGAGCAGCGTGGTGGCCCAGGTGCCCTGACGTTCGGTGAGCTGCCTTCTGGTAGCAGCGAAAGAACGGAGAAGTTGCTTGAGCAGCTACAGATCCCTGGCATCACAGCGCGGCTGAATGAGCAGATGCAGGCGACCATCTGGCAGAAGTTCGTGTTCATCTGCGGACTGAGCGGCGTCACCAGCCTGACGCGAATGCCCCTCGGTGAGATTCTCGAAAACCATGTTGGACTGACCCTGATGACCGAGACGCTCAACGAAGTTTCAGCCGTGGCAAACGCGGTCGGTGTCGAGTTTGCATCAGATCCCAGGGAGGCAGCGCTTGGGCTCATGCGCAGTATCGAACCGGCGATTCGCGGGTCGATGTACTACGACCTGGCAGCCGGCAAGCGCCTCGAACTCTCATCGCTTAACGGAAAAGTAGTTGAGCTTGGTGAAGAGCACAACGTTCCTACGCCAGCGAACTCGATAATCGTCTCGGCGCTCGAACCGCTTGCCGACGGTTCTTAGCTGTCAGCAACCGCTCCCCACACCTTCATTTTGCGGCATTCCGAGTTGCAGAGACGTGTTTGCAACCGTGACGCAAACATTCACAACGCCTCGTCCACACGCGTGTCTTACACATGGTGATTTGAAGCTTCCGTAGATTGGAATACAGAAGTTCACTACCACGCGGGCTTTCATTACCGCAGTGCGATTCGCCAGTTCTGCACAACTCGACGAATCTGGCAGGCGAGAACAGATTGTTTCGGAAGCGGACAAAGTCGACACAGAGCAGAATGCGATCCCTTCAGCGGGGATACATGCTCATCGGCATGACGGTCGCCGTTGGCATCATCGGCACCGTAGGTGGACTGCTTACCACCTCCATCTTCCAGTTCTCTCGTGCAAACTCGGTTACTGCCGGGCATGACGAGGTTGCAGTCCAGGTCACCAGGGCATCCAGGTGGTTGACGCGTGACATCCGAAATCACGCCACAACAGACTTGCCCCTGTCAGGTACGGCAAGCACGGCCACATTCAATTCGCGTAACGCTGATTCAAGCATCACATCCTGTAATTACAGTCTCAGCGGTACAGACATGATCCGCGATTGCGACGGCAACTCGGTCGTCGTAGGAAGCAACATCGAGAATCTTGTATTCGAGCGCTCAGGCTCCACGATCGACGTCACGTTCGACGTTGTCTCAGCATCCCGTCCCGATATCTCTGAAGCTGTTGATCTGACAATACGGTCGGACATATCACCGCTGGTCACCGGTCGACTAGCTTTAGTCGCCGAAATTCCAGAGATATCCATCGCTCCCGTCAACGTCATCGACTTCGAGAATGACGGCAATGGCATTCCTCTGTCACCTGGCGAAATTATCGACAATGACTTCGCCGCCTATGGAATGTCCGTATGGGTGACCGGAGCTTCCCACGGAGCTATGGTCTTCGACTCGAGTCATCCATCAGGGAATGAGTGGGACCTGGGATCGCCTCACGAGGACTTCGGTGGACCCGGCAAAGGTGGTGGTGGTAAATCTGGCGCTGCCGGTGAAAACGCTGTAGGCCTTGATCAGGTTCTGATCATCTCGAAAGACGGCGATTCGGGCGATCCCGATTCCGAACCAACCGGAGGAGTGATCCACTTCGCGTTCACCACACCGGTCGATATCTGCAGCGTCGGAATGTTCGATGTCCAGCAGCCTTTTGGAACGATCGAGACCTTCAACTCCGAAGGGCTGATGATCAACTCGTACCCGATTCTGAAATTAGGCAACAACTCGGTTCAGACGGTCTCGATTGGCGACACGAACGTTGCTGAGATGCAGATCACTCTGCCCGGTAGTGCGGCGGTGAGCTTCATCGAACTCGCTTGTAGCGGTAGCTAGGACAGCGGAGGACCGGGCGACGGCTGCAGTGGTGACGATGACGATGAAGACGACGACGATGATGATGACGATGAAGACGAGTGCGATGACGACGATGATGATGATGACGACGACGACTAATCTCGACTAGTCGCTCGAAAGAAACATCACACCTATCGCGCCGCTGGTAGCAGGGTCATGGTCATATCGAACGCCATCGCTTCTGTGGCCGGGTACTCAAGTTCAGACTCTGTTAATGGACTTGAACGCGCCTTGCAGTTACGATGCCCGCGCACGGTGAGGGACACTCGACTACACGAGTTTGCGAGGACTGCGATATGACCAAGTACATCGTTCTCTACCACATGCCTGCCGAAGCTATGGCCGAGATGCCTGAGATGACGCCGGAGCAGATGCAGGAAGGCATGAAGCCGTGGATGGAGTGGGCGGAGCGCTGCGGAGATGCACTCGTTGACCTGGGGACTCCGCTTGGCGCAGGACAGGCGCTGTCTACCAGCGGTAGCACAGACAGCGACAAGGGTGTAGCCGGCTATTCGATCCTGGAAGCTGACAGCATGGACGCAGCAAAGAAGCTGCTAGAGGGTCACCCACACATGACCTGGAATCCCGCCTGCTCGATCGAGGTCCACGAGGCACAGCCACTGCCAGGAATGTAGTTTCTGACTTTTCAGTCTGTCAGAGCCCTGAACGCGGTCACGTTCGAACGCCCGGGGGCGATATCGGCCGTGATTTCTGCACATGACCCTGCGCCGGCAACGTTCTCAATAGTTACCGTGAAACGCGCGCCGTTAGCGTAGGTCGGGTCGACGTGTATTGACCCACCGTGTGCTTCGATGATCGTCCTGGCTATATGCAGACCGAGCCCGGTGCCTGTCTGTGCCCGGACAGATGCTTCGTCTGCCCTGACGTAGCGCTCGAACACCGCCCTGCGCATGTCAGGTGGTATACCCGGTCCATGATCAGAGACTGAGATCTCCAGTCGTCCGTCGCAGACAGTAGCGCCAATCGAGATCGAAGTATCTGTTGGAGAATACTTTGATGCATTGCTGATCAGGTTGCACAACACCTGTGTCATGCGTCCCGGGTCGACGCATATCGAATCTTCAACTGTCTCGTACTCGCGCTCTATTGTCTGTGACCGGCTTTTAACGACCGGTTGCATTGCCCGAACTGCGTTGTCCAACAGTCTCGTCATGCTGATATCGGTCCTGACCAGTTCGAAGGCACCGGAATCGACAGATGACGTTGTGAGCAGATCATTGATTATGAGCTCGAGCTGCCGGCCGCCCCGTCGGATAACCTCGATCTGCTCGAGGTCTCTTTCAACCATCCGGCCACTGCGGTTGCGATGAAGCATGTCTGCAAACGCCAGTACGCTCGTCAGCGGGGTGCGCAGCTCATGAGATACGTTCGATAGCACCTGTGCCTTCATCTCATTCGAGATCTGAAGCCGCGCATTTTCGTCTTCGAGATCGACGCGTTTTCGCGTTTCGCCTAGAAGCTCTTTTGTGCGCCGCAGCAGCTCGGAGTTGGCCAGCGCGCCCGCCACAAGCATGCCGACACTGATTGCCAGATCTATCGAGTGTGGCGAGTAGCGTGATTCCGTCCTATCGAGCCAGATAAGGGCACCTATTGGCTCCGCTCCGACCGTCAGTGGTATGACGATTCCCGAGCGGTAGCCAAGTTCACTCAGGGCTGCGACCTGCTGCATGGACGTACTGCCAGAGTTCAACTCCTCGTCCAGCAATAAAGGCTGGTTAGTTGACATCACGTACTGCGTTGCAGAGCCTTCGAGAGGCCGTGACTCTTCCACGGAAAGCGGATTAGTCGCCGATTCCATGAGGAACCGGGCCCGAAAAGTCTGGCCATCATCGTTAGCAATATTCAGTAGCAGAGAGTTGCAGGGGACGATGTCCCAGATGTCTGGCATCACGTGCTGGACTGCCTGGTCGAAATTATCGGCATGAATCAATTTCTGGCCGATAGCGGCCAGCTTCGATTGCTCGAATGCGGTTCTCTCGGCTTCCTGCCTGTCGTTCCACTGGCCTATCGGCCCAGCCATCTGGCGTGCAACATCCCGGAATAGCTCCAGGTTGGCAGGCGAATCCAATCCGGGTTCGCGCGACGCAGCGAAGAGAACACCGATGCGGCGATGTCCGACAACCAGCGGAGCTCCGATTTGGATCTGGTAGCCGTTGTCCAGTGTCCAGCGGGCGGCATACATCGTGTCCGCGGCCTCTTCTAGCACCCCGCGGTCTAATACGGTCACTTCATCGGCCAACGCTGCTTCGTAAGTCTTGCTCTCACTCAGCAGTCGAATCGTCCCCAGGTCATCCAGTTCGTGCCGCTCGCCCTGTATCTGGTGAACCTTGAACGTCTCCGTTTTCCAGTCGATCAGGTGTACGGCCAGCCTATCGAAATGCAATGAACGGCGAATCTGGTCAGCTATGGCCGCATAGGCTTCATCGAGTTCGTCGGCCGTGCTAACCAGTTGGCTGATCTCAGCAATGATCGACTGCCTGAGCGAACGCTGTTCGGCTTCGCGTTTTTCCCGCCAGAGAGAGACTGGCCCGGCCATCTGGTTTGCGACCTGTCGCAGCAGCTCCAGGTTCGCAGGAGCATCGAGGTCTTTCTCCCGAGAGGCTGCGAAAAGGACGCCGACCCGCAAATCACCGGCGACCATCGGAGCGCCAACAACGACCTCGAACCCCATCTCGACGCCCAGTCGAGCGAAATCGGACCTGGAAGCCTCCCTGACCAACTGGTCGCGCTTCATGACAACAACGTCATCCGATAGAACAGCGCTGGCAGTTTTAGTGTTTTTCAGAGGACGGGTATGACCAGTTGCGTCCTCCACCGGGTTCCCGGTAGCCATCACATGGACCGTTGCGGTGTTCGTCTCCCAGTCAATGAGGTGGACGGCCAGTCTGTCGAAATTCATTCCTCGACGAATTTCGTTTGCGATATCTTCGTAAACCGTCTGCAACTCATCCGTAGCGCCTATAATCTGGCCGATTCTTGCAACGATCGACTGTCGCAGGGCTACGGCTTCAGCCTCATCCCGAGTGCGGGTGATACCGGTGATGAACTGCTGTCTTCCAAGTGCGCTGCTAACCACACGCTCAAGAAGACTGCTGTTCAAGTGCTCAAGCCCCAGGAAGTCCTGGGCACCACTGCTTAGAGCTGTAACGCGGTGTTCATCAGCATTTCCCTCGCCAACAAAGATCACCGGCACGTCCGCAAACAGGCTCCGAACGGTTTTCAGTTCTTCTGCACCCGAGGTTGACTGGTTCACCTCGATCAGGAATACGTCGTAGGGTCCAGACTCAACCGTTAAAACGTCCTCTGCGAGGTGATGAACATGGTCGTATGTAAAGCCTGTCCCGTTCAGGACTGACAGGAGTTCACCACCAGTCCCCGACTCGCTTGACACAAGTAGTAGGTGCGGATTGTCGCTGGTCAATTGGTCACGATTCCAGAGAGGCTTAGCCGAGCGCGCCGAAGCTTTTTAGCAGAACATTGGCGATCAGATATGTAAACGCCATGAAAATTCAGCCTGAAGGTTCGGATTTCGCCACCATAAACCTCTGCTAACTCCGATTCCCCGCCGGAGTATGGATCGTTTGCCGATGGCGAGGGCGAAACTCAACACCTAAACCCAACCTTCTAGCCACATCGACTTTGACTTGCGAACTTAGTCTGGTCTAGTGGCAAGCGTGCTAATGGAAGCACACCACTGCCACACGATTGAGCAGGGATTTCAGTATCAAACGCTCCATCTTGCAGCGATAAATGTCTCTCGATCGAACGGAGCCGTAACCCGTTAATCACGGTGAGGTAGCGGACAGGGTTTAAGCCGGGGACTGAGCGGCTGACAGGATAATGCGTTTGAGGTACGGATCAGCCGGCCTCGTCGCTCCGGCAGCTGTATGGGACACAGATGCATTTTCGATTCAGGCTCACCGCAGCATTCGCTGTTTTTGCCGTGGCGGTTTTCGTAGTCGCCTACGTCATCGTCACACGTTCTGCTTCTGGCAACGAAGAAGCCAACCTGGTTGCCGACATCAGCCAGCAGACCGATCAGAGCGCCGAACTTCTCTCCGGCGTCGCTGGAAGCTACACATCTGACAGCAGCCTGCTGGGTGCTAGCAGCGACTCTCCCGCCTCTCTGAATTTCCAGAACGTCGTGATGAGCACGCTCATGCAGAGCTCAAACATCGTAAACCTGGCGCTCTACGACATGGATGGCGGACTGGTCTGGTCGGCCTCTCCAGATTCAACGCTTGGTGCCCCGCCTGCCGACGACACTGCGTTTAGTGATGCACTATCCGGGGAATCTGTCACCGCACTTAAAAAGGACGCACAGTTCGTCTCGACTGACGGTGAGTTCAAGACTGGAGATCTGACAACCACCTACATCCCGCTTGCAGATTTGGGTACCGGTCAGCCTGCCCAGGTTCTCGAGGTCGCGAGAGAAGTGACAGACGTTCTCAGTTTCCGCGTTGACAACGCCCGAGACTCTATGTCCCGGACGCTGTTCACCACTCTCGGAGCTTCATTCGCCGTTCTGCTCGGCATCGTCATCTCAGCCGACACAATGTTGAATCGTTCGAGACGCAAGACACTGGCTAATGAACTTGCAATGGCAGAAAGCCAGGTGGCGGCCGAGAAGCTGGAACTGCGAAACCAGCAGCTTCAATCTCTCAACGAAGAACGAGACAAGTTCCTTTCCATGGTCTCGCATGAGCTACGTACGCCACTGACCTCCATGCTGGCATTCACGGAGGTTCTCCGGAAACGCCAGGAAGGCGGGAACCGGGACAAGAACGTAACCCACCTGGACATGGTCAGTCGCAACGGGCACCACCTCAACTCGCTCATTGAAGAGCTGCTCGAGGTGACACGAGTTCACGGCGACAAGTTCGAGATCGTGAAGGGCCGTTTCAATCTAGACAGGTTCATGCAGGAAGTCAGGATCTCAGCCGAAGCACTGCTCCGAGGCCGCAAGCAGACCCTCGTCATCGAAGGTGACTACGGTGACACCGAGCTGTTCGCGGACCGGAAGCGCATTCTGCAGATGGTGATGAACCTGGTGAGCAACGCCTCGCTCTACTCTCCGGAGCATACCGCTGTGACGGTTAAGGTGGACCGCAAAGCAGACCTCGTTAAGTTTGAAGTGGTCGACGAAGGTGTCGGGATCTCGGAAGAGGACCAGAAAAGCCTGTTTACCGAGTTCTTCCGCTCCAACAACGAGACCACTCGTGCGCAGTCTGGCCTTGGACTCGGCCTCTCCATCGTCAAAGCTGTACTTGATGCTCACAAAGGACAGGTGAGCGTGACTTCAAAGCCTGGTCGAGGCACAAACGTCACGGTACTTCTGCCCGTCGGCGACATCAGCCAGATCGAGTTGGCGCAAAGCGACACCGGCGCCGCTTAGAGATCGCTTCAGCGAATTCGAGCCGACTGTGAAGGTTCGACGAAACGCGTTTAAACTTCGTGGCCATCGATCATCGGGGCAATGAGGCGAAGATGCGCTACTCAGACAGAACAGGTGTCCGCTACTGCACGCGATGTGGTGTCGGCACGGGATCCGATGACCGTTTCTGCGCCAACTGCGGACAGGAACTTCCTTCACTGGAAGATGACGATAGCAGCCCTGGCTTATCGCGCTCAGCAGATCAAAACGACTCGAACTCGGGCAGCGGTTTCGGCAAGGGGTTCGCACAGGGCTGTGGGTGCAGCGTTGCCCTCATCGTTGGACTACTGATCGCCGCCATGCTGCTTGTATTCGTCTGCACCGCCGCCGTAGTGGTGAGCTGACAAGCTCTACTTATTGAGGCCTTCACCTGCTTCGCGCCCGGATAGATAGCACACAAGAAATCACCGCGCGCCCTCTATGCGAGCCAGGATCGCTTTTACGTCCGTGATGTCGTCCTGAAGCTGTTCGATCGAGTCCTGGTTTTCTCGGACATCGAGGGCGATGGCGTCGACCTTTGCGTTGAGGCGTTCCTCCACGGCTACTGCACCGATGCTTTCTGTAGTGATCACTTCTCGAGTTGCTGTGCGAGCTATCGAAGCCACACGGTCTTCTGTGAGGCGAGGGACGAATGCCATGGTGCCGAGTGTTCCAAGCGTCAGCGAGACCAGCGCAAGGAGCACACTGCGAAAGAGCTGGCTGTCGGTGATACTGGCAGTGCTCAACGCCCCACACCCATCGTCATCAGGCTGCGCCGAACAGCCGGTGTTCCTCCACCGCCGGCTGGACTACTGTCTGCTGTCGCATAGATGCCAAGTGCCACACGAGGATCAGACTGGCCGCCGTCGTTAGCAAATATGTCGACCAGGTCTCCCGCAGCCATAGGGACGAACGAGTAGCTGTGGCGACTCGTTGAGTTCGCCTTTGTGTGAGACGGACCGCCGCTGTCCGGCCGTATACCGATAGTGTGCGACTGGGAGTTGGTGCAGTAGACATGCGCCAGCGCAAACTCATCGCCGGCATTCACGTTTGAGCCTGAGGTGACGTCAGCCGTTTGCCACGTGTTGTTCTGCGTGTTGTCATGCGGGTCGAAAACATCCTTGTTGACCCCACCGGTCACACCGGCATACAGGATTCCGTTTAGAAGAACGGTCCTCTCAGACAGATTGGCCAGGTTCATCTCGAACGTTTCGGACGAGCAGTAGATAGCCCAGGTCTTCAGATCACCCGAACCTGTTCGTGGTCCGTTATGCGTTGTGGTGTCGGTTGACGTGTCCGGCCTCAAGCCCCAGGCACCGAAGCTGAAACCGGTTGACCGCAGAGATCCGAAAGCAATCTGGATTGTGTTGGAGAAGCTGGCGCTTTCATCGACGTTCGACCAGGTAGCTTGCGTCAGGGAACTTTCGAAATCGATGCCATCGGTAAGAAACTCGGCTTCGTCAGATGTCGAATAGCCCCACATGTAGACCTCTATAGAGGCAGACTCGATGTGGCATTCGAACGCGTCCGAACTGTCGACTCCGATGGTCCAGTCGATCCATTCGCCGCCGACAAGATCATCGTACTCGTCGTCGGTGGATCCGGTAGCCCGGACTCCCACGGACAGGTTGCCAGCCGAGTTGTTAAACACCCGCAGGTGGACGGCAGCGACACTACCGGCGTCAGCACCGACTTGCGCCGTGATATCGACCGACTGATATGAACCGGTAGTTCCGGGGGATATATCGGCTGGAGTAATTGCAGTTGGCATCAGGCATTCACCGGTTTTCTCGCGTTCTTCAGGAACGCGGCGAATTCGCTTTCCGGCAGATCCAGGTCTAGGAACAGGCGACGAGCTTCATCAGCTTTGGTCCAATCGCGACCGTCTAGTTGCCGAAACCCGCCGCGTTCCAGTGGCTCACGAATCAGATTTTTCTCTTTCGTGGTGCCTAGCAGCTCAACGTTGTCAACATACTCAAGAAGGTACGCGGCCCACAGACCGTTGCTGAGCCTGTTGTAGAGCGTGTGGGCCGAGGCGACGGAGTGCGGCACATATGAGATGCTGCCGACTGTGAACGAGCGTGAGAAATCGCCATCACGCCAGCCGTTGTCTGCGGTGGTTCCGCGATACAGGCGTAACAGCGCGTTCTTGGCCCACCGATACCGGTTGACAAGATTGCGATGGAGCTTTGGTGCTGCGACAGACCTGCGTGCATTAGGCCGGTTTGACCGCAGACGCGCTAACTCATCATGGGTGTCAGGAATGTCAATATGCGGTAAAGATTTCATGTCTGAAGTTCCAGCACAAACGCTAGTTTCAGTCAGTTTGGGACCACAGACAGCGGTTGCGAAGAGAGATCAGCCGCCTACCAGCCAATGCACACCGAGAACTTCATGATGTCCATTCGAGTTCTTACGGTCTGATTCCCTCATCGACCATTTTGCCCGACTCCCATCATCTGCAGAGAGACCGAAACAGAAAATGTATTCTTCATCACAAGGTCATCACCAGATACGCTCAAGGTGTAAGGAGCATTCCCAGCGACAGAGGCATGAGACTGAAGCTGCGTGATCGTGGCGTCATCAGTCCCCGTTTTCATGACTGCGTAACGTCTATATGTCATGAACCCGCCACCTGTGGTGCGACTGGTTGTCGTCACCGTGCCACACCAACGAACCGGTAGTGATTTCGTGATAGTTCCAGAGCTCGCAATTCCGTCGGCGAACTCATTCCAGACAGACTCAAACATTTGCTGGAATTCCAGATTGCCATCTGAGTTGATTCGGAGACGTTCGGTTGGCGAAGCAGAACCTGATGGCGTAGTACGAAAGACGAGGGCGCCCGGAGTGTCATCTTCACCAACCACACCATCGACCTCTGCATAAACATCCGCAGATTTGGAAATTAAATCTGTGCCATCGTCGACGTGAAAATGTAACGTACCGATAGCGTCGAGATTTTGCGGGACTCCAGATGACCCAACTTCGGTTCCTCGAGATTTGACGAAACTAACAAAGGCTCCGTTGGCGTTGTTCTGCCAACGGCCAATACCGATTGATGCATCTGGTGCACTAGTACCCAATATCTCAAGCATCGACTCGGTACCACCAATACTCGACTTCGTTACATTGCCTATCAGAACGCCGTGACTGTCCGACAGCACTAGGTCTCCTGAACTGTTGTGGAATCCACCTGGAATTCGACGAGATGTGCCAGAGTTCGCAACCATTATTAATTCTCCGTTAGTGCCCAGTAGTCAACGACGTCGCCAGTTGAGCTTGCCCAGAGCCAGAGCCCATCTCCAGAAACCGTGACCGGGTGAAACACCCTGTCTTCGCGATCTCCTGCCAGGATTTCGAAGCCAGAGCTTTTCGCGCCTGAGCTACCGCCCACGTAGATTGAGCCAGCATTCGTGGCCCGCGACTTAAATGTGATTGCGAATAGCCTTGTCTTAGTACTGAAAAGCTGTACTGCTGACGTACTTCCAAGGGTCAGCGAGGTCACTACTTGCCGGGCCATTTACAACTCTCCTTTGGTTCAAGAATCGGCTGCGGCCGAACAGCTGAAAACGCGAATGCTCAATCAATTGATCTATCGTCTGGTCGCCGAACGGTCCTGATTAATCCGTGTAACAGAAACCATGAGCGAGCAATTTCTGTTTTTTGAGACCGATTTACAACCAACGCCGGGGCGTTGTGCGTTGCACTCAGCTGATCGGCGCAACACACCGCTCAGTTCACCTCTGCCAGGCGAAGCCGGTACTGCGCCGCATCGTCGAAGCCGGTCTGTTCAACTGTTTGAAGTTCAAGAGGTGAGACCAGGTACGATTCGTGGGTCCCTGCGTCACCTTTGAACGTGAAACGCATCAGCTTCTTCTCAGCGAACAGCGCCTTCAGGTTTTCGCGCACTTCCTGTGGACTGGTTCCCTTCTGGTCGTCTGCCGCGTCGATCACGACATTGAAGCCCCAGAGAGGATCAAGGTTCTTTCTGAATGAAATCGAAAGCTGGTTCAGGTCCGGTGTGTGGTCACCGCCACCCATCAGATGAGCCTTCACTCTGATTGATGAGAATGGAACCCCTTCCGGATTCACCGAATTTGGCAGCGTGAAGATCACATCGCTGTTGCTGTCCGACTGCCCGCGTATCGTGCCGATCTCTGTGAACACGCTTGACTGGTTCAGGCCGCAGCTGACCGCTATGAAGTCAGTGCTGTCTGCAAGCTGAGTTCCGTTCGGGTTATGCCAGGAGGCTTTCGCCCTGACGGATATGGCGTTCCATTCCTGCTCGTTATCAGAGAACACCCACGGATAGATGACGATCGCACCGGTGTCGTCATTGAAGAGACCAAAACGTCCTCCGAGCTGGGAAGGGTTCGTGGTGAACGAAGTCATCTCCAGACGCTCTTGTTGCAGAGTGTTTCGCTCTGCGGAATCGGTGCGGGCTACGAACAGCCAATCGGCACCGATCGTGGAGTTGGCTACAAGGCTGTTACCCAGCTTCCCGCCCTTCAGCGGCGCAGTCCATAGTCCGAACCAACCAACCCCGTCATAGGCGTAAACACCGTCAAACGCGCTCGTGTCGATCGCACGCACACCAACGAACAGGTCTCGAGTGTTGTGGTCCATCGCGGTGATCGAACCGATCCTGTCGAAGGGCAGTCCGCCGTCTCGATCCAGTCCTACCGACTCGGCGATATTCGCGTTGCCGGTCGGTGTGAACTTCCAAACGCTCAGACCCTGCGCGTAGAAGATGCTGCCCTGGTGCTCAACGAACGCGGCGCCTCCATCCGCGCTTACCGGCAACTTCATGACGTGGTCAAAGGTCTCAGTGGCGTTGCTGTACCGATGCAGTCCTCGCTTTGAAACGAGATAGAGCATGTCGTCAGGGCCCACCATCAAACCTTGCTGCTCGCCGGTGTCCGTAAGGTCAGCCTGAGCGACCCGAGTCCAGCTAAATGCCGTCGAATCACTGACGTTCTCAGCGAAGAAAAG
Organism: Dehalococcoidia bacterium; assembly: GCA_965243825.1. GTDB lineage: Bacteria > Chloroflexota > Dehalococcoidia > Lucifugimonadales > Lucifugimonadaceae > JAJCYX01. Next base: position 561,336 of record CBDEVT010000001.1, read on the forward strand.
CTCTGCTGAATCGTTCGTGCCCCAGAGCAGGTTCCGCCACGTCGCAACATGTGTGATGTTCTCTGACGAATCGCTCAGCCACACACTGTCGTCTACACCTGAGTGGGTCCACTGGATCCTCTCACCCTGGGGAGCGACAAGCAGTCGCCTGTCTTCTGCCGTGCCAGCGAAGAAGTCCGTAGCCGTCGAAGTCAGCACCGTTTTTTGAGCAACAGAAGTGTTGTTTGTCAGGAAGACGGTCGTCCCACCAATGGAATAGATCTCGCCCCTGTACAGTGCTGAGTAAGTCACCTGCTGGTATGGCTCGAGGCTCGATCCGTGCAGGTCAGCGCGTGGTCCGAGCGTGACGTGTCCCTTGAATCGGGTGTGAAGGTTGGTGAAGTACGAACGGTTTTCATCGCCCGGAAACTCTCCGAACTCCTTCAGCATCCCGCCACTCAGGTCATTCCACGTGATCGATGAAACGAGCGGGTGTGATTCCTCTTCAAAGTCGCCAACGACGATCTTCTGCGGGAAGGTAGACGCCAGGAACCGCTGCACTCCCCCTTCGATACGATAGTTAACGCCATTGATGCGAACCTGGTCTGGACTATCGACCCGCTCGCTCGCTGGCACATCCATGTGACTCATTAGTCGTCCACCCACCTGATACCTGAGGGTGTCGTCATATGGTTACGTTGCTGCTGTGCCAGCACCTCGAACCGGTCACTCTGCGCTTCGTTCCCTAACGCCCTGAAGACCTTGGCAGCCGTCGCATTGACGACATATTGCGGATCTACCTGCGAGAACTGTGAGTCCATCAGTTCGAGCAAGGCAGGCTTCTGTACTCCGGTTACTTGCAGCTTGGCGTAAGGGACACCGGCCTCCGGGTCGATCCGCAGTTCACGCCTGTCTTTGTCTACTCGCCAGAATTCACGAGGGATGTAGACCCATTCTTCTGCACGAGCGCGGTAGGTGATCAGGTCATCGAATAGCAGAGTGGCCGAACCGCCATCCGAATCACCTGTCTGTATAAAGATCGCCACAACATCGGAATTCGACTCCGGGTTGTTGAGAGACAGGTTGACGCGTGTCCATGAATCCGCATTCAGCGCAGGAAGGTTGATGACATCAAGCGTCGCCGGTGTGCTGTCTCGTAAGACAAAACGCCAGTTGCTGGAGGTCTGATCAACGTTGGACTTCACCCAGAACTCAAGGTCCGTGTAGCCGCGCATGTTGATCGACGGGATTGTGATCGTGGCCGCGGTTGCAGTAATACTGAATGAGCTTGTCACCGTGACAACACCGGCAGCCGAACCCTCCTTCACGTCCTCGGTGTCGAGCGAGGTGAACGCGTTAATACTCGACGATGTCATCTCATCGTCAAAAGAGAAGACCTGCTGACCTACAAAGCTTCGGCGCCATTCCACGTAGCGCACTCCGCTGATCACCGAGGACAGTGCCCACGAGTGCACTCCTCCGCCTGTGTGCAACGAGTCTGACGTGAGAGGAACAGCCCCTTTGCGCGTAGCCTCAGTGATCGACTGGGACATGAAGTCATGAATAGTTGTAGGCGAGATTTCAGGCGACCACAGCTCGTAAGTCCAGGCTGTGTCCGGCGCAGCATCAAGCGCCACTGACAGATCAAGGGATCGCTCAGAAGGACTGGATGCTGCAACTCGCCGTTGGCGGTTGAAGCCGACGCTATTCGTGGCGAAGATCCACTTCCCGCGGTGCTCATCTTCCGATCCAAAGGCCAGGTTCTGGTCGATGATCTTGCCCGCAGAGGGTGCCGCCTCTGACGGTGAAGACTCAACTCCACCGTCCTGCCACAGCAGGCCCGTGATAAGTCCCACCGACTGCCGAATCTGCTTTCTCGTTCTCTTTTGCGAGGTTGCCATCAGCCCAGCGCCTCACGAATCTTCATAGTGACCGGCCAGTAGGTGATCGATCCAGCTGAGTCGACTAGCTTGATATCGCCGTTGTAGGTTCCGGCTGTCCATGTGTTGCTTTGCACATCCGTGATCTGCCACGAAACGAGAGTGCCTGTGCCGATAATGCTCTTGGCATCGGAGATCTCGCTCGACAGCAGGGCTACGGCTCCGCTGTTGATCAGAGAGTCGGAGACCGTCAGCGTGTACGTGCCTTCGGTCGAACCCAGCGCCGTGTCCTTCGCTCCGTTGATCGTCAGGACCGCCTCAAGAGTGAAATCAGAGCCGGCGGGTATGCCCTCCGGAAAGCCCCAGTTGATAGATGTCATGCGTCACCCCGCGCCCGGTAAACGGTCTCTGCATCTGTTCGCGTCCGATAGGTTTCGAGCGCATCGCCACGGCCCCTGAACCGCGTCGTTGCATCAAGCCTTGTCCTGTAGACGGCAGGGAAGTTCGGTGGAATCGGTGCGCCCCCGGCCCGAAAGCCAAGTGCAGCCAGCAGTGTCGTGAAGAAGCCCATTACGCGTACGTCACCGTTACTACAAGGCTTGTCGAAGGTGCCGTGTGATTCGTACTTCCTGCGCCGCCAGCGACGGCGAGGCTTATCCCGTTCGAGAAGTTGACTCCAACAGGGAAGTTGAGAACGGCACCTCCACCGAACGGAATGCCGAGATCCATCACCGCCGAGTCGGTGCCCAGGGTGACCGCCGTGTCGTTGTAGACCTTGAGAAACACGTCAGCAGCCGTATCCGGGTTGAAGACGTGGTAGCTGTAGAGCCTTGTCGGTGTGCCAGAGACGAGAGTCGCAGCAGACGAAATGGTGGCTGCAAACGCCTGCGCACCGCCCAGCGCTGTCGAAGCGGCAGGTGCAACTCCTGGCGTTCCCGAAATAGTCGCTGTAACTGTCGAGTCGCCACCCGCAGAACCGGCAACAACGTTCACGCGAATCGCCGAGTTGGTTGAGTCGAGCGCACCGCCATCGTTCCCGGCGGTAGTTATGCCGGTGATGGTGCTGGCGGTTACGGTGACCGTGGTGTCCGGAGCATTGGTAACGGTGATGTTCGTTGACGTGGCGACTGAACCGCTGATCGAAACGGTGCCGCTTACAGGAACCGTAGAGTCGGTCACACCGCGCACGAACACAGGGTGCGCAGAGTTGTTATCGACAAAGACAGGAGAGCTTGAGTCGTTCAGTCCGGCAGCCAGGCTGACGCGTAAACCGCTGTTCGTGGCGTCGTAGCCGTTGGCAGCAGACGAGTAGGCGATGTTCTGGATAATGCCCGAGAACGCAGCGGTATCGATGTCCGTGACCAGCACGTTCACCGGGTCTGTCACCATCTGCACAGGCAGCGGTGTGCCCTGTCCGACCACGCTGAAGACGTTGGCTCCAGTATCAGATTCGTAGACGAGCGCGACGCCGGAAGGAGTTGCTGCGGAGTCGCCGTGGGAGAAGACAGGTCCAGCGAACGAGCCTTCGATGAGCTGAACGGGGAAAGGGTTGGCCGTGTCTGTCAGGTTGAAGGTGTTGAGCGGGCCCCAGGCGAGCTTGCCAACGGGGTAGTGCGCGCTGTCACCCGCGTTCTGATCGGTCGCGAAGATCTCGCCAGACGAAGAAACAGCTTCTGCCGTGAAGTTATCGGCCACAGGACTCTCCCGCTATGCAAGTGAGTCCTCTTTAGCGTCGTCTGTGATCAGAAAAAGTGGGGACGCTCTAACCGTCACCGACACCTCATCCAACCCGACACTAACCAGCTTACTGTCTCCCTAAATGTGTAGAGGCAACTGCCGTGGCAGGGTGGCAAGATGAATAAGCGTCTTCGCGCATGGACTTAAGGCACAGGAATGACAGTGAAACGGTCACTTACACCAGCAGAGGAAAAAGACCTTTTCCGAGCCATCGTGCGAGGTGAGCGGCCTGTTGAAGACATCGCGATTGCCGGAGTTAAGCTGGATATCACCACCGGCCCGATGAGCATGAAACCGACCAGCTCAATGGAGGAATTCGCACCGACGATGCTCGACTTCGCAACAGGGTTTGTCGCGAACGCGGACATGCCAATGTGGCAGCGACGAACTTGGGGATTTGTCGCCCATAACTTCGACCTAAAGGCCTTGAGTGAATCGCCAGATGGCGACCGCCTGATCGAGTGTTTATGGGACCTGTGGGAGGGAAGGCACGTTGATTTGTGGACGCTGGCTTTTTCAAGAGACCTGCTCAGGCGGTTCGAGAGCCGGACGTTCGATGATGATCCGAACACTCCGCTCGAAGTGTCTTATCCACCGGACGATGCAACGCTGCACTTCAAGCTGGTCGACAACGAGGGGGCACTTTATGAATGTCAGGTGAAAGACGCCACCGGAAACGCGCTCTGGTCAACAGATGGTCCGACACACTATGACGACATCAGGTGGGAGCTGATGGCGCAGGGTTTCGTGCGGCAGGTCATCCTGGAGGCAGTGTGGGTAGCTGATCCAAAGCAGAAAGAGAAGGTTCAGCGAGCCATGAAGAATTGGACACCACAGAAGATGACTCGATTACTGGAAGATTGGCAGGCATCGAGACGAGACGACGAACCATGACCGATCCCAAATCTTGCCCGTTCTGTGAGGAGTCCGGGCGGGCTGAGACGATTATTGACGGTGAGCTTTGCCGAGTGATTCCGACCAATGACCCGGTGCTTGTCGGCAGCGTGATGATCGTGCCGAAAGCGCATCGGGAGACGGCGTTTGACCTGACAGCTGACGAGTGGGCGGAGACGCAAGAACTTCTCGCACAGGTCAAAGCAAAGCTTGACGCTGAGGACTCACCGGACGGCTACAACATCGGCTGGAATATCGGGAAAGCTGGTGGCATGAGCGTGCCGCACGCGCACCTGCACGTTATCCCTCGTTTCGCAGACGAACCGCTCGCGGGGAAGGGGATTCGGCACCACCTGAAGCAAGAAGAGAACCGGCGAAACAGCCAGCATTGACGTCGAGGCCTTCGCTGAAGCACTAGTTTTGATCGAGCCTGGTTCAACTTACGGCGATGGGGCCTAACCGATATTCACCGCTCGTGCCTCAACTCAACCCACCCCGCCAAAGCTCATGATTTCTTCGCACACGTTGCAACCGACCTGTCGCATTGCGATCTGCCGGTATGTAGGATGCACTGGAGGTAACGGACAGTAGCAGCATGACCGAACGACCAGTGACGGATGTGACCACATATGACGTCTGAAGCACGGTGCGCGAAGTGCTACGCAATCCTGAAGCCGGGCGCTGAGTTCTGCGGGCGATGCGGTTCCCGAATTGAACAGCCTGAGCCAACTCCCGCCGCCCAGGGTGCATCGACAGATTCCGTGCCAGGTGAGTGTCCTTCATGCCACCATCGAAATGCGCCGACCGCATCGTTCTGCTCGTCATGCGGAACGCAGTTGAGAGCTCCAACGGGATCGGTCGCTGCATCTGGCAGCCAGTATCGACCGCCGACTAACGCACCAGGCGGTGCTCCTAACGAAGATCCATGGGCGACTGGGCCCGCTTACCAGCGGCCACTTGATCCTGACGCCTCATGTCCTCGATGCGGTTCGTTCAGGACCCCGGACGAGACGTCATGCGTGGAATGTGGAATGCCGTTTGCTCCGCAGGCCCACTTTGCCGGCGTTCCGGATATCGTCGCCGCACAGGGCAGCCCGGCGGGTTTCTGGATCAGGCTGGTTGCATGGCTTGTCGACCTGATCATCGCTTCCATCGTCGGTGGAATCCTTGGTGCGGTACTTAACGCAGCGGGAATCAATTTCGGGTTCGAGTGGTTCACGGTCGAATCGACAGATGGAGAGTCGAGCACATTCCGCTTCGAGATCATCCCTAACGTCTTGTCCTTCCTGATCGCACCGATACTTCTGTCCACGTGGGGGACGACTGTCGGCAAGGTTATTTTCAACATTTACGTGTTCGACAGGGACGGCAAGACGCCAATTAGCTTCCCGCGGGCGTTGCTGCGAGAACTGGCAACCTTCCTTTCCGGCGCAATCTTCCTGATTGGCTACATCATGGTTGCGTTCCGTGCCGACAGGCGTGCTCTCCACGATCTCATCGCCGGTACCTTCCCGATTGTGAGGAGAAAAGCAAGTTAGTTGACTCTTGGCCAGAATCGGATGTTGTGATCTGGCAGGGAGCGGAAGTGATCATCAATGACGCTTGATTCACGATGTTCGAAATGCGGCTCAGCACTGAGACCGGATGCACGATTCTGTGGGCGCTGTGGGACTAAGGTAGAGCGGCCAGTGCAGGCAATTCCGATGAGCCAGGCCAGCCCGACCGGGTCAGCCGCAGGTGAATGCCCGTCCTGTCGTCACCGCAACAATCCGAACGCTTCATTCTGTGCATCTTGCGGTAATCAACTGAGTGCACCGGGTCAACCTGCGACTGGTCCAGTCAGCCAGCAGACTTCGTCACCAGTTTCATCTGCAGCGCAGGGTGGCGGTGAAAACGAGGATCCTTGGGCAACTGGTGCTGGATATGAGCGTCCACTTAGTTCCGAAGCAAGCTGCCCGCGCTGTGGTTCGTTCAGAACTCCGAACGACACCAGTTGCACAAACTGTGGCCTGCCGTTTGGTCAGATGGTCGACGATGATGGAGTGCCAACTGCGGTTGGACGGCACGGCAACCCGGCTGGTTTCTGGGTGAGACTTATCGCTCTACTCGTGGACGCTGTGATCATCACTTTCGCATCCGCAATCTTCTCGTTGACAGGAGTCGATTTCAGTTTCGGGATACTCCAGATTGACGACAGCGCAGGTTTTCGATTCAACTTCGAAGTCGACTTGCCTGCTTCTGTAGCCCTCGTCGTCTATGCAACGCTTTTCGTGTCCATCTGGGGAACCACTCCAGGCAAGAAGGTCTTCAACATCTACGTGTACAGCCGTGACGGGAAGACTCCACCCTCCTTCCCGAGGGTCCTGGTGCGGGAGCTTTCCAAGTACCTCTCTACCATCATCATCTTCATCGGCTTCATCATGGCCGCGTTCCGCAAGGACAAGCGAGCCCTGCACGACCTGATCGGTGGGACATTCCCGACCGTGAAGCGGTGATTACCACGCTCCAGCGGCCGGCGCTGCCCGGCGCGTGCGCACGGTGCCAAGAACACGGGGCTGGTTGAGGTGAACGGCCCTGCTAAACCGCTCTTGGCTCTGGGAGTTCGAAGTCGCCAGCAAGCTTTGGTGATGGGAAGCGCAGCTCAGGAAGAGAGTTCTGCCGGTTGTCATGCCCACCGACCATCGACAGCCAGTGCTGGTTGTCCGTGACCATGCCCTGCGCCTTGATCGCCTCGCCGCGTGAGCGGTCCGCAGTGGCCTGGTGGTAGCCCATGCGTTTGTCGATGCGGGCCTGTATGGAATTACGCAGTTCTTCGTTCTCTGCAATCACCGGGAATTCTGAAGCAAGCTCGCCCAGGAAGTTCGCCCAGTGCTGCGTCTCAAGCGCCATCGACGATCCAACAAGGCAGTTTGACCATTCCGTGAAGTACTTTTCTCGGTGGTGGTTCATGCGGTCGCGGGCGTGCTGGACCAGCTGCATATCGGCGTCTTCCCGGGCGTATTTCGGCCCCTTGAGTAACGACGATGCGGCAGGAATGTGCAGCTTCACGCCCAGCTCTTCTACACGCCCCAGCCAGTACTCGACGCACGGCTTCTGGTGCGCGTACTCGTCCATGGCTGTGAGGTTGATGCCGTAGATGTAGAGGTCACTGACGGGCTGCTTCTCAACGTGAATCGTGTGCCAGAGCATGGCGAGTTGATAGGCGAAGCTGGAGGTAGCGTAGTCTCGACCGGCTTTTACGAAGAGTTCATTGAACGGGAAGACCTTCGCATGAGGAATACGGTCGTCAAGCTGCTGTAGCCACACAGTGCCATCTTCGCGGCTGAACCTGTCGAGGAACTGCACATGTTCGATCGGACGGCCGTAGTTGCCTGTCGGCTCTCCATTGGAGTTACCTGCCGCGGGCCAGTCTTGCGGATGAATCTGGAACCACTGCGTTGGTCTTGCCTTTGCCTGCGATCCGTCCGGCCCGTACAGAAAGACGTGGGCCATGTTGATGCCCCAGATCTCGACGTCCTCGCTGAGACCAAACACCAGTCCGCGCGTCTCCTCTGCATAACCCAGCATGCAGATCTTTTTCGTTTTTCTTCGCGGTGTCCCGCCGTCTGGGCTATGGGAAGTACGGGACACGTCGGAGGTCGCCGAGTTGTTAGAGGTAGACGTCCGCTCACTCCCGCCATCCTGAGCAGGCCGAACGGTGGCCTCTTCCCCGCGCTGCTCCTTCTCACCCGATGCCGCTGTAGTAGATCTTGCCGCCACTGCTCTCTCTCCTCTTCTTCATGTGAGCCCGGAAGTCTCGGAAGAGCCCGGCCAGGTCACGCCGCACGTCCCAGTTCTGCTTCTTCGCCAGCGCCTCGGGAACCAGCCTGCTGCCCCGACGCTGCAGCTTTTCGACGATCTTCTGCATCGACCGTTCTGCAGTCCACGCCGCCGTGTCCTCGATCTGCGACTCCGATGCGCTGGCCTCCGCGAGCACACCGAACATCTCGACTTCGCCCCTGTACGTCAGCTTGAACTCGTGCTTGTAGACGTCCCAGCCGTCCTCGCCGGTCTTGCCCACGTACCACGACTGCACATACTCAACGCCATCAGGAGTCCAGAGATATTTTTCTGCGTACGTGGTCATATTCTTCGGTCAAATCCTGCCTTGTGTTGCTGGTCGATAATGTTTGTAGATATACTCGGGCGCGATGCCCGCTCTTGAAATCACAACAGAACTGATAAGTCTAATTGCGGCAATCATCTCTTTGACTACGGCAGTCATAAGCTGGCGCCGATCGGGCCACGCGAGAGACGGAATCCCAAAAACCAGATCGAACCAGACGGCGGTGCGGCCATCTTTTTCGAAATTTGGCAGTCCCGACGCGGGCGCTAATTAAGCTAGTTCACATCAGTCACCAGTGACAAAAACCCTGACTGCTCCCATGCATAATTAGCCGGTTTTCAGTTCAAATCGGGTTTTCATCCCCCAAAAATATTTCCGAAAGCTCAGGCGGCTATATGATGCCCGGCGGTACTGCAGACGTCACCGGAGACGCGGGTGTCCTCCATCATTCTCTCCGCTATCTGCCAGTCGTATTCGGTGTTCAGGTCGAAGCCCTCGTCGCCGTTAGTCTCGAACGCCAGGACGCGGTCGCCTGAGATGGTGCCTGTTTCGGTGACAGTGCTGACCCAGGCTATCTCCAGCGATGCGTTCTGCACCCAGACCCTTGGCAGCGATGCCATCTGGGAGTCGTGAAACGGCTGGCTTGCGGGCTGCAACATCAGTGGCACCAGCTCTGCCCCGCGCCTCTGCCACATCTTGCCCGGGTGCTGCGAAACCGGCTCGACGGCACGCAGCGAAGTGAACTTGTTGCGGTCAGAGTTGGCGTTCCACCATTCGAGAAACGCTCGCCGAATAGTCTCTGCCGTCCGGAACGGCGAGGTGGGTCGCAGGATGGAGAAGACTCCGACAGCGCTTGCACCATCTTCTGCTGCTGACGGCGTCGACGACTCAGCACATTTGACCTCTCGCACAGCATCCAGCGCGTGCCGCACCCATTCGATGTCGGGCGACGTATCGCCTGCAAACTCCTCGGGGCGTCGCACGCAGTCGGCTCCCAGCGACGCCGCTATCTCCAGCGTGTGAACGTCGTCGCTGCTCACCAGCACCTTTGCGAAACACTCCGACTCCAGCGCAGCCTCGATCGTGTAGGCGATCAGCGGTTTGCCCGCCAGCTCCCGCACGTTCTTGCCGGGAATCCGCTTCGACCCGGCCCGCGCCGGTATGAGTACGATCGCTTTCACATGCTCACTGTCCCGCAACACCAAAGCGCTGTGAAGTCGACGGTGTCTACTGAACGAGAAAGTTGCGAACGACTGCTGCGCGGCCGAAGGTGAAAGTCGCTAGTCGGAGAGGCCGTCGAAGATGGCGAATGCGCCCGCGGCCAGGAAGAATGCGCCGAGAAGCCGGACGCCGTGGACCGTGTAGGTCCTGATGAAATCACCGCTGTTGGTCACGGGAGTCCGACGGCCAAGACGTGCGCCGTAGACGTTGGCGGCCAGGGTGATGAGCAGGCCGATGACTATGAAGACCACGCCGAGGACGACCATCGAACAGCCTCGCACTAAGCTGGAATGCGCAGCTTACCCTATCGCTGCTGGTGCGTTTGTTCGTGAGAGTGAGTGATCGACGCGCGCTGGGCTGCTGATTAATGGCGACTGACTCCAGACGCACCGCATAAACTGATTACGACATGCTCTCACTCATCCAGATGCCCATCGCACTCGTCCGGCTGCTGCTCGCCCTTGCGCGCATGGCCTGGGCCATCCTCCGCGCCATCAACAACTTCATCTCCAACCGAGGAGGGTTGCGGAGGAGGGGGTAATCCTCATCGTTCCAAGCGGTTTGTAAAAATGACATAGGGAGCTATCGCAATTGACTACAGCCATCGAGTTCATGGCGATGGCAGGTTCGGTTGACCCAGCATTGGCAAGGCCTCGATCGGTAGTGGCGTGGCAGTAACGACAACAGTTGCCTCGATCACTGGCACTAATTCGGGAGTATTGTCACCTATCCATCCAAGTTGAGTCGACAAGGTCAGTAATGAGATAATTGCAGAAATAAATATCCCTACTCCCACAAGGAGAAAATTCCTGGACAAATGGGATGATTGCTCCTGCCGCCAAACGCGTTCGTCGTTATCGCGTTTATCTCGGGCTTCACGCTCCTTTGTCTGCCATTCGCGCTGTTCCATTGCGAGCTGTTCACGCCACTCGATGTCTAGCTTTCGTTGATCAGCCAGAGCCTTCTTCTCGATAGTCTCACGATTTATCTCCTGATCAAGAAGGCGTTGGGCGTTTCTCATGTTCCAGAGCTCCTTTGGAGCCAGACTTGGAACATACTCAGCGAACTCTTCACAATCATGCTGGTTTTGCGCAGACTTCCCATCTTCAATCTCGGGTCGATTTAGGAAGCAATAAAAACCCGGCTCTCGGAAACCACGTGCGCCAAACAAATCTTCACGATCCCGATGGGCGCGCGTCACCTCCAGAGGCTCAAGAACTCCCCCTTGCCTGTCCCCCAAACCGTACGCAAAGCCGCAATCAACGCATTTCACCATAGGTCATCTCCTAGCAGAATATTCTACTTTGAATTGACTGTAGTGATTGGTGTGATATTGCTTAATCGTACGTCGTTACCGAGATTGTTTTACTCAACCACCGTCCCCGCTGTCACAGCTTTCTCCAGCTGCCGCCCTGCTACTTTTTCAAATTCGTAAGGCTGTAGCGCTTCCTCTTTGCCGGGGTTCGGGCAGAGGGCTATCAGGTCGTCCTCGGTGACGGTGTGACCGGCTGGCAGGTTGCGTTTCCAGTAGAGCGCTTTCTGGCGTTCGAACGTGTAGCTGGTCTCTCGTTCGTCCCGAAACTTTTTGCTTGACCCCAGCGCAGGCAGCACGGCATCGACGGCCCGGCGCAGCTCGCCCAGGGCTACCGGCTCCAGCGAAAAATGGTTGTCCGTGCCCTTCCATGAGCGGTCGTGCGTGAAGTGGTGCTCGAAGATGCGGCCGCCGAGCGCAAACGCAGCAAGAGTCGGCGTCCAGTCCGGCGAGTGGGTCGAAAGCCCGGTCACGACGCCAGGGAATCGCTCTCGATAGCCCTCGATGACACGCAGGTTCAGGACGTCGTTGGGCGCGGGATAGATGCACGAGCACTGCAGCAGCGCGAACGGAGTATTCGTCGGCTCAAGCGTCGCAACAACCCGGTCGACATCTTCGATCTCGCAGCCGCCTGTGCTGACGATCATCGGCTTTCCGAACTGTGCAATGTGCCGGATGAGCGGCGTGTTGGTGGCGTCGCCGGATGCGACTTTGAATGCGGGCACATCCAGCCGTGCCAGCAGGTCTGCGCTGCTGTGGTCGAACGGCGTCGAAAAGGCGGTGATGCCAAGCGATCGGCACTCGGCGAACAGCTCCGCCCATTCGCCCTCGTCGAACTCAAGCGCCTCACGATGCTTGCCGTAGCTACTGGCCATCCACTGCGGGTTGTCCGACGTGAAGTCGTACGCGCCGGGCACCTTGCCGGGGGCGTAGACCTCCCGTGGCACGCGGGTCTGGAACTTGACAGCGTCCGCACCGGCGGCGATAGCGTCTTCGACCATCTGGACGGCTTTTGTCAGCGAGCCGGCGTGGTTGTGCCCGATCTCGGCAATGAGATAAGCAGGCTGGTCATCGGCAATAAGCCGATTGTTGACAGTGAGTTCGCGGACACGGGTCACTGCTTCAGTCGTCATCCACACACCCTCCAATGCCATCACCATCGCGTTCGATAGACTAACGAAGCCGACATGTGCCCAATGTTCCGGCCATTCTCTGTTCTTGCCAAGAAATAGATGTCATCCCACGAACCCATACTCGAGCCGACATGGAACTGCCGTGTGTGCGGCTTGAGACATCCTGAACCACAATGGGGTGATGACGGACGCACTCCAAGCTTCGATATTTGCGAATGCTGCAACGTTGAGTTTGGCTATGAAGACTCAACTCAGGAAGGTGTTCATCGATATCGGGCTAAATGGTTGGCGTCGCGTGAAGGCTCGATCCTCCCGAAAGAAAAATTCGGTGGATTGGAATTGGAAGAGCAACTTAAGCAAATTCCAGACGCTTTCAAATAGCTCCAGCACGACCTCTCCTGATTAGGTAGTCGTGCGGCTGCGTGTCGCCGAGCCTGCGGTGACACAATGTCGGACATGCGCCAATGCCGTATCCACACACCGCAGGTCGCAATCATTGCCTCGAAAAACGCTCGCTTACATTTACTTAGTCGATTGGCTTGTTGTCGTGTGTTTAATGACACTCTTGAGCGTCCTGTTTGCTGCAGCGATCCCAGAATCAGGACTTCAACTAACCGGACCTATGGCTGCCGTCCTATCAATCGTTTTCCATTTGTCAGGCCTGGTCATCTATTTCTTTGTGATGAACCGGTATTGGCACCGAACAATCGGGATCTGGGACCGAAAGGCTCAGGTAGTGTCGTACCCGAAAGGAACCCGCGGCAACCATCTGCTGCACGCCGCCTTGCTGACGCTCGAAAGCTATCCATTCCCGATCGTAGGAATCGTCACATTGCTGTTCCGAAAGGACGGTCGACGTTTCTCAGACACCGTAGCCGGGTTCACCGTCGTGCCGAGGAAGTGACCGAGTTTCGTTCTGTCTAGAATGTCGCCATGGTTCCTTTGGTAAACGCGATCAGCTACGGCATAAGCAACCCATCCCGAAGATTGGGATTGCGCAACATCGTCACGCTCGTCGTTTTAGCACTAGCTGCACTGTTCGCCATTGGGGCGTGTGACGATTTCATCGGCATCCCTGTCACCAACGCCACCGGTGAACAGATCATGCTGAGAGTCCGTCACGTCGATGCTGACTCCAAACTACCGGTAATGCCATGGCCTGCTGACCGACAGATAGATGAAATCGCTGACGGTCCTTTCGAGGATGGAGATAGCTTCGAGTATCTGGTCACGGGTTTTAATTTCAGGGAGGCGCGCAAACCAGGTAAGGCGATGCTGGTTACGGCATTCTCGACTGACGAGCGTCCCACGATACTGTCCCAACGTATGTACACAACCGCTGAGCTAGAAGCAGGGATCGTCATCACGCTCGACTAGCTACTGTTGCACTATTCTCCTGAACAGATAGTTGTGCTGCTGCGTTTCGCCGAGTCTGCGGTGAGCGGCGACTTTCTTCAGGCCGGCTCCGGCGAGGATGATCTCTATGTTCTCGATGGTGCCTGGCTCTGATTCGACCATGACCGACTTGACCTGCGGCCAGACGTTCCGACCGCTTTCGATCACGCCCATCTCTGCGCCGTCGACGTCGATCTTCACGTGGTCCGGCTGCCCTAATGTTTTTGCAGCTTCGTCGGCGGATATCACCGGCATCCACTGGAAGTGCTCGAAGTTGGAGTCGCCGTGCGATGCGGAACCGGGAGCGGTATTGCTGACATGCAGGCGCGTGAGCTGCTGATCTGAACGCCCTACCCCAAACGGCACTGCTGTCACCTGTTCGTCGAACCCGTTCAGCCAGATGTTCTGCTGCAGGTGTCCGTAGCTGGGCGCAAAGGGCTCGAACGCAACAACCTCAAGGCCGTGCGCGGCTGCGATGAGCGAGTAACTCCCAACGGACGCCCCCACATCCCATGTTTTTTCACGCCCGGGTACACGTGACTGCGGGGTGTTCGATTCTGGCGTGCTGTTTTTCACGCTCGGGTCCATGCGACCGTTTGGTGGTTGGTTCCGGCGTGCGAAGCGAGTCGGTCGTGATGAACGCTTTCGGACAGTTCTTCCGGTGTCTGCCGCAATCTCCCGCAGCCACTCGACTGTCTCCGGTTCCTTCTCGCAGGCACGTGACCGAAAACCTCGCCAGTCGCCATCGGCAAGAATCCGCAGATCGTTGCCATCGAAATCGACGCGAACCGTTTTGCCGCTCGTGAGGTTTGCCACACCGACAAGTTATGCCGCGGCCACAGGCAATTTGAAGCCGCAGGTGGCGGGTCCGCCTATGCGCTCAGTTCAACGCGATAATGGTGGCACAGGCGCGACGCCGAATCGAATAAACGAATTGACGCTCTAGCAGAGCCCACGGTTAGCTCCATAATGGTTATTGAAATAAAAAAACACGCAGACGGTTACACCGCCTTTGTCGTTCAGCATCACAACGACGTGGAGTGGGCTACGGCGGAACCAATGGGGGAGCAAGACCTTCGCAAAAAACTGTACGACCTAGGTTGCCATCCGATCGACATTACCGAAGCGATCCTCGCTACAGATCCAGAGCGACGACGCAAATTTCGGGAATCGATACGCGCAGACCTCATTGAAGCTGTGGGTGAGCAGAGGGCTGTCGAGCTCGACCAGAGAATCAAGGACCAGAGGAACGAGGCGCTGCGTAAACATGCGGAGCGTGCACTCCTGCCGATAGACGAACAGATCTCTGCCTATCAGCAAACTGCAGACCTCATTGAAGAACGCCGCGGGCCTGAAGCAGCGCAGAAATTCCTCAAACAGATCAAAGATTCATTGGACTACAAAGCGCGCACTGGCATGACTCGGAGCGAAGAACGAACCGCAGCCTTCAGAAAGCGGCTGCGGGAAGAGAATCCGGACCATCCACACGGCGCCTGACCGGCCCAAACAGCTTCTTCGCACGCCTTAACCAATCACCCTTCAGTCACATGGACCCGGCGACAAAAAATCAAAACATGCCGTTGCTGTTCTTTGACGACTCAGGGATGACCTGCAGCACGTCCCAGTGCTCCACGACTTTGCCGTTCTCGTCAAAGCGAAAGATGTCTATGCCCGCGTAGTCCTGGTCGCCCGGCCACTCCTGGTGACAGTGCAGCACAACGTAATCTCCCTCGGCAATCGCTCGCTTGAACGTCACCTTCTTGCCCGGATACTCACGGGCCATTCGCTCGAAGTAGTCGATAAACGGCTGCTTGCCGTCGCCAACATGCGGGTTGTGCTGGATGTACTCGTCGCCGATGTACTTTTCAGCAGCCTCGACCGGCCTGTTCTGGTTGAACATCAGGTCGTAGAGCGCCATCGCCGTCTTCTTGTTCTGTTCAGGATTCACCACAATCTCGATTCGCTGGTAACTGCGACTTTCTGCCATACAGTCTGCGCCCCGCAAGGTCTGGCTGCCATAAGATGCGATACCGGGGCACGCCCTCTCGTCCGCTGCCGGACACCGCTTGTGATTGAGAACTCCACCGATGAACATACTCATTGATCGAATCGGCAAGGTATCGGGCGGGCGGCATGACGGCGAGCTGATCAAGGTTGAGCCGATTGAGGACACGCCACACTTCTACGTGTTCTTCTGCGCCGGTGAGATTTTCGATATCAACCAGGCTTGGGATGATTGGGTTGAAGATGAACCGGCTCTTCATAAGTACTTCCAATTCATGGCCGAGGACGGCGCAGCAGTAGACTGGCAGTCCGAATAATGCCGCTAGACGAATTCAGAGAGACGAACCTCAAGCAGTGGGAGGAGCGTGCCGCCCTGCACTGGGACGGTGACGGCTACGCGGTCAGGGAGTTCGTGGCGGACCCCGACCAGATCAGCCGGGTGATCAGGTTCGACGCGCCGTTTCTGGCGGAGTCTGGCGACGACCTCACGGGCAAGAAGCTTGTCCACCTGCAGTGCCACATCGGCAAAGACACGATCTCGCTGGCTCGCCTCGGCGCTGAGGTCACAGGAGTCGACTTCTCGCCGTCCGCCATTACCTTCGCCAGGGAGCTTGCCGAGCTCTGCGGCACGCCCGCGAACTTCGTGAACTGCGAGCTGTACGAAACTCCGAAACATCTACCCGCAGACTCCTTCGACATTGTCTACACCAGCGTCGGTGCAATTAGCTGGCTTCCGGATATCCGCGGCTGGGCGAAGGTTGTTGCTCACCTGCTTAAGCCGGGTGGAATCCTGTACCTGAGGGACCAGCACCCGATGCTGTGGTCGCTGGAAGATGAGCGCGACGACGGCCAGTTGGTCGTGGGCTTCCCGTACTTCGAGATGGAGAAGCCGAACGAGTTCCTGTCCGATGAGACGTACGCCAGCGATGAGAAGCTGACGAACAAGAGGGAGTACAGCTGGAACCACGGCCTTGGCGAAACGCTGACGGCAGTGATCGACGCCGGGATGCAGCTTGAGTTCCTGCACGAACACCGGTTTATCGACTGGCAGGCACACCCCAACATGGTCCAGAACGCGGACGGCACCTACGAACTACCAGCCCACCAGGAACGAGTCCCCCTGCAGTTTTCACTCAGAGCGCGGGTTCTGATAACCGGTAAGGATCCTCGAATTCGACGCTGATTCCTGATTCCTTAGCACCCAAATACCACTCCAATTGTTGAAGTGCAGTAAATTCGTCGATAATTCGGACAGCATCCTCGTCGTCTCCGAATCCTCCGCCTTCAACTGCCTCGACAAGATCTGGATTACCGTGCCGCTTAACGTGCTGGATGATTCTTTCTTTGGGCCCAGTCAGTTTCATTCGTAATAGTTTGGGCCTAGCCACGTCTTGATCAGGCGAAGGGTTCGGGTCACTTCGGTTATCTGAACGAAGCAACCCGATCTGACGCTCCATCCGATCAAGTCGCTCAATAATGTATGAGTTCGGATCTTCAGGGTTGGTCTCAGCAAGCACAGCCAAACCGCTGCTCGCTCGGGTCACTGGGTTGTCTGGCTCATCTCCTGACTCAGCATGCACAAGAGCCCGTTTGAGGCGATCTCGAATATCGATGCCGCCTTTTAGATCATTGCGATATAAGATCGTACGTTCAGCCGCAAGATCAAATGGAAGACGAGGACCCTCTTCTGCGAGGACGATCACCGGTTTCGCCGCAGCGTGCCGTACTCCTAGCTCATACATCACATTCGGGTTGAATCGCGTCAGAACTGCTATCACAAGATCATCCTGCAATAGATGCTCCATCACCTGACGCGTGATTGATCCAGAGGCGTCTATTCTGTGCGCAACCTCGACCGTGTATTTGTCCTGAAGAACCGGGATCAGCGCTGCATCACTGAGACCATCGGTCTCGCGTCTGACGTCACTGTTGTCTCGACCAATCGGTGCAATTACAAAACAGCATTTCTTGTCGATCTGCTCAGTAGCTGTTTTTACAGGCCCAGTGGCCTGATTAGGGCTAATTGCGACTTTGGATCCGTTTGTATTTCTTCGAGGCATGTAAATCCACCCTCAATCTTGGCAATCTCGTGGCAGTTTACAGTAGCTTCGAGAAATCTCCCCTAGAGAGCGTCGCTGAACCGCCACAATGACAATTAGCGCCCTCGTCCCCCTAAAACACCACTACTGACCGCAGGACTTCGCCGGCTTCCATGCGGTGGAACGCCTCTTCAACCTCGTTGACCTTGATCGTCTCTGTCACGAAGCGTTCCAGGTCCAAGCGGCCCTGCAGATACAGGTCTATAAACATCGGGAAGTCGCGGGTCGGCAGGCAGTCGCCGTACCAGGAAGACTTCAGCGAGCCGCCGCGGCCAAACACCTCGATCAGCGGAAGCTCAATCTTCATATCGGGATTCGGCACGCCGACGAGCACAACGGTTCCCGCAAGGTCACGAGCGAAGAACGCTTGCCGGTAGGTCTCGGGAGTGCCTATCGCCTCGATCACGACGTTTGCACCATTGCCTTCGGTGAAGCCCTGTATCGCCTCGACCGGGTCCTGCTTCGTGGCATTAACGGTGTGCGTTGCGCCGAAGTCCTTCGCCCACTCGAGCTTCCGGTCGTCGATGTCCACTGCGATGATCGTGTGCGCTCCGGCGAGCTTCGACCCGGCGATTGCAGCGTCGCCAACACCGCCGCAGCCGATCACGGCCACGGAGTCTCCGCGGCCAACGTTGCCGGTGTTCACGGCAGCGCCCAGCCCGGCCATGATTCCACAGCCGATGAGGCCGGCGGCTTCGGGTTTTGCAGCGGGATCGACCTTCACAGCCTGTCCCGCATCAACCAGGGCGAGTTCGGTGAATGCGCCGATTCCCAACGCTGGCGAAAGAGCGGTTCCGTCCTTGAGCGTCATCGGCTGCTTCGCGTTTCGACTGTCGAAGCAGTACCAGGGCCGGCCGCGCAGGCAGGAGCGGCAGCTTCCGCATGGCGATCGCCACGCAAGGATCACGAAGTCGCCTGGTGCGACGCCGGTAACCCCTTCCCCTACCTCTTCGACTATGCCCGCAGCTTCGTGTCCGAGCAGGAACGGGAAGTCGTCGTTGATCGCTCCTTCCCTGTAGTGCAGGTCCGTGTGACAGACACCGGACGCCTGCACGCGAACGAGCGCTTCACCGGGACCGGGATCAGGCACGATGATGGTCTCAAGCTTGACCGGCTCACCTTTGCCGGCTGCGATCACACCCTGCGTTTCATGCGGCACGTTGCCCTCCCTGGCGTGCTGATGAACTGTTTTGGCTGAGGAGTTGGAAGCGGCTAACCAGTGAGCCAGCGCTTCCGGCGTATCTCAACAAAGTCACGCTTCTCTGTTGCGACTTCGACCGACGGTCCAGAGAACGGTGCAGTGGCCGGTCTGCCGGGCAGGAAGTCAGCGTCCATCCGGCCAACAAGAGCGTCGCCGAACTCCACGTAGCATGCGCCCTTGCCATCGAACGGATCAGCCTCGCCGGAGTCAAGGATCTTCGCCACCATGTCGCGGGCTACCGCTTTGGCCTCACTCTCCGCAAACACACCTGCTTTCGGCACAGGCGCGCTCGTCACATCGCCAACTCCGTAAACGCCAGGGAATTTTGTCTCGAGACTCTTTTCGCTGACCGGAATCCAGTCGTTCTCTGACAGTCCAGCCTCCTCAACCACGTCCGGGACCTTGTGCACGGGAATGCCAAGGAACAGGTCGAACGGGATACGCTCGCCGGTGGTCGTGACGGCCTCTTTGGTCGAAGGATCGATCTGGTTGATCACGGTCTCCCACGTCACATCGACACCGATCTCTTCGATCTTTTTGACGATAGCCTTCGAGCCTTCTGGAGACGGCGGGATTGGCACGTTCCACTGCGACACGAGCCTGATGCCAATCTTGTCGCGCAGCCCGCGTTTCCTGTACCACTCGTCGAGCAGGATCGCCGCTTCCCACGGCGCAGGCGGACACTTGAACGGCTGGCCGAGAATGCCAATGACAATCTGGCCTTCCGTGAAGCTCTCCAGAACCGGGTTCAGCGCAATAGCACCCGGCACGGAGTAGAACTCGTTACCGCCTTCGAGAAGTCCGGGCGTAGCGGCGAAGTCGTAGTCGGCGCCGAGCGCGCACACCATGTAGTCAGCACTGTAGCTGCCCTTGTCTGTTGTTACCGACTTACTGGCTGGATCGATCGCCGTGATCGTCTCTTGCCTGAATTCCACTGTCGACTTCGCAAGGTCTGCGTACTTGAAAGTGACGTCGTCGAGGCTCGACTTGCCGAACATGAGGTCGAACTTCGAGAAGCCGAAGACGAACCCATCGTTCTTGTCGATCAGTGTTATTTCAACCTGGTCGCCGAGGGCTTCTGTCAGGAGCGACGACAGCTCCAGACCACCAAACCCGGCGCCAAGGATCAGTACTTTTGTGCTCATGCGGCGAGTTTAAGGCAGCAAGACCGCACAGTCACCAGCAGACGGCGAAGAAGCCGTAGATGACCGTACTCGCCTCAGTCGTCCTTACTTCCTGGCGACCGCAACGTTGGTCGCACTTTCGATTTCGACGAAATCGCCCTTGACGTACGGCCCGATCTTGTCATGCATAGATTCGGATAGCTCTTTTGCCACAGACGCTCGCTCCTCCGGGCTCATTGCGCCAAACGTCGGTATGGCTGCTGCGGCTCCGCCAATGGATAGCTGGATCATCTTTGGCGGCTCAGGGAAGCGCAGTGTGAGCTCGTGTTGAGTTGTCTCAACTCCCTCGAAACCGCCGCTCTCAATGTACGATTTCAGTTCCTCGGCATCACCCAGCATAAACGGCAGAGACACCACCTCCAGCGGGGCATCGAGACGAGACGAAACGCCTTTGAACAACTCACCCCACAGCGTGTGGTAGTCAGTGCCGAGCCAGGTATTCGCAACAAGCCGGCCTCCCGGCTTGAGTACTCGGTAGATCTCTCTGGCAGATTTTTCTCGGTCCTGGAAGAACTGTAATCCCTGCTGTGAAATCACCAGGTCGAAGGTGTTGTCTTCATAGGGCAAGCTTTCGCAGACGCCTTCTGTCCAGTCGATATCGAAACCTGCAGCTGCGGATTTCTCCCTGGCAACGCTAAGCATGGGCGCGCTGCTGTCCAGTCCGTGCAGACTGCCGACATCCAGTCCTTGCTCTGCAATCTGACGCGCAACTGTGCCTGGGCCACAGGCGAGGTCAAGGACCGTCTCCCCCGACTGAGGTGTTGCAATGTCGATCAGAACTTCGCCCCAGGGCCTGAACATGGCGGGTCCGAAGTAACCGTCAAATATTTGCGCCGGGTTCTGTGGCTGTGATGTGGTCATGACCGTGCTCCTTCTCCGGCGACCAGCAATCACTGGAAAGCCGTCTAATCCGCGACAGCACGGAGTTTACCGGCGACCTGCAGCCGGTCAAGATTTCGGTCGGCGATGTGGAGCGGATTTTCCTTGCCTACGCCGCTACGTGGCCCACGCCACGGCAGCCGGTGCAGGTAGCGGGCACATCAAGTTCGCTACGGACTATCCCGCGACCTTTGCAGATAGGACAGATATGCAGACTGTCATCGGGCGGCATGTGAAGTCTGTTCAGGGCAGAGTTTCGGACAAGCGGCAGTGCGCACTCTTCACAGTCGGTGCCAAACTGTTCGGGCGCGCCGCAATGCAGGCAGATCATTGGCTTCTCCCGAGTCGAACGAGGATCGAGAACACAGAGGAGGACCGCGAGGATCAATGATGCGGCCGCGGCAGCCTGTCAGCACCGTTCACGAAGAGGTACTTTCGTCCGGTGAAGTGGCTCGGACCCCGATTAGGCCGATTTCGCGTTGCCATAGTGGCAGTTAAGTTTCGACTCGTTAGGATGGACTGGCACGACTCACTCTCAACTTCATCGTGGGTTCAGAAGTAAAGGCAGGAAGAATGCGCGTACTCATCATCGGCGGAACCGGACATGTCGGGACCTACCTTGTACCGAGGCTTGTGGCGGCCGGGCACGATGTGACCTGCATGAGCCGCGGTAACCGGGAGCCGTACAGCCCACACGCCGCGTGGAACTCGGTTGAGCGGCTGCAGGTTGATCGGGAAGCCGAAGACAGCGCTGGCACGTTCGCGGGGCGAGTGCGAGACCTGGAACCCGATGCCGTGATCGACATGGTCTGCTTCAAGCTGGAGAGCGCGCAGCAACTGATTGAAGCGCTCAGGGGTCGTGTTCAACACTACCTGTTTTGCGGATCGGTCTGGATGCACGGCCACGGAGTCGAAGTGCCGACGATCGAGGACCAGGCACGGCACCCGCTTGAGGAGTACGGAATCCAGAAGGACGCGATCGATCGCTACCTGGCCGACCAGTCCAGGCGCAACGGCTTTCCTGCCACTTCGATCCATCCCGGTCATATCGTCGGTCCCGGCTGGAACCCCGTTAATCCGCAGGGCAACTTCAACCCGGACGTCTTCACGACGCTTGCTAAGGGCGAGGAGCTGACGATTCCGAACCTTGGTTACGAGACTGTCCACCACGTCCATGCTGATGATGTGGCACAGCTGTTTATGGCTGCGCTTAACCGCTGGGGCGTGGCGAACGGTGAAGGGTTCCACGCGGTGTCAGCTAAGGCGATCACGCTTCGAGGATTTGCCGAGGCGATGGCCGCATGGTTCGGCCAGCCTGCAAGGCTCAAGTTTGAGCCGCTGGAGGAGTGGGCGAAGTCTGTGGCGAACTCTGGTGAGAGCGAGTTTGACGTTCAGCAGACGACCACGCACATTCTTCACAGCCCCAACCACAGCATCGAGAAGGCACAATCGCTACTCGGTTACCAGCCGCGCTACTCGTCACTTCAGGCCGTACAGGAAGCGGTGACATGGCTCATCAGGCAAGGCAAAGTCGAGGCACCGCTGCTACAGGTTTGAGTTGACGTCACACCCCGTGCTTCGCGCGCCGATGCATGTCGAGTGCCTGCTTGAGTTGGCCGGGAGAGCGCGGTTTGCCTGAACGGGAGTGGGTTTTCGGGACGAAGTCGCAGGATGGGCAGGTCGTCACAGCCAGCTCGCTTCGCACGCCATTGCTATCCACCCGGCCGTCAGATGGACCCGGGCGTGAAAAGACAGCCTCGAGAGGGACGGGGGAGCTGGCGTCGGCCGAAGAGAAAGAGGACTCATTCTCAGAACCCTCCGTGCCACTGCCCTGCTCCACTCCGCCCCCCTGAGACCCGTGTTGAAGTTCGGCCCGGCACCACTTGCAGCCCCTGTAAACGCCTGAGGTTTCGATGCGGCTGGCATCGGTGTCGGGGTCCCGGATGACCTGCAAATCTTTGAAAGTGCGCTGCAGGCAGTCCTGTCCGGGCTTCCACTGGAAGAAACCGGCAGCCGCCTTGCGCTCAAGCGTTGCCGTTTCGCCTTCATTGAGATTCGGCGGGTTGGCGACGTGAAGCCGCATCTGGATCTCGCCGCGTGCAGCTATCGCCGTGGCTTTGTGGGCATAGAGCGGAATCTCAGAACCCTCGAACCCGATGGTCTGGATCCCAAACCCGCTCGTTTCAAGCCTTCTTCTAGCTACTGTGTCCATGTGACCTCGAAATCCGACTGCTGAACAAACAATCCGAGGGCTAATACCCGTTCATATAAGATGCGCCCGGGGGACGACCAAACGGAGCGCAGAGGAGACTGTGATGATCAGAGTGACGGCGGTATACCCATACAGTGAAGATGCAAAGTTCGATCTCGACTACTACGCGAACAAACACACTCCGATGGTTGGCGAACTACTCGGTGACGCAGTGAAAGGCGGAGGAATTCAGAAAGGGCTTGGTGGAGCGGAACCTGGCTCACCTCCTCCATACACCGTCATCGCCCACATGGATTTCGAATCGATGGACACGTTTCAGCAGGCGTTCGGTCCAAACGTCGAAACGATCATGGCTGACGTGCCCAACTACACAAACATCCAGCCTGTAATCCAGATCTCCGAGATCCTCGGATAGCAAATAGTCCCGGTTCCAAGCGGATCTGAGGGGCCAGATTCGGGTTCACTATGCGAGCGGGCAGCGTCACTGGTTACTCAGAGACGCCGCCCGCCGCTCGCCTTCACCTCACCACCACCCGTTCACGTAGGCCTGCCCGAAGACTCTTTTAAGAGTTCATGACAGGCAAGCTCAGGACGAAAAACTAGACCGAATCAGCAGGTGCTGTTGCGTCGTAGAGGAGCGGGGCACCGTGGTTGTCGTCCAGTTCGAACACGCCGTAATCGGCGGTGAACACGACCTCGGTCGCTCGCAACGATGCGTCACGCTCTCGTTCCGCCCGCCAGTTCACGCTCGTCAGGCCAACCAGGGCGTCGCGCTGCGCAACAACTCCGGTCGCATCGCCTGATGCGTCGACAAACAGGTTCTTGCTCTCGAAAAGGTCAACACCGTTGAAGTTGATGCTGAAGAACCTGCGCAAAAGCGCCTCTTCCCGACGCTCGTTCACCGACTGGTTAGTACCGGAGCCGATGGCCGTTGCCGATCTGGTCACCTCGAACACCGCATGCGGGTGGTGCACCGCGTAGTCAGGATCGAACGGCTCTGAACCGCCCGAAGACGTTGACGATGCGCCTCCACCTCTCGCCTTCGCGATGGTCCCTGCGAAGTTCGAGAGTGAGAACGTTGCTCCTGCCGCACCAAACGCCACGCCGCCATTCAGGCCGGCATAGAGCGACTGGACGTCCTGCTCCTGTTTGCGAGACGCAGCATCACCGAACTGGCGACCGACCATCTCGAAGATGCCAGTTGTGCCGTTCTGGCGCACCAGCTTGTCTGTGAGGATGACTTTTGCGCCGCGCTCAGTTGCGGTCAGGTCGACGGTCGTCATGCCAATCGACGCCTCGGCGGTCAGGTCTGTGCCGTCAGTGAGGTCAGCAATCGTGTACTGCCCGACCTTCGGCACTCGGACTGTTGACGCTCCGGGTGGGAGCGACATCTTTTCGATCAGTTGCCACGAAGGAGAGCTTGCCTCCTGCGTGTAGCGGGCTTCCTTGATGATGGTGTTCTGCGCATTCGCAAGGTTGCCCGTTGTAGCCGTCTGTGGCATTACTTCTTACCTTTCATGAACCGCAGTTCCGACTCAGTCCAGTCGCCGCCCATCTTGTTCAGCACGCGGTTGAGACGCTGGTCTTCAGACTCATCGCCTGCTCCCACCGAGACGCCGGATTCGAGCTGAGTTGCGGCTGTTTCGACGGGGACGCGTGCTGTTCTTGACGACCATGCAAGACGCTTCGCGACCTGCACCATTGCGCCCGGCGTGCTTGTGCCGAGCAGAGTTGCGAGGTCGGTTTCTGGCAGGGCGTGTCGCTGCATAAGCTGCTGCGCAACGATGCCCTTGGCGCGGGATTCTTCCTGGTTCGCCCGGTACATGGTGCCGAGCTTGAGGAGCGCATTTTCCTGTGCCATGCGCTGCTGCTGTTTGACCGCATTCACGTTGGCCTGTTGACGCACCATTGAGCGGGCTCGCTCAGTACCGTGCGTTGCGGCAAGCTGGCGTTCCTGCTGCCTGAGCGCTGCCTCGACCTGAGCCTCTGAATTGAAGCTGCTCAGTCGGGCTTGCGCCTGTTCAGCGGCGCGCTGTGCATCCTGCACCTGCCTGGACCAGGCGGACTGCATCTTCGACACCTCCTCCTGCGAGAAGGTGCGCGTGTTTTGTCGCTGTTGCTGCTCGCCGTTTCTCCCGTTTGAGTACGGGTTGTGGCGGCTTTCTTGTTGGCTCTCCGGGACTGGCTCGCCTTCGTCCTGCGAAGGGCCGGTTTCGGAAAGATTTGCTGATGATGTCCGGCTGGTGCGCGACTGTTCGTCGCCTGCGAAGTCTGGCTGCTGCCTGTGGGCTTGGTCCGGGTTTTGACCTGGCTCGCTATGCGGGATTTGACCTTCATGGTCAGACACCTTGCCGCCACTTTCCGGCGTCGCTCCTGCAAGCAATCTGCCTTCAGAGGCAACCTGCTCAGCAGAGGTTGTGTCCACTATGAATTCGCCAAAGCCAGCCTTAGCGTCGCCAGCTGTAACCGGTCCAAGACCAGACTGAGACATGCCTCGCCACCCTCCACAACCCACGATAGCGAGCAAAAACTGTTCCCCGAAAAGGGAGATGGCGAGGTGATCGCTGAGCCGATGTCTGACTCAACCTGCGTAAACTCCACGGATGGGTAGATACGAGGTTCCTCTGACTCGGAGGTTCTGGAAAACGGTCGGCGGCACGCTGGTGCACGACTTTCCGGTGATCAAGCGATCAAGCAAGCACGGTGCGCGATCTATCGAGGCGCTGATAGTTCCTGACGGCCCGCCAGTGGAGCTGTTCGGAAAGACCGTTGATGTGACAGGCAAAGACGTGATCGTGGTGCAAACCAAGGCCCACCGGCTGAGCACGTTGCAGCTGGGCGAGGCGGTAGTTGCAAGAGAGTTGGCGCGCCGCAACCTGGATCCGGCCAGCGTGCGCGCCGTCGCAGTCTGCCGCCGTGACGACGATGTACTCGCACCGATAGCCACTGATCAAGACATCGAAGTTGTCGTGATGGGTTCGTGACCGAAGTTCCGTTGCGCAGTCCCGATTAGAAAAGAAATTCAGGCAGTGTCCTGTCTGTTGCGTCCCCGGGTGAGTCCCCCTTAAGGGGACTCCCGGTGCAACGGACTGCCTGCGACGAAAGACGCGTTGCAGCTGCGACTATGCAACTGGATTTTAAGCCGACAGCGATGAGGTTAAGCGGGATCCGAGCTGCGGACGGGCTCTTCCACCGCCCTCTTCAAGCCTCGCAACATGCCGCCAAAGACAAGCGAATGGAGAGGATAGAGCGCGTACCAGTAGACGAGTCCAAACAGACCTCGAGGATCATAGGCTGCGGTCTGGTCGATATGAGTCTCACCATCAATCACACGGACGGTCAGGTCCAGCCACGCCTCTCCCGGTAGTTTCATCTCAGCACGCAGCGTCAGCCGGTCATTAGTAACGCGTTCGACGGTCCAGAAATCTACAATCCCACCTTTTTCCGGCGGGTACATAGTCATGCCACGGCGCATTCCAGGTCCGTTCACAAGTCGGTCCAGGCCGCCGCGCAGATCCCATAGCCAGTCGCCCCAGAACCATCCGTTCTCGCCGCCGACGCTGCGAATGGTCTCTCCAGTCTGGGCAGGCGTCGAGTCTACCTTGATGCGACGGCGCTCCACGATCTTCGTACCGATCCTGTCTGTTTCAAAGCTGCGGGGACGAGTCGCCAGCTCATCGAGAAACTGGAGGCTGTCGTTCTCAGATTCCAGCGCATCCTTGATGGCCTGTTCGTAGCCGACCGGGTTAACTCCGAAAACTCTTTCGGCCGAGTCGTCGGCCACCACTGAACTGTGCGCGGCGCTGTCGACAATGCGCCTTCCGACCCTGTAGTGAGCTGGGGTCACCAGTTTGAGCCACAGGCTGGAAAGCCGGGGAGTGATCACTGGAACCGGGATCATCATCCGCTTCAGACCGCTGGTGCGCGCATAGGCTCGCATGAGACCGGCGTAGTCGGTGACGTCTGCCCCACCGATCTCGTAGACATGACTCTCTCTGCTCTGCTCCTCCGCTGCACCGACGAGATACTTCACAAGGTCTGGTGCTGCGATCGGCTGCACAGGCATCTTGACCCAGCGAGGTGTGACCATCAGCGGAAGTCGCTGGACCAGCGCCCGGATCGCCTCGAACGGCATACTTCCCGCGCCTATGACGACAGGAGCACGGAACTCGGTTACGGGAACACCTGTCGAGCCGAGTATCTGGCCAACCTTGCGTCGGCTCTCGATGTGTATCGATGTCTCGTCAGGTGCGGTCTGGGCGAGCGCTCCGAGGTAGATGATGCGTTTGACACCGGCTGAAGCTGCGGCCCTGGCAAAGGTCGTGGCCGCTTCCGTTTCGGCCTCAAGAAAGTTGTCTGTCTCCGCAAGCGAATGGATGAGGTAGTAGGCGACTTCGCAGCCTGACAGCGCCTTTAGCAGCCTGTGAAAGTCGAACACGTTAGCTTCGACACCAACCGCGTTCGGCGGCATCGAATCGTCACGCAGGCTGGTCACGTTACGTGTGATGCAACGCAACTCATCACATTGCTCTGCGAGCGGCTGCAACAGCAGTCCGCCGACGTATCCGGTAGCACCGGTGAGCGCTATCCGACGAACCTTGCCTGAAGCAGACGGCGATTCCGACCCGGAGGTGTTCACCCGACGAACTCAGATATCGGCGCGTTCAGGGCGTCACCGATCTTCTTGACTGCGCCGAGTGTGAGGTTCTGCTTGCCGTGCTCGACTCCGCTCAGGTACGTGCGGTCAAGTCCGGCTGCTTCTGCGAGCTGCGCCTGGCTCCAGCCACGCTCCACCCGTTTCGAGCGAACCTGTTCACCTACTCGCTGCAGGATCAGATCGAGCGACATCGTTGCCCCGCGAATGTCGAACCGGGTACCGATTTCCATCACCGCTTCTACAGGGTCGCTTGCGATCAGATCAGCGCCAAGGCTTTCAGCCTCCTCAGGTTCACCCATGACCGCAATACCACCGATCACGATGAAGGTGGAGGGACTCGCCGACCTGACCGCTTCGATGCAGGCCTTCATCGGCTTCAATGATCCCCGGAGTGTTCCGGAAAGGGCAACGAGATCCGGTTTGCGTTCGCCTGCCATCTTGCCAAGGTCCTCTGGAGGGGTGCCAGTGCCCAGGAAGTCGGTGTTCCAGCCATCGAAATAGAGGAGGTCTGAAAAGATCAACGCGCCAAGCAAGTGCCCATCCTTCTCCACTGCGGAGACTATCGCGTGCAGGCCTGTCTTTCGCTCCGGCGGGAAGAACTGCCTCAGCAGTGCCGCCTGGCGCAGCGTCACCTGTGTTGCCTGGTGTTCGTGAGCCACCGTGATGTCACCTGCGTGCCACATCTCTCCGATAGTGACCATGGCGCTCGCGAGAACATCCATATAGATGGTCGCCGGGCGCCACTCGAAAGACACAGCCTCCTGCACCGCCTCCGACGCATCGACCTCATCACCACGAATCAGCGCTCGCACATAACGGTCGCGCACACGCTGCACGTCTCTTGCAGATGGATTAGGTCTGCCCGTGCGTGATCGGGCCTCACCAGATTGCATAGTCATGTTTGTTTTATTCCACAGTCGATTCGTATGAGGGTTGCGGGTCTGTGAAGGAGATATTTCCCGACTTTACAGGCTGACGAACACTGATCTGTACGTGTTTGGCGCAGTTGCGGCATTGATAGCGCCGTTACCAGACTACGCCATCCATCCAACAAATGTAAAGAAAATGTTGAGTGTTGACAACACATCCGTCTGTTTATAGGATATATTCCACATTAAGGCCGCACAAGCGGTTCATGTTCTACAAGACGGATCACGGAGTTCCCGAAATGATCAGTAAGAAGTTAGTCCTGGCGGTCATAGCGGCGCTGTCGGTAGTCGCTGTGGCGTGTTCCTCCAGCGAGGACCCGACGCCTACGCCGACAAACGTTCCTGCGCCTACGGCAACCCCGCAGGTAGCTGCGAACACCATTGTTGACATCGCTGCAGGAGACGACAGGTTCGAAACGCTTGTCGCCGCAGTGACGGCAGCAGACCTCGCCGGAACACTCTCCGGTGAAGGCCCATTCACTGTGTTTGCACCGACTGACGATGCATTCGCAGCACTGCCTGAAGGCACTGTAGAAGGCCTTCTAGCAGACATCCCTGCGCTGACTGAAGTGCTCACCTACCACGTTGTCTCAGGTGACGTACGTGCAGCACAGGTAGTGACACTTGACTCTGCCACAACGTTGCAGGGTGAGGCTGTCGACATCCGCGTCGAAGGCGAATCTGTCTTCCTTAATGACGCACAGGTCATCATCACGGACCTGGAGGCTTCAAACGGCGTGATCCACGTGATCGACGCTGTTCTGCTGCCACCTGCTGACGAGATGCCTGAGCCGACTCCCACTCCTGCACCAATGGAGACACCGGAGCCTGCTCCTTCCGTCGTTGAGATCGCCGTGAACGATGGTCGTTTCAACACGCTGGTTGCCGCTGTGACGGCTGCCGGTCTGGTCGACACGCTCTCAGGCGACGGACCTTTCACGGTCTTCGCTCCGACTGACGACGCTTTCGCAGCTCTGCCTGAAGGCACGGTTGAAGGCCTGCTGAACGACATCCCGGCCCTGACCGAAATCCTCACCTACCACGTTGTCTCCGGCGACGTGCGGGCGGCGCAGGTCGTTGAACTCGACTCTGCAACAACCCTGCAGGGTGAAGATGTTGAGATCCGGGTTGAAGGCGGCAACGTCTTCGTCAACGACTCACAGGTGATCATCACCGACATTGTTGGCTCAAACGGTGTTGTGCACGTCATTGACGCTGTGCTCCTGCCGCCCGCCGACGAGATGCCTGAAGACTCGATCGTCGACATCGCTGTCGGCGACGGACGGTTCACCACGCTGGTCGCCGCTCTTACCGCTGCTGACCTGGTGACGACCCTCTCAGGCAACGGACCTTTCACGGTCTTTGCTCCGACTGACGACGCCTTCGCAGCTCTGCCTGAAGGCACGGTTGAAGGCCTGTTGGCTGACATCCCTGCTCTGAGAGACGTACTCACCTACCACGTCATTCAGGGTGAGGTTCTTGCCGCTGACGTTGTGAACTTCACATCGGCGATGACGCTGCAGGGCGAGGACGTTTCGGTACGGGTTGAGAACGGAAACGTCTTCATCAACGATTCACAGGTGATCATCACCGACCTGCGCGGTTCTAACGGTGTGATCCACGTGATCGACGCTGTTCTGCTCCCGCCTGCTGATGACCAGGTTGAGGCTCCCAGCGGCACCACGATCACGGACATCGCTGCTGCTGACGGCCGCTTCACGACGCTTGTGGCTGCCCTCCAGGCCGCCGAACTTGACGGCGTGCTTGCCGGCGACGGTCCCTTCACAGTCTTCGCTCCAACTGACGCTGCTTTCGCACGGCTGGACCCGGGAACTGTTGAGGCTCTGCTGAACGACATTCCTGCTCTTACCGACATCCTGCTCTACCACGTGGTTTCAGGTGAGGTTGACAGGGAGACCGCACTGACACTCGACCTTGCTCCAACCCTCCAGGGCTCGAACCTGGTGGTTGACAACCAGCTCGGCAACGTTGTCCTGAACAGGACTTCACTGGTGATCACTCCTGACGTGCAGGCATCGAACGGCGTGATCCACGTCGTCAACCGTGTCCTGCTCCCACCGGAGCCTAAGGCTGAGCCGGTTGAGCCGACGATCGTTGACATCGCTGCAACCGACGGGCGCTTCACGACCCTGGTCGCTGCGCTGCAGGCTGCTGAACTTGACGGTGTGCTTGCCGGTGACGGCCCGTTCACTGTCTTCGCTCCGACTGACGACGCCTTCGCCGCCCTGCCTGAAGGGACGGTTGAGGCGCTGCTGAACGACATTCCTGCCCTGACGGACATCCTGCTCTACCACGTAGTAGACGGCAAGGTGCTCGCAGAGGACGTGGTTCAGTTGACTTCAGCCACAACCCTCCAGGGCACGGACGTTGAGATCAGTCTCGGCGGCGGCGTGTTCATCAACGGCGCTGAGGTCATCCTCGCAGACGTTGAAGGATCGAACGGTGTCATCCACGTGATCGACGCTGTGCTGATCCCGGCGGCTGACACCGAGTCCAACACCATCGTCGACATCGCTGTCGCTGACGGTCGCTTCACCACGCTGGTAGCTGCTCTCCAGGCGGCTGACCTTGACGGCACGCTCAGTGGTGAGGGCGAGTTCACGGTCTTCGCTCCGACTGACGACGCTTTCGCCCTCCTCCCTGAAGGCACGGTTGAGGCGCTGCTGAACGACATCCCAGCTCTCACTGACATCCTGCTCTACCACGTGGTAGCTGGAACGGTGCTTGCAGAGGACGTTGTGACGCTGACCGCGGCCACGACTCTCCAGGGAACGGACGTCGAAGTCCGGGTTGAGAACGGAAACGTCTTCATCGACGACGCCCAGGTGATCATCACCGACCTTGAGGCTTCGAACGGTGTGGTTCACGTGATCGACATGGTCCTCATTCCGTAACCAGGTGGCCCGTGGACCCAAGCTTCCACGGGATCACACAGGAGGAATCTAGCGGAAATTCCCTCCTCCGTGATGGCCGGTCCGGTTTACTCCCCGGACCGGCCTTTTACGTTGAACAGGGCTTTACAGTTGTAATACTCCTGAAAGATGTTCATCCGCTCTGGCATCTATCCTGTTTTCGTCCGATGAAGCGAGATATTTAACGCGTAGCGTCAACAGGAGACGGATATGCGAAAGCGCATTTTCCTGGTACCTGCAGCCTTATTGCTTGTTGCGATGGTACTTACAGCCTGCGGCCGATCCGAAGCGGCGGCGGATACACCAAGCCCCACGACACAGCCAACATCCACGAGCCTGCCTTCACAGGAACCCTCACAGCAGGTGAGTGAGCAGCGGATCAAGGACCTTGAGTTCCGCATATCCGGGTTGGAGCGATTACTTTCGGCCGGAGACGGAATGTTCTCAGTTACAGATGACCTGTCGGTTATTGAAGGCAGGCTTCGGTTCCAGCAGGAGTGCATGAACGCACTTGTTCTCATTGCCGGCCTGCCGTCACCGGCCGATGGAGAAACCGGAACATCGGCCAGGGAGATATTCGAGACCGAGTGCGGCAAGGCAGTGGCCGAAAGTTCACTTGAGAACCTTGCGTCGCAGTATGGCCTCGAACGCTGACGCTGAGCGGGTAGCGGTGTCGGAACGAGCGATTCCAGCAGCCTCTCCTGGTTAGCGATGCTTCAGCCACGTTCGGTGGCTGCTACCTGTTAACCGCGCACGTCAAAAAGCGGGGCTTAGAGCGGTTCTTGCTCTGCCCCAAACTGTCCGCAGTTGGAATCAGAAACACAGGTCGCGTCAAAGCGAGCTTGAACTAGACTGATCGCTCGTTGGTAAGGGGAACGCCGACACGCTGCGTTGATGACTTAGCTGATTTCACCGAGCAACCTGGCCGTTTCGTCCGTCTGGCAGGTTGGCCGCCACCACACCGGTGGCTCAAGAAAATCTCCAGCTGTCGATCTCCTCTCTTGTGTCGACCTGGAAGGTTCTGAGCTTGATCGGCCCGCTGCCAAAATCAAAGCGGATACTCCTGAGTCGCCAGATCCTGCAAACAAAAGTGGGTGGCACGCAGGATGGCTGAGTATCTGGTCCCTGTCATCGCAATTGCGGTAGCAATGGCGACGGTGTTGTTCAGCTCAACGGGTTCGGCAACTCACCTGAACGTCGCCCGTTCTCCGTCCAACGCCTCACCGTCCTTACGCGCAACCGCAGATGCACCGGCCGAAGCAAGTAGGAATGGCGACAACCGGCTCACCGACCAGGAGCTCTCCAGCAGGGTCATGCGCGGCTTCGTTACTGCCCTGGACCAGGCGGGTGCGGCATAGTCACCCGATTAAATCCTTCAACCGGCCACGGACTGACGCGTCATTTGAGTCAGCACTGGTCATGGGTAGTTGCTGTTCTCGTCATAGCCGTTGCGTTGCTGGTCACTAACAGCCAGACCGGCTGGGTTGGTGCCAACGGAACTGGCCCATTGACCGAAGCGACGATCTCTTTCGAGGATGGATCCTCCCAACCGTTGACTGAAGTTGAACTCGATGCCGTGGGTGACGATGTGGTCGTCACTATTGCCGGCGTCAATCTCGACGCAATCACCGCAGACGAGTTGCGAGTACACCTGACTCATGGGGCTGCAGTCGAGGTCAAAAACGCAGCGTGTGTTGGCGTGTTCAACGGTGCAACCAGTGCCGGAGACATAGCAACCGAACCGTTCACCTGTTCCCTGCCCGGTGATTTCGGCGACATATCAGGTGAGTTGATGACGTTCACGCTAGAACGAGTAGCTGATGGTCCAGACCTCATCTCATTTGAAATCGGTGGCGGCACACCGACCACTTTCCTGGATGACGGTACTCCTCAACCGACCGTAGCTACTGCGACGATCACCGTTCCGCAAAACCCTTTGCCGACAGCAACTCCGACGCCTGACCCAACAGCTACCCCGGTACCGACGGCGACACCGCTACCAACCGCAACACCGACTCCTGATCCGACACCGACACCAATACCTACAAACACGCCCGTTCCCACGGAAACTCCGACCCCCGAGCCAACTCCAACACCGACACCAACTAACACGCCCGTTCCGACAGAGACTCCGACGCCTGAACCAACGGCTACACCGGTACCAACTAACACGCCCGTTCCGACAGAGACTCCGACTCCCGAGCCAACGGCTACACCGGCGCCGACAGCCACGGTCGTGGCAACCGCGACTACTGCCCTGCCGCCCCCACCGCCACCTCCTCCACCACCGCCGCCTCCGGCACCGACAGCGGTGATCATCCCAATTCCTAACCCGCCATTGAACGTGAAGGCGGAACCAGGGAACGAATCTGTCACGATCACCTGGGACGCGGCAGGTGATCCAAATGTCACCGGATTCCGCATCTTCAACGTCGTCGACTCCAGCGCGGTTGTCGAGCCGGGAAGTGCAACGATGGCGGTAATCGAAGGACTGACAAACGGTGTCGCGTACACGTTCACTGTTCAGGCAACTGGACCGGGAGGTAGCAGTTCAAGGGTGACGGTTGGACCTGTAACACCCTCGGGACAGGCCACACGTCCGCTCAATGTCGAAGCGGTAGAGACGGCAGAAGGTTTGGTGATACTCACATGGGATGCGCCGCGAGATTCAGGCGGCCTGCCGATCGCCGGATATGTGGTGGAGACTACCGATGGAGAAGTGTTGACCACCGTCGGAGGCCTTGTTGCGTCACTACATGATCTGGAGCCGGGACGAACCTACACGCTTGTGGTCAGGGCGATTACGGAATGGGGTGTCGGGGCAGAATCGCTTCCGGTAGGCCCGATCACTATTGCAGTGATTACCCAGGCGCCAACAGATCCTCCACCGACCGATCCGGCCGAACCGACCGCCACTCCACAGACAGATCTGCCTCCGACAACCGTGCAGCTGCGTCCTTCGAGTCTGAGCCAGATCGGTGCCGTTATCGAGGACACTTTTGGCACTGGCGTCGAGCCTGAAGGGATGCTGAGCATAGGGATCAGCGCAGGGAGCGTGCAGGTTGTCATCCCGGTGGATGGACTCTTAACGGAAGGTGATCGAGGACAAGATCTCGCGTTCGAATCCGATCAGTTAGTGGTCTCCACAAACAGCGCAGGTGAATCAATCACCAGTGTCGAAATTCAACCGGGCCTATGGCTGAGTGGCGAGTCGGAGCTCCAGGTCCAGGAGGGTGGGATCGAACTCGAGATACCCGTTGCGGAGATGGTTTTTGAGCCGAACCTGGGCCCTAACTCATCGGTTGTCGGGATGCTGTTCACAAGCGCAATACGCAACTTGAACCCTGATGTGCGTCTGATCGCCTTCCACACTGAGCAGCTACCGGAAGAGCTGGACGGCATGACGTTTGATCAGGGAGAGGTGATCATCAACGATGGCCCGGATACCTTCGGGGGTGGAGTCAGGGTGTTCGGCCAGAACCTTTCCAGGTCCGACCTCCTTAGCACCAGCGTTGAGGTTCGGGCGTTGAGCAGCTGGATTGACGCTGTCGCTGCGAGTCAGGGAACCGTCCTGATCGTGAAGGTAGCTGATAACGGCAGCGTGTTCACGCAGCAACCACTTTGCGAGCTCACGGGCACTCATTACACGTGTTCCACGGAGTTCACTGGTGAAGCTGCAGGGTTCTCGCAGTTCGTGCTTGTGAGCGCATATCCGCAGCAGCCGGCATCATCATCGGGACCGCGGCCAGCAAGCCCTGTAGACCCTCCAGCTACATCGACTCCAACATCGCCGGGACCGCAGGCAACGGCGACACCTGTTGTCATGCCGGACAGCACTCCGACACCGGTCCCTGTACTTCTTCCGGTGGCGACCGCAACAGCGATCTCACTGGAGCTGGATCAACGCTCCGTGGACTTCTCTATCTGGGGATGGCTGGTAATCGGAGTTATCGTGATGCTGATGGCATCGGGTATCTGGGCCGCTGTAAGCCAGATCAGACAGATGACCCGGTGACGCACCAGCTCAGCGAACTCTGAGTTCATGCTCTACTGAAAAATCTCGACGGCGGGTACGAGCCAGTATCGCCTTCAGACGCCATTCAATCCTGGTTTTGCTGACGTGGGTTGAGGGCCAGATGCCTTCTGGAACGGTCAGACTGAAGCGCCATTCCTGGCTCCTCATAGCTCTGAGATCGATGTCCTGCTCAAGGACCAGTTGGTCCGCCGTCGTTTTGCTTTTCCGGACACCGGCCTCTTCTTTGCGCTCCAGCTCAACCCTGAGCTCGGCAAACTCAACATCTTTTCGTGCTTCAAGTCGCAGTCTGCCGTCGATCGACTCCCCGGCCTTCAGCTCCTGTCGAGATAATTCCAGCCGAACATCGCAGTCGTCGAACTCCTCATCAATGGTGATCGGTGCTGAGTATTCGTCCCTCTGCCTGGCACGTTCGGTCAGAGGCCCGCGCACCAGGAACGGCAACTCTTCGTGAAGATCGCGCCTGCCCGGGACGTCCATGGAAAGTTTCAGCTGCCAGCTGATCCTGGCGGTCTTACCGTGTACAGACACAGGAGCTTGAGCAGGGATGGTCAGTGACGATTCGACGACATGCGGCATGTTTCGATCGATCTTGCCGCGAGACATGAAGTCATGGACAACTTCAACCAGCGTTTCAGTGCGCTTTTTCTGCGAGGTCGATTTACCGTTGCTTACGACTATCCAGAAGGTCTCAATGCACTGCAACGAAATCTTCCCGTTGCGCACATCGAAGCCTTTGCGAGAAGCGATAGACGCCCGGAACGGAACCTCGTCTCCCGGGGAAAAGCTCTCTCCTGAAATTTCCAGGTCGATCTCGGCCTGTGGCCGCCGCATAAACTTCAGGACCAATTCGATGACCGCCTAAACTGCTGGTGATCAAGCATCAGAATCTGGCGTCACGAATGTTACCTGTGTAGTTACTCCTAGACAGGCGGGAACCGTGCGGGCTACTCATCATCTCCCGACAGCACTACGTCGCCTGACGGCACGAACTCGTCCGTTAATAACCGCTCACCGAATCCGTCAGCATTGATCGCATTAATCTGCACTCTATAGGCGACACCGTTCTCAAGACCGGTGATCAGTAGCTGACGTTGCGAGCCGTTGACGATCTCCACTCTCTGAATGGGGATGATGACTATCCGATAGGTCTGAATCTCGGAACCGCCAATGCTGTTTGGCTCGCTCCAGGTCAACAACGCCTCCCCATCGCCTGGCTGCACCTCGACCTCCGAGACGCGTCCCGGCGGCACAGCAGGCGTTGGGGTAGGCGGCACGGGCGTAGGAGTGGGTCGGAAACGCCAACCGTCAATGAACTTCCTACGCTCCTCCGGTGTTAGCGCTTCGAAGAGGTTTCGTCCAGCAGGAATCGGAACTCTGGTTGGAGTTGATTCCACTCTGACTTCAGTCGGAGTCGGTTCAGCACTAACAACCGTTGGAACCGGTTCGGGGTTAACAGCGGTTGCAGTTGGCTCTGCACTGACAGCAGTTGGAGCAGGTTCGACACTGACAACGGTCGGAGTCGGTTCGATTCTTGCTCCTTCAACTTCCGGTTCAGCGAAGATGGAGCTGTTGTCTACTGCTACACCTTCAATGAATGCGACACCGCAAGCTGCGGAGTAGCAATCGATTCCATCGACGATGTGGTTTTCGCCATCGATGACCAGCTTCAGGTCATACAGATCACGGAGTACGGCATGTGTTGAACTGCCTGACTGATTGGTCCGGGTCCAGACGCCTCTACCAACTGTTTCTGGTTCGCCGTCCATACTTCGTAGCTGGACTTTAACGTTTTCGGTGTCTCCGAGATCCACGGTGAGGTCGGTCGAAATACCGCCAGCGGAACATGCCTCTGTCGAACAGTCCACGGCGTCAATGATCAGCTCTGCCGCTGCCTGCCGGAACCGTAGATCGTAGGCGGCCCTGAGAACGTCATACTCCCGTACACCGCTCTGAGCGTTCTTCGTCCAGACAGATCCGCCGACTGTCCCTTCAACACCATCAGACACTCTCAGGCTCAGCTGAATGGCGGCAAGTTCATCGAAATCAACAGTCAGCGTCTGGGCAATACCTGAAGCTGCACATGGGCTCAGACCGCAGGCAACATCATCGATGATGAACTCTGCCGCACCGTGCCGGAATCGCAGGTCGTAGTCAGCTTTCAGGACGGAATAGGACACGACCCCACTCTGACGGTTCTTTGTCCAGACAGAACCGCCGATGGTGTTCGGCGCGCCATCTGCAACGCGAAGCGCTAGCTGGATATTCTCCAGCGCACCGAAATCAACCGTCAGCGTTTCCTCTATTCCTGAAGCTGAGCAGGGACCAAGCGAACAGGCAACATCATCGATGATGAACTCTGCTGCACCGTGCCTGAATCGCAGGTCGTAGTCAGCTTTCAGGACGTGATAGGTGTTGACGTCACTCTGCCGGTTTTTCGTCCAGACAGATCCACCGATGGTGTTCGGTGTGCCGTCAGCAACTCGCAGCGCAAGCTGGATGTTCTCCAGCCCACCAAAGTCCACCGTCAGCAGTTCCGTGATTCCAGAAGCGGAGCATGGGCCCTGCGTGCAGTCAACGTCATCAATGATGAACTCTGCCGCACCATGCCTGAAGCGCAGGTCGTACTCACCATTAAGCACAAGGTAGTCGGCAACTCCGCTCTGCCGGTTCTGCGTCCAGACAGAACCACCAATCGTGCCTGGTTCTCCGTCAGATACGCGCAGGGCAAGCTGAACATTCTCCAGTTCGCCAAAATCGACAGTCAGGGTTTCGCCGATACCCGAGACGGCACATGGTCCGCCGTCGCAATCAACTCCGTGGATCACGTACTCAGTTGCGCCAAGCCTCAGACGCACGTCATAGCTACCGCCGAGGATCGGATAAGTCTGGAGGCCGCTCTGTCTGTTGATTGTCCAGACTCCGCCTCCAACCGAATCCGGCAGGCCATCGTCCAGTCTCACAGCAACCTGAACGTTCTCCAGGCCGCCAAAGTCGATGACCAATCCGCTCGTAACGTCGTGAAGTATGACCGGAGTTCCGGCTACAACGATGTCATCCCTAACCCATTTCGAAGCGCCCTGCTGAAGTACAAGGTCGTAAGTACCGTCAGCTAGATCGGCAAAGGTAGCCAGATCAACCTGCTTCTTCAGGGTTGCCACTTTGCGGCCCCTGGCCACACCGGGCTCGCCGTCTGACTGCCGCAATGTGACCTTGACCTTGTTTTGGCCGGGGAAGTGAACCTGGATTCCTGGGCCATCAAGGGGAGAAGAGAAAGAGACAGGCCTGAAAAGCAGTCCGTTGGGAAGAACTTCGCCTTCTTCAAGGACCTCCTCTGCCGAGGATCCTGAAAGGCATGCGACTGACGTAAAGAGAATCGAGAGGCCAAAGAAGGCCAGCCAGCTAAAACGCTTCATCATGATATGTGCACGGGCTTCGGATTAACGGACGGAAGCGTGATTGCCTGAATTCAGACTACGAACACCGATCGCGAACGGCTACGCCCTTTGGTTCGCGCTGTGTGCTTGCTGGCACTCAGTAGCGGATAGTCCAATCACTTCGAGGACTGCTACAGCGACGCTCGGGGAATGCCGCATATGTCTCTGGATCCCGAAGTCACGAGTTGTTCGAACTCGTTGAAGAATCTTTATTTCCTGGACGCGGCGACCACCAGGGTTCGCAATAGATGCAGCCCGGCTCTTTTACCGCCGAATAGCAGACGACAGAAGCAAAGGATTTTTCTTGGCAACCGACCACTTGCCACGCCCGGAGATACAGCCCGATGGCAGCCGGCGGCCGATTTCTTGAATTGGTAGTAGACTCTGCGATATTCGTCGCCGGGCCCTGGAAAGAGGAACCGATCATGCGCCAGATATCGCTCATCAGCGTTTTTGCGCTGCTATTACCGATCATCGCTGCCTGTTCGAGCAACAACCCCTGCTTTGACGCAGATAAGACGTCGGACCCTCGTGATGATGTACGTGTCCAGCTCTTCATGAACGGCGGCCCCGCTGGACTGGAGGCTGCGTTTGGTCTCGAACCTGCTCCTGGTTCAGGTACCTCTGCCCAATCGCGCGATTGCAGTCCGGTGAGCAACGACATCGCCGCACCGACAAACGTTGTCTTCAGAGCGATGCCGGGCGATGTAGTGACGGTGGAACTCACAGAACCCGGTGGCAACGCAGCATCCAATTCGCTCCGGTGCCGGGTGACT
Source organism: Dehalococcoidia bacterium (assembly GCA_965243825.1). Classification (GTDB taxonomy): domain Bacteria; phylum Chloroflexota; class Dehalococcoidia; order Lucifugimonadales; family Lucifugimonadaceae; genus JAJCYX01. Next base: position 601,336 of record CBDEVT010000001.1, read on the forward strand.
GAAGATGCGTTTGGTCCCGCTGAGGGAACTCCGGGCAACGTATTTATCGACGCGTTTCCACAGGGGAGCACAGTCCAACTCCTGTGTAGCGGCGGTGCTGAAACCGCTCCCTAGCTGAGGTGACCGCATACAGCCGCATGGCTCGGAGAGATGCACATGAGTGATTCCAAGATCATTCCGCTGGAAGATAAGCACGTCGACTCGGTAATCGAATCCCTTTCGCTGGCGTTCATGGACGACCCTATCACCAACTACTTCGCGCCCGACAGACGTAAACGCGAAAGAGTCTCGCCCTGGTTCTGGCGTTCGACGCTCGCGATAGGCAGACGCTGGGGCGTCGTTGAGACGGATGAGAGCGGACGAAGTGCTGCGGTCTGGCTGCCACCGGGATCGACATTCATACCCACACACCGATTCCTGCGCACGCCGTTCGTCCAGCTACCGTTTCGGTTGGGCCTTCAAGGTATCTGGCGTTTCATGCGCCTGGGAGCGCCGCTGGAATCAGCTCACAAACGGCAGATGGCGGGACCCCACTGGTACCTGATGACGCTGGGCGTGCACCCGGACTTACAGGGACAGGGCGTCGGCTCTGCCCTGCTGGAAAGTGGACATGCGCACGCGGCTGCGGACGGCGCTCCCTGCTACCTGGAAACTGCGACCGATTTCGACGTTGCGTACTACTCGAAACGCGGCTACGAAGAGGGCGAAAAGTTGACCATCGGGAACCTCAACCTGGTGACGATGATCCGCAGGCCAAAGGAAGACTGAGGTCCCGTTCCACGGCCTCGCGCTAATCCTGCGGCGGGTTTCTCTGGCAGAGGTTCTCGACAGCCCGGACCTGCGGCTCAGTGTCCCACTTCATCGCCCGGCACCACTCGCCGATCACCTTCGCGGTGAACCGAACCTCCAGGAACTCGGGCTTGATCACGCCGTTGTCGCGTACAACTAGCCCGTCTACTGAGAACAGCGCTGTGCGACCGAATCCACATCCAGTGGGGTCAGGGTCTGGCTTAGGCTCCGTCGGGTACTCAAACGGAATTGCGACTGTGTAAGGCGCTGCGATGTGCATCGAGTACTCGCCACCACAGTTGTATGCGGCAGGATTGCCGATCTCCTCCATGATGTGCCTGTAGTAGTGAGCATCATCGATCTTGATCACCTCGACAAGCACGCCGCGAGTCGCAGGAGTCGCTGTCGGTCGGGCGGGAATCGGATTCGGCTCCAGCCCCTCATCACAGAAGTCCCTGATCGGAGAATAGTGAGCTAAGTCAGGTGATGTCTGTTCACTCACCGTCTCGCAGAACGGCACTATTTCAGAGTCAGCGATCTCAATCGTATCGAGTTGCACTTCTGTTGCGTCACCGAACAGATCCGGGTTCGGGTTGATGATGAATGTCCCAACATCCACGATCGGCTGGCCCGGTGCATCAAACGAAAAGATCAGCTGTCCGGGTTCGGCGGAGAAGACTACGCTGGTACCGAATACCTCGTGAGAGAACTGCTCTGCCGGGTACGAATTACCGCCAATAATCAGAACTTCGTAGGAACCATCGATTCCGCCGGTCCCGACGGGCACCGCCACAGGAAGGCTGGACTCCAGCGAAGTTTCGATCTTGCACGCCTCTTCAGTGGCGGTGTTAGTCAGACCGATCTTGTATGCATCAAGCACCGCATCGCAGTAGCGGTCCCAGTCCGCACGCGGTATCTGGCCGGATTCGACGCGCAGGTCAGGGCGTTGCTCCAACTCCTCATCGACCTGGTCCGGTAGCGCCCAGTTATCGAACTCCGGATTGTCGACGGTGATGAAGATCTGGTCTCCAATTCGACCGATCCGGCCGGTAGTCACACCGTCCGAGCCAGCTACCTCGAACTGAGTCACCGGCCAGCGCTCACCAGCCAGGGTGAAATACTCGATCTCGACAGGGTCGCTTTCGGGCGTTTCCGTCGGGTTAGTCACTGGCGTCTCAACACTGCTCGCCGCAGTCTCCGTGGCTTCGGCAACCTGGTCAGTGAAGCACTCCACAGACCCGGTCAAAGTGAGGCGCTCTGGCTCCAGTGCCACATTGGAGTGCGGAAACGGGTTTTCTGCACTCGCCATTCCAATCTTCGCGACGACGGTAACCGTGTAGGTGCCTGGGCCCGGCTTCCTGCAGACGAAGCCGACGCGCTCGGATATCGACTTGGGTTCCCGCTTCACAGATGCGAACTGGTAGGGATCATTGTCGTCCGGATCGTTGAAATCTCCGACAGCGCCGGACGCTTTCGTACTCACATAGATGAGCGCCGAGTTCGCTCCCTCTCGGGAGTGTTCTTTCGGTGCGTAGTCGAATTCGAATCGCGGTGAAAAGAGGACCTGTAGCTGTCTACGCCGCGGGTTCACCTGCTCGAGCTTCGCAGATAGCCCGGGCACTGAGCCCTCGATCCACTCGGTCGTTAGTTCGGTGCCGATCTCACCAAGAACGTCATCGCCGTCCTCGTCGCTATCGCCTGACTGACAGGCAATCGCTGCCACCAACAGGAACGTGAGCGATGCCAGGAGAGTCAACCGGATGGTGCGAAAGGATTTTTGAGACATGAATTATTCGCGTTAGTTGTCGCAGTTCTGGCGTTCACGTCGCGGACCCTGCCACGTCCTGGGCAGAAACCTGCACCCCTATCGAGCCTGCACTGAGCCGGACGATCTTACCGAATTGCCGCTACGGGCGTCAGAAGGGCAAATAGCGCAGGCTTGAAAATCAGGCGAACGCGAGTCCGCCGCACCTTCACATCCCAAAATTGGTGAAAGGTGCGGCGGAGGTTTCAGCAACAAACTACTAGTGAGCGTCGATCACCTGGGTCGCCAGCTTGAATGAGCCGTTGGACGTCAAACCGATGGCGAACACATCGGTGCTGGTCTCGTTTGTGGTTTCAGTTGAGCCTTAGTTAGCGCCCGTGGGGCTATGGCCTAAAAATGCGCTTCGACGAATGCCTTTGCACCCATGGCAGGCGGTGCGCCGTGTCCGGATTCCCACGCCCAGTTCTTGAGCTGACCGTAGTTCTTGCCCTGTTCGAGTTCAGCATCCTTGATCATCTTGCCGTAACCGTTACCTGCTGCTGAGGCAACACCACCGACCATTGCAACCGATAGCGCTCCAGCGACCAATGCAACCATAAGTTTCTTTCTCATATGTGATCTCCTCATCACTGATTACTTCCGGGAGCGGGGACAGAATACCTGAAAAGAGGGATATAGTCAACATATAGAGCTAAAAAGATGTTTATATCCGATCATTCTCGGACGCAGTTGAAGGGTGTTAGGACCGTGCTCTGACAGTGAGTTTGAGTATCCGGTTTGGGCTTGTGACAGTTGTCTTCCCGGGCGCTCGGATCGATCAAGCTCATAGACTCATTCAGTCGATGTCGAAGCCTGTTTTGCTGACACGAATCAATACCAAGACCGCGCTTCGGAACCAGCGTTTCGGTACCGGAACAAGCATTTCTGGTTCAAAGTGAGCCGCTCGGTCAACGAAATGCGCCTCCACAAGGCGATCTCACAAACAGCCTCAAGTATGTTCAGCAACCATTTAGGCTGAACTGCTTGCCAGGAGTAGTGTTTGATTCTCAGCCTCCACCGAATCTGGTGCACGGAGAATGGTTTGATTCACAAGAGATTCGCTTACCTGATATTCGCGGCGGGCCTGCTGCTTGCAATTGCGTGCGGAGGAACCGACTCAAGCGCCGATCCCCCCGACGCACCTGCTAGCGATGATTCGGACTTCGTCTCGGTGACTATCGACGATTTCAGGGCCGCGGTTATTGAGTCCGGTCTGGCACCAGGAAGTTTCGATGTGGTTGAGAGAGTCGATGATGGTGTAAGCGTGGCTATTGGCGGTGTGAAAGCCCTTGAGGTAGGTGCTGCGCGGCACTTCACGTTCCAGGTTCGCAACACATCACCAGATTTCAGCCCGGAATCTCCGTTCGACATCAGCCAGGACTCGGCCCGCCTGCTCACTTCCGGGCCCATCAGCGTCGACACGTCGTTCGCCCACATTCTCGGAAACCTCTTCCTTGAACCGGGGGAGTCCGCAGGACAATCACTGGGTGTCAACTGTTCAGATGTCGGAAGCGCATCGATCACACTTCAGTCCAGCGGCCAGACCGATCCCAATGGCGATGCTGGCTCATACGCAGTGGCAACAGATTTCCATTTCCAGTGTGTCGAAAATGAGGAGTCCGGAAGCGATCAAAGTCTCAACTCCTATGTAGATAACGCGATCGGTTCCGCAGGAAGTGAGGTGGACTGGGTTTCGTTCACTGAAGACGGAATCACACTCAGCGTGAATCAGATCGATCCCATGACACTGAAGGTCGGTGAGAGCGCAGACATCTACACCTCCTTCGACTCAACATCTGAAGAACCACCTGACAACCCAATCGTCTCAGCGAGCCTGGAGTTCACGTCCGGCGGTCCGGTGACAGTCAATGATCCCGGAGACCGAGTCGAAGACGACGGCGTGTTCTACAACGGCCAGATTGACATCATCATCTGGGGCTTTCACGCCGGAACCGTCACCTGCGTTGAGGAGGGCGAGGGAGTCTACACGGCCAACCTCACCGGTCAGAAGCAGGACGGAGAGGCGATTAAGCGAAACACCTCCGGGCTCATCAACTGCGAAGAGGAACCAGAGAATGAAACTGATGACCTGGTTGCGCTCAGGAATGCCGTCGCTTCTGTTTTCAACCTGGGCAGTGGAGAGACCGAAGTTGTCTACGATGACACCCAGTTCCGCCTGCAGGAGGCACATGATGGCTGCAACGTGCCCCACGTACACGCAGACTTCATCGTGTATGCCTTCCAGGACTGGGCACGCGGCGGCCTGAGCGGCTGGAAATCGAACGCTGAACTTCCATTAACCGACCCTGACCCGGACGGCTGCGGATTTGGAGACATTGAATCGCTGTCAGCGAAACGGGTGCAGGTTAGAGGTCAAGATTTCCTGGATCTCTGCGCAAAGCTGGAAGAGACGGGGATGACCTCAAACATGGTCAGACGGTGTGGTCAGCAAAGGCAGTTCCTGACCCAGGAATAGACACAGCGTTTCTGGTGACTCCCAACACGCTGCCCTCACGCTCTCCTCACGCCAATTTTGGCACCCGTGGAGCACGGTTCCTTACTATCTAGGTGTGAGGCAGGGATTGGCCGGTGGGGAGGGCGAAAACCCGGTTCACCGGTCGGTTCCTCAACCACACAAGTAGGGACGGAAGCTCGAAAACGGTCGTGAGACAGGCGGAATGCCAGTCCAGGCCCGTCGGACAGCAGGATCAAGGCGCAAGCCACTGGCGAACGGTCCCACCGAACGCATAAGCAGCGGGGACGCACGATTAGAGTATCGAAGTAAAGATCCTGGGGGAGTCCGGCACGAGCAGCAGATCGGCAAGACGCAGCGTGAGTAGACGGAGCGTCTAAGCCGGGAGGTAAGAGGCGAGCGATTCATTCATCGGTCGCCTCTCTGTTTGTCTGGAACCAATCGAACTCGCGCCGGGCATTCGCTCAACGCTCCAAGACTCCACCGGCAACTTGACGGAGCGGCTTGGGTGTACTCAGCAGTCGGCAGACCCACCGCCCTACTCCCGCATGTCCGTGATTACTACCCGCCAGTCCATGTCACTCAACTCGTCCCACGTGAAAACACGGCTGTAGATGACGACGTCCCGAGCGGCATCTCTCGCGGTGATGCTGTAGACGACATCGCGTCCACGATCAGGATCGCCGCTCGGATCGATCAGGAGGTCTTCTTCACCGGGTGGGAGCTCACAGACGGCACAGCGTCCGCTTGAGTTCCGTTTACCCAGTTCGTCTGGCACGGTCGAATGTCCGTAGACGATGTCGATCGTCAGAGTCGTATCGTTCTGAAAGTCGATCTGCTCAAACCGGTCGCAGGCGACAGATGTGACCACCAACAGCAGTGCGACGGTCAAAGTGGCGAATTTCTTCCTGCTCATTTCGGTACAGCCGGTTCCCTACTCCCGCATGTCCGTGATCACCACTCGCCAGTCCATGTCGCGAAGTTCATCCCAAGTGAAAACGCGGCTGTAGATGACGATGTTGGAAGTGGTTTCGCGCGCGGTGAGTTCGTAGTTGTGTCGGCGGCCCCTTTCAGGATCTCCGGATGGGTCTACGAAAGAATCTTCGCCCTGAGGCTCAAGCCCACAGATAATGCAGCCGCCGTTGTCTACTTCTCCAGGTTGCTGCACCTCACCTCCAGGGCCGTAGAGAATATCTACCGTTTCGGTAGTCCTGTTCTCAAGGGTCACACGCTCAAAACTGTCACATGCAACTGCGGCTGAAGCCAGTGTGAGTAGCGCTATGGCCAAGATAAGCCGCACAATCAACGAGGCACCGCCACTACCCTGAACCCTTCCAAGTTGACGTTGTTTCTGACAGCATCGTTGACGAAGTCCTGCACATCATCCGCCCTACCCTCAAAGAACCTGTCATTGGGCTTCTCTATCCCGAACAGGTCGAGTACGGTTCTGGCTGCGTTCAGCGCACCAGGAAGCGGAAGATCGATCGAAAGTGGAACATCGAATGGCAACGGGATCTCAAGTTCCATTAACTTCGTTATGCCCCAGCCTACCTCCCAGACAAGTGGGATTCGCTGCTGTTCTATTGCATGCAACACCTCGTGGTAGAAAAGGCCCGGGCTCGCCCCGTCCGGCACCGTGGGTACTGTGCCAATCGCAATGCCCCTGTTGTTACTGAACGGGTGGCCCAACGGAACCTGCAGTCCGTCTATCGTCACGATGTCCTGGTCTATGGGCAGCAGCCTGTTGCCCTCGCGATCGATGACAGGGTTGGTCAGAGCATAGGTAACAGGTTGAAGATCCAGTCCCTCGCCGATGATCCTGCCGACATCGTTGAGCGGGTCCTCGGGAAGAACCTGGTTGATAAAACGCTGCTCCTGTGCGGCTCGTTGGGCCAGGACGAAGTCGATCAGGTCCTGATCGGTCAGATTTCGTAACGATCGTGAAGTTGACTGCTGCTGGGCTGTGGCCTGCCCTGCAGCATCCGTGCTAGCAGGGTCATTGGCCGAACGCTGAAGCGCGGCCTGAATGCGGGCGCGTTCAGCCGCGACACGTTCTCGCTCCTGCCTCTCCAGCGTAGCTTCTGCGGCCAGATCAGTCTCACCCGAAATACGGCGACTCGGCGGCAACGGAACGGGCGTCTGAGTCGCCTGAGCTTGCGGCCGTTGGGCGTTCATCTCTCCCGCAAGATCGGTCACCCCGATGCCGCGCTGGCTGGGCGGGATCATGCGCATCAGGCGTTCTTCTCGCTCTCGAGCCTCACGAGCTGCCTGCAGCCTGTCACCGCCTCCGATGCCGAAGCCGAACGTGCTGACAGGCGCTACTGCTGCCGGTGCTGAGGCAGTAGTGGTTGACGAGACTTCGGTTGTCTGGCCTGATGCAATCTGCCTTCGAGCCGTCTGCTCTGCTGCCCGGGCCTCGCGAGCGGCCTGTAATCGAGCGCCTGCGCCGGTGCCAAATCCAAAGTCTGGGCCGAAATCGAGCTCAGGCGGAACAGCAGGCACAGGTGACTGCTGACTGGCGCTTCGGTTGGCCAGCGCAACTGCGTTCTGCCTCGCCTCTTGCAGCATCATCTCTTCCTGAGCAGCTATTTGCTCCGCCTGTCGCAGACGCTGTGCCCGCAGGTCTGCTTCACGTACAGCGTCTATACGGTCAACGGCCTCACGCGGGTTTGCCGCTCTTCGTATGAGGTCGCGCCCTGCGTCTCGCTGTCGTTCCGCAAGCATAGCCGCGTTTGCGGCGGCTCGACGGTTTGTGGCGGCGCGGGCCTGTGCCTGCGCAAGAGCGCCAGTGTCCGTGCTGCTTCCGATGGCTGATCGACCACGAGCGAAATTATCTTGCTGTGTCATGCCTTATACCTCTTTGCAACAGCTCCGACCAATGAAGATGGCATCTATTAGTTTCCGGAACTACTAACGCAACAATTTCTTCCTCATAGTTGACAATAACTCTTAGTTAATGCAACAATAACTCTCCTAATTCGCAACAATTTCACCGAAAAAGTCAACAATGCCCCGTAGCCGCACCGAGGCGATACGCCAGTTCATTCTCCTTAACGTCCAAGACAATCCGGAGTCGGTCTCGGCCCTTGCGCAGGATAAGTTTGCAATCTCGCGTTCGGCCGTTTCGCGGCACTTGAAGACCCTCGTGGAAGATGGCTTCCTAGAAGCGACTGGTCAGACCCGAGCTCGTCGGTACAGCCTGAAATCTCTAAAGGACGTTGAAGTGGTACTCCCACTCAAGGGTCTTGAAGAAGACATCGCCTGGCGAGATCATGTGGCGGAGATTGTTGCCGAACTGCCCAACAACATAGTTAGCATCTGCAACTACGGCTTCACCGAGATGCTCAACAACGCCATCGATCATTCGGGCGGAACCTGGGTTGTGATATCAGCATCGCTGACGGCTGTGACAACCAAAATCGTTGTAGATGACAACGGGGTGGGCATCTTTAACCACATCCAGAAAGAACTAGGATTAGATGACCCCCGTCACGCTCTGCTTGAGTTGTCTAAAGGGAAGCTCACCACTGACGCCACACGCCACACCGGTGAGGGTATCTTCTTCACCTCACGTATGTTCGACGAGTTCGCCATACTCTCAGACCCTCTCTACTACCTGCGGGAAAAGACAGTTGACGATGATTGGCTTGTTGAGACCGGCGACAATTCCAGTAGTGGCACATACGTCCGAATGGAGATAGGAAGGGATGCAACACATACGTTGGCAGATGTTTTCGACCAGTACTCCGGAGAAGAAACGTACGCGTTCACGAGAACTCACGTTCCCTTGCTGCTTGCAAACTACGAACCTGATCAACTGATCTCACGTTCGGCCGCCCGCCGAGTCCTGGCGCGGTTCGATCGATTCGAAGAGGTCGTACTAGATTTCACCGGAGTCGATTCGATTGGCCAGTCCTTCGCCGACGAAGTCTTCCGCGTATTCAAGAACGAGCATCCATCTATCACCGTCGTGCCAATCGGTGCCAACGCTCAGGTTGCCCGTATGATCGCTCGAGCCGAAGCGAATGCACAGAGATCAGATTGACACCAGGACACACCGTTACCCGTTCTCTTCCTCAAATCTGACCGGGAAGTTCGGAAGTCGAGGGCGCGTTGCGGTTGGCGCTGACTGGCGCGCCTGAGCTGCATCTCTCGCTGCTTGCAAGCGGTCTCCTGCGCCCGTTCCAAAGCCGAAACTGTTCACTCGCTCAGGTGGTGGCGACGCCGCAAACGGGCTGGTCGACGAGACTTCCGTCGTATTTGCAGCAGCCAGCGCAAGTGCATCGATCCTGCGTTGTTCGGTGCGGGCAGCTTCCTGGGCCGCTGCAAGTGCCTCGGCCTCCCGACGCCGACGTTCCGCAAGTGCGTCATTGGCGAGTCGCTGTGCGCGGATCCGCATATCTCGCAGCATCCGCTCCTCTTCCTCCGCTATCCGTGCCGACTCCCGCAGACGGTCAGCACGCACTTCCGCTTCTCTAGAAGCGTCCATACGGTCGACTGCCTCTCTTGCGGTTGGTGCAGTTCGCACCGCTTCCCTGCTCGCTTCGGCGTCGGACTCTGCCTGAGCTGCGGCTATCTCCGACACCTGCCTGGTTGCCGAAGCCTGTTCCTCTGCCTGCTTAGCCGCTGCAAGTTGCGTCTCTGCGGCAACCTCTGCGGCAAGGTCGGTAGCGCCGATGCGGCGGGCTGATGGTGGAAGATCAGCCAGGCGTGCCCGTTCCTGGTCCTGCATCTCTCTCGCTTCGGCAAGGGCGTTTGCGCCTCGTGTACCGAAGCCGAAGCCTTCGCCGACCCGCGTCGTGTTCGATATCCGCGAAGGCTCTGTCGGATTCGGTGAGAGCACAGGCAGTTGACTGCCTGTAAGCCGAGTCTCGTTCAGTCGGGCAAGCTGTTCACGAGCCGCTGTCGCGGTCTCTTCCTGGTCCATTCGAATGGCAGAATCGAGGTTTTCTCGGATCTGTCTCTGCTGCTCTCTTCGTGTCTCTTCTTCAGCCTCAAAGCGCCGAGAGTTGGCAAAGGTCAAAGCATTTTGACGGAAAGGAAGAAGCATTTCTTCCTCTTCCTCCAGAACCACCGCAGACTGCTGCATCGCGTCAGCGATCCGCTTTCGCTCTGTCTCGCGTTCCAACAGTTCGGTAAACGGACGGAGTTCCTCCTCAACTTCGGCAAGTTCAGCTTCGCGTCTCTGTCGCTCCATCACGATCTGGACATCCAGCTCTTGTTGGATGCGTTGCTGCTCCGCTATCTCAAATGGCAGTCTTTCAATAGCGTCAGCCTGAGCGTCCAGGAATCGCTGCCTGAGTATCTGGTTGCGAGACCGGATTAAGCCCTCCAGGTCATTGGCTCGTCCGAATGGAAGAACCAGGCTTGTATCCCCGCCTAGCGCGGCTATCTGGTCCGTGAGAAACTCGTTCTCCAGTTCCAGTGGGGACAGTTCTGCAAATCCAGGGTGTCGAGCCAGGAGATCGGCAAGAGCAGCATCCTGCTCAGACGAACGTGGCCCTGGATCACCCATAAACACCACCGGAGCAAGAACTCGAGGCGGACCTTGCATAGCAAGCTGCTCTTCACCTTGCGCCAGATCGAATAGAAGTCTAAAGCCCGGCACCATAGCGGCAGTGCCGGTGTCTTTGAAAAAATCCTCTCCTAGTTCATCAATCACTTTCTTGCGAATTGCGGGATTCTGTACAGCGTCAATTAGTGGCATGTTGCCTGCCGCAATGGCATGCCGCCTCAACGACTGTACGGCCCTGAAACCTTGTCGGCCGCCAAGCCCACTTATGAAACCGGCAATTGCTTGAAGTTCGGGCGGCAAATCCAACTGTTCTGCGACGTTCTCACCGAAATTCCGGCCAACCGTCGTCACCAGTCTCCGCTGTGGAACGTCTGCAATCCGTCTAGCTAAAAGACCGATCGGTCCTCGTTCATGGATAAACTTAGTTGCAATGCCCGGTGCCAACAGACTGGTAGCGATCCCACCCGGAGACAGTGTTTCCTGGATCGTTCTGACAAATGGTTGCAGCGGAGCTGGCAAGTCGCTGATGGAAATGCCCAAACTGCGAGCCCGAGGTTCTTCCGGGATACCAATCGGCGAAGTGAAAAGTTGTTTTACGAACGAAAACAGAGCTGCATTGGAAGAAGGGTCTTGTTCAAATGCTTCAGTGATGGCCGGAAACAGGAAGCCGCCACCAAACTCGGTCCTTCCTGCTAATCTTTCTCCAACTGTTGGGCCGCCTATGACAGGCACAAGCTTGAGGCGACGAAGCCGTTCATGAAGGAGACGGTTACGTTCGAGGATGTTCTCCTCATCCACACCGCCTACGATGACCGGTGGCAAGGTTTCACCGCTGAGTTCGTCTGTCCTAGCCTGCAGAAAGGCGTTTTCCAACTCGAGCGGATCGCGATCCAGGAGTTGCGGGTTATCCCGCCGGAAATCGATGAAGGCAGCAAGCTCCTCGATTCGGTCTGCCAGGAATTTATCGAATGTTTGTACAGGGATTTCTTCTTCTTGCATTACCATAACTGCATCCTTACCGTTAAATAATTGCAGTGCTTTCACTACCTTATAAAAGACAGTTCATTTACTAGATCGCACATTCAAAATGGAACTCAATGGGAAACAGTCTATTGTATTCACCATCCTGACATTCCTCGTTGGGGTACCGGTCATGCTACTTATTTCAACAGTTACCTCCATTCCGCTGATCGTAAACATTTGGCTCAGCATATTTCTGGCTATAGTATTCTGGCTAATATTTTATGTTTCATTTAGCCGTTTCGAGTTCGTGCGGCTTTTGCTCAAGGACTTCGACCCACAGCAGCAGGACGATGAAGAGGAAGAACCGGAAGAATCTGTAGACCCTCGTTATTTCGTTGGCGGATACAAGAGGCCGGACGAACGACCACAGTCACAACCGCCGGAGCCGAAGGGCATAACCAAAGACTCAGAAGACCCGCGCAAGTACTTGCGGTGAGACCTGGTGAGCCCGCGCCGCAGCGTCCCGAGCTGCCTGCAGGCGGTGTGGCGCGTCCGTGTTGAACACTGGTCCGCTGCCCTGTGTCACCGGCGCACCGACAATCCCGCTCTCGAACGAAAACTCCGTAGTCCGCTCAGCAGCAGTCCGGCCAGCAGCATCGAACTGCAAGGCGCGCATCGCCTCATCTAACTGGGCGACTACAGGTGCGGTGATTTCGGCGTTTTCCTCGTCTATGCGCCGCTGCTCTTCCGCTTCGGCAATTAACTTCTGCCGCCGTTCTTCGGCCTCACTGACAAGTTGTTCGCGAGCCTTCTCCTGAAGATCTTTGAGCTGGACTCTTAACCACAGATTGAGAGTCTGAGGAAACACCACCGGTCGCCCCAGCGAATCCCGATCAAGCACAGGCTCTTGCCCACCAAGTGCCACGATTTGATCGATCAGAAACTCGTTTTCTATTTCGAGCGGCGACATCGTTTCGATGTTCTCGGTCTGCCTGGCAGACGCGGCGCGGGTAGCTATCTCAAGTTCTGATTGCGGATCTCCAGAGCGCACGGAGGTCGGCAGCAATATCAGAACTGGCGAGTCTTCGGAGCCGAACCGAGATTGCGCCTCGATTTCCAGCACCTCGCCTGAAGAGAACGCCTCGGCAGTCGCAAGAATCACATCGGCGGTCAGCGGGCTGATACCTGTCCGTATCGCTTCGTCGATGGCGGCTTCTGTCACTCGCGGTCCATGGCGACGGGCAATGGCCTCAAGGTCCTGGATTCCCACTTCACCGAGGAAGACTGCCAGGTCAAGAAGGTCGTCTCTTCCGCGCTTGGATAGGGATTGAGTAACGTCTCCAATTGCACCAAACGCTTTGGAAATCCGACCGGTCGCAAGTCCCACAATCAGGTCGGAGAGTATCTGAATAGGAACTGGTGCCCCGAACTCATCAAGTGCATTGGCTACGACGTTACCAAGGAATTCAGTTCGAACCGCCGCGCCTGGGGCTGCTGCCACACTTTCAAGAGCAACACCCACTCTGCCTAACCCGGGAGCAGTGCCTGTAACTGAAAGGGCGGGAGCTCCGGCCAAAAGGAGGAGACTCCCGGGCGAGAAGGTCGTCTGAGCCGCATCAACGACCACTCTTACCGGCGCAGGCAGGTCACCGAGTTCGAAACCGATAGATCGCTTGCGTGCTTCAGAAGGAATACCAACTGGCGACGTAAACAGTTGTTTGGCGAACGCAAACAGTGCAGCGTTTGAAGACGGGTCTGCTTCGAATGCATCGGTGATAGCTGGAAAAAGAAACCCACCACCAAATTCGGTGCGCCCCGCCAGGACTTCGCCTACCGTTCTTCCGTCTCTGGCACGCTCAGACTTAAGCATCTGCAAACGTTCGTGCAGGAGCCTGTTCCTCTCGGCGGTATTCTCTTCACCGACACCACCGACAACGATTGCGGGTAGAGTTTCTCCCGCCAACTCGTTGGTACGCTCTCGTAAGAAAGTGTTCTCAAGCTCGAGGTGCGGAAGGCCTACGAGACTCGGATTCTCTCGCACGAACTCTGCAAACAGCTCCAACTCTTCAAGTTGGTCAAGGATTACGCCACTGAATTCTTTTGTTGAGTCTTGCTGCGTTACCATCTATAACCCTCCTATGAATGTATGCAAGAACGCGAAGATGCTTTCGTGAGCGACTTGGCACGCTGGCCTGATCAGGTCATGTACGTACGATGCTTACTCCGTCGAATCTTGCGGTGATAACAGGCCAGTCATTTGAGTGAATCTAGGGATCCGAGAAAACGCCTCCGAGCAACTGGACTAAAGGGAACCTCCAGGCGTACTGGTAAGATTGTTTGTGAAATGTCCTTGCATTTGATGCAAGGCCTCGTATTCATCGGTACCTGGTATGGCCTAAATTCATTTGACCTCTCACTTTGGATCAGCATTCCGCTTGCCGTTGTAGTTGCGGTGCCTATAATCCTGTTGATTTACGCCGCTCTGAGTAAGGTTAGGTGGCTATTCGATCTATGCACTTCGGAACAATGAATCGCATAGTCCATATCAAACGCATCGGTGATGGCTGGAAACAGAAATCCACCACCGAATTCAGTACGGCCGGCCAGAACCTCGCCCACTGTCTTCCCATCCCTCACTCGCTCAGTCTTGAGTAGCTGCAGTCGCTCGTGGAGAAGCCTGTTTCTCTCGAACTGACACCTCCAGATGTGAAAACCGCCACACGCTGTGCCCAGAGGGCTTCCAACATGTGGCGGTGTGTTACTTGAAACCGAGAAAGTGTGCGGGTCACCGTCGTTTCTCTTGAACGGCTAGGTCTCTCGCACCCGCTGCGTCGACCCCGCGCGTTCCGGCCATTCACTATGCGACCGAATAGACCCTGAGCGATTATCAAAACCGGAAGATGGTTGGGCCGGGAGCCGATGCGCCCGGCCTGTCCGGCAGTCGCAGCAGTTCTCGTACCGGATCAAACTGCTCCTCAAGGAAACTCGTGAAGGTTTGTGTTGGCGTTTCGTCGTTGCGGAGCTGCGAACCCATCTGCGCCAAAAACCGGTTGAACGTGGGCTGCAGCAGCGATCCGAAGGCGTTCTGCTGGAACGGGTTGGCGTTCGCAGGCAAGAACGACTCGAAGATCGCCCGGCGCAGTGTCGGGTCGGTCTCGAGAACGGATGTGAAGTCAAAATCCTGCATTGTCATAAGCTGATTTCCTCAAACCGTTCCGAGCCCGCTGGCAAGAAAGTCCAGGAAAGAACCTGTCGGGTTGCCCTGGTCGTCGATGGCACCTGCGGCTGTCTGCCTGTTGAAGTTGTCGACAAGACGGTTGATGAACTGGTTGCCGAAGAGTGATGCGAACAGCGGCGTGGTGCGGCCCGCCAGCGCTCCCTGCGCGAGGTTCTGCAGGTTGCCGCCGAGCGCTGAGCCCGGGCTGACAGAGCCAAGGAACTGGAACAGGTCAGGTGCCTGCATCGCCTGGTCCAGCGCCTCCTGCGAGATCAGGCCGGCCCCGACGCCCTGCTGAAGCTGGTCGAGGAACGCCTGGTTGGCTTCCGTAGAGGCCGTTCTGTTAACGAGGTTCTCGAAGACGCTGGCAGCAGTGCCGGGAATGCCTGCGAGACCGCTCTGAGCAACGAAGTCCTGCAGCGGCGTTGGACTCTCTCCGGGAATGGTGTCGCCGGTGAGTGTGCCAAACAGGAATGTCGATAGAGTTGGCCTGAACAGATCTGATACAGCTCCGCCGAGCAGGCCCTGCGGATCGACCCCGAGCCCGGCCACTGCGTTCTGGAACGCCCCAAACGGCTGGGTTAGTTCGCCGAGAAACGCCGGATCCTGCGTTGGGTCCTGAGCGGAATCTGTTGGGTCAACCGGGTCGACAGGGTCAGGCTGAACAGGTTCGGTCTCGGGCGGAGTTTCATCGACCGGATGATCAGGATCAACTCCACCGACGGGCACGTTGGGACCGCGCTGTTGAGTGCCAAGCGTGTTAATAACGATTACACCTGTCGGGATGGACAACGCGGTTGGAGTCGCAGTTATCGGGCCTTCGACAGCGATTTGCTTTCTCGAGAGGAACGCAGCCGCGGCGGACCGTGCCACTTCTTCGGTGTTCGCCTGCTCGACGTATATCGGGCCGAACTCGAAGTCGGCTATGTCCACCCGGTAATCAAGCGGCTGAAGTCCACCAACACCCGGATCTTCGCCACCTGTATCGTCATCAATGTCCTCGGGCGGCTGACCCGTCACCGGCACAGCTTCGTCGCCCTCTTCAGGTGGCGGATCGATCAGGTCTCCGGAAAGCTGGATCCCATTGACATCGACGCTGATTGCGCCGACCGGAATCTGTTGCACGATCGACACGCTGAGTGCAGAGACCGGGTTGCCGGTCGAGCCGATGAAGTCGGCGATTGCCGCCCTGGCCTGTCCGATGCTAATTGCGTTTACCACGTAGATCGGTGGCAGCGTGGCTGATGTTCCAACGAAGTTGAATGGTCGCAGTCCGCCTCCACCTTCGTCTTCACCATCATCGTCCACTGGCACCTCAGGAGCTATGGGTTCTGGCTGCCGGACAGGTTCCGGATCCGGGGTAACAACCGGTCGAGGCGGAGGTGGCGAGAAAGCCGGTCCGCTGATCTGCTGGCCAGTTGTACTGATGACTATTGCACCCGCCGGTGGACTGCTGTTGCCAATAGACACCGCAGAAGCGAGTCCACCGCCATTTTCAACCACCACCTGGTTGCGGTTCAGGAACTGCTGAACTCCGGTGAGTGCTCGGCTGGGCGTGGTTGTCCTGACATACACCGAGCCGAAGCCGGGGATGGTCACGCGGAAGTTCTGAAACTGTGGGACAGACGGAGCAGGTGCAGGTTGCCGCACAGGCGGCGCTGGCTGCCGTGGAGGCGCCGTGACGCCCTGGCCGCCGGAGCCACCGGGGTCTTCAACTGGTGAAGGAGGTGGAGGTGGGGGCGGAGGTAGCGGCGGGGCAGCGACATTGCCGGCGCCGTTCACATGAATCTCACCCGGAGGTACTGCGCCAAGCCCGATGTTGACGACAGATGGCGAACCGGCCCCGGTCTCGACCGTGATGCGGTTTCGATTCAGCCATCGCTGAGCCGCAGCCAGCGCCTGATTCGGCGATCCGGCCGTAGCGTAGATGAACCCGAATCCGGGGATGGTCACCCTGAAGGTACTCAATTTCGTCTCCTGTTTTTGGTTTCCGGGTCCAGGTGGCCGATAAGTGAACGGTTAAGGCGTGCTTAGTTGGCAATAGACCGTGGTCTACGGTGAACAGAGTGTTCTGTGGTTGCAGCGGCAGAACGACTCTTAAGCTGTCCCGCGCTCCCGACGTCTTCGCTGTATGGCAGCCAGTGCTGCAGCGTCCAGTGTTGGTTCGTTACCTACACCTGCTGCTTGCGCAAAGGGAATTGCGCCATTCGCCGGGTTCAGGCTCTGGTTGTTACCGAACCTGCGATTGCGTTCGGTGAATCCTGCCGCCTGATTCGTGAGCGATCCTCCAGACAGCGTTGAGCCATCAGAGACGGTCGAAGGCAGATTGCTCATGCGCTGCGCAATTCCGCTCTTATCGAACCGCGGTCTCTCTGCGAACTGCCTCGGTGAAAAACCTGCCTGCCGCGCCAGGTCACGAAGCTGGGTGATCAGCGCGTTCGTCTCGACCTGCCGCTGCAGCGAGAGCGCCGTCAGCTTATCGAACCAGATCGAGGCGTTTGCCATGTCGCCATCCCGCACGAACGCATTGAAGTGTTCAAGTGCGGCAGACAGCGGGTCCTCCACCTTCCCCGAGTCTTCACGGTTCTGCGAAGAGATCGCCCGCGCCGACTCCATCTTCAACACCCGTTCTCGCACCCACTCCAGCGATGCCAGTGGCTCGCCTGATACCGTCGGTGCCATCGCCATCTGGGCAATCGTCCACCGGGTCGTCTCATCTTCGGGAAGTAGCAGGTCCATCTTCACCGTCACCGGGTCGTGACCCTCGATGTCAGACGGCTCGATCACCCTGTTCGAGAATTTTGAGTTGTCGAAGCGGCGACCTGACACGCTGATCGGTGCGAACGCTCCTGTCTCGTACTGCAGGATCAGGTTTTCGAGACAGCCTTCTATACATGCGGCGACGGCACGCATCCGAGGCAGCACTCGCTGTTCAAGGTTGTTACCAAGCGTCCGGAGCGCCACCGACGAAAGCGGTAGGTCTATGATCCCGAACGCCTGCGGGGGGAGTCCGCCTGCCACAGCATCCTGTTGCAGAATCTGTAATAGCAGCCCGGCCGCACGGTTCACATCGGCTTCCTGGAAGAGCTGTACATCCTCCTGGTTGGCGGTCGAGAGATTCAGCTCGGAACCCTTGTCATTCGTTCCATCGTCCAGCTCCTTCGTGCCGTCCAGCGAGAACACCTTCTTGCGAGGATCGGAGCTCTTGCCGGTCAGGTCGAGCACGTAGCTGGCGGTACGGTTCAGCTTCTTCCAGATAGAGCGATTCTCGGCAAAGACCGACTCACCAAAGTGGGCTTCGCTCTCCTGCTCTCCAGCGCCGCTTCCGGGCGTGAGCATTGGACGGGAAGTGACCGGTATCGCCACAACCGGGAATGAGAGCATCCACAGGTTGTGCAGCGGTCGCGCCCAGACGCCGTCGATCACAGTCCCGGCCAGGTAAACCCAGGGATGGCGGTCGAACGGATCTTTCGATGAGGCGTCATGCAGAGGATTAGGCACACGGGTGTAGTACTCGAAGACGTCCAGTGAATCGTCACCGTCCATCCTGTCCCAGTCGGCCGAGTTCTTTGTCTCCTCGAACTTGAAGTTCGGGTATTCGTCCAGGACCGCGGTCTTTGTTTTGCGCATGCGATACGCAGCCCAGACCGGTTCTTCGTCGCCGGGCTGGATCACAAGGTGGCGCGGATCAAGCGGAAGAATGTCGTCATATGTTTCGCCGTTCGGGCGTTTACGCAAAACCGCGCGGGCCGCAGCCCATCGACCTCTCACCGATGCGTACCAGCCGAGCGTTTCGTGAATCGCGAATCCGGCGCCTTTGCGCCGCAGCCTACGGTTCGCGTTGTTGAGCATGCCGATAGCCAGCTGCTCTACGAGATCGTTGGCAGACTCCTGCTGCTGAACCGCCTTCTCAGACCCGAACGTTCGAACGATGGTCTCTGAACCGGCGATGAATGCGATCGTCTTCTCGGCCAGTACTCTGGGAGCATTCGTCGTGTATGCGTCTTCGGGAGCGATCGACTCCTCGAAGTCAGGCACGAACTCTTCGAGGTTGTAGAGAGCCTCGTCGGCGTCCATTCGCGCATGCACCTGGCCCATGCCGAGCATCTTGCGTTCGATGGCCTCAGAGACCGAGCTTGCAGAGGGCAGCTTCTTAGCACGCCGGAGGAGGCGCTCTATTGAGGGGGACGTTGGTGCCGGATTGCTGGACCTGCTGCCCTTCGACGGGCTCGGGATGGCATTGGTGTCCTGTCCAACAGAAGGAGCAGAACCAGGAGACTCAGGCTGAGAACCGTCGCGATGAAGAGTAGTCACTAAGCATCAGGCTGAGTCCTCTTCTTCAGGATTTCGAACGCTCAGGCACATGGCCTCACACTCCACTCTGCGACCTCAGAATCCCACTGGTCAAGTTGTTCCCCGTCTGCTCGGCTGAACCACTAGCGGAGTTAACATGTCGGCACAAGAACGTACTCATCCATCACGGGGCTTCAGTCATGACAGGCGATAACGTCGAGCTACCTGACGAAACATCGGTCGCAACGCAGCTTCTGCCAGCGCTGCGAGAACGCTTCGGTGACAGCAGCCTTGAGTTCTCTAAGCCACCGAAGTCGATCTCTGGCGGTTACGAGACACTCGTCTACGGCTTCTCGCTCAACACCGACATAGATGGATTTAAAGGGCCGCTGGTCCTGCGAATCTTCAAGCAGGCGGCGTTTATGGACCAGGCGCGGCGCGAAGCCGCTGTGCAGAACTCGCTGGCAGCACTCGGCTACCTCGTCCCCCGGGTTGCCGCCCAGTTCGACACGGGAATCAACGGACTGCCATTCAATGTCATGGAGCGCGTGCCCGGCCATCCGATGATGGAAAACGCTCAGCTAAACGAAGCAAGCATCAACCGCATGATCGACTGGTGGGCGACAGTTCACGTTCAGCTTCACCAGCTTTCGGCTGCGCCGGTGATCGAAGCGCTTGAGGCGGCAGGCTTCACGCAGGACAGGTTCTCGGTGGACGGGCGAGTCAGATACCTGGACCGCTATTTCGAAGGGGACACTTTTGACGCCCTCCGTCCCGTTCATGAATGGCTGTCCGACAACCGACCGGTGGAGCGCGCCGACCCCTCGGTCTGTCACGGTGATTTCCATCCCGGGAACATCATGGTCGATGGAGACAACGTCACGGGAGTGATTGACTGGCCGGGGATTGCGATCGCCGATCCTGAGTTCGATATCGGCACGACTATGGTCCTGATCCGCGCCGGTGCTGCGATGATCGAGCCAGAGATCCGGCCGATGATCGAGGCGATGGCCGATATGTACGTTGCGAGGTACAACGAGCTGAGCCCCGTAGATATGGATAAGGTGCGCTACTACGAGGCGATGCGGTCTTTCAGGGCTTTCGTGCGAGGCACCGCGGCGCACATTCCGGGCCTGGCTGAAGAGCTTGCCCCGAGAGACCAGTACCCATGGGCCGCTGAGTTCACGATGAAAGACCTGGCAGGCCGTCTACTACAACTCACGGGCATCGAGCTACCGCTGCCGGGCGGAGGTTAGTAAGTAAGTTGGCAAGCAGAGAATCTCAGCGTCCAAACATCCTCTTCATCCTCACTGACGATCAGGGCCCGTGGGCAATGAACTGCGCCGGCACCACGGAAGTCAGAACACCGAACCTCGACAGGCTTGCAGAGAC
This sequence comes from Dehalococcoidia bacterium, assembly GCA_965243825.1. GTDB lineage: Bacteria > Chloroflexota > Dehalococcoidia > Lucifugimonadales > Lucifugimonadaceae > JAJCYX01. The sequence continues at coordinate 621,782 of CBDEVT010000001.1, forward strand.
TGGCGTCAGGTTCGAGAACTTCTTCTGCGCATCACCTGTCTGCTCCCCTGCCCGTGCATCGATACTGACCGGTCGCATGCCCTCGCAGCACGGTGTCCAGGACTTCCTGCGAGGAGGCAACTCCACCATTCTCAAGGGCGACGGCAAGACGATCCGCTACATGGACGGCGAGTCTACGTACGTCGAGAATCTAGCCGAAGCCGGGTACAGTACCGGTCTGAGCGGCAAGTGGCACCTTGGCGATTCTGCAAGCCCGCAGTCCGGCTTCGATTTTTGGGACGTGTTCGCCACTGGCTCCGGGGATTACTACAACTCGCCAATGTTCCGAAACGGCGAGCCGTACTCTGGCGACGGCTACATCAGCGATGTGATCACCGATAACGCGCTCGGCTTTCTCGACTCGCAGCTTGAATCGGAATCACCCTTCTCACTGAACGTCCACTACACCGCGCCGCATGCGCCCTGGGAGCGTGAGCAGCATCCGGCGGAGCTGTACGACGACTACTTCGAGAACTGTCCATTTGAAACCGTGCAGTGGGATCCAATCCATCCCGATCAGCTGGCGAAACTGGAGTCCGAAAACCAGGTTGGCTCTACCGAGGAAAGGCGCCGAATCATCCTCAGCGGTTATTTCGCAGCGATCACCGCGATGGACGCGAACGTCGGAAGGCTCCTCGACTGGCTTGAAGAGAACGGCCTTCGGGAGAACACGCTGGTCGTATTCACATCTGACAACGGCATGAGCCTCGGCCACCACGGCATATGGGGCAAGGGGAACGGCACATATCCGGCCAACATGTTCGACACCGCAGTAAAGGTGCCAACGCTCATCTCGATGCCCGGCACGGTGACTGCAGGCGAGCTCAGCGAGGAGCTGCTCAGTCACTACGACCTGATGCCGACCATTCTCGATATCGCTAATGTTGGCGAGACCGATTCGAGTGACCGACCGGGTCAGAGCTTTGCATCGCTACTCCAGGGTGAAGTGCCGGGTTCGGACAGACCCGTTGTTGTTCACGAGGAGTACGGCCCGACGCGCATGATCCGCACGAAGTCTGCCAAGTACGTCCACCGCTACCCCGACGGTCCGCATGAGTTCTACGATCTTGCAAACGATCCGGGAGAGACTTCGAACGAGATCACCAATCTCGCGTTCACAGAAACGATCAGCTCACTGCGAGATCAACTGCAGGGCTGGTTCGACAGGTACTCAGACCCGGTCATGGACGGCTCAAAACAACTCGTCAAAGGCCGGGGCCAGACAGACCGCATCGACGGAGACTCAGAAGCCTTCGCCCAGGACGTTGTGTACTTAAGGGATCTGTAGCAGGTACTCGTTCTCGACATCCGCGGGTCCAACGGTTCCAGGCATCACTGCCTGAATTAAGGTCGAAACCTTGACAAACTTTTTATGAAAGATTATTTTCGCAATATGTCTTTCATAAATGACCGGATGAAGCTGACCGATGCTGGCGCAATGCGTGCTCTGGCGCACGAAATCCGGCTCGAAATCTTCAACTACCTGCTCGATTCAGGAGACGCTACTGCAACGGAGTGTGCTGATGCGGTTGGAGAGAGTCCTTCATCGTGCAGTTACCACCTGCGCGTCCTGGCTAAGCACGGGTTCGTTGAGGCTACCGACACCGAGGATGGTCGAGAGCGCCGGTGGAAACTCGTGGTGAAGAGTTTTGATATCTCGGCGGACTCTCCGGAACAGCGTGCTGCTGGAGCGGCGCTTTCTGACCAGCTCATGCGGCAGGACGAGGCTGTGGTGAGTCGCTTCCTGCGCGAGAAGAGTGGTTTCTCGGAGGAGTGGCAGACGGCGGCGATATTCGCCCGATCGAACTTCCACATGACGCCGGACGAAATGTACGAGTTCCTTGCTAAATACCTTGAGCTACTCAGGCCGTTCGTCGACCGAGAAGAAAAACAGAGCAAGCCTGAAGACTCTGAACGAGTGCGCTTGATGTTACGGGCCGTCCCCTGGCCGGCAGACACTTCCTGAGCAACAACGGTTCGCCTGACCGGAAACACTCACCTCGACACCTGTCCGCAGATTCAACGCGTCAGATTGCGACGCGGTAGATCACCTGTGTCTCAAAAAGGAGCGCCATGATTCTCCGACCGACCGGACTGTGGCTGCACTCTGAGTTCAGAAAGCTGTGGGGCGGCCAGGCTTCGTCACTGTTCGCGTCACAGGCGATGTACCTCGGTCTGCCTCTCGTCGCGGTCATTTCACTCGACGCAACACCGATACAGATGGGCATTGTCACCGCCCTATCAGGTGTGCCCGCAATATTCGGTCTTTACATCGGCTCATGGGCTGAAAGAAGGCGAAAACGCCCGATCCTGGTCGCAGCAGACATCGGGCGAGCCGGGTTGCTCATTACGATACCGGTAGCGCATGTCTTCGATGCTCTGACAATCGAAGTGCTTTACGTTGTCTCACTGGGTTTCGCAACGCTGACGATGGTGTTCCAGATCGGTTACCGCGCACTTCTACCGCTGGTTGTCGAAAGGGCAGAGATCACGGAAGCCAACAGTAAGCTGGAGTTTGCGAATTCCAGCTCCAGCGTGGCAGGTCCTGCTGGCGTCGGACTTCTTGCCCAGGCAGTTACGGCACCGTTTGCCCTCATCGCTGGCTCGCTCCTGTATCTCGTGTCATCGGCGTTCTTTCTTGCGATCAGGACCGAAGCACCGGACCCCAGATATGGCCCGCGGGTGACCGGCGGTGTGATGGAAGGAATCAGATACTTCTGGCACCGCAAGCCCCTGGTGGGAATAGTCGCGTCATCGTTCGTTTTCGCAGTATTCGGCACGGCGATCAACGCGATGGCAGGTCTGTACATGATCCGCGAACTTGGCATCAATGAGGCCACGCTTGGTGTGATGATCACCGTTGGCGGAGCGGGCCTGTTCATTGGGGCGTTTCTCGCTTCGCGCTACACAAACGTAATAGGCATCGGTCGCGCTACGACAATCGGCTTTCTTGCAGCGGCAATCGGAGACTTCGGTATACCTCTGGTAACGGGTTCCCTCTGGTTTGTGGTGCCGGTGATCGTCGCCGGGTACATCATCACGCAGGTGGGATTGGTGCTCTACAACATCGGTGCGGTCAGCATTCGACAGTCGATAGCTCCAGAGAATCTGCAGGCTCGGCTGACCTCGATATCGGTTGTCGTCTTCGCCGCCGGAATGCCGATAGGTGGCCTGCTGGGTGGATTCCTTGGTGAGACTATCGGTCTGAGAGCGACCCTCTTCTTGAGCGCATCGGTACTAACTGTCGCAACGGCGTTCCTGGTGGTCTTCCGAACATGGTCGGTACGGTTGGAGCAAGCGGAATGAGGGCGTCTTCAACCCCTCCTCCTACTCCTCACCCTGATCCTTGCTGATCTGTCACCGAAACGATCTTTGCCGTTTTCGCCGTAGGCGTAGCCCTGAACATTCACCATCAGGTACGTCAGCGCCTTGATGCCATCGCAGTAGCGGTCGTCCGGCACCTTGCCCGTCACCTCGCCCTGCGGGTCTGTGCGCCAGCGGTAGACACGCACCTGGCCATCGAACGGGTTCGGAGTGCCACCCAGTTCCGAGATCAGCAGCTGCGCCGAGGGATCGATTACAAGTCCCGGCTCTCCAGACTTGCCGTCCACTTTCAGGGTGGCGTCAAAGCGGTCGATCCCGGCTTTCACTGGTACGGGTTGATCAAAGAGCGTCAAACCGGTGACCTTCCGCCAGATCTCCTTGTTCGAGTTTTCGGAAGATGCGTTGTGCTGCCGGCCTGCGATGTCGATCACACCGTGCTTCATTGGATTGCTCCACCACGGACGCTCCATGGCGGCGACACAAACATCCTGAGCTGAGAATCCGGGACGGGAGAAGCGGTTCATGGCGATCTCGTCTATGACGCGCCACTGCTTGAAGTTACCATGGCCAACAGGAACTAGCTGGGCGACCTCCACCGCATAAGTCGAAGGTTGACCCGAGTAACCGGGATCGATGCCCAGGTAGACGGGCAGGTCAGGGTTGTAGTCGCACTTGCGGACGTGCAAGGTCGGGTCGAACGCAGCATGCACTCGTCCCGATGGCGGCACTGGCACGCCAAGATGGCGTTCCTTGAAAGCTGCGTCCGGCATCGACTCTCTCAGCGACAGGATCTCGGGATCGTTCTCGCCGCCCGGGTAGAGATGCGTGTTGGAGTGGGTCGGCAGGGAGAAACTGCGGGCGTCCAGTTTTTGCTGAACGGCCGGGGCTTGCCAGCGGTTCCACAGTGCCGGGTACCAGCCGAGTGAGCCTTCGAACGTACCCTCCATGTGCAGCCAGCCAAACTCCGGAAAACGCTGGCGAGGCTCGGAGGTTCTGCCGACAAGCCTTTCGTTGACGTCCTGCGAAACCTGTGCCGCTTCGCAGATGATGGTCCAGACTGGCGCTTCCATAGCGAGCGACATCGGGTCGGCTGCGCTCTTGGTGCGAATCGTGAAGATGCCGTTGCGCACCGGGACTTTGATCTCGCCCGGATCGACGCGCACTGTTGCCTTCACGCCGGGATGCATCCGCCGCAATAGATCTGCGATGTAGCTGAACTCAGCCCGAGTCAGCTCATACGAAGGTCCGACAAGCCATGCGATTCGACCAGCAGCTTCGTCTGGATAGAGGGCAATGAACTCGAGTGTTGCGATGGCGGCCTTGATCGCCGCGGTTTGCGACTTACCGCCGCGAATCCCTCCCGCCACAAGCTGGTAGCGAGATCTGTCCTCGAGAATTACAGCCTGCGCCGGAGTAGGCACAAAACCCCACGCGCTCAGCAGGTCGGCGTGGGTGAGTGAAGGGGAATAACTCGGCGTGGCCTGTGCAAGTGTCACGCATAAAAGCTATGCGCTTGAAGGTGACTTGGCGAGGATTTGGCGGCGAGTCGCAGTCAGCGACGGGATTCTGAATCTCCTACAGCCTCTCCTCGTACTCGGTTACCAGCGGGTCAACATCGCCCATCTTCAGGAAGGTCATCGGGCGATTGAGGCCAGTAATCGAAGCCATGTCACGCGGCAGCGGGTTGACGACTGGAGTCTCGTAGCCGACCGGTTCGTCGAACGCCATGCGGAGGGCCTCATAGGCGAAGTTGTAACCAAAGCTATGCCAGTGAGAGACGCCTCCGCTGCCGTAGCGACCGGCATCGACTTCAGTAACGTGTGGCAGTCCGTTGCCGTCTGCCATCATGTCGACGCGGAACATGCCATCAGGCTCCGGCATTAGCGCCCGAACAGCCGCTTCGCCTATACGGGCCACGTCAGGTGGTGCGCTTCTCAGCAGCACTCCCCTGCTCTTCACTCCTGACAGCGAGATACCGGGATTTCCCCTGATGATGCGGGTCTGATCCTGTGATGCGATCTTCTTGCCGTTTTTCCAGAGACTCTCCCACGAGTAATCTCCGACGTCTGGCAGGGCCTCGGCAGCGAGGAACGTGCCCCAGCCATCGTTAAGGTCAAGCCAGTGGTTTGCATGTTCGAGATTCGTAGAGCGGAACGCACCCTTGGCACCAGCGCCGGATCTCGCCCGCAACCACAGTTCCGGTCCGAGCGTCTCGTAGGCGTTTGCAAGGTCGCTTGCTGTTTCTATCAGCATGGTCTTTGGTGAGGGGACTTCAGCCTCTTCCAGTCGCTTGGCCGTCGCCAGCTTGTCTCGGCTTGTCTGGCAAACCTCTACAGGTGGCACCCACGTACGGATCGGGATCTCGGCCCGGGCGGCAGAAATCCTTTCGATCTCTGCGTCATGTAGTGGCCAGATGAAATCGGCGTTGGTCTCGCTGGCGATGTCCACGAGAATTTCGACAAAGCGGGGATCGCCGGCTCGCGGGACGAGGTGGAGCTCATCTGCGTCGGACTGATGGATGTGGTAGCGGGAAGACTCTACTCCAATGATGTAGATCTCCTCGTCACCGGCCCGCAATCCTCGCATAACACCGGTCGCAAGCGTCCCACTGGCTAGCGTCACCAGCACTCTTTTCATGTTCTTTACCTCGGGAATGTTGTAGGCCGAGGTTATGGAAATGGCGCGGGCATGGTGAGTCGGTCAACTGCCAGAGCGGAATAGTTCAAATCATGGAAAACGCGTTGAACTCGGCTGCAAGTGACATCTCTCGTGTTAATCACGCAGTCCTTAGGTACAATTTGCCTTTCCCGGCCAGCATCTAGTAGCAGATGGACCAGAAAGGTCCCGGTCATGGGAGCATTGACATCATGCAATTACGCTTGACTCGCAGTCCATTGCGAGCATCGCTGATAACAGCGTCCGCCTTCATCGCTATCCTCCTCGCATCCTGTTCCTCGGGTTCATCTTCGGACTCTGAGATGAATGCAGATTCGGAGTACCTGCAGGCCTACCTCGACCTTCTTGCGCTCATCCCGGACACAGAGGAATCCCGCTTTGCGTTCACCATGAGCAATTACGCTATGGCGACGGACCTGGCTGGCTTGCAGGTGCCGGGCGACGCAGCGAGCGATGCGGTGATAACGCAGTTCCTTCGTGATGTAACTAATAATCCTGAAACGCACATGGTTGTTGCAGGAGGTCCTTTCGTCAGTGGCTGGGGTGAATCGGCTTCCTTTTTCGTTGAAAGCCGGCAAGCCCGCGGCTTCGACCAGCGCGATGTGACTGCTGCCGCTGCCGTCAGTCGGACTCCCGGGATGGAGTTCGCGGTGGGTGACTTCCCGGCGAGCGACTTCGCGGCCAACGTGACATGCGAGTCTTGTGGTAACCCGCAGGAGCTCAGTCATGGCGGGGAGATGTGGCTCAGTTGGGGCGACAACGATGTTGACATCGAGCGCCGCCTGTCGCCTCCACTGTTTGACTGGCTTGGCCGCGGCGCCAACTGGTGGGTGACTGATAACTCTGCTGTCCGCACCATCACGTCAGACGAGATGCGAAGCGCAATCGACACAGCGAACGGTCAGCGCAGGTCACTGGCAGACCTCGAACAGTACACGAGCGTGGTCGCGGCCATGGCGGCAATGAACACCTACTCAATGTTCTTCACTACCAGCGTCTTCCAGCGTTCGCCGGACCTTTACCTGCCGTTCGACACAACTCAGGCGGAGTTCGACGCTTTCGTAGCCAACGAGTACTCAAATACACCGGCACTACGCGCCTACGGGTTGCTCGCAATCGGCGCAGGACTGGATGAGCGCGGCCACTACACGACTGTCGCTCTGCTGCATGCCGATGGAGAGACGGCGAGAGAGAACGAGGACAGGTTCAAGCGTGTTGTTGCAGAAGTGAATTCGTCGCAGTCTGGCAGGCTGTGGTCGGAGACGTTCCCCGTAGTTGATACGGAAGTACGTGGAAATGTGCTTGCCGTGAAACTCAGGGGCACAGAGGAGTTACCGGTCTGGCTGAATTTGGTGAACTCGTACTCATTCGACAACCTTCTGGCGATAGATGACACGGAGACGCTGGAGTGAGTGAGAAGCCCTGTCGAGGCTGCGGCTCAAGGGACTGATGAGCGCCTTCGATCGTCAGTCCCTCGCGCCAGGGCCTCCAGCATCATCTGTAGTCCCTCTGGCAGTTCTGGAGACGAGCCGCCCAGCAGACCGTGAATGTCGGCAAGGGCGCGCCATGCCGAGATGCGGCTTGATGCGGTGCTGTCCGGTCCCTCACCTCGCGCTTCGGTAGCCAGTCCGTGAATGATGTCCTCTGCCGTTGGCAGCGTTCCAGCATGAACCATCTTGTAGCGGCGACGTGCAAGCTCTTCCTGTATCTCGTCCTTCGCTAACAGCCGAGCGGCAGACTGGCGTGCACCTGCTGGGGAGTAGCCAGCTTCTCGATACGCCTCAGCAGCAGGCATTCCCTTGAGAATGTTCTCGATGAAGAGCGCTCTTTTCGGAGAGAGAGCCTTGACCAAACGCTTTTTACGAATCGACGAAGGTGGCATCCACCTATTTTCTGCACCAGTAAGGCGTCTTGCACCCCGACGATGGCATGCTTTGCGTTCTCAAGAAAACGCTCTGCACTGTCGAGGCGCGACTGTGGTCTCAGGTGAGAACACTGGATAAACAAAAGACCGCAGCGTAGTTACGCTGCGGTCTCTTTCTTTTCTAAAGTTCGAGCTGGATTAGCTGTTTCCGCCCTCGAAGCTGCCACCTTCGATCTCTTCGTCAACGGAGAGGGAGAGGTTAACACCCTGTTCGTTGGCTGCGTCGATCGTGCTCCAGGGGGTGACTGTGACCCAGTGGTCAGGCTCAATCTCCTGAAGTGGTGGTCGGCTCTTCGCGTACTCATGGTCCGGGTCCACTGGTAGCGGAGTGCGGCTCATGAAAACGTCGCCAGGAGGCGGGTCTACAGGAGAGACAACCTCACCCGGCAGAATGATCTCTTCTCTTTCGATGTCAGGGTGTGAAGGCAATGCTGCTGAAAGCAGTGCGTTCGTGTACAGGTGAGTAGGTGTTCGGAAGATGCTTTCCGTGTCACCCATCTCCTGAATGACACCCAGGTACATCACAGCAGTTCTGTGGCACATGTACCGGACTGTTGCCAGGTTGTGAGCGACCATCAGGTACGCAAGTCCATGCTCTTCCTGCAGGTCAACCAGCAGGTTCATGATCTGTGCACGAATCGAGACGTCCAGTGCTGAAACCGGCTCGTCCAGCGTAATGATCTTTGGGTTCAGTGCCAGTGCTCGAGCGATACCGATGCGCTGCCGCTGTCCACCGGAGAACTCGTGGGGGTACAGGTTGCCCTGGTAAGAGTTGAGGCCCACCTCAGAGAGAAGTTCTCCTACTCTGCTGCGTACCTGTCCTCGTGTCATGGTAGTCGCAATCTCAAGCGGCTCAGCCACGATCGAGTTGACACGCATGCGTGGGTTTAGCGATGACCACGGGTCCTGGAAGACCGCCTGGATCGAAGTCCGGAACTCCTTGCGGCCCGCCTTGGACAGGGTTGCGACATCCTGCCCTTCAAAGTAGATTGTGCCTTCAGTAGGCTTCTCAAGCCCGAGCAGCACTTTCAGTGTCGTCGTCTTTCCACAACCGGACTCTCCAACGAGTCCGATGGTCTTACCGCGTTCGATGTCAAAGCTGACATCATCGACGGCTTTCAGCCAGTGCTTCTGGCCGAAACCGAGAATTGTGCTGCCTACCTGGAACCATTTCCGCAGGTGCCTTACAGAAATAATGGCATCTGCACTGGCCAATGTGCCAGGTGCCTGTTGGACACCGAACTTGTTGACCTCTCCGGAACCTGCGTCTGATGCTGGTGGCGCTTCAGCTGTTGTCATCACTCACTCCGACGATCTGGTGTTGAGGGTTACTTTGCGGCGTTAGCAGCCGCCCTGTCAGCTTCGATCTCCGCTTTGTACTCATCTGCGTACGATGTGAGATGGGCGTATTTGTAGAAATCTTTGACAGAGCTGTGCGATAGCTGCACCCAGTGATCCGGTTCAACCTCGACAAGTTCTGGCCTGATCTGCAGATCCTTGTCTGTGTGAGGTAGAGGAGATCTCGGCGCAAACGCATCGCCCGGAGGCAGGTTGTAGAGAAGTGGTGGCTGGCCTTCAATCTGTGGCAAGCGCCCTGTCTTCTCTTCAAGCTTCGGTACAGATGTGATCAGTGCCTTCGTGTACTCGTGAAGCGGGTTGTTGAAGATCGTCCGTACGTCGGCTGTCTCAACTACTCGTCCTGCGTACATGACTGCAACACGGTCACACATCTTCGCCACGATTCCGAAGTCGTGTGTAATGAAGATGATGCCGACACCCTCTTCCTGCTGAATCTGGCGCAGCAGCCTGAGGTAAGCAGCCTGAATCGTCACGTCAAGCGACGTGGTCGGTTCGTCAGCGATGATCACTGAAGGCTTGGATGAAATCCCGATGGCTCCCACAACACGCTGACGCATGCCGCCTGAGAGCTGGTGCGGGTAGTCCTTAACGCGAACCGCAGGTGCCGGGATTCTGACTTTGCGAAGCGAATCGATCACCCTGTCGAGAAGGTCACGGCCCTTCAGACCCTGGTGGATCTGGATCGCCTCACCAACCTGGTTACGTACGTTGAAAACCGGGTTAAGTGCTGACATCGGGTCCTGGAGAATCATTGAGATCTCTCCACCTCGAACCCTTGTCATCTCTTTTTCTGAAAGCTTTAGCAGGTCACGCCCATTGAGGATGACCTCACCGCCAACGATTTGACCCGGAGGCGAAGGGACCAATCGCATTAGTGAAAGCGCTGTAACCGATTTACCGGAACCGGATTCTCCCACCACGCCAAGGGTCTCACCCTTGCGCACGTGGTAGCTCACGCCGTCCACCGCCTTCACTGTGCCCCAGCGAGTCGTGAAGTGCGTCCGCAGGTCGCGTACGTCAAGTACCACTTCGTCGCCCGCAGCACTGGCCCCGAATCCGTCTCGGTCCAACCCAGTAGCTGGGCCGCCGGAGGCGGCTGTGTCAACAGTGGATGTAGTTTCGTCCATGTCGGCTCCCTATCTAGTGGCCTACCGTCGGTCTTCCAGCGGTGTCCTGAACCTGCCAGGGATTATTCTCAATCAAGTTTCGCGGGTCCGGATACCCAGGCCCGTAAAGTGCGTGGCACGATACCACAGGCTGGGCGGTTTGTGCCAACCCCTGAGCTCATTTTGAACTTGCTAGAGGCCCAGTTCTGCCTCAAGCGCTGTCAATGTCCCATCTATCGCGTCTACGACGAAGTCGATCTCGTCAGATGTGATTGACAGCGGTGGGCAGAGCGTAATCAGGTCGCCAGCACGGAAGCTCACCAGCTGCCGTTCGAACAGGAGTTGCGGCACCTTCTTCGCAAGTCCGGCGTCGGCGGGGAACGGTGTCTTGCTCTCCCGGTCCTGCACAAGTTCGACTGCAGCAAGCAGGCCAAGACCGCCTCGCACGTCACCGACGATCTTGTGTTCATAGAGGCCTTGAAGCCGTTCGAAAAGGTAATCACCCATTCGGCGTGAGTTGCCCACAAGGTCTTCCCGTTCGAAGATATCCAGGTTCACCAGCGCCGCGGCAGCGGCCACCGGATGCCCTCCGAACGTGATCAGGTGTCTGAACGTCTCTTTTGCCCCTCCAATAAAGGAGTCAGCAATCTTCTTGGTGGCGATGGCTGCTCCGAGCGGTGCATATCCACTTGTGAGTGCCTTGGCGACCGTCGTGATGTCAGGCTGCACGTCCCAGTTGGAAGGCGCGAAGTATTCACCGGTGCGGCCAAACCCGGTGATCACCTCATCGGCTATCAGTACAACGTCGTACTTGTCTGCTATCTCACGCAGCCTCTGCCAGTACTCCGCAGGCGGTACCTGGATACCGGCTGCTGCTGAAATCGGTTCGGCAATCATCGCGGCCACAGTGCTTGGATCGTTGTGGATGATCGCAGTCTCGAACTCATTCGCGCACTTAATCGCAACATCGATCGGGTCGCCTTCGTACGGCATGCGGTACGAGTTCCAGTTAGTTACATGAACCGCACCCGGCATCTCTGGACCCATCGGGTCCGCAGCCGGGCTTCTGCCAAGGCTGACCGACATGGCGGTGCCACCGTGGTAGGAGTAGCGACGAGAGATGACCTTGAACGCGCCTGCCTTGCCATTCAGAGACTGGTACTTCTTCGCCATCTTGACCGCAGTCTCGACAGCTTCGGAGCCGCCAGAGACGAAGAACATGCGGGCGCCGTGATCCGGATAAAGCTGAGAGACCTTTTCCGATAGCTCGATCTGCGAGACCGTGGCCGAACCAGCGGGTGGTGACTCAATGCCCATGAGCTGCTGGTACATCGCGTCTGCGATCTCTTTTCTTCCGTAGCCGGCAGCCTTGTACCAGAGCCCGCCCATCGCATCGATGTAGCGCTTACCTTCTATGTCTTCGACCCAGACTCCTTCTCCTTTTTCGAAGATCTTGAGCGAGCCGCGCCAGTCATTTGTCTGTGCCGCATGCATGAAGATGTGCTCACCGGCAATCTGCTGCAATTCTTCAATGCGTTCACCAGAGACGGTGTTGATCGTGGAAGTCATTGGGATTCTCCGGGTCGATTTGCCCGCGTTTTTGACTCTCTTTTCAAGTGACAGAGATACGTTCGCCATTTTAGTGGCGCGCGCATAACGGGTCTAGATACCAACGGTTCACGAGTTGGCTCAGAAAAGAACCAAGAAAAACGATGAAGACTAGATCAGGACAGCGAGGGTGCAGGCCGACTGACTATGGAGCCGGGACAACAGAGAAGGTTGCGGATCTCTGAGTACCTGATTCGCCGGTGGCGATCATTGTGTACGGCCCGCCAACAGCGAACGGTATTGCGAAGAATCCGGATATCGTGCCGTTCTCAGTGGCGGTCAATTCACCCAGCGTCTCCTGGTTGAGGCCCTCGATCGCTGTGATATCGATCTTCTCTCCAGGCTCAAACCCACCTGCAACAATCCGACCAGCACTGCCGCTTGGGACTTCACCGAAATCGCCGTTGTTGGGGTTGCTGACCGTCATTCCATAGATCGTAATAGCGGCCGGAATCAGATTGGTGCCGAATTCGTCCTTGATCGCAGCACCTGCAATCACCTCAACGCTCGTGACAAGTGTCAACGGAGTTGCAACTCTCAGGAACGCCAGGTTGCGGTGAACCTCGACGGCCAGAACTTGCATAACAGTGCCAGAGCCCGGTGATCCCGGACCTATTGTTACCTGGAAGTCCTGGGTTCTGACACCAGGTCCGAGGTCATGGTTGAACGCCACCATTAGCCAGGAAGGATCACCGTACAACGGCATCTGTGATGCCAGGTCGTACGAGGTGTGCATCAGCGGAAGCCGATCATCATCGAATCCAAAAGGAGGCGGAGTTGTTGCTGTAGCGGTAGCCGTCGGCGTTGCCGTGGCGGTAGACGTAGGAAGTGGTGTGAAAATCGCTGTTGGTGTCAGGGGGGAAGGGGTAGACGTCGGTCTGGGGGTCGGCGTTGCTGTCGCTGACCTTGTGGTCGCAGTCGGCACCGGCCCAGACGTTGCTGTCGCAGGAACCGAAGTCGCGGCCGGAGAAGAGCTGGTAGCCGTAGCAGCAGCGGTTGTCGCAGTGGCAGGACGGGTCGTCGGTGTCGACACAGACCCCGACGTTTCAGTCGTAGGGGTCGCCGTCTCGTCGTCCTCACCACCTGAACATGCAATGGCAAACGCGGAGAACGCGGCAATCAGTGCAATAAGCGCTGTACGGCTGCGAAGAGCGGTGTATGGAAATTTCCGTGCCACGAGAACGAAATAATACACATTGAACGGCTGGGCGTCTCCGATTTTCATGCGCTCAAGGTATCGATATCCCGAAAAAAAATCTCTGCACTTGATCCGAGAGTTTCGTGCCTGGTCTCCGTTATCCACAGCGTCACGTCAATTGACAGAACATTGAGCAGACGTAATTCGGCACGCTAGCCGTATTTCGCTGGAGTGAGGCACGAACACCGCTGCAGCCTGATTATCAGCATCCAGACACCACGCCGTTTCCCTTGACACAACGCGGCAACTCCGTAGAGTGTCGGGCGATCATCGCGCTCCGAATGTTGTCACGCGCACTTCCCCAAATACCTGCCCGAAAGACCCTGCCAGAGATCGGACTCGCTACATATGCCACGAACCCTGTCTGACGCTGACCTCAAAGCTGCATTGCCTGATGTCACTTCACCACACAATTTCGATGGCCTTAAATCAGGAGCAACGATTCGGCGGGACGAGTGGGGAATCCCGCACATCAAGGCTGACAACGAGTACGACCTCTTCTTCGCGCAGGGATTCGCGACTGCTCAGGACCGCCTGTTCCAGATGGACTTCGACCGCCAGAGATGTCTTGGGCGAGCCGCTGAATATCTTGGCAAAGGCGCTGTCGGACAGGACACACTGATGAGGCGCAGGCGCATGGAACGCGTCTCTAAGCTGGACCTCTCGATTGCCAGCCCTGAAGTAAAACTCGCCATCGAGGCGTATACCGACGGCGTCAACGCATTCATCGATTCGACGAAAACGTTGCCAGTCGAATACAAAGTGCTTGGCACAAAACCTGAACGCTGGGAGCCCTGGCACTGCGTCGTTGTCTACAAGGTTCGCAACACCGCGGAAGGCTCTTTCCAGGGCAAGCTCTGGTTGTCGAAGCTGGTGGCTGAGATCGGTGCGGAGCGTGTAGCCAGGCTCTCGCCCGGTTACCAGCCGGGCAACCTGCTCACTGTGCCCGCTGGCGAGCGCTACTCCGGCCCTGTGCTTAACGCCGTAGACGAGCTGATCACGGTGGTGGAAGCGGCGAGCATGCTGAACGATATCGACGGCGGCTCGAACGGCTGGGCAGTTTCAGGTGACCGGACAGAATCTGGACTCCCGCTTGTTGCAGGTGATTCGCACCGGGGACTTGAGGCACCGAATGTCTACTACCAGGTACACCTCATCGGACCAGACTTCGCGGCACTGGGCCACTCAATACCCGGTGTGCCGATGGCGCTGCACTTCTGCCACAACGAACACATCGGCTGGGGCATGACGCACGGCGGCGTGGACACACAGGACCTGTTTGTAGAGCAGTTCCGCGTAAACGATGGCAAGACCGAGTATCTGTACCAGGACTCGTGGGTACAGGCAGATACCACCACAGAGACGATCAGCGTCCGGGATGGCGATGATGTTGAGGTACAGGTCATCGAGACACACCACGGTCCGGTGATAGCGGGAGACACTGCCAGCGGTGCCGCAATCACGCTTGCGGATCCAGGCTCGCGTGAAGGCACGCCGTGGCTGGATGCAGCTTATGGCGTCATGAAGTCCACTTCGGCGGATGAGCTCGAGAAGGCGTTCGAGGGATGGACCGACCGCGTTAACAACTATCCGTATGCAGACGTGCACGGCAACTTTGGCTACACGCTCCGAGGCCGCATCCCGGTCCGTGGAAGCGGCAATGGCTGGGGCCCCGTGCCTGGCTGGACAGGCGAGCATGAGTGGAAGGGCTACATTCCCGCTGCCGAGTTGCCTCGCACACGTAACCCGGAGATAGGCTGGGTCGTCACGTGCAACCAGCGAATCGTTGACGAGACCTATCCTCACTATTTGACCAACTTCTACGGGTCGGGCTTCCGCGCCGAGCGAATCGCCACGCGGATAGAGGAGCTGGCCGACCGCAAAGTTGGCGTCGCAGACATGTCGTCAATTCATGCAGATGTGAAGTCTGTACCTGCTCAGGCCTTGCAGAAAGCGCTGGCGCGCATCGCCGGCCTGGAAGGCAAGGTGGCTGATGCGGCGAAGATGATTTCCGAATGGGACTGCGTGCTGAACGTCGATTCGCCAAACGCAGCAATCTACGAGATGACCTTCGCAAAGCTTTCCGAGGCCATGGTCCAGGGTCATTACGGTTCGCTGGCCGCCAAGATGATCAGTTCTCTTGATCCGGGCGGCGAAGAGCACTTCCGCAGACACCTGAAGTCGGCCGTAGTGGTCGCCCTTGACTCCGGTGACACAGGAGTCCTGCCAGAGGGCGCATCCTGGAACCCTCTTATTAAGGAAGCGATCGAAAGCGCAATCCCAGAACTCGAATCCCGCCTCGGCGGCGACTGGTCGAAGTGGCGATGGGGAGACCTGCACGGCTCCGCGCAGAAACACCCGCTCACCATGGCGTTCCCAGAGCTTGCCGATGCACTGAACCCGCCTCGCGTCGAAACCGCTGGTGACGGCGACACCCCGTACGCATCAGGCGCCCGCACCGGTACGGACTTCCTCACTGGCTCTGGCCCCATCAACCGATACATTCACGATCCTTCCAACTGGTCGAACGGACGCTGGATAGTGCCTCTTGGTGCTTCCGGTCATCCGGGAAGCCCGCACTACACCGACCAGCAGCAGATGTGGGCGAAGGTCGAGACGATCCCCCAGCTCTGGGACTGGGACGAGATCGGCGAAAAAGCCGAGTCGGAACAGCAGCTCTCTCCGTAGCACCCATCGGCCCTATTTGTCAGTCGGGAATCGCATTCAGCTCAAGAACACACACATGAAAAATGCATTGATGGTTGTTGGAGGATGGGAAGGCCACACTCCCGAAAAGAGTGCCGATGTCTTCCAGCCCCTTCTTGAGGAAGCAGGATTCACCGTCAGGCGAGAAACAACTCTCGACGCTTACCTTGACACCGATCTGATGAAGTCACTCGATCTGATCGTGCCCATCTGGACACAGGACCAGATAACCAACGAGCAACTCGAAGGACTTCAGTCTGCGGTCCATTCCGGAACTGGAATGGCAGGCTGGCATGGCTGCATGGCAGATTCGTTCAGACACAGCCCTCCTTACCAGTTCATGGTTGGCGGACAGTGGGTGGCACATCCCGGCGGCATCATCGACTACGAAGTGAACATCACCGATCACGAAGATCCGATCACTGAGGGTATGAGTGATTTCAAGATGCGCTCGGAGCAGTACTACATGCACATGGACCCTTCGAACGAGGTGCTGGCGACGACCACGTTCAGTGGTGAGTACGCCGGTGCCTACTGGATCAAAGATGTGACGATTCCCGTGTACTGGAAACGTATGTGGGGTGAAGGACGAATCTTCTACGGCTCTGTTGGACACCAGTTCTCGGATTTCGACGTTCCGGAAGCCCGTGAGATCATGCGTCGAGGAATGTTGTGGGCAGCGAAGTGAGTTCTTCCGACCCTTTGCGCATCGGCGTAGTCGGCTGCGGCAACATCAGCGGTATCTATTTCAAGAACCTGCCCGGTTTCGAGTCAGTCGAAGTGGTCGCCTGCGCGGACCTACGACCAGAACTCTCTACAGCAATCGCCGCAAACAATCCGTCTATCCGTGCGCTGACCACCGATGCCCTGCTGGATGATTCCGAGATCGATATCGTCCTGAACCTGACTCAACCCGGCTTCCATTTCGACCTGATGAAGGCAGGCATCGAAGCAAAGAAGCATGTGTACACCGAAAAACCGTTGAGTATTCGATTTGAAGACTCTCAACGGCTTCTCGCATTGGCAGAAGAGGCTGGCGTGCGAACCGGATGCGCGCCCGACACCTTTCTCGGCGCCGGAATCCAGACCTGTCGGGAGTTGATCGATTCAGGGACGATTGGCGTCCCGGTTGCCGCCACCGCGTTCTTCACCACACCGGGTCACGAACGCTGGCATCCCGCACCAGAGTTCTACTACAAGGCAGGCGGTGGCCCGATGCTCGACATGGGCCCCTACTACCTCACCGCCCTGGTGAACCTTCTCGGTCCTGCTACGTCGGTCTCGGGCAGCGCGCGAATCACGTATCCGCAGAGAACGATTACCAGCGAGCCGCTGAATGGCACCGTAATCGAAGTCGAAGTGCCGACCCACGTCACGGGCACTGTCGACTTCGAAAGCGGTGCGGTTGCTACTGTGATGACGAGTTTCGACGTCTGGGGAGCGGAACTGCCTCGAATCGAGATCTACGGCTCAGAGGGTTCACTGTCTGTTCCTGATCCCAACACGTTTGGCGGGCCGGTACGACTACTCAGGAGCGATTCCGGTGAATGGGAAGATGTGCCTGTAACTCGGCCGTTTTCAGAGAACTCGAGGGGACTCGGAGTCGCGGACATGGCGACCGGGATCGCACTGGGAGAGGCACATAGAGCGAGCGGAGAACTGGCGTCCCACGTACTCGAGATCATGGAGTCATTCCAGACCAGCTCAGACTCCGGCCAGAGAGTCACACTCAGCTCAACTTGCGAGCGGCCAGGTTCGCTCCCCAGCGACTACCTGCAGTTCGAGTTGCATAAGTAGCGAAAAACGTCGAACAGTCTCACACCGCTCTCATGAAGATTTCGCCTTCAAGTGTCTCATTTGAGCTAACTTATAGATGAGGGACGGAAAGGGCTCCGAATAGGAGCCAGAGTCACGAAAGGAGGGTCTCCTTGGCAAAGATGCGAAAGCGTTTCCAGGGTTGGATCATTCACGTGGCTTATCCAGGTCCTGCTTGATCAGCCACCGAGTGAGTTGATCCTGCGGGACAGAATAGCTGCGCCGGGCGTACGCCCTGAAATTGAGCGCTTTAGTGCCGAGAGCCGTCTGGCGGGATGGCTGGCACTGGCAGCTTGAGCCTTAGCGGCTCATCAGTACGCCCACTGCGGAGCGTCCGGGAGTTTCACGCACCTGGACAGGTTCGAAGGCGAGCGGACACGCCCTGGTCCGGTCGCCTTCTTGTTCGCCTGTTCACGATTTTCTGCATCACAGATCTGCGCCCTTCGTTACGGTTCTCTTACGGGCACACAGCACTCTGCTAGGTGTGAGCCACTATCCGTCTTCGGCAATTGCGCGGCGCACTGTGACTAAAGACCCATTGTGCAATCGGTCACAAAGTGGTTAAGGTTCTAAGGACGGCGCAGAATCTGACGAATTTCGTTATGTTATCAAGCGATAACATCCTGTTACAGACATTTAACAGATATTGTTATTGCGCTGCATGACGAAAAGCGTAGAATAGTAGAGACGAGTTGAATAGCACGGCCATGTGAGCCGAGCGCCGGCTACGTCATTAGCGCGTATATGACTACGCATTCCGGCAATCTGCATGCCGGGGGAGCAAGAGAAGTGACAAAGGTCATCCGCAACGTCTTTTCGCGGATCGGTCACGTTCTTGAGACCAACCTGGTTGACCCGAAGGAGCAGTATCAGGCTGTTCTTCTGGGCGACTCAGTGGCCCGCCACGCACACGACGGCGACTACGCCAGCCGTGGCAAGGTAAGGACCCCTCACCTGGTTGGTGAAGAGCGTCCGGTCAGTGACCTGAAGAGAGCTGCATAAGCTACTCAACAGAGTTAGACCAACGAGCGCCCGCAGGTCTCAAGCCTGCGGGCGTTTCGCGTTCTGCGTTATCTAAATTGGTGTTTTGTGCGGCCGGTGTTGCTACCGCTCTGCGCCTGGGGAAGCTTCCGTTAGCCGGCCCGATTCAATCAGTCGTTTTTGCACGACCGGTGCAACTATCAGCACCATGATGTCAGCGGCCCAGTGCGTTGCCATCGCGACCGCCAATCCGTACTCGACGAACATCCACCCCGCGACGACCCCGACAACCCCGTTCAAGATCAGCGTTCGGATCACCACGACGCGCGTTAGCGGTGCGAGCAGGATGGTCGCGGGCAGGTGCAGCAGCCCGAACACCAGGGCTGATAGCAGGACGGCGATCCAGATAGCAGGACCTGAAGCGTGTTCTTCCGAGTTCGACCAGATGAACGATAACGCCCAGGCGAAGAGTGACAGGAAGAACAAACGGGTCAGCACCTCTTCTGTGACCCCTCCGTAAAGTGTCGCTGCAAGGCGCTTCCACGTGGGCACCTCGAGACCCTGCTTCAACCCGGCTGGCAGGTGGTTCCAGAAGACCAACCATTCGAGGCCCAGGACGATGATCCCTGATACGAGACCAAGCAACAGTCCAATCCTGATTTGGCCAGGCGCGTTACCAGGAAAAGGCAGATCAGAGGTCAATGCCCGAAACACTGGCAGTTCGAAACCTGCCCAGTGAGCAAAGACCAACCCACCACCTGCCGCGCCAATGGCCAGTATGCCGCCCTGCATGGCGGACGCCACGGCAGCGCGCTCTGGCGGAACGGTGATATCGGTCAGCTTCAGACGAATGAAGTGCGCCGACATCGGAATGACTCCGACCGCGCCAATTAAGCTGACCCCTGATAGCAACAGGAACAGATCGAGTTCGAAACCGTTCATTACCTGCGAAGCCCGCTCAGTGCCATTTCCGCTCGTCTTCTACGGTGCGGATTCCGCGCGGCGGGTACTGCTTGTACTCGTATTTCGCCAGTTTCGATTCGTCTATCTCGATACCGAGACCGGGCGTTTTAGGAAGTTCGAGGTAGCCGTCCTGTGGCTCGTTGTAGCCGATCGTAAGGTCACGGGAGACCTCTTCGGCGTGCACCATGTATTCGTAAATCAGGAAGTTCGGCATGACAGCAGAGGCGTGCACTGCGGCAGCGGCGCCGATGCCTGTGCTGTTCCATCCGTGCGGTGACACACCGATGTAGTACGGCTGAGCCATCGCCGCTATCTGGGTGAGCTCAAGAATGCCGCCCGTGTTGCAGATGTCTGGGTTGATGATGTCGGCGGCGCGCAGGTCGAAGACTTCACGGAAATCGTTACGCGTGTAGAGCGCTTCTCCTGTCACGACCGGGATAGTCGTGTTGTCCTTCACCTCTCGTATGGCCGGGATGTTGTCTGGCGGACAGGGCTCCTCGAACCAGTACGGCCTGAACGGTTCCATCAACTTGGCCACGCGAATGGCGTTCATCGGCGCAAGCCTGCGGTGTACCTCGATAAGCAGCTCAACCTTCGGGCCAACTGCTTCACGGACCGCTCCGACGATACCCGCAGCCTCTTCGAGTTCGTCGTAGTCCGGGTACTCTCGCCACGGACCGGGGAACGGATCGAATTTGAGCGCCCCAAAGCCCTTTTTCACCGTAGCGACGGCCTTGTCTGCATAGTCTTCTGCGTTCTTTGCACCACCGCTCCAGCTATTTGCATAGAGCCTGATCGCCGGTCGCACGGGTCCGCCGAGCAGGTTGTATATGGGCTGATCGAGCGCCTTGCCGACGATGTCCCACATGGCGATCTCGATGCCGGACATTGCACAGTGCAGGTCCATCGCGGACCGCTTGGTTGCGAAGTCCTCGTGAATCACGTGCATGAAGTGCCGTATGTGAAACGGATCACGGCCTTCGAGGTAGCGCGATACCTGGTCGATGTGCGTCTCAACCTGCGTGTCACGGTCAGCCTGGGAATAGGCCTCGCCCCAGCCAGTGATTCCGGCATCGGTCTCCAGCTTCACGAAGATGAAGTTCTTCATTCCCGGGCCGGGATGAACCTTGTGCGTCGTTACGTTGGTGATCTTCATGGCGGTGGCTTCCGAGATTGCAAGTGGGTCCGAGAGTTGGGCCGGATTCTACATCGACGACCTACCCGCTCAACCCGTGCAACTCGTAGAACCGGTCGAGGTCTCGCTGTTCGCCTATGCGTATTACCGGCACGCCTTTGGGGACCATGGGCAGAAAACGATCGCCGCGGGTAACAATCCGTTTTCTGTTCCTGATGTAGTACCACCAGAGCGAATCACGGCTGAACACTCGACGCCATGACTCGGTGTTCTCACCGCAGATCTTCCGCTTGTCCCGGGCACGGGCGAACGACCTGACCAGGATCCGCCAGAAGATCACACGCCAGGCGAGGTCGATCCAGATCACGGTGTCAGCATGCTTGAGAACAAGGTCTTCAAGGTCGCTCGTGTAGTTGCCGTCGACTATCCAGCTATCACCGGCGGCCTCTATCGCTTTGAGAGCTTCAACTCGGAATTCTGGGATCGGCCGAGATACCCAGTCTGGGAGATGACTCAGCGCATCGAGCTCGACGAATGGAACGTTCAGCGTGTTCGCAAGCGCCTTTGAA
This sequence comes from Dehalococcoidia bacterium, assembly GCA_965243825.1. Taxonomy (GTDB): domain Bacteria; phylum Chloroflexota; class Dehalococcoidia; order Lucifugimonadales; family Lucifugimonadaceae; genus JAJCYX01. The sequence continues at coordinate 643,185 of CBDEVT010000001.1, forward strand.
AGTGTGGTTTTTCCGCCACCGCCCCGAACATTGATGCGTCGTCCGAGCGGACTATCCAGCGGGGCAAAGTTGAAGTTAGCGGACATCGACCAATCCAAGCGTGCTTGCCGAGTAGATTCCTATTCGAACTGCCAGCGAGTTGCTGTGTTCGGAAAGTCTGTCTCAAGCCAGGCCAGGACGACTCTTGCGTTCAAAGCGAACACAGGCGCTTCGTCACCACCGGACTCGGGATTCAGATCGTACTTGTCATCGTATGCGGAGTTGAATCGTTCAAGAGTTTCTGCGTCAGTCACGCGTTCGAGTTCACCGTCAAGGATTACGACGTCATCACCGCTCTCAAGGTGAATCGAGCAGGCAGGATTACGCAGCGCGTTACGAGCCTTGGCAGACTTCGCATCGGTAGCGAACATCACCTGCCCGTCGAGGAACAGCCCCCACACCGGCGCAACGTGTGGCCTTCCGCTTTTTCGCACCGTTGCGATCCAGTAGTTGCGTGATGAGCTAAGTCTTTCCGTTACCCACTCCCACGTGATCGGTTCGAACTTCTCAGCTGCAGCGAGACCGTAGCCTTCCGGCATGATTGGCCTGCCCGGCGCAGGTGGATTCGAAGTAGACATAGGGTTGCCTCGCTTTATCGCGCCGTTACCCGAACCAGGCGCTCACTTTTCCGAGTTGATCTATCTCAACCTCAACGCGGTCCATCCTCTCCACCCACTTCGTCTGCACGACGCTGCCTAACATGACAATCTGCCCCTGCTTGAGCGAATCTCCGCGCTCGTTCAGTGAGTTGGCCAGCCACGCTAGCGCCTCGAACGGATGTCCAAGGATGTCACCACTTACGCCACTGCCAACCACCTTATCGTTGATTCGCATCTCGCCTCCAAGCGCAGTCAGATTAAGCGACTTCCAGTTGCCGACAGGATCGCCCAGCACCGCGCCTGCGCCGAAAAAATCATCGGCGATCAACGTAGGCGTATCGATCATTGTGTAGTCGTCCCAGCGATCATCCACGATCTCGATACCAGCAAACACCGCCTGTACCGAACCTGCGACAGAATCGCGGTCATGACCGCCGTCTTTTGGCGGGACATCTTCGCCCATGAACACGGCGACCTCAGCCTCAACTCCAGGGTGAAGATAGTCGTCGTGCTTCAGCATCGCTTCCTGGAAATGAACCTGCGGCTGATAGAGCGCACCAGCGCACGGGTTGTGAATGCCCAGGAACTCCTGCATCACCGGTGTGGTGCAACCGATCTTGTGGCCAACCACCCGACCGCGCCTGTTCAGCGCGGTCAGTCCGTGCAGCTCAGCCTGCACACGGTAAGCGTCCGCTTCATCACCCGGCCGGAGCGCATCCTCGAACGCGGCCATCCTGCGCCCTTCTGCACGCGCACTGCCTATGTATTCGGCCGCAGCACGAATATCCTGTGGCTGCAACGGTCGCTACTCCTTCGTTATCTAATTCACCTGATGCAGAACGAAGAATTCTACTCTCTACACACGCATTGGGATGCCGAAATGTCGGTGCTGCCTCACGTGGAGAGCGTGCATATAATCGGAAACCTGCCGAGTGTGTTGCAACGCACCATTCTTGGCGTCCTCGTTCTCGAGTCATTACCGCCAGATCTGTGCCCGAACCAGGAGCCATAACTTGTCGATAAAGATCCCTCGCACCGTGATCGCCGAGATCATCACCCATGCACTCGAAGATGATCCAGACGAGTGCTGCGGATTTCTGGTCGGCAAGGGTGACGAGGTGACCGGATTACGCAGGGCGAAGAACATCGCCCGGGACAAGCGTCGCAGGTACTCGATGGACGAGATCGAGGTGATGCAGATCCAGGAAGAGGCCGACGCGAACCAGGACCAGTTGGTGGCGATCTATCACTCTCACACCTACATGCAGGCACATCCTTCCGAGACCGACGTGAACAATGCGACAGACACCGGTTGGACGGATCCGTACTACGTGTTGGTAAGCCTCGTTGAAAAGACACGACCGGTGGTACGCGCCTTCAACATCAATTCCGACAAGACCGTTGATGAGGTCATCATCACGACTGATGGTGAGGCGTACACGACAGCAAACGGGAAGTAGTAAGCAGGTCTTACATCAGATCGCGCGGGAAGCTGCGGCTCCACTTGCGGTCCATTGCGTCTTGGCCATCTCGTGTTACGTGCACATGCAGCGACCAGTGGAAGTTCTCTGAGTCGGATTTGATCTGCTGCTCGGCGATAGATTCGAACTGGGATTCGCCGTAACGAATCCTTGTCTCGTGCCTGCCTTCTGCCTTTGCATCACCCGAATCTGTGCGGTTGGCAACGAAGTGGATCGAGTCAGTGCTTTCGATCTCGAGTCCCGGCCGCACTTCGGACTTGCCACCGCTTGACAGATCAAGCGCGACTGTGCCTGAAAGTGGCGAGAAAGTCGTGTCCCATGCTGAACTACCGAATCCAGGTAGCTTTCTCGGAGAAGGCAGGAAGTCAGGATTCGTGACGCCGTCATTCATAAGCACTGGCAGCGTCAGCGTCGACTGCTCCGCGCCGCCTGTAGCTACGCTGATTGTCGCGTCGCCTGGTGCAGGCCACATGTTCGGGAAGTCGGATCCGGAGATCGCCAGTCGCAATCGGTGTCCACGTTCGAACTTCCATGCGGTAGCGTCCAACTCGATCTTGATTCGATACTGCTCGTGCGGTGTCATCGGTTCTGGCGGTTCACCGTGCAACCCGTTTTGTCGCGACCCGTTAAGCACTCCCCTGCTAACCAGTGCGGAGCTACCGTCAGGCGCGACATCCGCAAGTTTGGCAACGAACAACGCGGTCGGCTGGTCGGTGGATACGGTAACTGCAAGCACCGCGTGCCCGGCTATGACGAGGTCTTCTTGCAGTAGCAAAGACGTGTAGGTAAGTGCCAGTGCCTCATCACGACGCTGATCTCCGGACAGACCGAATGGCAATCCGCCGGACCACAAGCCGCCCATGATGCCGACCGAAGGATCGGTCTTGAGCGAGGAGACCCGTTCGGAAACAACCGGCTTGTCAGCGAGTCTGTGTCCCCCTGAAGGCTCGGGACTCCCAAGATAGAAGATTCGCTCGGCGGCGTTCTCTGGTGGCCAATTTGGTTCGCTGTGCCATGCCCCCGTCGTCTCGGTTCGTGTCTGCGATGGCTGATCGAACTCCTGCACGAAAATCGTGACCGGTGGCTCTTGTGAAACACCGTCATCGATGCCTTTCAGGTGAAGTTCGAACCACCGGCGCATCTCATGCAGGTAATCGATGCGAGGGCCGGGAATGGCAACGTCCGGGCGGGAATGATTCCACGGGCCGATCAGCACCTTCTTCTCACACTTGATGTTCTGAAATGCGCGAAGCGGAGGGTTCGGATAGCCGTCCTGCCAGCCTCCAATGATGAACGTGGCGGCCTTCAGCTTTTCGTACTGACCTCGCAGGGAGCCGGGTCTCCAGTATTCGCCGTTGCGGTGGTTCGAAAGCCACTTCTCCATATATGGCTCATACTGCTCAATGCGCTTTTGCCACTCATCCTCCCAGCCGTCGCCATACAGCTCTGGATCAGGCGGCAGGGCATTCATACCAGCCATCATCGTGCCGTACGTCGCAACGTCGTAGTAGCCCTTCAACGCGCCACCCTTGTAGTGGCAGTCGTCCGTGTATCGATCATCCGTCGCATAGATCGGCACGATCGCTTTGAGCGAAGGCGGCTGCAGCATTGCGACCTGGTAAGACGTGAACCCGCCGTATGACGAGCCGAACATGCCGACGTTGCCGTTACACCACTCTTGCGCGGCAAGCCACTCCACGGCGTCATAGCCGTCCTGAGTTTCGACCTGCATGTACTCATCGGTGTTGATGCCCTCCGACGTACCGGTTCCGCGCACATCAAGCCGGACGCTGACGAATCCGTGCTCTGCAAAGTAGTCGTGATCGGCAGCGCGGGCAGCCGACTTGTCGTCTTTGCGGTACGGGTGATACTCGATCAGCGCCGGGTACGGACCGGCATCTGGACCCTGTTGCGCGTAACTGGGAGGCCAGTGAACTGCCGCAGAAAGTTTTGTGCCGTCCCGTGTTGTGATCTGAACATGGGGAGAGACGGTGATGGAGTTGTCAGGTTCTGGCATGCGCCGATATTAGCGGAGTGCGACCTGTACAGATGTACACGGTTTACGCGGAATCCTTAACCAATGCCCTGGATCGTCAGGGTCGATACAAGGCACGACGGCGCAACCTTCAACACCGTGACTAGCCATTTGGCTTGATGACGAACTTGATTCCTTTGCCATCGCCAGAATCTTTGATGGCCCGGCCGACATCCTCAAGCTCATACCGGCCTGAGATCACTCCATCAAGCTTCATCTCTGAGATCGCCTCGGGTGTCTGGCTAAAAACGTTTCCGCGACCGAACGCGCCCTGCAAACGAATCTCCTTGTAGTGGAAGTCGTACAGATCCACTGGCAACGAGGCGCCCTGTGGGCAGACGCCGATCATCAACACATCTCCGCGAGGTCGAGTAATCTCGGCGCACTTTGCGACTAACGCAGCCTTGCCCACCGCCTCTGCTGCGATCCCTGCACCACGGCCATTCGTCAGATCGTTTACTAGCTCTGCGATATCGCCGTCTGCAGGGTCGTGCAATATGTCAGCGTCGAGGTCTTTAGCCACTTCTCGGCGAGCCTGCACCGGCTCTGACATGATCGCGGTTTCGACGCCATGGGACTTCAGGAAGGCCAGGGTGAACTGGCCCATGATGCCGCCACCGATAACAACCGCAACGGCATTCTCAGGAATATCGAGCCTGCTCACGCCGGAGAAGCAGCAGGATGCCGGCTCCGTGAGAGCGGCCGTCTCGAATGACATATCGTCCGGGATTCGATGTGCCGACTGAGAGGGCAACACAGACTGCTCTGCAAAGAAGCCACTGCTTTTGACCGAGTTTTCGCAGCGTGACCAGCTCCAGGTCATGCAGTTTTCACACTCCCCACAGTGGCTCGTGGTATCCATAGCAACGCGCTCACCGACACGAGTCTCCGGTACTCCATCACCTACAGCGATGATCTCACCGCTAGCTTCATGCCCGAGTACCGCGGGCGGCGTTGAAGGAAACAGTCCCTGTGTGATGTGGACGTCTGTTCCACATACGCCGACAGTGTCAACACGGACAACCACCTCACCTGATCCTGGCTCAAGGTCAGCAACCTCATCGAGCCTGAATCGGTCTTCGCCAAGCCATGTCATCGCTCTCATTTATCGGTTCTTCTTTTTCAGCTCGCTTAAGGTGATGATCGGAAGGCCATCAACCAGGCCTCGTACTTCCGTGGAAAATTCGGTGTGAGTCTAGGCTTCGGTTTATCGCTTAACAACTGTCTGCTTGACGGCTCCAGCAGTGACGAATGCAGAGTTAGTTAAAGAAAGTTGAATCCAACTGGGCTAAGGCTCAAACCATCCGGATACGTCAACATTACAGACTTGCCGCGTTCGCAATACAATGCGAGTCGCCTCACAAGCCTCAGATGACCTGACTGTATGGATCTTCCAATCCCTTCGACAACCCTGTTTGGCAGGGAACATGAACTGGAGCAGATAGCCCAGTACCTTGACGACCCGGACCATCGGTTGGTCACGTTGGTAGGGCCAGGTGGCATTGGCAAGACACGCCTGGGAATTGAAGCAGCGCGTAGATACGGTGACCGGACCAAGGACGGCGCTGTATTTGTAGACCTGCAGGCGGTTGATGACCCACAGATGGTCGTTCAGTCCCTCGCTGACTCCCTCCAGTTATCTATTCCTAGCCAGGAGACGGCAGTTGAGCAGATCGCACAGTTCCTCAACGACAAAGAGACTCTGATCTTCTTTGACAATTTCGAGCAGGTCATTGATGCAGCGACTCTGATAGGCCGGCTGCTTGAGGTATCACCCGGAACCACGGTGCTAGTCACCTCTCGAAGTCCACTCCGAATCTCCCAGGAGTGGCTGATTCACGTCGACGGCCTGCCGGTGCCGCAGGCTAATCGGCCTCGATCTTCTGCTGAAGTTGCTTCGATGCTCCTGTTCCTGGATCGTGCCAGGCAGGTAAGACCTGATCTTTCACCAGAAAAAGAGCAGGCACACATCGAACAGATCTGCAGACTTGCTGATGGCATGCCCCTGGCGATAGAGATTGCCGCTTCGTGGACCCGGGTGTTGAACTGCGCGGAAATCGCCAGCGAGATTGAGAAGAGTCGACAGTTCCTCGCTTCAGGCATGAGAGACGTTCCGGAACGCCATCGAAGTATCCAGGCGATATTCGAGCAGGCCATGCAGATGCTGGTGGAGCACGAGCAGAAGGTGTTCGATCGCCTTTCGGTGTTCAAGGGCGGATTCACCAGGGACGCTGCAGAGAAAGTGACCGGCGCCAATCTCCTGGTTCTTTCGTCACTCGTCGACAGATCCTTGATCCGCGCCACGAGTGATGGCCGCTACAGAATCCATGAGCTGGTCCGACAGTTCGGTGCAGACAAGCTGGCTGAATCGGAGAGTGAGCGCGCCGCTGTTGAGGCTGCTCACAGTGCTTACTACATGAAGATGCTCTCTGATCTTCACATGGATATGGCTGTCGCCAGGCAGGCGGAATCGGCCGCGGAGGTGGATGCAGAGCAAGAAAACATTAACGCGGCATGGCGTTATGCGGTGCGAAATGTGAATGCTGAAGCAGTCATCGGAGCTCTCAATTCGCTCGGAATGTTCATTCAGTACCGGGGCCGGTACGCCGTGGGCGGACAGGTTTTCTCCGAAGCAATTGCTGCATTCCGCCAGGCCGAACAGACGGAGCAGGTGAGGACAGCGCAGGCATACATGCTGGTGCAGAACGGCTGGTTCAACCTTCGCCAGGGACGGCTCGACGCTTCGGAAGCCTCTTTCAAAGAGAGCCACGAACTCCATGAAGAGCTCGGCATGATCCCCATGAAGGGATTCGGCATGGATCCCGAACTGGCCAGTGCGTATGTCGCCTCAACACGAGGAAATATCGGACTGGCGAAGAGACTGGCCAGTGAGGGCCTGGCACGCGCCATCGAACAGGACAATGTCCAACACAGGGGCCTGAGCCATCAGCTGCTCGGCCACCTGGCCATCCGCGAGGGAGAACTTGAGCTTGGTCGCGAGCACGTGCAGAACGCGTTGGTAGCCTGCGATGAACTCGGAGAAAAGTGGTTCACGTCCTACTGCCACAACGAACTTGGAGAAGTGGACGTAGCGGAAGGCAATTACGAAGAGGCGAACAGGCACTTCCGCGCAAGCCTTGCAATAAGTGAAGAGTTTGGCGACAGGGCCGGTGTTGGACTTTCGCAGGTGTACCTCGGTGAGGTCGCCACGCTCAATAGGCAATTTGAGGATGCCCGGCAGTATTTCGACGAGAGCAAAGAGGCTTACAAGCAACTGGGGGACCGCGGCGGGATCGCACGGGCGGACAGTGGTCTAGGTGTGCTTGCCGTGGCCGTAGGGAACTTCGCAACAGCTACCGATCAACTCAACGCGGTGCTTACAGCGGCGAACGAAATGCAGTTCGCTGCAATGATCCTCGACGCGCTTGCTGGGATTGGAGAGCTTGGTCTAAAGACAGGCCAAGAGGACGCCGGTCGCAAGCTTCTGTCATTCGTGCTTGGTCACCCATCAACGGAATCAAGGACCAGGACGCGGGTAAGGCTGATAGCGGAGCAAGAAGAGCTCGACCCTGAAACACCGGGCACGCTCGAGGAACAGGTTGCCCTGGGCGAAAAGCTGCTAGCCCAGTCTGCGACTCTTTCGGTGCCGGTGACTTCCCCGGTGACTTCCAATGAAGTGAGTTCTACGGAAGACGGCGAGTCTGCTCAGCAACTGCCTGATCCACTGACTGAACGCGAGCTTGAAGTTCTAGGAATGATCGCGCGCGGACTCCCCAATAAGCAGATAGCCGACGATCTGATCGTGTCGCTCGGAACCGTGAAATGGCACAGCAACCAGATCTACACCAAGCTCGGGGTTCACAACCGAACCGGCGCGGTGGCTAAAGCACAGGACCTCGGCATCCTCACACCAAACGGCTAGTCAGCTACGCATCTGCCGTTTCTTGTTCTCTTACTGGCTCCCCTGCCATCCACTCCACGCGCCTCCTAACTGAGCACCAAATTCGTTCTGCAAACCAGGGTTGGGTTGGGTTGGTTGGCAACAACAAACCCTGTTACTGGCCGTTCGGTAGGTACGCGATCGCTTTCTACTGGCGAGACTGTTGGTGTCGGCCTCAGAACTCGGATGAAACGAGTCGAGGGGCAAGAGGGACCCGGAATCACAAACCGGAACCGGCACCAGAGCCGGTACCAAATCGGTGAAGGAACAGATGGACATGAAGAAAGAACTCAACATCCGCTGCCGAGACCTGGGCGTTGACCACGACGGATTCGTGTCAGGTGACTCTCTCGAAAGCCTCGTCTCTTGCGTTGAACAGCAGCTCAACGAACAGGGTGTTCGCCCGAACACAAAAGAGTCGGCACGACGAATGAAAGACGTTGTCAGGAGCGCACTGCTCCAGGCAAGCAGGCCAGCCAGGTACAGAAGCGCAAACCTTTCACATCTGGCTGAGGCCATCTAGCAAAACGAAACATCAGGGGGGATCAAATTTGGAAACTGACTGTACGGACGACACCTTTTAGCAACCACCGAACAGAGAAAACGACATGGTTACCGCAACACGACCGATAGAAAAGACGACAGAACAGACCGAACCTGACTTAGCGATAGACCTGATGGACCACTTTTATGTCCACTCGCTGAAGGTTCAGCCAAGGCGCCGTCCGATCCGGCAGATCGGCGCAACGCCTAACGAGATCGCACAGGCAATTATCGAACGATCACACCGCCGATCACGCAAACACCGATAGACAGAAACACAAACAGACAAAACCAGAAAGGAATTCTCAAATGACCACAGCAGCACAACCAGACACGGCATCTTCAACCCCAGCTCCTCAGCCTGAAGTTCAGCAACAGGCGGGCAAGCTGATAACTCAGTTCGCCGGATACGTCGGCTTCAAGACGATCAAGATGGGGCTAGACAATGGCCTCCTCCAGGCCCTCGCAGAAAACCCAGAAGGCTTGACCACTGAAGCACTCGCTTCAACCGCCGGGACAGATGAGTTCTACACCGGCGTCTGGGCACGAGCCGCATACGGCGCAGAGATCATCGAGGTCGATGGAGAAAACCGTTACTCCCTGGCACCTCACATGGAGAACCTGCTTCTTAACGCAGACCACCCGGGTTACGTTGGTGGCATAACCAACGTGTTCAGCGCCCCGGAGATCTTCGACAACTTCTCTGCCAATCTCAAGAGCGGCGAACGCATCTGGTGGAACGACACCAGCCCGGAGTTTATCGATGGCGTCAGCGGCACCGGCCGACCTTTCTACAACCGGCTCATCCCGGCAGGACTCGACAAGATCCCCGGTCTCACCGAGAAGCTTGCTGAAGGTGGTCGAGTCCTGGAGTTGGCTTCAGGTGCAGGTCGAGGCCTTGTTAAGTTCGCCAACACCTTCCCGAACACGGAACTCATCGGTGTGGATGGCGATGAACACTCGGTAGACGTTGCGTGGGAACGTGTCCAGGCTGAAGGTGTGGCGGACAGAGTTTCGCTGGTCCATTCCACTCTCGAGGACTTCGTCGAAGAAGAGGCGTATGACCTGGTGTTCATCAACATCTCGATGCACGAGTGCAGAGACATCGACAAGGTGACCGCGAATGTGAAGCGGTCGCTCAAGCCCGGCGGCGTCTTCGTAATCTCAGACTTCCCGTTCCCGGCAACTCACGAAGGTCTGCGTACGCCTCCAGCTCGTTTGCTGTCAGGCATCCAGTACTTCGAAGCTCAGATTGACGATCAGCTCGTGCCAACCGCGGTGTTCGTTGACCTACTCGACCGGCACAACTTCGATGATGTCGCTGCATTCGATATCACCCCGGTACACAACCTGATCTGGGGTCGAAAGTAGATCCGGTTTTGAAGAACCAGTAAGGGCCGCAGGCAGAGTGTCTGCGGCCCTTTCGTGTGCTCAAGAGTGACGGGTCCCAACCGCACCTATCGTCTTGATCGTCTTGTCCAGCGCAGCAGAACAGAGTTCAGCCGGATTTCTTGATTTAGCTTCAGGCATTCGGCACCTCGATGTGACCCCGGTTCGCTAATTGGACGATCAACTATCTGCTTAAACCGAGCATTGCATCCTATAGCAACGTCCGTATTCCGATAATGCCCCGTTTCGGAGGGCATACCGGTAGAATCGCTCCGCAGCACTGATATCGGCAAGATTTCAGCTTGAACTGCTTTAGTTCGATGCGCCGCAGGTGTCCTGTGTAGAAGTTGTGGCGCAACTCATCCCACGAAACGGAGACAACGCCAAAAATGGCCAACCCAACCATCCGAGACATCCGCGTCATCCTCACCGAGCCCGACAACATCCGCCTCGTAATCGTCAAAGTCGAAACCTCCGAACCCGGCCTGTATGGCGTCGGTTGCGCCACCTTCACCCAGCGCCCCAGCACCGTTGTTGCTGCAGTTAACGACTATCTGCGTCCGTTCCTTATTGGACGAGAGGTTTCCGACATCGAGGACATCTGGCAGTCCAGCTACGTCTCCTCTTACTGGCGAAACGGACCGGTGCTCAACAACGCTCTCTCTGGAGTCGACCAGGCCCTGTGGGACATCAAGGGCAAGATGGCCAACATGCCGGTGTACGACCTGCTTGGCGGCCGCGCTCGTGAAGCTGCTCCTGTCTACGTCCACACCTCCGGTGAATCGCACGAAGAGGTTGGCGACAAGATGCAGGCGTTCATGGAGAAAGGCCACCATCACATTCGGGTTCAGATGTCCACGCCCGGGTACGCCACCTACGGCAACCGTGGTGCTGCTGCAGGAACGCAGACCGCTTCTAACCAGGACGTCTCGCAAGGACCGATCGCCGTCACTTCATGGCTCCGTGACTACCAGGACGGCAAGCTGTACGCGCATCCCGGCGGCGTTTTCGAGCCGAAGCCGTACATGCGATCTGCCATCGGGCTGTTCGAGTACATCCGTGACCGATTCGGCTACGGCGTTGAAATCCTGCACGACGTTCACGAGCGTATCCCACCGATCCTCGGTGTCTGGTTCGCCAAGGAGGTTGAGAAGTTCCAACTCTTCTTCCTCGAGGACCTCTTCTCGCCGGAGGACAACGACTACTTCCGCATGGTTCGAGAGCAGTGTGCAACGCCGATTGCCATGGGTGAGCTGTACAACTCACCTCACGAAATGATTCCCATGATCAAGGACCGCCTGCTGGACTTTCTGCGCATGCACATGTCACAGATCGGTGGCATAACGCCAGCCAGGAAATACTCGGCGATGGGCGAGCTGTTCAACGTTCGCACCGCATGGCACGGCCCCGGCGACACATCGCCCGTCGGACACGCTGCCAACCTCATGTTGGACCTGAACAACTACAACTTCGGAATCCAGGAGGCCGCCGTCTTCGGTGAGCGTACAAAAGAGGTATTCCCGGGCTGCCCCGAAGTTCGTGACGGCATGATGTGGTCGAACGGGAAGCCGGGACTCGGCATCGACGTGGATGAAGAGCTTGCTGCGAAGTTCCCGTTCAAGGAGCGAGAGTTCGGTGGCGCATGGGACACGGTACGTCGAGCAGACGGCAGCATGGTGAAGCCGTAGAGGCAGTCGGGGTTGAGTCGGCAGTTTGAGAGTTGCACGGGTGAAAAATGATTGACGCGATCGTACTCGGGGCCGGTCAGGCGGGCCTCGCAACCAGCTACCACCTCAAACAGCTTGGTGTAGAGCATGTCGTCCTGGAGAAGGACAGGCCGGGTTCGACCTGGCTGACCCAGCGCTGGGACTCTTTCATGCTCAACACCATCAACCGCCTGACGCAACTTCCAGGTTTGCCATTCGCGCCGGAGGACACGGAAGGCTTCGAAAGCGCTACTTACCTTGCGGACTACCTCAAGCGCTTCGTTGAAGAGCATCAGCTGCCGCTGAGGTCCGGCGTTGAAGTGGTCTCCGTTGTCCGAGATGACAACGGTCACTTTGAGGTCGAGTTGTCCACCGGAGGACGGCTGAGCGCAAAGTCGGTTGTCGTTGCTACCGGTTCGCAGAACGTGCCGATGGTTCCAGGTGCTGCCGATTCACTTCCACCCGGGATCACGTCACTCACTTCGGCGACATACAAGAATCCGGGCTCGGTACCCGCAGGTGCAGCGCTCGTGGTGGGCAGCGGACAATCGGGCGTCCAGATCGCGGAGGACCTGGTCGACTCAGGTCGTGATGTGTTTCTTTCGACCTCCAAGGTTGGACGGCTCCCTCGTTTCTACCGGGGTCAAGATGTTCTCCACTGGTTCGATCTGACCGATTTTTGGAACGACCGCCCTGCCGATCTTGCTGACCCGGCGGAGATGAAGGCGAAGCAGCCGCAGGTTTCGGGTACCGATGGCGGACACACCGTCAGCCTTCAAAGTCTTCGAAAGAAAGGCGTCCAGTTACTTGGTCGGCTCGATTCGTTCGATGGGAACACCGCCCGCTTTCAAGACAATCTCCGCGAGAACGTGGAGTTCGCAGACACGGTCTCACAACGGCTGACGACTCGCCTTGATGGATTGATCACAGTGCAGGGGCATGATCTGCCGGAAATGATGCCCGACCCTGCCGATGAAGTCGATCAGGATCTGCTCGCCTACAAGGCACCGAAGGAACTCGATCTCGCGGAACGCGGAATATCCACGGTGATCTGGTCAACCGGTTTCACCGGGGATTTCAGTTACCTGGACGTTCCGGGAGCGCTGGACTCACAGGGCCAGCCAGAACATGTTGACGGTGTTTCCAACGTGCCCGGACTCTACTTCATGGGCATGATCTGGTTACGCACCCGAAGCTCAGGCGTTGTCTACGGCGTGAACGCGGACGCCGAGGCGATCAGCAAAGAGTTGGTTGCAGGACTCTGAAGCCTTAACTACAACATCCTGCCAGAAAGCGGTGCGCGGTGCTGGTGGATGTGGGCATGCTGGCCTTTGAGTCGTTTTGCCAACACTGATGGCTTAACCGGCCAGGGCAACACTCCGGCGCGCTCTGCCCATGCGTTGTACTCCGCCTCCATTTCGGCAACGCGTTCCGGCTCTGTTGCAGCAAGATCGTTCAGCTCCGTGCGATCGTCTGACATGTTGTAGAGCTCCCACGGCTTATCCCACTCGGCGACCAGCTTCCAGTCGCCGATGCGGATGCCGCGGTTGCCCTCGTGCTCGATCGCTATCGGCTTGTCGCGTTCCCAATCCCTGCGTTCGATCAGTGGCACGAAGCTTTCGCCCTCCAGCGGCGTGATCTCCTGGTCGTTGAATTCAGACGGATAGCTTGCTCCTGCAAGGTCATAGAGGGTCGCTGCGATATCGATGATCTGCATCGGAGAGTGGTCAATCTCCGCAGCCTCGATCTGAGCCGGCCAGTGGACAATGAACGGAGTCGTGATTCCGCCCTCATGGATCCAGCGCTTGAACAGGCGGAAAGGAGTGTCTGAGACGTTGGCCCACGGAAGTTCGACTGCCTGGAACGTGGTGTCTGGCCCCGGACGAAGCTCGGGAATATCGCCAACACGCACAGGCTGACCATCCAGTGTTAGCGATGTCTCCCACTGTGAGGGATCAGGCCAATCCGTGTCCTCCTGCATCAGCTCAGCGCATCCACCGTTATCGGACAGGAACATGATTACGGTGTTTTCGTACTGGCCCTTCTCTTTCAGAGTCTTGACGATATCCCCGACGGCCCGGTCAACCTGCTCGATCATCGCCGAGTAGGCAGCCATCCTGATGTCCTCGTACTCCTTGTTCTGCACGTCTTCCCACGGCGGAGCATCTTCGTCGCGCGGAGATATCGGCCATTTTGAGTCGACGATGCCGAGGCCTTTCTGTTCTTCGTGGCGGGCTGTGCGAGTGGCGTCGTAGCCCTGCATGTACCTGCCCTCGTACTTCACGATGTCGTCTTCCCACGCATGCAGCGGCCAGTGGGGAGCGGTGAAGGCGACGTACTGAAAGAAAGGCATGCCCATATCCACGGCTTCGCTGATCTGGTTTTGCGCCTGGTCTGCGATGGCATCGGTCATGTGGAAGTCCGTCGTCTCAACGTCAATGAGCTGGTCTTCCAGCACGAGCGACTTCGGGTTCCAGTGAGAATCTGCGGCGTTCATCATTGCGAACGATCGATCGAAGCCGCGCTGTTTGGGCATTGGATGACGCTCATCACCGAAAACCCACTGATCCCGTTTTCGGTTGTCCCATCCACCGGCGACATGCCACTTGCCTGAGATCAGCGTGCGATATCCAGCCTCTTTTAGGACCTCGGCCATCGTCACGGATGTTGTGTTCAAGAACCCCTGGTAGGAAGGCACCCCGAGGTCTTCGGTCATCTGCCCGATCCCCGCCTGGTGCGGGTGGAGACCGGTGAGCAGCGCAGCGCGGGATGGGCAGCAACGTGCGCCGTTGTACATCTGCGTAAATCGCAGGCCGTTGTAACCGAGAGCATCGATGTTTGGCGTGTTGATCTCGCCGCCATAACAGCCAAGGTCAGAAAAGCCGAGGTCATCGACCATCATCACGATGAAGTTTGGACGACCGGAACTGGAAGCAGGTTGTGACAAGGTCGGACCTCTATTGAAACTGTGAGCGAAGGCCTATGCCGGGTCAGGAAACAGAACAGCGATGAAGTTGTCAACGATTTTCATCAGCTGTTTGCGAGACGCTCCGGCCCGCGCGCGCACTTTTATGCTGTGAATCACTGAGTGGATCATCTCTGCAAGGGCGTCGGGATCGAACCGTTCAGGAAGAAGTCCCGCTTCCTGATCCCTGCGGAACCTGCCAGCGATGCCTTCGTCTGTCTGGTCGTACATCACGGCAAGTTTGCTTCTCAGGTCTGCGTCGCACTCAGCAGCGTCAGTCGCCACGTTGACGATCATGCAGCCCAGCGGCTTGCCTCTTTGCGTTGCTGACTCGACGCTTGTCCGTAGGAAGTCTTCAACGGCAGATTTCGGATCTTCGGCGCGCTGGAGGGCTCCAAACTCCCGCTCGCCACTCGTAGCGGCGTAGCGGTCAATGGCCGCCTCGAATAGCTTTCGTTTATTGCCAAACGCGGCGTAGAGGCTTGGCTTGTTGATCCCCATAGCCTCGGTCAACGCGTCCATTGACGCGCCTTCGTATCCCCTCTCCCAGAACACCAGGACAGCGGCGTTCAGCACCTGCTCACGATCAAACGATACTGGGCGCCCGCGGGGTCTTTTCGTAGTTGCTTTTGCCATATTCTTACTAATCAGTATAAAAAGTCTTGACAGGCCCTGTCATCTCTATTATTGTACTGTTCGTTACATTAATCAAGCTCAGGAGGAGCAACGATGAGCGACCAGGAAATCACAGTCTCTTACAAGTGGACAGCCAAGCCGGGTAAGGGCGAAGAGTTGAAGGCCATGTACAGCGAGGTGCTGGAGACGGCGAAGGCCACCGAAGAAGGAACACTGAGGTTCGATGTATTTGAGGTTTCAGAGACCGGTGACTTGCTTGTCGTAGACGTTTTCCGCGATGGTGCAGCCCTCGGCGCCCACCTCGGTGGTACGGCGGCAGAGTACTTCCCTAAGCTGTCTGAGATCGCGACCCCCGGCCCGTTCTTCTTCTGTGGTGACGTGCCCGAAGAGCTGGTTCAGGCTGCAAACGGCATGAACATGGGTGCAGTTTTTGGAACGAAAGCGTTCGGATTCCGTCGAGCGGCTGGTTAAACGGCCCGATTCGTACGCTCAACCCAGAGTAAGCCCGGATCGGCCGAGGCTACCCGCAACAACATCTCGGAGACTGAAGATGACTACCCGTACAGAACCGATGCCAGACCATCTCAAAACACCGTCGCGAATTGGCGATGAGATCAGTATCACCGGCAAGTGGGTCCCGGCGAAAAAGGGCGGTCTCTTTCGGAAGTCTGCTGAGTCGAAGGAGATGCTAAAAGAGTGGGAAGACATCCATGCGGGAGCCAGGGCCGATTCGGGTGTTCTTTCGACCGAGATAAATCATGCGGTCGGTGAAGACGCGGTGCTTGTCCACCACGTGTTCGAGAATTCCGATGCACTTGTCCACTACTTCTCAGACACCGCAACTCAGCACATGGGGCCCCTGCTGAAAGTAGCGAATCCGGACATGCACATGGTCCGCGGCGTAAGCATCTCCCAGGAAGTTCGTGAGGCGATCACGGCAAAGCAGGTGCCTGCTGAATTCGGACAGCACATCTTCGGATACGTGAAGGACGACTACCGTCGACCTGACCAGACGAAGGCAGTGAACGTTACCGCCAAGTGGACCTGCAAGCCGGGCGAAACCTCAAAGCTGGATGAACTCAAGTACTGGTGGCAGCGCGTCGGGACTGATGCTTACTCGATGGAAAAGGGACTCATCCGCTTCGAGACATACGAGGTGCCTGGTGAGGACGCACTGATAATCCACGAGGTCTTTGAGGACACAGGTGAGCTGAAGTTTCACCTGACTAAGGGCACTGCGAAGAAATACAAGAACGACATAGACGAGATAGCAGAGCCGGAGCGCTACTTCTTCCGGGGACCGGTTTCGTGGCTGATTCGCACCTACTCAAAGTTCATGCACCTGCCAGCGACCTACTCGAGCCTCGGCAGTAACCACACAAAACCAGGTGGGAGCATGAGCGACGGGACTATTGAGTAACTAGAACCAGGTCGCTGCGCTGGCTGCTACTCACTCTGTTTGAGGTGTTCAAGCACGGCATCGACGAGGTCGTCGGGCGTCCTGGTTCCGTCCTGGTAAAGAATGGGCAGCTTGAACCGCTTCGCCTGTTCTTCTATCAGGTCGTTATACCAGTAGCTCCGCGCCAGGAAGTGCTCGAGGAACAGCTCTGGCTTTGAGGAACCCTTGCCTTCATCGTACTTTCGCTCGCGTTCTTCCAAAACCTCCCGCTTCGCCACCAGCCAGAACGAAGCCAAGTTCTCGTTATCCAGTGCAGAGACCATCTCCGGACGGAAGTACCAGCCATCGATAACAATCTGAGGACCAGAGGAGGCGTGGAGGCGGATCACACCCTGGATAGCCGGCCACATGGCCTGATGTTCAGCAGTGGCGTCGGCGATTGTTTGCTCCACCGGTCGGCTGATGAAGTATTCAATCCAGTTCACGCCGGTGACAGTCTGTGTCATTCCATGCAGGCCAGGATGAGATTCAGGTGTTGTGATTGCCCTTGCACCGGCGGCCAGATCATCGGCAGTAAGCCGGCCTGCACCGAGCCGATTGGACAGGGCCTGCCCCAGGGTCGTCTTTCCGGCAGCCGACACACCGCCAATCAAGATCACGTTTGGTGCAGGCAATGATTTCTCCGGTCTTGCAGCCTAAAGGCATCAACTATCTGGACTTGGCGATCAGATGTGCCAGTAGTACCTTGTGCGCATGAATACTACTGAAACATCAGCCACTCGCCTGACCTCCGATGCGCACGAAGTCTCCTCTGCGTTCGACGCGATTGAGAGCTACTTTGAGCGTGGCTGGACAGACGGACTGCCGGTTGTTCCACCTACGCCTGAGCTTGTAGAGACGTTCCTGGCCGCGGCGAAACTGCAGCCCGACCAGATCGTCGGCGTAGAGCCGGTGAAAGGCGCAGTGATCACCGCAGAGAAAGCTGCGATCAACGCCGTGATGGCTGGCTGCAAGCCGGAGTACCTGCCTGTTGTTGTCGCAGCGGTGGAGGCTATAACAGAAGACCGGTTCAGCCTGCACGGCATCTCAGTTAGCACGATGGGCGCGGGCATACTGCTCGTACTGAACGGCCCAATCGTCGAGCAGCTTGGCGTAAACACCGCGGAGTCGGTCTTCGGCCCTGGTAACCGCGCCAACGCAACCATCGGTCGTGCGGTCCGATTGATCGTCACAAACGTCGTGGGCACTCGCGCCGGTGATCTCGACAAAGCGACCGTTGGACATCCCGGCAAGTACACATGGTGCATCGGCGAGAAGGTGAGCCGCTCGCCGTTCGAACCGCTTCATGTTTCGCGTGGGTTTGCTGAAGACGAGAGCACCGTCACTGCCTTCGCCGGACTCAGCGGAATTCAGGTAGGCGAGCACGAGGCCAACACGCCCGAAACCCTGCTCAACTCGTTCGCGGGAAGGCTATATGCGCTGGGCCAGTCGATGCAGGAGGTGCTAATCGTCTTCTGCCCCGAGCATGCGGCGTTCCTGAAAGATGCGGGTTGGAGCCGCAAGCAGGTTTGCGACTACCTGTTTGAGATCACGAAAGCACCACCGCCACGCATTTATGCAGAAGGCGGTGTGAAAGAGGCGCTCAACGAGAAGGCGGCGTCAGGTGCTGGCGCCCTCGCTTCACCAGACGCGGTAGTGCCGATAGTTGCAGGTGGCGACGGCGGAGGCTGGAGCATGGTTATCCCGATGTGGGCCACAGGCACCAAGACCAGGTCGGTGACGAAGAAGATCGCTTCGTGATCGTGTTGAGGCACATACTCAAGTCAGGGCCTCAACAAGTATTCGATTGGGCGAACTTGACCGCGGCCGAGCTCCGGTACCACGCGTTCCAGGGCGATATTGAGTTCGCCATTGATTGCACGGATTTCAGTGCAAGATTCAGTTGGATACCCGCGTTCGACTTCGCACTTTCATTCTGCCATGCAATGCGTTTCTTGGAGGATCAGGAGCAGATTGATTTCACCGAATCAGCAGATGTGATCAATCTTGTCGTGGTTCATGACCGAGTTTTAGTAAGCGCTAGCTATTGCAATGGGGTTGCCGAGGCGCCTCGACGTGAACTCTTACAAACCGCTGATGAGTTTCTCCGCGATCTGGTTGATAAATATGTCACGCGGTATCCTGGACTTCAGTACAGTGCTGACTTCCGGAAACAGTTGCGCGGGGTCGGATACAATCTCATCGACCGATCATTTGGCTAGAGGTAAGCGAGAAACAAACATGACAACCGAAGCCAAGATCACGGTACTCGATCCGACATCGTCTTTATCAATCGCAACCGCAGGCATGGCTACGCGGCCCGAAACACTTGCTGGTAAACGCATCGGCCTGCTTTCTAATGACAAGCTGAACGCCGAGCAGCTACTCGACGCAATCTACGATGTTCTCGCTGATCGCTTTGAAGTTGCTCCTTCACACCGGGTGAACAAGGGCAATGCGTCACGCCCTGCAGAACCAGACCTGCTTAAGACATTCGCGTCAGAGGTAGATGTCGCTTTATTAGCCAACGGAGACTGAGGGAGCTGTTCGTCGTGCAGTGTGCACGACTCGATGCAGCTAGAGGCCCTGGGCGTCCCGGCCATCGCCATCTGCACTGAGCCGTTCAGGTCAGGGGCGCAGGCCATCGCGAACCTGGGGAATATGCCTGACTACCCGTTTGCAGTTATTCAGCATCCGATCGGCAGCCTGACTCCAGAGCAGATCCGCGAACGAGCAGTCGAAGCGGCACCGCAGGTGATCAGTTCCTTGCTGGCCAGGCCAGAGTAGCACCGCTGTGATGGTTCGCGATCCTAACTGGCTCGAATGCGCGCCGGACCTGGCACTATTCGGTCGCGGCCCTGTACCTGTTTAAGGCCAGAGAGACATGCCATTTAAGCTCGGCTGCGTTGATATTGCCAGCGGCGGCATTAAAGTGTTCGGGCTCTCCCACAAAATCGCTAATTGCGGAATAGACCGAGGCTTCGACCTCGCTCTCCGGGAAGCCGGCAATGAACACTTCCAGGTTGTTCTCCCGGACTCTCAAGTACTCGGCCTGAAACTGGAGCGCCGTTATTTCGCCCTCAACGAATCGTTCAACGGTCCTCATGAACTCTCGAACCCGGTCAGGGCGCTCGTTCATGCCAGTCTCCTCTCCCATCAACGACGGGCCGTCCCGCGACCCTGGTCGAAGTGAGTCTTCAGGCCAGGATTTTCAGTGATGAAGTCCTTAACGTCCATCACGATGTTCTCTTGCAGTTGGATCGAGAGGCCGCCGTCGATGGGAAGTACCACTCCTGTGATGAAGGACGCTTCATCTGAGCAGAGATACGCGATGCCGCTTGCAATGTCGTCAGGGACACCGGTTCTCCGCACCGGGTATTGAAGCTCGAACAGCTTGAAGCCTTCGTTATTCCCAACCTCCCCCCACATGGCCTCGCCTCGCTCTGTCACGATGTGGCCTGGAGCGATGGCGTTGACCGTGATGCCGAGCGGACCGAAGTCGATCGCCATTTGACGGGTAAGGCCGATCACCGCCGCCTTGCCCGCCTCGTAGATGAGCGAGCGTGGAGCCTGCAACAGACCGTGCACTGACGACAGGTTCACAATTCGGCCAACGTTGGCATTAGGCGGTGCACCATGCCGCAGGCCCGCGCCTGTCCATTCGCCATGCTGAAAGCCGGGGCCAGCACCAGACTCCTCCATCGCAGGAACCGCATACTTCGCGCCGAGGTACAGCGCGGTCACGAGCAGGTCGATACCCGACCGCCAGGCTTCGGGCTTGACCTCAACTGCACTACCGGCCCGGTCCTGCCCGCCGCCGTAGGCGTTCTGCACCAGAAAATCGAGGCGGCCGAACTCAGTCACGGCACGCTCGACCATCTCTTTCGCGACGGTCTCCTGCGAGACGTCGCCAGTCATAGCGATGGCGTTGCCACCGGCATCGTTGATGCGCCTGGCGTTTGCTTCGGCGGCATCCTCCACGACATCAACGATCAAAACGCTGGCACCGTCTGAAGCCAGCCGCCTGGCCGATCCACCTCCGATACCAAGCGCTCCACCGGTGACTATCGCTGCCCTGCCATCAAACCTACCTGCTGTCATGTTTCGTTGCCTTACTTGAATACTGGAAGCTGACTTTAAGCAGGATGTTACCGGGAAGCGATGATGAATCGCGAAGGCAAACGAATCACCTTGCTTCTGGTGGCAGTTCACACGGCGCTACTTCGCCCTCTGGAAAGCACGGCCTGATCGAACGTACGGCAGTCAACAGCATCATCCCACTGGCCTCGTTGTCCACAGGTCCTGCTATGTACAGGTTTGCAGGCCGGTCGATTGTCGGTAGCGTGAGGGTGGCGCCCACGTATCCGTTCCAGTCAGGTGGGATGAACAGCTCACCCTCCACCGCCGGATCAAGTTCCCAGTCCCAGCGAATCAGTGATTCCCTCTGATCAAACGGGACGACGGGTCCGGCGTTCCCTGCGAAATCGAAGTTCAGGTGGCCCAGAACGTAGTCGCCAGGCACTCCGGGACCGATGTGTCCTGCCAGGGAGTCGAATCCCTGGGACGGTTCGTAAATCCAGTGCGGCGGAACCGTGATTGCGAAGGCGCTGACAGGATCTCGTCGAGGTCCAGCAGGCGAATAGGTGACGATCTCTCGCCAGTCTTCTCCCGGCTCCTGTCGCGGTGGCGCACCCTCAGGCAGAGAATCGTCGCTGCTACACGCGATGGCGGCTGCGGAGGCTAGTACAACCAAAAGAAGTACGAAACGCATGACTGTCCCTCGTTATCGATTGGACTTGCTAATAACTCGGCCCTATCAAGATTAACCTCTCTGTTGCGGTGGCCCGTTACTGGCGCAGCATGTAATCTCCGGCAAACCTCACTGCCCTGGTCGACTCCAGCAATTGCAAGACCCCAGCAAGAGACAAAAAATGCACTTTGACCTGCTCATCACCGGCGGAACGGTTATTGACGGCACAGGTTCACCCGGTGTCAGAGCCGACGTAGGTATCAACGGCAAGAAGATCGAGCGGATTGACGATCTCAGTGAGGCAACTGCGGCGCGGGTGATCGATGCAACAGGGTTAACGGTCACTCCGGGCTTCATCGATGTGCACGCCCACTCAGATGGAGCGCTTCTTGTTGACGGCCAGCACGCCAACGGCATTCGCCAGGGAATCACGACAGAAATCATCGCTCCGGACGGCCTTACGCTGGCACCGCTTTCGGCCGAAAACTACCGGATGTACCGCTGGTATCTCTCAGGGATTCTCGGCCTGCCGGACGAGAGTCTCGACATGTCCAGCATCGAGGCTTCCCGCGCCAACTATCACAACAAGACGTCTTGCAACGTCGCAACGTTTGCCGGTCACGGGCCGGTGCGGCTTGAGGCTGTCGGCTTCGAAGATGTGCCGCTAACCGGCAGCGACCTTGATCGTGCGAAGGGCGTTCTTCGAGACGCGCTTGAGCAAGGTGCTTGCGGCTTTGCAACCGGGCTTTCGTACTTCCCACAGTCGTTTTCGACAACGGACGAACTGGTTGAGCTGTGCAAGGTAGTCGCCGAGTTCGGCCGACCGCTTTCGATCCACCTGCGCACTCATAACATCGACCGTGCGTTTGGTGGTGGAGGCGTTGCGGAGGCGATAGAGATCGGCAAGCGCTCAGGCGTCAAGGTGCACTTCGAGCACTACCGCACCCAACCGCAGGATGCTGGAGAGGTAGCAAAGATCCTCGAGCCGATTGACGCCGCAAAAGCCGAGGGTGTCGATATCACGCTCGAGACCTACCCATACCCGGTCGGCTCAAGCTTTCCACAGGCCTTCTTCCCGAGCTGGCTACACGAAGGTGGTCCCCAGAAGTTCCTCGATCGACTCTCTGACAAAACGCTGCGCGGCCAGATCATCGAGGAGATGAGGTCGATCATGTATGGCAGGCCTTCCGGCAACGTCTGGAGCTGGATCGGCCCTGACGGTGACCAGTCACTGCCAGGAATGCTTTTCGATGACGTTTCTGAGACAACAGGTAAGTCCCTGGAAGAAGCTGTCTGCGACGTGATGGTCGAAGCGAACCTTGCCTGCGGCTTCCGCGGAGCACCTCCACACAGCACCCGCGTCTGGCGCCAGATCGAAGAGGACGTAATGGAGTTGCTGGCGCGGCCGGACTACATGATCGGCTCTGACGCCATTCCCGTCGGACAGCTTCCTCACCCGCGTGCGTACGGTTGCTTCCCGCGCGTAGTCGGCAGGTTGCGACGCCGCTTCGGCTACCCGCTGGAGCAGGTGATCCAGCGGGTTACGCAGAACCCGGCAGAGCGATTCGGGCTCAGCGGCCGCGGCGTGCTTAAAGAAGGAAACTTCGCTGACATCGTCGTTTTCGACGCAGATCGCGTCACCGACCGCTCAAGCTTTGAAGACCCGGCAGTCTTCCCTGAAGGCATCCCGCACGTTGTCGTTAACGGACAGGTAGTAGTGGATCACGAACGGCTTACGGGCGTACTCGCGGGAGAAGCTGTGCCGTGACAGGTGGGAGTGTGAAGGTTAAGTAATATGCCGTCTTAGCCGTCCAGTGTCCGCACGATCAGGTCCTTTCTCGAGTATGACATAACAATGCCAAACATTGATTCAGGAACCGCCTTAGTCCGGCCGGAATGATAGTTGACCTGGTTCAAAATATGCTTTCGTACGCTGAATGGGAGCAGATAAATGGCGCCATCCGAGTACAAAACTTCAGATCCAGACAGCGAGAATATCCGTTGGCTGCTCGACTCAGATCCTGCGATTCGATGGCAGGTCATGCGGGACCTGCTTGATGAGCCAGTAGAGGCGTTAACAGCCGAACGAGACCGAATTTCGGTCGGGGGCTGGGGCGCAAAACTGCTGCAACTCCAGCAATCTGATGGTGACTGGGGAGGCGGGCCATGGGCATACCAGAGTTGGGCTTCGACGATGGAGACTCTCATGCTGCTGAGAGAACTCGGAGTTGATCCTGCCAGTTCTCAGGTGAGAGAAGCCATCGCGCTGGTCAAACAGAAAAGCGACTGGGGCAAGTATCACAACTACTCACCGTTTTTCGAGGGAGAAGTTGAGCCTTGCATTAATGGCCGGGTGCTTGCCTGCGGCGCGTATTTTGGGGAGTCCAGCGACAGCCTGGCTGAACGACTTCTTGATGAACAGCTTGAAGACGGTGGCTGGAACTGTGATGCCCCGGACAGCAAGCGGTCATCATTTAACTCGACCATATGTGTACTGGAAGGATTGCTTCAGTACGAGCAGGTCAAGGACGACGCCGGTGCTGTAAGGGAAGCGAGACTCAGAGGACAGGAGTACTTGCTGGAACGGAAACTGCTGAGATCTCTGTCGACTGGCGAAATCGTTGGGAAAGACCGCAAGAGCGGTCGTGACTGGAGAGAGTTCACTTTCCCGACGCGTTGGCGCTACGACGTTCTCTGGGGGCTCGACTACCTTAGAAAAGCTGGCACAGACCCTGACGACCGCGTGTCTGAAGCGATCGATCTTGTCGCCGAAAAACAGTTAGAGAACGGCCGATGGCCGCTCGGCGAGCCTCACCCCGGCACTGTGCACTTCGACATGGAAGAGCGGGAAGCGGTCGAAAGCCGGTGGAACACGCTGCGTGTGCTGCGAGTCCTCAACTGGTATTCCGGCAAAGCCGACACGCAGGGCTGGTAGCACAAGATGGCGAGCGGATTCGGCTCGTAGATGCCGCTACGTCGGTGACACCGGTCTAACCTGGCAGGTTCCTGATTGCGTCAGGTAAGTCTCTGAACGATGAAACTTTTGCGGTTGCGTCAGAGAGATCCTGGTCCGCGGTGAACTCATTGGCAACCACGATGCAGTCGATACCTGCCGCCAGTGCCGACTTCAGACCTCTGGCCGAGTCTTCGACAACTACCGTTTCAGCGGCGGTTGCGCCAAACCGTGTAAGCCCTTTCAGATAGGGCTCTGGGTCTGGCTTTGCCCGCTCGTAGTCGCCCCTCGTTAACCAGAACTCCATGTGATCCAGGATGGAACGTCGCTCGTGAATCAGGGCGAAATCCGCAGGCTTGGAAGTGGTGACGATGCCCATCCTGTACTGACCAGCGAGTTCGTCCAGCGTTTCGGAGACACCTTCAATCTCGATTTCTTCATTGACAAGGTATTCCTGGTAGTACCGGTTTCGCAGCTCGCGACATCGGTCTATTTCAGCTTCAGACACTCCTGCGGATCGGGCTGGTTCCCAGGTGGGAACACCATTCGCCATGTTCGCCAGATAGGCATCAAGCGGCAGGTCAAGACCTATCGACGCCAGCGCCCGCTTACCAGCCAGGTAATACCAGCGCTCGGTATCGACCAGCACCCCATCGTGGTCGAACAGGATGAATCTTTTCACTGTCGCGCTCGGTTTGATTCTGGTCTGGCAATCAACGGAATCGTTCCAGGTAAATGGACCCTCGGTGAACGGAATCGATGTGTGCGCAGCGAGGTGAGTTGTAAAGCTGACGGGTTGATCGCTGGGTCGGCCAGGTTCAGAGCCGCAGCGCAATGCCCTTCAAACGGCTCCTTGAAGGTTGATCTCCAGTCGCTGCTCAACAGGTTGGCCAGGCTCGGGAAACTCAAAGGTTCGCCCGGTGATCTTCTCGTACAAGTAGATATTGCGTCTTGAAAGCTCGACGACAAGGTCGTCCGGGGCCGGAGGCAGGACCTCGTCCTCGTATGGATCGCAGTTCTCCCTGAACCAGAGCCGAAGGAATTCTCTGTCCACATTGTCTGGTTCCTGGCCTTCACGCATGCGCTGTTCGTAAGTGTCGGCGATCCAGTAGCGGCTGGAATCGGAGGTGTGGATTTCGTCCACCAGAGTGATCTGACCGTCCTCGTCACGGCCCATCTCGTATTTGGTATCGACCAGAATCAGCCCACGCTCAGCGGCCTTAGCCTGGCCGAAAGCGAACAGCTCCAGGGCAATACTGCTGCACTGCTCCCAGTCGTCGGCGGTCATCCAGTTCTCCGACACGATCTCGTCCGGGCTGATCGGGCGATCATGATCGTGCTCTTTAGTGGTCGGAGTGAGGATATTCGTTGGAAGCTTCTGATTCTTCACCATCCCTTCCGACAGATCATTGCCGCAGTATCGACGTTGGCCGCTTTCGTAGACCGTCCAGAGAGCCGTGTTTGTGCTGCCTGTGATGTACCCACGCACCACGATCTCGATAGGAAATACGGTGCATTTTTTAGCCACGGTCACGTTTGGATCGGGGATCGATAGGACGTGATTCGGCACGATGTGTCGGGTTTGCTCAAACCACCAGGCGCTCGTCATGTTGAGAACCTGGCCTTTGAACGGGATAGCAGCCAGCACTCGATCAAAAGCGCTCTGCCTGTCAGTGGTGATGAGCACCAGGCGGTCACCCAGATCGTATCGGTCTCGTGCCTTACCGGAGACCTTGTTACCTCTTGAGAGATTGGTCTCAGTGAGGCAGTTATCAAGCTCTTCGCGTATTCGTTCTTCGTAGCTCGCCGGGGTCTGAATAGCGCTCTGCATCTATCGTTGTCTCCGCAAATTCTGCGACTTCACAGGCTTGTCTCGTTTGTGCGAATACTCAAAGGTGCCAGTAGCTACCTGTCCCGCTCAGGCATGCCGGAAATCGCATCCAACTCTCTGCTTTCGAGACGCCTTCGGAAGTCAGTCTGTTTTCCGCGAATCGCCGGTCTCATGGTAGACGACCTGGAAGCTCCACACTCCCCAATCAACCTCGGCCCCGGCCAACGTGAACGAGTTTACTGGCGCGTTCGCTGGCGAGACTGTTCCGGGACATCGCCATCGTCGGTTGTCCAGTAACGAACCTCGAAGGTGACAGGTCCGTCGCCTTCCTGGCATTCAGGCGCCAAACACGACACGATAACCAGATCGCCAGTCGGCCCGGGGAAGTGTCCCTGGAACTCGGTCGAGCCCGGCGAAAGTATCTCGACATCGTCACGGAAGCTGCGATCACTGTCGCTATCGACTACGCTGCCACTCAACTTGATGTCGAACAGCACTCCGTCAACAGACGATGCAAGGATTTCTTCAGTTACCTGTACCGGCTCTGTCTGTTCACCGCTACCGAAAGTCAGATCAGGTTCACAGGTGAACTGTGGATCGTTGATCGCTTCGCCAAGCATCGACTCGTCGGGTAATTCGATCTCTATCGGTCCTTCTAAGGCTTGGAAGTTCGAGGTTGTGATCTGAGATGTGCCATCTGATCCGAGAAAGGTTTGTTGTTGTAAGACTGGTAAGAAGGTGGACGTCGATATCAGCACTTCAATCTCGACCGGTCCGTCCCAATCCTCGGGATCCATTTGGGTAGTTTCGAGTCGATAAACGCTCTGTCCCTCGTGAAGCTCTGTCTGGACTTCTACAGCGCCGATCTCATCGATAGTCGAGACCAAAAACAGGTCAGCAATTGTCAGACCAGTGTCGCCGGAGAGGGTGTTGGTGGATTCGCGATCCGGGTGCTCACGCCACAGTCCGTCCGGTGAGCACCTCACATATGCGAGGTCACCGAAGACGATCGACTCTTCATACACATTGAGCGCACCGGTCATTTCCACAACTGAACGCTCACGATCCGGCAATATCTCTTCGCCGACCAACTCATCGGGCCACGTGATTTCGAACGACGCGTGGCCACTTATCGTCTGACCGAAGTAAAGGTCGCCTTCAATATCTCCCTTGATCCTAAAAGACCTGGCAGCACCGAAAGCCTCGTCGGCTCTACTGATGATCTCCTCGGCGCTTAAGTCCTCGACGGTGGCTACCACGACTGGTGAAGTCGCCGTTTCGTCGCCTGCCTGGACAGGCTCACCATCATCCGGAGTACCTGAAGAACAGGCAGCAAGACCAAATAGAAGTGTCAAGCCTGAGATCAGCGCAACTAAGTTGATGATTTTCGTTCGTTTCATTTGCGTTTACCTGACTTCGTTTTCTCGCAGTGCCCGAAGGACGCTGACCGGTCGCGACCAGACAGCAATATGGCTAACGTCAGTAAGGAAGCAGATCACCTCGAGAACACTCGACGCCAGGATCACCTGCGTTTCCGATCACCGATGACTCATCAGGAGGGTTGATCTCGACCGGTCGTTCAAGAGGTGTGAACACCTCATTCTTTATTCGAGCGAAATCCGAACCGACATTCCGCGTTTCGGACATGATCGGCAAGAATTCATCGGCCGATATGAACAGGATCGTGCTGCGTTCGATTTCCTCTTCGGTAGGATCGGGGAACTTCGACTCAAGTCGATAGACGGCCACCCCTCCCTCTATACCGGTCGATACTTGAAACTCGTCTGGATCACCAAACATGAATGGGCTAAGCATAGAGATCACGATTTCAGGAGCATTGATATAGTCCTCAAAACCGGGATAACCCTCAGGTTCCCGGACCCAGCCTTGATCGGTCGTGCACCTGATGAACTCACCACTTGGGACCGTAATCGATTCGAGAAACTTTGTTGGTCCACCTGTCCCAATCCTGGCAACGGTTCGCAACTCATCTGGCGCGTTGACAGTAAAAATAAATAGCCACTTCCAGATTAGTAACGAAAACTGACTTGCCGATTCCTCGGTGGTGTAGATGAACGAACTAACTTGTTCGATCGCCTTCTCTGATCGGTCGATGATCTCTTCTACACTGAGTGGCTCTGGAGTTGGTATCTGAGCGATTGCCGTGGCAGTCGCCTCAGATGCGGTGGGAGGGTCCGAACTGCAGGCGCCGGCAATCAGAAGTAGTAGCAAACCAGTTGCCGCGGAGAGAACCTTCGGACAATACGCTGATTTCATTTCGTCCTTTGCCGCTATCGGCAATTATCCTGTTGTGAGTGACCACAGTACAGGTTTAGGCCGCGTCCCAGAAACGGCGGAACGTGCTTCTCACTTCGTCGGTCGTAGTGCATTCGTTGAAGATGGTACGACGACATTCCCGAGCAGCGGGCAGGCCTTTTCCGTAGTACGAAAGGTGCCGCTTGAGCTGGATGAGTTGGAAACGCCCTTCAGGCAGGAATGAGAGAATCAGCCCAATGTGACGGTCGATCACCCGGTCCCTATACTCACGTTGGCGGTCAGCAGACCAGCCTTCGTACTCAGAGTTGAAGATCCAGGGCTGCCCGACGGCACCTCGACCGATCATCACCGAGACGCATCCGGTCTCGGCCATCATCCTCACAGCCTCGCTGTACGCAGTCACATCACCGTTCCCGGTGACCGGAATGTCAACCGCTTCTACAACATCTCGGATGATGTGCCAGGGCGCCTTGCCACTGAAGCGTTGCGAGCGGGTGCGTGGATGCACCGTGATTGCATCGACGCCTTCAGATTCAGCCATCTGCGCAACTTCGACCGCGTTCAGGTGTTCGTAGTCCCAGCCACCGCGTATCTTGATCGTCAGAGGTACTTCGCAAACTCGACGAAGGGCGCGCAGGATCAGGGCGGTCCCGGCAACATCACGCATCATCGCTGAACCTTTGCCGGTCTTCGTAATCTTCGGCATCGGACAGCCCATGTTGATATCGATGATGTCTGCGCCCCGCTTTTGCAACAGTTCGGCTGCTTCAACAAGCGTGTCCAGCCTGTTACCGAGCAGCTGCATCGCAAGCGGTCTCTCTTCCGGTAAATACTCGGCGAGACGCTCAGAGGTTGGTGTCTTGTTCACCAGTCCTGTGGCATCGATCTCCTCAGAAGTGATCAGTGCGGACCCGCACTCCTTCGCCACCAGGCGAAACGAGGCGTTGGTGATGCCCGCCATAGGCGCAAGCCGAACAGGCGATTCGATCTCGAGATTTCCGATGCGCATAGCGGGTAATTTTATAGATCGAGTAGTGGCTCATCATCAGGCGTCGACTACCGTTGAAGCAGTGATAACCTCTCGCCCGTTCGCACGACGTCCAACGACGACCACAAACCCACCGCACCGTCCACCTCTCAACCAATGGATGAAAGAATGTCTGACAAGCCGAACATCATCTTCCTCTTTCCTGACCAGCTGAGAGCGGATTTCCTCTCCTGTTACGGCGCCGACTGGTACGAAACGCCGAACATCGACCGTATCGCCAACTCAGGCGTTCGATACCAGAACTCGTTCTCGGCATCGCCAATCTGTGTTCCTGCCCGCACTGCCCTGCTGACCGGGATGAACGCTGTACGCAACGGCGTAACCGGCAATCTGCAGAACCTGCGCGCTGACTATCGTGATGCGGGGATCGAAACCTGGCCGGAGATCATGGCTGCAAACGGGTACTACACAGCGGGCATCGGCAAGATGCACTTCTATCCGTGGGACGACCGCCGGGGCTTCCAGTACCGGGTGATCTGCGAGGACAAGCGCTGGCTGCACGTTCGAGACGACTACTACCAGCATCTGCAAGATCTTGGCTTGCACAAGATGCACGGAAACGAGTTCGAGGGCTATCACGACGGAAAGGGCGCGGTAGTAAGCACCATGCCCTGGGAGCATTCCTGGGACCGATTTGTCGGTAAGGCTGCACGCCGCTTCATCAGGGAGCACGGTAACGAAGGACCGTTCGCCATGATGGTCGGCTTCCCTGGCCCACACTGCCCTTATGACCCGACGGAAGACTTTCTCGAAGGAATCGACGAATCGAAGATCCCCGCAGCGGCACCGGAAGCGCCCGGCAGCATCACGAAACTGCGGCAGGGCAATGTCGAAGGTAACAAGCGCCCGTGGAACGGCGTCGACTACACCGAGTTCCCTGACGATGCCAAGAAGAAGGTCCGCAAACACTACTCCGCACTTGTGAAGCAGATAGACCACGAGGTCGGCGAAATACTCGACACGCTGGAGGAGCAAGGACTTCTCGAGAACACGATCGTCATTCTGTCATCGGACCACGGTGACTATCTCGGCGACCACAACCTGATCGGCAAGGCGTCATTCTTCGAATCGGCCATACGAGTGCCTTTGATGGCGATGGGTCCGGGCATCCCGAGCGGCCAGGTCAGCGAAGATATGGTCGAGTTACGTGATGTCACTCCAACGATGCTGTCATTCGGAGACAACGAGATTCCCGATTGGTACGACGCTCAGCCGCTGCCCGGAGAAGGCATGCCTGGTGACTCTGGCCGTGACCGAATATTCGGCCTGCTGAGCGACGGTTGGATGAACTTCGATGGCCAGTACAAGCTGCACAAGTACTCGACCGGCGAGGTGCTTCTCTTCGACATGGAGCACGATCCGCAGGAACAGCGCAACCTGGCCACAATTGACGACTATCAGAACGTATTGCGCAGGTTGGACGCAGAACTGACCGCCCATGTCATGGAATCAGTTCAGGATTCATGGCACGACCGGCTGGCGCAGAACGGCGACATGTCCCAGGACCCGGCATTCGGCCGGGAGGGCTGGCAACGTCCATGGCCGCACCCACCGCAGGTCGCACCCCCGAGTTATACGGGACCTGTCAGGTAAGCAGAAGGTCTTTGAGCATAGGGTTGAACCGTATTCCGGCACATGCGCAATGTCGACTCGTCGGATCGATCGGACCGCAGTTGAGTGAGAGCGAAACATCTGCTCCGAAGAACCTCAGCCGCCGGCCTCCGCGACATCTCTGAATCGTGCCAGGAAATCTTCGTCCACATTGAAGTCGTGGGCGATGCCGTGTGGTAAGCCTGCTTCACGCACATAGTCACCGAGACCGAGAAGCGTCGCATCGACATCGTCCCAGTCAACCTCCATGCTGGATGGGGAGATGTCTACGCCTATCCGTCTAATCGCATCACGTAACTCGTGAACCCGGCGGTCGTGCATCATCGCGCCGGCGATCAATCCCAGGCACACCGCCTGCCCGTGCAGGAAGCTCTTATTCGTGCGCGCTTCAAGCGCGTAGTAGAAGTAGTGCTCCACGCCTTCAATATGCCGAGGACACCAGCCGGTGGCGTGATAGCTGGAACCGCCCCACTTGAATGCGTTAACCAGGAGGTCTATTCCTCTGGGAGATAGCTCATGAATCTCTTCTGCTCCGCCTAAAGCGTCTTCTGCCAGTTGCAGAGAGTGTGACGCTAGCTGTGGATCGAAAGGCCACAGGGGTTCGCATCGTCCCTGTGCAACCGAGTATTCCCAGTCCCACACGCCGGTGAAAAAGCAGAGCACATCGCCAATTCCCGCCCGATTGATATGTGCCGGTGCGGCTTCGATCAGGTCGTAGTCGAAATAGACACATTCAGGAACTGCCCACCCGACGTAGCGCACCACGGAGTCTTCCCGCACTCCAGATCGATGGCCGAACATAGCGTCGACAGACAGTGAGGTTGGGAACTGGTGCAACGGGCGGTCAAGACGCCACGCGAAGTACTTGGCGGCATCGATCGCTCGGCCACCGCCTAGTCCCACGAACGAGTTGTAACCGCCGAGACGCTCGATGTCTGCCTCGAGTATCGAACGTTCCATTGATCTGACAAAGTAGGTCTCCGTCCCGGCCGGCATTTTGTCTTTGAGTTGCGGCCACATGTCCTCCATGGTGACCACCAGGTATGGCGGCGACGCGAAGCCCGGTACTTCCTTCAGAAGGTTTCGCCCAAACGAAGTTCGGAATGGCGTTATGTCGGCTGGAGTGATCGGCATGGCAAAGCGCCATTCTAGGCATCGGCTTCTGCGTGCGTGGTAGTTGTCCGCCGCGTCCGCAATATTAGAGTTACACTGCCGGTGAGTTCATCGACGGTTTCGCGCGTATGGCACCTTTGGGGCCGACCTTTCAGCAGGCCAACAGTACTCCGATTGTGACTAATCGCATCAGTTGGCGCGTGACGAAACCGATAACAGTCAAAACTGAGGTAGCGGCTGACCCAGACAGTTAAAAGAGAAGACGTGCGCGCTGCCCGCTCAAGGCGCAGCGTAAGAGCACGAATTACTGACTCCGGCCCTACAGGCGCCAGCGTGATCTGGCGCATCATCCTCATATCTCTCCAGTTCAGATGGCACTTTATCGCCGCTGTCGTCAGCGCCACTCTTGCGGCCGTACTGTACCTGTTCATTCCGAGATTGCTCGGTGACGGAGTCGATCAGGCCTTTACGTTGATCGAAAACGGTGAACACTCGGACGGCGAGATCAGGAGCCTGCTTCTGACCACGGCCATTCTCGTGATTGTCTTCGGCCTGGCACGCGGCCTGTTTGGCTTTGTCCAGATGTTCCTCGGCGAAACGCTGGGTCAGCGCGTCTCAAATCGGCTGCGAATGATGTACTTCGACAAGTTGCAGTCCCAGAGCTTTTCATTCTTCGATGGTGTCCACACCGGGCAACTGATGTCACGAGGGCTGTCAGACATCGAAGGTGTCCGCATGTTTGTGCAGAGCGGCCTCGTACAGATATTCCGGGCAGCGGTGATGGTCGTCGCGGCGACGGTCTTCATGGCCGTTATCGACTGGCAACTTGCGCTGTTGAGCATGGGCTTCGTGCCGTTCCTTGCGTTCCGCAGTGCCCGGCTTCGACTCCAACTCAGGCAGGTGTGGCGACAGATCCAGGACGCGCTTGGCGACCTGACGACAACGATGCAGGAGAATCTCGCTGGAGTTCGTGTTGTCAGAGCCTTCTCTGCCCAGAAGTACGAGGAAGAGAAGTTTGACGTCACAGCACGCGAAGTCGTTGATCTGCGTCTTTCAGCGGCGCGCCAGCAGGCCCGGGGCGGCGGCTCTATCTCGTTTGCGTTCTTGCTCGCATGGGCGGCGGTGTTGTGGTTGGGCGGCTACAAAGTCATAGACGGACAGATGACCGTCGGTGAGCTGGCTATGTTCTTCGCTTTTCTCGGCCTGCTCAGATTCCCGGTACGCATGATCGTGATGATCGTTAACTCGACCGCCAGGGCAACATCAGCCGGTGGACGGATCCTTGAAGTCCTGGATATTCCAGCGACCATTGCTGACTCGGAAGACGCCCGGCCGCTCACAATCACTGATGGCGTCGTCAGGTTCGAGGGCGTCACGTTCGGGTATCGCGGCGTGACCGCGCTCCGCAATGTCTCGTTCGAGGCCCGGCCTGGTCACTCAATTGGCATTGTTGGTCCACCGGGCAGCGGTAAGTCGTCCGTGGCGAACCTGGTGCCGCGTTTCTACGACCCCGTGAGCGGTCGAGTAACGATCGACGGCACGGACCTTAAGGAAGCAACCATCGACTCGGTCCGCCACGCCGTTGGACTTGTCGAACAGGATCCATTCCTGTTCGATGGGACTATTCGGGACAACATTCGTTATGGGGACATCGATGCCGATGAGGACCGGGTTGAAGCAGCTGCAAAGATCGCGCAGGTGCACGATTTCATCGCCGGACTTCCTGACGGCTACGACACCATCATCGGAGAGCGAGGTATCGGTCTATCTGGAGGTCAGCGGCAACGAGTTTCTATCGCAAGAACCCTGCTGCGTGAACCGGCGATACTGATCTTCGACGACTCCACCTCAAGCGTTGACGCAGGAACAGATGCCCGCATCCGGGTCGCGCTCGAAAATCTTCCCGGTAAGCAGACAGTCATCACCATCGCGCACCGGCTCAGTTCTCTTCAGCGTGCAGATGAGATTCTCGTCCTCGAAGCCGGTGAGATCATCGAGCGCGGCACCCATGATGAACTACTCGCGCTCAACGGGCACTATCGAGAACTCTGGGAACTTCAACAGAAGGAAAGTGTTGAGGTGGACGAGTAGTGACTTCAACAACAGGGACAGGGAGCAGAGGTGACGACCGAGGCCAGCGCCGACGCCCTGCTGAAGCGGAAGAGCAGCACAAAGAACTGCACGAGTCTGACGAGGAGATGTTCTCGCAGTTGGACTCGACCGTAATCAGGCGATTTTTCTACTACGCCGGCCCCTACAAGAAGCAGATCGTTGTCGCTCTCCTTGCGGTGATCGGGTTCACTATTGCGAACCTTGCGACTCCGCTGCTTGTGAAGTTCGGAATCGACGAAGCGGTCATACCCGGTCGCACAGGAGTCCTGGCGCTGGTCGCAGGGCTAATGATCGCTAATGCCGGTCTTTACTGGCTCACCAACTATCTGCAACGAGTGCTCATCTCGGCAGTAGCGCTTGAAGTGCTCTACGACATCCGCGCAGACATGTTTCTGCAGTTACAACGGCTGGCACTTTCGTTCTCCGACAAGACGCCGATCGGCGCATTGATGGCACGCATGTTCGGTGACGTAGGTGCTTTGCAGGAGATGCTCGAATCCTCGATCGAAGTTATCGGCGACATACTCACTCTTGTTGGCATCGTCATCGTCCTCCTGGTTCTCGACTGGCAACTTGGATTGATAGCACTTGCAGTCATGCCTGCCCTACTACTGATTCGTGTTGTATGGCAGCCAATCGCCAGGCGGGCTTTTCTCAGGATGCGTCGCAACTCGTCGATCGTAGGTGTGTACCTGGATCAGAATGTAAGCGGCATCCGGGTAGTCCAGGCAATGAACCGCCAGGATGAGAATCACGATGTCATGGATGGCAAAGTCCGCACCTTCTTCTGGTCTGCAGTCAGGGCGGCACGACTGGGCGGAATCCTCATGCCATCTGTTGAATTGCTGACAGGTATTGCGCTTGCACTGGTGCTGATTATCGGTGGAGGTCGGGTCCTGGATGGCACGCTCGAAGTAGGTGTGATGGTCGCCTTCCTGCTCTATGTCCAGCGGTTCTTTGAGCCGATCAGAACGCTGACGATGCACTATGCGGTTCTGCAGCGAGCTGTGGCTTCAGGTCACCGGATCTTCGAACTACTCGACATCCCACTGGAAATCGCCGACAGGCCAGACGCGAAGCCAATCGGCCGTATTGATGGCAAGATCGAGTTCAGGAACGTCACGTTCGGCTACGATCCCGAACGCCCCATCCTGAGAAACATCAATTTGACTGTGGAGCCCGGCCACACCGTTGCCATTGTGGGACCGACCGGTTCGGGCAAGACCAGCCTCACCGCATTGGCGCACCGGTTCTATGACGTGCAGGAAGGCGCCGTTTTACTGGACGATATCGACGTGCGTGATGTGACCCAGGAATCGATCGGACACGTCATGGGCATGGTCTTGCAGGAACCGTTCCTGTTCTCGAAATCGGTCTTCGAGAACGTGCGTTACAACACACGCGACGCAACCGAAGAAGACGTAATAGAAGCGTGCAAGATCATCGGAGCGCACGATTTCATTACCCGCCTTTCAGACGGCTACAACACAGTACTCGAACAGCGCGGCACCAACCTTTCGGTAGGTCAGAGGCAACTACTGAGTTTTGCGCGGGCGCTCGTCGCCGATCCGCAAATACTCGTACTTGACGAGGCGACGGCAAACATCGACAGCTACACAGAACAGGTGATCCAACAGGCCCTCCGGAAGCTTCTGGAAGGCCGCACTGCACTGGTTATCGCCCACCGGCTCTCCACAATTCGCAACTCGGACAAAATAGTCGTGGTGCAGAACGGCGAGATTGTCGAACAGGGGACCCACGCCCAACTCGTCGCGGCTAACGGCCTGTATGCGAGACTCTGGGCTACCACCTACTCGTCGTTCGACGACATCGCGTCCAACGCGGACACTGTGGTCGGCGGACCAGCCACAGCAACATAGTGTCTCATTCACTCAATATCACTCGCCTTCCCAGCAATCCGATCGTTCGTCCCGGCATGCATAAGCGAATGGGCGACAACATCAATGGGCCGTCTCTGGTTCGCGTGCCTGATTGGGTTGAGAACCCGCTCGGTCGCTACTACCTGTATTTTGCGCACCACCAGGGCACGTACATCCGAATGGCATATGCCAACAAAGTTGCCGGCCCGTGGACCGTCTACTCGCCAGGTGTGTTGGATCTAAGCGATGCCTTTGCAGCCGACCATGTCGCCTCGCCAGATGTCCACCTCGACCATGAAGCGAAAAGATTCCGCATGTACTACCACGGCAAACGAACCGTTGAGGGAACTGCGCAGGAGACGCGAGTGGCGCTTTCGCCAGACGGCCTGAACTTCTCTGCCCGACCAGAAGTGCTTGGTCTCCCCTACTTCCGCGTGTTTCAGTACGACGGTTGGCACTACGCAATCGGCATGCCGGGAACGCTCTACCGCTCAAAAAACGGTCTGACCGCCTTTGAAGAGGGACAGCGAATCTTCCCGGACAACCAGCGGCACACGGCGGTGCTGATTCGTGGCAACACGCTCCTCGTCTTCTACACGATGGTCGGCGAGACACCGCCCGAAAGCATCGTGATGTGCACGATCGATCTATCTGAAGTCTGGAACGACTGGACTCCTTCCGAGCCGCAGACCTTGTTGTCGCCTGAGCACGACTGGGAAGGCGCTAATGAGCCTCTTGAGCCCTCACAACGCGGCATCATAGTGCCGCCAGTCAACCAGCTACGTGATCCGGCCATCTTTGAAGATGGCGACGATCTGTACCTCCTCTATGCAGTGGCCGGTGAACAGGGAATTGCCATCGCAAAACTGGAAGTTGAAGCATCGACCTAAGGCGCAAAGAGTTGCTCGACGGAAACGACCGCTACACCGGTCACCTGTGGCTCGAATGCAGATTCGCTGAACGACACCCGACAGGAACCGTCCGCAGGAGGTGATGGCAGGTCGAACCGTTCGGAGAAGAACCGCTCATCCTGCGGCTGCACCTGCAGGTCAGTGCGAATAACGCTGGAAAGCACTTCACCAGCAGCGCTCAATACTTCCAGTCTGATATTCAGCAGCCCGACACTATCCCTGCTGCTCTCAAGTGAGCCCACCAGTTCGATCCATCGGTTAGGACCAGTCTCAGACGGCACGCCAGGATGAAAATCCGTGCATGACAGGTCGATCAACTCAATGTCATCTAGATTCCACTCGGGCTCAGGTGTTGGCGGTGGAGGCGTTGGCAGTACCGATGTGGGCTCAGGAGTCGTCGTTCTCTCAAGCGCCTGTATTGTCTCTTCAACCGAGACGGCGAACGCAGTCGCAGTGGCGCTCAGAGCTGTCGATGTCGCCCGGATTGCTGCATTCTCAGTCGCTATTGCGTTCGGTGTCGCCGTGCCATCATCTTCACTGGCACATGCAAACGCAGCAACGGGCAGCAGGAGTGCGAAGATTAAGGCAATGCGACTGGACAGGTTCAATTAGGACCTCGGCTGATGAAGTCTTCTGCTCTAGAGCAACAATTCGCTAATCCTACGGAGGGCGGCCAACGCCTGTATTACCCGTGAGCGGGGAGGCTATGCGGGCGACCTCGGCGGGGCAGTAGAACAGGCCGGTGATAGTAGAGCGTATACAGGTTTCGTTAGCATTAGCCATGACCCGACCGTGCGCGGAATCAGGCTCCTTCAGGTGGAGTAACCCATCAGGAACGATCCATGGCCGACATCCGATCAATCAACAGTCTGGATGAACTGAAGCCGAGGTACGCAGTCGGCGCAAGACGCCTGTTTGCTGCAATACTCGACATCGCTCCGTTTCTCGTAGTGGCCAACGCATTGCTCCGTGGACATATCGGGGATGCCGCACCGCAACTGGCGGTCTCTGAACCGTTGTGGTGGTACATCCCTATTGTGTTCTTCGCGGTCCCGCTGTGGCTTTTCTCGTTAGCGATTTCCGGGAGTAATGCCTTGGTAGTCGATCCCCTCGGTGAGGTGTCTCTCCAGTTCGTTTTCGCTATGCTGATGGCGACTCCAATCCTTCTGATCTTTGAATCGACAACAGGCCGTACACCGGGCAAATTATTGTTTGGTATCAAGGTGGTAGACACGGCAGGTAGAAGACCAGGAATAAAACGTTCAGGTATTCGGAATCTGACTCGTTTTTACGACTTCACGCTGACGTGGTTTTTGTTCGTCCCACTTATTCTCTGGGACATACTCGTTCGACGTCCTCTACCCGGCTGGGCCTCGGGTGCCTACCGGTTCGTATGGTCAGATCAACGCCAGAGATGGGGCGACGAACTGGCGGGAACTTACGTAATCAAGGGTCGGTGGAATCCCGTTCGCCTGGGTTCCCACGCACCGGCATCATCGAGGAAGAACGAAGGAAGAACGGTCAGGAGCCGGTCAGGTAGTATCCGCCTGAGTGGCAAGACGCCAGGTGGCTAGCGCCGATGGCATTGAGATGACAAAGTGCCAATAGTTGACGCACATCCACATATCTACTCTTCGGACAGAAAGTCGTACCCGACCATCGACGAACCGTGGGAGCCGGGTGAACCTGCCGCTGCGGAAGATCTGAAGAAGAAGATGGACGCGGTCGGGGTAGACAGGGCGGTCTTCATCCAGACCAGCACCTTTTACGGCCACGACAACCGCTACATCATGGACTCCGCGAAGGCCAACGCAGAATGGGCTTGCGGGGTAGTCACGCTGGACCCCGACGACGAGTCGCACCTTGATGTTCTCGAAGACGCTGTGCAGAACTACAACGTCCGTGGGATGCGCGGCACAACCGACTCTGTGAATCGCATCTCGTCACCCAACGTGTATCGCCTCTGGACGAAGGCGATGGATCTCGGCATCCCGGTCAACTGCATGGTGATGGATGACCTGGAACGCGTTCCGGAGATCGCACGAGTCGCACAGGACCTTGGCGGCCTCAGGATCGTCATCGACCACTGCTTCATGCTGAACACTCGACAGAAGACCGAAGAGACACTGCTCGCGCTGGAACAATTGGCCCAACAGCCGAATATCTACGCCAAGTTAACCAGTGGCACGCATGGCTCCTACCGCATCTACCCGCATGAAGACATGCATGATCCGCTGAAACGAGTCATAAGCGCGTTCGGGCCTGAACGCTGCGTATGGGGCTCCAACTTCCCCAACGCACTATGGTCGAAAGGAACCTCTTACGCGCAGAACCTTCATCTGTTCGTCAAGGAATTGGGCCTGAGCCTGCCAGAGAAAGCGGCAATTCTCGGTAGCACCGCAATGTCGCTCTGGTTCCCGGAAGATCAGTCTGAACAGAAACGCGAAGCGCTGAAGCAGCAAGAACGCACTGAACGTGAGGTTGCTGACGCACAAAAAGACGACGTGTCCGATCCACAGGATCAAGTCGAACAGAAAATCGTTGAACGTCAGAGTGCTCGCGACGCGGCGGTCACCAGCGTGGCTGAGTTGATCTCGGATCAAGAATCGGCCAGAGCATCACGAATTGACGACAGCGGCATTGTCTCAGCTGAGGATGACCTGCTAGACGTCGAAGCCATCATAGATGCTGCCAACGAGCTCAGTGATGTGCTCGGCGAGAGCGACAAAAAGAGCGCTTAGCAAGTTGCGGCTCACCTGGCCGCGACCTCAGCCTGTTTACTGGAAGCTCAGTATCAGGCTGACGATAAACCCGATCACAGCGTGATTGCGGGAAGCACCCAACCCACCTACTTCCGCGTTGATCGAACATTACTTCAATCTGCGTCGGTCTCGAATTCGAGCTAGAATCGGCGGCATAAGATAACTTTGTAAACATTCGGCATGTCAGTGATTGACTGCTGTTTGATCATCCGTAGAGAGAGCACGAAACAGGTCAGCCAGAATATGGAACTCCGTCCCAACAGGATTAAGAGAAAGCTCGCCAAGGGCGAAGTTGCCGTGATAGTCGCAGGCATGACACACCCTGATGACATCGACGCTGTCGGACCGATCGGTTTCGACGGCGCATGGCTGGAAGGTGAACACGGTGCATCTGACCCCGCAGAACTCGGCAACCTGACCAGGGCCTGTGACGTATGGGGCATGACCTCTGTAGCCCGCATCAACAAGAATGACCAGGGAATGATCTACAGGACATTTGACCGCGGAGTCCAGTCCATTGTCGTCCCGCACGTGAACACAAAGGCAGAGGCTGAAAACGTTGTGCAGGGTGGCAAGTTCGCTCCGATAGGCCAGCGAGGCTTGTTCACCAGCAGGCAAGGCTACGGCGTAGACAACTACCTGAAGATCGCCAATGATGAAACTTCGCTGATCGTGTTGATCGAGGATATCGTCGCTCACGATAACCTGGACGAGATCCTTGAGGTTGATCACATCGACGCCTTTTTCGTAGCGCCATCTGATTTCGCCGCTTCCATGGGGCATATCGGTGATATCAACCACCCTGATGTACAGGCGAAGATCAGCGCATCAATTGAGAAGATAGTCTCTTCAGGTAGAACCGCTGGAACCCTGGCAACAAACGAGAACGTCGGTAAATTCGTAGATATGGGTGTGAAGCTGTTTATGACCAACGCCGCACCCTGGATCGCTGCAGGTGCGGCTGAGTTCAAGCGCAACGCCGGAATTTCTGGCTAGCGTCGACCAATTACGAAGCGATACCGGTGATACGAATTTGATGCGAAACGTTCTCGAAGCTCTACCACGCTTGTCACCCGGCCCGTTTATGGGTCTCTTTCAGGACAGGCGATCCCTTCTACTCATCTTCACAGTTGTGACGATTGCGGTCATTGCGTGCGGAAGGGACACCAGTTCGGCCCCAAGCGCTGGCGACCAGGATTTGCCTGTTATCAGTGTCACGCCACAGCAGTCCCAGTGCATCAACCACATTCAGCCGGACGGTGCGCCAACATTCGAACAGATCGAACAGGACCGATTCGAGGCCCAGGCGGACGGGCTGCGTTTTTATGACATCGAAGTGGGCACGGGCGATACGCCAACGCTGGCAGACGCAGTCTCCATCGAGTACACGGGCTGGCTGGACAACGGATGTATGTTCGACACCTCTTACCCGAATGCGGAACCTGCCAACTTCCCTCTGCTGAATCTGATTCGGGGCTGGCAGCAGAGCTTCGCCACAATGCAGGAAGGTGGCACGCGGGTCGTAGAAATTTCACCGGATCTAGGATATGGCCCGACCGGATTCCCGCCACGTATTCCGCCGAACTCCACGCTGATTTTCCATATCAACCTGATTAATCGCATTACCATCGCCGAGGCCCAGGCAACCGTGGAATCGGAACGTGCCGCGGCAACTGCCGAAGCGGCCGACGCAAGGGCAACCATTGTCGCCGGTGGAATACCGGACAGCCTGCCATCGAGTTGCCAGAACAGCCAGCAACCTGATGATGCACCGGCGTTCGGAGACATCGATTTCGATCGATTGGAGACACTTGTCGAAGGCGTCAGAATCTACGACATAAAGACTGGCAGCGGCGATTCACCGGCGTTAACAGATGACGTAGCCGTTGAGTACACCGGATGGCTTGAGACTGGCTGCATATTCGACACCTCTTACCCCGATGAGGGTCCTATCACGTTCCCGCTGAGCAACGTGATTGAGGGCTGGCAGGAGGGCCTGTCGACAATGCAACCAGGCGGCATCCGCGTAATCGAAATTCAGCCGGAACTGGCATACGGTGCGCGTGGCTCAGGTGCAGCGATCCCACCGAACGCCACGATCATCTTCCACGTTGAGTTGATCGGCGACGAACCAGAGGACCTGGCGCTGGAAGCCGAAGGCGAAGTGGAGACCGAAGTGGCGGTGCCGGAGCCTGCTCCGTAGCCGGGCTCCGCACCGACAATGATGTGAGCAACAACGGCAGCCCGGCAGCAAGAACTAGTCGAAATTGCCGAAGCCGGGTTTACCGATCATGCCTGCGGCCACGGTCTCGTTCGTGCCTTCGTCCACGAGGATGAAGCTTCCGGTAACCCGATTCAGCGTGTAGTCGTCATAGACGATTGGTGCGCTGGTTTTGACGGTGACCCGGCCGATCTCGTTGAGAGATAGAGACCGGCAGTCCTTGTCGACGGCCAGTGTGGCCACGTCGATACGGCTGTGCACACCGGTGACCATCGCTCTTGCCGAGCGTGTCGTGTGCTTTATCTTGAGCATGCTGCCTTCAGATAGGTCTTTTCGCTCGCTCATCCAACAGACCGTCGCTTCAAACTCCTGCGTGACTCGCGGAACGCCATCTGCGGCACAGATCAGGTCACCTCTCGAGATATCGATGTCGTCCTCGATCTGAACTGTCACGGCCGTCGGCCATGATGCCTCTTCTACAGGACCGTCTGGAGTCTCGATAGCGGTTACAGTTGAT
Source organism: Dehalococcoidia bacterium (assembly GCA_965243825.1). GTDB lineage: Bacteria > Chloroflexota > Dehalococcoidia > Lucifugimonadales > Lucifugimonadaceae > JAJCYX01. The sequence goes on from CBDEVT010000001.1 coordinate 685,942, forward strand.
GTCTTGCCAGCCGGCAAGATTCCTACTTGCTGGCCAACCTTAACCGTGCCGCTGCGCACGGACCCTGCGTAGCCGCGATAGTCGTGATACTCGTCGCTGTGCGGGCGTATAACGTACTGCACCGGCAACCGGAACCCGTCTTCCAGCGGTGTGCTCGTAATCTCAAGCTCTTCGAGGTGCTTGAGCAGTGGTCCTTCGGTGTACCAGGGCATCTTGTCCGAAGTCTCGACCACGTTGTCGCCGTGCAGAGCGGACATGGGCACGTAATGGGCACATTCAACGTTCAGTTCTTTAAAAAACGACTCAAGCTCAGCACGAATCTGTTTGAAGATGTCCCCATCGAAACCGACAAGGTCCATCTTGTTGATACAGACAACGACGTGGCGAATGCCGAGAAGCGCAGCGATCACCGCGTGACGACGAGACTGTTCAACCACTCCGTTCCGTGCATCGATGATTATCAGGGCGACGTCCGCTGTCGAAGCGCCGGTGACCATGTTTCGCGTGTACTGCACATGACCGGGTGTGTCGGCGAGGATGAACTTGCGGTTGGCCGTGTTGAAGTAGCGGTATGCAACATCGATCGTGATTCCCTGTTCACGTTCGGCCCGCAAGCCGTCGGTCAACAGCGCCAGGTTGAGATATTCGTTGCTCTGGCGACGACTGACCGATTCCGCGGCGCTCAGTACATCATCCTGAATGGCCTTGGAGTCGAACAGCAAGCGGCCAATCAGCGTGCTCTTGCCATCGTCTACTGACCCGGCGGTTGCGATCCTCAACAGCTCCATCAGAAGTAGCCCTCGCGCTTGCGGTCTTCCATCGCTGCTTCAGATGCCCGGTCATCGGCTCTGGACTGCCCACGCTCAGACGTCCGTGTTGATTCGATCTCCGCCATCACGGTTTCGATAGTCGCCGCGGTCGATGGCACGGCGGCGGTGCTGGTCATGTCACCAACCGTGCGGAACCGGACAGATTTCATCTCGACGGTCTCGTGCGCTTCAGGCTGCAAGACGTCGGACACCGCCATATAGAGACCGTCACGTTCGAACACTTCACGTTCGTGGGCAAGGTATATCGATGGAATCTCGATGTTCTGCGTAGCTATGTAGCGCCAGATGTCGAGTTCGGTCCAGTTGGACAACGGGAACACCCGGATGTGCTGACCGGAGTTGATGAAACCGTTGTAGAGGTTCCATACCTCGGGCCGCTGGTTCTTGGGGTCCCACTGCCCGAACTCGTCTCGGAACGAGTAGACACGCTCCTTGGCGCGTGCACGTTCTTCGTCACGTCGTGCTCCGCCAAAGACGGCCCCGAACTTGTTCTCGCGAATCACATCAAGGAGAATCGGTGTCTGGAGCCGATTGCGGGAGCCTCCAGGGTCTGTGCTGGGAGGGATCCGACCAGAATCCAGGGCATCTTGAACTGAACCTACAACCAGATCAATGCCAAGCTGCTCAACGACACGGTCCCGGTATTCGATCACCTCAGGGAAGTTGTGGCCCGTGTCGATGTGTACAACGGGGAATGGCAGTTTCGCAGGCCGCACTGCCTTGACAGCAAGATGCAGCATGACGATCGAGTCTTTGCCGCCTGAAAAGAGCAATCCCGGCCGGTCAAACTCGGCTGTCACTTCGCGAATGATGTGGATCGACTCGGATTCGAGCGCGCTCAACTCCGAGGTGGCGGTTCCTGAGCGTGAAAGGGATAGAGGCACGGCACTCATCGTATCGCAGCCTCTACGATGTGCAGGCCACACTCTTTGGCGTCAGGATCGGCTTCCCACCACCAACGACCAGCCCGAATGTCCTCGCCTGGTTCGATTGCGCGGGTGCAAGGTGCGCAACCAAGGCTTGGGTATCCCTTGTCATGCAGTTCGTTGTACGGCACAGCATTGGCGTCCACGTACTCGCGCACTTGCTCGAAGGTCCAGTTCGCGAGCGGATTGATCTTGTAGTTCGAGTGCGGTTCATCCCACTCAACGATGTCTATGGAGCCGCGATCCATTCCCTGGTCACGGCGCAGGCCGGTAATCCATGCATCGACGGTGGCCAGGGCTTTATTCAGTGGGTCCACTTTGCGAACGCCGCAGCACATCTTGCGATTTTCAATCCCCTTGTAGAAGAGGTTGAAGCCGCGCTTTTTGATCATCGCCCGAACAGCCTCAAGGTCTGGATACTGCGTCTCGATCTCGACGCGATAGCGAAGCTGGAACTGGTCAAAGAGCGTGTAGGTTTCGGTCGGCAGGCGAAGAGTGTCGAGCGTCATGATGCGCGCTCTGTCATTGATGCGCCAGTACATCTCGTACAGTGCCACGTCTTCCAGGCCGAAGCTGGACATCTGGACAGCTCTGTCTCCGAACGTCTTGTCTGCCCACCTCAGCACATCTTCGGGCCCGCCTGACTCGAACTCTGCGTTCAGGTCGGCCAGTTCCTGTTCTGTAAAAATCTGTCTTTCTAAAATCATCACTTATCGGATCGTAGTCGAGCTATAGGTTCAGCAAAGTGAATGTGGGCACAAAAAACCCCTGCGTCATTTTTTTCGCAGGGGCCTGAATTGCTCTTATGCTCTAGCGCGTAGTCAGGCAGCCCTTTCCAATGTCATGGGGCAGCAAGTACAGGCGCAGTTGCGGCAAAGGGTGAATATCATGGCGTTTGAGTATAGCACCGCTGGAAAGCACCTTTAGTCGAATTCCCTTGGACCAGACCACTGTGAACAGCTCTTATGCCTCACAGCTAGATGACTCATCACTCCGGCGGTTGTAAGCTGCGCGTATGGCAAGCGCACTACCATTCGATGCAATTAACTGGAGCGACGAGCCCGGCATTGAACAAGTGGTCGCGACTCGCACAGCTTCGGACGGCAACGTTGTCGAGATACCGATAGCTGCCATCACAGGGTCAGAAACCGGCCCAACATTCGCTGTCATGTCCGGCATGCATGCAGGCGAGTACTCCGGAATACTTGCAGCGCAACGCCTGATTCAGTCGATTAAGCCTTCTGAACTCAAAGGTCGGCTGATCGTAATTCCTGTCATCTCTACGCTGGCGTTCTATCAGCGAAACATGCAGCTCTGTCCTGTCGATCAGAAAGAACTGCACTTCCAGAGACCCGGCAATCCGGAAGGCACGTTCTCGGAGTGCCTGATCGACACGCTGTTCGAACTCTTGCGCGACGCCAGTTACGTAATCGACTCTCATGCCGGCGAGATGGCGCAGGCCCTGCATCCCTGGGTTCCCGTTCCAATGTACGGATCAAAGCTGGTGCAGGAGATGAGCTACAACCTCGCCATCGGGTTCAATGTTCCATACATCGAGCCGCGTTACGAACCTGAATCTATTCCAGAGCTGTGCAGGGTATTCGCAGACGCTGGCATAGCGAACATCTGGGTGGAGTGCGGCAAGCAAGGTGTCCCGACGGAGCATGACATGAGAACGCACTACGACGGCTACATCGCGGCTCTTCGCACGGTCGGCATGCTGGAAGGCGCGCCACAGCGCCCCGCTCAGAAAGTGCTTCAAGGTCGTCGAAAACAGGTTAACTCGAACAAGACCGGTGTCTGGCACTCAGCGGTTCAAGAGGGAGACATCGTTGAACCAGGTCAACTACTCGGTCGATTAACGGACCTGTTCGGCAACGTGCTGGAAGAGTTCTACGCAGATGCTCGCGCCCTCGTTGTCTACTACTGGAGCAGCCCCGCGATCAACGCAGACCGGACGCCGCACGACTACCAGTGGCACAACGGACTGGTCAGCCTTATCGAACTGGACGGTGATCCGGTACCAGCGCCATGACCGGACTTATCTTTCTTGCTCATGATCACATGGACAGGGTCGAGGACTTTGCACGTGATCGTAAAGGCGGTGTGACTGGAAAGATTCTCCATCTCACCGTCGATTCGTGGTTCGATGCGCCAACCCGGGAAGAGTACGAGGCGAATTACTACAGGACTGACGGCTTTCTTGAGCGCGGGCTCGCAGCTGCAGCAAAAGTTCATCGGATCTGCGACGACGCTGCAAACAAGACTCGCATCGTTCGCAACTTTTCGGACATCGCGGAAGCCGAGGCGAACGACGAGCTAGCGTTAATTCTCGGCAACGAGGGCGGCAAGATACTCGGCGAAGATGTGGACCTGGTAGATGCGTGGTTCCGCATCGGGCTACGACATGTTCAGCTCAACTGGGCCATGCGCAACCTGCTCGGTGCGTCCCAGTCAAACGAAGAGGAACCTGACCAGCCGGGACTCACGGATCATGGGCGTGTGGTCGTCCAACGAATGAACGAACTCGGCATGATGGTGGACGTGTCGCACTCTGCACCGCAGACGATCAAAGACGTAATGGAAGTCACCACGAAGCCGATTCTCAACTCGCACTCCGGGTCACGGGTGCTTGCCAACAAGCAGCAGAATCTGTGGGACGATCAGATCCGTGACATGGCAGATAACGGTGGTGTGATTGCAGTCCACTTCTGCTCCCGGCTCGTGCTTGGAGTAAACGACCGACAGGCCGAGATACCAGATGTCGTGAAGCAGATCAGGTATCTGGTCGACAAAGGCGGAATCGATGTCGTCGGGCTCGGCCCCGACTGGATACTTGGCAACCCGGAACGTGACGCTCTCTACACCCGCAACACGGACCAGGAAGACATCACATGGACCAGTGGACTCGAGAGCAGTGCCGAGATCGGAAACCTGATTCCTGCCCTCGAAACAGGTGGTTTCTCAGACGACGAGGTAGACCGAATACTCGGTGGCAACATGCTTCGGTTGTTTAAAGAGACGTTGCCAGCCTGAACCGGCATTTGACGCAGGGCCACGGAGCGAGATAATCCCGGTGACACCCGGCGGTCCGCTCAATCTACTTCAAGTTAGTTAGCAAACGAGCAGCCGTCCGAACTGACCAGCCGCCACCCAACGAGAAAAAACACGGAGAAAAACATTGAAGATTACTAACATCAGGTCATGGGTCGTCCGGCTGGACTGGGACGACAACCCTGGCGCGGACCACGTGCGAAAGCCGACCAAGCGATCTTTCGTGTTTGTACAGGTGGACACGGACGAAGGCATCACCGGCTGGGGTGAAGTAACCACCTATCCCGGACCCGTCGCCAACCGGGCGATCGCTGCCTACATCAACGAGATTGGTGACTGGCTGAAGGGTGAAGACCCGGAAAAGATCGAGTGGATCTGGGCCAAGATATTCAGGGGCATGACCTATGTTGGCACCCGCGGCGCCACAACCGCCGCGATCTCCGGAATCGACATCGCACTCTGGGACATACGTGGCAAGCAGCTTGGGCTTCCCATCTACAAGTTGTTCGGCAGCGAGGTCCGAGACAAGATCGCCCTCTACACCCACCCGCCGGAGCCAAAGACGACCGATGACATCATCGCCTCGGCAAAGGAAATCCAGGCTTCGGGACACCGTGCTTTCAAGATGGACCCGATGATGTCTCACCTGCACGTTGGGAACGACACCTTCCTTGACGGAGAGATCTCGGCTGATGTCGTTGCGAAGGCGGCGGAAACCACTGCGGCTGCCCGTGATGCTGTTGGTCCCGAAATGGAGATACTGATTGACGCTCACGGCATGTACAACGTGCCCTCCGCTGTGAAGCTGGCGAACGCACTCGAGCCGTCTGGAATCTTCTGGTTCGAGGAGCCTGTTCCTGCCGAAAGCTGGAAGGCGCTCAAGCAGGTCAAGGATGAGGTCAACGTCCGGATCACCGTTGGCGAGCGCCTGCACACTCGCTGGGAGTTCGTGCCGATCTTCGAGAACAACCTTGCTGACTTCGTGATGCCAGACGTGACCTGGACAGGTGGCATTACCGAGTTGAAGAAGATCACGACGATGGCGGAAGCGTACTACATACCGATGTCACCGCACGACGCCTCGGGCCCGATCAACATCATGGCTGGTGCGCACGTGATGATGACCTGCCCCAACTTCTACAAGCTGGAGACGAGTCGCTACGACCTGTCCGGCTACAACGTGTTTATCGACAAGCCGCTGGACATCCGAAACGGCGATCTTTACCTTGACCCGAATGCTCCCGGCCTCGGCATCAACCTGGATCCCGAGTTCCTGGCAGCTCACGAGGTAACAGGAGCAGACACAGCGAAATAGAAGATCAGGTCTCGTCAGGGCCACATTGGTCTTAGGCCAGACCTTCCTGTGCCTGGTTATGCGAAGCTCAGCGATAGGCGGACTTTTGAAAATCTCAAGTTCGCTCTATCGCGACGCGCCGCTAGGTCAGGCGCTGTGATGATCGAGTCTCCGAGCAAATTCCCGGTCGATGTCATCAAACTTATTGCGACTGCTGACCAACGGGTCTACATCGATACCACTTATGCAGATCATGCCATCTGGCAACCTGTAGTCGTCCAGCTTGGAGTTGCTGGGCCACTCGCCGAAAGCCACGCGAATTGCTGCTTCAGCGAGGTTGAGGCCGTGGCCGGCGAACAGGAGCGAGCCGCCGCTCATGAATCGCCCGGGATTGATCTCGGTCACATAGGGCGTTCCGGCATTGTCGAATGAAATATCCAGGCCCATGATTCCGTGTGGTTCTGGATCCACTGCCAGCACCGCTTCTATACAGGTGCGTTCAACATCTGGATTACTCACCGTTTCACTCGCCCCGGCAATTCCCGTTACGCCTGACATCGTGAGGTTTTTGAACTCCCAGCGCAGGCGCTTACGCGCCTGGGCAACGACGAGTCTCCCGTGGTCCCACACGGATTCCCAGGACCAGGCATCGTCCTTCATGAGTTGCGCGGCCATGAATTCGGCTTTGCCTTCCCAGAGGTCAAGCCATTTTCGAGCATCCTCGATAGCGGTCACTCGCATCGAGCCTTTGCCACCAGCACCTGTGAGAGCGCGAAGCCACATCTTTCCGCCAAAGTGATCGAACGCGTTCTGCAGGTCGGAGTGATCGTCGATGAGCACACTCTCCGGAGTGGCAATGCCCTCTCTTCTCCAGATGTCGTAAGTCGCCCACTTTGAATCCCCGATCTCGACGGTTCGATGCTTCGGCAAGAAAACATCCGCCTTGATCAGGTCGCGATTAGCAGATATTGGAAGAAGTTCCGCTTCGAGCTGAACTGTCACTAGATCAACTTGATATTCATCGATCACGGAGTTGAGCATGCCGACGTAGGCTGGATCAGACGCTCTCGGAACTCTGACGTTAACGTCGGCTTTTGACCGATGCATCGAGATGGTGTCGCCGTCGACGCCAATCACTCTGCATGGGATGTTCGAAGTCTTGAGTCCGCGGGTGAATGCGAGTGCCAGGCGCCCACCTGCGAAAGTCACGAGAATGTTGTGCAAGGTCTGTGCCAGTCCAGGCTGTTTCGAAGAATAGACAGTTTCGGATAGTTCGGCTGGATCGTGATCAGCAGATTAGGCAATCGCGTCTTATTTAACGATTACCCGACTGCGAATCGTTTCCTCGAGTGAAACTGGTCGGGTCCGTGCACTGGTACACAGGCTATTGGACTCATTGATCCACTGCACCATATAAATGGACCAGTAGTTCGACCGAATGAGTTCGAATTGCGCTTCCTCGAGTGTGAGGTTCAGGCGGGAGAATCTTCCTCGCGTCTCCGTGTTGCAGTGAATGTGTAGATGGCCAGCAACACACCAACTGCACTACCGACCGCTGAGACCTGGAAGACGAGTCCCAGTGCGTCGCCGATCTTTTCTCGCGAGTCGGAAAGGTCACTCTCGAACGTGGCTTCACCCAGTTCAGGATCTGCAAGATAGTCATCTTTGACGTCTGAAAGGCGCTCCTCAGCCACGACAACTTCCGGGTCCTTGATGAGGTCTTGCGGCCCTGGGTCGTCGACATTGAGAATTCCGATTCCGGCAAGCAGAATTGCGCCGAGAATGGCGCTTCCTGCCGCCATTCCGAACACTCGGGCGAACTGCAGGCTCGTTGTCACTACACCAAGCACATTCTCCGGCATTGCGTTCTGCACAGGCACTGTGAACGATGTGAACGCGAGCGCAATGCCGACTCCCATCGCAAGAGACATGACCGCAAGCTCGACAATGGTGATATCTGTGCCCAGCGAACCGATCCACCAGAGAATTGCTGCAGTTGCAGCCAGTCCCAATGCTGATAACTCACGTGCGAATCCAAACCTGGAAAGGACCTGCCCCGCCAGGTTTGCCCCGATGGCGATCCCAACCGCCTGGGCCATGAGCGGAAAAGCTGATGTCGTTGCTGACTCTCCCTTTGCTCCGATCACAAGCAAGGGCACGAATACCGTCGTGACGACGAAGCTGATTGTGACAGTTAGTGAGGCAGCCATCGCCCCGGCAAAGATTCGGTGCCGGAAAAGGGAAGGTGGTGTAACGGGGTCTTCAGCACGGAATTCAGCTCTAACAAAAAGCGCAAGATTCAGGGCAGAGAAAAGAAACAGCCCGATGATGACAGGAGAGTTCCACGCGAACGTGTCTCCACCGAGCGAAACAGCTAACAGTGCCGATGTAGCGAACAGGCCAAAGGTCAATGCACCCGCAACGTCGAAGTGACGCTCACGTTGCTCTCGGTCAAGCTTCGGAAAAAATCGTAACAGGTACCAGAGCGCTATCAGCCCTGCCGGAAGATTGAACCAGAACAGCCAGCGCCAGCTGATCTCGTCCGAGACCACTCCTCCAAGAATCGGGCCCGAGACGCCGGCGAGCGTAAAGGCACCAGAAAGTACACCAAGCCATTTTGCCCTGTCCTGTGGGGACCACATCGCAGCAGTGGTGATCCAGACGCTGCCCAGAACACCGGCAAATGCAAGACCCTGGAACGAACGGGCAACGATCATCTGCTCCATAGATGTCACGAATCCACCCGCAGTCGAAGAGACGACGAATAGCGCGAGCGACAGGATGATCACAGGTCGTGTGCCATGGATATCAGCAAGCTTGCCCACGATAGGAACTGCGACCGCAGAAGCAAGTGAAAACCCTGCGAACATCCATGTGAACAGTTCAAAGCCACCGATGTCAGCGACGATGTTCTGTGCTGCCGTTGCCACGACCGTCTGGCTTGAGGACGTTACGATCAAGGTCGCCGCCAGCGCGACTACCATGAACAGCTTCTGGCGATAGGGAATCTCCACGAGCGAGCGCGGTCGCCTCGATGCAGCAGAATCTGCAGATTCTGCAACTTGCCTTTCGGTCTGGGTCGACTTGGTCAACGGCAGCTCTGCATCTAGACGAAGTGTTGGAGTTCCGAGTGTTACCTGATCGTTCCTGAGGAACGTCCAGGTATGAGACCGTGCCTCTCGAACTTGCGACGGCACTCGATGAGACGGCAGATGTCCGACGTGTCCTTGCGGCCAAGCGAACCTGCCACCGATAAAGGTACACCGGACGTTAGTGCCCCGCGCCGGGAAAGGCCAAACTCGGCCATCAAGTCTTGCTACTCCCACCAGTTTTCGACAGACAGGTCACGGCCATTGGAGAAATTTCTCTGGATAGCCTTCGCAGGAGCGCTGGGCTCGCTAACCCGCTACGGGGTCGCGACCTATGTCCAACGCCGTGCAGACACAGCTTTCCCATGGGGCGTCTTTGCAGCCAACATGCTGGGCTCATTCCTGTTCGGGCTGCTCTGGGCTTACAGCGAGGACCGCGAGTGGGTCAACGAGAACATGCGGGTGTTCGTGTTCGCCGGATTCCTGGGTGCTTTCACCACGTTCTCCACCTTCGCGTTCGACAACGTCCAGCTCGCCCGGTCTTCCAACTGGCAGTTCTTCGTGATGAACATCATGCTCACCAATGTCGCGGGAATTGCCCTTGCGTTCGCTGGATTCAGGGCAGGTAAAGCGATTTAGCGAACGCCCTGGCGGCGCTCCCGACTTTCGGCGGGGATGCCTGCCACGTATGGCTGGTTTTGGCTCAGGAAACCGAAGCGGTTGCCTTCACCTGGTAGAGCGTTCCGAACTGCGGTAGCGCAGTTGAGATTGACCACCTACCGTCCTCACGCAGTTCAACCGCAGAGATGTCGAGTTGGAACGCCTCACCTGATTCGCGCGCAAGTACAAGTGAGACCTGCGGCGGACTGTTCTCCGCAAACTCTCCGCCAAGCTGTTCATCGTCCAGCGCTAGCCTGATATCCAGGGAACTCTTCAACACAAGGTCTTCGGGTCCGATCTTGAACGCAACGCCAATCGAATCCCTCTCGACAGGTGCATCGACAACCCGGCTGATGATCAGTGGTGAAATCGTGATCGCGGTGTCTTCGAACAGCGTCCCGACTACCACATCGAGACTCAAGGTCTCGTTTTCCACGGTTGCAAATGCATCACGCTCAGCAAGCACGTTCAAGGTATGAGTGCTGATGAACACAGGACCGGCAGGAACGGTGCTCGTAGGCGACGGGGTAGGTTCCGGTGTACTTGTGGGTTCAGGGTTGGAGCTACAGGCCGCAACCAGAGCGATCGCAGCGACTGATATGAGCAAGAGTATGAATCGATTACGCAAGGCTATTCCTGTCGTGTGTACCGCGGGGTCGCAACTATCTAGGCAATGTGCCAGTTGAATGATGAACACTCTAAAGTTACGGTTCGGTGACGTTGAGCGCTACTCGCCTGGAGACGAAAGCTATGAACAAGGACCCTTCCGTCGATGAATGGTTTTCTAAGCTCGATCATCCACTGAAGGCCGAGATGCTGGCGGTCCGTGAGGCGATTCTCTCGGCCGATGATCGCATGACGGAGACGATCAAGTGGGGCGGCCCAACGTTTATGTATAAGGGCAACATGGCGACGATCAACCCGCGGGCGAAGAAGTTCGTGAACCTGTTTTTCCAGACAGGCGCGGTGATCAAAGATCGCCATGGAGTGCTCGAAGGCGACGCCGCCCAGGTGCGTGCGATCAAGTTCTCTGACATGGATGAGGTAAACGCGAAGAAAGAGGCGCTGCAAAAAGTTGTTAGTGGCTGGATAGCTGCACGGGACGAAGCCTGAAACCTCGCAATCAGACTACGGCAGCGCGTACCCGTTCAGGTGTCTTTCCGGTCCAGCTCTGGAACGCCCTGTAGAACGAGTTCGGCTCCTCGTAGCCAAGCAAGAACGATATCTCCGTTCCGGTCAGTTCGGAACGTTTCAGGTAGTGGGTTGCGAGTTCTTCACGAGTTGCTCTGAGCACCGATTGAAAGCTGTCCTCTTCAGCGCTCAGTCGACGTTGAAGTGTTCGAGCGCTGGTTCCCAGCCTCTCCGCAACCGATTCGATAGAGGTCTCTCCGCCAGGTAGCAACTCAAGCAGAGCCGCCCGTACGCGCTCCGAGGTTGCTGCTTCGCTATCAAGTTCTGATAACCGCTGACGTAGTGCCGGCTCAAAAAACTCCCAGGTCTGTTCGTTCTCAGTCAGGAAACGCCGTTCAGCATCCGTTGAACTGAACCTGACCGAAGCAGAGTCGCCAGATGAGACGGACACACCAAGATAGTCGGAAAGTGATTCGTGGACTCGTGCCTCAAAAGGAACGGTTACTCGCAGCGGAGTGATCTCCCCACGGGTAGCCATGCGAGCCAGGTGGACAAAGAACACCAGATCGGTCAAAACCAGCGACTGAGGCGGCTCTTGGGTGCTGTCAAGCCACCTCAGGCCGACATCCGTGTAGTCCTGCCCGATCTCAACATCAAGCGCCATCGGACCGATGAGGCGCTTGTACTGCGAGATTCGTTTTAGAGCTGTGTTCAGGTTAGTGCTGCACAACGCGGCGAACACGGGCGGATCGAACGATTCAGGTGAGATCGAAGATCCGAGGTGAAGAGCCAGCAGTGGGTCATTCGACTCTTCCTCTAACGCTGTCCACAGAGCGAAGTACTCGCCTGTATCGAGTCGCGCCTTCTTCCGGGCGAACAGATCACCAGGCAGACCGGCACGGCGCAGAACGTTCGTGACGCTGATGCCGAGGTCCGCAAGCATGATCTGCCAGCCCGGATTGATGGCGTATGAGTTGTGACTGTTCATTGCTTGACTAGAGATGCCGTTCTGGCCCGTTTATGACGCCATGCGCCTCACCGCTCTGTCGAACATGCGATCACTCATCCACCTTCGCATGAACAGTGCGCGACCTGCGTAGCGTCCAGTGACGTATCGCGTCTTCGGGCGTCGAGATGCGACCGCCTTGGAGATCGTGTCGGCAACTACTGAAGCTGGCGAACCATTGCCATCCTCGTAAGATCTCCGGAATCCGGCGGCGACAGCTTTCGCCTGCTCAGAATAGACGGAGTTGCCAGAACGCTCCAACATCGGGCCAATGGCAACCTCGCCAAACTCTGTGATTATGGCTCCCGGCTCAACGATGACCACCGATATACCGAATGGCTCAAGCTCAAGACGTAACGAGTCGGACCATCCTTCAAGTGCGTGCTTGGTTGCGTGATACCAGGACCCGAGCGGCGTATACATCCTGCCGCCCATGGACGAGATGTTGATGATCTTGCCTTCACCTTTTTCTCGCATGTATGGCAGGACCAACTGGGTCAACCGGGCAAGCCCAAACAGGTTGACCTCAAACTGGTATCTGGCGTCGTCTATCGACGTGTCTTCCATCGCTCCATAGGAGGCGAATCCGGCGTTGTTTACAAGAATGTCTACGCCACCGTGATCAGCCTTGATCCGATCAACAACGGCAACGACGTCCTCGTCTTTCGTGATGTCCATCTTCAGGGCCGTGACGCCTGACTCCTGCAGATCGACCATTTTCTCGACTCGCCTCGCTGCTCCGTAGACCACGTACCCATCATCTGCGAGCTTTTTCGCGATCTCTTTGCCCATGCCGGACGATGCGCCGGTAACCAGTGCTGTTCTCATGGTGAACTCCTTTCGTTGAGAACAGATTCGCTCACCTAGCGCGCCTGCGCACTATCGGTTTGCGCCATCAACATATCCGAAGCCGCCAGTATTCTGGCCATCGATCCAGCCAACGGGTAAGTGCCTTCGTTCACAAGCAGGCCGACATGCCGAGTGCGGTTTTCACTAATGCATCCGACTGAGTGCGGTTCAAACTTGAATTACGGCGTGCGATCGGTTTGCGTGGAGGTGATGCATGCCGCAGCTGGAACTAAGAACAGATATCTCGGCCAGTCGTGAAGCAGTTTGGCCACTGCTGCTGGACTTCGAACAAGAGGTAGATTGGCTGTCTCTTGCGGAAAAGGTCACAGTCCCGTCTGAGGGTCCAAGAGAAGAAGGTTTCGAGTTCAGCGAGTCCGGAAAGGGCTCGATGTTCTCGTATCGCGTCGTCTGGCGGGTGACCGAATGCACACCTAACCGCCGGCTCACGCTTGAGGCCAACGACGGTAAAGTTGACATGGTGCGCACCTACGACCTGATCGAAACGGCAAACGGAACCCGTCTGTTCATCAGGGCGCGATACGAAGCTGCAAAGTGGATGAATCCGATCATCTGGGTGATTTGGATCAGCCACTTCCGAAGGCGCCTTTCTCGTCTGCTAGGTGAGTCCCTGAAACATGTGAAAGAGCGGATCGAATCCACGGGTTCTGCAGCCTGAACTAGATCGATTCGAAGCCAGCACTGATCCCTCGCGCGCTTCAATTTCGCCGAACGTGGCGTGAACTCTCACAGCCTGCGAGAATCTCCAGATCACATCTTGTTGAGACTGGAGATTACGAATGCCCTGGGACCCTGCCCAATATCTGAAGTTTGCTGACCACAGACTACGTCCTGCGATCGATCTGCTGAATCGAGTCGATCTCGAAGCGCCTTCTGTGATCTATGACCTCGGAGCAGGTGCCGGGAACGTGACAGAACTTCTCGCTAATCGATGGCCGGAATCCCGGGTGATCGGGATCGATAGCTCAGAGGAGATGCTGCGCAAGGCCGCGGAGCGAGCGCCAAACATCGAGTGGGAGGTTGGCGACATTGCAACATGGCGCCCTAAGAAGCCTGCCGAGCTCATCTTCACGAATGCGGCTCTGCACTGGATTGGCGGTCATCGGGATCTGTTTTCCAGTCTCATGGAGTCGATAGCTCCTGGCGGAGTAATGGCTGTCCAGATGCCACGTAACTTCGGTGCCAAGTCTCACACATCTATGGGCGAGGCGGCCGAGGCGGGGCCATGGGCATCAACGTTAAAACCCCTGCTCCGCCCGGCTCCTGTCGAACTGCCACAGTTCTACATTGAGGTCCTTACCCCGCTGGCCAGCCACCTGGATGTGTGGGAGACCGAGTACATGCAGGTTCTTTCAGGCGAGAATCCTGTCAAGGAGTGGACAAAAGGCACGTGGCTGAAACCGCTACTTGACGCGCTCGATGGGCCCGAACGCGAAGGGTTCGAATCAACCTATGCCCAACTGGTCGCCGATGCCTATCCGAAGCAGCCGGATGGCACGACGGTGTTCCCGTTCAAACGCATGTTCATCGTGGCACAGAGATGACAGTCTGCGAGCTGCAACCCCGAGCGACAGGTAGAGGAGACTCTGTTGAGTGACAAGGTCGCCGCTGTGATCTTCGATTTCGATGGGCTGGTACTGGACACAGAGACGCCAGAGTTTGAGTCCTGGAATCGTGTCTTCAGGGACCACAAAGTTGAGCTGGAGTTGGAGACCTGGGCAGGTTCGATCGCTTCAGATGGTTTCGACCCCTACGCCCACCTGGAATGGCTCACCGGTACTCCAGTCGACCGCAACGCCATTCGTGTAAGTCGCCGGTCCTACTTCGAAGAATTGATGGCAGCACAAGAACTCCTTCCCGGAGTTGAGGATTACATCTCTGCTGCAAACGACCTGGGTCTCAAGACGGCTGTCGCCTCAAACTCGACCCGTAGATGGCTTGACGACTTCTTCGGCAGGTACGGACTCGCAGGCAAGTTCGACGCAGTGAGTTGCAGAGACGATGTTGAAGCAGGTAAGCCGGATCCGGCGATCTATCTCGGGGCTCTGCAACAGCTGGACGTTCCCGCCGATCGGGCGGTTGCACTGGAAGACTCGCCAAACGGCGTGCTTTCCGCGAACCGGGCCGGAATCTTTTGCGTCGCAGTTCCCGGCAACATGACAAAAAATCTCTTGTTCGATCACGCGGACCTTAAAATCTCCTCACTGAAAGACGTTCCACTTAGCGAATTGCTCGCGAAAGTGATCTGATAAGCGATGTCTGATCCGCTCATAGAAAAAGTTGACTGCATCCATGTTGCAGTTCCAGATTTGGAATCAGGGCTCGGTTTCTACAGAGACAAGCTCGGGCATAAGCTCGTCTGGCGAACGGAAACAGCCGCAGGTCTTTCTATGGGGTCCGGAGAGACAGAGATCGTAATTGAACAGAATCCACCTGACCCGAGTACCGATCTACTCGTACAGTCTGTCCCGGAAGCAGTGGACACGTTCGTTGATGCAGGTGGCGAAGTCGAAAACGGCCCATTCGAGATAGCGGTGGGCAACGCCGCTGTCGTTCGCGATCCGTGGGGTAATCGGTTCACCCTGTTGGACCTTAGCCGCGGAACATTCACGACCGATGCCGATGGCAAAGTAACCGGCGTCAGAGACAGAAACTCGTAGTTTTTCTCTGCATTGGGTCGCCTTGTTCGATCTTGATCAGTGATCGCAATCAGGCAAGCGGTTTGGTTATTTCGATTACCGGTAACCACAAGCGGATCTCAAAGTGCTCGTGTCCGTGCGCGAACGTCAGACCGTTCCAGGCCTCGAAACCAGGCTGGTGATCAGGCGCCATTCCGCTGGTCGGGAGCCAGGTTCCGTAAAACCACTCAAGTGCACGCATCTCGAGTTCGATTGAACCCTCGATCTCCAGTTCAGCCTCCGCATGCCTTCAGGTACGCCTTTTCGAAGATCTCGATCCATCCGCCGCCGTATCCACCACGCATCGGTTCGGCCAGGTCACCTAAACCTTCCCAGTTGCTCTGGGTCAGTTGCACACGCGTGCGTCCCAGGTTAACCGGCGTGAATGTCACCTCTACAAAGGTTGTCCTGCCGGAGGTGTCACCGGGCTCCGGTATGTGGAAGTCCATGCTGATCGAATCGTGCGGATCGTAGGAGCGAATCGTTCCCCACTGGTGCTCAGTGTCGTCGTGGCCGACTTCGACGATCTTGCCTCCAACGCGCGGGTCAACCTTGATCTGCTTTGCTGAGTTGCCGCTGAACGCAGAAACCGTGAACATCGCCAGTGGCCACCAGCTGCTGATCTCGTCGACAAACACGACGAAGGCCTCTCTCTGATCGCACGGTACCTCTATCGTCTTGACCAGCGGCTCAAGCACTCTGCTCTCCAGATTCGGTCTGCACTGACCTTCTAGCTTTCCTTTTGATTATCTCAGCACCATATGCTGCAAGGGCTTGAGACCAGAAATCGTCAAGGTAGGCCCGAAGCTCGCTCAGGCCGTCCTGGCTAACTCCGTAGAGGCGTCTGTTGCCCTGCGGTTCGACAGTAACGAGTTTGGCAGACTCAAGAACCTTTAGGTGTTGCGATACAGCGGGCCGGCTCACGGTCTGCCCTTCCGCAAGCTCACTCACCGTGCGCGGTCTATCACGCAACGATTCGAAGATCTGTCGCCGTGTCGGATCTGCTAGCGCCGATAAGACTTGTTCGTATGCCATCTTTTTGTCGGTCGGGATGTCGGTAGGTGATCGGATGTGTGAGCGAGACGAGACGCTGCTATCCCATCTGCATAACTTCCGCTACGCGGATGTCACCATAAATGAGGTAAGGACAGGACTGCACGATCTCGACTGCGGCCTCAAGGCTGTCTGCCTTAATTGTCGAGAAGCCGGAAATCCGGTTGGTTCCATCGATTTCAGAAACGCCGCTGGAACTCACCATCTTCGCCTGTCCGAACGGCATTCCGGGGTTGACCACGGCATCGCCCAGACCCTGCATCCACTCCATGAACTTCGCCTGCTGAGCAGCACCTTCTTCAGGATTGTCAGGCATTCTGCTGCTGTCATCGTGATAGGCCATAATGAACTCGGGCATGGTGATTCTCCATAAAGTATGTAAGTCGATACTTACATTAATGTAAGCGTGCACTTACGCGATGTCAAGCTATGCCAGCCCAGGTGAATGAACATGGCGACGAAGACAAAGAGAATCGACTCAAGACCGTTTGCGAATACTGAAGTGCGGGCCGTGTTCGACGGCTATGCAGACGGCATCCGTGAGGCTCTGCTTCGTCTCCGTGAACTTATCTTCGAGGTCGCGGAGAGTACAGACGGTGTCGGTGAGTTGGAAGAGACCCTTAAGTGGGGGCAGCCGAGTTACCTGACCCACAAAACGAAAAGCGGTACGACGGTCCGGATCAGCGACATCGGCTCTGATCCGGGTTTTTACGGGATCTATGTTCACTGCACCACAACTCTTGTGTCCACGTACCGCGAAATGTACTCAGACGTACTCAAATTCGACGGTACACGAGGCGTCTTGTTCTCGGTTGGTGAAGAACCGCCTGAGGACATCTTGCGTCACTGCATTGAACTTGCGCTGACCTACCACGCCCGGAAGAAGCAGAGCCAATGACCGACACACCACCACAGTCCGTCAGTCCGTATGAACAGACCAACGACTCGAACGGTTACGCCGTTTACTCAGTGGTGGTCATGGCCGATCTTCAGCAGCAGGCTTCCATCGAACGGGTTCGAAAAGCCGTCGGCAACATGCGTTCAATGATTCCTGCGCATGTAACGGTGAAAGGTACGTTCTGCCAGGTGGCCGATCTGAACGACTTGATCTCGACGATCAAGCAGATCGCACAGGAAACAGTGCCGTTTGAAGTGCAGTTCAAGCCCGGCGGCCCGGAAAAGAAAACGTCGACAGAGGGATCAGAGTTTGCGACTCAGCCGATCGAGAAGACCTCTGAACTGGTGCGGCTGCACGAGCGACTCTACGACGCAATATCGCCGGTCACGACACTCGCATACGGGCGAGAAGACGGTGGTCATTACTGGCCGCACATGACGATCTACTCAGAGCCTTCGCAGGAGCCTGCACGCCGGGCAGATCAGCTGCTCGCCGACCTGGACATCGGCGATGGCTATCACTGCGAAGCCATGTTCCTGATGGGCCACGTTGGCAGACCCTACCGCGGCAGATGGACAGTATTACGCGAGTTTCCGTTTGGCGCATCGCAGTCGACTCAATCGGCGCAATCAGAGAAGTAACTTCACGCTGACTTCACTGAGGCGCGCGAGCCAGGACTCAAACTGCGCCTATCCTTGATCCTATCGTGGAGTCAATCTCGACAAACAAAGTCTCTGTGTATCAGCGAAGGCTCGCCTCTCACTGGTCATCCTACTCAAGGCTGCGCAAAGTGCTGATCATCATCGCGGTCACTTTAATTGCCCTTGTCGCAGCCGCAGTGCTGCTATACCTGATCGGTGGTGCCCTCTCTCATCGGTCGTTGCAATCCACAGCTCGAGAACTCCTTGAAACCGGTGCTGCAAGTGGCCGGTCGGGACTCGTATCAGAATCTGACATTGCCCATCTGCCAGACCCGGTTCAGCGCTGGCTTGTTGCCTCCAATACCGTCGGATCGGAACATGTGCGAACCGTGAGACTCAAGCAATCAGGACGATTTCGGCAAAGTGAAGACGGGCAGTGGATGCAGTACGAAGCGGTGGAGTACTTCTCCGTCAACCCACCGGAGTTTCTCTGGCGGGCGCGGTTCAAGACGGTCGGCCTTCCGCTGATAGAGGTCCGAGATTCATACAGTGACGGCAAAGGTAAGACGGAGGTCAAAATCGCCTCCTTGATACCGATGGGCAGCGAAAGTGGTCCGGAGGCGGACCAGGGAGACCTTGTGCGCTATCTGAACGAGATCATGTGGTTCCCTTCGGCAGCACTTAGCGACTACATCCAGTGGGAGCCAATCGATTCGAACTCAGCCGAGGCGACCATGACCTACCGTGACGTGACCGCTTCGGCGGTGTTCTATTTCGATGAAGCTGGCCACCTGGTAAACATCTCGGCAGATCGATTCGGGAAGTTCGGTGACAACTACTCCCTGGAGCGCTGGAGTACTCCGCTCAGCACATACAGGGAGTTTGAGGGGATAGTTGTTCCAACAGAAGGAGTGGGTGTTTGGAACCTCGAGACAGGAGATTTTCCATACATCGAGCCTGAGGTGAGCGACGTCAGCTATAACGTCACAGAGCCATTCTGAACATCGGCATGATGGGCGGCGGGTTCAAGGCAGGTCGCTCGCGAGTCGAATATTCTGAGTCAACCAGAAGCCAGTTCAGCCGATTTCTCGATGAACTTCCTGATGACAGCGTCGTCCGCATCGACAGGCGATGAAAGGGCAACGTGGCGACTGTCCTTCTTGCCATCACCCTTCAGGAGGTCATTCTGATCCTCGAGTCGGTCACCCAGGATGAAGCCCAGATTCACACCATTCTTTCCGCCATACAGGTAGAAGAGCGGGTTAGCTCTTGAGAACCCGTAACTAGGCACACCCCACTTCATGTACTCGTCGACTTCAGGAAGCGTGTCCAGGATCAGCTTGCGTGCTGCATGTAGAGTGGCCCGCGTCTCTTCAGGGGCGCTTTCTATGAACTCGGGTACAGTCCGCGATGCCATGAAACAATCGTATTGCTGCGCGAGCTCAGGCACGTGAAGAAATCATGTCATACGAGTTGATTGGCTGATTCTCGCAGTCACGAACGACTGAGGTAGCAAGATTTCCTATTGGGAGCCAGCAAAAATCGATGCTTCCCGACGGAACGAAAACAAACGATGTTGTTCGTTTCCGTTAAGGTCTGTCAGAGGCTCCGTATCGCATTGACTGACGGCGCGGCAGAGGTCGGAACGCCACGCCGAATCCAATGAGCATTGAGCAAAAGAATCTAAGTCGTCCGATTATGCCAAACATGGTCTGTATCCCTGGCCGCAGAGAGTAGCCGGGTCGGTATGGCAAGTGGTGAGACGAACGGCCTGAATTTCGCTGACCGAAAGTATCCTGCAACAGTCGAAACACTATTCGGATCACTTTGGCTGCCGGTTTGTCAGTGAGAAACTAAGTCACGTCCTTGCATTTCCAGGCGGACGTGAGAAGTCGATCCAGGGGGAGTTCAACAATGCGTAACGAACCATCCCAGACCGCAATCCTGGCCGCTGTAATACCCATCGCGCTTGCAGCCGGACTGATCACGTCTCTATTGATCGAAGACACACTGACAAGTGTGATTGTCGCAGCGGTGGTCGGTGCAGTTGTGGGCTTCACTGTCCATGCAGTCGTCAAGTACTGGCTGTTGCGATAGGGTCGTCTGGGAGGCGTCCGGTAAACGACCACCGTGCACTACACCAGTTCACCTATCGTGGCACGGCCTCCGCTGCGATAAGCAGGAGCGACGGTCGAACTCGTTCATCCGTGAGGAAAGGACGGTCACGCTCAGCCTCTTCCGTCGCGTGAGGCTCCAGCACGCGCTTCACACTGAACCCGGCTTCGATAAGCGAGTTGATCGTCGTTGCCATGGTCCTGTGGTACATCACTACGTCCACGCCGTGCCAGTTTGAAATCCGCTGGCCCTCATCTGCATAGTGCGTCAGCTTCCAGCCTTCTGTATCTCCTGAACGACCCTCGATCCACGGCTCGTCCCACCGATTTTTGTGTGGTGCTGACATTACCGGGTGATCCGTTAAGAACACGTGGTTGCCACCAGGTTCGAGCCATCTATGAACCTTCTTGAAGATCGGCACTACGTCTTCAATGTAGTTCAGCAGATAAGAGCTAATCACCAGGTCGAAAGATCTCGGTTCGAACTCAGCATCTTCGGCCGCTATGCAGGTGTAGGTGATTCCCGATGACCCGTACGAATTCGCTGTAGCGAACATCCGCTCAGAGACATCGATGCCGGTCACCGAAGCAGCGCCGCTTTCCACCAGCCACCTGCACATCTCTCCCGCCCCACAGGCCATGTCCAGAACACGCAAGCCCTGAACGTCGGGCAAGAGGCTCTTGAGGGACGCGTACTCGAAGGCTTCTGCACGACCCAGGCTTTCAACCCGCATCCTGTCGTAGCGTGCGAAGAATTCCGGATTGTCGTAGACGTTCTGAGGTGTAGACATCGAGAACAGGCCTTTCACCGAGCTCCCAGGGCGGCCGATCGGTCAGTCAATCGGAATCCTAACGACGCGCCAGGGAATCATACCGTGTGGTGCCCACTTAATAGCCGATCACGGCTTTCATCCATTGAAGGCTAAGTAAAAATTAGCCCTCGAGACAGGAATTAAGCCCGACTCTGAACTCTGCTGAGATCCAGAAAACCCGCTCGCTTATTTCATTTAACCTACGGCAATGGATATCTTGACCAGACCGGCGATCCTGCAGGACGCCAACGGTATTGCTGCGCTTGCAGCGCAGTGGAGAGACCTGCTCCAGCATTCCACATTAACGGAAGGGCAACTACGGAAGAACGTAGAGCGACTGCTCGATGACCCGGACACCGATCTACTTATAGCGACATCGGAAGGCGGTGAACCGCTGGGCTTTGTTCAACAACGCTACCGTTACTCGATGTGGTCCGGTCGTGCGGAAGCCTACCTGGAGGATATCTTCGTCGTGGAGCGGTTCAGGGGTAAAGGTGTTGGCAGTCGCCTGCTGGAGTTAGCCTTGAGAAGGGCCGAAGCACGAAAATGCGCAGTTATCACGCTGTACACCAACAGCGGCAACGCCGACTCAATCGCACTCTATGAACGGTTCGGATTCGAGAGTCGCACGACGCGATTCCCCGATTCCAGAAACTACTACTTCTCGAAGTCGTTGTAATGGCCCGCCGGTCTCTATCCAAGAGGAAACAGGAGTTTGGCTCCCGAGACAGGATTCGAACCTGTGACCCGCTGATTAACAGTCAGCTGCTCTACCGCTGAGCTACTCGGGAACGTCAAGACCGGCTCTTGTGTCGCGGAGTCAGGCTCCGCAGGCAGAAATGACCGCGGCGAGTACCAGAAGCGCCACGATCCAAGCGCCAGTCTTCTATTGAATCTAAAGATCAACTGGGAGTCAATGAAGATCGACCTCGTTGAGATGGTCAATCACTCACAATTTCTGGATCAACAGTTGAGATCACCAAGAAATCGGGCATCGGCAAGCGGCGCCTAAACCTCATCGTATCGGAAACAGGAGGTGATGTGATCGTTCACCATTCCTGCAGATTGCATGAAGGCATAACATATTGTCGGGCCGACAAAGCTGAACCCACGTTTCTTCAGTGCCTTGCTCATTTCGTTGGATTCCGGAGTCTCAGCAGGTAGATCCGACATCGAGTTCCAGCTATTTCGCAGAATGTCGCCGTTGGTAAACGACCACAAAAACTCGTCCAGTGTTGAACCTTCGGACTGCAACTCCAGGACGGCATTTGCGTTGGCTGTGAAAGCCTTGATCTTGGCGCGGTTGCGTATGATGCGCTCGTCCTGGCGTAACGCCTCTGCCCTCTCCGCATCGAATGCTGCAACGGTAGCTATATCGAAGCCCTTGTACGCCTCTCGATAGCCATCTCGTCGCTTCAGGATGGTGTCCCAGCTCAGTCCTGCCTGTGCGCCTTCAAGACAGAGGAGTTCGAAGAGTGTCTGGTCACCGTGCGTCGGCACACCCCATTCCTTATCGTGGTATTCAGACATCAAGGTGCCCGGTTCACCTGCCCAGCCACATCTGATTCGGTCATCTGCCATTAAGCGCTCCCAGTCCAGAAATCGACATTTCAGTAGATGCTACGGCAGAAACCCTGACATAACTCAATCTTGCTCGAATTGAGTTGGACATTGGGTACGGCCTTTGTTCGTATGTACGAACAAATGATTATGCGTTGAGGTCAAGCTGCGTTATGATTCAGTCTTCGACGTACGGATCAACAGAGGCCTCCCGAGCGAACACTCGATGATTACCGGACGGAGTAACAGATGGCAACAGTGGCTAACAAGAGATCTGGAAAATCGACACGGCATCAGCACGGTGAGATTCGTCTTACCCAGGCGATGGAAAACTACCTGCTATCGATTTACCTGGTCGAAGAACAGGGACTTCGTGTCACAAACTCGAATCTCGTGGCGCAGCTACGTCGAGTTCCTGAAACCGAAAACCTCGGGACATCTCTGCCCTCCGTCTCAGGCATGCTGAGGCGAATGGAGCGAGAGCAACTTATACGCATCACCGAATCCCGGGACATCGGCTTGACGCCAACCGGCAAAGCGCTTGCGGAACGGATGATTCGCCGACACCGACTTGCTGGACGCATGATCGTCGACCTGCTTGGAGTAGATCTCTGGGACGTCAACGCGCAGGCGCACATGCTTGAGCACGCGATCTCTGATGAGATCGAGCAGAAGATACGCGAGAAGCTGAACAACCCGAAGACCGACCCGTTCGGACAGCCGATTCCGGGTTCCGGCTACAGGCAATCGAAGAACGTCATCACATTGGACAACGCCCCAAACGGGAGCCAGATGACCGTTGATCGCATTCCTGAAGACGACGAGGAACTGGTGAAATATCTCGTCGAGTCCGGCGTGCTACCCGGCGTTAACGTCCGCGTTGATGATGTCGCGCCATACCGCGGGGTGGTATCGCTGACGGTTGACGGCAAGGCTGCGGTGCTTGGCTACGCGGTAGCGAATCGCATCATGTTGCGGCCGGCGTTATAGGCGGAGCGCGTTAGCCCCGCTCCTGATCGACACAGGACATCGAGTTGTGATCCGCCGACTCTAGTCCACTTCTACGCGCGGGGGTGGGTTCAGCACCGGGTGCATCGCAAGCAGTTTCGCCGTCTCAGTGCCAGCGTTGTAGATGCCGTGACGAACCTTAGGCTCACAGGCAAATATGTCACCTGCTGCCATCGGAATGTTGTCGTCTTCCGCGTATACGGCGGTCAAAGTGCCTTCCAGGCAGAACATGGCTTCTTCGTGCGCCGGGTGGAAGTGGTTCGGTGCTACCGAGCCCGGTGCAAATGTCAGCTCACTGAAGTAGGTTGACTCCGCACCAAGGAAGTCGCCCACCATGTCGAATCTGCTGATGCCGGGCGCGAACTCGAAGGACTCAACTCTGCCTCGAAAGAATGCACCGTTCGCAGGTGGTTCATCGACAAAATCCACTTCAGGTATCTCTTCACGCTCTGGCGCAGGATTTGGATACATCGTGATTAGGCGGGCTGTCGAGTCGCCGACGTTTTCAAGCCCGTGGCCGACATTTCGAGTAGCGACGATGCAGTCACCCGCCGATGCCCGGAACCGGTTTCCACCGAGGCGAAACTCTATCTCGCCCTCCACAACGAAGATCGACTCCTCGGTATTCGGGTGGATGTGGTAGGCAGAACGCTTGCCGGGTTCAACGGAGAGATCCGCCACCGTCAGGTACTCGGAACCTGTTGCAGCTCCTACCATCGCGGTCGCAGTCGCTCCTGGGAACGGCGAGCTTTCCTTCTGTTCGGTTCTCCTGATGACCGGCATTCAGATCCTGCTTTCTGGTTACTTCTCGTTTTTTTTCGTTCGAGTGAGCGATTCTACGGGATGACCATCACCCTGATGGCACCGGATTCCGCTTTGTGGTCCGCCGCTGAGAATGCCTCGGAAATATGCTCGATTGGGAATTCGTGTGTCTTGATCGGGTCAGGGTTGAGACGGCCAGCCTCCATGAGTTCGAGAGACTGGACGAACTCTGACTTGCCGTTCCAGCTTGAGAAGCTGTTCGACCACCGAACGGTAATCTCACGCTGCATGGCCAGAGCAGGATCAATTTCCTGCGACTTAGTGAACAGGCCCAGTACCGAAACAGCTCCGCCGCTGCTGGTCATAGACATCGCCTGCGAGATGAGCTGGCCTCTGCCACCGACGGTCTCATAGGTCACAGCAGAACCTTGACCGTCCGTTGCCGCCATCACGCCTTCAACCGGATCACCATCAATTAAGCAGACAGTCTTGTCTGCGGCACCCGATTCGACTGCGTTTTTGAGCGGTTCTGGTCGAGTGCCGATCATCACGACCTGTTTAACCCCAGATGCCTTGAGCACCTGTCCAAGGGTCATAGCTATGGCGCCAGCGCCGATGATCGCCGCTGTCTTGCCAGTCGGCACAGGTGAACGGTTCATCGCATGGACGCCACAGGCATAGCAATCTAAAAGTGCCGCAGCGCCGAAACTGATTGATTCACTGATCGGGTGCAGGTTTTCAGCGACGCAGACGTCGTACTGGGAAAAGCCGTGACTTGATTGCTTGACGCCGTTGCGGAAGCCCCTGGTTGGGCAGAGATGGTTCTGGCCCTGTGAACACCACTCACATTCACCACAGCCAAGTAGATGTTCCGCTTCGACTGCGACACGTTGCCCAACGGCAAGACCTGTCACTCCGGCGCCTAGAGCAGTCACCTCACCTGCAAGCTCGTGCCCCTGCTGCCATGGGACGTCATTGTTCGATTCCCGGTGGCCTCGATAGTTGTGTAGATCGGAACCACACACTCCCGCCGCCCTGATTCGAATCAGGGCCTCACCAGGTCCGGGATCGGGAATTGGACGGTCTTCGACACGGATATCGCGACCGCCAAAGAACAGTGCTGCTTTCATGCCAAGAGACTTTAGCAGCCCGATGCGTAACTCTCACCAGGTGCCTTGTGAAGGCATCAATAGAAGAGTTGCCGCGGATTCAGTCCCTGAACTATTCCCAGGTCCGCTCGTCAGTTATTCGAATGAGATCACTCGATCGGTCACCGTCACGACGCCTTCGGACACAATGGCGCTCTCCGGGTGCGCTGCGAATTCGTTCAGGTCAACGTGGAGCATCATGTCCAGCGCAATGCTGCCTAACTCGAACACAACGTCTTCCGGTTCGCCACCAGCATGCTCCGTGATGTCGATTGCGTACTCACCCTCCGCCACAAAGTCTAGATCCACGGGAAGCAGCAAACCACCGCCTGAGATGCAGGGGTCCAATGGACCCGGGTAAGGAGCGAAACAGGTAAATGCCGCCGTGCCCTCCAATCCAAGGCTCAGAGCACCAGCCGTCTTGCCTTCACCTTCACCTGTAAGGAATGCGCCGGAGACTTCGCCGATGATATCGCCGCTAACCACTTCAGCGAGGAGCCCTTTGCCACCAGAGGAAGAAGGCACGGTGTACGGGATTAGTTCGATCGATTTCACGTCGAGCATCATCTCGTAACCGGACAGCCCGACCACGCTTTCTTTGTCGAAGCTGTTGCCTCCGAAGGTTTCGCAATCACCCTCCAGACATACCAGCACCGCAGTCAATTCGCCCTCAATGTGCTGGTCAGTTGCCTCAATGCTTATCGACTTCAGACCAGATTCATCGAACTCGAATTCAGCCTCCGGAGCAGATCCTCCACCAAGCCAGGATCCGATCCAGCCGTACGCTTCAAAACTGGCCGCCCATGAGTCATCTTCACCATCGGCCATCACCGAGGTGATCGTTGTCAGGGCCAGCGCACTTACAGTCAACAGTACGAGCGATCTGCGAATGGTCTTCATTTTTCCTCTCAAGTAACAAATTCAGGCAGCCGAGCAGCATCGTGCTGATCAGGCGCTTGCGCAGGAATTCTGAGGAAGCTGGCGGCCCACAGCCAGACCATTGGTTTCACTTTGCTCGTACTTTTGGAGCAAGCCGACCACACCGACTACAGATGCCTGAGTGTCCGCTACAGGCCATGCAGAAAAAGGATGCCCGGGAAAGTAATCGGCGGCGAGGATTCGTTCAT
Source organism: Dehalococcoidia bacterium (assembly GCA_965243825.1). Taxonomy (GTDB): domain Bacteria; phylum Chloroflexota; class Dehalococcoidia; order Lucifugimonadales; family Lucifugimonadaceae; genus JAJCYX01. The sequence goes on from CBDEVT010000001.1 coordinate 712,600, forward strand.
CACGGGCTAGCTTGTGAACGAATCGTATAAATGGCCTGTTATTAGCCACGGTCAACCAGAGCTCGATCGCACAGTAGAACTCAGGTGACACACGCGATGACCACCGCTGTGAGTTTGAAGTTACGCCTCGGCTGGCGTCTCAGCACCACGGTTGTTCACCGCAAGGGCTATTGCGTAGATCCCAAGCAAAACGACCACTGAACGCCCGGTCGTGCCAATAGTGTTGAAGAACCAGTACCAGATTTCGCTTCCTTCTGATTCCCGTTCCACGAAAACGATCAGCGCCGTGGCGATAAGGCCGAGGTACAGAATCGTGTAGAGCGCCATACCTACTTTTCTAATGAGGCCTGGGAGATCAGCGCGTGAGTCACCGGTCAAGTACGAAATAGCGTAAAGGCCTGCGTACAACAGTACGAAACCTGTAGCCATCTGCAGGCCACGGCTGGTCATCTCAGCCCAGAAATCAGAGGCAGGCGAGTTGCGTTCATCCCAGAGGATCGCCAGAACGGCTGCACCAGACACCAGTGAATAGGCGAAAAGAAGGAATCTCCCGAGAGACTCTGGACGATCAAGATGATCGATCAAATCACCTCGTTCTTTGGGCTGAACATCCAGCAGCCTGTTCAAGATCAGCCGCGCGATGAGCAGGAGACCAACAAACATGAGCACGACAGACAGGCGCCAGAAAAACTCACTCAGGATGAAGGCCCATGGATCGCCCTCGGCTATCCAGCCTTCGAATATCAGTTCGATCAACCCGATCGCAGCTAGTACAGGTATTGCGTACTTAACTATCTCGAACGATTGCTGAATGTTTGTAACAGGCCAGAACCCGGTCTTTTCGGCCGATGATGACTCGGTCCCTTCCGCCTTGGTCTCGGCATCTGGATCGTCGGCGTTGTCTGCGGGTGCTTGAACTGAATCCCGTTGGTTTAGCGCATCAAGGACTGCAATCGCGGCCACCATCACAACTGGAATAGCGATCGTGAAGAAGAGATTGTCGAATAATTGCCACCAGAACCATCGCTGAGGTGCATCCCACCATGCGTCCGAGTTGAAAATTAGGTGCAGTAGCCCGACTACTAGAATCACGATCGGAAAAAATCTGATTAGTTGCGATGCGGGTGGTAGACCGAACGGCATCAGACTCGTTATGCCGCCGTCGGTTCTTCGAACATGCTCAAGAAAGCCAAGACCCAGGACGACATACCCAACAGCAACAATTGCGGCGAAGAGGTCGTTAAAGAACCCCTTCAGTAAGCTGTCTGCCCCACCGCCATCGAACGCCACCTGATCGAGAATCAGGTGAACAAGACCGATAACTATCGCCCCTGTAACGGCCCATCGCAGGAGTTGTTCAGGATTGAGAATCGCGTTCTTGACCGTGCTCATGAACCACCTCTTACCCTCTGGTCGGTTCCGTCACACCGGCCCACACCGCGACTGCGATTGCGATCAGCAGTAGTGTCACTAACAACAGCACCGAAACCGTTTCTAGTGCGCCACGTTCACTGAAGTTCACCAATTGCTGCAACTTCATTCAGACCTCTCATGCGTCCTGTTGAACAGCCCGGAGTATACACAGCGACGACAAAACAAGCTCGGAGAGTCGAAAGTGAACGGAAAAGTTAGCCGGCCGGTAGCCAGAGCTCGGTTTCAGGAAAGAAGCTGGTCCAGCCGAACCAGAACACGTCCTGAGCCGTCTGGCGAGGAAGCGGGTCAAGAAATGGCACTTCAGGTATGAGTGCGTCCTCGGTGATTGTCCATGCAACCCCATCCTGGTCGGCCAAACTGTTCTGATTGGCGACTGTGAAGGTGCGATCACCGCGCCTGTAAGCCCTAACTGACTCAGACTCGGCATCACCAACGACGACTATCGGAGTTTCTGCTACCGCGTCATTCACGACGCCAGCATCAATCACCTGTTCGGCGATGTAGGCCCTCGCGTTCTCGCCCTGTCTTACACCAAGTACACGAGTCTTCGCATCAAGAGTGGTGTTCTGGTCCCAGACGGGGAACAGAAGCGCATCACCGTGGAAGTACTCAAAGTAGATCGCGCGGGCGTCATCCGGGTGGTGGTATGTGCGGCGGAATCCTTGCTCGAGTGACAGGACGGTAGTTTCGGGGTGCTTCTCAAACCATGCACCCCAACGGGCGACGGTCATCGGCAGGCTCTCCAACTCGATGCCACTCCCGACGAGATCACCGACAACCGGTCGCCCGGTCTGCTGCTGCCAGAGGGTCTCAGTGGTCCGGTCGTACATCAGCTTGTTGCTCTGGTACAGAAATCCCGATGTCCCGAACGTCTCGACCTGCCCGTTGACTTCACCCTTGTAGAGGATGCCGGAGCCGCAGAGCGTGCAGTAAGACAGTGTGACGTTCATGCCGCCGAGAATGTCGTTCGCCATCTCATGTGAGTTCATGATTCGGAATGGATAGGCCCGAACCTCGCCATTGATGATGACTCCGAACACGAGTTCCTCAGGGTCAAGGAAAGCAGCTTCACGACCCGGGATCACGTTCGGATTTTCCAGAGGCGGGATGCCATCGCGCGCAACACCACCCCACTGGATTCCTTCCAGCGGAATGGTTGTCGGAACTCCGTTGTAAAGAAAGCTGTGGAAGCTGGTGTCGAACGGTGAGTAAAGATTGGCTTTCCAATTCGCGTAGCCGGGCAAAGTCACTGAATCCTGGCTTCCAAGCCACTCATGCCAGGCAAAGAAATCGTCACCGGCAAAGCTTTCGCCTGTGAGCTGATGCAGCGTATCGCCCAGCGCTTCAGCCTGGTCTTCCTCGATGGCAAATCGAGTGATCTCCACTAGCGGTGGGATCAGGCCGGGATGCCTTAGTTCCAGGGCAGCTTCAAGCGCAGGCAACTGCACTCCACCAACGTCGTTTTCGTAGAAGTCCACGAAAAGCTCAGACATCACTCGCGCTGCCCGCAGATCTGCTTCTGCTGGCACAGGTGTTTCAATCACGATCTCGCCGGATCGAGGAGTGAGAGTGGCTCCTGGAGTGACAGCTTCACCGGCGCCGTTCGTGGGAGTCGACGTGATTTCGGAAGTAGGCTCGACCGTGGTTTCTGCGCAGGCAACTGCTACAGCGCTCATCGCAAGAGCGAACACGCCAATAGAAACACGGTTACGGCCTGATATGAGATTCATGTTCACGTCTATTTAGAGTGAACGCACAGTCGGCAGTCGCGGGTTTTCTTCACAGATTCTGTGCAATCTGAACTCAATGTCAGAATTTTTTAGGCTCATTGACCACAGAGTATGACAACGAGGACTCTACGCTTCAGGCCACTTCTGGAGGTTCCAGGCGGCTTCCCAGAACAGGTACTCGTAGCGAGTGCTTTCTCGAAACGCACTCAGCATGCGTTGTTTCTGGTCTTCGGTTGCGGACAGGCCGAGATCGTCGACGAAATTACGCAACCACGCTGTCAGTTCACGGTAGCCGGGATCGTTGTAACCGGCGACCCATCTCGCGTGAAAGGACTCTTCTGGCGCTTTAATCACCTTTGCAAGATTCTGGCCGATCTCGTCATAGCCCCACTGGCACGGAAGGAGTGCCGCGGAGAGCTGGTGAATGTCTCCGTCATAAGCTAATCGCAGGAGGTGGTCGGTATAGGCAACGGTTGCTGGCATCGGTTCCGTGGCTTCCAACTCTTCGAACGTGATGCCAAAGTCCTTGCAAAATCCTCGATGCAGTTCCATCTCTGAGTTCAGCGTCTCGTCCAGCAACGCGGCCCAGTGCCCCATCGAGTCAAGACCCGGACTCTTTGCTGCGGCTAACGCAAGGACTCGTGCGTAGTCGATCAGAAACAGGTAGTCCTGTCGCATGTAGTACTGGAACCGCTCGAGGGAAAGAGTTCCATCACCCATGGAGACCACGAATGGATGGTCCTCATGCGCTTTCTTCCAATCCGCGGCGCAGGCGGAACGAAGTTCGTCTGATGTTCCGCTCATGCCCGTTCTATTGAGATCGTGGCACCGGATGAGACGGATTTCAAAGTCGTAGAGTCGCCTTCGATCTGCCCCATGACGTTGACTGCTGATGCCGGCCGAATCTCCCCCGGTGCGCTCATCGGGGTGGGACCGAAGAAGAGGCATAGCGCGTTGCCTGGTGGCCAGTAGGCAACGGCGCCCATCTCGACAGTCTCCTCGGCATAGTCGTCATTTTCCGCCTGGACTGGAATGCCGAAGTAGATCTCATCGCCCCACGTCTGACCAGACGCCTCAAGAGGCAACGCCTCCCACAGTGCATCTGAAGTCGGTGAGTCGTTCAGAGTTGCGATGACTGTCACGTCACCGGCGGTGATCTGAATCTGCCTTTCGTCCGCCATTGCTTAACTGCCCTGCTTCTTTTTCCACGCCTCGTAGATCTTCTGGGTCTCATCGTTGAACGGATAAAAGCCCTTAGGCGAGATCTTGTTTGCCTGCGTGTGCTCTAAGATCGCCTGCTCGACCTCATCATGCTCGATGCACTCATCGAGGATCTCCTCGGCAAGCTGCGATGGCAGAACGACAACGCCGCTGTCGTCACCGAGAATGATGTCGCCGGGCCAGACGAGAACTCCACCGCACTGCACGGGCTCATTCACCGCATACGGCAAGATATTCGGCTCACCGACCGTGGGTGTGCTCGCCCCTCCGAAGACCGGATAGCCATACCGAACGACTTTGTGACCGTCACGGACACCACCGTCCGTCACAAGTCCCGCTGCGCCTTTGGTCAGGATGCGTGAGAAGACCACATCGCCACCGGTCGAAACTCCCGAAAGGCCCATCGCGTCCCCGACAAACACATCACCAGGCCCGAGAGCTTCAAGAGCCTGCCAGCGGGGTGTTTCATTGAAGCCTTCGCCGTGGGCGCCTGTAGCCACTCGCTTGGCGAGGTCCGGCCTTGAAGGCAGGTATCGCAGGGTTACGGCCCGACCGACCAGCCGCCTGCCAGGAGCCAGGCTGTGAACGCCCTGCATGTACGTTTTGTCGTATCCAAGTCGTAGCAACTGGCCGAGAACGGTGGCGTTGGAGACAGACTGATACTTTTCCAACAACTCATCAGAGACCTTTACGGATGGTTCGACCAATGGTTTCTCCCCAGTGTTCATATGATCTGTTTGAATGACTGGCCGCAGTATAGCGATGCCAGCGAGGCACCCGAAGCCTTACTTCGATCTACCTGGAAGTTAGAATCAGGCGCCGGACCCTGATAACGATTGGAGTTCTGACTGCGAATGCGCCAACTTCACGTAGCGATAGATTCGATCCCTCTCACAGCGAAAGGACGCGCTGTGGTCGTGTTCGTAGTTGCCACGCTGGCGCTATTTGGACTCTTCGCTGCTCTTGGTGACTCCGGACCAACCGCAGTCTTCTTCTCAGTCTGGGCTGGATTCTTCATCGTGTTCGTGCTGTACAAGCTCTCCTACTTTGCTCAGCCGGTTCTGTTGCGGCTTCACGGTGTTGAGGAACCATATGTCGAGCGTCTCAGGAAGACCACCGGTAAGCAGCGCTTATTGCCCGGCGCTGAGCCGACGTACCTCAACGTGAAAGATGCCAATTCGGAAGAAGGCGGCATGGAGGCAGAGGACCGAGTGCTTGGTATTGAATACAACGGATACGCGATCGCCTATCCGCTGGCTGCCATGAGCGTCCGTGAAGTCGCACACGAAGTGCTGGATGGCGTCCACATATTCATGACCTGGTGGCCTGTCACCTACTCAGGACGGGCATTTGTTGTCGAGTCCGCTGGCGAAGACGAACCCGAACTCTTCACGATCCGCAAGACGCTCCTGAACTCTGGAATTCTGGCTGACCATCACGGCAACGAGTTCGTCCAATTTGTCGGCCAGGCTGTCGTGGGGCCGCAAAGAGGGAACGTCCTGCGCCAGATACCGGTGGTCGCAACCAACTGGCGTGCATGGTCTGCGGCGTTTCCACAAACCGAAGTGATGTCACACGACGGCACACCTGAAACAGATATGTTCGAGCGTTACTACATCACGGATCGCGCTGGCCTGTATCAGCAGTCAGCAAAAGATCGTAGGTGGCACGACAAGGACAATGTGCTGGGTGTTGAGCTGAATGGCGAGGCCCGCAGCTACCCGTATCCGGCTCTCATCCAGCGGCCACTCATAAATGATGATCTCGGCGGAGAGCCCATTCTCGTTGCACACGAACGACTCAGCGCCACGGCGGTTGCATTTAGTCGCGTGGTCGATGGCCGGACGCTCACTTTCTCCGGCGAGTCGAGAAACCCGATGCGCCCGGAGCCCGATCCAGACGAGATCGATATTCGCCGCCGAATCAACTACGAACCATGGTTTCTAACCGACTCACAGACCGGATCTCGATGGCGCGCAGTGAGCGGTGAGTGCGTCTCAGGTGAGTTGAAGGGAAAACGACTGAACATGTTGCCCGGTCAGACCGGCTTCTGGTTCGCCTGGTCCCGCTTCTATCCAAATGCCGAAGTGCTGGAACCTCCCGCTGGCGATAAGAAGGCCATCCGGTGAAGGGCCGACGGCGGAGCGGGGTCACAGGCATTGTTGTGGGCGGAGGCCGCAGCACACGTCTTGGCACGCCCAAGCCCATGATCCAGCTTGGCGGCAAACTCGTTTTGGCCCGGGTCGCTGACACGCTACGTGAACTGTGTGACGAACTCGTCTTCGTGGCCCGCGAAGAACAGGGAGATCACGCACCAGACACGGCAATCGCATTGCGGATGCATGTCGTGACGGACACGGCACCATATGAAGGTCCCTTAGCTGCGATTCATGCCGGTTTGACCGCCGCCGTGACACCTCTCGCATTTGTAACCGGAGCAGACTACCCGTTCCTTTCACGCAGGCTCATAGAAGCCATGATCGCTGCTTCAATGCAGGTTGGAGATCGACTGGAGACCGTGCTGGCCAGAGTACAAGGGCGCCTCAATCCACTTCACGCTGTTCTGGTGGTAGACGATTGGATTGAGCTAATTGCCGAAGCTCTATCACACGGAGAAAGCTCACCGACACGTCTCTTCGAGGCCTCGTCGGATGACGGCCCGCGTGTCTCGATAATGACTGAAGAGGAGGCCGAACAGCACGATCCGCGGCTGTTGAGCTTCTTCGATGTCGATACACCAGAACAGCTCAGCATGGCTCGAAGACTGCTGGACCCCAGGCGCGTAAATCTACGAGCCGATATCCGTCGCGGCGGGCTGTGACCTTACTCGTACCTGAGCGCCTCGGACGGGAAGATCTTCGAAGCCTGCCTTGCCGGTATGAGCGTTGTGAGCAGCGACGCGATGATGGCGATAATCACGATCACTGACACCGTGGCCCACGGCACGGAATAGCTGAGATTGTCGGTCGTCTCTCGGATGTCGTTGACGATGTTCCAGGAGATCAACGCGCCCAGGCCAAGGCCTAACGCAGTACCGAGCACTGTCACGAAGACCGACTCGATCAGGAACTGGGTCTGGATCATCTGAGATTTGTAACCGATCGCTCTCATCATGCCAATCGAGACGCGGCGTTCCACGACGGCCCTGAACGAGAGCACGCCTAGCGCAGCAACGCCAACCACGAGGCCAAGGCCCATGAACGCCTGGAATAGGCGGCCAAACGCATCATTCTGGGCGATGCCATCTTCAATCTCTTCCAGTGTGTCCGTTGCAAGCATGCTGTTGTCGAGGAACGCAGTTTCCATTGCAGCAGCGGTTCGGCCAGCGTCAACTCCCGGTGCCAGCTGGAACCTGTAAGTCGTGAATGGCACAGGTTCTTCTGCAATCGCATCGAATACACGAGCACTCATGGTGATCGAAACGGGAGACGAGCCGTCAGTCGATTCAAATTGACCGGCAAGAGCGTCAACAGCCCCGATAACCATTCGCTGAACGGTCTCACCCTGGCTACGAGGCTGCCTGATGCTGACTTCGACGGCCTCAATTACCTCGTCGTCATCCTGGGCTATCCCCTCAATCTCGAATCCACCGCTGTCGAAGTTGAATCCGCCGTCGCCAGCAGGAACACTCAGGAGGGAATTGGAGACGACAGCAAGGGTCGGATCGTCAGCCAGTCGGTTCCAGATGGCTCTCGCAACGGCCTGCTTGTCGTTGGTGTCGATGCCATCTGGCAGATAGGCAGGGTCGTAGTGCGACATCTCGAACTGCACGTTCCGCAGGTAGTTGTCGTCAACTCCGCGCACGGGAACATCCAGGAACCGAATTTCTTCAGCCCCGGCCTGTCGTGCTTCTCCTGGCAAGTCCGTGCTGGACGCAATCAATGTGAAATCTGACGAGTTCAGATTCGGTGAATCTGCAATCGCCTGTTCTATATCTGTAACAGGCAAGTCGGCACTGGTCTCGGCCCGGATATCAAAGCCACCGGTCGACTTCTCCGGTGTATTGATGATGTCTGAGCCGAGGTTGTTCAAGATCGAGAACACCATCATCGTGAAGATGACAAGGGCGAACATGGCGACGGTCAAACCCGTTCGGAAACGTGACGAGGTCGGGTACGCGATGGCCGGTTTCAGGATCGGCCGCAGCGAGCGGTTACGCCCGAACGTCGCCTGCATGGCGTTCGTGATCAGATCAGCGTTGTACATGACCAGCCAGACGGCGGACGCAACCATCCAGACACCGGAGACGATGAACATCTCGATACCACCGCTCAAGACGCCGGTTATGCCTTCCAGCGCGCTGAACGGCAATGCCCAGAATATGAGCACAAGCGCACCCATCAATGTGAAGCCGAGCCTGTCGGACACCTCTCGCCGCATTCCGTTGCGATAAGTGATCCAACGCACGAACTGCCCAACACCAACCAGGAAGATGCTGGTGAGGATCGTGAACAGGAACGCCGATGAGGCATTGATCCCACTTATCGCACCAAGCAACCCGATAACGATCTGCGGGATTCCCGTCCCGTACCACGGGCTGATGAACTTCCAGAGAGACAGGAAGATGTTCACGAGCCAGGGGAGGATCAACAGGTATGAGAAGAATATCGCGATGTCCCTGCCGACAGTCAGGTCTTTCCGGCTCTGTGTCGCAAGCCTGTACAGCTGCCAGAGCGGAGAGATAAGCGCCTTGCCGATGTTCAGAAGCCGCTGCTTAATCGGCAAGGACTCCGATGGCACAAGTTCAGCCGGGAGGCCGCGAATGGCTACCACGATGTTGAGCTTGCTAACGCGGTAGGCAGAGATCCCGACGGTGATTAGCGTGAGCAGCAGACCCAACGAGAATCCGGCAATCACGGACGTCACAGTGATACTGAAAGTGAACGAGAATCCTGCGTCATCCGCTCCGATTGCATTAGCCAACAGGGCAACCAGACCGCGCGAAGCCGCCAGACCAATGATCGTACCGACTATCGCAGCGCCGACTGAATAAGCGACACCTTCGAATGTGAACATCTGGACAAGGTGTCGACGCTTCGTGCCAACGGCGCGGGCGATTCCCATCTCGTTTGAACGCTCAGCAGCGAGGAGCACAAACACGAGGAAGATCAGCAACAGTCCGACAATGATCGAGAAAGAGCCAAAGATCGAGAAGAAGGTCACGAAGATGTTGCCGAAGAACTCGGCGATCTCGAGACCGTCCTGCTTTATCTCATCTACGCCGAGAAGCTCCACCTGGATAAACAGGAAGGTCAACGGCAAGACTCGTTCGGAAAGCCCTGCAGCTTCTACCGCGGCAACCACCTGACCAGAAACCTGGGATTTGGCGACAAGAGCTCGGAACCTGTCTGCCCCCGACTCGCCAGAGCGAAGCAATCCCAGCAACTCATTCAGGTCGTCTTCAGTACCGGCGTTGATCGAATTGCCAGGGTTTTCTTCGATGCGCGTTTCAATCGCTGCGATTACTTCGGGTTCGCTCAATGAACCGAATAGCAGGTTAGCGACTTCTGGGTCTGTGAACTCGACCCTGAGCTTCTCCGCCACTTCGTCGGACAGGGTCTCAGAACCGGCGCGGCCGGAGTCAAGTGAGATGTCTATACGATTAACTTCGCCTTCCCGGTCCATGATCCGCTGCATCTCAGACAAAGAAAGAATGAGGCGGTCGTCATTTGCAGGAAGGCCTCCATCGCGCACAACCGCTCGAAGCGTGAAGTCATGACGACCGGTCGGCGTGACCAGAGTCAGAGAATCTCCAGCCTGCGCATCAATCTCATCGGCTGCTGTCTCGTTGATCAGCGCTTCACTGCTTCCGAGTGATGCAATGGTGACAGTCTCGCCAGTGGTTGCTCGAATCTCGCCAAATCCGGTCGTCCTGTCCGGGTCAAAGCCGACGACGTTCATTCGAGCTTCAGTCAACTGAGTCCGGTTGTTCAAAACCGGCAACGTTTCCCGAATCTGCGGCAGCACACCATCGATTCGCGGCTGGTCCGCAGCAACAGCAAGCACAGCCTTTTGAGCTTCAGAATCGATGTAGTTGTCTGCGACGATATCTCCGGGATTTACCGCAGATCTCACGCGTATATCGGTCTCACCCAGCGCATCGAGAACGGTGCCTCGGATCGAACCAGCAACGGTGTCACCGATAGCCAGGGATGCGGCGATGATCGTCGTCGACAACATCAGCCCGAAGACGATCAGGGTGGTCTGAGCAGGCCTGCGTGGAATGTTACGCAGCGCGAGCTTCACGAGAATGCGGTTGCGCATGGCGAGGAACGCGACCACAAGAAGTGAAACGATCAACAACAGCGCTAGCACGGTGGCCAGCACTTGCATATCGAGTCCGAAGAACTCCTTCATTAGACCGTCGCACCCGGAGCGGCGGCGCCGGTGCCGGCCCTCTCGCTCTCGATTTCACCGTCACGCATGAACACAATGCGGTCTGCTAGCTCACCGACCTCGAGGCCGTGAGTGACGATCACGAATGTCTGACCTTGCTCTTTGTTCATGCGAGTGAGCAAGTTCATGATGTCGGCACTGTTTTCAGAGTCCAGGTTTCCAGTGGGTTCATCTGCCCAGACGATCGCAGGGTCATTAGCAAGTGCGCGCGCTATGGCGACTCGCTGGGCCTGGCCACCGGATAGCTCCGCTGGCGTGTGACCACCGCGGTCAGCCAGTCCAACCTGATCAAGCTTCTCCATGGCGATGCCTTTCGCCTTTGAGCTGCTGACCCCGGCAAGCACCAGTGGTAACTCGACGTTTTCTCGTGCACTGAGAACAGGCAGGAGATTAAACGACTGGAAAACGAACCCCATAAAACGGGCCCGGTACTCGCTGAGGGCGTTGTCAGACATGCCTGAGAGGGACTGCGAGTTGATCTTGATATCACCGGAGTCGATACCGTCGAGTCCGGAGAGGCAGTTAAGCAGGGTGGTTTTGCCGGAACCCGAGGGCCCCATAACAGCAACCATTTCGCCTGCAGCAACGTTCAGGTTAATGCCCTTCAGTGCCTCTACTTCGACGTCCCTGGAACGGTACGTCTTGATAACGTTATCTGCCTGGATTATCGGCTCAGCCATCGCCCTCTGCTTCCGCTATGGGATGTCCATTGGTTTGGTGACCAAACCTCTTAATGATCGCACAGTACGCGACCATATTCTGCAATCCTGAAGAATTCTTTAAGCCATTCTCCGTTGCGAACTACGATTTTCGTCGGGCGCATCAGGAGATCGATTGACCGTCTTATTAGTCGTCCTAGATTCGTGAGAACTCACTAAAAGGAGCAACCAGTTGCCGCCCAAAAAACGACTTCCGAAGAAACACAAGGGTCTTGTGATCATCAACACTGGCAACGGGAAAGGCAAAAGCACGGCCGCATTCGGAATGTTGCTGAGGGCCTGGGGGCGCGACATGAATGTCGCCGCTCTGCAGTTCATCAAAAGCCAGACGAGCAAGTACGGCGAACATATGGCACTTGCGAAGATGGGCGTCGAGGTTATCCCCGCTGGGAGAGGTTTCACCTGGACCTCGCACGACCTGGATGTTGATGCAGAGCGTGCTAAACATGGCTGGAAGACAGCGTCTGAAATGATCTTGTCCGGCGACTACGACGTCTTCATGCTCGACGAGATCACATATCCGATTCGCTATGGCTGGATCGAGGTCTCTGACGTGATCGATACGCTGAGCAAGCGACCCGAGAATATGCACGTAATTCTCACCGGCAGAAACGCCCAGAAAGAGCTGATCGAATTCGCCGATCTTGTCTCGGAGATGCGGGCGATCAAACACCCGTACGAGGAGCAAGGTGTGACTGCCCAGAAAGGCGTGGAGTTTTAGTCGTTCGTCACTTTTTGTGGTGAATCAGCCAGGCCGCGCAATGGGATACCAGAAGCACATGCCAGCAAAAACACTGATGGTGCTCGGGACGGGTTCGTCAGTAGGAAAGAGTGCCCTTACCGCCGCCCTGTGCCGGATCTTTCTACAGGACGGAGTTCATGTGGCACCGTTCAAAGCGCAGAACATGTCGAACAACGCCTTCGTGACCCCAGATGGACTGGAACTAGGACGTTCACAGGCGGTACAGGCGGCTGCAGCCGGAGTGGAGCCATCTGCCGACATGAACCCTATCCTGCTTAAGCCCGAGGGTGACGGCCGCTCCCAGGTGGTCCTCAACGGCAAGTCCGCAGGCAGCTTCAAAGCCCGGAGCTACTACGAAGGACGCGAGAGGCTCTGGGAGTCGGTTAAGGCGGCGCTGGGGCGACTACGGGCCGAGTATGAGCTGGTGGTGATGGAGGGTGCAGGGTCACCTGCAGAGGTCAACCTGCGGGACCGCGACATCGTAAACATGGAGATCGCTCTTCATACGAATTCACCTGTGCTGCTCGTGGGCGATATCGACCGAGGCGGCGTCTTCGCCTCACTGCTGGGAACCCTTGAACTTCTGAGACCTGATGAGCGATCGCTGGTTAAGGGACTGATCATCAACCGTTTTCGAGGCGATAGGTCACTTCTGGAACCGCTTCCTCAAATGATTGCTGAGCGAACAGGTGTGCCGGTCCTAGGAGTGGTTCCAATGGTTCCTGACCTGCAGATACGTGAAGAAGATGGGATGTCACTTGATCGTGAACTGGCGCTGAGGTCCGGAGGTTCAGTGAAGGCGGCGGTAATCAGGCTGCCACGGATCTCAAACTTCGACGACTTCGACCCGCTTGCACGCGCCGGAGTCAGTGTCAGATTCGTCACCGACCCTCGTGAGCTAGATGAGGCAAATATCGTGATCATTCCAGGCACCAAGCACACCATCGCCGATCTGAGGTGGATGAAGTCTCGGGGACTGGACGCAGCGGTACGTGCTGCCGCGAAACGCGGAGCCTCGACCATCGGGATATGTGGCGGGTATCAGATGCTCGGCGAGCAGCTTAACGACCCTACTGGCGCAGATGGCGGAGAGCCGGACGCTGAGGACGGGCTCGGGTTGCTCCCTGTTGACACCATCTTTGGCCAGGACAAGATAACGCGTCGAGTCAGGTTCCATACGAATCCCGGTTCAGCGCTCGGCGGCGGTGTCAGTGGAACCGGTTACGAGATACACACAGGTGAAACGACCAGCATCGAATCGAAGGAAGCAAATTCGCTTTTGACACTCGATCGTGGAGACGGCGTTCAGCGCCCGGACGGAACAGCTTCGAGAGACGGGATCGTGTTCGGCTGCTATGTGCATGGGTTATTCGACTCTCCGGGGACGTTGCAAAATCTGCTGAATGGTGTGGCCAGGACACAGGGCATCGAAGCTCCAACCGTTCGGCCTTTTTCGATGGATGCTGAGTACGATCGCCTGGCAAGCGTGGTCAGAGATTCGATCGACATGAATGCCATTCGTGAGATGGTGGGCTTCGATTAGTCTCAGAAAGACCTCGATGTACTCAGGCGAACGGCAGCGCCGAATTGATCGTCCGAACGTAGTACGATAAAGATTCGCGTACTACAGTTGAAACTCACAGGTTGGCGGTAGCTAAATGAAAAATCTGCGAAACGACTTCACAGATCAGATGGTCATCTTGTTGGCGATCCTTGTGCCGTCGCTGATTGGATCGGCAATCGAAGGAGTCGGCGGCTTTTTCATCGGCGTCGTAATCGCCATTCCCATCACCATCGGCGTCATCCGTTACGTCGAGGGCACGTTCCCGGGCATGAAAAGCGGCACTAGCCGCTGATCCAAGGCCTCCGCTCCTAGTTCAACTCAATCTCAGCAAGATCGCCCGTTTCGCGGTAGAATTATAGGGTTGCACTGCAATTCAGTTGATCGATCTTGCGGTTGCAGCGTTGGCGATTAGACGAGTTAAAGAGAGCATTTCATGGCCAAGGCTTCCTCCGCTTCCGAAGACACCACTGCAACTACCGACGAAGCGGACAACGGCTGCACGCACCACTGGGTGATTGAGCCGCCGAACGGAGCTGTGAGCAAAGGCAAGTGCAAGCGCTGCGGCGTCCACCAGGAGTTCCGTAACTCGTTCGAATACTCGTCCTGGTACGGAACAAAGTCACCGAACGCCAACGCTAAAAAGCAGCCGGCTAAGAAGTAAAGCCTTAGCCAATTTGGTCTGGACTACCTGAAAAGGTCTCGCTCCGGGTCACGCCGAAGCGAAGCTGCGCCTTCTTCCGATTGTTCTAGATTCAGGCCGCGCACGACCGCGGCAGGGACACCACCTGTCTCTCCCATCACGAGCTGTGCGGCTGAAGCTATCTCATCCGCCAGCGAGACCATCGTAGCGTGCAGCTTCTTTCCAGAATCGTCGGTAGAGCCACGGGCGTCCAGGAGTGGTGCGAAACCTGCCGATCCAATAGCCACGTTGATGCTACCCAGCCTCCAGGGACGGTTAAACGTGTCGGAGATGATCACCCCGGGCGCGATGCCGGTTTCTCGCTCTATCGCCCGGCGGAGTTCAAGCGCGGATCTGTCTGGATCCGCGGGTAAAAGCACTACAGTGTCTGCCGATACCGAGTTGGATGAGTCGACCCCTGCGTTAGCACAGATAAAGCCGTGAATTGTTTCGGTTATCAGCACGCCTGGCACGCTGCGGACCACTCGGCGGCTGTTCGCAAGTATCACCTCAACCAGCCGGGCGTCCTTGCGTACCGATTCAGCGATTTCGATAGCTTTTTCGCCCGGTATAACGGTACCAAGGTCAACAAGAGCGCCTTCGGCCTTAGAAACGATCTTCTGCGCCACCACAAGCACGTCAACTGATGACAACTTGATACCTGAAGCAGTTATCGAATCGATGAGCCGTGCCGCCAGATCATCGCCGGGCTCAATGGACGGAATGCCGTGTAGCGGTGTAACTGTCAGACCGTTGGGAGCTGGCGGCAAACTTGGATTTCCGTTGGAGAAGAGAAGCTGCGACTGGCCGGGAACCGCAGGCGAGAGTGTAACCCGGAATCGGCCTAACCGGTGACCCTGAAAAGCACCCCATCTTCGACCAGGTTGAATCGGCCGGAGTATGAGGCGTCGTCACGCACAAGGAATATTGGCTTCGCTCCGATATTGTTGGCCACGATTGCGTCAATTCGCCTTACTGCTCCAACTACGTCTCCGTTCGGTATCCGGTCTGGGAATTGTCGCTGGATATGCTCCCAGTACCAGTCAAAGTGCAGCAGGAAAACCGCGATTATTGCAACGTCTTGCTCGGGTTCAGCAACCAGTGACTGGTACCACAATCCAAACGTCGGAATGTCTTCTGAGATGATGATTGCGCTCTCCCCTGCCGAAAGGAATGCGCTGTCCATGTACTCCTGAGCTTCCGTGTCATCGCTTATATCGATGCCTCCGTAATTGAAAGCTACCGACCATACTGGCATGCCTATTACCGCTGCAATGAGAATCGCGGGTGCCATTCGCCTGCTGTTGTCCTTAAGCCAGCCAGCAGTTGCCTTTTCTGCGAAGGCCATCAGGCTCACTGTGAGATTGAGGAGACCAGCCGCAACCCACAGTCCGAAAACTATAAACGCAGGTATCAGGAACACGTAGGAATCGAACGAGTTGTAGGCGATTGCGTAGATCACCAGTGACAAGAATGAGGCCAGTCCCGCGATCGTGAATCCCCTGTTTCGTCCCCAAAGAAATGTGACTCCTGCTATCCCCAGGATCGCTCCTAAAGCAGTGAACTGAGTGAGCCATATGTCAAACGCAGCGATTACACGATCGTCCACGGATTCAAGCGCAAGTCCGAACACATACGGCTGATACAGGGAAGCCGACGCCATAGACCTGAAGCCGGCGAAACTGTCCGGGAAGAACCAGTTAAGAGGCGGATCCTGAAGTGAAGCTATTGGCGCATACGCGTATATCCCCAACCCGGCTATCAGCCCTAAGAATGGCTGCCACTCTCTGAGCAGGGCTCGAGCGTCGCGTTGCAACAGGGGCCAGTACAGCCAGATTCCAAAGGGCACAGCTATGAAGCTCACCGTAACGTGGTTGCCGAACGAAATGCCCAGCAGGAACGTCAAAGCTGCCCGCAACGCAACCGCATTCTCACCTTGCTCGATTCGTGCTCGTGCTACGAACGCCAACCAGAGAAAAAGGCCGACAAACATAGCGTTGAGTGCGTACACCTCGGTGATCGTCGATTGAGACCAGTGAAGGTTCGAAGCACCAAATGCCAGAGCGACAACTAACGCGACAGAAAACGGTAGTCTCCTACCTCTCGTGTCGGTCACAGGTAGCCTGAGCAACATCTTGCGCGCAGCAAGGAAGAAAAATGGGACGGTTGCGGCTCCCGTTATCGCCGAAAAAAGGTTGGCCTTTGAAGCTTCGTTGCCGAACCAGATGATCTCGCTGAATCCTCTGAGCAGCACAAGGTAGGTCGGATATCCGGTCGGGTGCGGGATACCCCAGGTGTGAGCGGCGGCCAGGAAGTCTCCCCCGTCACCACCTTCGTTCTCCCAGGTCAGTCCCGGTGCCATCGTGAGGCTATACAGGATCAGGGCGGCCAGGAACAGCAAGATGCTTGCCGAAAGCACTGGCCGACCGATTATTGGGCGCAGCAATGGACTGTAAGCAGGCGAGTTGGTTTCAGGCTCGGAACTCATATCTGGATCGATTCTGTCAGAATCTCCGAGCAAACAAGAGAGGGACCCGTTTGGGTCCCTCTCAATAATCTACCTGTCACGTACTGACTACTCAGGTCGAGCAGCGTTCCTTGCTCGCCTCATCGAGACGGCACCGCCGCCGATCAGGACGAGTCCGAGCAGGCCAGCCAGGAGCAGCATGCCCGTAGTCGGGCTCCAGCCACCTGTTGCCGGCAAGCCGCCGTCCGCACCAGGTGTCGGAGGCAGTTCCTGCACACCTATCGCGAAGTTCGAGAAGTTCGAGGCGTTCGCACAGGCCTGCTGGGTGATCACGTTGTAGTTGGTCGTGAGCTCAACCCACTGGTTAACCGCATCACTGAAGCGAAGGATCTTGACATTGGAGATGCCATTAACCAGGTCGCTTGAGGCGGTCGGCAAACACACTCTCGCAGAACGGAGCAACCTGAAGTTGGTCTGTTCCACTCCATTGGAGTCGTAGAACGTGATGCTAGCGGCAGAACTACCACGCATGAATCGCGATGGCATCGGAGCCAGCGAATCGAGATCAATCGACTCTACGCTGATGCCAAAGAAATCGTTTACAGAACCAGGTCGTACCAGAACCGCTGGGCGGTCTGCCAGGGCCTGGCCTTCTGGACTAGAACCGGTCTCTACTCCATCTGACGAAACGAGTGATGCGCCTTCAGGTGTCACTACTCCCTGTGAGTTAGGGATTGACGCAGGCGGTGTACCCGGGTTTGTTGGAGCTGGAGGTGGTGTTGCTGTTGGGCCAGGTTGGACAACAGAGATTGGGGCCTCACGAATGACGATCCAATCCTGCGTTTCCTGGATCTGTGTAGCCCGGGCTTCAAGAGTAGCGGTACCGCTGCCGGTGCCCTGGACTACAACAGTTGCCGAGCTGCCACCAGCCACGATGCTCACACCACTTCCACTGATGATGTTCCACTGGAACGTCGTGTTGGGCAAGCCACTGGCCGGATCACCGTTAAGGTTGATCAGGTTCATTGTGATCGAGGTCTGCTGGCCCGGAGAGAGAACAATTCCCTTGGGTAGCGGGTCCGCTGACTCGAGGGTGTCTTCTGCGTCCAAGACAACACTGTTGCCGGTGCCAGAACCAGGCCCTTGCGAATCAGCGTTCGCCGTACTCGACCACATTGCCGAGTACGAAACAGCAAATAGAGTTACCAATCCCACCAAAGCGAATGAGATTACCCATCGCCTTGGGATTGCGGAGCCTAGCATGGGCTGCCTCCCGGCCGGACGGCATGCTATACCGCCCTCTAGAGACCGATCTGAACTCGAACGGCCTACCAGTTTCTGCATCTAAAGGTGTTTTATACGCGCTCGACCGCGATCATTACCCGCGGACCGAGTGCAAGTTGCGATGATTTTACGTGCCAACCACGATTTACGCGCGCCGAGATCATCCCTGCGGCACCGGGTCAAGATACACCACCCCAAATTCGAGCGTCAAGCTGAGAACCACGCGCCAAAACGCCCATTTTCATGTGTGTTTTCGCACTTCTACACAAGTTCAACTTCACCTATGCCTACGCCAACGGTCCCGCCACGCCTAATCTGCACACTGTAGTCTCTGCGGCTAGAATTACTCGCCTGTTACGAAACGTAGATACCGATCACGCATCCAGACACCCGCGAACGGTCCGACTCATTCGTAATGCTGTCGAATACACACCGAAATCACAAACTCCCCACCGCATAAAGGACTCTGACATGGACCTCGGCATCGCAGGAAAGAACGCGCTTGTTACCGGCGGAAGCCGAGGACTCGGGCGGCAGGCAGCTCTGGCCCTGGCTCGGGAGGGTGTCAACGTTGGGATCTGTGCTCGTGGTGAGGACACTCTGAATGAGACTGCCGACGAGATCCGTGCGCTCGGTGTGAAGGTCAGCGCGAGCGTGGCCGATCTCGGTGATGCTGATGCGGCGGATCACTTGATCCAGACCGTGAATGGAGACCTCGGGCAGATTGACATTCTCGTCAACAACGTTGGTGGCAGCATGGGCACCAGTGACGTCCTGAACTCGTCAGTGGAAGACTTCCAGAAGGTGATGGACGTGAATCTCTGGTCGGCCGTGCGGCTGATGAAGCTGGCATTACCTGGCATGAAGGAACGCGGTTGGGGGCGTGTGATCAATATCGCATCGATCTATGGTCGCGAGCACGGAGGTACGGCTCCCTACATGACGGCAAAGGCGGCGATGATCGCTGCTACAAAGCACGCTGCCATGACGATGGCCAGTGAAGGCGTAACCGTCAACGCCATCGCCCCGGGCTCGATCCTTTTCCCCGGCGGATCCTGGGACAGGTTCATGAACAACAACACGCCTGAGCAGGTTGAGGAGTTCATCGAACGCAACTTGCCAGCAGGTAAGTTCGGCTGGCCGGAACCTATTGGCGCAACGGTCGCTTTCCTGGCTTCCTCGCACGCAGATCTGATCATGGGGGCATGTATCAACGTAGACGGTGGCCAGTCACACAGCCTGTTCTAGGGAGATATCAACTCGGAACAGCCAGTGGCGGTAGTTTTCGCTCATATCGGACCCGCTCCTCGACCCACTTGGCGGCACGCAAAAGGCGCGCATCGTCATGGCCGCGCCCAACCATCTGTACCCCAAGCGGCATGCCATCCCGACTGATACCCGTCGGGATGGTGATCGCCGGGAGTCCAGCGGTGGTCCATGGCGACTGGAAGTCCGGATTACCGGTAGTCGAGAGGTCTTTCGGTGCCGGTCCTTCCGCCGCAGGCATGATCAGAGCATCCATCGCGGCGAGGCTCTCATCCATTTCCCGCCTGAACTGCCTGCGTAGCCGCTGTCCCAGAAGGTATGAGTTGGTTGGGATTAACGCACCGGATTCGATCTTTTCCCGTGCCTTTGGCCCGTAGTGTTCCGGTCGTTCCGCAATCGTCTGCCTGTGAACCTGGTAGGTCTCCGCGGAATCGATGGCCAGCTTGGCGTCCCTTATATAGAGGTAGGAAAACGGCAGATCGAACAACTCCACCCAGTTGCCACCTTGCCTGAGCAGCTCGATCAATTCGAACATGTGTGCCTGCATCTCAACGGATGCGTGGCGCTCGATATCTCCCGATACTATTCCGAGTTTCGGAGCGCCTATGTGTTCGCTGACAGACGCAGCGTAACTGCCACTGCGCCTGGATCGAACGGCTGAAGGGTCTGAGCTATCTGCCCCGGACAGAACGTCCATGAGCACGGCCGCATCCGTGACGGTCTGCGTCATCCAGCCCACTGTGTCCAGTGTCCAACTGACCGGGAAAACACCTTTACGCGGCACCAGTCCGTAAGTTGGCTTGAAGCCGATCACCCCGTTATAAGCAGCAGGCCGAATGACGGAACCGGCAGTTTGAGTACCGAGTGCTGCCGAGCAATGGCCCGAAGCGACGGCAACCGCTGAGCCGCTGCTGCTGCCACCAGGTGTTCGCGCCCTGTTCCAGGGATTAAGCGTCCGCGGGGGATCAGACATTGCGAATTCGACGGTGACAGTTTTTCCCAGAACTATCGCACCTGCGCCTTTCAGACGGGCGACCACTGTCGAATCTTGCGTCGGCACATTGTCTGAGTAGATAGGTGAACCCATCGAAGTGCGCAAACCAGCGGTCGCGATTATGTCCTTGATCCCGACCGGGACTCCATGCAACGGCCCAAGCGTTTCACCGCGAGCTAATGCACTATCCGCCAGATCCGCCTGCGCCAATGCACCTTCTCGATCAACCGTCTCCCAAGCCTGTAGCAGGCCATCTGTCTGCTCTATGCGATCAAGGGCCCCGGTCACAACATCTGCAGACGACATCGCGCCGTCCCTGACGAGTTGAGCGATTCGAGTGACTGAATCTAGAGAGAGGTCAGTCACGAGGGTTCTCCGGCTCTGTCTCGTGAAGATAAAAGGCCGGAGCGTCGTCCCGAGAGAACTGCAGAAGATCAAGCCTCGCGATGGATGCAGCGGCCTTAACCAATGCAGGTTCTATCGCCTCAGCACGTTCACTACCCCAACTCTGTGCCGCAGCCTGCCGAAGCTTCTCCAGTTCCAGTGCTTTCGCCTCTTCAGTTGCGTCGCCCGGTTCAGTCATCGTCTCCTCATTCCGGTGGCAGTGATCTAGGCAGATTGCCCTACCGCGGATCGGCAACCTTAAAACAAAAGCGGTCCTGCCTTTTCAGAGACAGGACCGCTCGTGTGATCAGAAGTGGTTAGAACTAGGCGAGTTCTACGACAGCGCCAGCCTCTTCCAGCTTGGACTTGGCCTCGTCGGCCTCTTCCTTCGCTACGCCTTCCTTGACGGGCTTAGGTGCAGCTTCCACCAGGTCCTTGGCCTCTTTCAGGCCGAGCGGTGTGAGCTCACGAACGGCCTTAATGACCGCGATCTTGTTTCCGCCGACTTCCTTAAGGACAACGTTGAACTCGTCCTTCTCAGCAGCAGCTTCGCCACCGCCGCCTTCGCCGCCAGCCGCAGGTGCAGCAGCTACCGCGACAGGCGCTGCAGCGGAAACGCCGAACTCTTCCTCAAGAGCCTTAACGACCTCCGCAAGGTCGAGCACTGACATCTGCTTGATACCGTCGATCAGTTCTTCTTTGGTTATCGCCATCTTGTATCTCCTGGCCAACAGGCCGCTCTTCAAACTAACTATGTCTGCATCACCGCACTCGCGGCATGTCGGCTATTCCGTCTTCTGTTCTTCGGCCTCTTCAGATGCTTCTTCAGAGCTCTCTTCTGCCGCAGGCTCATCCGCTGGGGCCGATGCTTCGGGTTCCTCCGCCGATTCCTCGGCTGCAGGACTTTCCTCTGCAGCGGCCTCGGTCTCCGACTCGGCCTCAGCCGCAGGAGCTTCTTCTTCCGGAGACTCTTCCGCAGCAGCCGCACCACCTTGCTCGGATATGCGCTGCAGGACCGTGGCGAGGGCACGAACAGGACCGCTCATCACCATTACAAGACCGGTGATCGGACTGTTCATGCTGCCCATCATCTTGGCCAGCAACACTTCCTTGGTTGGAAGCTTAGCGAGCGCCTTGATGCGGTCGGGCGATAGCATCTCGCCGTCAAGCGCACCGCCGACGATGGTCATTTCGATGCTGTTGTCGTCTATGTAGTTGACCAGCACCTTGGCCGCTGCCGCGGGATCACCTTCGGTTGTCAGGAACCCTATTGGACCATCAATGATCTCTTTGAGTTCGGGACGACCAGCATTGTCAGCTGCAATGCGGGCCAGCGTGTTCTTGGCAATCTTGAACTGAGCCTGGGACTCGCGCACAGCTCGACGCATTCCGTGCATCTCGCCCACGCTAAGTCCGCGGTACTCGGCCGCGATCACCAGTGGCGACGACTTGAAACCCTCTTCGAGTTCAGCCACCGCCTGGATGCTTCGTTCAGTTGGCATCAGGCCTCCTATTCAATCTGGGGCCTGCCGGGGCGACTACCCCCGGACAACAAAAAGCCCCGGTGCTGCAATGGCCCGGGGCGGAGTTCAACGCGTGTTAAATCTCAGGTTCCCAGCCTCAACAGGCGCTTTCGCATTACCGCTCCGGAAGGGAGTGACCTGTTTTCTACAGCCGATCTTCTTTTCAGTTTTTGCTCGAGCAGATCTCTGCTCTCATCGTATCACGACGCTCTTCTTGTAGCCGCCTTTGTAGGACTACAAAAAGACCCGTTAAACCGTCTGGGCGGTAGCCTCGAGCTCAGCGAGGTCAAGTTTGATACCGGGGCCCATCGTGGTTGTAAGCGTTGCGGACTTAACCAACGATCCTTTGACGCCTTCAGGCTTGGCGCGCATGATCGTTGAGTAGACACTCGACATGTTTTCGATGATCTGCTCTTCGCTGAAGCTGGCAACGCCGATGCGAGTGTGAATGACAGCCTGTTTGTCCATTCGGACTTCGCTTCTGCCTTTCTTCGCTCCACTTACCGCGCTTGCAATCTGTTCAGCTGGCACAACGGTTCCGGTACGAGGGTTCGGCATCAGACCTCGTCGACCAAGGTAGCGTCCAAGGCGACCGATCTTCGCCATCTGGTCCGTTGAAGCAATGGCGACATCGAAGTCGGCCCAGCCACCTTCGATTCGCTTGATGATCTCGTCATCAGCTATGTAGTCAGCGCCAGCCTCTTGTGCCGCAGCGGCAGCATCGCCTTCAGCGAAGACAAGAATGCGAACCTGTTTGCCGGTGCCGTGAGGAAGTTCTGCAACCTCACGAATCTGCTGGTCTGCGTGGCGAGGGTCGGCAGATGTCGTGACGTGGAATTCAACCGCCTCGTCAAATTTCGCGGTGGCATGCTTCTTTGCCAGCGCGACCGCATCTGAGGGACTGTGCGGGTCAAATCCGATCTCGTCAGCCGCCGCTTGATATCGCTTTCCGTGTTTTGGCATTTCGCTTCTCTGTATCGTCCTGCTGTCGTCGGGCCTAGCCGTTGACCGTGACGCCCATGCTTCGAGCGCTTCCCTCAATAATCTTCATCGCCGCTTCGATGTCGTTCGCATTGAGGTCCTGCATCTTTGTCTCAGCAATCTCTTTGACCTGATCGCGAGTGATGGAACCTGCAACGTCGATCCCCGGTGTTGAAGAGGCGCTCTGGAGCTTTGCTGCCTTCTTAATCAAGTCAGATGCCGGGGGGCTCTTGAGAATGAACGTGAACGACCTGTCCTGGTAGACAGTGAGTTCCACCGGCATGACGCTGCCACGGAACTGCTGGGTACGTTCGTTGTACTCCTTAACGAACTGCATGATGTTCACACCATGCTGACCGAGAGCAGGACCGACAGGAGGAGCGGGTGTCGCCGCGCCTGCTGGTAGCTGAAGCTTGAGCATTCCTGTGACTTTTTTAGCCACTTATCTGTTCCTTACTTAACTTGCACGTGTCCACAAACGGGACAAGCGCGTTCTGACCTTAAGTTTATCTGGCGAGATTCTCCGGACGCCTATGCCTTTTCCAGCTGCAGGAAGTCCAGCTCAACTGGAGTGTCTCGGCCGAAGAACGAGACATGCACGTTGACCTTGCCACGTTCTTCGTTGACGTTGTCAACAGTGCCGATGAAGTCCGTGAAGGGTCCGTCCTTGATGCGTACCGAATCGCCCTTCTGGAAGCCGATGCGCACAGTCGGTGCCTCGGACTTCATGCGCCTCATGATGCGGTCGACCTCTGCGTCCTCCAGCGGGACTGGCTTCGGTCGCTTCTCCCGCTCATCTTCCGCAGAGATGAATCCTGTCACACCCGGTGTGTTCCTCACGACGTACCAGGATTCGTCGTCCATAACCATGCGAACGATCAGGTAACCGGCGTACATCTTCTTTTCGACTGTGCGCCGCTCACCTTCTTTGATCTCGACCTCTTCCTCGGTCGGGACCACCACCTCCAGGATCTTGTCGGCCATGTCCATAGTTTCGATCCTCTGTTGGAGGTTCTTCTGGACGCGGTCTTCCTGTCCTGAGTAGGTGTGGACGATGTACCACCTGCCGGCTTCGTCGACAGTACTGGTTGTGGCGGGGTCTGTAGTCATATCTGGTTAGCTACCTGCGAGCAGCGACATAAGTTCGGAGAAGAGGAGGTCTGCGCCTCCAAGAAACAGCCCAAATGCGGTGGAAACTATGAGAACCAGCACAGTCAGCCTTGTCGCTTCTTCACGAGTCGGCCAGGTGACTCGACGCAGTTCAGCCCACACTTCGCCAAAAAAGCCGAAGATCGAGAAGCGCTCACCGGGGTTAAGGCCTACTGAGCGCGGGTTCCTGGGACGGACTGGATTACGAGCCGGATTGCGGGCCATTTCGGCTACCTCTTCTCCCTGAAGTCCTGCCGTGCTCTACAGCTGGGGCAAAACTTAGTCAGAGTGATGCGGTCCGGGGTGTTCCGCCGGTTCTTCTCGCTGTGGTATGAGTACTTTTTGCACTCGCCACATTCGAGAGTGATGATCGTGCGTACTGCGTTCTTACGTGCCATCTGTGTCTATCTACGCCTTAGATGAGGCTGCCGGCTTTTCGGTCCCGTCTCAACATCTGATACTCGTCGCCCCAAATGGGCCGAGTACGCAGCAGCGGGCACAAGACTGGCTCATGCCCGCTGCCGGGAGTTCAACTAACTTACTCGACGATCGAGGTTACGACGCCTGAGCCAACTGTTCGTCCACCCTCTCGGATGGCGAAGCGGATGCCCTCTTCAAGAGCAACCGGGTACATCAGCTCGATGTCCATCTCGGTGTTGTCACCGGGCATGACCATCTCAGTACCTTCAGCAAGCTTGATCTCACCCGTTACGTCTGTCGTTCGGATGTAGAACTGAGGCCTGTAACCGGTGAAGAACGGAGTGTGTCGTCCACCCTCATCCTTCGTCAGCACGTACACCTGGGCCTTGGCCTTGGTGTGTGGCGTGATCGATCCGGGCTTGGAGAGCACTGCACCGCGAGCGATGTCTTCTCTCTCTACACCACGCAGAAGAATACCTACCGCGTCTCCAGGCTGACCGTCCTCAAGCGTCTTGTGGAACATCTCGACACCGGTAACGACAGACTTGGTGTTCTGTCCGAAACCGACAATGTCGATCTCTTCACCGACCTTGATGACACCGCGCTCGATTCGGCCAGTAGCAACTGTGCCACGACCCTTAATACCGAACACGTCCTCAACCGGCATCAGGAACGGCTGGTCAACCGGGCGCTCCGGAACGGGAACGTACTCGTCAACCTTAGCCATCAGCTCGTGGATGGCCTGCACCCACCTGTTGCCAGAGTCCTCGGCATTCTCAAGAGCCTCAAGAGCGCTGACCTTCACAACTGGAATGTCGTCGCCAGGGAAGCCGTAGTTCGAGAGAAGCTCTCGAATCTCAAGCTCAACCAGCTCCAACAGCTCTTCGTCGTCCATCATGTCGCACTTGTTCATTGCGACCACGATGGCAGGCACGTTCACCTGGCGGGCGAGCAGAATGTGCTCCCGCGTCTGTGGCATCGGGCCGTCCGGCGCTGCGACCACGAGGATCGCTCCGTCCATCTGGGCAGCACCCGTGATCATGTTCTTGATGTAGTCGGCGTGACCCGGGCAGTCTACGTGTGCGTAGTGCCTGGTCTCTGTCTCGTACTCTGTGTGAGAAGTGGCAATCGTGACACCGCGCTCTCGCTCTTCTGGAGCTGAGTCGATCTCTTCGAATGCCTTAGCCTTCACGTTCGGGTTGGACGCCGCCAGCACGGTGGCAATCGCTGCGGTCAGCGTTGTCTTACCGTGGTCAACGTGACCAATGGTCCCAACGTTTACGTGTGGCTTAGATCGGTCAAATGTTTGCTTCGACATTTTCCTCGCGGCCTCCCAGTGAGGGATGAACTAACTTCGTCTTCGATAGCAGATGTCTCTGGTGAGATGGAGCCCACACCGAGGATTGAACTCGGGACCTCGTTCTTACCAAGAACGCGCTCTACCACTGAGCTATGTGGGCCAGAGCATGCCTCGCGAACTTCGGTCCTGATCACTGCGCTGGTGCAGGGGGCAGGATTCGAACCTGCGAAGCCATAGGCAACAGATTTACAGTCTGCCGGGTTTAACCACTCCCCAACCCCTGCCCAAACGGTGATTCTACCACAGAGGCGAGATGGTTAACCACAGACCACGACGCAAATCGTCACCAGTTCAACCCGAGTTTGCAAACTCTTTGCTCATCAGGCTGAAAATGGAGCCCCGGGAGGGATTTGAACCCTCGACCTACCGATTACAAATCGGTTGCGCTAGCCACTGCGCCACCGGGGCAACCTACCAATCGTATGAAGCTCACGTTACCTGCGTCAATTGCATAGACCACACATGACCGCGGATTCATCGAGTTTAGCCATCGATTCCGGTAACGCGACCTGATCAACGCTCAGAAGAGATTTTCTGCCACGCACTTTGGTTTTCTGGCAGGGAGAGCCCGATACTTCCGGCATGACCACGCGCGCACAGAAGACTTCTTACGTCTGCAATGAATGTGGACACACCACTCCGAAATGGGTCGGCCAGTGTCAGCGCTGCGAAGCCTGGAACAGCGTCAACGAAGCTCCCGTCACAACACTGAGGAGCACGAACTCCGTTAACTCTGGCTTGAATGGCCGTACCGGTTTATCAGCAGTATCACCACCGATTGCCCTCGGTGAGATCGCCGTAAAACGACATTCCCGGATCTCTACTGGAACAGCGGAACTAGACCGTGTTCTAGGCGGAGGATTTGTGCCGGGCTCAAGCGTTCTGCTGGCCGCTGATCCCGGAATCGGCAAATCAACGCTCTTGCTGCAAGCAGCGTCAGGAGTCGCTTCGACCGGCAGAAAAGCCATTTACGCAACCGGCGAAGAGTCACAAGACCAGGTCAAGCTAAGAGCTGAGCGGCTTGGTGTTGCCCAGGAAAATCTGTTCGTTGCGGCAACTGGTGATGTGGTTGGGATTTCAAGTTTAGTTGACCAACTGGAGCCAGCATTACTGATCGTCGACTCCGTACAAACGGCATGGCACAGCGGTGTCGATGGGGCTCCGGGAACACTCAGCCAGGTCAGGCAGAGTGCCTCGGAGCTAGGAGAACTGGCCCGGCGCTCCGGTGTATCGGTTGTACTGGCAGGGCATGTAACCAAGGAAGGATCGATAGCGGGGCCGAAAGTACTTGAGCACGTTGTTGATGTCGTGCTCCAGATGGAGTCCGGTCCGGGCACGTCGCTCCGATTGCTGCGAGGTGCCAAGAACCGACACGGAGCCACAGACGAGCTTGGAGTGTTCGAGATGACCGGCTCTGGCCTCCAGGATGTTGCAGAGCCGTCCGCAATGTTTCTTTCGCAACGCCAGCGTGGCGCTTCAGGTTCTGCGGTCGCGACCGTTATCGAAGGCACGAGGCCGCTTACTGTCGAGGTTCAGGCCCTTGTAACTCCAACGCCATCTACGTCACCGAGGCGGACAGCGAACGGCTACGATCTGGCTCGTCTACATCTACTTGTAGCCGTCATCAGCAAGAGACTCAACTTCCCCCTGGGCTCCCAGGACATTGTGGTCAACATCGCAGGAGGGTTAAGAGTCAGCGAACCAGCAGCGGACCTAGCGGTCGCTCTCGCCATCGTCTCAAGCTTTATGGACATTCCTATGCGCGATGGCTGGTCTGCGTCGGGTGAAGTCGGGTTGGGCGGAGAATTGAGAGCGGTGCCCCAAGCTGCTCGTCGCGCGAGCGAAGCAACTCGATTGGGCTTCGAAAAATGTGTGCTCCCAGCGGGATGCTCTGACCTGGGGAAGAACGAGGCTGTGGCGTATCGAGCGGAGACCCTTGCGGATGCCGTTCGGGTCGCTCTACCGGTTCCTGAACCTGGCAATAGTTGAGTTATCGCTCCTTTAGCGGCGAATCCGTAGATATTCACCCGAATCGGCTGACACAATAGCTTGAGCTATGACAACGCCGATTACGACAACTCCGGGTCAGCCTACCCTTGCTGATAAGCAGGTTCTGCTCGAACGTACCCTGCGTAAAGCTGGAAGTGTGATTGTCGCCTACTCTGGCGGAGTCGACTCGGCGCTGGTCATGTCGTTTGCTCACAAAGTCCTCGGTGAAAACGCGATCGCAGTGACAGCGTCCTCTCCTTCTGTGGCACCTGAAGAGCTCGATGGAGCAACGTCACTGGCGCAGGAACGAAACTGGCAGCACATCGTCGTGTCGACAAACGAGATAGAAGACGACCGCTACATCGCTAATGACGGCCGCAGGTGCTTTTTCTGCAAGTCTGAGCTGTACACCCACCTGCAACGAGTCGCCGGTGAGATGGGCATCAGGCACATCGCCAACGGAACAAACGTCGATGACCTGGGAGACTATCGCCCCGGACTCGAAGCCGCTGCCAACGCGAAAGTCATAAGTCCGTTGGTTGAAGCCGGGATCAGCAAAAGTGATGTGCGAACCCTTGCGAAACAGCAGGGTCTCACTGTCTGGGACAAACCGGCCCAGCCTTGCCTGGCCTCGCGAATTCCTTATGGCACAACGGTATCGGTAGAGGCAATGAGCATGATCGCCACTGCCGAACGAGGACTCCGAAAACTCGGCTTCCCTGTCGTCCGAGTCAGACACTACGGCGAGACTGCGAAGATTGAGATCCCGTTAGAAGAGATCCCAAGGTTCGAGTCTCCAGAGGTTCACAAAGAGGCAGAAGCTGCAGTAGTCAGCGCCGGGTACCGAAGCATTGAACTTGACCGCCGAGGATTTCGGTCTGGCAGCCTGAACGACGCCCTTAAGCGCAAAAGTTCTCGTACGTAGGCTAAAGTTTCCACTGCCCAGTTTGATTGGCAACCAACCCGCAGGGTCGAAACTTTGAGCCCGACGCCTCCGGCTAAGGACCACGGATGAAGATCGCTTATATCGATATGATCGGCGGCGCCAGTGGCGACATGTTGCTGGGCGCACTGCTCGACGCCGGTCTCCAACTCGAGGCCCTGAACGCAGAATTGGACAAGCTGAACGTTGACGGGTTCAGCCTGTCGCAATCAAATGTGAAGCGCGGTGGAATTGATGCGAACCTCACAGGGGTGGAGCTTGATGCGTCCGGTAAACGCATACGCAACTGGGCTGATTTCGAGGGAACCATCGCATCATCCTCTCTTTCAGAGAAAACTCGAAAAACCGCTCTCGAAGTCTTTGATCTCCTGGCAAAAGCAGAGTCAGCAGCGCACGGCGTCACGAAAGAGCAAACGCACCTGCACGAACTCGGAACGGTCGACACCCTTGTAGATGTCGTAGGAGTGATCGCCGGTCTGGAATTACTTGGCGTCGAGCGAGTTTTCGCTTCACCCTTCCCACTCAGCGCCGGTACATCAAAGAGTAGCCACGGCGTGATGGCGGCAACGGCTGCCGCGACAGCGGCGATCTACCGATCAACAGGTGTGCCGGTTCGCGCAGGCGGACAGCACGGCCCACGTGGTGAAGCGGTTACACCGACCGGAGCAGCGCTGATCGCGACTATTGCCTCATTTGAGCCTGTCACGTTCATTCCTGTAACAACCGGATACGGCGCGGGCAATCGCGATCCGGAGGAACACCCGAATGTGGTCGGTCTATGGATAGGAGACATCGACGCACCTTCGCAGACAGGCCTCGACATCGAAGATGACCTGCGACTGCTCGAGACGAACATAGATGACATGACTGGTGAGTCACTGGCATTCGTGCAGGAACGCCTGATGGAGGCAGGCGCCCTTGATGCATGGTTAACGCCCATCCATATGAAGAAAGGACGCCCGGCAGTACAGCTTTCGGTGCTGTGTCGAGCTGACAACGAACCTGCACTTGCGGAACTCGTCTTGCGAGAGACGACCACTCTCGGTGTCAGGCGTCGTGTAGCGGAGCGCTACGTGGCCGACCGGGAGATGGTTGCGGTGGACACTCAGTTTGGGAAGGTACCTGTCAAGGTGAAGCGCCTCAACGGACGGATCCTTGGTCTACATCCTGAGTTTGAGCAATGCCGCGAACTTGCGATGCGCCAGGACGTGTCGTTGCGCGACGTTGTAGAGTCCGCGATCAGCAAGGCTAGGACACAGCTCGGAGAGTAGAGACGATGGCTACTGGCAATCAAGCTGGTCTTGCAGATCTGAATGTCGTCCCAATGGAGACCCCACTCGGTCGCCGTGTCTCGGTCGTCGGCGGCGGTGGAAAGTCGACGTTGGCGAAGGCGATATCCGCAAAAACAGGCCTTTCCTATATTGAGCTCGATGCACTTTTCTGGCTGCCTAACTGGGGTGAGAGTTCGACCGAAGAGCTGAAGTCCAAGGTCACCGCCGCAATTGACGCGGCCCCCGACGGCTGGGTTGCCGATGGGCATTACTGGTCCAAGATGGGCGACCACCTGATCCGTCACACAGACATGGTGATCTGGATTGATCTGCCCTGGCGAATCGGTTTCTGGAGGGTGCTCAAGCGCTCGATCCAGCGTGCCCACGACAAGAGAAAGATCTGCGGCGACAACACCGAGAGCTGGCGAAAGCTCTTCAGCAAAGACGCGTTGTGGCTCTACTGGATAGTTCAACGCAAGGCGATCATCGCCCGTGACCGGCGTCTTGCAATATATCTGCCCGCAGGAATTCCGGTGATACACCTTGAATCAGCCAGGGAATTGAACAGGTTCTACGAGACGAATGGTCTTGAACGAGCAGGCTAGGTGCCGCCGTTCTCAGAAAAGCATGCAGCAAAAAATTTCTTAATCCCGTGCAAACTTACGATAAGCTGCTTTCAGCCATAGAGCAATGTAGGTCTTTGACCACCCCGCCGCCTACAAACGCTTCGTTGTGATTGGCACTGGCTTTCAGACGCGAACAGGGGAGCCAGTACGGCTCCCCTGTTCTGTGATCTTTTCTGGTCGTGCCGATGTTATTCGGCTGCGGCTTTTGCCTTCTTCTTGGGTTTTGGCACATAGACGCTGACGTTGCCATCATCGTCTATGTCAACCTCGACCACGTCACCGGCCTTGAAGCGGTCTGACAGTAATTCTTCCGAGAGCCTGTCTTCCACCTCATTCTGGATCAGCCTGCGCAGCGGCCTGGCACCCATCTTCGGGTCAAAGCCGGTGGTACCCAGGAACTCGCGGGCCTTGTCCGTGACCTGAAGGACCAGTCCGTGCTCAAGCACACGTGACTGCACTTCTTTCAGTTCAAGATCGACGATCTCGAGGATGTGATCCTGGCTGAGTGGGTGGAAGACAACCGTGGCGTCGATACGGTTCAGGAACTCTGGCCTGAAACCGTTCGCCGGGTCTTTAACGGCGTCCAGCACGCGCTCCTTGATGCGCTCGTAGTCCTTCTCGATCTCGCGCTCTTCGTCCACCGAAGCGAATCCGAGTTTTGCGCTTGTCGAGATCAGGTTGGAGCCAAGGTTCGACGTCATCACGATGATCGTGTTCTTGAAGTCAACCTTGCGGCCCTTTGCGTCTGTCAGGTGACCGTCTTCGAACACCTGCAGCAGCACGTTGAACACGTCTGGGTGTGCCTTCTCGATCTCGTCGAGCAGGATCACCGAGTATGAACGCCTGCGAACAGCTTCAGTAAGCTGGCCACCTTCGTCGAACCCGACGTATCCCGGAGGAGCACCGACGAGCCTCGCGACCGAGTGCTTCTCCATGAACTCGGACATGTCGAGCCTCACCATGGCATCTTCCTCACCGAACATGTATTCGGCGAGTTTCTTCACAAGGTGAGTCTTACCGACACCAGTTGGACCAAGGAACAGGAACGCACCGATTGGCCGCTTGGGGTCTTTGAACCCTGCACGGGCACGACGTACAGCCTTCGAGACGGCGGTTACCGCCTCGTCCTGGCCAACTACGTTGAGCCTGAGCGCCTCTTCCATGTTCATCAGGCGCTCTTTTTCTTCAACATCGAGCCGTGTCACCGGAATGTGTGTCCACATGCTGACAACTTCAGCAATGTCGTCTCCTGTGACCTCTTTCTTCTCTTGCGGCCGGTTCTTGTTCCATTCGGACTCAAGAGATTCGACTCTTGTGACCTGTTCAAGCTCACGGTCGCGCAGCTCGGCAGCAGTCTCGTAGTTTTGACCAGAGATCGCCGAGTCTTTTTCCCGCCTAATCTCATCGAGGCTTTTCTGAGCCTCTCTGAGTGACTTGGGAGTGATGCTGTTCTTTATGCGAACACGTGATGCAGCTTCGTCGATCAGGTCGATCGCCTTATCCGGCATCTGCCGATCAGGAATGTACCTGTCCGCAAGCTGTGCCGCCGTCTCCAGCGCCTCGTCCGTAATCTCCAGGCCGTGGTGCTCTTCATACTGGTTCTTGACACCCTTCAAGATGTCCACAGTCTGAAGCGGGTCTGGGGCCTCAACGGTTACAGGTTGGAACCTGCGCTCGAGCGCAGGATCCCGCTCGACGTACTTGCGGTAATCGTCCTGCGTCGTGGCTCCCACAACCTGCAGCTCTCCTCTGGCCAGAGAGGGTTTCAGAATGTTAGCTGCGTCGACAGCACCTTCAGCCGCGCCTGCTCCGACCATGGTGTGCATCTCGTCGATGAACAGAACACAGTTTGAAGCCTGTTTCAGCTCTGCGATAACCTTCTTGAGGCGCTCTTCAAATTCACCACGGTACTTTGTGCCCGCCACGAGGGCTCCCATGTCGAGCGTCACCACGCGTTTGCCAACAAGTGTTGGTGGAACGTCGCCTTCCACAATCTCCATCGCGAGTTTCTCGACAATGGCGGTCTTGCCAACACCGGGCTCACCGATAAGAACCGGGTTGTTCTTGGTGCGCCGTGAGAGTATCTGCACAACGCGTTCAAGTTCAGAGGCTCGTCCAATTACAGGATCCAGGTGACCTTCGCGGGCCATCTTGGTCAGGTCTACTCCAAGCTCATCAAGAGTTGGCGTGCGGGTACCCGACTGCTTCGAGGATGATCCGCCGGATGCCTGGCTGGCGCTCTGGCTCAGGATGTGGTTGGTCTCACCGCGCACCTTCTCCAGCGTCACGCCGAGGCTTTCCAGCACTCCAGCAGCAACACCTTCGCCTTCACGCATGAGACCAATCAGCAGGTGAACAGTGCCAATGTAGTGGTTGTCGAGCCGACGCGCTTCGTCAACGGCCAGTTCGATCACTTTCTTGGCACGTGGAGTGAGGCCGATCTCTCCCGGAGTAGGACGCTCACCCCGACCGATGATGAACTCAACAGCCGATCGCACTTTCGCAAGTTCAACGTTGAGGTTGGCGAGCACCTTGGCGGCGCCACCTTCCTGCTCCCTCACCAGTCCGAGCAGAATGTGCTCGGTACCGATGTAGTTGTGGTTGAACCGCTGCGCCTCTTCCTGGGCCAGCGAGAGTACCCGCCTCGCCCGCTCAGAGAACTTTTCAAACCTGCTTGCCATTAACCTTGCTCCCCTCTACGGAATTAGATGGTGCAAGCCCTCGATCGTTACTCGTTTTTACCGAAGATCTCTTCGAAGTCTCCTGCTGCGTCTGCAATCGTTCCGCCTGCACTGGCCGGAGGTGCATCGTCTACCACGACTCCATCCTCGTTAGCCTGCTTGAGTGAGAGTCCGAGTCTTCGGCGCTCCGGCTCAATGCGAATGATCTTCAGTTGCAGCTCATCGCCTTCGTTGACCACATCTCTCGGGTGCTTGATCACCTGGTGACTCAGCTCTGAGATATGAATCAGACCCTCGATACCTGCATCGATGCGGGCGAATGCGCCGAAGTTGGCCAGTTTCGTCACCACACCGTCAACCGTCTGTCCGACTGAGAACTTGTTCTCGACCTCGTCCCATGGCTCGGGCTTAAGACGCCTCAGGCTGAGTGCGATCTTCAGGTTCTCGCGGTCTACTTTAAGGATGAACACGTCAATCTCGTCACCGACAGACACCACCTCTTCAGGTGACTTAACCGGCTCCCAGGAAAGTTCTGAGATGTGGATAAGTCCATCCGCCCCACCTAGGTCTACGAAAGCACCGAAGTTGGAGATGCCGGCAACTCGACCTCGCCTGATCTCCCCTTCGCTCAACTCCTGGACCAGCCGCATCTTCTGGATCTGCTTCCAGGCCTGCAGGGCTGCTCGCTCGGAGAAGATGGCACGGTTTCGTCGGCGGTTGAGTTCAACAATCTTGAACTCGACCTCCATGCCAATGAAGCCTTCCTTAGGCGGCTCTCCGCCGGGTACATAAAGTTCGCGGGCGGGACCGACGAGCTGAGAAAGCGGGATGAATCCCTGCACTCCCTCGGACTCGACCACAGCTCCTCCGCGGTTGGAGCCGATGATCTTGCCTTTGACAGTCTCGTCGCTCTCCATCGACTTCTCGAGGATGCGCCAACCCTGCTCGCCACGAGCACGGTCGATCGAGAGAATGGAAGAGCCATCCGGCCCTTCCGGATTGATTACATAGGCGATGATTTCGTCGCCGACGCCGAGCTCATCGACGCCCTCAGGTCCGAGTGTCCTCATCTCGCGGCCTGGAACAAGCCCTTCGGACTTGTATCCAATGTTCACGAGCAGGCCTTCCCCGGTCTTGCTCATGACTTTGCCGTCAATGATCTCGCCCCTGCGCAGGGCCTTGGACGGTACATATTGATCGAGCAGGTCTGCCATGGTCAGATCACCTGCCGGCTTCTCGGCTGGGCGTTCTGCGGTGGCGACGGCAGATTCGGATTCCTGCGCAGCGTCGGTCGTCTCGGACGACGCGGAATCTACAGTCTGCTCTTCTGGCTGCTCACTTGTGGAATTATCGGTGGTCAAAAATCAGGTCCTTCAACTAGATATGAACTAAGACAGTTCTCGTTCCATTCTAACTGAGGGTGCTGTTGAACTGTAGGCCAATTAATGTTGATGTAAGCCGATACGGGCGGACTTCCAGCTTTTTCGTTCCAGCTCGGTCCAGGGCTGTGTCAGGACAGGTTGCCCTCTCCAACTTGCGGATGCCAGCAGCGATTTACCGCCATGGCATGCAGTGCTGGCACTCATGGGCCAGTGTGAGGCTGTACGACCAGCATAAGAAATGGCCGCTTCCTCAGTGTTACGGCACAGGCGGTTCATACGTTCCGGCCTCCAACTCCGAGCGAGCCTTCAGATACCTCATGCCCTTCGTCAGCGACTTCTGAAGCACCCGCTTCGACGGCCATCTGAAAAGTCTGGCAATCAGACCGTCCCATGACTCCTCGGTAACTGCGATGGTACTGTTGCCCGACCTTTCGAACATCCATGTGTGAACAGCCTTGATCCCCATAGTCGAGCCTGACCAGGTGATGACGCGCGGGGGATCAATTTGCATCAGAACAGATTCGATAGCAGCCGGCCCCGATTTCCAGTAGAAGCGCGTTCCCTGCACGAAGTCGCCGTCCAGTTCTGCCGAGCGAATATTCGGGTTCCAGTCCGGCCAGTTTTCAATATCTGAAATGAATCGCCAGACAGTCTCAACATCGGCATCGATTCGACCCTCAAGGCGGACGAACACCGGGGCGTCGTTCGTCACATCGTTGTTGTTGAGACTGTCAGGCGTTTTCATTCAGAAAGATCTACCGAATCTGTCAGATAATTCACGAGCGTTTCGCGTGTGGATCATAAATAGAAGAGGGCCGGTCGTAGTGACCGGCCCTCAATATAGATAAGCCTCCTGGCAGTGGCCTATTTTCCCAAACCCTCGCAGGCTAAGTATCGTCAGCGCTGTGGCGTTTCACTTCCGTGTTCGGAATGGGAACGGGTGGGTCCACCACGCTCTAACCACCAGAAGACGTCATATAAGAGCGTTGCCTTTCTGCGATCGAACCCAGTCAAGGGGTAGTTGGTAGCGGGGGCAGGATTCGAACCTGCGACCTTCGGGTTATGAGCCCGACGAGCTGCCACTGCTCCACCCCGCACCGTTCGATCTGCCTTTGAAGGCAAAACTTCTCAATGAAGAGTTGTTTGATTCTGCATTTTCCGAAACCACGCAGGGATTCCTTAATGTGGTTCAAGCCCTCGGCCAATTAGTACCGCTCAGCTGAAGGCATTGCTGCCCTTACACCTGCGGCCTATCTATCCGGTAGTCTCCCGGAGGCCTTACTCCTGATAAATCAGGATGGGACATCTCATCTCAAGGTGGGCTTCGCACTTAGATGCTTTCAGCGCTTATCCCTTCCAGACATAGCTACCCGGCAATGCTGTTGGCACAACAACCGGCACACCAGAGGTCTGTCCACTCCGGTCCTCTCGTACTAGGAGCAGCTCCTTTCAAATGTCCTGCGCGCACAGCGGATAGAGACCGAGCTGTCTCACGACGCTCTGAACCCAGCTCGCGTGCCGCTTTAATGGGCGAACAGCCCAACCCTTGGGACCTTCTTCAGCCCCAGGATGCGACGAGCCGACATCGAGGTGCCAAACCTCGCCGTCGATATGGACTCTTGGGCGAGATCAGCCTGTTATCCCCGGGGTAGCTTTTATCCGTTAAGCCACGGCCCTTCCACTCAGAACCGTGGGATCACTTTGCCCGACTTTCGTCCCTGCTCGACTTGTTGGTCTCGCAGTCAAGCTACCTTATGCCAATACACTCTTAGGCTGATTTCCATCCAGCCTGAGGTAACCTTTGGGCGCCTCCGTTACACTTTGGGAGGCGACCGCCCCAGTCAAACTGCCCACCAGACACTGTTCCCTGATTCACAGGGTTAGATTCAAAAGTCAGGAAGGGCGGTATTTCAAGGGTGACTCCACCTGGACTGGCGTCCCGGCTTCTAAGTCTCCCGCCTATCCTACACACCCTGACGCTCGAACCAATGCCAAGTTGCAGTAAAGCTCCACGGGGTCTTTTTGTCCTGCTGCGCGTAACCCGCATCTTCACGGGTCTTGCTATTTCACCGAGTCCATCGTCGAGACAGTGTTCAAGTCGTTACGCCATTCGTGCGGGTCGGAACTTACCCGACAAGGGACTTCGCTACCTTAGGACCGTTATAGTTACGGCCGCCGTTCACAGGGGCTTCAGTCGCCAGCTCTCACCGGCTTCTTTAACCTACCTGCACTGGGCAGGCGTCAGCCCGTATACATCAGCTTTCGCTTTAGCACGGACCTGTGTTTTTGGTAAACAGTCGCTTGAACCAATTCTCTGCGGCCACCAGCGCTTTTCGAGGCAAGCTCGTATACGCCAGTGGCTCCCCTTATCCCGAAGTTACGGGGTTAATTTGCCTAATTCCTTAACGATGGTTATCTCGAACGCCTTGGGGCATTTACCCCTGTCCACCAGTGTCGGTTTGCGGTACGGACGCTATAAGACCTCATCAGCGGGGCTTTTCTCGGCGGCATAGGGTCGGCACAGTTCTCGCGGGGTAACCCTCGAGTTCGCCCGCCCCTCAGTTCAAACATTCCGGGTGTTTTAACCCCCAGAACTCACCTACGGGAAGGCACACGCCATGTCCAATGGGCATGATGTGCTTACCGATCCGCGTCCCCCCTCTGATTCAAGCGGTCTTACAACGGGGCTGGAATTTTGACCAGCTGTCCATCGGCTTCGCCATTTGGCTACACCTTAGGGCCGCCTTACCCTACGTCGAACAACGTAGCGTAGGAAACCTCGGACTTTCGGCGTGCCGGATTCTCACCGGCAATAACGCTACTCAAGCCGACATTCTCACTCGTCAGCGCTCCACCAGCCCTTACAGACTGACTTCAACGCCCTGACGACGCTCCCCTACCCCTCCCTCAATAAAGAGGAAAGCCGCGTCTTCGGTGATGTGCTTGAGCCCCGTTTATTTTCGGTGCAGAAACCCTCGACCAGTGAGCTATTACGCACTCTTTAAAGGGTGGCTGCTTCTAAGCCAACCTCCTGGCTGTCTGGGCGTCTCCACTTCCTTTCACACTTAGCACATACTTGGGGACCTTAGACTGCGATCTGGGCTGTTTCCCTTTTGGCAATGGAGCTTATCCTTCACTGCCTCACTGCCGGGGTACCCTTCGTGGAATTCGGAGTTTGGTTGAACTCGGTAAGCTCTCGCCCCCTTACTCATCCAGTGCTCTACCTCCACGAAGTAATTCCCGACGCTGCACCTAAATGCATTTCGGGGAGAACCAGCTATCTCCGTGTTCGTTTGGCATTTTACCCCTACCCACAGCTCATCCCATCACTTTGCAACGTAAACGGGTTCGGCCCTTCACGAAATGTTACTTTCGCTTCAGCCTGGCCATGGGTAGCTCACACGGTTTCGGGCCTACTCGATGCGACTGAACGCCCTGTTCAGACTCGCTTTCGCTACGGCTCCGGCGCTGAACGCCTTAACCTCGCCACACCGAGTAACTCGTCGGCTCATTCTTCAATAGGCACGCTGTCACCCTGACGTATCAAGGCTCCAACGGTTTGTAAGCTCATGGTTTCAGTTCTATTTCACCCCCCTTACGGGGTGCTTTTCACCTTTCCCTCACGGTACTAGTTCGCTATCGGTCGTTAAGAGTACTTAGCCTTGGAGGGTGGTCCCCCCGGGTTCCGGCAAGATTTCACGTGTCCCGCCGTACTCAGGAACCTGGATAAGAGTCGCACGCCTTTCGCTTACAGGGCTATCACCTTCTATGGCCAGACGTTCCAGTCTGTTCTGCTAAACGTACGTTTTGTAACTCTTATGGAGCCTCAGAGAACTCCATACCAGGCCCTACAACACCGCACGGACTCTGGACTCTGACCCGTATGGGCCGCACGGTTTGGGCTGATCCCCGTTCGTTCGCCACTACTAAGGGAGTATCGGTTGATTTACTTTCCTCGAGGTACTTAGATGTTTCAGTTCCCTCGCTTACCTACCTCATAAAGAGGCTGACCACTATTACAGTGGCCGGGTTACCCCATTCGGGAATCCCCGGCTAAGCTTGCTAGACAGCTAACCGGGGCTTATCGCAGCCTTGCTACGCCCTTCATCGGCTCTTAACGCCAAGGCATCCCCCATGAGCCCTTAGTAGCTTGAACCACACTAAGGAATCACCTACATGATCTCGGAGAATGCAGAATCGCTCTTCACTTTTTAAGGTGCTTTCCAGAGCCGCAGAAATGCTGCTCCAGAGGCCGCGAACGGCCCGGCCCGTTTTGGGCGTAAGAAACAGTATCTCTCGCGCTGCCCACCAGAGTCAACAGAAAAAACAGGCAGTTTGGCAACCCGGACGAAATTGCTCGATAGTCTGATTTCGAGCATCACCAGTTTTTGGCATGTAGACCGTGACATTCCGACCGGAACGAAACGCTGCGCTGCTATAATTCCTCAGCAACAACCTGTTGCACTGCTCACCCGGCCCGTGTCTCCTGAGCGACGGGCCGTATCGCGTTTGGAGAAAGTTCGCAGTGCCCGCTTATGCCGTGCTCGGCGCCCACTGGGGTGACGAGGGTAAAGGAAAGGTCATTGACTACCTGGCCGAGAATGCTTCGGTAGTCGCCCGCTACTCTGGCGGAAACAACGCAGGCCACACAGTTATGAACGAGCATGGAACCTTTTCGTTCCACCTCGTCCCTTCCGGAGTCTGTTGGCCACACACCCAGAATGTGATCGGTAACGGCGTTGTCGTAGATCCTGATGTTCTCCTGGACGAGATCAAGATGCTCCGAGACGCAGGCCTCCCAGGAAACGTCTTCGTGTCCGACCGCGCGCACGTCATCATGCCTTACCACGTGGCACTGGATAAGCTCGAAGAGGAGCGACGCGGCAAAGACGCGATCGGCACGACCGGTCGCGGAGTCGGTCCTGCTTATGTAGACAAGGTCGGCCGACAGGGTATTCGCATTGGTGAGCTGCTGAACGCCGAAGACCTTGCCCTTCGCCTTCCCGAAATCATCAAGTTCAAGAACGAGACGATCACCAAGCTGTACGGTGGTGAGCCGATCAACAGCGACGAGATTTTCGAGAAAACAAAACGCTGGGCTGCAGAACTCAAGCCTTATATCGCGCGGTCCGAAGACCTTGTTGCCGCGGCACTGGACGCTGGTGAAAACGTGATTCTTGAAGGCGCACAGGGTGCGCTACTCGACCTCGACCACGGCACCTACCCGTTCGTGACGTCCTCGAACCCGACGGTCGGCGGCATGCTCACCGGCCTCGGTATTGGACCGCGCGCATTCGCGGGAGTGACCGGTGTCTTCAAGGCTTACTGCACACGTGTTGGATCCGGCCCGTTCCCGACTCAGCTTAGCGACGAAGAAGCCGACATCATCCGCAATGCCGGACCTGTCGGAGAGTTCGGAGCAACGACCGGGCGAGCACGCCGCATCGGTTGGTTTGACGCGGTAGCTGGCAAGTACAGCGTGCGCGTCAACGGCATGGACTCGATGGTCATCACACGCCTTGACGTGCTGGATGGCTGGGAGACGATCCGCGTCTGCACGGCGTACGAGGTAGACGGCAAACAGACAGACCGCTTCCCGATCGACTCTCAGCTTCTCGGACGCAGTAAGCCGGTCTACGAGGAGATTCCGGGATGGGAAGGCTCCACGGCAGGCATCACGCGCAAAGAGCAGTTGCCGGAAGGCGCGAAGCGGTACGTGAACCGGTTGGAAGAGCTGCTCGGAATAGAAGCCGTGATGATCTCGACCGGCCCAAAACGTGCCGAGTCGCTGGAGTTGAGTTCACTGCTCAAATAGGCAGGCGACTAACGTCCGAATATCAGCCCGTTTTCGTCGCCTTAATCGAGAACATCAGTGGCAATCTTTCAGGATGCTCTTCGAACCGCCAGTTACCTCTGCCGTTGCCGATGCATGCCGGAAATGCGTGATACTCGGCGAACTGGTGCTCATGCAGAAAATCGATTCGTAACCCTGACTCGATCAGTGAAGTGACAATCTCACCAAGACCGTGGCTCCACTCGTAGTTGATGGTCTTCTTCGATAAACCAGGACCATCTGTATAAGTCACATCGTTCTCGAACCGGCTTCCTTCTTTCGTTTCAAAGTACGGGTACTTGAGAACTAGCTGGGTGTCCTCTCGTTCATCGTCAACCGCATGTGCCATCGGATGACTGTCCCGTACATAGAACATCCCGCCCGGCTTGAGCATCTTCGAAACGACCTCGGCCCATCCCTTGATATCCGGTAACCAGACAAGCGCACCGGTACCGGTGTAGACAATGTCGAACTGCTCGTTGATCGCGTTCGGTGTGTCGTACAGCTCGGCGATCTCGAAACGCGCAGGCGTGCCGCAATCTTTGCTCAGCTTCCGTGCCACTTCGATAGACGCTTCAGAGAAATCTACCCCGGTGACGGAATTTCCTAACCGCGCCATCGAGATCGTGTCCGTGCCGATATGACACTGCAGGTGCAGGAGCGTTTTGCCGGTGACATCACCTAACTCAGTAAGGTCGAACTCTACGGTCGTACTCAGGTGATTCGGGTCTTCTACGAATTTCGCTATGTCATAGAAATCCGAGCTTGCGTGTATCTCGGCCCGCTCGTTCCAGCTATCAAGGTTCGCTTTTCGAAACTTGTCTAACGGCATCAGTAATCTCCATATATAAGGAAAGGGCCGCCAATGGCGACCCTTTCGCTGTCAGCTTCCTGTTGTGAACCAGGCTCAGGCTGGCACGCCAACCGGCAGGTCCATCTTGTAGCGGTCCATGACAGGGTCGAACTTTGCGCGGAAGTCTTCCGGTGCAGGGATCATTGGCAGGCGAGGCGGTCCGGCTTCGAAGCCGTGCCTGAGCATCGCATACCTGATCGGAATCGGGTTAGTAACCCAGAACAGCGCCTGGAAGAACGGCAACAGCCTGCGGTGTTCCGCCGCTGCAGCCGCGGTGTCACCCTGCAGGATCAGGTTCATCATGTCCTTGATCTGGCTGCCGATGATGTTGCTGGCCACGCTCACTATGCCGAAGCCGCCGGTGCACATGATCGAGAACGTCTCATCGTCGTTGCCGCTCCAGACGTTGAAGCCGTCAGGCGCGCCATCGATCACTCGCGTGATCTGGCCCGGATCGCTCGAAGCTTCTTTTACGCCGATGATGTTGTCGATCTGTGCCAGGCGCAGCGTCGTCTCAGCGTCCATATTGAGAGCCGTGCGGCTCGGCACGTTGTAGAGAATTCCGGGGATGTTGACGCTGTCGGTGATCGCTTTGAAGTGCTGGTACAGGCCCTCCTGTGGAGGCTTGTTGTAGGCAGGAACGGTTAGAAGAAGGGCGTCAACGCCAACTCGCTCGGCCTCCTTTGAAAGCTCAATAGAGCCGCGAGTGTTATTGTCTGTCGTTCCCGCTACGACCGCACCGCGCTCACCAATCTCTTTCTTCACTTCGTCGAAAAGCTGCAGTCGTTCGTCTGCACTCATTGCCGGCGCTTCACCGGTCGTGCCGCCGATTACAAGTCCGTCAGAGCCGGATTCAAGCAGTGCCGACGCCAGCCGGCGAGCCTGCGTGTAGTTCACATCGCCGTTCTCTGTGAACGGAGTAACCATCGCTGTTAGAAGTCGTCCTGGAGTTGCCATTTTCGCTATCCAAATCCGCCAATTTCATTGGGCTGTGAAGATCGCCTATCTTACCGCGGCTTCCTTCGACGGCTTCAGGCAGTCGCGCTCCAGCACCTCATCCAGAATCTGCAGCGCGTTCAAGGCCGCCCCCTTGCGAAGGTTGTCGCAAGCCAGCCAGAAGCTGAGTCCGGTGCGGTGCGCAATGTCCTTACGGATGCGCCCGACGTGAACCTCGTCGCCCCCTGCTGAGTTGATCGGCATAGGGTAGACACTGTTCTGCGGATCGTCCACAAGCTGTACGCCTGGCGCATTTCCAAGGGCTGTTCGAGCCTCATCCGGGCTGACGGCATCTTGGAATTCGACCGTTACCGACTCGCTATGGGACACGCGCACCGGTACGCGCACGCAGGTCGCTGCAAGTGGAAGTCCCTGATCGTGCAGAATCTTGCGCGACTCGTTCAGCATCTTCTCCTCTTCCTTCGTATAGCCGTTCGGAAGGAAGTCATCCACCTGCGGGAGAACGTTGAACGCAATCTGATGCGGGTACTGCTCAATCGCGAAGTCTTCCGAGTCAAGGATGGCACGTGACTGGTTGAGCATCTCGAGGTCGGCTGCCGCGCCTGTGCCGGTGACGGACTGGTACGTGGAAACGGTAATCGCGGTGATTGGCGAAATCTTCCGGAGTGCGTCGAGTACCATCACTAACGGAGTCGTCGTGCAGTTCGGAATCGAAATGATGCCTTCGTGCCACTCGACGTCTGCGCCATTCACTTCTGGCACCACGAGCGGCACAGCATCGTCCATGCGGAAAGCAGATCCGTCGTCGATCACAAGCGCGCCGCGGTTCACGGCTTCAGGTGCAAGCTGCTTACTCACCTCAGAGCTTGCGGAGATGAATGCGACATCGACGCCATCGAAGGCATCAGGAGTCGCTTCGACCACAGTTAGCTCTGTACTCGAGTAGGACAGCTTCTTGCCTGCCGAGCGTGAGGAGGCCATAGCAACGATCTTCTCTGCCGGGTGATTGCGTTCCGCGAGCAGGTCGAGGGCGATGCGTCCAACCGCGCCGGTGGCGCCGACGATGGCGATTGTCAGGTCTGAGCTGTTCATCGGTCAGTCTTTCTATCGTTTCGCAAATATATATATCAGTTCAGCAGCAGTTCAGAATCAGAGGCGATGAAACGCGGCCCGAAAAGCCTCGCCACGGCACTCTGAGATACCAGCATAAATCAGTCGGGGAAGGGGGCAATAGCGAGGCGAAGAGAAAACGCCGCACCGCCCTACGGCTTGAGCTTGTCCAGGCCAAGCACGCGGTCCAAGCCCACGATCAGGCCGTCCTGTTTGACCACCTGCTTCACAGCCAGCAGAACACCAGGCA
This sequence comes from Dehalococcoidia bacterium, assembly GCA_965243825.1. GTDB lineage: Bacteria > Chloroflexota > Dehalococcoidia > Lucifugimonadales > Lucifugimonadaceae > JAJCYX01. The sequence goes on from CBDEVT010000001.1 coordinate 756,808, forward strand.
TGAAGCTGTTTCGGTCTATGGAATCGTGAATCATCGTGAGTGTCTGGCCTGTACCGCCGAAGACGACTTCGTGTCGAGCAACCCGTCCGGGCATGCGTGCGCTGTGCACATTTATACCGTGAAAGTCCCCGCCGCGCGTGCCTGCCAACGTCTGTTTTTCAGCAACGTTCTGGTTAAATCTTTCACCCTTGCCATCGGCCATCGCCTGAGCGATGGACAGAGCGGTTCCAGATGGAGCGTCCACCTTCGCTTCATGATGTGACTCAAGCAGATCGGCGTAGTCGAAGTACTTCGAGGCGATGCCGGCCAGGTGTCCGAGCAGTACGGCGCCAAGTGCAAAGTTGGAAGCTGAGATGATGCCGACGCTGTGCTGGCTGGCGAGCTGGGCTGTATGCTCAAGATCATCATCAGATAGACCGGTAGACCCTGAAACGACCGCGACTCCTGCCGGTGCACAGTCTGCGAAAGTGGCCTTCGCTCCGTCAGCATTCGAGAAGTCGACCACCACATCAACGTCGGTGTTTGCGAACAGTTCGCTTAGCGACTTCCTTAAAGGAAGGGCTTCGCCTGTAACCGGGTGCGCCACTGACTCTTCCGATGCAGCCGGATCTGCTCCACCGACGGCGAGAGTTTCAGGGTCGTTGGCGACGGCGGACAGGACGGTTGCTCCCATCCTGCCCAGCACGCCGCTAACAGCTACTTTGATCTGTGGTTGATTAGACACGGGTCAGATTGTCTCCTGCCCGTAGTCTAGCGTCTTCTCGGCGGGCCGACACGACGCTCGCCGTCGAATCCGCCCACTGGCCTGCGGCCACCTCGGCGACCACCGCTACCTTCTTCGCGGTCCCTGTCGCCCCCGCGATCGCGATCTCCACCGCGGTCACGCTGGCCTCGGTCATAACCGCCGCCGCCACCCCTGCGGTCACCGCCGCGGCCTCTCGGACCTCGGTCATAGCCACCGCCACCACCTCGCCGGTCGTCCCTCCGACCTCCGCGGTCTCCGCCACGTCCGCCACCGTCGCCGTCACGTCGGTCTCGACGTTCGAACTTCTCGGCCCACTCTTTGTCGTCTTTAACTTCGCCAGCTTTGCTCTGTTCTGCAACGGCCCTGGCCGAAAGGTCGACACGTCCGTTGTGGTCGACTTTGATAACCATGACCTCAAGCTCGTCGCCGATCTGGACGACGGACTCGACATCCGGAATGCGCTCTTCGCTGAGTTCGCTGATGTGCACCAGGCCGTCTTTACCAGGAATCAACTGTACGAAGGCACCGAACGGCATGATCCTGACGACCTTGCCCTTGTAGACCTGTCCTACTTCAACGTCACGGGTCAGCATCTCGACAGCGGCGCGTGCCTTGTCAGCATTCTCCTTGTCAGGAGAGCCGATCACCACAACACCGTCATCGTTGACGTCAATGGAAACCCCGTATTCCTCGATCAGGCCACGTATTACCGAACCACCAGGACCGATCAAGGCACCGATCTTGTCGGTCGGAATGTTGAGCGACATCATTCTCGGAGCAAACTCGCTCAGGTCTGAACGTACTGCCGACAGAGTTGTCGCCATGTGCTCGAGGATTTCCAGCCTGGCGTCTCGTGCCTGGGCGAGTGCCTCACGCATGATCTGGAACGTAATGCCTTTTACCTTGATGTCCATCTGCAGGGCGGTCACACCCTCAGACGTCCCAGCGACCTTGAAGTCCATATCGCCGGAGTGGTCTTCCGCACCCTGGATGTCCGTCAGCACTGCGTATTTACCGGCTTCACCGGTGATCAAACCCATTGCGATACCGGCTACAGGAGCCTTAATCGGGACACCTGCATCCATTAGAGCCAGACATCCTGAGCAGACGCTGGCCATCGAGGTTGATCCGTTCGAAGCCAGTGCTTCAGAGACCGATCGAATCGTGTAAGGGAACTCTTCCTGTGAAGGTATGACTGCCTGGAGCGCACGTTCTGCAAGTACTCCGTGACCAACTTCACGGCGACCTGTGAATCCGTAACGACCAACTTCACCGGTGGAGAATGGCGGGAAGTTGTAGTGGTGGATGAAGAACTTCTCTTCATCAGGCCCGTAGGTATCCAGGCGCTGCCTCTCACCGGCCGAGGCCAGTGTGACGGCGTTCATGATCTGGGTCTCTCCACGAGTGAAGATGGCTGAACCATGTACTCGCGGAAGGTAGCCGACCTCGGAACTCAAAGGACGGATGTCCGTCAGAGACCGGCCATCAGGACGGCGGCCTTCTTCGAGGATCGCTTCTCGTACCGCCTCTTTTTCCATTGACTGGAACGTGGACTTGATTGCTGCTGAGTCGTGTTCCTCACCAAGAGCAGCCTGCGCCTCGTCGCCAATCTTGTCGACTGCGTCGATGCGATCCTGCTTGCCGCCCGGAAGCTTAAGAGCGTCCTTCAACTTGTCGCCAATGTGGGCGCGAGTGGCCTCTTCAGCTGCCTTCTCAGCATCGGACTTCGGAGTGACGTCCCATTTCTCCTTGCCGACCTGCTCCTGCATCTCGCGGAGGAGTTCAACGATTGCGCCGTTCACTTCCTGGGCGAGTTCAAGTGCGTCCAGCAGCACCTCTTCACTGACGATCTGCGCGCCGGCCTCAACCATCATGATGGCGTCGGCAGTTCCAGCGACCGTCAGGTCTAGAAGGCTTTCCTGGAGTTCCTGGTATGTCGGGTTGACGACAAGTTCACCGTCAACGAGGCCGATCACACATGCGCTAACCGGGTCGTTGAACGGAATGTCCGAAATGGTCAGGGCTGCCGATGCACCAATAATGCCCAGCGCTGCATGCGGGTTTACGCGGTCTGCAGACAGCACGGTCGTAATGATCTGCGTCTCGTTGTGGTAGTCCTTCGGGAACAGAGGGCGCAACGGCCGGTCTGTCAAACGGGCTGCGAGGATGGCTTCCGTACCGGGCCGACCTTCTCGTTTGAAGAATCCGCCGGGCAATTTGCCTGCCGCATATGCCTTCTCTGAAACATCAATAGTGAGCGGTAGGAAGTCCACGCCCTCACGCGGCTTCTTCGATGCGGTCGCCGTGCTAAGCAGCATCGTGTCGCCGTATCTGATCGTCACCGCTCCACCTGCCTGGTGGGCGACTCGGCCGGTCTCGAACTCGAGTATTCGGCCGCCAACTTCAATCTCAAACTTGTGTATTTCCTGTGACATCGTTTCTCTTTTCAAATCCTGCTACGCATACCGGTTCTTCGGAAATGGGCAGGTAAAACACTTTCTGGAACGGGGAGCACGTTGTGCGGCTGTCATGGAGTCTGGCGGCTCAAACGAGTCACGATTCGACATCTATCTGCGCACAACAGAAAACGCCCCTAGAACGGGGCGCTTAATTACCTTCTAAGTCCGAGCTTGCTGACTATGCTGCGGTACCGGTCAACGTCTTCGTTGTTGAGGTAGCCAAGCAGGCGCCTTCGTCGGCCAACGAGTTTTACAAGGCCTCGTCTGCTCGAATGATCGTGTTTGTGTTCTCTCAGGTGCTCGGTAAGTTCACTGATTCTCTCGGTAAGCAGAGCCACCTGTACCTCTGCCGAACCTGTATCGTCGGTCGACCTGCCGTGCTCTTTGACTACGGCGGCCTTCTTCTCACTATCCAACCTGTGCGTACTCTCTTTCAAACGCTCCCGGCGGTTTCGGTCATATGGGGTAAGAGGGAAACTCTACGGACCGCTGCAAGGAGTTCTGTTGCTATTTTCTCGTTCTTGTTCAATTTCGCAGGATATCACGCCATGTTGTTTAAAGACACGCGTGAAAGCTCGATCTTTGCACGAGGATTGATTGCCGTTTGCTGTGTGTTGGATCAGGACCAAACGCGCTTCTTCACGTTGAGAAGTCGCCAAACTGCGTAACGAGTGACGTAGCCATTTTGCAAGTAACACTCTGATAATGAACAGGCGAGCAGCATTCGGCTCGTGATCGTAGCGATCATACGAGTGCTGTCAGGTGATGCGTGCAGACACGTGTTTGAAACTGGGGTTTGATGCGCTTTAATTGCCTTGACAGTCGCGAAATAGCACCGATAAAGTTGCACCGGTGCGCCGCCAGTCCATCGTGACTGCGCGCGTGGGATTTAATCCTTAGAAAGAACGACGGCCGCACGAACTCCGGCCACGATCGCAAGATCGGGATACACGACTAAGTACATGGAGGACGGGACCTATGCTAGGTCTGCTCCGAAGTAGGGTGAAGGCCCTCTTCATTGTTTCGTTGATGGTTGGGCTTGCCGCCGCCGTTGCATGTTCAGGTGATGCCGGAGACCCCGGCCCCGCAGGTCCTGCCGGCCCAGCTGGTGCCGCAGGTGCTACCGGTCCTGCCGGACCAAAAGGTGACCCAGGAGCTCCTGGTCTTCCCGGACTCCCAGGTATTGAAGGACCAGAAGGTCCTCAGGGACCAGCCGGTGCTGACGGTGCCGATGGTGTAGACGGTGAAGATGGTGCCACAGGCCCCAGCGCCGCCCTCATGGTTCACGACTCAAACAACAGCGTTGCAGCTGCAGTTGAGTTCCGGGTTGGCGGCACGAATGCAGTGATCCTCGGTGGCGGTTTCGACCGTGACGAGAGGGTTAGCATCACTGGAGTGCCAAACAGGTTCGATGTTCTTCTGGCTGACGCAGTGGCTAATGACCACGGTGCATTCCAGGTGACAATCGACCTCAATGCGTTCGGCTTCGAAGTTGCTGAAGACTCGGTCTTTACCGTCTCTGCCAGCGGCGAGAGCACCGGACGAGTCAACGGCGTGTTCATCCTTGTGGACAAGGTCCCAGGAAACTAAACACCCGATAGATAGCTCGAATGAAAAGGCTCCGGGTTTCGCCCGGAGCCTTTTCGCGTATTGAAACTCCGGCACTTTGCGGAATGGCACGTTCCTACGATGCATGATTCATCCGAACCGGCTATGTTCATGCGATGTCGTACCGAACACCAGATCTACATTTTGAAGAACCGGACCTCGCAGCTGTCTATGACCTGTTCGCACCTCCAGCTAGCAGGGCTGATTTCGCCTTCTACCTGCCACTGATCATGTCGGTGGACTCCGTACTTGATCTCGGTTGTGGCACCGGTGCACTGCTGCATCTTGCTCGAAAGAATGGCCATTCGGGCCGACTGTACGGGTTTGATCCTGCACACGGAATGCTCAAACAGGCCCACAAGTTATCAACCGCTTCGACTATCGATTGGTTCGAAGGCAGCCTGGATTCCAAGAAGTGGGTAGACAAGTTCGACCTGATCGTCATGACCGGCCATGCCTTCCAGGTGTTTCTCACGGACGAAGAGATCAGCGAAACCCTCAGGGCGGCTCGCGACGCATTAAAACCAGGTGGCAGCTTCGCATTCGAAACACGAAACCCAGTAGTTCGTTCATGGAAGAAATGGAATAACGAATATTCGGACGTGGTGACAGACGATTCTGGCCACGAGATTCGCGCTGAACACAGAACCCAGAATCCTGAAGACGGCCATCTAGTCAGCTTCAGCACAACCTATTCAAGCCCACTATGGCCTGAACCAAAAGTGAGTCACAGCACGTTGAGGTTTCTCTCAGTCGAAGTCTTGAACGACTTTTTGGCTGATGCCGGACTTGCCACAGAAAAGCAATTTGGTGACTGGGACGGGAGTCCAGTCACGGACGCCAGCCCCGAAATCATCACCATCGCTTGCAAAGACAGTGCCTAATCGTCCATCGCCGGTACGGTGTCCCGCGAGATCCTGACTCGCCGAATCCTGCGTCCTACAGTAGACAGTACGATGATCGAAATCCCATCAACGGTCACTCTGTCACCGTTCGCGGGTATGCGTCCCAGCTCCTTGAGCACCAGCCCACCGATAGTGTCAAAGCCATCTGGCTGGATGCTGGTGCCCATACGCCGATTCAGAGTCTCGATCGACGCTGCGGCATCTGCCATCACCTCGTCATCGCTGATGTCACGTACCTCAGGTCCGTCAACATCGAACTCGTCAATCAACTCACCTACGATCTCTTCGATCAGGTCAGTCACCGTCACAAGTCCGGCGATGCCTCCATACTCGTCAACAACGATAGCGATGCTTGTGCGGTGTTCCTGGAACTCCCGCAGAAGTCGTTCGAGGTTCTGCGACTCGGGTACATGTATTGCGGGCCGAGCAAGCTTCCTCACCAGGCCATCCTCTTCATCTCCGTTTGCCCTGGCAGCCAGCAGATCGCGAGCGTAGACGACACCAACGAAGCTGTCCGGTGTGTCTGCGTAAACAGGAATCTTGCTATGACCACCAACGGTCATCTGGGTCATGATCTCGTCCGCAATTGCATCTACAGAGGCAACAACCATGTCCGGGCGTGGACGCATGATTTCGCGTACCTTGACCGTATCCATGCGAAGAATTCCGCGAATCATCTGAAGCTCAGACTCTTCGGCCGGAATGTGCTGCTCTTCCAGCAGGTCCAGGCTTTCCTTTAGCGCCTCGCTGGCCTCCTGGCCAGCGACCTCGTCCCCCGGCTTTCGACCAGTGATCTTGGTCATCAGCCATCCGGTTCCCGGAAGAGTGGTCAGTCGCATGACCGCCCACACCAACGGGAACGTGGTCTTGCGAGTCTGGTCTCTATACCGGTGAGCAATAAACGACGACATGCCGTGGAGTACGATCCTGGCGCCGAACGCGGCTACGCCGCCAAGCGCAAGCGCAACTCCGCTCCCAGACTCGGGTCCGATCAGTTCTGCAACAGCCAGAGCACCTGCCACCAGGGTTGCCGCCTGCAAACCAATGAACACAACCCTCGCCCGGTTATCAAGTTGCCGGATCTGCTCATGATCGCCGTTGCCATTGACCGGATCGGTGGTCATGGAAAGGAACGTGATGTTGCGTGACGGATAGGCGATCAGAACGAGGGTCGACAGCAGATGGAAAATTCCGCTGACAATCACGACCAACCAGGGGAGCCAGATATCCATATCTACTGACCGCCCCATTGCACAATGTTTGTATGTAAGGCCGGTTCCTCACCGGCCTGTGTATAGCTGGCTTCTTCTGAGGACATCCTCTTACCAGTCACCTACTTTCGTTCGTCTGAATCGCTTCTCTTGATCGGTTTTGCCGGGACGCCAACGTAGGTCTCGCCCGCCGGTACGTCACGGTTAACAACAGATCCTGCGCCTGTACTGGCACCGTCTCCAACCCTGACCGGAGCTACGATCACGGTGTCTGATCCGATCTTCACTCTGTCGCCAATGACAGTACGGTGTTTGTCGTTACCATCGAAGTTGGCGGTAACACTGCCAGCGCCGATATTCACATCCTTACCAAGTTCGGCATCGCCGGTGTAGCTGAAGTGCCCAACATGGGTTCCGGCACCTATCCTGCTGTTCTTGATCTCGGCATAGTTACCGACGTAAGCGCCTGATTCGACATGCGTTCCGGTCCGTATGCGACTGAACGGCCCAACCGAAACTCCGGTGCCTATTTCTGCACTCTCAATATGCGTAGAGATGATCTTTGCACCATCACCAATCGTTGCGTCCTTGAGGATCGAGTTCGGCCCTATCACCGCATTAGCACCGATTCGAGTACCAACCATGATGTGATTGCCCGGTAGCAGTTCAGTGTCCTGACCAATCTCAACATCTGCATCTATATAGGTTGTTTGGGGATCTCGAATCGTTACCCCAGAGAGCATGTGGTGCTTGCGAATACGATCCCGCATGACCTTTTCAACTTCAGCGAGCTGAACGCGGTCGTTCACCCCAAGCGACTCAGCTGCGTCACCGACCTCAGCCGTGGATGCACGGCCTTGCTTGGCGGCAACCTCGATCAGATCCGGTAGATACTTCTCGCCTACTGTGGAAACTCGAATATTCGTCAACTCGTCAAAGGCCCATGAAGCATTGAGACAGTAAAGGCCTGTGTTGATTTCGCAGATCGTTTTCTGGGAAGCGTCGGCCTCCGCCTCTTCGACCACCGCTGAGACGTTACCTCCTGTGTCTCTTACGACCCGACCAAACCCGTGCGGCTCTGGAGTAATCGCCGTCAGCATGGAGAGTAGGGATCCGGCTTCGACATGCTCTGAGAACAGTCTTGATATAGACCCAGCCTGAACCAGCGACATGTCAGCCGCGCCGACGACCAGCGTCTTGCTGGCTCCAGCGGCCTCCCTGGCACACTCCAGCGCGTGAGCTGTTCCCAGTGGCTCTTCCTGGACAGCGATACCGACATCTTCGCCAATCGCTGAACTGAGTTCAGGCATTCCCTGCATACCGGGACTTACGACGATGACAACATGCTCAGCGCCAGCATCCCTCATGGCATTAGCGACGTGACTCACCAATGCCACGCCACACACTTTGTGGAGGGCCTTCGGAAGGCTGGAACGCATTCTCGTGCCCTGGCCTGCAGCCAGTATGACTCCGGTCCAACTACTCATCTTGATCGACCGGTTTCCAATTGAGCAACGCCAGTTACAGAGAATCCTTGGAACATAAAAAGCCGCCTCCGCGACCAGTCCTGCTGGGCGGAAAGCGGCTCGAAGCCGACTATGAGATTCGTACTAATCCTGTAAGCCTTGACTAATGCTGCCTGATAATCGTATTTACGACCGATTCGCAGTGTCAAGCTTTCAGCACGCCGGTCAGTGCGTGTTATCCCGTAAACAGAGGACGGTTCAGCCAACAGTCGCGTTGCTATAATCGCAGGTCTACCACGTGTACTGCCTGTTCTGGCTTGCACGCGCCCGGAGAGGTGGCTGAGTGGTTGAAAGCGCCGGTCTCGAAAACCGGTATGTCGTTCTGCGGCATCGGGGGTTCGAATCCCCCCCTCTCCGCCATAGAGCTGGCTCGTTCGACGATTGGCGACCTGATGGCCTACTACTCTGCAGGCGGAAACGAAATAGTCGAACTGATCGAGCCAGTTGAGAAGTACATATGTGGAGAGGTGCCAGAGTGGCTTAATGGGCACGCCTGGAAAGCGTGTGTGGGGCAACCTACCGCAGGTTCGAATCCTGTCCTCTCCGCCATACTTCACGTCCAGTCCGTTTGAGGAGCGGAGACTCATTCGAAGATCTATCCTGGTGCGGTCGGCGTCGGTGGCAAGTATCCGACACCGTAATCAGAAAACCGCCAGGTGATTTCGCACTTCGAGCTACCAAGCCAGGTGTAGTAGTCGAGCGCCAGCAGATCAAAAGTGTTTGGGTCGATCGAGACTCTAACGTCCGTTTCGTTTGACTGACCCTCAAGCAGGTCCAGGCCGGGCGCCAGCGTTCCACCGATCAGCACCGTTTCTGATTTGTCACTGGGCTCGCCTTCCAGCAATTGCGGGTTTTCAACCCGGTTAAGTGCTGCAGTGATAAGTTCGGCTACTTCGCGCGAATTTGTTCCAGTCACAGAACGCGAGACTTCCCATTCACTGTCTGTTCCATAGCGGTCATAGACGATGCCGTTGACGTAGTAGATCTCACTCGGCAAACCACCAGAAGTTACGGTGGAAGTCCAGTGCGCTGATTCGGTCCAGGCAAAGTCGTGTGACTGTACTGTGCATTCGGTGCCTGTTGTGTTGCTTGATTCGATCCTTCCCTGGTAAGAAGTAGCGTTTTCGAATGTCTGGGCCACTTCTGCCAGAAGACGTTGCACATCGACTGAAGACTCCGGTGGCGAGTAGCTGGGCGTGCTGGTTGCAATCACCTCTGAGCTAAAACAAGCTGTCACGGCCAAACCAATTGCGGAAACGAGCAGGACCACTCCGGTCACATGAAGTCTATTCATCTGCAACCTGTAACTTTCTGGCAGTTGAGCTCTCTTCACTCACATATGGAATCTGAAGCAGGAAGGTTTCATTCCAGTCATGACCGTTCAGCATATGTATCTCAACTATCCCCAGGCAGCGGTAACTCGTCAGACACTCTCCATACTTCTCGCAGATTCTTCGGTTATGCTTGCGCCCCGCAAACGAATAACCGCTTCGCATCCCGACTATCAAATTGACTCTAGAAAACCCGCCAACTGCAACCGCCGGCTCCCGGCAGGAAGACGCTGAACTGAGGTTCTGGGTCGCGATGCACCGCGTCCACGGCATCGGCCCGGCACGATTCAGGCAACTTCTCAGTCGCTTTGGATCGATGAGTTCTGCCTGGGCGGCACCATTCTCGGAACTTGTGGCTGCCGGCATAGGGCAGGAAAACGCGAGATCGCTGGATAGGCTCCGAAATGGAACAGATCCAGACCGTGAGATGGAAACCCTGCACCGCCTGGGGATTCAGGCCGTACGATTGGACTCGCTGGCTTACCCAGAGAGACTTGCCGAGACCTACGATCCACCGCCCGTGCTGTACTACCGAGGTGTACTCGGTGAGATGCAAGAGAATGCCGTCGCTGTGGTTGGGTCGCGCCGTTGCACCGCGTACGGCCGGGAGATGACAAAGCGAATCGTTTCCGGCCTTGCCGAATCTGGTGTATCCGTGTACTCCGGCCTCGCCCGCGGAATCGATGGCACCGCCCACCGATCTGCTCTCGATGCCGGCGCTAGGACGGTTGCCGTCGTCGGTGGTGGTCTTGACAGCATCTACCCGGCTGAACACGAGCAATTGGCACGTGAGATGGTTGAACGCGGTGGTGCCGTGATTTCCGAATACCCGGTGGGTGTCAGGCCCAAGCCAGAGCATTTCCCTCGCCGCAACCGCGTGATCAGCGGTCTCACTCGCGGAGTTGTCGTGATCGAAGCCACTCGGAAATCCGGCGCTATGCTCACTGTGAAGTGGGCTCTTGAGCAAGACCGCGAAGTGTTCGCTGTACCGGGAAGCGCCCTCTCCGCAAACAGTGAAGGGCCAAACTGGCTCATTCAACAAGGCGCGAAGTTAACGACAAGTCATCTTGACGTCCTTGAAGAATTGAATATCGAGCCTGCACCATCCGTGCTAGAGGATTCCACAGGTGTGAAGATCGAGCACACACAGGGGGAATTGGGGGTTGACAGCCTCGCGCGTAAAGATAATGGAACAGACATTGAGTACCGTGTCCACGAGCATCTTGCCAGCTCGGGAGAACCACTTCACGCTGATGAAGTAGCCCGTTCACTTGGAATCGAGATAGCAGGGGTAACTTCTGCACTATCGATGCTTGAGCTAAAAGGGGCCGTGGACCAGGTTGGGCCGATGACATACGTAGCGAAGAAGCCGACAACGGCCCGACGTTAGCAATCCGGAGATACGTTTACTTGCCGAAGACCGCTAAGAAATCTAAAAAGAGCCTCGTGATCGTTGAGTCACCTGCGAAAGCCCGAACAGTTGGACGCTTTCTTGGTGACGACTATGTTGTAAAGGCATCAATGGGCCACGTGCGAGACCTTCCCGCACGAGATATGGGCGTCGATATTGAGTCGAGTTTCGAGCCGACGTATGTTCAGGTCCGTGGCCGCGCCACCACGATCGCAGAGATCAAGAAGGCCGCACGCACGGCTGATTCGATCTACCTTGCCACTGACCCTGATCGCGAAGGTGAAGCTATCTCCTGGCATCTCGTAGAAGCTGCGAACCTCAACAAGAACGAAAACCTGAAGCGTGTTGTGTTCCACGAGATCACGAACGATGCGATCGAAGAGGCGTTTAGCCACCCGCGCGAGATCGACATGCAACTGGTCAACGCGCAACAGGCTCGCCGCATCCTGGACCGTATCGTTGGATACCAGTTAAGCCCGGTTCTTTGGAGCAAGGTGCGACGAGGCCTTTCAGCTGGACGAGTACAGTCCGTTGCACTTCGGCTAATCGTCGACCGTGAACGTGAAATCGAGGCGTTCAAGCCAGAGGAGTACTGGGTAATCTCGGTAGACCTCAAGTCGCAGGGAGAAGATGCTCGCAAATTCAATGCGAACCTTTACCAGCTCCATGGTGAGAAGGGCCGTCCAAAAGTCGAGAACGGCCAGCAAGCTTCGGCAATAGTCAAAGACCTCGAAGCGTCCGACTTCAAGGTGACGAAGGTCAACCGCCGGGAGGTGAAGCAGCGCCCGCGAGCACCGTTCACTACCAGCACGCTTCAGCAGCAGTCAGCCCGCACACTCCGCTACAACGCACAGCGCACCATGCGGCTGGCTCAGCAGCTTTACGAAGGCATCCAGATGGGTGATGGAGAACCGACAGGTCTCATCACGTACATGCGTACCGACTCAACGAACCTTTCGGCTGCCGCTCTATCCGAAGCGAACGAATTCATTAAGTCAACCTACGGAGCAGAGTACGCCGACAAGCCTCGTACCTACAGGACCAAGAGCCGCAACGCCCAGGAAGCACACGAAGCTGTGCGACCGACGTCGATAGCCAACACGCCAGAGAGAGTCGCACAGTACCTCGAGCAGGACCAGCTACGCCTGTACGAGTTGATCTGGAAACGTATGGTCGCAAGCCAGATGACAGATGCGATTGTCGACCAGACCACTGTAGATATCGAGGCTCAGAACCCGGCTGGCAACGCACACATCGTCCGCGCAACTGGCTCGATAATTAAGTTCCCTGGCTTCAGAACCCTCTACATCGAGGAAAAGGATGAGGACGACGACTCCGAAGAGTCCGGGGTTCTGCCAAACCTGAACGAAGGCGACGCTCCCTCACGGGAGAAGGTCAACTCTGAACAGAAGTTCACGCAGCCACCTCCCCGCTACACGGAAGCCAACCTGATCCGAAGCCTGGAAGAACTTGGCATCGGCCGCCCTAGCACATATGCGACGATTGTCAGCACAATCGAAGCTCGACAGTATGTGGAGCGCGTTGCGTCTCGCTTCAAGCCAACGCTAATCGGCAGCGTGGTAGCGGATCTGCTCAAAGAGCATTTTCCGAACATCATGGACACGGGATTCACCGCTGACATGGAGTCGAAACTCGATGCCATCGCCGATGGAGATCTCGAGTGGGTGCCGATGCTGTCGGACTTCTATACGCCGTTCTCAGAGCGTGTAGAGACGACGATGAAGAATGCACCCCGCGTGGACCGGGCAAAGCTTGTTGAAAAATCTGATGAAAAATGTGACGGCGGAGCCGAGATGGTGGTCAGAACTGGCCGTTACGGCAAGTTCCTGTCGTGCTCCAAGTTCCCGGAGTGTCGCGTTGCGTTCCCCCTCAAGCCAGGGGAGAACGCTAAAGGCGATGTCATCGAGAACTGGCAATCACAGCGAACAGATCAGATGGCGAAATGCGCCGTTCTTCACCCTGAAGAAGCGGCCAGGATCGCAGCCGAGGCAGATGCCCGTCCGCGTCGACGTAAGAAAGACGCTGACTCGGACGACGATAAGGGTTCAAACGGTCGTCGGCCGTTCCGTAGAAGGCGCCGTAGAGCAGCCTCTTCGTAGCTTTTGCCTTTCCGTTGATCCCGTCGACGTTCTTTGCGCGCTCGCTATGCCGTCTGGATCACGTAGGTGTGAGAGGCATCGGCCATGACCACTCGCATGCACCTGCCGGGCCTGAATCACGCCACGCAAGGCAAGCCGTGGGCTAAGCATGTTCGCGATTTTGAGCAGCACCTTAGCTCAGCTCGACAGCTTGCGCCGCTCACGGTCCGTAACTACCTGAATGACCTTGTGCCGTACTTCGAGTACCTGGACATGAAGGAGGCTCCAGACCTTGATCGGGCAGACAGACTGTTTCTACGCGGATACCTTGCGTGGTTGCTCGAGATTGGCTACGAACGGCCCAGCATGGCCCGCAAGCTGACGGCACTTCGAACCTTCTACAGTTTCCTTGTCGACAGAGGTATCGTTACCCGGAACCAGACAGCATCCGTTTCAGCCCCAAAGCAGGCCAACCGCCTGCCGGTGGTTGTATCGGCAGATGACATCTCGGCACTGATGGCGTCTCCTGACACAACCCAACCGACCGGTATTAGAGACAGGGCCCTGCTCGAGGTTTTGTACGGCGCCGGATTGCGCGTGAGCGAGCTGCAATCGCTAGACACTGGCGACGTTAACCGTCAGACACGTGAAATTCGTGTAATGGGTAAGGGATCTAAGCCAAGAATAACGCTTGTCGGCCGCAACGCCATCGAATGGCTCAACACTTATCTCACAGGTGTGCGGCCAAAGTGGTCCGGGCGTCGTAGTGGAGAGGCCCTGTTCCTGAATCGATACGGCTCCAGGCTTTCGGTCAGGAGCATCCAGCAGATCGTCAAACGCAATGCTCTCAAGGCGGGACTTGACGCCGATTTCCATACACACACTTTGCGACACAGCTTCGCTACACACCTGCTGGATGGTGGCGCCGACCTCAGAGTGGTGCAAGACCTGCTCGGCCATGCGAGTCCGGCAACAACGCAGGTCTACACGCATGTCTCGACGGCTCAGGCACGTAAAGTCTACGAAGCTGCCCATCCTCGTTCTCGAAAACGAAACGAAGAAGGTGTTAACACAGACGATGATCAGTACGATCAGTTAGGCTATTCGCAGCCTGGTAGACGAACTCATGACGAAGATACTCATAATTAACGGTCCGAACCTGAACAACCTCGGCAAACGTGATAGCGGCCACTACGGCAGCGTCACGTTGGACGAGGTCAACGCATCGATTGAGAGACGCGGCAGCGAGATCGGTGTGGAGACCTCGTTCTTCCAGTCAAACCACGAGGGCGGCATCGTGGACCATATCCAGGCCGTCTCTTCTGACGCCGACGGTGTCATAATCAATGGTGGAGCGCTTACCCAGGTCGGTTACTCGATTCTGGATGCGCTGCTTGACACCGGGCTGCCGGTGGTCGAGGTCCATATATCGAACATTCATGCTCGTGAGGAGTTCCGCAGGCACTCTGTGATCGCGCCGTACGCTATCGGTCAGGTCGCAGGCCTGGGTTGGCGAGGGTACGTTTACGCCCTCGAATTCCTCGCAGAGCACATTAAAGAATCCAGGTCCTGAGGGACCCGAACCGAAAGAGAAGTAAGCAGGCCAGATGACGATCTCTTCAAGCGAAATCCGCCGAAACATGACCATCCTGCTGGATGGCGACCTGTACCAGATTCTGGACTGGCAACACCGCCAGGCCCCGAAGGCGCCACCCACGCTGACGCTGAAAGTAAGGCAGATCAGCAGCGGCAATGTCTATGAGCGGAAACTTCCCGGCAACCAGAAGTTGACGAGTGCGCCGACGGAACGACGATCTGTGCAATACCTTTATGCCGAAGGCGATCTGTACACGTTCATGGACAACACGACCTACGATCAGTTCCAGATGGCCGAAGACCTCCTTGATGACGCATTGAAGTACATCTCCGAGGGCGATTCCGTAGAGGCACTTTTTTACGAAGAGAAGCCAGTGCTGGTTGAGCTCCCTCCATCGGTCGTTCTCACCATCGAACAGACAGAGACCGGTCTACGCGGTGATACACAGAGCTCCGCAAACAAACCTGCAACCACGAGCACCGGACTCACGTTGCAAGTCCCACTGTTCGTGAACCAGGGTGACCGCATAACGGTTAGCACCTCGACCGGTGAGTATCTCGGCCGCGCTGACTGATCGAATCTCCAGTTAGCTGTTAAGGTTTTCGTCTGCATTTGCCGACGCAGCCTCATCTACTGGAGAATTTCCGCTGGCAGATCTCTTCGAGCCAACTTCAACCGAGACCGTGTACTCGGTGTCGCAGGTCAGCTCACTCATCAAGACCTATCTCGAGTCGAGCCCGGTTCTGGCTGATCTGTCCGTAAGCGGAGAGGTCTCGAACTACCGGCACCCTTCGTCAGGGCATCACTACTTCACGTTGCGAGACGCAGAGTCTGCGCTTAGCTGCGTCATGTTTCGCTACGGCCGTGGCGGTGAGTTCATCGCCGACGGTTCACAGGTCATAGTCCATGGCAAGGTCTCTATCTACACTGCTCGAGGCGACATGCAGATCTATGTTGATCGCGTGCAGCCGGACGGCATAGGTGCGCTACAGCAGGCGTTCGAGGAACTGCGAATGCGCCTTGATCGCGAAGGGTTGTTCGACCCGACCCGAAAGCGCGAGCTTCCAAAGTTTCCGGGGAAGATCGCAGCGATCACCTCACCTACAGGCGCAGTGATCCAGGACATAACTAACGTACTGTCCCGGCGCTACCCGCTTGCTGAGCTCGTGCTCATTCCGGCCGCCGTACAAGGCGAAAACGCAGCACCTGAAATTGTGACGGCGATCAAAGCTGTCAATGCAATGGACGACATCGATGTTGCAATCGTTGCGAGAGGTGGAGGCTCTCTCGAAGATCTCTGGCCGTTCAACGAGGAGACAGTCGCTCGGGCAATATTCGGATGCAACAAGCCGGTTATTAGCGCAGTTGGGCACGAAACGGACTACACGATTGCTGATTTCGTGGCCGATTTAAGGGCACCCACGCCATCAGCCGCCGCGGAAATCGTCGCTCCTGACGCCTATGACCTGGGACGCGATGTAGCCGGCTACGCTGCTTATCTAGCCCAGACGATAGAGCGCTCGGTACGGGAAAGGCAAACACAACTGGAATTCCTGCTGGACCGCATGGAGAGTCGCGCGCCAGACACCGACACTCCGCGCCAAAGAGTCGAAGACTTGCTAACGCGATCCAGGCTGGCAGCCAGCAGAATCGTCGACGCTCGTCGCCAGGACATCCGCAGGCTCGAAGCTCAACTTAGCGCGCTGGGACCGCACAAGATCCTCGGACGCGGCTACTCGATCGTTCGAGTCAAGGATGGGCCGGTGGCAGTTTCGGCGAGCGATGTCACTGCCGGCGACGAACTGCAGGTGACACTGCATGACGGCGAAATTGACGCCACGGCAAACGCTGTCCGTACGGACTCCTGAACACCCCGGACCGAAGGTAGAATGCTCTAACGCAGCGACGAACCTGCTGCCAGACAGTAAGACCATGACCCCAGACAAATCGAGCAGCAAAAAGAAGAACAGTGCAGCCACCTTTGAGTCGTCTTTCACGCGGCTGGAAGAGGTCGTGCGAAAGCTCGAAGAAGGCCGGTTGACTCTCGATGAGTCATCAAAGCTCTTCGAAGAGGGCATGCAGCTTGCAAAGACATGCAATGAACTGCTGAGCGGCGCAGAGCTAAAGATAACCCGCCTCAAGTCAAACTTTGCTGAGCAGATGAACCTTGTGCAGGATGAAGCAGAAGATGATCTGTTCGAAGACGGTGAGGACGACGATTGACTCCCGCCCCTCTCAGGCTCGGCTGGTTCTCGACCGGTCGAGGCGAAGGCTCTTACGGCCTGCTAAAAGCAGCACTTGATGCCATCGAATCTGGCGAGCTGAACGCATCGATCGAGTTCGTCTTCTGCAACCGCGCCCGCGGGCAGGCGAAAGGCTCAGACCGCTTCATCGCCTTCGCAGAGAGCCACGACATCCCGGTCGTGACGCTCTCCTCTCGCCAGTTCCGCCGCGACCACGACAATCGGCCCTGGGCTGAACTACGTGAAGATTTTGACCGTGCCGTCCTCGGGTTAATTGATCCGTTCAGCGTAGACATGACAGTCAACGCCGGTTACATGCTGATCGCACCGCTACTCTGTCGCGAGCACCTGATGATTAACCTGCACCCCGCACTGCCAGATGGCCCGGCCGGTATGTGGCAAAACGTGATCTGGGAGTTGATCGAAAACCGGGCTGACGAGACTGGGGCGATGGTCCACATAGTGACAGAAGAAGTCGACGGTGGTCCGGTGCTTTCTTATTGCCGGTTCAGCACCCACGGTTCCGATCTCGACGGTTTGTGGAACGCGCTGGCTGGCAGATCCGGATCAGAGGTCAAACAGGAAGAGGGCGAAGACAATGAGCTTTTCGCAGCACTTCGCCAGGACGGACTCATAAGGGAGCGTCCGCTTGTGGTAGAGACGCTGAAGGCAATCGCTCGGGGTGAAATCAGCCTCCAGAACGCGGCTGCCAACGGTCCTGTTGACCTGACAGAGCAGGTCGAATCGAGCCTCTCAAAGACTGGGGTTCACTAGATTCCGGCTAGCGAAATCGCAACCACGCCACCAACTAAGGCTGCGACTACGATCACATAAAACGCCAGTCTCAGGTACCAGCCACGTTTGCTTTCCCGTGGGGTTGGATTTGGCGGGCCGGGAGTCCGGTTAACTGCACCAGCGGGACGTTGCCGTTCCTTGTCCGGAACTTTGACCGGAGGTGATGATTCTGACCAACTCATCGTGAACCTCCTTGAGCCGCTATTGGCTTACATCACTTCAACTAAGTATCTCACGTGGAGCCTTGACCAGCGTTACGAGGCATCGATCTGAGATGAACTCTCCGATTGCCGTACTGGTTTCCTGGCTCTACGCAAAACGCCCTCACTTCGTAAGCGAGGGCGTTTCCTGTTTCAGCTGTGTTCCGCTACTACGCAGCGGTCTGGCGATGAGGTGGCAGCTTGGTGTCTAACCGTTTGCCACCCTCGTCCAGGATCTTGGGCCATTGACCAGCGCTGACCGTGTCGCCATCTACTATGCACTGCTTCACGTTCTTCATGGACGGAAGCTCGTACATTACGTCGATAAGCAACTCCTCAACGATTGAGCGCAGACCACGTGCGCCGGCTTTGCGTTCCTTGGCAACCTGTGCCGTAGCCTCAAGCGCCTTTTCCTCAAAGACCAGCTCGACTCCATCCATCTTGAAGAGCGCCTCGTACTGTCGGACCAGTGCGTTCTTCGGCTCCTGCAAGACTCGGATCAGTTCGTCCTTAGTCAGATCAGATAGACCGACGACGAGCGGGACACGACCGATGAACTCAGGAATGAACCCGAACTGCATCAGATCAGCAGCTGCAACGCCGGTGTAGTCAACGTTGTCACTCGTTGCAGCTCTTGTTGTCTTGGCTCCAAAGCCGAGGTTAGAGTCCGCACCTGCTGCTCGCTTGCGCAGAATCTCTTCCAGGCCTTCGAACGCCCCACCCAGAACGAACAGGATGTTCGACGTGTCGATCTGAATGAACTCCTGGTGGGGGTGCTTGCGGCCACCCTGAGGCGGCACGTTTACAACTGCACCCTCAAGGATCTTGAGAAGCGCCTGCTGCACACCTTCACCAGAGACATCACGCGTGATCGACGGATTGGCACCCTTGCGAGCGATCTTGTCGACTTCGTCGATGTAGATGATGCCCTGCTCTGCCCTGGCCATGTCGAACTCTGCATTCTGGATGAGCCTGAGCAGGATGTTCTCAACGTCTTCACCAACGTAACCAGCCTCTGTCAAAGACGTGGCGTCGGAGATAGCGAAAGGAACATCAAGGATTCTTGCAAGCGTCTGTGCAAGATGCGTCTTACCGCATCCGGTCGGCCCCACGAGCAGCATATTGGTCTTCTGCAGCTCAACGTCCGGGTCTTCCGTGCCGAACCAGATGCGCTTGTAGTGGTTGTAGACGCCCACACTGATGACGCGCTTTGCGCGCTCCTGACCAATGACGTACTCGTTCAGGCGTTCAAAGATTTCCCTTGGAGTAGTCGGCTTGGACTGTGGCGTAACCACTGGGCGGTCATCAGAGATGATCTGCTGGCAGCGCCCAACGCACTCATTGCAGATGAAGATCTTTGAAGGACCTGCAATGAGACGCTTGACCGAGTCCTGCGGTTTCCCGCAGAACGAGCAGTCGTATGAGTCCTGGTTTGTGCCGGTGTTTTGAGAGTCAGCCATTCAATACCTGCTGCCGGGAGACAACTTAGGATTGCGTTACCGTTAGTGTTCCAATGCTGGCACTAGCTTGTGCCGTTGCTGGAACTCCCCTCTTTCGACTTGTCTTTCTCGCCCGCCCGCAACACTTCATCCACCAGACCGTATTCCGCTGCCTGTTCTGCGTTCAGCCAGAAGTCACGGTCCGAGTCCCGAGCTACCCGTTCGTAGCTCTGACCCGTGGTGTCTGCAATGATCTGCCGAAGGGAGTCCTGCAACCTGAGGACCTCTCGGGCATGAATCTCAATGTCAGACGCCTGTCCCTGCGTGCCGCTAAGCGGCTGGTGCATATGAATAGTCGAGTTCGGCAGCGCAAACCGCTTACCCGGCTCACCTGCAGTCAGCAGGATCGTACCAAAGCTAGCGCAGAGTCCCACCGAGATTGTCGAAACATCACACGGAACCGAGCGAATCGTGTCGTAGATCGCCATTCCGGAGTAGACCTCACCACCGGGTGAGTTGATGTAAAGGCTAATGTCGCGGTCAGGGTCTTCCGAAGCGAGATAGAGCAGCTGTGCCACGATCAGGTTCGCAACCTGTGCATTGATCGGCGTACCAAGAAAGACTATGCGCTCCTTAAGAAGCAGCGAGTAAATGTCGTACGCCCTCTCTCCACGGGCGCCGGTCTCGATGACCATCGGAACTATGGATTGGGGGATTGGGGGACTCTGTGGCGTCCACATCTCTGTGCCTGGCATCTGACTCTTCATTTCTTCTACACCGCCCATCTGTGAAGTTAAGCCGGGATTAAACAATTCGCTCCACTCTTTCCGTACTTGCCAACTGTTGCTACGGGGTTGCGCTACGTGCTTGCCTTCTCAATATCATCTGCCGTCTCAGCCTCTTCTTCAGGCTGTTCCGCGGTCGCAACATCTTCAGTTGACTCAGCAGGCGAATCTTCCTTCTTTGTGGTCTTCGCCTTCGCTGTCGTCTTTTTCTTTGCCGCAGGTTTAGTACCGTTGGACTTAGTTTTGGCGATCTCGATCGCCTTATCGATCGCCTTACGCCGCTTCAAAACGGCAACTACAGCCTCTCGGTTCGCCTCCGGGCTATCGTCTTCGTGATCGTGGCCTTCGTGCTGCGTCTTCCAGGCCTCGATCTCCTGCTCAACCTCTTCGTCAGTGGGCTCGATACCTTCTGCATCGGCCAACAGGTCCATCACCAGCGTGCGCTTCACCCTGTTTTCAGCAGTCTGCTTGGCGTCGTTAACCAACTCCTCGCTGGACTTACCGGTCTGCCCTGCCCACTGTTCCAACGTTATGTTGTAACGAGCGAGTGCGCTCTGCTGCTCACGAAGCACGTGTTCTGCCTCGTGATCAATCATGATCGGTGAGACCTCGAACGTCGACCGCTCGACAAGCTCATCCATCACTTTCTCTTCGAGCGATTCTCGCAGGGTCTGCTCCGAACGCGCTTCGAGGTTTTCGCGAATGCGGCTGCGAAGGTCTGCAACCGTACTAATGTCTTCGCCCAGTCCTTTCACCAACTCATCGCTGAGTTCCGGGAGCTCTTTCTCCCGAATTCCAGCGACGGAAACGGCAAATTCAGCGGTCTTTCCGGCAAGTTCTGTACGGGCGAAATCTTCTGGAATCTCGATTGAGAACTCCTTGGACCCACCGGATTCGATACCTACAAGTGCGTCAGTGAATCCTGGTACCGGGTTCGGATTGTCGGAATCAGCAAGGTACTCAGAGTCCGTCTGCTCGACAAACGTCTCGCCATCCACCGTCCCGGTGACACTGAACGTGATCAGGTCTCCAGCTTTGACGGGTCGTTCTACATCGTTCCAACTAGCATTCGCTTCCACGAGACGTTGAACCGACTCCTCGATCTGATCGTCGGTGACCTCTTCAGCTTCATCGTCGAAACGGATAGTCGAGTATTCGCCAAGCTTGCCTTCAGGCGGGAGCGGTACGGTTGCATCGATCTTCACCACCGGGTCACGTTCGGTGACGTTGACCCGTGGAGTTGCAGATGCCTTGATGCCTTCCTGCTCGACAGCATCGCCAACCGCGGCCGGAACGAGAGATTCGATCGCCTCTTCTAGCAGGTATTCGTGTCCAACGAACCGCTCTACTACCGAACGGGGAGCCTTGCCTTTACGGAACCCGGGAACGTTGACCCTGGATGCAACGCGCTGATGAGCACGCTTCATGTGTTCTTCGAGAAGCTGGTCATCCACCTCGATGTGGAGAACTAGCTCTCGGTCTTTCGTTTCCCCCTGGGTTACTTTCAAGCAAACGGCTCCATACTGGCAGACTGAAAAAACGAGTGATCGAGCGAGCGAGGACGGACGCCCAGTGAATTGAGCGTGCCCTCCATTCTAGCTCAACGAAATCTCGATGCGGCCTCTACAGACCAATAAGGGCTCCAACTAAGCGACCCTCATGGCTATTCATCATCCGTAATAACCGCAATGTGCAGTTCGGAAAGCTGTTCCTGTCCGATCGCAGACGGCGCTTCAAACATCGGGTCGGAAGCAGATTGAGTCTTCGGAAAGGCGATCACTTCGCGAATCGATGTCTCACCAGCGATAAGCGCTACGAGTCGATCAAGCCCAAGCCCCATGCCTCCATGAGGCGGCGCCCCGTATTCGAACGCCTTAAGAAGGTGACCGAACCGCTCACCTATCTCCTCTTCCGAATACCCGATGACGTTGAACACTCTCAGCTGCAACTTAGGATCATGGATGCGGATACTGCCGCTTCCGAGTTCCCATCCATTGCAGACAAGATCAAAGAGGTCGGCATGCACTGCACCCGGATCGGTCTCGATCAGGTCAATATGCTCGGCCTTCGGCGCAGAGAACACATGGTGGGCAGGTGTCCAGCCTTTCGAGTCATCATCCCATTCGAATAGCGGGAAGTCTGTAACCCAGGCAAACGAGAACTCGTTCGGATCGGCCAGGTCCAGCCGAGAGCCCATCTCCAGCCTCAACTCGCCAAGTACTCGGTTCACCATCTTCTCGGCACCGGCTACGATCAGGATCAGATCACCCGGTTTCGCACCGGTCTCATTCGCTATGTCCTTGATCACATCAATAGACATGAAGCGGTTGAGCGGCCCTTTGACCTGCTCTTCAGTGAGGGACTCGATCGATTCTGCCGCTTCATCTATCGAGATGAAGACGAGACCCTGAGCCCCGTAACGCTTGGCGGTCTCAATCAGTTCGTCGGTCTGGCGGCGACCGTAGTCAGCGCAACCAGGTGCTGCGAACCCGCGGATCGAGCCGCCATTGGCCGCAACAGCCTGGAACACTCTCGCTTCAGAGCGTGCCGCGATGTCTGTGATTGTGGACAGCTCCATTCCAAGCCGCAGATCGGGTTTGTCTGTTCCGAAACGGGCCATGGCCTCCGCATAAGTCAGGCGAGGGAACGGCTCAGGCACCTTCGCCTCAGGCCTGACATCGTTTAGCACCTTCGTGTAGAGCCGCTCAACGACATCGGTAACGTCCTGTTGGTGTACAAAACTCATCTCGAAGTCGAGTTGAGTGTGTTCAGGTTGCCTGTCCGCACGCAGGTCTTCATCTCGGAAGCACCTGGCGATCTGGAAGTACCGCTCTATCCCGGAGACCATCAGGATCTGCTTAAGTTGCTGAGGGGATTGCGGAAGCGCGTAGAACTCTCCGGGATGCACCCTGCTTGGCACTACGTAGTCACGTGCGCCTTCAGGGGTGCTTTTTATCAGCACTGGCGTCTCAATCTGAGTAAAGCCTTCGTCTGAAAGCTGCTCCCAGATGATGCTGGTGACTTTGTGCCGCAGCTTCAGGTTCTGTTGCATTTTTTGCCGACGAAGGTCGATATACCGATACTGCAACCGGGTGTCTTCAGCGACGTTAACGTCGTCATCCACTTCGAAAGGTGGGGTGAGCGCTGAGTTCAGCACCGTTAGTTCTTCGGCGATCAGCTCAACCTCACCGGTGTCGAGGTTCGGGTTCTCTGCACCTTCGATACGACGAGACACCTTGCCAGTGACCTTAACCACCCACTCTGAACGTAGCGACTCTGCGAGGTGATGCGCGTCTTTTGAGATCTCCGGGTTGAATACGACCTGGAGAAGGCCAGTGCGGTCTCGTAAATCGATGAATATCAGGTTGCCGTGGTCGCGGCGTCGGTTCACCCAACCGGCGACGGTGATCTGTTTTCCGGAGTCTGCATCTGCTCCGCGCGGCTGTCCGCAGTCTGTGTCTTTGTGCAACTGAGCGTCCCTTTCGGATGCCTGTCTGGCATGGTTGTGTAGCGTTCGGGAGAGGCGGGACTACCGCTCCGTATTTTCGCCTTCAGCAGACGCAATCGGCTGGTTAGAAGCGCGGCTGTCCGCTAACTTCCACAGAACACCTACAGTCAGGGCGGCAAGCATGAGTTTCACAATGTCACCTGGAATGAACGGGTACATGCCAGAACTGAACAGCTGACCTTCGGCAGGCCATCCGAAATCGAAAACAGCCAGCCAGATCAGGCCGGGTGCGTAGACCAGCAGCGCGCCAAGGGTCATCGGCCACAGGGAGCGTCCGCGGTTCCAACCTCTTTCCGACGCGAGGCCGGTGAACGCGGTCGCAAGAATAAATCCGATCAGATAACCGCCTGTAACGCCATGTGCCACGTAGTCCCAGCCGTTGCCTCCACTCTGAAACACAGGCACACCAGCCATTCCGACGAGGTAATAAAGAACAGCAGATGCCAGTCCCCAACGGAAGCCGAGTAGCCCGCCGGTCAGCAGCACGCCGTACGTTTGAAAGGTGATCGGGACAGGGTTGTCAGGCAGATAGAAGCGAGCCTGGGCAAGACCTGCAGTCACCGCGGCCAAAACCACAACGGCAAGCACCCTGTGCCATGTTTGCGCCCGGGGAAAGAGTGAATCGAAAAGGGAGCGGTTTCGACGACCGATTAATGAATCCAGCCAACTTGAAGATGTAACTGGCTTGGTTTGCGCTGCAACGCTCGACTGCAAACTGGACCTCCGCAGGCAATGGTGTTTCTGTAGCGAATCCAGCAGAGTCTGCAACTGCCGACAACTTCTGAAAACGACCACAAAAGAGTACCACCGACCGAAGTCGGTGGTACGTAGTCAAAAACTGTCGGGATTCGGGTCGAACTAGACCGGGATACCGTACTCACGTTTCGTGACTGCAAGATTCACAAACGTCTCGGTCCGGCGAACGCCCGGAATAGCACCAATCTTCTCTCGCAGGAAAACACCCAACTCCTCGGCAGTTGGCAGCGTGGCCCATGCGAAGACGTCATACGTGCCTGTGGTGACCGCAACCCAGCGAGTGTGCTGCAGTGATGAAAGCTTGTCGGCGACGGCGTCTACCTGGTCAGGGTCAACCTGTACACCGATGATCGCCTCGGAGTTGTAGCCGAGCTTACCGGGATCTGGAAGCGCCACAACATTGATGATGTTGTCCTGGATAAGCCTCTTGAGACGGCGGCGAACGGTTCCTTCACTTACGCCAACGTCCCTTGCGATTCTCGCATTCGATGCACGTCCGTTTGATTCAAGAAGAGCGATGATCTTACGGTCGAGGGTATCCATCTGTAATCCGGCCTCCGTCGTAACTAAACAAGCGGTAACATGGTTTGGCGCATCAAAGATATCCCCTGCAACCAGCAAAGCTGGTTATCGTCGCGCACCTCCGCCATGCGGAGCGATTCTGTCTCCTTAAATTAATCATACGCCGAAAGCATGGCATGTAAACTGCCCTCAGTTGCTGAAATCGGTTCGCGTGCATGAGGAATCTGTGAAGAACGTCTTTCGCAGCCGGGCCGCATCGAATAGAATGAAACGGTTGAGCCAAGTAATTTCGAACGAAGCGCAACAGATTACGGCCCGTGCTCACGGTGACGTAGCGCTAACTGGAGGACCGAATGGTCGCAGAGAAGCAGACTGCAGTTATTGAATTTACGGACGCTGCATCAGCCAAGCTGGTTGAGGTTCTGAAAGAGCAGGACGCTGTTGACTCCTATCTCCGGATAGCTGTCACGCAGGGGCCTAACGGCGGCATCGAATATGTGTTTGGCCTTGAAGAAGAGGCTGGTGAGACGGACTCAGTTATTGACTCCGGCTCAGTAAAGGCGCTGGTCGACGCAGACAGCACCGAACTTTTGACCGGCTCGAGCATCGACTACGTCGAGGGCTTTGAGCGATCGGGCTTCGTCATCTCGAACCCGAACTTCCAGGGCGGCGGCTGTGCGTGTGGCGGCGGTGGCTGCGGCTGTGGCCGTTAGATAACGTATCTGACACTCACTCTGAACAGCTAATCACGAAACCCCTCTTGCTCTTGCAAGGGGGGTTCGTATAATCCGCTCTGGCCAATATGCCGAACTGATGGTCACCGATGACCAGCAGACGATCAAAGTTCCCAAATATCATCGCCGTGCACCACAAAAAAGCGCGGCCGCAGGAGTTTCAGGGTAATGACCTACATCATCGCTAAGGACTGCGTGGACGTAATGGATGGCGCCTGCGTGGATGTGTGCCCCGTGGACTGCATCTACTCGAAGCCCGGCGACAACCAGCTCTTCATCAGCCCTGATGAGTGTATTGACTGCGCAGCCTGCGAACCGGTCTGCCCCGTAAACGCCATCTTCCCTGAAGACCAGGTGCCCGAGGACCAGCAGGAGTTCATCAAGCTCAACTACGAGTACGATTACGACAGCTCGGAGCCTGGTCTGAATACCGGATCCTGATTCAGCTCACAAGATCGAGTGTTAAAGAAGCCCCGGCAATTTGCCAGGGCTTCTTTGATTCGAGACGATTTCTCTGGTGAATGGATTAACCCAGCGCGTCCAGCGCCTCGGTTATCGGCATGTTGATCGTCGTGAATATGGGAGTCTCAGACAGGGTGTACTGAGCTGCCGGTACCTCACGCAGATCCATTACCAGTGAAACAAAGTCAGAAGGGTCATCCATCTCGAAACCAACCACAAACTCAGGATCATCGAGCCCGAACGAGTAAGTCGTGTTGATCTTGACCATCGGGTACTTGTGGCCCACCCGG
The DNA here is from genome assembly GCA_965243825.1 of Dehalococcoidia bacterium. Lineage (GTDB taxonomy): Bacteria > Chloroflexota > Dehalococcoidia > Lucifugimonadales > Lucifugimonadaceae > JAJCYX01. Next base: position 783,434 of record CBDEVT010000001.1, read on the forward strand.
AAGTGGTCATTCATCATCTTTTGGCGCTCTTCCATGGTCTTTCCGTACCACGCGCGGGTCTTCACCATGGGATAAATAATGAAGTAGCGGTAATCTTCCTTGAGGTCCGGCGCACCGCCACCGTGCTTGTAACGGGTCTTACGCCTGACTGAAAGGTAAGAGTGCGGTTGATCGAGATACGCAGCGAGGCGCGTGGAGTTGATACGGCTCGCAGTCTGGTGGAACGCCTCAACGGTTGGAGAGTTCTGAAGCAGCATCAGGTCTACATCGGCTCTGGTGCCAATGGTGGAGTAGCTCCGAAGGGAACCGTCGGAAGAGAGCTCTTCGATAACAGCTGCGAACTCCTCTTTGGAGTCGCGACGTTCCGGTTCCGGTAGTGATCGCCAGGAACGGTCCAATTTAAAGAAGCTGAACTTAACGAAGTCGTCGTACTCAATATCGGGCATGTGATTCCTGAAAGTCCTTATTGAGGCGTAGGGTGTAGTAAGAAAACCACCTAGCCTAAGTGTAAGAGCCGATCAGCGCCGGGTCACTCCCGGTAGAAAATAGCCGGGTAGGTCCCTGGAGATACTGGCCAATGCCAACGGTTGAAGATCCGAACAACAAAGTACGTGAGCAGATCGAAGAGATCCTCGAAAGAGACGAGGAAAGAGCGCCTCAGCCGATTCGCATTGCGAAACCTGTGGCCCCTCGCAAGGCATCATTTCGCCGGTCAGCTACCCCGATCTGGTATCCGACGCCTGAAAAGCTGATCGTTGCGGGAATCGTACTCATGGTGATTGCGGTTGTTCTGCGTAGCTACGTTCTGCCACTGACGCTCGGTGGGTTCGCGCTGGCTGGCATCGGCTACTACATGCTGGTCATGCGACGCAGAAGGGCCAAGTACGGCGGAGCTGACGGAGTGCGTGGCTATGTCGTTACAGATAAAGCCAAATACTGGCGCGGCCAACGTGTCGACAAGCCGGTTGAGCAGGTGCGACGCCGTAACGGCAACATCCTGGACTTCCCTGACCTTCGCGACAACAAGCGAAAGAAATAGCAGCTTCCTGCTGGCCGTAAGGGAATTGCGATACCTGCTCTTAAGCTCCGAACAGAGTCGCACGAATAACTTAGCGCAACGTCTGCAGCCCTGTTACGGAATGTCCGTGCCGAACTCGACGAGCATGCCGTTCAGGTCGCGGACATAGGCGACCGTCTGGCCCCAAGGCTTCACTTCTGGTTCGGTCAGCGGCGTTGCGCCAGCTTCGACCGCTTTCTTGAACGCCGCGGCGACGTCGTCCGTGGCGAACCCGAATTCAAATGCCTGCGGCTGATCACTTGAGTTGATCGGTATAGCGCCGCCTGCGATGGCGTCTTCTGAATTCTTGTGGACAGCAAACCCGATGCGGGTATCGCCGGTCTCCATCTCGCCGTATCCGCCCTCTTCGCTCACGAACCGACGCTTCAGCCCGAACGCCTTCTCATAGAAAGCCATCGTCGCCTCAACATCCGGCACATAAACAATCGTCCATCGAAGTTTCATGGTGGTGCTCTCATTCCCTAGCGGGTTTTTTTCTTGATCCTTAGATTGCCTTCCCGATCATCTGAAAACAAAGCGCCCTGTCGTAGAGACAGGGCGCTTCTTGTTTCGTCTGGTTGCTAAGTGGTCGTCTGGCTAGACTGCGCACTCGCCTTCGCCGCGCTCCAGCTTGTAAAGCACCGTCTTGCCCCAGTCCATGTAGGTGTTGATGTGGTCCCGGTCCAGCGGGCCAATCTCCTCCTTGAACTGGCCAAAGATCTCCTCGAACGGAGCGACGCCAACACGGTCGACGAAGTCATTGAACTTCTCGCCATCGTTTCGGTTCTCTGTGTAGTGAGCTAGGATCGCCTTCAGCGCGTCCGGCGCCTTCTTCGCTGGCACACGGGCCTTGACCCTGTGGCCGACACGAATCTGGTCGCCGTCCGAATTGCCTGCTAGGAACATCTCGTACGCAGGAACCTGGCCACCTGGCGCCTTCATAACCGCACCGTGGAAGCCGATGTTGGCTATGTGATGCTGGCCACAGGAGTTCGGGCAGCCGCTGGCCTTGATGTGCAGCGACGATACATCGGGGTCGCTCACGTCCATCTCGTCCAACGTCTCGCCAAGCGCCTTGTTCAGGCCCATTGACGACGTGATGCCCAGTTTGCAGGAGTCGGTGCCCGGGCAGGTGACAATGTCCCGAATCGTCTCGCGTCCCGGTGCGTTCAGGCCGATCTCACCAAGGGCGTTGTAGATGTCGTAGAGCGACTCGGTCCGCACCCAGCGGAACACCATGTTCTGCTGCTGGTCGATGCGGACTCGACCGCCGGCGAACTTGCGAGCTACGTCGGCAAGCTGTCCCCACTGCTCGGAGTAGATGTCGCCGCGCTCAATGCGGGTGTATACGAGGTTGAAGCCGTCCTGCTTCTGCGAGACCACGCTTGTGGCCTTCCAAGCGTCGTAGGCAGCGTCACCGGTCGGCTCCGCCGTGGCGTCTGCCGGTACTGCGGGAGCGTCGACCAGTTCGTCCTCAACCCACATCAGGGCATCGAGGTTGATCGGCTTGTTCGCCCATTCGCCTTTGAGCTCTTCCTGCACCATCTCGCGGAAGGTGTCGATGCCAAGACGCTCGATGGTGAACTTGATTCGGGCCTTCATCAGGTTCTTGCGCTCTTCGTCCTGTCGGTTGTAGATGCGCAGTGCAGCTTCGGCGTACCTGATGTAGTCCTCGACCGGCACAAACTCCTCGAGAGTCTTCGCCATGCGAGGCATGATCGAAAGGCCGCCACCGAGAACGATCTTGAAGCCTTTCTTGCCGTCCTTGATGCGGGCGATGAAGCCAACATCGTGGATAGCTGTCATGGAGACATCTTTTTCGGAGCCGGAGAATGCAGTCTTCGACTTCCGGGGCATCATCTGCGTGGTGGGGTGTCGCAGGAAGTGACGGGCATATGCAGCGGCGTATGGCGTCACGTCGAAGACCTCGTCCGGGTCGACGCCAGCGTTCGGCGGAGCGACCACGTTACGAACAGTGTTGCCACAAGCCTCGCGCGTCGTCAGGCCGACGTCACCGAGTGTTCGGAGCAGGTCAGGAGTCTCGTCGAGCGGCACGTGGTGGTACTGGATGTTCTCGCGAGTCGTGAGGTGACCCTTCTTGAGCGGAGCGTACTGCTCTGCCACCTCGCCAAGCACGTCCATCTGGTCGGCGGTCAGGCCGCCGAACGGGGCCTTTACACGGATCATCTGCCGATCTGGCTGGCGCTGGCCGTAGACACCCTGTCGCAGGCGGAAGCGCATGAACTCGGTCTCGGCCCATTCGCCTGACTTGAACTTGTTCTTCTGCGCCTCGAAGTCATCGATCTCAGGCGCGTCGACCTTCATCACCCTCTGGTTGTCGGGGTTTGGCACCCAGTCTGTGAACGTGCGCTTGGTGGTCGTCAATTAATCGCTCCTGAGAAGGTTTGCTTTCTAACAAAACAGCTGTCGCCGAGTGCTATCACCGGGGGAGACCGGAGTATAAACGTGAATTGAGTTATGCCCTTTAGCAAAAGACCCCACGGGTTAGACTTCGCGGGGTCGTGTGTCGATGCGACTCAGTTGTGGCCCCGTTCAGGTACCACAACACAGGCGAGCCTGTCTTTCTGTAGTTGAGAATCGCATCAAGGGCCAAGTTTATCAATCGTCAGAGTGCACGGTCAAAAGCGCAGGTGTGTGTTGCCGGTAAGTTGGAACGAACTGAAACAGATTGAACCTGAACTTGCCGCGCGTGGCGAGGAGAGGCTGCACGGACGTGCCGCATTCCTGGCGACTGTGCGTAAGGATGGCTCAGCTCGAGTGTTTCCGGTGATGCCGTTCACAGACGGCGAGAGCATGCGGCTATTCGTTGGCGGAGATTCGCCAAAGCGCTTCGACCTACTCAACGATGGCCGCTATGCCCTCCACTGCTCCGTAGAAGACTTGCATGGCGGCAATGGCGAAATTCATATGACAGGCGAGGCAGTGAGAGTGGTCAATGACGCCGTACGGGAACGCGCCGTTGCTGCATGGCCGGGACTCGATCCGGTGCAGGACAGCTACCTGCTGTTTGAACTACGAATCACCTCCGTGATGCACACGGAGTATCGGGATGGGACGCTGAATAGGCGCACGTGGTCTGACGAGAGTCAGTAGACCGAGCGTGACCGTGCGCCCGCTTAACGAAGATACCGGTGCTTGCGCGGTCGCTACTTCTCGTTGACCATATGCCGCCAAACACCTCATTTCCGAATCATGACCGGAGAAGTCACTTGGCACGCGATACATCACTCGACGGGATTCACTTCATGCTGCCTACGCCGTTCCATCCGGACGGCGAGGTGAACACAGGTCCGTTCCAACGCCTGGTTGACTGCGCAGTCGATTCCGGTTGCACGGGCGTGGTGACACTTGGAGTGATGGGCGAGGCGCACCGGCTTTCAGACACCGAACGCCGATCTGTGATGGACGCCGTTATTAGCGCTGCCGACGGAAGGCTGAAGATCGTCGTCGGGATCTCGTCACAGAGCGGACGAGATGTTGCAGAGCGAGCGGTGGAGGCGAAGTCAGCGGGCGCTTCTGCAGTGATGGCGTCACCTCCGCGCATGGCGAAACCGAACGACGCTGCGGTGAAGGCCTACTACTCCGCCATCGAGAATTCAGGTGATGTCCCGTTGGTTGTCCAGGACCTGCCAGAGCAGACCGGCGTTCACATGGCTCCTGATTTCATCGCAGAGTTGAATGCAGACCTGCTGTCTGCAAAGTACCTGAAGCTGGAAGATCCACCGACGCCGCAGAAGGTCACGCGAGTAGTTGCAGCTACGAACGATGAGATGTCTGTTTTCGGCGGATTAGGTGGAGCGTTTCTGTTCGAGGAGCTACGCCGAGGTGCAGCAGGAACCATGACTGGATTCGCATACCCGGAGGTTCTCGTAGCAATTCATCGAAAGATGTCGAAAGGCGACGCCGAAGGTGCGAGAGCGGTCTTCTACCGCTGGCTGCCACTGATAAGGTACGAAAACTCGGCTGGTATCAGCCTCAGCATCAGGAAGCACCTGATGGCGAAGCGAGGTTTGCTGAACACTGCGGACGTGCGGCCGCCAACTCCGGCTGTAGGTGAAGATACGCTCGAGGAACTAGATGATTTACTCGAGTCAATGGACCTTGACGTAAGCTCGCTATAAGAAAGCTGCAAGCCCATCGACTTCGAACTACGTACCTCTTAATGTCGTCAAACACCTGCTAACTGAACATACAAGGGCGAAATCACAATAATCTGATCTTCCAACCTGCTAATGACTGAACGACTATGACTACGGACCAGGAGACAAACGAAGGCGGCAACTCCGTCTACTGTGCGCACTGTGGCACAGAAAACGTGAAGGACGCCCACTCCTGTGATCGCTGCGGCGAGAAAATCTACTTCCCTGACCCGCAGAAACCACCTCCGCTTGGTCTCGTTGAATGCCAGACCTGTCTGACTTCAAACGAAACAAGAGCGACCTACTGCGTAAATTGCGGGAACTCGCTTGAGAACGCGGCTCGCATCAGCGTTCTCGGCGGAACCGAAGGCATCCGCCAGGTCCCTCACAGCCGTCCCGGCGGGATTCGCATCAGCCAGCGAGGTCGTGAACCAGCAGCAAGGCAACCCGAGTCTCCCCGGAGTCCTGTTAACGAACGCGAGACGGCTGCTGTTCCGCCCAGGGCGAAGAGGGTCCGAAACCTCGAACTCGAGCAGCAACAAAGAGATGCAGCACGCGCAAAGGCGGCCGAGCAGGAACGCCAGCGTGCCGAGGAAGAGGATGGGCCAAATAACTCTGGAACCCGTTCTGCAAAACTCCCGCGTTCGGCACGCGGTTGGAACACTGCAGCATTTTTGATCGGCCCTATATGGGGGCCTGCTAACGGGGTCTGGCTAGGATTAGTCGGGCTGGTCTTCCTGGTCATACCGGAGAGTGCCGTACCACTGGGCTGGAAGCTTGGCCTGTATCTCACTTACGGAATCTTCCTCGGTTACAGAGGCAATGAAATGGCCTGGCGTGCTCGCCGGTGGGCGTCACTCGACCATTTCAAGCGAGTGCAACAACAGTGGATGCTCCTGGCGCTTGTTGTGAACCTCGCATTGCTGGTGCTCATACCGATTCTGCTTGGCTGAGCACTTCCGCCGACTCTCCAAGTAGGAGGCTCAGGAACGGCTGCTATCCGCTGCCCATTCCCCGATCAGATTCGCGGCCAGCGTGAGTAACGCCACCGCCACCCCTGGCCAGATGATCAACCACGGCGCTCCGTACATGTAGGTCTGGGCCTCACCTCCCATGAGACCACCTAACGTCAGGCGACCCGGAGCAAAACCCAGAAACGCCAGCGCCGCCTCCACCAGCACTGCGGCACCGGCCTGGCTCGCGACTACTATGGCCCACGGCGAAATTGAGTTCGGGACAAGGTGGCGGACAACGATCCTTGTTTCTGACGCACCGCTGAGATGGGCCGCCGCGACGTAGTCCGTGCGCTTAAGCGTGATGGCTGACGAGCGAGAGAGTCTGATTGTCAACGGCGCAAACGCGAAACCTATCGAGAGTGCAACGCTCCAGAACCCGGCACTGACCGCTGTCACAACGGCGAGCACCAGCACCACCAGAGGCAGTGCAAGTTGAACCTCTACAACTCTTTGCAAGACCAGATCGAGAAGTCCGCCTCGATATCCACTTAGCAGCCCGATCAGGCCTCCTCCGATTCCAGAGACAGCAACCACAACCAGGATTGTGAAAACAGAGTTACGCAACCCCTGTCCAACTCGACTCAGCTGATCGCGACCCAGTTGATCAGTTCCGAGTAGATGCTGTGATGAAGGAGACTGGAGAATTTCGGTCAGGTTTTGCTCCCGCGGGTCGGGACTTGATTGGGACACCACCAAGGCACCCATCACAAGCAACACGGCGAGAGTCACACCTGAATAGGCGGTTACTGGCAACTTCGTCGATCGGAGTCTGGCCATTCGATCACTCATTCGGTTGACCTCAACCTGGGATCAAGCCAGACATAAGCAAGGTCCAGGATCAGGTTCACACCGATCGCAGTCACTCCAAAAATCAGGACCAACGACTGAACCACAGGGAAGTCACGCGCTGAGACAGAATCGATCAGGAGTCGCCCAAGGCCCGGCAATCCGAAGATCTGTTCGATTACGATCGCTCCACCAAGTAGCAGCACAGCCTGTGCACCAATAACGGTCAGTGCAGGAAGCATCGCCGTTCGGAATCCGTGCCTGACCACGGCAACCTGACGAGAAACCCCTTTGGCCCTCGCCAGGACGAAGAACTGGGTCGTAGTCGAATCCAGTGTCGAAGCCCTGGTAATCCTGGTGACAACGGCACCGGGTCGTACCGCGAGTAACGCGGCAGCGGGCAACACAGCACCCAGGTTCGCAGCGGGCGAACGCGAAAATGGCTCGTAGCCAAGTGCAAGGAAATGGCCGGTCCAGTTTGCGACTGTGACGACAAGGATCAGTGCAAGCCAGAAGCTTGGCAAAGAAAGAGCGGCGAAAGCTGTAACGCGTATGATCGCGTCAGGCCAATCACCGGCAAAATGAGCGGCAATCAGACCGGCGAGCATCCCGATCACCACCGTGATCAGGACAGCGAACAGAGTCAACTCAGCAGTTACCGAGAACCGGGGACTGATCTCGTCGGCGACGGTTCTCCCGGTTGCCAGTGATGTCCCGGGATCGAGTATCAACATGCCACCGAGCCAGTCCGTGTACTGCACCAACCAGTTTCGATCGAGACCTAGTTCCTTTCGCAGATCTGCTGAATCGGCTGCGGATAGTCCACCCTCTCCTGGAGAGCGAGCTACAGCGGCAGTCACGGCGTCACCGGGAGCGATTCGCAGAAGGAAGAATGTTGCGACCGTCAACAGCCAGAGCGTCAGAACGCTCAGTGCGAAGCGGCGGGCGAGGTATGCCATGGCACCATCAGTCCCGTGAAACGAGGTAGACCTGGTCAAGCCTGCGACCCTGGTAAAGACTGGGGCCACCGGGTCTCAGACCCACAACGTTATTCCAGACTGGTGTGCGGCGCGAACTCCATTGAAACCAGACCTTGGCGTCCATCTCCCAGATAACTTGTTCGATTTCGCTTAGAAGTTCCCGTCGCTTATCGAGATCTAGTTGACGGCTTTGCTCTTCAATCAAGGCATCAAGTGCGGGATCGCAAAGTCCAGGGTAATTCTCTGCGCCATCACAACCATAGTGGGAATAAAGAACGGAGTCAGGGTCATCGAGAGCAAACGAGTGACTGTGTGCGATCATCTCGAACCTGCCATTCGTGATCCTATCCTGGTAATCAACAGACTCCAGCGGCACTACTTTCGCGTCAATGCCCACCTCTGCCAACTGCCCTGCTGCAAACTCTGCTAGAAGCTGGAAGAACGTATTGGACCGCGTGTTGATCGTCGTTGAAAAGCCATTCGGGAATCCCGCTTCAGCAAGCAGATCCCTGGCCAGTCTGCGGTTCGCTTCTGGATCTCCGTGCCCGGGAAGTTCGCCAAGCAACGAATCCGGATACGCGAACTCTCCTCCAGGCGGCAGTATCGCCCCTGCGAACCCGGGGCCAAGCACAAGCTCAGCGTCGTCTCGCGAAATCGCCAGATTCACAGCACGGCGCACACGTGCGTCATCGAATGGCGTCTGGGCCAGGTTCATTTGCACCGTGTTTCCGCCGGCCGATGGGGTTCTGAACACGGTTATCTGGCCTTCGAAATCCTCTTCAAGGCCCCTGGCTTCCTGCTCCGTGATGAGCGCAATCGCATCCACTTCGTGTGACCGTAAAGCCGCGATGCGAACAGCTGATGTAGGGATCACCAGAAAATCGATCTGATCCAGATATGGCAGCCCGCCTTCGTAGTAGTCCTCGTTACGAATCAGAGAGTAGCTAGAACCACGGACCGTATCGCCTGCCTGAAACGGGCCGGTACCGACTACCGATTCGAACGCGGTCATAGAAGGAGGATCAAGCACAGAGGTGGCGGACCGTGGATAGATAGAGACGTAGACGCTGGCAAGGTTTGGCAGGAATGACGCTGCGACGAAATCTGTCTGCACGACAAGTTGACTACCCTCCGCCCGTATCTGCTGAGGATCACTGACATAACGCCCGATTGCACTTGCTCGTCCAGGCGCGATTCCGGCCGGCGGATCGATGGCCCGACGCAGGCTGAAAACCGCATCATCCACTGTGAACGCTGTCCCATCATGCCAGACAACATCATCACGAATATCGAATGTCCACGTCCTCCCATCGTCACTGGCTCGCCATTCGGTGGCCAGGTCAGGCTCGATTACGCCGTGATTCTGAGCCGATGCTCGTATCAACTGCGAAAGCATGGGATTGCACGGGTGCACCGCCTGGTAGCTGAGGGCACGGGCCGAGTGAAGGTCACAGCTAGCAGGGTCAGTTGCCTGCGCTATTCGGAGAGTTCCACCACGACGACTATCTGGTGGGTCAATTTCGTTAGTAGCTGTCGCGGGTGCGATGACAGAGGTTGAAGAAGGGGCTTTGGTCGCAACTTCGCCGGCACTGGTAGATGTGCACGCGCTGAAAATCAATATGGCTATCAGAAAGGTCGTTGCAGGGAACGTTTTACGACCATACGAAACCCATGGCCACGTGTGAAAAAACACAGGTTGCACCGCTAGCAAAGATCGGAGCCAACAAGGAAGTGAACGATATCAAGCGCAGGAACGTCAGCTACGTCTTTCCGACTCGCCCCATCTGTGCTCGTGCTCGCCAATCTGAGAGAGGAGGTGCTGGCCGTAGTCGTCGCCCTGGACCGGAGGGGTGGTCATGATAACAGCGTCCTCGTTGTTATCAGCGTAGTAACGTTTCCTCACTCCCACATCTCGGAAGCCGTACTTCCCGTATAGCGCTCTCGCCGCCTTATTCGAGCCGCGGACCTCAAGCGTTACCACGCGTGCCCCTCGCCCGATCGCTGCTTCCATCGCAGCAATCAAAAGAAGCTCGCCAATGCCTTTACGCCTGTCTGCCGGACGATTGCCAATTATCACTACGTGCGCTTCATCCATCACGAACCAGAGACCAACAAGACCAGCGATGTACTCTGGCGGCATCTCGTTGCGCTGACTACCGATCGTCTGGTAAAGGGCTTTGCCAGGAAGCGAGACGATCGATTTCAGCGTGCCGAACAGACCTTTCGCCTCACCATTTTCCCGCAGAGCGTGCGGGCCCAAAGCTATCTCTTCGTCTGTCCACTCTCTTGTGGCGACCAGGTAAAGAGTGTTCGACTTGTCGATCTCTCGGGCAAAGCGAGTAGGCGGGAACAGGCTCGGGAAAGCAAGTCGCTCCACCTCTTCCATGTCAGGTGCATCTTCTAGAGTCGCCACTCGAACTCGGTGGATGTTCCGTGTTACCGAAATGGCGTCAGGCCCTGCTACGCCATCCACCTGGTCAGCAGGTGTTCTGCGGAACTCTATGGACTCTGCCTGCTCCAAGGCTCCCCCTGCGTTGCCATGTGTGTTTCGCCATTCAAAAGATGCGATGCGAACTGCCAGCAGTCAGTCAATTTTACCAGTATGGCCTGATTCCTACGTTTGGACGCCGTTAGATTCTCCCCTTCCTCTTTGCGAAAACGTGCTACGCGTCTACGAGCACAAACGGCGACATGCAGGGATATACTGGCTTGCCGAACGCAGTCTGGGCCCGACTCGAAAGCGCCAGGAGCTTGATGGGTTCAAGTAGATGCGTTCCTCCCCAGTTATCAATGTGATTTGCGGGCACAACTGCCCGTCGATAGCAGGTGCGCCACGGTAGTCAGTCAACAGATCTCTTCTCCATCCGTCAGGTCTTCCAGCGGCGGAGATTCTGCGCAAAAAAAGCGCACAACGGTTGTTCGTATCACGATCATGGCTTTCAGCTATCGCTGGCGCATGGCGTTCGCGATTGTCACGACGATCATCGCTGCCGTGTTCATGCTGACGATCCCACAACTGCTGGGTGATGCCATCAACAACGCCGAGGAATTCCTGCGTGACCCGGATGCGAATAGATCAGACGTCGAACGTCAGCTGCTGATCACGGGTCTTCTGCTATTCGGTGCGAGCGTAGCCCGCGGCGCATTCACCATGGCTCACAACTACATGGGTGAGTCGATAGGCCAGCACATCGGCTACGAGCTTCGAATGGCGTTCTACCGCAAGATGCAGCGGATGAGCTACAGCTACCACAACCATGTTCATACCGGCGACCTGATGACCCGCGGCATGCTGGATATCGAAGGCGTGAGGCTGTTCGTCAACACGGCGCTATTGAGAACACTGCTTCTGATCATTCTTATCGGTGGCGGCACGTTGCTGATGCTACGTACCGATGTGACGCTCGGTCTCATTAGTCTCAGCTTCGTTCCGTTCGTCGCGTGGCGAGCAATCGCCGCCCGACTGAAACTGCGAACTGGCTGGCGAAGCCTGCAAGAGCGGCTCTCACTACTCACCCGCGTTATGGACGAAAACCTCGCGGGAATTCGGGTGGTTCGCGCATTCGCAGGTCAGGACTATGAGATGCGCAAGTTCAACCGTGTCTCGGACCAGGCTCAGTCCCTCGCAAACGAACTGATCGGGATTCGTGTCCGAAACACAACGTTCATGACGTTCGCTTTTTTCTCAGCAGTTGTGGCTGTTCTCTGGGTCGGTGGCCTGAAGGTGATCGACGGAGAGATGACAACCGGCACGCTCACCCAGTTCCTTGCGTTCATGTTCATCCTCCAGATGCCCGTCCGCCAGCTTGGAATGATGGTCAACGGCTTCGCAAGAACTCAGACTTCAGGCACACGACTGTTCGAGATTCTGGACCTGGATCCTGAAATCAAGGACAAGCCTGAGGCGAAACCGCTTGAGGTCAAGCAAGGAATTCTCCGGTTCGAACACGTCGATTTTGCATTCATGGACGAGTTCGGAGATGAGCAGATTCTGCGCGACATCAGCTTTGAGGCAAGACCGGGCCACACTGTCGGAATCGTCGGTCCACCGGGAAGTGGAAAGTCGACGCTCGCCCACCTGGTACCGCGTTTCTACGATGTGACAGGCGGCCGTATAACGATCGATGGACAGGACATCCGTAACGTCCAGCTGGAGTCCCTGCGGCACGTAGTCGGTGTCGTGCAACAGGACACCTTCATGTTCACCTCGTCTATCGAGAACAACGTCGCATACGGTGATCCCTGGGCTGAGGTGGAGACGATTCACAGGGCCACGACAGAAGCCCAGCTTCATGACTGGGTGAAGCGTCTGCCGCGTGAGTATCAAACGCTTGTTGGGGAACGTGGAGTATCGCTCTCAGGCGGCCAGCGTCAGAGGCTTTCCATCGCACGCAGCCTGATGCTGCATCCGAAATTCATCATCTTTGACGACTCGACAGCCGCCATTGATGCCGCCACTGAGCAACGCATTCGAGCAGCACTTCGAGAGGTCACTAAAGAACGAGCGGTGATCATCATTTCGCACCGCCTCAGTTCGTTGATGCACGCCAACGAGATTCTCTTCCTTGACCAGGGTCAGATCCTGGAAAGAGGCTCTCACGAGGAGTTGATCGCCCAGGGTGGGCACTACCACGATCTGTACGAACTCCAGATCAGACCGGGTGATGACGCAGTCGAACACCTGGGAGATTCTGGGCGACCGGGTGAGCAAGTTGAGGAGGCCGAAGATGGCGACAAGAGCTAACCCAGTTGGCTCTGGCCTCCACGGCCAGGAACGACCACCTCACGCGGTCGTTGGCTCACAGGTTGAACGTGACGAAGAGATGTTCGGCAAGGCATTTAACGGCCACGTCGTTAAACGCTTCGCCGGCTTTCTAAAGCCGTATCGCACGTTGCTCATCGTGGCAGTTCTTGCTGTGCTTGGTTTCACAGCTACCCAGCTCGCCATCCCGATCATCATTCAGAACGCGTTCGACAACGCACTCGACTTCGAGAGTTTCGACCGAGATTTGCTGGTCCAGCTTTCGATTGTGCTCGGCGCAGTTGTAGCACTGAACTACCTGTTCAACTTCATGCAAGAGATCATCGTTGGTCGTGTTGCTGAGCGCGTTTTGTTCGACCTGCGTCGAGCGATGTATCGACACCTACAACGAGTATCCCTTTCGTTCATGGACCGCACCGAGGTCGGCAGGCTCATGTCCCGACTTCAGGGTGATGTCGCCGCACTCCAGGAGTTCCTTGAAACCTCGGTATTTGCCATCGGTGACTTCGTCCTCATCACCGGTATCACCATCGTGTTGATTGCGTACGACTGGCGCCTTGGTCTGCTGACGCTGACGGTGGTTCCGGCGTTGCTGCTGATCCGCATAATCTGGTTACCAAGAGCCCGAAAGGCGTTCCTGGGTGCCCGCGAGAGCAGTTCCCGATTGAACGGAGCACTCGCTGAAGGCATCAACGGCGTACGAACCGTGCAGGGTATGAGCCGTGAAGAAGTTAACGCCGTCCTGTTCGAGGAAAAAGTTGACGTCAATCTGAAGGCCCAGCTCAAAGGCACACGCTACGGCCAGATCATGATCCCGACCATCGACACGCTGACCGGCATCGCAATGGCGATCATCATCGTGGTTGGTGGAACTTTCGTGCTGGACCAGAGCCTTGAAGTGGGTGTCATGGTTCTATTCATCCTGAATGTTCAGCGGTTCTTCGATCCGATTAGAGCCCTGACTATGCAGTACTCGATCATGCAGCGTGCCATGGCATCCGGCCAGCGCATCTTCGAAGTGCTTGATGTACCGGTTGATGTAAAAGACAAGCCTGACGCTGTGGCCTTGAAAGACATCGACGGCTCCGTCGAATTTAAGAACGTGACCTTCGGCTACAACCGGGATCAGCCGGTACTGCAGGACGTGGGCTTCAAGGTGAACCCTGGCGAGACAGTTGCAATTGTCGGCCCGACCGGTTCGGGCAAGTCCACCACGATGTCGCTGACTCACCGCTTCTACGATGTGTGGGACGGGAGCGTGCTCGTCGGCGGTCACGATGTTAGAGACGTGACGCAGGAATCGCTCGGCCACAACATCGCAATGGTGTTGCAGGAGCCTTACCTGTTCTCGGGCACGATCCTGGAAAACATCAGATACCGCCGGGAAGATGCCAGACGGGAAGAGGTGGTCGAGGCTGCGCGAGCTGTGGGTGCGCATGAGTTCATCATGAAGCTGCCAGACGGCTACGACACCGATCTCGAACAGCGCGGTGGCAACCTGTCACTTGGACAGAGACAGCTGATCAGCTTCGCGCGCGCCATTGTCGCCGACGCTAAGATCCTTGTTCTGGATGAAGCGACTGCGAACATCGACAGCTACACCGAGATGCTGATCCAGCAGGCGCTTGCACGTCTGCTGCAAGACCGAACAGGCATGGTGATCGCGCACAGGCTGGCGACCATTCGAGGCGCCGACAGGATCGTTGTTCTCCAGGACGGCAAGATCATCGAGGAAGGCAACCACGATCAACTAATGGAGCTCGGCGGCCTTTACTCACGCCTCTACTCAATGAACTACGCATCGTTCGACGACATTCCGGATGAGTTGATCCAGGCTGCTGTCCAGACAGACGAAGACAGCACGACTTAATTAGTCTTTCGCCACCTAGAGAAAACGGGTCTGCTGCGGGTCTTCTTTCAGCACAGCTCCAGGAGCCTGTACGACGCCCGCATGTTTAGCGCCTTCTGGAGTCGTTCGCCGTCCCTGCGTCGTCCGCAGGATGAACCCTATCTTCAGCAGGTAAGGCTCAACAACATCCTCAAGCGTCTGCTGCTCTTCGTTAAGAGTCGCCGCAAGTGCGTTCACGCCGGCAGGCCCGCCGTCATAGTTCTTCGCAAGAGTCTCTAAGTACAGGCGATCCAGTCGATCCAGTCCGAGACGGTCAACACCCTCCAGTCGCAGTGCATCATTTGCGACATCATCGTTAATCACGCCGTCATGCTTGACCTCGGCAAAGTCACGCACTCGTCGCAGCAGGCGGTTGGCGATGCGCGGCGTGCCACGTGAGCGTCGAGCAATCTCGGCTGCACCTTCTTCAGTGATCTCGACGTTCAAAATCTTGGCTGAGCGCCTGACGACGAGAGTCAACTCTTCGTCCGTGTAGTAGTCAAGGTGATACACGAGACCGAACCGGTCACGTAACGGTGCGCTGAGCATGCCAACTCGGGTGGTGGAGCCGATGAGGGTGAACTGTTGCAGCGGCAGGTTTATCGTCTTCGCAAACGCGCCCTGCCCAGTCGTGAAGTCGACTCGGAAGTCCTCCATCGCGGAGTACAGATACTCCTCGACAGCGCTGGAAAGCCGGTGGATTTCGTCGATGAACAGCACATCTCGCTCATCGAGGTTCGACAGGATGCCCACTACGTCGGCCGGTCGTTCCATGGCAGGGCCAGAGGTGTGAACAAGCCTGGAGTCCATCTCACGGGCGATTATGTGGGCGATGGTTGTCTTACCGAGCCCGGGCGGCCCGTGAAACAGCACGTGGTCGATCGCCTCGCCCCGATTGCTGGCCGCCTTAACGGCAACAGACACGCTGTCCACGACTGCGGACTGGCCAACGTACTCTTCGAAGCGTTTAGGTCTCAGCGCATTGCCAAGTCGGTCGTCGTCAGCGGTTGCAGTGGGGTCTACAGCAGGAGCGCGTTCGGTCTTCGATTCAGATACGGCGTTTTCGGCATCGCCGCCAGAACCGTTCTTGCCGCTCACGATCTTCTCTCTGCCTGTGCGGGGCAACTAATCAGTCTCCGGATGAAAACGCAGCACGCGTGGCGGCCTGGGCTCGAAACACTTCACGCATGAGCGATTGCGAGTCGTCTGCGGCACCAGGGTTACGCCTTACTGCACCATCAACCTGCTCCCTGGCCTCAGCAGGTCGATATCCAAGAGCAACAAGCGCATCAACAACCTCAGATTGAACGCTGGGTGCAGGTGCAGGAGGTGATCCGTTTGCTCCGGCGGTTGCAGAAACACGTTCGTCCCGCAGTAACGCCGTGGCGGCAACTTTGCCCTGCAACGTCGCAATGATTTTCTGCGCTGCACGTGCTCCAATGCCAGGCAGCTGGTTCAGCAGCCCTGTGTCACCGTTTTCGATCGCTGCAGCGATCGTCGACACCGGGAATACCAGTGCGGCGGCCGCCTTTGCAGGGCCGATCCCTTCAACCTGAATCAACTGTTCGAAGAACTGTCGTTCACTCTCATGGAGGAAGCCGACTAGCTGCGGCTTTGGTTGGCGTTCGGTGACGTGGTAGTAAAGCTCGAACTCTATCTCAGCACCGACCCGCACACCGCGGCCCGTCAGTGAGTCATACACGAACACCGGCAACTGCACTTCATAGCCGATTCCGCCCGTCAAAACGACAGCGCGAGCTGGCTCTCTCTCAAGTCTGTGAACAGTTCCTTTGATGTATGAAATCAACTGCGGTCAGTCCATCTTTCTAGCGAAACGCATTGACGTTTAGCGACTATCGACTGGCTGCGATCGCTGCTACGGCGGGGCTGGAAGTGATTATGGCGTGACACAGCGCAATAGCAAACGCGTCAGCAACATGCTCGTTCTTCGTTACAGTATCGTCCCGCAGGTGGGAGGCAACGGCACGCATCACCTGGTCTTTCGGTGCATGTCCTGCACCGGTCACAACCGACTTCGCACGATTCGGCTGGTAGTCGAAGACTGGGATTCCTGCCGCCCCGGCTGCCATCACGACAACTCCACGCGCATGCCCCATCATGATCGCAGTCTTGGCGAATTTCGGGTGCGAATGGAGATCTTCGATCGCCATCGCGTCGGGCTTGAGTTCGGCGATCACCTCTTCAACGGCCTGGAATATCGTGTGTAAACGCTCTTCCAGCGGCGTCTTTGACAGCGTTCGTACAACGCCGCCCTCGACGACAAGCGGTCGAGGATGAGCGGTATCGATCACGCCATAGCCGGTGTTCACAAGACCGGGGTCGACACCGAGTATTCGCATGAGGCTCCCGTCTGGTGGTTTCTCAATGATCGTCCCTGCCTTCGCATGGTCGATTCTAGCCTTACCCTATCGCGCCTCCAAGCCAGCTGTCGGCGCAACAGGACTGCCACTATCCGACCGATTCCGAATGGAGCCGCCGGTCGTTTGCCAGTACGGCTCGGGGTCTCTAAATTGGCTTGGCACGCCTAAAGCCAAATCCACCTCTCCAGGAGATTTTTCAGTGAAGCCACTCTACTCCGAGCAACAGGAGATGCTTGCCTCGACGGTCCGTGAGTTCGCAGAGAAAGAGCTTGCGCCGCGGGCCGCTGAAGTGGACGAGAAAGAACAGTTCCCCTGGGAGCAATTCAAAGGGCTCTCAGAGCTCGGCCTCACTGGTCTGACCGTGGACGAAGCGCACGGAGGTTCGGGCGGCGACTACCGCGACATGATGTCGGTGCTTGAAGAGGTGGGCGCAGCTTGCGGCTCAACAAGCACGGTGCTGATCACGCACGTGTCACTCGGTTCACAGACCATCAACCAGTTCGGCTCTATCGAGCAAAAAGACCGCTGGTTACCTTCGCTGGCATCAGGCGAGAAAGTCGCCGCGTTTGCGCTGACCGAGCCACAAACAGGCTCGGACGCGCTCGGCCTCTCGACGACCATTAAAGAGGACGGCGATCACTACGTACTCAACGGCACGAAACTGTTCTGCACAAACGGCGGTGTCGCAGATGTGTTCACCGTCTTCGTGAACGGTGATCGCTCAGCCGGGTACAGGGGGATCTCGGCCATTGTCGTCGGGAAAGGCACCGAGGGATTCACCGTCAACGCGCAGCACGGGAAGATGGGCATGCGCGGGTGTGAGACGGCTGAACTCGTCTTCGAAAACTGCCGCGTTCCGAAGGCGAACCTGCTCGGCAACGAGGGAGACGGCTACCGAATCGCTCTCAAGATCCTCGACTCTTCACGCATCATGATCGCAGCGCAGTGTCTCGGGCTCGCTAAAGGTGCTCTTGATGCCGCGGTTGACTTTGCGCGGCAGCGCAAGGCGTTTGGCTCCGTAATCGGCAAACGACAGGCGATCCAGTTCATGCTGGCCGACATGGCGACAGAACTAGACGCTGCTCGACTACTTACCTTCCGTGCCGCAAGTCTCTACGACGCCGGTATGCCACACAGCAAAGAGGCCGCCATGGCCAAGGTCTATGCGTCCGAAGCGGCGGGCCGCATCGCCAGCAAAGCGCTTCAGATCCACGGCGGAGTCGGCTACTTCAGGCCCAGCGCTGTTGAGCGCATCTACCGTGATCAGCGTGTCACCGAGATCTACGAAGGCACGTCAGAGATCCAACGACTTGTGATCAGCCGAGACCTGCTGGGAGAGTTGACGGACTAGGAGAACAACATGGACGCTGACTCCACCGCTCCTGTAATCCAGGTCCACGGCGTAACGCTGGACGTCAATGACCTGGAGCTTGAGAAGGAATTCTGGAGCGCTGCGCTCGGGTTGGAAATCTACAGCGAAGTCGAAGGCTGGACAGGTTTCCAGATCGCGCCCGGAATCATTCTCGATCTGCAGCGAGTCCCGGAGAAGAAAACCGGCAAGAACCGCTCCCACCTCGACGTGAGAGTCCGGAATGGCGACGCCGGGATACGCCGCTTGGAAGCACTGGGCGCAGCTATCGTCGAACACATCTCACACGGCGAAAACGAGTGGTACGTAATGGCCGACCCGGAGGGCAACGAGTTCTGCGCCGTGACACGTCATTCGCATTTCTCGGTGCTTGACGCGCCGAAGGTCTCGGTCAATTGCTGATCGCCTGAACTGCGATTCACGTTGCACTGAACACGGCTCAGAGGTAGAATTTTCGCTTGTGCGCGTCCAGAACTGACCAGTTTGGCTGGCCGTTTTCGGTGTTCGCATGGAGACCCGGAAGATGATCTTCAACGTGTCGAGCCTTTTGACTGCCCGAGAAGGTGCTAAAAGGCTAGCCACAATCGAGGATGGTGAGATACACACAGATCGCCACCATTTTTGTGAGGTCAATGGACCGGTCGAACTGTTGAGGACCGATAGAACGGTTTTGGTGTCAGCGACACTAACCGCCACCGTGTCCGATACATGCAGCAGGTGCCTTGCACCGGCGAAGCTGAGCATAAGTTCTGAGTTTGAAGAGGAGTTCGAGCCAGCAAACCGAGACTTGATGAGCGACAGGCCTGCGCCTGTGGAGGCCGAATTCGACCCAGCACTTCTCATCGACGCTCGAAACATGCTGGACATGACGGACGCACTTGCACAGGCGTTTTCACTATCGGTGCCGCTGGCACCTCTATGCAAAGAAGACTGCTCTGGCACCTGCACCGTTTGCTTCGCAAATCGCAATGTGACGGCCTGCACGTGTACCGAAAATCCCATCGACCCGCGATGGGGGGCACTTGCCGAACTGGCCGCAAAAGCTCCAAACTCATCTAGTTAGCTGTCCCAGGGCAGCCCCAGAGTCGAAAAATACAGAAATGACCCCACTACCTAAGAAGAAGCGAACACGCAGGCAACGCGGTAACAACCGCGCCCACCAGGCGCTTTCGCTTCCCGCAATCTCGGTCTGTCCATGCCCGCGGCAGATCACCATCCGCCCTCACAGGGCCTGCCCAATGTGTGGGAACTACAAGGGGCGCACCCTTCCCGGATCTTTCGCTCTGGACAACCTGCTCGAATCAAGGCAGACTGCCGCCGCAGCGGTGGCAACCGAAGATTCGGAATCCTAGTCAGTATCAACTGAGGAAAACTTCAGGAGATTCGCAACGATGCCAGTCGAGACCCCAGAGAAGTCCGCTTTCATCTTCCCCGGCCAGGCCTCACAGGCTGTTGGCATGGGGAAAGACCTTCACCGCAATTCCATTGCAGCACGTGAAGTCTTTGAAGAGATTGACAGTGTTCTGGGGCGCAAGCTCTCTGATGTGATGTTCGACGGCACACAGGAAGAGCTGACTCGCACAGAAAACGCTCAGCCGGCTATCACAGCAGTATCGATAGCAGCATGGAAGGCCGTTGAAGAAGCCGCCGGTCGCATGGTTCTGCCATCGATGACCACCGGTCACAGCCTTGGTGAATACTCTTCTCTCGCGGTTGCCGGTGTTCTGTCCACTGAAGACACGGTGAAGCTGGTTGTGGAACGCGGACGCCTGATGCAGCACGCATGTGACGAGCGCCCCGGAGGAATGGCAGCCATCATCGGTATTGATGAGCAGACCGTCGAAGAGGTCTGCAGAGAAGCTGGTGCATACATTTCGAACATCAACACCGCCCAGCAGATCATCATCTCGGGCGATCACAAGCGCCTCGCCCGTGCGATCGACCTGGCTTCAGCCCGTGGAGCCAAGCGAGCTATTCCTCTGACGGTCGGCGGCGCGTTCCACTCAGGATTGATGGATCCAGCGCAGAGCGGGCTGGACGAAGTGCTGGACTCGATGAACTTCGCAGATCCAGATGTACCAATTATCGGCAACGTTTCGGCGCAGCCGCTTAACACGGCAGAAGAGGTCCGCAACGAGCTCAAGCAGCAGCTCCAGTCATGCGTACAGTGGAACAACTCCATCAACTACATGCATGAGAACGGTGTTACTGAGTTCGTCGAGATCGGTCCGGGCAAAGTTCTTTCTGGAATGGTCAAGAGAATCGTCCCTGACGCAACAGTAAAGAGCGTCGGCAACTTTGACTCCGTCCAGGCCTACGCCGAGAACTGCTAGGACAATTTTTTAGACATGTCCTCGCATATGGTTGAGAGTGACTCTACAAATCTCGACCGAACCGCAGATGACCCTCCCGTTTCTGGCGAGATCTCTTCTGAAGACGAAGAAGAGCTGACTGACAAGCTGGACCGACTTGCGGGTGGAAAGACTGTCAGCGAGGAATCTCCGGAAATCCCACGCGGTCCAAGAGGGGCGCGCTCCGCTGCCCTGCAGGCGCTTTACGAAGAGGACATGACCGGTCATCCAGCTATGCGTGTGCTGCGTCAGTTGCCGGTCTACGCCAAGCTTTCGCCGGCTCAGTCGAAGCGTGCAGAGGCGATCACCCAGTACGCCAGTTCTAACCGAGTCACTCTTGATGAACGCGTCGCGACCGTGGCAAAAGAGTTCCCGGTTGACCAGATCGGAACCGTAGAGCGCAACATTCTGCGCATTGCATTGACCGAGCTGGACCCCGAAATCGGCACACCTCAGGCCGTTGCAGTCAACGAAGCGATCGAACTGGCGAAGCTTTTCGGTGGAGATTCATCTCCCAGATTCGTTAACGGAGTGCTGGGCGCTCTGCTACGATAGGTCGCTGTCGCAGGGGTATTTGCTCTGTAACGCACTAAGGAAAGTGATAGTTCATAAGACCGAGAGCGCGTCCGAGTGGACGACTGAGCTCTGTCCTTGTCCTGGAGGTAATTAGAGATATGGCGACGGTTCTGGAGCGGGTCCGCGACATCGCGGCCGAGAAGCTAAGCGTCGAGGTTGACGAAGTTAAGCCCGATTCCTCTTTCACAGAGGACCTGAACGCCGACTCCCTGGATGTGGTCGAGTTGATCATGGCCATCGAGGAAGAGTTCGGTTCGGACGACACGCCGCTTGAGATCTCTGACGAAGATGCTGAGGGGATCAAGACGGTCAACGACGCCGTTGAGTACATCAAGGGCCGTGGCATCTCGGACTAGTTCCGGTGATGTCGATGAGAATCTGATCTTGTTAGCAGGGCTGGCGTGATGTCAGCCCTGCTTTTCGTTCCCAACCAGTACGTTGCGAGTCACTGTGTTATCTTGACCGCATCTAGAAACTGCACCTCGTTCCGCTAAGCACAGATGCCATGAGCGAGCAGCCTTCCACATGGTCGTCGATCGACAAGATCGCCTCTGAAGTCACCGCATGCACACGCTGTGTTTTGTCAGAGACTCGAACCAATGCTGTTCCCGGTGACGGCTCCCCGAACGCAGCTGTTCTGTTCATCGGCGAAGGTCCCGGGAAGAACGAGGATGAGCAGGGGCTCCCGTTTATCGGACGAGCAGGCAAGCTACTCGATTCCCTGTTAGATGAGGTTCCGCTTAAACGAGAGGACGTGTTCATCACAAACGTAGTGAAATGCAGACCACCGAACAACAGGGATCCCGAGCCTGACGAAGTAGCGGCCTGCATGCCCTATCTGAAGGCTCAGATTGAGCTCATTGACCCCAGGGTTATCGTGACGCTCGGTCGCCACTCAATGCTCAGGTTTTATCCGCAGGGCAAGATCTCTAATGACCATGGCCGGATAATCAACATTGGAAATCGCGTGCTTCTACCGATCTATCACCCGGCAGCGGCCCTGCGAAATCCTCGACTTAACGAGACCCTCAAAGAAGATATGCGCAGAATCCCTGAAGCGGTCCGAGAGGCGTTGATGTTGAGAACAGAATCGACCCGCCAGGCCGAAGAGACCGTTCAAACTCCCGCAATGACACAACAACGTGATCATTCCGGTACACCTTCAATGAAAGATCGCACAGGGGTCCAGATCAACGAAGACTCAGCGGACGAACGAGACCAGATGTCGCTGTTCTAGTACTCCAACTGTTTATGTCCGCTGAAGATCAGCCCCGCTGTTTCTCTCAAACCCACCACTTTTCCGCTCATTTCACGTACTGATCGTACGTGTCGTTTTCCAATAGATTGCCAGTAACCAGAAAGACAAATGACAAGTAACAGACAAAACGAACAACTGCCACTCCGCGTCCTGCCCCTTGGAGGGCTCGGCGAGATTGGCAAAAACATGATGGTCGTCGAATACGGCGACGACATTCTGATTATCGATGCCGGGGTGCTGTTCCCAGAGGTAGATATGCCCGGGATCGACGTCGTGATCCCGAACATGGACTACCTGGTTGAAAATGCTGACCGCGTTCGCGCCGTGCTCATCACTCATGGACACGAAGACCATATCGGCGCAGTGCCCCATCTCATAAACCGGCTAAACGTCCCGATATACGCACCGCGTATGGCGACCGAGTTGATCCGTAACAAGCTGAAGAATGCCGGTCTACTCGCGGAGGCCGATCTCAATAGCGTCAAGCCGGGAGAATCCATTCGCGCCGGTGAACTCGAAGTCGAGTGGTTCGACGTAACACACAGCATTCCCGACGCGTGCGGAATCGCCATCGACACGCCTCTGGGCAAGGTCATTCATACGGGTGATTTCAAGATCGACCACGACCCGATGGTTGGTGAACCCAGTGATCTCAGGCAGTTAGCGCGAATCTGCGGAGACGGCGTGTTCCTTCTGATGTCAGATTCGACCTATGCGGAAGAGGAAGGTGCATCCGAATCAGACCGCGCGGTGACAGACGGTCTCTTCAGCGTTATCGGAGACGCTCCGGCCCGTGTAATCGTATCTAGCTTTGCTTCGCAGATCGCCCGCATACAGATCGTTGCGGACGCCGCTGAAGCGTTTGGCCGCAAGCTGGTAATCCTTGGCCGCAGCATGGTTGAGAACACAAAACTATCCCGCGAACTGGGCCACCTGCGCATTTCCAATGACCTGATGATCTCCGCTGCTGAGGCCGAATCTCTTCCCGGTCACAAGGTGATCATCATGACCACTGGTAGCCAGGGCGAGCCTTCCTCCGGACTTGTAAGAATGTCCCGTGATCAACATCGTGAAGTCTCGATCCGTGAAGATGACACGATCATCCTTTCTGCAAACACGATTCCGGGTAATGAGGTGCCCGTCAACGATTCGATCAACGACCTCGTTCAGCTCGGCGCAAGGGTAGTGACCAACCGGCAGGCCATGACTCACGTATCGGGTCATGCACGCCGGGAAGAGCTGCGACTTGTGCTCAATCTGGCACGTCCGCAGTACTTCATTCCGGTTCACGGCGAGTACCGCATGCTGAAAGCACACGCAGACCTCGCTGTTGACCAGGGCGTTCAGCCTGAACATTCAATGGTGCTGATAGACGGAGACGTGCTGGAGTTGACTCACGAGAGCGCGGAGATCGTCGATCGTGAAGTCGCAGGGCACATCTTCGTCCACGGGCTCGGACTCTGGGATGAAGCCGGCAATGTCGTAGTCGAGCGTCGCTCACTCGCCAGGGAAGGCATCGTAACGGTCTCGTTAGCCACTGACCGCAAGAATAAGAAGATCATCGGTGAACCCAGGTTCGTTTCGATGGGCTTCGTTCACGCTGCTGATGCGGAGGCTCTGTTCGAAGATGCCAGGGATGTGCTTCAGCCGGTCATTGAACGATTCTCTGATGAGGACCTAGAGTGGAACGAGTTAGAAGACCTGATCCGCACTACAGTCGGCCGATATCTGACAAAACGCACGAAGCGAAGACCTCTTGTGATTCCGGTGACTATTGACCTCTAAAGCATCTAACAGGGTTGTACGTGGCTCATCTTCCAAAAAGGGATCGAGCAAAGGCGGCATGTCCATGGGTGACTTCGCGCCGTTCGGGCTAAGATTCGCATTGACGCATCCGGTTCGCGTAATCGTGTTGGTGGCAGTTGGTATAGCCATTCTCGCGTTCCCACTGCAGAACTGGACTCTCGAAACACTCGGCTGGTCGGTCGTACCTCTCGGTATCTGGGCAGCCGGAACCCTCTATCTGCTCTCCTGGCACCCTACTTACCTTGTCCGAAAATGGCGCTACGTGGTTCCTTCCCTTCTACTCGCATTGGCAAGCGCCGGTGCTCTCGGAATGGTCAACGCCGAGTTCGGCAGCCGGACAGGCGAGTCGCTCGGCGGAGCAATCGGCGTTGCTATCTCGATACAGCCATCTGAATGGGATCGTTTCAACGTTTCAACGATGGACTATCTCGGAGCGTCGATCCGAATACTGGTAATCCTGCTCGTGGCCGCAGCCCTGTTTGCTCCGAAGTTGAGCTGGCGAGCCACCTTCCAGGGCTCCCGTTATTCGTGGAAAGCTGCAGCCACAACTGGCCACGCAGCGGCTGAAGGTCGACGCAGGCTGAAAGAGCGATCTGAACGACGCAAAGCAGAGCGGGTTGAACGCGAAGCCCAGCTTGAACTCGAGCGGGCCGCCTTTGCTGCAGAAAGCGAGCTCGCGGCCGCCGACACGGATCAACTG
Source organism: Dehalococcoidia bacterium (assembly GCA_965243825.1). GTDB lineage: Bacteria > Chloroflexota > Dehalococcoidia > Lucifugimonadales > Lucifugimonadaceae > JAJCYX01. The sequence continues at coordinate 808,524 of CBDEVT010000001.1, forward strand.
GAACCGGTTTCTCCTGTGATCCATGGCATCGCCGCCGACTCCAATGAAGATTTCGACAAAGAAACGCCTCCATGGGAAGAGGTTGAGGACCCGCGCGGCAATCCGATGGACCAGGAACTCGTCCTGCGGGACCTGCCCGGTGCTGCGGCAGCAGGTGCCGCAGCAGCAGCTATCCCTGAGATTGTCTCAACTGCAGTTCTGAGCGAAGCCGCATCCCAGTTCAAATGGCCGCTGCCAAACATGGAAAAGCTTAAGAAGGCGCCTCCTGGCGGTGTTACGCGCGCCGAGATTGACGAGCGCAGCAACCTGATCGAAACCAGTCTCGCTGAGTACGGCATCGACGTTACGGTAGACCAGGTTTTCACTGGGCCCACCGTCACGATGTACGGACTGCGCCCGGGCTGGAAGGGCCGCAAATCAGACCAGTCGGCAGGTCAGCGCGTTAGCGTGAACACCATCCTCAACAGGGAGCGAGACCTCGCGCTTGCGCTCGCTTCGCCAAATATTCGATTTGAGCCAGTAGTCCCCGGCGAATCTGTCGTCGGTATCGAAGTGCCGAACTCAAAACCGACTCCGGTGACACTACGATCTGTGATGGAAACGCCGGAGTGGAAGAAGTTCCAGTCATCCGCCCAGCTTCCGGTACCGCTTGGACTCGGATCCGGTGGAGATGCCGTGTTCGCTGACCTGGCTCGAATGCCCCACACGCTGATTGCGGGTTCCACAGGTTCGGGGAAGAGCGTGTGCATGAACGCCATCATCACCGGTCTGCTCATGAGTCGCTCTCCTGCCCAGGTACGCATGGTGATGATCGACCCGAAACGAGTCGAACTCACCCCGTATGCCGGTATCCCGCACCTCTACACAGACGTTGTGGTTGAAGCTGATCGCGCGGTAGCAACCCTAAAAGCCCTGATCGCGGAGATGATGGGCCGATTCAGAGTGCTCGAGAAGGCTGGTGTCAAAAACATCGTCTCGTTCAACGAACGTTCGAAAGAGAAGATGCCGTATCTGGTGATCCTCGTTGACGAGTTGGCCGACCTGATGCTGCAGGCAGCGAACGAGGTTGAACGACTACTCGTCCGCCTCGCTCAACTTGGTCGCGCCACGGGTGTTCACCTCGTTGTCGCTACCCAGAGACCGTCAGTTGACGTCGTAACTGGCCTCATTAAGGCCAACTTCCCGAGCCGTATCAGCTTTGCGGTGATGTCACAGGTCGACTCTCGGACCGTGCTGGACAGCGTTGGCGGCGAGAAGCTGCTTGGCAGGGGTGACATGCTCTACTTGCCAATCGATAAGGCGAAGCCAGAACGTGTCCAGGGTGCATTCCTTTCCGATACCGAGATCGAATCGACAGTACGGATGTGGAAGGCTGTTAATGGGCCGACGCTACCAGAGCTTGAAGTGGAGATGGAAGACGAGGCGTTGGTGGACGGTGAGATCGACACTTCTGGCGATTCACTGATCGATTCAGCACGTAATCTCGCAAGGTCCCAGAAGACCCTTTCTACCTCCTTGCTTCAACGCAGGCTGCGGATCGGCTATCCAAGAGCAGCAAGGCTGATGGACGAACTTGAAGATCTGGGAGTCGTGGGTCCGGGTGAACCGGGCAAGCCCAGGCAGGTGCTGGGCGCCTGATCAGCAATTGAGCTGATTCGTTCGGGCGAACCTACACTGTAACGTTGTGCCCGCCCACTAATTGCCATTCTCTGCGTGCCAACCGGCACTTCAGGCAACGCTTTCAGCCATACAATAGCCGCGACATCTCGTATCTATACGACACGAGGCACAGGCGAACTAATGAGCAACATCTCACATCTGTTCCCGGACAGCTCAGGTGATCCCTCGGATGGACCGATGGAACATCCGCCGCTGGAACTCGAAGGTCCGCTATCAGAGTGCGGAGTATGCGGTGCCGACCTCACTCAGTCATCGGTATACAGGCGATTGCGGGTATGCCCACGTTGCCGTTACCACTACTCGATCTCCGCAAGACGCCAGATCGCGTCACTGGCCGATGAGGGCACATTCAAAGAGACGAGCACCTGGATTCAGTCTCTTGACCCTCTTGAGTTCTCTCCCCGCGCCTCATATCGGGTTCGCCTGCTCCAGGACCAGACTCGCACCGGGCTAACCGAAGCCGCAATTACCGGAACCTGCAGCATCGGCGGCACAGAGTCCGTCGTCATCGTGCTCGATTTTGGCTTTCTCGGCGGTTCGATGGGCTTGGTGGTCGGCGAAAAAGTGGCCCTTGCTCTGGAACTTGCAGCCAGGAAGAAGCTACCGGCCGTTGTGGTCGTGAATAGCGGTGGTGCAAGGATCCAGGAAGGCGTTCTCTCGTTAATGCAGATGGCCAAAACGGTGATCGCCGTGAACGCCCTGCATAAGAAAGGCGTACCTCTTATCTCTGTGCTCGGGAACCCGGCAACAGGCCAGGTTCTCGGCAGTTTTGCCTCACTTTCAGACATCATCATCGCTGAGCCAGGTGCTCACATCGGATTCGCTCCCTTCAGGGAGATCCAGGAAGCAGAAGAGAACAGGATCGAGAACGATCAGTACTCCTCCGAGACCTATTTCGATGCTGGCCTGATCGACCGTGTCGTCGACCGCGAGTCTTTGAAGCACGAGCTGGCATCGGTGCTGGATTTGCTATCACCCGAGTTCAAACTCGCGGCATCACGACGCTCGAAGCCGCCACAACCCGAACTCACGCCACGTGAGCCATGGGAGATGGTGCAGCTTGCTCGCAGGCCCGACAGGCCGAGGGCACGCTTCTACATCGAAAACATGTTCACCAACTTCTTCGAACTGAACGGAGACAGGGTGTCTGGCCAGGACCCTTCGGTGATATTTGGCATTGGCAGGCTGGCCGGCGAAGCGATCATGGTCATTGGCCAGCACAAGTCTTCTGAGACTGTGAAGAACGATCACGGCGGCGTTCGGGGCGACATCCTTCCTGAGGGATTCAGACAGGCGTCACGGGCGCTCAGGTTCGCTCAACGTTTCAGACTGCCCGTGATCACCATCGTCGACACTGCAGGCCCCAGGCTCGGGCTTGAGCAGGAACACCGCGGTCTTGCTATCTCCATGGCAAATATGATCGATACGATGGCCTCAGCTGAGATACCCACTATCTCCGTCCTTGTCGGCGAAGGTGGTTCAGAGGCGGCTCTGGCCTTCAGCGTTGCGGACCGAGTTTTGATGCTCCAGAACTCGATCTATTCTCCTGTGTCACCTGAACAGGGAGCTCGTGCGGAACTGCGAGACAGCGAACGTGCCAATGAGATTGCTCGTGCGCTGAAGCTAACTTCTGCAGACTGTATGCGCATGGGCATCATCGACGACGTCATTGCAGAACCGGCGGAGGGTGCCCACGCTTCGCCTGATGAGGCCGCACGGCTTCTGAAACGCAGTTTGATGCGGGAACTCATCGACATCCGCAACACGCATCGCCGCACCCTTGTGAGGCGTCGGCAGAAGAAGTTCAGGAACTTTGGTGAATACGGCAGCCGGATCCGTACAGCGGTTCGGAGTGAACTGGCGTCCTGGAGAACTGGACTGAGAAGCGCTGGCGCCAGGGTGATGAGGCGGAGGACAGGCGAAGAGGCAGATGGATCACCAGATGGCGATCCTGAAGGTTCAGTAGACCCGCGCGACGACTAAAGCACAAACCGCTCGATAGCTCGAGCAACGCCATCGGCTTCCAGCGTATCCGTAGTGTGGTGCGCCATACGTTTGATTTCGTCCGGGGCGTGCCCCATGGCAACTGGAATTCCGACAGACTCGAACATCTGCCTGTCGTTGAGTCCGTCACCGATCGCCATCACTTCTGCTAAGTCCAGGCCCAGGGCTTCACTGAACTTGCGCGCTCCGTACCCTTTGTGTGCATCGGCATGAGTGTAGTTCACATACCACTCATCCCGGGAACCTCTAGCTCCCATTGCGATCACACCATCTCGGCTCTGCTCAAGTGATATCCGTTCTGCCGTCGAACGATCCGGAACGGCACTAGTGATGATCGTGACACGCCAATCGTTGAACATGCCTACTGATCGGGCAACCCTTCCCGAATCTACTGCAAAATAGCGAAATCCTTCTCTCTCGAGCCGATCGATGATATCCCGTGCGTTCGGTTCACTAATTGGACGGTCGGTGATAGTTCTCCCATGCACAGGGTCGAGAAGTCGGGCGCCGTTGTCACTGATCTGAGGGGATTGAAGACCAAGCAGTCGGGCGAAGTGACCCACGTCCTCTGGAACGCGGCCGGATGCAATGCCCACAGGCATTAACTTCGCCGCAGCTCGCACCGCTTCCACGACTGGCCCTGATATGCGGTCTTCAGCGTCGAGAAGAGTACCGTCCAGGTCTATCAGGAGCGCTGCCGGACGTCGGTTCGCCGTAATCAGTCCATCAACTCCACGACATTCAGTGGTTTTTCGCCCTCAAGCACCCGACGGGCGTTTTCAAACGAGAATACGAGCGCTCGATCAACCCGTTCCTGGGTAGATCCAGCAAGGTGAGGAGTAACCACGACGTTGTCCATGTGCAGCAGAGGGTTATCGAGAGGAGTTGGTTCCACCTCGAACACATCGAGGCCGGCAGCAGCAATCTCACCTTCTTGAAGCGCCTTGATGAGAGCAGCTTCATCCTGCACAGGTCCGCGGCAGGTGTTAACGAAAACGGCGCTACTCTTCATCGCCGCAAATTCTCTTGTCGAGAACATCCCTGTGGTCTGAGAGTTCAGAGGAACGTGTACGGTCACGATATCGCTGCGTTCCAACAACTCATCGAACGACACGCGCTGCACATTCAGCGAAGCTTCGTAGTCGGAGTCGAACTCCCGCACATCGTGATAAAGCGTCGTAGTCTCGAATCCGGTCAGCCGTTTCGCCACCTTGGAACCGATATTTCCTAGGCCGACAATCCCCACAGTGCGCTCTGAAAGTTCGTAGAGGGTTCCAAACTGGCCGCCTTTGGCGTGGTCCTGCCAGGCACCATCCTTGACGCCTCCTATCCCCTGTTCAAGCCGCTTGTAGACCATGAGCATGAGCGAAATGGCGTGCTCACCAACTGAGTTGGAGATCGCTGGGGAGTTGTTGCAGACTTCGACGCCCATCTCGCGTATCGCATGAACGTCGAGTGTGTTGAAACCAGCGCTCATGAGCTGCAGGAGTTTGAGCTTAGGCATCCTGGCGATATCGTCTTCTGTCCACAACAGCCCGTTGGTAATAAGCGCCTCGGCATCCTTCAGTTCTTCGATACGCTGCTCAGCCGGGGACTCCGGATTTACATACCCAACATCAAGGTCAGAAGGCGCCAGTTCCACCGCACGTTTCGTCCTTGCGCCCGAAGGCTCTCCAAAGTAGATGACCCTGTGTCCCATATCGCTCGCCTCCGACTTATCGCTGTGACAGACGCTGGTGGTGCAGCCGCAATATACCGCTCATTCGAGCGGCATGCCCGAGCTTCACAGAGACGATTCGCAGTTTGACGAAGCCTTTTGCGAGGCCTAAAGTGTCCTCAGGGGAGCCTGGAATCGCAGGCTGAGAGGGCGGTATGACCGCCGACCCTGGAACCTGATCTGGGTAATGCCAGCGTAGGGAGCATCCCGCCCGCCATTGCGCTGCCACCAGGGACCAGGCAGCGCTTTTTGTTTGGCACGATATTTCGAGCGGGACCAGACCGAGAGGCAAACGCCATGAGCGATGAACTCGTTATTGCTGGAAAGTCATTCTCTTCGCGCCTGATGACAGGCACAGGCAAGCACAGGTCAAGCGAAGATCTCGCCGCGTCTGTTAAAGCCTCAGGCACCGAGATAATCACCGTGGCGATCGGTCGATTGAACCTCGACGACCCAAATGAGAAGACTCTTCTGGACGAGATCGACTGGGACAAGTACCAGGTACTCCCGAACACAGCAGGCAGCAAAACGGCAGACGAGGCAGTCTGGACAGCGAAGCTTGCACGCGAAGTCACAGGTTCGGATTGGATCAAGCTCGAAGTGATTCCAGATCCCAAGTATCTGCTGCCCGATCCGGTTGGAACATTCGATGCAGCGAAAACCCTGCTAGCTGAAGGCTTCAAAGTGCTGCCTTACATTCACGCAGATCCGGTTCTTGCAAAACGGCTGGAAGATGCAGGCTGTTCAACTGTCATGCCGCTTGGTTCGCCGATCGGCTCTGGCCGCGGTGTCCTTACAGTCGAAGAGATCCAGATCATCATCGAACAGTCCAGCGTGCCGGTCGTCGTCGATGCCGGTCTCGGAGTCCCGTCGGATGCGGCAACAGTTATGGAGCTTGGAGCAGACGCCGTTCTCGTGAACACAGCTATTGCACAGGCCCAGAATCCCGGCTTGATGGGAGAAGCCTTCAAACTGGGCGTTGAAGCAGGTCGCAAAGCGTACCTGGCAGGACGAATTCCGACCAAAGAGGCCGCCTCGGCAAGTAGCCCAACCGAAGGCGTCCCCATGGCGACTGCCTGACCCCCGGCCTCAGTGCGTCAGCTACCTGACAGAGTGCTTTGCCTCGTAACCGATCTCAGACGAGCGGGTAGTGAGGATCGATTGCTTCAAACGGTGGAGCAATCTGTACCTGGCGGTGTAAACATGGTGCAGGTCCGTGCACATGAACTCAACGAACAGGAGCTTGAGCAGCTTGCCCGGAATGTTGTGAGTTCGGCAGGAAACCGTGCACTCGTGATCGTGAATGGTTCCAAAGAGGTCGCCGTCAAAGCCGGAGCGGACGGCGTACATCTGACAGAGAACAGCCCGAGCCACTACTCCGACATCTCCGGTGGCTTGATTGTCGGCAAGTCCGTCCACAGCCTTGAGAACGCGCTGAGGGCGCACAAAGCCGGGATCGATTACGTTGTGCTTGGGACCATATTCCAGTCAGCCTCACATCCTGATGGGGAGACCGGTGGACTGGCTCGGGTGGCCGAAGTGACAGGCAAGATGAGTACCCCTGTCATAGCAATCGGTGGGATCACAGCACGAAACGCCGGCGATGTAGTTGCTGCCGGAGCGTCAGGGATTGCGGTGATTGGTGCGATAATTGAGGCTCAAGACCCTCGTGAAGCGGCGAACGAACTGGCAGTGGCCATCGGATTGGCGGACAAATAGTGATCAAGGTACGAATCAACGGCAAAGAGACTGAGCTGGCTCAAGACCAGACCATCGCCGAGTACCTCGAATCCAAGGGACTCGCCGGGCGTTCCCTCGCAGTGGCCGTCAACGGCACCGTGTTGCGTCGTGAAGAGTTCGTCGAGACCCGGATTTCAGACGGGGACACTGTCGAGATTGTCCGTCCTGTAGGGGGCGGCTAGACATACCGGATCAAGACACTCAGCAGCCAGTCGATTCGGAACCTTCTTCCGGACTCAACTATCGCATCCTCGCTGCCGCAGCCGGGGCCTCTGCCCTTTTTCTTGCAGCCCTCGATTTCTCGATAAACGTTTCGCTGCCCGTGTTCCGAGACTCGCTGAACGAAACCCTTGTCAGCGTTCAGTGGATCATCATCATCTATCACGCAGCTCGTAGCGGGACCGGCTTCGTCGCAGGTCGCCTGGCGGATACCATCGGTCTCAAGCGAGTTCTGCTGGCTGGAATCGTCCTGTATACGGTCTCAGTGGCCATCATCTCCCTGCAGGGCTCTCTTGCTCCTATCGTGGGGCTACGTGTGCCACAGGGAATCGGCGTGGCGATACTGTTCACTGTAGGACCAGCCGTAGTGGCAAGAGCATTTGGGCCTGAACGGCGAGGTACGGCGCTCGGAGTGACTCTCGGTGCGATGGGTGCAGGTCAGATGGCCGGGACGCTTGGTGGTGGCTGGCTCTCACTCAATATCGGCTGGGAAGCGATCTTCTGGGCTCGTGTACCGATCGGAGTAGCAACTCTTGGCCTCGTGTTGTTTGGAGTGCGAGAGATCAGAGGCCGAGACCGCAACCTGGATCCCGTAGCCGCAGGCAGCGTCTTTGTCTTTCTGTTCGTTCTGGTGCTCGCGCTCTCCTTCGCCCGCCTGGACGGCTGGCTGGCGCTCAGACCAGTTCTGCTCTATTTTGCTTCTCTCTTGCTAATGGCAGCTGTCGTCTATCGGCATAGGTCATCGCTTCACCCCGTTTTTCCTACCTCGCTTCTATCCGCAGGAGCATTCCGGGCAGGAGTTCTATCCAACCTTGTCGTCACCTCAGGCACATTCGTGATGTGGTTCCTGTTCCCGTTCTTCGTGGCAGACGTGTTGAACCGCAGCACGCTCGTACTTGGCGCGCTCCTGGCTACGATGGCTGGCGCCACGCTCGTTGGCTCAGGAGCTGGTGGCTGGATAGCTGACCGGTTTGGCGACAGGAAGAGTACGGTAGCGGGAGCCGCGATATCTGCTGCCGGCCTCTGGATGGTAGGTCAGATGACTGGAGGCTCGACTGTGCTCGTGGTGGCCGTAGCGGCGGCTGTCATGGGGTTAGGCTTCGGAGGTCACCAGGCGGCTGTATACGCGCTCACCATGCGTCGAACCGCCGCTGAGCATGCGGGCTCGGCTTCAGCTTCTCTTGCGGTCGCCCAAACCGTGGGAACGGTCACATCCATTGCCGTACTCACTTCTCTGCTCGCATGGCGCGAGGGTTTGAGTGACGCACAATCGGGCTCGGCCATATTCCTCGATGCCTACGGATTCGTATTGCCAGTAGCAGCCGGTTTAACTCTAATAGGAGGAATTCTGGCTTTGCTTGGTAATGGATCACGCGATGTTCGGCTCGCTCGATGATGTCGATGGATATCTTTCGAACGATCCTGGCCTGTAAAACTGCAACATATTGAGAAGCTCTGTGAAGCTTCGATTGCTGCGAAAGGCATGTTAGACTCTCGCATCAGCCAGCAATGATTTCAAATTGCGAGGAAACTTAATCGCGGTTTGGGTCGTTTAACGTAGACCGGGGGCCTCGGGAACAGCCCTTACTGGAGAGGGATTTCTATGACCCTGAAAAGACAGACTCTTGTGGTTGTGGCAATTGCCATGACTATTGCGGTGATTGCCGTTGCTTGTGGAGAGACCACAGAGAACGTCATCGCAACTCAGCAGGCGGTAAACCGTGCCGAAAACACGGCGATCGCCGCTACTAAGACCGTCGCAGCCGGCGGATCAGTGACAAATGACGGACGACTGACCACAGGTGAAGGCAGTATCGCCTCGATTCAGGCCACCAACACTGCGGCAACCTCAACCGCTCTCGTTGGAGCTACGCCTACGCCAGAACCAACGGAAGTCGTCATCGATGTACCTGAAGGCCCCACTCTTACAGATGCAGACAACCCTCTGATTCAGATTGGTGACCAGGGTGTCTTCACTCCCGACCTCATCAAGGTTCAGGTGGGGACGACTGTGACCTGGGTAAACCCAAGGCGATCCGCGAGTTCGACTGCAAGTGACGACGGAGAGGCAGAAGACTGGAACTCAGGTGCAATGAGCAGGGGTGCATTCGCCACCGAGGATCCCACCTTCTCACACGTGTTCACCATCCCCGGTTGCCACAAGTACCGATCGCTGTTCTCCGGTGACTCAGGTACAGGCGCCGTTTGCGTGGTCGAATAGCCTGAGGCCGAGTACAAACTGATACGTGAGTAAAGGCCCGGCAAGTTTCCGGGCCTTTACGCGTCAGGCGGACTGGTTTCCGAAGTAGCCGGTTCCGCAGCATAGATCTGAAAGATGCCGCGCGCGAGCCCTGTGAACATCTGTGCATAGAGCGGCGTGTGTCAGAAGGTGTTCTGGGCTCATCTCTTACCCAAAGACAATTCAAGAACACTCAGCAAACAACTCTCCAAGCAGTTCGAGCAGTGCTTTGACATGTGAGCCACTGAAACCCTGGCATTCCGGTTCTGAAGTTAGGGGAGTTGCTTGTAGGTCGGAAGCACTGGCAACGACTCCTGGCGATACGTTCCACCACTTCCAGCTTGCTTACGACCTATTGAACAGAAACGCGACTGGGAGGCGAACCGATGGGATATCCACTGGCGGGACACAGCTGGATGAACCACCGTCGTTCAACAGGAGCGTAATTTCTGCTGTGCCTTACAGAGACAGAGAGGCCTGCGGCACTTTGTGCACCGCAGGCCTCTAATTCCAATCGTTTTCTTGATCGGGCGGGCTAGTCCACCTGCCTCAAGCGTGGGTCAAGCCGGTCTCGAAGCCAGTCACCCAGGAAGTTCAGAGCTATCACCGTCAAGAAGATGGCGCCACCGGGCACCAGCACTTCGTGAGGGGCGATAGAGAGGTAGTCTCGGCCCTGGTTAGTCATAACACCCCAGGCCGGGATTGGAGGCTGAATACCTGCGCCGACGAACGAGAGCACCGACTCAGACAGAATCAATCCACTCGTGTTGAGCGTTGCGACAACGATAGCCGTGTTCATCACTCCTGGAAGCAGGTGCCTGAACATAATTCGGAAATCGCTCGCACCGTTAATTCTGGCAGAAGCAACGTAATCCATTTCGCGCAGGATCAATATCTGCGAACGAATGACACGCACGAAGCCTGCCCAGGCGATCATCGCTAACACAAAGAATAGAACTGTAAGACTTCGACCAAATATCAAAGTCACAACAAGAGCGACCATCAAGAATGGCAGCGCATTCCATATATCAACGAAACGCGTTACCAGTTCATCCCATACTCCGCCGTAATAGCCAGCTATTACGCCGAGACTCACACCAATCACCATTCCAGACAGTAGCGAAATTGCGACCACCTGTAGTGAGATCCTGGAGCCGTGCAGGATCCGGGTGAACATGTCCCGTCCGACATGGTCCGCTCCAAGCAGGTGATAGCCATCTGGCCATAGTGAATGCGGGAACGTGTCCTTCTGGTTGAAAGGTCGCTCCAGAGCACCTGTTTCCGAATTCGTATCCAGGTGTCCGTAGCTGAACGGGCTCAGGTGTCGGTCCTGAATATTGCCGATATCGCGGTCATATGGTGAAAACCATGGTCCAGCAATTGCGGCCAGAACCAGCCAGAACAGGATAAAGACAGGCAGCACCGGGTAACGGCGCAGAATGTACCAGCTGTAACCAAGCAGTCCGGTGATACCCGTGCCTCGCCTACTAATCGGCTTCAGTTGTGGCTGTTCAATCTCTTGTGCGGTTGTCATAGAGCTCTCCTTACCCTAACCGCACGCGCGGATCGATGATGGTATAGGCGATATCAGACAGCGTCGCGAACACCAGGAAGATGATGATGAATATGAACACCGTTCCCATCAGTAGCGGGAAGTCGTTGTTATTCACCGCCTGGAACAGTGCGTCGAATCCAATTCCTGGCCATGCGAACACGATCTCAACCACCAGAGCTCCATTGAGCCAGTTAGCGAAAATCAGCAGAGCTGAAGTGATCGGTGCAATCAACGCGTTTCGAAGCGCGTGCTTGAAGATCACCTTGTTCCAGCCAACGCCCTTGGCTCTTGCAAGCCGAACGTACTCTGAATCAAGAACCTCAAGCATTGCAGAGCGTGTGAGCCTCATCAGACCGGCTGCTGCACCCCAACCAAGTGCCACACAGGGGAGGATGTATTCCTTGAACTGGAATGTCGGTGATCTACCGCCCGACGGTAGTTCGAAAGGCGTTCCGTCCAGCCATACAGAGAAGATCCAGATCAAGACAAGGCCAGTTACGAATGGTGGCGCACCTTGCCCAATAATTGCCGCGCCGCGCGCGACATAGTCCCACCAGGACCCTCGTTTAACGGCCGCGATAACACCTGTTGGAATACCTAAAAGAATCGCGAAGACCCAACCACCGACTGCGAGCTGAACGGTTGCGCCAATCTTGCCACGCAGCAGTTCTGTCACAGCGCGGTCACGGGCAAGGGACACTCCAAGGTCTCCTCGGAGCGTCTTACCTATCCACTTCAAATACTGAATGGGCAGAGGATCGTTAAAGCCTAGTCTCTCACCCAGGGCATCCCATTGGGCTTGTGTCATTCCGAAGCCGGAGTCCGGCACAAATAGTTCACGCGGATCGTTGTGGAACTGAACAAGAACAAATACTGCGATTGTGGCGCCGACGACCGACACAAGAGATGAGAGGAATCTGCTTATAAGAAACTTAGCCATCTTGTCTCTGCTTCCTGACTGACTCTGGCATTAACACTTCGTCGGAAAAGTCGTGGCATCTGCCACCGGTGAGTTAGATAAATAGGTTCCGTTTGAAGTGCTTAGTTCGGTCAATGGCTGATCTTCCCCGACCATGCCCGGGATCAGCAAGCCCTGTAATTTGCGCCCTTTTGTTGTGAGGCGGGACCCGTTGCCGGGTCCCGCCTCTTTTCAACGGTCTACGTTGACCGTTTCTGGAACACCTAGTTCAGTACGATGAACTCGGGGTTACCTGAAACGTTCGAGTAGTGCTGCTGTCGTCCGTTCCAGGACTTGATGCGGTCGTTGACCACAATGCCCTTCGGAACCTGGAACACGCCTGCGTACTGGACCCAGAACATGCTGTAGTCCACCCAGTCGAGGTGACGCTGCTCGCGGACCTTAGGGTCGCGCTCAGCAAACATCTCGAAGAGCCACGTAGCGGCAGCAGGAGACTCGAAACCAACTCCCCAACCAGGTCGGCTGGAGGAGGTGTCAACCAACGGCAGCGGCCAGTCCAGCGGGAATACGTTGGAGTGAACGTCACCGTTCTTCAACACCGGCAGGAACTGAATGCGCTGGCGCATCCTCGGGCTGATGACACCACCGTAGTCTTCGATCAGACCTTCGATCTCGATTCCGAGTCGGGCCCAGTCGGACATGATGGCGTCAGCAACTTCAAGACCAACAGGACCAGCTTCGGCAGCGTATGCCTGCAGCGTCAGCGGTCCGAAGTCGGATGTGCGTGAAGCAGCAGGGTAACCAGCTGCAGTCAGCAGAGCGTCAGCTTCGTCGAGGTCAGCGTCGTCGATCTCCCAGGCAACCGACTGTGCGGTACCGGAAGCGGCGATCTTGTTACCGTCAACGTCCCAAACGCCGGTCATTCGGTTCGGGTCCCAACCTGGGTACTCCGGTCCCATGTACTCGGAGTAGATCGGGGTTCCGATACCGTTCAGGAGAACCTCGTTGATGCCACCACGGTCGATAGCAACTGAGAGGGCCAGACGGACCAGGCGAGCCTGCTCCATGTCTGTCATACCAGCCGGGTTGTTGTCGTCCGTGTAGCGAACGTTGTCCGGGTGGGACTCCTGCCACGGGTCACCCAGCCACGGGTAGTCGATGTCGTAGACAGGCGAATCCCATGGGTTGAGTGGCTCACCGGTGCGAGCGTGGAACTCTTCCCAGAGGTTTCCTGAGAAGATGATCGACTGACCAACGAAACCACCAGGCATCGTCTCCAGGAACCGGTAGTTGGTTCCGTCGATGATTTCCGGCAGTACCTTGTAGTCCAGCTCCACCATGTCGATGGCGCCGTTACGCAGCATGGCCAGCTGCGTCTGAGTCTCAGGGACCTGGATGATCGTGATCTCAGCTACGTTACCAACCTGTCTCCAGTGGTCTTCCACAGCGTGAACCGTGCAGCGGTCACCCGGGGTGCAAGCACCCTGGACGTAAGGGCCGGTTCCGACGTGGTGAGCACGGGCCCACTCAACACCGAAGTCGTCAGCTGTGGTCACCTTGTGAGGGCCACGAGCGGCTGACAGACAACCGAACTGAGAGATGGGCAGGCAGTAGAAGATCGGCGAAACAAGGCCGACCTCAAAGGTGTACTCGTCAATTGCAGTGGCCTCAAGGAAGATACCGGCGAGGTCACCCGCGTCTCCGTAGGTGGAGTCGGGGTTTGTCGTGGCGTTCGACCTGTTGAACCACTCAACGGCCTCAGCAGCGTTGAAGATGCCGAAGTCGCGGTTTTCGAAACCACGCGGAGCCTGGAAGGGGATTCCCTCTTTAAGAGTGAATGTCACCTTCGTGCCAGCGGGGTCAATCGAGAACGAGTCAACGAGTTCAGGAACAAGAGCGTTTCCGTCTTCGAAGATGAAGAAGTTCTCTTCAACTCCACCGACTTGGTTGGTCGCACTTGTGCGGTACGGGCCAACGTAGCCGATGCCGTAAACAGCCTCAACGATACCGCGGTTAGGCACACGAACCAGTGAACCGGAAGGACCGTCAGACGGGCCGTCAGGTGCGGTAGTCGGTGTTGCCGTGTTCTGCGGTCGCGCAGTCGGCGTCGCAGGGTTTGACGGGTCGACAGGTGCTGCGGTGGTAGCCGTAGCAGCTGGCGGCGACGTCGGCTGAACTGCAGGTGACGTTGCCGTCGGAGGCACAGCTGTGGCCTCAGGCTCATCACTTCCGCAGGCAACCGCTGCGATTATCACCAACGAACCCAACGCCAGAAGCGAGGTTCGCCAGCGATTCTTAAACCAGATCAAATTCATACAACCCTCCAGAAACCAGGCATAAAACCCAAAGGCCCCAACCGCCTCGGGTCCGCACCCGGGGCCAAGCCGTCTCCTATCTTTAAGCCTCACATCCGCAGATCCAGGACAACGTTCAGGTCATACCCGTCTGACCATCACACCATGCATGTCCCTTGAGCGGAACGCGGCCACCGTGCCAGACAGAATCCGGCAAGATTGCTGCGAGACGCTAACATCCGGGCGACGCAGTGTCAACGCTTGTAAACATCGTCACTAAGTTGAATTCGAGGGGAATTTGGCTCAATTTTCGTGAGATGCCCGACCAGGAAGACGACCTGTTTTCAGCGTCTCTCCAGTCACGAGAACTGACTGTCCGCGAGCTCGTGACGACCCATGCGATCGTTCAGTGAAGGTTTTCGCTGCTGCCCAACTTGCAGTCTGCTTCACAGAGCCGCGCCTCGTGCACTACCTTACGCAACAGCTTGCCGGCGGGATTTCTTTTTATGTCCACCTCCCAGGATTCGGAGGCTTTCGTACTTCTGAGAGGCATTCACTACGTTTTCCGCCTCGAACACTCGATCCGTAGCTAATGATGCCGAAACCGCACCCGAGCCGCCCGGGGGCGAATACACTGTGCCGGGTCCAGATTGAGACTGCCCGCGCAGTTCGCACGTCTGACTGGAAGAGAACGGATAGATAAGTAAGGAACCCGCAAAAAGAGATGCCCGGTCACACAGATTTCACCATCACGAAACTCGAGTCGGTTCATCTGGCCTTTAAGGAAAGCTCTTCCTACTGGGAGGGATATCGGGCTGATGAAGGTGACACGTTAACGGAACGTTTCGAATTCAAGCAGGGCTGGCAGACGGTCTACGCGAGGTACGTGGAGTCGCCGCTACTGAAAGTAACGCTGGCTGACGGGTCAGTTGGCTGGGGTGAGGCGAACTGCGGCATCGGGCCTGAGGTGCTGTGCATGATCTCGGACAACATCATCGAGCAGATGGTGAAAGGTCGAGAATTCGGCCACCCGGCAGCACTCTGGGATTTTCTCTACGACTCGCAACGCGGGCGCGGTTATTCGTCCGGCTACTGGCTGGATGCCCTGGCGGCTCTGGACATCGCGGTCTGGGATGCTCTCGGCAGGCGAGAAGACATGCCCGTCGCAGCCATGGTCTCTAAGGACGCACGCGTGGAGATACCTGTCTACCTGTCCGGAGTCAGGCGCAACACCATCGAAGAGCGCGTGGAGCATGTGAACCGCTGGCGCGACTCAGGCCTCCGCGGAGCAAAGATCTTTCTGACGGGTGACTGGGAAGCCGGGACACGAGAACTGGATGCTTTGCAAACAGGAGCGCCAGAACTTGAACAATGGATGGTGGATACGCTCTGGATGTGCGAAGAGGAGTCTGCGATCAGAGCCAAAGAGGAGTATGGCAGACGCAACGTGCGTTTTTTCGAATGCCCTTTGCAGCCCGAAGACCTGTCCGGCCACCAGCGACTGGCGGCGTCACCTGGAGCGCCGATTGCGCTTGGGGAGCACTTCAGGAGCCGCTACCAGCTGGAACCGTGGTTGGCAGACCCAAAACCTTTGAACGTCTATCAGCCCGACATCGGTCGCACCGGGATCACCGACTTTGTGAAGCAGCGGGACATGGCCGCCGCAGTTGGCATTCCGACAACTCCACACATGGGCACCGGGGTCTCGATTTTCCAGGCTGCGACGCTACAGTGCGCTGCCCTCGCCTCACCCGAGTTTCTGCAGGAGTTCCAGGGCGGGCTATCAGACAAACTTGGTGCTGCTTCTGACACGGCCTGGAGGTACGATGACGGCATGTTCCGCCTGCCGGATCGACCCGGCATTGGAGCAGACATTGACGAAGACGCCATCGAGCCGTTCATTGTCCGCAAGTAGCTCCCGCCTTGCAGCCAGCTGCTCGGAGTGGGGACCGTGACCCAACAGATTTGAGTATCTACCTAGCACAGCCTGGCCGCAGCAATGTCGACTGAAGCCGGACCCTCGGACCGCGAGGGTCGGGACCCAGCGAACACCGAAAATCGGGCAACACGCCCTCTTGTAACACCGAGAAAATCGGGCATCGGAGCGGCGCTTGATGTCCTGAAGATTCGCGACTTCCAGTTCCTGCTGATCGGCAACTCGATGATGTTTGCCGGGTTCCAGGTCAGGAACATGGGACAGGCCTGGCTGGTGCTGGACCTGACCGACTCTGCGCTCTGGGTCGGGATCGTCAACGCAATGCCCGGCATAGCGATCATGGCGGTCTCACTGCTCGGCGGAGCCGCCGCAGACCGTAAAGAACGCTGGAAGATACAGGTGCTGACCAAGTTCGTGATTGCGTCCATGGCGTTCCTCACTGCGTTCCTGGTCACATCCGGCGTCATCTCAGCATGGCAGCTAATCCCCATAGGCCTGGTCACCGGCACCATGTTCGCTTTTCATAACCCCGCCAGCCAGGCATTCGCGATGGACATCGTCGGTCGTGAACGGCTCATGAGCGCCGTGTCCCTGAACACAACGCTTTCGCAGACGGCCACAGTGGCAGGACCGATGCTGGGTGGTTTTCTACTCGCAGCCGGGCTCGATATGGCCTTCTACCTGCTCGGTGTGCTCTACGGAACGGGATTCGTTGCAACCATATTCATCCGTTCGCGGAGCAAGCCTGCGCAGGTGCAGGAACGAAGCATCCGCGCCGACATCTCAGAAGGGATCCGATACTCGGCGAACAACGAAGTGATCAAGTGGTTGCTGTTCATGAGTCTTGGAGGACTGTTCACCGGCATATTCCAGGTCGTAACTCCCCTGTTCGCTCGAAACATTCTGGATGTTGGCGAGATCGGGTATGGGACGCTCGTCACCGTGCAGGGCGCTGGCACGCTGTTTGGCTCTTTCCTGCTGGTGCTTACCGGAGAGGTTAGAAGGAAAGGAGCGCTGATCTTCGGAGCGATGCTCATGATGAACGTTGCGATGGTGGCGTTCGCGTTCTCGAATAGTTACGCGTTGGCGCTCCCAACAATCTTCTTCATAGGCATAGGGTTCGGGATCTGGTTCATCACGGTGCCGACGGTGATTCAGACACAGACAGAAGAGCACATGCGCGGGCGCGTGATGAGCATCTTCTTCATGATCGCCCTTATATTCCAACTCGGATGGATACTTGGCGGAGTTCTCGACACTGCCATCGGAACGCGTGGCACCACGATCTTCGCAGCGTGCGGCGCGATGGGCGTCGTTGCGATAGCGTTCCTCGCATCGCGAGATCTCAGAAAGTTGACCTAACCAGATGGTTGCTGGAGAGCAAAACCCAGAGAGCGGACGGTCGGCGCTGTGGCGTGCCGGACCGGGGCTGTTCTCGGTACTGCGGCACCGGGATTTTCGCTACGTCTGGTCTTCCCAGATGCTCCATCTCTGGGGCAACGAGATGGAGAATCTCGTACTTGCCTGGTTCGTCTTGGTCGAAACAGACTCCCCCCTGCTTGTCGGCCTGATAGGCGCAGTGCGTTTTGGAGGCACGCTACTGGCGCCTTATTACGGTGCAGTAGTTGACCGATTCGACCGTCGCAATATCCAGGTCTTCTCACAGGCGTTGAGCGTGGTGCTCGCTTCGACCCTCATGACGCTCGTGCTGACAGACGTTTTCGTCACGTGGCATGCGTTCGTCATCGTGAGCCTGAGCAGCTTCGCTAGCACGCTGGGGATTGTCGCCAACCAGGCACTATCGGCCGACACAGTTCCGTCGAAGCAGCTCAATAGCGCAATGGGCCTGAACCGGGCAACCATCGACTTCGCAAGAATCACAGGATCGCTGCTCGGTGGCGGTCTGATGTCTGCTCTCGGCCTTGGCCCCGCCTACATCGGAGTGGTGGCCCTCTACGTTGCGTCAACCCTCGCCGCTGCACTGATCTCACGACAGGGAACGCTACACACAAACGGCGAAGGCGGCTCGGAGGAACAGGCCGGATACCTGAAGCACATCTCGCAGGGCGTCGGCTATGTGAGGGAACATAGCATCCTGGCCGGCCTACTCTTTTTCGCCTTTCTGATTGAGTTCACGACCTTCCCGCTTGTGAATGAGTTGATGACCGTTCTCGGCGAAGAACTTTTCGATGCTGACGAGAACGGCATTGGCATCATGCGCGCCGTCGCATCGGGCGGGGCCTTGCTGGGGGCGCTCATCACTGGTGCAGCACCGACAATCGCGAATCCCTCCCGTCTGCTGCTCATATCCGTAACGATCTGGCACCTGTTAACAGTTCCGCTGGTCATCGACGTTTCATTGGGGGCTGTTCTTCCCATCCTGTTTGTATGGGGCATATTCGCGGGCATCTCCTTCGTTGCGCTCATGGTCGGTCTCCTGCGGCTCACAAACATAGGAATGCGCGGGCGCGTGATGGGATTGCGGGCGCTGGCGGTCTACGGTTTGCCCATGGGACTGCTGATGGGCGGGTGGCTTGCTGAAGAGTTCGGCGCAACGACCATGGTGATCACGCACGGTCTGCTCGGACTCGGCCTGACCCTTGTAGCCGCCGCCGTTTGGCCGTCGCTATGGCGAGGGGTTGAGTCTTCCGGTGTTGCTGCAGCTACAGGTCCCGACCCTGAGGTGGGCAAATGAACCTGCCAGACTTCACTTCACGGGCGCCTAAAGCCGTGGCACTTGACCTCGATGGAACCGCGCTCAATTCGGAATCTCGTATGTCAGTGAGAACGACTCGAGCCGTGCTGGATCTCATTGAGCTCGAGGTTCCTGTCGTCATCGCGACAGCCAGGCCTGAACGCGTCATATCTGTGCTTGTGGGCCCGGAGATCGGCGCACGCGCCTCACTGGTCCACATGAGTGGTGTCGCAGCAGTCGGCAGACATCCACTAGATGGTGCTGTCTGGAGGCCGATAGACCCCGAACAGGCACGACGAACGTGGGAGATTGTCAACGCAAGTGAGATTGCACCTCGCATGACGATGGAGGTCGATGGCCGCAGATTCGCTGTGAATCACGACAGCGGTGTAGACGAGCTATGGGCATTCAACACAGCGACCCCTGACATGATCATTGATGTCACAGAAGCCCTCAACGCTGGCCCGTCCAAGGTCTCGGTCAACGGCCTGGGTGAGGACCTCTCACCAATCGTCGAGCAGCTTCGTGATCAGCTTGACGACAAAACCATTGTCGTCCCGGCCGCGGACAACTCGTTCATCAATGTCCACAGCAAGCAGGCAACCAAAAGCGGTGGCGTGTTCGAACTGATTTCAGCCTCGGGAATCGGACTGGATGACGTAGTCAGTTTTGGGGATGACCTGCCGGACGTAGACCTCATGCTGAATACCGGCTGGCCTGTGGCAGTCGAAAACGCCATCCCGAGCGTTAAGCAGGCTGCGAAGTATTCCACTGCAAGTAACGATAAAGACGGCGTAGCGATGGTGCTGGAAATGCTGATCGAAACGATCAAAAACGAAGATGGTTGATTCGACACCAGTCGAACGACGCTCTCGACTTCCAGCAGTACTTGATAACCCCCCATTTCGATCTTTGCTCATCGGCCAGGGCATGTTCGACATCGGCATCAGCATGCGAATCGCAGCGCAGTCGTGGGTCGTTTTCGAACTGACCGGCTCGCAGCTCTGGGTCGGGGTGACTGCCGGAGCGCGCGCCATACCGGTTTTGTTATTCGCAACGTTCATGGGCGTGCTTGCAGACAGGTTCCCACGCAAGCGACTGCTCACGTCGAGCATGGTCTGGATGTCGGCGCTGGTTGCGATCACGGCGCTAATAACTGCTACCGAAAATGCTGAAGCCTGGCACTACGTGGTGATTGCTATCGGGCTCGGATTCGGAGCTGCGCTTCACGGACCGGCCTTTTTCGCGCTCGTCGCTTCGCTGGTACCTAAGAAACAGTTGTCTCGTGCCAACGGCATAGTCTCCTTCGTTGCCACCAGTGGAGAGACCGTAGGCCCGTTGCTCACTGGCCTGATCATCGCAGGATACGGCGCGGGAACTGTCTTCTGGGTGGTGAGTATCGGCTACCTGCTTGGTGCCCTCTTGATGCTGCGAATCAAGGAGCCTAAGCGGGCCGTCTCGTCAGGTAGCGCATCTTTCGCAGACATGAAGGCGGGGCTCTCATTCGCCCGACACACTCAGCCCTTGCCCTGGCTGATAACGCTGGTGATGCTGCAAAACCTGCTGGCCGTCGCGATCTTCCCGCTCATGCCCGTATACGCCGAGGAAGTGCTTGATGTAGGTGCACCCGGATTCGGCGTGATGGGCGGAGTCTTCGGTGCAGGACTGCTCGGATCTGCGGTCATCGTTGCCGTCTTCGGCACATACCGGCGGCGGTCGATGGTCATGCTCGTCACTGGTCTCGTGTGGGACGTCTCCATGGTCGGCTTCGGATTCTCTCGCAGCTTCCCGCTCTCGCTGGCTCTGCTCTTCAGCATGGGTCTTGTCGGCGTCGTCTGGGTAAACGCAGCGCTGACGATGTTCCAGGAGTCGGCAACCGAGGAGATGCGAGGTCGCGTCATGTCGCTCTACGTGATCTCGATGGACATGTTCCCGCTCGGCTGGTTCGTCGGAGGTGCGCTTGCGTCGTGGGTCGGTAACGAGAACGCACTCATCATCAGCGCTCTTGGTGGCACGCCGATAATGCTTCTCGGTCTACTGCTATCACCGGCGCTAAGGCGGGCGTGAGAAAACAACATCACTTGACGCGTTGAAGATCAGCCTGACCTGGTCTCGTTTCGGATCTTCCCAACGAGCTGTTCCAGAACAGTCGTCGTCTCGCGATAGAGACCCACTGCGTAGCTAACCCGGCGTATTCCGAGTTCTCGAGCGCGGCGGAGCGATAGTGGACCGTCGCGACGCACGTTTACGTTGATGACCTCTACTGCGCTGACGAACTTCGAGATTGCCGCTTCTTCGCCCAGGAGTATCGGGTAGATACAGTCTGCTCCTGCCTCGCGATAGGAAAGCGCACGGCGCAAACCTTCCTCGACCCGTTCTTCGAAGGTCCCCTGACCCTGAATGAAGACATCGACACGTGCGTTAACGACGAGGTCCACACCTGCTGTCTGTCCGGCACGCTTCAACGCCGCTATCCGCTCGGTCTGGACTTGAATATCTGTCAGACCGCCCGTGCCGTGATCGGTATCTTCGAAATTCAGCCCGACTGCGCCTGCTCCGAGCAAGCTCTGGACAATCTCTTCCGGTCCCATGTTGTAGCCCGCCTCAAAGTCGACGGTGACCGGTACATCCACGACTCGCACAATGCGTCCGGCTGCGGCTAGCATCTCGGTCGCCGGAGCGTTCTGGTGATCCTCGTATCCGAGTGCATTTGCAACGCCTGCACTGGTGGTCGCAATAGCGGGGAAGCCTGCGTCGGCGATTACACGCGCGCCTCCGGCGTCCCACACATTTGGAAGCACGAGCATATCTGGCCCGGCATGCAACGCCCTGAGCCTTTCGGCCTCTTGTGCCAACTTATCGATCGGTGGTTGAGCAGTCATAACATTGTTCTGAGAATCCGTTCGTTGACGCGCCCAGTCTAGATCCCGTCAAACAGGCTCGATTCATCTCCAGTTATTACTGGCTGTGGGTAGACGCGGACGTAACAGGCCTCGTGCAGGAACGATCTGCTGAAATCATCGTCGAGCCTGTCGAGCGGCGACTGCTGTGATTTATGGGCGGCGAATGCCTCCCTGATGCGCGATTCGTGTTCCGTGGTGTCTACTGTGAGCGTGATCTCTTCATCCGCAGTCCCAAGCTGTTCAACGTCGATCTGCGCCATGTCGCTGTCAGGCTCCTCTTCAGCCATACGCGCCCAGGCCTTTCTCATCAGGCTTCGGCGGAAAGTGAAGTAGTACAACTTTTCCGGAGACTCCACCTCCCCCTGTAGTTGCTCAAATGCGGCAAGCGTGCATTCAGATGCAAAGATGTGATCAGGGTGCCCGTAGCCACCGCCAGACTCCATGGTTAAAACGACCTGCGGCTTCAATCGCTTCATAACTTCGACGATCTTTGCGACCACGACATCTTTAGGTTGCTGAACAAAGGCTCGTGGATCTTCATTCTCCGGCGTACCAGCCATTCCCGAGTCCCTGAAGCCCATTAACAGCGATTCGCTGACACCCATGATCCGCCCGGCTTCCCTGTACTCGGCCTCGCGCACCGAAGGCAGCGTTTCTGGAGTGGCACCGGACCGCTCCATGATCTCACCTGCCTCGCCACGCGTAGCGCATAGAGTCACGACGCGAACGCCCCGGGAGACGGCATGGATGAGAGTAGAGGCCGCACCGAAAGTTTCGTCGTCGGGATGAGCAACGACACAGAGGAGAGTTTTACGAGGCAACGAGAACCTTTCGATCGGACGGTGATGGCGTTGAACAGTGGAGGCGACTAACATCGCTTCACTCCGACCAACGAGTCTAACTTCCAGTCATGCCGCGAGGCAGAGAGAAACGATGAAAATTACCAAGGTCACTCCCCTCTTTCTCAACCGGTACCTGCTCGTCAAAGTGGAAACCGATACCGGCATCTACGGACTCGGTGAGTCTGGTGCCTGGGGGTTTCTTGAGGCGTCCGGTGCGGCCATTGAGAAGTTCGGGCGGTACCTTGTCGGGCAGGACCCGCTGCGCATCGAGCACCACTGGCAGTACATGTACCGCTTCTCGCATTTTCGAGGCGCAGCGATCATGGGGGCGCTCTCGGCCATAGACATCGCGCTGTGGGACATCATGGGCAAGCACTTCAACGCGCCCGTGCATCAGCTTCTCGGTGGCAAGGTGCGTGACAAGGCCCGCGTCTACTACCACGTGTTTGGTGAGACGAAAGATGAGCTGACAGACGGTATCGTCGATGCGAAGAACCGCGGCTTCACCGCAGTCGGGCACCTGACGCCCTTCCTCGACGAAGAGCGCAACGTCCCCTATTTCAAGACACACGCTGACAAGATCTCTGACGCAATAGACACCGTCCGTCGTTACCGGGAAGCGGTTGGCAACGACGTTGACCTCTGCATTGAGATTCACCGCAGGCTGACGCCAACTGAAGCCGTCCAGCTAGGGAATGGGATTGAGCAGTTTCACCCGTTCTTCTATGAGGATCCGGTCACTCCAGACAACTTCGACGAGATGGAGTACGTGGCGGACAAGATCTCTATTCCGATCGCGACCGGCGAGCGCTTCAGCAGTCTCTGGGAGTTCGAGATGGCACTTAGCCGCAACTCTGTGCAGTACGTCCGGCCAGATGTCTGTCTCGTTGGTGGGATCTCGGGCGCTCGCAAGATCGCGGCTCTAGCAGAAGCGCGGCATGTCGGGGTCGTGCCTCACAACCCGCTCTCCCCGGTCAGCACCGCCGCATGTCTGCAGATCGCGGCTACCGCACCGAACTTCGCCCTGCAGGAGTACCCAATTGGCGAAGATGTACCGCCAAAGTCGGACATGGTGACTGGCATTGCAGAGCACGACGGCAACGGATACCTGGTGATCTCAGACGCGCCCGGCATCGGGCTGGAGCTCAAAGAAGACGCAGTGGAGAAATGCCCGGAAACGCCACGAGAGGTCGTCACTCGACTTCACGCGGACGGCAGTGTGGTGGACCAGTAGCGGAAAACGGGTAGAACGGTGCAACGATGCGGCCTGCCACCAGTGAATGTGGACCGGGGCCGCCGTACCATTGATCGCCTAACTCCGACCCTACTGAGAAACCAACGGGAACCAATGGCACATCCCTGGCACGACATCCCTTCCGGACCGAATCCACCGCATGAGATCACAGGCCTGATAGAGATTCCCAAGGGAGGCAAGGTCAAGTACGAGCTTGATAAGCCATCAGGGCTATTGAAGATCGACCGCGTGCTTCACTCATCGGTGATCTACCCGGCTAACTATGGCTTCATCCCTCGCACGTTGGGTGACGATGACGACCCTCTGGACATCCTCGCGCTCATGCAGGAGCCTGTCCTGCCACTTTCACTGTTGAGGCTGAGGCCCGTCGGCGTCATGACAATGCTGGACCAGGGCCAGCGCGACGAGAAGATCATCTGCGTGCATCTTGATGATCCTGAGTACGCCAGTTACGCAGACATATCGGAGCTGCAGCCGCACAGGCTGGCCGAACTCAAACGCTTCTTCCAGGACTACAAAGCTCTGGAGAACAAAGAGGTGTTAGTGCAGGACTTTCGGGGGCCGTACAAGGCGATGCAGGTGATTGAAGACGCGATCAATCTCTACAAAGAGACCTTTCCGGAGAGCGAAGCTGGATAAGCGCTGTACTTACCAGATCGACCAGCCGCCATCGACCACAAACTCCTGCCCTGTAATCCAGCTTCCTGCATCTGAAGCCAGGAGAGCGACAGTGCCCACGAGGTCCTGCGGTAGGCCAGTTCGCTGAAGCGGAATCATCTGTCGGAACGTCTCAACCTGCTCGCTGTCGGTCGTCTTTTTCGGGATCTGACCCGGGCTGACGCAATTAGCTGTGATTCCGTGCTGACCGTACTCAGCAGCGAAGGCCCGGGTGAGGTTGAGA
Source organism: Dehalococcoidia bacterium (assembly GCA_965243825.1). Taxonomy (GTDB): domain Bacteria; phylum Chloroflexota; class Dehalococcoidia; order Lucifugimonadales; family Lucifugimonadaceae; genus JAJCYX01. Next base: position 833,423 of record CBDEVT010000001.1, read on the forward strand.
ATGCCGCCTTTCGCTGCGAGATACGGCGGTCCCGAGCGTTTGAAACGCTCATTGTAGATGCGAGGGTCCATCGCCAGCGTTGCGCCAATGGAACCCAGAGTGATTATCGAACCCCGCTTCGCAGGAATCATTACCTTGCCAGCGGCCTGTCCACAGATGTAGGTGCTCGTCAGGTTGATCTCCAGCGTGTCTCGAAATTCCTTGAGATCCCCATCAGGTGGATACGAAGTTGTAAAAGAGCCACCAGCGTTGCAAACGAAAACGTCCAGTCGATCGTGATCATCCATTACCCGCTCAACAAGTCTGGCAACCTGTCTTTCGTCGGTAGCATCGCAGCCAACTCCAGTCGCCTGGATGCCCTGTGATTTGAGGTCGTCTGCAACCTGCGCACACAGTTCGGCACGCCGCGATGCCAGGTAGACAGATGCACCGAGCTGACCCAGCGCGGTCGCCATCGCAGTCCCGAGGTGGGTGCCGCCGCCTGTGACGATGGCAGTTCTGCCAGTCATGTCGAATAGGTCTTTGATATTGCGGTGGTCATTAGTCATGAAAAGTGATCCAGATCCCTGTGACATCCACGGTGTTTGATTGCGGCCGGGGACGGCTGAAAACAGTGTTCGTTAACAGTTGAACGAACCCTCTTTCGCACTACGTTCAACAACGCCCGATGGTAGGCTTTCACTAACCATGAATCCATTGCAATCGTCGGTCGCACGTAATCTTCGTCTATTAGCGAGCCGAATGGCGATCTTCGCCTTCTTGCTGGCAACAGGAATAGTGGCAGCGTGTAGCAGTGGATCAGGCGATGACGATGGAGTTGCGCTTGAGATCCTGGTCGAAGGACTCACTTCACCGCGGGGACTCGCTCTCGATCAGGACGGGAATCTGTTGATCGCTGAAACCGGTGCTGGCAGGCTGCTCAGATTGACAGGTGACAGTGACTCCAGTCCAGTTGCCACGGGGCTCCCACACGCCCTCAATACGGGGCCTGATGCGGCGTATCGAGCTGGCCCATCGGCGATCAGCATCCTTAACGATGAAGTATTCATCATAGTGGGTGAGTTTCGCGGCAACAGGTCAGCACGCCTTTTCCGGATTACCGATGAAAGTGGATTTGAACCTGTCACACCGGTGACTGATCCCTTCTCTCCGTTTGAGAACCGATTCTCCAATCCCTACGACCTTGTCAACGCGCCCGAGGTTGGCGGCTGGGTCGTTTCAGACGGCGGAGGAAATCGACTGCTAGCGGTCGACACGGAAGGCAATATCCGCGACTACGTGATCTTCGATAACTTCGCAAGCTCAGAAAGCGATATGCCCGTTGAGATGGTCCCAACAGGGATAGCACGAGGGCCGGATGGTGCGATCTACGTTGGTGTGCTCACAGGTTTTCCATATCCACGCGGAGAGGCTGTTGTTTGGAGAGTGGAGGACCTGAATGGTGACGGAGATGCGATGGACGATGGCGAAGTTGAGCCGTTTGTAACCGGACTCACCGCCATCACGGACATCATATTTGGCCCAGACGGAACGCTCTACATCGCAGAGTTTTCATCGGACACGGAAGCCGTTTTCCAGGGAGGGGATTTTGCCCAGAACACCTTCTCTCATCCAGGACGGATCCTGACGTGGGATGGCGACAGGCTCACGGTGATCGCCAAAGATGTCGTTTCACCAACTGGTCTGCTCGCAACCGAGTCGACCCTCTACATAAGCGAAGAGTACGCCGGAAGGGTTTCCAAGCGTCCACTTGAGTGACCTTCGGCAGCCGGCGACGACCCCAATAACAGCGTGCAAATTCGCTTAGCCGATCGTTTTGGCAATGTCGTCTTCTGGTGGAAGTTGAGGGGAGATTCAACGCCGTCCTCGATGGCACCAGAACCTCGTTAGGCCGTTGAGTCGAGTAACTCAGCGACTTTGCCAAGGCTCTCCTCGATGGTCAGGTCGGTCGTGTCAACTTGCACGATTTCAGGCCAGCTGCCAGCCACGCGGTGCTGCTCTTCGATGATCTCTCGTCGCACCTCTTTCTCACGCCGGTTATTGCGATCGAGAGTGGTCTGCAGATCTGGTCGTATGACCACTACTGTCCAGGCGAAGTCTTCGAGATACGGCTTCCAGTGCGACTCAAAGCCGGTCGGGCTCTCGGCATCGTCGATGGTCACGTCGTAACCATCGGCAAGAAAGGTTCGGGCAAGCGAACAGCAGGCCTTTGCTGCAGTCTCGTACTGTTCGGAGACGGCGGGCGAACCTGACTGCGGGTCTGCAAGACCGGAGACGATCATGCTGCGCACTTCGTCGAGTTGAATCTGCACAGCGCGCTGACGCGTGTTACACCACTCCCGCGCCAGCGTGCTCTTGCCCGCACCAGCAGGCCCAAAGAAGAACACCAGTCTCGGTTTCAGGGGTTCGGAAGCTGTCAGCTTGAGGCTCCTTCAAACGGATGTCGCAGTTTCAAGACCCTCTCTGAGGGTCCGTAGAAGCCCTGTGGAGCGTACTGTGATGTGTGCAGGTAGCACTGCACCCGCACCTCATCCGAACCTTCCTCAAACGTGAAGAGCCGGCTCATCGGGATCGAGTTGCGCACGCCGTGGTAACGGGTGAGGGCTGAAACGTTCACGAAGTTAACGCCCCACTTCGTCTCGACATGCGAGCGCCCGCCGGTGCGGTCGTCGGGATGCGTGTGGGTGTGAGCACCGAGCCACAGGTCAATCGCACCGGCCCCTGTCTTCTTCTCTTTCTCCTCGAAAAAGCCCTCGATGCGACCCGAGTCGGGTTCACCATCGACGAAGTAGATGAACGAAGAGCCCTGTGGAGCGCCGTCCTTCATCCGTCCGTGATAGCCCTGGTCGCAACCTTCGTTCAGGCCGGACGCAACGGTCGTCTCCTTGATCATATGGTGATGACCGGTGATGATGATGCGGTCCTGATTCGATTCCACCTTCTCTCGCCACCAGTCGAACGTCTCACCAGTTATCGCGCCAGCAGGAAACCCGCCGTGATCTCCCCTGCCGATCGGCGGTGGAAAATCGTTGCGGTCGGCGAGCATCAAAAAGAGGATGTTCCCGACTTCGAACGAGTAGTGCTCCCAGGTGCCTGAAACCGGGTAATTCCGCTTCGAGTTGTCGATACCAGAGAACTCGGTGCTTTCACCTGTGGGGTCCAGGTATTTGCGAAACCACCATTGCGTCGGCTCGCCATGCCGCGATGAATCGTGATTGCCGATAACGTCATAGAAGTCGGTGCGCCGATGCTTAATCGTCGCGCCGTACTGCCCGATCAGCAGCTCGCCCTCTTCGTCGTCCGGCGGCGTCTGGTTACCTGAGAAGTCGCCGAGGTTGACCGCAATGTCCCAGTCAAACCCGGTCTCGTCGTCCTCTGACTGCTCGATCGCCTCGGCAAGACTGCGACGTCCAAAGCGAATGTCAGTCCCAACATGGGCATCCGAAATCCCCCAGAGGCGCAGCCTCGTTTTCTGCGAAGTCAATGATCAGTCCCTTTGAGTTAATCGGTCGTGCTTCAGCCTGGTAGCGCAGCGAGATGAATTAGCGCCCCTGGCACCGGCGTATACTGCCGCTGAGCGACAGATTACACCTACCACAGCGCCCTCACAGGAGTTCCGATGCCAGCGATCACAGGTGTCGAGTTCAGACAGTTTTCAGCCCAGCACCACAATGCCCAGCGCAACTGGCTGTTGGTGAAGATCAATACCGACGACCCGAAGCTGTATGGCATCGGTGACGCCAGTCCGATGGAGGACGAAGAGCAGGTCAAGGGCCTGATAACGGCCTGGACAGAGAAGTACATGGTTGGCAAAGACCCGCTTGACTCTGAAGTGCTCTGGACGACGCTCTACCACGACCCGCATGCCCGCGGTGGCAGGCTCGCCAGCACGGCCACTTCAGGGATCGACATCGCACTGTGGGACCTCAAGGGAAAGATCCTCGGCAAGCCGGTGTATCAGCTTCTGGGTGGCGCTCATCGCAAGAAGATCAGGGTCTACGCGAACGGTTGGTACACCAACCCCGGAACACCTGAACAGAACGCTGAAGAAGCCAAAAAAGTGGTGGACATGGGTTACACCGCTATGAAGTTCGACCCTTTCGGTCAGCACAACTATTACAAGATCTCTCTCGAAGAGGCGCAGCTCGCCGAGGATCGCGTGGCCGCGGTACGCAAAGCGGTTGGCCCGAACGTAGACATACTGGTCGAAGCACACGCCAAGTTCGATGTGATGAACGCCATCCAGCTAGGCAAGCGGCTCGAGGAATACCGGCCACTGTTCTACGAGGAGCCTGTTTCTGAAGAGCGCGTCGCGGAGCTTGTCGAGGTACGCCGCAAGGTAAACATACCGATAGCTACCGGCGAGCGTCTCTACACGAAATTCCCGTTCGCAGAGATCATCGAGCGTCACGCCGCAGACGTCTTGCAGCCGGACATCGCCAACGCCGGCGGAATCACTGAACTCAAGAAGATCGCCATTATCGCCGAGGCAAAGCACATCACGATGGCACCGCACAACGTCTGCTCACCGGTCGGTGCGATGGCCGAAATGCATCTCGACGCATCGATCATCAACTTCGAGATCCAGGAGTACCACGCAGAGTTCTACACAGATCACTACTTCACCGTGACTCGCGGCTTCACGCGACAGGAGGACGGCTACGTGACTCTGGGCGACGAACCGGGGCTCGGACTGGAATTAAACGAAGACGAGATAGCAGCGCATCCGCCACTGGAGAAGGTTCACGCAAGAGGCGGCAGCGTCAAGGGAATCTAGTTTTTCCGCGCGTTGCGATCGCGGTAACTGAATATGGATGCGACCGCGGCTGTGTCACTGAACCAGCACAAGGAGAAGTCGATGACGACTGGAGAAGAAGTATTCGACAGCCCCACGGAATGGGTCAAGCAACACATCCGCAGCTACGTCGATAGTGACGGAGCGAACGGACACAACTGGCGCGGAGTGCAAACACTGCTGCTGACGACTCGTGGCCGAAAGTCAGGCAAGCTGCGCCGCACAGCGCTGATATACGGCAAGGTCGGCGAGAACCACGTCATCGTCGCGTCACGCGGCGGTCACGCGTACCATCCGGGCTGGTACTTGAACCTGTCGGCAAATCCGGACGTCAACGTACAGGTCGGAGCCGACAGGTTTTTGGCGAAGGCACGGACCGCATCGGACGAGGAGAAGGCGAGACTCTGGCCGACGATGACCGAAATATGGCCTGCCTACGACGAATACCAGGAGAAAACGGACCGCGAGATTCCAGTGGTGGTGCTGGAAAGAAGCGAGTAGCTTTTCAGCATTAGCTAACGACCAGACATTCGATCTCGGGCGAGTTCCGCCCAAATGCGTGTGGCCTCTACTGGCCCTGACCTAGCGAGTAACCGGGCTTGCCATCGAAGTTGTACAGGTTCTCCGTTTTGACGACATCAAAGCCTTGATCAGTCAAACGTTGCAACAGGCTGACAACCTGCCGCTGCGTAACGACAGCGGCGTCGCCACTGGCATCCGGTTCGAAGCGGCATCGCCAGTGATCCGTGCAGAACGTCTCAGGAGCACCTTCCGGCCAAACCTTCAGACCGCGGTTAGTGATCATCGCCAGCGCGAGACCATCTCCATCTGCCTTTCGCAGGCCCTCGGCAAGCACTTCCGCGTCACGCTGGCCCTCATCCCAGTAAAGAAATGCGTCCACACCAACCAGCTCGCGCGCCTCAGGTTTGCGCTGAGTCTTCGCTTCCTGCTGTGAAACGCGGCGGTCGTGAGAGTAGTTGACAGGCTCCAGTTTCTGCGGCTGCTTTCCGAGCCTTTCAATCACCGCATCGGCGAACTCGTCAGTACCAACACGCTGCGCGCTTTCGCCAGGCCGGTAGATATCAGCGGTGTGGATGCCATCCTCGATGGTTCTCAGTGCTGCGTTATGCACCTTTTCAGCCGCCTCTGTTTCGCCAATGTGGACCAGCATCATCACGCCTGCCTTCAGCAGTCCAGCAGGATTGGCTATGCCTTTTCCGGCAATGTCCGGAGCCGAGCCATGGACAGCCTCGAACATGGCCATCTCGTCCCCGATATTTGCGCTGCGACCAAGTCCAACAGATCCCGATATCTGAGCGGTCACATCAGAGAGGATGTCGCCGTAGAGATTGCTGAGAACGATGACATCAAAATCTTCAGGAGTGTCGGCGACGCGAGCTGTCCCAATGTCGATGATCATGTGGTCCGATTTAATGTCAGGGTATTCAGGAGCGATCTCATCAAAGACTTTGTGAAACAGACCATCGGTCAGCTTCATGATGTTGTCTTTGGTCATGCACGTGACGTGCTTGCGGTTGTTAGAGCGCGCGTACTCGAACGCATAACGAACGATTCGTTCGCTACCCGGCCGCGTGATTAACTTCAGACACTGGTACACCTCGTGTGTCTGCCGGTGCTCGATCCCGGCGTAGAGGTCTTCCTCGTTTTCCCTGACGACAACGATGTCCATGTCCGGGTGCTTGGTCTCGACGAAGGGGTGCAGTGACCGCACTGGACGCACGTTGGCATAGAGGTTCAGCGTCTTCCTGATGGTCACGTTGACGCTCTTGTACCCGCCACCTTGTGGAGTTGTGAGCGGCGACTTGAAGAAAACGCCTGTGCGTCTGATCGAGTCCCAGAATGCGGGGTCGATTCCTGTCGCGTTGCCGCGTTCGTAGACTCTCTTTCCGACCTCGACCTCTTCAATATCCAGGTTGGCGCCGGCAGCCTCGATGATTCGCAGCGAAGCCTTCATGATCTCCGGGCCGATGCCATCACCGTAAGCCACCGTCACGGGCGTTGCGGTCATCTGTTCGGGTTTCCTTTTCTTTCGTTAGCGAGTTACAGCCGTTTGAATTCGTACCGTGCACCGGAGCAGGCGCGACAAGCGGTCTGCAGTCTCAAAAGTGGTGAAGCGGACAGGAATCGGCTCACGGCAAGTCTGTCGTCTGGGCAGGTTTAGCGAATCTCTGAAGCCGACGGTAATACGGACGCGTTGCGCGTATACTCACGCCTCTCAGGCTACCATGCAGGACCATCCGTTGATCACCGGTAAAACCGGGTCAAAATTTCGTCTTTGAAACGAGGGAACTGGCAATGATCGAGAACACAATCTTGAAAGCGAATCGTGAAGGCCGAAAGGGACTGGTTTACGCACTGACCTTTCCTTCGCTGCACCTTGTTGAGATGGCGGCACATGTCGGGTTCGATGCGATCAACCTGGATGGCGAGCACGGCTACTTCAACGAACAGGCGATAGACGACATCTGCCGGGTCGCCAATGGCTACGGTATGTCCGTGACCGCTCGAGTGCCGGACAACGCCGCCTACCAGATCAACCTCTACCTGGACCGCGGGATCCAGGGAGTGACGGGGCCACACATCAACACCGGAGCCGAGGCGCAGGCGCTTGCGGACGCATGCCTCTTTCCACCTGCAGGACAGCGGTCGTGGGGTGGAGGCAGAGGCACAGAGTTCAATGACCAGAAAAAACTCGATGATGTCTACGGCGGCAAACTGGGCTTCGCCGAGTGGTCTAATGCGAACATGATCGTCGTAGCGCAGATCGAGTCGAAGCAGGCCTGGGACAACCTTGACGATATTCTCGCGGTCGAAGGACTCACGGGCGTGACTGGCGGACCACACGACTTCTCTGCTTCCCTCGGACTTCCGGGCCAGCCTGACCACCCTGACCGCATAGCAGCGACGCTGGACGTGGAAAAGCGTGCAAGGGCTGCCGGCAAGACAGCAGGTGGTGACATGTCGACGGGTACCGGAGCAGCCGAGATGATGCTCGGATATGCCAGGGAGTTCGTCGACCAGCACAAGGGCGACAAGTTCGGCAACTAGTCGAGATTCTTGATATGCCCCGATAGCGAGGGTTTTTGCAAGTTGAGTGAGGCGGCGGAAACATACAGCTCAACGATGGTGGCTGAATGGCATGGCTACCCGTCGAGTGGTGCTTTCAGGCGCGGAGACACAAGCGGCCGAGGGACTCCTCTGCGCCACCATCGTGCAAGGCGCCGCGTCGCAGAAGGTCGTCGGGTAACGCCGTTCCCGGAATCACTGCTGCATGCTGCCTGGCGAAGAGCGGGAGCAGATGCGTCAACGGTCGCAGCGCGAGACGGCCATACGTACCGAATCATCTATCCGGGCAGACCCGCGGGCGGCGCCGGACCAGATTTCAAAGATGCTGTTCTCCTACGTGATGATGGCAAGAGAGTCCACGGTCACGTTGAGATACATGTCCGCACCGGAGACTGGCACAGGCATGGACACGGATCCGACCCGGCCTACAACGGTGTTGCGCTACACGTGGTGCTCGAAGATGAAGGCGAGCCGATAGCCACTCCTTCAGGCATCCGCATTCCGTTGCTGGTGTTAAAGAGGAAAACGATCAGGCCAGTTCCAGGCGCAAAGGACACCGCAGGGCCGGGTCCAATTGAGTGCAAGGTCGATACGACTTCAATCGCCCCGGCCTTACCACTTCCGACACTCAGTATGGCCGCTGCAGGCGACGCATGGTTCCGCAACCGGTCACACGCCTACCAGATGCAGTTCAATTCAGCCGATATCGAACAGGCATTGTGGGAAGGTGCGTTGGAGTGCCTCGGATACCCGTCCAACAAGAAGGGGTTCAGGTGGCTTGCGGCACGGCTTCCCTGGGCGGTCGTCGTCAACCGGCTCGATGATCTCGCGGTGGAGGAGATTGAGGAGGTCTTCGAGTGGGCCGCTGGCTTTGTGCCAAGGCCTGACTGTGCAGTTGGAATTTCACTCCCCGGTCGAAAACCCGAGTGGAGCAGGCGGCACGGTCGACCGGCGAACAGCCCTAAGACCCGCCTCAGGGCCGCGTCGGTGTGGGCATTTAGGTGGCGAAAGTTCGGATCGCTTTCATCGGCATTCACTGAAGCGGTGAAGGGTTCAACTTCGCCCAACGGACTGAGCGAACTGTTCACCGTGCAACCAGAGGGAGCAAGAATGGCTCCACTTGGCCAGGCGAGGGCGCGGGAGATCGTGGTCAATCACCTTTTACCGTCGATGCATGCGCTAGCGGCAGAGAACAACGACTTGCGGCTGGCACAAAGGGCCAATCAACTGTTTCATAGCCACCCGAAGCTGTCTTCAAACAGCATTACGCGAGAGGCATCGCGCTTGCTCGTATCGAGGGGCGTCGTCAGTACGCCGCGATCGGCGAAAGAGCAGCAAGGCCTGATCCACATGTACAGAATGGCGACTGCGCATCAGCGTTCGGATCAACAGCTTCCACTTCTCTAGAAACCCCTACAGCCAGCGTTTGTGGTGAAATCTCACAGTTGCTCCAGCAGAAAAAGGGTTAGCATGGCCTGATGCAGAACGAACAGCCTGAGCCGCTGCGACGAGAGAGCGGTGCGCCAGATCAAGATGAGAAGAGGCGAACTGAAGACATCGAAGGGATGTCAGAAATTCGTTCGACCGCTTCTGACTCATCCAAAACCCCTGCAGTGACACCTTCCGACACGGATTCTGCCTCAGAGTCGAAAAAAGAGATTCCGGGATTGGATAGGAACGAGCGTGACAGTGCCCCGGTTGCTGATCCTGCGGTAACCACTCCAATCCGGGCCACTGAACGAACTGCTAACGGGCTCACCTCACCAGACCTGCAAACAAGTCCTTTTGAGCGACCAACCACTGCGAGCAGACCTACAGGCTCCGGTCCCGGCACAAGTCGAACTGGCAACGAATCGGCTTTCGGTGCTACTGCCATACCAGGTAGTTCGACCGCTCCTTCCAGAGCACCCAATTCACAGGCTGCGGGCGTACCTGCCTCCTCGGGCCCAGGTTCACAACGACTGTCAGCCCCTGGTCCCGCGGCATCGGCCGGGTCTCAAACGCCTTTTTTGGAGCAAAGGCCGACAGTTTCTGCCGCTGCACCGGTAGCGCAACCGACTACCACATCTGCTGAGGCCAAAGAGAAGCTGGGACTGCTCGACCTCGCTGAGTCTGAAGAGCTGCTTTCGGAAGTCGATTCCGGAGACGATGGCCGATTCATTCTCACAAGCAGGCGATTGATTTACCAGGGAAGGTCTTCCAGCGACGCAGTGTTTTCCTCCGCCTCAATCGATGATGTGACCGCTATTGAGTTTGGAAGGCGACCTCGAGACTCCAGGAGCGCATGGTGGGGAGTCGTAGGCCTGATCGCAGCGGTCGCTGTGTGGCAGGTCACGTCTAACGAAACCGTCGGAATGGTTGCTGGAGCTATTGTCGGTGGAATGTCACTACTTCTGCTCGCTGACTACTGGTTCAGACCAGCCGGGCTGATCCTGAGGTTCGGGACGCCTGGAGGTGCCGTGGAAGGGCCTATCTCAAGTCGACAGGTAAGTGATGCGGAGCAACTGGCGGCGACGGTTCAGCAGATTCGCTACGGGAGTCCATCTAACCGGATGGACAGCGGTTCTGGTTCACCACCCGGCGGCAGCCCGGGGCTCCACTAAGCTGGCACACCGGCTGAGCCGATTCGAAGACCCGGATTGACATCTAACGTCCAGCCGTCGCGGTGACCTTCTTCAAACCGTTGCAGACCGGACATCGCGATCATCGCTCCATTGTCCGTACAGAGCGAGATCGGTGGAATCACAACAGGCAACTGTGATCGCGTCCTGAACTCCTCCCGTAGAGGACCGTTCGCTGCAACACCACCGGCAACGACGACAGCGCCGCACTCATTCGCCTCGGCAGATGCAAGCGTCTTGGTGACAAGTACGTCGACCACCGATTCCTGGAACGCTCTTGCAAGAGCCGCAACACGCTCTGCTGGAGGTTCGTCGGCAGTCGGAGGATAAAGACCTTCTCGTCTTGCGCGGTTCAAAACCGCGGTCTTTATGCCGCTGAAGCTGAAGTCGTGAGTGCCCGGGATCCATGCCCTCGAAAGAGGTTCGCTCTCGGCCCCTTGCTCAGCGACTCTCTGGATCTCGGGACCGCCCGGATAGCGCAGGCCAAGGACGCGCGCTGCTTTGTCGAATGCTTCGCCCGCCGCATCGTCCCGAGTCTCCCCGACAAGCTCAAATGTCCGATCCGGCCTCATAAGCACAAGCTCGGTGTGCCCACCGGAAACCAGTAAACACATGATGCTCTGCCCTGTCGCCAGAACATCGTTCAAGAGATCACGTTCGTCGAAGTTGCGTTCTGGCAACACGGCCCACGCCGCCTGGATGTGCCCTTCGAGGTGGTTTACTCCAACCAGAGGGATACCCGTGCTTGCGGCAAGACCTTTCGCCAGGTTGGTGCCAATGATCAGCGAGCCAGCGAGCCCCGGACCGTGAGTCACCGCGATCGCATCTATTTCATCCCAGTCTGTGTCAGCCTTTTCCAACGCATTCGTAACAACTGGCCTGATATCAATGATGTGCTGGCGAGAGGCGATCTCGGGCACTATGCCGCCGTACCTCGCATGTACGTCGACCTGTGTTGCGACCACGTTTGCCATCACGCGGCCCCCATCGTCAACGATGCCGACTGAGGTTTCGTCACACGAAGTTTCTATGCCAAGTATGTTCACTGGTTGGGGTGCTCAAGCATGCGCAGTGGGGTTATCGGCGGTAAGATGCATATGAAGCGACCGCCCGATGACATCTTCGTTCGGGCCAAACTCGTTCAGAAGCGGAGGAAAAGTTGGAGTCTTCGTCCTGGCCTGAGTGTATAGCCTGCAACGGCGGAGTGCTGGTGCCTCTTTCAGATTTTGGCGGTCAAGGAGCAGCGGTCCATTACAAGGCCTGGGTATGCACGAACCCGGATTGCGACTTCAATTTGAAGATCCGCAACGGTGAAGTTCATAGAAACGAGCCTATCGTAGATATCGATGGGCGCCCTCGTCCCCGCTAGGAAGATTCAGTCGAGTCTTCGGACGCATCCTGCACGGACCAGGAGTTCGCGACACTTTGAGTTCTGATTCGTCCGTAACAGGCAATCCTGTGCCCTCGACGAAACGTGTGAAGAAGCGTTTCATCGGCACGCGGCTGATTGCCGGAGCGGGCATCGTTGCAGGGGTTTCTCTACTGGTCGTTGCCGGCCTCTTCACGTACTGGCGCCTTCAGTCCGGCTCAGATGAGGACCGCTTCAACTTCGAAGTCACACCGGAAGAGCGAGCCGTTTTGACTGGCCAGAACGCGGCACCTGGCATTCAAACACCTGCGACACAAGACTCAGATATCTCTGTCTCAAGCTACGCATCCCTGTTCCCTGGCAGTCAGCTGAATCCGAGGTACTGGAGCGACCCTGCATGGGCCGGCACGATACCTTTCGGTGCGCCCGGCATCCCGGCCGGATTCGTCCCTGTCTCATCCAGGGACCCGATAGCCGCCGAAGCGGCGGGTGCGCAAGCGACGCGAATCCGCATACCCGCAATCAATCTCGACTCCCACATCGCCCGGCTGGATCTCCTGGACCTGGGTGATCAGCGCGCCTACCAGACTCCTGACAACACCGTTGGTCACATTCCTGAAACGGTAAATCCGGGTGAGATCAACAACGGCTGGTACTTTGGACATCTCGAGAGCTTCGGTACCGGCGAGGGCAGCGTATTTAACAGCGTTCCTGAGATCACCGATCTGATTCGACACGACCCGGTCGATATCTTCGTCCAAACAGAAGATGCGGAATACATGTACCGCGTCACCTCAACGAGCCAGGTACACCAGGACGACCTTGAGCTGACACAGTCAGACAGCTCTCAGATCACTCTCTGCACCTGCTGGCCACCACGCGTCTATGACCGCCGAATACTCGTGAATGCCGAGCTTATTGCGGTCAAACGCGCCTGAGGCATCCTAAAACTCCCGGTTCCCTCACATATCGTCTTCACTATCCGGCTGCATACAGGTAAACTTCCCGGTGCCTTCCGGCTTTGTGAGATTTTTCGCAAGCTGCGTCTCTCAAGCTGCATCGGGGCATCACTTGCACGGCAGGCACTTTCGGAAAGAAACGGCGGTGACAGCGCGATATGGCACAGGCTCCGGGGACGATGGCCTCGCCCAGCAACCAGGGTAGCCCGACACGCAGTGGCCCCCGCGTTCCATCAACAGACCGTCTGCTACTGATCCTCCTCATCGCATCTGTACTCCTCGCCTTTGCTCAGCCGACACTCGGAGGCGTTGTTCGCGTTACAGGTTCCGGAGATGGATGCCCTGACTGGCCGCAGTGTTTTGGCAGCTGGGTTCCGCCATGGTCCGACAGCCACGCGATCATTGAGTGGAGCCACCGAACCGTCGGAGCGCTGTTCGGTGCCGTGATACTTGTTGCCACCGTCTTGATCTGGATCAGGTACTCAAATGAACGGGGCCTCGCTTACACCTACACAGCGGCCCTGATTCTGGTTGCAGCGGTTGGCGGAGTCGGTGGGCAGGTTGTCCTGAGCGAACTCGATCCTGCCTGGCGGACTCTTCACCTCGCTGGCGCCGAGATCGTCGCCGCCCTCACGGTTCTCGGTTTGATACTGGCGACATATAGACCGGCCTTACCGGGCGTGCGTAAAGTGGCGCCTGAGCATTCCATCCACCTGAAACTCGGCATCGCAGCCGCGGCAATGTCTCTTATCACCCTGCTATCCGGTGCATATGCGGTTTGGCGAGGTGCTGGTGCGGTCTGTCCTGAATGGCCCCTGTGTGGCGGTGCGATCATCCCGGAATCCGAGTTCGTTTGGATACATGTGATTCACCGCATAATCTCGTTGATCACCGTATTCGTGGTTTTCTACGCGGCCCACAGGATCTATCGAATGCCAGGAGCCTCGAACGCTCTGAAGATCTCCACAGCTGCAGCACCGGTGATACTCGCTGCACAGGTCCTTATGGGAGCTGCGAACCCCTGGTCTGAGTTCGACGAATGGGCTCGTGCCGGACATCTAAGCCTTGCGACACTCCTTTGGGTTGACCTTTCATTTGTCGTTTCCCTGATACTGTTGCCAGCAGCACGGAAAGTCGGTACTGGTGATAGAAGTTCTGTAGAAGCTACAGGAACGGAACTGGCGTGATCACAACGACCGAAGCACAACGCACGGGACTGCTCGGCCTCATCGGCGATTACATCGCCTTGACGAAGCCGCGAGTTATGTCGCTGCTTCTGCTTACCGCCACGACTGGTATCTTCGCAGCCGAGCGCGGCGTGCCTTCGGCGTCCCTGATAGCGTTTGTCCTGATCGGCGGTGCTTTAGCTTCCGGCGGCGCTAGCGCTCTGAACATGTGGTTTGAAGAAGACTTGGACAGGCGGATGGGCAGAACTAAAGCTCGTCCGGTTGCCTTGCGTCGGGTGACAAGCCGCAATGCATTCATCTATGGCATCGTTCTCAACATCGCATCGTTCACGCTTCTATGGCTGACGACGAACCTGTTGGCAGCAGCGTTGGCTATGACAGGGACGGTGCTTTACTTTGGCCTGTACACGGTATGGCTCAAGAGAAACACCGTTCATAACATCGTTATCGGTGGTGCGGCAGGAGCCATCCCGCCACTGGTCGGCTACGCAGCAGTGAGCGGAACTCTCACGCTTTCAGCTTGGTACCTCTTCGCCATCATCTTCTTCTGGACACCGCCGCACTTCTGGGCACTCGCGTTGATGATCAAGAACGACTATTCGCGCGCAGGCATCCCAATGCTTCCGGTAGTTCATGGAGATGAACAGACAAAGACCCAGATCTTGCTCTACTCGTTCCTGGTCGCGGCTCTTTCTGTGCTCTACACAACAGCAGATGCGGCCCTTGGCTACATCTACCTGACCGGCTCGATCGTACTTGGTATTGGCCTCATCTACTATGCGCTGCGGCTGTATCTTGGAGCTCCACGTGGGTTTGCATGGAGCCTGTACCGTTACTCACTTCTTTATCTCGCAGCGCTGTTCGTCATCGTGATGGTCGATGCCTCAGTAGGCTGATTCGGACTTTGACCATCAGAGATTGCTCAATTGCCGACCACTTAACTGGAGGCACAACCCGTGGGAAGGAAAAACAGGACCCTCATCGCCATTTCGTTCGCAGGAGGAGTCTATGCGGGCGTTTCGGCGCTTATGGCCTGGGGTCTAACCAGGTCTTCCCGCAGGAAAGCCGATGAGACACCGGCTGCGGTTGGCCTAGACTACGAAAACGTACGGTTCCCCTCTCGTGACGGTCGTCTGTTCCTGAGAGGCTCTCTTATCCCACCAAAGATGGATTTCGGATCACGCGATCTATCGGGGCACCGCTGGATCGTGATGGCACACGGTTTCGGATCCCACAGCTCAGACCCAACTACAGGAATGCTCGGTTTAGCGCGAGACCTGCATGATCGCGGGTTCGGCGTGTTCCTTTTCGATTTCCGAGCGTCCGGTAACTCACAAGGGGCTAGAAACTCCGCAGGATTCTTTGAGCGGCTGGACCTGCTTGGGGCGCTCGACTACCTGGTCCACAGAGGTGCCGAACGCGAGCGAATTGGCGTCCTTGGTCACTCGATGGGTGCAGCAGTCGCTTTGATGGCCTGTTCAGGGCCAGCGACCGCGGCAGCGATAGTCGCTGACAGTGCGTTCGCCGACCTGTGGTTGATGGTGCGCAGAGCCCAGAGAGGTTTGGCCAGGCCACTCCGATTAGCCAACCCGGGTATGGATGTGATGGCCCGGATCATCCACGGCATCGAGATTGATGAGATCTCCCCTGCTAAGAATCTCGCTATCTCGCAGGCACCAGTGATGATCATCCACGGTGCAGATGACCGGGTAGTGCCCGTCTCCCACGCTCGGATCCTGGCCAGAGCTGCGGACTACAGACATCCTGATATTGAAGATGCTTCAGGCGAGCTATGGATCGTCCCTGAGAGCGGGCATCTTGAGGCCTACCGCAACTTCACGACAGAGTACGTTGATCGCGTGACCAGATTTTTTGAGACTCATCTGAAGCAAGCTGCTCAGGGAGCGATCTCTATCGAAGAAAGCTCGACCGGGGTCGGCAGCTAGGCGCTGACAGCCGCTTTCGCGGTGTTGACAACTTCAGTGAAAGCAGCAGGCTCTCTCACGGCAAGCTCAGACAGCGACTTTCGGTCAAGTTCCACTCCGGCCTGTTTCAAGCCGTGGATGAAAGTTGAGTAGCTCATTCCGTTGGCAGTAGCGGCGGCGTTGATACGAATGATCGCCAGGGATCGAGCCTGTCGCTTCTTGAGCCGCCGATGGGCCGTAGCGTACGCCATGCTGTGCATGACGGCCTCTTTGGCAACCTTGAACCTACGGCTGCGTGATGCCCGGTAACCACTTGCGGCTTTCAATACCGCCTTATGGCGTCGCCTTGTCGTCTTTCCGGGCTTTACTCTCGTCAACTCACGAACTCCTGCGAACTAACATCTCCGCGAACGCGCAGAGACCACGTACTTGAACTAACTTTACCGACCGAATTAGCTGGCTAGGCCTTCTTGCCGCCCAGCGCGTGCTTGATCTGGCGTGAAAACGCTGCTGAATCGAGTGCAACCTTCTGACCAAACAGCCTCTTTAGCCGCTTCGGCTTCTTCCTGCGGAAATGGCTCTTAGGGCCGCGTGTCCTGACGACAAGGCCAGTTCCGGTCACATGGAACCGTTTACGGGCTCCCTTGTGCGTCTTCATTTTAGGCATATCTAGCTTGCACTACTCTCGCTTGCCGCTTTGGCTGTGGCCTCTGCGGGCTGTTCATCTCTGTTCTGCTGCTGCGTTTTGTCAGGGGCCAGCATGATCGCCAGCGCTCTGCCTTCCATTGTCGGAGCACGCTCGAGTTTGGCGTAGTCCTTGACTCCTTCGGCCACCTTCCTCAGCACCCGCATCGCTATCTCTGGATGCGCCTGCTGGCGACCTCGGAACATCACCGCGACCCGAACCTTTGCGCCTTCGTCGAGAAGTCCTTTGACGATCCGAATTTTCGAGTTGATATCGTTTTCAGATATCACCGGTGACATGCGGACTTCACGCTGTTGGCTTGCACCGCGAGCCGCCTTACGCGCCTCTTTATCCTTCTTGCTCTGCCTGTATCTGAACCTTCCGTAGTCCAGCAACCTGCAAACTGGCGGGTTCTGGTTCGGGCCAACCTCAACAAGGTCAAGGTTCAGTTCTTCTGCAAGGGCCAGCGCGTCTTCAATCCTCATCACCTCAGATTCTGTTCCTGTGTCTCCGCGAATCACGCGGACCTGGGGTGCTCGGATGCGTCTATTTGACCGGTAATCTTTCGCTATTGGCTCGGCTCCTCCGGATTGGGGTTTCCAGTCGTGATGCATGCCCTGCCTCAGGACACCGTGCATCACGTCAACGGCAAACCGTCGTGATCGCACGGACATGCACGCGCCTGAACGTTTACGCGCCGCATCACATCTGGCGTAATACACAACTATATCAACCTGATACTAGAACCTCAACGAAACTCGGGCTGAGTGCAGGCCGTATTACGCCTTGATGGAAAGTCTGGCAGACCGCGCAGGCATGGTAAGATTACTGTTGTCTGACTGCCTGTTAACAAGCCGTGTTGAATTCCCATTCATGGGTAATTTGACCCTCACGAAACTCCATCTGACCGGCAACACAAGCTCCCGTCACACGGGTCAAGCATTCCAAAGAAGCCAAGATGTCAAACCGCTGGATGCGAAACAGCCTCGTCTACCTGCTGATTGTGGTCGCCGTAATTACGGCGTTCCTGATTTTCAACCGGTCCTCTGTTGGTGGACCGCAGGAAGTCCCGATCACCCAGATCATTGAACTGGCTCGCAACAATACCTCTGGAAGCGAGTTGCAGATCGAGGTCCGTGGCGATGATGTGACAGCCGAGCTTGGAGGCCAGAGCTTCAAGGCGCGCAAAGAGTCCGGCATCACGATGTCAGAACTTTTGACTGACGCCGGAGTACCCACCACCAACTACTCGCTCGACCCGAAGGGTTCCAGCGGCCTCAGTACGTTCTTTGGCATCCTGATCGGCGTCCTGCCGTTCCTGCTCATGTTCGGTTTCCTGATCTTCATCATGCGTCAGGCCCAGGGCAGCAATAACCAGACAATGAGCTTTGGTCGCTCTCGTGCAAAGATGTTCGTCGGCACCAAGGCCACAGTGACATTCTTTGACGTAGCCGGTGTACCGGAAGCCAAAGAAGAGCTGGAAGAGGTCGTCGAATTCCTGAAGTACCCGGAGCGGTTCCAGGCTCTTGGGGCGCGCATCCCAAAGGGAGTGCTGCTGTTCGGGCCTCCAGGAACAGGTAAGACACTGCTCGCTCGCGCCGTCGCGGGTGAGG
The DNA here is from genome assembly GCA_965243825.1 of Dehalococcoidia bacterium. Taxonomy (GTDB): domain Bacteria; phylum Chloroflexota; class Dehalococcoidia; order Lucifugimonadales; family Lucifugimonadaceae; genus JAJCYX01. The sequence continues at coordinate 851,664 of CBDEVT010000001.1, forward strand.
CCGGAGTTCCGTTCTTCTCGATCTCTGGTTCTGAATTCGTAGAGATGTTCGTGGGTGTCGGAGCTTCACGTGTTCGTGATCTCTTCGACCAGGCCAAGCGACACGCCCCGTGCATCATCTTCGTGGATGAGATTGACGCCGTTGGCCGACACCGCGGTGCCGGGCTCGGTGGAGGTCACGATGAACGTGAGCAAACGCTAAACCAGATCCTGGTGGAAATGGACGGCTTTGACACCAGCACAAACGTCATCGTCATCGCCGCAACAAACCGGCCAGACATCCTGGACCCTGCTTTGCTACGACCCGGTCGTTTCGACCGCCGTGTCACTATCGACAATCCAGACATGCGTGGACGCACGGCGATTCTCGACGTACATGCCAAGGGCAAGCCGATCGAGAAGACCGTGGACATGCAGGACATTGCACGCCAGACACCGGGATTCTCCGGCGCCGATCTGGCAAACCTGATCAACGAAGCCGCTTTGCTGGCTGCTCGCCGTAATCGCAAGTCGATCGGTCTTCACGAACTGACCGAAGCTATCGACCGTGTGAGTATCGGCCCTGCTCGCAAGAGCAAGGTAATGAGCGAAGAGGAAAAAGCTCTCGTCGCCTACCACGAGGCAGGACACGCAATGGTGTCCCACTTCATGCCAGAGGGTAAGGGCGTAGGCAAGATGTCGATAATCTCCCGCGGCCATGCCGGTGGATTCACCCGGTACGAACAGGAAGACAAGTCACTCTCCACCCGGCCGGAACTTGAAGCGATGATCGCTTCGGCAATGGGAGGCCGGGCTGCTGAGGTGATGAAGTTCGGGAAGGTGACTACCGGCGCTTCAAGCGATATCGAACAGGCCACTAAGATCGCCAGGGGCATGGTTACCCAATTCGGCATGAGCGACAAGCTGGGCATGAGAATGCTCGGCAAACGTGAAGGGGGAGCTATCTTCCTTGGCCGTGAAATGTCGGAACAGCGTGACTACTCGTTGCGAACCGAGGTCATCATCGACGAGGAGATCGACAGACTCCTGCAGGAAGGTGAGGACGCAGCGAACCGGATCCTGTCCGACAATGAGAAACAGCTCGATGCGCTTGCCAAGTATCTGCTTGAGCACGAGACCATTGAGGCGACCGAGTTCAAGGAGCTAATGGACGGCAAGGACCCGGCAGAAGTCGGCGCTCCGCGCTTCACTCCAACTTCGACGGCACCAGAAAGCCGCGGAGACGACGGAGGACAGGAAGAGGAAGGCCCAGCGACCGATCCCGAACCGAAACCCACCCTCGGATAGTCGGTCAACACCGGAAACAATGAAACGGCGCCTTGAAGGCGCCGTTTCTTCTATCTGGCGTCATCAACAAGGTCAATTGGATAAGGTGACAGCCACGGTTCGAGATCAGTGAGATTAACTATGAGCAAAGTGTATGAGGGCGAACTCTGGACAATCCAGAGCTTCGTTTCCGGCTTCGAAAACAACGCTTACCTTCTGACATGTAAGCGAACCAACAAGGCAATAGTCATTGACACACCGGACACACCGACCGAGCTGCTTGAAGCGTGCTCCGGAGTGGATGTTGAAGCCGTGCTGATCACCCACAACCACCAGGACCACCTGCAAGGCTTTGAGACTGTGCTGGAAAGTGTGAAGGCCCCGGTTGGCATCGGTTCAGAGGATGCCTCGGCGGTAAGTCCGAAACACGGCGCACTCGACGTAGCGCACGGCAACATGGTCTCCTTCGGCGACATCACATTGCGCTGCATTGCAACACCCGGTCACACTCCCGGCTCCACCTGTTACATGCTTCCGTCTGAACAACCCGGCGCCACACCCCATGTTTTTAGCGGAGACACTCTATTTCCGGGTGGGCCAGGCAAAAGCGGTTCGCCAGAAGCGCTCAACCAGATGGTCTCAAGCATCGAATCGAACTTGCTCTCGCTGCCAGAGGAAACGGTTGTACTCCCGGGCCACGGCAACTCCACCACGATCAAGGAATCACAGCTTGAGTACGAGGTGTTCGTGTCAAATCCAAGGCGCGACGGTCTTTATGGCGATGTGACCTGGACCGGCGACAACAGCTGATGCTGCCCAGGTCTCATCCAATCTCCGGGCCGCAGTTGACGTCGGGTCCGGTGCTCCTTTTGGGCCCTGATGAGGACATCACAGGCGAAGAACCCACAACCGACCTGCGAACTCTCAGCAATCGGCAACCTCAGTTCGAACCCGAACTACCACAGGAGCCTGAAAAACAGAACGGTCGAGGGCTCTGGGGTGGCGTTGATCTGCTGGGGGCAATTGGCCTCACGATCACTGCCAGTTCCGTCGTGCTGTTCGCTGGATTATTCGTTGATGCGATACGTGATCCATCCAGCGGTGAGTCTGAACTGGGAGCACTTGCGGGAATACTCCCCGGTCTCATCATGTCGCTGGTCATCGTTCGTCTGACGGCGTTGCCTACTGCCTCCAGCCTGAACATGCTGGGACTGGCGACGATTGCGAATGTGCTTGTACACCTATTTTCAGACGGTGGGCAGAACGAACTGCTGGGACTACCTCCGTCGTTTATCGAATCGGCAATCCTGTCTGGTGTGCCATTCGGGATCGCGTGGCTTTACGTTGCTCGCAAACACCGGCGATCACTAAAGGTACTCGGCTTTGTACCTCCCAGTTCGCCCACGGCCTACCTGCTGGCATTCGGGGCATGGTTTCTGGCTCTGATTGGCGTTGGACTCTGGGGTCAACTTGTCACCGATATCGAGACGATCACTCCGCCAGACAACGCCACCCCTGTGCTGGAAATCGCAGGTGGAAGCCTAATCGTTGCCTGGCTGTTGGTCGGTCTGTGGGGCCCGTTCGTAGAAGAGGTGTTCTTCCGCGGATTTCTGCTTGGCGGGTTGCGAAATCGGTTCGGGCCGTGGCCTGCCCTCCTGATCAGCTCAGGCGTCTTCGCCCTGTTTCATATCCTTCCGGGTCTGTATGTACCAACTTTTCTTCTGGGTTTGGCGTTTGGTTGGGTGTACCTTAAGACGCGCTCGATATGGCCTGCGGTATTTGGTCATACTCTGCACAACTCGCTGGTAATCGTTTCCGTCTGGCAAGAGCTCGCGTAAATCAGGCGGTAGTTGGTCCCGAAACCCATTTGAGGAGATCAGGTGAACGGCAAAGAGAGAATCGCCAGGGCATTTGCGAATGCTGAATCCGAAGGTCGGTCGGCCCTGATCATGTTTGTGACCAGTGGCGACCCGCGGATGGCTGACACGGTGTCTGTTCTCAAAGCTATGGCTGATGCCGGAGCAGACATACTGGAGCTCGGGGTTCCGTTCAGCGACCCGTTGGCAGAAGGCCCCACTATCCAGAAATCGAGCTTTGCATCGCTTCAGGCAGGGACTACTCCGCAGACGTGCATCGACTCCGTCAGGGAGGCTCGGGCAGCCGGCATCGAAACGCCAATTATCCTGATGGGTTACTTCAATCCGATACTGTCATACGGGCTCGCCGAGTATTGTTCCGCTGCTGCGGCCGCCGGTGCGGACGGACTGATCGTCCCGGATCTTCCAACTCCAGAGGCTGGCCCGCTCCTGGATCAGTGTGATTCCAACGGTCTGGCGCTGGTACCGCTGCTGGCTTTGACATCAACTGATGAGAGCATCGGCAAATCCTGTGAACGGGCATCAGGATTTATCTACTGTGTTTCTGTGCTCGGCGTGACTGGAGCACGACAGAGCGTTAACCCGCGGGTGTTCGGTCTTGTAGATCGAGTTCGCCAGCAGACTGAACTGCCGATCGCGGTCGGATTTGGCATCTCAACTGCCGAGCATGTGGCAGCGGTGACTGAACACGCTGATGGAGCTGTCGTGGCAAGTGCCCTCATTAACGCCATGGCTGAAGGACGACCGGAAGACGCAGCCGGCACCGCTACAGAGTTCGTGAAATCACTTCTGCCGGGCACGAAGCGGAAAGTCGTGGCAAAATAGCCCGCCGTCCACTCCATTCAGATGGGACTAATCTAGCCAGAGAGACTGGGACATGAGAGTACGCGGTGTACGCGGAGCGACAACAGCAGACTCGAACGATCGTGATGCAGTGATAAGCGCAACGGCCGAGTTGCTGAAGGAGATGCTGGCTCTCAACGAGATCGACTCAGAGGATCTGGCTGCAGTCCAGTTCACTACAAGCCCCGACCTCGTAGCTGAATTCCCTGCAGTCGCGGCACGTGAATCTCTTGGCTGGAAGTACGTCCCACTCCTGAACGCAGTTGAAATCGATAAGCCAGGCGCCCAGTCAATGTGCATACGAATACTTATGTTCTGGAATACCGACCGTGCGCAGTCCGAAATAAAACACGTATACTTAAAAGACGCGGTCAACCTCCGCGTAGACCTTGCATCGGCCCAGTGATGAACAACAACACATCACATATCTCTACTTCGCACAGTCTGTGTCGAAAGCCTATGGCTATCGGCTCCTATCGCTATGCAAGTGCGGCGTCCGAATTCGGCGCCGCATTCTCTTTTACGGGCTACTTTACGCGCGGGCACCTGTATAGCAGCTAATCCTGCAACTCGTGTCCTCAGCCCGCCCCGTCACGCCGGCCATTCGGCTGATCTACCCGTGACACCCTGAAACTACTAAACACCAGCGACAGGCCCTTGCGCCCGCCGCGAAATGCCCGAAAAGAGAACCACAAATGCCACAGATCAAAAACCTGAATATCGACAGCATCACGCACCTGGAAACACCGGCAAAGTTCACAACCCGGTTACCGCTCACACCAGAGAAAGCTGAAACAGTCGCGCGCGGCAGACAGGAAATCCTGGATATCGTTACGGGCAAGGACGACAGGCTCCTGCTAATCGTAGGTCCGTGCTCGATCCACGACACCAAAGCCGGCCTCGAATACGCCGAGAAGCTGAAAATCCTTGCAGAGGAAGTGAAGGACTCGGTACTGGTTGTGATGCGGGTCTACTTCGAGAAGCCTCGAACAACGGTCGGCTGGAAGGGTTTGATCAACGATCCTCACCTGAACGATACGTTCGACATGGCGACCGGTCTGACGATGGCTCGCGAGTTCCTTCTCGATGTGCTGGAACTTGGATTACCGACCGCCACAGAGTGGCTTGATCCGATTACACCGCAGTACCTCGCGGACGCCGTTTGCTGGGGTGCTATCGGGGCACGAACCGTTGAGAGCCAGACCCACCGGCAGCTCGCATCTGGCATGAGCATGCCGATCGGCTTCAAAAACGGTACTGGCGGATCTATGCAGATCGCGGTCGACGCTATGCTCGCGGCGCGAGAGCCACACGTGTTCCTGTCAGTCGAGGATGATGGCAAAGTCTCTATCGTCAAGACGAATGGCAACGACGGCGGGCACGTTGTGCTGCGTGGCGGTTCGTCAGGACCGAACTACGATCCATCAGCGGTGTCACGCGCCAGCGGCCTCCTCGAAAAAGCTGGCTTCGAGCCGCACCTGGTGATTGACTGTTCCCACGCCAACTCCGGCAAGGATCACCGCCGCCAACCAGTTGTCTTCAGAGACGTGCTGCAGCAGCGGACAGGTGGAAACCGCAGTATCGCCGGCATGATGCTAGAGAGCCACCTCAAAGGTGGAAGCCAGAAATCGAACGGGGACCCGTCAAAGCTCGAATACGGAGTGTCGATAACCGACGCATGTGTTGATTGGGACACTACTGCGCAACTGGTGAAAGATGCTCGCGCTGCACTGCAAGAGAAGGCGGGAGTGCTCGCCTAGCTGAGGCCCGCTGATCACGATGAGCGACCTTGAACAGAAACTCTCAGGACTTGGGCTGGGGCGTCCGGCTGCGCTGACGGTGGGCACTTTTGATGGTGTGCATCTCGGGCATCGGCGCCTGCTCAATGTCCTGCGAGAAGAGGCCACAAGAGCCGATGTAGCGTCCGTGGTGGTCACATTTACCGAGCAACCCAGGGCGATCATCGACCCGTCAGCAGATGTGACCTACCTGGCGACCCTCGAACAACGTGTGGAACTACTCAACCAGACCGGTGTGGGCGTTGTTGTGCCCGTCAGTTTTGACGGGGACCTTCGAACGAAATCGGCGGATGAGTTCCTGACAGTGCTCCGGCGATCGGTAAATGCGGAGCTGCTGGTGCTTGGACCTGGAGCGCGTGTCGGCCACGACAGGTTGACAGCCAGACAGCTTGTGCCACTGGCAAAACAACACGAAATGCGGATCATCGAAGTGGAGGCCGAACAGGCCGATGACGTTCCGGTCTCTAGCTCAGCAATCCGCAGGTCCCTCGAGGCTGGCGACGTTAAGTCCGCTGCCAGCATGCTGGGCAGACCGTACCGTGTTGATGGTGCGGTGGTTTCCGGTGACAGGCGCGGACGGGAGCTTGGCTTTCCGACAGCGAACATAGATCCAGCTGGCAACCTGGCCATCCCGGCGGACGGCATCTATGCGACGATGATCAACGCTGCCGGACAGAAGCGAATGTCTGCAACATCTATCGGAGTGCGGCCAACTTTCGGTGGTGGTGCCAGACTGATCGAAGCCTTCATTCTCGACTTCGAAGGTGATCTGTACGGCCAGAATGTCGAACTGGAATTTGTGACTCGCTTACGCGGCGAAGTGAAGTTCGAGGGCGTCAAGCCCTTGATCGACCAGATGAACAGGGACGTGACAGAAACTAGAAACGTGCTGAGTGGCGCGATATGAGCAACGATTTCGATAACGTCTACGACGACCTGCAATGGCGCAACGCCATAGCCGAGGCAACTCCCGGTGCGAACGGGGTTTTAGCGCGGGAAAAAGTCACCTGCTACATCGGATTCGATCCAACAGCGACGAGCCTGCACGTCGGCAATCTCGTACCGATCATGGGACTCGTGCGTATGCAGCAGCACGGCCACACGCCGATTGCGATCGTTGGTGGCGGAACCGGCATGATTGGCGACCCAAGTGGCCGCAGCGAAGAACGGAAGCTGCTGGACGTCGATCAGATCGACGAAAACGTGGCAGGAATTCAGCGTCAGCTTGAGAGCTTTCTCGATTTCTCTGAAGAGACCTCCAACAGGGCACGTGTTGTCAACAATGCCGACTGGCTACGCAAGGTCTCGTTAATCGAATTTCTTCGGGATGTCGGCAAGCACTTCTCTGTAAACCACATGCTCAGCAAAGAGTCCGTCCGAAGCCGGATGGACCGCGATGTTGGCATCTCGTTCACCGAATTCAGTTACCAACTGCTGCAGGCTTACGACTACCTAAAGCTGTATGAAGAGTTCGGCTGTACGTTTCAAATGGGCGGCTCAGACCAGTGGGGCAACCTGCTTGGTGGCGTAGACCTGATCCGGCGCGTCCACGGCGCCTCCCGGGAGTCCAGTGACAACCAGGACACGTCACGCCTCGAGGCTGCGGAATTACCTGCTCACGCACTTGCCTACCCACTCATCACGACTTCTACCGGTGAAAAGTTCGGAAAGAGCATTGGCGGAGCACCGACTCTAGATCCCGAACAGACCTCGCCGTACAGGTGGTACCAGTTCTTCATCAACGTTGCAGACGCAGACGTCGTCCCTTACTTGAAACTGTTCACGCTGCTCTCGAAAGAGCAGATTGCGGGTCTTGAGGAGGCGGTGGAAACCGCTCCTCGGGAACGTGAGGCCCAGCAGACTCTCGCTGCAGAGGTAACCAGGGTAGTTCACGGCGAAAACGGCCTGGCCGAAGCCCGTCGTGTCACGCAAGCGCTCTTCTCGAACGACATCCGCACGCTTTCGGCCCGAGAACTGCGCGGCGCTCTGACGGAAGCAAGCCATGGCACAGTTAACTCTAGCGACTTAGGCGATGGTTTAACCCTTGCAAATGCCGTCACAGCGCACGGCGGCGGTATGATCTCGTCCGCATCAGAAATGCGCAGACTGGTGTCGCAAAAGGCGATAAAGATCAACGGTGAAGTTGAGACTGATGCGCTCAGGCAAATCACCATTGCCGATTTTGTTGACGGCCAGGTGATGGTCGTCCAGCGCGGCAAGAAGAGTCATGACCTGATATGGCTCGAACCAGACCGCGCGTAGTCGAATCCTGTGAAATTCATAACAATCTGATCGCTCGAATGGCGACCGGCCTCGTTTACGCGCGTAGAATTCGTAGTCGGCGTCCCTGCAAAGTACGAGGGCGCGACAGACGCACGAGGCCTGAGGGCCAATGTTCAGGATTTTCAAGTGACAAACGGCAAGCAGCCCAACCTAAGAATTCCCGGTCCAGTCCCGCTCCCTGACGACGTTCTCGAACTGGTCGGTTCGCAGATGATCAACCACCGCGGTCCTGAGTACGCAGACATGCTCGACCGCATGACCGCCAACTTGCGAACCGTCTTCATGACGGCCAACGACGTCTACTTCATCACGGCGTCCGGAACCGGGGCGATGGAGACGGCGATCGTCAACACGATCTCACCTGGAGACAAGGTACTGGCCATATCGGTCGGCGTCTTCGGCGACAGGTTCCGCGAGATCGCAGAGGCCTACGGTGGCGATGTCACAAGGCTTGAGTTCGAACTCGGGCAGGCTGCTGATCCTGAGAAGGTGCGCGAAACCTTGAAGAGCATTGATGGCTGCAAAGCTGTCATCTTTACTCACAACGAGAGCTCGACAGGTGTGGCCAATCCGCTGGAGGAACTCTGCAGGGTCATACACGAGGTATCGGACGCTCTGATTCTGGTTGACGCTGTCTCCTCAGCCGGTGGGATGCCCATCGCTGTAGACGCGTGGGGCATCGACGTCGTTGCGACCGCATCCCAGAAATCCTGGATCGCGCCTCCTGGCATAGCAATGGTCACCTTCAGCAAGAAGGCGTGGGAGGCACACGCCACATCTACAACTCCAAAGTACTACTACGATGTTCAGCAGTACGAGGACTACCTGAAGATTGGCCAACCGCCGTTCACGCCATGCCTGCCGGCTATGTATGCCATAGAGAAATCGCTCGAGGCAATGGTCGCCGAGGGCATCGAGACGATTTTCGACCGTCACCACACGGTTGCCCAGCACACGAGAGACGGTGCGCGTTCGCTCGGTCTGGAGCTGGTGCCTGAAGAGCAGTATGCATCCAATACTGTCACTGCAATCAAGTTGCCAGATGAGGTTGACGGCAAAGAGTTCCTGGCACGGGTTCGCAACGACTTCGATGTTGTACTCGGCGGTGGCCAGAAGTCGCTGACCGGCAAGATCTTCCGAATCGGTCACATGGGCTGGGTTGAGACTGCGCATATCGACGAGGCCCTTGAAGCAGCGGGTCGAACGCTTCGGGATATGCGCCCTTAGCAGTAGCGCCACCTCTCGGTTCCGTTCGTAGAATCTTGTTGCACGGCAGTTTGATCTAACTTGCTATCAACAGGAACTGCCTCAATTGCGAAGCCTTTGGATTGCTGTATCTCTCACTGTGATTGCGCTTGTCGCGACCGCGTGTGGAAGCACGCCTGCTGACGAGGGAGACACGGACAGCAAGACACAGGGTTCAACAGCGACTCCCCAGGGGCCTGGTAGCTCGGTCGCGCAAACTCCGAGTGGTTCCGACGGCGATCGAAGCGCCGATCTCAGTTTCTCTTTGCTCTCAACCAATGGCGGAGTGGTCAGCTTCAACGATTTGCGAGGGATGGTTCCGTTAAGTGTCTTCTTCTTTGGTGGAAGCAGCTGTCTTGGATGCGATGGCAAACTCCAGTCTCTGCAGAATGTCTACTCCCGGTTAAAAGAGATCGGTGCGGAAGTCATCGCCATCTCAACGAACCCGCCTGAACAGAACCGGACGACGGTGGATGAGCTGGGAATCGAATTCCCGGTACTCACCGATTCCGATGGCTCAGTTTCAGAACGGTGGGGCGTCTTTAACCTGCTGGGCAATCAGCATGCAGCACCTGCCATGTTTGTGTTCGATTCGTCCGGAGACGAGATAGCTCGCAAGATCGGCGCATCTGCTTCTGAGTTGCCAGACGTCGATGAGACGTTGCAGGTGATTCAGCGATCACTCGAAAGTGGAACAGCCGCCACCACTGCTACACCTCCAACGTCCGGTCAGCCTTCTGCCGGGCAGTCTAACAACGCAGGGCTCGGTCCCGGCGTAACCGACTTCAAGCTGCCGGATGCGATCAGCGGCGGTGAAATCGGCCTCTCAGAAACGCTGCAAGACCGGCATGTGGTCCTTGTCTTCTACCGCGCATTCTGGTGAACCTTCTGCCGCATTCAGCTAGGTGAGCTGCAAGAAAGATACGAGGAGATTGAGGAACTCGGGGCTGAAGTGATCGCTGTCAGCATGGACGACCTGAGCGAGACCGGCCAGATCGTTCGCAGGGTCGGGCTTAACTTCCCTGTCCTCTACTCGTCTGGCGATCCTTCTACACCACTTGCGTATTCAGGCTTGATGGACGGAGGATCTCATCCCTTCCCAGGCACGTACGTGATCGGCAAGGACGGCAACATTCACTACCAGTTCGTCGGACGAAACTACATCGAACGAGCGGCGACAGGCGACGTGATTCACGTGCTGCGCCAGCTTGCCGGTTAAATGTCGCCTTCTAGAGTCTGCAGAACCGCACCTGCTGAGGGTTTCGGGAAGAAGTTGGTGGCCTTTGGTGGCAACCGCCAGCCGCGTGTGACTATGCCTATGAACTCCTGCATTGGAACGGGCCGCATCGCAAAAGCGATGCTGGATTCTCCACGTTGCACCGAATCGATCACCCTGCCAAGGTCATATTGAACGTCCACTATCTGTTCTCTGCGATCTTCGGTTACTGCTGGATCGATGAACACATCATGCAGCCGTGAGTACTCTGACTCGTCAAGCATGTCTTCAGCCGCGGGCAGTTCCCTGGCCCGGGCTATATGAAACGAGCCAGGCTCAAGCCCTACAACGCCAAATACGACTTCTGTGCCCTGTCGTCTGCCCAGTGCGTCTGCGAACGCCTCGGCCACCTGATCAACGTTACCCGTCGGTGGGGCCCACGGCTCAAGATCACAGTGTTGCTTGACCAGAGCTTTGATCTGTTCGGTTTCCGACTCAGACGCTCCGCGTATTGAACGGTGATAACCACGGGTTATCAGCCCTGGCTCATCAACCGAAACAAGCAGGACCATCCTGTAGTTGATTGACTCATCCTGTGCCACCTCACGTCCGCTGCGCACCAGTGAACGATAACGAAGCGCTGCCTCGTAACGGTGATGCCCATCGGCGATGAACAGCTGTGCATCGGCAAGTGAGGACGACAGTACCTGCTGTGTACCAGGATCCGTCACTCGCCACATCCTCAGCGCAGACATGTCGGGAGGTTCCGCGGTAAGAGTCGGCTCGCCGCCGGATATCGCTCGGACAATGCTGCCAACCGTCGACCGCAAATCATCCCTGAACGTCATCAGGAGCGGACTGTAGTTGGCCTGCGCCACACCCATGAGCCGAACTCGGTCCTTGACCCATTCGGACCGGGTGTATTCGTGTGGCAGCACGATGTTGCGGTCGTACTCCTCAAGTCGGAGTGCAGCGATGAACCCTCGGCGTACCATCTTCTGACCAGCGAACCGGAAAGTCTCCTCAGTGACATAAATCGAAGGCTCAGCGTCTCGACTTAGCACACCTGAAGCGGTCCACGTTCGCTGCGTTTCAGCAGCCGAGAGATATGGATCTTCACCGAGACCGCGCCTCGCAAGTTCAAGTCGCACGATGTTGTATGGAGAGCGCGCGTAGAGATCTTTTTGCAGAGCCGGAGTGATGACGTCGAAAGGTGGACAGAGATTCAGGGCGACATCTCCCGCACCGTTTCCGGGCGAGTGTGCGTATCGAATACCGCGGAACGGTCTGATCTCGGCCATTTTGCCCCTGACGTAGAAAAAGATGCGGCCGTTTCGCCTGAGTTCGGGCGAACCTGGTCACGACCGGAAGAGTCGAGTATATCTCCGGGAGAATCGGCAGGCAGGGCGACATCAGGCTGAGATTGAAGAGCCCGTTGCTATAATTTCGCGCCAACCAACCTGCTCGATTTCCAGCACCATCTAACTTGAGTACCAGCGAAAAACCAGAGTCATCAGCACTGCGCGTTCAGGAATTGCGAGATGCAATTAACCGCGCCAACCGCCTCTACTACAACGAGAGCCAGCCTGAACTGACTGACGCCGAGTGGGACTCGTTGATGCGGGAGCTCCGTGAACTCGAAGCCGAGCACCCGGAACTCGCTACACCAGATTCACCAACCCAAAAAGTAGGCGCTCCTCCCTCGACCGAGTTTGCTGAGGTGGTTCACACAATCCCGATGCTCAGCCTCGGCAACGTGTTCGATGCCGAGGGCCTGGCAGCCTGGCATCGGCGGGCACTGGAACTGGCCGAGGTCGACGAAGCTGGAATGGTCTGCGAACTGAAGATCGACGGTCTTGCCATTTCTGTGACCTACAGGGACGGCGTGCTCGCCCAGGCAGCCACACGAGGTGACGGAGTTCGCGGAGAGGATGTCACACCCAACGTACGGACCATCCGCACGGTTCCGCTACGACTGACCGGTGATCAAATCCCACAGGTCGTCGAACTACGTGGTGAGGTCTACTTCCCTAATTCGAAGTTCGAGGCTTACAACCGGGAACGTGAAGAGGCCGGGCTTCCCACGTATGCGAACCCCCGAAACTCCGCATCCGGTTCTCTGCGGCAGCTCGATTCATCTGAAACGGCTCGCCGCCCGCTTGCGATGTTCTTCTACTCCTACGGGTTCGTAGAAGGCGGCGAAATGCCTGCTTCACAGTGGGAAGTGCTGCAGGCGATGAAGAGCTGGGGCCTGCCGGTGAATCCTTGGACGAGACGCGCAGACACCGTAGAAGATGTACTGGAAGCTATCCAGGATGCCGGGGAGGAAAGAGCTTCACTCGACTATGGCATCGATGGTGTTGTCATCAAGCTCGACAGCATCGACCTCCAACGCAATCTTGGCTCCGTCGGACGTGATCCCCGCTGGGCCACTGCGTACAAATTCCCTGCCGAAAAGGCCCGCACTCGCATCAATCGCATCCATGTAAACGTCGGACGAACCGGCAACCTGACTCCGTGGGCCGAGCTAGAGCCCGTTGTAGTTGGCGGAGTGACAGTACGACGCGCGACCTTGCATAACAAGGACGAGATCGAGCGCAAAGATTTTCGTGAAGGTGATGAGGTGATCATCCAGCGTGCAGGTGACGTGATCCCGCAGGTTGTACAGGTCGCTGAAGACAATAAGCGCAGCAAGTCTTCGGTCCCGTACTCGTTCCCTGAGAGTTGTCCGGTCTGCGGTGAACCAACTCTATCTACGGATGAAGACGCAGCCGTCCGTTGTGTGAACGCAGAATGCCCCGCTCAATTTGAGAGGCTGCTGGAGCATTTCTCTTCACGCGGGGCGATGGACATCGAGGGGCTTGGTGAGCGGCTATCGCAAGATCTCGCCCGCAATGGAATCGTTAAGCGGATCAGTGACCTGTACGCACTTGAAGACAAGCAGGAGGAGCTTGCGGAACTCGAAGGCATGGGCGAGAAGAAGATCGCCAACCTGCTGGAAGGGATCGAGAAGTCGAAACAGCAGCCGCTGTCCCGCCTCTTATTCGCACTCGGGATAAACGGCGTCGGTAGCGAGGCCGGGGAGTGGCTCGCCCGCCATTTTCGAAACATGAGCAACATCCAGGCGGCGACCGTCGAGGAGTTTGAAGAGGTGGATGGCATCGGGCCGGTTACAGCCCAGACCGTGCACGAATGGATGACCCTCGAGACTAATATCTCGCTCGTTGAAGAGCTTGAGCTGGCTGGCCTGACACTGGAAGACGACTCGCCGGAACCACCCAAAGATCATCCAATGCGCGGTCTTACCTTCGTCGTAACCGGAACACTGGAGACTATGTCTCGCTCGGATGCTGAAGGCAAGATCAAGGCGCTGGGAGCCAAGGCTTCAGGGAGCGTTTCGAAGAAAACCGCATTTCTTGTGGCCGGATCGAATGCCGGATCCAAGCTTCAGAAGGCCGAATCTCTCGGCGTGCCAGTCCTTGACGAAGAGACCTTCACCAAATTTCTTGAAGGCGAAGTACCTGCTGAATCGGTCGAAAACTAGCCTCAAGTCGCACCGAATTTGATGCGACCGAGAACAGGCAGGCAATCCACTACACGTTCTGCCTCTTCGTTCGGTATCGTGAACAGAAGGTGATCCCCCTTGAAACCGGTCACGATTTACAGAAGGAAGCTGTGGACGCTGCAAGCCTTATACAGAAGCTGTTCCCACGCGGTTCCGGTGGAGCGCGGCAGCCGGTGGAATGGCTGATTGCAGCGCTGGGCAATCCCGGTCCGAAGTACAAGAACACCCGACACAACGTCGGCTGGTGGTCTCTCGATGATCTAGCCACCGACGCATCTGTGCAGCTGTCAGCCCAGGGTGCAGATTCAGAAACGGGTGAAGCCGAGTTCGGTGGCAAACAGGTCCTGCTTGTGAGGCCGCTCACCTATGTGAACCGTAGCGGGAACGCCGTCAAACACCTGATGCGTAAACACAATCTCGAGCCCGATCACCTGATCGTGATCTACGACGATCTGAACCTTGATCCTGGCAAAGTACGTATCCGTCCAAAGGGGGGTGCGGGCGGACACAACGGGATGAAGTCTGTGATTTCTGCGCTCGGCACAGAGGATTTCATCCGCATCCGCATAGGCGTCGGTCGCCCGATCGACTCGTCGGAACAGGTGGACTATGTGCTCGGAAAGATGGCGCCGCGGGAACGGGAACTCGTGAGAGATGCAGCGAGCCGGGCAGCAACCGCGGCCAAGACAACGATTACAGAGGGCATTGAGGCGGCTATGAACCGCTACAACGGCTAGCCATGCCCATTGATCTAAGTCGAATACTCATCAATCGAGATCTTAGTCGCACCGCATGCGTCCTGGCTTCAACCGTTGTGCTCGCTCTACTAGCTGCCTGCTCTAGCGCCAGTTCTCCAACCAGCACCGCTGTACCCACAGCCACCGATTCGCCGCGACCAATACCTACAGCCACCAGCAAGGCCGGTGGTCCGACAACTATCCCTGTAACGCCGATCGTTTCTTCACCGAGCGAGACTGCTATCGGAGTCATCCCGATTCCACCGGACCGGGATCTTTACGAACTGGCGCGGCGAATAACACTCCAGACCACAGATCCCGTCCATCGTTTCGCCTCACCGGTCCCTCCGCCATTGAACAGGGGGGACCGACTTGAGTGGAACGTGAACAGGCAAAACGGCAATGTGAGGGTGATGGCGGAAGTCAGGCATGTCAGCGAGAACGCCTACTGGGTGTTCGAGGATAGCTTCGAGATAGACCAGGGTCGAATCGTCCAGGCTGCCGAGCTATTCGAGCAAACCATCTGGCCCAGCGTCATCAATACTCTTGGCGATGTCTGGAACCCGGGCGTTGATGGCGATCCCCGCATAGTCATATTTCATGGCCAACTCCGACCGGGTGTCGCTGGATACTTTGCGGGAGTGGATCAGTACCCGGTTGCGATTCAGCCTGAGAGCAATCAGCGTGAAGCGATTCATATCTCGTCAACGACATTAACGCTTGGCGGGAACGGCTACCTGAGCACTCTGGCACATGAACTGCAACACGCCGTTCACTGGGCGGCCGATGCTGGCGAGGAGTCGTGGCTTAACGAGGGCATAGCCGAGATCGCATCGGGCTTAGCCGGGTTCCAGCCAGGTTCGATCAACTCGTTCCTGAGCAAACCAAACACCTCGCTCGTCCAATGGGAGCCAGAGATCTTCCAGGCATCTCCGAACTACGGTGCCGCAGCGCTGTTCTTTGATTACATAGCAGGCCACTACGGCGGAACGGAGACGCTGAGAGCAATCGTCAACCATCCGGCAGACGGCATGGAGTCCATCGATAGCATCTTGATCGGGCTCGGGTTCAATGTGACTGCCAAAGATGTGTTTGAAGACTGGGTTGTGGCTAACCTTGTTGACGACGATGGTGGTCTGTATGCACACCTGAACAGGGAAACAAACCGTCCCCGGATAACCTTTGTGCCGCTTCCTGACGGCCTCGAAACTGAGACAATCGACGATTCCGTGCGACCGTTCGGCACGAACTATTACACGCTTGAAGGTACCGAACAGCCAGCCGTTATTCTGTTCAACGGTCAGCCAAACGGGCAGGTCTTTCCGGCTGCGCCTCACTCAGGCGACACATGCTGGTGGTCCAATGCCGGTGATTCGATCAATACGAAACTTACCCGTCCGGTCGATCTGACAGGGGTTGATTCGGCCACGTTCGAATTCTGGACATGGCACGCCATCGAGGAAGACTGGGATTACGCCTACATCACGGTTTCGACAGACGATGGCGTCACGTGGCAGGTGCTGGGATCAGACAGAGCGTCGAGGACTAACCCGAACGGAACCGCATTTGGTCCAGGTCTCACCGGTCTAACAAACGGCTGGGTAAGGGACCAGGTCGATCTGAGTGCCTATGCGGGCCAAGAGATCCTGCTGCGATTGGAGTACATCACGGACGACGCCATTCATGACCGAGGCGCCTGTTTCGATGACTTCTCGATCCCGGAGATTGGCTGGAGTGACTCCACTGACGCTGTCAACGGCTGGACAAGCGAAGGATTTGCGCTCATCAACGATCAGAAGCCGCTCGAATACCTGGTGCAGGTTATCCGCGACACGCAGGATGATTCGGCGGTCGTGGAGCGAATCGACATAGATGCGGAAGGCGAAGGCTTCTTCAGCCTGCAGAACGTTCGCGCTGGTGAAGAGGTGACCATCGCAGTCAGCGTCCTCAACCCTAATGTCACCGGCTCACTTGAATACTCGATCGAACTGGCCCGACCAAGACTCTAGCCACCTCCCCCGGCTGCACCTGCGCGGAGTTAAGATCAGTTGCCCAGACGTTAAGAAGCGGCACCCATCTTGAAGCCTGCCTGGATCATCAGCGGAATTTTCAAGTTCTGATTCACGCAGACACACCACGCAAAGGACACCTGAAATCAGCAAGCTCTTTACGCCCATCAAGCTACGCGAACTGAACGTTCGAAACCGGCTCTTTGTCTCACCGATGTGCCAGTACTCGGCCGATGACGGTGTTCCCAATCAGTGGCACCAGGTGCATCTAGGCACTCGAGCCTCAGGTGGTGCCGGACTGGTGATGACTGAAGCAACAGCGGTCTCCCCGGAAGGACGTATCAGCCCGTGGGATACAGGCATCTGGACCGACGAGCAAGCAGAAGCTTTCGGTCCAATCACCGAGTTCATTCGCTCGGAAGGAGCTGTACCTGCGATGCAACTCGCTCACGCAGGGCGAAAAGCTTCGACTGCTCAGCCCTGGAATGGCGGTGCTCTGCTCTCCGAATCCGAAGGCGGTTGGCAACCGGTCGGCCCTTCCGATCTGCCATACAGCGAAGACCTGGCGATGCCTCGCGCCCTGGCGGTTGGCGAGATAGGCAATCTGGTCGACTCCTGGCAGCAGGCTGCGAAACGGGCTCTCGCGTCCGGCTTTGACGTAGTTGAGTTGCACTTCGCACACGGATATCTCGCTCACGAGTTCCTTTCGCCGATTTCCAACAACCGGGATGACGACTACGGCGGCTCGCCCGAAAACCGCGCACGGTTCCCACTTGAGATTGCCCGCGCTGTTCGCGAAGTCTGGCCTGACCATCTCCCGTTGTTCGCGCGAATTTCTGCGACCGAGTACGTGGACGGCGGGTGGGACCTCGAAGATTCGATCCAGCTATGCAGATGGCTACACGAGGCCGGAGTCGATCTCATCGACGTTTCGTCCGGCGGCAACTCATCCGCGCAGTCGATCACGCCACTAAACGGTTACCAGGTTCCGTTCGCAGAAACGATCAGGCAGCAAGCCAGTGTCGCTACGGGAGCGGTCGGTTTGATCACCGAGCCCGATCAGGCCGAGGAGATCCTGCAAAACGACCAGGCCGATGTCATCTTCATGGGCCGTGAACTGTTGCGGAACCCCTACTGGCCTCTGCACGCGGCCGCAACGCTGGGCGTCAGGATCGACTACTGGCCTGAACAGTACCAGCGCGCCGCCGTCTACCCGAAAGGTTAGTGTCGGGCAGCTAGGCCGGTGAGTTAATTGGGACGCTCGATTCGGTCGAAGCCCGTATACGGACGCAAAACCTCGGGGATCACAACGGACCCGTCTGGTTGTTGACCGTTCTCGATGACTGAGATCCAGATTCTCGGTATGGCGAGGCCAGAGCCGTTCAGCGTGTGTGGCAGTCGTACAGATTCTCCTGCAGCCGGTCGATAGCGTGTGTTGTTTCGGCGTGCCTGGAAATCGACACAAGTGGAAACTGACGACACCTCGAGCCATTCGCCCGATCCGGGAGACCAGACCTCGATGTCATACGTCTTCGCTGACTGGAATCCGATGTCGCCCGCACACAGCTTGAGAACCCGGTGGGTAAGGCCCAGTTGTTCGCATAAGTAGCGGGCCTCGGCAAGCATTTCGTCAAGGTGCCGCTCGGAGTCTTCGGGCTCCACGAAGCGGAACATCTCGACCTTCTCAAACTGGTGCACTCGCTTAATGCCGCGCACATCTCGCCCGGCTGCGGTGTGTTCCTTGCGGAAGCTGGGTGTATGCGCAACGTACTTCAGAGGAAGCTGATCGGGATCAATGATCTTGCCCTGGTGGAGCCCGTTCAGAGCTACCTCGGCAGTTGGGACCATCCAGAGGTTGGTTTCTTCATCCCTGTACAGGTTGTCCTTGAATTTAGGCAGGTTGCCGGAGCCGATCATCGTCTCCGGCCGCACAAGAAGCGGGGGCTCGATCTCGGTGTAGCCGTGCTTTTCGGAATGGGTGTCCAGCATCCATGCAGCCAGGGCCCGGCTCAGGCGAGCGCCTTTGCCTTTCAGTACATAGAAGCGAGCACCCGAAATTGACGCCCCGGCTTCAAGGTCCAGTATTCCGAGCTCCGGGCCGAGGTCCCAATGGGCTTTGGCATCCGGCAGTTCGGTTTCCTCACCGTATGTCTCGACGATCACGTTGCCGGAGTCATCCAGTCCATCAGGAACGTCATCGAGTGGCAGGTTCGGTAGCGGCAAAACCAGTTCCTGGATTTCACCCTGGATTGCATCAAGTTCTTGTTCGGTCGCCTTGATGCGATCGTTGGTTTCCCGCATCTCGGCGATCTCTTCAGGCGTTGGCTTTCTTTTCTCGTCACCTATCCGCTTGCTGACGCTGTTGCGAGTTGACCGATCCTGGTCTGCCTGCGCGATGAGCTTCCGCCTCTGCCCATCCAGTTCAACAACGCGGTCGAGTGAAGACGTGTTCTCACCTCGACGCTCAAGGGCGGCCTTGACTCGGTCGGTTTCTCGGACAATTTCTGATAGATCAAGCATCGTTTTGCCAGGTTCAGGTGGTACTGCTTCAGTTGCGGAGTTGAGGGAAGAGAATCACTTCCCTGATAGATTCTTGCCGTGCGATGAGCATGGTGAGTCGGTCTATTCCAATGCCCAGTCCACCTGTCGGTGGCATACCGTGCTCAATTGCCGTCAGGAAGTCTTCATCAAGCCGGTCTGCTTCATCGTCGCCAAACTCTCGGGCCATACGCTCCTGTTCCTCGAAGCGAGCCCGCTGGTCCACCGGATCGTTGAGTTCCGTGAAAGCGTTTGCCAGTTCGCTACCCAGAACAAAAGCCTCGAAACGTTCAACGATCCCATCCACTCCGGCTTTACGCTTGGCGAGCGGAGACATCTCAACCGGGTAGTCGACCAGGAATGCGGGCTGAATCAGTGTCGGTTCAACTGCCGAAGAGATCACCTTGTCAAGCAGTCTTGCCCAGGACAGCCCGGGCTCGACGTGGATGTTCCGTTCGCGCATCGCCTGTGAAAGCGACTCCACGTCGTCACACTCAAGGAAATCGATCCCGGCATGCTCGATGATCTGCTCGCGTAGATCGAGTCTCGGCCACGGCGGTGTGAGGTCGATCACTTCACCCCCATCTTCGGGTGGCTGAAGCATCATCGAGCCGGTCACTTCCTGCGCAACCGTCGAAACCAGATATTCGACCATCTGCATCACATCGTTGTAATCGGCGTAGGCCTCGTAGCTCTCCATCGTGGTGAACTCAGGATTGTGATCCTGGTCGATACCTTCGTTCCGGAAGAGTCGGCCGATCTCGAACACCTTCTCCATGCCACCGACGATCAGCTTCTTCAGCGGCAACTCCGTCGCTATCCGCAGGTACAGATCTCGGTTCAGGCTGTTGTGATGCGTGGTGAATGGTCGCGCTGAAGCGCCAGCAGCAACCGGTACGAGGATGGGAGTCTCTACTTCTACAAAACCGCGCTCGATCATGAACTTCCTGATCGAAGCTACGATGGCCGGTCTCAATCGTGCGTTCACCATCGCCTGGTCATTAGCGATCAGGTCCAGGTAACGCTGACGGGTTCGCGCTTCGATGTCCTGCAGGCCGGCATACTTGTCCGGTAAGGGTCTGATCGCCTTGGTAAGCACGGTGACCGAAGTGACCTCAACGCTGGGCTCCCCACGGCGAGTACGTATCACCGGACCACTGGCGCCGACGATGTCGCCGATGTCCAGCAGGTCCATCAGTTCAAAATCGTCTCCCAGGACATTCTGGCGAGCAAACAGTTGGATGCGACCCGACGCATCTTTCATATCGATGAATGAGGCTTTACCCATGCCTCTACGTGCCATGATCCGGCCTGCCACAGTCACAACCTCGGTCTTAACAGGCTCTTCCGATTCGCCCGCGGCTGCTTCAGCAGCTTCCAACAGTGCTGTCGCGTCTGCCGCTGTATGTGTCCGCTTGAAGGTGCGCGGGTAAGGATCGATACCGCGCTTACGCAGCGCATCGATCTTGGCCAGGCGGTCACTGATCAGCTTCGCCTCGCCGGCCAAACGTTCTGATTCGCTTTCGGCCGGAGAGGATTCTGGTATTGGCGTCTCTGTATCTGAGTTTTCCACGGGCAACAGTCTTCGATCCAAAACTAGTGGTCACACGCGCTTGTACATTTGCCGATAGGCGCGTCGGGTTCGTTAGCAGGGCCACGGCAAGATCTGACATTGTAGAGCGGCTTGTAACTTCCCGGCAGGTGATTCCAGGCGCAGGTGCCTGCCACATCACAAGAAGATGCACGCATCTAAAAAGACGCTAACAGACGACCCGAAGCTGAAAACATGGTCGAAACACGCGCGGAGGGCCAGTTGTTAGCAATGACCGCCGATATGAATAATGGCTTGTGCAGGTCATCCGATTCCGGGTTGCGTGAGTGTCTGGTTTCGGAAATGTCCGCTGAGGAGCAGCGCGGTTGACCCGGCGAATTCGCCAGCAAAGCGGTAGCAAAACTGGCAGAAGAAGATCCGGGGAAGTCAGGCCGACTACCTCTCGGGTGCTGTCTGCCCTGTTCTCGATGTTCGGGCCTGAAGGTGTCAACGGACTACATGTCCTGGACCTCTACGCAGGCACCGGGGGGTTCGGGTTAGCAGCACTCCGACGCGGTGCAGCAAGAGTCGTGATGGTCGAAAAAGACCACCGGCGTGCAGACCGCTTGAAAGCAGAGGTTGCCGGGGATCAGGCTCTGAGTGCAGGAGAAGTGATCGCAGGTGACGCGATCGGTTCTATGCGCAGGCTGGACGTGCCGAATGGAAAGTTTGACGTGGTCTTCGCAGACCCACCGTATGCGGATGACCCCTTCAAACTGCTGGCCGAGCAATTGGCCGAATGTGAACTGTTGGCAGATGGCGGAACCGTATTCCTGGAGCACTTCCACAAGACGGAACTGCCAGAGCGTTTAGCTGGCCTGGTGATGACCACACGTCGGCGCTACGGGGACACGGCAATTTCGGTCTACCGATCGAAAACGCAAGCAGGTCCGAACGGCGGGGAGCCTGAAAAGAGTTGGTGAAAGCGATATATCCGGGCACATTCGACCCCGTCACGAACGGACACGTCGACATGGTTGAGCGAGCCGCCCGGATGTTTGACGAGGTGATTGTGGCGGTGGTGAGACGCAGCTCGAAAAGCGTCATGTTCTCGAACGACGAACGAGTTGAGATGTTTGAGACGGCGCTGGCTCATGTGAATAACGCCCGAGTAACCGGGTACGAAGGGTTAACGGTCGAGTTCGCAAAGGAGCAGGGAGCCGGAGTGATAGTCAGGGGACTTCGCATCGGCAGTGATTTCGATTACGAGCGAGAGATGGCTCTAATGAACCGAGATATCGGGAATGTAGAGACCGCCTGCCTGCTCAGTTCACTGGAATACCAGTACGTAAGTTCGTCACGGGTAAAGGAAATTGCGGCGCTGGGAGCAGACGTTTCAAGGCTTGTGCCTGAAAACGTCCTCGCACCTCTGCTGCACAAGCTCAGGGGCGCCGGTTCGTAGTAGCCGAGGGCGCGAAGACTGCCGATGGAGGCAAACATGGCATCGATGGACCACATAGCCAAGCTCGAAGAGATGTTGAGCGGCGGCAGAGTGCCAGGCACAGCAAGGACTCTCGTTAACCTGGAAAAGGTAAGCGAAGTGCTCGAAGAGTTGAAGAACGAACTGCCCTCTCAGGTGAACGACGCACAGACCGTTCTTCGCCAGAAAGACGCAATTCTCAAACAGGCCGAGCTCGAGGCACGACGAATCAGGGCATACGCCGACGAAGAGGCGACCACCATTCGCTCTCTTGCCGAGGAGCAGAGCCAGTCACAGATAGAGACCGCCCGCAACGAGGCGCAGTCCATGCTGAGTGACACAGAAGTCGTAAAGGCTTCCGAAGACAAGGCCAAGGAGATCGAGGCAGAGGCCCAGGAACGCGCTGCAAAGATCGTGGCCGAGGCTCAGACCAAGCTGAACCAGGTACTGGCCGGCGCTGAAGACGACGCGGCACAGCGACGCCGTGGTGCGGACAACTACGCCCGTGAAGTGCTGTTCATGCTGGAAGAGAAGATCGCAGACACCCTGGGCCAGGTCCGCTCCGGCATTGACGTGCTGGACGCCCAGAATATGGCCGTAGGTGACTGAGTAGCTCCCGTCGCCAACGCTAGGCCCGCCGGGTTATCCTCGGCGGGCCATTTTTTTTGGCCCTCGTATCCATCGTCCGTTACCTTTTCCTCGTGAAGCAATTGAAGCGAATAGTTTCCGAAACGATCGCAACCGGGTTCGGAAGCGGTCTTTGGCCGATAGCCCCTGCGACGGCAGGCAGTGCGGCCGCGCTTGTCATCTACTGGTTATTACCTTTCGAAGGCGAAGGAGATTCGATCTGGTTCTTCGTCATGATCGCAGCAACCGCCCTGGTAGGAATCTGGGCCGCAGAGCAGGTGGGCAGTGCCTCTGACCCGGACCCAAAACGAGTGGTCATCGACGAATGGGCGGGAGTCTGGGTCACCGTGGCGTTTCTGCCTGCGACCTGGGGATGGCTTCTTGCAGGGTTCTTCATGTTCCGCGTACTCGACATTCTCAAGCCATTCGGAATACGGAAGTTGGAAAAGATCCACGGCGGAGTCGGTGTAATGCTCGACGACGTCGCTGCAGGTGTACTTGGGGCCCTCATCCTGAACGCCATTCGCCTGGCGTTCTTCTAGACGCAAAGCGCCCTCTCCGTAAGTTCGAAGAGGGCGCTCAGTATTTTGCAGCCGGGCCGGACCGCCAGACGCCGTTGCCGAGGGGGATGCCTGAGTATGCGTCCCGTACGGCCGACCCGTTGGCGTCTCATTGCGAGACGCTGCAGATCCTTCCAGTGATGACCTTCAGTAGCCAGCGTGCCCGCAGGCTAGTTGAGGTTCATCACAGGTCGCAGACCTGGCGGAATCGATCTCTGGATCGTCAGCGCAGCACCTGTTTGCGGTGTCAGTTCAAGCACGAACCGCGTGCTCTTACCTATCAGTGTTCCCCCTGCGTCGACGCCTCCGACACCACCACCGTTAGCTGTCGATCCGTCCATAAGCTGGACGGCGTTTGGATCCGCTTCAGCGATTGATGTGTCGCGATCCAGAAGCCACACAGTGACCTCAGCCTTCTCACCGTCTTCCATCAGTAGATCACCGTTGTTGTTGCCGATGAAGCTGACCGACCAAGGCACGTCCGAAAGTCGCTGCGATTCGTCGGCATACGACAGCACTGATGACGGAACAGCAGTTGAGTCAAAGTCAGGGTCCAGTCCTGAGTCGTCGGCCGTGTAAGGCGGTGTCAGGTCGATCGGCTCACCTGCAAGTGAGTTCGACACAATAAACTGAACTTTGTAGACGCTCTGGGTCGTTCCGGCCTGCGCACTGAAAGCGAACACGCTTCCGTTCTGGCGAAGTCGTGTCCTGGTCTCTTTAAGTCCTGCAAAAACCGTCTGCTTGGCTGCCTCGGATGAGAACACACCAGCCGACAGGACCGTGAATGAGAAAACGCTCGCCACGACGACGAATGCGATCAGGACGATTGAAGTCTCAAGTCCGGTGATACCACTCTGCTGGAGACTCATTCCCCTCTGTTTCATAACTATCCCCTCGCTGGAGCCCGGGCACTGTCCGCAAGGCATCCGAGACTCCTCGGACTTCCCCCCGTTGCGGACCGTTGCACCCGCCCCGGCTATACATGAGGGGCCACTGGCCTGCACTCATGACTGGGTGCGGGACAGCCACACCACGCCGGGTACGGCTCACTCACACAACATTGGAGACAGGTACTCACCGCGTAATCAGTAGTTAAACGGTTAGTAATCGCGGTTCGAATCAGTCCTCGGTTCAGGGTTTTCGACAGGTTCAGACGCGGGCTTGCGTTTGGCAGTAGTAGCGCGCGGTGCAAGTGGGAAAGATTTACTCGAGCCAGCCATCGGCAATAGCAAGTCCTTGTTACTGAAGTGGCTGTTTCTGAACTGGGAGGGTCTCCTTAAGTGGGTGACACGCACGTCATCCAAGTAAAACCGTGATAGGGTTACTCGCTACGCGTCGGCAAAGCTCCACGCCAACGCGCAATTCGATTTGTGGAGCAGGAATCAGCATGAGGTCAGAGATGCGAAAAATGCCGGTACTTTTTATTACCGGCCTCGCTTGCTGACGCTGGACCCTTCGCCTTAGACGTTCAATTCCTGAACGCAGGCAGTATCGGGCACAGCGCAGGCAAGCAGGCCAAAACAGCCAGAAATCTGGTTGGCTGCGCGTAGAGCCCGAACGATCTTACGTTTCGTCCCTCTCTCTGCCGCCGTCAACCAGGCAACTAATAGCAGGGAGAACACAATGCAGTCGCCTTTACACGAACGGACCCTTAGCCGGTTCTCGTTCGCCGCGCGCCCACAACCACCAGCTTTCTATCCGGTGCAGGTAGCAACGAACGAGCAACTCAGTGATCGAGAGCTCGAAGTACTCAAGCATGTAGCCGAGGGGCTTTCCAACAAGGAGATCGCCTCCGTACTTGCGATCAGTACACACACTGTTGCCAGGCACGTAACCAACATCATGCGAAAGCTGGATGCTGCAAACCGGGCCCAGGCGGCAACAATGGCGCTGCGCAGTGGATTACTTGTCTACTAGCAAATCGCCGCAATGCCGGCCCAACGTAACAGGCTTAACTCGCTGATTCCGAGATCCTGTGAAGAGGCCTCTCCTGAGATGGAGAGGCCTCTTCTCGTTTTGCCTTAGTTGTGCAATCGCGACACTGTGGTAGTCAGAGAATAGCCCTGGTTGTGGAGCTACGAGTCGATCCTGCCAACCGTGCCGACTAACTGTGGAATTTACGGAGTGTGACCGCAGAAACTACTTGCTGCCGCGTTCAAATCGAGAGGTCGTCCTACCGACGCTCCCCGCGCCGGCTGGCGCTGGGAATCATGTGCGCAGGCACCACCGGTCACCCATACAAATCGTTTCCAAAGATGTGTACTAGGTCAGAGCCTCGAGGAGTCGCTCAGCGATTATCTTCTCTTCGCCATCCTGGACGTTCACCATGACAATGTTGATCTCATTGCCGACTCCACCACCGCCAACCCGGATAGACGGGTTTCCGTCAAGTAGCTTCTGCCGAACTTCTGACGGGGTTGGCCCGGTCCAGTTTCTCTCGAAATAGATCACCGGCTGCGGTCCCTGCCTGTCCACCGGCGTGTCTTCGATGACGACTCGCAGACCTTCGATTCCTTCAAGTTTTCGAGCCACGTAGTCAGCCTTGGATCGCCATCCGGCGATGATCGATGCCTCATCGGTATCCATGTACAGCTCAAGCGCAGCCACCATCCCAACAAGGTTCTCTTTCGAGACCTTCATCGGTCGCCCGATACCAGCCTTAGGACTATCGAGATTCAGCGAGTTGAGGAACGCCGCTTCCATCAGGTCTTTGCGGCCTGCCAGAAGTCCGGCTGACTGAGGTCCACCTATGCCCTTTCCTCCTGAGAACGCCACCATGTCAGCTCCCATACCAATGAACCTTGAGAGGTTTTCTCTGGGTGGGACCTCCGCAGCAGCGTCCACCAGGACGGGCAGATTGTGAGCATGTGCAATCTCAATCGTCTTCTCTAGCCCGAGGCCTGGCTTGATGAAAGGACCAATGACGAAAGCAACCGCGCACGTTTGATCCGTGATCGCAGATTCAAGGTGATATGGCCTGGCTGATTCCACAGCTCCAAACTCGACGATCTTCGCCCCTGGTACCTGGAAGGCTCCGTCGTACCGGTTCCGTTGACCTTTGAACAGCAGGATCTCGTTCTTGAGTCCTGTCGTGTCAGGCAGCCGCTCTACCTTTGCTTCGTCGGTTCCGGTCATGCAAGCGGCTGCCATCAACACCTCGGCCGCTGCGCATCCAGCTGTAACGAGGCCCATATCGGCATTGCATGCGCGGGCGACCACCTCTCCTGCTGCCCTGTTGAGATCTTTCATATCTACGAAGGCGCCAGCAGCTTCATCCATCGCACGGAGCACCTCAGGGCGCATTAGGCTGCCGCCGAGGGCGGTAACCCAGCTCTGGGCATTGATCACGGGCTTGACGCCAAGTTTCTTGTAAACCTCAGGCCAGTGCTGATCTGTCATCTGTTTCTCTCTGTTTGCGGAGGGTTAAGTCCTGGAGTCGATTTCCAGGAGGTGAACATTCTTCAATGAGGTCGATACGATCAAACGGCGACAGTGTAGCGCGGCGTAAGGCACTACGCGGAACGGGAAACGACAGTTAAAGACGATCAATCAGTTGCTGACGCGGGCTGTGCTTCGTCGTCAGAGCCCACAGCGCGGGCTCTCAGTTGACCGCAGCCAGCGTTGATGTCGATGCCCTTTTCCATGCGTATCGTCGAGGGCACTCCGTATTCACGAAGCTTCTGCTGGAACGCTGACCTGAACTCGCGCGCAGGGCGTTTGAACGGCCCATCCTCGGTCGGATTGACCGGTATCAGATTCACGTGGCACAGCATGCCCTTGAGCAGCTTTCCAAGCGCGTCGGCATGGGCTTCGGAGTCGTTCTGACCGTGAAGCATTACGTACTCGAAGAAGATTCGTCGATTCGTCTTCTCGACATACTTCTTGCACGCTTCGATCAGCTGTTCAATAGGATATCGGCGGTTGACGGGCATCGTCTCGGAGCGGGTCTCGTTGTCCGGGGCATGCAGCGAAACCGCCAGGTTGATCTGGATATCTTCCTTCGCCAGGTGAAGGATCTGCGGCACCAGTCCTACGGTTGAGACCGTTATGTGGCGTGCGCCGATATGCAAACCCTGATCGTCGTTAAGGGTGCGAATCGCCGCCACGCTGTTTTTATAGTTGGCCAGAGGCTCCCCCATGCCCATGAACACGACGTTCGTCACGCCTTGTCGTTCGCCCTTTGTTCGTGAGCCTCCAGCGATTTGGGCATCGTCTTCAGCCCGGGCGACTCTTTCCATGAAGACGACCTGTGACACGATCTCTCCGACTGACAGTTGGCGTCTGAATCCCTGCTGTCCGGTCGCGCAAAAGGTACATCCGAGGGCGCATCCGGCCTGCGTGGAGACGCAGACCGTCCGCCGTACTTTGCGGTGACCGTCCGGCTCGTATCTCATCAGGACCGTCTCTATCAGTTCACCGTCAGGCAGCTTGAACAGTGCTTTGTCGGTTGAGCCGTCTTTGGATGTTAGGTAAAAGACTTTCTCCAGTGGACTGACCAGGAACCGCTCTTTCAGCTGCTCGCGCAACTTCGCAGGTAGCGAGGTCATCTCATCGAATGAATCGCGCACTTCGAAGTAGAGTGAGCGCCAGAGTTGGCGAGCGCGGTAGGCAGGCTGCCCGAGTTCGGTCACCAGTGCCTCGAGCTCAACATGAGAAAGGTCAAGGATAGAGTCCAAATCTTGACCGTTGGAGCCAGATTTGTGAGTACTCACGGAGTCGTCGAGTATTTCCAAGGCAAATTTATCGTCTGTAGATGTCATTCCGTGCGTATTTCTGGCCCGTTCTCCGGATCGACCGCGGATGCTGCCTCACAAGTTTACCGCTCTCTGCTACGAATCTCAGCGGCACGGCCCCCTGCACGTACATAGACTCAGTCGCTATGACACAACCAGATCAGACAATCTCCGCTCCTAAGACTCTTGAGGAGCTTGCTCTTGCTCGGCTCAAGGCAAATCGACGCACCGGCTACGATCCGTTTTACAAGTTCAACTACGAGTACTCGATGCCGTCACCCGGGCGCTACCACTGGCAGTGGTTCTGGGACTCCTGTTTTCATGTGATTGCCCTGTCGCGCCTTGACACAGAGATGGCACGACGTGAACTGGAGACGATATTTGCCACGCAACGAGATGACGGTTTTATCGGGCATATCGTCTACTGGGGCCGCCGTGGGGCGTTTCTGACTGCCCTCTACTTCCAGGGTAAGTTTGGAGAGTGGCGGAGGCGGCACTCCGCTATGCTCCAGCCACCTCTTATCGCCCAGACTGTAGAGGCTCTGTACAAGGCGACCAGAGACCGTGAGTTGCTTAACCAGGCTCTGCCGAAAGTGATCGCCTACTACGACTGGATAGCCAGGGAGCGAGATCCCGACGACACGGGACTCATCTCAATAATCTCTCCGTTCGAATGCGGAATGGACAACTCCCCGGTTTTTGATACGCCGTTAGGCCTCAAGCACCCCGGCCGCAACGCACTCTTGATCAAGAACCGGCTTCTAGACCTGAACAACGCGTTCCGCGGCAATTTCGATTACCGCAAGATCCGGAGTCGCAACGGCTTCAACGTGGTTGATCCGTTCATGAACGCGGTCATGGCCGATGGCCTGCGAACAACCGCTCGTTTGTTAGCCGACTCTGATCTTGCCGACAGATCTGGTGAATTCGATGCCCGTGCGGGGGTAATGGAGGAAGCGATCAACGATCAGCTCTGGGATGAGGACCTCGGCTACTACATTTATCTGTCGGGCAACAGACGGGAACGGCTCAACGACCTGACAGCGGGATCATTGATGCCGATTATGTGCGAATCTACTCCAGCAGACAGGATTGGAAAGGTGGTCGAGCATCTCGGCAACGAAGAGGAGTTCTGGTCAACGCTTCCGGTGCCCAGCCTCGCCCGCAATCATCCAGACTATGACCCGGTTGGTGAGCGGTCCATCTGGCGTGGACCCGTCTGCATGAACCTGAATTGGTTTCTGATCAGGGGCCTTCGCCGACACGGCTACAAGGAGATGGCTGACCAGATCGCAGAGAAGTCCAGGGAGGCGACTTACCGGGATTTCCGCGAGTTCTACTCGCCTGAGACCGGAGCAGGCATGCGCGGCACGCAGTTCGGGTGGGCCACAGCGTCAGTTGACATGTAACCTGTTCTGACAGGAATTCATTGCCGTTTGACGAGTGGTCTGTTAGCACTATGTTAACGTTCTGACACTAACGTCACCGTTCATGGTTTCCAACACAAACGCTTCGACTACTCCGGAACAGAGTGCCACAGGGCAAAGCCTCAGGCCAAACACAGATTTCATGACACAGACCGACCCAGTCTCGATCACAGAAGCGGGACTCGAAGAGAACATCGCTCGATTTGACGACGAAGACCTGGTGATCGAGGCGAAGAACATCTCTGTCCGCTACGGCGACAACCTCGCAATCGAAAACGTCTCGATGCAGGTGCCACGGAATAGCGTGATTGCACTCATCGGCCCTTCAGGCTGCGGCAAGAGCACGCTGATCCGCTGTTTCAACCGAATGAACGATCTGATTCCATCGGCGAAAGTTACCGGTGAGGTGATCTACAACGGTACAAACATATACGGGCCAGACGAGGACCCTACCGAGATCAGGTTCAACATCGGAATGGTGTTTCAGCGCCCGAACCCATTCCCCAAAAGCATCTACGACAACGTAGCGTTCGGCCCGCGCATCAATGGCATGGACGTGGACATGGATGAGGTGGTGGAGCGTTCGCTCAGGCGGGCCGCGTTGTGGGACGAGGTCAAAGACCGCCTGAAGGACAACGGATTGAGCCTGTCTGGTGGTCAACAACAGCGCCTTTGCATAGCCCGCACTCTCGCAGTTGACCCTGACGTCGTGCTGATGGACGAACCAGCATCCGCACTTGACCCGATCTCTACTCAAGCCATTGAAGACCTAATCACCGAGCTTTCATCCCGATACTCCATCATCATCGTTACTCACAACATGCAGCAGGCGACGCGTATTGCGGACTATGCAGCGGTGCTGATGGCTGGTGAAGAGCGAATCGGCAGGCTTATTGAGTATGGACCAAACAGCCAGATCTTCGATACGCCTCTCGATTCGCGCACCGAAGCCTACGTAACCGGCCGAATCGGCTAGCCTGACCGCAGGCCATGCGGCTACCAGACACGGGAGGTAGAAATGGCCAGAGCAGAATTCGATAGAGACCTCAGCCAGCTCGAGGCGGAGATCGTCTTGATGGGTGGGATGGTTGAAGCGGCGATCATTGATGCACTCAAAGGCCTTGCCAATCGGGACCTCGAGTTGTCTCAAAAAGTCGTGGACGCCGATGATCGAATAGACGACAAAGAGCAAGAAATCGAAGAGTCGGCAATTGATTTGCTTCGAAAGGAAGCTCCCGTTGCAGGGGATCTTCGC
This sequence comes from Dehalococcoidia bacterium, assembly GCA_965243825.1. GTDB lineage: Bacteria > Chloroflexota > Dehalococcoidia > Lucifugimonadales > Lucifugimonadaceae > JAJCYX01. The sequence continues at coordinate 882,654 of CBDEVT010000001.1, forward strand.
AGGATCATGACCGCTCTATTCGTCGCTGGAGAGCTTGAGCGCATTGGCGACTACGCCGAGGGCATCGCAAAGATAAGCCTGATGATGGGCAGCCAGCCACCGCTGAAGGAACTGATCGATATTCCGCGGATGGCAGAGATAGCGTTAGGCATGCTGAAGCGCAGTCTTGAAGCGTTTATCGAGCGCGATGCCGTCCGTGCCCAGGAAGTTGCAAACTCGATCGGGCCATCTGATGATGAAGTCGATGTACTGTACGAAACGGTACAGACGGATCTGATCGAACTCATGAAGCAGAGCCCCGAAAACATCGAACGGGCGACGTACCTGCTCTGGGCTGCACACAACTTCGAGCGTGTGGCTGATCGATCGACCAATATCGCGGAACGGGCAATCTACCTTGCGACCGGTCAAACAGTGAACGTAGGTGCCACCGAGGTTCCGACCGATCCGTTCTAACCGGGGCTGTGCTCGTCAGTACAACAGTGCACCGGCGATGGACACGAACGATGCTCCAGACTCATCAGCCGGACACTGCTGATAGCCCAGCCAGTGCCCATCTGTAGCCTCGGCAGCCCATAAAGCCATGTAGATCGGCGCCAGTCCGCATACCCTGCTGTAGTCATGCTCGCGCTTCAGCACGTCCAGAAAGGTTCTGTGATCGCCCTTGATCACGGCAGACATCAGCTCCTCGTCATGCTCTTCAATCTCGCGCTTGATGAGATCGTCAGACTCTTCTTCGTCACCAAAAACGGGACCGACATGCGAAAGATCGGCGGCAGCTACGAAGAGGGTGCGTCGATGCCGCGCTGTCTGTTGAAGGAGTCCAATGGCGTCTGCGATCTGCGGGTGATCGGACGGTACGGCATCTCTGAGCTTCCCTTCCTCCTGGACATAGTCGCCGAGCGATCCACAGAGAATCGGTAGAACTCGAACAGCGTTGTCGCCGATAGCCCAGTTAAGCCAGATAGAAGCCAGTTCGATCGAATGCTCGCTTAGGTGATTGGCTTCATCCGCGAACGGGTGATTCTCCACACTGCTATCTGCTTTCAGAACTCTCGCCAATTTGCTCACGAGATCCGTATCCGTGGGCAAGATGTTCCACGCGGTCGCATAGCTCTGCTCCGTCAAGGTGAGGCGGGGACCTGCGCCCTGATGATCAGTACCGAAAATCACTGCTAGTTCGATGTCTTCCAGATCAGGAGCCGCCCCGCGCCAGAGTTCAGCGTAAGTCTCACCGCCGCGGTTGTAGTCAATATGCGGCGAAACGATAGCTTTCAGTGTCTTGCTAGATGGTTCTTGTTCGGATGAAATATCCGGAGCGAACGCCTCCATGAAATCGAGAAGATCGTCGGGGTCCTCCGGATACGCCTGACCTTCTAGCGAAGGGATGCGAAAGTCGGCTGAGCGATACTCATCAAGTCGACGCTTCACTTCGTTTTCGTAGCGCTGCCCATCCAGCAGAAACAGGCCATCCAGTTGCTGAAACAGGTCCTTCACAGCAGCGTCCCCTGGACCGGTCGGGCCGGTTGCACCAGATGCGCTGGCAGAAGAGATGATCTCCTCGACCGTCTTCGAACCGTCGGCTTGAGCCAGGAAGGGACCCATCTCCTGGCGCACCATCAGAGCCTTCTCGGCCATCCGTCTGGGATCCTTGATGAGGAAGTATGCTTCCCCTTCTTGTTCGACGCGTTGAACCTCAAGCGAACGAAGTTTCGGGCGTTCTGGGCTATCGGGCATGACTTTCCTGGAAGATCAGTCGAGCAAGCTGACATCTTAGCCAGTAAGAGGGTCCTGCTCGTTCACGGTAATGAGGCAGATTGGTTACACCGAATCATACGCACCGCTTCCAGGGCAAGTTCAAAGGAAACTCGGCACAAACGTCCTGAATTCAGACGTTTCGCAGCCTGTACGAATCCCAGGGTCCGAAGGCTAGGCGGTTTGCCTGTAGCCAAATGTTAGCGAAGGTAGCGAGGATCGTGATTTGATCACGCTGCGTTCCGCCAGTTCCCGCAGCGACAACAAAGGACCGCTGTCCGCCTCACGTTCGTCCGATTTCACTGCACCACCTCTCTGCACAATCCTGTGAACGGTACGGGTACTCACTTTGAACTGTCGGGCCAGTTCAGGTACCGGTATACCGATCTTGCGCAGGCGGAAAATCTCGTCGTCACGTTGACCGCGGTCCTGGCGTCTGGTCCAGCCGGGATCGTCATACTTGCACATCGCAAGAGGACAGGTAAGACAGGAGGTTGAAGCCTCGCAGCCGTCATCGGCATAGCGAGTGTTCTCAGGCAATGTGTCAGATCGAACAGGCTGAAACGACAGAACCATCATGAAACTCCGATCTTAGAAAGGGTCGCAGCCGCGACCATGGAAGCTGAATCGCTCTTTAGTCGTCGGTACCTGTAAGCGAAAAGCGGCGGCGCTCACCTGTGATTGCTTCTTCAGCCATCGCCTCGGCATCAGCTGCTTCAAGCGCAGACCCGTCCACTCCTCGACGCCCGTAGAAGACCTTTACAAGTGAGTTACCAGAGAGCCTTGGTGCCACCCGGGCTCTGTACCATTCAGCGGAAATAGCGTCAGCAGATACCACTTCAAGAAGCCTGTCTGGCTTCTGGGACTTTTCAGCGACTGGCATATCGGCGCTGATAAACATCTGCCGCGCTTCGCCAAGCGCAACAGTCCGCGCTCCATCTGGCCTCCACAACTCAGAAGCGCCGGACCCATCGAGCCTGCTGACAAGATCGAGCAGAGCCGGGTATGTCTCTTCAGAGAAATGCGGAGCCACCGCGGCAGCCACACCACCGGATGCCTTCCCGAACATCAGCAGAAACAGCCGCAGCGGCGAAGCGAACTCGGTGGCAGCCCTTGAAGACTCAACATCGATCGTGAAAGTCGCGGCGGTTCTGCTCATTAATGCGGAGGTGATGGCGCGTCCAGCCTCAACAGATTCCGCAAGCCGCTCGTTCGCACCTGCTGACTCAACGGCACTTCTCTCTACTGTCATAACCATGGGAACTGCTCCTTCCACATCGCCGCAACCGCCACAAGCCACTGAAAACTTCAATAATCAGAACGTGCGTTCTAATATTGAACACTTGTTCTAAAAAGTCAAGACCTGTTTCATACCTGATACCGGTACATCTATTGACCGTGGTCTCGGCCGCACTTACCGTCTCAGCGACGACATCAGTCACCTATCGCACTTGAACAGGAAATGCATGAACGCAGAACTCATCTCAATAGGGTCCGAACTTCTTCTCGGCCAGATCGTTGATACAAACGCCTCATGGATGGCCCAGCGCCTCGCGGAAAACGGAGTCAACCTCTTCTACAAGACGACCGTTGGAGATAACTTCGATCGCATGACGGCAATCCTGGACTCAGCTCTCGAACGGGCAGATGTCGTGATTACAGGCGGTGGAATTGGGCCAACTCAGGATGATCTGACACGGGAGGCTGTCGCACACGTTACGGGCCGAACCGTCGTCGTACATCAGCCGTCGCTTGAAGAGCTCCGAGAACGTTTCCAGAAACGCGGCTTTATCCTGACGAAGAACAACGAACGACAGGCGATGATTCCAGATGGGGCAGTCGTCGTTAAGAATCCGAATGGGACCGCACCAGCCTTCATGGTCGAGGATGACCGAGGTGTTGTGATCAGTCTGCCAGGTGTTCCATTTGAGATGAAATGGCTCTTCGACAACGAGGTTCTGCCTTATCTGCGCAACAAGTTCGGACTGGCTCAGACGATCCACTACCGTGTGTTAAAGGTCGCGGACATCGGCGAGAGCGCCGTGGATGATCGCATTGGCAAGTTGATTGCCGACTCTGACAACCCGACCGTCGGGGTGCTGGCTCATCCAGGACAGGTAGATGTTCGAATTGCCGCCAGGGCCGACACGCGAGAACAGGCGTCAGGATTGATCGATCCGGTTGAAGCCGAAGTTCGCAACCTGCTGGGCGACCACGTCTTCGCAACAGATGACGAGACGATGGCCAGCATCACCGGGGATCTACTAAGAACGAGCAACACGACAATCGCAACATGTGAGGATCTGAGCGGCGGCGCAGTCGCTGATTCGGTGAAAGAAGCAGCAGGACCGCTGTTCGCAGAGGGTGTAATCCTGAATTCAAATGAAGCTCTGGACAGGCTCGCGAAGTCTGGTGGTGAATCACCGCCGTTCAAGAATGGGGAGACACGCGCAAAAGCCCTCGCTCGTGCTGCTAAACAGCTGGCCGGCACTGACATCGGCCTTTCTGTTCACGCGGTCGCCGAAGGGGATCAGCGGACAGAGAACCTCGGGCGAGGCGAAACCTATATCGCACTGGCCACTGCTGAAGGTGAAACTGTCCGCCATGTCCGAAGTGCTGGTAGCGGGAGACCAGACAGGCAGCGCGCCGCACTTCACGCCTTAAGTCTTTTGAGAAGGCACCTGCTCGGCCTGGCAAACTGACCCCCTAGTCTCACGTACCACAGGTAAGACTTCTCAACACGTAGTACGGGTTTTCGACCCTCGCGTGTGCCTATTTACCTATGCTCGATCCAGTTGAGCCAGCGTAACGTTTAATCAGGTACCTGTGATCTGCGCGATTTCGCCTGCTCGCGGTGACACCGCGGCGATGGAGCTGGTTCTCAATATGTCTTCGAACAAAAACAGGCTCGCATTTATCCTCATTGCGCTCTTCGCAATGACTGTGTTGGCCGCATGCACACAGTCAAAACCAGAGGCGACGGCAACACCGGTTCCGACCGCTACGCCAACCCCTGTACCGGTGGAGTCCATCGATATCGATCCAGTGGCCGATCCACAGGGATTCCTTGCCGCGCTTCCGCAAGCAGAAGTTGACTGTGCAGCCAGCGCAGTCGGTGGCATGGACGTTCTCATCGAACTGATCTCGTTCGAAGAAGGTGTTCGCGCAGACATAAGTGATCCGAAGCTCAAGGTGCTCGCATCATGTATGAGCGATGACACCATGCGAAAGATCGTCGTCGGCCAGCTTGAGATTGAGACCGGCGGCCTGAGCGCAACTACAGCCGCCTGCGTTGCGAATCACACGGACGGAATCGACTTCGCGAGCATGTTTAGCGGCCAGACGGTCGAACCAGAGACGGTTATCAGCACTTTGCAGGCTCTGTTCTGCCTCTCAGCGCAAGAACGGCTCGCGCTGGAATCAAGCGATCAGCAGATCATAGAAGTAGAACAGCTTGGTGGCATCGATGCTCTTGAGTGTGCCATCGATGGTGCCGGCCCCAATGGCATCACGGCGTTCAGTGAGATATTCCAGTCTGACGGAGACGTAGATCCGCTCGCCGTCGGGCAGTTCATGCCGCTTCTGATCGACTGTGGAGTTGTTGACAACAGTTCGTTTGAGGAGTCGGGAATCACTTCGGAGCAGTTTGCCTGCCTTTTCGAAACTATCGACTCGACAACTCTGGCCAGCTTCCTGTCTAGCTCGGACAGCCCTTCTGAATCCCTGGACCTCAGCGGCGCAGCCAGTGTTCTGGCGGCAATGGGTAGCTGTGGTCTCGATCTACAGAAGATCCTCGACGCCTCTGTGAATGGTGAAACTGTGACAGGCGAAGGGACGGGCTCCAGTTCTGATCCACTCCCAATCATCGGCGGCGAAGTGGTCTCATCTGACATTCTCTTCTGCCTCACAGACAACGGCGTCAGTGTCGAACTGGCTGCGAGCTACGCGGCGGGGCTAACGGATGACACGGAAGCCGAGTTGATCGCCGCGCTTGCGGTCTGCCAGGGTGAAGGTTCCGATGGTGGCGGTGAAGGTAGCTCCGGAGACGGTGGAATCGTGATTCCAGATGGCAACGGTGGCTCTACGACGCTTGATCCTACGATCTTCGACTCGCTGCCCATCACTGCAGAACAGGCAGAGTGCTTGATCAACGAGATCGGAATCGAGCAGATGGAAGGAATCGCGGCTGGCACAACAAGTCCAATTGCCGTTCTACCGGCGCTCGGTGCCTGCAACATCTCGATTGCTGATCTGATCGCAGCCTGATCTAGAGTCTACCGTGGCCGGGGGACATCGCCCTGTAGTTCAACGCGTCCTCTTCAGCCCACCGAACTCCGTGGTGCTAGACTTGCGGCTCCTTCGCAGTTCAATCTCCGTTTAGAGCCATCAGAGGACGCCATGAAGAGCAGAGCAGCTATTCACACGCAGCACGGCAAACCGCTGACTGTCGATGAGATAGATATTCCCGACCCAAAAGAAGATCAGGTTGTGGTGAAGCTGTACTCGTCAGGTGTGTGCCACTCGCAGCTCCACCAGATGCACAATCCGGAGACCGAGACTCCTGCCCTGCTCGGACACGAGGGCACAGGTGTCGTCACATCGGTCGGCAAGAACGTCACGCACCTCAAGGAAGGTGACACAGCAATCGTCACCTGGGTACCCAGAGAACCTGTCCGCGGGCGCTGGCGCCCGGATCCGGGCGGCGCAACCTGGCAGGAGCAGCCTCTAAGTGGCGCAACGTACACCTGGGGTGAAGACGTGATCGTCTGGGGAGGGTACGTCGTCAAAATCGACGATGACAGTCCAAAAGACATCAGCTCTATCGTCGGCTGTGCTGTTCTAACTGGTGCCGGAGCTGTTCTGCACACCGCCAAGGTGCGACCGGAAGAGTCGGTCGTGGTCTACGGTGTCGGGGGCGTTGGTCTGTCAGCCCTTCGCATGGCTGTGCTTCTCAACGCTTACCCTGTAATCGCAGTTGACCTCGATGACGAAAAGCTGGAGTTTGCAAAGAAGTTCGGCGCTACTCACACGGTTAATGCAGGAGAGACCGACCCGGTTGAAGCGATCCACGAGATCACCGGCGGGGGCGCTGACTACGCCTTCGATGCCATTGGCCTCCGCATCACTAACGAGCAGATACTGCCGTCGGTACGCGGCGGAGGGTCTGGCGCTGACAACATCGGCGGCATGGCGGTGCTGATCGGGATGCCGGGCAAGGAGATGACGATCGACCCCGGTCACTTCATGTTCCACCAGCGCCAGTACCGGGGCTCGTTGGGTGCAACTTACCCGGACAAGGATTTCAGCATGTACCTGCGCTGGCACAAAGAGGGCAAGTTCCCGTTGGACCAGCTGGTAACCAAGCGTTACAAGCTGGATGAGATCAACGAGGCAACGAACGCGCTGCAATCCGGCGAGATTTTCGGCAGGGCGATCATCGAATACTAGAAAACGCCATTAGATCGAACAGCAAAAGAGGCGATTCATTTGAGTCGTCTCTTTTGTTTTAGCCATCAAGAAATGGACAACGAGTGGCACAACAAAGCTCAAACCAATCTTTCAGGAGAAGTAATGGAATACCGCGCTTTAGGTTGTTCCGGAATCGAAGTCTCAGTTCTCAGCCTTGGCACTGGCGGGGCAAGCCAGTTCGGGCAGAAGACAGGCGTGGACGATGCCGGTCGAAAGCGGCTGGTGCATGCGGCGCTGGATAGCGGTATCAACCTGTTCGATACGTCGGAGCAGTATGGCTGCTCGGAAGAGCTACTTGGCAAGGCACTGGAAGGCATCCCAAGAGATAAGTACATCCTGGCAACCAAGTGGTCGTACAGGCCGGGCGGCAATTTCGCTCAAGACGGGTCGCTCACGGAAAGCACTGAGCGTAGCCTGCGACTGATGAACACGGACTGCATCGACATCATGCAGTTCCACGGCATCCTACCCAACGACTACGAACCTGTAGTCGAACGTTTCATGCCTGAAATGGAGAAGCTTCGTGATGCGGGCAAGATCAGGCTGATCGGCTTCACCGAGATGATGACGCAGGACCCGAAGCACAGAATTCCGTTGAAGGCCCTTCAGCAGCATCCCGAATCGTGGGACGTCATCATGCTGAAGTACGGCATCCTCAACCAGTGGGCCGCCAAACAAGTTCTGCCTCTGGCAGAGAAGCACGGCGTCGGAATCATGAACATGGCCCCGGTACGACAGACCCTGACTCGTGAATCAGATCAGAAGGCGCTTTTCGAGCAGTGGAAACAGGATGGCAGCGTGGATGTTTCTTCGCTGGACGAAGAGGACCCATTCGGCTGGCTAGTTCACGACGGTGTGGAGTCGGTGATCGACGCCGGTTACAGGTTTGCGGCGATGCACAGCGGCATCTCGACAGTGATCACCGGCACTGCGAACACAGACCATCTCGCTCAGAACGTCGGTTCACTCGAGGCGCCACCTCTGCCGGAATCCGACTACCAGCGCCTCATCGACCTGTTCGAGAATTCCGCAGCGCCGAACTAGAACCTGCTCGCTCACACTAAGTGCGAAATATCGTTCACTCCGTGGACCACGTGCTCAATGCCTGTCGACTCTACTGTTGAGATCGAGCCGTTATTGAACAGCGTGTGCATGGTCATCGATATTTCACGACCGTGGTAGTGATCGACGGCAACGCTCTTGACCCCTCCGTGAGTGAAGACTGCAAGAACGTCGTCACTTGCGAAACTGTTCGCCAGCGTCGAGAGCCCGAGCAAGACACGGTTGCGAAAGACTTCCCACGACTCACCTTCAAGGTGTGTGCAGTCCATTACGAACCTGCCGTCTGTGGTCCGGTTCTCCGTGATCGGGGTGACACCGTCTGACGGAATTCCAATATCGATCTCGGTGAGCTCCGGGACAATGTTGAGCTCCAGGTTCAGGGAGTTCACAAGAGGCTCGGCAGTCTGCAGCGCCCGCACCGCATCACTTGAGACGATCTTTGTGACACCTAACCCGGCCATGAATCTGCCGGTCTGTTCAGCCTGCGCAAACCCCAGGTCTGTCAGAGGAGCTTCGTAGCCGTAGACGCCATTAGGCCCGCGCAGCGTGTCTCCGTGCCTTACGAAAAAGAGCTTCATAGCTGAACCAAAACAGAGGTCAAATCCCCATCACCCGGTCGATGTCATCCTGGAAACCGCTCACAGCCCCGGAAACTACATCTTCCACGTTAACCCTGGTACCAGCTTCACCAGATTCCATCACGCCGTAGGCAAGAGCGAGGGCGGCCATGCCCTCCTCCGATCCCACCTCTGGCTTGCCGTTGTTTGCGATGGCAGCAGCCAAGTCGGCATATTCGATTGCGACGATCTTGCGGTCGGTCTCCCTGAAATCCAACTCGTAGGAACCGAGACGGTCAGCGCCCCACAATCCAGCGGTGACATCGTCCAGGGCAAAGTCCGGAACCAGCGAAAGAAGGTCGTCCCCGCTGATCTCATCGCCTTCTCGCCTGATCGTGGCAGGATTACCAGATCTACTCTGGCTACGGATCAGCGTTCCGCCGCTGCCGTGAACGCTCGACTGACCGACATGCTCTCCATGCGATGTGTCGCTGAGTGAAAGCTGGCCAATGGCACCTGTGCCGAAGCGCACAACTGCGAATGCTGTATCCGCCGCATCGTGCTCGATCATGTCTCCAGCGCGGCCACCGGTTTCGACCCGGTGTCCGTAGAACTCTGCGAGCGTTGGGCTCTGGGCTTCCATCCCACGCAACTCACGCTCTCGTTCAAAGGTCGATGTCTCGGCATAAACGCTCTTTGCAGGGCCCATCAGGTACAGCAGCATGTCGGCGTTATGCACACCAGCGTCAAGAACGGTGCCGCCTGCCTGGTCTCGCTTGGCCCGCCAGACGGTGCCGTGCATGACGCCACCGCGGGCGCTGTTTAGCGCAACGTCAAGCGCAAAGTAAGGCTTGCCGATCGCTCCTCCATCAATAAGCGCACGGCTGAGACGGTTGACCGGGTCGCGGCGATAGTTCTCGGCGACCGCAATCACCTTGTTATTGCGCTCGGCCACCTCTTTCATCATCCGGCAGGCCTTGAGCGTGAGGCCCATCGGCTTCTCGGTCATGACGTGCAATCCGGCTTCCATGGCTGAGATTGCGAAGCGGTGATGCATCGGCGTGTCGGTGACAATGTCGATAGCGTCGAGTGACTTCAGGTTACGGAGCATCTCTTCGAAGTCGAGGAAGATCTGTGGGCGTTTACCGGTTGCGTCTTCGATCATCGACGCCACGCTGTTGGCCGGACCCTCGTGCCTGTCGCAGACAGCGATCATCTCGACAGGGCCAGCTCCGGGTGCCCCGTTATCGCCGAACGTCCTGACCAGTTCGGCATAGCCGTGTGCGTGTCGCAGCCCCATCCCGCCACAGCCAACAAGTGCAATGTTGAGTGTCATGGCAGCATCTCGACTAGTGGCCTGAGGTGGGCCGGGTCGCCCTTGAAGCCTATGCCGAGGTCATGGACCACCTGCACGATGCGGTCGTTGAACGGCGTCGGCACATTCACCTCGCGTCCTTTCGCGCTGACGTAACCGTTCAGGAAATCGATCTCTGTGCGGCGGCCTTTGCGCACGTCCTGCCCGAAAGACGGAACTCCACCTGAACCGGCTTTCCTTGCCGTCTCAAGCAACGACGACTCAACCTCTTCGATGTTCCTGCCTTCAGCAGCATCGATAACCATCTCTGGCGAAAGTCCAAGCACCGCATGCAGTTTGTGGCCGTGCGCCTTCGCCACGCGCGCCACTTCTGCCCCAAGCTGGATACCGATGCGGCGCGTGTCGGTGTTGGTCCTGGTTTCAGCTGTACCGTAGCCGCTGATGCCTGACAGTGCGTTGTTCATGCAGTTGATCATCAGCTTTGACCAGCGGTCTCCCCATAGATCATCGGTGAACTCGGTTTTACCTGCGGCTTGCATGATCTCGACCAGTTCACGAGCCCGGGGGGTGTCAGAGCCGTCCTGCTCGGCGATCTTGTAGCCGAGTTCGTTGGTATCTGTACGAAGAGCGATACCCGGTTCGTAAACGGCCGCGCTGATGGTGATGATGCAGCCGAGGGTTTTCTCTTTGCCCGCGACCGCGGCAACACGCTCGTCGTTGATGCCGTTCTGGAAGTCGACAAATATGCCGTTTTCAGGATCGACGTAGGGCTTAACGAACATGGTCGCCCAGTCAGTGTCGTAGGACTTGACCGCGATGAACGCTATGTCGAAGGGCTCTTCTTCCTGGGCCAACTCGTACAGGTGTAGCGCTCGCGGCTTCGTCTCGTGCCTGTCCCAGCGAGTCTGTACAACCAGACCATCTTTCTTGATCGCCTCTACGTGCTCGACCCACTGATCAACGAGAGTCACGTCATGGCCACCCTCAGTAAGCAGGCCGCCGACAACTCCGCCGATTCCACCGGCTCCCATGATCAAAATTCGCTTGTTCGTCGCCATCTGTTCTCCTGATTTGATTTTTGCAGGGCGCGTTGATCTCAGGCGACGAATCTTACCCGTCCTGAGTGTGAGTGGACGGTCTTCAGTCAGAACTGACGGAATACGGTCTTCGTTCTGGCGGACACGCTGCCTGCGATTCCTCGCTCAACAGCCGCTCGACACCAAAGTTGGACAGATCGAATTTCGACTTTCCCTCGGTCACCATGTCCGCAACGATCTCTCCCATCACGGCCGAGAATTTGAAGCCATGACCTGAGCACGGGCTGATGAGCAGGATGTTTTTGTGACCGGGATGGAAGTCGATCAAGAAGTGCAGGTCCGGCGTATCGGTGTACATGCAGACGGAGCTATTGAGCAGCTTACCGTTCAAGTCGGGTACGTACCGCTCCATCTGCTCCCGTAGCGCGTTTTCGTCCTCGGAGGTCACAACTCTGTCCAGTGCGTCAGGATCAGATGCGCGGCCATCGTGATGCAGTGCGACCTTCACGCCTTCGCCGTAGTTTGGCTGTGCGTAGAACGAGTGACCAGGCTCGTACTCCCAGCCGTGGTTGCCGAGATTTTCTGGCAGAAAAGCGTCGGCGTTTGCCCTGGGCTCGAACCAGAAAAGCACTTGCCGCTCGATCCACATCGGCAGCTTCAACTTTGACACCAGTTCAGGAAGCCATGCGCCAGCAGTAAACACAAGCTGCTTCGCCTCGAAAGTGCCGGACTTAGTCTCCACCTGCACTGAACCACCTTCACGGTCTGGTCTCCAACGAGTTACCGGCTCATCAAATCGCAGGTCGGTTCCGGCTTTGATTGCTTCCTCGAGATGACCCTGGACTCCGTTCTCAGGAAACAACACGCCGGCGCGTGGGTCGTAAGTCGCTTCCATGTGTTCATGTGGGTGGAGCACAGGAAAGCGTTCATGTATCTCATCGGAATTCAGTACTTCGATCGGCAGATCGTACTCAGCCGCGCTTTGCACGTATCCGGTAACACCTTTGCCCCGCTTATCACCGATCGCAAGGCCGCCAGTGATCTGCATGAGACGATTGCCTGTGCGTTCCTGCAGGTCATCCCACAGCTCGTAGGAGCGGAGCATGAGTGGGACGTAAAACGAGCCTTCCGTATACGCCTGCCTGATGATTCGTCCGCCGCCGTGAGAAGAGCCGAGAGTATGCGGCGGCCGGTGGGTATCGAAACCGATAACTTTTAAACCGCGCCGTGCGAGGTGACATGCGGCTGAACTGCCGTGCGCTCCGAGTCCAACAACGATCACATCGGCAGTAGTAGTCATTTGCTCAGGCCGTTCTCACTGCGCTAGGTCTGTTCACGTTTCCAGGCACGGAAACGCTCCTTCGTCTCGGTCGAAATCGGGTAGTACTTTCCGGGAGGCACCCGCTCCTCGTCGATCAGCTTGATCACCCACTCTTCGGCTTCTTCCTGCTCTTCCACCCAGTCGATAACCTCTTCTGCCCTGTCGGAAGGCACGACGACCACACCATCGTCGTCAGCAACGATCATGTCGCCGGGCATCACCAGCACTCCACCGACGTTGATTGGTTCATTCTCCTCGTACGCTTCGAGGTAAGGGAGGTTGCCCGCTGGCGAGCGATTAGAGGCAAAGACTGTCAGGCCATAATCGTCGGAAATTATTTGAAGGTCCCGAATTGAGCCTTCAGTGATCAGGCCTTCGGCCTTCTGGTGCCAGAGCATGCGGGTCTTCATGTTGCCCATGGTGCATGAGTACTCGTCAAACGTATGCGCCTCAACGACCAGCACATCGCCTGGACCGCAACGTGCCATCGCCCTGTACTCCGGGGAGTCGGCGCCGCGTCGAGTGATCTTGAGCAGGTCCGGTCTCGAAGGCACGTAGCGGAGAGTACGTGCTCGGCCAATCATCTTCTTACCGGGTGTCATCGGCTTGATGCCCCGCATCAGGCAAAGTTGATAGTTCGCCGAAGCAAACCACTCCTGACCGTCGGGAGGGGCAAGCCGCCATGTCCCACTGTAAGCGGTAGCTGAGGTGATCTTCTTGTAACGCTCAATCAGTTCGTCGCTGAGTTCAACTGCAGGTTTCATGCGATGAAACGTACCGCCGGTGAGCTATCTCCGCAAGCGCTCATGTCGGGAGCTAAACGCACGTTGCCACTCGATTCCAGACAGGGCAGCTCCTTCGACCTGTCGTTTCGAAAGATCTGTCACAGGTTCCGGCGCTATTCCGGTTGAAGCAGTCGGTGTACTGGAAGCAGACTCGTCGTCCAGCTTGTTCTCGGCGACCGGCGCATGGGCAGGTTCGCTGTGGGCCTCGTCTTCAGGACCAAGGAAGGTGTGCTCAAACGATTCTTCGAGTGAACTGTGGATGGACAATGCAACCTTCGCGGTCAGCGCCATCGTGCCGACCATGATCAGTACAGATGCCGGAGTCGCAAGTTCACCAACTGAAACCAGTTCCCACAACAGTGGAGTCATCCATACGGCTATCACAAACAGCGCAATCGCAAAGAAGCTATGACTCAACAATGCAGTCAAGGCCCCTGGCAACGACTCACGAGCCACGTTTATCCGGCGCAATAGCAGTTCATGCGTCAACTCTTCTGAGACCTCAGAGAGAGATTTCCATACGGTCATCCCAGGTGGCACGGACAGGGTGACAAGAATGCCTCCGAGAATCAGGCCAACAAGACCCGGGGAGATCGAAGTTGCCTCAGCGATCGGTCCCGCGAAACTGAGGACGACCATTCCGGCTACGACGATCAGGCCAATGACACCTGTATTCACGACGGCAATGCTGAGCAGGCGCTTTATGTGCTTCCCGGATTCGCCTTCCGTACGCATCATCTGACCGGCCAGCGCAGCCGATGTGTTAATTGCCAGTGCGTGCCTTCGAACTCTGACCGGGGCACGCCTTTCAATGATGCGCTCAAGTAGCCCAGCAGATGCTGAAACCAGTGGGTAGAACAGCGAGGCGACCACGATCACTGCTGTGACGATCGGGCTGAGTGAGGCACTGACCGCGCCATGATCTGTGCCTGTCTTGACCATCGCAAGCGAGAATTCACCTGGCTGGGCCATAGCGGTTCCGACTTCCAGCGATGTGCGGCCGCTCCGGCCAGTCAGATACGCCCCGACGGCGTTGGCAATCACCTTCCCGGCCACGACGACAAGCGTGATGAGAACCACCGGGAGGATGAATCGTCCGAGATCACCAACGTTGACGAGCATCCCAATTGATACGAAGAAGATAGCTGCGAAAAGATCTCTGACCGGTTCGGTCATTCGGGCAATGGTGTGAGAGTGCTTTGTGTCGCCTACAACCATGCCGATGATGAAGGCGCCTGCGCCGGCTGAGAGACCGAGTTGCCCGGCAGCAAGTGCAAATCCGAAACACATGCCAAGCGCGCCCATGACGACGACCTGGTTCGAGTTGAGCTTTGCGATCAGATCCAGCACTTTCGGTACCAGCAGAGCACCGAACACGAGGGCGGTAACAGCGAACACGAGCAGACGCCAGCTTATCGCCAGCGCACCGCCCTCACCTTCACCACCCTGCGTCGCCACACCTGCGAGGATGCTGAGCAAGATGACCGCAGCGAAGTCTTCAACGACAAGGATTCCAACGATGATCCGGCCGCGTTCGCTGGTAAGTTCTCCACGGTCTCTCAACATCTGGACCAGAACGGCGCTGCTGCTCACCGCTATGGCCGCACCAAGAAACAGCGACTCCACCGCCGTCCAGCCAAGTAAAACCCCGAGTGAGTACCCGAGACCCATCATGACGCTCAGTTCGATGACGCCAATCAGGATCACCCCGACACCGACTCGCCTGATTCGTTGCCAACCGATCTCGACACCGAGTGCAAAGAGGAGCATGACCAATCCGACGTCAGCAAGCAGCCGAATCGTTTCGACATCGCCGACCGGAGATCCGATCAGTGAGAAGGGGCCCAACAGGGCTCCAGCGAGGAGGAAACCGAGAACGGGAGAGAGCCCAAGGCGACGAAAAATGACAAGCGAAACCGCGGCGCCGGTTATAACAATTCCGAAGTCATGTACGAAGTCTGAGGAGTGCACCGACCTATGCTACGCACTCGAAGAATTTCACTCCAAGTGAAGAAATTTACTGCCTGCGGAGAGTTTGTTGCGATGTAGCACGCAACCGTGTAAACAGTGAGACGGCGTGCGTGGTCTTGACCGCACGAAATCGGGTATCACCGGAAGGGCAACATTTCAGGAGAACAGTTTGGCGACAGAGATAAAGAACGTACTTATCACCGGATCAAACGGACTCATCGGCAGAACCCTGTCTGCAGAGTTTCGCAACAAGTTCACCGTCACCGGTCTGGATGTTAGCGAGCCTCCAGCGGGTCACGATGTCCCGACCACCGTTGCCGATGGCTCTAACTTCGACGCGATGCGACCAGCGTTCGATGGTGTAGATGCCGTTGTTCACCTCGCGGCAAACGCGCCGGTTGAAACACCCTGGCCGGATGTTCTAAAGAACAATATCTCTGCTACTCACAACGTCTACGAAGCGGCTCGACAGGCCGGAGTTAAGCGGGTCGTATTTGCCAGTTCAAACCACGCAGTCGGACTGTTCGAGGACGATGAACCTTACAAAAGCATCGTCGCAGGGAACTACGAGGGTCTTGAGCCCGGCAATTTCAAGCGCGTCGACAACACCGTTCCTGTCCGACCCGATTCCGACTATGGCATCAGCAAGGTGTTCGGTGAGGCGACCGGCCGTTACTACTCTGAGCGCTTCGGGCTGGAAGTGGCCTGTCTACGCATAGGAACAGTAAATCGGCACAACTCTCCGGTACAGTCGGTGAGGCAGATGGCGACCTGGTTGAGCCATCGGGACCTCACACAACTGGTCGAAAGATGCCTCACGCACCCGCTGAAGTTTGAGATCTTCTACGGAGTGTCCGGCAACACCTGGCGCTTCTGGGACATAGAAGCCGCTGGCGAAAAGATCGGCTATGCGCCACAGGACAACGCCGAAGACTGGCGAGACCAGTTGGAGTAATCGTAAGCCGGTTCTTAAACAGGTATTAGATGACCAAGCAAAATCAGGTAGCGATCGCGGCCGATATAGGCGGGACCCAGATGCGTGCTGCGCTGGTGACCCGCGATGGGCAACTACTCGACCGCGGCACCATCGACACCAACCCTGATGATGGCATAGAGGTCGCGGCGAACCGGCTCGCTGACCTTGTCGAATCACTGGATCAGACGGGTGCTGGTGAACCCATCGGCATGGGCATTTCAACGGCCGGGCCGCTCGATCCTGATACGGGCATCTACAAGAACCCACCTAACCTGCAGGCGTGGGACGAACAGTCAATGAAGCCAACGCTGGAACCAAGACTTGGCCTCGGTGTCCACATTGGCCATGATGCAACCCTTGCAGCGTTTGCTGAGTCGCGGATGGGCCCGCACAGGGGGGCCAAAAACCTCCTGTACGTCACCGTCAGCACCGGTGTTGGCGGCGGGATCATCGCAAACGGTGAGATGGTCACCGGCTCGGAAGGCCATGCGGGCGAAGTCGGTCACGTCACAGTGATGCCCGGAGCGCAGAGGTGCAATGTTGGCTGCGACGGCTGCTTCGAAGGAAATGCGTCTGGACCTGCGATCGCGAAGCTGGTCCTCGCCAGGATCGACGCTGGTGAGGAAACGATCATCTGGGAGATGGCGCAACAAAAACGCGAAAATGTCAGCTCGAAGTTAGCATTTCAGGCAGCAGAAGTAAGCGATACCGTTGGCATTGCCGTCCGTGAGCATGCAATCAACGCGATGGGCATCGGACTGGGTAGCCTGCTCAACATTTTTGATCCAGAGGCACTGGTCGTTGGTGGTGGGGTAGCGATGGGACTGGCCGACCGCTGGGACATGGTCGAGGATGCAGTCAGGCGTTACTCGCTCGAGCACTTTCAGGACAATCTGCGATTGCACCTGACGACGCTTGGTGACGATGTAAGTCTCATCGGTGCTGCCGCACTGGCATTCGAACGGGCCAGCTAATCGCGCCGGATTCGGTCAGTCGTCGTCCTCGTACTGCCCTGGTGCGGCTTCGTAATCCATAAGCGAAGCCAGGGGATCATCGTCGTCTTCACGGAAGTTGTCGGCTGCGAGGAAAGATTCGCCTTCTTCGTTGAGGTCACCCCAGCCTTCACGCTCGGCTGCATCGTACGGGACGTTGTCAGGAGACTGAGACCCCATGGACGCCCCGAACATGCCTTCGCTTGCCATCTCTGGAGTCACTGTGTGAACCAGCTTGTCCTCGTTCTCGATGTTCACCAGCGCATCGGTTGCGGCTTTTGCAACTCCCGGTTCCGGACTTTCCGTTGCTACTTTGAGTAGTTGCTTCGCCGTAGGCCCGGCGATCTTCTCTGCTGCGGCAACTGCGGCAAGCTGCACCATCAGGTCCTGGTCATCCAACGGTTCCTCAAGATAGAAAGCATCTGGTTCGTCACCGATCTCGCCGAGGGCGTTGACCGCTTCGAAACGCACAGACGAATCGGCATTCTCCAGTTGACTGGTGACATGATCCAGCCATCGCGGATCAGATGTTCGGGCGATGGCAACGAGGGCGCTTAGCTGGAATTCCGGTTTGTCAGACATCCGGGCGCGATCAATGAACCTGCTGATACGCGGATCATCAAACGATCCGGCAGCCTCCAGGGTTCGGCGCCAGAGTTCTGAAGGAGTGTCACCTTTCTCAAGCACACCGGACAGTGAATCGAATATCCGGGTACGAATTCGCTCACTCAACCTGCCTTCTGCAGCAAGTGCAGCGAACGAACCGATCGCGGTGGCAGCGGCAGAACGCACCTCGAGTTCGTCGTCTTCGTTAAACAGGTCCAGAATGCGCGACACGGCCGAGATGTCACCGGTTTCTGCAAGCGCGTGCGTAGAAACGGCTCTTACTCGCCCGTCACGATGCCTGAGTCCGGCCTTGAACACACACTCAAACTCCATGCCTGAATCCTCTTCAGACAGGTCTGCAAGGCGCGTGTGCAGATCAAGAACTTCGTCATCGGTCCAACCAAGCCATTTTTGAGAAAGTGTTGCGGCCTCGGAGTTAGCAATGCCTGAAAGTTCGGCAAGCGTGTCCTCGGTCGCCTCTTCACCCGGCTTGAAATCACTCAGGAACTGCTCAACAGACATATGCGTTCCTCCTGTTTGATCAGCTAACTCGCGAATCTAGCCTTCGCTACTGCCGCCGGAAGCTACTTCAACCCCGTGACACAAAATCGCCGGAGTTCGCAGTGAGCCGTAAACCCAGTCTGCCGTGTCTGAGATAGCTTCAACCTGGTCCAGCACCGTGTAAGCGTTGCCTGAGATCATCGTGTCCTTGACTCGACCGACTATCTCCCCGTTTTCTACTCGATATCCGAGCGCCACGTTGGCACGGAAATCACCACCCAGTTCATTGCCCTGGCCTGCGCCGAGTAGACCTTCAACGATCAGACCATCTTTCATGTTGGATAGGATCTCAGCATAAGAGGTGTCACCTGGAGAAATATCTACAACCGAGATTCCCGGGTTAGGAGTGCTGGCCAGTCCGCGTTGCGCTGAGCCGGTCGATGTGCGATTCGCCTGTCCTGCCGTCTGCAGATCAAACACCGGCTCACCAATGACGCCGTTTTCAATCAAACCTACTTTTCTAGCGGGAACGCCCTCGTCATCAAACGGCCTGCTACCGCTGGCACCTTCTAACAACGGGTTGTCGAAAATCGTGATACGTGAGTCGAGTGCCCTTTCGCCTTCACGTCCAATGATCGGCGATGAGCCGGTAACCACGTTCTTGCCGTTGAATCCCGACAGCAGCGGATCCAGAAGGGTGGCCGCCACTCCCTGGGGCGTAAACAGCACGGGAACATCACCTGCCGGAGCATTTGCCAGCTCCCTGGAATTGTCCAGCGCCCTCAGCACCTCGTTAAGCACGTGGTCCTCCACGTCCTGTCCAAAGACGTTGTGAGAGGAGTGACTCTCCCAGACGTTGAGCATGTCTGTGCCGCGTATTAGCTGCACTCCAATAGCCACGTAATACCCGGAGTGTTTGTAAGAACGCTCAACGCCTGCCGAGTTCTCTACGGACTCTTCTGCAATTGACCTGCCGAACCTGATATCGCAGAGCGCCTCCGGCCATTTAGTCAAGACCGCATCGAGAAGTCGCTGGCCTTTCTCGATTAGCTGCTCATTCGTGACGTTCTCTATCGCAGAGTCGTATGTAGGAATGCTCGGAACTTCTTGCTGGGCAGGAAACTCGAATTTTGCGGAGGATCCGAATGGTGCGAGATCACCGACACGATCAACGAGTTCCCTTTCACGTTCAGGGTTCGTCGTGGATGAGAAGCCGATCTGCCCTCCTGAGATAACACGCAGTGCTACGCCGGCCTGGTCGCGCCGCATGACCTCCTTGAGTCGGTTGTTCTCGAACGAGATTGGATGACTCTCAGAACGTACGCGGTATACCTCTGCCTGGCCGTACTTCTCTTTTGCGTTTTTGAGCAGGTCTGCTGCCAATTTTCCTTCCAGTCTTTTCGAACGTTCTGTAAACGGGATTGAGGTTCGGTTTTGGGGTTAGGCGCCGGAGATCAGACAGTTCCTGATACGGATATGCGGACTACCGTTCGAAACCGGTAGCGGCATCTGGCCACCTTTACCGCACCCACCACCCTGGTTCATATCGAGATCGTTTCCGACGGCATCCAGGTTTTCGAGGGTCTTGAACAGGTTGCCTGTCAACATCACAGGTCGTACAGGCTCTTCGATCTTGCCATTCCGAATCATGTATGCCTCACCAGACGAGAAGGTGAACATCTCGTGCTGGGTCATGCCGCCATACCAGTTCGCGACATAGACACCTTCGTCAACGCCTTCAAGCAGGTCATACAGTGTCGCTTCGCCTGACTCGATGATCGTGTTAGTCATTCGAACGATCGGAGGAAAGTTGAAGCCAATTGCCCGGGCGTTACCTGTCGGCTGCTCACCGAGCATCGCTGCTGTTTCGCGCGAGTGGAGCCGGCCAACTAATTCTCCTTCTCGCACGAGGGGAGTTCGTACTGCCGGAGTTCCTTCGTCGTCGTACTTGTAGCTACCTCGTAAGCCCGGGATCGCCGCACCATCTGTGAAGTTCAGGTGCTTTCCTCCAAACTTACGACCCATGTACATCAGATCGCGAAGCTTGTCGTTTTCAGAGACGTTGTCCGCTTCAGAAAGGTGTCCGAACGCTTCGTGCACGAAGACACCTGCAAGTACGGGGTCAAGAATTACCGTTCTCTCACCACCAGTAAGCGCCTTCGCGGAGAGCAACCCGACTGCGCGGTTCGCAGCATCGATAACCTTTTCGTCGAGATCCTTAACCAGGTCGTAGTCCCCCAGCGACCCGAGGCTGAATCCGGCTTGCTGAACGTCTCCACCTTCTTTTGCCTGCGCTGAGATGCGAGATATGACGTGGTTGAATTCTTGCTCGATGTAGGCGCCTTCGGAGCTGCCAAAGGTGACCTTGCGTCGGTTGTCACCGTAGATGATGTCCGAACTCTGGATGCCATCAACCGACCAGACCAGGTCGTTGTAGTGATCCATTAGCCGTTTCTTCTCGTCGAGAGGGACATCAGCGGCGCTGTTAACGATGACGGGAGGAACTATGTCAACGGTGGGTTCGACTTCCGCAAGTTGAGTGCCTTCACCGCCTACCAGACGAGCCTGGTTGACCGCTTCGGCGACCTTTTCTTTCAGGCCATCCAGGTCGTTAAAACTGGCGAATCCCCAGCCACCGTTAACGACAGCCCGTACATTGCCGCCACGGCCTGAGGTTTGCGAGATGTCCTCAAGCTCTTTGCCGCTGTATGTCAGGCGGGTGGTATCGGTCTCTTCAATACGGATCTCGCAGTAGTCTGCGCCGTTGCCTCGAAGTGCATCATCAATCTGGTCACGGTAGGTCAAGATCTGTCCTTGTCTTGCGTTCAGGTCTTTTCGAACAAACGTTGCGAGTTGCTTTGAACCGCCTGGATTGGCTTGTGTCTAC
Organism: Dehalococcoidia bacterium; assembly: GCA_965243825.1. Classification (GTDB taxonomy): domain Bacteria; phylum Chloroflexota; class Dehalococcoidia; order Lucifugimonadales; family Lucifugimonadaceae; genus JAJCYX01. The sequence goes on from CBDEVT010000001.1 coordinate 903,888, forward strand.
CTATTCAGACTACAGCTAACTTGAGGATGTCGCAGTGGAGTGGCCGTTTCCAGTATGGACATCCCATCTGTACGTCCGCACTATTTAGAGTCGAATCAGAACATGTGCGTCGTTTTCAACAGGCACCACAGGATATGTCGCTCAGCTATCAGCAGTCGTTGGAAGTGCTCCTGTCTCTCGCAGATTTCGAGAGAAAGGCGCGCGCTGACGAATCGCCCGATTTTCATATTCGGCGCACGGAGATGCTGTTAGAGGGACTCGGCAACCCTCACCACCGGGTTCCGGCCATTCATGTCGCTGGCAGCAAGGGCAAAGGCAGCACATGCGCCATGATTGCAGCCGGGCTGACGGCTAACGGACTGCGCACCGGCATGTTTATCTCTCCGCACCTTCACAGGATGACTGAACGGTTCACTGTCGATGGCGTTCCTATCTCCGAGCAAGAGTTTGTTTCTCTGTTCGAGCGCATCTGGCCGGTGGCCGAGAGAATTCGCGAGCGCGGTGACTCTGGCATCGTCAGTGTTTTCGAGTTTCAGACCGCAATGGCGTTCCTGCACTTCGCTGATATCGCCGCCGACGTGATGGTGATAGAGGTCGGACTAGGTGGTCGGCTCGACTCTACGAACGTGATCACCCCTGTTGTGTCTGTGATAACTCCGATCGGATTCGATCATGTTGCGGTGCTTGGTGACACGCTGCCAAAGATCGCCTCTGAAAAAGCCGGGATCATCAAGCAGGACGTGCCCGTAGTAAGCGCGCCGCAAGAACCAGAGGCTGCTACGGTCATCGAAGATACGGCAAAACGGCTGAACGCTCCGCTTATTCACTCCTCTTTGGTTGAAATCAGAAATGCGGATCCCAATGGCAGCGGCACGCAACTGGTCGGGCTTCGTTCAGATGAGAGTTACTACGAAGTTAAGTTGCCGCTACTCGGTGAACACCAGTTGATCAACCTCACCACGGCGGTCGCCGCGCTGGAGCGGTTCGGAACCGAATCAGCGAAGTTGGATCCCGCCAGAATTGCCGAAGGTATTTCGAATGTCCGGTGGCCAGGACGAGTGCAGGTCATCGAAAAAGGTCCTCCGATGCTGCTCGTTGACGGAGCCCACAATGAAGGTTCAGCAGTCGCCTTGAGGAGCGCGATCGAACGGCACTTTGGCGAGCCAGATTCTCTAGTACTGATTCTCGGCTCGACAGGTGGTCATGACCCACTTGCTGTTGCCAGAGCATTCGCTGATCTGAACCCGCTGGTAATAGTCACGCGCTCCAGGCACCCTAAAGCCGTCGAGCCTTCCGATTTTGCTGACGCTCTCACCCAAGATAGAATCTGTGTCAAAGCTGTCACAGAATCGACAAGCGATGCCCTGGCACTCGCACGAACCATCGCAACCAGCCAATCGCTAATCGTTGCGGCGGGCTCGCTGTTCGTGGCGGCCGAGGTGATAGAAACGGTTTCGGGCATTGAACCTGAAACTTATCCGGATCTACGAGGATCAGCAGGCCCTTTGAGACTGCAACCTGCTCCGCTGAGGTAAGTTCCGACCAATGAGTAGCGCCTACCGAAAAGAGACCCGAGTAGTAGTCACCGGCATAGGTGCCATGTCACCGCTCGGCAAATCCGTCGATGAGTACTGGGACGGCCTGAAAAACGGCAGGTCAGGCATTCGAGAAATCGCCGCGGTCTCACCCGATGGGTTCCCATGCAAGGTCAGCGGTGAAGTGCCTGACTTCGATCCAACCGTATGGATGGATAAACGGGAAGCTCGTCGTATGGGCCGGTTCTCACAGCTGGCAGTCGCTGCAACTCACGAAGCGCTTGAAGACTCCGGTCTCGATATGTCCAAAGAGAACCCGGATCGTGTCGGTGTTCTTATGGGTTCTGGTTCAGGTGGGTTACCCGAGACAGATCAGCAGGCAACCGTCAAAGTGAAGCGTGGCGCACTGCGAATGAGCCCTCTGTACATTCCAGTCATGCTGGTGAACATGGCGGCCGCCAATGTCAGCCGTACGTTCGGCATGACTGGCTACACCAACACCTGCGCCACGGCCTGCGCGGCAAGCACACAGGCTGTCGGTGAAGCCGTCGAAGTCATTCGTCGAGGCGCAGCCGATGTAATCGTCGCAGGCGGAACGGAAGCCGGCATCTGCGAGATCGGTATGGGCGGTTTCTCAACCATCCATGCCCTGACAACCTGGACCGGTGACCCCGCATTAGCGAGCAGGCCGTTTGATGCTGACCGTGATGGATTCGCACCGGCAGAAGGTGCCGGGACGTTGATTCTCGAGAGCCTTGAGCACGCACAGGAGCGCGGAGCCAACATCCTCGCAGAAGTCACAGGCTGGGGTGTCTCTTCAGACGCCTTCCACCTTGTGCAGCCGCACGAAGAGGGCCGAGGCGCGGTCAGTGCGATGAAACAGGCACTCGAAAACGCCGAAGTGAACCTGGATGAAGTGGACTACATCAACGCACATGGCACTTCGACGCCTACTAACGACCGCATCGAGACCCTGGCCATCAAGACGTTGTTCGGCGAGCAGGCTTACAAGACACCTGTGAGTTCGACGAAATCGATGATTGGCCACGCGCTAGGAGGATCAGGAGCGCTTGAAGCGATCGCCTGCACGATGGCGGTTCAAGAAAACGTGATGCCGCCGACAATCAACCAGCACACTGCCGATCCCGATTGCGATCTCGATTACGTTCCCAATGAGGCTCGCGAGTCTGAAGTGAACATCGCGTTGTCGAACAGCTTCGGATTCGGCGGCCAGAATGCCTGCCTGGTCATCAAGAAATTCACAGACTAGACAACTGACTCAGTTTCCGCCGCTGTCTACTCCGCTCGCTTGAAAACGATGATCGTGCTGTCGTCGCGCATCTTGATGCCAACCGGATCACCTTCTGAGAGATTTTCGCTTGACCGGCGCCGCACTCTGATAGTTCTACCAGACGGCAACCCCACCCCGAACTCTGTGAACTCTCCGCGAAACTCTCGGTAGACGATGTGTAGATTTCGATCGTCAACAGGTTCCGTCAAAACAAGCTCCGAGGCTCGCATCAAGGCAAAGACTGCGCTGTTCTCATCGACTTCCTGCGAAGCAACGTCTATCGGGAAGTTACCAGCCTCTGTTTCAACCATCTCGCCCCGAACCGTTCCCGGAACCAATTCACAGGGACCGGCCAGGCTGGCAACGACTGGTGTAGACGGCCTTGCATACACCTCATGCGGAGGCCCAATCTGCGCGATTCTGCCTTCGTCCATCACGCCTACGCGGTCCGCAAGAGCGAGCGCCTCTTCCCTGTCGTGAGTCACGAGCACCGCCGTGGCACCTGCATCTTTCAAGATCGACCGGACTTCTCTTCGCAGGGTGGACCTGAGTCTCCTGTCTAGATTGCTGAACGGTTCGTCGAGCAATACGGCCACCGGTGCCGGTGCCAGGGCCCTGGCCAGAGCGACCCGCTGCTGCTGTCCTCCAGAGAGTTCGTGGGCATATCTTGACTCAAGCCCTTTCAGGCCGGTCAGATCAACCATTTTCTTGACCTGTTCGTCACGGACTGATCTGTCCACTCCGCTCAAACCGAACTCGATGTTGGACTTCACGGTGAGATGCGGGAAGAGCGCGTAGTCCTGGAAAACAAGGCCAACGCGACGCTTGTCCGGCGGAACGTGCGCGAACGATGACGCGACAAGCCGGCCACCAATGCGCACGTAACCCGACTGGACCTTCTCAAATCCGGCTATGACGCGCAGAGCGGTGGTCTTGCCTGCCCCACTATGACCGAGCAGCGAGACGAACTCACCTGCCTGTACTTCGAAGTCCAGGTTCGCAAGCGCAGGGCCGTCGGCAGCCTCGTACTGGACAGTGACATCCTCGACTTGAATCACCGCTCCGCGACTGGGCGGAACGTCTACCGGTGAATCTGGGAGAATCTGTGCAGTCGGATCAAATGTCATGACGTTGACATGTTCGCGCTCAGGAGTGCTCGCCGCTTCGATAGGAGTCATCTCTGAGCACCATGTATGCGGTCGGTATGCCCGCGAGCCCGATCAACAACAACGAAGCGGCGGCGGTACGGGCGAAGAAAGCATCGGTCGAAGCGTCCCAGACCACGGTTGCCAGGGTTTTGAATCCAATTGGGCTGAGTATCAGCGTGGCAGGAAGTTCTTTCATCGTCATCAGAAACACAAGAGCGGCCCCCGCAAGCACACCGGGCATAACCATCGGCAACGTAATCGAGAACATAACCCGCCACGGACGCCTGCCAAGGCCCTGTGCCGCCTCTTCGATTCTCGGACTGACCTGCATCAGCGAGTATCGGATGGCCCCGACTGCAGCAGGCAGGAACAGGACAACGTATCCGAACAGCAGCAGCCAGTTTGACTGGTAGATGGGTCGTGCGTAATTAACACCGAAGAATACGAGGGATATCGCAACTACAACACCAGGCAAACCAAAGCCTATGTGCGTTACTCGCTCTATGGCACGGCTCGGCCACCATGTGCGGTACCTCACCGCAAGAACGGCGACGGGTAAGGCGAGAGTGACGGCTAGGAGAGCGGCCGCGAGAGAGATGGCGATCGAGTTAGTGGCAGGTTCCAACAGAGCGGTCATGCTCTGATCACGGATAAGACCACGTATTAGCCAGAAAGCCAGGACTCCAACCGGGATGAGCAGTCCAGCTATCACCGGTACAAGCACCAGTCCGAGCACCGGCCAACGCCATGGACCGAGTGATACGTCTTTTGCCATGCGAACGCTGCCTACTGTGCTTCTGTGGTAGCGGGCCCTGCCTCTGGAGAAGCCTTCACCTGCGAGCAGGAGTACCGCGAAGAAAACCAGCACAAGTGATAGGCCGGCAGCAATGGATCTGTTCAGGGCCGTTTCGTACTGGTTGAAGATCGCGAAAGTGAACGTCTCATACCTGAGAAGCGCCACTGCACCGAAGTCGCTCAGCGTGTAGAGCGCTACGAGCAAGGAACCGGCAGTGAGGGCGGGCCGCAGAATCGGAAGAGTGACCATGCGGAAGGTCTTGATCGCTCCATAACCCATGCTTCTTGCAGCCTCTTCGAGCGCCGGATCAAGTCGGCGTAGCGCACCTCTGGCTGCGAGATATACATACGGATATGTCATGAGGACAAGCACGAACGTGGAGCCACGGAGACCGTCAAAACTGGCGATCCGGTCCATTCCGAACGGTGCAAGCCAGCCCTGCAAAACTCCACCAGTGCTGAAAAACTCGATCGCGGTCGTCGCCATTACAAAGCTCGGGATCACGAGAGGCATGACTATGGCCACAGAGACGACTCGCTTCATCGGAAGCTCAGTTCGCATAGTGAACCAGGCGAGTAGCGTGCCAATAACCGTAGAGAACGCGGTTACGAGGGCGATGAGCAGTGCTGTCCTACCCAATATCTGTGCTGTACGAGCCCTGAACACGAATTCCCAGGTTTCCGATCCGCCCTCAACAGCGCGTACTACCAGATAAAAAGCCGGTAGCATCGCAGCCGCACCGATCAGCAGGCCAAGTCCAAGCAGCAACCAGGGCGGACGGTCGCGTGGCACCGCCTTGAGCACCTGTCGGCCAGCCGGGCCTATGTCAGTGAAAGTAGCCATTCGCGTCTACGTCTGAGAAAAAGAACCGGCGAAGGGCGCGTTTGCCCTCCGCCGGGTCCCCCTCGGCTGAATCTGAATTGCTACCTGCACGGACCAGCGTCGTGCGGCAGCCGCTCGTCTAGGACAGTGCTCCAACTTCCCTCAACAGGTCTTGCGTGTTTTCAAGGTCGCCGAGTGTTGAAAGGTCAACATCCGGCTTGGTTATCGAATCGAGTGGTGGCAGGCCGCGGTCTGGCACAACACCTTCAATCAACGGGTATTCATGCGTCTGGGTGGCGAAGTATTGCTGCCCAACCTGCGAAAGCATGAACTCCAGGAACCTGTGTGCTGTTCCCTTGTTGTCTGAGGCATTAAGCACACCAGCTCCGGCTACAAGAACCACAGAACCAGGATCAGCCTCCGGAGTAAACCAGTTACGCGCCTTGAAGCTGTCGCCTTCTTCGGCAAGGAACCTGTAAAGGTAGTAGTGGTTCACCATTCCGATTTCGATCTCACCGGCGGCAGCAGCAGCCACCTGTGGAGTGTTCTTCGGGTAGATCCGCGGCTCGTTCTGCATGATGCCGTCGAGCCATTCCCTGGTCTTCTCTTCACCCCAGATCTGGCGCATACCGGTCACCATCGCCTGGAACGACGAGTTCGACGGAGCCCATCCGAGCTTGCCTTTCCATTTTGGATCGGTCAGATCCCAGATAGAGGACGGCAGGTCTTCTTCTGATAGTGAGTCTGTGCCGTAGACAAGAACGCGGGCCCTGCCGGAAATTCCGACCCATTTACCTTCAGGTGAGCGAGCCCAATCTGGAACGATGGTCAGGATCTCGTCAGGAATCGTATCGAGCATCTCGATGACAGCACCGAGACCACCGGGATCCTGCGCGAAGAAGATGTCGGCGGGAGTGTTGTTTCCTTCTTCAAGCAGAGTTGCTGCCAGCGGACCGGTGGAAGCGTAGTTGACCTGCACGTCAATGCCGGTGAGGTCTTTGAACTGTTCTATGACTGGCCCAACCAGTGATTCGCTACGGCCTGAGTAGACCACAAGTGGCCTGGACTCATCAGCGGCCGGTGCATCGTCGCTCCCGCATGCAACAGCGGCGGCAAGCGCTAGAGACAGTGCGGTCACAAAAAACAGACGCCAACGAGGGCGTCGAACAGCGGTCGTCGTCAGTTTCACCTTTTGGAACACCCTTCCGAGGGGGAGTTCGTATATCAGACCCATGCCTGGCGCAGACACTCATCAATCTGTTCGTACACCAAAAGCTGACCAACAGGGTACACTTTATTTACGGCGACGCAAGGCCTTTGTGAAGCGATTATCAATCTTTATTTGAGAATGATGCCACACATCGTCTGGCCGATACGAAGATTTCGTACATACGAACTATTTACTTCGCCTGACTGGATTTTCTATGGATGTGCAACTGCATTCTGGACACTATGTGTTCTAGACGTCTGTGTCCTCAGTGCGCGAATCCGAACTCCTGTTTAGCCAGTCCCGGCCCGACCCGTGGCCATCACTCAAAAATCACTACGAAACGCAAAAATCGGTAACTGTTTCGTCAGGCAGCAGTCGATACTCTTATTCGATGTTTCACCCCACTCCACGCAACACATCACTCGTTGTACTGCTTTTTGCCGCTCTGCTCACTGCAGCTGTGATCGCCTGTGGAAGTAGCAGCCCTCCTGACACGGTAGCGCCAAACGCCACTCCAACCCCCAGACCAACGGCGACTGCTGAGCCGACGGCCACCCCAACTCCAAGGCCAACCGCCACACCGACGGCTACACCCACGCCGACTCCCACACCGACACCTGCCGCACCGGACGCATCGGTCTTTGCACGGTTCGACCTGGCCAGTGAACTCGGCATCAGCGCCAACGACATATCAGTCATGGATTTTGAAGAGGGAGCATGGCCCAGTGCTGCCTTCGGTTGCCCCGCGCCCGGTCAGCTGTACGCGCAGGTCGCAGTTACAGGCTGGGAACTCGTCCTGCTGGCAAACGGTGAGAGCTACGAGTACCACACGGACGAAAACGGTGAAGTGGTTGTGAACTGCACAAAGAACCGTCAACTGGCCGAAGGCGCGGTCAACATCGTTGAGCGCGCTGAACTTCGCACCACAACAGCTATAGAGATGCGAAGATTTGAAGCTGGCCAGTACGTTCTAAAGGCTACGGTCACTGATCCAGAAGAGATCAACACGATTGTCGACACCCTGGATGTGCTGTTGTTTCCGGAACCAGCAGCAAGCTGCACGGAGATATTCCGACTCACCTTCAGCACGGCAAATGGCCCTCAAACGATCGGCACCATCTGCGGTGGTAACACACGTCTCATAAGGGGCGGTCAATCGTTCTGGGTAGGCCAGGATGCTGAGGCGCCACCCGAGTTCAGCTCGGCAATCGGCCCGTACTTTGCGAGGGACCCGGTACCTGTACCACCGGCCTGAGCACTGATGGACAGGCAATAAATTCCACCTTAGCGGAGCGGTTAATCGCGGCACATGCCTCGTTTCGACAGTTCGAATCCACTGCCAGCCGGTAAGCTTCCACCGAGACTTCTCAGTGAGTTACTGGCAGAGCTGCCAGAACGCGCGAAACGACTCTTAATGGGGCCAGGTATCGGGGAGGATGCGGCAGTCGTCTCGTTTGGTGCCACCAGCCTCATAGCCAAGGCAGACCCAGTTACGTTCGCAACTGATCTGATCGGCTGGTACGCCGTACACGTCAACGCAAATGACATCGCAGCAACTGGTGCAACGCCGAAGTGGTTCATGCCAACAGTTCTGCTGCCCGAAGGAACGCCCCCCGATACCGTCCAGTCCATATTCAGGCAGGTGCAGGAAGCGGCCGAGTCCATCGGCGTTGGACTAATAGGTGGGCATACTGAGATAACCGATGGTGTGCAGAGGCCAATCATCAGTGGCGCAATGCTTGGCGAGGCACCGGCCAGCCGGACCGTCTCAACATCAGGTGCCAAACCCGGCGACAGCATCATCCTGACAAAGGGGATCGCCATTGAGGGCACCTCACTTCTTGCACGAGAGTTCCGGCAGCAAGCCCTCGTAGCCGGTATCCCTGAATCGGTTCTGGAGACTGCCGCAAACTTCCTGTTTGAGCCAGGTATATCCGTAATCAGAGATGCATCTATAGCCACAGAAGCAGGCGCAGTGACCGCAATGCACGATCCCACTGAAGGTGGGCTGGCAAGCGCGCTGGCTGAAGTCAGTAAGGCTTCGGGCAATGGCCTGACTATCGATGAAGCCGCTGTGCCGATTTTCGAAGAGTGCCAAACACTTTGTGATTCACTTGATGTGGATCCGTGGGGGCTCATCTCGTCAGGCGCCCTGCTGATCACCTGCGTTCCGGAAAGCGCATCAGCGATCGTCGAATCGCTTGAATCTGAGGAAATCCCAGCCGCTGTAATCGGCGAAATGACCGGCCGAAGGGAACCGGCTCTGATCCGCAGACCTGACAGCTCATTAAAACCTCTACCAGTCTTTCAGCGTGATGAGATCGCCCGAATTTTTTCTGAGTGACGCCGAACTCGCTGGGCAACATGGAACAACTGCGCCTGTTCCCGCTTGCGCTACCAGTTAAAATTGGTACATGATCAGCTCAACAGGCAGGCGCGGAATGTCCGCAACGCAGCTAATCGCACAAGCAAGGTCATATCTACCTAGCGAACGTGTCCAGTTCGTGCAAGCTGCCCTCGCGTTTGCGACTGAAGCTCACGAGGGCCAGAAGCGCAGTTCCGGCGAGCAGTACATCGAGCATCCGGTAGCCACCGCGCTGTACCTCGCCAACATCAATCTCGACTCCACGACGCTCGCAGCAGCGTTGCTTCACGACGTTATCGAAGACACTGACATCTCGAAAGACGAGCTTGAAAAGGACTTCGGCGCAGACGTGGCACGACTTGTAGACGGTGTCACAAAGCTGAAGAGGTTGGATCTCCTCTCAGAAGATCCGTCTGACTTGAACGGAGTCAACCAGGTAACACCTACTGCCGAAGCCGCCAGGATTGCCAGCCTTCGCAAGATGCTCGTGGCGATGGCGTCCGACATTCGAGTAGTGCTGATCAAGCTTGCAGACCGGCTTCACAACATGAAGACGCTGCGGCACCTCTCAGAAGAACGCCAGCAACGCATCGCTCGCGAGACTTTGGATATATACGCCCCTCTTGCACAGCGCCTTGGCATGGCGGATATCAAGTGGCAGTTGGAAGACGAGGCGTTCAAGTACCTGCACCCCCGACAGTACAAGTCTGTCTCCCGCATGATCTCGCGCAAGCGAACTGAACGTGAGAAGTACACCGAAGATGCAGTCAACGTCCTGACAGAGATGCTGTATGCAGCAGGAATTGAATGCTCGATCAGCGGGCGACCAAAGCACCTTTACAGCACCTACCAGAAGTTGCAGCGCTACCAGTCACGCGGTCGCAAATTCGACGAGATTTACGATCTGATTGCCCTACGGGTCATCGTCGAAAGCACAGCCGATTGCTATGCAAGCCTTGGAATCGTCCACCAGGCCTGGAGACCGGTACCTGGTGAGTTCGACGACTACATAGCTAACCCGAAAGAGAACCTTTACCAGTCTCTGCACACGTCGGTCGTTGGACCGCAGGGCTATCCGCTGGAAGTTCAGATCCGCACAAAAGAGATGCATCGCATCGCAGAAGACGGCGTGGCCGCTCACTGGACCTACAAGCAGGGCGAGCCTGAACGCGAAGACGAAATGTTCGACGAGAAGCTGACCTGGCTGAAGCAGCTTCTCGAGTGGCAACGTGAGATGAGTGGTGACGAAGAGTACCTGGATTCGGTCAAGACAGATATTCTGCGTGACCAGGTGTTTGTCTATACGCCGGCCGGTGACGTAATCGACCTTCCTTCAGGTTCAACACCTCTGGACTTCGCTTACCGCGTGCACACCGACCTTGGCCACAACACCGTCGGCGGCATGGTCAACGGCAAGCTGATGCCGCTCAATACACAGCTGCACAACGGAGACACTGTCGAGATCCGCAAGGCAAGAACGCTTCGAGGACCTAGCCTCGACTGGCTCAATGCGGACCTTGGCTACCTGGCGACTGCAAGTGCAAAGGCCAAGGTCAGGCTCTGGTTCCGGAGACAGCAGGAAGAAGAGAACATCGCCCGAGGTCACGACCTGCTTGCCCGCGAGCTGAGGCGTGTTGGGGTAAGAGTTTCCGCAGAGAAGATCGCTGAAAAGCTGGGTTTCGAGACTGCAACTGAACTCGAAGAAGCGCTGGGTGTTGGTCAAATAGGAATCGGCAAGGTCCTCGAATCGGTAACAGAGAACTTCCCTGCCGAAAACAATGGCGCAACACCGGACATACCTGCTGTCTTGCAACGCCAGGAGCGGACGGGGCTGGTAGTTATGGGCGCTCCAAACATGCTGACGCGGGTGGCACGCTGCTGCAGCCCGGTCTATGGAGATGAGATCACCGGCTACATCACTCGAGGCCGTGGAGTAACCGTTCACCGCACGAACTGCGTCAACATGCGATCCGCAGATGATCACGATCGGCTGGTACCGGTCGCCTGGGGCCATGCAGACAGCACCTACCCAGCCCGACTCATCGTTCATGCATACGACAGGGTCGGTCTTCTACGAGATATCACTCAGTATGTCTCCGCCGAACATGTCAATATTCACTCCATGTCTTCGCATGAAGACCCTGAAAACAACTCCTGCACAGTGACCTTGACCGTGTACACTAGCGGGGTTGACCAGTTGAGCAGAGTGTTCACACGGCTGGAGACGGTCCAGGGGATCATCTCCGTGAACAGAGCCAATGAGGGTGAAACCTCTGCCCAGGTTGCAGGTCAGTAATGTTTCTTAGCTAGCCCGTGAATCGGGTTACGTTCACGGCCATATCGGCCAGTCGATAGGAAGAGAATGCCAAGCGCAAAGTCGCACCGTTCGCAGGTCGCCAAGGCGGCTCGTAACAAGACCGTCCGTTCATTCACGCGCTCAAGAGTCACGAAGGCTCGTGAAGGCGTTGAAGAAAACGGCTCCACCGATGAGACGACAACAGCTGTTAAAGAGGCGATCTCCGCCCTTGACCGCGCGGCTCGCAAGGGCGTGATCCACCCCAACCAGGCGGCCCGCAAGAAGTCACGCCTGCAGCGCAGTCTCAACAGCGCAGCCGGTTCCTGATTCTCCCGTGACGCAAGACCACTCCGGACATTCGCATCATTCTCACGATGACGAGCATGGTCACGCGCATGCCGGTCACGATCACGGGCATGATGGGCATAGTCACGACCACGGCCACGAAGGCGATCCGAATACCGAGTACACGTGGCGCATTCATCACCCGTTTGGCGAAAACGGTGATGAAGTGGCCGTTGAGGTAGCGCCGAAATCCGGGCTGCTGCCTAGATGGCGTTTTGTCACTCCCGGTAGCTATACCGGAATCACCAGATGGGGAGTTGGCGAGCCGAACGGCGGAGAAGTCAACACGAACGTCAGAACACCTGTTGAAGGTGGGCCTGTGAGCCTCGTAAACGGCCCCGAGGTTAACTGGGTCGGCGGTATGGATGCCCTCTCTTCCAAGAAAAGCGCATATCTCGTGTTCAAAGGCGATCCGCCCCACTACGTTGCGTTCGGGCAAGCTGAGGAACCAGATGGGCCCCCAGGCGCGCTTGAAGGGGTCTCGTTCGGCGATCATGCTCAGCACCCGCCATTGGACTCTCACTTCGGCTAGTTCGGTGAGATCGACTTAGTAGTGCTTCGACGTTTGGAGGTTCTCCACCGCAGCAGTCAGGCCAGTTCCTGGTCTGAGGTCCGCCGCGGGCACCGGACTACCCAGGCGCAAAGACACCGGCAGCACACCTGCCCACACGTCTAGCGCCAAGTCAGCTTCTTCGTCGCCAGGCGGTCCCGTTCTCATTTTTGAAGACGATTCGGTAAGATCTAGTTTGAACAGGGCTGTCTGCCTCAACTCAGTCTCGCTTGGCAGTCGCGCTTCGCCCCAGCGCCCGGGCAATGCATTCTCAGTTACCGCCTCAAGTCCAACCATGACCTCCTCTGGTTCGGAAACACGCTTGGCAGGTCCGAGCACGACAACGGAGCGGTAATTCATAGAGTGATGAAACAGTGATCGCGCCAGCACAAATCCGTCGACAATGGTGACGGTCAGACACACGTCCACGTTTGGGGCGGCATGCCTGAACATTCCTGCCGCCGGCGAACCATGGCAGTAGACCGAATCGCCTCGCCTGCCGTACAGGGTTGGGAGCACTACGGGCCCACGTCCGGACTCATATCCCACGTGACAAAGAAACCCTTCATCGAGGATGCCGTTGATGGTCGAACGATCCGTCGATCCACGCTCAGGGTGTCTGCGGACCTGTATGCGTTGGCCTCGTTTTTCTGAAGTCATTGACCACCTCTAGGTTTTTTCTGCGTCGCCGAGGGCCGCACCGAAAATTGCTACAACCATCGAGTTAATCGACGGCGTGTCCAGTCCCGCATCGCGCTTGACGGCATTCGCATACAGCGATCCTGCCAGGGTTCGGGTGATGCTCTGAATATCGGTCACCTTGTTATCTGATCCGACCAGTCGTTCAATCTCCGGCAGGAGCAGTGTCTCAGCTCTAATCAACGGTTCCATACCGCCGTTGGCGAATGCCGTGGCGTTCGAAGGCCCGACGGCCTGAAACACCGGCCCAGCCAGACTGAGATACCGTTCGAAGCATTCAGCTATGTCTGTCAAAACGGCCAACCGTTTCGGATTGTCCATGTCGCGCAAGGCTCTCAGCGAATCCTCCATGGTCGCCGTACTCGCTACCCGATCGAGACAGGCGAATATCAGCGTCTTCCTGGTAGGAAAGACTTTGAACACGGTCGCCTCAGCGACCCCGGCGGCATTGGCAACCTCGGCGACTTTGATCGAATCTCCCCTGGCTTTGAGCAGTGGTATTGCTACGTCCACAATCGACGCTCGCCGCTCATCAGGGGCCATGCGGTCAGCACGGGTTTTAGTAAGTGAGTGCTCACTCATTATAGATATACGGTGAGGTATAGCGACTGTCATGTCAAGCTGATATCGCCATCTTGGGCAACCTGTGCCAGCTTTCGTTGACATAAATCATGGGCGACTGCTAGTTTCAGAACATTAGTGCGACAATCGTACTGTCGTTCCAGCTAGCGACAACTGTCCGAACTTGACACTAGACGCCCGAGGGATCAGACGTGAAGCAGCTTTCAGACAAGCAGACCCGGATGCTCGAGTTCATCGAGGAGTTCATCGAGGAGCACGACTATCCGCCCACCGTGCGCGATATCCAGTTCGGCTGTGACCTCAGTTCCACTTCTGTAGTTAAGTACAACCTCGATAAGCTATCTGCCGGCGGTTACCTGACTCGAGACTCCGAGGTCTCTCGTGGCCTTGCCATCCCCGGCGGGCGAAGTGGCAGTCGTGCCAGCCGAGAGCCGGACAATGTTGCGGTGCCGCTTATGGGGACGATTGCGGCCGGCTCGCCCTTTCCTCTTCCACAATCAGACACATGGAGTGACCCTGGCATAGAGCAGATCGATCTACCGCAGGCCGTGGTAGGCCGTGGTGATGGTGTGTATGCGCTTAAGGTTAAGGGTGATTCCATGATTGACGCCCTGATCGGTGACGGTGACCTGGTGATCATGGAGTCTGCCCAGCAGGTGCGCGACGGACAGATGGCAGCGGTACGGTTGGTGAAGGAAGACGAGACGACTCTCAAGTACTTCTTCCCGGAAGGCAAGCGGGTACGCCTTCAGCCAGCAAACAGCCAGATGGATCCGATTTACGCGCAGGCGGACAATGTTGAGGTGATGAGCAGGGTCCTTGCCGTGTGGCGATACATGGCTTGAGTACCGCTATTACACGCTTTCATAGCGGTTGAATCGTCACAATTCCGTCACCCTGTAAGTTTGACACCCAATACGGCCAAGCCTATTCTTGAGCGCGTAAATTCGACCCGCGCGGAAGTACTGGAGCGCTCTTATGGGGTTCTTACGAGGCATTGGCCCTCTTGAAATATTTCTGATTCTCGTCGTCGTGATGATCATCTTTGGCGTTGGCAAGCTCCCGAGCGTTGGCAAGGGCATGGGCCAGGCGATCAAGGAGTTCCGCACCTCAGTCAAAGACAAGGACAAGGATGAAGACCAGCTTGAGTCTTCTGAGACTAAGACTGAAGCCAAGGCGGAATCCAAAGTCTCCTGATCGCGTCGGGTAAGAGCAGAATGATGAGGGGCGCTTTTCCAGCGCCCTTTTTCTTTGGCTGATTACTTCAGAGGCGAAGCTGTCATCCTGAATCGTCGCTTTCTCTCATCGAGATACCACCAGCACTGTCAATACGCCTCGCTCTTGTCCGCTCCATGACTTCGTAAATGGCGAACAAGAGTGCTGTTCCCACGACGAGTGAGAAGCTGATCGCTTCAAGGTCGGTGATGTCAGTGACCAGGCCGACTAGAGCAGGCATGGATGCTGCACCAACGGCTGCAGCGGCGACCTGGAACCCGACCGCATTCGGGGTATGCGAGCGACCTACGCGCTCCGGTGTCGTGGCGATAAGCGACGGGAATATCGGTCCAAACGCTAAACCCAGAGTGAAGAGAGCGGTTACAGAAATCCACTGGGCCAGGTCGAGCCAGAAGAAGATCGCCATGATGACCGCCACGAAAACAGAAATCCGCAGCACATGCCGGGTTTTAACGAAGCCTGTTGCCCCACCGAGCCCAATGCGGCCAACGGCGAGCCCCACGAAGAAAGTTGTCACCCATGAACCTGCGACACCGGTGCTGAGGCCTCGTGATTCAGTGAGCAGAGTGAAGGTCCACTGAGCCGCGGTCACTTCCAGTCCGGTGTAGACAACAAAAACGGCTATCCCCATCCACGCGAGTGGCAGCCTTAGAGTTTCTGTCTGTTGGCGGACAGGTTCTGCCTCTGCAGCGTCATCTGCAACTGAACCTGCAGAGCGCCATTTGCTCCTGGTGAGGATGAACGCGCCCGCCAACGCCAGCGGCACTGCGGCAGCAGTCACGAACCCCCATTGCCAGCCAGCTCCACCAACCAGGAAACCGGTCATCACCGCTGGTCCAGTCGACGCTCCGAGTGCGTAGAAGCCGTGCATCCAGTTTGTAGACCGGGCGCTGAAGTGGAGAGCGGCGAACACGTTCAATCCACCGTCGACAGCGCCGATCCCCATACCGACGGCGACTCCCGACATCAACATCACCGGCCATCCGGGCGCCACGGCGTAACCAGTTAAGCCGGTGGCCATGATCACAGAACCCGATGCCACAACGGTCACCGGTCCAAAACTCTGCATGAGTCGTCCGACTGAGAAGGTCGTTAGCGCATATCCAGAGGTAATGGCCAGGATCAATATGCCCAGTGAGGAGATCGACACGCCGAACTCGTCGCTGATCGACGGCCAGGCAACCCCCAGCATGCCGTCTGGGAGCCCGAACGAGAGGTACGCCAGAGAGGCCAGTGTCACCAGCAGCGTGCCACGGAGATTCAGACCGGTCTTCAGGAGAAACGGACGCAAGAACGCCCCTCGCACACCACCAGCGAAAAATCAGAGATGGTCATGGGCGATTCGCCACGCCTGGACAGACGCCTGAGTGGCTACTCACCGCCACCAGCCGGACTGCCCTCGGGAGTTGATTCCGTATCGGCGTCTCTACCGCGTTCTGCAAACCTGGCCAGCGCCGTCCCGACGACATAGAGCCCGATGACAGGGCCTGCTACAAGAGATTGTGTGACCGGATCGAACGTCGGGGTCACAACAGCTCCAAGCACGAACGCGAACAGTACCGTCCAGCGCCACTGACGCATGTACCAGCGTGAATTGACCACACCGAGCTTCGACAGGAAGAACATCACTATGGGCAACTCAAAGATCAGCCCCATCCACAGTGAAAGCGAGATCAGCAAGCTGATGTATGAGCCGATAGTCGGGAACGGTGTGGCCAGCTCTGAACCAAACGTCAGAAGGAAGTTAATAGCCGGCGGTATGAGGACTTCGAAACCAAACCAGACCCCCGCTGCGAAGGACAACACCGAAAACGGGAAGAAAAAGTACAGGTAACGGCGCTCGTGCGGCTGCAGCCCGCTGCGCAGGAACATTGTGAGTTCAAACAGGAAGTACGGCATCGTAGCGGCGAAACCGATGATGACCGAAACCTTCATCACCGCGGCCCATGCCTCCGCTACCTGAGTGAAGATTATGTCGCCATTGGACTTCGCCACAGCCTCTTCTGCCGGCTCACGCAGGAACTCGAAGATCTGCTCATAAAACACAGCAGCAGCAATAGTGAAGATCAAGAACGCAATCGACACCCTGATCATGCGGCGCTTTAGCTCGCCAAGGTGCTCAAGAATCGACATTGCGCGGTCGCGGTTCAAGCGTCACCCCGCGTACCCGGCTGTTCTGGTACATCCGGTTCAGATGGTTCAGTCGGAGAGCCGGGAGGGCCGCTGGAGGGACCTCTACTCAGGCCGATGGAAGGAATCTCCTTGCCACCAATCTTGCCGTTGCCACGGTCTGTGGGCTTAGGCCTCGATGAAGTGCTGTCGTACTCGACCGACTTCGACAGGCCGAGATCGAGATCGCCCTGGTCCAGGGTCATGTCCTTCTGGAGATCGGTTATCTCCCTGGTAGCGGACTCATCCCAGGCTTCCCGCTTCGTCTCCTCGAACTCTTTCTTGAGCTCTTCGGCGTCAATTGCCTCTGACACCAGCGATGTCAGTTCATCTCGCTGTCGCTTGAACTCCGTGTAGTACTTGCGTCCGTTGCGCACGCCTTCTGCGAGTCGTTTTGGGCCGACAAAAAACATGGCGACCGCAAAGATCAACAGAAGTTCGAGAGGACCGACACCGAGAAAGCTCATGCAGCGTCGCTCCTGCGCAGATGCGACGCGGTTGGTTCATCGATCGAGCCGGTTTGGAGCAGCAGATCTGCAAGTGGCCTCAAGGGCAGACCTACAACATTGAGATACGACCCTCTGTACGACTCGACAGGGCTGAATGCGGCATCCTGGATACCGTAAGCCCCAGCTTTGTCCATAGCTGCGCCTGACTGTACGTACTTCTCGATCTCAGTAGCGGTCAATTTCCGCATGGTCACCTGGGTCGTCTCAACAACGCTCACGATTTCATCACTCGATCGGACCGCTACTCCTGTGTGGACCTGGTGAGTTTGACCACTTAGCGCTCTCAGCATCTCAACGGCGTGCGAGGCACTGTTCGGCTTGCCAAGTGACCGGCCATTGAACGCAACGACGGTGTCCGCAGCGATCACGCAGTGGTTCTCGCCGAGCCCCGCCACTGCTTCTGCTTTAAGTTCTGCCAGCCGCTTCGCCAACGGCTCTGGATCAAGCCCTGAGAGCGACTCCTCGTCGATATCTGCGGGAATCATTTCGAACTCAAGACCAAGATCACGCAGAATGGTCGCTCGCCGCGGCGATGCAGAAGCAAGCACTAGTTGATGCCGGGTGCGAAGTCGTCCTGTGTTTTCAGGTTTTTCCACTGCTTCGATCATCGGAACGCTCGCCGTGTTATTTCGCCCGGCTCAGGCCTGTTCGAAAAGCGAGATCACTTCAACGTGTCGGGTCTGCGGAAACATATCCACTGGCTGGACGCGAACAAGTTTAAACCCCTCGCCGATCAGCCGTGCCTGATCGCGGGCCATAGCAGTCGTGTCACAGGAGACCAGCACGACTTTCGATGGAGCCATTTTTCCTGCTGCAACGATAGCTTCTGGCATGCAGCCCACGCGCGGCGGGTCGAGTATCACGTAGTCGACGGTCCCAGCGAGTTCAGGCATCAGCCCTTCGGACTTCCCTTCCAGGAATTCGATATTCGAAATACCGTTGGCGTTGGCACATGCATCGGCGACGCCTGATGCGGATTCTTCGATCGCTACAACTCGTTCGACATACGGTGCGAGCAAAATCGAGAAGGTGCCAACACCCGAGTAAGCGTCAAGGAGCGTGCCGCTTCCGTCCAGACTCAACATCTCGGTTACAAGGCCCACCATGTTTTCGAGCTGATTCGTATTGACCTGGAAAAAGGATGGCGAGGCGACTCTGAAAGTGCGGCCACCTGCGATCTCGTCATAGTGTGTCTGGCCAGAATCCGGCAGGCCGGGCTCAGACGGCAAAGAAGGTTGAATCAGCATCGAGTCAGAGTTGCTGCTGGCGCGTACCGAGAACTGGCTCATCCCGGAAAGCTTCTCCTGTACACCGTCCAGCACTGAGTTGATTGGATCATTCATCAGCAGACATTTGTCGATTCGCACGAAACGCCTCTTGGCGGCGTTCATGAACCCAACCTGCCCGCGATTCTCCGGCCAGCGCGCCACGGTAAAACGAGCATGGTTGCGGTACCCGAATTCGTTCGGGCTGCCGATCACCTGTTCGACCTCGAAGTCAGCCAGCTCAGAGTACGCGGCCATGGCGTTGACCACTCTTCGCCGCTTGAGCTCAAGCTGATGCGCGTATGTGACGTGCTGCCACTGGCATCCCGTGCATTCCAGAAAGTACTCGCAAGGCGATTCTCGCCGCTGTGGGACGGCAGTGGTCACATCGAGAACACGAGCGTGAATGATGTCCGCATTCACCCGCATGACCTCGCACCGGACCGTCTCGCCTTCAAGGCCGCCCATCACGCTGACCGGTGCGCCTTCGAAATCGGCTACCGGGTTTCCATCATCGGCATGTGGGCCAAGCTCCAGGACCAGTTCATCACCTTCGCTTAGACCCAGATGTGATGTGAGGTCTGGCCCCTTGTAACGTTGTCGCCTCTTACGCTTGCCCAAACATGCCTGCCCAAACTACGGTCAATTCAACTACGATAGAAAGTGCGTTAGGACAACGTGTCCTAACTCAAGCTGAAGATACGACGGTAACACCCCGAAACGTAGTTCACAGGCATTCATGGTTGTAGAACGAAGACTCCCCGAATGGTTTAAGGTCCCCGCCCCCGGTGGCGAGAACTACATGGAGCTGCGCCGCAAATTCAAGGGCGCAAAGCTTCACACTGTTTGTGAGGAAGCAGCGTGCCCGAACATCGGCGACTGCTGGGACCGCAAGACCGCAACCTTCATGATCCTCGGCGACACGTGCACGCGGGCCTGCTCATATTGCAACGTGAAGACCGGCTGGCCGGGATCTGTCGATGCCGGTGAGCCCTTCAGGCTGGCGACGACTGTGCAGGAAATGGAGCTCAAGTACACCGTCGTTACATCTGTTGACCGTGATGATCTTCCAGACTTCGGTGCCGGCATCTTCGCCATGAGCATCCAGCAGATTCACCGCCTCACTCCGAATTGCAAGGTTGAGGTGCTCATCCCGGACTTCCAGGGTGTGAAAGAGCACCTTGAGACCGTTGTGAATGCTAAGCCAGAAGTGCTGAACCACAATATTGAGACAGTCCGACGTGTTTTCTCCAAGTTGCGGCCCAAAGGCGACTACGATCTTTCACTGGAGCTACTCAAGCGAGTGAAAGAGATCGACCCGTACATGCCAAGCAAGTCCGGCATGATGGTAGGCATCGGTGAAACGAAGGACGAGGTTCTGCAGACGATGCAGGATCTGCGTGATGCTGACTGCGATCTGCTGACCATAGGCCAGTACCTGCGACCCTCGAAAAAGCACCACCCGCTAATTCGTTTCTACCACCCTGACGAGTTCAAGGAGTTTGAACAGGAAGGGTTGAAGATGGGTTTCAAACACGTCGCGGCAGGCCCACTTGTACGTAGCTCTTATCATGCAGATGAACAACACGAAGCAGCTATAGACAAGTTGCTGGCGGCAGCTGGGCGTTAGAAGTCCAGGGACTCGCCACCTTTTGACCGGCTCAGGATGGCCAAGAACACACCACCATGAGCACTCTCTACGTCGTCGCAACCCCCATCGGCAATCTTGGCGATATAACGCTGCGGGCCAGCGAGATCCTCAAATCAGTCCCGCTGATTGCCGCTGAGGACACGCGTGTCACTCGCAAGCTGCTGGACCGGATTGGTAGCGACGTGAAGACCATCAGCTACCACGAAAGCAGTCCGCCAGGCAGATTAGCCCAGATACTCGAACACCTGAAGACTAACGATCTTGCACTTGTGACCGACGCTGGTACGCCTGCGATATCCGACCCCGGTTCGACACTGGTTCGGGAGGCCATTGCGGCGGGACATGCCGTTACCGCGGCTCCCGGAGCCTCATCAGTGACAACCGCACTTTCGATCAGTGGATTCGAGTCGAATCGCTTCGCATTCCTTGGCTTCCTTTCTCGGAAAAAGAACGAGAGGCGCAGCCAGCTGGAAAATGTGATTAACCTGCCGATGACGCTGGTCGTTCTCGAAGCTCCCCACAGGGCTCAGCAGACTCTTCAAGATCTCGCAGCGGTTGCTCCAAATCGAGCATTGGTCGTGTGCAGAGAACTCACCAAGATGCACGAAGAGGTGTTCCGCGGAACGGCTGAAGAAGCTGCAGCCCATTT
The DNA here is from genome assembly GCA_965243825.1 of Dehalococcoidia bacterium. GTDB lineage: Bacteria > Chloroflexota > Dehalococcoidia > Lucifugimonadales > Lucifugimonadaceae > JAJCYX01. The sequence goes on from CBDEVT010000001.1 coordinate 925,006, forward strand.
CACCCAGCCGAAAGGTGAATTCGTCATTCTCATAGACGCGGCACCTGAAACAGTCGTCGAGATCTCCGACGAAGAGATCGTGACCGCGGCACGTGCTGCGATCGAAGATGGCCTAGTCGGCAAATCTGCAGTGCAGAAAGTGGTCAGGACCACCGGAGCACCCCGGTCACGCGTGTACCCGGTTGTAATCGCCGCCCAGAAGGGCTCTTAAGCACTGCGCTCCCAACTTCTCGCCACCAGCAAATCGTGATCGAAGCGAACTCAATCCGTAGCTATAATGACTTCAATGGCATAGTTACCGTGCCTGACAATCCTTCTGTACTCAACCACACTCCGAGCTTCACCTAATTGCCTAGAAACATTCTTGTCTGCGTTGCGTGGCCCTACGTCAACAACTCACCTCACCTCGGTCACATAGCCGGGATGAACATGCCTGCAGACATCTTTGCCCGCTACCACCGGCTCGCCGGTAACAACGTGGCTATGGTCTCCGGCTCGGATATGCATGGCACACCGACTGCTCTTCGCGCTGTTGACGAAGGTGTTTCGCCTCATGAGATCGCCTCGCACTACCACGCCATATGGTCAAAGGCGTTCGAAGACATGGGGTTCAGCTACGACGTCTACACGCACACCCATACGGACCATCACCGCCAGGTGGCGCATGACCTGTTCAATGTCCTAGATGAGAAGGGCTACTTCTACGAAGACACGCAGTCGATGCCTTATTCGCTGACCGAACAGCGTTTCCTATCTGATCGATTCGTTGAAGGGACATGCCCGCACTGTGGATACGAGGAGGCTCGTGGCGACCAGTGTGACAACTGCAGTCGGACACTTGACCCGACGGATCTGATCGACATCCGATCTAAGCGCGATGGCTCGACACCGGAGTTCCGAGACACCAAACATCTCTATTTCAAGCTGAGCGCCTTCCAGGAACAGCTTGAGAAGTGGCTCGAAACAAAGAACGACTGGCGCCCAAATGTCCGCAATAACACCTTAAATTTCCTCCGCGAAGGGCTGCACGACCGTGCGATAACCCGGGATATCGAATGGGGCGTTCCCGTTCCGATCGAGGGCTACGAAGAGAAGCGGGTTTACGTCTGGTTCGAAGCGGTCATGGGCTACCTTTCCGCAACCAAACTCCTCGCCGAGAATCGAGGCAGGCCTGAAGAGTGGAAAGAGTTCTGGGAAGACGAGTCGGCTGAGACCTACTACTTCCAGGGCAAGGACAATATCCCGTTCCACACGATAATCTGGCCAGCGATCCTGCTTGGCTACGGTGGATTGAACCTTCCTACCGACGTGGTCGCCAACGAGTATCTGAATCTGGGTGACACCGGCTTCTCCAAGAGTCGGGGCAATGCTGTCTGGCTTCCCGATTACCTGGAACGGTACGACGTCGACCCCCTTCGCTACTACTTGAGTTCGATAATGCCGGAGACATCCGACTCTGAGTTCACCTGGGCCGGATACCTCGCAGCGAACAACAACGAACTCGTGGCGACGCTGGGTAACTTTGTTCACCGGGTGCTAACGATTACGACCCGCAACTTCGACGGTGCTGTACCGGAACCCGGTGAACTGGACGAAGCCGACTCTGCGGCCCTCGCAGCCTGTGATACGGCGCTGAGCGAGGTATCGGCCGCTCTTGAAGCCAGGCATTTCCGTGACGGGTTGCGGGCTGCCATGAGCCTTGCACAACACGGGAATCGTTACGTTGATGCAAAGCAGCCCTGGTCCACGGTCAAGAAGGACAAAGCGGCAGCAGCAACCACGCTCTGGGTCGGTTTGAACATCATTGCCACCTTGAGAACCGTGTTTTCACCGTTCCTCCCGTCGTCCTGCGAAAAGATTCACGATATGCTTGGCTTGCCCGGTGATATCGCTGCCGACGGTTGGAACCGCGTCGAGATTTCGCCTGGTACTAAGCTCGAATCACCTACGCCGCTGTTCCGAAAGCTGGACGAAAGCATCGTAGAAGAGGAAAACGCACGTCTGGGTCAGCCTGCCGAAGCAAACGCAGATTGATCCTGGATAGACAGGTGGCCGTTGCTCGGAGCCGACGCAAAAGAGAGAATCTACTCCCCGATCTCCGCTGATCTGGAAACGGTCATCGGCAACATCGCGGGAGTTGCTGAGGCTGAGACTGCCGGCCCGCCACCGGAGATCGAAGCCCGACTCGCGCAGGTGCTGGCGACACCCGGGAAGCGAATCAGGCCCGCCATAACGCTGCTTACATCCAAGCTGTGGGGCCGAATCCCTGATGATCGCACCATCAAGATGGCGACCGCAGTGGAGCTTCTGCACATCGCCAGCCTGATACATGATGACACCGTGGACAGCGCCGATACGCGTCGCGGTCACGCAACTGCGTCGAACCTCTGGGGCGGCAATATCGCCGTGTTGCTCGGCGACTTCGTTTTCGCAACTTCGGCGACATTTGTCTGTGACACGAACAGCGTTCGGTTGATCAGGCGCTTTGCTCAGACCATCGCTGAGTTGTCGCGCGGCGAGCTGAACGAAATCCTCGAATCCTGGACCATGAAGACCGACAGGGAGCTGTACCTCCAACGCATCTACGACAAGACCGCGTCTCTGTTCTCAACCTCAGCCGAGAGCGGAGCGGTACTTGGCGAAGGTGATGAGGACTCGATAACCAACCTGCGTGAGTATGGCTACAACCTGGGTATGGCCTACCAGATTCTCGACGATCTACTGGATTACGAATCTGACCCGGAGATGCTTGGAAAGCCGACCGCGAACGATCTTGGGAATGGCGTCCTGACGTTGCCGGCAATCCTGGCGGTCGAAAGCGAGGTCGCCAGCGCCGAAGTGGCCGCCTACATGGGTGCCCCAGAACAGGATCGCCCTCGCCTGCTGTCGATCGCCTACGACGCGATCTGCGAATCTGATGCGCTAGACCGATCACGTGTAATTGCAAACGATTACATAGAGGCCTCGTTACGAAACCTTGATGCCGTTCCGGACTCGGAATCGAAGCAGGCACTCATCGAACTGACCGGGTACATTCGTGACAGGCAGTTTTAGCCGTTGGCTTCGCGGCTCAGCCCGGCCCGACGACGAAGGCTTACGCCGCCCCGGACGCTTCCGGTTCCGATAAATCTGATCATCCAGAAACTCGATCCCATGTATGGGCCGATAGAGTGGAAACCACGCTACAACGCACTCGATGAGCTGATCTTCACTGTCCTTACACAACACACGTCCGACCTCAACGCCGAGCGTGCGTTCGATGAGCTACGGAAGCGGATTCCAACCTGGCTAGAGGTGATTGAGGCTGGCACTGAGGAAGTAACAGAAGCGATACGGCATGGCGGACTCGCCAACCAGAAATCTGTGCGAATCCAGAAGATTCTTCGAGAGATTCTGGAACGTCACGGAAAGCTTGAGCTAGAGTTCCTGAAAGAGCTCGAAGTTGACGAAGCACGTGACTGGCTTACTGCGCTCTCAGGTGTCGGCCCCAAAACCGCAGCGGTCGTCATGGCTTTTTCACTTGGCATGCCCGCGATGCCTGTCGACACTCATATTCACCGTGTCTCTGGCAGGTTGGGCCTTATCCGCGAGGGCACAAGCGCCGATGACGCGCACGTCGTGTTGGAGAAGATCGTTGACCCGCAGGACCGATTCAATCTGCACATGCTGCTGATCACACATGGACGCCAGATCTGTAAAGCACGCAGGCCGCTATGCGCCGAATGCCCACTGGCGGACACCTGCCCATCGAGAAACGAATTCGCTTGAGGCGATGACAGCACGAAATTGTGCGTGCTTCACGGCGTTCTGACCGTTAATATGGTCTGTGGCCGGTGACATCACCGTCACCGACGCTTCCTGCGAGCCCCGTTAGTGTAGTGGCCCAACACGTCTCCCTTTCAAGGAGAAGATCACCGGTTCGAATCCGGTACGGGGTACCAGCAGTTCACCTGCTGAACGAGCCACCAGTCCAGCCACATCGCATCCAACCGTACATCTTTCGCGCAGATCGCTCTCTGCTAGTATTCGCCGACTCTAGTGAGATCGTTTCAAATTGCAGGTCAGGTATCACTTGACGTTATCGATTCGCGGAACGGCGAGGCACGTTGGGCTGGCCTTCCTGCCACTTATGTTGATCGCGCTCTCCTGCTCTGGAGGCGGTGATAAGGACGACACCACTGCAATCCCAGGAAGTTCGGACACGACTTCGACCGGCCAACTGGTTATTTCGTCCGACCAGACTGACGCTTGCCACCTGCACACCGCCGGAGACGTACAGGAGCTGTTTGGAACTCCCGTTGAGCAGATCACCGAGTTTCCGTTTGAGCTCCCTTCGAACTTCCTCCGATGTGGGTACAAGGAAATCGATGGTCGCCGCAACACAGACGTCATTGTGCGCATCGACCACACGCTGGACGGCTTTCTTGAGCAGGTCGACGGTAACCGGAGATTCACCGAGCCAGAGTCAATAGACGGAATAGCGCAGCAGGCGTTCTGGGTCGCCGGTGGTTGGAACCAACTGATGTTGTTCGAAGATGGGACAACCATCACTCTCAAGATCGACGTAGACGCCCTCAATGCGCAGGGACAACTTCTTGAGAACCTGAGGCTCGCGAGCATTGACCTGGGCGGGCGCATTGTTCGACGCCTCCGAGGAGAGCTTGAAGATCCGGGTCAGGAGTCGGGTGTAACTGAATCTGTCCTCAGTTTTGACGACAACCTGCTCGACCGCGTCGCTGCTGGAGAATGGACGCTGGGTGAAGGGCTTGTAGCGAGCCTTGAGCTGCTGCTCGGGAGGCGGGACAGTGACGAAGTGCTCAGTTCACCGAACGTCGTGAGCCTCGAATCGACCGGGGTGATCGAGATGGCGTACGAATACCTCGAAGACGGCACCGACAGGGAGTTTCAACAACAGGTGCGCGCACTTCTCGACGAGCTGATTTTCACCCCTGAGCAGCTCGACTCGATGGTGATCACTCGAAGCGCGACGGACGCACGAACTGGAACGGGCAACATTCCGGTCGCCTTCATGACAGCATCCGAAGAGGATTGTGACCGTTTCTACCGCGGCTGGAACATATCCGGAGCGCCGGACGAGTGCCTTGAGAGACGCAGCATCAACGTAGGGCCCAATACATTCTGGGTCTACTGGCCCGCTCTCGATGAGCCGGACACCGGTTGGACGGACAGGCATCTTGACCTGGTGGTCGAGACCATCGACGAGACGGTGGAAAGCACGTTCCTTCGTCTCGGCAAGATGCCCATCAACATGTACATCGTGATGAGTGCAGCAAGAAACTCGAAAGCGCTTGCCAACGCGATAGATGTGGAGGGAACCTCTGACTGCACAGTCACCATGTTCCCGAAGTCGTCTGAGTCAGGCGGTCTCTCGACCTACAGCGACGGTGACTTCAAGCAAACCCTCGCGCACGAGTTTGGCCACTGCTTCCAGAATGCAACCCTGACGGCGCAGCAGCTCAGGTACCAGGTGCGGAAGTGGCGGGAAGAGGGACTAGCGGAGTACCTGTCTGACGTTGCCTATCCAACAAACAACTTTGAGTCACGCTTTGCCACTGAGCTGGGCAAAGAAGAGATACACACAGCGACTGTGAATTCGCGCGACTACACCAACTACCTGTGGTTCGCGTTCTGGAGCGATGCGCTTGGTGGAGACGCCAGCCTGCTCGAAGTTCTGAGGGCAGGCCCCACCTCTGGCGACATAGAGGGGCAGCAGTCGTTCCTGGAATCGATACCGGGAATCGACATGCTGCATCATGCCTTCGCTGAAGCGATGCTTGACGGTCAGGTCAAGGACAGGTCAGGTGGGCCATGGCGCGTCAAGAACACCTTGAGCGGTCTCGCTCCTTTGTTCGCACCACAGACATTCGCCATCTCAGGCGATTTCGAGCCGTTCGGCACCGCCAAGTGGGAGGTCGGAGTCCCTGAAGGGACGACTGTCACAGTCCGGTGGGAGGGTGAAGGAGTCACGGCGACCACCCGACCCATAGACAAGCCTGGAGGATGGCAGGAACTCTCACAGGAGCATGAGTTCAAGGCAGAGTGCGACGAAGATCTCCATATGTACTTCGTCTTCACAAGCGTGACTGAGCCGGGCGCATTTGTGGTTGATGTGATCGACGTCGAGGAAGGTGACTGCCCAGACGACGCCGAACCGGAAAAGCAGCTCACGGTTGCAGGCATCGACACATGCGTGGCAGGCACTTGGGCAGCTGACATGGGACTGTTCCGTCGCTCTCTCACCGAAAAGCTAACTACAGGGGTCAACGTCGTCTCACTAACAGGAGAGATCCTCATCACATTCACCCCCGATGGCGAAGTCCGCTACGACGTCGCCGAGTTGGGGCTCGAGTACCTGGCACCCTTCGATGGCGAGCCAGACAGATTGCACGTCAAACTAGAGTGGAACGGTGTCGGCACCGGCGTATGGGCCGCAGACGGCAGCAAGCTGCAGATAATTCCCCGCGGTTTCGACACGGTCGCTACCCAGGAGACCAGCTTTGATGGCTCGCCACCGATAAGGGGGTCGGGCGAGCTTGCAGAAGGCCTGCTAGAGGGCGCGTTGGATGCGCCTGAAAATGACTATCTCTGCACGAACCAGACGCTCGAGATAGCTGGCTTTACGGTCGATGGAGAGGACGCCATCTGGCAACGCCAATGAAACTTTTGCTCCCGATGATCCGTGATGCTCGCTAGCGAGAGCGTCCTGTCGACTCGACGGTATTCCAAGGTGCACAGTGCGAGTTCGTTGTCGATCCTTGCATCACTAGCCAGAAAAGGTTTCCAACGAGTAAAAAAGCCCTTTTGTAGACCAAGTTTCGGTGAGATTTCTGAGCGCGGGCATATCACCGTCCGGTTATGCGTCTAGTAACATCGCCTCCTGCACCGATTGCCGAAGCAAGGCCACAAATCAATGCCAAGTCCAGCCAGAGACATAGGTTTGTACATCTACACCGCAGAAGGGGCGATGGGTGGGCGAACTCCCCGATGGACCGACATTAAGGATATGGCTCAGGTAGCTGACAAAGGTGGTTTTTCATGGATCACGATTCCCGACCGACTCCAGTTTCCTGAGTATGGTTTCTGGGAATCGACAACGATGCTGAGTGCGCTTGCCGCCGTCACTGAACATGTCAAACTGACCCACTCTGTCATGAGGTCTATTTACCGTAATCCTGCCCTTGTCGCAAAGATGATCGATTCGTTGGACGAGATCAGTGGAGGACGCTTTATTTGGGGGATCGGTGCAGGCAGCACTGACGGCGACAACCGTAAATTCGGCTACCCAGAAGACTACCGATTCAGCCGGTTTCAGGAAGCGCTAATTTTGACCTTGGAGCTGCTGAAACAAGGGAGAGCTGAGCACTCAGGCAGGTTCTACACTGCTGCCGATTGTGTTATCAGTCCGAGGGGTCCAAGCGGGGGCAGAATCCCGCTTCTGATGGCCGCCCAAAAGCCGAAGATGATGAATCTGGCGGCTCGACACGCTGACTATTGGAACATACCGGTTGCGCATCTCGATCCAGAAGATTACAGCGAAGACTTGCGAAATCTAGAGACAGCTTGCCTCAAAGAGGATCGCGATCCTGCATCGATAATCAAAGTCGCCGGCATACCGATCAACTCGATCAGTGGATTTGGAGATCATCCATTTGGTAAGGCCCTTTCTGGCGACATCTCAGAAGTAGTAGATACCGTTAACAGCTTCGAGGAAGCCGGATTCGGTATGGTCACGTTTTGGCCGTGGCCGAATTCTCCGGACGGCGTTAAGGCCCTACTTCCAACTATCGCCCGACTTAAAAAGCAGTGACTACTTCGGTTCTCCGAGACGAGTTCAGGTGGAGCTATCGATGCGGCTGCTCGACTTAGCGAAACCGTTAACGAGATCTCAGTAAGGGATCGCTCAGTTCAAAAACTTGAGTTCCCCTTACTGAGATCCGCCAAACTATGCCGATCTTAGACTGGGCACCCTCAGGCACCTCACGGCGTCGGCAACACCAAGTAGCCGGTCAGAGGAGCTTCAAATGTTCCTGGATTGCCTGAGCCATCCGGCATGATAGTCGGGCCAGCGCCAACGACGATCTCACCGGCAGCACCCACAAACCGACCTGTACCCCCGACGACTAGATAAACGATGTCCACATCGAGTGCACCCGGCTCACCTGGAATGGGGCAGGCTGATGACCGTCCCGGATCAGCTTCTAATCTGAGTTCATCTCCGTTTGCCGCTGACCATGAAAAGCCTGAGTCAATTGTGAACAGACAGCCAGATGAGTCGAATCCGAGCTCAAAAAAACCACTGTGCGAACCCCGACCGAGGTGAGTCGCAATAATATCTCCATCCTCCCAAGCAGATCCGAAGGGCACCGACGTGAAGTCCCATTCTGCCGAGTAATGACCTTTGAACGGTACGGTTCGTTCTCCTGGACCAGCCGCGTCGGCTACGTTAGCGAAGGCCACCACACCTAACAGACCAGCCATGGCGATTGTGACTGCAATCAACCAGGGGGCCTTCACCTTCGTGAACAATTTTCTTGAAGCCATTTCATGTCTCCCTTAAGTTCGTCTGATTAAAAAGGGTCGACGGATTCGGGGAATGAAGGTCCTCCTAATCGGTTGTCAAATGATCTGGTCCGCCAACCGCAGTCGAACTTTGAACACGTCAGAAGTTCAGGGCGTCGCGGAAATCTGTTATGCCACTGTTCCCAAGATGATGTAAAAAATAGGCACTTAACCTGAACCCACCGAGGATTGGACTAAATGGCGTTCGGCGGTCGATCGAACAACAATTTTCTGGAAAGCTTTTTCGGTAGGGAGAGCGAGGTCCGACGTGCCGAGCTGGCCATTGAATCCTGTACAGCAGGTTCCGGTCGACTCTTGACTTTCGAAGGCGAACCGGGGATCGGAAAAACACGGCTTGCTAGACACATCTCAGAGATCGCAATAAAACGCGGATTCATGGTCCTTTCCGGCTCCTTCTCGTTGGCTCACAGCGAAGTCGCTTTTTCAGGCTGGGTTGAAGTACTTAACCAACTGATTCACGCGATACCCCCCGATCTGCATCCTGTCGAGCACGATCGCCGTTTTCTTGAGCAGCTGATTCCAGGGCTGTCCCAAAGCTCGAACTCAACGGGTAACTATGATGGCGATAAATCACTTGAGTTCGACATATCTCGATTACTCATGTTTCAAGCAGTGACACGCCTAGTGTCGAATTCGTCAGCTTGGAAACCTCTTCTGATCCGACTTGAGGATCTTCACTGGGCTGACAGATCGTCGATCGCGCTGCTCAAACACCTCGGACACTCGCTCAATTCGATGCCGGTGGTGGTGATGGCAACTATTCGCGATACACACCAAGGAAGCCAGGATTTGGCTATCGAGCTGACGTCAGAGCTGTCAGGAGACGAAGGACTGGAGCGGCTACAGCTGAAAGGTCTATCTGAAGAACCTGCCCGTCAACTAATATCAGTTGCGTCGGAGGGGCGCCTCATGCGTCCTGTTGCTGAAGAAATAGTCATGCGCTCGGGCCGTAATCCCTTATACCTGATTGAACTTGCTCGGTGGTGGCCACGTTCGGATGAACCTAATACACGCTCCACAGTCCCAACGAGTATCGTGGATTTCATGAAAGGACGATTGAAAGATCTCTCGGAAGCCGCACTCCAGATCCTTCAGACCACGAGTATTCAAGGTAGATCAGCTGACCTGGAATTGGTCGCCAGACTTCATCCTAAGTTAAGAAATGACCAGATTGATGATTTGATCTCCGAATGCGTTAACGCAGGGCTGATTGACCTCATTGGCCACCCTGTCAAGGCGGAATTTCGCCACGACTTGACCAGGCAAGCTATCTACGAATCGATCCCGCCTTTAATCCGTGCCGATTATCACCTGCGAACAGCCAATGTCATAGAAGCAGGTTTCACACGGCCTCAGGCTGAAATTGCCTATCACCTAGATCTTTCTCTGGACAGCAATTCCCGGCTCAACGCAATCGAGTTGTATAAAAACGCGGGTCACGAAGCATTCCGGGTAAGGGGTTGGGAGACCGCCCAAAACCTATTTCACCGTGCGCTCTCCATCGCTATGGATTTGGATCGTGTGGCCGCCCAGCCTGAGTTATTGGAATGGCTTGGGCGGTCGCTATTACCACTTGATCCCGAAAAAGCATATCCGCAGTTAGTTGAGGCGTTCGACCGCTATGAAGCGGAGGGCGATCTAGACAAAGCCCTTGAGGTATCACTCATCAATGCTAGGCCGCTTATTGGGAAAGATACTGGAGAGCGTGTTCTTAGGGAGCGCGGGCTACGTTTGGCAGTTGATGGGTCTACTGAGAGTGGCATTTTGCACGCCCGAATTGGTCTGTCCGCTGCGTTATCTGAGGCTGATTTTGATCGAGCAAAGTCCCACATATCTCAAGCAGATGCCATTGCCAAGCGACACGACGACGACCGCGTCCTATTGTTCGCAGGTGCAGCGAAAATCAACCTTCTCTACGTTGAGATACGGCTAAGGGAAGCTTACGAAGAACTACCTAATGTTCTTGGGCTTGCCCGTGACCAACAGGACCTGCTTACCGAGGGAAGCCTGTTGTTATTTCACGCCGAGTTGGCTATGTACCTCGGCGATCCGGACTTGGCTCAAGTAGCTGCTGAGCGCCTGGAGACGATCGGGGAGCGCATCGGCGAACCAAGGATGATCGCAGAAGGACAGGCACGTTTAGTCATCATCAATTTGATGTTTGGAAGATTCGAGACAGCCCTAGGACTCAATAGCGAACATCTCGACCGATTTTCGCTGGCTCGTCATCAAGCGTTGGCACAGACCTCCGTTGAGAATAATGACCCTGATGGATGGGGCTCTGCGCTTCGAAACGCTATCTCTGCATTCCATAGTCCAGATACTCACGTGAACTCTAAGGCCATTGGTGCGTTTCAACTGTCAGTTCTGGGAGCAATGGCCAATACGACTCGTTGGTCCGAAGAAGTTCGATCTTTGGTCGCCGGTATCGAGCCTCGGACTGGTCAACTACCTTCCTATTACCTCTGGGCGAGCGGAGCGCGGATGGTGCTGGCCTGCGTTGAAGGTGCCTCGCACCGCGTCTCCGAACATCTAACCGTGCTGGAGCCGGTAGCCAAGTTGATAACTCCCTGGGGTCCGGTAACTAGGTTCCTAGCTGCTGCAAAGCTGGCGATTGGTGATTCAGATGGCATGCGCGCGAATTATGAGGATGCCCTTGAAGTAAGTCGTAAATTGGCTATTAGACCTATCTTCGCATGGATTTGCTTTGAATATGCGATGGCTCTAACAGAGCAACACTCCGCATCAGATCGAGACAAGGAGAGAGTGGAGCAGTTGCTTGCTGACTCAAGCCGCGTAGCAAGGTCACTCCGTCTCAGACTTCTTGAATCCCGGATCCGTTCTCTCCGCAATCGTGTCGGTAGAGGATCATCAGTTCGATTAGAGTCATTGACTCCGAGGGAGTTGCAAGTTCTTGAGATGGTGGCTGATGGACACACAAACAAAGAGATTTCATTCACCCTCGGTGCATCGTTGAACACCATCTATCGACATACCAGCAGCATCTACACCAAACTTGGAGTTACCAACAGAACTGAGGCTGCGCTAACGTACCGTCAGGTCAACGAAACGGCCAAGTTTGACAGTTGATCAACTGTCAAACTTGCAAATTCGGGCTATTACTAGAAGACGGCGTTGCAGGTGAGCCTCGCATTACTTATCCGACTTCTAGTTTTGGTTCGAGGTCGATTTAGTATCGATGTTCGGATTGATATCGAGGTCTGGGAACCCGTCCCGGCTGTTTATCCACTGCCAGCGATAGCAGAGTTGATAAACAACAGTCGCCTTAGGCTTTTAGCTCTTCTACGCTCTATGTAAGTCAGATTCATCGATTTCTAAGTCAACGAATCTGGCGTTCCATCCACAAAAACTGGGCTTCATTACTAAACAACAGCCGGGACCATGTTGGGTACCCGGCTGTTGCTCAGTTGTGTTTCTTGTCCCTACTGGGTGACGCAGATGAAGTCTTCACCCTGAACCTGCGTCCCTCCATGCGCTTCAAAGAGATTGCCTGTTAACTGTGCCGTACCACTCCCCGCAGTGAACGTACCATCGACGTCTTCGATCTTTGCTACAAGATCATCCAAACCATCATTGTTGACGTCTTCAACTGACGCTAAGAGTTTGGAACCTTTACCAACCGCTTTAACCGCCAACCCTTCAAGAGTCACGGTCGACGGGTCAACTGTATTCGCATCGAAATCATCAGTACTCAAGATGGCCACCGGGATAACGCCGTTTCCATTGTTGTTGAAACAGTTCGGATCAGATCCCGGCTTGATGTCGATCTCAACCTCTATTGCATGCTCCTCGACAAATGCTTCCCACTCCAAACGCCGATGGAACGTGAAGTTGTCACCGAACGAGCAATCAGAACCGGCTATCACTACGCTCACTCCGGGACCCACCGTGATAGCAGCCGTTTTCGTGGCATCCGGGTCATTCTGATCCATCCCAGACTCGAACTCGACGAAATTGTTCGATGGATAGTTACGGATGAAATCGCATCCGAATCCACCCTGGTAGGGAACTTCGACAAGGTTAGGGAACGACGACGTGTGCTGGAACGCTGGAGGCGGGTACCAGTCATCCGCCCACGATGCAGTCACCACCACAGTTGCGCTCTTTGCTGTCGCCGGAGCCGTAAAGACCAAGAACTCGTAGTGGGACGAGGTTGACGGGGTCAGGACCACGCCACTGGCTACCGAAGTCCCCGACGTGGCATGAGCCGAGTCGGAGGTCGCCTGGTGAACAGCACCAACGCCGATGATTGCAATCGCGCCTAGTGTTCCCAGCACTAATCTCAAGATTCTCTTTTTCACCTCGAATCTCCTTTCAATTTTCTTGCCGCACGTGAGAACAATGGATTCCGGGAAGGTCCAGCGGACGGCTTTCGATACTCTCGGGCAGTTCGTGATTGGCCCATTCTGATTGGCGTTCTGTGCCAATTTCATCGCGGATCCCTGTTATGCGTGACTGACACCAGATCTCAGCTTGCAACGGTCTAGATCGTGTTGGGATGAAAAGCGGTGGCCACAATGCATCGCTGCCCGCCGAGAATCTCGAGTAAGGGGTGCACAAAATCAGATGACCACTCCGGAGTGCCCCAAACGTGCCCGGATTGATACCGGTCGGCATACTCGCGGGACCAGCACCAATCGCTATCTCGATGGCCAGACCGGCCTGGTGGACAGATTCATGATCACGATCTGGGACCCAGGAACTGATCCAGACGATCTCAGCAACGGCAGACTTTACGAAGCAAGTGGTGACCTAGGTGAAGGAAACATCAAGATCCACGACTAGGTACGTTGAACGAGAAAAAGAAGAGGGGCTTTGGCGAGGAAGCTGGGGCCCCTCTTCGCGTAAGTAACCCGTGAGCACAAGAGAAGCCGATCGATCTACTCACTTGCCATTGTCTTAGTCGCTGGCCTACCGGTACAGGCCCCTGCCTTTCGAGGCTAGCTGCCCACCGACACCCGTCAAATCGCAAGCGATTGTGACTGGCGTAAACCGGCTAGGGCTGCACTGGAGCCTCTCAGGGGGCAAGGTGCTCGGTTGGCTCAGCGTCAGCAAGTCACTTCCACCGGCAAGCCCAGCTGATTGAAATCAAAAAAGCGCAGAGTCGACACTGCTCCAGTGTGATTTGATGTCGCACAGATCTTGGCTGAGTACCCATAGAACATCAGGTACAAAGTTACCTATACGGGGGGTGTGCGGCGTACGCGGGCGCACGCGCGCGCGTCAGCACACCCAACTACCAGACACGCGCCCGCGATGCGACTGTGGCGAACGTTATGCGAGCTGTGGGCCCTATCCGCTGAAAGAAATGATTCCTGAGACTGCAGGCAAACACCCTCCTGCGATCAATCCGTCTCTTGGAGAATCCCTCTCAGATTCACTGTAAACCCATCAGCAATTTGGGGAGGAGATCCGTTCATACCAGATGGTCTACTGGCACAGTGCCCTGGATTTCGAGGCTAGCTGCCTAACGACGCCAATCAGCAGGCACGATACGCGGCTGGCTCAAGGTCATGACACATTCGATATTGGTAGTGTTTGACTTGCTCACAGTTCTGTGAGAATAGTTATTAATCTCCCGGCATCAACAAAACATCTTGAGGTCATACGATGAATTTAAGAACCTTGCTGAGAAGCTCCGTATTGGCGGTCGTCGGACTGTTAATTCTGAGCAGTGCGGCGTTAGCGGCCGAAGGGGAAGTTGGAGATTTGATCTCCGACGGATTATTGGGCAATGAACCCAACATCATCACAAGTGAGCCTTGGGAAGACGGCGGTCCACAGGAACTGGAGCCAGGAGAGCTTGCCGATCCTGAAGTCTACGTAATTCCAAGTGGAGCACCAGGTCCGATCACTTGCGGTGAATCGTGGTGGAGTCCTGCGCAAATTGTCAGTCAGGGCAACAACGACAACACCCGCCCAGGTAACCCAGATGCGCCAGGGATGAATGTGGACTGTGCAGGGGATGAAAAGCCCCACACGCCATAGGCCTGCATGGATAACCTGACCGCGAAGAGAGCACCATATGTTGGTGCTCTCTTCATTTACCCAGTAGCAATCACTCCCAATGTTTCCGACCAACGATCCTTACAGCATCTTCCGCTGAGCCACGGCTCGCTGAAGGGATGATCAAACGGCAACCTTAGCCAGGCATGTATGCAGCGAACGTCTGGGCAACGATCTTGTCGTTACGCACGACGAACGTGTCGGTTCCCAGCGGAACCATGTCCCCAGATTTCCAAACGATGTACATCACGTCGCCTTGAGCGTCCTGAGTCACCATCTCGAAATTCGGGATCATCGCCGCCAAAGCATCTCCAAGTGACTCAACAAACGCCCTGATCTCGGATGAACCCTTGGCGGTGCCTTGCTGATGAAAAAAGACTGCATCATCGGAGTAGTCGGACATGATTCCGTCAACGTCGCCAGCCATGACGGCTTCCAGATGGTGATTGACTACTGATTCGGTTGACATACTGCTCTCCACATGAAATCGGGTGATCGGGCCAGGTTGATTGGCACGCTACGACAGCCATCGGATCCGCGCAACATTGTGACGATTGCCACGATGCTGCCCAAGCGCCGTCTCAGGCCGCTCATGAATACGCACGTCCCTAAGAGTGCAGCGAATGAGTTCGGATAGTTCTTGCGTGCAAGTAGGTTCTAACTTCGAGAACTCGGCCCCGGACGGCGTACAGGGGCGCAGGTGCGTGCCAAAGCAAACCAACTACCAGACACGCGCCTGCTATGCGACTGTGGCGAACGTCGTGCGAACGTGCGGCGCTATCACTATCTTCGCTAACCCTCCCACGATTGATCTCCTGAGTTGGCCTGAATCTGGGATCGATCCTCTGGCCAGCGTATTCGTCCACCTTGGGCACCCCAACGCCGTTCAGCCAAATCCAAGTTGACCGGTCAGCAGGTCAGGTGTGGTCAGGTTTGTGAACGCACCGCGGCGATCCCAATTAGAGAAATAGCTGTTTTACAGCGCGGTCGTGATTACGCAGAATGTGCCAGCGCACAGCTGCTAAACCAACAGAGCGAACACGGTGACTGCATTGTTCGAATATCGACTAACTGGAAAAGAACCCTTTCGACTCCGGACATTTTTCGCGTTAGCGGCATTGCTAATCTGCACAATCTTAGCGTCATGCATTAGCTCATCAGGCAATGAAGACCACACCTCGGACCCACTTGTGCGCCAAGACCTTCCAGGAGATATCGATTCAACTCCGAGTGCAATTGTTGAGAGGACCGCAGAGTCGGTCCAATCAGATTCTGCACCTACCGGGAGCTTGATGATGGCGGTCAAAAGCTTGAACCAAGTTAACGGGATTGGTTATCTCACCCCGGCCTTTCAGCCAAGTGGGCCAATTCAAGCTGGAGCGGCCAGAGAAACCCTATTTCATTTTGAAGACGGGAATCCAATGACCATGAACATGGTCGAAGATTGGTCAATAGATCCGGCGGGTGATCTTGTCAGAATGACTCTGAAACCAGGCATCCCTTGGTATGCACCGAAGGTGACACCAAACTTAGATTTGGGCACCGTCTCTGCTCAGGACGTCGTCGAATATCTGAACCGAACTAATGCGACCTTGAACCCCGAATGCGTCGGAGGCTGCAGCACCTTTGCAAACGTGTTTGGTGAGGCTGAAGTTACCGGACCGCTGTCGCTCGAAGTTCCGCTTCTAGATCCGATCTTCTTTTGCCTCCCTCTCACAGAATATGGCTGCCTTGGCGGTAGTGGCGGGCTCAGCAGGGTAATGTCGGTCGATGAGTACGGCGAAGACTGGGCAAAGTCACACGAAGTGAATTCAGGACCATTTGTCCAGGGGAGGTGCGTGGCAGAAGACCGCTGCACCATTCACGCGGTTGAGGATCACTGGCGCAAATCACCCCAAGTCGCCGAGATCACGGCCGTCCACGTACCTGATGTGAATTCCCACATCGTTGGTGCTATCAACGGAACGTTTGACATCGTAAATGTGCCGTTCGAACTCGTGCCTGACCTCGTGAAGACAAATCCCGACCGTGTCCAATGGATAGATGTGGGCAGCTTCATTGGACAATCACTGATCTTCTCAGGAAATCTTTGGGAGGAGTTTCATGCAAAAACCGGTGAACCTCTAAATCCATGGGATAGCAAGGCATATGACCAAGACTTTCCGTGGATTGGAGATCCGTGGCAACAATCACACCCTGACGAAGTTAGATATGCGGATACTGACAATCCGGATGGAATGACGGATATGGAACAGGCGAGGCTGGTGCGTCTCGCGCTCAGCTATGCAATCGATAGAGAATCCATCAATCGGAACATCATGGATGATCTCGGTGAGGTCCTTTATTCGGAATACATGGGGCCACGATACGTCGGCTGGGATCCGACGCGCAGGACTGGCATCTGGGACTCAGAGGGAAACCGGATTGAACAACACGAATCTGGGCAGGACGTGCCTTGGAGGATTGAACATGATCTGGATGAAGCCGGTCGCCTACTGGACCTTGCAGGCTATCCGCTTGATGAAAGTGGTCGCCGGTCAGGTTTTGGCAAGCTTACGTTCGATGGTGGACCAAACAGTGGCGAGTTACGCGCCAACAATCTTCCGGTCTCCGATGCCATAGCTTCCGACTGGGCAAAACTCGGTATCGAGGTTGAGTACCTCAGTCGAATCTACCCAAGGGATATCCAACCGCAATTGAGGGACAGGCAACAGTTCTACCCGGTTCTTAAGAACGGCGATGTGCATTCGAATATCCTCCCGCTCGACTTCCCTCTACCGATTATGGATAGCTCTGCAACACGGCCGGGATTCGGAGTCGGTTTCGAATCTAAACCTGCGGCAAGATGGTTTTTTGAGATATCTGCGGAACGGAATCCAAGTGTTCGAGAGCAGATGCACTTGGATTGGGTGGACTACAGCCTGTTCTGGGTTCAGTACGTTGGCGTTTACCAGGCACCAAAAGGGACCGTAGCAAGTTTGAAGATTGCCGATTGGCCGCAGGATCGAGTGCAGTTCCACAACAACTGGCCGACTCACTATGAAAACATCGTGCTCGCAAACTAGCTCTTCTCAGGCAGGTCGCCTTCAGAGGAGAGGCGGAGCTAGTCGACTAAGGCATGATCAGTGATTGTCCGGGATGAAAAGCCAAGGATGGAAGCTTCCGGCATTACGAAGTCGTTGCAGCGGGTCAGGCGGGTTTATTCGAAATACCCAGTTCTTTCGGCCGGCATCCTCGCTGTAATAGTTCTAGTTGCTCTGATCGGACCTTTGATAACTCCACACAACCCGGTGATCGGCGAACTAGACGACCGGCACCTGGGACCTTTCTCGAACTCGGTCGATGGGAAAACCTACCTGCTTGGAGCGGATCATGCTGGTCGAGACGTTCTCTCGAGAGTACTGGTTGGAACCAGGAATTCGGTCTGGATAATGGCCGTTGCGCTTTTCGCAGGCACCGCTGTTGGCGTCCCCGTTGCGCTACTGGCCGGTTGGTATCGAGGATTCATCGACGAGGCGATTACTCGTGTTGTGGATATTTGGATGGCGGTGCCATTCATATTGATCGCTCTAGTGATCATCCAGATTCTAGGTACCGGAAAATTACAGGTGTTGCTTCTGGTACTTGCGATGACAGCCTGGGTTTCTTATGTCCGTATTTTGCGGGCTGAGGTTTTGGTGATTCGAGAACTGGATTACGTGAACGCAGCAAAGATCTCCGGGGCCTCAGGATTTTGGATCATGCGAAAACACATGTTGCCTGGCGTGTTGGGCCGACTGATCGTTATTGCCACTATCTCCGCCTCTGGCCTGGTACTGGCCGAAGCGACATTAAGCTTCCTTGGCGTCGGAATCGCACCGCCGAAACCTTCGTGGGGTGTGATGATTGAGCAATCCCGCACTTACCTGACCGTAGCCCCGCATCAGATGCTCGTGCCCGGTTCTGCCTTGATCTTGCTGACCGCGGCGTTGAACTACTTGGGCGACTGGTTCCGTGATCGCCTTAGCGCACAGGAGTTTGTTGTTTGATCGCTATGGACAATGAACTGGCTTTTGGACAACGTTAGTTGGAGTCATCCCCGACAACGATAGCCTCATGCGATAACCCCCTGGCTTTCCACGCGAAAACTCGCGTGGAAAGCACAGAGCCATCCTAATTTTGAACTACGGCAACTGAACCGTCAGGGTGGTAGTACCGCCGACTGTGCCGACCAAGCGACCCGTGATTCCTTCAAGTTCGCCAGTCCCACCACCGATCGCCGCCCGCTTTGTGCCGACCCCAGTAACCGGGTTCTTGTGCAAAGCAGAATTGTAGGAGAACGTTCCTGAGAGACCTAGAAAGTTTGAGCATTCCACGATCACGTCCTGATGGGTCGCTATCGTGTGTGCCGTTGCGAATCCACCCGTGTTCTTTACCACAGTGTTCCATTCATGTTGAAACGCTCGGCAATTGACCATCGAGCCACCTGTGGCGACGTCGGTCAAATCGTTGATGTACAGCAGTTCAATTTTGGAGATTGGTTTCTCCGGGTTGCCGACGTCCTCTCGCCAGAAGTTCTCACCGGGGGCGAAGTAGCCGGGTGCCTGCCATTGAAAGTTCGAAAAATCCACTTCAATCTCAGTCTTACCAGCCGCTGAGATTTGAGTGGAGATCAACCCTCCGATTCCGGCAATAGCTACTAGAGCTGCCATCAACACGGTAAAGCGCGTTTTCATTGTCTTTCTCCTTGACTTAACGCTTACTCGCCGGGAGTGCCATCCGACAGTCCGGTCAAATTGGCGAGCGGACTGTCGGAGGCCTGATCAGCGTTGGCCAGGAGAGGTCCAAAAAAATCGGCCTAATTAGTGAAATTGAAGTCAGACAGGCTGGTAGTCACCAACTCAACAGTGGTGTTCTCGGGTCATCAAAAAAATCTTCCGCATTGGCTTCGTTTGCATCCGCTCGGCAGAAAGCAATTGTGGACTGAGTTGGAATATCACTCTCACTGCCAAAAAGTTGAACTAAGCTGCACGCCGACGACGTTGGATACAAAGGTTCAAGACTCAACGATCCAAGAAAGTTTGCAAGGTTTATGTAAACCTTGCAAACTTTATGAATGGCAATCAGCTCCGGAAGAAAAGCCAGGCTCACTCAGCTGCACTCGCTGATTGAGAATGCCAATGGGCGTCTTACAGTTCCAGGCCTGGCTAAGAGTCTCGAGGTAAGTGAAAGGACGATCCACTACGACCTCCGAGTGCTGATGCAGTCAGGAACGCCGTTACTGATCCACACTGGTCGCAATGGCGGTGTCGAACTTGCCACAACCTCTCTCACCAATCATGAATCTCGCGATCAACCACAGAGCGATGAGGACCAGATCACTGTTGGTTACTCCGCCGAACTAAGACTGGCGCGAAACATTGTTGAGGGCCTGAGGTCCGGTGTTCCCGAGATCCTGGTTGTCACGGGTGAAGCCGGATCCGGAAAAACCCATTTTTCCTCACACGTGAGTCGGTTCGCTGAACGTTCGGTGTTCCGCTCGGTGACTGCTCATGCTGCTCCGTCCGCTCCCGCATTCTGGCCCTTCTCGCAGATCGCTGAAATCCTGGCATCAGGCCGATCGGAATCCGATTCGATCAACGTTTTGCTCGAGACTGTTGCTTCGTCGGTTCCCGAACTGAGACATTTAGTGCGCGGTTCACAGTCTGCTGTGAATTCGACAGGTGCTGATTCTGAAGCGGATCGCTACAGGCTCCTGCAAAGTTTCAGCAACCTGTTGCGATCTGTATCTGGAACTAGTCCCCTGCTGGTCAGGCTTGAGGACGCACATTGGGCAGATCAATCGACACTGGACCTACTCGGTTTTCTTGGTAACCAGCACTTCAACAACCCGGTCTTGATCCTCGTTACTGTCAGGACGAGAGAGATCGAAACCAGAGATGTCAGCTCTAAGCTCCTCGCATCGCTCGCCAGGAGCGAATCTTCCCGGCGCATCGATCTCAATGGCCTCAACCGTGAAGAAACTGGCCAATTGATTGAGCTAGTAGCGGGCGGTACACAATCCGCTGAGATGATCGAATCACTGTTTGGTATGACGGGCGGGAATCCGCTGTTCATAACCGAATACGGTCGCTTGCTGAAAAATGGTGGACCCTATCCCGAAGTATCGGTGCCCGATGTTGTCCGAGAGGTTCTTGATCGGCGGATCTCACAGCTATCAACCTCATGCCAGTCGATGCTTGAGGCGGCGTCGGTTCTCGGTCAGTACTTCGGTCGCAATCAGCTTTCCTCAATTGTCGACGAATGCGATGCAGATCTGGAAGAGGCACGACTTGCAGGGATCCTTGAGGTATCCGGCAGTTCACCTGATCAATTCGCGTTTGCCCACGCATTGGTCCGCGATGCAGTCCTCACAGGAATGCCACTCACCAGAAGAAGGTACCTGAATCTAGAGGCAGCGAGCTCTCTTCAGGCAGCAGGCCAAGCAGGAGAGTTTTCTAAGGTTCAGCTTGCGGGTTTTCTCATGGGTGCAGGCGACCTTGCTGAGCCGGAGCATGTCGCCATGGCATGCCTGGAGGCAGCGGAAGCAACAATGCGAGGGCATGCATACACAGATGCGATTCGCTGGTTCGAGCACGCGCTGAGGCTGCTTGGAGATCGATCCGATCACGTGGTGGCAAGAGTCTGCGATGGACTTGCTCGGTGCAAGATCGGTTCTCACGTAGGGTCTGCTGTCCAAAACAACGATGAGGCAACTGATTTATGTCTTCGGGCTTTCAATCTGCATGTAAAGCTGGGGGACACGGACGCTGCGGTCAGACTTGCTCTGCTACCGGGTGCTGACAATCCCCGTCTTCAGGACAAAATGATCGAGCTAGCCACAGGATTAGCTCGAGACGGGTCACCGGAAAGGGCACTGTTAGAGTCAAAACGCGGAATGAGGTTGGCCGAACCAACTCACAGGAAACTCGACCCAAGTTTGCCCATTGAGGCAATCGATTCGTCAGATCGTGCCATTGGAATTGCAGAGGATCTGGATGACGACTACGTACGCATGTGGGCCTATCAGCGCCGTGCGTACATTCATTACAACTACATCGGTTGGGACACATCAGTTCCGCACAGCAAGCGCGCATTCGAAAGTGCATCGGCAATCGATGACCCGCGAGGTATCGCCATCTCAGGTTCATACCTGGCCAAAGGATATGCCGCTACTGGCAGGCTAGATGATGCACTCAGTGTTTCGCGCCTGGCGGTTGATGCTGCGATTCGAAACAGGACACCCCACGGTCAGTGGCCAGCCTACGGCACCCTTGCAACGAGTTTGATGATGCGAGGTGCCTTCGACCAGCTCAACGAACCTCTTGAATGGTGGAAATCCCACCTGTCCAACAGCGAACCTGCACATGCTGCGAAGGCATACCTATCCGCCTGGACCGGTAATCGAGATGGAATTCTCGAGTTTGTTCAACGGATAGCGGATTCTGCTGTACCCACGAATCCGTTGCGAGCGGCTTTCTTGGGTTGGTCTGTTTGTATGCTCGCTCGGGATTCGTTCGACGAGAGCGTGAAAGAAATCGCTGTTGACTCGTCAGGCAGATTTTTGTCGATCGAGCCGACCCCGAACACATCTCGATTCTTCTCGTGGGCGGCAGGTGAAGGAGCACGAACTGTCCTTGACCAGGATCAGCAGGCTGCGCTGCCTGCATATGAACGCCTTATTTCTTACAGATCAATGGCGGAGCCGGGATTCTGGTCGCATTTCTGTTTGATTGACCCGCTCCTAGGGGAACTTGCGATTTTGCAGGGTAATTACGACACGGCTGCAGAGCACTTCGAGGAGGCCCTGCAATTTTGCCGAAACGGGAATTACTACCCGGATCTGGCGCGCACCTGCCTGCTGTACGCCCGAAGTCAGATCGAGAGTCCCGCCCATGTGGACGCCTACGTCACTCGAAAATTACTTGAAGAAGGTGAGAAGGTCGCGGAGCAGAATCACCTCACCACCATATTGCGAGTCATTCGTGACCTGCGCCTAGAGTTTGACAAAAGGGTCAGGTCGGGTGACCTCCGACCTTCGGGCCTCACAAGAACGGAAGTCAGGGTTCTTAAGCTAGTCGCAGAGGGTCTATCGAACCAGGAAATTGCCGACAGTCTGGTTGTCAGCAGACACACCGTCAATACTCATGTTTCAAGCATCCTCCGAAAAACCGATTCAGCCAGTAGATCACAGGCGATCGGGTTCGCACGTCAAAGCGGAATTGCATGAACCCACGTTGCCAGTACTCAGTTGAAGTCTGAGTCCATCCGAGCAGTTGACCTGCACCAGACCTGCACCATACAAACCGAGTCGGTCTCAACCGAATGACTCTGCCTCGAAACCTAATTCGGTAACGAAACTTCATTACTTTTCCTGATTCGACTTCTCTGATTTGAAGTCATCTTGTGGCCGCCATCTGCGGCTCGCTCGCCAATTGACCGGGTCGCAGGCGGCGCTCCCGGCGGGCAAACAAGGTCAAGGAGAAACAAGATGAGAAAGTTTGTATTGCTGCTAATAGTCGCAGTGGCTGCCACGACGTTCGGCAGCACGGACGATGCGTACGCGTCTGCTCCGATTGAAGCCACGGTTTCTGCTACAAGCGATTGCTGCGAAAACTTCCAGATGAAGGACGGTTATCCGAAAGTAACCGAAACTCACCGGATTGTGCGTTCGAGTTACGAATTCACGGAGTACCTCGACGTGACGGTTGAAGGTGTGACCACATCGTTCACGTGTGACGGACATACCCCGGATGAGCAGGTTGTGGTGGATTTCCAGAAACGTGAGTTCCAGGTAAAGAACTTCGAGGTGTGGACCTGTGAGAGTGCCGGAGGTGAAGCCGGTTCGTTGAGCCTACGGAACGTTGGCTTCGGAGCTTTTGGTCAAGGCTGGAGCGGAAACTACACAATCCTACAAGGAACAGGTTACTTCGAAGGAGCGTCTGGACGTTTCACTAGCGGTACTGGCGGGGTGGGAGGCGAGATACTTCTTCGCTCATAGGCCAGAACCCAAACAGATAGTGAAGGGCGTATCGACAACTGCCGTCGATACGCCCTTAGTTTTGCGCGCAATCACCGTGCTCCGACAGGCGTTGGTTGTTGAAGCTCCTTGCCGCCAAGCTTCAACCTTTGATCGAGCGTCCTCCAGGGACAGGAACCAGCGCTTTTTCAGGATCCGGATAGCACCTTGGTTCGTAAATTCGCCTCTGTTTTGAGCTCGCTGGGAATGATTTTCCTCTTCACCGCATAGTTATGTGTTAGACACATGGCGAAGGGCGAAAGTTGGAACCAGTCCTCACAGAGTCAATAGAACGTGACGCAATCCTGCGGTGCCAACAAGGCGACCAGGAAGCGTTCAGGCGTGTGTTGGACTTCCACGGTGACCATCTCTATCGGGTAGCACTGCTTATCACACGAGATTCGTTTTTGGCTGAAGAGGCTGTTCAGGAAGCTCTACTCGCTGCTTGGAAAAAGATCCGTTCGTTCGATCTGAACAAGAGATTCAGGCCATGGATCAATCGCATTCTCATTAACTGCATAGGGATGATGCAGCGGAAGAAGCGACTGCCGACAACGGCTGTTGAGGATGCGTTCCCGCTTCCCGACACCGGCACATCACCTGAGCAGTCAGCTCTCAACGCTGAAACAGCAGCCATGCTGCAATCAGCACTTCGCACCCTGTCCGTCGAGCACAGAACGGTGCTCGTCCTTAAGTATTTCAACGATATGACGGTTCCTGAGATCTCCGACTCAACGGGTTGGAAAAAAGGAACTGTCATGTCACGGCTGCACCGCGCCACGGCGGCGCTCAGGGATGCAGTAGCCGCCAGCGAAGGCCTTGTGCCTTCAGGTAAGGAGGTGAGCCGTGACAACGCTTGATCAGACACACCTGGAGAGGCAGCTTTCATCGCTGTTCCGTGCAGAGGCACAGGACGCACATCTGCCGCTTGGAACCTGGCAAGAGATAGCCCCAAAGATGGGCGAACCAGACAGGCAAAGCCTGTTTGGACTGATACGTGATGCCTTGAGGATTCCACTTGCGGAGAAGATGTGGAGAAATCCGATGAGAGTTAGATACGTTGCACCTGCAGCGACGATAGTGCTTGCGCTGTTGATAGCGCTGCTGTTCATCCTGCTGGTCAATGACACAGACGATGACAACTCGCTAGTACCGGCTCAGACACCTACGGTGCCGGTCGGAACGCCGACCCTAGTACCGACATTCACGCCGCTACCTGCGACAGCAACGGTTGAACCTGAGCCTACCGAGACTCGGCAAGAAGAACAGCAAGCTGTTGCTTTGATTCCAGGGCAGTGGGTCGAGATTGCTTCACCACCAAATCAAAGGTTCACCCATCAACTTATTCGACTTGACGATGGTCGAATCATGTCTGTGGGCGGTCGTGGGCCGGATGGACCTGTACTAGTGGCGGACATCTATGACATCACGACGAATACCTGGGTGAGCACGCCGCCTCTAAGTGAATCACGAGAACAAGCAGGCATAGTAAAACTTGACGATGGGCGCGTGCTGGTGGCCGGTGGAGAGGGGGTCTCAGGACTTGGAACGTCTAGCGCAGAGGTTTACGACCCCGAGACTGACCAATGGTCACCTGTTGCTTCAATGTCTGTACCGCGATATCGGCACCTCTCTATTGTGTTGGCCGACCGTAGAGTGCTCGTATCTGGAGGTAGAGAGGATGATGAAAATTTCATTCTTGACCAGTCAGGCGGTCAATCTCCGGCTGGAGGACGAGGAACCTCGAATGAGATTTACGATCCAGCAAGTGATACGTGGACATCGATAAGTCCCCGCCAATACTCATCAACGGTTGGGATTCCTGGGTATCACTTTCAACAAGAAGATCTCCGAATGGTGCAACTTCCTGACGGCACAGTTTTAGCTCCACCCACTCAAGCCCGTGACAGCCAAAGCGCACCTGAGTACTGGAACCCTGAAACAGACACTTGGTCAGTGGCTGATGACCTGCCGTTCGGGTATTTCGCTCTTAGTGACTACGTATGGGTCCAATCCGAATCCGGAGCCATCGCGGTCAACTCTTGGGACGATCCACATGTCCTGAATCCGGAAACGCTAGAGTGGGAGCCGATGGACCGTGGTGAGGTAGCCGGTTCCGAAGTTGTCGATGTCGGAGATGGACGATTCTTAGTCCAACCAGCACTACCGCTAAATGATCGAGGACAACTGGACATCACCGCATCATTGCCTGAGGAATGGAGGCTTTACGATCCTGACCTCAAATCATGGGCTGACGTGGTTGGTCCACCTGTGATTCCTGAGCTTCCGGAGTTCGTTGCGGTTCGACCTGGTTTGGTCATGCAGGTAGGCGGACGCCTCAATCCGATTCAATACGCAGACTCGGCTTACATCATGCAGCTGCCGCCTAGCTAATTCGACTTTTCGCACTCCCCGGATCTCCCTTACCTGCTTGCTGCCAGGTGAGCAGGTAAAGGTCCTGGGGACTCCAGGTGTAGCCGGTCTGGCGCGTTCTTGCATCCCAACCACAGGTGATGTGCGCACATTCGAGAGCCTCAACAAAAGCTCCACCTGTGCGAAGAGCGCGTCAGGCCGGCACTAGACCTGTGGCGAACCCAAGCACTGGAACCAGACCGCCCGGATGTTCTTCGATGCCGAAGGAGAGCCCCAGGTTGTGTTCGATCGTGTTGTGAACTGCTCAGACTAGGTCCGTTTGAATCGGGCCGGCTGCTCCCGGCAGCACGAGGTTTCGGACTAGCTCTCAGAGGCATGTGTGCTCTTCCCGAAAGTGGGGAGGGCACATTGCTGTGCGCTTGGTTTTGGTAAGTCGCATCGCCTCAGGGCTATTCAAGGCTCTGCGGGTGTCAACCCCGAGAGTTCTGTCCGCATGCAAACAGGACCAGAGGGGATGATTGGCAGAACATTTCGCGACTGGTTTAGGAAAACTGGAATTGAGTCCACTCGGGTGAGCACAGAATGCGTTGTTGACCACCGGCAAGTAACATTTGGCCACTTTGTCTAACCCCGATACAAAACACTTGTTCGGTCGCCAACGCGAGATAGATGCACTTTGGAGTGCTCTCGAACGAACAATCGTCGGACAGCCCTACCACTCGATCCTGATCGGTGATCCAGGCATCGGCAAAACTAGGCTCGCGTCGGAGGCGTCGGACAGGGCTAAGACTCTCGGTTTCACCATCAGTATCGGCCAATGCGTCGAAAGATCTGGTGCTCCGTCGTACTGGCCCTGGATTCAGATCTGCCGTAATCTGTTACTGAGCTTAGAGTGCGACCCACTACTGTCCGGGCAATTGACCGAGCTGGTCTCCCGAATGAGAGGAGACGCCACCACGAGAAGTTCCGGCGAGGCGTTCCGTATTGCTGAGGCAGTGGCTGATGTTCTGAGGATTGTTTCGAGTTCAACTCCCAGATTGATCGTGATTGAGGACATGCATTGGGCAGACGTCCCATCATTGACTGTGCTGGAAGCTTGCATCGGACTGATACGTGAATCCAAGGTTGCAATAGTTGTCACAAGCCGAGATCTCGACCCTCGTCACTCGCCCGGACTAGATGTGGCAATTGGGTTGAGTCGGCTTCCGGAAGTAGGTCTTCTGGAATTGGGACCGTTGACAGACGACGAACTGACTCGCCTTATCGATGCAGAATTCGGAGATCGGACTGATCGAGAAGTCACTGCGGCTATCGCGACTAAAAGCCAAGGTAACCCCCTATTCGCCACGCAACTTGCCAAGGAATTCAAACGTACCAATAGTGCCAATCCGGACCTACCTGCAACTATCCAAAGAACCCTCGCCCGACGGTTCATAGGGCTGTCGTCTGAATGCATGGGCATGTTGATAATCGCGGCAGTCATTGGAGATGAGTTTGGGTTCAGTCTTCTGGAGCTGGTAGCACGGCGAACAGGCAAAAACGCAAATACTGCTTTGTTAAATGAAGCAATCCACGCCGGGATCATTGCCTCCGGAGTGAATAACTTCAGGTTCATACATGCACTCGTACGAGACGCAATCCACCACGAAGCAACTCTTTCTCAAATTCACCTGGCGCACCGTGCTCTCGCCGATGTTTTGGAGCAACACGAAGGATCGGATTCCGCCGCAAGGATCGCCTTTCACCTCGAGGCTGCTGGACCAGAAGGTGACCCTGATTTGCTTGTTCTACACAGCATGGAGGCCGGTCGCCGCGCTGAGCGCGTGAAGAATATTGAAGAGACGATTCGCCACTTCGGGCGAGTGGTGGAAGCCAAAGGCGATACAAGAGATGACACATGGGCGGAAGCGGCGCTCGCATTCGGCAAAGCGATCATGCACGTCGGATATGCCGACCCAGTAGAAGAAGGCGAAGGGTTTCGCTTTGTCGAGGATGTTTTCGAGTACTACATCGCCACTGGAAGATCCCACAAATCAGTCGAAATCATGGCCGGTAACCTGCCGTCTCGGCTGTGGATCGTGGACCGCCTGTTAGATCTAACAGAGCGGTCACTTGAATTGGTCGAACCCGGTACTGAAACGGAAGCCTATTTATTAGTAAGACTCGGATACGCGTTGGGGTACAGCTCAAGGCAAGACTACGCGGCCGCGAATCGTGCATTTCAAGCGGCAGAATCCTACGCAGGAAGGATCGGGAATCAGGAAATTCAGTCCCGCATTTTCCAGAGCCGGATCCTTATCGAATCGCGACAGGCCAACTGGCAAAAAATGACCCGCTACTCACTGAAAATCACGAATGGTCCCGAGGATCGTACTCGAAATACGAAAGCATCTGGATATCAAGGTGCGGTTAATGGACTGTTGACAATGGGAGACCTGGATTCAGCCAAAAAGCTGACAACGGAAGCCATCGAGTTGGCTGAGAGGACGCACGAACCTGAAGCGATCCGAACTGCTGCTGTTAACACTCACAACGTTGCAGTCTTGGCAGGAGATCGTCATCTGATGACGACACATCACCATTACTCCAACCGAATTTTCACACGTTCTGCGTGGCCGCGTTTTCGATACGCACTGTTCGATTTAATGCTTGGCGATGAAAAAAGCGCGCTTCAAGAATTACAAGGGCTTAGAGAAGATCCCGGTTTGAGTGGTCGACAGGTCATGAATCTTGCGCGTGTGAAGTGGACCCTAGCGAGGGCGTCGCACATAACACTCGACCCTGATTGGGCCAAGGTAGCTGATTCGATTAAATGGGCCAAAGTCGATATCCCATTAAGTGTCGCCCGGAGCTGGACGCTCTCAGACTGCTTGATCTCTCGCTTCACGGGGGATAAGTACTCTGCTGCATCCTCGTACAACAGGGTAGAAAAATTCTCTGGTGAGATGGACTCAGGCCTGTGGAGCCATCCCTGCGCGATCGACGGAATTCTGGCATTGGCAGCTCAAACGTTGAAACAACCAGCCAAAGCTGCGGCGCATTGGTCGATTGGGTACAACCTATGCATTGAAGCTGGATTCCTCCCAGATCTCTATCTCATCCTGCGTGATCACGCGTTCTGGCTGATGACAGAAACATCTAAGGCGAACATCTTGAAAGCAGGGGAGCTGATCGACCAAGCGAATGAGGTCGCTACTAAGCTGGAGTTCAACTTCGAGACAACAGGCCTTACCCGGTTAAACGAAGTTTACGCCCGAGCAACTTCTCGAATAGGTGCCATGGACCGATTCGGCCTCTCCGTCAGAGAAATCGAAGTGCTAAAACTTGTCTCAGCAGGGCACTCAAACCGGAGAATTGCAGAAGTTCTGACAATAAGTCGCTATACCGCCGCCGAGCACGTCAGCAACATTTTGCGCAAAACCGGCACGTCCAACAGAGCCGAAGCCGTGAAGATCGCTGCATTTCACGGACTTATTTAAGTTCCTACGCTTGGGCCGGATTCATGGAAAAACCCCTATGTTGAGGGGTTCCATTCATTCGTCGACCAGCCATTCTCTCGCCCACGTCGAGACGTCCTTTCGTGGCGTGGCGACCCTTAGGAAACTCTGGGTGGAAGGGAACCTGGAGGTCATCTGAAGAAATCAAGGAGCAAGGTCCATGCGTTTTGTCGCCTTAACAATCGCCGCAATAGCTCTCGCTGTTGGGGCTTTTCAGTTTGCTGGATCAAGCGATCGCGCGAGCGCCGGTGTAGACATCGTCAGAGGAGATCTCTGCGGAATCGAAGCTGAGGCTCAACCAACCGGTGGTGATGATCTGACGATTTTTGAGCCGTACATTGATGCAAGTGAAGGGGATCTATTCGGCGGGTTCATTCAAGTAGTAATCATCCCCAATGGACCAGGTGGGCGAGTGAACGTTCACTGCCAGTTCGATCTGGTAGAACTGGAGAGACTTGCAGAAACGCCAAAACGAGCGGTCTCTACGTCGTTTATCTGCGGCGGGCCCGCTTTCCCCGCTACACGTGGGCGGGCTGTGTTGACACCAACTGGCATTCTCAACGTGAACTGCCACTGGGACACTTTGCCTCCACCTCCACCTGCACCGTAGAGGAAGCCTGGCATTAACAACAGAGCGGTGGTCGATCCATTCGATCACCGCTCTTTCATGTTGTGATGTTCCACGTTCGAGTTAGTGAATTCAGATCATGGAGCTGAGGGGTTGGTAGGCAAAACTTTTCGAGATGCGTTCCTGCTCGCTTGAACCGGAACGTACGAACGTTGGAGAGTCGACTGACTTCAATCAAGGATTGAAAGCAAGTCTCGTTCCGTTCCGGTCAAGAACTCAACAAACTCCGCTGTGTGCCGTAGCCCGGATTCTATGATTTCCAATGCTCTGGGTTCGGTGGGTTGCCACCGAGCGATTCCGCAGGTTCGTGCTACGAACTTACGAAGCAACGCACAGCCTAATTGATGTTCGAACGTTTCGATGTTCAACGCACCCGGCGATTGGAGTTCGAATTCGTTCAGGTAAGCGTCAACAGCGGAGTCAACGAGTTCGAGCGGAACCATCCCAAACATGAGATCGGCTACGTTGATGGCCTGGGGTCCCCAAGCCGGTCTGGCCCAATCCAGAAACACAGGTTGAGTTCCTGACTCGAAGACGATGTTGTCCAGGTGCAGATCCCCATGAAGCAGCGTCCCACGGGCATTCGAAAGGCGGTCATTGACTAGTTGAGGTACGGACTCGATTCCATCAAGAAGTGCCTCGCCTTGTGTTCCGAGGGACCTTCCGAACCGCTCACGGAACAGGGCGCGTCTCGAGTGAAGCCAGTCTTCGCCTGGCTCCCAGACCGAAATGTCGACCAACCATGACTGACGCTCGATTGGGTCGCACATCATCCACTTGGCATGCATGCGCGCCAGTTGTGCCGCGATTGCACCAGATTGATTCCTGGTTATTGGCAGAAGTTCGTCGCCCTGCGTCACATCCTGAAGATCTTCAAGGACCAGAACTGCTGCTTGGTTTTCTCCGTCGAGTCCCGCGAAGTAGCAGGCAGGGGTCCGAAGACCAGGTTCTCCAAGTTCCTTATAAAAGAGCACCTCACCAATCCCTGCGGGACTCGCCGTGTTCCAAATCTTCACCACAACAGAATAGGGTCGCCCGTCAGCGTGCCAACTACAGCGGAATATGTGGCTGGCAAATCCGAACTTCTCTCCGATGCGATCTCGCTGCAGCGAGTCGGAGGAGCGGATCGGCAATGACTCACCGACAACCGCGGACAACCACTCTGATGTGATTTCTTGCTCAGACGTCGGAATAGTCAAGCTGGCAGTTCCCGCTGGTTGAGAGTTACTTGTGATACACCTCGTCAGAGTCCATTTCGATCCACATTCAACTCCTCACCGGCCCACTCATCAACGAACTCCATCATCTCGTCCCATTGATCCAATACCGGGCGATAGTCCTCAAACCACATAGCGTAGTCCGATGACTCAACGCAGGCCGACCAAATTTCTCGGCTCTCCCAATGCTGAGTGGTTATGAAGTCTCTGCTATCCAAAAGTCTTATCAAGCCCAGGCGTTTGCACCCGGGTAGTTTGGAATAGGCGGGAATAATCTCGGCTTGAATCAACTGCACAAGGTTTTTCTCCCGCGCGCCAGGTCGGAGTTTCCAACGTCTATGAATCAACAGCTCGGGCAACGCTTATCTCATTCGGGTGATTACCAACTCCGTCCCAGGATTTGGAAGTCAACGGCGAGTTTAGGCCTTTCGGGAGATTGACCACATACTGACTGATGCTCGCACTGAGTCTGAGTTGTATTGAAAACATTCAAGTACCAGCTAAATGCAGCGAGGTTCTGCAAGTGCGGGTCTTGGAGCTGAGGGGATGATAGGCAGAACTTTTCGAGATCAGTTTCGAGTCAGTTAAACTCACCGAAACTGAACACGCATGGCTTATAACAAGCTTGTGCCTCAAGAACCAAGGATTGACGAAGATTTGAGCGTCGCCTCAGCTTCTGTGACCATTCGTTCGATGATCTCTTTTGCAGGAACGACATCGTCTATCAGACCCGCTGTTTGCCCTGTGAATGGCATCAGGTCGCCCCAGCGGCGCTCCTGCATCGCAGTGAACACTTCCCCTCGCAACTTCTCTGCTTCCTGGTTGGCTGCGTCCCCGTTATTCCTCCACTTAGTAACGAACGATGACGCAAGCATTCTCGGTACAACCGGGTAGGAATCCTCGTCAGGTGGAAAGATGTCATTCCAGACTTCGAACTTTTGAGGGTCTTCGGATTGCGCGTCCACAATGTCTTGCTTCCAACCGGTGCTGACCGGGGCTTCTGTAGCTGCAAGGAAACGTGTACCGATGTTTACTCCCTGAGCACCGAGCATCAATGCAGCCGCTAGCCCTCGCCCATCGGCAATCCCTCCCGCGGCGACCACAGGTATACCGTCCGCTACGTCGACAACCTGTGGCACCAATGCCAGCGTTGACACACTACCCCCGAACCCACCAGCTTCCGAACCCTGCGCCACGATGATGTCAACGCCTAATGCGACCGCCTCTCGCGCACGTCCCACAGTCGGGACCTGGAGCATCACGAGCACTCCCGTGTCGTGTGCCTGCTGAACTAATTCACCCGGATCATCAATCGCGAATGAAACAAGAGCAGGCTTTGCTTCCAGCGTGAGGTCGAATGCCTCCTTATCGAGGGACCGTACTGTGTGGTTGACGGCGAAAGGCCGGTCAGTCAGTTCACGGACCTGTGCCAATTCCGATCGTAGGATTTCCGCGCTCAATGTCGCGGCACCGATCGTGCCGAGACCTCCCGCGTTGGAGACCGCTGCCACCAACTCAGGGGATGTAAATGACCCCATTCCAGCCTGGATGATCGGATGTTCGATGCCCAATAGGTCACATAAGTTCGTTCGCATTCTTTCTACTCCCTCAAAGTGTTCGGTTCACGAGTGTTGCGTTCGAGGTATGAGACAGCTATACTCCCATACAGAGTATTTATATCCTCCCTATAGGAGTATTGTCAACTGGTCATGGCTAAACTCACCACAACGTCATATGCACTGTTGGGACTGCTTGCAATCAAGCCCTGGACGACCTACGAACTGGCCCAACAGATGGAACGGAGCCTGAGGAACTTCTGGCCAAGAGCCCAGAGCAAAATCTACGAAGAACCCAAAAACCTCGTCGCTCACGGTTTGGCAACAGCAAAAAAAGAGAAAACCGGTAAGCGACCTCGCACGGTGTACTCCATCACCGAAAAAGGCCGTGACGCGCTGAAGGGATGGCTTGATGTACCAGGTGAGCCGATGTCAATTGAGTTCGGCGCGATTCTGAAGGTCTTCTTCGGTGATCAGGGAACGACCGAACAGCTGGCGAAACAGATCCGTGCGATCCATGACTTGGCGATCAAGGAAGACGTTCGCGGCATGCAGTTCATCCAGGAATACGCCGAAACTGGCGGTCCATTTCCGGAAAGACTCCACATCATCACCTTGATGGTCGGTTTCCTGGTCCGCATTAACGATGCGTTGCTGGATTGGTCAGAGTGGGCGACCAGGGAGGTCGAACAGTGGGACGGCACCCAGTCAGTCGACGGGAAAGAGATGTTCAGACAGTTGTACGAGAGGAGCAGATCTAATGTGGCAGGCAACTGAGTCGATACAGATAGAGGCACCAATAGAAACGGTGTGGGAGATCGTATCTGACGTGGCGCGCCATCACGAGCTGGCAGGGAGTGGAGAGGTCAAGGCAATCCGGATCGACGGACCGGTAAATGTCGGAACAGGCTGGGAGGCGGACGAGAAGGTCAAGTTCGCAGGTGAGTTTGTTGCACGCTCTGAATGCGTTGAATTCGATCCCCCGAAGGTGTTCTCCTGGAAGTCCTTCCCACCTCCGATGAAAAGTGGCAATCCCAAAACCGCTCCGGATGTCACCTGGTGGTTCCGTCTAGAACCGAGCGGTTCGGGCACGCGTCTCAGCCACTCGTTTAGGGTAGTCGAACCTCGGTCGATGGGCTGGGCATTCAAACTCTTCTACATGGTTACGCGCCGCGCATCGGCTATCCAGAAAGGCATGCGTAAGACACTTAAGAACGTCAACGCGGCTGCGACTGCATTAGAAAACAGTTAGGCCGACACACGTCAGTGCGACTGTACGGCTAGACCCAACGCGTTCTGCCATTTGCGGGACGGACCAGAGGGGATGATAGGCAGAACTTTTCGAGATGGATTCAGAATCCCGTCCAACTGAAATGGATCGAAGCCGCCTTGAACAGCGACTCCGATCCTAATTCAATTGGTCTGCGATCCGGTCAGTGAATGTTGACCTTCACTACAGAGGCGCCATTTTTCTTGCCAAACAACGTGTAATGAGCGCTGAACTTGAAGCTGTCTCCAGAATCGGTGACGCCATGAGCAGTTGTACTCATCATGAGCTGATTTGCACCTCCACCAGGGTGTAGCGTCTCGTGGAACTGAGACGCAATACCCTTCAACGCGATCGGCTCCACTTCACCGATTAGCAAGTCACCGTCTGCTGTAATCGCATCAAACTCCGCAGGATCGACGAGCCAAACTGGTACGTTGCCGTTCCCAACGAACGACTGATGCTTTGGCACCGGCGATGGTCCTGGACTTGGCAGCGCGACGCCATCAGTTGAGGGTGTGCTGCAGAACGCTGGCGCTGGCCCGAACATGCCTAGCAGGTTGAATCCGCCGGGGACGCAGCTCTCCGGTTCTTCGTAATAGAAGTAGAGAACTACCCAATCGTCATTACGAATCGTTGGGCCAAATGGTCCGACCCGAGTGAAGAATGGAACGAAGCCGGGCTGGTTCCCATTCCCGTCTGCTGAAACTGTCAGCGTTTCCTTTGACCTTCCGTCTACGGCAGTCATTACTGCCAGCATGAGGACTGCAATAGTAACCGGCATCAGCATTCCGGCCAGAATCCTTCGCCGACCGACTAAGTACGCGAGTCTCATTGTGACCTCCTTGATTTGGATCTCGCTTACACCACGCAGACCTGGTCAACGTGTAATAGCGAGAAGGCCTACGTGAGGCCAGGTCAGAATCTTCACTCGCGTTGCATTCAACACCCCCAGAATTGGCCGTTTAATTAACAGCGGCTCTAACTACGGTGCGCTCAATTGGAGAGCGGCTTCGGTGCGTGATCTTGCCCCGGTCTTGCTGAGGATGGACCGTACGTGGCCTCTGGCTGTATGGACTGAGACTGTCAAGGACTCAGCGATCTGGCGGTCAGTCATTCCTTGCGCCAGAAGCTGCAGCACTTCTCGTTCCCGATTGGTGAGTGCAAAAGTGTTCACACGACTACTTGCTCCGACCCGCTGCTGAAGTGACAACGACCACCGTTCTAGATATCTCAGCTGATGCGAGCGCGCCAGATGTTCGGCCTCATTGGTCAGCGTACCTACCCGATGCAGAGGGGGGCGTCCTGGCTTGTTGAGCTGGAAATCGGCAAACTCAAGCCTGGTCCATATGGCCTCTGGTATGAATCCTGCAGCATCACAGAACGCTATGGCATCTTCAAAGTGACTGGCTGCATCACTCGGATCTCCAAGAACTGCCGCAAGGGTGCCGAGCAGTCGGTCGATACTCGTTGGGATGTTCCAGAATCCCGACTCTGCACTTTTCTGATAGGGAACCAGTTCCAGGTAAGCATCGCGTGCCCGATCCTTATCCTTCAGAACAGCCGCCGACGATCCTCGGCCAATTGCCCGCACGATGTCGGACGAAGGATGTGGAGACTGCCTCGGCTCAACTTCGGACTCGATCAGCTCCTTCGCCTGTTGCGCTAGCCTTTCGTCTTTGATCAGATTGGCGATTACGGCGACGCGCATCCCAAAGTTGGCTCTAGCATGAGCGTGTAAATCCCGGTTCAGCAATTGTTCAGTCGACGCCAACAAGTCGTACCCAATTTTGTGTTCGTTTCGAAGAAAGTGCCTGAATGCCTGCTGCGGCAAGTACATCGGTGCTGAACGGTCTGACTCGGAGATCCTGGGTTGAATTGCCAAGGTTGTTACATCGTCCCCGGTGAGCCCCGCTAGAACCGCATTCGCAAAGCCGGATTGCCATAGCCGGTTGTGCGCTTGAGTTTTCTCGGCAACGTCTTGCAGCTGACTCGCCCAAACTCTGACTTTCTTCGTTAGTCCCAGACAAAGCCCTGCATGAACCAGGAAGAAGAGAATTCCACCCTGCTGCCAGATATCGGTCGCTTGTTCGGCTCGCTTCAGAGCATCTTCGCCGTATTTGACCGATGCATGCCGTTCACCATAAATAAAGCTCGTCCACTGCAACTGGTGTAGTGCACGGATTTGGACGGCATCATCGCCTATCTCGTCTCCGATCCTCAAGGCCTGCATGGCTAACGCTATTGCGCGGTCAGGGTTCAACTCATGATTGCTGAGGCATGTGGCCCGTGCTGTCAGAACTCTTGCGTGGTCGAGACTGCCGGGTGCCACCAGTTCCAGGGCTGACTCCTGCATGAGAAAGTACTCTGGGTTCTGTATTGAACCGATCGGTGGTCTGCTTGCTGTTTCAATCGCACTCGCTGTCTCGCCTGCTTCAAGAAAGATGTGAAACGCCTTTATGAGGTTCTCGAAATTCGCCACGTTGAAAACCGGCGTTCCGATCGCCGTGGACATCGGGGTCGTAGCTTTCTCAAGGCCCAGAAGAGCTTCAGCGGTTTCCGTGTCTTCGATCGAGCCTTTGGCGTTGAGGGCAGTTTCGAAGTGGAGGCGAGCGTCTTCCCAGGCAAAGGCAGCAAGGGCATTGTTGCCTGCAACGATCGAGTACTGAATCAGTTTGCGCGGATCGGAAACGGGCTGGCCGTGCCTCAAGTGGAAGGCAATTTCAGTTGCGCGTGAATCTGCATGTTCACCATAGAGACTTTCCAGACGGGCAGCAATCCAGGAATGCTTTCGAACCTTTTGGGAGTATTTGATCGAAGCGCGAATCGTCTCAGGGAACAATGGATGGGTGAATTCGAAGCTAGAAGGGTCCCCTGACGTTTCCTTTAATATTCGTGACTCCAGAGCGTCTTCTACCGCCTCGATCATCTCGTCGTCACGCAGGGTTCCGTAGACGTTCCTCAACGTCTGCAGATCGACATGATCCTGAAGCATTGAAGCCGATTCCAGTAACTTCCTTGTCGACGGATCAAGACTTGTAAGACGGCGTTCGAGCAGATCGCGCACTAATCCTGGTAACACCGCATCCTCGAGGCTGCTGCCAGATCGGATGAGTCTCGCATACTCAGTGACAAATAGCGGATTACCCAACGATTTCTCGAAGAGCCGGTCAATGAATGCCGGAGTAAGTTCAGTCGAAATCAGTGTTGATGCCAGCTCAGCGCACTCTGTCCGGTCGAGCCCCTCAAGTTCGTGCAAACGACCAGACGTTTCCCTAATCGCATTCAAAACACCGCCGATCAGTTCCGAATTTTCAGCTTCAAATCGCGGACGGGTAGTGATCACGATGTCCAAGTGCAGTTTTTCGGCGTGAGCGCGGCGGATTGTAAATTCGAGAAGAGTAGCGCTCGCTTCGTCGGCCCAATGGATGTCTTCGAATAGGATTGAAACCCGACCACGAGTGCAAGCGGTCCTGATTGAATCGAAAACGTGGGTGAAGAAATCGTACCTGTCACGGTGTTGCTCTTGGTCGTCTTGGCCAAAGCTCGCAGTGTTGGTCACAGAGAGGCGATTCGAGTGCGCAACGGAAACCGAGTCGTTGGTCTCGCTAAACTGGTGGAGGATCGAACGCCACGGCTCGAACCCAACGGTTTTGTCTGATTGTGTGAACCCGCAGACAATTGGTTGGGTGCGCTGACGATACTCTTCTGCCAGGCGAGATTTACCGATCCCGGCTACGCCTACGAGGGCGACAATGTTAGATGGGGCTAATTGGTCGGCTGATGCGATCTCCGAGAGTGAGCGACGAACACCTTGGTAACCGACTATCGGAGATTGTTCGTGGCGGTCTTGAGCTCGTTCTGCAGCGTCGGTGTTCCTACTTTCACGCGATCGAATGAAAAATCCGCCGCTGCGGCCTCGCCTGACACCCACCGAAATACCCGACTTTTCGATGGCCGAGATGTCGTAGTGGATTGTTCGTGGGCTGACCCGGAACTGGTCTGACAGTCGACGAACAGACACCAGGCCCTTTGCCTCGCGCAGGACTTCGACAATCCCGGCACGTCTTTGGGCTGCAGACATTTGCATATATTACGAAATATGCAATGCAAAAGGGCCGATCAATAAAGTTCTGAGGTTGACTCCATGGACCAGAGGGGACGATCGACAGAACTTTTCACGATATTTTCGAGCTAACAGGCACTTCGAAAAGTTTACGAAACACTCAGGCAGTGGGGAGAACCCCAACGGTAGAGCGCTGGTGATGTCTGCTTCCCGTGACCATGTCATGTATATTTCGCCTTTTCTACTAAATAGCGAAACGCGTTTCCTAGTTGGCCATGGTCACAGAGTCGTCAAGAAGACAGTCACGCATTTACGAAATCCTGCGGTACAGAGGTTCGATCATAACGACCCGTGAACTGGCCCGGATTCTGGGTGTGACAACTCGGACCATCAACACTGATTTGGCGACATTACGTGAAGCGGGGATCGAGATCGAGTCATCGCTTGGCAGGAGCGGTGGGGTAATACTAGCGGGCAACAAATCGCCAGGCAGTATGGCACAGAAGCCAATCGGATCCAGCATCATCGGCTACTCCGAGGAGCTTCAGCAACTTCTTGCAACCCTTTACACAGTTGAATCCGGAAACCCTGCAGTTGCCTGGCTGACTGGACCCCCAGGGATAGGCAAGACCACGCTCGTGAGGGAAGTCGCGGCATTTGCGTCCGTTCGCAATATGTCCGTTCACATAGGTTGGTGCACAGAACAGGAGGGATCACCTCCTTACTGGCCTTGGATCCAGACCTGCAGATCAGTGATCGAGGCTCTAGGTGTCCGAAACCTTTCAGTTCGAGGTTCTATCGACTGGGCCGCATTGGCTCACCTAGGTATCCAGCCGCCCCACACCGAAGTCGCTGTACCGCCACGAGAGCTTTCAAGTCCATTCGAACTTTATTCCGCCGTAGGGGATCTTGTCAGGTTAGAGTCAGGCGATCAGGCAAAGCTTGTCATCGTCGAGAACATCCACTGGGCTGACCCTGCCTCCGTTGAACTACTACGGTACTTCCTCGATATGCTCTCCGATCAGCCTTTAGGACTGATAGTTACCAGTCGCGAATCGGATCCAGGAGTGGGCCAACGGACGGGCTTCGGATCTCAGATTGTTGACCAAGTGAAGATCAAGCTCAGCGGCTTATCAAACCAAGAATCGGTTGAGTTCTTGACTGTGGCCACTGACGAATCCGTGACTCAAGAAGTGTTGCAGCAAGTCATTCCGCTTGCCGAAGGAAATCCGCTGTTCTTGAAGGAGTTTGCCCGTGCGTTAAATAATGCCAATCGCCTGAGGCCCAGCAGAAACTCACCAGCCAGGAACAACACTATCGATGTTCCGAAAACGGTCCAGGAGATGGTGCGCTCTCGTGTTGACGAACTTCACAGCGAATGCCGAAGTGTTTTGGAAGCCGGATCTATCTTGGGACGTGAATTTGGTATAGATCTTCTTCGTGTCCTGATTCCGGAATACAGCGTCGAAGACGCGTTGAGTCTGTTGGACATTGCCAAGGAAGCCGGTGTGCTGGAACAGGTCCAAGGTAGGCCGGGCCGGTACCGATTTGTCCATGCGCTGACGCGTCAAGCCATGCGCAGTGCGTTAAATGATGGAAACCGAATAGAGATGCATGCCGCGATAGTCAAAGCGTTCCAGGTCGAAGCGAAGCGATTCGGCGAACGAACTACTGAACTTGCCTATCACGCCTATGAGGCACTTCCAATTCTAGGTGCCGATGTAGTGCTGCAGTATCTGTACGAGGCCGGAGAGAAGGCGTTGGCGACCCTCGCGTATGACGATGCGCTCGCGGTGCTGACGCGGGCCGAGAAACTGGTGGAAGACCAGGCGCCAAGCAAGATCAAAGGCGACGTCTATTTTGCGCTTGGTCGAGCACAGGTGGCCTTCGAGCAACTTGAACCTTCAATCGAATCAATGGTCACGGCGTTTGATACTTTCCTGGCCGCAGGAGAAAACGAGTCCGCGGTTGCAATGGCAACTCATCCTTATCCTTGGGGATCGTTCACCTGGCTGGAACTGATCGAGAGGGCCATTCCGTTGGCCGTCCCGGACTCGATCGAACTAGGGTGGATGCTATCGAGAAGAGCTCTGCTATCAACTTCGTTGTTAGGTGATGCCGAACAGGGACAGCATGATTTTGTTCGTGCCCTTGAGATAGCCGAGCGACACGACTCCAAACCGCTCAGGATCTGGACCTACGCGCGACGCGTGTCTCAACAGATGACACTATTCAGATCCGGCGAGGCGCTCGACTATGGGCGACGGGTGATGGGACTTTCGGCGTTCATGGAGGATAAGGCTGCATTAGCTCACGCGCTTTTCTGGTCGGGGCATGCAGCGATCTGTGAAGGATATAGCGAAGAGGCTGACCAGTACGCGAATACCTACCTGGACCTCGCGCAATCTCTCCAGCACAAATTCCTGGTAGTGCAGGCTGTCGATCTGCGCAGAAAGCTCTCGCACGCGCTTGGAATGTGGGATGACGCGTTAAACCAGACGGACTACCTCGCAAACGAGCTCGGTCCGGACTCCAAGGGACTCATCGACGACTCTAACCTGGCACTGCTACTTTTCGAAAAAGGAGATCCCGTGGGCGGAGAAGAAGCGCTCCGTTCCGCCCTCGACGGAATCCGCCAGGTTTCATGGCACGGAGACCGCGGTCTGAGGCGCCGCTCGGGACCGCTTACACTCGTGATTGCACGGATAGCGGCTATTTCGGAATCTCCGGAACACTTGAGCATGCTTCGCTCGGCTATAGCTTCGTTCCCGAGGGTAGACACAGATGCCGCGATAAATACCAGTAGTTCAGTCCTCATGCGGATTGCGGGCGGTCTCGACGCCGCTGCTCGTGGTGATGGCGACATAGCTAATCGCAATATGGAAAAGCTAAAGACACTCGAGGTTGAGGGCCTGAGGATCCTCAGCGGTGAGTTCCAGCCACCGATGTCGTTTCACCGTGCGCTCGGCAAAATGGCGGTTGCTACTGAGGACCTTGAACTGGCAACAAGCTACTTTGAACAGGCGGTGAAATTCTTGGAGAAAGCCCGGTATCTGCCTGAGCTAGCGCACACCCTTTACGACTACTCTAGCGTTCCGCTGCAAAAGGGCGACAGGTACGCGGCCTCGAAACTGATCGATCAGGGACTGCAGATCTGCGACCAAGTAGGGATGGTTGCGCTGGGGCGATTGCTTCGTCAGCAGCAGTCAAAGGCGCATGGCAGTGGCAAGCCAGTCTATCCGGCGGGGCTATCAAAACGTGAGGTTGATGTTCTTCGGCTAGTCGTCGAAGGCCTTACTAACAGACAAATATCAGAGTCGCTGCATCTGGCTCCCAGCACAGTGGCCACCCACATACGCAATATCCTTCGCAAGACCGGTGCTGCTAACCGTGCCGAATCCGTAACGTACGCCCACCGAGTGCAACTGCTCTAGCTGACCGCCTAAAGTCTCTCAGTACGTTAATTTCCTGCTGCGGCTAGACGCTGCAAATCGTCCGATTTGCGGATGTTAAGCGACCAGCTCTGCCTTCAAAGTGTGCCCGTATGTACCCGGCCATTTAATCCTGTTCACCGGAGGTATAGATGAGCATCAATCGAGTCATTGCCACAAAAGTTCTGTTGTTCATGGCGGTTGCAGTTTTGGCGACCGGGATCGTAGGTATGGCATCGCCACCCGTTTCAGCTGCGGGGCCAGCAGAGTGGAGTCCACTTTCGTTCTCTTTCCCGGGTACCAATCCCTGTGATGACGCTAATCACACGCTCAACTTCGAAGGTCAGATTCTGAATCATGTGTTTATTGATGGCGCTGGAGGCACACACGTTCACAGCACTCTCTTGGGCGCGTTCTGGTCGTCCGATGGATTCTCAGGAAGGACTGCCCGTGGCATCACCGACTCTGTGTTGCCGAGCGGCACAGAGGTGTTCACCGTTGGCCTGACAAACCACATGATGAACGACGCACATCAGGTAATTAACGTTTCAGGTTCGGTGCAGATGAAGGTCGTCAACGGCGATACGATCGTCGAGGACTTCGTTGTAGAGCAAAGGTGCGTGGGCAAACCGGCGTGATGCATCACACTCGACCAACGAAACGATAAAGATGGGCTGAATAGAAATCTGTTGGAGAGTCTTTGTGTCTGATGGCGCTGTTCCTCCATGAGGGCTCAAGCGATAACTGTCCCCGGATAGGCTCCGGGGGCAGTTACGTTTTTGTCGTCCCCAGCGGCACAAAATGCCGCTGTTTCTGACTCAATGCCAATGAAAACATCGCCTCCAGTGATAACCGCCTCGGTCACCGAATATTCCGAGTTCTGTCTTCCCGTTCGTTGGAGCTGAGGGGATGATAGGCAGAACTTTTCGAGATGAATTTCAACTTGAGGACATCTTGAAACGGCTTTAGACAGCACCAACTCACATTACCGATCGGAGATCAACGTATCCAAAGACGGAGGCAGGCCCGTCGAAGTTGGGTTGACGGGCCTATCGATTGTCCTGTAGTGAGAGTCCGTTCGATACCAGATTGACTCAGCAAACCTCTTCTTCGAGTTCTTTGACTACTATCCAGAAGTCGGGAACTGACCCGCCTGCAGATTGGACAGGATTAGCTCCATCTACCCACATTCGGGCGGTGAAGAAGGGTGGTGCTTCTTTATCTCTCGGATCTCGAATCAAGATCTGGACATCGTTCCATGAGCCTGATTCGTCTTGCTCAAACTGTACCCAGAATCTTGCACTGCCGTAGCCAGGTGAAGTCGGATCGTAACCTCCGTGAACGTTTCCACCATCCCCGCAGTTGTAGAAAGTGGAAGTTAGCGTGTAATCCCCGTCGGTCCGCAACTCGTGTTGAGGATTGAATTGATCGCCAGTCACGTCGGCGTAGACGTAACCTCCAACACCGTCTCCAAGCCATTCTTCCCACAGCTTTTCGACTTGGTTCGCCTCCAGAGCGACCGACTCATCGTGAAGAGCGTTCGGGAAGGGCCTGGTTGTGAGACCGTTGAAAGCGTCGACAGGGTTGCCGGTCACTTCGTCGTCAATGGTCGGAGGCGTGAGGGCTGCTTCGAGTTCTTCTTCACGAACGGCGAATATCCGCCCACCGACCCGGAAGAACAACATGCCGGCTCCGTAAGCAGTTGCATCTCCCGGAGGCGTCTCCAACGCAAACGTACCTTTTTCCTTGCCATCCTTCGCAAATCCCATGATCGCACCTCCAGCGTTCTGGCTACCGGTGGTGATCCACACTGTGGACTCCGTCACGATCATGCCTCCACCGATCGGCACACTACCGTCGAGCCATGTCGCATCGTTTCGTGGCCCAGTCACAAATGTGAATTGCGATCCTGTTCTCGGATCGAGTCGAGTTGTCGAATCTGTTCCGGTGGATAACCAGAAAACGTCTCCGTCCACGGTGATTCCGCTGCCACGTTGTGCGGAAGTGCCATCAAGTGCAACGCTGGTTAGTACGGTTCCTTCGGCCGTCGTCTCTAGAACAGAGGCTCGATCTTCACTGATCGTC
Organism: Dehalococcoidia bacterium; assembly: GCA_965243825.1. Taxonomy (GTDB): domain Bacteria; phylum Chloroflexota; class Dehalococcoidia; order Lucifugimonadales; family Lucifugimonadaceae; genus JAJCYX01. The sequence continues at coordinate 968,791 of CBDEVT010000001.1, forward strand.
CAGTAACTGCCCTCGAACGGCACCCCCGGAGGGGTAGTTCGTCGAGCAAGCTCTTGTCCTTCCAACGAGAGCAGGACCCATTCTTGGTCATCCAGGCTTACCCACATCGAATCACCGTTGTACCGAAGGCCGCGGGGGTTTCGAGCGGGGATAAGTTTTACCGTCTCGCCATCTAGGTTCAGTTTTCGTACCTCGCTTTCGAGGAAATCTGAAGTCCAGATATGGGTGCCATCGAATGCCATCCCTTTCACGCCTTCACGTGCCCCTCGAAAAACTCCTAAGCTCTCACCATTGGGCGAAATCTTGCCAATAAACGCGTCACCACCGCCAAAATGCAACCAGAGGTTCTCGCCATCATGAATCATCGAGCCTGGGAAGATGCTGGGGTCCAGGAATTTGCCGACTGTGGTCCCGTTGAGTTCTGGAGTAGACGGACCGCTCACTACCGTTTCCGTTGACTGCGCCGGCGGGACTGTTGCTGTTGGATCGGGTTCATCGGTCGGATCTGGGGTAATCGCCGTGGGTGTCGGAGGAACGTTGGTTGAAGTCGGAACAGAAACGCTTGGTGTCGGGTCAAGCTCCGGTTGCTCTGATTCGCTGTCGTTCGAACATGCTGATGCCAAAGTAACAACGGCAATCAGAGCCGAGAGCAGAAAGCTGTGCAACACCTTTGCGTCGATTGTTGCGGTGCGATTTCTTGAGATAAACATGACCAACTCCTAACTTGCTAGGTCTCGTTAAGTTCCACCTCGGACCAGTCGGTCATGTTTTCGAGAGGTCCGAGGCGGAACTGGACCGAAGCTAAGAGGAGGGAAGGAACATCGAACGGTCAGAAGTACCTGACTTCTGGTTTGCTGAGGGGTTACGCAAGTGGTTGAGCGACGCTCGCTGCGCAATTGCGACAAGGTGAGTTCTTAGACCTAAACGGGTAAGATATGTCCGGATTAGAAATGCGGACATTTTCGTGACACCGAGAGCAAACCGGCGCCGTTCAGCCATTCTTAGTCGACTGCGTAGCAGCTCGATGCCGACACCTGTTTCGCGTCTAGCGCAAGAGCTAAACGTAGACGTTCGCACGATCCGCCGTGACATTCGACAGTTGGTAAATGACGGCGTCGAAGTCGTGGTCGAAAGAGGACGTGCCGGCGGCGCGTTTCTGGATGATCCGAAGCGGAAGCAGCCCGTAGATCGAGGACTCCCGTTCGTTGGTCGAACGCGAGAACTGACGAACGCGATCAGTTTTCTCAAGACTGATAAACCTAACGCGCTGAGCATCCTGCTCGTGAGTGGCGATGCTGGTATCGGAAAGACCCGATTCCTGACCGAGTTGCAGAGCGGACTGGAAGATGTAGCCCGGATCGCATGGGGCCGTTGCTCTGAGACTTCACAGACAGCAGGTCTGGCGCCGTGGGACCAGGTACTGAGATCACTGGGCGCAACAGGTCTATTGGATGAAAACTCTGGCACTCAGATGAGTGACCCGCTGGCCTATGAGGGCAGAATCCTGCGGAGAATTGTCAATCTGCTACGTCTATTCGCGGAGACTCCAGCAGTCCTGTTCATCGACGACTTTCATCGGGCCGATTCAGCTACATTTCGAGTTCTGCAGCACTTACTCGGCTATGGCCGAGATCTGCCGGTAAAGATCGTACTTTCCTACAGAGGCGAGGAAGAGGAGCACAGTTCAGTCGTGCAGGCTATGGAACGCGATCTTGCCGGCGATGCCGCTGTCGTGCAAATCTCGCTGTCACCCCTGAACGAAGACGATGTGCGATCGGTGATTAGTCGAACCGGACGGAAGATTTCCGATGAGATCGTGGCGGAAATGTATCACCAATCCGCAGGTGTTCCACTATTTGTGGAAGAGTTGGTCTCAAAGCTCAATGTGGACCCCTCCGTCCGAACACGAACGTTGAGTCAACTCATCAACGAAAAGATGAATCGCCTATCACACCTGACGGGCCGTTTTTTGAATCTGGCGTCTGCCTATGGTCGAGAGTTTTCGCCTAGTGCGGTTGGAGGCATCCTTGAAATCAGCCACAAACAGACTTCCGATGCCCTAAGCGAAGGGTCTGATCTAGGGATCATCGAAACGGATCCACACAGTCCTGGAACTTGGAGATTCAGGCATCAGCTTGTCCATCTTGGGGTCTACGAGCAGATCAGGGATCTTGAGAAGGAGACACTTCACGCACTCTGGGCGCGCCATCTTATTGACACGAATGCGAACGCTGTGGCGAAGGTGCTGGAGCATCTAGAGAAGTCGTTGAGCCTGTCAAAAACTAAACAGATCCGCGAATACCGGCTCCTTGCAGGTGAGGAATGCGTCGAGCGACTGGCCTGGCGTGAAGGCCGATCGCTGTTTCAATCGTTCCTAGAAGAGGTGTTAGGTGACGAGTTGAATCCGCTGCAGCTCGCCCGCGCACATGCTGGTCTTGGAAAGTGCGCGCACGGACTTGATCTTGAGGAGCAGGCGATAGAACAGTTCTCTATGGCGTTTGACTTGTACTGCTCAGCAGGACGCGAAATGGAAGCGATATCGCTAGCTCTAATTCCCGTCCACGGACCAATTGCCGAACAGGTTTCTGATCTCACCGAGAAAGCTCTCAGCATCAGCGAACCCGATTCGCTGGAAAAGGGGCAATTGCTGTCGCGAAGATTCTTTGGTCGTCGCGGCGAGGTACCGATTTCGGACCTGGACGAAGCGAATCGCATTGCTCGAATCCACGGTGACGGACAACTGGAGACATGGAACGAAGGTCGTCGCGCCCAGTTCTTGATCCAATCTCTAAATATCGCAGATGGCGAACGAGTTGCATTACGGGCAGCAAGACTGAGCTCAACTATCGCAGACAGCGAAGCGGCGATGCATTGCTATCACTGGCTGGCTGCAGCGCAGTTCAGGTCAGGTGAGCTCAGCAAGGCGATCTCAAACGACCAGAGGTCGTTAGAGTTCGCATTTCAAAGTGGTAATCGCTCCCGGATGAACCTGGCGAATCGAGGATTGCTACGAGACGAATTGATCAGTGGCGAATTCGACGGCGCTCGCCAGAGACTGCAGTGGCTCCTCGAGCACCACGTAATTCTGTCCTGGGATCCAATAGCTGCGGTTTTGCAGACCTGGAGCGGTGAAAGCGGAAACGCTATCGACAGGATCGACAAAGTTATGACTGCTGCACTGGTTGGAGACCGAGAGCAAGTACTCAACTCAGCTGCCAGTTGTGCTGTCTGGATGATGGACTCCGGAGTCGAGACAGGGACCTATTCAGTTGCCTCCAGTTGGTTGCGGCACCAAGTGCGACCAGTCAACAGGTTCATGCTGGCTCACTACGCGAATATAGTGGCCGCCAGGGGATTGCTTGCTTCTCAGCAGGCGGATGCTGAGCTCGCAAAGAGTACGCTTCACGAACTTGAATCCTTACCAATCGTCTTTGGTGGGGACGCCAGCCTGCCGTTGGGATTTGTGCCGCCGTTCTCAATGGAAAGGATTCGGGCACGGCTACTGTCAGCTACGGGCGAACCTGAGATGGCACTAGAGGGCTATGAGCGAGCGCTAGAGGTGACACGATCAAGCGGGGCGATAGCGGAATACCTCCTGTCCCTTATTGACTATGCCGAAGCGATTCTCAACTCCACTAGGCAGAGAGGGCTCGAAGAACTCCTGGTTGACGTTGAGGTCGGCATCAAGCTGGCGGATGGCATCTCAATGGGAATGGCACGAGACGTGCTGCAGAAGTTGTCGGTGCAGATAAAAGATGCAATACGCTCAGGTTTTGGTTTCACCCGTCAAGAGCATCGGATTGCCGAGCAGCTGATCGAGGGCAAGCGCAACTCGGAGATTGCAGGGACTCTTTTCATCTCTGAGAGAACAGTCGCCGGTCACGTGACCAAGATTCTGGCCAAGACACAGTCCCGAACAAGGGCTGAGGCAGCTTCGAAGATCCTGAACGCTCGTTTGATTGGACGCTCCAATCGGTAGGCTGTTCACGATACCCATCAAGGGTTCGGCCTACCATCTCACTTCGTTTTCGCATATTCACATCTTGGACCAGAGGGGATGATAGGCAGAACTTTTCGAGATAAGTTCGCAGTGTGAAAACCCGCTGAGTTGGAGCACGATACGAGACAGCAAACAAGCAGAATGTATCCTGGTCGGATACTATGCACCGAAGAGATTTCACCATTTAGCCGGAATGATGAAATTGGTGCAAAACACCGCCACCACGCTTGCTCCCTCGCAGCGAAGACACGAGATTCTTGCAACCTTGTCAGCCAAGAATTCGGCAATTCCGATCTCGTCACTCGCTGTAAGGTTCTCCGTGACCACGAGGACAATCAAGTCTGACCTTGCAGCGCTCAAGCAAGCTGGGCATGAAATCGAATCGATCCGAGGCCGGTCAGGCGGAGTTTTCATCCGAAACGGTTCCGGTAGTCCTCCCAGTCGCCTGGCTCCAATAGCCACTCCTGAGCGACTGTCACTGGTCGGACGAGAAGTTGATATCGAGCGGATTCACCGCGCGCTGTGGACAGGGAATGTGGGGCGCGGACGCGTAGTGACCATCACCGGAGAACCCGGCATTGGAAAGTCCGCTATGGCCGATGAGATGTCACATCGCTTGCGCACTATGGGGACTCTTGTGTTGAGAGGGTGGTGTAGCGAATTGATGGCTATCCCAGGATCCCTGCCGTGGGTCCAGATCATCACGGAATGTTTCCGTTCTGAACAGTATCGACAGGTTTCAGGGCAACTTGTCAGCGAAGCTGACGAAATCCAAAAGCACCTGCCTGCTGGAGTGAACGCTTCAGGCCAATCGCAAGAGTCGTCAATAGGCCAAACTCCAGCCAATGACGTCAATAGCGTCAGACGCAGGCTGCTCGAGAGCACCACCTCACTCTTGCATGCCGTATCCGGTATCGTTCCAGTTGCGATTCTGATTGAGGACATACACTGGGCAGACAACCTGACCCTCGAACTGATCAGATTTCTCGCAGCTGCTCCGTCCGATGCTCCCTTACGAATCCTGCTTACCGCCCGGAGTCACTCAGACCCTGAACGATGGCAGCAGCTTTTGTCCCCACCTACCGGGACTGTGGTGGCCCTGAATCCACTTGATGATGAAGATGTTCGACGATTGGTCGAGCTCGATAATCCACTCGGTAATGAGGTTGGCCTGAATGACCTCGCTATAGAGCGTTCTGAAGGAAATCCGCTGTTCGCGTTGCTGTACTCTGACTTCCTCAGAGCATCGGTTGGAACTCGACGGCGCGGCGGATCACCAATCTCTGATCTACCGCTGGAGCCGCCAGCTTCGATCCAGAGTGTCATTCTTCATCGCGTCGAAGCATTGTCCCAGGGCAGCCTTGAGTTGCTTGGTACAGCAGCGACGATAGGACTCGAGTTCGGACTAGATCGACTCGCCAGTGCAACGGGCATCGAGTCCGTTGAGCGGATCCTGTCGCTAATGAGTGAGCCGGTCCAGGCGGGCGTGGTTCGTGAGGAGTTTGGGCATCCTGGGCGTTACAGGTTCGCCCACGGCTTGATTCGAGATACGTTGCACTCCCGGCTCACAACGGCCGAGAGAGTCGAACTGCATCATCGCCTGTATGGGCAGCTTGACCGGGAACGTGGCTCAGGTCGGGACATATCAGAAGCGGAGATCGTGTATCACGCGATCCACGCTGAACCTCTTCTGGATGGCGAACGAGTTGCTAGACGCATGTACATGGCCGCCATCGAAGCTATGAATTCGCTCAACTATTCGGGTGCTGTCGATCATCTTATAGGCGCTCTGGAAAGGCTTGAGGGGCCTTCAGAACTAAGGGGCGACGTCTATCACTCCCTTGCCCTCGCCCAACTCGGCGCACCCGAGGCATATGCTCGATCAAGCACACTGACTGACGCGTTTGACTCGTACCTCGCTGCCGGGCGCTATGACAAAGCCCTCGAGATGGCATCACGCCCATATTTCCTCTACAGCGATGACCTGTTCGATGTTTGCAGTCGAGCGCTTGAACTGGCAAAGCCGGGTTCGGCACATGAGGGGTGGATCCGTGGTCAACGCGGCGCGTTCCTTGGCCAACACTTCGACAAGCCCAGAGAGGGACTTGAGGAAAACAACCGGGCACTAAAGATAGCGCTCGATCTGGAAGACGATCAGCTGGAGCTCTGGACGCGCGGACGTCGCATCATCGTTCTGCTAGCCAGCGGTCAAAGTAAGGAAGCATTGGCAACAGGCCGACGGGTGCTGTCAATGAACGTCAGCCGCGATCCTCACCCCGAAACGAATGCTGCGTACTGGGCAACACAGTCTGCGATTAGCCTTGGCGAACTATCTGAAGCAAAACGCCTGGCAGGAATTGGAGCTCGCGCTGCAGTGAGATCCGGACACAGATTCAGAACCGACCAGGGAAGACACGCTAACTCGTGCGTCGCATTTGCTGCTGGAGAACTTGAAAACAGCCTCGCGGTGTTAGAGCCGACTGAGCGATTCCCAGGCACACGCGAGCCAGATCCGATCAACATTGCGATGGAAGCGCTGCTAGCGTTTGAGCTGAGTGAGGTTGGCATCATGGATCAACACTTGGCGTCACTTGCCAGCCTGCTCCAAGCACAACAAACCAGCCCGCAGGCCAACATCCGTGTAGCGATCCCCGGCATCACTCTTGCAAAACTTGCATCCAGATCGGGTGAGAGAAGCCATGCCGAACTGGCAATAGAAGATCTCCCTGAAATAGGTCACAGAAGCCCAAGTCATCCCATCACTCAGAACCAGTGCGTAAAACTCGTTGCGTGGGCGCAGTGCTGGATACTACTTGGTGAAACTGATCGAGCCACTGATCTCTACAGGGATCTGGTCTCTGCCCGAAAGCAGTTAGGTGACGAAGTCCCTGTGCTCATCGGCGGTTACACGTTCTCGACCGGGTTCGATCGCGTGTTAGGTACGATGGCATGGAAGCTAGGAGAAATCGGAGCAGCCGCTGCACATTTCGATAGGGCTCTCGGATTTGCCTCTACCTCAGGCTTCAGACTGGAGCATGCGCTTACTTGCCTGGAGTACGGAGCATTTTTGCAGGATCAACGTTCTGAGCGATCAGTGAGCAAGGCTTTAAACATTGCTGAAAAGGGCATCGCTGTTGCCACTGAGGCGTCGCTGCCACGACTGCAAATCGAACTCAGAACTCTCCATGCTGAGCTCGCCAGTGAACGACCTACGCAGCCGTTCGGTCTTTCTGATCGAGAGATCGAGGTCGTCGATTTGATCGCCCTCGGAAGAAGCAATCGAGAGGTAGCGCGATCGCTGACGATCAGCGAACCTACCGTTGCGTCACACGTCAGATCGATCTTGCGCAAGACGGACACCCAAAACCGGACTGAAGCAGCTCGAGCCTACATGAACGCAAGTTCGCCCTCAGACTAAGGCAATTACCCACGCCGCAGTCCGACTGTCATCATCTGAAATCCATCCATCCTGACGATGTGCATGGCCCCTGACAGCGGCATGGTCTACACGCTGTGTTTTCAATTCCTTGGAGGTACAACGTGCGCTATCCAGCTGGCATTCGTTCGTTTTCTGTAGTTGTCCTGGTAACTGTAATCGCGGGACTGGCTGCCGCTTGTGGTGGCTCAGACCCAACGCCAACCACGGTCCCTATGCAGGAGCCCACCGTCGTGCCTCCGTCGCCTACAGGTACACCAGTAGCCCCAACCGCTACCAGTACCACGACGCCAGTCCCGACCGCAACGCCCTCGCCCACTGCCGTCCCAACAGCGACGCCAACCCCACAACCGACTCCGACCCCAGAGCCAACGGCGACCCGTGTTCCTATCCCAACAGCAACTCCGATCCCAACCCCAATCCCGCTTGACGGCGTTCTCTCATTCAATGAGCTCCCAGTGCGGCGACCATTCCCTGAGCAGCTTCACGACGATGCGCCTGAGCTTCCAGCTGACGAGGTGATAGCCCTCTGGGAAGAGTGGTTCAGAGACGCGAGGGTGGCGTGGGTGCAGGGGGATGTTACTGCGGACCAATTCGACTACTACGGCGACCTGACTCAGAATCCACAGTACGTCGAATGGGTTGACTCCCACTACTGCGCGGACGGGACAAACGTTGGCGTAAATGATTTCGAATTCCCGGAGAACATCGGCCAACGTGGAAGGCACGTAGTCAGCCACAGTCCTGCTGACCCCTGGAACAAGATCAGTGTTAGTTTTTCACTACTTACACCTGAGGATGCTCCACCGTTCTTCGTCACCTCGCTTGATGTAGATGGTGAATACCCATGGCAGGTGTTTCCAGGTCCCCGAACATGGGTGGTCGCAGCGGAGCCTGATGTTGATCTTTGTTGATTAACGTAAGCCTCATGAAAGACGGCGCTCCGGTGGTGCTTTTGGCCAAAGGACCACCGGAGCTGAGGGGATGATAGGCAGAACTTATCGGGATAGATTCGAATTGATATAACGGCCGGATGCGCCTGTTTTCAAGTTATGTGCGGTCGGCGCTGTTTAGTCCCGATCTGTGTTGTGTTGTCTTGTCCTCTCCAGGCAAACCGTTTCCTTCGTATCACCCTGTCCATCTGGCTGTGTATGGCTCAAGGTCAAAAAACGAGGTCAATTATCCGAGGAGAGACTTGGGCGCAACAGCCGATGTCCCTGTTCTGCACCCAGCTGACGTAGGCTCCGAGGACCCTGCCGCTGATTCAATCAACTCTCTCGAACCTGAACCGATGCTTCGCGATCTCTACTTCGAGTTCGGACTCTGACCACCCGGCGGCACGAAATTGTGCAGTACCTTCTGTCGCTGGGTTCATGGCAATGTCTGGTACCACCACGATCATGTTTTCATTGTGTGTGTAGGAACCAGCTTCAGAAAAGGTGCCCCGAAACAGCTCCGCGAGATCGCTATCAGCCGATTCCTTGTTGCAACCCAGAGGGCGTTCATTGCGCGTGAGCAGGTAGGCGTAGTCAGTGTCAGTGAAGATCGCCACACCTTGCCAATCGTCATGTTTCAGGTCCCACGATCCAGCAAGGCTGGACTTACCCTGAGGACTGATTCGCTCATAACGATAGTCTGCGAGTATCTCCTTCTTAGGCCCCAGAACCTGCTGCGACATGAGATCTCCATCGACTCGTGTAGCACGCAGTACGGAGTTCGTCGCGTGTTCCGGGTACAGACCCACAGAGTTTGTGTTGACCTGCAGCACCTCTCCGTCCTCGACTCGCGTGTCCAGCGTTCCGCCTCCAGCACCACCGATGGTCCTGAACAGCGCTGCGGCTTCGCTGTCTGAGAGTTCATGGTCTACGAAGCCCGTTCGCCCGAGCATCACCGCTATGAAGCAGTAGCGAGTTCTCTCAACAGTCGGCCTGCCGCGAAGATTGCCTTCGCTAAGCCATCTCCACGCGCCCACCCATTCTTCGTTCATAGTGTGTCCCCTGGTGCGAATCCGACGTTCCAAAGTGTTGATGAATCAGCCTGCGGGAGCTTCGATGTGTCCCAGTTGCACCAGAATCCCGAGCATGTCCATATACCCATGGACGATTTCGATCGAGCCATCGGAGTTGAGGTGGTAGGTCTCGCACACGTCAAACTGGAACTGCTTACCGGTCGCCTCGAATCCAAAGAAGCCACCGTCATTGGTCCCCCTGGCTGTGAACTGCGCGACCACAACGCCGCCGCCATCGAAGTACATGGGATCCGCTATTTGCATGTCTGTCGCTATGTCGAGATGTCCCCGTAGCCAGTCGGCGAACTCTTCGCGGCCGTTCAGGGGTTGGCCCGATGAATGATCCACGTATGTTGTGCCAGGAGAGAGGGCGAGCTCGGCAGCCAGTTCGAAATCCCTATCGTTGTATGCCTGGTGTGCGGCCCTTACGGAGTCAATGAAGTTCTCCATGTCGATCCCTTCCTGTGTCGTGTGACCGTTGCGGTTCTGCAGACAGGATTTAAGGTGGAACGCCAGGCTGCATCAGCCGGTTGGAGTATCTTTTGGAGTACTCGGGACGAGAAGTATGAGGCGCGTTTTTTCGTGCGGTGGATGCGGCAACTTGCCTAACCGGGGTGGCCGGATTCGAGCACGTGGCGGGCAAGCTCGGTGCGGTTTGCGAGGTCGAGCTTTCCGAGAATGTTCGATACGTGCTTGCGCGCCGTGTGTGGCGATATCACCAGTTCAGCCGCTATTTCCGGGTTGGAACGCCCCTCGGCCACAAGCTGCGCAATCTCTACCTCTCGTGCGGTCAGATCGCCTGGTTTCGCCGGTTCATGGCGTCGAGGATCCAGCCGGGTCACCAGCTGGTCGAGCCGTGTTTGCAGAGGTCGCATCCCTAGCCGTGCGGTGATGTCGCGCGCTTTATGAGCTAGGCGAAGTCGCTCATATGTGGAAATTCCACGCGACTGCGAAGCGTGTTCGAACAAGACTGCCGCTAGTTCTGGCTCAAAGCCCGCCTTCTCCAGGAACTGAATGCACTTTTGAAAACGAGCCTCCACTTCTGGCTGATCACCCAGCTCGTGGGCAATCAACATCTGCAGCCTGAGCAAGCACACGTGCGCGGGTTCTAGAAACGGATAGACTTCGGCCACCTTTCCTAGGGGCTCGAAGACTTCCTGTGCAAGCCGACTGTCCGATTCGTTTACGGAGGCCAACGCAAGGGCGGCATTTGCCATCGCGAACACGGCGGGCACTGAGGCGTGGACAGACGATAAAACACCCAGGCCCGATTCCCGCAGTGAGCCAGAGTCAATATGCGCGCCGAAGCCTTTCGAGTTGGCGTGACTCATCGCCACTGAATTGAGGAGGTTGATCGGACCTGGCAACGACTTCGAAGCTATCCTGGCAACCGCGGTCTCGTGGGCTTCGCAGCCGTCTTCATTTCCCGTGATTCGCTCCACCATCAGCCCGAAAAGATTCAGACCGAGATTCCCTGGCGCCAGGGCCAGGCCACGCTTCAGCGTAGCCCGCGCTTCCGTCCAACGACCCGTGAACGCGTATACGGCGGCTTCGTTCCGACACCCGGTAATCAGTCCTGGCCGATATCGGGCGCGGTGGGATTCCCTACTCATCCGCCGGGCCGCCTCTAATGCGAGTGACGTTTCCCCGATACTGAGTCCGGCTGAGACGACACAGAACCCTGTGTAGATCTCGACGAACGGGTCTCCAATCTGGACGTTCAGGTCCAATGCCTCACGGTGCTTGACGATGCACTCACCTGGCCGCGCCTGGTAGAGGTCCACGTGACCGGCCCAGGCAAGGATCCACATCCGCAACAGTTCGTTGTTCGTTTCTTGCGCAATCGACATCGCCTGCGCAAATAGCGCCTGTGACCTTGCATCGTTACCTCGTATTTCGGCCGCGTGCAACGCGGCGTGAGCAAGCACGCGACTGTCTATCGATGGCTCTACGGGCAACCGTTCCAGCGCCTTTGTGGTCAGGTCGGGGGATCCTGTCTGGCCTGGACCGACCGGATAGCACGCCACTTGGACTGCTGATCGGATTTCGCCGGCAGAGGCGAACAGGTCAAATGACTCGGATAGAGCTTCTTTTGCCCCGTCCATCTGCTCTAACCCATGTAGCGCCCGCGCCTCACCGAACTTCATACCTGCAACGCCGACTGGATCGTTTCCCGATTCGGCCAGCCGACCAGCGGCGTGGCTGAACAACGCTGCGGCTGTGTTGAAGTCGTACTGGTCGAGCGCCCGTTCCCCTAGAACAGTCGTCCAGCGCGCCAGATTGTCTGGCTCGATGAGTGAGCCCGCCCGTAACAGATGGTGTATGAGTCGGCCGTGATCGGAAGACGAATTTTTTTCCTCTGCAAGCGCCACAAATATCTTGGCGTGAATGCTCGCTCGATCCGCGTGTGTCAGACCAAGCGCTACGGCATCTCTGATTAGATGCGAGGCAAAGGCGCAACGTCGGTTAACTACCCGCCACGTGATCAAGTGTTCCCTCACGCCGCTTTCCAGCGCATCCAGCAAGTCCTCACGATCAGTGCTCCGGATAGAACGGAGGGCCTCATCAACGCTGAATTCCGACCCAATCACAGCGCACGCGCGCAGGACGCGGGTCGTCAGCGAGCCCAGGCCATCCAGTCTCCTATTGATTATCTGGACGATCGACTCTGGCACGGATTGAGCGTTTTCTTGCCGATCTGGCTGAATATGCTTCGTCAGCTCTTTGACGAAGAGTGGGTTGCCGTCGGCCCGGGCTTGAATCTCAAGCGCATCAGTACTCGTCAGGCTGTTGCCTCGAGATTGAAAAACCAATTCCGTAACTGAATCCTCGTCCAGACCCGAGAGATGGATGCTTGAGAAAGATGCCTCGTGCCTTGATCGTTCCATCCAGGCAATTCCTGGATCGCGAACGGCACAAACGAGCAGTATTCGAGGTACCTGACCTGCAGTCGCTAGGAACTCCGTCAGTTGCTTGGTAACGGCGTCCGACCACTGGAAATCATCGATAACTAGCAGTACTCCGCTTTTCTCTGCGGTCCTATGAAGGAATGCCCCGAACGATTCGAAGAACCTGAATCGGCCCTGATTTGTCAGACCCAGGCTGTGATCCGCAGCGACGTTTGGGAACTTTTCAGCAATCTGTGGAATGGGCCCGACCATGTCCACGATTCCAGGACCGAGCTGATTCTCCAGATCGCCTGGATCAACTTTGGCGATGTATTCACGTAGCGCCGAGCGAATGGGCCATAATGGCGAAGTGCTCGCGCCGTCGAATCCACGGCCAGCCAACACGGTAAGACCGGTCTCACTGGCCATGTCTGCGAGTGCGTCAAGCAACGCCGATTTGCCAATCCCGGCCTCACCTGAAATGAGAACGCACCTGCTTTCTCCAGCAACGCATTCCTCCATGCGTTTCTGTAGGTGTTGCAGCTGTTTGTCGCGACCAACAATTCCCAAGGACGACCATCCGTTAGATCAATGTCGTTCCAATAGCCGAGCCAATTATGGAGTATCTGGACGATGACATCGCAAGGATGATCCTCGAGCTGCGGTGGTCCACCCGTCTATGAGTCAGGCGCATCGGCCCATTGGTGAACCCGATCCGCCACTTGTTCTGCTCAGGTAAAGGATGGGCCAACCAAGATTCGAACCCTCGTTCTCAGATATGCTGGAGCAAACGAAGAGTTGATTTCAGAAGTCGGCTAGTCGGCGACAGCATATCGATGTTGCTCTACACGTAGTGCGATCCTGGCCCGTAGTTCAGTGGGTAGAGCATCCGGCTCATAACCGATCGGCCGCAGGTTCGAATGCGCCGCCTACTCCCGGCCAAGCGAAAGCGACGAGTCTCTGCCGTTGTGAGCGAAGCGGAACAGCGGATAGAGGGGAGCTGGAGCGCAGTGGCGGCGCAGAGCTAGGTCACCCTTTCGAGCAGCGCCTTGGCATTCCACCTGTCATCCTCATGATTCTTTGGCTCCTGCGTCGCATAATCAGCAGCCACATGACAGAGAACATTGGCCGCATCCAGTCGGACGGGCTTCGATGTCAGCGATTTGCGGTTCTCGTCAGGCTCTAAATCTAGTCTCCCGCTGTGCGGTGCAAGAGTTTGCCGAACTCCTCGATCGTGGCGACTGGTTCCACGGTCGGATACGAACCGGTAGACATCCACGTCTGGTGGAGCGGTTCAAAGAATGCGTCTTCGTTCGGAGCGTCCAAGACGAACAAGAAGTACCGTCGGGTCAAACTGAAATACATGGCCTCCGGTTTGGCCGCTTGCCAGGCGCCTAACAGTTCCTGCATCGCCTCCGGGTTCCCCTCCAGGTAGCTGCCCTTGTCTGGCGGCACTTCTCCGTGAATTACATACTTCATCGGTTCCTCCAATCTTGATCTTTTGGCGGAATGATAGCGCAGGCCTCGCCTTCATATGCGCCGATAATCGTCACCTTAGCGGTTTTCGGCGACCGCCCAATTTCCGAAAAGCTATGTTCTGCGACTTGGACGCAACCAGATCCCTAAACCCAGCCAGATTAGAGCGAAAGGAAACAGTGTCGCTATCGCTAGCCCGGTGACAGTGAGTAGTGAAACGAACCAGGCCGCTACCAACATGGCTCTGTTCAATCCAAGCTGCTGCCTTGCGAGCCGGACGACGAGAATCGTCATCAATCCGGCCACCAATAGGGTGAATACCAGGACAACCGTCCCGGCCTGAGCTATGCCTGCGGCAGCGTTAGGTTCGATACCTGGGTCATCTGTAGTTTCACCCAGGGTCTTCATCAAGGCCGGTGCCGATACCAAGCTTGCAGAAACAAGCAATCCGGCTGATGAGAGCGCAGACAAACCGGCAACGACATCGGCAGACAGCGCTTGGACGGTGGCATGCAGTTGCCTCCGATAAGCCAAGCCAAAGACGAGGAGCGCCACGGCTGAAACTAGGAGAGCTAGCGCACCTACGATGTGTCCGATTCTGGTCGCAGTATCGTCGAACTGTTCTGTAAATGCGGCGGTTGAATCCGCAGAAGAACCGAGTAGGTCGCCTAGCAGGACCAATGCGACAAGCAAGCCACCGCCGAATGTTGCACCTGCGATTCTTGCGCTAGTCAAGTTCATCGGTCTCGAGTCCGGGTGAGTGACCGTTTTCGTGGCAATTTGTCCCCTTGGCGGATCGGCTAAAGCAGATTCCAGCTGTAACGTTTGATCAGCCAACGGTCGTCGGGTTGGCGCTCAAGCAGAAAGCTCTTGAATGCGGTCAGATGCTTGGTCTCAGTGCCGGAGTGAGCGGTTAAATCGGCCTCGACTTTGACGGTTCCAAACACCCAGCGATCGGACAGTTCAAGGGCATCTAGCGTCTCCATCGCAATGTCGAACTTCCACTCCCGGTAGTCAGCGCCTTCACTAGAGCCGATAGCGTCCGGCCCGATCTCCAGGCCAAGACCTGGTGGAATCCTGATTGCGTCGTCAGTGAATAGAAGCTTGTAGGCCTCGGCATCTCCAGCATTTACAGCCGCTGCATAGCTCTCGGTCAGCCAGGACGCTGCTTCCCTTGCATGATCGCTGGTGGTCGTCACCGAACCCTCCTTTGTCGACAGGATTCCGCTGCTAGAGCCAGCGCCTTACTCTGCCCCGGTTGGCCCTGTATTCGTCTCCAAACCGTTGCTCCAGATAGGCCTCTTCCCGCCGGATAACTCCGTAGTGGAGGTACAGGTAAAGAGCTGGCAGCACGAACAGTGACCAGGCCGAGTTGAGAGTCAGCATTGCCCCAGTCACGATCACGATCATCCCGACATACATGGGGTTTCGTGAGTAACGGAACAACCCGTCCTGGACAATCTGCGACGTCGGCTTCGAGAATCGGTCGTCTGTTCCCAGCCTGTGGAACTTGACGTTCGCCAACATCCCGAACACGAATCCACCGACTATGAGTGGTACTCCGACTACGAACTGGACCCACCCTTCCGGGAAGATGCGGGCGTTGGCAGCAAAGTAAATCCCTACACCGATGCCAATGAGCGCAAAGCCCACTAACGGCGGTTTGATGCCAAGTAACGGCCGAACGGCCTCGACTGGACGACTGCTTTCCGTCATGAATGCCTCCGAATATGCGCCTTATCGGATCTGGGGCATCTTACCATCGTGAATATTCGGGAGCTGAAGCGCGGTGGCGGCGCAGGCTCCGTACCATGAACACGATGCGCAACCTCACAACAATCGAACGTCTGCCCTGGGCAACCGAACCACGATGGATGCCCTGTCCGAAACGAGTCCACACAGTCGTTCAAGGCCAAGTGATTGCCGACAGTTCATCGGCGTACCTTTACAGAGACCTATTGCCCATCGTCTTCTTCCCTGCTTCCGATGTCCGGGTCGATCTCTTGAAACTGAACTCCAGCATCGACTCGATTCTAGGGAAGTGCGAGCTCTATGACGTTGAACTCGATAGCAACGTCCCACTTGCAGCCTGGAAGTTCACTGATGCAAGAGCCGATGTTGACTTCTTGAACGAGCATTTTGCCTTCAAGTGGCAGGCGATGGATGCATGGTTTGAGGAGGGTCACGAGATCCACGAGCACATACGTGACCCCTTTAGTCGAATCGACACAGTGAGCACCGACTCGCTAGTGGAGGTCATGCTTGCTGGCGTTCAAGTAGCTAGATCGACGAACGCAACGTTGCTTCTTGAACCAGGACTGCCGGTTCGTTTCTACCTACCACCTGAGGACGTTCGAACAGATCTGATCCACCCGACTGAAATTGAGACGGCGTGTCCTTACAAGGGCACAGCAAAGTACTTCACGGTGAAGGTCGCCGGTTCGGAGCATAAAGACATTGCTTGGACGTATCAGCGCCCGCTAAGAGATGCTTCAGAGGTCGCTGGATTAATCTGTTTCTTCAACGAGAGAGTCGATGCGATCACCGTCGACGGAGCCAATGTTTTCAAGCCGGTGAATGAGTTCACCGATAAGGGAGACGCCAAGGACGCTATTCCGGTCCCGATGACTCCTTGGAGTCCACCGAAACCGCTGTAGTTCACCGTTTTGGAGTCGAAGACTCGAGACTACGCGGCTGCCTCAATCGCCCTCTCGACCCAATCTCGCTCAGGGACCCCTTTGAAACCCTTGCTCGTCAGATATACCCTGCATCTTGGGGTGTAGTCACCGCTGTCCTCATAGGTTGGGTCAACATCAACCCCATCGATTCGTATCGTCGGAGAACCGGGAAACCGCACCTTCTCGCCAACTTTTAGATTGGGCACTTCGACGGACTCGATGTTGGCTTCAATGCCCTTTTCGCTCAATATTTTGTCCAGCAGCTCTCGTGCTGTCTCATTATTCGGGCAATCCTCGAACCATAGTAGTTGGATTTGCATGACTCTATGCTCAGATGCGTGTAGTTCGTCAGGCGGTCTGCGGGACTGTATCTCACGTGCGCAGCCTGAGCCAGTTCAGGAGCGACCACTGAGCGTGCCGGCATGACTTCATCAAACGCCGTGGCTATCCAATCAGCTTTTGGCGGAGCCCATGAATGATCTCGGACCCTCCGGTCAGGTTCCGCACGTACTGCACGGCAGGAGCATACTCACGTTCCATCATGGCGAATATGCGATGTATGTCCTCAGATGGTGCGGACTTCACACTCGCCAACACTTCCGGGTCGACAGAGGACATGACCTTCTCATAGTCACTGTGACGTCTTGAGAACATCTTGAATATGGCGTCGACTGATCGCTCCGTTTGCTGGTAATCCTCGGCAATGTGGTCAACTGGCACATCGACGCATGAGAGGATCAGAGCAACGATCAGTCCAGTTCGGTCTTGTCCCACGGTGCAGTGCACATAGATCGCCCCATCTGAACCGTCGGCCAACTCCCGCATCGCGAGTGCCACCCTGTTGGGGGAGTCCAGTACGTGCCTTGCGGCAGTTTCGGCATCAAATGGTGTATTGGTGCGAACGCTAAGCGCCGCAAGCGTTTGATGGTTGTGGTCGACTATCGGGGCGTTTACCCGTCTGACCCCAGATGCCGTGGCGACCAATGATCGGTCCGCTGCGAATTCTTCGGGGGATCGAAGGTCAACGAACTTCGAAACTGAATGATCTTCGACCAAAGTCGCCAGATCTGTTTCGGTGATCGCTGCCGGTGCGCTCCCACGAATTATCCGGTTGTATTGCAGCGTTTCGCCTTTTGAGGTTCTCAAGCCTCCGAGGTCTCGCACGTTCGGAACGCTGGCGAGTTCGACAGTCCGATCTAATTGCATTCTTACTTCATTTCCGTATTTGCTGGGTCAGAGCCGATCTGCAGGTGAGTATCTCACGTGCGCCCGCTGAGCCAGTTCTGATGCCACTGCCGCCGTGTACCTCCTTAGCATCGTCAAATCTTTCCAACCCATCACTTCCAGGATGTCTGAGTCGTTCATCCCAAGTCGCTTCATCTGAGCGGCTGCTGCCCGTCTGAATGCATGCACACCTTTGAAGTCCACACCGGCCGAGGCACACAATCGCTTGACGATCTGTAGGACTCCTGACTCGGTCAATGGTCCCCGGATTCCATGCCAAAGCGGGCCAAAGTTGATGCTCCACCGCCGCACGTACCGCTGAATAGCTAGCAGCGAGGAATCTCCGAGAGGCACGATCCGAACACCGGTCTTCCCGTCTACCGTGACCTGCTTAAGGTCGACATCTGGCTGGCCCATCGAGACCAACTCACCAACACGTACGCCGGTGTCGAAAAGGACGGTGATGATCGCTTTGTCTCTCACTCCCCCCGCTGATTGATCGCAGGCTGTCAACAGCTTCTTCAGGTCATCCACTGCATAAGTCGGTTGCGGCACGACTCTGTACTTCGTCAGCTCCACCAGTCGTGACGGGTCACGGCGTATTTCTCGGCCTGCCACGAGGTACTTGAAGAAGCGACGGATGCCCAGTTGCGATTCATGGACGGTCTTGGCTGAGACTTGCTTGCGCAGTGCCTCGACGTGCTTCCTGACGTGCTTGGCAGTGACCTTAGCGGGGGGAATCCAATCCACAGACTCGCCTAGTCTCTGCACATCTCGGACGTAGCAAGAGATCGTGTGAGGCCTGAGTCCTTCGACCTTGAGAGCAAGCGAAAAGGCGTCCAGATTCTCCGACCACCCGACCGCTGAGTAACCGACAAATGACCTGCCCCACATAGTGATACCAGTTATTTTCTCAGTTTTTGACCCAGTTCAGGTGTGGTCTTGATGACCTCTGGAGCCGGCGGTCTGAAACCGAGTAAACTGTGTGGTCGGATCTGGTTGTACTCTCTTCGCCAGCTCTCTGTCAGTATCTGCACCTCCTTCAAAGAATAGAAGAGCTCTAGATTCAACAGTTCATCCCTCAGCTTCCCGTTGAAGCTCTCGCAGTAGCCGTTCTCCCATGAACTACCAGGCTCAATGAACAACGTCTGGACTCCGACTCTCGGCAGCCACACCCTCACAGCCTTCGCAGTGAACTCCGCCGTTGTCAGACCTGATGTGCTCAGGAACTCCTTTCAACGTGAACAGCTCAGTCAAGAGTTCAAGGACATGATCTGATCTGAACTTCCTTGATGCTCTGACTGTAAGACACTCCCTGCTGAACTCGTCGATAACGGTGATCAGTATCACAGGCCTGCCATCATGTGTTCGGCAAGAGACGAAGTCATAAGCCCAGACGTGGTTCCTCTTCTCAGGTTTCAACATGATGCAAGATCCATCGTTTAGCCACAGCCTTCCTCGTTTCGGCTGCTTCTTTGGAACCTTTAGCCCTTCACGTCTCCAGATACGTTCGACGCGCTTGTGATTCACGCTCCATCCGGATGCGTTGAGCAGAGCAGTGATCCTGCGATAGCCGTATCTTCCGAACTCTGTCGCAAGATCTATGATGTCCCTGGTCAACTGTTCCTCATCACCAGGAGGCTTTAGCACCCGGCGTTGAGTTGCTCTCGACTGGCCAAGGGCTCGACAGGCTCTGCGTTCCGGGACTCGCAGTCTTCGTCTGACGTGATCCACACACTGGCGTCTACGTGAAGGGCTTAGAAGTTTCCCTCGGCCGCTTCCTTCAAGATCAGCTTGTCCAGGGTGAGTTCTGCAACAGCACGTTTCAGCTGAGCGTTCTCTTTCTCAAGCATCTTGAGCTTCCTGGCCTGATCGATGTTGAGTCCGCCGTACTCGGTTCGCCAGCGATAGTAGGTGTTCTCCGTGACGCCTATGTCCCTGACTGCCTGACTGACCTTCTTGCCATTGGCCACGGCTACCTCTACCTGGCGGAGCTTGTTCAGGATCTGCTCCGGTGAGTGACCTTTTCGAGGCATATGCCCCCTCCTTGAAAACGTCCAGTTTTACAACTTTCAACTGGACTCGTTTGCAGGGGGCAGGTCAACTTCTACAGGTGGCAACCAGGTCCTGGAAGCGATTGCGTTACGTTCAGCCGTCACTCGCTCTATTTCAGCATCATGCATCGGCCAAACAAGATCAGCTCCCGTTTCCTCAGCGATCTGGCTCAGGACGTCCACATACGCCGGATCTTGCGCCGGGGGGATGAGGTGGATCTCGTCTGCTTCGGACTGAAACAGATGATATTTGGAGCTGTCTGTAGCGATCAGGTGAACTGGTTCTTGGCCGGCACGGAGTGCTCGACTAACACCAATACCTAGGTGATTGCCACCAAGTGTGAATAGGATCCGCTTCATGCAGAAACTCTAGTCGTTCCCAACGCGACACCTCTAAAGACAAGCCCGCCGAAAGGTTCAATCGGATCGTCGACTACGACGGGTCAACTGAGTAAGGCGGAGTCCGAATCCTTCACCAGTTTCTTCTGAGACCTGCCTGCCAACTTGATTCAAACTCACCAGTCACAATCGACCATTCTCGCATCCTGTGACCGGGAATCTGCACACGTTCAGTGGCAACCGCATTGCCCAATAGCTGACTTCGAACGTCGCTGATCGTTCAGGGGTCTGGCACTCTGGGGCGAAACAAGAAACGATCAGCATGTCTCCATCCGGATCCGGGAAGTGTCCCTGGAACTCGGTCGAATCAGGCGAAACTAGTTCGATATCGTCACGGAAGCTGCCATCAGAGTCGCTGTCCAGAACGGTTCCAGTGAGTTTCAGGTCGAACAGAACTCCGTCTGTCGACGTTGCTTTTATTTGCTCTGTGATGCGTTGCGGGTCGAGCGGCATGTCTCTTGGTGGATCTGATACTGACGAATTACAGGTGGCAGCCAAAGTCAGCATCAAAGCCGTCGAAACCGATTTTGCGTACCGGACTCTCATTTACAACCTCTTTGATGACACTTCACCTGTCCATCAACCTTAGGACCGATTCTCAGTTTCACCAGTCCGGAGTACCGCTGAGCTACCGCCGACCAACATCCCAAGACCAGTAATTGATGCAAGTACCAAGATGATTGCCACCAGTTCATTTGTGTCGCGGGTCGGACGCCATACTAATAGAGACACAGAGAGACTCAGAACAATGAATCCAAGAGTCGCTATGTAGATTCCGGCCATTTCACGTTTCATTGATTTTCTCCTTAAGAACACTCTCTTTTCGTCCACTCATGTCTCGCATGTGCTGGCATCTAAGATTCGAGCCGATACACGTCTGCTGCGTAGCCTCGCTGTGTAGATCAGGGACAGGGCGAGCATCAATCCCGTGACTACCACGTAAAAGGTGTGCAACGCCCAGATAGGACCTACCGGCAGCGAGAAGACGTAGATTGAATGGACCAGGTTGGCAACGTGTGTAAGCGCCAGGCTGCTCAAGCTGTACGAATGCAGATCACGGGTCACGACCGCTTTAGCGACCATTGGGAGCATGCTTGCCGCGAACATCACCGTCGACACCGTTCCGGCTACTAAGGGGATGCCGTTTTCCATTTCTTTCCTCCATCAATGCGACTCTCGAAGTCGGACGGAGGTTAGGCTAAGCACTGACCCTCACACTCCTCCGTCCGACCCAGTCCTAGACCTTCCTAGATCTGGAACTTGAGCCAACAGTCCGGCTCACGATTCCTGAGGGCAGGTCGTAGTTGTCTCGATCGTCTGGCTTGTCATCGCCACTGGATGCAGAGGAATGTTCAGCCTTCTTCACCGCTCCCTCTTCCGCAATGATCTCGTCCACCACGGCCATCTCCTCGCCGTATGCGATCTGGTCTATCAGCTTCGGGAGATCGTCGCTCCTGATCCCCGGGGGTCGACTCGACTGCATTAGCGCACTGCGAATCGTGTCCTCGAGCAGCTGACGAAACTCTGGTGTGTTCGGACGAATACCATCGTCCTCCAGCTTTCTTTCAGCATCATCGATCAGTTCGTTCAACGACGAGCCTTCAAGGACTCTGTCATCGACCACTCCCAGGTTCCTGCAATGGACCCTCAACTTTGAGGTCATCTCTTTCCTCCTCGTTTGGTTGTTCTTATTTGTTGACTGACCCGGAGTCTCGTCACCCAACAGCTTCAGTCTGGTTCATGCTCTGAGATCGCGTACCCACCGAAAGGTCAGTACGGGGTTGGTTTCCGTGACCCAACCCGATTACTGGCCTTTTGGTTGGTCCATCAAACAGTTTTTTCTCAGACACTCGATGCCATGGCGTTGAATGACACGTCAGACACGCAAGTCCAACCAGGAGAGTTAACCCGGCTGGAACCAGGCATAGGGAACCGACGCCTGCCAGGCTCGCAGCACACTTCTGGTGCTACAGGCCAGTCGAGTTCCATGGAGCAAGAAACGATGGGTATCGAGGAGAACAAGGCCGTGCTGCGTCGGGCAGCCGAGGCCTTCAACAACGTGGATGACCGGTCGGGATGGTTTGACTTCCACGACCTGAATGTAGTCGCCCACTCACTCGCACCGGAACCGCTCGGCCTTAACGGGGTCAAGAAGTTCTATGCGGACCTGTGGAGCGCCTTTCCAGACCTCCACATCGAGATCGAAGACCTTATGGGAGACGGTGACAGAGTGGCCTGGAGGCTCACTGTTACTGGAACTCACGAAGGAGAATTCAGAGGCGTGCCGCCGACAGGAACGAAGGTCAAGTTCGCTGCCGGTTACATCTTCCGTATCGAAAACGGAAAGATCGCAGAGCGTTGGACGAACTTTGACCGGCTTGGACTATTGATCCAGCTAGGGGCAATTCCTGCCCCCGTTTAAGGGACAGCAAAACGCATTTGAACCAGGTCGCACGAAGCCAAATCGGAACAGCGGGCCGTCAAGTTCGGGCTTCGCGCGGGCCTGGTTCGACAGGAACACAACGGGAACAAGAAACGTGTCAGCAATACATCGCGGTAACAGGCGATGAAAACTAGAGGATCCGAAGGAATGACAAATCGAGCGTCAGATGCAACGGTAGCTACAACTGAACCAGATGTGCAGCAGCAGGCTGGAAAGTTCCTGGCCCAGTTCGCCGGCTACGTAGGCTTCAAGACCATCAAGATGGGCCTCGACAACGGTCTCTTTCAGACACTCGCGGATAACCCCGATGGCCTGACCGCAGAGCAGCTTGCTGCTGAGGCCGGCACAGACGAATTCTACACAGAGGTCTGGGCAAGAGCCGCGTATGGCGCCGAGGTCGTAGTAATAGACAGAAAGAGCCGCTACACGCTGGCGGCTCATGTCGAGGATCTGATCCTTGACACCGACTTCCCGGGCTATATAGGCGGTATCGTGGGAGTCTTTAGTGAACCCGAGATTTTCGACAATTTTTCTGCCAATCTAAAGAGCGGTAAGCGCGTCTGGTGGGACGAGACTAGCCCGAGGTTCATCGAAGGGGTTAGCGGCACTGGCCGTCCGTTTTACAACAGACTGATTCCGTCGGGCCTCCAGAAAATCCCCGGACTGACAGAGAAGCTGCAGCAGGGCGGGCGTGTGCTTGAGCTGGCATCCGGCGCAGGTGTTGGGTTGGTTAAGTTCTCTGAAATCTTCCCAAACGTTCAACTGACCGGGGTTGACGGCGACATCCACTCGGTCGGGATTGCGAAAGAGCGAGTCCAGGTTGAAGGTGTTTCAGAAAGAGTTTCTCTGGTCCATTCAACTCTTGAGGACTATGTTGAGAAGGACACTTTCGATATGGCCTTCATAAACATCTCGATGCACGAGTGCAGGGACATCGACCAGGTGACCAAGAATGTTAAGAGTTCGCTGAAGGCTGGTGGCGTGTTTGTAATCTCTGACTTCCCGTTTCCGGCAACACACGAAGGCCTGCGTACTATCCCGGCACGGGTGATGAGTGGAATCCAGTACTTCGAAGCCCAGATTGATGACCAGTTGGTGCCGACTCAGGTATTCGTTGACTTACTCGAGTGTCACTACTTCGAAGACGTGAAAGCATTCGACTTAACTCCGGTTCACAACCTGATCTTCGGCAGGAAGTAGAACAGCGATTATTCGAAGGAAACCAGGCCACGGACGGACCGTCTGCGGCCCAGTTTTCACCTGCTGGTTAGATGGAACTGAGGGGATGATAGGCAGAACTTTCCGAGATCAGTTCGGATTGGTTTGAACTGAAGGATATCGACCTGCGAGTACTGGAACGGCGCAACCACTACAGACCGAACTTGACGACCAACTCTGGGCCTTCACCATACTCTTCACCGGCGTAACCGCCCCAGGTATCGGTTATTACGAAGCCGCGTTCTTCAACCAGCCCGATAAGTTCATCCGGGTAGTAGCAACGCATCGCTATCTTCATTACCGCTTCATCGACCAGTTCGGTGCCATCCCACATCCGGTAAATGAGCTCCGGATAGACCGTGAGCGTGTCTTCGTTGAAGCCAGCGTTACGATGATGACGTGTTAACCGTCCTCCCTCGAAGGGCACTTCCCAGTTGAACACTTCGTCACTGGATGCCCAGAAGTCGAACAAAGCGTCTCGTTCTCGATTTGGCCTGAACGCAGTGATGATGCATTTTGCGTGTGGATTGAGATGCGCTCGCACTGTGCCGAAGAATCCATCTACTTGAGAGTCCGACTCTAGATTCTGGAACATGCGAAATGGCGCAGTGATTAGGTCGAAGCCGCTATCGAGTTTTAGTGAGGAAGCTTCACCCAATTGAACCTTCGCTCGGAATTCCGGAATTGACCGGTGCGCCAGCTTTTCTCTGCAGATTTCAAGCATCGACTCAGAACGGTCAACACCCTGAATGAACCCACAATGGTC
Source organism: Dehalococcoidia bacterium (assembly GCA_965243825.1). Taxonomy (GTDB): domain Bacteria; phylum Chloroflexota; class Dehalococcoidia; order Lucifugimonadales; family Lucifugimonadaceae; genus JAJCYX01. The sequence goes on from CBDEVT010000001.1 coordinate 993,381, forward strand.
GACAAGCTGGGTCAGGACTCTACCCGTGCCGCAACCTAGCTCGAGCACAGCTGCCGTCTTGGAAGGGACCTGACCGATGTAGAAGTCGATGTCCTTGATTGTTAGGCTGCAGATCGTAGTAACGAGCTGCTCTTTGACGCTCGTCACGTTTGAATCGGGGAATGTTCTTCATTATTTAGGTATCGTGCGGTTCGGCCTGCGTGAATACGATCCTTTCCAACGAACAATCAATTGGCGTCCCAATCAAGCATCATCGACATTCTTCATAGAGTCGCATCTGGAAACCTCACTCCTGAAGAGGCGCACAATTGCATTATCGGCGCGGCCGCGACGTCCATGCGTGAAGGCAATTCTGCGTTGGCCAGTGGTTCAGTATCGCTGGCGCGAGTTCGCTTCGAGGCGGCCATCGAGGAGGCCGCGGCCGAGACGAATGAAGCCTTGAGGGCTGAGGCGCTGTTTGGCCTTGGCAAAACCCTCAACGCTTCAGACCACCGTTCAGGGACTCCGTTCATATGCGACGCATTTGATCTATTCGTCGAGAATCGATTGCCTGAGCGTGCCATTGAAGTCGCCAGACATCAAGGTGGATTCCCATACAACAGGAGAATCCTGGACATGGTCTCGCGGGCGGAAAAGTTGGCTGTGCAGGGGTCGCATGAGTGGATCGAACTCGTTTCGCGCTGGGCCGTAATGGAGATGGTCCTCCACGGTGACGAGGTTGAGGCCGAGAAGATGATGCAGTTGGCAATGTCTTACTCAGCATCAGCTGGCGATGCTCGAGCACAAGCCCTGGTTTATCAACGCAATGCAACACTGGCATTCGGCACACTCCGATTTGACGAGAGCATGGAAAACAGTGTCGTTGCCGTTTCCAACGCACTGGCCACCGAAGATGCTGAACTGCTCTGTACCACGTCCCAGCTTGCCTCTAGAACCGCTTTAGTGCTCGGAAATCTTGACGCAGCCGAGCACTACACTGAGATCTACCTGTCGGCGGCGAAGCGATGGGCTAGTCCGTTTGAGCTGTTTTCAGCCCAATATCTGTATGCAGAACGTCTTGTTGCAACGGGACATTGGTCTGATGCTGACATGGCTCTGGACCAGGCATCTCGCATCTCTGGACTGGATGAGGAATACCGACACGTCGCCTCCGCATTGCAAGCTCTTGTCCTTGCGGAAACCGGGGACAAAGACATGGCCAGCCAAATCCTCAGCTCAATTGCTGATTCAGTTCTTCAATCAGCAGAGAGACCGAACATTGACCTGTCATTGATGCTGCGAGGCCACGCCGCCCGTATGGCTCTTCTCCCAACCCAAACGCTAGAGAAACTGGGGATTCGCAACCGTGCCTGGCTGGATGCCGGACTTCCGGCTGCTGTGCATAACACCGCGTTGCTGGCCGAATACATTGTCGCGTTCCAGTGCCGGCAGCGTGAGGATGCCGAAATCATGCTGAATCGTGAGTTGGAGGTCACCCGGGACGGCATCGTCACCGCGGCGCGTATGTGGTGTTCCAACCATTATCGTGGATACGGCTTTGCCGCGGCTGAGCGTTGGATAGACGCTGCGAACGAATTCGAAGAGGCGCTCAGGGTATATTCTCGATCGGGGATGCGACCACCAGCCGTCTGGTGCGCCGTTGACTACGCAGAAATGTCGCTGCGCTCAGGCCGCAAGACAATCAAAGGTAGGGCGATCACGGAACTGCTGAGAAGCGAGAAAGCCGCCGCTGAACTCGGGATGAAGATGGCACTCGAAGCCATTGCTCGAATCCGTGGATCGCTCGGAGTGCGAGCCCGGGATGAGACGGGCCTGACTGCGCGTGAATTAGAGGTTCTTAGTTACATCGCACTTGGAATGACCAACGCGGAGATTGCCAGCGAGCTGACGATCTCGGAAAACACAGTCCGCAGCCATATCAAGAACATCTATTCACGGCTTGGTGTGTCTACTAGAGCCGAGGCAACCGCGCACTCAATGCGGTCATCGTCGCCACACGCATAAACCACCCGTACGGGTGGGGTTTTCTGCAAGCACTTGCCTGATCGTTGGCCTCGGGCCGATTGGCCCAACCACTTTAGGAGGTCAGCATGACTCAGATTGGAAGAACCCGGCGGTTGATGGCGATCCTGGCCCTGGTCGCCATCACGATCGCGGGTGGACTCGCTATCCAGGACACAGGTGCATCTGCCCGCGGCGAAAATCAGGCTTTCATGGGCAATTGGGAAACCGACGTGGTTTCGTTGAATGAAGACAGTTGGGTATTCGGCGGGCCGTCACCGCTACTGGACATCGTCCTTGAAGGTGATAGTGACTTGCGAATCCTCACACCCGGTCGAGGCCGCGGTGTGCTGCGGAACTCAGAGGTCCGCTGGCACGCGGTCGATGACTTCACGGAGATCCTTGCATGGATGGAAGAACCAGAAGAAACCAGAGGCCTAAGACCCTGCGCAGTACGACTTTCAGGAGATGGAGTTCTGACTGCTGCGAACGGCGACGAGATTCACTTCGAGGCCGTTTGGGGTTCGGCTTGCCCTGGCGACGAACGAGGTGACCGGATCCGAGGTCTCTGGAAGGTTGTAGGTGGAACGGGGCAGTTCCAGGGTGCCACTGGCTGGATAAACACCTGGGGATACGGTGGAGGTGGTGTGGCCAATGAAGTCGTCTTCGGATGGATTGATCGGTAGCCACGACCTGACGCATTGATGACGACATCGAGGCTGGCTGTTGATCGCGTGATCCAGCCAGCCTTGTAGTTGATTTTGATTGGTTCTGCCTATCATCCCTTCTGGTTTTCTGTCAGTTCAGAATCTGGAGCTGAGGGGATGATAGGCAGAACTTTTCGAGATGTGTTCGACATCTTGAATCATGAGTCGAGGAAGAGCCTCCAGGTCGAAGCACGATCCGATGTACACGGTGGCTAGTCCTACGACCTATGTGTCAGTGAGCGCTCCGTTCCGGTCTGCAATTCGTGAAACCGCCTCCGGCCCAAGCCAGAGGCGGTCCTTGTGGTCGTTTCGGCGAGACTAGGGCGCGTCTTTGCCGACGCATGCAATGTGTCCACTGGTCAGATTGATGTCAACGACAGGGACTCCGTCATGCATCACCACGTGAATGGTCGTCGGCACCATCTCGGTCTGGTGCTGGTCATTCCTGACATGGACCTGTCCAGCGATATGGAATATGTCCACTCCACTGGACAGCGAGTGATCAACGACGATTCTCCGATTGAAGCCAGTGAAGACGTTGCCACCGCCGTAGTCAATCACAACATCACCTCGTACATTGACGGTTCGATTCGTGCCTCCAGATCCGTTCTCGCTTTCACGGATGATCAGCACACCATCGAAGGTGAAATCGCCTTCAGGACCACACGAATCCGTGGCTGGGTCGGTCACAAAGTGTTCTTGAATATGAAGCGGCACAATAATCGCCGGCCCACCTGCAGAAACACGCTCGCTGTTTCCAATGACGAGTGCGAATCCCACGGTCATAGCTAGCACTACCAAACCGAGGGGAAGCATTCTCGCCATACGAACTGATACAGACATGGTCGTCACCTCTTCCGATTCAAACTGTTCGCCGGGAATCAATGCATCATCCATTCCAGCAACCAATCCGAATCGTCAGATGTGACGACCTTGAAGCCTGTGTCTGTTCGATTTTTGTGCGAGCAGCAGACTGGAGTTGTGCGGTGATTTTACGAGGGTTTACCTACGCATCTTCCCTCAGAGCCAACTCGATCGACCTTTACGTGTCCGTCAACTGCTACGTGGAGTTGCCACAGACCTGTTCCCTGTACCACTTGCTGGGTTGTGGGATTACGGACCAGGTCGTTGACGGCAATTGCTGAGACAATAACGCCGCCGGAGGTCGATATTTCAGTACCTGACCTAGTAGTCGATCCGACAAAACCCTCTGTGTCCCACATGTCCGCGAACAGGGTCAAGTGGCGATGTGTTCCGCCTGATTCATCCGTCGTTTCTCGAATAGTTAGGGTTCCGTCGACCGTTACTGTTGCAGCTTGACCAGTGCACGGATGAGTTGTGTCAAAGGAAAACACTAGCGGTATTACTACTGCCTGGCTTGATGCCTCTGCCCGAGCCGGACCGGCAAGCACAGCGATGGCGACTACAGCGACAATTGACAGCACGGACAACAAGCGAATGTTGATGATTCGGCTGATGCTCACTTGATACTCCTGTGAATACTGATGATTCGCCGGGATTGGTGAGCGTTAGTGAATAGTCTCCAAGGGCTAGCGCCCTCAGTACATCAGATGATTTGCCTTGTTGAGATATTGAGCGGCCTGACCGATCCGCCAGTCAGCTACGCGAGCTTGACTCGGTGGGCATAAGCCACAGCTTCCGTGCGATTGATTGTCTGGGTTTTCTGCAGGATGTTGCGCATATGAGTTGCAACAGTGCTGGGTGCAAGGTGCAACGAGCTTGATATTTGGCCGTTCGTCAAGCCCTGGACAGCCAGTCTCAATACTTCGATTTCTCGTTCTGATAGCCCATCGGGATAAGTGATCGTCGCTTCGCGTTCGTTATTCTGCTGCAGGTCTCTCAGCAGGTCCGCAAGTGCAATCATTCCGATCTGGTCACATATTCCAAGAGCACGCTCAATTAACTTTGAGGCTGCGTACCTGTCACGAGGCTCCCGCCTTTGCAGCAGCGTCGATGCGTAGTCGTGTGCGGTGTGGGCCAATTCAGGCGTGTACCCAGCCTTATCCAGAAAAGTCATGGCTGTCTCGAAGTATTCGATAGCCTGATTGATATCGCCTGCACCAACAGCGATCCTTCCCAACGCTCGGTGGAACGACATAGCCATCATGAAGTCTCCGGCTAAAATGTTTAGCCCGTCTTCAGAAGCAGGGTGCAGTTTTTTCAGATACTCTGCGGCTTCGCATTGATTCCCTCGGTCCACTGCCTCGAACGCCGCTGCCGTCCATTTCAAAATCTGTACTCGATGAGGCAAAGACTCATTTAAGTCGGCGACCGGGAAGGCAACGACAGCCGCCCGAAACATCGCGCGATATTTCTCTCGTCTTGTCAGCGAAGCTATGCGTGCCAGCATCAAGGAAATTGAGACCGAGCGCTTAAGGCCGCGGTCTCCGTGCCGTGAGACCTTGCTGAATCCTTCCAAACCGATACTGAGGGCCATTTCACCAGCTTCGGACTCCCCGCGCTCAAAGTGGAGCAACGCCAGGTTGGCATAGTCGGCAAGTCCACTTGATTCCGGGACGAGTCCGGCTGTTAGTTGCTTCATGTACTTCAGCGACTCGTCCCATCGCCCAAGTGTGTAAGAGAGTTTGCCGCGCAGATCTGCAGATTGGACGATTCGGAACTGGTGCCGCAATTCAGAGGCCAATTCCAGGTATGCGTTGGCATAGCGCTCTGCTTCTTCTGGGGCCCCTTCGCACAGCGCGGCATGTCCAGTCCAGTAAAGGGCATGACCAACGGCGTGGCGATCGTCGATGAACGACGAGAAGCTGAGTGCCAGACGCCCGGATTCGAGAGCTTCCCATGGTCTCAGGAGCATCATTTGTTGCGTCACTCGACGGGCATATGTCCACACTCGGAGAAGATGGGAATTGTGTTGGTTCGCAATTGCAAGAGCACGCTCGAAATCGATCGTGCCTAAATCGGATTTGCCGAGTCTTGTTGTTATAAGCAGTGCGCGCCGAGACAGTAGCCAGCCCATCTCCAGTGAGTTCGGCTCCGCTAGTTCGATTGCTCGTTCGATCAGTGTCAACCACGTGCTGGACCCCCACGGGTAGGGATGTGTAGCCATAGAGACCGCGGCGGCCGTCTCGCCGGCAGCGACGTAGGTGTCGAACGCCCTAACCATCGATTCCACCGACGGCGCGAGCATCTCGAACGCAACCTGTGCTCTGCCAAGCGCGAAGTACACATCTCCTTTCTGCTTACTGGGAGCGAGGTTTTCGACAAGGTTGCTGGCCTTTGTCAATGCATCCAACGCATCGGCATAAGCCAGCTTTTCGAGAGCTCTCTCTCCGGCCGCATGCAAGTGACTGATGACATCGGCGGTCCTCAGCAGAGGCGAGGCCTCATAGGCGTGGTATGCCAGTTCTGCTGTGTGCTCGCCGCCTCGTTCGGTCTGCAGCTCGATGTGCCTGACTATTGCGGTATGCATGCCGAGTCGATCTGTGTCTGGAATCTCCGAACGTAAAGCCTGACGGGTTAGAGAGTGCTCGAAACTGTAGCGCCCAGGCCTGCCTGGTACTCGTATTACGAGGCCTGAGTCAGATGCCTGGTCAAGCAGACTGAGTAGTTCTTCAACACTCCTGCCGGGTAGCGCAATGTGCAGTAGGTCTATTCCAAACTCTCTGCCAATGACTGACGCTGCGCCTAGAATTTCGCGGGTGTCATTGCCCAGTTTGTCGACCCGGGACCGTACGATTTCCTGCACGCTCCGTGGCAAATGAATGCCGTCTGCCAGACCTGATTCTCCAACGTCATGCACTGCCAGTGAAATATCGCGAATTACGCCGGCGAACTCTTTGATGAATAGCGGATTGCCTTCGGCAACTGCAATTACCTGACGACACATTTGAGGAGCGATTGATGTCGAAGCCGACAACTGGAGAAGATCGATAGCATCCGAATCTGAAATCCCGTTCAGGTGTATTCTGCCGTGCTCGAATCGGACGGAGTCTGTTCCTAAAAGTTGTTTCCCATCATCCAACTCACGCGTCGTAATTACGACTGCTATTCGGTACTCTCCAATAGCATCGAGGAAGTAGCGGAGTAGTTCGACTGAGGCTTGATCCGCCCAATGAAGATTCTCGAGTATCAGCAATCCCGCTGGGTTGGCTAGCCCGATTGAAATCAGCTCCGCAACGGCCGAGTAGAGTTCAAAAGGGCTCGATAGCCTGCGCCTCGCAACCTGTGGATTCCGCTGCGGGGGGACGATATCAAGCTGAGACAAAGCGGGCCAATCAATTGACTCGGGAAGACCTGTCCCTCGCCTTACAAAATCGCTCAGTACAGCACGGCATACCTGAATCCAAGGCCAGTACGGAGGCGATCCCTCCTGTTCAGTACACCAACCGGTCTGCACTGCAATATTTCGGACTCGGGAGCTGGCGACAAGCTCTCTAACTAACGTGGTTTTTCCGATTCCAGGAGGTCCGGCCAGCCATGTGATTGAAGATTGACCAGCCTCAAGCGAATCAAGTATTTCGTTGAGTTGTCCGAGTTCTTCGGCGTATCCAAAAATTTCTGCTGCGGATCCAGCTGAAAATTCCTCACCTGATTCGTAGGCCCGATCAAGCCGGACGCCCCCACTTCGACCACGTGAAGAATGGATGGCAACTCCGTTCTGGCGCAGTGCCGCAATGTCAGAGTTGATGGTTCGTGTCGTGACACCGAGAATTCGGGCCAGTTCGCTTGTGGTCGAACCCGTGTGTCGACGGCGAAGTATCTCGTAGATCTGAGTTCGGCGCTGTGAAGAATCCGTAGCCATATCGAATTGCGCAAGGCGTTTCGTATATTCCGATTAAATGCGAAATATACACCTTCCGGACCTAGGTCACCGCTCCCTTCATCTGAAGCAACAGATCAAGTCGCGGCAGTCGGGATAACAGTTACTGGGGGCGTCGTTCTCTCTTCGCGAAAGCAGGAGCTGAGGGGATACGAACTCCATTGAAGAGTTGAAGTCGAGAGCCCATCTACCCAGAGAGAGGGGGCAAGATGCTCGCCTGACTCTGCGTCAGTCAGGCACCAACACAATGTTCGAGCCCAGCTGATTGAAATCGAAAAAGCGTAGCGTCGACACTGCTCCGGTGTGATTTGAAGTCGCACAGATTTAGGAAGAGTACCCATAGAAGATCCGGTACAAAGTTAGCGGGACGGGGGTTGCGCGGCGCACGCGGGCGCTTGCGAGCGCTTTGGCAAACCAAGTACTAGACACGCGCCTGATACGCGCCTGTGGCGAGCGACCTGCGCAAGTGGGGCGCTATCCGACGAACGGAATGATCACTGGCGTCAGAGTGAAAAAGCCTGACACACGGTCTTCATCATCCTCGTTTTCATCTTCTCAATAGACCAGGTGGTCAGGTATGTCGATGTCGTCACCGCCGCAATCCGGACGGACGAGATCCGGGATGCAGTGGATACGAGGTGGTGACATGCGCCAGTGACGTTGCACTGCTGAGAGGTAAGCAACGCATCCGAAGGCACATCCTCTAGCTGTACGAATACCTGCCCATTGTGGCGATTGCGTGGCACCCGGTGATTGGCAGATTCAAGTGCTCATGTGGATGGCGTTATGGGTCTTAGCGTTATCGTCAGGAGTGTGTGGCTTGACTGGCGCGACAAAAAGGACTTGCAATCCTCCGAAAAAGAGCGAAGCTGGTAGAGAGGGGTTTTTCAGAAGTGCGGGTCAGAGCGACCCGATGGAGGATGAAGTTGGGAACAAAAACCAAAAAGCGCGGCAACAACGAAGGCAGCCTTTATCAACGCCCTGACGGCAAATGGGTTGGGCAGCTATCTCTGCCCGGCGATAGTCGTGGTAGACGTCGCAGGAAGTGGGTCACCGGCGACTCACGCAAACAGGCCCGAGACCGAATGCGCGATCTGGAGGTCTTGATAGTCACCGGTGGCATCAACGCAGCCAACACATTGACAGTTGATGATGCCTGCAAGCATTGGTTGGAGCAGATTCGTCCGACCGTCCAGTTCAAGACCTACCAGACTTACGAGCTTGTGGTGCGGAGGCACGTCCAGCCGTTTCTCGGCAGCCTCAAACTCAACGCGGTAACGCCTAACCGGCTCGATACGCTGTACGCCGACCTGCTGGCTGACGGACGAGCACCTGCGACGGTAGCCAAAGTCCATCGTACGCTTCGAACGATGTTCGAGTACTGGCGCAAGCGCGACTATGTCAATCGGAACCCAGCGTCCGTGATCAAACCGCCACGTGTCCCGAAGCGCAAAAAGGTGATGCTTTCTCCAGAGGACGTGTCAGCCTTCCTGAAAGCAGCCAACAACCATCCGCTTGAAGCACTATTCGTGCTGGCCGTTACCACCGGTGCACGCTCCGGAGAGCTGCTCGGACTCACATGGGACTGCGTCGATCTTGAGAAGAAGACGATTCGCATAGACAAGGGTATGAAGCGGGTTGAAAGTGGATTCGCTCTCGGTGAGACGAAGAATCCGGCGTCTCGGCGCACAGTAGCCCTGTCTTCCCTGGCAACCGAAGCTCTAGTAAGACACCGCCAAAGGCAAGCGCACGCGGCCACTGTGGCGAACGTGTGGCAGAACACGCATGAATTGGTGTTCACGAACAGTCGAGGAAAACGGCTGGAGCCGAACAACGTGCTGAATCGTCAGCTCAGACCATTACTGCGTAAGGCCGGCCTTCATGACACGATCCGGTTCCATGATCTGCGTGACATCGCAGCGTCTCTGGCGCTTACACAGCGTCCTGTCACAGAGGTGGCAGCGATGCTGGGTCATTCATCGCCTGCAACAACGCTGGCCGTCTACGCTCACGCACTACCCGGAAGTGGTGAGCATGTGGCTGCGTCGATGGACTCGCTGCTAAGCGAGTCTTCCGAAGGTGCGCCAGTCGGCATGTAAGTCGACGGCAGCAGCCACGAGTCCAGCCACCCAACCTACCGAGCCGCAGAATAAGAACAGTGGGGGCTACAAACTCGCTTCAGTCTGAGACGCCGCCATCACGGATGAACGCAAAACGCCAGACGAGATCCGAGCGGTCGAACTTTCAAGGAGAAGATCACCGGTTCGAATCCGGTACGGGGTACCAGCAGTTCACCTGCTGAATGCCGCGCTCCCACGGCGCCCGTGGCTGCGGCACTGACCCGAGTCGCCTAGAACAGCTTGCAGAACTCAGTCCATGGCTAGCTACTGGTGGTTTGAGGATCCTCATCAATCACCCTGATCGATTCCTCAATCGTTGAGGTTTCGGGATCGCTGTAAAGCCAGTCGGCAGCGTTGGTGTTCGTGCCAGTCGACTCCATCACAAAGATCACGCCAACGAACAGCGCAACTGTGACTGCGAGTGACGCTATCAGAGCGCTAGTAGGACCGCTCAGCTCTGGAAGAACTCTGTAGATTCGAGATTTCATCTTGATTTCCTGATTATTGACTGCGGAACTGTCTCAAGAAGTGGGAGTCACGGAAGGCTCGGCTGCTGGCGCGGCCGTTGACTCTGGAGTCGGCACTTCAATCCCCGGATCAAAGGGGACCGGTGTCTCCAGTTGCTCCGTGATCTCGCTGGTCAACCTGTCGTAAAAAGCCTTGAGTTCCGGATCTGTGAACTTCTCCCCTGCTGCTTCAAACATATTGCTCAGTGCCGTGTTGTAGACCTGCTCGATATCCGGAACAACGTTCGCGTTGTTATCTCCAGACTGGCCGCGAACCATGCTGACACCGGCAGTGAGTGCGACGCCCAGGAACAGTCCTGCAAATACTCCCAGCAGCATCCGAGGCATCGCTAAGAACTGCCTCTCTCACCATCACCGGAGTCATCCGGCAGTCGGAACCTGATCACGTTTCCGCTCCAATCAGAGAGAGCGGTGTTTCCCGGCTTGGAACTGCCCCCGTTGGATTTCGTGCTATTCAGGCCATGGGCTCGAAGCGCTTTCTCAACCGCTTCTGCGACCTTTTTCTGCAGGCCACCGAGTTTTGAGCGGTCAATTCGACGATCGATATAGGGGATTGACCATGCTGCGCTGTTAATAGCGTTTGTCAGTTCGGTTTTGTCCAGGCCGCCTTTCGAGACCAGATACGACCATTCAAGTCCGAGTCCGCGTGGCACCATCGCCAATCGTTCGGTATCGGAATATGGCGAGACAAGCACGAATGCGGTGCTCGGAGCGATCTTCCTCAAGGCAAATGCTGTATCGATACCGCCCAGTTCGTAGTCGAGATCGACTTCGATCACCACTACATCTGGCTTAAGCAGTACAAGCCGTTCAGCCGCCTCTACACGGCCCTGTGCGCCACCGAGGAGCCTTAACAGTGATTCATCGAGCAGTAGCGTTGATACTTCCTCGATAAAACGCTGATGGTTTCCGACAGCGAGCACTTTCGTTGGCTCGCCGCGGTACTGGGGGAGCTGCTTGCTGAGCGATCTTGAGGTGCGGGGGCGCTGTGAGCTGCGAGCCATTTCCGTCCTTCGGCCGCATCCTCCACGTGAAAGTACCTAGGGGATTCGGCAGGTGTGTTGACTGTGTTTTGCCCTATTGATTGTGGGTAAAAACACACACGCAGCACTACCTTTAGGCTCGCCGGGCTATGTCAGTAAGGCTCAAACCAGGCTCAATCGGGCCGCGAAAAACAAAATCTGCAGATCAAGTCAGACATTTCGGACAGCGGAAACGGGGAGTATCCGGCTATTGCGTGATGTGGACCTTGATTGACCCTGAATTCTTGTCGTATGCAGTGGCAAAACCGTCCTGAATATCGTCCAGCGACACTTTGTGCGTGACGATCTTGCTGTACGGAATGTTGCCGGAAGCAAGCAGGTCGATCGCAACCTCGTAGTCATGCACACCATCGATCACGTCATAGCAGGAGACCGAGATGATCGAGATTTCACGCAGAAGCGGGTCGAAAAGGTCGATCTCCATAGGCACCTTGATGCCACCGAGGTTCACCGTCTTGCCCTGCGGCCGTGTAGCGCGTATCGCCTGGTGAAGAGCAGCAGCCTGGTGCCCACCGACCGATTCCAGCACGATATCGGCGCCAACTCCGCCAGATGCCTCACGGCACGCCTCTTCGAAGTCGTCGCCACTGGAGACGGTGACGACATCTGCTCCCATCAATTTCGCCGCCTCAGCCTGGTGCGGGTACTTGGCGGATGCGATCACCTTCTTCGCGCCGAAAGCGTGCGCTGCGGCTATAGCTGACAGCCCGATCGTAGCCGAGCCTGTCACACCGATCACGTCACCGGGCTTCATACCGACATAACGTAGGGCGTGAACGGATACAGCCATTGGCTCGACAAGGGCACCATCTGTCCAGTCGAGGCTGTCCGGGAGCTTGAACAGTCCGTTCGGCCTACGAGTCATGTACTCGGCGAATCCGCCTCCCGTATCTGGAGCGAGGTCACGACAGTGGCGATACTGGCCGAACTTACAGTAGAAGCAGGTCATGCACGATCTACCAGCACCGATCGTCTCGAGTGCAACGCGATCGCCTACTTTGAGCCGTTTCTCATCGGCTGGCAGTTCAACTATCTCACCGGCTACCTCGTGCCCCCCGGCGATGGTCTGGGCCTCTTCGCGAGCATCGGTCATATGAAGGTCTGAACCGCAGATACCGGTCTGCTTCACCTTGATGAGTGCCGCGCCCTCAAACATCTCTGGCATATCCATTTCGTGAAGCTCGTACTTGCCAGTGCCGTCATCCAGTGCAGCCTTCATCTTTGTGGGCATGTTGTTCGCTCCCTGTCATGTGAATGCCGAGTCGCAGAACAGACTGCCGCCACTCGCCGCCGGATGGTATACGATGCTGGCCGCCTGCTGGCGCATCGCCCGGCACTCCCGCATCACGAGCAAGTATCCGAAAGAGAAAACATGGCAGAACAGATGAGAGGCGTCTATTCGATCCCAGCGACGCCGTTCAACGAAGACGGTTCGGTTGACTACCCATCGTTGAGGCGTTGTGTCGAGTGGTGCGTAGAGCGAGGAGCGCATGGGATCGTATTCCCGGTCAACGCCAGCGAAGGACCATATTTGACTGACTCCGAACGGTCTGCGGTGATCAAAGAAGGCGTGAAAGCAACAGCCGGGGCAGTTCCATTTGTCGCCGGAGTGACCGGTACGACCACGAGCCATGCGGTTGAATACACCAAAGAGGCTGTCGATGCTGGAGCAGACTCCATCATCGCCGCTCCGCCAAACGGAGCCTCACCTGACCTGACGTTCGACTACTACGTCGCAATTGCAGAAGCTGCGAAGGTGCCTGTGTGGCTGCAGAACAACAAGCCACCGACCAGTCCGATCATTCCAACGCCGCTCATGGTGAGGATGCTCAAAGAGGTCGGCTACATCGACTATGTGAAGGAAGAGAGCCTGGTGCCGGGTCAGATCATGACTCAGCTATTCGATCAGGCCGGTGATACGTGCAAAGGAATTATGGGTGGCATGGGAGGTCGTTTCCTGATTGACGAATTCCACCGGGGTGCCTGCGGCACTATGCCAGCCGGCCACATCACTGACGCTCACCGAAAACTCTGGGATGCCCTGGAGAAGGGCACAAAGAACGCGGACGGCACGCAGGCAGTAACCGAAGAGGCGCAAAGCATCTGGGAACAGATGCTGCCATCACTGAACTTCGAGTTCCTCTACAGCATCGCCGCGTACAAGATGGCGTTCTATCGTCGAGGTGTCATCAAGACGCCCGTAACCCGTAATCCTGCTGCCAAGAGCCTCGACCGGCTGGACGTAGAAGAGCTTGACCGGATTCTTGATCGATTGAGCCCGTTGCTGGACGACTAGACGTAATACCGGTGACGACTAACGGTTCGGACTAGCTTCCACTAGCGCAGGTCTACATGGACCAGGACTTCGACCTCATCACGTTGATCACCGATCCTGATCCGGTGCAGGTCGCTATTGCTCGTGACCAACTGGAGCAGGTCGGAATTCAGTGTCAGGTCCGGAACCAGGGCTTCGGCGGACTTTACGGACAGGGACCGATGCGGCTTCAGAGGTTTTCAGAACCGCAGCTCGTGGTCTTTCGCAAGGATGCACGCCAGGCGGCAGAGTTGCTCGGCATATCGGTACCGGCTGACTTCGAAGATTCCCAGCGCAAGCGAAAACCGGGTATTGTCGGCTGGCTCCGATGGATCGTTGGGCTGGACTGAAGTCGTAATCAATCCGCTCGATCGATTTCACCCGATCCTTGCGGCGACCGAGAGTCGAATTGGCGGCGGCGACGCCAGGCGAGTGTGAGCAGCCCAACAGGAAACAGAACGATCAAGATGCCGAGAATCAGCACGATCGAACCCGAGTCCAACCCGGTGATCCGGTCGATCTGGTGACGAATCCATTCGATCAGGGTCGGGTCGACCGCCTCTGAGTGGTGCGCCAGAGTCTCAGACAGATAGCTCATCCATTCATCCTAAACCCTGCGAGAGTCGAATCAGAAGAGTGGCGCAGGTCTAGTCTGCATCACCACCGGCGGCAGATGCGGTCGCCGGTGACACCGGCGAGTAGCGCACCGAGTACCGCTTCTCCCTGATAGAGAGCGAAATGATCCCAGCAAGCAGCAAGAAAATAGCGCCACCGGCGAACGCCGGGTCGTAGGTGTCCCATGTGTCGAACACCCATCCAAAGATGAGCACCGCTGCTCCACCGCCAAGCTGGTGAGCCATATTGATGAGCCCGGCCAGCGTTCCAAGCTTCTTAACGCCGTACACATCAGCTGCCAGCGAAGTGGTGAGCGGCACAGTCGCCAACCAGGACATTCCGCCGATGATCGCAAAGGCCCACAGTGCAGCTCCGCCGGGTAGAAGGATCAGGCTGAGGAATGCCAAACCCCTCACCAGGTACACGATGCCAAGAAGTGTCTTGCGCTGCATACGATCAGAGATCGATCCGACCAGCAACACTCCCAATGCGTTGATTCCACTCAGCAGGCCAAATGCGAGTGCAGCAGTCCCCGGTGAGATGCTTTCGGAAGATGCCCATCGCACGAAATGGACGGAAATTGAGGCGGTAGTTATCCCACACACCCAGTAGGCCAGCGAAAGCTGCCACATTGGCGCCGATCTGAACGACTCCTGCCAGCGCTCGGCAGCCAGTGGGCCAACCGGAATGATTCGCTGTTCAGTGGCTGGTTCACCCGCTTCATGAGGTTCCTCTTTATCGCCGTCAGGGAGGAGACCCATATCTTCGGGACGGCTTCGCACGATCACGATCAGCACTGGCAGTCCCAGCACGAGAATCAGGCCGCCAAGAACCAGCCACACCGTCTGCCACTCCGCGTTCAACAGGAAATATGCAAGGAACGGAATCATGACGACCCCGCTCACTGAGCCTCCCACCGTGAGCAGGCTCATAGCTGTCCCACGCCTGCGGACGAACCATCGTGCGAGCAACGCACCCGTCGGTGTGAAAGAGAGAGCACCGGATGCGAACGAGACCAGGAAGCCGTAGGTCACAGCGAGCATCAACGGGTTTCTCGATGTCGCGACAAGCAAGGTACTGATGCCCATCGCCAGCATTCCGTATATGAGAACGCGTCGAGCGCCGAGCCTGTCCGTGAGCGCACCAGTGAATGGCTGCGCAACACCGTTGATGACCCAGCCAATCGCTGCAGCGGCAGCCACAGCAGTGGTCGTTACGCCGAAATCCTCTTCCCAGGCCTCAACGAAGACGCCGAAGCCCTGCCGAACGCCAATCACAACGAACGTGGCGAAGAAGAGCGCCGCAACTATGTACCAGCCGTAAAACGCTTCAGAAGCGTTCTTGACCACGCGACGCGGACCTAGCTGAGATAGCAATCAGTCGACTCCCAGGATGCCAATCGCATCGCGGTTGATGATTCCCTCAATCTTGTCTGGTGGTATCACTGGAAGATGGTGGTCCTTTGCGAACTTCTCCAGGTTGCGCAGTTCGTCGATGTTGTCCTGCGGCAACGTGATCGGCCAGTCGGAACCGAAGAAGATCTTGTCGATCACTCCCCATTCGTAGAAAAGCCGCATGCCCTGCCAGAACGACCACGGTCTGTAGAACTGCGCAGAAACGTCTGCCCACACGTTCGGGTGTTTCCTGACGACCGCCAGCGAATCTCCCTGCCATGGGTGACTCAGATGCGCCAAAACCATCTTCAGATTCGGGAACGCCATCGCCACCTTGTCGTAGGTGAACGGGTGGGCATAGGTGAGCGGCCCATCAGTCTGTGGTGAGGTGCCGCTATGAAAAATGATCGGAATACCGTCGTGCTCCAACCTGGCAAATAGCCTGAACGCCTCGGGGCCGGTTGGATCGAAGTCCTGGTAGTTCGGGCCGAGCTTGATCACCTTGCATCCCAGATCTCCAACGCAGCGGTCGTACTCTTCATTCACATCAGGAGCCATTGGGTGCAGCGACATTCCTGGAGTTATCTTGTCCGGGTCTGCCTTTGCCAGTTCTGCGGCGATGTCGTTCTGGTTCATGTCGTCCGGCCAGCCGCGGTCATCCAGCACACCTGACCTCATTCGCCACGGCCTCCTGGCTATTCCAAAGGCGAGGGTCCTGTCCACGGGCTTCATAGCGTCGATATAGTCCTGAACCGTGTTGGTCAGTTGCACGACCTGGCCTGAACGCATCGTGGATTCCGTGCGCACCTCTTCGGGCGGAACATGGTCTCGGTGGCTCGGCAGGTGGGTGTGTACGTCGACAACTGGCATTTTTTACAGCTCCGGGATTTCGCTCAGGCTCTTGCCGTGGGAGAATTCGCCGCAATCATACTCTTGACGGGCACACCGGTGAGATGACCACCTTTCGATCTGCCCAGGATGGCGGTAAATAAAGCCCACGCTCTTGTCACGAGGGGCACTGAGGGTTAAGGCGCCCAACCCAAGTAACGGAGAAAAACATGGTCACGAGCTTCAACCACACGGGAATCGTCGTCGATGATCTGGACGCGATGGTCGATTTCTATTGCGGCACATTAGGGCTTCAGGAGCACCACAGGATAGAGTCCGCGGCTCCGCCGGAAGGCGACCATACCGGCATACCGGGAGCGAAACGGACACTCGTATTTGTCGGGTTTGAGGATGGTCACCGGATTGAGTTGGTGAAGTTCCACGAGCCATCATCTGGTCCAGGTCACCAGCGGATTTCTCAACTCGGCACAAACCACATCTGCTTCAACGTTACTGACCTTGAGAAGACCCACGCCGATCTATCGGCCGCTGGCGTGAAGTTCGTCACTGAACCGAAGTTTCGCGACACGGATAACGGCCGACGGGGAATCGTGTACGCCAGCGACCCGGAAGGAAACTGGCTGGAGTTCATCCAGTAATCGCAGACGGAAGACTGAGATTTCACGCACCCGGCATCGATCACCTGCCCATAGCCAATCAATCTATGGTCTAATGCGGCCCGAACATTGACATACATCTCTCACTATTCTGCTGGAGCAGCTTTCAGATGCCGAAAATGACCGGAGCACGATTCCTTGCCGAAACCTTGAAGGGATACGGCGTTTCACACTTCTTCTTCATGCCGGTTGTGGTGCCAGAGTCCATGCCCGATATGGAGGAGTTGGGCATCGCTCGCATCATGGCGCACAGCGAAAAATCGGCTGCTTACATGGCCGATGCATACGGTCGTGTCACTCGCAGCGTGGGATTCTGCGGATCTCAGTCAGTCGGTGCTGCCAACCTTGCCGCGGGTCTGCAGGACGCCTATCTGGGCTGCTCTCCGGTCGTGGCTCTCACCGGCAGACTTGCCCAGGTCCTGCAACACCGCAACGCATACCAGGAGATCGATCACCACGATCCGTTTGAGGCTGTGACCAAGTTCAATACTCGCGTCACAACGATCGAGGAGTTCCCGGTCTTTCTCCGACAGGCAATCCGCGAATCGGTGTCTGGCACGCCTGGCCCCACACACCTTGACCTCTCCGGCATCGCAGGTGGCGACATCATGAACGCCGAGGCTGACATCGACGTTGTTGTTGAAGAGCCGTTCACTCACGTTCCACCCTTCCGGCCGGTTGCGGACGCCAATTCGATCACGGCAGCGCTCGATGCCATCAAGAGTGCGGAGAGGCCCGTAATAGTTGCAGGAGGTGGCGTAACAGCATCAGGTGCGCGGGCCGAGTTGATCGCGTTTGCCGAGAAGCTCGACATCCCGGTCTCCACTTCGCTGAATGCGAAGGAGACATTCCCGGCTGATCATCCCCTCGCAGTCGGAACGCCCGGCTCATACTCACGCGAATCAGCAAACCGCGCGGTGGCCGGAGCGGACCTGGTTTTCTTTGTAGGCAGTCACACCGGCGGCCAGGTGACTCATGACCAGCGAGTGCCAAAGCCTGGCACGAAGGTTGTTCAGCTGGATATCGAAGCCTCCGAACTCGGACGCTTCTACCCGATCACCGCTGGATTGCACGGCGATGTTAAGGCGACCCTGGGCGCGATGACCGCAGCGACAGAGTCGGACTCAAATGCGGATTGGATCGCGAAGGTGCAGGGATTCGTTGCAGACTGGAAGGCCGGAGCGGCAGAGCACTACAACTCCGAAGTGATGCCAATGCGGCCCGAACGTCTATGCAAGGAACTCTCTGAAAATCTGCCGGATGACACGATCCTGGTATCAGACACAGGTCACTCGGGTATCTGGACTGGAACGATGCTTGATTTCAAACACCCGGACCAGTCGTTCATCCGGTGCGCTGGTTCACTCGGCTGGGGGCTTCCAGCTGCAATAGGAGCCAAGGCTGCTGCTCCAGATCGTCCCGTGGTCTGCTTCACAGGTGATGGCGGCGTCTGGTACCACCTGACCGAGATCGAGACGGCTGTCCGATACGGCATCAATTCGGTTACGGTCGTGAACAACAACGCATCGCTCAACCAGGAGCAGGCGCTCAACGAGCGTAACTACAAGGGGCGCACTTCAGGATCTGACGAGTTGTGGATGCTTACCGACGCCGATTTCGCCGCAATGGCTGAGTCGATGGGCGCACTTGGAATACAGGTCACAAGACCAGGTGACATGGCAAGCGCTCTGGATCAGGCAGTATCCGCGAACAGGCCGACAGTGATTGACGTAAAGACACACGTCGAGGGAATCGCACCGATCGCCTGGTTACCGGAGTAGGTCAGTCGGCGTTGGCGAGCATGATGTCTCGCAGAATAGTGCCCCAGTCGGTTGGTTCGAACGCTTCCCACGGCTTCTCAAGCATGCATGGGCATCCACGGTCGTGGAACAGCCACGCTGTCCAACTAATGCCGTTCGATTCGATGTGCTCGGCAAACGCCACCAGGTCTTCGGTATCGGTCATGAATGACACTTCTTTTGGCGGGATCTCCGATACCCCGAAGCCGCCAATCAGCACCGGGTACTCGGCTGCAATCTCGTCAAGTCGCGAAGGCTGGAAGTATGCGCCGTCGCCAACTTCAACGAGCTCCCATCGATCGAACGTATTGACCTGGAACGCCAGGTTTGGTCGCTCAATGGGATCGTCAAATTGCTGGTAGACGTAACGGCTCCACTTCGTTCCTGGAATGAATGCAAGGGCACGAGGATGGTTCGCCCGAACCGTATCCAGCATGGTGGTCAGGCGTGGCTTCAATTCTTCCCACGAGATCTCACGTGGCTCTGAGCCAAGTACGTAAAGCACAGCCGGTTCGTTCGAGTAGCGACTTGCTAGCACTGCAAGACCGTCCTCAATCAGCTGGGTTGGGGCGAGAGGTTCGTCGAGAAGATCCTCGTACCGCATCGAGATTACGGTGTACGCACCAAGGGATTTCGCAAGCCTGACCATCTCGTCAACGGCGGCAATGTACTTGCTATTACCGTCAATAAACGGTTTTGCAGCCACATCGATATGAATCGCATTTGCGGCCCAGCCATTGGGTCCGTCCTGCACAAGGATCGGAATTGCCTGGTTCTCAAACGCAAGAATCTTCGCGAGGGAGGCATCTTCATCCCACTCCCACTGCCAGTTTTCGATGTTCGCTCCTCTGAGAATCACCGTCTCGCCAGACTCGTCTACCAAAAGGTTGCCATCGACCCTTAGCCAATCAAGATCGCCCGGGAACGGATCGATCGGCACGTTGCGACCGGGGATCTGCGGCACCGGTGTTGGAGTCGCAGTTCCCGTTGGGCTTGATGTAGCTGTAGGCGAAGGAGTCGGAGACGGTGTGGGAACAGGCGATGGCGTGGGTGTGACCGTAGGGCGTGGAGTCGGCGTCCACAACGGAGTTGGAGTTGCCGTTGGACTGACTATCACTGAAGTTGCCGTAGGCACAGGGTTCGGATCGATTGTCGGAGTTGCGGTGTCGCCGCTACCTGCACAACCGACAGCAAAAATCAGCACCGCGGAGACGGCGATTAGAAGACGTTGACGCATCTCTGGAGAAACTCAGTCCTGAACTCAAACCCAACAGTCATACGAAAGTTAACGTCCTGTGTATCACCTGAGTATTCCCACGCTCGATGAATTCGGTTCACGGTGCGGAGTCGAATCGGATCAGGCGTACGAGCCAGATAGTCAATATGACCGGTGTGAAGTAATGCAGTACGGCATATCGATCAGCTCAGACTTGACTTCTTCCAGCGCTACACCTCGACGTTAAGGTGTGTTGTCGGTTCCCAGCCGAGTACACGCTTCGCCTTGGTCAGGTTGTGGTCTTTCTGGTGCTCATCACCTGCAATGAAGAACGCGTCGAACCTGCCATGTCCCTGTTGCACCAGGGCGAGTGCAGATGAATAGGCATTCGCCAGATCTTCTTCGTCCGTGACGAACAGCGGCGGAGAGCCGTCCGGTCGCTCCAGGATCGGGTTACGGCGCTCTTCTATCCACCTGTCACGAGGGCGCGGTCCGGTGATGCGCAACGCGGCAATGTTCATGTCGAACCAGTTAGCAAAGTAGCGGCATATGCCCTCACCGAAGCCCTTCGAGAGACCATAGGCGCTTGGAGTGTCTAGGGGCACCTCTTCTTCAGATGGGTAGTAGTCTCGACCACGGTAGTGCACGCTCATAGAGCTGGTATACACGCCGGACTTCACGCCGACTGACTGGGCGATGTACAGGAACATGTGAAGTCCCAGGCAGTTCACTTCGTAGTTCTCGCGGATGATCTTCTCGTCCTGATCAGTGACACTGCCGCCCTGCGGACTTCGCATGACTAGCCAGATGAACGAATCGATCCCGTCGAGAGCCCTTTTTATATCGTCGGGCTCGGTCACAGAGCCTTTCACGAATTCGACGTCTGGCTGCGACGGCTCAGCCATGTCGAAAACTCGAATTTCGTGCTGTTTTTGCAGGTACGGCGTGATGAAGCTGCCGACCATTCCCGAACCGCCCGCAAGAAGAATTTTCATCGATCACTCTCGAAATCTGAGCCATCAAGCACCATGCGAAGACCGCGTGACACATCGTTCAGCTCGGTTTTCTGCTCATCACTCAGCTGGATATCGAGAGCGGCAACGTTGTCTTTGACCTGGTCAGCCGTGTCTGCGCCAGAGATAGAGACGGTGATCTCCGGATGAGAAAGCACCCACGCCTGTGCGATCTGCGCCACCGTCGCACCGTGTTCGTCTGCCACTTCACGGACCTTCGCCAGAACCTCTGCAGCCCTGCCTCTCAGGACGCTCTGGAAAGTGCCACGGCGGCGGGATCCCCAAAGCAGGCTGTCGTCCGGAATAGTGTCCGGTGTGTACGCGCCACTTAGCAGGCCGACGGCCAGCGGGCTGTACGCCATGATCCCAGTCCCGGTTGCCCTTGCAAACGGAAACATCTCGTCTTCCAGCGTCCGGTTCAGAAGCGAGTACGGATTCTGCACAGTGATCAGCGGCTGGGCGTTCAGGGCCGATTGGACATTGAGTGCCTGCACAACCTGCCATGCCTGGTGGTTGCAGATCCCTACGTAGCGGACTTTGCCCTGCCGCACGAGATCATCAAGCGCTCGAAACTGCTCCTCCTGTGACACCGATTCGTCGACATGGTGCAGAAGGTAGACATCTATCCGATCTGTCTGCAGACGATTAAGTGATCGCTCTACCTCGCGCAGTATGTGGTACCGGGACGATCCTTCGTCGTTCGGACCAGGTCCGATTGGGCTTCTCACCTTGGAAGTTATTACAACGTCATCACGTCTGCCCTGCAGCACCCTGCCAAGCAGCTTTTCCGAGCTGCCGATGTTGGCACGGTCGTCCATGTAGCCGTAGACGTTCGCGCAGTCGATCAGGTTCAGACCCGAATCGAGTGCGGTCAAAATCGCGCGCTCGCCGGCAGATTCGTCCGGCTGGCCGCGAAATCCAAGTCCGAGTGCCATGCGTGACACTTTCACACCGCCGGTCCCAAAATTCACATATTCCATGATCTGCCCTTGACCGTTTCAAATATCACCACATACTTGTTGGTGGCGGCATTCTATTCTTTGCACGACTCGCTCGCAGGTGCCTCCCGATCAGTCCTTCGACAGACCGTTGACAGCCATGCATGCCGGCTATATAGTTCTATTTGTACTAGACCTATATAAACTATATCTAAGCTCATGCCGCCTAAAGAGTTACCTCAAACATCGTTCGCTGTCCTTGGACTTCTGAGCTTCCAGCCGATGTCAGGCTATGACCTCAAGCAGTTTGCAGACCAGAGCATTGGTCACTTCTACTGGAGTCCGGCAAAAAGCCAGATCTATGCCGAACTCCGGCGCCTTAAGAGTGAAGGTCTCGTCACAGAAGAACATGTCGAACAGGACAACCGGCCGGACAAGCGAATCTACGCGATTACGCCCGATGGTCGAGAGCGTCTCAGTAGCTGGGTAAACGACAACGACTACGAACGCGACGTATTTAAGAGCACCTTGATGCTCAAGATCTTCCTTGGGCGCTCAGGTGATGTTAATGCGTTGATCGACCTGGTCAGCCAGAACCTCGAATTCGCTGAGGAAAGACTGGCCCTGCTGAAAGGCATGGAGCAGAATTGCCTCGCACCGGAGCATGAAGATCACGACAAGCTATTTTCGCTACTCACTATCCGCGCTGGCATTCGCCTGACCGAAGCCACCGTTGAATGGTCGAACGATGCGCTTGCCGACCTCAAGACCCGTGCAGCACAGGGGACAACGTAGTGGCACCGGCGTCAGGGCTTTCGCCAGTTCCCAACACGTGGTCAACAAAGGTCGCGAGATGGGCTGACAGCCACTCGACCTGGCTTATCTGGGGCACACTTGCCATCACTGCACTACTGGTTGTGCCGCTCACTGTCATGGACAAGCCGCCGGTGGCTTCGCAGAATCCTGAAGGCCGTGTCTTCGACCTTCAAGATCGCATCGATGACGCCTTCGCCGCACCAACTCACTTCGTTCCATTTATCGCTGAATCGAAAACTGGAGACATTCTCACTCCGGTTAGCCTGAGTGAACTCTTGCTTTCGGAGACTCGTCTGCGAGCTGCTGACGCAAGGTCGGAGCTGACGCCGGAAGACCTGCCAGCACAGCCTTACCTGCTGACCTATTTCGACAACAACGTTTTTGAGTCGGTCAACGGCGTGACAACCATTGCAGACGCGGTCGAAGCCTATCTGCAGTCCTCTTCGAACGGAGAGCTTTCGCTTTTCGAGGCAAGCGAAGAACAGGTCAAGGTCGCCGTACACCGGGTCTTATCGAATCCGAAGACGGCGGATCTGGGTGAGTTGCTGTCCACTGAAGCAACCAGCGAGCGCCGGGTGGTGAATGGGGAGGAGATCGACTGGTGGGTCTCACCTGCCATCCAGTTGGCCGTCATCGCAGACAACGAAAAGCTTGGCGGCGGCACGCAGGCGGTTGGTGTCAGTTCGGACAACCGAACGATCGACAAGGAAGAGTTCAACCGCGCCGTTCAAGAGGTGTTACGGCAGGACATTGAGAGCTATGAGCTATGGGGCATAGCAATTGACGCCAACCTGGAGTCCGAAGACCAGGGCCAGGAATCTGGCATCTTCATCACCTTCACCGTTATTGCCGCCATCGCGATCGTTGGCATTTCACTTCGTTCCTACTGGGCAGTAGCGCTGACAGGAGTCGGTCTCGGCGCTCTGATGATATGGCTCAAGGGAATCTCGCTCCTTGTTGGTCTAAAGGGCGGCTTGGTGATCGACCTGATCGTGCCAATTGCGATGGTCTCGCTTGGTGTCGACTTCGCTGTCCATGCTGTTCGCCGTTACCAGGAAGAGCGGCGGATCTACGCGGTGCCTCGAAGGGCTCTGGTCATTGGACTTGGTGCAGTGCTCCCCGCGCTGCTACTGGCGATGGTTTCCGACAGCATTGCGTTTCTGGCGAACACATCGGCGGGTATCGAGGCGGTGATCCACTTCGGACTTGCAGCGACCATCGCGACAGCTTCTTCGTTCGTTGTTCTTGGCATCGTATTGCCTCAGGCGTATGCGCGAATTGACCAGATGCTCCAGGGACGCGGCTACCGTGGAGTCGGAGCCCGCGCAAACATCATCTTCTCCTCTTTCGGAGCCGCATCGGCAGCCGGCGGTGCTGTGATCCTGCTGGTCGCCGTTAGTCCGATCGCTGGTGCGATATTCCTCGCTGTGGCCTTACTGCTGACAGTGTTGCTTCCTGCCCTCTACCTGAAGCTCAGGCCCGTGCGACAGTCAGAGCCAGAAGCATCAAACGGTGCGGAAGAAGGCAGTCAGTCCCCTGCTAACGCCGATGAATCACATACGTTTGATCACCTCGCGGATTTGACGCGTTTCCGCTACGTGCTGGTCGTTGCTGTTGCAGCAATCACAGGTGTCGCAGCGATGTTCGCACTACGGCTCGATGCGACTTTCGACGTGAAAGACTTCTTCGCATCAGATTCTGACTTCACTGTCAGCCTCGACAAGCTGGACCAACATGTCGGAGACCGCAGCGGTGAACCGGCGACCATCCTGATTGAAGGAGACTTCAGTGACATCGTGGCACTGGCCTCCATCCAGGCCGTGTACGACAACCTTGATGGCAATCCGGACGTTGGGAGAGACTCGGAGGGTATCGTCTCGATCAGTGAGCCGAATCTACTCCAGATCATCCGAGATGTGACAGCATCGCCAGCCGGCCGAGCTGGCGTCGCTGAGTTGACAGGTATCGAGATCTCTCCCGAGGCACCGTACGGATTCCCTGTCAACGCAGAGCAGGTAGACGCGGTGCTGGACTATGCGGTCCAGGCCGGAGTGCCGACTCTGGAAGGTGAACTGGCCTATACACCGCAAGACGTGCGCTCAGTATTGCTGCACAACCCGCTCGGGCAGTCACGCGATCTGACCCAACTCACCGTCTTTTTGCCGGGAACCCGGGAGCAGTCCAGTGTGGCAAGAGCGCAAGATTCGCTGAATGTGAACCTGCAATCCCTGGACAGCTCAGATGCGATCACAGACTACGGACTCACCGGATCGCCATTCATCCGCCAGGCACAGCTTGAGGCGACGACAGAGTCACTTCAGACATCAATCCCAATCGCTGCAGCTGCGGCGTTCGGACTACTGTTGATCGCCTTCAGATCCGTAAGGTTCGCTATTGTCACGATCATTCCAATCGGTCTCGTTGTGGTGTGGTTGTATGCCATCATGCAAATCAGCGGCTTCGCATTGAACTTTGTCACGGCAACTATCGGCGCAGTGTCAATCGGAGTTGGAATCGACTTCTCGATTCACCTGACTCAGCGATTCAGAGAAGAGTTGAAGCGGGCTGGCTCCCGCATTGAAGCAATGACCATGGCCCTGCGAGGAACCGGCGTCGCACTGGCAGGATCTGCAGCATCAAGCGTTGTCGGCTTCGCCATCATGGGATTCGCGCCTATGCCGTTGTTTTCCAGCTATGGCTTCCTGACATCCATCATGGTCTTCCTGGCAGTGCTTGCTGCGCTAGTCGTGCTGCCATCGCTGCTTATGATCGCAACGCCTGAGATGCGAAAGAAGCCGGTTCCAGGCTCTAAACCTGAAGAGGTTCAATCGACGTGAATAATCCGTTACTTAACGATACAAAACCCCTGACCACCGACTCGGTGATAGTGGTCGAGCACCTCACGAAACGTTATGAGGACTTAGTAGCGGTTGACGATGTCTCATTCACAGTAAGACGTGGCGAAGTGTTCGGGATGCTCGGTC
This sequence comes from Dehalococcoidia bacterium, assembly GCA_965243825.1. GTDB lineage: Bacteria > Chloroflexota > Dehalococcoidia > Lucifugimonadales > Lucifugimonadaceae > JAJCYX01. Next base: position 1,019,174 of record CBDEVT010000001.1, read on the forward strand.
CGAACGGAGCTGGCAAGACGACCACTATCGAAATCCTCGAAGGCATGCGCACTCCCGACTCTGGGACAGCCACTGTGGACGGCATCGACGTCCAACGCGATCCGAAGAAGGTTAAGAGCATCATCGGGGTTCAACTCCAGACGACATCCTTCTTCGACCACCTCTCGGTTGCCGAAACAATAACGCTGTACGGCGAACTCTACGGAGAAAAAGTAGACGTCGACTCCATACTGGAGCAGGTCGAGATGACTGATCGGCGCAAAGCCTACTTCAATCAGCTTTCCGGCGGTCAAAAGCAACGCCTTTCAATCGCCGTGGCGCTGGTCAACAAGCCAAAGGTCCTGTTCCTGGATGAGCCGACCACTGCACTCGACCCACAGGCTCGCCGCAACATGTGGGAGTTGATTCAGCGGATACGGGAATCCGGCACGACGATCATGCTTACTACTCACTACATGGAAGAGGCGGAAGAACTCTGCGACCGTGTTGCAATCATGGATCGAGGCAAGCTCGTGCAGCTTGATACTCCCGACACACTAATCGATCAGCTGATTGCCACTGGCTTCAAAGCCACTCGCGAAGTGAAACCGGCCACTCTTGAGGACGTGTTCATCAACCTCACCGGGCGGAGCCTGAGGGAAGACTGAGAAACATGAGACTTTACGTCGTTCTGACAATCGCGTCACTCAAGATGTATTTCCGCAACCGACAGGCCATCTTCTGGGCTCTCTTCTTCCCGATGCTGATCATGTTGATCTTCGGGCTGCTCAACTTTGACCAGTTCTCGCCACCCGATGTCGGCTACATAGACAACGCGAAGAACGAGGCATCTACGATATTCCGGGACACGGTCGATCCCGGAGACGATCCGCTGCTGGATCTGAAAACCGGTGACGAGGCGGAACTTCGTGACGACCTGCGCACCGGCGACATCGATGCCTTGATCATCATTCCTGAAGGCTTCGGTGGGGCAGACGGCATCTCGCAGATACAGACTGTGTTCGATTCTCGAAAACCCACTGAACAGGGAATCACAGAGACGGTCGTTCGAGATGTACTGGACTCCATGTTTCTTGAGTTGGCCCAGGTACCGGACGAATTCAGAGTAGAAAGTCGCTTCGCAATTGAGCCTAGTTTCATTGAGGGAGAGGGAGAAGGCTTCAGGGGATTCCTGGTTCCGGGCATCGCGGCCATGGCGATCATGCAGGCAGGAATCTTCGGAGTTGTCTTCAGCCTGATTCGTTTCAAAACAGGTGGCGTTCTCCGAAGACTGCAGGCGACGCCGATCGGATCTTCGCATTTCCTCGTTGGTCAAATGACCACGCGCTTGATCGTCACTATTCTCCAGACCTACGTGCTGTTGATCGTCGGCATGCTCGCTCTGCGAGTGTCGATAGGCGACGGAACGATCATGAACTGGATAGATCTGACGATCATGGCCCTGTTCGGAGGAGCGCTTTTTATCACCCTGGGTTTGGCGATTTCAGGCTGGGCAAAGACTGAAGACGTGGCAGCCCCCGTCGCAAACATCGTCACACTGCCGATGATGTTCCTGTCAGGAATATTCTTTCCGATTGAGATATTCCCGGATTGGCTCGGCAACATCTCGCGCTTCTTCCCATTGACCTACCTGGCTGATGGATTCAGGGCGATCACGGTTGAAGGTGCGAGCATCGGGACGCTGGGCCCGGAGTTGCTCGGGCTCGGTGTCTGGACAGTCATTGCATTCGCCGTCGCGACGCGAGTGTTCAGGTGGGAATAGGAACCCTGAGAGCCTCAGAAAAGCAAGAAGCGAGGCGCCCTGCTCAGTGCACGGTTCTGAACAGATAACCTCGCTTCCTGCGCAGGTTTACGGCTCGGCCAGCGGCGTGGTTTTCGCACTGGCACCGAATTTTGGCTAATCCGTGAATACGGACAGCGATCTCGCACCAGGTATTAAGCCAGATTCGACACTTCTGCAGCCAGCTTGAAATCCCGCTCGGTGATGCCTCCGACGTCATGCGATGAGACCGCGATCTTGATCGCCGAGTAGCGGATATCGATGTCAGGATGGTGGTCCGCAGCTTCAGCGGCCCCTGCAACATTGCGGACAAATTCGATACCGCTTAGAAACGAATCGAAGTTGAACGTGCGGGTTATCTGGCCGTCTTCGAAACTCCATCCTGGCAACTTTTGCAGTTCGGATGCGATCTCTGCTTCGTTAAGTCCTGCCAACGCCCTGCTCCTTGTTGCTTAAGCATCTCGCTAAGTTTTGCGCGGTACTCGCTTAGTCTTCACATATTCGATGACAGTCGCCAGCCCATCAGGGGGAGCCCCCAGTTCGACAGCCCGCGCAACGTCTTTTTCAGCGCGTTCATCCTGCCCGAGTGCGGTCAAAGCCACCGCTCTGTTACCGATAGCATCGGACATATCGGGCTTTAGTTCGATCGCCCTATCGAGGTTCACAAGGGCCTGCTCAAACATGCCCATTGAAAGGTGCGCCGTACCGAGGTTGAAGTGGATGTCAGGGTTTTCTGGATCGAGCCACGCAGCCTCTTCAAAGTCGGCTGCTGCCTTGTCGGGAAATCCCAGTTGTGCGGATTTAATGCCGCGCTGGAACCAGCCCCGGGCATCTGTCGGCGGTTGGGCGGATTCTTCGTCCTCGCCGGGGCCAGTTTCGGCGTCGACGGGCGTGAGCTCCGGCATCTGTGGCCTTTCGCCTCTTTCGGTCATGGAAACTCCGTTTTAGGTCGAGATCCGAATTGCAACTCATCCAGCTTACCGGCAATCTCAGCGCGTTCAAGCCAGCGCGATCAACACGGCCAGGCTTCAATCGCTGCGCTACAGCATCAACAATTGCTATGCTTCGGGCCAGCAACTGGATTCGCTTTTCGAAATAACCGATTCGATCCGCCACGGAGAAACGAGATGAAAATCGCACTTATCGGACAGGCCGCATTCGGAAAGGCGGTACTCGAGGCGATTGTCAAAGAGGGTAAGGACGAAGTAGTCGGTGTCTTCGCGCCTCCAGGACGTGAAGGCCGGCCCGATGACCCGATCATCGAGACTGCGAACACCGAGAACATTCCGGTGTTTCAGTTCAAACGGATGCGAGACCAGGAAGCGATTGATCAATTCAAGTCGATCGAGCCCGAGCTGTGCGTAATGGCGTTCGTGACGGACATCGTGCCGATGGACATGATCAACTTCCCGGCAAAGGGAACTATTCAGTACCACCCATCGCTACTTCCAAAGCACCGTGGACCAAGTTCAATCAACTGGCCGATTGTGCAGGGCAAGACTGAGACCGGTCTTACGATCTTCTGGCCGGACGACGGCCTCGATACTGGACCGGTTTTGCTTCAGAAGAAGGTCCAGATCGGACCAGATGACACACTGGGCACAATCTATTTCAAGCAGCTCTTCCCGATGGGTGTCGATGCCATGGTCGAATCCATCGATATGGTCCGCAATGACACCGCGCCGCGAATCGTCCAGGACGAAAACGACGCAACATACGAGGGCTGGTTCAAGGCCAAAGAGGCGGCTATCAACTGGACCCTGCCAGGACGCGATATCTACAACCTGATCCGTGGCAGCGACCCTTCTCCCGGCGCAAACACCCGGCTAAACGGCGAGAGAATCAGTCTTTATGACGCATCGTTCAGCGAGAACAACTCGATCGGTAAACCGGGCAAAGTGCTGAGCGTGGATGAAGACGGAATACGCGTTGAAGTGAACGGTGGCTCGATTCTGATCGGCCGAGTCCGCGGACCAGACCGCAAAAAGGTACCAGCGTCTGAGTTCGCCGAGGCGTCTGGGCTAGAGCCCGGTGAACGGCTCGGAATCTAAGGGCTCTCGAAAAAGTCCGAAAGCAGGCGGTTGACTTCCTTTGGCTGGTCAAGAGGTATGACGTGCCCCGAGTCAGGCAGCACCACGAGTTCCGAATTGGGTATGAGTGCAGCAGCCCGTTGGGCATGTGGCAGCGGAAAAAACCTGTCCTTCTCGCCCCAGATAACAAGGGTCTCTGCGCGGATACTGGCCAGTTCATCATTCGAGAACAGATTTCTTTGCCCTCTGATTCCGGCGAACACCGGCATGTTCCGCCTGACTGCGATCGAGTGACCGTCATTCCGCGTCACTTCGAATGCGTACCTGAGATACGCATCATTGTGTTCGGCATAAGGCCTGGCGACCTCAACTGCTGCGAAGAATCTCTCATGCAGCCAGCGCTGTGGTCGAGTTAACAGGTACTTGAGCACAGGAAGTGAACTGAGGCGGAACCCCCAGGGCAAGTCCCGTCCGAAACCGGCAGAGTCCAGGAGAGCCATTCGTTCGACTCGACCCGGGTTCTCCGCGGCGAACCGAGCTGCTGAAAATCCGCCCATCGAAAGCCCGGCAAGTCGAACCTTGTCTATTCCGAGTGCATCCAGAAACGACTCAACGAAACCGGTCGTAACTTCCGGAATAGCAAGAACGCGCGCGGGACGGCTGGATAGCCCGAAGATAGGGTTGTCTGGTGCAATTACTCGGAATCGCTTTGAAAGCTCAGCTATCTGCCTGAACCACATGGCTCCACCGGCACCACCACCGTGCAGTAACAGCACCGTTGGGCCCGAGCCGTAGTCTAGGTAATGGATTCGGTAGCCACCGGCGTCGACAAACCGGCCCTGGTATTCAAGGCCGCCGCGCCGAAGTAGTTCGACCATTGAGTCGAAAATCCGCTGCTGCGCGAGCGAAAAAGTGTGCTCGCTTCTGGCGGCAGTCTGTGACGTCATCGTCGAAAACGGTCTCCGCAGTAGTTAACGCCGTGAGTATAAAGTCTTTCGCTTGAATAGAATCGTTACTGAAATGTCAGATGCACCAGACCATAGTCCAATGAACGAACTGGAAATTCCGCCAGAATCGCTAGAGCAATCAGCGTGGCGACTCCTCGAGTTCCCGAACGTGCGAGATATGCTCGCACGACAGACACGTTTCTTCAGATCGCGTGAACTCGCCGAAGCTGTCGAGCCGCAGATACACCTCGAAGACGTGCTACGCCTCCAGGAAGAGACGGCCGAAGCGGCGCTCATGCTCTCTACCGTCGGTGACGTTGGTCTGACCGGGCACAACGACCTGCGACCGGTGTTACGCCGCGCCGCCCTTGGAGGGATGCTGACGGGCCAGGAACTGGTTTCAGTCGTCATCCTTCTTGAGTCGACCTGGCTTGCAAGAAACGTCGTCCTTTCAATGAAAGATCGGGCACCGCGCATGGTGGCGATCGCGTCGGACATCCCGGATTTGTCCGATCTGAAGCAAGAGGTCACGGCAGCGATAGCCGATAGTGGCGATGTACGCGATTCAGCGACTCCGCGCCTTGGCAGGTTGCGCTCCCAGGTTGCCCGTTCATACCAGAAGCTCGTTCGCATACTCGAGCGGGTGGCAGCCTCTCCAGACGTTCGGCAGGCACTTCAATCACCCAACATCGCAACCCGCGGCGACAGATTGGTTCTGGAGGTGCGCACAGACCGGCGAGAATCGGTACCCGGAATCGTGCATGACGTTTCGAATACCGGCGTCACCTTCTTTGTAGAGCCATTCAGAGCGGTCGACCCCTGCAACGAATGGCGGGAGGCTGCCGCCGAAGCTCAACGTGAAGAAGAGCGCGTGTTGAGACGGCTGTCCGGCCTGATCGGAGACCGGGAGCAAGAAGCGACAACGGCCATCGAGGCTGCTGCTGACATAGACCTCATCACAGCCCGAGCTCGTCTCGCCAGGTCAATGGACGCTATGCGCCCGGACACTCTGCCACCCGGAGACGAGACTGCAGCAAAGCTCTCATATGCCCGCCACCCATTACTCGGCAAAGAAGCGGTTCCCGTCTCCATGAACATCGGCCCCGGCTTCCGTGGGCTTGTTGTGACGGGTCCAAACACTGGCGGTAAGACCGTCGCTCTCAAAACGCTTGGTTTGATGGCGCTCATGCACCAGTGCGGAATGCAGCTCCCGGTATCCGATGGCACCGCACTATCGGTTTTCTCATCCGTGTTCGCCGATATCGGTGATGCTCAGAGCATCGAACGTTCAGTCTCAACGTTCTCCTCCCACATGGGCAGGGTTATCGACATATTGCAGGAGTCGGACTCGCACTCACTTGTCCTTTTGGACGAACTCGGGACGGGAACCGATCCAGAAGAGGGCTCAGCTTTGGCACGCGCGGTGCTGGCCAATCTTGTTGACCGTGACATTCCTGTTGCCGTTACAACACATCACAGGGCGGTTGCCGAGTTCGCCGGAACACATGAGCGGATGGAGAACGCATCGGTCGAACTCGATGCGACCAGTCTCCGACCGACCTATCAGTTCATCATGGGCGTGCCTGGACGCAGTTACGCAGTCCACGTCGCCCGCAACCTCGGTCTTGCAGAAGAAGTTCTAGAGCATGCTGAGTCATTCCTTGATCCCGGCCGGGCTGAAGCGGAAAGTCTGCTCGATCAGATCCAGCGCGAACGAGACGCAGTTGTTGAAGCTCGCGAGAAAGCCCAGGCGGATGCAACTGCGGCAGAGGCAGCCAGGAAAGACCTGGAAAAGCGCCTGGGGCAGGTCACGAAGCAACAAGAAGACATGGTCTACAAAACTCGCATGGAGTTGCGTAGAGAAGCCGACGACATCAGGCGTCAGTTGCGGCGCATCGTTGCGCAAGCTGAATCAGGACGAAGCCTCGCCACCGCTCAGCGTGCAGTGAACAGGCTTCGATCAAGTCTTGCTGAACCAACGTGGATGCCGATTGCAGGCAGCGAACCTGAGAATGGCGACTCAACTGCAACCGCGGTCGAAGAGCGACTTATAGAAGCAGGCGATGATGTTGAGATCAAAGGGCTGAACGTGCGAGCAAAGGTCGTTGCAGTAAAGAAAGACGGCATGACCGATCTCCAGATGGGCAATGCTCGCATCCAACTGAACTCCCGTCAGCTGAGACGCGTCGAGTCCAGCGCTGTTAGAACTGCTCCGGAACCTCGGTCGAACGCGGTGAAGGTAAGCCGCGCCAGACGCCCTGAGTCGGACTCGCCTGAAGGCGTTCTCGATGTGCGAGGCAAGCGTGTTGCTGGTCTTGACGAGCTTGTCAGCGGATTCGTCGATAGCTGTGCGGCAGACGGCAGAGAGTCGTGTCGAATAGTTCACGGCTCAGGTACTGGAGCGCTGCGTGAAGCTGTCCGAGACCTGCTTTCGCGCATGCCACAGGTCACATCGTTCGAGCCTGCGTCCCGCGAACAGGGCGGCAACGGCGTGACCATCGTTAACCTGGCGTAAAGCTGGGCCGACAGGCACTATCGCTAGTGGCCTCATGCCCGCAATGCATCCCTCGCTGCGACCAGAGTCGCTTCAACATCCTGATCGGAATGCGCGGCCGAGACGAACCATGCCTCGAACTGCGAAGGTGGCGGGTAAACACCCCGGTCTGTCATGGCGTGGAAGAACTTCGCGAACTCCTTGCCATCGCTGGCCGAAGCGGTCTTCATGTCCGTGACCGGCTCAGGATTGAAGAATATCGTGAAGGCACCACACACCGAATTGACCTGTGCCGGAACCTCGGCCTCTGCGAAAACCTGGCGCAGTCCGTCAGCCAGCTTCTCCGTGGTCGCTGCTATGCGATCGTAGATGCCCGGTTCCTGCAGCAGTTCAAGCGTTTTGATGCCGGCAGCCATTGCAACCGGATTACCAGAAAGCGTACCGGCCTGGTACATCGGTCCAAGCGGTGCAACCGTCTGCATGATCTCCCTGCTGGATCCGTAGGCACCAACCGGGAAGCCACCGCCGACGATCTTTCCGAGACAGGTGATATCAGGAGTAACGCCATATACGGATTGTGCACCGCCGTACGCTGCACGGAATCCGGAAATCACTTCGTCAAAAATCAGCAAGGTGCCGTGTGCTGTCGCCAGTTCTCTCAGGCTTTCCAGGAAACCCGGTTGCGGCGGTACAACGCCCATATTCCCGGCGATGGGCTCAACGATGATGGCCGCAACCTCGCCTTTGTGGGCATCAAGCAGTCTTTCGACCGAGTTCGCGTCGTTGAAGTCAGCCACCATCGTCGCAGCCGCATAATCGGGGTGAACGCCTGCTGAGTTCGCGACGCCCTGCGTAGCGAGCCCGGAACCTGCCTCAACCAGCAGAGCATCGTCATGGCCGTGATAGCCGCCGTCGAACTTAATGATCCTGTTCCGACCTGTGTACGCACGTGCCAGTCTGAGAGCTGACATCGTCGCTTCAGTTCCCGAGTTAACGAACCGTACAAGCTCTATCGACGGAATCGCTTCAGTAACCAGTTCAGCCATCCGCACCTCAAGCTCAGTCGGAGCGCCAAAGCTCGTGCCGGAAGCAGCGGCATCGTGTGCAGCCTTGATGATGTCGGGCTGGGCGTGACCGTGGATCAGCGGCCCCCAGGAACAGACATAGTCGATATAGGAGTTACCATCGGCATCGGTGGCACGTGAACCTTTTCCTCGTTCGAAGAATATGGGCGTACCACCGACAGAGTTCCACGCACGAGCGGGACTGTTTACTCCGCCAGGTATGAGGTTCTTTGCCTGATCGAACAGTGCTGCTGATCGTTTGCGATCCAAGTGTTTCTGCTCCCCGTAAAGGACGCGCCCCTAACAACCGCATGATTGACGGCAGAGGGCACAGACTGGTTTGCTGCTTACCGACGAAATTCAGACCGGTCGCACAGGCCAGCTAGTCTAGTCGGTCTCTTCGAACTCCAGGTCAAACACCTGTGCGACATCTTTGACAGCCGATTTGCTGGCGCCCGACCGAAGATACGTTATCGGGTCGGCAAGCATACGCTTGATCAGCGCTCTAGACATGGCATCCACGACGTCAGCATATTCATCTGGCAAATCTGGCATCTTTGCCAGAGCGCGAACAAATTCTGCCTCTCGCATAGCATCAGCGCGGGAACCGAGAGTGCGAATGACAGGTTCTGCGCTGAATCCAATCATCTGTTCTTTAAACCGCTCCACAGAACGTTCAACTAGATGATCTGCTTCCTCAGCAGCATCTACCCTGCTGTTCCTGTGCTCCTCAGAAATCGATTGCAGTTGTTCGAGCGAGTAGAGCTCAACGTTCGAAAGGTCTGCAGCCGCTGGTTCGACATCCCTGGGCATGCCAACGTCGAGAACCGTCAGTGACCGATCTGGCCGTTGACTCATCGCAGATTGAATGTGTTCGGCAGTAACAACTGGTTCCATAGCCGCAGTGCAGGCTACGACCACGTCTGCACGGGTGATAGCGGACGAGAGTTCGTTAAATGGGAATGCAACTCCGTCAAGCTCATCTGAAACCAGCTTCGCCCTGTCGGTGCTTCGGCTCGTCACAAGTATCTGCTCAACACCGACGTATTTCAGGGTCCTGGCGGTCAAACGGCCAGTCTCACCTGCACCGACCACAAGCACGGTCTTGTCTGAAAGTTGGCCCGTGTGGCGCTGTACCAGTTGGAGGCCAATCGAAGAGATAGACAGGCTATCTCGCCCTAACCCGGTCTCTTTACGAATCATTCTGCTGTTCCGCAGTGCCGCATGGAACATCCTGGAGACGACAGGCTCAATAGAACCGCTTTCACCAGCTGCCTGCAGCGCCCTCGAAACCTGTCCGGCAATCTGCGCTTCGCCAATCGCCAGTGAGTCGAGCCCGGCCGTGACTCTGAACAGGTGCCGGATGACATCGTCGCCGGTCACAAAGTAAAGATATTTGCCGAGGTCACCGGCACTGTGGCCCCCGCGTTCGGCGAGAATCTCAAGGAATTCTGCAAGTCGGCCCAGACCAGTTTCAGGGTCTTCAGAAGCACCAACGATCTCGGTTCGATTGCAAGTAGAGAGGATGACGCCGCCACCGGAATGACGAGCTAGCTCTTCCAGCCGCAGCCGGAGTTCATGAGGCTGAACCGAGACTTTTTCCAGCAGATCGACAGGAGCCTGGTCGATGCTGATGCCTGCGAGGATGTATTCCAACTGTTTCGACGCCGTACGGGTTACTTAATTCTAAGTTTGAGCTCTTACTGCAAAACGCGCCCATAAGTTAACACACCGTGAACAATTTCACACAACCTGATGTGAACCTCTTATGATCATCCGGACTGCTAACATCTCGGCATCCGCACATTCCTATGTCAGTTAGATGAGGGACAGGTTCAGATGACCAGCCATCAGGTACTCCCACCAGATAAGCGAGGCTATGCAGATTCGTCAATCTTCGTGACGACCGAGTGGTTGGCCGAGCACATCGACGACGATAACGTGCGCGTAGTTGATACCAACTACCCAGAAGAGTACGAAAAAGCCCACATACCCGGGGCTGTCGGGGTAGTCGACAACTACTACAAGACTTCTCTGGATGACCGCACACATATCCAGGATCCAGATCAGTTTGCCGAAACTATGGCGTCACTGGGGATCAGCGACGACACTATCGTCGTTGCTACTGACTCACACGGCGGTCTGTACTCGCTCAGACTCGTCTGGTCTCTTCGTTACTACGGTCACACTAACGGGAAGATTCTCGATGGCGGGCTGCCCAAGTGGCATTCAGAAAGCCGGCCTGTCACAGACGCGGTCCCGGCCGTGTTGCCCGGATCATTCACACCGAGAGCTGATACAACCGCAATCGCTCTGAAAGAGGATGTGATCCAGGCGATAGATGACCCGAACACGGTCATCCTGGATGTTCGTTCCGACGGTGAGCGCGACGGATCAAACAAGCGCGGTGGGAAGCGTGGAGGTTACATCCCCAACTCGGTTCACCTCGAATGGGTCAACTTTCACACGGGCGGAGATATACCTGTAATCAAGACAGCAGAAGAGCTGCGCCAGATGCTGTCCGAGGTTGGCGTGACACCGGATAAGAACGTCATCACCTATTGACAGGGTGGTATCCGTGCGGCGCACGGATACTGGGTGTTGAAGCTGCTGGGCTTCGACTCTGTCCGCAATTTCGATGCCTCCTGGCGTCTCTGGGGCAACGATGAAAGCTGTCCCATCACAGTCGGTGAGAACGCCTGAACACACCGAGAGGTGGTAACAGCAATTCTGTAAGCCAGAGTTCACAGATTCTCCACGTTTCTTGAACACTGGCAGGTTAGCTTTGACGTAGATCACTACTGAAGAACTGCAATTGAGGCAGCCTGTTGTACGAGGTTGTGCCGGTTACATGGCGAAACCCGTACGGCGCCGACAACGCCTAGACCCCGTAGACCATCTAACCTGAGCGGACCTTGCCCACCAAACGACTAAACATTCTCCAAATGGCGCTACTCCAGACAGCCACACGACGAAGAATAACTGCAAGCGCCACGTCGTTCGCAATCCTCGTAGCGCTTGCCTGCGGTAGCGCCGACGCGATCGCTGCCACCCCAACCGCTTCAAGCGGAGCGCAGGCAACAAATGCTGTTGGCTTCTCACCTAATCGCCCTGGACCGGCCCTCGACGTCGTTGGGATCGCAGACTGGATCAACTCCGAACCGATCTCGATCCAGCAGACGTTGGATGAAAACAAGGTGGTTCTGGTCGACTTCTGGACCTACACATGTGTCAACTGCATACGCACATTGCCATTCCTGCAAGAGTGGCACGAGAAGTATTCGGACCGTGGCCTTGTGATACTTGGCGTCCATTCCCCCGAATTCGAGTTCGAGAAGGACCTCGAAAACGTTGAAGGTGCCGTAGAGCAGGAAGGTGTCGTCTGGCCTGTCGCACTTGATAGCGACATGCAAACGTGGCGTGCATTCGGGAACCGGTTCTGGCCTGCAAAGTACCTGCTCACCCCTACCAAGGGCCTTGAATACACACATTTCGGCGAAGGCGCATATGTTGAGACCGAGGAGGAGATTCGGTCCGCACTGGAACTGGCCGGGTGGGATGTTTCAGACATTCCGGTAGGAACTGTTGACAACACACCCAGGGATCAGACGGCGACTCGGATCACCCGGGAGATCTACGGCGGCTATGAGCGCAGTTATCACCCGCAGGGACTCTATGCAGGTGATGACGAGTACTACATACAGCCTGACTCGACTCGCCTGTATGTAGACGATGGGGAATACCTGCCACAGCAATACTTTCTGCACGGTGAATGGACCAACGGTGCCGAAGCGATCATTCATGCCAGGGAGACTGAGGAACCGACTGACTACATAGCGCTCCTAATGGAGGCCCGCAGTGCCAACGTGGTGGTCCAGCCGCAGGGCTCTGAAGAGTTCAAAGTCTACGCAACACTCGACGACAGGCCGCTAACCCAGGAGCAGGCCGGAGACGATATTGAGTTCGACGATGAAGGCAATTCGTACTTTCTGGTCGACGAAGCTCGAATGTACAGGGTTGTCGAACTGCCTGAGTTCGGATCGAAAGTTCTTAAGCTCAGTTCAACGTCGGATGCGTTTGCCGTGTTTGCCTACACGTTCGGTATATACGACGGCGGATTCTAAGTGTTGGGGTTGCTAATCAGGGTCGGTCCTTGGCGCAGATTTCTCCTTGGAAGTGCGTTCGGGCTCATCTTTGCAACGGCGCTGGCCTGTGGCACGGATACCACAGTGGTGAACACTCCAACTGAACTGGCACCCACGACAACAGTTACGTCTCAAGTTGAAGATCCACTGGCCCGGTTTGAGGAGAATAAGCACGGCTGGTCCGTTGTCAGTGATGGGATCGACATAGTCCTGGCAACCCCGGACCTGGGTGTTGGTCCTCAACGCTTCGCGCTCGTTCTCAGTGACGACGAGGGCATAATCAAGTTTCCAGTGGTCGAGTTCACCAGTTACCAGTACATGGACGGCTACGAGAGTGAACCGGGCGAAGCGAAGCAAACCGTTTTTGCTCGTTTTGCTGAATTTCCATTCGGCACCCGAGGTATTCACGTAACAGAGTTGGACTTCAATGCTGCAGGTGCCTGGTCCGTCGAAGCCAATGTGCCACGCTCAGACGGCACATCAGTGATTGCTGAAGTTCGCTTCGAAGTCGCCGAAAACCCTCAGTCCATCGCTGTTGGTGAGCAGGTCCCGCCCAGCCACAACCGGACTCTGGACGATGTTTCAAACGTTTCGGAACTGACAACCGGCTCGTTTTACGATGAGGAGTTGTACCGCTACACGGTAGCGGATGCTTTAGAGCGAGACCGCCCGTTCGTAGTCGTCTTCGCAAGCCCGGCCTTCTGCACCAACGCAGTTTGCGGTCCGCAAGTGGAAGTGGTGAGTGAACTGCGGGAAACGTACGCTGAACACGCCGACTTTATCCATGTCGATCTGTTCACAAACCCACAGGAGATTCAGGGTGATCTCACCCAGGCTATTGAGACCGAACTACTTGACGAATGGGGTCTAGTGTCGCAAGAGTGGACGTACGTGGTGGGCTCAGATGGCCGGGTAGCCGCTCGATTCGAGAATTTTGCTGGCGCTGCAGAACTGTCAGAAGCAATTGAGATGGCGATCGATTCTGCTGCTAACGCCTGAACCAAACGGACGCAAAACTGAGTTCGTACCAGTTGAGAAGGCTGGACCACTAATATTTGACATACAGGCCCTGTGCCGTTGAAATACGCAGTCAGGGCCGCAGTTTCATCCCGATGGGATCCACTGTTCGAACACTGCACCACAGACTGAACATAGTCAGTTGACTGTTCCAGACATACTGGTGCCTGCACGGACGAGCAGCAATGTGCCGTCCGTTGAGGTAATAAGTCGAGCGCGCGAACTGCGGCTCGACAGACTCCTTTTGCCTCTCGATGGTACCAACGAAGCTGAACAGACCATCTCGTACGCAGCGTTGATCTCACGAAGGCTCGGCGGTGAAATCAACCTGTTTCACTGTTTGCAGCCAATGCATCCCGTTCGGGTTGGGAGAGCCGGACATACTCCATATCCGGACGCACAACACGACCGTGGTTCTCACCTGGCTACGGCCTACCTCCAAGAGGTCAAATCTCGACTCAAGCCACACGGCCTAAACGCTCGTTGGAACGTTGCAACCGGCAGCGCCCCTCATCTGATCGCGTATCGAGCTGCAACGGGCAACTTCGGTCTCACTATGCTGGCGGCACATACTAAATCTCGAGTTGTGAGTGGAATCCAGACCAATGTCACCGGCAACCTCTGGAAACTGACAGCAGGTCCCCTGTTTCTCATCAACCAGGCCCATGTACGCCTGAACGGACAGAGCCCACCGGCCCCTGAAACCATTTTCTTGCCAATCAATGAGGTCGAAACCTTCGAAGCGGCTCTACCGATAGCTACCACGCTTTCACAGGTGTTCTGTTCCAGGCTCGTGTTGCTGCTGGACACACCGGAGTCCAAGTCTTCAGAAGAGGACGTTACGAGTAAGCGGCCGGTATCCACTCCAGAATTGGTTGCAGCCCAGGAAATTGCAGAAGAGCTTCGAGGTGAGAGCTGCGACGCTGAAGTTGAGAACATTGCGGGCGGAGTGATTGGCGTGGCCCGCAGGCAATTGCAGGAAAAGGGCTCCTGGGTCGTCGCAGGATCTCACATGCGCTCCGGACTTCGAAGAATGCTCAAGGGCAGCAAAGGCGACAACTTCATGCGCCAGTGCCGTGGTCCATTGATCGTAGTGCCTAACGAATCAGTGGCGAGATCACGTGCGAAGCACATCCGCAAGAAGGTCGCCTCTGCGGACAGCGCTGTATCAGTCGTCTGAGTTCGCCGGCGCAGCGTCCGCGTTCTTGCGCTCGTTCTCGCGCAACAGGTAGCTGATCAATGCGCCTACTGTGACACCGAACCAGGTGTACGGCACCAACGCGATAGCGGCGAAAACCACCAGACCCGTCGGCACGGGAAACTCAACGTCCACAGCCAGTGCCAGCACAAGCAATAACGCTGCCGGGATCAACGCCAACCCGCCCACGATCAGGCTGAAGACAATAATTCGGCCTTCATCAGCCCTGGCTATTCCGCCTCCCACGAACCCGGCGATAAACGGGCCGATGGGTAACGTAACGAAGTGGACAATAGGTATCGGAATTGATGCCAGGATGATTCCGTATGCAACCAGTACGCCGTTCAGCATGTTCCGTTCCTGATATCAACACCAATCAACTAGTCTTGCGCTCAGCTCAAGAATGCCTATGCAGCGACGACGGTCACCGTTTCTTCGAAACGAGGAACACCTGCGAGCGTCTTCCTGACCGGGCATCGTGACGCTATGTAGGCGAGTCGCTCACGCTGCTCTTCGTCGAGTTTGCCAATCAGCCTGATGTCGAGTCTGTAACGGTCTAGCAAGCCGTCATTGCCCTCGACACCTTCAATATCCTCAACGTATACCCGGTCATGGGCAAGGTCTACTTCAACATCTTGCAGCGCCCATTCTTTGCGTCTTGCGTACATCAGCAGGGTCATCACCGTGCAGCTTCCCAATGCCGAAAGTAGCAGGTCATAGGGTGTAGGCCCTTTGCCATCACCGACGCCGGGTGGTTCGTCTGCAAGTAGCGAGTGATTCTCGAGCTCAACGTATACCTGCAGGTTTTCAAGACTCTTGACCGTCACCTCGGACATGCCTGTGCCTCTCTTCTCTTCAGTTGCTGCGATGCCCGTCCCCCGCGCCGGTGTTATGTTATCGGCGCGGCACCCTGGCAGGAGACGAGTGGCTTTGGCTTTCACTCGACGCATTGATCTTGAATCACAGGAGAGAACCCAGTGGCTAACGGTCCGGTAGACGTACTGATTATTGGGACCGGAGCTTCTGGCGGAGCCGCAGCCTGGCGATTATCGGAAGCAGGCTTCAACGTTGTATGCCTTGAACAGGGTGACTGGCAGCGCGTCGATCAGTACCCAACAGCGCATTCAAACTGGGAGTTCCGTGGGGCAACCTCCTTTGCATTCGACCCGAACATCCGCGGGCTCAAAGAGGACTACCCGGTCAACGAGACCGAATCGGATATCTCACCACTTATGTTCAATGCGGTCGGTGGAAGCACCATCCATTGGACGGCGCACACGCCACGGTTTCATCCTTCGGATTTTCGAGTGAAGTCCCTGGACGGTGTTGCTGACGACTGGCCGATCTCTTACTGGGACCTCGAGAAGTATTTCGACCTGAACGACAAGTGGATGGGCTGTTCTGGCATCAGCGGTGATCCTGCCAATCCACCTCGTTCGCCCCGACCGATGCCACCGCTACCGCTGGGACATGACGGCGAACGCATCGCCCGGGGCTTTGACGAGCTCGGTTGGCACTGGTGGCCTTCAGACTCCTTCATCAACTCTGAGCCTTACATGGGACGGGCCGCATGTAACAACTGCGGACCGAACGGTCTTGGGTGTTACCAGAAAGCCAAAGGCTCAACAGATGTCACCTATCTCCCTGAAGCGATCAAAAACGGTGTCGAGATCCGGACAGGTGCACGTGTTTTCGAGATAACAACGGATCAGGAGGGCCGGGCCACCGGTGCGATGTACTACGACTCAGAAGGCATCGAACATCACCAGACGGCCAAGGCTGTTGTGCTCGCAGCAAATGGCGTAGGAACGCCACGCCTGATGCTCCTCTCCAAATCCAAGCACCACCCGGATGGAATCGCTAACTCTTCCGGCCTTGTTGGCAAGAACCTGATGTTCCATCCGTACGCCATGGTCACTGGATTCTTTGAAGACGATGAACCAACCACTTTCAAGGGAGCGCTTGGCAATATCATCGTCTCGCAGGAGTTCTATGAAACCGACTCCAGACGCGATTTTGTCCGCGGCTACTCATACCAGATGAACCGTAGCTCGGGACCAGCCAAGACCGCGACAGGTTTGACACTTGGCCCCGTCAAATGGGGAGAAGGCCATCACGAAGAGTTTGCTGAGCGCTTCGGCAAGTCCGGCTTGCTTGCAATCATCTCGGAGGACCTGCCAGAGGAGCACAACAGAGTCGAACTTGATCCTAAATTGACCGACTCAAACGGTATTCCGGCACCAAAAGTGTTCTACAAGGTTTCACGCAACACTCGCAACCTGCTCGACCACGGCATCCGCAACGCAGAAAAGGTACTGGAAGCCGCAGGCGCATACCGAACAGAAACGAATCCTCTGCTGCGAGGCGGCGGGTGGCACCTGATGGGCACTACCCGAATGGGAGACGACCCGGAACGCTCAGTGGTCGATGCTAACTGCCAGGCGCACGACGTCGACAACCTTTTCGTCATCGATGGCAGCGTGTTTGTCACCAGCGGTGCAGTAAATCCGACGCCGACTATTCAGGCGATTGCATTGATGGCGGCCGACTACATCATCAATGAACGCCGTGATCTTAAGGGCTGATCAGTGGTCGAATCTCAGGCTCCCGTTGACATAGTGGTAATTGGTTCCGGCGCCTCAGGTGCTGCAGCGACCTGGCGTCTGGCGAAAGACGGATTCAACGTTGTCTGCATGGAACAAGGACCCTGGGTCAGTCCCGACGAGTATCCCGTCACAAAATCCAACTGGGAAGAGCTCATCAAAACCAAATGGGCTTATCACCCGAACACACGTGAGAGCCAGGCCGACTATCGAGTGAATGATGATGCCTCTGCAGTGAAGGTGCTGATGTACAACGCTGTTGGCGGCAGCACGATTCACTGGTCTGGCCATGTGCCCAGGTTTCATCCGTCAGATTTCCGAGTCAAAACACTCGACGGTGTTGCAGATGACTGGCCAATCACCTACTGGGATCTTGAGCCCTTTTACGACGAAAACGACGTAATGATGGGGTGCTCAGGAATCAATGGAGACCCTGCAAACCCGGACAGGTCTCCGAGACAGATGCGCCCATTGCCGCTGGGACCGGACGGCGAACGCATGGCCAGGGCTTTCGACCGACTCGGCTGGCACTGGTGGCCTTCAGACAGCCACATCAACTCCGAGCCCTACCGCGGGCGTGAAGCCTGCAACAACTGTGGCCCACTCGGTTGGGGATGCAGCAGGCGGGCGAAAGCGAGCACTGATGCCACATATCTTCCGGAAGCGGTGGAGTTTGGTGCCGAGGTTCGTGCCAACTCGACCGTGTTTGAGATCGCCACGGAACCAAACGGTCGAGTAACAGGCGTCAGCTACTACAACGAGAACGGCGATGCATGTTTCCAACCGGCCAGAGCGGTAATCATGGGGTGCAACGGCGTCGGCACGCCTCGAATGCTGCTTCACTCCAGGTCAGCCGCCCATCCGAACGGCCTTGGTAACTCGTCGGGATTAGTCGGCAAGAACCTCATGTTTCATGTCTACGCTGGTGCCTCAGGGGTCTTTCCGAATAGTGAACCGCTCTACAAAGGCCCTCTTGCCAACATCATCATGTCGCAGGAGTTCTATGAGACAGACATGTCGCGTGGCTTCGTTCGTGGTTACACGTTCCAGATGGGGCGAAGCTCCGGACCTGCTTCCACTGCCGCAGGCGGCGTTCCATGGGGCCGGGACCATCACGCCGAATTCGAAGAGCGATTCGGCAACATGAACGGCCTCGGGGTGATCGGCGAGGATCTACCACTCGAAACGAACACGGTGACCCTGGATGAAGATCAAACAGATCGATTTGGGATTCCTGTACCAAAAGTCACGTACCGGCTAGACGAAAACTCGAAGCGGCTTCTCGCTCATGGAGTGAAGAAGGCGCGCACTGCGCTGCTCGAAGCTGGAGCCACGAAAATATTTGAGACGGAGCACAACACCAACGCAGGCTGGCATCTCATGGGCACAACGCGCATGGGTGACGACCCGGAGCGTTCCGTGGTGGACGCAAACGGCCAGAGCCATGACACGGACAATCTGTTCGTGATTGATGGCAGTGTGTTCGTGACAGGTGCCGGTGTAAACCCCACTCCGACAATCCAGGCGATAGCACTCAGGACGGCCGACTACATCAGCAAAGAACGGACAGATCTAAAAGGTTGACCAGGAGACAGAGATGCCGACTAAACAGGGCGAGCTAACCGATTCCGACAGGCGCAACATGCGTGTTGTGATGGACCGTCTGATCCCACCTGTCGACGATCTGGAAGGCGCAGGTTCGATGGGGCTTCTTGACGAGGTCGAGCGGATGGCCGCAGAACATGGCAGGTATCGGCAATCCCTTATCCGGTTTGCAGATGCATTGAGCCTGGACATGTCAGTCGAAGCGGAAGGTGGATTTCTGGCGCTCGACGGCGAGCGGCAGGACGAGGCTATTCGCGAGATTGAGGCATCGATCGGCAAAGAGTTCGCCAACGTCCTTGAGGCCGTCTACGTGGCCTACTACAGCCAAGCCGAAGTCCACAAAAGAATCGGCTGGCGCACTGGCCCTTTACAGCCGCTCGGGTTCGAGCTACCACCGTTTGACGAATCGATACTGGAAACGGCAAGAAAGCGAGAGCCGTTCTGGCGGCAAGCCCCGGACTAATCGTCCGAAGTGTGGATCTCTGGCACTGTCCGCATGTCCCGACCATGCGCCGAAAGCATTTGCAGGAACCGCTGAACCGTTTCTTCCGCCTTTGGCGTCAGTTCTGCGGAGGATAGATCGATCGGAGTCTCTGCCTTCAATGCGCTCGCGATCGATTCGGCATCGTGGTCCGAGAGTCCGTTGCGCTGCATGCCCACAAGGTTCGCACCGAGGTGACGTGCCGGGTTCCCGGCAACCGTGGCACCCGGAAGCACGCTCCGGAGAACCACCGATCCCATCCCGATCATCGCATACTGACCAATCACAACCCTCTGATGGATCTTCGCGCCTTTACCAAGGTTGGCTCCCTGCATGATGCGGTTGTGACCACCCGGGCTGCAATGATCGGACAGAATGACGCGGTTCTCCAGATGAACGTCATGAGCTACGTGGCAGTGCGGCATGATGTAGCACTGGTCACCAATGAAAGTCTGCTCTCCGGTAGGCAAACCAACGTTCGTGAACTCCCGGATGACGTTCTCGCTGCCAATCGATATCTTCCCGAACCGCTCGTAGGACTCAGGGCCATCCTGAAATTCATACCGGCGGTTGCTGTTGGTAGGAATCCGGCCAAGAGTAGTGTGATCACCGATGTAGTTGTTATCACCTATCTGGGTACGGCCCTTGACCACGGCGTAATCACCGAAGGTGTTGTTGTCACCGATCACAACGTCGTCGCCAACCAGGACGCCGTGTCCGAACTTGTTGCCTTGCCCAATAACCGCTTTGGGGCTGACTCCGTCGCCGATCATCCCGGCGTTACCGATAGAAACCAACTTCGCACACTCTCAGGAACTCACAATCGCCTTCCAGATTACTCGCAACTCGATACTAGGCGAGAAGTATTTCCAAAGGTTAAGTTCTCGGTCAATAACCCGAGACCAAATTGGGTCACGATGAAATACCGTTCGGCGATGATCCAGTGGTTAGCGGCGATCTACGAGGTTCAGCGTCGATTGACGCGCATCGACGAAGTTGCAGTCTGGAGTGCTCACGTGAAACACGACCGACGATTCAAATGATCGACCGCCTCATCACCGATCAGGTAGAGCGAATTGGCGGCGAATTCTTAATGGCCTTGGCGAACACCGGATACGATCAGTTCAGGTCGAATGGGATCTCGAACTCAGCGCTGATATCACGGAACCAATCGACCACTTCGGGATGGAGTGGCACACCTTCTTCGTTGCGCTTTTTCGCCTCGAAGTGCTCCGGCAATCCTGCGTAGTAAACCTGGTCGTGTCCAGGCATGGGTTTCGTATCACGCAGGCCTTTGAGCATGCCATCCATGTTGCGCTTGAACTCAGCGACATCACCAAACGCATCTACGCTGTAAGCGGCAACAAAATGGGCCCGGCGCTTGAGAGTTTGGTCAGCGAATCCGGGAGCAAATGAAAGCTGACCGCACAGGATCTCCACCATCATCCCAAGGCTGTATCCCTTGTGGGACCCAAGCTCACGCGTCGAACCAAGGGGAAGCTGAGTACGCATGGAATTGGCTGCAAACTCTGTCGCAGCTCCTCCGTCCATGTTCGGTGAGCCGTCATCGTTGGCCACCCAGCCCGGTCCCATAGGCTTACCCATTCTGTTGGCAAGACCAATCTTGTTTCCGGCGATCGACGTCATCGCTGCATCGAACATGAATGTTGGCTCTTCATCGGAAGGTGCGGCGAACGCTATGGGGTTCGTGCCAAGTTTCGGCTCGGCACCAAATGTCGGAATCATCGCGTTGCCGCCAGCCGTCATGCACCAGCCAATCATGTCAACGTCGGCAGCCATCATCGCGTGGTAACCGGCTGCGCCGAGATGACCGGAGTTTCGGATACTGACAACACCAGATCCGGACTCACGAGCCTTCTGGATGGCAATCTCCATCGCTTTGGGCGCTGTCATGAGGCCGAGGCCGCCTCCGCCATCGATCAAGGCGGTACTTGCAGTCTCTTTGACGATTTCGATGGTCGGATCCGGGTTCAACAGACCTGAGCCATATCCCGTGACATAACTGCGCAGCATGTTAGACACACCGTGTGTGTCTATGCCATGCAGATCAGCGAACATGAGCACATCTGCACCCAGCTCCGCCTCTCGGTCAGGAACGCCACACTTGCGGAACACTGCTTCCGTTGCAGCCCGTAGTTTGTCTATCTGTACCTTGACGGCTATATCGCTGGGGACTTTGAAATGCTCAAGCACCGAATTCGCTCTCCTTTTCAACAGACGTTAGGGGGAGGCAGCTAATGCCTCGGCCTCACTTCGATGGCGGATGATACGCCGATGCAGCGCCGGGGGTGAAACCGTTAGCGAAACCGACAGCGTCGCCGATACCTGTTGACCAATGGCTCGACGTAGATCACAGCAACTGAATATGCGCTTCGGCCGGGCAGACTAACGACATTTACATGGTTGTGACCGTGTTGCTAATCTTGAAACAGTCTGGGCGTCACAACGCACCGCAAGCTCATGACTATGCAGACAGGTTCGCCTATCAGCGAGTTTTCTGAAACCGGGGCTGTAGCTCAATTGGGAGAGCGCTTCGTTCGCATCGAAGAGGTAGGGGGTTCGAATCCCCCCAGCTCCACCAGTCACAACTTCTAAACACTCGAATTTCAGCCGACTGTTTGAAGTTATCGTTCCGTCTCAAATGGCATCCAGAGAGGAATCGATATGAGAAGACTCACTTGTAGAGAGTGCCACCAACAGTTCAAGACCGGATCTGGCTACGCTCGGCACATTGATCGATTCACACACCGAGGCCGAGTAGCTCTCTGAATCACCTGCAGCCCACGATCAGATGCGCGATTTAGTTGTTACTCAGCACCTTGAATAGAGATCACTCGGCTTAAGGAATCCACTGAAGGTTCGAAGCCTCTTGGTCAATGGGGACGAATTCACCGGTTCCAAGAGAGTAGATGACAACCTCTCGGGCTGAATCAGCGCCTTCCGTATCGGATCTTCGTTGCCAATCCACCGCGAGTTGGGACCCGGAAGGGCTCCACTTCATCCCATGGATGATGTGCTGGGTGGCCTCCAAAACCAGAGTTGACTCACCTGACTCAAAGTCCACAAGGTACAGACTCGCCGAGTTGCCCTGAGCGCCATCCACGTCCCTTCGGAGCGTGGCGACTGTTCTGGTGCCGGGTTGCCATTCGATTTCGACGTCTCGTACCGGTGTAGCGTCTTCGGAGCTTTTACGAACATCGACCTGCCCCGATGCGATATCGATCTCTCTCAACGTTGTCGGCGATCGTAAATTGGTTTCTGTCCGGTCTAGCGACAGGAAGCTGGTGCCATTTGCCTGGAATGAAACCACAGCGTTTAGATCTGATTCGACCTGGAATCTCCGATCTTCATCGAGATCCAGCACAGTCAGTTGTTGCACGCTGGTTCTTGTCAGGACGTCGCTTCCCATCACGATCACGTTTTCTGTCGGCGACCAGTGTGGGCTGTGCGACATCCCTTCATTGGCTCCCAGGAGACGAGTATGGGATGGTGGCTCCTGTGTCAGATCTGTTAGCCAGACTTGAGGTAGTCCGAGCCCCACCTGGGAAGGATCGACTCCGGGCACCCTTGCTCCAGTGTTGATTCTTGTATAAGCGATTTGAGTACCGTCGAAGTTCCACTGAGGCTCTGACAACAGGCTGAAATCAAAGAACGTTATCTGAGTGACCTCTCCAGAGCGAACGTCCAGCATTTTCAGTTGTGGGGTCGCGGTCGAATCTTCTGAGGAATCACCTTCCAGGAATACGATTTTGCGTCCGTCCAGTGAGATGTCGTATTCGACTACCCCGAAGGGGCTGTTTGTCAGTCGTTGTGGTGATTCGTTACCTGAGGGGTCTGCCACCCAGATGTTCTTCTTGATGCCATCCTCTTCTGTCTTCAGGTATGCGACTCTTGCCCCACGGACGCGGAACTGGAAGTTGAACTCCTCGAGCAGCTCTCTGCCAGCCTCGCTCTGTGCACCCTCGCCAACGGTCACCGAGTAGTTCGTCTCAGGGGTCAGCCTGATAGCCGGCCTGAAGATCAGGCGGGAGCCGTTCCACGAGAACTCACCTTCTATCTCGGGCTCGATCGAGAACCTCTCCTCAACAGAGGAACGGTCCATAACCTCATCGAACTGCACAGACACGAACGAGGTTGAGGTGCCAACCTGCTCAGGACCAAACCGGGCGACCTGCACGCCCACGTTGTCGCCAATCGAGACGATGATTCCAAACACCGCTATGAATCCAACGGCCGAAAGAGCCATGGTGCGCTCGAAGACTGAAATACGCTTCAGGAGTCTCATAGGTACGATCGTTTACGGATACAGGTACGAGGGCTCTGGCGCCTTCTCAAGTAGCTCGATGCTCGATGCATCGATAAATGGCTGCGTGTCACCGGAGAACTCCGCTATCGACACGCTCCCTGCAACCCTCACCCACTGGCCGTCTTCCAGTGCCTCACCAGGTGCAGATTCAGCCTCGTACTGCACAGGCATGTCTACAGAGATGGTGTCGGCAACACAGCAGCTCACCATGAAGCGCGTGATCCGGAAGATGCCTTCTCCATCTTCCGGCACCTGCCGCACGAATCCGATCAGATCTGCAGGCTGCCCCTCAAGCTGGGTGAAGTCGTCGATCGTGTAGTAGGCGGCAAGCCAGTCCAGCACGTTCCAGCTCTCAGTAGCCGCCACAATCCCAGAAGCAGAATCTGTGCGAGCGACTATGTCAGCTGCGTCGATATCGTCCGTCACAGCATCGAGCCCAAGGGGCCTGCTTGGCACGATGATGCCGAAGAGCAGTGGCACCGCAAACACTGCCGCGGCGATGATCCCGAAATGGCCGTGATAGACAGGCCTTATACGCCCCACAGCGTTGAGCAGTGCGTAACAGCCCAGCAGAAGAAGGATCGCTGTACCTATGTAGGTGTATGCGACGAACTCCGTGTTGATGTAGTTGCGAATGTCACCGGTGATAAGCAGCAGACCGAATAGCACGCCTGTGCCGATAAGGATGAATGCGTTGACCCAGGGCACCACAGGATTAGGCGATGCCGCATGCTCATGTCCGTGCTCATGAGCGTCCAACGGTATGCCGCGGCTGTCGTTACTTCGGGTCTCCACATCAGCCTCCTACGTTGAGGTTGAACCACACAGAAAACAGCATCGTCATCAGCAGTGGTATCAGGATCATGTACGCAACGGCACGCGCCCGGAAGACGGCAAGGAACATAGCCGTGCTCTTGATATCGACCATCGGCCCAAACGTCAGGAATGCGATGATCGATCCCGTGGTGAAGGTGCCGGCCAACGCAAGCGCAAGGAACGCATCGACCGTTGAACAGACAGAGAGCAGGAACGCAAGCGCCTGCATAACCCAGACCGAGGTGACAGGACCGCTACCAAGTGCGATCAGCGCCTCTCGATCAGCAAGGGTCTGCATCGCAGCCGCAACCAAGGCTCCAAGAACGAGCAGCCGACCCATCGAGTAGATGTCACTGGTGGCAAGCACGAAGCTCTTGTGGATGCCAGGAGTGAACGAGATCCTCGGCTCTGCCGAGACGTTGGTCTGCCCTCCCGATGGCGCCAACACAACACTCTCCTCCCGGAGAGAACGCTTACGAGCTCCTGGAAGTGCAAAGAGCAGCCCAACAACTATGGCTACTACCGCCGTGAGAGCAAACCGAGCCAGGAGAACTGTGCCCCAGCCAAACGCCGTTGAGGTGCTCAGCAGCACGATCACGTTGAGAACCGGGGCCCCGAGCAGAAACGCCACTCCGGTCGAGAGCGGCAGTCCCTTGGCGAACAGTCGCCTGACAACAGGCACGACACCACACTCACAGACAGGAAAGACGAAACCGAGCATCGATCCGGCAAAAGCCCCTGCAAGCGGGTTCTTAGGCGAAAACCTCGCTATGTCCGAAGGCAGCACAAACGCACCAATGACTCCAGAGATCAACGCCCCCAGCAACAGAAAAGGAGCTGCCTCCACAAACAGTCCCATGAAACGAGTCACAAAAGTCGACCACGCAGAATCCGGGTAGATACGAGCTTGCAGCATGACTACCAGCAAACCTGCAGCGGCAAATGCGAAGATTGATAGTCGCACCCATCCCGGCTCATCTAGCTTCTCTACATCTATGTACTCGTTCATCAGTTTCCGGAGGTGTAGATGGGTACCTATTGCACCTCCAAGCGATGCCATTCCCACTGCGGCGAGACCGAACAGCCCCAGGTTCCTGAGCAGGGTGTCTCTAGCACCAAAATTCGAAAGCGCCTGGAAGAAGTCAACATCGCCGGAAGCAGGACCACTGGCAGCAATCGAAACCACCCAGGCGACGAGAGTGATTGGTACCAGCATGAGAATCATCGCCAGAGCAGATCTAACGGCACCGGTTAACTTCGTCTCAGTCCTTGAACCCGCCTTGTAGATGACGAAGGCGAATCCTGCTGCCAGGCAGCCACCCAGCGCCAGCACCGGCAAGATGATGCCCAGCAGGAAGCTCACCAGGAGTAGCACAACAGCGAAGAGCAGCAGTCGTTCGCCATATTGGCTGACTGAGTTCTGTCGGATCATCGAACCTCCGTCGAAAGACACTCTAACGACAGCATTTCATTCCTTCTTGAGAATAGTTTCATACCTCACCGAACAGGTGAAGGATTCTGAACTGGCTTTTCGATGCAGATACACCATGGCCTGATCTAGGTGTCAATTTGCATTTCACCAAGCTGGCGGCGGAAATGCTGAATATTTTCTGAGATCTCATCTCATTTACTGCTAACTTGCTGATTCGGAGTTGACGACACCGAATGGGCGAGATTAATCTAAGCTCATCGCCTGTGCAGCCGACGGCATATTCGGACCCTTGTTGATATGAAATCTCAAACAGGACTGCAGCAGGCCTGGGCGATACTCAGTATCATCTTCAACTGGATGGCATTGGAAAGTGAGAAGGCGAAATGGAGCTTACCGGTTACTGCATGGGCCTCAAGAAGGTTGTGAACATAGTCGAGCCTGAAATTGTGACGATGAAGAACGGGCGCAAGGCGGTCAAAGGGCTCGCCGAGGAAGACCGGAACTACAAGGTGTTCAGGATCCTGGGTGTTGAAGAGGCAGCAGAGGTCGAGGCGTCGCTTGGCAAGTAACTCTGCTGTAGCAAAGGAAAACGGTCGAGGAAGCAGCGCGTCCGCCAACGGTCATCGCCGAGAAGCGCCAACAGCGGAAGCGAAGCTCGCAAAAGGCGACATTGTCGAGATCACGTGGAAAGACTCGCACGCCATATACGGCTGGCATGAACTAGAAGACCTCACTCCGTCAGTCATCGACTCTGTCGGTTACGTCTTGAAAGAGGAGGACGACTACGTAGTGCTTGTCTCCTCGAACTCCGACTCAGGCAACCACTTCACCGCTCTGTCTATCCCCCGTGGTTGCATATGCGAGACGAAGGTACTTAAGAAGACAGGCCGAAACATCACGGTGCCCGAGATCGCTGGTGAAGAAGATGAATTCGGCTCCGAAGCACACATGAGGCAGTAACTCAACCTATATGCCGCCCGGGAGAGGCGACCTCCCCGCATCTCCCGGGCCTGGAAAAACTGGACTCCGAAACGCCGAAAGTCCCGCTCAATTCCGGTGAACTCGGGACGCAAACAAAATTTGCTCAGTACACCTGGAGCTCACCAACGGACGCAGTTAGTGGCTGCTGCCCGATTGAAGCACCGGTGAGTTGGGAATTGGAAAGGGTTTATCTACCGAAAGGAGATCTGTATGGACAAGTTAACCGCCTACTCCGTGAAGCTGAAGAAGGTAGTCGACATCAAAGACCCCGAACTGGTCACTATGAAAAACGGACGGCAGGCCGTTCGAGGTGTCGCTGCGGAAGACCCGAGCAGCAAGGTGTTCAGGATCCTCGGCAAGAGCGAGGTCGAGGACGCCAAGAAACTGATCGGATAGGTAAGTGTGAGTCCGCTACTGCCATGGAGACAGTAGCGGACTCCGGCTTGCTTCCTTTAGCCGCACAATCGACGAGTATCGATATGAGGCACGGCTGCCATGACCACGGCTGAGACTGAAACCCGCGTACCTGTGACCGTTTTGACAGGTTTCCTGGGAGCAGGCGTAGACGGAAAAGTTCCGCGCACACCAACAGAGAAGTACACATGGAAACAGACGCCTGAACTCAACCTTGAATTCTGGCTTGCTCACCGTGATGAACCTCTGGAACAGGTCAAATCGGAACTCGGGACATCTCACCGGGAATCGATCAAGACCATCGAGGCTATTTCAGACGAGGACCTGTTCGGATCCAGACCTTATAAGTGGACAAAATCGACAACCCTCGGGGCATATTTCGTCTCGTCTACGGGTAGTCACTACAAGTGGGCCAGGAATGAGATCCGAAAAGGCCTGAGAAATCGTTAAGAACGCTCTCTGGCTCTCAACGACTACCTGACGGCTATCGGGACAGGGCACTCTTGAATTCGTTGGCACCAGACGTAATCCAACCATTCAAACTTGTGTAGAAGAACTTCACACCCTGATCTCGGAACCTAGCGACGTTGTGTGCTCCCACCGTCGTTCCCGCAATCTTTCCAGCGGCAATGATCTTTTCGATTGACTCGTCGATTGTTCGCTGGACTTCGGGATTTCCGTCGTTACCTATGTGTCCCATTGACTGCGCAAGGTCACTGGGGGCCACGTGGTAGACGTCGATGTGATCGACGGCCAGGATCTCATCCAGGTTGTTTACTGACTTTATGTCCTCGATCAGGACAACAGTCATTGTCTGATCGTTCGCCTTTTCCAGATAGTCAGCCACTCCGAAAGACTGTCGGGGTCCAAACATGCCACGACGCCCCACCGGCGCGTACTTGGCCGCATCAACGACCGCTTCTGCTTCCTCAACGGTGTCTACGTGAGGAACGACTATTCCCATCGCTCCCATGTCGAGCGTGCGATAGATGGTGCTGTAGTTTGCGCTACCCACTCTGACCAAAGGCGTCATACCCCAGAGGTCAGCGGCCCGCGAGAGGTTTCCGACAGCTTCGAAGTCAACCGGTCCGTGCTCTGCTTCGAACCAGACGGCATCGACACCCATGGG
This sequence comes from Dehalococcoidia bacterium, assembly GCA_965243825.1. Classification (GTDB taxonomy): domain Bacteria; phylum Chloroflexota; class Dehalococcoidia; order Lucifugimonadales; family Lucifugimonadaceae; genus JAJCYX01. The sequence goes on from CBDEVT010000001.1 coordinate 1,047,637, forward strand.
CCCAACGAAATCGACGAGATGCGGCGTGTCAACTCCCGCAAGACAGGTGACGATTTCGCCACTGGCCAGTTTCTCTTTGGCTCGATTGGGTCTTATGTCAGCCACGGCAGACAGCTCCTGTCAGCTTCGAATCAGGTGGTTTGGGCACGCTTTACCGGTTGTACAGCGAAAGGATATGCCACGTCAGTTGCGATGGGCTGATACTACCAATCCCGTGCTATCGGACGCAGGTCGAACAGCTCTGACAATGGCAGGTTCTCTCAGATCCTCTATCGTCGAACACTTCTGAATGTTCACCCGGCGACAGCGAAACAGCAGGTTATACGCCCGAAAAACTTGCTCAATAGGGTTGTGTGAGAGCTATCCTCGCTCACACGCCTTTAGCCAACTCAAGGACTCGCAATATGCCCGCGATATCTCACCAACCCCTGGACCCGGTAAACCCGAACATTCTCTACGGCTCGACAAGCTCGCTCTGGGATAACCAGCACCCTATTGAGTGGGGGATCAGGCGAATTGCCGTGTTGGGTCTTCAAGGGATCGAGCCTTACGCGAAGCAGATTGAGAACCATCGAGCGAACCCACTCGCACTCAAGGAGAAATTCGACGACGCGGGCATCACGTTAATCGACGTTTCTGGCGGAGCCAAAGGGCAGTCCACCAACTTCATAGATCCTTCGGAAACGCCAAAAACTATCGCTGACCATGTCGCATTCGCCAGAGATTTCCTTGAACCATGCGAATGCGACCTGTGGAAGATCAATATGGGCAGCCGGTCGGCAAGCGGTACAACAGAAGATGAGCTAAAGAGGGTTGCTGACACTCTGAACGAGATTGGGCGGCAAACTATCGAGATGGGGATTCGTCTGGCACCGCACCCTCACACCTGGGGACCGGTCGAACGTGAGCATGAGGTCCGCGGGATGCTGGACATGACCGATCCCAACTACGTCTGGTTCACACCGGACACCGGGCACCTTGTTCTGGGCGGCATGGACGAGGTCCAGATAATGAGTGACTACTTCTCACGTATCGCGGAGGTACACCTGAAGGACACCTTTGCCAAATATCGAGGCAACAGCTCAACACCGACCCGAGATCAGCACGCAGATGCGAGCGTCTATCACAATATGGGTGGCGGTGGAGTCAACTTCCCGGCTGTGCTGAAGCTTTTGCGGGATCGTAACTATAAGGGCTGGGTGGTGCTCGACATGGACGGTCCCCGAAAGGGCGACGACGGTTTTGATGCGATCGGTGGGAACATCGAACTGGCCGTCGACGATTATCTTGCCCACAACATCAACTACTTGAGGGTGATTCTTGGCGTGAAGCTGCCACCGCTTGAGTAGGGGCGTCGCCCTGACATTGCTACCAGAAGCAAGCGCTTGAAGCTCAGGTTATTGTGAGACCTCAGCTTAGATCTGACCCTACCGAATTCGTGTCGGGCTTATGCCGTCTGGCTCTGAGCGTAACGACCTTTCGCGAACCAGATGGCAACTCCGCTGCCCACCAGGATCATCGAGAGCAGGATCGGAACGATTCCTGTGTAGGCGAGCATCACCGCTGAAGTGGCGAGACCGAAGACCGGCATCACCACGATTCCTCGAAGAGACCAGCGGCTGGCCAGGCCTTTGTTGGTGCCGTCAGGCTCGACCAACCGAAGTCTGATCAGAGAAGCGTTAACCAGCATGAATGCGATCAGGACTGCAGCATTGCTCATCTGAGCAACATCGCCGATATCTCCGAACAGTGAGAATAATGCCGAGCCCACAACGACAGTGATGATGGCGATCGTTGGCGTGCCTCTCCCTTTGGAAACCCTTGCAAGGACTTCCGGCAACGCCGCAGCGCGAGCCATTCCGAACACCTGGCGTGAGGCAGCCATCAGGCCGAACAATACGGTGTTCGCTGTCGCGAAAAGCGCAATGACTGAAAGCACGTTGGATAGCTCAGCTCCGGTGGCTTTCTCCACAACAAGACCCAAAGGCGCGTCCGATGCTGCCAGGTCTCGCCAGTCGACCGCGCTGACGCTGGTGATAGCGACAAGCATGTACACGAACGTAACAATCGCCACGGCCATGATGATCGAGCGCGGCAGGCTTTTGGTCGGCTCTTTCACCTCCTCGGCCATGTTTGCCATCTGCTCGAATCCCAGGAAGGCGAAAAACATCAACGCCGAGCCCTGCATCACATCACCGAAGCCACCTACAAATTCGAGATAATCGACGTCTCCGACGAACCGCGCAGAGACTGCGATTGCGATCAAAAGGCCAAAGCCTTCGATCATCGCGAAGATGATCCCAAGCCGGACCGATTCGCGTACGCCGAGCCACAGCACAACACCGGATACTGAGATCAACCCAATGACAACTGGCACTCGAGGAACACCAGCAAGTTCAGAGAGGTAGCCTGAAAATCCGATACCTACGGCCGAAACCTGGATGACCGCGGCAAAGATCATGGTCCAACCGGCTACGAATCCAACACCCGGACCAAAGGCCTGCCGCGTGTACTCGAATGTGGCTCCAGCCTTTGGAAAACGCGATGCAAGCTCGGCGTATGTAAGACCGGTAAATGTTGCAGCGGCTGCACTGATCAGGAATGGCAGCCAAACGCCGTTTCCCGCCAGCCCCGCCGCCTCACCGATCAGCACGTAGATGCCGGCACCAAGAATGATGCCGACACCTGTGGCGGTCATCTCGAACGTTCCGATTCTCCGGTTGAGGTGCGGAGCGCTACTTCCGTTATCAGTCATAGTCTTTCGGCGACCAACAGGAGAACCGTCTACGTGTGGCGAGGCTAGTTCAGAGTTCGCTGGAAAGCGATCTTAACTGTCCGACGGTGGCACGACCACAACCGGCAGCCCGGCAGAGCGCACGACCTTGTCTGTAACACTACCAAGCATCCAGCGTTTGATACCGGATTCGCCTCTCGTACTCATGACGATCAACGGCCTGGACATTGATTCCGCCTGCGAGAGAATAGCTCCAGCTGGTGAACCTGTACCGACGACGGCTCGTGCGGCGAGTCCTGCTGACCCTGCCTTCTTGACGAACTCCTGCAACGCCTCTTCAGCTTCGCGGCGCTGGAACGAGAATCCGTACTCAGATGAGTGCACGAATGCGTCTGCACCGGCCATGCCGTAGTACGGGTACCTGACGACGCGCATGAAAACGATCTCTGCTCCAGCAGCTTTGGCAAGCTCCATTGCAATGTCGATCGCACCTGTTGAACGCTTGGAACCATCAAGTGGCACCAGGACAGATTCTGGCTGAGCTTTGTCCCCGCTAAACGCGCCAATCTGCTCAGGGTGAACCGCCATCACCGGGATACCGGTGCTGTGCAAAACTCTGTCAGTGACACTTCCGAGGACACCGCGCGCCAATGCCGATCCGCGATGGGTTGCCATGGCCACCAGATCTGCGCCTATTTCCTCGGCATGCCTGACGATCTCTTCTGCAGGGTCGCCCATCAAGGCTTTGTGAGAACTCGCTACCCCTGCCGCCACCAGCATGTCTGACTCTCGTTCGATGTAGGAAGCGGCCTGTTGAAGCACCCGGTCCAGGATCTGGGTTCCGAACGCCGGAGAATGTTCCACGCCGCCGCCGTGTCCGGGGGTCGTGGTCGCTCCACCAACAATCCCACTGGCACCTGCGAGTGCTCCTGTTGTCTCAACCCCGGGGCGGTCATGAGGACCTGGACGTCCTGGGATTGGGTGACCGTGTTCGGCGGTCGATTCTGGAAGTTCGATCTTGTCTGGATCGACGACCGTAACCAGCGCGACCTCTGCCTTCAGGGGGCGCGCAATTCCGGTGAGCCAGCCGCCGATCTTTTCGGCGTGCTCAGAACCGTCCAACGGAACCAGGATCTTCTTGATCGCCACTTCAGACCTCTTTCATGCATATTGACGACACTTCAACCGCGATAAACCGACCCGACTTCTGCGGACCGGCATCTGTGCGATTCAACAGGAGCTTATAAGCACCGGCATGTATCAGACATGAGAGGTCAGCCAAAACCTGTGATGGATATGTGAAGGGAGAGGGTAGCTACCGATGGCCTGCGTAAGTCCGGAGCAGATCATGCCGGGCAATCACGCCGTTGGGTCTGCCATCCTGCACAACGATGAGATGGCTCAGGTGAGTCGAGAGCAGTAGCTCAGCAACTCTCCACAAGGGTGTGTCCCCGGTCACCGTCGGGGGATCGGTGAGCATTACCTCTGAGACAGGTCTCGAGTAACTTGAGATGAAATCTTCCTGCGCAGCGCTCATCCGATCAGGTCCGTCAACGTACAGCTCTTCCCATACCCTTCGATCGGGTGTGAGTGCAGAGTCGGGTTTTACGCCTGCTATCTGCACCTGGAATGTCCTTTCTGTTATCAGGCCCACCAGCCGGGCTTCTCTATCAACAACCGGCAGGCAGCCAATCTTGTTGCGTACCATCAGCTGCGCCGCTTCCTTAAGGGATGTTGTTTCGTCGACTACTATCGGCGGGCTGGACATCACCTGTCCTGCATTTACTTCCAGTGATGAGATAGGCATACGCCACTCCAAGGATTTCGTCGTGCTGCGTAGTACAGGGGTTCCTGCGTGAAATAAGAGAAGAGGAGCCAGCTTTCGCAGTGTTAGTCATCGATCACTTTGAATGATGAAATAGCTGTGACGAATCTGTGAGCGACTGTGAGAATCGGGCCTCTTTTCACAAAAACTTCACGCATTCGCGGAAGTCGGATCCCTTCTTCGCCACATAGTCTCGCTAGCTCAACGTCTGGCGCTTGCAAACTTGATACCCGTGCTCGAAGAAGGAACATTTACCCGCTAACCGATGACGGACGACCAATCACTCGAAATGACGTGTCGTGTTTTTGGCGCTTGAGCACTACCAGTCCGGTTGAAGTCGCAACGCGGCACCCGAGCGTATGCTGCATACTCCGTCACCAAATGGACGCATCGAGGGGACCAAGTTTGAAGTCCGATGCACTGTTGAAATAAAAGTCTGATGCCTCCGCAAGAAACAACCGGTTCGACCTCTAGCAGCCAGCGGGTTGCTGAAGAAGCGCGATTGATACGCTCAACGCTCTCCCAGCGTTGGTCGTTCGAGCGCGCTGCTTCTTCATATCGCGTTGCTGATTCGCTGCACACGCTGCCAGAGCTCGCCCGCCAACTCGCTGGAGCAGACTTCGGCGCCGTCACCGTGCTCGACTCAGAAGGTCTTGTGACCGATATGCTCTACGCTGGCCTGACACCAGAGCAAGCTGGTCGCATTGGGCACCCTCCTCGCGGCAGTGGTCTCCTCGGGAAGCTCGGCGATCAGGACAGTCCCCTTCGACTTGACAATCTTTCGGAACACTCTGACTCGGTCGGATTCCCAGACGACCACCCGGGTATGGAAGCCCTGCTCGGTGTCAGAGTGACCAGCGTTCGCGGCGGGATCGCAAACCTGTATGTCGCAAACCGACCTGGCAGGCCAGGTTTCACCGAAGAGGATGAGCAGAAGATCCTCGCACTAGCGGCTTACGCTCGGCTTGCCCTCGACAACCGGGCGCTATACGAAGAAGAACGAAGTTATCGGGCTGCTGCGGAGGCCGCGGAACAGCGTCTTTCAGCTGTAATTCGAGGATCTTCAGTCGGTGTTGTTGTGAAAGATGCCCGAACTGGCGAATTCGTGCAGGTCAGCGGAGAGGCCCAGCGGATATCGGGGGTAGATTTCTCACACCCTCCCGGCCCTGATGCCCATCCGTTCGAAGCTCTCTACCACCACCCGGATGGGACAAAGATGCAGCGTAGGGAGATACCAATGAATATCTCATTGCGCGATCACGTCCAGTCGGGGCCTGAGGAAGTCCTATTTATTCGTCCTGATGGCATGCGCATGCCGGTTCTGGTCAATGCCGCTCCCGTTTTCGACGCTGAAGGCTCACTGGACTCAGCCGTTTGCGTTTTCGTTGATGTGACCAAGCTGAAAGAACTTGAGCAGGCAAAAGACGATTTCCTTTCGATGATCACCCATGACCTGAGAACGCCTCTGACGACCATCAAGGGCATGGCGGCCGCAGCGCTGCACAACGCAAAGTCTCAGCAGACCGACGGACTCCAGGAAAACACGGTGGGGTTCATGGAACAGATCGACGAAGAGGTCGATTACCTGACAGAACTAATCTCGAACCTGCTCGACATGACTAGAATCGAGGCCGGCGCGGACATGTTTGAGCCTGAGGTTTGCCATCTGGCGGACATCACGCAGGACTCCCTGTCTCGAATCGGCAGGTCTCGTGAAGCTCAGGGCAGGTCGATACACCCGAATGTCCCTCCCGATCTGCCGGCTCTGTTCGCAGACCCCTCCCAGATTGGCCGAGTGATGGACAACCTGCTTTCAAACGCGTTGAAGTACTCAGCAGACGGTATAGAGATCTCGGCCGAAACGACCGCCGACGGCAGTCAGATAAGGGTCCAGGTAGCGGATCAGGGTCCCGGTATTCCAGACGATCAAGCGTTAGCGGTGTTCGACCGTTTTGCCCGTCTCAAGGACCCCGCACGACGGGGGCGGCAGGGTTCAGGACTTGGACTGGCCATCTGTAAATCGATAATCGAGGCACACTCCGGAACCATCAGCGTTGAGTCATCTCCAAGAGGTTCCAAATTCTGGTTCACACTGCCTGTAGACACAGGAGGCATGAAATGAGCGATGAGCAAGAGCGTCAGTACACCGTACTGGTAGTCGATGACGATCCAAAGATCAGGCGCCTCGTAGCTGCACATATGTCACAGCACGGGTTCAAGGTCGAGCTCGCAGCAACGGGTGAAGAGGCCCTGGACAAGGCACCACTCCACCAGCCAGCAGCCATAGTGCTCGACATTTCCATGCCGGGTATCGGAGGCTTCGCTGCACTTGAACGACTTAGAGAGTGGTACACAAACCCGGTACTCATCCTCTCGGCAACAGACCAGGAACGTGAAAAGGTTCGAGCACTGGACCTTGGCGCCGATGACTATGTGACGAAGCCGTTTGGAACGGAAGAACTGGCTGCAAGACTCCGTGCCGCCATAAGGAGAGCGGAGAGGTTCTCATCAAGCGAGATTCACGCCAACCCGATGGTAGACGCAGGTGATTTCAAGATCGACCTGGCTTCACGGCTTGTGTTCAAAAACGAGGATGAAGTTCGACTAACCCGGACCGAATTTGACCTGCTCAGGGCGATGGCGGTCGACGCAGGAAAGGTACTCACTCACCGGCATTTGCTCCAGGCTGTGTGGGGTCCAGAGTACGGCTCAGAAACCGAGTATCTGCGCACATTCGTGAAACAGTTGCGCCGGAAGTTGGAACCAGATCCTGCGAGACCGCGGAGGATACTCACGGAGCCCGGTGTCGGCTACAGGCTGATAACCGCACAGTGATCTGCTGAATAGCTTCAACACGGTTCCGTAACAGGTTGCTCACGACATCCTCACACGTCTTAACATCTCCTGAATCGGCAACAATGTAGCTTTTCGCCGTTGCTTGAAAGCAGCCCCGCTCCGAATGTCCCCGGGAGTTCGATTGCCACAGAAACCCAACAGACGACGAAACGTCCCTTCCTGGGGCGAAACCGTCTTTGCTCTAACCATGGCAGTGATACTCGGCGGAATCGCGCTTGGAGCGGTTTGGACGCGTATCGAAGAGTTTGAGACCGGTAAGTGGGATGGCCCAGCGATCACCCAGACGATCGTACTTGGACTGTTCCTTATCGCACTCGTGCTGGGTCTCTGGCGATACCTGGCGCGGAGAGTCAACGACTGAGCCAGAAACAGGCGATCAGAGGGCAACGATTGACGCAACCTCCTGCATATGAAGATGAGCAAGAGCCTAACGCGCTGGAGTCATCGGACGACCACGATGATTTCGATCCCGAAGAGGAGCCAGTTGGCACTCTTGCCATCCTGTCCGTATATCTAATACTGATCATCGGCCTGTGGGTGGCGGTATACGTCACGCTGATAGAGCGGTCATAACCATGGACATGATTCACAGGTACGAACGGTTCTTCCTTGGCTCGACGCTTTTCCTGCTGGCGTTTGGCTTGCTGGCCGTGATGACATCTTTCTTCATCAACGACATCGAGCTGCCAAGCCCGATCGAAACCGTTGACCCGGCAGAGCTAACGTCGCATCCACCTTTCGACGCACCTGGCCTAATCCAGGTCGGGGAGAACGAGTACGACGCGGTGATAGTCGCTCGGGCATGGGCGTTTGTACCCGGACGTATCGAAGTTCCAGTCGGCTCTAAAGTCAATTTCAAGATTGGATCGGTCGACGTTATGCACGGAGTGCTGGTTCACGGCACAAACGTGAACCTGTCAATCGTTCCCGGGCAGATCGCACAGGCCTCAGCAACGTTCGATGAGCCTGGAGAGTTCCTGTTCGTGTGTCACGAATACTGCGGAATCGGTCACCACCTCATGGCTGGAAGGGTAGTTGTCAATTGACCACTGTTGTAGGCACCCAGAGCAAGCCGTCGATCTATGACGCGCCTGACATGGTCAACTCGGCTGCAGTCGAGATGGAAGACTCGCGACTAAGCGCGTTTCCAAAGTCGCAGACTCGGCCAATATTCTGGAACATCCTTCTCGCAATTGCCGCGTTGATGCTCGGTGGCCTGCCAGGTATAGGTCAGGCGCTGGAACGCGTCGGCATAAACCTTTACGCCAACGCACCGGTCAACGTTGTCCTTGACGAAAACGCCGGCTACTACCAGGGCCTGACGCTTCACGGTGTCCTGCTAGTAATTGTCTACACCTTCACGTTTGCCAACGGCTTCATAACTCTCGCAACAATGCGGGCGTATGGCCGACCAATGGCTAGCACGCTACTGGTTCATGTTGCGTTCTTCTCAGCGCTACTTGGCACGGCTCTAGCAGGCTGGACGATGCTTGCGAACGAAGCCACGGTACTGTTCACGTTCTACCCGCCGCTTGAGGCGCACACGATGTTCTACATCGGTGCCGTTCTGCTGGTTATCAGCACATGGGTGACGCTCGGCAACATTGTGTGGACACACCGCAAGTGGCGAGCAGAGAACCCTGAAATACGCACGCCTCTGATGGCTTTTATGGGAATCATGACCTACGTGATGTGGGCCATGGCCTCCGTAGGAATTGCGGCCGAGGTGTTGTTGCTGATCCTGCCCTGGAAGTTCGGCTGGACAGACGGCATTGACGCACAGCTCGCTCGAACTCTCTTCTGGCTGACCGGACACCCGATCGTTTATTTCTGGCTGCTTCCTGCTTACATCTCCTGGTACACGATGGTTCCGAAGCACGCAGGCGGTCGCCTGTTCTCCGACCCGATCGCTCGCCTCGTCTTCATCCTGTTCCTGCTGTTCTCAACGCCAGTCGGGTTCCACCACCAGTACACCGACTCAGGCGTTCCGCAGTGGATGAAAAATGTTCACGGCATCGCGACTTTCGCTATCTTCTTCCCGAGCATGATCACGGCCTTCTCGGTGATCTCCGCTCTTGAAAACGGTGGTCGCAACCTTGGCGGCAGAGGCCTGTTTGGATGGATCTGGAAACTGCCGTGGGGCAGTCCGGTTCTCACCGCCCAATTGCATGCGATGCTGATCTTCACTCTCGGTGGAGCCAGCGGTCTCATCAACGCCTCTCAAACCGTGAACCTGGTCGTCCACAACACGGCCTTCATCGTCGGTCACTTCCACATGACCATCGGTGCCGTCGCTCTGGCTTACGTTGGAATCGCCTACTGGTTGGTGCCTTACCTGACGGGCAACAACCTCTGGGGTCGAAAGATGGCGCTATGGCAGACATGGCTCTGGTTCTTCGGCATGCTGATCTTTGCCCGTGGACAGATCTCAGCTGGATTACAGGGAGTGCCCAGGCGAACGGCCTTCGCAGACGCGTCTTACAAAGACTTCATTGACGGTCTCGACGTACCGAACATGCTGACGGCGATTGGTGGCTCGATGATGGGTCTCAGCGGACTGCTGATCTTCATCGTGATCGCCGGAACAGTCATGGGCCTGGCAGGCAAGAACAAAGAGCAGCAGATTCCGGTAGCAGAGACACGGATTGGATCAACGAGACGCATCTGGCCGTGGCTCGACAACTACAAGCTCTGGATCGGCGCTGCAATCCTGCTGGTTGTTCTCGCGTACCTGCCGTTCATGATCACGTACGTACCGGATGGCAGTTCAGCAACAGGTGCTCCGTTCGACCTCTACTAAGGCGAACCGCAAGCGCCTTCGCTAACTGACTCTGGCTAGCCTGCGCCTTCGCCGCCGTCTGCGGGAACAATCGTTCCGCTGACGAAGTCAGATAGGTCAGATGCCAGGAACAGGGCGATGTCTGCAATCTCGTGCGGCTCGGCGAACCTGCCGGCTGGAATCTTCGCCAGCTTGGCATCAGTACGAGGTCCGGGCTTCCAAACCTGCTGTGCCATTGGCGTCATTGTGACTGTAGGTGCGATGCAGTTGACCTGGATGTTGTGAGGCCCGAACTCAACCGCCATCGTCTGCGACAGCTGATGCAAAGCCGCTTTGGCAGAGCTGTAAGAGCCCAGGCCCGGCTGGCCGATCAGCGCAGCTCTAGACGTGACATTAATAACCTTTCCGTGACCTCGCTCGATCATGCCCGGAACGAATGCTTGAACGAGCAAAACGGGAGCGAGCGCATCGACATCGTACGTCGTATGCCATTCATCTTCGCCGATCTCAAGTATCGGCTGAGGAAACACCAGTCCTGCGTTGTTGACGAGGATGTCCACGCGTCCAACGGCATCCAGTGTTTTCTGCCCCAATTCCTTTACCTGCGCGGCATCCCCTAAATCCGCAGTTGCACTCCACACTTGCACGTCAAACTCTTTAGCCATCTTCTCGGTCTCAGCAAGACCTTCCGCACTTCGAGCCGTGATCGCAAGATCGGCACCTGCTTCAGCAAAGTTGCGGGCGATCTCAACGCCCATTCCTTTCGAAGCGCCGCTAATGAAAGCGATCTTGCCCTCAAGTGAGATGTGGTTCTTTCCTGGCATGACTCGTCCCTGGAATCTGTTACCGGATTTTTCGTGGCAGTAAGTTGTCGATGGTCGACGACAATCCTACCTAAATGTGAGTCGAAGGGCAGTTCCCTTATATCGCAGCACGACGCTCGAAAGTAGACTTGGCTACTGGTGTTCGACGGTACGCCGTGAGACAGCCTTCATGTCACTCAAAATCACATATCGCACGGACATTTCCAGAACACTCTTCATGGCGATACTGCTCGTAGCTATCGCCTCAGCATGCAGCAGTTCAGACGCGGGCCCCAGTGTGACTGGTCAAGTTGTGGCAGTGGAGGCGCGGTCGATTACAGAGTTCGAATCGCTCACTATCGTCGATGAAGATGGCAAGACCTGGGAGTTCATTGGAGGGCTCTTCTCGGGCTTCACTCCTTCACACCTGAGAGAACACCAGTCCTTGAACGAACCGGTCAAAGTCACGTACACGCAGGACGGTGACAGGCTACGGGTTACGAGAATCGAAGACGGCTAACCTGGTGAGTTTGAGAACGTCGTCAAACATGACTGCTGCACGGAGTGAGTCGTGGGCCATCCACCTTACACAGTTGTCCCATCCCTGGATTAAACCGGCCCCACCGTGCACACCATAAGTAATCAACGTTGAACCTCACGACAACTGATGGATGGTATGATCCCGGTCACTTGAGCTCCCGGCAACATCCACAATGGCGGAGAAAAAGGAACAGGGTATGAAGTATCTCGCAGTAATCGCTTTAGCTATCGCTGCCTTGGCGTTCTACGGTGCAAATAATGCGGCATCTGCGGATGGGGCACCCGGAGAATCATGTTGGGGCTATGCCACTCAAATTGCCGCTCAAGACCCTGATTTCAACTTGGGTGAGCATTCCAGCACGGCCACGGATCCCGGTGAGCCACGCGTCGGATTGCCCAACCTGTTTCCAGGAACTAACGGTCGCATGCAGGCTCTTGGTGAGTTTGTGCTCGATGGACTCTATGGTGAAGACGACTATTGCGACCCTAGCTAGCGGCAGGACACATCCCGTGGACTGACTCTCCATTGGCATCGATCAAGACGGCCCTCGATATCTCGAGGGCCGTCTCTGTCATGGGAATTTCGATTTTTCGACGGATATTTTGGCTTCAGGTATTCATGAAGTTTGAAATAGGATTCAGGGGTGGACCGGCTCCGTGCGAGACTTGGTTGAGAGCAGTCATGGAGGCTCGTCGACGAGTGGCTTTTTAGACTCTTAGGTACAACCACAAACAAAACACCGAATCAGTCTGGCATCTCCTACTCACCCATCGCTGTAGTTGCCTCATCAGCATCCAGGGCCGGAGCACGCCTCAATGTGGTTTAAGGATCTGGGTGTCCGGCGGAACGTTCTTTGGTACTGATCGTCACCAGAGCTTTTTCATCATCGGGCTTCGGTCATATCCGTCACTAAGAACTGTTACGCGGATTCCTCGACCACCGCTTCGACCACAGTGTTTGCGTCATTGAACTCAACCCGGCGAGAAGCGCCGACCCCGGTGTCTTGAGATATAAGTACCTCGGCACGGGCGACGATTGGATGCCGGTCCTGAACGGCACCCATTTTTGAAACAGCCTCCCAGGTCTTATCAAGACAGCCGTTCACAATCTGGGCATTTGCGAGGTGTGTGGGCGAACGGCTCGTTTGCTACGATCTGAACTAAGCAATTCGCCGTGCCCCTGTAGCTCAGAGGATAGAGCAGCGGTTTCCTAAACCGCGTGTCACAGGTTCGAGTCCTGTCAGGGGTACCATTCCCTATCGATTCTTATCCCGTTTTGACCGGAACGACTCAGGCGTTAGCAGAGCCGCAACTCTAAGAAACGAGTCGCGCCAACCAACCTCAACAAGCTACGTCTTCGTGATCTCAGAGGGCACGGCTGGCTATGCGCTCATGCCTCTTCAATGCTGCATCCGAGCTTGAACGACTTGATCCGGTCTCGGTAGTGCTCGGCAGGCTCTAAAGGGCAGACGATGACCACTCCCCTGCCGTTCTCGTGCGTCTCCAGCATGATGTCGATCGCTTCGGGCTGTGTCAGGCCAGGCACGCTCTTCATGAGAGATTCAACCACGAAGTCCATCGAATGAGTTTCGTCGTTGTGCAAGATCACAGCGTACTGGCGAATGTACTCCAGCAGAGTGCGTTCGAATTCCTGTATCTGTGGACTGGTGGTCATTACCCGGATTGTAGTGCGCCCAGGCCTGGAGCCCAAGTCGAACTCTTCAGTCCGAATTGCGGGAACTACTGATCTCCAAGTTCACGACGAAGCGCCTCGTAGCTTGCTACCTCATCTTCAATCAAAGTAGCCGGTACGTACGACGGATCGTGCATCCAGCCCTTGATCGTCACGATGTCAGTTGGAAACGGATTAACAACCGGTGGATCAAACGCTAACGTCTCACCGAATGCCAGTTGATAAGCAAGGTACGGAGCATTCATCTTTTCAGTGATGAAGTGCGAGAAGGATCCACTTGAAAGACGGCCGACGTTCACCTCGGTTATGTACGGAGTACCGTCCGAAGCAATCAACATATCGGTGGCAAATAGGCCGTGTGGCGAGTTTGCAAGTGCCTTCACAGCCCGACGTGATGCGTCATCTATCGCCTCATGAGCATAAAAACGGTCTGAACGGCTGAATCCAGTCAAACCTGACATCGTGAGGCTCGAGAACTCAGTCGCAAGGCTTTCGCTTGACTGCATGGCGATCAGATCGCCCTCAAACCAGATAGATTCGGACTTACACATTAGGCCTTTGATCAACGGCGCTGCGATGAAATCCTCAAAGCCACCGTGGAGCGCGATCCAGTGCATTGCACGATCGTAATCGGACACCGGCAACGAGCCTTTCGCACCTGCGCCTCGAGTCTTCCGTAACCAGATATCTGGTCCAATCTCATCGAGCGCTGCCCGAAGTTCCGCTTCGTTTCGTACGAGCCGTGTTTCCGGCACTTCAAGACCGGCTTCCTTGAACAACCGAGTGCTGACAAATTTGTTTTGACCGTTCTCGATCGTCTCGCTGGTCGGCAAGAATGTGCGAACGGAGAGCGAATCGATGTTTCGGGCAGCTGCGGCGATCTCTGACTCGTGCAAAGGCCAGAGCATGTCTGCACCGGTCTGCTCGATAAGGTGCTTTATGAAAGGGATGTAGAGCGGATCGTCGCCTCTTGGCACCAGGTGGTGCTCATCGCCCACTACCCGGTGGACTGCGAATTTGTCTGAGTCGACACCGATGATGTACGGGGGCTCAGGACCTTGCCTGAGTGCCCGGCAAATCCCGATTGCCGCCCTACCTCCGCCAAACGTGATAAGTACTTTGCGCATGGCGGCACGATACAGTGCCGGGATTCGTTGGTCTGCACCAATCGGGCTCAGCGTTTGCTTCCAAGTAGATCACTGCGGTGCGGCAGGCCTACATGGGCCAATGGCTAAGCGTACAATCCCGGCGTCGAGAATCGCCATCGCGGTTTATGAAACGGGAACCTGAGCGCGTCAGGCAAGACCTGATGTGCTCAGCAAGAACACGTTGAAATCTGCCAGGGGATCTAGAAGAAAAACAAAAACATGAAAATCACTGACATCAAGAGCTTTCCCGTCTGGGTCGGTTTCCGCAACCAGATGCTGGTCAAAGTAGAGACCGACGAAGGCATATACGGATGGGGTGAATCTGGCCTGTCCAGTAGAGAACTGGCTGTTGCGGGGGTTGTCGATCACTACAAGGAGTGGTTGATCGGCCGAGACCCGATGCAACGTGGCGCTCTCTGGCAGGAGATGTACCGCAGCCAGTACTTTGAAGGCGGCCGCACACTCACGGCAGCGATCTCTGCGATAGACATAGCGCTGCACGATATCGTCGGTAAAAAACTCGGCGTGCCTGTTCACGATCTGCTGGGCGGTAAACAGCGGGACTACGTTCCGACTTTTGCGACAGGTGGCGGAAAGTCTCCCGACGAAATGGTTGAGGTTGCGAAGCGCATCCTGGACGGTGGTTTCAACTGCATTCGCATGCACCACGCGTATCCCGGTGAAGAGGACAACCTGTTTGAGCCACGCGAGCACATGGCGATGGCCGCGGAAGGCCTCGCCAAAATCAGGGAAGCGGTTGGACTTGCCCCAGTCATCGGCACGGATGTACATCACCGTTACTCCGTCGCGGAAGCCGCATCATTCCTGCAGATGATGCCCCGTCACACTCTTGACTTCGTTGAGGAGCCGATTCGTGACGAATCGCCCGAGGCCTACGAGGAGCTACGGAAGCTCACGCCGGTGCCATTCGCAATTGGTGAGGAGTTCGCTTCCAAGTGGCAGTTCCTGCCGTACATCGAACGGGACATCACCAACTATGTGCGCATAGACATCTGCAACGTCGGCGGAATCACCGAGGCGATGAAGGTCGCCGGCTGGGCAGAGGCACACTACATCGACCTGATGCCTCACAACCCGCTCGGTCCGATCTGTGTTGCCGCCACGGCTCACATGGCAACGGCAGTCGGAAACTTCTCGTGGTTGGAGATCAGGGAGTCGCCAGGAGAACCCGGCAACCACTTCTACAGCAAAGAGGTTTTCCCTTTGCAGCCGGAAGTTTCGGGAGGCAGAGTAACGCTGCTTGACCAGCCTGGGCTGGGTGTCGAAGTGGACGAAGCAAGTCTGACAGAGCCGTTCCGCCATTCAGAGATGCCTCATCTGAAGCGAAGAGACGGTTCACACACCAACTGGTAGCACCTTGCGGTGAGTTGCGAAGCCATCGCTCTAGTTTGAAACCTGATTCCAGTGAAGAAAAAGAAGAGAGCTCCATGAAGATCACTGACATCAAGCCTTATCCAGTCTGGGTCGGCCGACGTAACCAGATGCTGGTCAAGATCGAGACTGACGAAGGCATATACGGGTGGGGAGAGTCCGGTTTTTCGGGTCGGGAACTCGCCGTGACGGGCATCGTCAACCACTACCGTGAATTCCTGATCGGTCGTGATCCGATGAAGCGTGGCGCGCTGTGGCAGGAGATGTACCGCAGCCAGTACTTTGAGGGTGGCCGGACGATCACTGCAGCCATATCGGCAATCGACCTCGCACTGTACGACATCGTCGGCAAGAAGCTTGGCGTTCCGGTCTACGATTTGCTTGGAGGCAAGAACCGGCACACCGTGCCTGTCTTCGCAACCACGGCGGGGCCTTACGGTCCGGACATGATCGAGCAGGCAAAAGAGTTCATGGGCCGGGGCATCAACGCATTCCGACTTTCCTACGACAACATGGACATCCAGAGCGGTGGACTGTTCGAGCCGCGTGTCTCTATCGCTAACTCTGCGGAATGGCTGATAAAAGCGAGGGAAGAGCTCGGAAACCAGGCGATCATGGGCGTCGACTACCACCACAGGCTTTCTGTTGCTGAGACAGCCTCGTTCTGCCAGATGATGCCTTCGCACACGCTGGATTTCCTCGAAGAACCAATCCGTGACGAGACTCCCGAAGCATACGAAGCGCTGCGGAAGATGACCGATGTTCCTTTCGCAATCGGTGAGGAGTTCGCTTCCAAGTGGCAGTTCCTCCCCTACATTGAGCGTGGCATCACCAACTTCGCTCGAGTGGACATCTGCAACGTAGGGGGATTCACCGAGGCGATGAAGGTCGCCGGATGGGCAGAAGCACACTACATCGACCTGATGCCTCACAACCCGCTTGGCCCGATCTGCACGGCGGCATCGGTGCATCTGGGAGCCGCGGTACCTAACTTCGCCTGGCTTGAGGTGAACATGGAACGAGCAAACAACCCGGACTTCGACATCTTCCCTGAACAGGTGATGCTCGAAGGAAATGGCTACAAAGTTCCTGACAAACCGGGGCTGGGCGTCGAAGTCGATGAGAGCAAGCTGACCGAACCGTTCAAGTTCTGGGAAGCTCCGCACCCGCACCGCGGAGACGGCTCACACACCAACTGGTAGTCCAGCAAAGCCGGATTTCTTGGCGGATCGGCCAGTGCTTCAGGAGGAGCATATCGGTTCAGCGCGCTACGTTTCCGCCGACCCGAAGTGTTCGCTATGTCAAAGGTTCTGGCGCCGAGGTCATCGGCGCTGTATGCCATGAAAACATCGCAGTGGCGCGAGCCAGGGCACCGTTCGTGTGCTCATGTACCAGACCAGCGTTCGCCAGTGTGTGCAGGTTAGAGCCACCGAGATAAACAGATGCGAGCGCTGCTGATCCTATCGTCAGGTCAGGCGCGTCGCCTGTGCTTTCGCATGACGCATCGCCAGTCGATGCAGCTAACCTGAAGACACCGGTGTTCCAGGGACAGAACTCGTCTTTGACCTCGATAACGATCGAGCCATCAAGCATGTACTTTCGGCCAGCCAGAGCTGCCGGTAAATCGGTGAACCTTGTCCACAACCCATCCCGGGTGCTGCGGTTCAGTCGACGCGGATCGGATAGCATCCACCATATCGGTGGATCGACACTGGCGTAGGCCCTAATGCTCTTAATCAGGTCCACATTCAGCAGGTACTGCCAGATCGCAGCGTACGACTCGCTATCGACGAACGCGATCTCCTCGACTTGAAGCTGACTCTGTGGAATCGCGTTCTGCCAGTTCATGTTCACAACATATACGGCGTACGCAGCGGGCTGTCCGTCCCTTTCGTAGACAACCTTCATCCAGCCCGGAGACCCTTCTCTGTTTCCATGTTTGCGCAGCCTGAGGTTCCACCAGCCTTCGTCCCTCGCGAACAGGCCTGGCGTGTACGAGCGATAACTGTCGTATACGGTCGGGAACACTCGGGCAGCCTCGGCATCATCAATCAACCTGAATCGCCCCGCAGGCTGCACAGGTGACTTCAAATTCGCGTGCGATTGCTCAATTTCAACAGTCTCTGTATGCGCTGCCGCACCGTAGCCGAACCGGCCGTAGATAGAGCTTTCCGCAGCGTGCAGCCCGGCCACTGCGATGCCCTCCTCACGCATTGCCGCCAACTGGCGATGCATCAGTTCCGTAACAATGCCTCGCCGGCGATGCGTTGGCACCACAAACACGAACGTGACACCACCAGCCGGAATTTCGGCGCCCGGCACGCTCAAACCCAGCCTGAAATAGCAGGCCCCACCAACAATCTGATCGTCGTCGAACGCCGCCAGGCTGCGGTCAAAGTCGAATAGAGTCTTGAATGCGGCACGGTCGTCCGGAGATGGACCATTTGAGTAAGCGCTATCTTCTGCCGCCTCAAATGCTGCGAGCTCGGATTCAGTAATTGGACGGTATTCGATATTCAATGGCTCAACTCTTGTCTGCAAAATCCGTTCATGCAGTGTTCTATCAAGCCGATGGATTGACGAACGAACGGTGCGTCGTTCATGATTCTCCTCTCAGAAGAATCACCGTTAGCAACCTGAGACTTGGCCGTAGCGGCCGAGTACACACCCATTGCGAACCAGCACCATGATAGGGCGGCTACCAGAAATATGTCCGTTTCAATTGACCTGACCGGAAAACGCGGCGTCGTGTTCGGCGTAGCGAACCAGCGTTCAATCGCATGGGGTATAGCGGAAAAGCTTGCCTCCGCGGGGGCAGAGATGGCCTTTATGTACCAGAATGAACGGCTCCAGCCGGCAGTCGAGAAGCTGGTTTCTACGCTCGGAGAGCCTTACATCTTTGAGTGCGATGCCACGAACGAAGAGCAGGTAAAAGAGGTCTACGATCAGATAGCGGCAAAGTGGGATTCGGTCGATTTCATCGTCCATTCGGTCGCATACGCTGAGAGAGGTGATCTGGGCGGTGATTTCTCGGCGGTGACTTTGCAAGGGTTCAGAACTGCTCTCGAAGCCAGCGCCTACACGCTGGTTCCCGTTGTTCACTACGGAGCACCTCTGATGAAAGAGTCCGGGGGGTCCGTAATCACCCTCACTTTCGATGCATCAGTCAAGGTCTACCCCGGCTACAACATCATGGGAACGGCGAAGGCGGCCCTGGAGAACGAGGTTAGACAACTTGCCGCCGAGTTCGGTCCATTCGGCGTCCGAGTGAACGCAATCTCCGCAGGACCTTTGCCCACTCTCGCAGCACGTTCAATCCCGGGATTCAACGAGATGCGACGCGCTCACCAGGATCGCTCTCCACTGAAGCGCGCGATCACACACGATGAGGTCGCCAACATGGCCCTGTTCCTGCTAAGTGATCTCTCTACGGGAACAACGGGAGCCGTAATTCCTGTCGATGCCGGCTACGGCATCATGGCTTTGTAGCTTCATGGCAACGGAGCCGCCAGATGAGCAGCCACTCAAACTAGAACTCCGCCGGGAATGGGTGGTCGAAGACCGTCATCTTTACAATCCTGCCGGGCCAGATGGAGATCCAAAGTACGCGGTGCTCTCCAGTCCATCGATGATTATGGAGATGGAGACGACGTGCGCAGACCTGGCGCTGCGGGCTGTCCGCAGGCCGGCAGATGCTACGACGGTCGGCTTTCATGTTGATGTGAAACACATCTCTCCGGCGCGCCCGGGAGCGATCATCCTTACCACGGCACGTCTCATTGCCAGGGACGACCGAAAGCTCACGTTCGAAGTAGAGGCACGTGAAGGGAAACGTCTGGTCGGGATCGGCAAGCACCGAAGGGCGATAGTTGTGCTTAGCGAGCTTGACTAGGTTCCGGCGAGTGAGGTCATCACACGAATGCGTGTCAACGCGTACTGAATCTGAACTGACACCATTCGGCTCCGGGGCATGATAATTCTGCAAGGCAACCATGCAGCAACCTGATGATCGCCAGTCATGGCAATCAGGTGTCGCAGGAACTATCGTTCTTCCACCCTTGTCCCGGCATATGACAGAGTCGCAAGACGCTTCAAAACAACGCTCAAGTAGCGCTGCAAGCATCAGCTTTGATGCTGATGGTCGTGTGCTCTCCGCCTCTCCAGAAGCAGCCGCTGCACTCGGCTACGGCAGCAGCGCCGACCTGATCGGGGTATTTCTCTCATCGTTGATCGGTGATGAAGCGGCTATCACAGTGCTCGATCGCGTGATTGCGGCAGAGGAGCAGGGAATCCATTCTCAGGATTCCGAGTTCGCTGAAAGCGGCATCGTCAAGTTCGTCAGACAAGACGGAACTCGGATTCCACTCGACACATTCGTCACTCCTGAAAACTCTGGTGGGTGGCTCACGCTGCTGGATCCCGCAGGTGGAACGACAGGGCCGGGTGATGCAGGCCAGCCAATCAGCCAGATAGACGTCGCCGCAACGTTACGAACACTGGTGGAGACCACACGGACCGCTGCCAGCGCAGAGGAGGTCTGCCAGGGGTTCGCTCACCAACTCCGCGCTTCCATCGGGGCGGATGAGTTGGTGATAGCCCGTTCCGGCAGCGTGAACGGCATGTACGAGGCGATCTCGCACTTCACACCGGAAGGCAGTTTGCCAAACAGCGGTAGTGTGGACCTACCGCCTTCACTGATTCCCGCTAACGGCGCCGGTCCAGTCCAGGCCGATTCACTGGACACTCTCGCTCTGTTCGATCCCGCTGTTATTGGTGGCACCGAGATCACTGGAGCCTTTTTGGCTACCCGAGCCGAGCTTGCGGACGGTGCACATCTACTAATCATCGCAACTGCGCCTCCGAGCCATCAGTGGCCCGAGTCGACCTCGCTCCTTGTCGAGACTGGTGCACTTTCGCTGGCCAGTGCAGTTCACGCAGCTGAGCTACGCATACACCTGGCAACACAGTCTCGAACACGTGAGACCGTCCGGCAGGTCGGGCTGCTTGCATCGCAGGACAACGATGGCAATTTTCTAGACGCTGCGCTGAAGGTCATCGCCAGACGACTGCCGATCTCGGCTATCTCAATCCACGCTTCAGACTCCGTTACTGGACGCTGCTACGTGGCAGCTACTGCCGGTCAGAGCGAAGAAGAGTACGGAGACCTTGCCCCCGCATTCGAATGGGACCTGCCGGGCTCTCTCGAGCAACGGGTTCTCAATTCAGGACGCCCGGCCTTCCTTTCGGCCTCAAGTCGAGAGATGACGAGTATCCCTCCAGCGACTATCTCCCGTTGGCGATCGCAAGGTTTGCAGGCAGTTGCTGCGATCCCATTGCGTGAGGCAGGTGAGCCGGTTGGTGTCCTGATCGCCGGACTCACTTCAGACTCGCTCCGACAGATTGATCTGTTCAGGCTCATGGAGAGCATTGCGCCTGCGGTTCATCTCGGTATTGGCTTAACTGGTGGTGGCCCGGGAGCCGTGCCGCCGATCGATGAATCAACCCCTGACTCGGGATTCGTCTCACCAAAAGTGTTGCTTGCGCTGACGCGGGCCGCTTCTGAATCTCACGATAGTGAAACCCTGTTCGCGTCAGTCACCGAGTGGTTGTTGGAAATCGTTCCAAGCGCCCGAGTCGCATGGGGAACGATCGACAGGCACAACAGAACATATCGACGGGTATGTGACTATGCGCCGGGATCGGATTCTTCCACCACAGAGGGATTGGTCGTAATTGCTGAAGAGGAATTCGGGACGCTGGATTTGTCCGGACTGAATCTTGGTGAACCGGGATCTGAGATAGGTCAACTTAACTCGATGCGAGCCGCCGTGGTCGTTGATCAGCGGGTGCTGGCAGTCGTCACTGTATGGCCAAGGGAAGGCGAGCCATTTGAAGCCAACGACCTGGCAAGGCTGGACCGCGTCAACGAGTTCATTGCGGCTCCGCTCGCTCGCATCCTGGAGACCGAGGCGATACTGGGGCGACAGCGTGAACGAGATATGGTCTCGAAGCTTGGCGCCCAGGCAGCCCAGTTCCACGAACCTGCGCCGGCCTTCCGGTCGATGCGAACTGAACTGGAATCGCTCTTTCCACACGATAGGGTCATTTTCGTTGAACTAGACACGTTCACAGAAATAGCAGTTGCGCTATACGACTCAGATGCGTCCCCCGTTGATCCTGTGCGGACATCTTTCCCCATCTCGGTTTTGCCATCTGCTGAAATCGTAGAATCCACGGAGCCGCTGGTCGTCTCGTTTGATCCAAACCAAGCTAGAGACCTGTTTAGCGACTTCAATTCGCTGCTCAGCGTGCCTGTCAGCGCCACCGATGGTCCAGCCGGTTTCTTACTGCTGCTTGGTCAAGATGCTGAAGCTTTCACACCCGCGCAGACTGGTTTAGCAACCCTGCTTTCAGACCAACTGACCGGTGCCCAGGCTGGATGGCACGCCTACCGATCAACTCGTGAAGCTGCGCGTGATCTCCGGGAAGTACGTAAGCAACTCAATCTGATTCTCGAAAGTGCGCCGGTTGCCATCATCAGTACAGATCCAAATGGCGTTTGCACCTGGCTTGACGGTCACGGGCTCGAGACGCTCGGCGTTGAGCGGGAAGAGATGCTTGGTCGCTCGATATTTGAACTAACTGGAAAAATGCCTGAACTGGAAGACGCGATCCGGCAGGCTTTGCGAGGCGTCCCGGCCACGGCGGTGACTCCTATCGGCTCACACTCGGCTGAGGTTTGGGCCCAGCCTGTAACCGCTCTCGATGGATCGGTGAACGGTGTGACGCTGATCGGCTACGACGTATCTGCACAAGTTCGTTCACGGCGAGTGCTCGCAGAAAATCGTGAACTGCAAAGCACGTTGAAGCAGCGCTCCCGCATCGTCAGCACCGTGTCCCACGAACTTCGCAATCAGTTGACCAGCATTATCGCTTACACAGACGTGCTTTCGTTCGGAGCTGACGACCAGTTGAGTGAACGGCAAGCACACGCACTTTCCGTAATCCAACGGACCGCAGGAAAGCTGGATACCATGATCAGCGACCTGCTCGGTCTGGACTATGAGCTTGACCTAAACGAAGTCAATGTCGGGAACTTCATGCGTGAGATCATTGACGCGCAAGAGCCAATCTTCAGCTCGGCAAGACAGACCCTCTCTCTCTCCCTGCCCGACGTTGAATGCACCGTAAAGGCTGACCACCTGCGGCTCAGCCAGGTAGTGACTAACCTTCTGTCGAACGCCTCCAAGTATTCGCCTGCTCAGGCAATCATCTCAGTCGAGGTGAACGTCTCTGGCGATCAGCTGGAGATATGCGTTGCTGACAACGGCCCTGGAATCCCACCTGACCAGGTTGAGCACGTCTGGGAGACCGGAACCAGGCTGGCGAACACGCACTCGAGAACGGTACCGGGATCTGGCCTCGGTCTGTCCATCGCCAGGAAAATCGTCGAACTCCACGGCGGCAAAACCGAACTGGAGAGCGAGCTTGGCGTCGGAACCAGGGTCACAGTGACCCTGCCAGGAGTCGCGGTGGACACGAGAATGGTTGTTAAACAGAGTCAGAAGCCAGCGGCAGCCAAAGCGGCAAAGCTTAAGCCCGTGGCTGGTTCACGGACTCGTCGCCAGAGGCGTTCCGCCAGTTAATCAAGGCCTGCAACTGTTCCTGCGCAGCGACTCCCACAACGTTGTCGCCGGCCAGAACGAGCGCAAAGCGGATCCGCCGGGCCTGTAGAGCTTCAAGCACCTCGATAGCATCATCCGTGATCTGAACGGCGAAGAGCTGATGTCGCTGGATCACACCACCAACGGACAGGTTGGACCATTCTGAAGCAGGAAACCTGCGAGCATCCTCGACAGTGAAAAAGCCAACCGGTGTCCCATCTTCAATGACAGGCACGACCTGCTGGAAACCCCGCTCAACGATATTCGCCATGACATCCGTCAGTCGATCTGTCGCGTCAGCCATTTGCGGAGTTCTCTGAACTGCTGCGCGCAGCGGCACCTGTCCCGCGGCGCTCCGTATCCGCTCCGCCTGGCGCTCACCACGTGCCGCTGACTGCAAAAACAGACCGATGAACACCATCCAGATGCCACCAATGGCATCTCCATCTACGAACCTCAACACGCCGATGCCTATCAGTCCCCAAGCGATCAGGTTGCCAACCCCGGCGGCCACGCGGGTCGCCGTACCTTCGTTTTTTGACCAACCCCAAACAATGGAACGCAGCACTCTCCCACCATCGAGCGGGAACCCGGGTAGCAAATTGAACACTCCGAGCAACACGTTCATGACGCCGAGGTAAAAGATGATTCCCAGAAGCAGACTGGGATCACCACGGTCAGGCCGCAAAGTAACCCAGGCAAGCAGTGCTACTCCCCCAAGGATCAAAGACGAAAGCGGGCCTGCAAAGGCAACAAGAAACTCATCACGCGCTCGCCTGTATTTGCCTCTAATCTGGCTGACACCGCCAAATATGAAGAGAGTAATGCCTTCCACAGGCAGGCCCAGTCGTTGGGCCGTGATCGAGTGCGCAAGCTCATGCACAAGCACCGATGCGAACAGCGCCAGGGAACCTATCACGGCGCCTGTCCAGTACTGGGCTGGAGACCAGGATGAATAGGAGCGCTCAAACAGCGAACCAATAGTCCAGCCAATGAATATCACAGCAATGAGCCACGTCGGATGTATGGCGATGTCTATGCCGCTTATCCGACCTATTTTTATTGATGAGCTCATTGACTGCTATATATCTGGGAGTGCGGGCGGAAAGCGAACCATCCGAACCAGAATGACTCTACGCCAATCACCCGATTGAGACCGTTACCAGAGCCATCTGCCCTGACCAGTCCATCCTCTTCTTCAATCCACAATACACTGGAATCATCAATAAGCTCTCCAGGATTCGAGCCCTTGCTAAACGTCAGGCCGTTCCTTTCATAGCTACGGGTCAGAGATGACCCTGCGTCGAACGTGACGACGACATCGAGGACTCCGACGGTGTCGTTGACCACGGGTTCGCCGGCTAGCGTTTCCAACGGGTACGCTGTCGCTGCGTTGCCGAACTCTACACCGTACACTCTGCTCTTCTGCTCAACTTCGTCACTGCGGAGATAAGCGGGGAACCAGACTTCTGGCGAAGAGAAGTAGTCGAAGTAGACGGCGTTGGGATCATCCGGGTGGCGATACTCGACGCGCTGACCTTGCTCAAGGGCCAGAACTGTAGTCTCCGGGTTTCGTTCCAGCCAGTCGCCCCACGTCGTGAAGTTGACCGGCAAAAAATCAAGCTGCAGCCCGCTATGAGCCAGGTCACCGATGACCGGTTCACCAGTAAGAGATTGCCATAGCGAGTCCGTCTCGCGATCGAACATCAGCTTGTTGCTCTGATGCAGAAATCCGGACGTGCCGAATTCGAACACTCTTCCGTCGATCTCGGCATCGAACAGGATGCCCGTTCCACAGAGCGTTCAATATATGAGAGCGACCGGACGCCCTCCCACAACGTCGTTGGAAAGCTCGTGGACCCTCATGATCCGTTCGGGATATGCACGTGCCTCGCCGTTAATGACGATGCCGAATACACGTTCTTCTGGATCCAGATAAGTTGCGTCTTCGGGAGAAACAAACACCGGATTATCGAGGGAAGGTATGCCGTCTTTGCCAACTCCGCCGAACTGCACACCCCAGATCGGTATCCGTGCCGGAACATCCCGATAGAGGAACGTATCCAGTCCGAAAGCGATCTCGGTATAGAAGTCCCCTTTCCACTCGTCATAGCCCGCGATTGGCTCAAATTCCGGATGGTCTGCAAGCCACTCAAACCAGGCGGCTTGCGATTCGAATCCACCGCCAAGGTCTTCACCAGTCAGTTGGAACAAAGCGTCTCCGAGCGGTTCGGAGATAAACGGTTCGAATGAAAGGCCTGTGATCTCCACCAATGGCGCAACGAGCCCCGGATGATCCAGTTCGACTATTTGCCGGATCACGTCGCGGTTCGGGCCGGTCTGGAAATCGTAGAGCCGGGTCATGAGCGCGAATGCAAGCCGATCGTCCTCAGACATTGGAGGACGAGGCGTGACGGTCGGAACAATGATAGGTTCCGGTGTTGCCGGGGCTGGTAAAACCGCTGTTGAAGGTAACTCTACAGAACTGGTCTCCGATCCGGCCGGGACCGTTGGAGTGGCTGTAGATGAGCAAGCGGCTGCCAGCAGTGCCACAATGGCGATCGCGGGCAGAATGACTCGATGAGCAGGCGAGCGCGTGAAATCGGAGCCTGCCGACGCAAACAGCGAGCCGGTGCTCAAGGTTTTCGGTGTGTCAGCGATATCGCGTGTCCTCAGATTTCGCAAATAGAGAATGAATCCAAATACTGGCATACCGGGCGAAACGTCCACTTCAGAGCCCGACTCTCAGGGATGGTTCGAGGACACACTCGCCTCTGCCAGTGAACTCGACCTTTCCTTCATCGATCCCAGGCCTCCAGTAAGGCGCTACGCCAGTGTCAATGGCCTGCAACTTAGCTATCTGGACTGGGGCAACGAACACCTTCCAACACTCTTGTTCGTTCATGGATTTGCTCAACAGGCCCACTCCTGGGACTTCGCTGCTCTAGCCATCCGTGATGTCGTCCATGTCGTCTCAATCGATCTCCGAGGTCACGGTGAAAGCGACAGGGCGCCGAACGGTACATACTCTTTCGATGATATGTACGCCGACCTAGACGCGTTCATCTCCTCCACGAACAGGCTCCCAATCGTCGTTTGTGGCCTCTCATTAGGCGGCACGCTTGCCTATATGTACGCATCTCGCAACCCCGCGGGTGTCAAGGCTCTTGTCATTGCAGAATCAGCTCCTGAATCACAACAGAAAGGCCGTGACGCAATACGAAACTTCACTTCCGGACCAACCGAGTTTGAGTCGCTTGATTATCTCGTCGACAAAGTGCGCGAACTGACCCCCTGGCGATCAGCCGACCAGGTAAGGCGCTCGCTAGTGCACTCCGTCGGGCAAACCGACACCGGACAGTGGACTTGGAAGTATGATCCAGCGATCAGATCATTGATCAATACTCATCCTGACTCTCAAGAACGCTGGACTGCGCTGGCGAAGATCACTGCACCCACGCTGCTCATACGTGGTGAGGACAGCGATATCACGGATGTTGACACTTTCGAGCGAATGAAGACCGTGGTTCCCAACAGCCGGGTAGTCTCCGTTGCAAAAGCAGGTCACAGGGTATCGGGAGACAACCCCGGTGCGTTCAACTCCGCCCTGCGTGGGTTCCTGCTGGATGAAGTAGGACTGACCGAAAAGCCGGAGGGACGCTGACACGGTCGGCAGAGCAAATCGAGTTTTCTTCGGCTGGTGGGTCGTCGCCGGTGGTGGCGTCGTGCAGTTTTACGCGTCAGCCGTCTTCTGGCGTGGATTCGCGGTCTTCTTCGACATAATCGTCGATACGTTCGGATGGAGTCGAGGGGCTGTTGGTGCAGCCGTTTCAATACAGCGGCTCGAAGGCGGCATGATCTCGCCGTTCATCGGCACCGTCATCAACAAGTACGGCACTCGCAAGGTGATGTCGTTCGGCGTTTTCGTCACCGGCCTCTCGTTCATTCTCATGAGCCAGGTTCAAACGCTCTGGCAGTTCTACCTAGTGATCGTACTGCTTACCGTTGGAATGTCCTTCGGCACATTCATTGTCCTGGTGGTGACCGTCAGCAACTGGTTTGCGCGCCAACGTGCACGCGCTCTGGGTACGCTCATGGCGGCCTCAGGATTCGGCGGGTTGACCGTACCGTTGCTCAGCGGTTTCGTAGACACGTTTGGCTGGCGAGAGGTGCTGTTCGGTGTCGGTGTCGGGTTCTGGGTAGTTGGTTTCCCGGCGATGCTTCTCATGCGGCAGTTCCCGGAAGACTACGGAATGCGACCGGACGGAGATCCACCTGCGGACGAGGCCGTCGAGACGCAAAATGCCAAAGCTAAGCGACCCGGGAGGCGGTTCAGCTCTCGCGTGATGCCACGTGTGACCACCAGGCAGGTCCTGCGCATGCGGTTCTTCTGGCAGCTTGCACTGGTTTCTAGCTTCGGGCAGTTCGCGAGCGCATCGAACATCACTCACATCGATGCGTTGGATGAATCGGGGATTAGTTCCGGCATCGCGGCGCTTGCGGTTGGTTCGGTCGCTATAGGAGACCTAAGCGGGCGTCTGCTGGTCGCCGCGTTCGGTGACCGGATGAATAAGAAAGTGATTCTCGCCGGAGCCCTGGGCCTGGAAGGACTGGGCATTCTTGCAATAGGCCTGGTGAATACGGATCTGTTTGGATTTTCGCTCGGTGGCTCGCCGATACCTATCTACTCAATCGGGTTTGGATTGGGCTTCGGTGCCTCTGTTCCCATTCGCCTGGCGTTGCTTGCCGATTATTTCGGACGTGAAAGCTATGGCAACGTACTGGGAATCACCAGTTCGATCAATGCGATTTTCGGTGCATTTGGTGCAGCCTTCGCCGGTCTCATGTTCGACCTTACAGACACCTACAGGATCGCATTCACTGTCATGGCGCTGCTGCTCTTTATCTCGGTACCGATGACATTGGCACTAGAGAGCCAGCAGAGGTTTGCTGCACGCAGCAGGTTCGAGCGGTCCAGGACCAAAGACGCTGTATCGGCACGCTCGAAATAGCGTTGGTTACTCGGCAACGAATATTGGATTACTACCTGTAGCAGTAGCCGCTTCGTAAAGCGGGTTTTCTGTGAGAGTTGCCAGATCTTCCTCTGGCAAAACATCAGCCAATTCGTCGGCACCAACTTCCTGAACGTCTACAGTGATGGAGTCGCCCTCCCCGAGGTTCGCAACTT
This sequence comes from Dehalococcoidia bacterium, assembly GCA_965243825.1. GTDB lineage: Bacteria > Chloroflexota > Dehalococcoidia > Lucifugimonadales > Lucifugimonadaceae > JAJCYX01. The sequence continues at coordinate 1,076,259 of CBDEVT010000001.1, forward strand.
GCTCAACAGTCAGGAAGTAGGTCCTCCCTTCGGCAATCACGACCCTGCCGCTTACCTCTTCTACAACGATGGTCACAGTGACGACGTTGTCTGCATCCTGATCAACGCTGTCGTCGGGGCGCGTGACTTCGGAATTCTCATCCTCAGGACTCACCACCTCAGGATCTGCAGGCTCCGGTGTTGGGAACACACTGGGAGGCACCCCTGGCTGCTCATCGACCGGTCCAATCACGGAGCCATCGCGATTGGTAAATATCATCGTGACGGCAGTGACATTTCCTGCTGGGCTGCGCCGAACTACTGCCAATGCACTGGCACCTACTTTAGGATCCCCTAAGACAATTGTGCTCTCAATGAGCAGGACCTTTACGCCGTCCACCACTACGACCACATTGCCGCTATCTGACTCTTCAACAGCCTGCACTTTGCCAAGGATTCTCACTAGTCCGAGTTCGTCTGCACCATCACTTGGCAGAGCAGGCAGTACCTCCGCAGGGCGAGTTGAAGGATTGATGTCTGGTCGTCCAGCGACACTGATAGAGGCTGCTACAAATCGCCCGTCCGAGTTCAGCACAAGTGTGGCCTTTGCAACCAGTCCAATCTCGGGACGCTCGCCGAAGAGACGAGTATCGGAGTTCACACGGAATACTCGATCACCAATAGTCCAGGTCTCGCCTGTGATCTCCTCAATCACACCGGAAATAGACGTCTCGACAGCCACACCGGCACCACCCTCGCCCGGACCACCAGGTGATACAACTTCAATGTTGAGACTCAACACGTTCAGACGTACAGCTATGCCACGGGCGGCGCTATCCTCCGACGCGATATACAGGGCTGAGGCGACGGTGTCGCCTGTGCTGACGGACTCGAGTGAATCGACACGCCGACCATTCAGGGTGATCACGGTTTCGTCTACGACAGCAAGTCGGATCGTTCTACCTGCCCGCGTGTCGATGACCACGCTCTCAGTCGCCACCGCATCAACCTCACCACGGGTGCGCTGTACTTTTGGTGAAACGACCGACATTCTGACGATGACGCCATTCGAAGTTGTGAACGACACAGATTCGACGATATCTCCAACTTCGACAGGCTCCAGAGTTCTTATCCGCGTCTCGTTCTTGAACAGGATTGAACGGTTGTTCTCGGCAACCGACAGGTCAAGGTGCTGTTCGCTGTCGACACCACTTGCCGTGCTCGGCGTTATCCGTAGCGCGCCTGAATCGGCATCGATGCGGCTCACTACTCCTCGTGCTGTCGAAACAGCGGGAGCACCAATAACCAGTTCCGAGGCCACGAGTACCGTACGGTCATCCAACTGCACCGGTTGGACACGACCCTTGATGATTCGGTGCCCGGCTGCGAGGTCTGAAGCTTCAAGTCGTTCGCCGTCTTCATTGAGTAGCAAAGTCGAGGAGGTGATGAAGACGATCAGCACATCGCCGTTTGTAGTCGTGATCGTAAGCCTGTCGGGATTGCGGTCGAAACCTGTAATCGTGCCGACGAAATCTATGGCTCTTGGTGACTGAGCGACGATCCGGGTGAAGGTCTGAGTCTCACGATTGAACAGTGTTGATCCTAAGACGAGATCTCCCGTTTCCAACGCACCAAACCGGGCCGTTTTACCGTCCTTGACGATCTCCGCCTCGCTAACGATGTTTGCTTTGAGGATGGAGCCGTCGCTGGTCAGCACCGCCAGGGTCTGAGTACCGACATCAAGACCGGCAATGACACCGGCGACGTTCACTTCGTTGCTATCAATCGTCGAACGGGCCCTGATTCGAAGCGCATCCAACCGGCCACTCAATGATGATTGAGTCGCAAACTGGGCATCGTCGTCAACAGCAACTTCAGCGAAGTCGACGTCCACCGCCATACCTGCAGCCAGATCGCCGAGCGTCGCCAGTCTGCCGTCAACTTCTATCTGAGTCTCTTCGGTGACTTTAACTGCTACCTTCACATCGTGTTCGCGGTTGGTAATCACGATCACACCGGTAGCAGCGTTGAGTATCTGTGTCTCTTCTACTAGCGTGATAAAGCCTGAAATGCTTCGGAGTCGTTCTCTTTCCAGGGCATCCTTGATCGCATCCGGTATCTCTGGAGGGATCACCGTTATCAGAGTTGCAAGTGCCGGGTCGGTATTCGGGTCGTACTGAACGATCACGCTGGAACCGGAAGGAATAAGGCTCTTTACATCATTGAGCGGCAATGCCACGCTACGGGCCGTCGTGGCGGTGACAGCAGGGGCATCCGGGTCGGCCTCTCTCAGTTCGACAGGGACGATCGCTAACGTGTTCTCATTCCAGGCGATGGTCCGAGTCACGCTGTCATCGGCATCATTTATGCGGGGCCTCAGCGTGAAGGTCCCCGATGCATCTAGCCAGACCTCGGCATCGAATGAGATCACACCTTCTGTGCGGAGCTGAGGAAGTCTCTCGTTTCTGTCACTTGCCTCTTGCACGTAACGCTGACGCAGATCTTCGAACCTTGCCTCTACCTCAGCAAGCCGACGCTCGGCCTCTTCACGCTCCTGGATAGCCGCCTGCACCGCGTTCTGTGCTCTTTCCAGTGCATCTCGCGCTCGGTCCAGGGCGCTGAGATGCTGATCGCGAGCTCGTTCTAGTAACTCTTCGAGTGCCTCGATCTGATCTTCGTCTGTCGCCCGGTCCAATGCCTCCTGCAAGCGTTGAACCGCGTCCTCCACCAGGTCAAAGGTCTGTGCCAGCAACCGGCCAGTGTCGCGATCCAGCTGTGCAATAGCGGTGACGACTGTTCCAACTTCGGGCACCTCTACGCTTTGAGGTACATCGATTGAAACCGAATTACCGTCACGATCCTGTACAACGACCACACCGTCTTCGTGATCGACGATCACTCCGAGAATGTGTCGGGTAACGGTGGTGCTGAGGTTCGGAACAACCAGGACTCTCACAGCTTCAACAGAGTCATCAGGATTCACATGAATGGAGGCCACGATCCTGTCGCCTTCAGAGATGTCTTCAACAGCCATGACATCGCCTGTGAACTCGGCTGTATCGGGGACGATCACCTCCACAACACCTGAATCAGTGGCAACCGCAAGAGTGTCTGGCAGATCGACCTCGACAACCGTGCCAAACAACGCCTGTAGCGGCGCGTGATCCGCGTTCGTATCGCCAGCGGCGGTGCCGATTGGCGATAGAGCGAACATGGCTGTTAGCACTAGGGCTGAAAGAGCCAGAACGGTCTTTGCTGCGTTCCGTCTGGTCTTCACAGACACTGTGCCAGTTGTGATCTGGCTGGACATATTTGCTTTTGCCCCCGATGTGATTCCGAACTGGCCGGAGTCACGTCCCTTCACACTCAATGCTCCGCTTGCAGCGATTACCCCTGTGTTACTCGATCCTGACGGCCGATGCATCGAGAAACGAGTTGCGTTAACTCCTCTGAATCGTGATCTGAAGTTCATGCCAGGGGCACCTCAGTCGGCGTTGGCGTAGGTGTAGGAGTAGGCGTTGGTGTCGGCGTAGGCGTTGGTGTCGGCTCTTCTGGTAGTGAAACAACCAGAAAAACCCTGTCGATCTGGTTTCCATCAAGATCGCTGGCGACGACTTCAATGGCATTGGGCCCCGGTTCTAACTTGAGCGGAACCTCAAACACCCCGTTCTCATCCACAGGCACTATCACACCATTGATACTGACTATCGCATCGGGGGTTGTCTGTCCTCGAGCAATGATTGAGTCCCCGCGGACAATGGTTTCGTCGCTAATGCCTTCGATTGCAAGCGAGAGACTGTAGTCCTGGACATTGTTAACCGGGATTGCGGTCGGGGATCCGATCGGAGTTTCTGTCGGAGTAGGCGTTGGTTCGACTGGCTGTGGAGTGGCCGTGGCAGGAGGGGCCGGAGTGGAAGGCACCTCCGTTGGTGCCGCAGTTGGTGTTGCGGTCGGCTCCGACGTCGGTGTTGGTCTAGGAGTGCTGGTCGGCTCGGGTACGGGAGTCGCAGGGTTTCGAGGTGCCGTCTGCGCGCATGCCACGAACGTTGTCAGAACGAACAACGCTAGTGCAAAACCAAGGTATCTGGCTCTGACACGCTTCAAATGACAGCTCCTGGCGCGTTCGACAACTCAAATTTGTATCGCCACGCGATTTGGCCGATAGCTCTCATAGAGCCGCAGTTTTCCTCAATCCAACCGTGAACATGTGATCGTTACTTCAGCGTTACTCACCGGCGAGTGCTTCGTGTTCAATAAATCATCCGCATCTGCACATCCCCTGCTTCGTTGAACGTTCGAATCCTATCTCCGGTTGTCCGATGCTACTCGACAGGAATGATTGTTTTGGTGGTGCTCATTGGGGGAGAAGCGCGGTTCGGAGCATTGCCTTCCCGCTTTAGTCAGCCATTGGTTTCGAAAAAGCGACTTCGCGCCAATCAGAATTCCAGGCTAGGGTACAAGCTGCCTAAGGACGTTCACTCAACGGAAGCATCACAGTCATGATGGTGTAGTGTCCGTTCCCTTCACTTCGTCCGACGCCTGATGCACTGCCATCAGCAATTGACTCTGCCGCCAGATCACCACCAGAACGCCTGCATAGCGTCCGGGCTATGTACAGGCCCAGTCCCGAACTTGTTTTCTCTTGTCTTCCTGCAAGCTGCGGTGTCCAACCCCGGTCAAAGAGGTGAGGGAGGTGCGATTCCGGTATGCCGGGGCCATCGTCCCATACACGGATGTAATAGTGAGTCGGGTTCCGAGTCAGCCTGATCTCAATACTGTTGCAGGCGAATTTGACAGCATTGTCAATGAGGTTCGTCACCACATGGTCGATCGCAGCTGCGTCGCCATAAACAAGTCCAAATTCCTGTGGTTCGGCCCACCAGGAGAGGTCAATTCCGTTCTCTGCGGCCAGGCCAAAGTACCTGTCTGCGATATTTCTCACGATTCCGGCGGGGTCCACAGGTTCCATCACGGGACGAGCGCTCGGATCCTCCAACTCCACCAGTACACGCACGTTGGCGAGCATTAGTCGGAAACTGGGTGCCTGTTGCTCAATCTCATCCATCAACCCTCGAACCGATTCAGGCAGTTCAACGCCAGATTCTTCAATTCTGGCCCTGACCTCACGCTCCTTTCCGAGAATTCGACGAAACGGACGGCCCATGTCATGCGAAAAAGTGTCGAAGTAGTCCTGAGTAACCTTGCTCCAGTTACCCACGATATCTTCAGAGTCGTCTCTGGTTCGGCGCCTAATTACGAACGACCCGGATAGCAGTGCAAGTCCAACGATCAGAACAATTGCACCTGAATAGCTGACAGGCTCTACTGTCAGAACCGTGTTGGGACTGATGGAGCGGCCAGCAGCGGCGCCAACTATGAGAAGCACTACGCCAGCGACTGCAGCCAGCAGCCCTGTGTAGAGAACGGCCTTGCCTAGAACGCTTCTCATCCTCTGTGCCCCGAACCTACGCGTGGCTGTCTTGGTTTCGCGGTGGTGCGAGACGGTAGCCCCGGTTCCGGATATTGATAATGAGCTCATCTGCTCCGAATTCTCTGTTTGCGGCCTTGCCCAGAGCCACCTTTATTTCTCGGATACGTACACGGAGTGACGCACGGGAGTCTTCACCTTCTGAAAATCGCTCAAGCCGAGAAAAAGGGACGATCTCCGATTCACTTCGGAAAAACGCGGAAGCCAGCTCTTTCAGAATCTCGAACTTCATCCCCTGAATCTCCCGCACATGCTCCCGAACGCCGTCGGCGGTTGAATACACCATACCGTTGTCCGCGTCCAACTCGAATAGCTGACCGATCTTGACGTTCTCAGGAGCCGACCCGATCAGGCGTCTCAGGCGCAATAGGACTTCGTCCGGGCTAGCGAGCTTGTCGATGAAGTCTACCGGGGCACTAACTGAGAGACTGGCTGCAACTGCTGTATCCCTGTATGGGCCCTGTGCGTACTGGGTAAACATCAGCACTGGCATACTGGGGTCACGTTCGACGATCTTCTTGAGTATGTTTAGACCCATGAAGCGGTCTTCGTCGTATTCACCGAAGCGCACATCCAGGAGAACCGCAGCGGGGCGTTCATCTTCGAGGGCGAACAACGCTTCGGTTTCATACTGGCGGCCATCTACTCGAGTGCCCTCGGGCTGCACGAGTATCGGCCGGAACCCTTCAGTCTCGAGTCTGCGCAGAACGGAGCGCATCAAGTCTGACGACGATTCATCGTCCACCACTAATATCTTCTGCCCGCGTCCACCGCTGGCCGATTGCTGCATCATGTTTAGGCCCTTCGTGAGAAGATAGGTGCTTGAGCAGGTTCCTCCTGCAAGCATTGGGCTGAAGCCAACAAAACTCTAGCACCCGGTGTCCATCAATAAGTATGACCCTCTACTACCTGCTAATACTAAGAGTTATCCGGTATCAGATTGCTCGATGCATTGAAGACTCCACACACCTCGAAAATGTTCCAACCACTCGATGACTGAACGCAACGAAGACGAAAATCAGCCACTGGAACCAGATGACGGACTGAAGTCTGGCGGTTCTGAGCGTGATCTACGTTCAGTCATGGGCAAAGGCTCTCCAACTCCGGGGAGACAGAGCCGGATCCGCCCGGAGGATGACCCCGGAGTTCAGGATCAGCAGGGAACTCAATCACCGGTATCAAACTCAGATGCCGCGGTGACGCAAGAGGAAGAAGTTCCGCCTCCCTATGTTCCGCCAATCCGCGAAGGTGATGAGTACGAGCGCAGGCGAAGGCTGGAAACGCCACCTGACCAGCCGCCTCAACAGAGTGAACCGGTTGAAGAACTGGGGGATCAGAAGCTGCCGCCTGTATGGCCCGGCGATGAAAAACAGCCCTGGTTCAGGCGGGAACGGGGACTTCCACCGCTGCCAGATACCAAGAAAGGTGAAGGCGAAAAACTCGATCCCGAAGAGTTCCCAACAGCCCTGGCCGACGTCCCGACTCGCGGTCGCGCCTTCGGCCTGAATGTCGTTCTGCCAAATATCGTTGGCATCCTACCGTTGCAGCTGTTCGGCCTGTTCTTCGGACTGGTTTTCTTCGTGGTCAACCTGTTCCTTTACAGACAGGGACAGGACATCGGTGCTCTGGCCTTCAAGTTGAGGGTTGTGAGAGAAAACGGAGACGTAGCCGGCTTCTTCACAATGTTCGTCAGAGCCCAAGCATCGATTATCAGCTTGATTCTGTTGGGAGCCGGTTTCTGGGGCGCATTTTCCGATCCGGCAAGGCGCACCTGGCACGACAAGTGGCTCGGGACGTACGTAGTCAAGGATTCACCTGAGTACAACACGCGGAAGCGCTCAAGCTCGGAGACCGCCTATACCTGGTTCTGGATAATCATCCTGCTCTTCATTGCCGCCGTGCTTCTCATTGTCCTGTCTGGACCGGTAGCTCCAGAGGCAACACCCCCTGCGGAATAGCCAGACTCGGTGACATCCAGGGAATGGAGATACGAACCTCCTTACCCGTTAACGTGCTTTCACACCACAACAGATTGCGTTATTGGATCTCCAGATCCCCACATATCGGCGATTAAACTGGCGTTTCGACTCGACTCATTCTGCGCTCCGCGCTATAGTCAGTCCCTGCCCTCAGACGCACTCCAGCGACTCTGTTTTTCGGCCCTGATCCTGGCTTCGGTGCACCGTATTGACTGAGTTCGTACACCTTCATAACCACTCCGAATACAGCCTCCTCGACGGCCACAGCAAGTTGAGTGAGATGGCTAAACGCGCCGCTGATCTTGGCCAGCCCGCAATTGCCCTGACCGATCACGGTAACGTTCACGGTGCGATCGATTTCTACCAGGCCGCTCAGAAAGTCGGAGTGAAGCCAATCATTGGCGTCGAAGGCTACGTGGCTCCCGGACCTCGTACCGAGCGTAATTCGCAGGAGCGGTTCCCCTACCACCTGACTCTGCTTGCTCAGAACCATACGGGCTACCAGAACATTCTGCGATTGGTCACCAAGGGCCATCTCGAAGGCTTTTACTACAGACCGCGGTTCGACCGAGAGATTCTTGAGCAGTACAGCGAGGGCGTGATCGTCCTGTCAGGCTGCCCGTCAGGAGAGCTTGCGCGAAACATCAAGAACGGTGCCGATGCTCTCGCCGACGAGACTATCGGCTGGTATCACGAGGTGTTCAAAGACCGTTACTACCTCGAGCTGATGATGCACGAAGGTGTGCCCGGACAGGCAGATATCAACAAGCGCCTTCTGGAACTGAACAGGCGCCACAACGTGCCTCTGGTAGCGACGAACGACTCCCATTACGTACACCGAGATGATGGCCACAAACAGGATGTGCTCACGGCCATCGTGACCAATTCCCAGGTGAACGACCCAAACCGCCTCCACATGGAGGACGACACCTATTTCATTCGCAGCAGTGAGGAGATGGCGGAGCAGTGGGCTGAAGTTCCTGAAGCGATCAAGAACACGCTTGCAATCGCTGAGTCATGCGAACTCGAACTTGAGTTTGGTAACACACTTGTGCCGAAGTACAGCACTCCGGGCAACAAGTCTTCGATGGACTACCTGAGAGAACTCTGTATCGAGGGTGCAAAACGTCGGTACGAGAAGCCATCTGACGCCGTGATGGAACGGCTCGATTACGAGTTGGATGTTATCGACAAAACGAACTTTGCTGACTACTTCCTGGTCTGCTGGGACATCTTCAACTTCGTGAACAAGCGTGGAATCCTCTCCGCCGTTCGAGGTTCTGCGGCGGCAAGCATGGTGCTCTACTGCCTGGAGATCACGCAGGTTGACCCTCTTCTCAACGGCCTGATCTTTGAGCGGTTTCTGAATGTCGAGCGTCGAGAGATGCCAGATATCGACATGGACTTTGCAGACGACCGCCGTGAAGAAGTGATCCGCTACTGCGTTGACCGGTACGGCAGAGAGCACGTTGCACAGATCATCACCTTTGGGACCCTGGGTGCAAAGGCGGCGATTCGAGATTGTGCTCGTGCGCTGAGCATGCCTATCAGCACCGGCGACAGGCTTGCCAGGCTCGTGCCCACCCGGCTGAACGTGTCAATCCAGGACGCAATAGATGAAACACCTGAGATGCGCCAGCTAATGCGTTCCGACGCTGACAGCCGGAAGGTCATTGAGACGGCGCTGGGCGTGGAAGGCGCCGTGCGGCATGCAAGTACGCACGCTGCGGGTGTCGTGATATCGCAGGAGCCTTTGACCGATTACGTGGCGCTCCAACGTTCGACGAGTGGTGACGATGACGCCCCTCCGACAACCCAGTTCGCTATGAAGCCTGTGGCAGATGTCGGTCTGCTCAAGATGGACTTCCTTGGCCTGACTAACCTGACCATCCTGGACCGCACGGTTCACCTCATCGAGGAGCACCGCGGCGAGAAGATGGGCGTCTATGACGTGCCGTTGGATAGTGAGCCTGCATACAAGCTACTCGGAGATGCCGATACCTTCGGTGTGTTCCAGCTTGAAGGCGCCGGTATGCGTCGGCACATCAAGGATCTGAAGCCAACGAGTGTGGCTGACGTGGCAGCCATGATCGCACTCTATCGCCCCGGCCCCATGGAAGAGATCGGTACGTTTATCGCGGCCAAGCACGGACGCGCCGAGATCTCTTACCCGCATGACGACCTGAAGGAGATCCTGGAAGAGTCTTACGGCGTGATCGTATACCAGGACCAGGTGATGCTCATTGCACAGCATTTCGGTGGCTACACGCTTGGTGAAGCTGACATCTTGCGCAAAGCAATGGGTAAGAAGATTCCTTCTGTCATGAAGGCTGAAGAAGAGAAATTCATGTCGGGTGCCCTTAAGAAGGGTTACACGACAGAGGAAGCCGCCAAGGTCTTCCGTTTGATGGAGCCGTTCGCGGGTTACGGCTTCAACAAGTCACACGCCGTCAGCTACGCAATGATCGCCTACTGGACGGCGTACTTTAAGGCCAACTACCCGGTCGAATACTTCGCCGCTTTCATGGACTCTTTCTCAGGCAACGCAGAGAAGATCGCCGAGTGCATCCGGGAAGCCCGACGAGCCGATACCACGGTCTTGCGGCCCGACATAAACCGTTCAAACATCAGGTTCTCCATTGAGGATGTCGAAGGGCACCGAGGCGGGATCCGATTTGGCATGGCAGCGGTGAAAAATGTCGGCGCTTCAGCGGTTCAACCTCTCATCGATGCCAGGGAGTCAGGCGGACCATTTGAATCGCTCGAGGATTTCTGTCGCCGGGTTGACGCGCGCGCTTTCAACCGCCGGACCCTGGAGAGCCTGATCAAGGCAGGAGCTTTCGATAGCTTCGGCCCGCGCGGCGCTCTACTGGAGGCAGCAGACCGGATCATCGCAACTCTGCAACGCCAGACAAGGCTGCGTGAGTCAGGCCAGACTTCGATGTTCGACATGTTTGGCGAGTCGGTGCCCACCCCGATGGCCGAAATCGAAGTCTCTCAGGAAGACGACTCGACTGAGCACGAGCGACAACTCTGGGAACGAGAGCTACTCGGCATAGAACTCACCGAGACTGAGTTCACTCGAGAGATCCAGAAGTTGCCTGAAGCGTTCACCGTGTTTGCAGTAAACGTCACGGCTGAACGTTCCGGCCAGCCAATAAAGGCGGTAGGTGAAGTTGGAGAGATTCGAGAACTGACCACACGCAAGGGAGACCGGTTCCTCTCGCTGCAGTTCAGGTTCCTGGATGGCGCCATCGAAACCGTAGTCTGGCCCAACGTGCTCGAAAAGACGAGTGAAATGTGGGTGGACGGTAATCGCCTGACGGTTAACGGAAAGATCAGAGAGCGTGATGGGCGGCTCTCCATCGTGGTTGACGACGCCAAACAGTTTGAGCTGCCCGCAGGTAGCGACAAAACCTCGGTGGCCAGCGGTGACGAATCTTCTGTAATTGCCCCAGTCACCAGTACACCGCCTCAACCCCCGTGGCAAACACCTGCCGCTACCACGAACGGCAACGGCTCAAACGGACACAACGGCACTTCCAACGGAAACGGCCACTCAACAAACCAGGAGATCCCGGTTACGGAAAAGATGGAACAGCACACCAACGGTTCAACCCCCGACTCACATTCCCAAAGTACCGATTCAGCCCCGCCGCCGACCGGAGAGGTTGGCAGTAGCGTACATACGAACGGTGAGAGCCTACTGATCAGGGTGGAAGAGTCAGGCAAGGCCGCCGAAGACCGTTACCGTCTTGAAGATGTCGTTCGTGTGCTCCTCGAATTCAAGGGAGCCGCATCTGTAACCCTGGAAGTCAAAACTTCTGGCCGCGTCGTAACAATGGACATGCCGTTTGCGACGGTTGATCCCTGCCCGGAGCTTGAAACGAGACTTTCAGACCTTCTCGGGCCCGAGAACATCTCTATGCCAGTCGCCACCGGCTGAACCGTGTCAGCAAGCCCCTAGCAGCGAAGGGCAGCTCCATGAACCGGAGCAGCAACTGGATCGCATTCGTGACGGCCCCGGATCAAATCACCGGAGAAGCATGGTGTTTGATGCTTCGAGCCTCAGGCATCAACTGCCAGATCAGGGACGCGAATCCCAGTTTCATCGGCCCGACGCAGTATCCGGTCAGGCTCGTCGCGCCAGAGCATCAGAGCGCGCTGGCACTTCAACTTCTTGAGAACGAAGTAGATCTCGGGCCTAAGAACTCAAGTCGCGCCATGCAGGAGCGAAAAATTGCCCTCAAGCCAGAAGTAAATGACGGGACCGATCAGACGGGATCGATCTAGACGGCAGCCAACTCTGGAACCCGGGTGCTCTCCATCCTCAGCAGACGAGCCTTCATCGGGATTCCTTCACCGCCGCCAAATCCATGCAGCTCTCCATCCGAACCGATAACCCGGTGACACGGCACGAGAAGGGCGACTGGATTTTTCGCCATCGCCTGGCCTGCACCGCGAGCGGCGCGCACGTTACCTGCCTGCTCTGCGAGCCAGGCATAAGTGCGTGTTTCACCGGCTGGTATAGAACGGCATGCCTCGCGTGCCTTCTTGAAGAACGGTGACATCGCACTCATGTCGATTTTTATCTCGGTGAGATCGATATCGACACCGGCACAATACGCTTGAACCTTCTCCTTAACATCCAGTACGGACTCTGGGTCCAGTTCAGCATGCTCTATCTCGGGACGAACATGATCGTAGGCTCGTTCGAAAATGCGCTCCGGCAGACTCATACGGACAACGCCGCTTTCATTAACAACGACGGCGATCCAACCCATCTCCGTTTCAAATATGTCGTACTTCACCTGTAGCTCCTATTAGCCCGTGCATTAACCCGCGCTACGACCTTCGCCAAGTTCTGGCCCGGCACCACCTATCAGCCTGAGACGATAACCGAGCAGACCACGCAGCACTCGACGCCAATGCTTCGATAGACCGACCGCCTCTGACCCCTCTCTACCCGGCGCATATCGACCACGTTCAAACTCGATCGCGATCAGCATTGCGGAGTCTGCCACACCTGGAGCTACAGCTCCAATTGTGGCGGCATACTCTGTGGGCGTTTGCCACGGCCTGCGCCTGACGCCAAGCAGCCGGCCTGCCCTCAACATCTTCGTATACGCCCTCTCAGCTGGTGTCATCCCCCGGTGCCAGAGCAACCACACGATGTAGAAAAGCACGAGCACTCCGACGATTGCAGCGGGTATCGCAACTGCCTGCCACGGGATTGGCAACGGTCCGTTGTTGTTCGCTCGAGCCTCGGCTTCGCGCTGGGCCTGTGCAGCCTCACGAGCCTGACGGGCAATCTCCTCAAGGTCCAGGATGTCCTGCTGGAAATCCGGGTCGTCTTCAATTGCTTCTACGTCTGGAAGTCCGCCGGCGGACGATGGCTCGACTGAGAATTCCTCTGTGCGGTTCGGTTCCGCCCGACCGGGCGTGACTTCGATGTCAACCCAGCCGAAATCCGCAAAATAGGCCTGTGTCCAGCCGTGCCGGTCTTCGTCTCTGATCAAAAACCTTCCCGCTGCCGGAACGTACTCACCAGCACCCCATCCGGCAACCATTCGGGCTGGCACTCCAACTGCTCGGAGCAACACCGTTCCGGCCGATCCGAAGTACTGGCTGTACCCCTTAATTCTCGATGTGTCACAGTCCGGGTTTACTGACGGACAGGACTCGCTCTGTGTCTCGAACAGGAAGTAGAAGACGCCGTCCTGGTTGGCTGCTGGACCTTCAATCTCCTGTGAGTAAACCTGTTGCTGCAAGAACGACTGGATCGCACGGGTCTTCTCGTACGGAGTCCTGGCACCTGCTGCACCGACTATCTGGTTAGCCAGCAGCAACACATCGACCGGCAATGAATCTGGCAGTGAAAGATAACGGTCTTGCACCCACCCCGGGTATTCGCCGCCGGATGTCTGCAGTTCTTCGTCGCTGGCGGTCAGTACGTAAGAAGTTACTGTGTACAGTCTTTCCGCTTCGACCGGATCGACGAACACGGCACCAACAGGCTCAAATGGACCGATGCGTTGCACGTCAAGGGCTGTTACCAGCCTGTCGCCATTGAGTCGCAGTCTGATCTCGAGGTCTTCGGGGATCTTCCCGTTCAATGCTTCAAGAAGCTGCTGCTCAGTCATTAGCGGCTGATTGTTGAGGGTAACGTCCCCGGCGTCAGGTACTTCAGCCGCCATGTCACGCAATGCGAATCGAGTATCAAACCCAAGCTCTCGCACATCGTCTGGTAGGTCGGCCAGTGACCCAACCGCACCAGTCAACGGCACTCGATACAGGGCGGGCACCAGGTACTCGACCTCTGAGTCCCGGTCGACACTGAACGCGTTGCCGGCCGGTAGAACCAGGTTCGAGTCAACAAGTGGCTGAATTAACTGTTCGACCCGTTCACGCCCGAGTTCCTGCGGTACAGCCAACAGTTGATCGCGTGCTGTCACCTGCCTCGTCACTTCTGGCGTCGCAAGCCAGCCTGTAGATGCATATTCGTCGTAGACGCGACCGGGGAGCATGGTGGCGTAGCGGGACGTCACCCAGGCCAACGGGTCGTCAGTCAGGCTGATTGGCCCCTTGAAAGTAAGGACGTCATCAGGGAGGTTCAGGCCGGTTTCGCTGTCGTTTGCTTTCACCCCGGATAGCAGCCTGTTCGCCGGATCCTGCAGAGCATCAATTGGAGCCTTGAACACCTCCCATGCCTCATCCAGAGTGTTCGAGCGCGGCTCGACCACTGGCAAGAACACCACGATCAGGACGATGATCCCGCCAAATAGCAATCCGTCAGTCATGCTCAACCAGGCATGCGTCACCGGGTACTTGACGCCGCGTTCAGCCCAGCGATCCATGCGGCGTACCGCTGTCAGGTGAGCGAAAAGAGCAATCGAAGCGATTATGAAGATGAAAAAGGTGTGCTCGTGGAGCCCGGGGCGAAAGCTCAGGTTGCTCATTAGCCCAACGGCTAGCAGAACAACCGGTGTCCACGGATTGCGGACCCTGTAGGTCAGCGCTGTAACGGTGTACGCCGTTATCCAGGATGCCGTCATGAACATCAACGAGAAGGGGACCGAATCGTTGCTGACTCCGCCTTCCCGAGCGATGGTGATCCATTGCCAGAATCGATCCCACGCATCACGGGCCCGGTCGGGAATGTTGGCGCCATCCGCCGGGATGGATCCCTGCCACATAATGATTGCGAATCCGATAGCGAGTGCCAGAGTGATCTTGATCACTGCCGGAAGGCTACTGCGTGATGCCAGGAAACCTGCGACCCAGCCCATTAGCAGCGTGGGTATGATCGCAGGGAGGTCACCCCAACCTGCGAGTTGCACTGCCCAGCCAACCGCTAGCAACATGACGCCCAGCAGAACGAACGTGATCCAATCCTCAATCGGCACTCGTCTGAACCAGCGTTCGAACGGGAATGATGATTCGTTGCGAACAGCCCTACGGGCTTCAAAAGGGCGCGGAGCTGAACCACCAGGATCGAAAGCGGGTGCGGCCGTGCTCATCTGGACACCTCTTCATCCGTGTCCTGCGTAGCCACATTTTCGACGGTGCGCGTTCTCAGATCGGCATTGTCACTGTTTGTTGAAGGCATCGTCGCAACAGCCGCTTCTTCACCTTCCAGACCAGCCCATCCAACAGGTGCGCTCATTGCACCACCGAGTTCATCTCCCCGTCTAATCCTGAACGTGCGTATACCGGCGCTGACGAGCCGCTCGACCGCAAGTCCGTTGTCTTCGCCACCGAAGGAGGACCGGTCCATCACAACGGTGCTTATCTTCACGCCACGACGCTGAAGTCCGGCCAGCGCTTCGACCCATGGGCCGTCACCGGCCGCTGTGATGACCACGAGTGAAGTCGACTGGCTGAACTCTCTCTCAAGGTCACCGAGGACATTGAAAAGCGGTGTGTTGCCGACCGGAAGGCTGGCAGCAATGTGGCGCATCACGCTTTCGGTGTGTGCGGAAGATTGATCTGGGGGGGCAACGAGAGATTCACTACCATGTGCGGAGTAGCCGACAGGCAGGAATCCTTTCCCATACCGATCCACAACAGATGCAGCCAGAGTCGCTCCATACTCGTCCGTAGACTCCGCTCCAGAACCTGCCTGTGAATCGCGGTGCTGATCGAATATGACCCAGAGATGGCTGGACGAACCCTGGTCAAATTGTTTGACCATCAAGCGCCCAGTCCGCGCAGTCGTGAGCCAGTGAATACGGCTGATGCTGTCACCAGCGGCATATTCACGAACCGAGGCAACATCGGTGCTAACAACGTTGGCCCGATGCCTGCGAGAGTGCTCTCCAACCAGGTGCGGGTTTGGAGCTGCGAAGTCCGGCAGCGGAACGATTCTCGGATAGACAAGCGCCCTCTCGGCACCTTCGAACTCGACTTCACGAGGAAACAGCGAAAACGGATCTGCAACTCGGACAACCAGAGGGCCGATCGTGAACTCGCCGCGCTTGGTGAGCGTGGATTCCGATTCGACGAGACTGAACGGCACCATGATGCTGAGCGGAGTGACGTGATTAAAGCTGACTCCAGGCAGGTTCGTCTTATCTTCGACCTCAACCCAGGCTTTGGGCGTACGGCCGCGGTTATAGATCTTGATCTGCTCGGAGACGGTATCGCCGACTGAGAACGGACCTACCGGACGCCTGACTTCGGCGTCTATCTGGCCCGCACCTGCACGAGACCAGAGCCAGGAGACAACTATCAGCAGACCGAGGATGTAGTTGAGTTTGACAGCGAGATCAAACCCGGTTGCCATTGAACTGAGCAACAGCAAGACCATCAACGCCAGGATCACGTACAGAACCGGCCGGCGTTTCAGGCTCCTGATGACGCGGTTGCTCTTGCGTTCAGTGTCAGCCGATTCCCCCGCCCTGGCAGGGGCAGCCGTCAGGCCAGATCGGCCTGCGGAGTAGCCCTGTGATCGCTGTCGCAGCATACTTTGTCCGTAGTGGTCAGTTAGTACCGGTTAGCCCCGTACCGGCCACTCTGTCAGTCAGTCGTCCCGGCAGGCTCCGGCTGGCGTCCACCGCCTCCACCTGGAACGGGTACAGCTGCCAGTATCTCTTCAACTATTGCTGCTTGAGTTACGCCTCTCATTCGCGCAGACGGTGATAGCAGGACCCTGTGTGCCATAACCGAAACCGCGATCGTCTTCACATCGTCAGGTGTGACGAAATCTCTGCCTTTGACCATCGCCATCGCCTTCGCACCTTTCATCAAGTTCAAAGACGCGCGTGGTGAAACACCGAGGGCAGCTTCCCGGTGGTCTCGTGTTGCGTTGGCGAGATCGACTATGTACTGCTTAACCAGCTCGTTGATGTAGATGTCGTCGGCATGTTTCTGAATTTCAAGAATATCCGCCGGAGAACACGCCGCTTGAAGCTCTTCGATCGGGTCGATCGCCTCGCGTCGGTCCATGATCGCCACTTCCTGGTCACGTGTTGGGTAGCCCAGCGAGATACGCATGAAGAACCGGTCTAGTTGCGCTTCGGGGAGGGGGAATGTCCCCTCGTACTCAATCGGGTTCTGTGTCGCCATAACCATGAACGGTTCGGGCAGCATATGAGTTACGCCCTCGACAGTCACCTGGCGTTCACCCATTGCCTCAAGCAGTGCTGATTGCGTCTTCGGTGTTGCCCTGTTCACCTCGTCTGCAAGCACGATCTGGGCCATGATGGGCCCTGTACGGAACTCGAAATTCTCTGTCTTCTGGTTGAAGATGGAGGCCCCGGTCACGTCGCTGGGTAAGAGATCCGGTGTGAACTGCAGACGGCGGAACTCGCAACCGGTGGTGACCGCCAGTGATCGTGCAAGCATAGTTTTGCCTACGCCTGGCACGTCTTCGATAAGAATGTGTCCTCGAGAAAACAGCGAAACCAGTGCGAGTTCAATCGCCTCAGGTTTCCCGACAATCACCTTGCTGATGTTTTCAACGAGGCTCTCGGCCAGCTTGGTCGGCTCTGTAGAAAGAGTCACTTCCCCTCCCTGGTCAGGCCACTGATGCTGGCCGTGCAACTTTTATTTCATCGAACATGGTGGGCGATGCAGGACTCGAACCTGCGACCCCCTGTTTGTAAGACAGGTGCTCTAGCCAGCTGAGCTAATCGCCCTTACAAGACTCACTCAGCCGCCTTGCCAAACCGGGTGTTTGCCCGGTTGGCACCGCTGGCAGGTACGAGCCTTTACGCATACCGGATTCCGAAGGGCATTCGATCCCGGCCAATGCCGTAGATAACAGTAAAAGAGTTGCCGTGCTTGCGCTCAACTCCGTGCGACAGCTTACGGACTGCAGCACGAATTTATTCACCGGCTACGAATTCTACAGTAGACGCGTACTCAAGTAATAACGCACGCAACTCTCGAATTGTTCCCGGGTGCAGAACCACGCTTCTTATCGATGCCTCTCCAGCCACGGCAGCGCAATCTCCAACATCTGTTCCGGGTGCTCCCTGTTGATGTTGTGCCCTGCTCCAGGAATCTTGATGACAGTGAAGTCGTCTCGGTCTGGGACGATGGACGCCAGGTAGTCATCCGGCAGAATCCCACCGGCTGCAGGATCGGCCTGCACAAGCAGCACCGGGCAACTGATGTTGGCGAGAATTGCTGCCGGATCGTCCACTCCACGGGTTTTGCCTCCGACAACGTCGCGGAGAATTTCGGAGTCCATCTGTAACAGGCATTCCGCTTTCCACGGACCGAAGTACTCAGGCTGACCGGGAGTCAGCTCGTTGAGCCTCGACGCCATCTCTTCAACAGAAAGACCGGCGTCGATAAATGCAAGCTGCTTGCCGAATATGGTCAGTGTAGTCGCACCTGCTGAGCGCGGTCTGACCCGCGGAAACACTGCCGCATCTTCAAGCACAAGCGCCGCAAGGTTGTCAGGAGGGTCCTGCGCCATGCCTACGGCGTTTCCACCTCCCATCGAGTGGCCCCAGACGGTGACTGGCCCCTTGCAGACGTTCTCCATGACGAAGCGGATATCGCGTGCGTGATCCATGCGGTCGTACTGGCCCGGCGTGTGACCTGAGAAGCCATGCCCACGCTGGTCCATGGTGATGACCCGGTAGTGTGGCGTGAGGGAATCGATCACTCGCAGGAAGCCATCGCGGCGACTCGTAACGCCGTGCAACATCAACAGGTCTGGTCCGTTGTCAGGTCCAACGGAATAGCCGATCTCAACCTCGCCAGTATCGATTTTCTCGTCAGTGAATCCGTTGATTAGAAGTGCCAAGGCGAAGGCTCCCGTCGATAGATAGCAGCGTGGCCGCATCTTAGCGGAAAGGGAGTGAACTACTGGGAGAAGAGTGGCGCGCTTGGCGGGATTCGAACCCACGACCTCAGCCTTCGCAGGGCTGCGCTCTATCCAGCTGAGCTACAAGCGCGTGCATATGTGAGTGGTGCCGAGGGAGAGATTCGAACTCTCACGTCCATAAGGACACTACGCCCTGAACGTAGCGCGTCTACCGTTTCGCCACCTCGGCATCGTCATTCCAGACATTTCTGGCCAATCGTCTTGTTGACCTGAACCGCATTGGTCTGGTGGGCGATGGGGGACTCGAACCCTCGACCTCTTGCGTGTGAAGCAAGCGCTCTAGCCAGCTGAGCTAACCGCCCGAGCTAGCAATTGTAGCGGTAGAAGACAGGTTGGGCGCAACAGCGCTTCTTCGCTATTACAAACAGTTAAATCGCAGTTATCTATCGGTCACTGAACGACTTCTCCTCACCGAGTTATCACGCGAAACCCATTCTTGACGAAGTCCTGGAGCCTCGCTGTGCCGTCTAATCAAGAGTTGAGTCTCCTCTCAGGACACTGGTCATCACGTCAGGACGGGTGAAAATTCCTTGATCACATTCGGTTTCGACCCCGCGATATTTCGCTTTGGCGGTCTCGAAGTAGGCTGGCACGGCCTTTTCACCGGCCTGGCCGTGTTCGCGGGTGTCTGGCTGGGGATCAGAAGATCGAAGGCATACGGAATCGAGCCAGGCCCGTTGGGCAGTGTCGCTATCTGGGCGATCGCGTTCGGGATAGTCGGAGCACGGCTTTTTCACGTGCTTGACCATCTGTCCGATTTCCAGGACCGGCCTCTTGACGCGATCGCCGTTTGGGAAGGTGGAATTGCGGTCTACGGTGCGTTTATCGGAGGAACGCTCGGAGGTGTCATCGCCGCTCGCAGGTACGGCTTACCAACCTGGCGGCTTCTTGACGCAACCGCACCGGCAATTCTGATCTCGCAGATGATCGGCAGACTGGGCTGTCTCTCCAATGGTGACGCCTGGGGTGAGCCAACTGGTGGAAACTGGGGATTGGTGTACCAACATCCAGATGCACTACTGCCACGTGCACTGCTTGGAATCCCGACCCATCCTTACCCGGTGTACGAGATGATCGCTACCACCGCCCTGCTCGGAACTCTGTTGATCGCCCAGCGCCACTTGCGAATATCGGGCGAGCTATTTCTCTTTGCAGCGATAGGCTACGCCGTTATCCGATTCAGCCTGACATTCTTCAGACAAGAATCAGAGATATTCTTTGGCTTGCAAGAGGCGCAAATCGTCGCGATAGCAACGGGAGTGTTGGCTATCGGCCTGATACTTGTGAGACGGCGACGGCACATCGGTAACTTAGTTCCGGGATCTGCAGATCGAAACAGCCTCAACTGAGGTTAATTTTCGGCCTTTAGCTCAACGAACCACTCCATCTGCTGCTTCTGGTATGGGTACGAGGTGCTGTGCCTGCGGACATCGAAGAGTAGCCTCGCCGGTTGCAGGTCTTCGGAGTGTCCAAGCAGGAAATCGAAGTTGACTGTACCTCTCCCGTAGTCTCCTAAGTCATCGACTTCGAACACAGTTTCACCGAGACCTACCTGTGCCAGCCTGTAGTCAACGTCGTAGCTGGTGGCGGTCAGGCTTACGGGCAAGTGGTTCTGCGAAACGAAACGCAGAGATACCGAATCGACGCCATATCCGTCTTGCGACGGTACTTGCACAACCAGTCGTGATGGCTGTCCTTCGAAGTTATCGACACGTGTGAAGAACGTACCGATTCGCTCGCCATCGTCATTCAAGAAGTTGATTACGCCGTCTTCGATCGGCTCAGCGAGCGACAGGCTTTCCGTCCCGAGCATGCGCGGTAGCGTGGCGAAAACAATGGCTACGACCGCGCCCAAGGCAAGTACGACGAATCCGCGAACCACAAGCGAACTCCGCAGACCGGAGTCAGCACGGAAAGCGGTACGGCCGCTCCGCATATCATTTCTGTTCGTGCCGATAGTCATCAGTTCACTCCAGCGAAGACTCCAGCGGATGTACATCTTCGTTCGGGCACCGGGCAGATTTGGGACTTCTTTCAAGGATCTGTTTAGTCAGGGTCTCATCCGCACGAACCGCCTCCAGCGCTTGCCGACCTTCTTCAGAGAAGTAGCGTTCGTGCGAACTGAAAATCCGGTCAGCCGAATACGATGAACCCGATGGAAAATGTAGAACCAATACGGTGGTTATGCGGTCGCCTATATCTGGAATGCATGGCAGGTAAAAGACGCCAATGTCTTCTGAGATGCGTAGCTTGTCGTGCTCCGGCAGAGCTTCAAAGTCTGCTCGTCGCTTGTCTTCCTGCTCCTGCGCAGTGGGCGTTGGTTGATGCTCAATGCTCGGCTCACCGGCAGATGCTACGAACGCGATAGCGACTATCGCCACAATAGCGACCATCACGAGGACCATACTGCGAGAAGTGGTGGGCATTGTCTGCTTCTATTAGCTGAATACGCCTGCCAGGGAAAACGTCAGAACCTTCGATAGAGATTTGCTGGCGATTGATGAGGGTGCCTGCTGAAGACAGGATTCGGCAAAGAGTAGCCTATCCACCATTACCAGCATGCGTCCGGCGCAAAAAGAAACTGGTGGCGATGAGAGGACTTGAACCTCCGACCTAACGCTTATGAAGCGTCCGCTCTAACCAACTGAGCTACATCGCCGCTAGATTGCCCTTGACTCTATGTGAGAAGCGCTACGCCTCATGGTAGCCATGGGGCGTAAGCGCGGTCAACGCGAATTCACGTAATGTGAACGACTACCAGTTCGTGTGTGAGCCGTCTCGGCGCTTCCAGTGCGGCATCTCGTAGAACCGGAACGGCTCGGTTAGCGCTGATTCGTCCACTTCGATGCCGAGTCCCGGTGCATCTTGCACGGTCACTCGTCCAGGCGAAATCACTGGTTGTGCCGGGAATACCTCTTCGCTGTAGTGACCTGTGTCGCCAGCAGCTGAACGCCAGATCTCTAGCCAGGCGAAGTTTGGTGACGCCATCCCGAGGTGCGCACTTGCTGCTGAACAGATCGGCCCCAGTGGGTTGTGCGGCATCAAGTCGATGTAATGAGCCTCTGCCCAGCCGGCGACTTTCATGCCTTCAGTGAACCCGCCGACGTTGCAGATATCGATGCGCGCATAGTTCGTGATGCCTCGTTCTATGTAGGGCAGAAACTGCCACTTGGATGCAAACTCCTCGCCGATTGCAAACGGCACATCTGTCATGGTCCGCAGGGTTTCGTACGCCTCAGGCGTCTCATCCCTGATCGGCTCCTCGATCCAGTCGATCGTGTGTGGTGGCAGCATCTGCAGGAAAGAAGCGGCTTCCGCGACGCTCAGCCTGTGGTGATACTCGACACCCAGTACAGGCTCTCGCCCGAGTGACTTGCGTATTTTGATGAGCGCCTCTGCGGCCATAGCGATCGATTCGCGAGGCTCAAATATGTTCTCCTGGAAAGGGTTTCCGACGATAACCCGCAGACACTTCGAGCCTTCAGCCCACATCTTCTCGCAAGCATCAACGAGTTCTTCGATCGTGTCACCGAAGGCTGTCGTGAAAGTTGGAATCCAATCACGCTGCTTGCCGCCAAGGAGTTCGTAAACCGGAACGCCAAGTTTCTTGCCAATGAGGTCATAGAGTGCAATGTCTATGGCCGAGATGGCGCCTGTCAGGACCCGGCCACCTTCGAAGTACTGGCTCCGGTACATCTCCTGCCAGAGCGCACCACGTTGCATCGGATCACGGCCGATGAGCCATTCGCGGTAGTGCTTCACCGCACCATCGACCGCTAATTCGCGCGATGAAAGGCCGGACTCACCCCAGCCATAGATCCCTTCGTCAGTCTCGACTTTCACGAGCATCTGGTTTCGATGCCCCACGAAAACCGGGAAGCCCTTTACGTCTGTGATCTTCATGCAGTGGTCGCTCCGAGTTGCGTTAGAAGAGTAGTTGGGTCAGTGGCGTCGAAGCGTAACACTGGCGTCGTGTCAGAGTGCGCTCAAGACTGAAAACAGGGAGGAGTATTCGAGAGGTCGAGCCGCTCAAGGAGCGGTGAAATCGCCGCTCTTGCCACCGGATTTCCGGACAACACGCACAGCGTCGATCTTCATGCCACGATCGACCGCTTTACACATGTCGTACACCGTAAGGCCGGCCACTGTGGCCGCTGTTAGGGCTTCCATTTCGACCCCTGTCTTCCATGCAGCTCGAGCAGTAGCAGTGATCTCTATTCCGACCTCATCAGAACCTGACTCAAGTTCGGCGAGCTCAACAGTGATCTGCGTCAACGGGATGGGATGGCAGAGCGGAATTAGATCCGATGTGCGCTTGGCTGCCATGACACCTGCTAGTCGTGCCACGCCAAGCACGTCGCCCTTCTCAAAACCGCCGTCGCGAATCAACTGAAGCGTCTCTGGCTGCATCAGCACTCGACCCTTCGCGACAGCCACACGCTCCGTGACTTCCTTAGCACCGACATCCACCATTCGGGCCTCGCCAGACTCGTCGATATGTGAGAGTTTTTTCTCGTTGGTCATCAGGAACTGCTCAGGTGGCGGTCGCCTGGGTCTTTTCAAACTCTTCGTCAATCAATGTCGCATCCGTGCGGGCAGCGGTATTGGCAAGCACGTCGCAACGCTCGTTTTCAGGATGCCCTGCGTGCCCGCGCACCCATTCGAACGACACATCATGCCTGTCCACTGCGTCGAGTAAACGTCCCCAGAGATCAGGGTTAAGTGCCATCTCTTTCTTATTCCGGCGCCAGCCGTTAGCGCGCCACTTCTTCGCCCAGCCTTTTTCGATGCCATTAACCACATATTGCGAATCGGTGCTGAGGATCACTTTGCAAGAACGCTTCAACGATTCCAGCGCCACTATCGCTCCAAGTAGCTCCATGCGATTGTTGGTCGTGTTGCGGAATCCAGCTGCGAACTCTTTCTCCTGGCCGTTCCAAATAAGGAGTGCGCCGTAGCCTCCTGGGCCCGGGTTGCCGATCGCGGAGCCGTCCGAATAGGCGCGAACTGTACCGTCGCTGCTCAAACTCCAGCTCGTTGCATTTGACTATCCGCCAATCTGGTACATCTCGATTTTCCGACCGCTGCGCGCACCTTTGACCCTGCCTGTCTCCCAGTCAGTATTGGCCTCCCTGATCTCGGAATAGCGGTCTGAACGCTGTGCCCACACACCGCTGACCGCTTCGACGATCTCATCATCTGAAGCACCGCCGCGGAGCAGGCTCTTGAGGTCGGTTCCACCGCTTGCGAACAGGCAGGTGACGAGGCGTCCATCGGTCGTGAGGCGTGCGCGCGTGCAATCTCCGCAGAATGGCATCGAGACCGAAGCGATCACGCCAATCTCGCCATCGCCGTCCTTGTATCGATAGCGTGTAGCGACCTCACCGAGGTAGTTCGGCTCCAGTGGCTCCAGTGGGAATTCGCTGCTTATCTTTTCGATGATCTCTTTTGCCGTGACGACCTGGTCAAGCTTCCAGCCGTTCCGGTTTCCGACGTCCATGTATTCGATAAACCGAACGATGTGACCTGTTCCTTTGAAGTGACGAGCCATATCAACGATCGTGTCGTCGTTGACATCACGTTGTACGACGGTGTCAATCTTGATGGGAGAAAGCCCGACTCGCACCGCCTCTTCAATGCCTTCGAGGGTACGCTCAGGCCCATACGGCCTACCGCTCATCTGCTTTGCGATCTCTTCGTCGAGGCTGTCCAGGCTCACAGTGATGCGCTCAAGCCCGGCAGCTTTCAGGTCCGCTGCCATCTTCGAGAGCAGGAATCCATTCGTGGTGAGCGCTATGTCCTCGACGCCATCAATCAACGCCAGTTTCTCTATCAAGGCTGGAAGCTGAACTCGCACTAGCGGCTCGCCACCGGTTATGCGGAGCTTATTGACGCCGAGGCCAACGAATATGCGAACCAGACGCTCGATCTCCTCGAAGTTGAGAATCTCCGGTTTCGGCAGAAATTCGTATCGCTCACCGAAGATTTCGGCCGGCATGCAGTAGGTGCACCGAAAGTTGCAGCGATCAGTCACCGAGATTCGAAGATCGCGCATTGGCCTTCCGAACTTGTCGGTGAGCGCTGGAACGGAGTGATGCTGGGATTGAGTCATGCGCATACGGCGTTGTAATGTGCCGTCCGCTACAAGTTTAACTCCAGGCACCGGACCAAGGTGTCTACCTGTTCTGACATGTACTGATCGTACGGCTAGCTACTCAGCCATTCCTCTATATGCGGTCGCATTTTCTGAACAGCCGCACCACGGTGACTGATCGAGTCTTTCTGGTCACCGGTTAATTCTGCCGATGTCTTCGCGTGACCTGCGAGCCAGAAGACAGGATCGTAACCGAAGCCGTTTTCGCCGATGGGCTGATGGGCGATCGCACCTTCAACGGCTCCTTCTTGAGTATTGATGCTCCCCGGGACATCAGATCCAGCAAACGCCAGGACAGCCCGAAATCTTGCCTTTCTGTCCCAGCCGCTTACTTCCTTCATTTCAGCCAACAACTTCTCTACTCTTTCTTCATCTGACAGCCCGGCTCCGCCATAGCGCGCAGATTGCACTCCCGGTCGTCCTTCAAGCGCTTCAACTTCAAGGCCTGAATCGTCGGCCAGCACCGTCTCGCCTGTTAAACGCGCATAACCCTCCGCCTTGAGCCTGGCATTGGCTTCGAAGGTGTCCCCGGTCTCCTCGACTTCCTCAGAAATCCCTGTTTCCTCGAGTCCAACCAGCTCAAGATCCAAATCGCCGAGTAGACGCTTGAATTCGTTTACTTTCCCGGCATTCCGTGTCGCTATGACCAATCGCTTACGCATTTCGTTTTGTTGCTCCGTGAGCTCGGTGACTTTCGGTGTATTGAGTCTGTAATAAGGGCCGCGTGAACGCACCAACTACCCGTTGCGTCTGAGTAGCGCTGGGTGCTATGCTCACCGGCGCTTGAGAAAAAGTGCACAAATCGATTTGTGCCCCAGAAGACTACCAGCAGCCAACTCAAAACAGGCCGTCCGCAGACTAGATGCTTTTCAATCTCCTGCCACGTTTACCGCGCCGCCGGATACTTATTTTCGCAATCCTGGCGTCCGCAGCTCTCATCTCGGCCTGTGCGACAGAGAACCCGCAGGATACCTTCGACACAGCCGGTCCTGTTGCTGAAGACCAGGCGAACCTTTTCAAGTTCATCTTCTGGATTGCGGTTGTAGTCTTCATCCTGGTTGAAGGCGGAATTATCTGGATCACTCTCAAGTACCGCAGGCGCAGTGACTCTGAGATGCCGGCCCAGACTCATGGCAACACCAAGCTTGAGTTGACCTGGACCTTTATTCCCACCCTGATCATCATCGCGATTGCAATTCCGACCGTTATCGGCATCTGGGACCTTGCAGAACCACCGTCAGACGAACCGCAAATGACCGTTGAAGCCATCGGTCACCAGTGGTGGTTTGAGTTCCGTTATCCGGGTGAAGAGGTGGTCACAGCCAACGAACTGCGAGTTCCTGTTGGTAAGAATGTTGTTGTGAAGCTTGAATCGCAGGACGTAATTCACTCGTTCTGGGTTCCAAAGCTTTTCGGAAAAGTCGACATGATCCCCACCAGAGAGAATGAACTCTGGTTCAGAGCTGATGAGCCCGGTGTCTTCTTCGGTCAATGTGCGGAGTTCTGTGGGATTGCTCACGCCCTGATGCGTTTCCGAGTTATCGCTCAGCCTGAAGAGGAATACAACGAGTGGATCGCAGGAATGCGCAGGCCACCGGCTCCAGCCGAAGATGGTAGCGGCGCCGACCGAGGCCGAACCCTTTTCGCCCAGAACTGCAGCTCTTGCCACACGACCAACAGCTACGTCGCTGGCGCATATCAGCAAGAGATCATCAACCAGGAGAACAGATGGAACGGTTGGCTTGGTGATATCGAAAACGCACCGATCGTCTCAGCGCCAAATCTGACTCACTTCGGTACACGCCTTACCCTGGGCGCAGGAATCGCTGATCTTGATCGGGCATCCTTGATCGACTGGATTGATGACCCACGGAGAATCAAGCCCGGGACTCGTATGCAGGAGCATGCGGCCGTGTACCAGACCGCAGATGGCACCGCCAATTTGAGCGATGCCGAGATTGCTGATATTGCTGATTACCTGCTTGCGCTTACCCCTGGAGACTCAGACGCTCCGGTTGTTGATCCAGGCGGCTCCGGCGACCCGGTTGAACTGGGTGAGGAGCTGTTCATAACCAGCTGCTCCGCCTGCCACAACACGACAGCCGAAACTAAGGTTGGCCCGGGACTTGCGGGCATTGGTGACCGAGGTGAGACCCGGGTCGATGGTCTCACGACGGCTGAGTACATCAGGGAATCGTTACTGAACCCGGGCGCGTACGTCGTGGAGGGTTTCGGTCCTTCGATGCCATCGTTCGGAAATCTGTCTGAAACTGAGATTGATGGCCTTGTGGCCTACCTCAAGACGCTCGAATAGCGGAGATTCTGGTGACAACAACCTCCCTCACAATTCCTCGGATATTCGACCGCCCCAAGAGCGAAAGCGGTATTTGGAGCTGGATCGGCACCGTCGATCACAAGCGAATCGGAACGATGTACGGAATCACATCGTTCATCTGGTTCCTCGTCGGTGGATTTGAGGCGCTGCTCATTCGACTTCAGCTTGCGACTGCTGACAGCGACCTGATCGGCCCGGAGACTTTCAACCAGCTCTTCACCATGCATGGCACAACCATGGTGTTCCTGGTTGTGATGCCACTAAGCGCGGCATTCTTCAACTGGCTCGTTCCTTTGCAGATTGGCGCGCGTGATGTTGCATTCCCGCGCATGAACGCATTGAGCTTCTGGCTCTTCCTGTTCGGTGGAATTCTGCTCAACGTCGGCTGGTTCACTGGAGACTCACCGAACGGTGGCTGGTTCGGCTACGCACCGAACTCTGGCATCACCTTCAACACCGGTTCGGGAATGACCTTCTGGGCTATTGGCCTGAGCGTGCTTGGTGTCGCATCGATCGCAGCCGGTCTGAACTTCATCGTCACCATATTCAACATGCGTGCACCAGGCATGACGCTGTTCAAGATGCCGGTGTTTACCTGGATGACCCTTATCACTTCGGTGCTGCTTGTGCTGGCCATTCCGGTGATCGGTGTCGCACTGATCCAGATCGGCACAGACCGCCTCTATGGCACCAACTTCTTCAACTCATTGAACGGTGGAGATCCGGTGCTGTGGCAGCATATGTTCTGGCTATTCGGCCATCCTGAGGTATACATCCTCATCCTGCCAGCAATGGGTATCGTTTCCGAGGTCCTGCCAACGTTCTCCCGGAAACCGCTGTTTGGGTACTCATTCGTCATCTTCTCCGGAATCGGAATCGCTTTCCTCGGTTGGTTCGTGTGGTCACACCACATGTTCACAGTTGGCCTCGGACCGGCAGCTACATCGGCATTCGCGATTTCAACAATGGCGATCGCCATACCGACAGGAGTCAAGATCCTTAACTGGATGGCGACGCTGGTCCGCGGATCGATCGAGATAAACACGCCTATGCTGTTCTCGATCTCGTTCATCGCCATGTTCACGATCGGTGGATTGAGCGGAGTTATGCACGCATCGGCACCGACTGATGCACAGCAGCAGGACACTTACTTCGTAGTCGCTCACTTCCACTATGTGCTCTTCGGTGGCGCGCTGATGGCTATCTTCAGCGGCATCTACTACTGGTGGCCGAAAATGACCGGCTACATTCTCAACGAGAGAATCGGCATCGCTGTCTGGTTCCTGTTGCTACTCGGCTTCAACCTGCAGTTCGCTCCGATGCACTGGCTCGGCATGGACGGAATGCCTCGCCGAATATTCACCTACTCGTCTGACCAGGGCTGGGAGAACCTGAACATGCTGGCGTCTACCGGAGGTCTGATCATTGCGATCGGAATCCTGGTATTCCTGTTCGGCGTCTGGTACAGCCGAAAGAACAAGCAGATGGCAGGTGACGACCCCTGGAACGCTCGGACACTTGAGTGGTCCATATCGTCTCCTCCACCGCACTACAACTTCGAACACATCCCTGAGGTTCGATACCGAGATGATTTCTGGTACCAGAAGTACCCGGAACTGCTCGAGCACGAGGAAGGCCACGAGCCTTCGGAAGAAGCCGAGGAAACCCAGTCAGCGCCTTCAGGTGGTGCCGGTGACGAAGACGATGATCACGGCGGGCACGGCATCCACCTTCCTGACATGTCTTACTACCCGTTCCTGGCAGCAGCCGGAACCACACTCGGAATGGGCGGCCTGATGGCTGGCTACTGGGTGATAGTACTGGGTGGTGTGATCGGATTGTGGGGCATCATCGGCTGGTCACTTGAGCCGGTAAATGACCCTGACCCTGATGTAGAGCACTGATTTAGAGAACACTGGAAGCGGACCACCGATTGGGACAGCTAACTTGGCGCAACAGGCGATAGCAACCGAATATCACGAAGAGGTTCATGACCCGACGTACAACACGTCGACCGGTCTAAGCAACCGCAAGTTGCTGATGTGGGCGTTCCTTGCCTCTGACATCATGTTCTTCGGTTCGTTCATCGCCACGTACCTGGTATATCGCAACCGTAGCCTTGTTGGTCCGTATCCAGAAAACGTTCTCGATATCCCGATCACTACGGTCTCTACCTTCGTGCTGCTGATGTCGAGTCTTGCGATGGTGCTGGCGTTGCACTACGTACGAGAAGACTCAAAAATTGCCGGCAGGTTCTGGATATTCGCCACTGCGGCGCTTGGCATAGTTTTCCTCGGATTCCAGGTAGTCGAATTCCAGGTATTCGTAAACGAGGGCCTGACCCCACGCACGAACCTGTTCGGCAGTACGTTCTTCATACTGACCGGAATTCACGGCGCTCACGTGACCATCGGTGTCCTCTGGCTACTGTTCCTGCTGTTCGGACACTTCAAAGGAACGTTGCGGTCTGAAAATTCACTGGACCTTGAGATAGCCGGGCTGTACTGGCACTTTGTTGATATCGTTTGGATCGTCATCTTCACAGTGGTGTATCTGGTAACTGCGAACGATGGACCGCCTCCTGGTGCGCCGCCGTTCATTCATCACGGATAACTGAGAAGTAAATAGCGAATGCCTGAAGAGAACTCATCCAAGAACATGCTTACCCATGAGGGCAAGGGCTGGTGGAACCTGCCTAAAACCCCTCAGGAAGAGACGGATCCTCCATATGAAGGGCCGGTCGGTGGGCCGTGGTTGAGGCAGGCATGGGACTTCATCACGTACGCAGGTGTGTCCCATGCTTCGGTGCGTGGCTACCTTGTAATAGCGGTAATTCTTTCGATCCTGACGTTCCTGGAGTTCCGGCTCTTCGATATTGAGGCCTTTGGCGATTCCGGGCGCAATGCCATCATGATCGCCCTCTCAATATTGAAGTTCCTGATGGTGGTCGCCTTCTTCATGCACCTACGATTCGAAAACAAGTACTACTCGTGGATCTTTGGGTTGTCCATGTTGCTTGGAGTAGGTGTATTCCTCGCAGTTCTGCTGCTTCAGCGCCATCACGGATTCGGTTAGGCACCTTGTCCTAATTCGGGCCACCAAATCACCCGAATCTCCTCGCTGCCGGTCAAGTTCACAGATAGACTGTTCGCGCACGGTTTGATCCACTCAGTTCCGCGCATTGGAAACAATCTACGATGCCCGAGCAGCCGACCGCAGTGAACGACCCTGACACAGCCCGTTCGTTCGCCGATTTGATCGCCCGCTGGGAGCTTGCTGACCCGTTTTCCATACTCGTCCTGATCATGGCGGGTGTTTATCTCTTCGGCCTGATCAGACTGGCGGGGCGCTCAAACACCTCACCTCTTGATTCGAAACGTCTATATGCAGGCGTCGCAGGGTTCGCGGTTCTTTATGTTGCGCTTGCCGGACCGTTTGATGCATTTGCCGCCGAGGCGTTCTGGCTGCATATGATCCAGCACCTGATCATCTCGATGATCGGTGCTCCTCTTCTCCTTCTGGCCAGCCCAATGCCAGCCTACCTGTGGGCGATGCCGGAGACGGTACGCCTTGGTGCCGGGGAGCTACTTCGCAATGACGCACCGGTTAAAAGGTCGTTGCGATGGCTGATCGATCCGCGAATCACAGCACCCCTGTTTATCGCAACACTCTATTTCTGGCACGCTCCGGCACTCTTCTCGGCGGCTCTCACGAACGACGCTGTTCATTACCTACAGCACCTCAGCTTCTTCGCAACAGCGGTCCTCTTCTGGTGGCCGATAATTGGCCCGGCACCTGTCCGGTCCAAGCTCTCCTACCCGCAGAGACTCATGTATCTGCTCTTCGTTGTGACTCCGACTGCGGTTCTGGCATCGATAATCACACTCTCCCGGAGCGTTATCTATGACGACTACATCGGCACCCCGAACCACTGGAACATGACCGCTCTTGAGGATCAGACGATGGCCGGGCTGATCCTATGGCTGCCTGGCAACGCCCTGTACCTTGCCGGATTGACTGCCATCTTCTTCACATGGGCCTCGCAAGAGTCCAAGCAGGCCATAGTTGCCTCCAGAGCTCCAGGGCGCCGCAGGCGCGGTCCCAGGCCCCAGCGTGGCGGTACGATGCAGAAGCCACCCGGCGATGAAGTTTCTTGAGGCCTGCTGAGGAAACAAAGTGCTGGGTTGTCAGCGGTCGAGTGCAAGGCGTTGGGTTTCGGTTTTTCGTGATGCGAAGAGCGACAGCTTTAGGCCTACTGGGGACGGTCCGCAACATGGAGGACGGCACGGTCATGGTTGTTGCGGCCGGTCCGAGGCGGGATCTCGAAGAGCTTGAACTGGCGCTCAAGGTCGGCCCTGAAGCGGCGGAAGTGTCAGACGTACGCCGAATCCAGTGCACCCAGACCGAGCAAGACCCAGGCGTGCAATTCGAAATAGTCTCATAAGATAAAGCCAGCCTCGATCAGGTAAACAATTTCGGCCGGACACGCGATACATATATTTTGTGGCGACACGGATAGCGCATCTAGAAATGGCCCGAACAGCGCCGCAAATGAGGCTCAACATGATGGCGGATCAGAATATATGTATCTTCTTGAGGCCTGACTGATCTGTTCTCTGAAGTGCCCTGTAGCAAGTCGAAGAGGTGAATCTGTGTCTGAGCGGCCAAACATCGTCCTGATCATCGCCGATGACATGGGCTACGGCGACTTCGGTCTGTACTCCGAAGGCCGGGTCCACACACCGGCGCTGGACGGACTGGCAGGACGGTCACTCAGGCTGACTCAGCACTATGCAGGCTCCGCTGTCTGTTCACCATCGCGAGCAGCACTACTGACAGGACGATACCCACACCGTACAGGGGCGATCACACCTCAGGAAACGCTTGGTTACGACCGGATTGCGCTGGACGAGGTCACGATCGCCGACTCTTTGAAAGCAGCTGGCTATACGACTGGACTGATAGGCAAATGGCACAACGGCGCGTTGGACCCCGCGTACCACCCCAACGCTCGAGGCTTCGATGAGTTCGCAGGTTTTCGCGGCGGCTGGATGGACTATTACAACTGGTGGCTCGATCGAAACGGGGCCATCGAACCCGGCAATGGTCGCTATCTGACCGAAGTTCTTACGGATGAAGCGATTAACTTCGTCAGGCGACACCAGGACGAGCCTTACTTTCTGATGGTGGCCTATAACGCGCCACACAGCCCGCTACAGGCTCCAGAAGACGTAGTTGCCAGGTATGAATCGCAGGGCTGTTCCCGCGGCGTGGCCCTTACTTACGCAATGATTGAGGTTATGGACCGTGGGATTGCGGCGATTCAGCAGGCTGTCCGCGATTCTGGCAAACAAGACAACACGATCTTCATGTTCACATCAGACAACGGTCCCGCGTTCATGCTTCGCGATGACCAGGTACCCGAGGGCCTGAGCATTGATACCACACGCTTCAACTGCGGTATGGCAGGAGCGAAGGGTACGGTGTACGAGGGAGGAATCAGAGTGCCTATGCTACTTAGCTGGGCAGATGGCCTCCCGGTGGATCGCGATATCTCCAATCTGGTTCATTTCACGGACTGGATGCCAACGTTGCTGAGCGCCACAAACACCGAATCTGTTGGAACAAAAACGCTTGACGGCCAGGACGCGTTGGCTGCCCTACGTGGCGAGGAAAAGGGGCGAGAATCAGCGTTCTGGCAATGGAACGGGTACAGTCCCGTACAAGAGACGAATGCTGCGATGAGAGACGGTGACTGGAAGCTGGTACGGCCGGCGATTGACATCGCATTTGCCAGCGACGGCGACGCGGAGCTTGCTGACAGATACGTCGCACTCGACATCCAGTACAAATACGAACGCGAGAATGTGCCGAACATAGCGAGTTGGCCTGAGCCGGTGCGAAGAATGCCATCAGACATTCCGTCGCCGCAACTCTTCAACATTGCAGAAGACCCTGGTGAACAACGTGATGTTGCCGAACAGCATCCCGAAAGGGCTAAAGCGATGCGTGGCGAACTCGATTCATGGTTTGAAGCGGTCGAGGCAGAACGGCAGGCCATAACTCCAGGAAGTCGGCACCCGCAGCCGGTAGCAGCCCGCTTCGACTAGCGGGTCATGGACTTGCGCACTGCATCCAGCCAGCCAGCGTGCAGGTTGAGCCTCTCGCTCTCACTCATACGAGGCTCGAAGGTCTCCGCAGCCTGCCAGAGACCGGCAACCTGGCTATCGCTCCGCCATATGCCTGCACCTCGGCCTGCGAGAAACGCAGCCCCTAGAGCGGTGGTCTCCTGGATAGCAGCGACCTGGACAGGCCTGTCCAGGATGTCCGCCTGGAACTGCATGAGGAAGCTATTTGCCGTCTGACCGCCGTCTGCCCTGACAGGTCGGTCGGTCTTACGTCGCCCCACTACGTTGTCCATCACATCGACCACGTCTTTGACCTGGTACGCAGTCGACTCAAGAGCCGCTCTGGCTACATGAGCCTTGCCAGTACCACGTGTCAGTCCGATCATCACCCCTCGGGCTGAAGCATCCCAGTGTGGAGCTCCCAGACCAACAAATGCTGGAACCAGGTAAACACCGTCGTTGTGACCTGCCTCCATCGCCAGTAGTTCAGTGTCGATGGCGTGGTCGATCATGCCGAGACCATCCCGCAGCCACTGAACCGTCGCTCCGGTGGCGAATACCGAACCTTCAAGTGCGTACGTTCGTTTTGATCCGACCTGGTAGCCAAGAGTCGCGAGCAGTCCGCCTTCTTTTGACCCAACTACCCTGTTTCCGGTGTTAGTCAGCACGAAAGCACCGGTGCCGTAGGTGCACTTGACCATGCCGGGTTCAAAGCATGCCTGCCCGTACAGGGCGGCATGTTGATCACCTGCGATTCCTGTAACCGGTATCTCGGCGCCAATCACATCACCACTCGTCACGCCGAAATCACTTGCAGATGGAAGCACCTGCGGCAAAATCGCGTGGGGAACATCGAACAGCGAAAGCATGTCAGGATCCCATTGCAGATCATGCAGGTTAAGCAGCATTGTGCGGGAGGCGTTGGTGACATCGGTCACATGAGATTCACCGTCAGTCAGCCTGTGCATCAACCACGTGTCAACCGTACCGAAGCAGATGTCACCGTCTTCGGCACGGCGCTGACCGTCTTGCACGGCGTCCAAAAGCCAACGCAGCTTTGTTGCAGAGAAGTATGGGTCGATAACCAGGCCCGTGATCTGGCGGATCTCGTCGCCAAGGCCTCGGATGTCCAGTCCTTCGCACACTTCGGCCGTACGTCGGTCCTGCCAGACGATCGCATTTGCAAGTGGTCTACCGGACTCCCGCTCCCAGAGCAGAGTCGTCTCGCGTTGATTCGTGATGCCGATACAGGCGATATCTGACATCTCGATCCCGGCTTTAGCGACAGCGCGGCGACACACATCGAGTGTCGCATCAAAGATTTCCAGCGGATCATGCTCTACCCAGCCTGGCTGCGGGAAGTGCTGAGTTAGCTCAATCTGCTCAGAAGCTATCAGGTGGGCATCGCCATCGAAAACGACTGCCCTGGTAGACGTCGTCCCCTGGTCTATTGCGAGTATTCGAGTGTTTCCAGGCAACCGTTGCAGCTTCCCTTAGGCGTCCAGCAGTTCGTCGAGTTCACTCATCTCGTCTGGTGTCAGGACCCACTCCGCTGCAGCAGCATTCTGCGCAACCTGGTCAGGGTTACTGGCACCTGCTATGACGGAACTAACGGACTGGTGTCCAAGCAGCCATGCAAACGCTAGCTCAACCAGTGTCCTATCCCGGCTGGAGACAAAAGCCTGCAATCGATCAAGCACATCGAAGTTTTGATCGGTCAATCGTCGCTCTTGGGCGGCAGGAGTCAGCGCAAGTCTCGTACCTTCCGGCACATCCTCGCCACGCCGGTACTTGCCTGTGAGCAGGCCGTGGGCCAGCGGAAAGTACGGCAATACTCCGAGACCAAAGTGTTCGCAGGCAGGCAGGATCTCGGCCTCGATATCGCGCACAAGCATTGAATACTCAGGTTGTGCGCTCACGAATCGTGTGAAGCCATAGTGTTCAGACACCCAGGCTGCATCCGCAATTCGCCAGGAGTCGAAATTCGAGCAGCCTATGTACCTGATTTTGCCTTGCCGCACTGCATCGTCGAGCGCTCGTAACGTTTCATCGATCGGCGTCTCAGGGTCCTGGCGATGTATCTGGTAGAGATCAACATAGTCCGTCCTCAGTCGTCGGAGCGAACCTTCCAACGAGTCCATGATGTGCTTTCGTGAGCCGCCCATTCCATGTGGACCGTCTTCCCAGTACATTCCAAACTTGGTTGCGATCAAGGCACTGGACCTGCGGTCTGAAAGTGCGTTGCCCAGGTACTCCTCTGAAACACCGTGTGAATATATATTTGCGGTGTCGAACAGGTTTATGCCCTGATTAAGCGCTGCATGGACAACAGCGGCTGACTTTCCTTCGTCGAGTCTGCCTCCAAAGTTGTTTGTACCAATGCCGGTCTCTGAAACCTCTAGGCCAGACGCGCCAAGGTGCCTGTACTTCATGCAATCGCTCCGAATTCTCCGACTGTCCACCGTATTGCGCTAGATGACTGCGCTTGCGAAGCACGATTCTACCTGTGTAATTCGCGCCCGAACCACAGACACCTTGCTACACGCAAACGGCTAGCTAATATCTGTCACTGCCACTCGAAACCGTGTATCCCAACCTTTTACCGGTCCGCCTAGACCGAAATTCGCTGAACTGCGTTCAAACTTGTATTGAGCAAACGTCTCCCCATACGGCGTATACAGTTTGTAGCGGTTGAATAAACCGCTTCTCCAGTCGTTCGATTCTCCCGGCATTCCGACGGCAGGGATTCCTTCAGTTCCGTACACCGGCTCTCAGGAGACATACATATGGCCACCGCAGCGATCGAACACACCGATTCACGACCATCCGGCTCGACGAGTAATCGCGCGGGCAAACAGAAGCTTTCACGAGAGAAGATCGAACGTGCCGCGGTTACGTTGGCGCGATCAGAAGGCTTCGCAGTTCTCTCTATTCGAAACGTCGCCAAGGTGCTCGGCGTGGCACCAATGGCTCTCTACACTCACGTCAAGAACAAGGATGAGCTAGCCGAGCATGTCGCTGATGCTCTGATTGGCGGGATCGACACGCGTACCCTTGGCGCACTGACATGGCAGGACCGGGTACGCACCCTGCTCAGGGCCCACAGGGATCTCATTCTCAAGCACCCTGAGGTCACGCCTTACGTGGCAGCCGCTTCAGCACAGCCGGGACCCGGAATGACCCGGTTCACGAACTCGGTCACAGGTGTGCTGATCCAGTCAGGGTTTGCTCCTGAGGCCGCGCAGGAGCTGTTTTTCACGCTGATCACGTTCAACTACGGCTCGGTTGTGACTGCCCAGACAAGCACAGCCCAGGCAAACAACCTGCTGAAGTACAACGACAGCCTCGGCGTGATCCTGGCTGCCTACGAAGACCGCATGACGCGCCCGGCACTGGGTATCGTCGAATCGATGCGAGAACGCCTGCGCTTCGGTCGGAAGTAGTCGTTAGCCGCTTAAACTCGCCCAGAAATGGACCGTCCTTCTCAGATGAGGGGACGGTCTTTTCGTGTAGCGGCAATTCTCGAATCGATCCCCTGCTAGACTGCCGCGAATCTCCTTCCTCAATCTCGCCACAGGAGGCTCGCTGCATGCCCGTCGTTTCAAGCTCGGACTCGGACCACAACATGGTCAATCACACTCCTCATGGCGAACGCGGCCAGTCATACAGACCGGTTCGGATGGGAGCAAAGGGAGCCGTGGTCGCTAACCACCCACTCGCGGCGCAGGCTGGGCTCCAAACATTGATGCGGGGCGGAAATGCGGTAGATGCCGCAGTAACCGTCGGATTCGCCCTTGGACCGACCGAACCGCAAGGCTCAAGCATCGGTGGCGATGGCTTCGTCATGGTCCACATGCGGGACAGTCGAGTCTTGAAAGTAGCGAACGGTACCGGGGCGGCACCGTTGGCTGCGACACCTGGCAAGTTCCCAGACGGCATCCAGCACACCGACTTCCGTGCCGTTTCGGTTCCGGGAATCGTTTATGCCTTGCTATCTGCACACGAAAAGTACGGAAGCCTGCCGCTGGAGACGTGCCTCGAACCTGCAATAGAGCTGTGTGAAGACGGAGTCCCGGTCTCGCACTTTCAGAGCATTTCGGCGGCGAAGTACGAGACGCTGCTAACCGCACCTACCTCTGCTGCAGTCTTTGCTCCGAATGGAGCGCCACTGGCGCCTGGTGAGATTCGCCGGAACCCTGACCTTGCCAAGACTTACACGTTAATTGCGCAACAAGGCCGAGATGCTTTCTACGAGGGAGATATAGCTCGCGAGATCGTTAAATTCTCCGATGAAAACGGAGGTCTTCTCTCAATGGAAGACTTCAAACGCCACAGTGTTCGCTGGGACGATCCGATCTCCACAACCTATCGAGGCAGGACCGTGTACGAGGCACCGCCAAACTCAACCGGTCATGTGCTGCTGCAGGAACTGAACCTTTTCGAGCATGTCGATACTGCCGGCGCCGGATATCTATCAGCCGATTCGATTCACATGATGGTCGAAGCAAAACGGCTGGCGTTTGCTGATCGTGAGGCATACATCGCAGACCCGGAGTTCGTCGACATACCGATGGAAGGTCTGCTCTCAAAGGAGTACTCCGAAAATCGGTTCAAGATGATCAATCCAGAACGTGTAATGCCAGAACCACCCCCTGGTGATGCTTGGGAATACCAGAATCGCCTACCAGACGAGTCAAAGAGGTACTTCAGGCCCGGAACTCGTACCGGTGCCGGGACGCCCGTACCGGCTGGCGGCAGTGAAACCACTCACTTCTGCGTTGTCGATCGCTGGGGCAACTCTGTCGGTGAACTCCAGTCGATCCAGACGATGTTCGGGTCTTGTCTGATCGCTGGCTCGACCGGAATCCTGATGAACAACCGAATGACTTACTGGCACATCGACGATAATCACATCAATCACCTTCGACCAGGCCAACGGGTACGCCACACGATGAATCCAGTAATGGTCTTCGACCAACCCGTCGAAGAGGGCGGGAATCTCGAACTGGTTTGCGGAACCCCTGGCGGCGACACCCAGGTGC
Organism: Dehalococcoidia bacterium; assembly: GCA_965243825.1. Taxonomy (GTDB): domain Bacteria; phylum Chloroflexota; class Dehalococcoidia; order Lucifugimonadales; family Lucifugimonadaceae; genus JAJCYX01. The sequence goes on from CBDEVT010000001.1 coordinate 1,114,705, forward strand.
AGACCAACCTTCAGGTTGTGACGGGAGTTTTTGACTACGGTCTCTCTGTTGCCGAAGCCATTGAGGGTCCGCGGTGGACCCATTTCCAGGCGCGTACAGACTCGACCTATCCGCACGCCGAGCGAAACGAACTATCCATCGAGGACCGCCTGGATCCGCAAACGGTGGATGAGCTGAAGAGTCGGGGACACGACGTCGGATTGGTGGGTGCGTTTGAAGGGAACGGAAGCGAAGGAGCTATCCAGGTACAACGAAACAGCGGGGCGTTGATGGCGGCGTCAGACCCCCGTCGCGATGGTGATTCAGCTGTCTGGTGACGCCACCGAACAGAATATATGTATCGACAGATAAGTATGTATGTATCAGTTCAAAAATCCGATACATATGTTTCTCAGCCGGTGACCTGGAACCTCCACTGCGAGCCCGATATCTGGGCAGTCTTGAACGTCCTGCGACACCGCCTGCCCGCGTTATGAACTAAGGCCCAACCGGCTCTTCTTCGCGCTCGTATGGAATCACCAGGCCAGCGTCCGCAAACGTATCCAGCAGCGCCACGCGGACTGCACCAAGCCGGCCTAGCGCAGTGTCCGAGATGTTGCACACCTGGACCGATCCACACTCCGACGCATGATCGCTTTGAATCTTTTGCAGGCTCTCGCAGGTCTCAGCAACGGATACAACAAACGGCCCCGTCGGAATCTGCGAGAGGTTGTTCGCGTTGCATGGGCCATCGGTGAACAACGTTTCGTTCCATTCAGCTGGACTGCTGGCGCTCTCCATGACCTCGATTCGGTCAAGCAGCCAGGGAGCAATCTGGCTCGGTAACTGAACACTCAGATCGACCAGTTGCGCGTCCCGCCGCTCGTTAGATTCGGCACGGTCCCGCAGGCTCTGTTGGGCCGTTTCTACCCAACTCGGCACCAGCACAGCCAGAGGGCCGGCGAGTACCGCTACGACTATCAAAGTGACAGTCAGCATCGAAGGGTTCCGCAGCTCGCGGCGGAGCCGGGCGAACAACGAAGGTTTCTCAGGTGCTGAAACCGGCGGATTTGCCATTGATGGCTTTCTAGAGATGAAGAAGCTGGTTCAGAATGCTTGCAGAGGCACCAACGATTACGAAGCGTTGGTGAGACGGGCTCTATCAGCCTAACGCAATTTCACCCGGCTCAAGCGTGCTTCCCTGATCCAGAATCACAGATCAAACGGGTTTCGATGTCGCGTCATCCGAATCAGTAAGGATCCGTCCTGTACCGTTCGATCACGTCTTCATTCAATTCGAAGCCAAGGCCCGGTCTATCCGGGACTTCGATGGTTCCGTCCGGCGACAGTTCAAGGCGCGGTGTCAGCAGATCGGTGATCGCATCTGAGTGTGGGAACGCCATCGGAAACTCTATGAACGGTGTCACGGGGCTTATGGCGGCCACCTGAATCTCGGCAGCTACACCTACAACATGGCACCAGGCATGGGGGATGCAGAGCGCGCCGAATCCGTAAGCATCTTCAGCGATATTCAGAATCTCGTGGATTCCTCCACCCCTAACCGAACTTGGCTGAACCACGTCCAGCCGACCTCGCCGAAGCAATTCTGCAAACTCGTGTCTACCGGCAAAACCCCAGTCACCGACCGCAATTCGGACGTCGGTAGAGTCGGCCAGGCGCGCATAACCTTCGATGTTGTCAGCGGGCAGGGGGGCCTCAACAAAATACGGTCGGTACTGCTCAATGGCCTTGATCGTCTGTAATGCCTGTCCCACATCGCGCCATCTGTTCTGCACATCGATCATCAGCTCTCGTTCCGACCCAATCACATCGCGAGCCGCCTCGATAACCTGGATGTCAGTGTTCAGATCGACATTTCCGAACTGCCCGGGCCATTCTTCAATCTTTACTGCCCTTGCTCCAGCATCCACAGCCATCTGGACGCGATCTCGAAGCTGAGCAATATCGTCTCCAGGCGGATAGACGGTCACATATGGCGTGACGGCCTTCGGGGGTTCAACGGGTGTCGCTGTCGTGGTGAAAGATCTCCAGGCAAGCCTGTGAACTGGAACACCAGCGGCCTTCCCCGCGATGTCCCAAAGAGCAGTTTCGACCGCACCGATCGCTCCGATAACAACTCCACGCCGACCGTACAGTCCGGTGGCGTTGTACATCTTCTGCCAGAGCCGCTGGACCTCACGCGGGTCTTCACCGACAACCAGCGGTTTCAAACCCATTGAGTTCTCGACGATCGCCTGAATCACCAGGGAAGGAGCCTCGCACTGCCCTATGCCTGAGATTCCTTCATCTGTGTGGACTCGTACCAGTGTGAAGTCGTAGCCACCGGCAACGCCCGCGTCCGCAGCTCCGATATTCCACGAAGCCACCGAACCATCACCGGTATCACGCAGGGCTATGACTTCGATGTCCGTGATCTTCATGCAGTGCTCTCCATCAACTGCCCGTGCAGGCGGATCTCGATCTAAAGGTGAACAGGTTCCAAATTCATCCTCGCCGCTGCCCACTCTGAGAGCGGCTTTCGGTGGCAGTGATCGAGATCACTCTCAAGGCACATGATTGCTGTCACGGCCTCAAGACAGCTTTCAGCCAGAGTTTTCGCGTATTCACCGCGTTCATCGATGCGATCGAGGCTGGCTGCATACTCATCCAGCAAACTCTGCCAACCTGACGCTCCGCCACTGGCAGATCTCCGGTCTGAGGTGGGTATGCCGAGTTCGCGAATCGATCGATACTCGATTCCGGCATCGGTCAACACTGCGTCGAGTTGACGCTTTGAGAAGCCTTTCTTGCGAGACACGGGATTCGCACGAACGTCTGCAACCGCTTCAACGCCAGCCTCTTTAAGGGCTGAAATCAAGGAGTCGGGCGTGTGTTCCGCGTAACCGATGCTGTAAAGACGGCTCATTCGATGACCGCTCACTTCGCTTTCTTACGAAGGTTCGAGATGGCCCACTCAGCGTCAGGGTCCTCGATGGCAACGCGCTTAACGCCGTCAGAGAAACGGGCCTGCAGGCGGTCGTACTGAGCCCGGGTCTCTGGATCCGGGTATACCCATTCATGCAGATACCGCACCCCTTTGATTTTTGCCTGCAGCAACTCTTTGGTGCAGCCGAAGCAGGGGCGCATCGTCGTGTACATGATCCCGCCTTCACACGCGATGCCGAATCTAGCCGCAGCCAGGATGGCGTTCTGCTCTCCATGCACACAGATACACAGGTCGTAGGCGGTGCCGGACTCGTATCGGTCCTTGTTGGCACAGCGCTCGCAGCCGCCTTCATCACAGTTCGGCATGTCGTAGGGCGTTCCGTTGTAACCAGTTGAGACGATGCGCCCATCCTTGACGATCACCGCACCGATTCGATTGCCGGTGCAGTTTGCGCGGGCACGCACGGCAATCGCGATGCCCATCATGTACTCGTCGACATCTGGTCTTGGGTGAGTTTCGGGCATATGAGCCGCCCCGTTCACTTGCTGAGTCAATTCACACCACAATATCGCTTGTTTGTCGCCCTCTGCTGATATCCTAGCCTGAGTTGAAACAAAGTAGAAATTTTTCAGTCCCCGACGGCATACGATCTTCGATTCCAGCCTTCGATGGGCTCTGAGTTGAAGCTCAACTGCACTGCGAAATCCTGATACCTCAAAAATGACTTCAACCGCACCACGAAGAACATCACAGCCTGACGCGACCGGACGTTTCGGGAAGTTCGGTGGCAAGTTCGTGCCTGAAACGCTGATGGCGGCGCTTGATGAGCTGGAATCAGCGTACGAGGCCGCACGCGAAGACGAGTCATTCTGGGAAGAACTGGACGGCCTGCTGAATGACTACGTTGGCAGGCCGACACCTATCTACTTCGCACGCAACCTGACCGAGAAGCTCGGTGGGCCGCAGATTTACATCAAGCGTGAAGACCTGGCACACACCGGTGCCCACAAGATCAACAATGCGTTAGGACAGATACTGCTCTCTAAGAGACTCGGTAAGAAGCGGATCGTCGCAGAGACCGGTGCGGGTCAACACGGCGTCGCAACGGCGACTGTCTGTGCTCAGATGGATCTTGAGTGCATCGTTTACATGGGCGAGGAAGATGTGAAGCGGCAGGCCCCGAACGTGTATCGCATGAACGAGCTTGGCGCCGAGGTTGTACCTGTCACTTCAGGAAGCAGAACACTTAAAGACGCAATCAACGAGGCAATTCGCGATTGGGTGGCCAATGTCGAAACGACCCACTACCTGATCGGGAGCGCGGTCGGCCCTCATCCATACCCGATGCTGGTTCGTGACTTCCAATCGGTTATCGGCAATGAGTCTCGGCAGCAGTTCACCGAAAAGACCGGCAAGCTGCCTAACTACGTGGTGGCCTGCGTCGGTGGCGGCAGCAACGCGATAGGTATGTTCTCCGGATTCCTTGAGGACCCCTCGGTGATTCTTATCGGCGTCGAAGCTGCAGGTGAGGGCCTCGATGGGCATCACGCGGCGACTATGAGCCGAGGTGGCCCGGGAGTCTTGCACGGAGCGATGAGCTACGTCTTGCAGGATAAATGGGGCCAGATCATGGAGGCTCATAGCATCTCGGCAGGACTGGACTATCCAGGTGTTGGCCCAGAACACTCCTACCTGAAGGATGCAGAGCGGGCGCAATACGTTGCGGTGACTGACGATGAAGCCCTCGAAGGGTTCAGGTTGCTGACCCGCACTGAAGGCATCATTCCGGCACTCGAACCTTCTCACGCAATTGCGCATATTCAGAAAATGGCCCCTGGCATGTCATCAGACCAGACAGTGCTACTTCTCCTCAGCGGCCGAGGCGACAAGGACATGGATACCGTCGCCAGGGCCCGCGGAGTGAAGATATAGACCCGGCTTACCAGGATTCGCAGGAACATGGTTAAGAAGATTGCAGGCCGAGACAGACAACATGGCCGAGACTCGTCAAAGAAGTCACTTCACGCCAGGCGACTGAAACTGAAGAAGCTGCACAGGGAAGTCGCAGCAGATCGCTCAGAACTTGAAGGTCTTTCACCCGAGAAGCTGCCACCGGCTTCCTCAAGCAACGCCGCTCGCCAGGCCCGTTCCAGGCTAAACATCACCTTCCCGGTTGACTGGCAGGAGTTGCACACACAAAAATCATCCACAGATGACGCCGACGCCGCTGCAGACGTAGACAATGACACGAGCGGCAACCAGCAGGATTGACTAAAACGATCTGGAGCACCGATGGCTTATAAGAAGATACTCGTACCGCTGGATGGCTCTGTCACGTCTGAACAGGTTTTGAACGCGGTGGCAGAGATAGCTCGAAACTTTGGTGCGGAGCTGGTTCTCATGGCCGCCACTCTGGACGGCACGTCGGATGACAGGGCAGGCAGTGAAGCCGCCAAATACCTGGAGTCCCAGGCTGAAAAGCTTGCCGAAACCGGGCTTTCGGTGGAGTGGGTTACCGCGATTGGCCTTCCAGCAGACGCGATTCTGGAGACCGCGCAGAATGAAGATGTTGATCTCATCGCGATGGCAACTCATCGTGAAAGCGCCATTGCGCGTGGAATTCTCGGAAGCGTCGCAGATAACGTTCTACGCAACGCCACTCTGCCGGTACTGGTGATCAACCCTGACTCGAAGGGACAGGCTGAGTCACCTGCCGGAGAAGTCAATTGCATTGTGGTTCCGCTGGATGGATCTGACCTGGCGGAAGAATCGGTACCGATTGCGATCGAGATGGCAAAGGCTTGCGATGCTGAGATCATCTTCGTCCAGGCGGTCCATATGCCTTCCTACGCCGTTTCGGGCCCCGGTGGTGAGTTCTACGGATCCAGCTACGGGGTCTCAGATACGCGTGAGCAGGCCCACACTTACCTTTCGCAGTTTGCCGAAAGGGCTAAGTCGTTTGGGGTTGAGGCTAGAGCCCACGCAGCTGCTGGAAATGCAGCGGCCCGGATAGTCGAAGACAGCAATGAGATACCCGGATCGCTGATCGTGATCAACTCGCATGGCCGCGGCGGATTCCGGCGAATGGTACTTGGCAGCGTGGCGGACAAGGTTATTCGCGGCTCGCACCGCCCGGTGCTGGTGCTCAAACAACAGAAATAGACCTCGCCACAGTCATCTGTAACCTGGCGTGATATCGCAAGTATGACCGGGCTCTTGCAACCTTCCTGGACGGTCGATCGCGTCACATGTTGCTTGAAGCGCTCTCAGCATGACCGCGACTAATTGCGTCAGTGCGACCCTCGTGCTACTTTCCGGCATCAACATCCGGTCAGGGCGAAGCATCTTTTTGGGAACGCCGATCACATGAGCAGCAAGGGCCCACTTGAAGGAATCCGAGTAGTGACATTCGGAAGCTTCATCGCGGGACCATTCGCCGGACAGCTTCTCGCAGACATGGGGGCTGATGTGATCAAAGTGGAGCCGCCAACTGGTGATCCCTGGCGTCACCAGAACCCTATTGCAGAGAACGAGAGTCGCGTGTTTTTGCCGCTGAATAGAGGCGTGCGAAGCATCTGTTTGAACCTGAAATCGGAGTCGCATCGCCATGCACTGCGAAAGATAATCGCCACCACAGATGCGGTGATCTCCAACACGCGAACTGACACTGCCGCCAAGCTCGGCATTGACTACGAGACACTAAGCGAATCGAACCCGGGCCTCGTTTATGTCGAGATAACGGCCTATGGCCCCAGAGGGCCGCGAGCGAGCATGCCGGGGTTTGACCTGATCGTGCAAGGCTACGCAGGCGCAATGGCCAATGAAGGCAAACTGACCAACGGCCATCCGGATCCAGTCTGGTCGTCTTCATATATCGATTTTTCGACCGCCTACAGTGCCGCTGGTGCGGTTATGGCAGGATTACTCGAGCGTTCCAGAACAGGAAAGGGCCAAAAAGCCACGACCAGTCTGCTTGCCAACGCTCTGGCGATGCAGTGCATGCGACTGGCACGCGTGAACGAGATCCCATCTCCAAGCCAGAAATGGTTCGATGAGGAACTTCCCGGTCTCAAGGAAAGCGGTGCCACCTATCCGGAGTTACAGAAGGAGTACCAGGAGCGAGTTCGACCGCTGGAGTACTACTGCTACTACCGGGCATACCGGACCAAAGACGGAGGTCTGGCTCTGGGCACACTGGCCGTCCACGCCCGACTACGACTGCTGGATTGCCTTGGGCTCGAAGACCCTCGTTTCCAGGACCCATCGTTTGACCCGGCTTCGCCAGAGGCGGAGACGGTTGGTCGAGAGCTGATTTCACGCATGGAGAAGAAATTCTCAGAGCGAACAACCGACGAATGGTTCAAGTATTTGCGTGATCACGATGTTCCATGTGAACCGGTCAGGTTCATCGAAGAGTTGATCGATGACGAGCAGGCGCTGGCCAACAGCTATGTCATTGAATTGACCCACGCTAAAGGCTTCACCTACCGCTCATCAGGACCGGTCGTACAGTTCGAGAACGGGATGCCTGACATACGACCAGCCCCGGCTCTGGGCGAGCACACCGCAGAGGTGCTGCGCGACGTAGGACTTACAGAGTCTGACCTGCGCTAGACTCCCAAATCACGAGCTTTTGTACTTGATGCAACCCATTAGTGGTGTGGTTGATGACGGTATCTGAAACACAGAACGGTCCAGTGGCGGAAAGCCGTACGGAGCCTCGCGTGCGTCTGGAAACCTGGCTGTTGTTAGGTCCAGCTGCAGCCATTCTCGTGTTCGGTGGCTGGTTAACCGTTCAGGTTCGTGGCAAGACTCTTCTGCCCGGAGAGCTTGTTAGTACTGAGTACCTGAGTACGATCGAGAATCCAGTAATCCTGGCCGTTTCCGAGTTCCTCGATGTGATCTCAAATTTCGAGACCGCTCCAGTGTTGTTTGCGCTGCTATTACCAATCGTCTGGTATCTGTGGGGCAAACGAGCGCTGATCTTCTTTTTCGTTGGTGGAGCACTCACCGGTCTCACTCGGGTCACCAATCTTGCGGACCGCGCCAGGCCGACCGAAGATCTGCGATTCGAAGAGATAGTCACCGAAGCAGGCATCTACCCAAGCGGTCACGTCTTTTATGGCGTCCTCGTTTTCGGGATGATCGCGTACCTGGCGTACAAGCACATGCCATCCGGTATCTCTCGCACTTTGCTGATCACGTTGATGGTCGCACTGGCCGTACTTATGGGTCCGTCGCGCGTGATAGAGCTTGATCATTGGCCCGCGGACACGGTCGGTTCTTACCTGCTCTCAATCCCTTTCCTGCTGCTCCTGATCTGGATAGACAGGCATCCGAAAACCCAGCCTGGAAGCCGGATCTACGGGCTGGCACAGAGTGCCGAGCAGGCAGTGAAGCGGCGTGTGTTTTCGGGTGGACACTGAGACAGATTCCTGAGCCTGAGTTAATCTTGCGAAATGATCAGGCGAGCCCTCATGCGACTTGAGCGTTCGCTGGCGTACTTTCCAGAGCGCACTCTAAAAGGGACTCCGGAACACGTCGGCCTCTGCTACGAAGACCTCTGGCTGGAAACCGCAGACAGCCATAAGGTTCACGCGTGGTGGATCCCGGGCCCGGAGCCGTTCAGTTCACCCCGACCAACGTGGGTTTACCTTCATGGAAACGGCGGCAACATCAGCGCACGCCTCGATGGCTACCGCGATGTACACCTGCGAACTGGAGCCAACATTCTCGCAGTCGACTATCGCGGTTTTGGCTTGAGCGCTGGAGCACCGTCCGAACTCGGTACTTACTCCGACGCGCTTGCAGCAGCATCAGAAGCTTTGCGCCGGCACAGGCTGCAGCCGGGCACTCCAGGGCCGTTTGTGCTGTTTGGCGTCTCAATGGGTGCAGCGGTTGCAACTCGAATTGCAGCGGAGACGAAACCTGACGCACTATTGCTTGAGTCACCACCGTCGTCATTCCCGGACCTCGCACCCGTTCACTACCGGTGGACCAGGTTGCTGCCAATTTCGACGATCATGCAGTTCCGCTACGAGACTCGGACCCATGTGACCCGGCTGGACGCGCCGGTGCTTGTTATTCATGGTGATCGGGATGACATCGTCCCGATGTATTCGGCCCAACAGGTGTTCGACTCCGCCAACGACCCGAAAAGAATGCACATCGTACCTGGCGGCACGCACGACCGGCCGGATCTTGTCGATCCCGATCTTTACTACAGGGTTGTCACCGATTTCATCGATGAGTTCACGAACTCTCGGATAGATTCCCGCTCCAACATCCTTGCGGCAGACTGAATCGGGCTCAGGCTGAGTCGGCTACTGGCACGTGGACCCTGGGCATTCGGAACCTGAAGCGAGACGGCGGTAGCTTTCTGCCGGTTGGTGCAGGCCTGTTGCTTACAGCACCGCTCTCGGGCAGTGAATGGGTTGGCTGTGACTCGTTATAGACAGGTCGGGTTGGGCGCTTGAGCTTAAAGCTTGGTGAAGGGCCTTCCGGCCTGAACTGATCCAGCATCGCCAGCGTAACCGGCTCCAGCTTTCTACCCGCTTTACGCTGGTTCGCAAGGGTGTCCATCGCGTGTTCACTCAATCCGGACTTCGGTCGCATCTCGTTCGGATACAGCCTGAAGCATTCACGCTGACTCACCAACGCTGGCCGAAACGAGGCGCTCGGGCACGTGTGGGCATAAGGGCACATGTACGCGATGCAGAGTGAGGTCTCGCCAGCAACAGGCGAACCGGCTGTCGCCAGGCCAATCTTTTGAAGCGCGCTGTACCTGGCACGACGCAGCTTTCTTGAGCGTCGCTGTTTCCAACTTTCAGGAATTTTGGGCATTGCGATCCGGGGGGAAGATCAGATCATTAAGCGATCAATGGCATGGTTATCGCCAGGTGCTGGATTCTCAACACTTGGTGACGTAAACAATGTCTCACAATCCCGAAAGAACTTCCCGAACATGTGGCAGCAAATTGGCCAGTATCACCGGTCAGTTGCATCGCCTCCATTGACGTTGATCGCTTCACCGTTGACGTACGAAGCTCGCGGACTGGCGACGAATCCGATCACCTCTGCGACCTCCCAATCAGCACCGACTCGACCCATAGGGTTAGCCGCGATGCGTGCATCCCATGCGTCTTGTGGCATTCCATCCATTCGAGCTGTACCGATGAGCCCCGGACACACGCAATTTGCCGTGATTCCATGAACAGCAAGCTCTTTAGCGATAGCCTGTGTAAAGCCGTCAACCGCGAAGTTTGCGGCGTTGTAGGCAGACGTGTTTGCCATGCCGCGCTTCCCTGCAATCGATGACAGGTTGATGATGCGTCCGCCTTCACCCTGCTTGACCATCTGGGCTGCCGCGGCACGAGAGCACAGGTACGTGCCGCCAACCTTGATGTCGATTACTCGCTTGAAGACATCCTCACTGACTTCCAGGAGTGGCTTGCGGTCCTCGCCATAAGGTGCTGCAGCATTGTTCACAATGATGTCCAATCGCCCGAACTCATCGACAGTTCGTTGGACCATTTGATCAACCTGTTCGCCGTCCGAAACATCCACAACCAGCGGCAGCGCGTTCGCGCCAAGCTCCCTGATTTCATCGGCGACAGACTCGATGTCTCTCCAGCCAACCTCGCGTTCATCTTCTGGATACGAGGATGGATCTCGACCGGTACCGGTAATCACGACATCGGCGCCCATCTCTGCAAGAACCAGGGCGCTCGCTCTACCGATACCTCGGCGCCGACCAGCCCCCGTCACGATCGCTACCTTCCCAGCAAGTTCTTTTGAACGCGGGGGTCCTTTGATCTCAGGTGCCGGTACCTCACGCATCTTTTCGCTACCTCTAGTCCCGCTGCTAAACGTCTTCAATGGAATCGGAGTAGCGAAACGATATCAGGGACGTCTCGACAGCGTAGCGTCTATCTCTGCAGGCTCCCAACCGCTGCCCTGTACGAGCCGCCATACAAAGATCCTTATCTCTGAACCAGCCGGGTTGACCTGCAGGAAGTCTGTGAAATTGATCTCACTGCGGATCGGCGTCGATTCCATCTGCACTATCACGTCGCCAACCAGCAAGCCGGCCTCTTCTGCGGGCGTGTCAGGTCCCACGACTTCAACAATGAACCCGCCGGTGACTGGCAATCCCAGGTTCGCGGCCTCAGGTTGGAGCATAGTTCGGCCGGCTATCCCAAGAAACCCCGGAGGAGGAATCGGGCCAAGCGCGATCAGCGCAGAAGCGGTCTCAGTTGCGCTATCGATGTTGATCGCAAAACCGATCCTGTCACCGCTTCCTAGTTTGGCCGTGTTGACACCGATTACCTCACCCATGTCATTGATCAGTGGGCCACCGCTGTTACCGCTGTTGATTGCGGCGTCGGTTTGAATAAGACCTGTCAACTCGCCACCCAGACCGTTCGGCAGGACCCTGTTTAGAGCAGATACGACTCCCGTGCTAACGGTTGGAGGGCCGACGAGGCCAAGCGCGTGACCTATCGCAACCACGTCCGCTCCAACTTCGAGGTTTGAAGGGTCTCCAAACGGCGGAGGCCTCAATCCCGCAAAGTTGTTCACAACGAGGAGCGCAATGTCTTTGTCTGGATCACCTCGGAATAGTTCGGCAGTGACCACTGTTTCGTCCGGTTTCGTGACGGTAATCGTCACTGCGTTCTCTACAACGTGCCAGTTGGTGAGGATCTTTCCCTGATTGTCGAAAACGATCCCGGTCCCAGTTGATAATGCGGTACCTGTATCAGCTGAGATTCGCACCACCGATGGCATAATTCGGCGGGCTATCTCTGAGGTCGTCAGTGCAGACGGAGTTGGTGTTGGCGTAGGTGGCGAGACCGTCGGCCCGCCCGGTGTGGGCGTTGGAGGTTGTGGAGTAGGCGTAGGTGTTGGGATCGCCTCGGTCGGTGATGGGATGACTATCGGCGTCGGAGTGGGCGGGAATACAACCGGGGTTGGCGTTGGCGGAAAGACGATCGGTGTCGGAGTAGGTGGGAACGTGACAGGCGTAGGTGTCGGAGGAAAAGTAATCGCGGTCGGTGTCGGGGAAGCCGATCGGCAGGCGACGGCAACGGTCAGCCCTGCCAGCAGGAAAGCAAATGCGACCGCGTGGCGGAGCTTCAGTCCGCTCTTCCGTTCAATCATTGGTTTGCCGGTTTTGCCCTGCCGAACAGACAGGGCCGTGCCATTCGATCTGGCGTATTCTGTACGTGAATTGTCAAGACTTTACCTGCATGATGCCCTCGGCGCAGTAGTCGAAGCTCCTTCCTGCGCTTTCGCTCGTATGCGTCTACAATTCACCGCCTGCGGTTAGGATTTCGTTATCCGGCACTGGCATCGGGCCTGAAGCACAACTTCGGCGGCGCATTTGGCTGAATCGACGCACAGATCCATTCAGTGAGACCTATGGAGAACGAACCTCGCAAAAAAACAGGGAAATAACGCTCTGAGCTTTATCGATTTCATCAAGCGCCGCGGCCGCGGAGATGCGCGGCTACTCGCCGGTTCGTTTATCGCTGTGCTAATTGCAGCAACCGTGATTTCAGGCGGACCTATCTATCTCCGCGCGCTGGAAAAGGTTGGCGTGGCCGATGTTGTGGACGACATCGGTCGGTTCAACCGCAACGTTATTGTCAATTCGAACTGGATCCCTCTGGAAGCCAACGAGGCTCAGGAGTCGACTGCCACAGTCGAAGGTCTCGCAGAGGAGTACATAGGTCCGTTTTACGACAACTCGTCTTACCGGATCAAGAGCCGTCCCCATTTTTGGAATATCAATGGTGAAGCACCCTTAACCGCTCCGCTCTCATCAAGAGCGTTCTTCCAGACGATGACCGGCATCGAATCGGAGATTCTCTATCTGGAGGGACGTCATCCGAGCGATGAAATCGAGATCGTAGACGGTGTAAGGATTATTGAGGCTTCCATCAACCATGATCGTGTTGAGCGTAAACACGGTAATCAGATCATTACTCTGAGAGTTGGAGATGTAGTCGAGGCTGTTTCTGAGCCTCGAGGCGTTGGAACGGTAAATGTCAGGATCACGGGCATCTTCCGTGCGATCGACGAGGGTTCGACATTCTGGCTCGGATTCCCGACCGCTTTCTTGAGACCATCGCCTCCACTTGAATTCGGAGGCCGAGATCTCCCTCTTGTTTTGCACACGACCTGGGAGGCAACCACGCGAGGTGTCGGACCATCCAACGCCGGTCTTCCTGCTGACTTCAACTGGGTCTATTTCACCAACGAAGAACAGCTGGACAACGCTTCAACAGCAGACATGATCGATCGCCTGACGTCGCTGGAAGACGAGATAGCGAAAGAGATCGTCAGGCCAAGCGTTATCACCAACCTCAGGCCCAGTTTCCAGCGACTCGATGAAAAGATCACCTTCGTCCGCATACCGATGTTTCTGCTCGCTGCCCTCACAGTTGTGATCGTCGTCTACTACTTGCTACTCGTATCCGGTCTTCTCTCAACACGACGAGAATCGGAAACCGTGATGCTGCGCAGCCGTGGTCTCAGCGTGATGCAGATTCTCAGGTTCGAGGCGATGGAATCGTTGTTGCTTATCGGCATCCCGGTGATCGTCGCTCCTTTACTCGCCGCGCTGGGCGTCTGGCAGATGGGACGGTTACCAGTATTCGATCAAGTCACGAACGGAACCCCGCTTGACGTAGAACTCACCTGGGTAGCATGGGTGTACTCGGCGGCAACCGGCCTCATTGCGATGATCGTGATACTCGCTCCGGTGCTTATGGCGGCACGTCGCGGTGTGGTGTCTGAGCGGGCATCTGAATCAAGACCCGACAGGCCACCGTTGTTTCAGCGGTACTACCTGGATGTGCTTTTCCTGGTTCTTGGCGGGTTGGTCTGGTGGGAGCTCAGCTCCAGGGGTTCTGTTGTTTCGTCGTCCAGGGATGGAGGGCAGGAAGCTGACTTCACTCTTCTGTTCGCGCCCGCGATCTTCTTAATCGTGGTCGCTCTTGTGTTCCTGCGAGTGTTCCCGCTGCTAGCAAAGTTTGTCTCCGCAATCGCCAGCAGGTCCGGCTCGGCATCGATATCGGTCGGTTTCTGGCGCCTTGGCAGAAGACCCTACTGGTACTCGTGGCCAATCATCCTTCTCGTGCTGACCGGCGGGCTGGGCGTACTGGCAGGCACGCTGGCTTCGACTCTCGAGCGAAGCAGCAGAGAGCAGGTGCTCTACGAGACCGGTGCAGATATTCATGTGCTGCCTTCCGGAGTAAACCAGACCATTACCACCGAACATATCGAACAGATTCGCTCCGTTGACGGCGTGAACGATGCGAACTGGGCTATGCGTCGCAATGCGGTGTTGGGAACAACCAACTCTGGCCCCGAATTCCAGGTGCTGGCTGTAGACGCGATCGAGTTCCCTAAGGTTGGCTGGCTACGCGAGGATTTCGCCGACTCCGACATTCGTGGCCTTCTGGAGCGGATCAATGTCGCAGTCAAGCCCGAGCCCATCCTGTTGCCAGTAGGTGTCGAGCGCCTGAGCATCTGGTCGAAGCAAGAGCCATTCGTCAATGACCATTTCCTCTGGCTCATTTTGCAGGGTGCAGATGACCGTGTGGTCACAACAACGATGGGGCAGATCAGCGGCGAGTGGGAAGAGAAGTCTCTGGTCATTCCGGACAACCTGACTCACCCGATTCAGCTGATCTCGATACAAACCTTCATGCAGGCAGGTGGCGACGGTGGGACGCCAACCACATTGAGCATTGACGATCTCATCGCATCCGGTCCCGGTTTCGAGGAAACAGTCATCTCGTTCGATGACGCAGGTCTTTGGACGCCTTTGCCTACTTCTAACGGACTGGATACGGTGTACACGATCGTGCCTGAGCCGTCCGGCATCGGCATACCAGGACGAAACTTCGCTCAGATTTCGCTTGATCGCGGAACCAACAGCGGAGTCCGCGGCATCTACCGAACAGCAACGGCCGGACCTCTCCCAGTTATCGCCAGCGAATCGTTCGTGTCGGAGACCCGGTCTTCGGTAGGTGTACCGTTTGTCGCGAACATCGGAGGCGGTTTCGTTCCGCTTGAGATCGTCGAGACCATACGTTTCTTCCCCACGCTAGATTCGTCACGCCGTCCGTTCATAGTGGCAGACGTGACATCGCTTCTTGATTTCCTCGAGCTTCGCGGCTTGCGTGCGGTTGGCCCGAATGAGGTCTTCGCGTCGATTGACCCTGAGCGCCATACCGAAATCCGCAACGAGATCCGAGGATTCTTCAGGTCCGGGCAGATCATCGACAGGCAGGCGCTACTCCTCGATACAACGGTGGACCCACTGGCGGTTGCTGGATGGCGGGGAATGGGTGTCGTTGCAATCATTCTGACGGGCATTGCGACCACGCTTGGTTACATCACCTATCTATCTGCCCATTCGAAGAGCACGCGACACGACTCTGCATACATGCGGGCTATCGGACTCTCTCGATCTGAGTTCCTCCGCATCGTGGTCATCGAGCACGCTCTGATAGGAGTCCTTGGAATCGTGCTGGGCATCCTGACAGGCATCGGTATCTCGCGAATCGCCATGAACTCGATGGCTTTCACCGAAACAGGAGATCGGCTACTGCCACCATTTATTCTGCAGATCGACTGGTTACCGGTAGTCATAGTGCTGGCAATCACAGTGACCACAGCGGCGATCATTCTCGCCGGCTTCCTCCGCAGCTACCCTCGCCTACCCTTACACGTCTTGACCAGAAGCAGGGACTGAGCGTTGTTTACCGCCTCACTGCTACTCGTAGCCAGACGCACCGCAGCACACGCTCGGCTTTTGTCGGCGGTAGTGATCGGAGTGGTGCTGGCCGTAACGGTAATGGCAAGTTCTTCTGTCTACTTCGATTCGCTCCGCAACCTTGCCCTTGACCGTTCACTAAGTTCGGTCGACCAGCAGGATCTTGACCTGGAAGTCCAGGCAGGCATCGTTCCCCTTACACGTGAGAATCGTGCACTGGTGCTTGACGCGATGGAAGGCACGATCATCGAGCGAATGCGGCCGTTCCTGCACGAAGAGCAGCATGCATTCAAAACCTGGACATTCCTGTTGGATGAGCCTCCCATACAGGTGCTGCCAGGTGAGTGTCCATGCCGACCAACTAACAGCCTGCCGCGGCCGGAGGACGACACGGAGGCCGGAACCATCGCGTGTGACTGTCGACGTATGTCTTTCTCAACCGTTCCAGCCGCACAGGAAAACCTGGCCTTCATCGAAGGTCGGTTTCCTGAGCCTGCTATCAATCTGCCACCAGAAGGCGAGGTTTACGTAGTCGAAGCCGCCCTTGACGCACCTACCGCCCGGCTATTCGACATGGGCATAGGCGATGAGTTGAAGGGCAAGATCTTCTGGAACGACATCCGGGAGAAGGTCACGGTGCGACTCGTCGGAATCTATGAGCGCACCGATCCCGATCTTCCTCTGTGGCGAATCTACGACGACACCTTTGCAATACGCGGGTTGGAACTGGATTTCGCCCGCTTCATCGTGTCCGAAGAGTCGATTCTTGATGGCATAGGCCGTTACTTCCCGGGAATGGGTGGCGATTTCGCGTGGATTCTGGATACCGACCCTAAGGCAATCGACGCGTCGCAGACCAGCGATATCCGCCGCACGATAGAAGTCACAGGTAACCAGCTACGGGCCATCGTCGACAGCTTCGTGCTCGACACCGATCTCCCTGATGTGTTGGACGAGTTCGAGTCTGACCTGTTCTTCAATCAACTGCCGATGTTCGTGGTTTTGATACTGATAGTCCTGGTCGTCCTGTACTACGTCGTGACACTTGCCTCACTTCTGGTCGACTCACAGAAATCCGAAGTGGCGTTACTCAGATCAAGAGGCGCCACCTCTCGCCAGATCCTGGCCGTGTTCGTAATCGAGGCCGGTTTTCTTTCCTTACTCGCAGTCATCGTAGGGCCGCTTCTGGCGTTAGTTGGAGTTTCAGCGATAGGACTTCTTCCCTTCTACGAAGACCTGAACGGTGGCGCTGCACTGCCTGTTCAACTGACATTTAACACGTATAGGTTGGCCGTCATCGGCGGAGTCTTGAGCATGCTCGCCCTGTTCATTCCGGCGGTCAGGGCAGCTCGACTGGGTCTACTGAATGACCGTCGCTCAAGGGCCCGTCCACCGAGGCTGGCATTCATCCAGCGCTACTACCTTGACCTTGGTTTGATGGGGCTTGTGCTGTTCATGTTCTGGCAACTCACAAGGCAGGGCTCGTTCGTCGCGACCGACGTGTTCGGTGAAGAGAGCGTAAATAATCTTGTTCTCGCCGTTCCTGCGCTGTTTCTCGTCGCAGCTGGTATCGCGCTGCTAAGAGTGTTCCCGGCGGCGATGGACCTCACCGGAAGGGTGATGTCTTCCAACATCGGCAGCCGCATCTTCCCACCATCCGTGGTGCTGGGCATCTGGCAGATGGCAAGAAGTCCTGCTAGCCACTCACGGCTTTCACTTTTGCTGATCCTCACCGCTGGCCTCGGCGTGTTTGCGGCAAGCTTCGCCACCACGCTCGAGCGCAGTGCCACAGAACAGGTTCTCTACAACTCCGGCGCAGATCTGAGACTGCCTCAGATCACTTCCAGCCTCGGCGGCCCCAGCTTCCGGTTGGCCGATGACCTCGCAGAAGTCGGCGGTGTCCTTGCCACCTCGCCTGTTTACAGAGAGACGGGTTCAGTGTCGTTCGGTGTGTCGAACGAGACTTTCGATCTTCTGGGAGTCGATGCAGAAACCTTCCCGAACGTCGCATGGTTCCGTGATGATTTTTCGTCCAGCTCGATTTCCAATCGACTCGAGACAGTCGACGTTGGAGGCAGTGGAGGAATACTGATCCCCGAAGAGGGCTTCTGGCTCACCGCGATGATCCGCCCTCTTTCGAGACAACCAGACACGGTGTTCGTAGCCAGGCTTAGCGACTCCAACGACCGCTACTACACAGTGCTGATGGGAGTCCTACTCCCCGAGTCTGTAGACAACGGCAGGTTCGGTTGTACAGAGCCTGATGCGTCCGCTGAGCCGGGGTGGTGCCGTGTCGGGGCGAGAATCGCACCTATCCCTCTTGGCAACAGGCGACCGCTTCTGATCGATCCACCGGTGCGCCTGCATTCACTTGGTGTGGTCGATTTCGGTGGCGGAGTGGCAGCAGGTGCTCTGGATATCGACGACATCTCTGTTCTGACTCGAGCTGAGGACGAACTTCTGGTAGTTGAAGAGTTTGATGACCTGAGCAGATGGCGCACTCTTGAGCCTTCCGCCGATTCACTTGGCGACACCTTCGGCGAGGCTTCGGATGAGGACGGCAACCCGTTGCCAGGAATTGCCCGTTTCCGGTGGACCGCCGCTGGAGCCCGCGAACTACGAGGCATCTCAGTCGGCAGGGAAGAACCGGTGATCCCTGTGCTCGCAAGCGGAACCTTCCTCGATCAATTTGGAGTGTCCCCCGGCGATCCGGTACTGCTTGGTGTTGGGCCTGCCCGCTTGAGAGTGGAGATTCGCGGCCAGATTGACCTGTTCCCGACCTTGAAGCCTGATGAGAAGCCGTTCCTGATCGCAGACAAGGACATCGTGCACCAGAGCTTGAACCTGGCTCAGCTGCTTGGTGAACGTCAACCGAACGAGATCTGGATACGCACGGTTACGGGCGATGCTGCGAGCCAGGATCGCGACGGGTTCATTCTGAACGTTGATGGCCCGGACCCTGTCGCAGCGAACATCCTCGCCGAAACTGACGATATGGGATTGCGTGCCGGCAGAATAGTGGATCGTTCGAGCCTGCTCGCTGAAGTCGCAGTGGACCCGTTGGTTTCCGCAGGTTGGCAGGCGTTACTGGGCATCGCATTCCTCACTGTACTGGTCGTGAGCGCGATCGGCTTCCTTGTTCATGTGCGCGTGTCTTTCAGCAACCGGCGAGGTGAGTTGGCGCTCCTACGAACGATGGGCCTCTCTATGCCGCAGTTACTTGTGCTCGTCGTTCTCGAGCAGGTGATCGTGATCGGCGTGGCAGTAGGGATCGGCCTGTTCATGGGTACTCGCCTCGGTGACACGATCATCCCGTTCCTGGCGAACTCCGGCGAAGACAAGGTCCTCGTTCCTCCTATGGTCCTTCAGATCGACTGGGCAGGATTCGGCTTCACCTTCGGTCTTCTCGGTATCGTCTTCGCTGCAGTTATCATCGCTGTTCTTGTTTCTGTATACCGAATGTCAATCCACCGTGTGATGAGAATGGGAGAGGGATAGTGAGCTATCCTCGTTTCGAATACATCACTGATGGGAGTGTTCTGAGCGAATGACTCTTGCGGAAGATAACGGTCCGTACCTGGTTTGTAGCGGTCTGTTCAAGATCTACAAGGTTGCTGATCTTGAGGTCGTGGCGCTGCGCGGGCTCGAGCTCTCTGTTGACCGGGGAGAGGTGATAGCGGTCGTCGGAGCTTCAGGTTCAGGTAAATCGACGATGCTCAACATACTTGCTGGCTACGACACCCCGTCTGCCGGTACGGTCCGAGTAGGTAAGTTCGACCTCCTGCACATGACCAACAAAGAGGTGGTTGAGTACCGCAGGCAGGAAGTCGGGTTTATCTGGCAAGAGACTTCTCGCAACCTCTTTCCGTATTTAACTGCCTACGAAAACGTCGAGTTGCCCATGCTGCTGACTGGCGTCCCTGCGAAGGTGCGAAAGGAGCGTTCCAATGAGCTCTTGGAGATTGTTGGGCTCGGGCACAGGCACGATCATCGGCCTGCCCAGCTATCCGGTGGCGAACAGCAACGAGTCGCAATCGCAGTTGCACTGTCAAACAGGCCACCCCTTCTACTCGCAGACGAGCCGACCGGGGAACTTGACGAGGACACGGCATCCGAAGTGCTTGCGCTCTTGAACAATGTCAACAAAGAACTGGGCACAACAATCGTCATTGTTACTCACGACCCCGCGATCTCGACCAGTGTCGGGCGCGCTGTCGCTATCCGTGATGGCAAGACAAGTACCGAGACAACTCGTGCCGTTTCGTTCGAGCGAGCTATCGGTGAACGCTCTGACAAAGAGGTCGAAGAGTTCCTGCTGGTGGACTCCAGCGGCTCCGTCCAGATACCTCGTGAGGTGTTAGACCAACTTGCAATCAGACGCCGGGTAAGGCTTGGCGTTACAGACGGGAGGGTGACGCTTGAGTCAGGCGAGTGAAGTGGTGGAATCCGAAGCAAGAGCAGCCAACGCAACTTTGATACAGGTGCGGAATGCAAGCAGGTCCTTCAAACTCGGAAGCGAGGATGTTTACGCTGTACGTAACGTTAATCTTGAGATTCACAGAAACCGCTTCATCACCCTTGTAGGCAGATCAGGGTCAGGTAAAACGACACTGCTGAACATGCTTGCCGGACTGGACCATCCCACCGAAGGCGAGGTTCTTTTTGAAGACCGCGACCTGGCTTCTTTCAGTGAAAAACAGATGATCCACTTGAGGCGCAACCGGATTGGCGTGGTTTTCCAGTCATTCGCCTTGCTCCCTCTGCTCTCTGCATATGAGAACGTCGAACTACCACTCAGAATCGCAGGTCTCAGCGGTCGCGAACGCAGTCGACGCACCGACGAGGTGCTGGAGATGGTCGGACTGACACGGCGCGCCAAGCACAGGCCGTTTGAGCTTTCAGGCGGTGAGCAGCAACGCATCTCAATAGCGCGCGCTGTCGCCATCCAGCCGGACATTATCCTCGCTGACGAACCGACAGGTGAGTTGGACTCGACGAACGCAAGCAATATCTTCGGACTGTTCCGACAGATGTCTCACGACCGCGGCATGACAATCGTTGCTACCACCCACGACCGTACCCTGCTTGACATGGCGGATGAGATCTACGAGATCTCAGATGGCGTTCTTTCGCAGCGAGCGCTCCCCGGAGAGAGAGCGGACGACATGTTCAGGCGACCAGGAAGCTAGTTCTGCCGCCTCGCCCGATCTCTTGAGTCCACTGCCCTTTCAAGCGCCTGCTCTACGGTCTCTGCGACCGCCGTGATGTGACCCATCTTGCGCCCGGGCCGGGCCTCGGCTTTCCCGTAGAGATGGAGACTAGCGCCCGGGATGGACATTGCACCGCTCCAGTCTGGCTTGCCATTGGCATCCATCCACACGTCTCCGAGCAGGTTCACCATCACCGTCGGCCGCGGCAAATCGACGGAGCCCATCGGTAAGCCGCAGAGCACTCTCACGAGCTGTTCAAACTGCGATGTCCGGCAGCCTTCAATCGAGTAGTGACCTGAATTGTGAGGTCGAGGTGCGAGCTCGTTGATCAGTATTTCGTCGTCCTGCGTAAGGAACATTTCGACGGAGATGAGCCCACGGACATCCAGCGCTTCAGCTACAGCCCTGGCGATATCGCTTGCTCTTTCAGCGATGTGCGGTTCAACTCGGGCAGGAACGATTGAAGTGTCCAGAATGCTGTTGACATGGACGTTCTCTGAGGCCGGGAATGTGGACATATTCCCGGTGTGATCGCGTGCGCAGACAACGGATAGTTCAAGCTTGAAGGGCACAAATCGTTCGAGAATCAGAGCCGGACTTCGACCTTCGAGTTCCCGAAAGGCCGCACCGTTATCAGGCTCCTTGATCACGACCTGCCCTTTGCCGTCGTAACCGGAGGTAGCCGTCTTCAACACCCAGGGTCCGGTCAGTTTCTTAAGCGCTGCCTCGTAATCCTCAATCGTCTCTACAGCCCGATAGTCAGCTGTGGGCAATCCGTGCCTGTTCAGAGCGCTCTTTTCGAGCACCCGATTCTGCGCCGTACGGAGTACGCTTCCTGATGGCCATAGCCTTGTCAGTTCTCCTGCGGCTTCTGCGGCGTCGGCGTCAACGTTCTCAAACTCATACGTCAGGACATCGGACTTTCGCGCAAGCTCAAGGCCGGCATCGCGGTCGTCATACGGGGCCTGCACAACGTGATCTGCGATCTGGGCGCATGGAGAATCAGCATCAGGATCAAGCACTGCTATTCGGTAGCCCATGTAACGCGCTGCGATCGCTGTCATGCGCCCCAGCTGACCACCACCAATAATCCCGATTACGGAGCCCGGCTGCAGTGGCTCACCAGTTTGAAACGGGTCTATCGCCATCTCAGACCTTCACTTCGCTGTCTGCCAGGACGGTCTCTGCGAGCTTTGCTCTTCGCTCGCTCAATCGCTTTTGCAAATCGGGCCGCTTAAGCCCGAGTATCTGCGCTGCCAGCAATCCCGCGTTTACCGCTCCATGTGCCCCAATCGCTACCGTCGCAACGGGAACGCCACGTGGCATCTGCACTATCGACAACAGGGAGTCCATGCCATTGAGCGATGTGGTATTCCCGGGAACACCGATCACAGGTAACACGGTCTTCGCTGCAACCATGCCCGGCAAATGCGCTGCACCACCTGCACTGGCGATAATCACCTCGATCCCTCGTCCGGGGGCGTCTTCGGCGAACTTGAACATGTGGTCCGGGGTCCGATGTGCCGAAACTATACGAACCTCATGCGGAACCTGGAGCTCATCGAGGACATCTGAAGCGCCCTGCATCGTCTCAAGATCGGTCCTGCTGCCCATGATGACCGACACTATCGGATCCGACATGAAACTCTCCCGTCAGGCTGTGGCAAATCCAGCTATCTCTGATCGACACTCTTTCACCCTGCCAAACAGAGAACAGTATTATCTGCCTCACAACGTGATCAGTCGAACGGCTTCGCGCTCATTCTTCATCCGAAGTTCCAGAGAGTAACTTGTATTGGCGTGGATAGATCAAAATGGCAACCGAATCTTCTATACGGTTGCTACAGGGCGGGAGAGCGGACGAAACACGCTACCACCGGTATTTGTCCATCATGGACTGGCACAGTGGTCAGATGACTGGGCTAAAGCAGGTTGGGCGGAGTTCCTGGGCAGGCGGAAGGTGATCGCGATAGACGCTCTCGGGCACGGTCGCTCAGACCGGCCAAACATGCGCGCTGCATACAGCGTAGAAAAGCGATCTGAAGCTGTGATCCGCATCGCTGACGCCGAAAATATCGATCGTTTTGCATTCTTTGGGTTCTCGATGGGCGGCCGTGTTGGTATCGAATTAGCTGTAAGCGAGCCGTCGAGAGTTGAGAAGTTGATCGTCGGCGGGATGCATGGCCTGTGCCCGTCTATCGACAAGAGAAACCTGGATCGCCGAATTGCGGTACTGCGTTCGAATAAGTGGCGGCTGGTTGAACGAGCGGTCGGAGCAAAACCAGCCGATGGCAGGAACAACGATCCGGAAACGCTTGCGCTCTCCACTGAGGCAGTTCTCGACTGGCGCGGTGCCGAAGATCGATTGCCTGCTCTCGACGTGCCGACCCTGGTCTATTGTGGAGCCCAGGACACTTTACTTGAGTATGCTCAGAACACAGCCAACCTGATACCTGATTGCACGTTCGAAGAACTGCCTTCCACCACACACGCTGCTTCTTTCTACACCTCTACTCAAGCCCGTGGTGCCGTTCAAAGTTTCCTGGCCTAGGTGATCAGCCTGCACAGCCACTGCCACGAAACTCGTTGCTAGAATCGATTGCCGTCGCAATCAATGCAGATGATTTCACATTGCTGGATGGCACCGCGCAGCCTGCAAAGTAAATCCAGTTCTAGAAAGAGAATCGCCAGAGATGACCCAGCAAGTCGAAGAGCCCGATTACAACCGAGCGATGGTGGTAGTTGCACACCCTGACGATGCCGAGTATGGATGCTCAGCAACAGTCGCGAAATGGTGCCGGCTCGGCTGGGAGGTTGTCTATGTGCTCTGCACAGATGGTTCAAAGGGTACTGAGGACCGTGAGATCTCGAGTGAACAGCTAATAGAAATCCGGAAAGAGGAACAGATTGCAGCCGGCAAAATTCTGGGTCTGAAGACCGTGGAGTTTCTTGGCTACCCCGACGGATACCTGGAGCCATCGCTCGATTTGCGTCGCGATATCTCTCGCGAAATCCGACGTTGGAAACCTGATGTGTTGATCACGACGAACCCAAAGCGGGATTTACTCGGTAGCGGCTACATCGGTCATCCGGACCACTTCGCTGCTGGTGAGGCGGCACTTTCCGCGGTTTACCCAGCAGCTCGTGATCATCTGACTTTTCCGGAGCTATTCACAGATGAGGGGTTTGAGCCTCACAAGGTGCGCGAGGTCTGGGTGATGATGTTTGGCGAAGATGTAACTCGCTATAACCCGCTCGAAGAGGTTGATGTCGATACCAGCATCAAGGCACTTCTTGCTCACACAAGTCAGGTAAGTAACCCGGAAGATGCCGCGAAGTGGATGAAACAGCGCAGGCGTGACATCGGCGAGAAGATTGGTGCCGATTTCGCCGAGGGTTTTAAGTCATTCAAGCTCGGCTAGGGACCTGATCAAACCTCGTCGTTCAGTCGACCTCTATTCCCACTTGTGAGGCTTCCCGGAGATGGGTAGCAGCTTGCCTGTGTCCGGTCTTATCCTGTGTGTCGCCTCGGTCTTACCAGCGTTCTTTACGGTGACCGCCCGTACTCCAGCAAGACCACCTTCTTTGAGGCTGAGAACATGCCCAAGTGCCACGAACAATACATCCGCAGCTTCAGCTGAGATCTCTTCGCTGTCATCAGCTTCGACCGCTTCACCTAGCTCGTTGATCTCTTCATCAAGAATCGCCTGTCGTTCCGCAATTGCTCGCGAAGGCGGTCGGTCCTGGCCGTCGAACGGCCAGAACTTCCAGCGCTCATGAAAATCCCAGACCTGGTCAGCCATCTCAGAGACGGCGGTAATGAACTCTTCTCTCTGCATTTCCTATCCCATTCGAGACCTGTAGTGAATTGGTTCGCTAGAAAGGAATTCTTAGTGAACGGCACCCATGTCGCCGTCCGCGTCACCGGATGAAGAGACTTCCCACTTACCGGAAGCGGCTTCACGTAACTCAGCGAAGTCGGCATTAACACCGTTTCTGACGAAACCAGCGTCCGTGCTGTGCAGCACCCAGCGAGCACCGAGCTCAATCGCCTTTTTACTTGTCTCGACGGTCTGTTGGTGGATCAGCACCGGCTTGCCGCGAGATTCACTCACACTAATGATTCGCTTCAGAGCGTCGATGTAGATCGGGTTGTCGACTTCGTCGGGAATACCCAGAGATGTCGTCAGATCGTTTGGACCGACGAACACGCCATCGATCGGTGCGCAGTCGACCATCGCTTCGAGATTATCCAACGCAGGCTTTGACTCGACACCCATGATGAACAGCCGACCGGCGTTTCGCTTTTCCAGATATTCCTGGGCTTTCTTGCTCGGATACTCACCTGTTTCCATCACATTGGTGAAGCCTTCACCTTTCAGTGGATGGACCCGGAGTTTCCATGCGCAGGCACGAACCTCATCGATGTCCTCGCAGTATGGAACCAGGACTCCATGCGCACCGGCGTCGACCGCTTCGGCGACCCAAACCGGATTCGGTTCCGGTACCCGAACGATCACGGTCTTCCCGGCCGCCTGGCCCATGATCACGTGATTCGCAATCTCCCTGCGGTCTCGAGAACCATGTTCGGTGTCGACAACTACGTAATCCAGGGTGGTGGCAGCCAGAACGCTAACCCACCGCATGTTCTCCATCATGGAGATCATCATTCCAAACACGGGCTGGCCTTTGTCCAGCGTATTCTTGAGTTCCGTTGGGTTCATTTCAGTTTCCTCCAGGGATGTAAGTCAAAACAGAAATTCGGGTGCACCGAAATCGTCAGTGTGCCGTCTGGACGTGCCTTGAGTATGTTTCCGCCCCTTTTTATCACCACTCCTGCCTCAAAGGTAGGAAAGATTGACCGGATCACCCTGTCCGCACGGTAATCAAGAGCGAATTCATCATCAGGTAAAAAACCGAGACCGTTAGTACGTACTTTCATCAGAAATAGAAAGTAAAGAGTAAGTGGCCGAAGTTGAACCGATATCAAACGGTCTAATTAACACTGTATCCGTGCGTTTTCGTTCACATTGGCGCCGATTTTCGGCCACAGGGCTAGCAATTGCGCTCGCTGCCGTAGCCCTGGCATGTTCAACAGCGTCGCCCACGGCGACCCCAAATCCAACCGCTTCATCAACTGAGGCTGCCGCCACGGCTGTCCCAACACCTGCTCCCACCCTGCGACCGACCGCTACTTTGACACCGCTGCCAACGACTACGTCGACACCGACTCCAGCAGTAACATTCACACCGACCGTCGCGGCGTCGGCTACACCACTGCCAATCGCCTCTTCGACGCCACATCCTGCCGGGTCTGGAGATGCTATCTCTGCATTCCCTGTTCTGGAGAGGTTCGCTGTCCCGTTACCAACGCCACCGGTTCCACCGCCTGTCCCTGAAGGACCGTTTCCTGTTCCGACGCCGAAACCACCTGCAAGCGCAAACCTTGCACCTCATTCAGTTGGAGACGGTTTCGGTATTACTCTCAGTGGCGCAGATGGCAACGGCGTTTTTCACCCCGAAGACATCAAAATCAGTTGGTGGGTTGCGAACGTCGGTAATGCCCTGGCAGATGAAGAGTTCAGCATCGATGTGCGGTTCGACGGCATGATTCTTGCTCAATGGAAAGCAGACACCCTTGCACGGAACTCTTTCATATTTGTCGAAGAGCGAGCCGATCTTTTCAGAAATGTGCCGGTCACTGCAGGGATGCACACCGTTGAACTAGTCATCGATTCGCTGGATCAGATCGATGAAACGAATGAACTGGACAACGTTGTCACTAACTCGATACTGATGGCCGGTACAGACGTCGTCAGCGGGCCTGCCGAACTCCTACCCAATCTTGTCCCCGCACCCTTCGAGGGAAAGTCAGAGCCAATTTTCGTCTCCTCACATCCCGAAGATCCACTTTCTGGCAAGCTCTCGGTCGATGTAGCCTCTTATCTCGCAATTGGTTCAGCCAATGACTCGATTCATTACATCAACGGCGGGGTCGAAGTCGATCTGTATTTCGATGACCTCCTGGTCAGACGTCTCGTTTGGGAAGACATCTCTGCGTCCGGTCTTGTGCAATTCGATGCCGGCGACCTTCGAGATCTGATAGATGTTTCGGCCGGACCACATACACTTCGGCTGGTCGTGGACCCTTTGAACCGTGTTCCCGAGTCCGATGAAACGGACAACGAATACCAGGTGCAACTCGTTTGGGGAGTTGGCAGTGCTCCACCTGCGTACGAAAGCACCTCATCAGAACCTCCAGTGCGCGAGCCGACGACGCGGGCGAACCTGATGCCCTTCCGACCTTTTGGATGGGACGCCGCAATAACCGCAGCACCAATCCCAGCTAATGGCCCAGTAGGCAAAGACGGTTGGCTCAATTCGTCTGAAGCGGCGCGGATCGATTTCAGCTTTACAAACGCAAGCCGCTTCAGCCTGCCACTCACTGACGAGCTGCGAGCCGATGTCCTGCTCGACGGCGAACTCGTTGAGCGCATCAGCTTTAACTCAGGTTCAAGCAACGTTGGCTCGATATGGAGCGAAAACACGATTCTGATGATCAACACAGTCCCACCGGGCGAGCACACCGTCCGGGTAGTTCTGGATCCTGAAGGGCTTTTCGAAGAACTGAACGAGGCAGACAACGTTTTCGAACGTACGTTTACTTGGCATGAAGGACCACCTCTCGAATCTGCAGAACCATTCGCGATGCCGGAACATGAGATCCGAAATGCGCTGAGCCCTCTCTTTGGCGAGTTGCGTTTCCAGACGCAGCCAGTGCTGGGACCAGGCGCAGGAGAACGTGACTGGACACCTGAGATAGCGGCCGCAGGACGCGCCATCTACTTCTTGCTCACCGGGCGGGACGTGTACGAAGAGGGTTATGTGATCCATTTCTTGCCACCTGACGAGTTCAGATCCAACTCACTGGCGACCTGCATGTCGCGCTGGATAACGATGTCTGAACGCGAATACCAGGAGAATTTTGATCGCTGCACCAGCTCAAGTGGAGAGATCGGATTCAAGACCAGATCGAATGGCCAGATTCACCTCTTCGTGGATATGGGTCTCTCGCCGTTAGACGCTCTCGGAACCTATTTGCATGAGCTGGGACATGGTCTGCAGGACCTGGCTAATCCCGCACAGACCGAACTGCGATCAAGTACAGGCAAACGAGGTCTTTTCGAGGCACAGGCGCAAATATTTGAAGCTGCTGGCTGGCGGTCTGCGGAAGAGTTCATGGGCGAACGCCTCAGCCTATTTCCAGACGTTAGAGCCGCGCGTGACAGATTCGAATTCCTGCATGAACTGAGGCTAAATCGAGACACAGAGCACGATGTCGGCTACAGGCTTCTGTGGGCACAGGCACTGTCCACTGATGGTGACATAAACGTGGCTAATGAATTGCAAATCCAGGGGATTCTGAGTTCGGCTTCCGCGATGGACCTGTACACCTTCCTTGTTGGTATCAAGCCCGAAGATGTCGATACCTGGGCGTTTGAAACACTTGCCAGGACCGAGCTGCTGGAAGAATTCAAACAGATCGCCAGCCGACGATTCATCCAGGAGCTGCCATCCGAGCAAACCGGGCATCCGGCGTTGCAGGATTCGATGTGGCTGGCGCCTTGAGCATAGCGTCAGCATTTCTTCAGCCAGAGTCAGCCTTGCGGTCAGCAAAAACTGCTCGTCCTATGCTGACGCTAAGTTAGACTGCGCTGACCGACCTCTAAACCCTCAGAATTTTTGTCAACCCGCGCGAAAACATGATCCACGAAAACACCGTCTTCGATCTTTACTTCATCCGCCACGGCGAATCCCAGAACAACGTGCAGCCCGGCATCGCAGCAGGGGCCAATTTCGACGCTCCGATGACCGAGCGCGGGCATCAGCAGTCGGTTGCCCTTGGTGAGCGGTTAAAACGGCAGGGTGTGAAGTTTGATCGCATCTACTCATCCACCCTGGTGCGCGCAGTTCAGACAACTGAAGGCATGCTGAAAGGCATGGGCCTTGAAGGTGCGCACTTCGATCGCTCGGAACACATCATTGAGCGGCAGATACCGGCATGGCGGGGGAAGATGGCGGCTGATGTATGGTCGACAGAGTTGCGATTCATCTCTGCAGAAAAGGGGAAGTGGTTTCAACCGGCGGACGGTGAATCAGAAAGAGCAGTGGAACGCCGGGCAGGTAACTGGCTTGAAGACGAGGTTCTGAACAATCCTGAGATGCTGAAAGCTGGTGGTACCCACACCATCGCCATCATCTCTCACGGCGTGACCATGAGGGCCCTTCTCCACTTCATCACGAACTGGGATAGCGCGTTTATACGCCGTACAGAGATACACAACACATCAATCTCACGTTTTAGATTCGGAAAGTCCGGCTGGTCCGTAGTGACGATCAACGATCACGGCCACACCGAGGAGATTGGTGATGTCATTCGGGAAGGTGTGATACAGGGCGATACCGTGGTGCCGTGACCCGATGAGCGAAGTCGACCCGAAAACGGCTCGGGCGCGGCTCATAGAGTCGCTGGAACGCTCAGACGCCTACCCACACAAGATCTCCGGACCCATTGAGCGCGTTTCGACGCATATCTCGGACATCATGCTTGCCGGGGATTTCGCCTACAAGATCAAGAAGCCAGTCAACTTCGGTTTCTGTGATTTTTCGACACCGCAGATCAGAAAATCCCTATCGAAGAGAGAACTGGAACTGAATCAGAGGCTCTCCAGGAATGTCTATCTCTCAGTGGAGCCGATCAAGGTTGATGGCACGACGGGCCAGTACCGGATAGACAACCAAGGAACGGCCATCGACTGGGCCTTGAAGATGCGCCGCTTGCATGCGGAAGATCAGCTCGACCACCTACTCGATCTAAACCGCGCCGGCGGCAACGAGATTGAGCAGATAGCAAACTTGCTCGCAGGTTTCCATTCCGATGCCGCACCGGCACCTCCAGAATTCGGAAACGTTCCAGGCGTCTCAGGCATTGTGCTGAGCAACCTTGACCGAGTCGCCGAACACGCACCAGCAGAACTCGATATAAACGGACTCGTCAACAACAAAGCCTACACAGAAGCGTTCCTGGAACAGCGTGGTGACCTGATCTCGAGTCGCCACGAACAGGGTGCACCTCGGATGTGCCATGGTGACCTTCACGCAGGAAATATCTTCATAGAAACCGAAAATGATGGACAACGGCGTATCCAGATCATCGACTGCATCGAGTTCAATGACAGTTTTGTCTACATCGATCCAGCCGCTGATCTTGCGTTTCTTTCGATGGATCTGAAACGTCGCAATCGATACGAGCTGGCAGAGCTACTTGTTGAGAAGTACATCGAAGAGTCCGGAGACATCGGGATCAGGCCGCTACTTGCGTTCTACGAGTCCTACCGGGCAATGGTGCGGTGCATGGCGGCATCGATATCTGCGAAGCAATCCGAGATTTCTAAGCGTCAAATCCATGTCGAGAACGCTAAGGCCTATCTTCAACTGGCAAACGAGATCGCAAGCTCTGATCGCCCGCAGTTCGTTGCGGTCATGGCAGGCGTCACCGGAACCGGCAAGAGCACAGTTGCCAAGGTTCTTGCCGATCAGTGGAATGCGGTCCATCTCCAGACCGATGTGATTCGGCGAGAGATCGCAGGAATGACACCTACCGGTGACAGCGGCTCCGGTCTTCACAGCGGTATCTACACGAGGGAGATGTCCGAAAGGACGTATCGGGAGATGTTCCGCCGGGCAGAGGCAGCGCTGGCCGATGGTAAATCTGTAGTCATGGACGGCACCCACCTGCGCCGTGAGTTCCGGCGGAAATCGTTGCAGGTGGCACGGAACACGGGTGCGGTGACAGCGATCATCGAGTGCAACCTTCCCGAATCTGAGGCATTGGACCGGCTTGAGACTCGCTACTCCAGCGGAACCTCTGAGTCAGAAGGACGACCAGAGGTGTACGCGAGGCAAACGAAGTCCTGGCAATCCGTCTCTGAAAACGAAGCGCAGGTTGTCGCACACGTAGACACGGGCAAGACTGAAGAAGAACTTGCCAAAAGTCTCTTTAGCCAGCTCTGGAACGGACTGTTGGCCAAGTCAGGCTAACCCAGCGGGTGACCCTTCGCCTGCCACAGTTGCTGCTGTTCTTGAATACGATCCCCTGCGCTTGATTTCGGTCAATATGATCCAGAAGGGCTAGTGATTCAGTCAAACGGATGGTGCCGCGGTCTCGAGATGACTCTTGAATGCTTCAGACTCCGAGACCGCGTTTTTGCGCTGGGTTTTTCTAAGCAACGGTAGTAGAGGCAACAGAACTCGGAACACGCCCTTGAGTGAGACATCCGTTGTGTGGTCAACCCGCGTCTTGCCGTCATCATCGCTGAACTCCCAGCGGTGGTATCCGTCGAACATCGATGAAACGGTCGAGTAGGTGAAAATCTCGTTCGTGCGGAATTCAGAAACAGCCATGCGCTGGTTCCCGAATTTCGGAACTTTGACCACGAACTGAGTGCCCTGGCGAACCTCGCCATCAGTGAGGTCCCTGACCTCAAGAATTCCCGGGTTCCATTCAGGTGTGTTCCGGACATCGGATGCCAGCCGGAAAGCTTCGCCAAGGCTGCAGTCGATGGTCTGGGTGAACTGATGCACGACTGGCTCTGTCTCTTTCTATGCTTGGTCTGCGATCAGTGCCTGACCACGGGCAGGCCTTCCAACAGGCCGGCGTCGTACATCTGGTTCCACTGGTCCAGGAACGTGGCGTTCCACTCATCTGTGAGCTTGTTCTGCAGCATGTCACGGTAGATGGGCCAGAAGATGATGATGCCGTCTGCACCATCACGTAGGCACGCTTCCGCCGTCTCTACAGAACGCACTAAAGCAGCTGTCAGGTATGGCCTGTCGTCCCAGCCATCGAACATAGCCCTGCACTCACGGATCAGCTTGGTCGGGTCGCCACCAACGTCGCGGTACGGCTCACAGAACGGCAGGACGTGCGTTACACCTGCCTGGGCAACGGCAGCGGCCTGTGCAACCGTGAATACAGTTGTGCTGTAGGTCTCGACACCTTGCTTTTTGAGTTCCGCGAACGCATCCAGCGCGTGAACCGTAGTTGGAATCTTCAGGATGATCTGGCCGGGTGCCATCTTCACAAAGACCTCGCCGACATCCAGCAGTTCCTGAGTTGAGTGACCGTCTATCTCGACAGCTACTGGCTTGTCCGTGATGTCGAGGTAGCGCTGGATGACCTCGGTGATCTGGCCGTACTTCTTGACCATGTCGTTGAGCACGACCGTGTTGGTGACGATGCCTGCGGCACCCCGGGGCATCCACTCTTTGAGGTCTTCAGGGTCGCCTGCCAGCCAGATCGCCGGGCCTCGCTCCTGTTTCCTGCGGGCGTTGACGGACATGACTGCGGGACTTGCGCCGTTTGTGTTCTGAGTGGTGGTCATGGCGTGTACTCCAGAGTTGATGTGCCGCGTGCTGGTCAGTCAGAAGGCGGCGGTTGATATGCCGCCAGTTTACCGCGAGCGTGAGACCAGTGCTTGAGACTTGGGTCTGGCTTCTAACCACCGCTCACGTAAAGCTCGGTTTCTGGATAGAAGTTGGTCCAGCCGAACCAGAAAGCCTGGTGGCCAGGGACTCTCGGCAGTGGTGATTCACCGGAGCCAACAGGCGGCTCGAGCTGCTCCTCACCGACTCGCCACACGGCGCCGGTTTCGTCGATGAGCGAGCGGGCGCTGTCGCCAACCGTAAAGGTGTTGTCGCCGCGTTCGTACACCCTTGCTGACCGCGCATCGGGATCACCGACAACAACGATGTTGCGCCCATCGAAGTCGTCGTTGATTACCCGTTGCTGGAATAGCAGGTCGAGAGGATAGGCTTTCGATTCGCCAGCGGTCCGTAGTGCGTAGACAGATGTCTTCGGCTCGAACAGCGGATTTAGCTCGAATACAGGGAACATCAGTTCCGGCGTGTTGAAGTAGGTGTTGTAGGCAGCTCCAGGATCACCGGGCTTGATGTAAGGGCGGTCAAAGCCCGTGTCGAAGGCGATCGTCACTGTATCGGGATGCTCAGCAATCCACTCTCCCCAGGTAGTCACTGTCAGTGGCAGCAATTCGAGTCTTTTGCCGCTACCAACGAGCGGCCCAAGCACCGGTTCACCGGTGAGCGAGTGCCAGAGCGAGTTGGTCCCGCGATCAAACATCAGCTTGTTCGACTGGTACAGGAAGCCGGACGAGCCGAAACTCAGTACCTCTCCGTCAAGCTCGGCGTCGTACAGGACGCCCGATCCACAGAGCGTTCAATACGCTAACGTGACCGGCTTGCCACCGACCACGTCGTTCGCCATCTCATGCCAGTTCATGAACCGCAGTGGATATGCGCGCGCCTCGCCATTTATGGACACGCCGAACACCTGCTCGTCTGGCTCCATGAAGATCGCTTCTTCAGGGCTGATCATCTTCGGGTTGTCGAGTGGCGGAATTCCGTCCGAGCGCACGCCACCCCACTGCGCCGTCCAGAGGGGAATATCGGACTCGACGCCATTGAAGAACCAGTTCGCGAAGCGAGGATCGATGTGGTTGTAGAGGCGCGCCTTCCAGTCGGCATAGTTTTCGAACTCTTCGCCTTCGTAGTTCTGGCCCAACCACGTGTACCAGTTGAAGAAGTCGTACCCTTCGAACTGCTGGCCGGTCATGCTGATCAGGGCGTTGCGAACTGCTGAGCGCTCAGGGAACAGCAATACCCAGCGTGTAAGTTCAACAAGAGGTGGCAGGAAACGCCTGTCGCCCGTTGCCAATGCTTCATCGACTGCTTCTGGCGAAACGATCACCCGGTGCTCGCGACGTTCGTAGGTGAACAGGTCGTCGAGTATCTCTTCAGGAGCGCGGTTGAGGTCGCGCGTCGCAGTCGGTTCCACGGTTGAAGGCCCGATGGTCGAAGGTGATGGCGACTGAGAGTCGGAGTTGACGGGCACAGTCGTCACATCACCGGAGCCACACGCGATAGCCATCGCAACAAAAAGCGCGGAGACAGACAACAAGACGTTACGCTGTAATGGCAGACTGGGCATAAGAGAACCTACGGCAAGAATAGCCGTACAGCCTCAGTCAATCTCTAAGAACTTCTTAACTCTCGGGAACCGCAAGGATTGGATGTGTCTGCGAGCGCACGAGTCGGTCAGTCGTAGATCCCATGATGTTTGGTTCGGCTGAGAGCGCAGTTGTGGCAACGGCAATTATTGACGCAAGCCGGGAATCGGCCATACTCACCAGCTCTTGCTCAGGAGGTCGCTTGCCAACATGCGTTGTGACCTTGAGTCCTGTGCTTGCCAGCTCTTCCCTCAACTCTTCGAGGTCTTTTTCGGCGAAATCGTCGACCGTACCGTAATACTTTGCTGCGCCGCCGAGACCGGCTACTGGATCAACAGCACGAACCAGCAGGAGCTCGCACGAAAGTGAAGTGGCGAGCGTGGTCGCAGGCCCAAGTGCAACGCTCGCGTTCTCGGAGCCGTCGTGGCCGATTACTACCGAAGCAGGATGCGCGTAGGCGGTCGAGTTGAGAGGCAGGATTAGCACCGGAGTCTGGCACTTGCTGAGGACAGCATGGGCTGTGCTGCCGAGCAGGTCTTTACGTCCAGATTCAGTGGCGTGACCGGTCATGACAATGATGCCCGCTTCGTATCGGCGAGCCGCCTCGACAATACCAGTCGAGGGTTGCGCGAATTCAGTTCCTGTGGCGACACCCATACCGTCCGTTCGCAGCCCCGCGGCAATCTCCTCAAGCCGCGCTTCGGCTGATTCCTGGTCCTGACCCTCCGCCAGAGCGGCGAACAGGACCATTCCGGCGCCGATCTCATTTGCGAGACCAGCCGCGTAAGGCACGACGGCCTCAGCAATGGCTGATCCGTCCAGTGGAACAAGAATTTTTTTGATGGCCAATGATGGCAAGTGAGGCTCCAGACAATCAGGGCAGGAAGGAAAGAAGCAGTAACCAGATATTAGCCCACGTTACCGACTAATGCTGAAGCTGCCAGGTGAACAGTCTGTGAGCGAGTGCTATTCAGCCAACGCTTCGGCAAGGATCTCGGTTAGGTAGCGAGGTTCGCGGTCCGTACCGTCTTCGATCTGTTGCCGGCACGAGACTCCCGTTATGGCAATCTGTGCGTCCTCAGGCGCCGATCTGATGGCAGGGAAGAGTCGTTCTTCGCCGATCTTCATCGACACGTCGTAGTGCTCTTTTTCAAAGCCGAATGAGCCCGCCATTCCGCAGCAGCCAGCTTCGATCATCGTTGCGTCGAAGCTCGGAGGCAAATTCAGAACATCCAGTGCAGCCTTCGTACCAACGAGCGCTCGTTCGTGACAGTGGACGAACAGCCGCACATCGCGTCTCTCTTCGTTCCACTCGATCTGCTGCATCCCGTCATCAGCTGTTTCGGCCAGTAGCTCCTCAATCATGACGACCGCGTCCGCTACTGCACGTGCCTTCTCATCCCCAGGCAGCAGGTCAGGGTATTCGTCCTTCAACGCCATCATGCAGCTGGATTCGCAGCCGACGATCTTCGCTCCCTGTGCAACCTGTTCATACAGCGAGTCGACGTTGTAGCGTGCGTTCGCCGCAGCCTTGTCGAGTAGCCCCTTGGAGACCATTGGGCGTCCACAGCATTTGCGATCGGCAAGTTCCACTTCATATCCAAGAGCTTCCAGTAGTTTGACGGCACCGATGCCTGCTTCGGGATGGTTGAAGTTGATGAATGTGTCGTGGAAGAACACGACCTTGCCGCGAGCCCTGGTCGTCATCGGTGTGTGGTTCTTGAACCAGTTCTCGAAGGTATGTGAAACGATCGCAGGCAACTTCCTGCGTCCATCCATCTTGAGCAGCTTGTCCGAGAACCAGCGGCCGACAGGCGAGCGGTTCATCGCGTTTGCGATCTTTGCCTGAGGCCCCGCACCGAATGCGTTGAGCTTGTGAATGTTGGCCACGACTCGGGAACGCAGTGGCACGCGATGAGTCTTGTAGTACGAGTTCAGGAATTCGTACTTGATCTTGGCCATATCGACGTTCGACGGGCATTCAGATTTGCAGGACTTGCACTCAAGACACAGGTCAAGGACGTTGAACATGCGCTTGGAGTGGAGCTGTTCTAGCGGC
Organism: Dehalococcoidia bacterium; assembly: GCA_965243825.1. Taxonomy (GTDB): domain Bacteria; phylum Chloroflexota; class Dehalococcoidia; order Lucifugimonadales; family Lucifugimonadaceae; genus JAJCYX01. Next base: position 1,150,772 of record CBDEVT010000001.1, read on the forward strand.
AGTGCACCGGAGATAGCGGCGCGTAGCGAGTTGGCACGGCCACGAGTCGAGTGCTCCTCCTCACGTGTTGCCTGGTACGAGGGGCACATGGCACCGGCATTCACTTTGCGACAGTCGCCAACGCCGTTGCATTTCTCGATTGCGCCAGCGAACCCGCCCTCTGCCGTGAAATCCAACCGGGTCTCTATCGGCTCGGTTCGATAAGAGACACCGTAACGAAGGTTCTCTTTCATCGGCGGCGTATCGAAGATCTTGCCCGGGTTCATCGTGCCCTTCGGGTCGAAGACCTGCTTCACATCGCGGAAGTTCTGCACAAGTTGCTGGCCGAACATCTTTTCGGCCCAGACGCCACGCACGATTCCATCACCATGTTCGGCAGACATTGCGCCGCCAAACTCCAGGACGAGGTCTGAGATCTCGTCAGCGATCTTCTCCATCTGGTCAGCGCCTTCAGCGGTCTTCAGGTTGACCACAGGGCGTATGTGCAAGCAGCCGACCGATGCGTGGCCGTAGTAGCCAGCCTCAGTGCCGTTGGAGCGGACAATCTCATCGAATCTCTTCACATATTCAGGCAGTTTCTCCGGTGAGACTGCTGTGTCTTCGACGAAGGGGAGTGGCTTTGCATCACCTTCGATGTTCATCATCAGGCCAAGGCCGGCTTTGCGCATGTTCCAGACCTGCGCCATCTCACTCGGAGCCGTCAGCCGGGTTACAGCGTAGCCAAGCTCCAGCCGGCGCATCTTCTGCTCGAGCCGATCGAGCTTTGCATCGACTTCGTCGGCCGTCTGGCCGTTCATCTCAACAACGAGAATGTCTGACGGCTCGCCCTGCAAGAATCCCAGGTTTCGCGAGAATCCGATTGAGTTGCGAGCTTCCCTGATGATCATCTCTCCGATGTGCTCCACCGCCGCCGGATTCTCTTCGAGAGTGGCGACAGTAGCCTCCATCGACTCAACGATGTCGCGGAAATGGATCACAGCGAGGCCCTTGAAAGGCGGAATCGGCTCGAGGTTCAGCTTTGCCGAGGTCACAGCAAGCAGTGTGCCTTCAGAACCAACAGCCATCTTCACAAGATTCAGATCCGATGGATCTTGCACCAGGTCCAGGTTGTAGCCTCCGACCCTGCGCAGGATCTTTGGAAAACGCTTCTCAACCTCTGCAGCCGATGCGGTCGCAATTTCGGGGATCCGTCGATACAGATCGCCCTCAAGGCCGGTGAGCTTCTGCTTCTGGGCAAGTATCTCGGCGCTGATTTGACCGAGATGCGCAGGACTTCCGTCGCTCAGTACGACATCCATCTCTCTCACCTGGTCCACGGTCTTGCCGTAGATGATGGAATGCGAGCCGCAGGAGTTGTTGCCCATCGCACCGCCGACGTTCGCGCGGCTTGAAGTGGATGGGTCCGGTGTAAAGAACAGCCCCTGTGACTTGAGCTGGCGGTTCAGGTCGTCAATCGTCACGCCAGGCTGCGTCCTGACCCAGCGTTCCTCTTTGTTTACCTCGAGCACGTTGTGCATGTACTTCGAGAAGTCCATCACAACCGCCTGGTTCACGGTCTGTCCGGAAAGGCTCGTGCCACCTCCGCGAGGCAGCACCTTGACACCGTTCTTCGAAGCGATCTCCAACACTGCTGAGACATCGTCCGCGTTGCGAGGAATGACGACGCCGACCGGATCCATGCGATAGATCGAGGCATCGGTCGAGTACATCGCCTTCGAGAAAGGATCGAACCGAACTTCGCCAGAGACTGCGCGCTTCAGATCCTGTTCGAGGTCTGCGGTTGCAGACGATAACCCGGCGCCACTTCGGTCACTGCTGACTGTTGTCATCTGCTCGCTTACTGCCTGTTTCTAGGAATGGGTCCGCAATCAGTCCTCTGCGGGCGCTGGGATGCTGTGTGAGTCTTCGCCCGCGTCGCCTGGATACATCTTCGAAAGAATGATGGCCGTTGCAAAGATGACGGAAATAACGATCAGCGACAGGAAAGGCGTTTCGACTATTTCCGGCAGGTGCCAGTCAAGCTGATGCGCAGCCTCTTCGACCACCATCTTTACACCGATCAGGGCGAGTACAAGCGCAAGTCCGTACTGGAGGAATCGGAACAGCTTCACAAGTCCAGAGAGGAGGAAGAACAGCGGTCGTAGACCGAGCACTGCCATTGCGTTGGAGCTCCAGACGATGAACGCGTCCTGTGTGATGCCGAATACCGTCGGGATTGAGTCGATTGCAAAGATGATGTCGGTAGTGCCGAGAGCAAGGATCACCATCAAGAAGGGTGTCGCCGCTTTTTTGCCATTGGGTAGACGGGTGAAGAAGTTGTGTCCGTCGTAGTCGTCGCTGACTGGATAGACCCTTCGGAAGGCCTTCACGACCGGATTCTGCCCGGGGTCGACCTCGGTATCGCCCATGAAAGCCATCTTGTACGCCGTATAGATCAGGAAGGCACCAAGTATGAACAGGATCCAGGAGAAGAGACCGATGATGGTCAGGCCGATGGTAATGAATATGGCCCGAGCTACAAGCGCACCGATGATCCCAAATAGAAGTGCTCGAAGCTGATATTTGGGCGGGAGCTGGAAGTAACCAAAGATGACCAGGAAGACGAAGAGGTTGTCAACGCTGAGAGCCTTTTCGACCACGAACGCGGTTGTGTAGTTAAGGCCCTGATCGGTCGTACCGAAGGTGAAGATCCAGATGCCGACGACCGTTGCGACGCCCCACCAGAAGGCGGTGAGCCACGCTGCACGCCGCATCGAGACGACCTGATCGTTCTTACTTAATACGAACAGGTCCAGCACAAGGAGCAGCGCTACGACGACGTTGAAGCCTATCCAGACGCCAATTCCATCTAGCAACGCGGATCCATGTTCGAGACTTGTGGTGAGTTCAGATGTCAGTCACGCCAGAACAGCCTGGCGTGGTGGCAATCACGGGATTGTAGCGGAATCGGGAGGCCGAAGCCGACCCCTCCGCAACATTGACCTAGCCTGACTTTTCTATCCGATACTTCTGATCACCACGCGGTGTGGAAACAGAAACTTCAGATCCGACCGTCTGGCCCAGGATTGCAGCACCGACTGGCGAAGCGATTGAGATCTTGCCACTGAGAGGATTGGACTCGTTCGGCTCGACGAGCTGATAAGAGAACTTTTTCGAAGACTTGATCTCTATGATCTCGACCTTAGAGCCAATGTGGACTGTGTCATCGGCAGTTCGCTGGCCGTCAATCACCACCGCCAACTTCAACGTGCCTTCAATCTCACGGATCTTGGCCATCACCATGCCCTGGTTCTCACGGGCGGCCTCAAGTGGAGCGTTCTCTCTAACGTCCCCGTCAGCAGCGGCTTTCTGAATATCAATCGTCAGAGCCTGTCGCTGCTCGTGAAGTTGAGCAAGCTGCTTGTTCATCTGGTCGTACCCGGCCTTGGTCAGCCTGACCTGCTGCTGTGCGACACGGGTAGCTCGAGCCCTTGTGGTGGAGGTGCGGCTCTTTCGCACCCGCAGGTGCTGTGCCAGGTTAGTCTCGATCGATCCGCTTTTCTTCAAGAAGGTCAGGAAAGCCTTAACGGTGGCGAGTCGCTCCTGTGCATCGACCGAGGTCGAGCGAGCGGTCTGCATCTCACTGTACTCACCAATCTCTGAAGCGGAGATAGAGTCGATGAGCCTTTCGCCACCCAGCCATCTAACGAGCTTGGAAATCTCTGGCTGCGCCTTCTGCTTTGCATCCTCGGGCATCTGCTGGACGTAAACCTGGAACGCCTCGCTTAGGTTCAGGACTCCATCTCCTGATTCGCTTGAGTCAGCTGCTGCGAGATCGCCGGTTTGAGTTGCCACGTGATGCATTCTCCTGGCTGGTGAGAAGTTGGCCGCAAGCCGCATAAAATTAGCGTCGCGGGTGCAGGCACTATCTCCTAATAATAGGAACCTTGCCAAAAACCCGCAAATCTTTTCAGGAAACCAACGGGCTCTCGCAACTGAACAAGAGTGTAGAAACTCTGATCCGCTGGTATCCTTAGCTGGTTCTGGACGGCGCCACGATGAATTGACCTCATTTTTGGGTACTGGCACGTTCCGGAGCCACACAAAATCTGAATCCGTTCCATTGGTGCCCATGACCTGTGCACAGTAGAACTCGTTGAATTGATGAAAGGCTGTCGGAGTAATGCCAAAACGCACGTACCAACCCAAGAAGCGCAGACGAGCACGCGTCCACGGGTTTCGCTCACGGATGAGCACGCGAGCCGGTCGTGCCGTCCTGGCGCGCAGACGTAACCGGGGTCGAAAGCGACTGGCACTTTAGCCGGAGTCTCCAACTATGGGACTCGCGGTAGAGAACCGACTGCGCAAGCCATCGGAGTTCGGGCGGGTCTTGAAGTCTGCGGGCAGGCCAGAGTCCAGGGATCGGCTCAGATCTGAACAGCAACATGGCGGTAGAAGCTCTGACGGGTTGCTCCTGGTTGCTGCGATCCGAAATGAACTGGGTGAACCCCGATTCGGCCTGTCAGTCAGCAACAGAGTTGGTAACGCTGTCACACGGAACAGGATTAAGAGACGGCTGAGAGAGATTTTCCGCACCGCTATGGTTTCACAGCGAGGCGACAATGAGTCCGGATGGGATTTCGTTGTGACAGCACGGCCAGCGGCGGCTGATGCAACGTACGAAGATTTGCAGAGATCAGCATTGAAACTGATCTCAAGGGTTACAGCCAGGCGATAACTGCCATTTGCAACGAGGAACGGCAGGAACAGTCGACATGAAGCCAATTGCATTGGGATTGATCAAGGCGTACAAGGTGGCGATCTCACCGTATATGCCGGGTCAGTGCCGATACTCTCCGAGCTGCTCGGAGTATGCAACGGAGGCAATTGAGGCGTACGGGGTGGTGAAAGGAACAGCTAAGGCGGCGAACCGGTTAATTCGCTGCCGGCCGGGTGTCGAAGGTGGCTATGATCCGGCGGTACCTGACGATGAGTTTGAAGCGAAAGAGGCAGCAGCTAAACAGGCAGCCCAGTAGAAGAATCAAGTTGTAACGTTCGTCCTGCGAGTGCACATCGCAGGTCTTTGAGAAATAGTTCAGATCGAGATCAAAAATTCACTTCCTTAAGTTGAAAACTGAACAGTCCAGGTCTTCGCAGCAGAATCGCCGATCACGCCTGATTCGATTCACACTACTGTTTTCGGTAGCACTGTTTGCGTTTGCCGCGTGCGTAAACGACCTGAACCCTGAGGGCGGCTGGTCAGGCATCACCCCGCAGGACGAGTTCCTGTACATCGGCTCTAAAGATGGCCGTATCGTTCGGGTTGACCAGACCACCGGCACGCTTGACCTCACGTGGCAATACCCTCCTGACGGCGAGGACGACCTCGGCGAGATATACGGCACACCTCAGATCAAAGACGGCATCATCTACGGCTCTGCGTTCCGCTGTCGTGGAAACGAGTGCGATGGCGAGGTCTACGCGGTAGACATAGAAACCGCCAGGTCAGCATGGGTCAGCGGCACCGTTGAGTATGAAACCCGGCTTGTAGGTAGCGTCGGCATCGGCGAGACAACGCTGGTGGTAGGCACCTCAAACCTTGGCGGTGATACGGATCCCGGCGGCTACCTGATCGGCCTCAACCCTACGGTCGATATCGACGCAGCACCGCGAGAACAGATCGGTCGGACCGCTCGTGAGAAGTGGCGTCTCCCCCTGGATGGTCCGGTATGGGGCGGCATCACGGTGCAGGACGACATCGCCTATTTCGGAACTCTTGAAGGCACTCTCTACGCAGTCGATCTTGCAGACGGTATGTCAGGTAATCCGGCTGACCGAATCGTATGGAGCTTTGATGCCGGCGGTGCAATCACAGGCACTCCGCACGTAACCGCTGACAAGCTCTACATCGGCAGCTTTGGTGATGACGTCTTCGCGCTGGATCTTGCTCACCGCCGCCAGAACCCGAACTCCAACGTATTGAACTCATCTTCCGAGTGGGTATTTGAAACGGGTGGATGGGTTTGGGCCGAACCGCTTTTGGCTGACGGCATCTTGTACGTAGCGAGTTTGCCGGGTGACGTGTTCGCATTAAACGCAGACAACGGTCAGCCAAGATGGGGTGAACCGGCGAAGGCGGGCGACGAGATCGTAGCCCAGCCGGTGATTTTCGAGAGCAACAGAGGCCCTGCGCTTGCTGTCCCTTCAGGCGAAGAGAACATCTTCGTCGTCTTGCTCGCTGATGGCCAGGTAACTGGCGAGTTCAACACCAGTGGGCGGGGCATGAAGTCAAGTCCGGTACTCATCGACGACGTGCTCTTCGTCCATACGGACAGCGGACAGTTCAAGCGGTTCCAACCGGGCACGTTGAGCCAGTTGAGTTGCGTCGAGGCCAAGGGGGAGGGCAAAGGATGCAACTAGCCCTCACTGGAATCCGCGGCTTCGTTGCCAGTCACGGAGGTAACGCCTGATGGAGTTCCTTGGCGTCCTCTGGAACGAACTGTTGATGCGTCCGATGATCAACAGCCTGGCGCTGCTGGCAGACGTGATGTTCGACAGCTTCGGACTGAGCATCATCGTCTTCACAATCTTCATCAGGCTGGTGCTGATCCCGCTGACCATCCGCCAGACGCGCAGTATGAAGAAGATGCAGGAGCTCCAGCCACGCCTGAAGGCCTTGCAAGACAAGTACAAGGACAAAGGGCCTGCTGAAAAGCGTCAACTCTCGTCAGAGACGATGAAGCTGTATCGCGAGGCAGGCGTCAACCCGATCGGGTGTTTAGGACCGCTCGTGATCCAGATGCCGATCTGGTTCGGGCTCTACCGTGCCATCCTGCGCACCATGCCTCCCACACCGGAAGGCCTGGCGAACCTGTCAGCATCGTTCTACGCATGGAACCCGGCGATCTCCAGCGTGCCGATCAACAGTCGGTTCATCGGCCTTGACCTCGTGGACTTCGTGTCCGCCGCTGCACTTCCATACAACTTCGCTCTGCCGATTCTTGTGGGAGCCACGATGTGGCTGCAACAGAAGATGACGACCGGCAACCAGACCGCGACCACTCCACAGCAGCAACAGACCAACCAGATCATGCTGTGGATGCTGCCGATCATGTTCGGCTTCTTCACGTTCCAGTTTCCTGCCGGACTGGCGGTCTACATTTTGTTCTCAAACCTGGTTGGCATAGTTATCCAGTACTACGTTGGCGGCAGACAGCCCGTAGTCCTGTTCGGGCGAGCCTTTCTCGGAAGCGCTGAAGCCAGGGCCAAGGCGTTAGAAGGCGATGCATCAAGCACGCCAGCTACAGCAACAGCGCTGGTATCCGAAGATGAGGACGAGCCCGGGGAGAAAGATGAAGATGGACAGTCCGAGGACGTTCACAGGCAAAACCGTAGACGAGGCAACAGAAGACGCTCTCGCAACTCTGGGCGTAGATCTCGAAGACGTTGAGATCCGAGTACTCAGCCCGGGACGATCGGGAATCCTGGGTTTCGGTGGCGAACCTGCGCGCATTGAGGTCGAACTGGTAGGGGCTGCTGCTCAACGTGCCGCAGAGGTCGACGAAGCGTCAGACAGCCTGCCAGATTCTGAAGAGGGCGACTCAGAAGTCGCAAGTGCAGACGCCTCTTCGGAAAGTGATGAAGAAGCAGGCGAAGAGGAGCGTCCACGCCGAGGGAGAGGTCACAGCCGAGGACCACGAACCGGTGAAAGGCGTGGTCGTGGCAGGGGCCGAGGGCGCGGTCGTGCCAGCGAACGCACTGAATCGACCCGGGCACCCGAATCTGAAGAGATCACTGATGACGCTGAGCCTGAGAGCCAATCTGACGAAGATATTTCCGAGGATGACTCCTACGGAGACGAGCAGCGTGGACGCCGGGGACGCAAACGTGACGATGAACGCCCACCTGCCGAGCGAGACGAGGAGGCTGAGCAGCTTGTCGCCGAGGTGTTGGACTACTTCCTGGCAACTATGGGTGTAGTCGCTGAGACCTATGTCCGTGATGACACGGAAGATGGCTCACTTGTCTTCGAGATTGAGGGAGAAGACGCGGGACTGCTGATTGGCAGACGAGGCGAGACTCTACACGCGCTTCAGTTCCTCGTTCGCATGGTGGTAAGTCGCCAGTTGGGACGCAAAGCGTTTGTCGTCATTGACGTTGAGGACTACAGGCAGCGCAGAGCAGACATGCTTCGACGGCTCGCCAGGCGGACTGCCGGCAGGGTCGCCAGCAGTGGTCGGTCCTCAGCCCTTGACCCGATGTCGCCGGGTGAACGGAGAATCGTGCATATGTCCCTCGCATCGCACCCAAGGGTGCGCACAGAGAGCGAAGGCGAAGGCAGCCAGCGCAGAGTGGTCATCTTGCCGCGAAGGTAGGCGGCCACTCCTTTTTCCTCGACGTTGCAATACCGGCGAGGGCACTGCATCAATACTGATTCCCAAGCTGTAGAAGTCGGATGCGGACTGCTAACGGGGCTCGGTGCTAGCGGCGGGTTGACTTCGAAGTCGGTGCCGCCGCAGGTAAGCGCGAATAGTCCGACAGCGATTGTGACTGACGTAATTGCAGTTCCGACGACTTCTGGCCGGTTGTGGATCGTTAGCGCCATTGCTTCCCACCTGTCGATCAGCCGTTCCCTGGTGTAACTTGCCGGGGTAGATGAGCCTTGAATCGATTCAGTACCTCGGAGTCGGACACCGGTCGCAGGACATTCACATCGCGGCTGATGGAACGCGATCAAGTCCAGAAGACGGTGGAGCGTCTGTCTTCACAGCGCTAACTGCCTCACGACTGAGCGGTAAACGCACCGCAGCGGTCACGTCGAGTTCAGTATTCGGTACCGCTAGCCAGCGAATGGGCGTTGGTGACGACAGACTTGAGATCTACTCCGATCCAAACAGCACTCAGACTGTGTTCGAAGATCGAGTTGACAGAGATGCCAGGTATCAACGGCTTGTGAGCAGAGCTCCCGCTATCAAGAGGTCGCTCGGTGCTCTTGGTCAGCGTGGCCGAGATGCAGCAACCGTGTTTGCCTGCCCGTTGCTGGACGAACTGCCGCTCGACTGCCGTGACTGGTTCCGATCAGACTTCGCATGCCTGATTCCGCAGGGTTGGTTCCGTTCTGTATCAACGGACGGTGAAATCACTCTGTTTGATCCCTACACGACGGCAATAACTGGTCCCTGGGATTTGATCGTACTGTCAGAGGATGAGGCGGAGACGACTGAGGATCTGGCCGATTGGGAAGGACTCACGGGATTGCTGGCGGTAACGAAGGGCAGCAAGGGCGCAACTGTGTTTTCGGAAGGCCGACAACACGAAATAACAGCGCTGAAGCCACCCGCGCTGGTCGATACCACAGGTGCAGGAGATGTCTGGAGCGCGGCCTTCACTGTTCGGTACCAGGAAACGCAAGATATCGAACAGGCAGGGAGGTTTGCGGCTGCAGCAGCGGCAATCTGCGTGAGCAGGCCGGGATTGAAGGGCGTGCCCGGATCACGAACCGAGGTTGAACGACTACTGCGAGCCCAATAGTCGCCAGCTAGCTCAGTCCGAGCGCATCCCGCGCCCTACCCCTGTCGAGTATCGATCCAGTCTGCCTCCAAACCTCATCGCCTTGCTCGTTGAGAACGATGAACGTTGGAGTCGAGAAAGCATTGAATTCCCGCATGATCGGCACCGCCAGGCTGTCCTGAACGTTCAGTTTGAGTACCTGCGCCCTGCCATCGATATCGGATACGAGACTCTTCACGTTCGGCTCGCTGGCAAGGCACATGGTGCAGGTATTAGAGAAGAACTCTATGAATACCGGCTGACCCGAAGCCAGGATCTGATTGGCCTCTTCAGTCGATTCCACGGTGCTTCCACCTGGTCTGAGCAGCGAGAATACGATCACTGAAACCACCAGCACACCGGAATAGAGCGGTATTCGCACACGCCATCGCCTGATCGGCAGTAACAGGAACATCGATAACAGCAATATCGGAAACGCGATGACAAGTGAGTATGAGTTGAGGGTTTCGGTGAACGACATATTCCTTCTTCAATCTTGCAACGATTCACTCCGGTTGAGTAAAAATCTTTCGGCTTGCCGGAGATTGTGATCACGACAAGTACACTGCGTCTGGAGTTCGCTCATCGCCAGGCGGTTTCGAAATCAGATGATCAAACTGCTGCAACCGTTTCTGACGGTTGCCAACATTTTCGTAAAGATTCTGCTGAGAAGCCGGTTGCACTGGTTGCTCAGTGGAAACGTGGTCCTTCTGGTAGTTGTTGGTAGAAAAAGCGGCAAGGCCTATCTCGTTCCGGTGAACTACAGGCGCTCTGATGGCGGCATTTCGGTGATGACCTACCGACGACGGCAGTGGTGGAGAAATATTGAAACCGGTTCGCAGCTGCCGGTTTATTTCAGAGGGAAGCTTGTACCGACCCGCGTCGAAGTCGTGACTGACGATGAGGAAGCCATCGCGAGAGGACTTATCGAGCGAGGTTGGATGAGGAAGTCCATTGCACCTGCAAAAGCGCATGAATGTGTCCTTCTAAGACTGAAATTTGGTCCTTCTGATGAATCTAGCTAGGTGAGGTTGAATTTATTGAACGAAGTGAAGGCACAGGACTTCCTGAAGCAGATCGGCGCCATCTACAACGGTGCGGCGTTAACTCTGATGATCGACGTGGGGTTTCGAACCGGTCTCTGGGAGGCGGTCGGGCAAGGTATTGGGACCAGCGCGCAGATCGCCGACCGTGCCGGACTCGAAGAGCGTTACGTTAGAGAATGGCTTGGTGCGGTCACGGCGGGTGGGATCCTGGAGTACGACTCGGTTGACAAGTCGTACAAGCTGCCAGTGGAGCATGCAATCAGCCTAACTGGTGACGGCGCGCTCAACCGTGCCCCGAACGCAGGTCTTCTGACCTACCTTGGCAAACACGTCGAACCTGTCGTTGATTCGTTTCGCAACGGCGGTGGTGTCCCCTACTCCCGCTACCGGCCTGAGTTCACTTCATTGATGGACCAGAGGTTCCGCCGTGAGTACAACGAGAAGCTATTCGACGGCTACATAAGAGTCGTGCCTGGTCTCGAAGAGCGTCTCAAAGCTGGTATCGACGTGTGCGATATCGGCTGCGGGACAGGCCACAACATAAACCTGATGGCCGCACGGTACCCGGAGTCAAACTTCACCGGTTACGACATTGCGGAGGACGCAATCGGCCTGGCCCGAGCTGAAGCTGCCGGTATGGGCCTCAAGAATGCATCGTTCGAAGTACAGGATGCCACGCGATTACCTGACGGGTTGAAATTTGACCTGATTACGACTTTCGATGCGATTCATGACCAGGCCAACCCGCAGGCATCGCTCAACCAGATCGGCCGTTGCCTGTCTGAAAACGGGGTTTACTTGATGATCGACATCAAGGCCTCCAGCAATCTTGAAAACAACCTCGAGAATCCGCTGGCACCATATCTGTACACCGTAAGCACAATGCATTGCATGACCGTTTCGTTAGCAGAGAACGGTGCGGGACTCGGCACTGTCTGGGGACAAGAGTTGGCAACAGAAATGCTGGCTGAAGCCGGTTTTACTGATATAGAAATCCTGGATTCATCCAACCCGACCAACTGCATCTACGTTTGCCGGAAGGCACAAGGCTAAAGATGAATCGTCCAAAACGAGTGCTGATCACATTTGCGGGCGGAACCGGTGGCCGTGGGGTCTCGAAGGCACTTATGGCTTCACCGGAGGAGATAGAGATTATCGGTGTTGATGCCGAGAAGTTCTCACTCCACCGGGCTGTGGCGGATGAACGTTTTCTCGTACCTCGAGCCGACGAATCCGACTACCTGTCGGTTCTACGCCATATCGTGCAGCAGACGTCACCTGATCTGATCTGGCCTACTCATGATGCCGAGGTGGAAGCGATAGCGTCGGATCCTGAACTCCACAAGCTGTGCTTCTTACCACCCCATGAAGTTATTGCGCTTTGCCAGGATAAGTCTCGAGCAGCGCAGGCTTACCAGGCAGGAGGCGTTCAGATCCCGGATTCGATGCTGATCCGAGACGAAGTGGATCTGCGGTCGGCGTTCGAAAAGTTCGGCAACGAGATATGGGTGCGTATGAACCAGGGCGCCGGAGGAAAGGGCTCTACACCTGTCTCTGATCTTGGCACAGCTTCTAAGTGGATCGATCTTCACAACGGTTGGGGCAACTTCACAGCGGCTCCATACATCCAGGGAGATCGCCTCAACTGTGAGACGGTCTGGTGTCGTGGTGATCTTGTCGCCGCGCAGGGCAATCATTACTTGATGCCGGAACTCGGTTCGCTAACACGCTCTGGAATCACCGGAGTAAGCCGGGCAAATCGCTGGTCGAGTGATGAGTACCTGCTGAATGTCGCCCAGCAGGCGGTCCGTGCCGTGATGCCAGAACCACACGGGATTTTCAGCATCGATACCCTTCGAGACTCTGGTGGCAGCTTCTACGTGACCGAGATAAATGCAGGGCGTTTTTCGAACGGAGGATTCACGCATTCGCTGGTGCATGGGGTGAACATCAGCTACGAGGTGCTAAAACTGGCCCTCGGCGAGAAAACCGATACTGATTTTCCTTTGATTAACCCGTTCCCGGATGATCACCTGATGTTGCGAGGAGTCGATCTGGAACAGTACGAGGTGCCGGAGAGTGAAGTCGCGGCCTATGAAAATGAGTTCGAGCGGATGAGAGCAAGCATAGAAGAGTAGTCACTTCTTGATGTGCTTCAGCAGGCCGTCAGGGTCGGCCCATTCGTCTGGCACCCGAATTGCCAGAACCTCACCGTCGCAGGTCATCTCGTTCTCGTAAGAGTAGAGCTCCACTGAGAGAGTTGTTTTCTTACCGCTGACCTGGGTGATCTTCGAGCGAACCGTAATGGGCCCGGCAACCGGAGTTGGGAGACGATAGTTCACCTGTAAGGAACCTGTCGCGTACCAGATCTTGCTCCCATCTCCCACTTCTCGACCATCTCTTCGATAAGCATCGGCGATCGCAGAACAGACGCTATGACAATCGATGACGGCAGCGATAATTCCACCGTTCATCACGTCAGGCGGCATCGCAGCATGATGGGGTTGGGGCTCAAACACGCAGACAGACTCATCGCCATCCCAGAAGCTCTTGATGCGTAGTCCCCTGTCGTTCCAGGCACCGCATCCAAAACAGTGGTTGCCGTGCAGTCCATCCTGGAAGTACGTTCTGTCTGCAGAGACCAAGTCAACAACTCCAGTTTCAGTGTGAAACGCGTGCCTCCGCTTACAGGCACCCGATCTCAACAAGCTAACATCGAATCCGCCATGAGTCAGACGACCACCACAGCTGAAGCACGATTCGCCTCACCCGATGACGAAGAGCGCGCTCGTAGAAGAGTCCTGCTTATCGTGTCGCTCGCTTCACTGTTCGGACTTTCCGTCTGGTTCTCAACGAACGCCATTTCGGGTGCTCTTGAGCTCGAAAAAGGGCTTAGCGAGCAGGATGTAGCATGGCTGACGATAGCGGTGCAGCTAGGGTTTGTGTTCGGAACTGTCGCGATCGCGGTTTCTAACCTCGCTGACATCTTGAACGCCCGCACACTCTTCTTCCTCTCAGCAATCGGCGCAGGCGCTCTCAATCTGCTCGTCATTCCGTTTGACGACCTTCCAGTGCTGATACTCGTTCGGTTCGGTACTGGTGCTTTTCTGGGTGGGGTTTACCCACCCGCGATGAAGGTGCTCTCCGGCTGGTTCAACAAGAACCGGGGTTTTGCCCTGGGAATGATGGTAGGTTCGCTTACCCTGGGCTCCGGATCTCCTCACCTTCTCAGGTCAATCTTCGTGGACAACTGGCAAGCTGTGATCGTGGGAAGCTCATTCCTGGCTGTTGCAGGCGGCGTCGCTTTGCGACTGCTGATCAAGGATGGCCCATATGAGGTTCCGGCAGCCAAATTCAGGCCATCTTCAATGCTGACCATCTTCACCAATCGTGGACTCAGGCTTTCATTGGTCGGCTACCTGGGACACATGTGGGAGCTCTATGCCATGTGGGCGTGGATCGGTGCGTTCATGACCTACATCATCGGAACGAGACCGATTGTTGGTGATTCTGTAGATCTCGCAAGCGGACTAACGTTCGGAGTTTTCTTCGTCGGTGCTATTGCGAGTCCACTGGCAGGAATCTGGGCTGAACGCATAGGGCGAACGGCGGTCACAAGCATCGCGATGGTGCTATCCGGCGGGATGGCACTGATCATCGGCTTCTTGCCGTATGAGCTACTGCCGCTGATTTTGATCGTAGCGATGGTCTGGGGAGCGACCGTGATCGCAGATTCGGCCCAGTTCTCGACCGCCGTTACAGAGCTTTCGCCGCCGGAGTATAGGGGCACGATGCTGACGTTCCAGACAGGTCTTGGATTCTTACTCACGGCAGGCTCAATCTGGCTCGTTCCTGTGCTCCAGGAAGCGACCGGATGGGGCGTTGCATTTGCTGTGCTCGCGGCAGGACCGTTGATCGGAACTATCGCCATGTTGCGACTGCGCAGGCTGCCTGAAGCGAAGATGCTCGCCGGCGGCAAAGGCTAGCTGTTCAGAACGTCTGTAATAAGCCTGCTGTGAATCGCTCTTAATTCGTCTGCTGTGATGTCAGTTCGGGAGCTCATCTCCCTGAACGACGGAAGCCAGCGCTTGATGTCCGGCATCGGTTTACGCAATTCACGCAGCATCCAGTATCGAAGCGTGTTGAGCGACCTGCCTGTTTCGGCTTGATATACCTCTACGAAACGGTCGCCCGCGGTCAGGCCCCACTCTTCGTAGCGAAGGTTGATAACAGCGGTAGCGACATCGATCATCGGATCGCCGAAACCCACCTCTTCCATATCGACTATCGCTACAAGCTCCTGGCCATTCCACATCGTGTTGCCCGGCCAGTAGTCGCTATGCACGAAGATTTCGCCGGTCAGTGGGTTGCGAGCAATCTCGGACCTTTGTGCGCTCCAGACCTTCTCGCCAAGCGGATGCCCGGCTACGTATTCAGGGGCAGCCTCGCGGGACATCGAACTCGTTTCATAGCCGTTGAAATCGGTGAGGCCGCGACGCAGATCGTCGTTGAGAGGTACATCATGCAACTTCACAAGTGCACTCGCGAATTGCTCTGCGTAGTCAAGGGGTTCGTCCGGTGAGAGCAGAGCTTCGCCATCGATGAAGCCGATCAACATGGCTGGCTGATCGAATATAGCTTCGTTATCGAACCAGAGCGGCTCCGGTGCCATTACACCATGCTCACGCAGGTGCCCCAGCACCTGGAATTCGGTCTCTGCGTCTATGTCGTTCCCACCAGACGGCCATACCGTGCGTCGGCGGAGTACAACCTTGATCTCGCTGCCAACTCTTTCACGCACGTGAAGGACATCCATGGTGCAGCCGAGTCCGCCCGTAATCCGGTGACCAAAACGGATTTCTCCACCGGGCATGAAACGTTCGGCGAGAACTTGCAACTGGCCATCTGTGGGAGGCGGAGCGTAGTTCATCCGGTGAGTTCGGTGAGTTTGGTGCTGGCCTTTCCTGACGTTCGCCAGGAAGAGAACCTAGTCGAACAGGTCATCCGTGAATGTGGCTAAAACAATCGCCTCGGTCCCGTCTGAGAAGGTTGCCTTCATCACCGCATCTGCATCATCGCTGAATCCGGTCGACAGTCCCATGTTGGTGGTTGCACCACCGACGAACTCAACGAAGCTAACCGTTTTCTGAACGGTGCCACCGGCTGTTTCGACGCCAAGCGTGTCACCAGCGCCGAGGATTCGATCGACCGACCCATCCGGCGAGTACATCCAGATGTCCCCGTTGAAGTCAAGCTGGAACACAACTGCGCCATGCCGATTCGTGGCGATCTGCTGAATCGATTGCGGCACTACTGAAACATTGCCGCTCCGTGTTGGCAGCGAATCGGTACGCGCGAGGATCTCCAGCCCCACGCTGGTCTCCTTAAGCAGGAAACTGATGAGGTTGCTGCTGAAATCGAATGCTGTGCCGACGAAGATGACCCTACCGTCGGGTTGCATTATCGGCTTAGAGACCTCGACAAGCTCCATGTTGTCGGGGCCAACGATGTTCCTTGGTTCTGCAATCTTTACGAGACCGCCGTCGGCGCCAGTCTTCCAGATTGCTTCGTTGACAATTGTGTCGGAGCCTATCTCGATCTGCGAACGGCCATGGAAAGCAACCTGGCCGCTGGCATTCATCGACGGATCAAATAGATCGATGAAAGTCGTGAAATCGGGAGCCAGCATGCCGGTCTGTGCAATCAGGTTGTTGCCACCGGGCTTGAGGAGCCAGATCCCGCCTCCGGTCTCCTCACCACCTCCTGAAAGAGTTCGACGATAGTCAGCTAGGAAAAACAGGACGTCGCCGCTGTCTGTGACACCGGCACTCCGCATGCGCCGAGATGAGGTATCGCGCCAGTCTTCTAGAAGTCCCGGGAGCGCTTGCCCTTCAATGAGGACCTGATCCGTGGCTCCAGCAGCGGGCCGGAACCAGAAACCGCCACCAGACGCCGGTGATTCAAACAGCACGCCGCCGTCCGAGGTGATCTGGACAGTATCGAACTGCCTGAACTCTTCTCCATCCGAACCACCAGGCACGGACTCACCTTCGAGCGAGATCTCAAGCACACCGGATTCGGAAACTCGGTACACGCCCTCGGTGAAGTCATTATCTAGCCTTAAACGGCCGATGTAGACAACTTCACCGTCACCATTAGTCACGAACGATTCACTGTTTAAGAACACGAAACTGCTGTTCTCAGGAGGAGAAGTGGTTGTGACCGCAGGAGTCAGCGTAGTGTTGCTGCTCGATTGATCGAACTTCCAGATGCCGGTTGAGCCAGAATCGTTGAAGCTAAAGAAAATGCCGTCTTCTTTACCAACCTGGGGGAGTTCGAAGGTGGAGAACGCATCTAGATCCGGGCCGGGCACGATGTCCCCGGTTGACGCAACAACTCGGAGCTGAATAGTTCCGGGAGGAACTGACGGCGTCGGATCAGGACCCTGAGATGCCCGAGGAGTCGCTGTTGGTACCGGAACCGCCGTTGGTGCTTCTGTCGGAATAGGAGATGCCGGTACGGTCGGACTGGGGAAAACGCCAGCCGGAGCGGGTGTTGGTGTGAAGACAAGGTCAGCGCCACCCGCACGAACTGTTTCGTCAATACCGGTGCGGGCTGTTGCAGCAGCCTCCGCAGCGCCGATGCAAGTGACACGTCCGGTCAGCGACATCTTGACAGGCCGCGGTCTCCCGTCGGTTGGCACGGACTCGGCACTGAATGCGTAGAGCCCTGTGCCCAGCCCAATGCAGATGATGTTCGACTGAACCTCTATTACCCGATCCCGGCCTACTGGCGTCTGCTCTGTGCTGCTGACCTTGGCGCTGTCTCCAGTGTGGAAGATCTCGCTCTCGGTGATGCGCTGAGGATTACGGGTATCCCGCAGAAATGCATTCCAGGTTTCGAGCCGCAGGTTCGTCAACGCCTCGAGTTGCCAGGTCACGCTGTGTTCAGCCGTGTCGTCGGTCGAACTCACCTTGGCGTCAACACTACGTGGTTCGCCTATAGCCAGGGCGCCAATCACGTTGCTCAGACTGATCGTCATTCCGCGCTTAGTTCTGAACATGAAGCTGAAGTGGGTCAGCTCTCCCGAAAGTTCGAGCTCCCTTGTTTCCAGGTCGTAGCTGTTCTCAACGTTCTGCAATCCCGCAATCACACCGTCGGAATCGACGGTCAGCAGATCGAATGTTGGCAGTAGTTCGGAGCTCGTGTCAGGGGCGGTCACATCGGGCGGCAACTTAAGAGTCACCTTCGCTGGCTGGATGAACTCGAGGCCATCCGGCTTTAACTCGTAGGCGATGCCTTCTCCGTTCAGGATTCCGCCGGGCAACTCACTCGCAGGGGTCGATTCGAAGGAGATTGTCACGTCCTCGGATACCGCCCCTGCAGGAACTGTCAGGACGAACGAACCATCATCTGACCGCAGTTCGCCACCGCCATCGACAGTGATCCTCGCCTCATTGCCGGCCAGGCCTCCGGAACTACATGCAACAGCTGCCGCGGTGAGCGTTGAACCAAGGAGTGCGAGGAAGATGAATAGCCGTGATCGGGATGTCATGATTCGTCCACTGAATCTGTTGCGGGGACCGTGCAAAGTTGGTCGCTACTTTAGCGAATCTGTCAGATGCGTAGACAGTTGAAGTACAACTCAGTTCATTGACTCACGTCGCTCGCTTAAATTCTGAAACAAAAAAACGGGGTCACCGTACTGGTGACCCCGTTGAGGTTCCCCTTGACCAATCCAGGCGATACTAGGCCGCCCGGTTAAATCCACCGTCATCGTGGTTGTGGTTAGGGATGAACTGCAGGACTCTTGAGCGCCTGCGACCTCGTTCCTCGATCTTGCCAGATGCGATAAGCCCGTAGAACTTATCGACGCCATCGCTGCCTTCAGGACAGACTGTGGCCTTCTCACCCGGCTTCAACACGACTCCGAATGTGTCTCGTGCAGGGACGATCTCTGGACGGTCGGACGTGTTCTGTACGCTGATGAAGTTCATCTAGGTCTCCCGGACTTGCAGGTCTGTCATCCGGTCTGGCTGCCTCGATTGTTCAGTGGCTGCCAGAGCGCTTCACTCACTCGCTATACAGACAACGTTAGCCACGACTGTTGGAACTCGGATCAAAGCTAGCTACACATGGCCTTTGTGGGGAGACCGACACTACGATGAGCCGACAGGGTCAGGTCGGTGAGCCACTAGTCTCACGGCGCAGTTTGTACTCACTCTGGTGAACAGGCTCAGACGCATGAACCACTGAGAAACGCGGAACGCGAAAACCAGCACGCGGCTGGCGGTCTGCACGGACCAAGGCGAGTATCTGTGAACCCGTTGGCGAAGGCTATGGATTAGCCCGCTGCGCCTGCGCGACTGCGGCGTCGCCAGCGTCTGCGACGACCGTTGCCGTTGCGAGTACCGTTGGCGAGACCCTCCGGTCGTTCAGGCAGCACCACATCGTCTAAAACCTTCTTCTTGCGGGGCTTCGACGCTTTTGTTCGGCTGCCGACCGAGCCAGGGGCCGTCTTTTTCGGCTTGATACCCGGCACTTCACGGAGGTACTTGCCTGTTGACGAGTCCTTAACCGTGGCCAGGAATTCCGGCGTGCCTTCAGCGACGAGTTCTCCACCTCTATCGCCAGCTTCCGGTCCAAGATCGATCAGCCAATCAGCGTTTTTAATCAGATCAAGGTGGTGCTCGATCAGCACCACCGTGTTCCCGGCGTCTACCAGCCTGTGCAGCACCATCATCAACTTGTTCGCATCGTCGAACGAGAGACCGGTCGTAGGCTCATCAAGAATGTAGAAGGTCTGACCGGTCGATCGTCGAGACAGTTCAGAGGCCAGCTTGATCCGTTGCGCCTCTCCACCTGAGAGTGTGGTCGCGGGCTGGCCAAGTCTGATATAGCCGAGGCCGACATCCCGCAGGGTGGTCAGCTTGTTGGCGACTGACGGAATGTTTTCGAACAGCGCAGCAGCCTCAGAGACAGTCATGTCCAGCACATCCGCAATCGACTGACCCTTGAACCTGATCTCAAGCGCCTCCCGGTTGTAGCGGGCTCCTCGACAGATCTCACAGGGTACGGTCACGTCTGGCAGGAACTGCATCTCGATTTGCACGTAACCTGCTCCAGAACACGCCTCACAACGGCCACCTTTGACATTGAATGAGAAGCGTCCGGGCTTATAGCCGCGAGCACGAGCTTCCGGCATCGTGGCGAATAGCTCTCGGATCGGAGCGAACACACCGGTGTAGGTAGCAGGGTTAGAGCGTGGAGTGCGTCCAATTGGAGATTGGTCGATATCGATCACCTTATCGACATGTTCCAGCCCATCAATGCTGTCGTGGGCCCCCGGGCGGTCTTTCGCCCTGTAGAAGTGCTGGCCGAGCCGTTTTGAAAGGATCTCGTTGACGAGTGTGCTCTTGCCGGAGCCCGATACGCCCGTCACACACACAAGTGATCCGAGCGGAATTGAAACCGATATGTCTTTCAGGTTGTTCTCGCGGGCCCCAAGCACGGTTATCGTCTTGCCGTTGCCCTGCCGACGATTTTCAGGAACAGCAATCGTTTTACGACCGCTGAGGTACGCACCTGTGACAGATTCATCACTCGATTCGATGATTTCAATTGGACCCTCAGCGATGATGTGCCCGCCTAGCTCACCAGCACCGGGACCCAGGTCAACGATGTGATTCGCTGCCCGCATCACCGCTTCATCGTGTTCAACGATCAGCACCGTGTTGCCCACATCGCGCAGCCTCTTCAGCGTCTCGATCAGGCGGTCATTGTCTGCTGGATGCAATCCCACTGACGGCTCATCGCAGACATATAGGACACCCATCAGGCCGGAGCCGATCTGGGTAGCGAGCCTTATGCGCTGCCCCTCGCCACCGGAAAGCGTCCCTGCAGAACGGTCCAGCGTCAGGTAGTCGAGGCCGACACGCTCAAGGAAGCCGAGACGAGCTTCGATCTCTTTCATGATCTGCTCGGCGATTGCAGCTTCACGCTCATTGAGAGGCTCTTTTGCCTCTTCTGGCTTGCTGCGTTCGGCGGATTTCGGCCATATTCCGGTCTTACATGCTTCCACCCATTGCAGCGCCTTCTCCACCGACTGCCGCGTCACGTCCATGATGCTCATACCGAGCACAGTCACTGCGATTACCTCGGGTTTCAGGCGGTCTCCGTTGCATGTAGCGCACGCACGTTGTGACATGTAGCGGCCGATGTCCTCTCGGACAGAGTCGGATTCGGTCTCTGAGTGTCGGCGCTCCATCGATGGAATGACACCGTCGAAAGCGGTTGACCACCGGTAGACGCGGCCTTTCTGCGTGGTGTGGGCAACCGGCACTTTTTTGCCACCACTGCCATAGAGGATCACCTTGAGGTGATCAGGCTCCATGTCCCGTATCGGGGTGTCCATTGAGAAGCCGTAGTGTTCAGCAACGGACTCCAGCATCGACGCGTACCAGGGAGAGTTTGCTCCAGCTGAAGCCCAGGGAACGATAGCGCCCTTGCTCAGGCTTAACGATTTGTCCTGGATAACAAGATCGGGGTCGACTTCAAGTCGAAAGCCAAGGCCTGTGCAGGTTGGACAGGCACCGTACGGTGTATTGAACGAGAAGTTGCGAGGTTCAAGCTCGGCAATCGAGATATCGCAGTGGACGCATGCGAACTTCTCGGAATAGACGATATCGCGGTCTTCTTCGCCATCTCGCCCCAACACGGTGGCCAGCATCGTGCCACTGCCGAGACGCAGCGCCGTTTCTATCGACTCAGTCAACCGGCCTGCCTCAGTGTCCGGACGAACGATCAGGCGGTCGACAACGATCTGGATATCGTGCCGTTGGCGCTTATTCAGTTTGATCTCTTCAGAAAGATCACGGACATCGCCATCAACCCGTACTCGGACAAAGCCGTCCCGACGAGCCGATTCAAGAATCGCCGTATGCTCACCTTTCATGTGCGTGACCATCGGTGCCAGCACAAGAATCCGGCTTCCTTCATCAAGCCTGAGTATCGAATCTGTGATCTGCTGCACTGTCTGTCGTTGCACAGGTCGTCCACAGTTGTGGCAGTGCGGGCGACCAGCCCGTGAGAACAGGAGACGCAGATAGTCATATATCTCTGTCACCGTTCCCACAGTGGAACGCGGGTTACGCGAAACGCCTTTCTGGTCAATCGAGATCGAAGGGCTCAGGCCGTCGATGTGGTCGACGTCGGGCTTCTCCATTCGACCAAGGAACTGCCGTGCGTACGCGGAAAGCGATTCAACGTACCTGCGTTGACCTTCAGCATAGATCGTGTCGAACGCCAGGCTGCTCTTGCCGGACCCAGAAACTCCTGTAATCACAACCAGCTGGTCGCGCGGAATCTCAACATCGACGTTTTTGAGGTTGTGCTCTCGGGCGCCGACGATCTTGATGGATGAGTCAGACATGTTGGCCTTGAGTTATGCCGTTACAGGGAGTTGGTACGGAAGCGGCAGCGCAGCAACGCCTTGGTTAGAACCGCGCTCGGGTTAGTCGCTATTCGATTCTAGCAATCTGCGTCAATTCTTAGCGCAAGAACGTCACACCTTGTGCAACAGCGTTCCGGGTAACACGCAGTTCAACACACAGCCTGCAAGACATCGACTTGCGCAGGACGACAACATCGACTGGGTGTCTGCATGCTCTAATCCACTTCATTGAGCACTTATCGTCAATGAATGGACAAGAAGGAAAAGGCGCCTGAAAGCACCTCCAGCGATTTGCGTTCAGGCGATAACGACACGAGTCCCGAGTCCGAATCCTCACTGCTGTCACCTGAACAGCGGTTGGATTCAGAGATACTTCGCAGCCGTGGCGCATTCAAGTCGCGAGCGCGTATTCGCAGTCTTCGCAGGCTCGTGTTCCTGAACCGGCTGATCTCCGGTTCCAAGGAAGACCAGTAGGTCGATCAGGCTCGGTGGACAGGTCCGTCCTAGATTAGACCCCAAGAGCGTCTTCAAGCTGAAGGCTGCGCGTGATGTAAGCTGCGCTCATTCGCGCATCGTCAATCTGTGCCAGCGCGACCTACTGGAGCGAAAAGGAACTTCCCATGGCTGAAGATTCCCGTATCAACGCCGAGATCACCTACTGCGTGCCGTGAGGCTACCACGGAGTGGCCCTCTGGATGGGGGGCGAGATCTACGCAGCGGGTGGCAACAAGATAAAGCTGACATTGACACCCGGTGAGGCCGGGATTTTTGAGGTCAAACTCGACGGCGAGATCGTCTTTGACAAGGGTTCGGTCGGGCGCTACCCGGACCTGAACGACGCCAAAGAGATCAAGGCGACGGTGATCAACCGACTGGCCTGACCGTTACAAGATGGTCGATGAAGGCGAGACGCTTCAAAGGAATCACAACCTGCGTCTCCACAGCAGGCTCTCCCATTACGAGTAGGGCTAACAGATCATCGAGTAACGTCACGGCATTGGTGCCTGTGTCGGGTGCCCTGTTCACCTTCACGAATCCCACACGGACTCGACGGTGATCTTCACGAGTCGCGTTGATAATTTACTCATCTGCAACGTTTCCATGTTGTTCGAAGGCAGTCGCTAGCAGTCATCGCGGACAACAACAGCTGCTGGACCAGGAGGTTCGAAATGGCTGAGAAGATCCTCATCCCCCTTGATGGAACCGAAACAGCCGAACTGGTTGTTCCGTTCGTTGGCGAAATTGCGAAGTCAGCAAATTTCAAAGTCACACTACTCACCGTGATTGACCCTGGTGACCTTGAAGTTACCGAAACAGCAGGCGAAGGCACGCTGGAAGCGCAGGATGTCGGGACCGGGAGCTCTGGAGGCATGGACCTCGCGGGCCAGGGCACCGGCGGCTCAACCGGAATGGTCTGGATGGCCCCGATCGGCTCTCCTAATGAACTTTCAGCTGCTGAGGCCGAGATTCTCGACGAAGCCAACCAGAATGCTCGTCAGTACCTGTCGAGCGTCGAGCAAAAACTCGAACAGATGGGTATCGAAACAGAAAGCACGCTCGGGTTTGGAAATCCAGACTCAGAGATCGCTGAAGAGGCCGCCCGTCTTGGGGCGACAATGATTGCAATGTCGGCGCGTTCAACAGAGTTCTGGGAGCGCGGTGTACTCGGTAGTACAACCGACAGGGTGGTCAATTCATCACAGATGCCAGTGATCGTGTTCAAACCGATGGAAGGACTGGCCGACGCCGTGACGGTAAAACCCGAAACGATGGTTGTGGCGCTGGACGGGTCAGGTCAGGCCGAGAACGTACTGGGTCCTGCCACCGAACTGGCCAGGCAACTCGGAGCACAGATATCGCTCGTGCACGTACTGAAACGCGACAATCAGCAAAGACGAGAGCAAGCCGAATCTTACTTGCAGAGGACGGCACAGAAGATAGGCGGTGCCGAAACCGCCGTCGTTTCGGGCGATTTCGATGAAGAGATCATCCTCTATGCCGATAAGTTCGAGAAGCCAATGATCGCGATGACAGAGCACGGTGGCTTCAGCATCGGTAAGTGGCTACGAGGCTCAACGACTGACAAGGTGATCCGCAACGCCGGTTACCCGGTCCTGGTGATCCCAAACGTGGATTAGGATCGCCCGGTCTCCGGGCTTTCGTCCTCGCCGAGGACGCGGGCAAAGAATTCGCGCAGAACGGGGGTCTCTTCGGCGCGCATGTAGCTGGTGAAGCGGTCCTGGACCACGTTGATGCCAACTTCAGTCGCTTTCTGGTAGACCCGCTCGCCTTCCTCGGTCAGGACGACGTATGAGGTTCTGCGGTCCTTTCGCGATGCCCGTCTCGTGACAAGCCCGGCCTTCGCCATGCGGTCAACCATGCGCGTGATTCCACCGCCGCCTGCAAGTAGAAGACGTTGGCTCAATCGTGTGTGTGTCATTCGCTTGCCGTCTGCGAGGGCAAGCTGAGTTAAAGCGTCAGCCCATGTGACCGATATTCCAACTGCGCTTTGCAGTGTGCGTTCCAGCTCGCGCATGATCGATGCGTGAGCCCGGAGGAACATCAAGTAGACCCTCGCTTCGTCGGCATCCAACCGCTCTTGAATAGTCATTGCAAGATGTTAGCAATATCCAAGACCTGTCAATAGTTGACTTGTAAAGTATTGATATGTAAAGATTCCACAGTATGCTCTCAACCGACGAGCGCGAGCAGGCCTGAGGCCCGAATAACATCTTCATGGAGGACGAGATGAACCAGTCAGAAAACGGCAGGAAAATCCTGATGATTGGTGCAACGGGCAATGTTGGAAGCCTCGTCACTCCAACTTTGTTGGAACGCGGCGGAGACGTCCGATGCATGGTCCGGGATGAAGCCAAAGCTGCGCACCTGAAAGAAGCAGGAGCTGAAATCGTGCTGGGTGATCTTGATGACCAGTCTTCGCTCGAGCGCGCAATGAACGGCATCGACACCGTGTTCCTCGTGATTGCGAACAGTCAGCGCATAGAGCAGCAGGGACGAAACGCCATCGATGCGGCTGTGAGCGCGGGCGTTAGAAGGCTAATCCGCTACTCGGCGATTAAGACCGGATTCGACGCAAACCTGCGTTCTCAAGGTATGCAGGCAAAGGTTGACGAGGTGCTTGAATCGTCAGGTCTCGAATACTCGCATGTGCGTCCCACAAACTACATGCAGCTCTACTTGATGGCTTCCGCAACAGTCCAATCGGACTCGGCAATGTACTTCCCATTTGGCGACGGAAAGATCGGCATGGCAGATGTACGTGACATAGCGGACGCCGCCGTAGAGGTGATAACCGGTGAAGGACATGAAGGGAAGGCATATTCGATCACTGGTCCCGAAGCAGTCAACCTGCACCAGGTAGCTGGCGCGATCTCGGAAGCGATCGGCAGGAAAGTGTCTTATGCGGACACTCCCGAAGAGGCCATTCGTGACGGCTTACTGTCATCCGGCATGGATGAGTGGCTCGTGGACGAATACATGGCCTTTTTCAGGGCATTCAAGCTCGGGCACATGGATATGGTCACAAGCGATTTCGAGAAGTTGACGGGCCGCAAACCTCGCACGATTAGAGATTTCGCACGCGATTACGCCAGCGTGTTCAGTCCAGAGACGGTAACCACTTAGGGTTCGGCGGCACCTGACCGTGGGTGGTGCTAACCTGCCATAGCTCGGGGAACAACCAATCTCGGTGAGGTAGGCACACTTGGTTGCACAACCAGCCACCCGGCTAGACGATATTCGAGCCAGCGTACGAGACCGCGTTTTATGGCTTGCGACCTCTATCGTCAATCACGCCAACAACGTACGCCCGAATAGCGACGGTACGAAAGTTGGCGGCCATCAGTCTTCATCGGCATCCTCGGTTGCCATCCTGACCGCGCTGTTCTTTGAGGCGATGGACAAGGACGATCGGATCGCGATCAAGCCTCATGCTTCGCCTGTCTTTCATGCCATCCAGTATCTACTCGGCAACCTTGATGTGTCGTACCTGGAGCGGTTCCGAGCGTATGGCGGGCTGCAGGCTTACCCCAGCAGGACCAAGGACCCGGAGACAGTCGATTTCTCAACCGGATCTGTTGGATTGGCAGGTCCAGCGGCCGCATTCGGTGCGCTCACTCGCGATTACCTGGATACCCATGATTTGAACCCGACAAGCGGTCGGTTCTACGCGCACCTGGGCGATGCCGAACTAGATGAGGGCTCGATGTGGGAGGCCGTGATCGAACCGGCTCTCGCAGGAGTTGATCGTTGCACATGGGTGATCGATGTGAATCGCCAGAGCCTCGACCGCGTCGTTCCCGGCATCCGAGTCCGGCAGTTTATGGACATGCTGAAGGCGAACGGCTGGTCGGTCTTCACTGCCAAGTATGGAGACCGCCTGACCGAGCTGATGGAACGGCCGAACGGCGAAGCGCTGCGGAAGCGCATCGATGAAATGTCCAACGAGGAGTACCAGGGTCTTCTTGTTTCAGATGTGGCCGAGTTGCGTGACCGTTTGCTAGAGGGTGCCGGAAACGGACGTTCGAAACTGCAGAGATGTATCGCAGACGTGCCGGATGCGGAGCTTTACGAGCGGATCACGAACCTTGGTGGTCAGGACGTCGGTTACCTTGTCCGATTGCTGAAACAGGCGAACGCGGTATCGGGTCCTTCAGCGGTGTTTGCATACACGGTCAAAGGCTGGGGTCTTCAAAGTGCTGCTGACCCCCGCAACCATGCGGCGTTGTTGACCTCTGAGCAGTACGAGCAGTTTGCTGAAGCCACTGGCAGGAGCATCGAACACCCCTGGGAACGCTTTCTCGAAGATAGTGCCGAGCACGAGTACATCGACGCGGCAATTAAACGCCTCGGGATTCGCGATCAGAGTGACGAGCCGCCTCTCGAATTCTCCGATACATCACTCTCTATCCCTAACACCGCATCGACCCAGGACGCGTTTGGCAGAGTGCTTCTTGAGCTCGACCGGACTTCGCCTGAGTCATCCGACCGAATCGTTACCACTTCGGCAGACGTCGCAACGTCCACCGGACTTTCGTCGTGGATCAACCGGGCGGGTGTCTGGGCAAGGCATGAGGACCCTGACTACCTCGGCTTCGGTGAAAGGCTCCTGAAGTGGATTCAGAGGCCGGAAGGCCGCCACATCGAGCTCGGTCTGACCGAGATGAACATGTTCCTGCTGCTCTCTCAGCTGGGGCTGGCCGACAGAATGTCTGGCAAGCGTCTCATACCAATCGGCACTGTCTACGACCCGTTCATCGCTCGCGGCACGGACGCCCTGCTGAACGGCCTTTACCAGGAATCACGTTTCATCCTCGTCGCCACGCCTTCTGGTGTCTCATTGAGCACCGAGGGCGGCGCGCACCAGGGCCTCATAACTCCGTCACTGGGTATCAACACCCCGGGTATCACATACTTCGAGCCGGCGTTTGCGAGGGAAGTCGAATGGATCATGCTGGACGCCGTCCGGTCGATAGGGTCCGGGCAGGGCGAGTCCTACATGCTGCGTCTCAGTACCAAGCCTGTGGATCAGACGCTATTCCCTGAGACTGATCAGAACCGTGAGGCACTGCGAGACGCGGTACTCGGCGGTGCTTACCGCTACAAGTCGGCGCCTTCCGACAGCGAAGCGATACTCAATCTGTTTGCGGTCGGTGCCATGGCAGATGAGGCCATACATGCCATGGAACCGCTTGAGCGAGAAGGAATCGGCGTGAACCTGTTCATCGTCACGAGCCCGGATCTGCTCTACCGAAGCCTGACTGACGCGACCTCGGGTGAACAGTCAGGAGAAGATAGCGGGCAGTGGGACCCGACAGGTCTTCTCGAAGAAACGGAGATTGGAAAACCGGTGTTGAGCGTGATCGATGGGCACCCGCATGCCATGTCATTTCTCGGTGCGGCGCTTGACTGTCCCTCCAGCGCACTGGGCGTAGAAAATTTCGGACAGTCAGGCTCACGCGCTGATATCTATCGACACTTCGGTGTTGACGCGCAAGGGATCTACGAAGCGGGGCTCGGGCTGGTCGATCGATGGCGACGCCGAAGCATCTAGCAGAAGCTCTTCGCAGCTAACTTCATGCCAGCACCTCTTCGTTGAGAACGTTAATCGGGCTGCCTTGCAGCCAGGCAGCCACGTTTTTGACTGACTCGACGTAGAAGTTACGCAAGGTTTCACCGGTGTTGTAGCCCAGGTGCGGCGCGAGCAGCACGTTATCGAGTTCAAGCAGCGGGTGATCGGCCGGTAGCGGCTCTATGTCGTAAACGTCCAGCGCAGCACCCGTGATCTTCTTCTGCTGCAAAGCGTCGATGAGCGCCGTTTCCTGGACTATTGGACCGCGCGACGTGTTGACCAGGAACGCCGATTCTTTCATGAGGTCGAACTCATTCGCAGTCACCCAGCCACGGCTCAGGTCGGTCAGTGGGACATGGATCGACAGAATGTCTGAGCGGGAGAACAGCCCTTCCCATGACACCAGCTCAACGTGGTTTGCCTTTGCGCGGGCTTCATCCAGCGTTGGGCCCCAGGCGATCACGTCCATGTCGAAAAAATTGCCGTAGCCGGCGACGAGGGTGCCAAGTTTGCCCATGCCGAGAATCCCCAGGGTTTTGCCGCCCAGGCTTTCGGCATTCCTGGTCTGCCAGCGCCCCTCACGCATCTGCCGATCTTCCCACGCGATATGCCGAGAGACTGCAAGAATCAGTGCCCACGCAAGCTCGGCGGTTGAGTTTCCCCGAGTCGGCCCACCGCGTGTGCCACAAACCGCGATGCCAAGTTCGTTTGCGGCCTCCATGTCAACATTCGCCTGTCTACCGCCCGTACCGGCGATCAGTTTCAGATTTGGCAGACGCTCAAGCACCTCTCGCGGGAAGCGAGTCCGCTCGCGCATCGTCATCAATACGCTGTACGGTTCCAATCTCGCGACGAGGGCATCCTGATCGTGCAGCGTGTCGTGAAAAATATCGACCTGAGCGTCACCAAGAGAGCTCCAATCGACCTCGTTTTCGGCGACATGCAGATAGTCATCAAGAACGGCGATGCGCGTCATATGGGGGCTCCCAATCTCGATCCTGTCTCAGCCAACCGGTACGGAATGTTATCTCTAACGCGCCTTCTATCAGATGCTGGCCAGAACGCCGAAGTTGGCCCGGAAGCACTGCATCCGTTCGAAATACTGATAGTTGCCGTGGCAGTTAAACTGACCTCTCCTTAATACAAACAACTGTCGGTTCAAGATCAATTTCATGCCAGCTGCGGACCAAATCCTGCAAATCGCACGTTCTGAGTATGAAAAGTCGCGTTGGCTGAGTGCGTCACAGTCCATGCGAGAACTGAGCGTGGACCAACTGTCGTCCGACGATCTAGAGCGACTTGCGATTTGCGCTGCGATGACCGGTGATCGCGTGCAGTTTGACGACTACATGGAGCTGGCATTCGAAGCCCACAACGAGAACGGCAGCATCCGGGCGGCTGCTCGGTGTGCGTTCTGGCTGGGGTTCGAGATGATGCGCCGGGGCGAACACGGAAGGGGCGGAGGATGGCTGGGACGAGTGAGCCAGTTGCTCGACAATGTGCATGAGGATTGCCCCGAACGCGGCTTCCTCCTTGTGCCGGCAGGCCTCCGTGCATTCGGTGAAGGCGATCCAGCCAAAGGTTATGAACTGTTCAAGAGTGCACAAGAGATCGGCGCCAGACACGCTGATCCTGACCTACGCGCACTTGGGACCCTCGGCCGATGCCAGGCCGAGGTAGAAACAGGCCGCACACAACAGGCGATTCCTGCACTTGATGGCCTGATGTTGGACGTACTATCGCCCGATGTCTCACCTATCGTCGTAGGTATCGTCTACTGCGCTGCTGTTGAGATGTGCCGCGAGCTGTTCGAAGTCGGTAGAGCCCAGGAGTGGACGGACGCACTGAACAGCTGGTGTGATTCCCAGGAGGGACTCGTGATGTTCAGGGGGCAATGCCTCGTGTACAGATCAGAACTTCTGCAGTTCCAGGGTGCATGGCAAGAAGCAGCAGCACAGGCTGCGTTGGCACGCGAGCGTCTTTCTACCCCTGCGGGCGATCCGGCAGTTGGCGCTGCGTACTACCAGATTGGTGAGCTATGTCGTCTGCGCGGTGATTATCCAGAAGCTGAGACAAATTTTCGTATCGCCAGTGAACACGGGCGCAATCCAGAGCCTGGCATGGCCTTACTGAGTTCAGCTCAGGGTCGTCACGATGACGCATTAGGCGCCATTCGGCGGGCCCTCACAGAGAAGCATTCACTCGACAACCGTATACGGCTACTGCTGGCGGGTGTGGAAGTGTTTCTTGATGCTGGAGAATTAGAAGAGGCTGAATCAGCACTGACCGAGCTAACCGAGCAATATTCAGATTCGGCATCATCGCTATTGCTCGCGCTCACAAACCGCATGACTGCCGCCGTGCTGCTCGCCAGAAACATGCCAGAAGAAGCTCTGGCCAGGGCTCGAGAGGCAGAAAGATTGCTGGCGAGATACTCGTCACCTTATGAACGTGCGAGAGTGAAGTCGCTGCTCAGCCATGCATGCAGCCGCCTCGGGGACGATATGACAGCGGAAATAGAACGCTCTGTCGCACGCAAAATATTTGAAGAACTTGGAGCAACCCCTGAAATCGTCAAACTGGAGACAGGTCGGCCTGGAATCTCAGATTCGGAAGTCAAAGGCGCATTGACCAGGCGAGAGGTCGAAGTGACCAGGCTCGTGGCGGCCGGAATGACCAACCGGTCAATTGCAGATGAACTCGTGCTTAGCGAAAAGACTGTTGCCCGCCACCTCAGCAACATCTTCACCAAATTGGACATCTCGTCTCGGGCTGCCCTCACTGCATATGCCTATGAACAGGGACTGGCAAGGCCCACGCCATCTGCATAGAAATACCCACGCGCTTTTTCACGAGTTGCATAGTTCGCCCGATTTGAGTGCCCTGAATACTGCTTAGCGTCTTCTCCATCGAACCGAATGTTTGATTCGAGGAGGCGATCCAATGGCTAGAACGACGGTTGAACACGTAGACACGCTCATAATCGGTGGCGGGCAAGCGGGGCTTTCCGTCGGCCAGGAGCTCAGGAAACGTGGCATCGACTTCCTGATAGTGGACGCGAACGAGCGAGTTGGCGATGCGTGGAGAAATCGCTGGGACTCGTTGCGACTGTTCACGCCTGCACATATGAATGGACTTCCCGGCATGAAGTTCCCCGGTGCCCGGAACGCATTTGTCGGCAAAGACCAGATGGCTGATTTTCTAGAGCACTACGCAGAAACAATGGACCTGCCTGTGCGCACCGGAGTTCGCGTCGAACGATTGACGAAAAGCGGCGAGACTTTCACGGCTGTGACATCTGCGGGCACAATCGAGGCCCGAAACGTGATTGTGGCGATGGCTGACTTCCAGAAGCCGAAAGTCCCGGAATTCGCAAGTGAACTGGATAGCAGCATCTTCCAGATGCATTCGTCGGAGTACCGGAACCCGTCACAGCTGCAGGATGGACCTGCTCTTGTTGTTGGGCTAGGCACTTCTGGCGCGGACCTTGCGTATGAGCTGGCGTCCACCAGAAAGACGATAGTAGCCGGGAAAGAGACGGGCGCGATCCCGTTCAAGCTCGAATCCTGGTTCGGGCGGCACATTGGCACAAGGCTGGTGAAGTTCGCCATGACTCGAGCCATCACGACATCGAACCCGCTGGGGCGCAAGCTGCGGCCTAAGATGATTTACAAAGCCGCTCCGCTAGTCCGCATTCGGCCACAGGAACTGAGGGCCGCGGGTGTTGAGCGCGTCTCCCGAATAGCGAGTGTCGAAAATGGCAAGCCAGTAACCGAAGACGGCACAGTGCTGGATGTTAAGAACGTGGTCTGGTGCACCGGCTACAAGAAGGGGTTCGACTGGATAGATCTGCCGGTTTTTGACGAGGCTGAGCAGCCCCGCCAGCAGCACGGCGTCTCCGAAGATGTGCCCGGACTGTACTTCCTGGGGCTCTACTTCCTGCACGCCGTATGGTCCGACACGCTGCCGGGTCTGCAACGCGACGTCAAATACGTAGCAAAGCAACTGGCAGAACGCAGCGAAACGGTGGCGGCTTAGCCTGGTGATAGACGCTTGGGTTGGGCTACCTGTACTCCACTCCGTCGGTGCGGTTCTTCATGATGAAGTCCCAATCATGCTCGACACCGAGTCCTGGACCCTCTGGGACGTCCACGCAACCGTCGCTATCTATTGCTTCGAGAGTGTCCGAATAGCCGTTCAGAAAGACGGGCGGATTGTATGGCCCGGCCTTCGGGTGAACCAGTGCCATCTCGTAGTAGTTGCTGTTCCGCATAGCTGCCATTGCATGTCTGCGAGCGGCGTTTGAGGCATGGACCTCGACGTCCAGCCCAAGCCCCTCTCCCGCGTGGGCGATCTTCATCGTTCCCGTGATGCCCCCGTCGAAGTCAGGGTCCGCTCTCAGGAAGTCTGTGCCCTCTGCGATGGCGAAATCCACGTGCGGTTCGAGCATCCGCAGAAACTCGGTCAGCAGCAGCGGTGTCTTCACGAGTTGCCGCAGCTTCTTGTGCCCGAAAGCTGACATGCCGGTGTCCTTGTACGGGTCTTCGTACCAGTAGTAGCCGGCCTCATCTAGCGCCTGGCCGACCTTCACAGCATCTGCCAGCGTTTCGTACTTGCATGCAGCGTCCCACATCAGGTCCATCTTGCCGCCAACGCGCTTCGCTACTTCGAGCGCCATGTCAATGTCTCGCTGCACCGGTCCTTCTCGCCATGGATGGATCTTGTAGGCCGGATATCCAAGTTCGAGACACTGCTCAGCGAAATCTGCATAGTCTTCTGGCGTGCTCAGGCCTCCGGGCGTCTCGTCGCCGTTCCAGGTGCTGGCATACGTTGGCAATCGCCGTCGGTGGCCGCCGAGAAGCTGGAA
The DNA here is from genome assembly GCA_965243825.1 of Dehalococcoidia bacterium. Taxonomy (GTDB): domain Bacteria; phylum Chloroflexota; class Dehalococcoidia; order Lucifugimonadales; family Lucifugimonadaceae; genus JAJCYX01. Next base: position 1,183,756 of record CBDEVT010000001.1, read on the forward strand.
GACTGGTGCCTGGTGGAACTTACCGGCGATGTCCCAGAGCGCAATGTCGATCAGGCCGACGCCAAGCCTTCCGATCTGCTGTGTAGCGCGTTTCGTCTCGGTGTAGAGGTACTCACGCTCGAGTGCGTCCTGGCCGATCACCACATCGGCGAGTTGTCTGATCACCGCAGCATCAGCAACACGGGAGTTGATGTACTCACCGGTGATTCCAGCGTCTGTGTGAACGACAAGCGCGATGCCGGTGATGTTGCTCTTACCGCCATCGACATACTGCGCAGTACCGCGACCGGACTTCGCCATGTTCTGCACTTCGAACTGGAACTCATGGACATCAACCTCGGTGACGATCGGTCCTCTGGTCATGTGGCTACCTTTACTAAATTCGAATAGCGCACAGTCTAATCAGTCCCCGTACCCACCCTCACCGATTCGTAAACAGACGCCTGGTAGTTACCTTGCTCGGTGCCCTGTGCCCTTGTCACTTTGCTGGGCATAAGTTGTTATGCCGGGATTCGAACCCGGAGGGCCGCTGCCCTGCGCCACCTGGAGCGGCTTGCCCGGCCGCTAGCGGGGTTCAACGTCCACGCTTACGAATCGGCTACCAACTGATTACTCTGCCAGCTCCGTCAGCCAGTTGACCTCCTGGACCTTGGCGTCAAGCTCTCTGTGCTGGCGCGCAAGATCATCCGCCTGTGACTGTATCTTCGCCACATCGACGGTGGCCTTGAACTTCACCTCGGATCGGCTGTAGCGGTCCTGGGTGATCGCGGCCGCCTTCGCCAGTTCACGATAGACCGTGAACTTCAGGCGGAGAACATCACGGGTTGCGAGGGCATCGGAGATTGACTGGCCACCCTCTATCTGCGTCGACGAGTTGGTCGAGTTGATCTTCTGGATCGTGGATTCGAGTTCATTTGACGCGTGCTCGATCTCTCGGAGCAAAGCTTCCGGGTCTTCGGCCGGCTTATCACCGTCCTGTACTTTGGCGACCCGAAGCAAGCGCTGCTTGAGCTCTTCCAATCGACGCTGGTTATCCGCGCGCAGAATCAATGCATCTGCAATTTTCATGCCCTCCTCCTTTCTCCTCAATGTGACTAATCGAGGGCAAACGACCAGTTATATGGCGCCTGCAGGAAGCTGGAAATAACAAGTGCTGGGGATCTGTGCCACCAGACAACGGGGCTGTTCCCATTACCCCCTACTCTGGCATCTCCTTGAAGATCCAGCCCTCTTTGCGAGGCTCGTTGATCGATTGCAGCACTGCGGTGATGTAGCCGTAGCAGAAGGCGAACGCGGTGCCTGACGGGTCGCGGGAGTCGATGTGCGGCACGTGGTCCGGCATCAGCATGTACTTGTAGCCAACCTCCTGGTATGTCTTCGCAGCCTTCACCATGTCGACAGCGCCCTCGTCCGGGAACGACTCCATGAAGTTGAGCTTGCCGCCCCGGATGTTGCGGAAGTGCACGTTAAAGATCTTCTCTCGCGAGCCGAACCAGCGGATAACGTCGTAGATCTCCTCGCCAGGGTCGTCCAGCATCTCGCTGACGGTCCCCTGGCAGAAGTTCAGGCCGTGATACGGACTCTCGTGCATCTGCACAAACTTCTTTAGGCCATCGACGGTGCCGAGCAGTCGTGTGACGCCGCGGTAGCCGGGAGGTGTGTAGGGGTCGTGCGGATGGCAGGCGAGGCGGACTTTGTTCTCCTCTGCAACAGGAACAAGACGTTCGAGGAAGTAGTCGATGCGCTCCCAGTTCTCGTCCGGGTCGATCTCGCCCCACATGCCGGGCGCTTCGTCCTGGTCCATCTTCGACCAGCGGAATGTTGAGTTGCTTGAACCACCTCGACCAGCCTCTCGCTCTGAGCGTGGGATGCCGATGATGTTCATGTTGTACTTGACCGCAGGAATACCGGCTTCACCAACCATGCGGATGATGTTCTGGATTGACTCGATCTCCTGGTCGCGCTCAGGGCTCTTGCCGAGCATGATGTGGGGACTCTGGGACTCGTTGAGCGGGCGTGAGCTGAGTGGAAGCTGCACCATGTCGAGCGTGATTCCATGGGACTCGACCTTTTCTCGGTGCTTGACCAGGTCTTCCAGCTTCCAGTCGTGCGGGTTGCCTGGCGCGTCCGAGCAGACGTTGTTGACGCCAAGTTGCGCCCACATCTTGAAGTCCTGGTCATCCCGAGCGGCAACCTGAGTCCCTACGTACATACTTGTTCTCCGTTAGCTGTGAACTGTTTGCTGGACGTCATCTTGGCGCGTAGACAGCGGCAGCGCAAGTGCAGTCGAATTTGCTACTGCAGCGGGAATGGAGGTTGGAGCCAGTGGGAGGAGTTGCTGAAGTGGATTTCTGTTACCCACTTCACCCACTCGAAGCCTCTGTGTCCCGGAGCGACAAGGCGAACGGGCGCTCCATGCTGGTGCGACAACGGCTCATCTGTGACATGTGTCGCCAGTAGGAAATGGTCCAGTTCGTCGATGTGGAACTTGCGGTAGTAGCCGGTCACGGAGCGGACCTCGATCGAATTCGCACCTTCCAATGAAAGCGATGAGACCAGATCGATCAGCCTTGGGCCGTGCCAACGTTGCCGAGAAAACCATCCGCCTGTGCAGTCGAGCGTTGCCGTCAGCGTCTCAGGCCCGGATGCATTGGCACCCTGTATCAACTCGGAGTAAGGCCACGTCAGCGACTGTCCATCGGCTGAGGTAACAAGTAGTCGCCACTCTGTCCGGTCGATCGGCTTCGGGTCGTCGTTGATCCAAGATGTGACAGGAAATGCGTTGCCGCGAAAGCTTCCACGTTCGTGTGATCCGGTGAAGCGTCGTTGCGAGGCGCCAAGGTCGAACCTGCGGTACAAGGATTCGACCATGAACCAGGCTGCGAAGCCTGCTCCGCCCATCCCGAATAGCTTGATTGCAGCACGGCGGTCGGCGTCATAGCCAACCTTGAGGCGCCGGGTGTAGTTCCAGGCGTGGTATCCAGCGAGTGGTGTGAGTGCAATGCCGGTCCAGATGTGAAGCGAGATGCCAGATATCCCGGATACCGACCAGTAGCCGGTCGTGGGCCACGTGAAGCCGAGCGCCAGGTTGATAGTTAGCAGCACCACCAGGACCAGCGTGATCTTGCGAGGACGTTTCGCCGCAGGTCGTTTAAGCGACCGGACCGCTATGAGCGTTTTCCAGAACAGAACGCCGAGAATCGCGAACGCTCCAACATTGTGAAGCCAGAGATACACGGCGCGGTCGGGCGAGCCCGCAGCCAGACCGAACGTGCCGGTCGACACCTGGGCGATGATCAGCAGAAGCAGCGCTGTGTTTGCCCATCCGTGGCGCATGACCTCCACCTGTTGATCGGTTTCGGGCTTGATGATCTCGGCTTGATGCGGGTTACGGGGCAGGGCGAAAGTCGGATGTAAACAGATTCCGGCTCAACGCTTTACGGATTTAACTGCCTTCCGCAGGTCGCCAACAAGGTCGCCCTTGCGACCAACGACAACTCGATTGAGACCGAGCCAGCGCGCCATCGTGGCGAGTTCCTCGGCCAGCGCAGATGAAACAGCCAAAGCATCACCTCCATCTTCAAGGTGCGCGGACTGAACAAGTAGACGACCCTTGTGGCGATCAGCTTTCAGATCCACCCGAGCAACCAGCTCCTCGTCCATCAGGAACGGGAAGACGTAGTAGCCGAACTGTCGCTTCTTCTCCGGAACGTAGATCTCGATGCGATAGTGCATGTCGAACATTCGGTAAGTGCGGTCTCTGAACCAGATAAGAGAGTCGAACGGGCTTATGAGCGAATGTGCGCCGATGTGCTCTGACGGAACATCAGTCCCCGGCAGCACATAAGCGGGTTCATCCCAGCCTTCGACACTCACCTCATCAAGTTCACCACTTGCAACCAGGTCTTTGAAAACAGGACGTGCCTTGGGCATCTTGATCCTGTAGTAGTCGGCAAGGTCGGCCATCGTGCCGATGCCGTGGTGCTGCGCTGAAAGTTTCAGAAGAAGCCGATTCGCTTCTTCTTCGCTCAGACTGGCGGCCTCGTGGTGTTCGTCTGGCACGAACCGTTCAGGTAGGTCGTAGTAGCGAGTGAAGTTCTTGCGAGAGTGGACACCAAGACTGCCGATATCGAAGTGCCATTCGAGCGCCATCTTTCCACGGCTCAGGCCCCACCACGGGCCGGTCCGACCACCTGAATCCTCCAGATCCGAGACTGAGATGGGACCGCGCTCTTCAACCTCATCACGGATTCGATCAATAAATCCCGGGTGGTCCCGTTCTATCTCCTCGATCCATTTGACCCGACGTCCGCTTGCACGCGCCGACATGCGGTGCCTCATAGCCGGATAGAGCTTCATCGGAATGAACGTAGCAGCGTGGCCCCAGTATTCGAACAGTTCGCGGTGTTCATAAGCCAGCTCGTCTGCCAGTTGATTCTCATACGGACCAAGTCGCGAGTAGTACGGCATGTAGTGAGCACGCGAAAGCACGTTGACTGTATCGATCTGGACAAGGCCGATGTGGTCGACAACACGCCGGATGTCATCGAGATCCGGTTTCGTGCCGTTGCGTGGAGTTGCGAAGCCCTGGGCTGTAAGCGCTATGCGGCGCGCTTCCGCATTTGAGAGTTCTGCCATGGCGAGCGATGGTAGCGCAGGCAATCTCATGTTGCTGGTTGTCTGTCGTTCCACTCATGCATTCCTTAGTTGCTATACCACCAGAATTCGCCAGGCCCGGTATCATCGGGGTCGGAAACAATATGCATGGAGAGACACCTTGTACGAAAAGATCATGATCCCGACCGATGGCGCAAGAGCTGGCGGCAAGGCGATAGATCATGCTGCCGAGCTGGCGAAGAAGTTCGGGTCTGAGGTGATCCTGCTCAGAGTGGTTCAACCTTCATCGATCCCCGCTTCAACGATGGGCACTGCCGGTTCAGTGGCGGTCTATGAGATTGCGTTCGAGGCGGCAGACGCCGAGACGCAGGCTCACATCAAACGGGCTCGAAATCAGCTCAACAGCCGCCGCAGGCAGCTTGAGGAAGAGGGTCTTAAGGCACGTGCAGAGGTGCTGATCGGCGATCCAGCGGGCATTATCAAGAAGTTCGCGAAGCAGGAAAAGATTGACCTCATCGTGATGGCAACCAGGGGTCGATCAGGTATCACGCGCGCTCTGTTCGGTAGCGTGGCAGACGACGTGCTTCGGTCCAACGTCGCACCGGTTCTTCTGCTTAAGAGATAAGACTCAACTGCTTCTCGCTAGAGTCTGAATCCTCTGGATTTACGCAACTCCGCCAATTGACTCGCCGAAGTGCTAGGATTCGGCGCGTTTGCCTTTTCGCGACGTCTGAAGTCTCAGCACAGGAAAAAGAGATGCTCGAACGGTTCCACGTATCCCCCGAAGATGAAGTCCGTATCGCAGAACCCAAAGTGCGAGCAGCCACCGAGGCGATATTCAGCAAGATGGGCCTGACCGAAGAGGACGCCAAGCTCTCAGCAGATGTACTCATGCATGCCGACATCAGTGGCGTGGACACACACGGCGTTTCCAACATGCTCCGCCACTACGTGCAGGGCTACAACGATGGCACGCTGAACCCCAGGCCAAACCTGACCATCGAACGCGAATCAACGGTCGCTGCAACATGGGACGCCGATCGCGGCAACGGCTTACACACTGCACCAGTTGCCATGAAAGATGCCATTGAGCGTGCCGAGAAGCACGGAGTCGGCGTGACCGTGATGAAGAACTCAGGTCATCTCGGTGCCGCCGGCTATCACGCGATGATGGCGCTCGAGCACGACATGATCGGCGTCTGTATGACCGGAGGAGGCGGCTTTGCCATGGTGCCGACATTCGGTGCTGAACCTCGACTCGGTACCAACCCAATCGCATGGGCGGCCCCGACCCGAAATGAACCGCCCTTCCTGTTCGACGTGGCTACTACTCAGGTTGCCGCAAACAAGTTGCGACTCCTGGAGCGTATGGACCGTGCGATCTTCAAAGACTGGCTGACCGACGAGAATGGCGTTCCGATGCCGGAACAGAAGATGCCTGAAACGGACATACGCGGTGAAGGGCGCGCATGGCACATGTTGCCCTTCGGCGGAACACGCGAAAACGGGTCGCACAAAGGCTACGGTTTCGGCTGCATTGTAGACATCATGTGCTGCACGCTCTCCGGTATCGGCCCGGGATTCATCTCGAACAAATCAGGGCACTTCTTTACGGCGTACAAGATCGATGCGTTTACAGATGTAGACAAGTTCAAGGACGACATGGATGCGTTCCTGTCAGGACTTGCAGCAACCAAGCCTGCACCGGGCCACGACCGCGTGTACTACCCGGGTCTGCCTGAGGCTGAAACCAGCAAAGACCGCCTCGAAAACGGTATCCCGTACCACCCCGAGGTTGTCGAGTGGTTCGAGTCGATCAACGCCGAACTAGAGCTCGGTTTCAGCCTGAGGTAAGTAACGGATCGCTGACCATTGTCGGGATCGAGTAACTGCAAGATGGAGTGCGGTTACTGCCATCTCGAGGCGTTCAAAAGACGGCCAATCAACACTGTCACTCGGTGCGGAGTACCCTAGTTAGTCGCGTTTCTTTTCCGCGTGCCGTCTACCCAGCAAGAAAGCGTCTGCCCTCCACATCGCACATGATGCAAAACCGGAACGCCACCACCATTCGCTGATCGAAAAATCGACGGTGATGGCGCGACGTCGGGCACGTCACGGTATCTTCTTCGGCTGGTGGATCGTCGCCGCAGGCTTCGTGATCCAGATCCTGAATGGCGGACTGCTTTTCCACGCCTTCTCCGCCTATGTTCTGCCGTTGCAGGCCGACTTCGGCTGGTCACGTGGCCAGCTTTCCGGCGCATTCTCGATGGCACGCGCCGAAAGCGGGATCCTTGGGCCTGTTCAGGGCTGGGCCATCGATCGCTTCGGCCCGAAGATCATGATGCAGATAGGCATGGTGCTTTTTGGCGCCGGCTTCATCTACATGAGCCAGATCAACTCTCTTGTAACGTTCTACATCGCCTTTGCTCTCATGGCACTGGGCTCGAGCCTTGGCGGCTTCATGCCGCTGGCGACAACCGTCACCAACTGGTTCGCCCGAAAACGTGCGATGGCGCTCGGCGTGATGATGACAGGAATGAGTGTAGGTGGGCTCACCGTGCCGCTGGTGGTCTGGAGCCTGAATGCCCACGGCTGGCGAACGACGTCGCTTGTTTCTGGAATCATCATTCTTGTGGTCGGAATTCCTCTTGCTCAACTCATGCGCCACTCACCGGAACAGTACGGGCAACTGCCTGACGGCGTGAAACGCAGCTACAGCGGAGGCAAGATGCGACCTGCGCCAGCAATCACCGGATTGACCGCCCGGCAGGCCCTGAAAACCCAGGCTTTCTGGACGCTCTCACTGAGCCATGGAGCTGCTTTGCTTGTGGTGGGTGCAGCACTGCTGCACCAGATACCGCACATGGTCGAGGGCATGGGGCTTTCCGAGGGATCGGCAGCGTCTGTGGTCGCAGTGCTGGCCGTGGTTGTCATACTCGCCCAGCTGAGTGGCGGTTACGTGGGCGACAAGATCAACAAGAAGATTGGTATCGCAGGGTGCATGCTTGCCCACGCCGCGGGATTCGCCATATTCGCCATGTGGGGCTCGATCTTCGGCGCGTTTGCCTTTGCGCTGCTGCATGGAGCGGCCTGGGGCGTGCGTTCGCCGCTGATCAACTCGATACGAGCCGACTACTTTGGCCGCGCTTCGTACGCGACGATCATGGGATTCACCTCGATGATCGTGATGATTGGCATGACGGTAGGCCCCCTGTTCGCTGGCATTCTACGGGATACAACAGGCAGCTACGAGACTCCGTTCCTGATACTCGCAGGGCTGGCAGCGCTGGGCTCCCTGGCGGCACTTTCCGCAAAGAAGCCCAAGATGCCTGAGGCGCCGACCGCGCCGGGCAGTCGGCTAGCGGCGAGTGGTTAGGTTTCGGCTCCCTCAGAACTCTCCGACCATCCAGTGAATTTTGGCTCGTACACGGTTGGCATACTGTCTTTCCAAAACACGTACAGATGTCCGCTTTTAGGACATCTATATACAAGCCGAAATTTCTCGACCTCGAACTTGAGGCGGTCCTCTTCTGATCGGAATTCCGTATCGAGGTAGTCATCCCAGTCCGCAGAGTAGACAATCTGCCATTCAATCGGGTTTGGAATATCGCCACTCGACCGAATTTGTTCGCCACATACGCATCGCCATTTGGCCATCACGAAGCCTCTTCTGAAGACGGGAATTCGCTATTGGTCCAGCCCCAGCACTGTCTTCGCGTTCTCAAGCAGGATCAACTCTCTGGCTTCTTCCCTGATCTCAAGCTCAGCGAACTCTTCCAGCCAGCGTTCTGGCGGCATGTACGGATAGTCGGAGCCGAACAACACCTTGCGACGCAATCTGCCGCCAGCCTCCGTGATCAGTTGCTTTGGGATGTACTTCGGAGCCCAGCCTGAGAGATCGATGTACACGTTCGGCTTGTGTAGTGCCACGGCTATCTGTTCGTCAATCCACGGCCAGGCAGGGTGCGCCATGATGATCTTCAGGCTTGGATGATCAGCGGCCAGGTTGTCGATATGCGGAATGGGCCGAGAGTAGGCCAGCTTGAAGCCTCCGCCGCCCGGAGTACCAGCGCCGGCAGCCGCGTAGCCGGTGTGAATCAGTACCGGGATGCCGAGACGCTCTGCGGTATCAAAAAGTGGCTCGAACTCAGGGTCATCCGGGAAGAACGCCATGTGAATCGGGTGAAGCTTCAGACCGATAAGCCCGAGATCGGTGACGGCCCGTTCCAACTCCTCAACCGCCGCCTTCCCTTTGCGGGGATCGACCGTGGCAAACCCGAAAAAACGGTCCGGATATCGTTTCACGACCTCGGCGACGTAGTCGTTCGGATCTGGCTTGTCACCGGTCTCGGTCTCTGCATCAACCGAGAAGATGACAGCCCTCACGTCAGCCGCTTCGTAGCGTGCCGCCATCTCGTCTACCGAGTCGGGTTCTCCATCCATGCGAAACATCTTCCGCAGGCCGGGCTCGATGCCATAGTCAGGCAGATCAGGATGCCGTGGCACATGAACGTGTATGTCGATAGCTTTCATAGTTCGTCTCGTCGGATGAGAGATGGTCGGGACAGCGCAGCCTATCAGCAAAGATGCTGAAAGCTACAAGACTAAATTGCTATCGAACCTCATCATCGTATTCGGGCCTCACGAGCAACTTGGCACCGATCAAGGTCGCAGCCAGATTAGTGGGTCTGAGTCGAGTTACTCGTGAGCGAACAGCAGTTGGTTGGAGAATGAGCCTATGTAGTTGGCAGACTGCTGGCCCCTGAACTTCGCAACGAGATACTTCCCGCTCACGGAAAGCTCCAGGTGAGGGAGTTTCAGGGCCCATGGAAGGCCATTGCTTGAGTTGGTGCTGTAGAAGCGCTCTGCGAGGCGTGATGCGTTTTCGATTGCCGCTGCACGACTTTCGTGGGTCAAAACGACCACCGAGTATGACTCTTGACCGTCCCAACCTGAGCCAACTGCGAGGTGCTCAAAGGGTAAGAGCAGCGGAGCAAGCTGGGCGTTGGCGCGGTTCGACCTACGGGTAATCTCCCACCTGGAACCGTCGCTGCCGCTACCGGATGCGACCATGCCATCACCTTCAGGAACGACACTCTCCTAATCGTAGAAACTGCCGTCGTGGAACGAGATGCCAGTCACGTTGTTCGCGGCCATGACGTCGATAGTGAACAGATGATCCGTCGATTCCGAAAGGCTTGGAACTGAGCCGTTGAGTGTGTCTATTAACTGCTCCATTAGCGGGTTCGTCAGCGTGCGATACAGGCCATCCTCTGTCATGAGCACGTAACCTCCGCGACCAACGTGGTCAAACAACGGAGGTGCGAGACGAAGCATGATGTCGCCTTGTAGTCCGTCACCCCAGATCCAGTACTCGTAACCGCCATATGAGGCGGTCTCGGGCTGTGGGCAGTCGCATTCGGACAGAAGTTGTAAGGCAAGTTCGCGGTCGTATCTGCCAGAGATAACTTCAGTGAGGTTTGGCGGGACACCTGCGACAGCAGTCTGGTCGACGTTCCGCTGATCGAACCCCATCGCGTCGAATGTCTGGACGCTGGTCATGTAGTCGGTGAGGCCAGACAGGAACGGACCCTGACCGGGGAACGTTGCGAGCTGCTCTCCTTCGCTCACGCGCTCTGGCGCAATCGCCTCCATGAATGCGTTGATGAACGCGTCTGAAGGATCGTCCGCGTCAGGGAGATTGAACCCGGTTAGCGATCTCCAGAGTGCTTGATCGCCGAGCCGAAGTGATCTCCGATTTTCCGGCGTGTCAGGAATGCGATCAAGCAAAGCAATCAGGGCCTTCTGGTCGTCTGAAGCGACTGGAAGTGGCACGTTCCAGTCGATCTTCAAATACGGCCTCGGGCCATCCGCAGGCATTGAGTCGGCTTTTCGCTCGTACTCGAACGTCACACCCGGCGCAGTGGTCGGCACACCAGCCGGACCAAACGGTCCCTGTAAATCGCCATGTATTTCAGTCAGCGGGTGTGTTTCGACTCCGTCGAACGCCGAAGGAGTGCTGGTCGGTTCGCCTGAAACCGCGGAGGTAGCAGTAGGCACCGGAGCACTGGGCGCAACGGCCAAAACGGTTGCAGAGGGCTCAGCCGCCGCATCAGACGGAGTTGGGGTGCTGAAATCGTCACCGCAGGCGGTTATCGCTGCCAGTACGAAGCCAGTGCTGGCCAAAGAAAGCAGACGAAGGGATTTGAGCGTCATCTTGGAATACGTCCTCGCTATCGAGATCGCAGACATAGTCGGGTCGAAAGCCCGTGCACTAATTCATCGTAACAACCGGTGCGTTACGAAGACTTCTCTTTCCGCTTCATCGGCAGCAGCACAGCCAGCACGGCACCGGTCGCAGCGATCATGCCCGCAAACCAGACCACTCCTGTGAAGCCGTTCGACTCGTAGATGAAACCTGCAACGATCGGCGACACCGATCCGATCACTGCCCCACCGGCGAACATGAGCGCCGTTCCCGAGCCCTCTGATCCCTTGTCGATCTGGTCCATCGCCGCCGCCTGGATGATCGGCATCACTGAAAAGAAGAACAGCCCCAGGAAACCGATCAAAACCGTCATCGGCGCTCCCGTGTCGTACTCCAGGAAGAAGAAGATCAGCACCGCCATCAACGACATCGCTGTCGCTATCACCGGCTTGCGGCCAACGCGGTCGGAAATGATCCCCATCACAGGCGTCGAAGCGATTCCCGCCATCGTTATCAACGCAACGTGTAGCCCAACCACGAACGCCGAGTATTCAAGCTCCTCCGTCATGTACAGAACCAGGAACGCCTGGAACGCCGTGTGCACCGCTCCCCGGAACGCCCCCAGCACAACCATGCCCAGCACGCCCGTGTTCGTCACAAGACGCTTCACCGACGCCATGTACTCAGCCCGCGTCATGTTGCGTGTGGCTTCCTGCCCTGCCGTCTTCACTCGCAAAATCACCGCAAGTGCAGTCAGTGCTGCCGGGATGAACAGCAACGCAGAGACAAGCCGCCAGTGCATGCCGTCCCACTGCAGTGAAAGGAACCCGATGGTGAAGCCGGACAGCATCATGCCGATGATGATCGGGCTCAGAGTGTTGCCAATCTGCGCGCCGGTCAGGTGGGCAGACATCGCAACGCCCCGACGCTCCGGGTAGTTGGCGGCCAGCGTGCCGAACGCAGGCGCGTGCCACAGGCTGGTGCCGAAGCCGATGATGCTGACCGCCATGATGACGAGCCAGTACCACTGCGATATGCCGACGATCAGGTAGCCGGTGCCGACGAGCAGCATGGAGATGGTGAGCAGCCAGGCGACACGACGTCTGTAGACATCGGAGAGGATGCCCGCCGGTACGTTTGCGACTCCCGATGCTGCTGACTGCGATGTTGCGATGCCGCCGAACGCCACTTCACTGAGCGACATCGCTTCACGGATGTGCGGGCTGATAAGCAGCAACGCCCCCTGCCCGAAATGCTTGATCCCATGCCCCGCAGAGAGGCCAATCATCAGGCCCAGGGATTTGCGTGTGGAATTCTCAGAATCCAAAGCTGCTGAGGATTCAGGCTCGCCTGTACTTAATGCCGACGACGTACTGGATGTTGTCATTTAGTCACTGCACCGACTACTGCATCTTTTCATGGATAAATCTGGCGCGCGTAGAGTTTCAGTTCCTGCGCGATCGATTCCAACCAGGTACTCGAACTCGATGTCGGGTGACTTTGGCTACGCAAAAACCTGCCTACCGTGGCGCCACTGTAACGCCTACCGGCTAGTGCCATCGTCGTATTGTGAAACTGCTGTTTTACGTCATCTGTCTGGTGCGCAATACGATGTCGGATGACGCTGAAATGCTCCAATCTAGAAACCGCTGAACGAAACACCAATTCGATTTCACTGTTGATCAAGTATCGATTAGCCCTATTGATGACGCGAGTTGGGTCCCACCAACTCAAGTATTTGCCTCCTGGACCCAGCAGTTTTCGCATTGCACTGGAGAACGACGGAAATGTCAGCCCTACCGGTCGGACGCTCGACCCTGTGGAAGCGAATCCACACATCTGCCTGATGAAAGTAGCCTCGATCAAACCTTCCCACTGCCCATAGATTCGAAGAAACGCTGCTTCATAGGCGATCCACACGTCACGATAGTTCCAGACCGATCGATCCCCTGACAATGATCTAGCTGAGTGAGCGCGGAGAGCGAATGAAATGTTCGCATCGACGTTGTCAGAAAAGCTCGCCTCAAGCTCTGGCATATGCCTCGGCATGGCTACATCACTTGTTTAAGCAGAGTCTCGGTGCGAGTTGACCTGGGACCTATATTGTCTGTTTGACGAAGACAGGCAGTCACGAACGGCTGCCATTTGCGAGGAGCAATGCCTTGATTTTTTCTAGCATCAACTATTACATTTGACAGATATCGGATTGCATCCCCAAAACGCTCGATCATATTGGAAGTCAATCTGGTCTTAGGCGACTTGATCGCGTCGTACTTCTTTAATGAATAACGCACATGATATATCGCTGCAAACAGTGAGTAAAACAGCGGGCTACGTCTGAATTCAGACTGGCCCAAAGTTTCAGGTACCGCCAAGTTTATTTGATCCAATACGTGCCGTATACGATTCTCTATTCGCGTTCTGAGTTCGTACTGTTCGTCGTACTTCTTGTAATGATCAGTAATTGACGCTTTCTTATCTTGCATGCCGCTCAAGCTCATTACCATCAATTCGCTAATTAGTTCGACTTCTCTCATTCTAGCGATTGCGTTTTCCGAGAATATCCGATGATTGCGCCAGAAAGTTAGGTGGTCTCGGGCAGTTGAATATGCAGATTGCTTGAAAGGCCCGAAAAATTTGCCATTACGTAGCTCTTGGGCATTCAAGCTAATTGAGTGCGTATTGAGGCGCTCAAAAATCTCAAGTACTTGTTCATCCGAAATTCCCGAAAATATTTCACAATTAAAGCCATAATTTAGTATGCGATCTTGTTCTGACTCGTCCAAATCATCGTATCCTGAACCCTTGTAACCAGCTTCAAGGCTATTGGATAGTTCGTATTTGCCCTCCACAAAGTCCAATACTGACCGAATCCGTTGTTGCCCGTCAACAACTTGCCGAACAGTTCTTTTTCGGTCTTTGCTCTGAAACATCCTAAGATAAATTGGTGGTATCGGCATTTCTCTAAGAATTGTATCGATCAAAAATGATCGCGCTGGTCTGCTCCAGATGGTTCTTCGCTGGAATTTTGGCGTGATCTCGAGTCCGTTAATTGCTCGATAACTCAAGAACTCGAGCACAGTAATGTTGTTTCGCTGCGGCTGTTCCATAGCTTTCACCTACTTACCTCGTGTACTGTTGACTCCTGCACCTCACACCCCCAGCTCTTTCTCAACTTCGGTGAGGCTTTCGTCGATGGCGTCTGCGAGGGCGTTTAGTTCGTCGGCGGTGATTACCAGCGGCGGGGCGATGGGGATTATGTAGGCGGGGACGCGGATCCAGACACCGCGGTCGATCAGCTTCTCGGTCAGGCGCATGTTTACGTGCATCGAAGCGTCGAAGTGCTGCTTCGTCTCACGGTCGGCAACGAACTCGATGCCCTGGATCAGCCCTGCCCCGCGCACATCGCCAATCATCGGGTGCTTCTCCTTCATCTCGGCAAGCCTGTCGGCAAGCTGCTCGCCGCGGGCGCGGGCGTTCTCGACAAGGTTCTCCCGCTCGACGATTGCCAGGTTTGCCAGCGCTGCGGCCGCGCCGCCGGGATGCGCCGAGTAGGTGTACATGTGGCTCCACGTCTTCTCTGGCCCGCCGGAAAAGACGTCTGCGATCTCAGCGGTGGCGATGGAGCCGCCAACGGGGAAGTATCCGGAGGTGATGCCCTTGGCGAAGCTCATGATGTCCGGCGTGACGCCAACGAAGTCGGCGCCGAACCACTTGCCGAGCCTGCCGAAGCCGGTGATCACTTCGTCGAAGATGAGCACGACGCCGTACTTGTCACAGATCTCTCGGACCAGCGGCCAGTAGTTGGACGGCGGGACGACTCCGCCAAGTGGCTGCGAGACCGGTTCGCCGATTACTGCCGAGACGCTTTCCGGCCCTTCGAACAGGATCGCCTCTTCGATGGCCTTCGCAGATAGCTCGCCGCACTCTTCGGGCGATGTCGAGCCGAATTCGCAGTGGTAATAGTGCGGTGCGGGCACAGTGACGACGTTCGCAGGCTTCGGCTGGTAGTCGGTGCGCGGAAATCCTGGATGGCCGCCGAGCCACATGGTGCCGTAGGTGGAGCCGTGGTACGAGCCTTTGCGAGAGATGACCTTGTAACGACCCTTGTCACCCCGGCGCATGTGGTAGGCCTGCGCCATCTTCAGGCTCGATTCGTTCGCTTCGGAGCCTCCCTGGCAGAAGAAGGTTCGTGTTAGGTCGCCGGGTGTGAGTTCTGCGAGTTTGGCCGCAAGCTGGATAGTTGCGGGAGTTGCACCTGCGTAGACGTTCATCGATATGCGGGAGAGCTGTTCGTACACCGCACGGGCGATCTCTTCCCGACCGTGGCCGGCGTTGCGGAAGTACATGCCGGAGATACCGTCGATGTACTTCTTGCCGTCCATAGCGGTGACGTAGACGCCTTCCGCTGAGTCCATGACGAGCGGGCCGCCTTCTTCGGCGAGTTGGGCGGCGTTGGTCATGCCAACAAAGAGGTGCCTGTTGGCGGCGTCCTGGAGTGCGGCGTTGTCAGATGCGGGAGGGAGCGTTGTGGTCATGTGTTCTCGGGGTCCGTCTCTGGTAATGGCGAATAGTTGCCGGTGCGGAGATGATAGGTTTGCCGCAGTATACGCGTAGGAGTGGAGCGGCCGAGATGATCGAGTGCAGTTTCCTGATTGCATCCAAAGCCTGGCGATTCGTCTCACCTCAGTAGACAGCACATGCCACAGAACATTTACGACAATCCGGAGTTTTTCGCGGGCTACGACCATTTGCGAGAAACAGGGGCGGGGATCAATGAAGCGCTGGAGCAGCCTGCGATCAGGAGCCTCCTGCCGGACGTGCGAGGCATGCGCGTGCTGGATATGGGTTGCGGCGCCGGTGAGATGTGCAGGCTGTTGATCGAAAAGGGAGCTGAGTCCGTGACCGGCATGGACATTTCAGAGCGCATGCTAGAAAAGGCGAGGTCGCACGATCAGGCAGGAATCACATATATACATATACCGGCTGAATACGCGTCATTCGAATTGGAAGAGTTCGATCTTGTCGTCAGTTCGTTCCTGCTCCACTACATTGAAGACATCGCGCCAGTGATTTCCAAAATCCATAAGTGGCTTCGCCCGGGAGGACTTTACGTGTTCTCCATGGAGCATCCGGTTGGAACTTCGAGCCAGGGACGGTTAGATTCACCATGGCTCGAGGACGAAAACGGTGATCGTGTCGGCTACAAAATGACCGACTACATGGATGAGGGCGAGCGGGTCTCAAGGTGGTTTGTAGATGGTGTAGTGAAGTACCACAAAACCACAGCGACGATTGTCAACACGCTAATCGATGCTGGGTTCAGGATCACGCGTATGCTTAAACCACACGCAACAGCGGATGCAGAAAAGGAACGGCCGGAGTTGCTTGAAGAGCGAATGCGCCCGGGATTCCTGATTATCGCAGCCCAAAAAGAAGTAACGGAGTCGACGAATCGGTGATCGAGGGACTGAAAATTACCCGTCTGAAAGCCGAAGACGTGGCCGAGATAGTCGCAGGCCACCAAAATGCGGGTTGGAGCAAGACGACTCCCTTGCTGGAACGCTATCTACGAGAGCAGAACGCAGGGAACCGCGATGTGCTTGTGGCCTGGCTCTATAAGGAATTCGCCGGATACCTCACGATCATCTGGGCACCTGACTACCCATGGTTCCGGGAGAAAGGCATCCCGGAGATCAACGATTTCAGCATTCTGCCGCACCTGTGGAGAAGGGGGATCGGCACCGCTCTGATGGATGAAGCTGAGAAGATCGTAGCTGAACGCTCAGCATACTCGGGTATAGGCGTGGGAATGGGTGCCGACTATGGAAAAGCACAGCGCATGTATGTGCTTCGAGGCTACATCCCTGACGGTCGCGGCCTGATGGACGGCGAAAAACCCGTGTCCTACGGCGAGAAGATAACTGTAAGCCACGACCTCGCAATCTATTTCACCAAAAAGCTCCGGTAGGCCGGGCTGTGTGGTGCAAACGTTGGCAAGCGAAACCGGCCAACTGTGCCCATAATTGTCTGTCAGCATGAGCACAGAATCCCCAACAGGCACTCCACCGACGCCGGCGCAGGGTCCAGGCAATGAGCCGATCATCACCAGGGTCCACGATGCCAACTCTCCCCAGTGGTCGCGTCGCAAGGCAGTCTTAGTCGGTGCAGCTGTCGGTGCGTTTTTCGGGGTCATCTTCTTCGGAGCCTATGCAGGAACCTCAGCCTGGATCTGTAGCGCAAGGCTGGATTGCGGCCACTGGGCTCCGATAACGATCACAGCGGCGGTTGGTGCGATGGCTTCCACAATCGCAGGTGCAACAGCCGGATACGTGTTGCACAAGATGTACAGGCTGTTCAAGGTCGCGTAGTCGACCCGGCCTGGTGTTCAGCATCTCTTCGCCACCAGTTCACTGCGATTGCAATCATCCACAACACAAGCAGCGTCGCGATCACTCTTTCCAGCAGGCCGTTGATCTCCGTCACCACTTCGAACGCGAATACCGCAGCCCCAGTTGTCGCGAGGGCAGTCAGTGTGATTGTCAACTTCCTCGACAGGAACGAGTCGGAGTTACGGGCCAGCGATGCTCCTATCAGAACAGCCAGCCAGGCGCCGAACATAACCCTCGCGGCCATGTCATGAACCTCGTTGGCTGTAACACTGCCAACGACGCTGCTGTTTGAATCGTTGCTGGCGGCCGCAGCAACGATAGCGGCGACGATATGAACCCACACGCCGCCGATCGCCAGCAAGCCGGGAGCTGGGCCGACATGCTTTGGTGGGGAGACCGCTTCAATCGAGAATCGAGTTGCAAACGGGACCATTAGTACGGCGTACAGTGCTAGAGAAACACGGGTGAGCGTGGAGTACCGTGCCTCAGGGTTCATCAGCTGGCTACTTGTCTCCCCGACAAAGTCGTAGCCGGGGGTTAACACCGACGCCAGGCTGTCTGTCGCAGCCAGAGTGACACATCCAATCACGGTAGCGACCGGAGCGGCGGCATTTAAGAGGCGCAACAAGGCTGAGTCCATCATCAGGATCTTCAGGACAGTTCATCCAGTAGATAGCAAGGACAGCTATTGTCTGTCGTCGATTCCAAAACACTGACTGAACCTCAGGTTATTCCTGCAAGTTAGCCGAGTCAGCCTGAACCTGACGCCAATTCGCCTAAGCTGCCGCGTATAATCGTTCGGCTACGCTTACCTGATCTAAACACACGAGCGGTCGCGCGCCTCAGACTATGGTGGCCAGACTGCTCTTGACATCACCAAACCAGTCAACGGAAATCTCACAATGGCAGACACTTCATTCGACCTTGTAGTCATAGGCGCTGGCCCCGGCGGTTACCACGCAGCAATTCGTGGAGCCCAGCTAGGCTTGAGTGTGGCCGTTGTCGAAAAAGACGATGGAACCGGAATCGGCGGTATCGGCGGTGTTTGCCTTAACTGGGGTTGCATCCCTTCCAAGTCACTGCTGAAAAACGCTGAACTTGTTAACCACATTAACGAGGCTGACGAGTGGGGCCTTTCGTTCGACAACTTCAAAGCGGACATGGGCAAGGCAGTGGACCGCAGTCGCAAAGTATCGGCAAAGTTGACCCAGGGCATTGGCTTCCTGTTCAAGAAGAACAAGATCCAGGTCTTCCAGGGCAAGGCGACTCTCAAGTCTTCTACGCAGGTGGAGGTTGAGGGTGGCGAAACACTCACCGGCAAGAACATCGTGATCGCCACAGGTGCGCGTGCTCGTTCCCTGCCTGGACTGGAGATAGACGGCGAGAACATCATCACCAGCCGTAACGCTCTCGAGTTGCGTGACCAGCCAAAAGCGATCGCCATTGTTGGAGCGAGCGCCATCGGCTGTGAGTTCGCCTACTACTTCAATGCATACGGCACCGAAGTTCGAATGTTCGAGGTCATGGACCATCTAGTTCCAAAAGAGGACGAGGACGTCTCTAAAGAGCTGGAGCGCCAGTTCAAGAAGCAGGGAATCGACTTCGCCCTCGGTGCGAAAGTGAGCGGTGTCGAAAAGAAAGGCAAGCAGCTCACTCTCAAGTACGAAGAAGGCGGCGAGGAGAAAGAGTTCGCCTGCGACAAGGTGCTGCTGGGAGTAGGAGTGCAGCCGAACACGGATGGAATCGGCCTTGAAGAGGTTGGTATCAAAACCAACGAAGCCGGGTTCATCGAAGTAGACGGCTACATGAAGACAAACGTCGGCGGCGTCTACGCTGTCGGCGACGTGAACGGAAAGCTTGCGCTTGCACACGTGGCATTTGACCAGGGAGTTGTGGCCGCAGAGATGGCGGCTGGCCACTCGACTGAGCCTATCGAAGACTATTTGTCGATGCCCAGGTGCACATATTGCAACCCACAGATCGCATCCATCGGTCTAACTGAGGCGCAAGCTAACGAGCGTGGAATCAACGTCAAGATCGGCAAGGTGCCGTTCGCGGTAGCCGGTAAGTCGGTCGCAATTGGAGATTCCGATGGATTCGCGAAGGTCATCACGGACGCGGACACCGGTGAAGTGGTCGGCGCACACGTGATCGGTCCTGAGGCGACAGAGCTGATAGCTGAGATTGGCATGCTCAAGTACCTGGAAGGTACGAACCTTGAACTACACAAGCTGACGCATGCACATCCGACGCTTTCAGAGGCTGTGAAGGAAGCCGGAGCCCAGGTGACTGGTGAGGCGATTCACTTTTAGAAAGTGGATCGACGTCCAGGAGGCTTAACCACCGGCCTCTGACTTCAGTTTCTGTTGCTTGAATCTGCCCAGAGCAATCTGGTGCATGTGGCTCGCTCGTAGACCCGGCGTGGTGTAGTCACCGGACAAGTCGGAGTCGAATCGTGTTGGAATCGTATTACGTCGAGATTTCCTTTATAAAAACGGGTTTGAAAAGTGGTAATTGACAAATAGATGTTAAGCACCAATATCGGTAAATCTACTGAACATATAAATTCGCGAAAAACCGCACCGCCTGCCAGGTCACATCCACTCGTTACCGTGTACTTAACGCGGTCAAGCTGTTTCGCTTTACACAAAGTCAATCCGGCTGTAACCTTTCGGTCGCTTTCCCGGCCACAAATCAGTTACGCATCAGACAGTGAAATCGGCTTGCGATCCGGAAGCAAGTCGCGGGTAATGGTGTCCTAGTGGTCAAAACCGCCTTAAGAGGGATACCTGCGGTTGCCGCGTTAGCGTTCTTCCTGGCGGCTGGCCTTACTTCGGTAAGTGGACAGTCGACAGAGATCGTTTCTCAGGTCGCGGCCTCGACTGACGATGCGTACGACGATCCTGATCCCTGGTGGCCTGGGTATAGCGATACCGCCACCGCCACCTTCATCGGCACTCCCTCAGAAAGCGGTCCGGTTACAAGCGGTTTCCGCTTCACCGGACTCGGAATTCCCGAGTTCGCCAACATTCTTTCGGCTCATGTTGAGTTCAACCAGTCTGGTTGGGGCTGGGAGATCCCAACTACCCTGAGTTTCGAGTCTGCTGGAGATCCTGCAACCTTCAGCTCGTCGGACAGTCCTCTGGATCGCACAGCGAATCTCACAGATTTCAACCTGGAGTGGACGTGGGACAGGCAATCGCCCGGATCGTGGCACGAAACACCCTCTCTGGCTGCCGGAATACAGGAACTGGTAGACGATTTTGGCGGGATCGATACGGCAGTTCTGCTGGAAACCGGACTGCCGGACGGTGTACAGGGGCAGTACCACAACTGGGTGACATTCGATGGCGACCCCACCCGCGCACCGATTCTCCGAATCACCTGGGAACAGGGTTCCGATACAGCTCCACCTGAAGTCCTGAGTCACGATCCCGTTGGCGATCTGCCAGAAGGCACGACTGCGGCGACGATCAATGTCCAGACTGACGAGAGCGCAGTCTGCCGCTACGACACGACCGCAGGCATCGATTACCAGCTGATGACCGGCGTGTTCGATGTCACCGGCACTGCAAGCCACTCATTCGATCTTTCCGGTCTCATCACCGGGATCCAGTACAACTACTTTGTTAGATGTGAAGACGTAGCAGGAAACCCGACTACTACTGACTACCTGATCACCTTCCGGGTTCTCGGCGCAGACGTTTTTGTGCCGATCTCTTCAAATGGGCAGCCAACGGGCACGCTCCCATCTGAGACTTCACAGACTGATCTTCAACTGGATACAGACGAAAACGCCATATGTCGCTACTCAAGCGTCCCTGGCGAAGACTTCACTTCGGCGCTGATGACAGACTTCGTCACGACAGGTGGAAGATCTCACTCAACACTGTTAACTGGACTCACCGGTGACACCGACTACGATTTTTATGTTCGTTGTCAAGATTCATTCGGTAATACACAAACTACTGATTTCGTAATTTCTTTCTCTGTTGCACCGGATACGACAGCACCAATAATTTCTTCGCCATCACCGACCGGGTTACTTCCGGCAGGCACCACCGCAGCCACATTGGAAGTCTCGACGCATGAAACGGCTACTTGTCGAGTGGATGTCTCCCCCGGCACGTCATTTGCATCAATGTCCGGCTTCGCCACTACAGGTGGCACAACTCACCAGACACCGGTAGGCCCACTCGTTGACGGTGGTGACTATGCCTACTACGTCAAATGTGAAGACGCAGCTGCGAATCAGACAGTCGATTTCGAGATCTTGTTCAGCGTCGCTGTTCCGGGGCCCGTATCGGCCTGGTTGAACATCGCTCAATCGTCTGACGATGGTTACGAGGACCCCGATAGCTGGCCTAACACGAACTTCACTTCAGGAGGCATCTACGCCGGGCAGCCTGGATCAGGCGCCGAAGGTTCAGACACCGCAGTTGTGGGTGGATGGCGATGGCAGGGAGTGGATATTCCTGAGAACGCAATCATTCTTGACGTGTACGTTGAGTTCACTCAGAACGGCTGGGGATTCTCGACACCTACGCTGCTCTCATTCCAGGACGAACTGGCTCCAGCCACATTCAGTGGAGCGTCCTCACCATATGATCGTTGGGCCAGTCGCGTTCAGTATGAGAAGGCGTGGACCTGGGTCCGCCAATCTCCTGGATCGGTGATCAATTCTCCCTCTTTGAGAATCGGTGTGCAGCAACTGGTGAACAACAACGCCGGTGCCACCGATATCGTGCTGCTTGAGAACGGTAGCCCTACGACACCAGGTGAGCACCACTCGTGGACATCGTTCGACAACGACCCGGCTCTGGCGGCGCGGCTCTACGTCGAGTACCTTGATCCAAGCATCGGCGTTCTGTCTGTACCTGAGAACTCGCTTGCCGGGACGATCGTCGGCTCGATTGGATCGACCGTCAGCGACGATGCTCTCGAAGGGCTCACCTATGCCGAGAAAGCAGGTGGACTCGGCGAGACCACATTCACGGTAGATCCGGCCACCGGCGAGATAACGGTTGAAGACCCGGCGAACCTCGACTTCGAGCTAAACGAACAGATGGTGTACGAAGTTGAACTCAGCGACTCCGCAAACACCGTCACCGTCCCTGTCCTCATCAATCTGATCAACCTGGACGAAGGTGGGCCTATCGTCACAGATAGTGGTCCGTTCTCGGTTCCTGAGAACTCTGCGCCAGGCACATCAGTAGACACCGTCGTCGCGTCAGATCCAGACCTTGAACCGATCAGCTTCACGGAGATCGCGGGTGGCGCTGGCGAATCAGATTTCGAGATCGATTCAATTACCGGCGAGATCACCGTGCAGGACTCTGTAAATTTCGACCGCGAATTGAACGAGTTCCTTGATTACGACATCGAGGTCACAGACGGCACGAACCCTGTGTTGCTGACTGTGAGGATCGATCTGACCGGTGTGAACGAGTTTGTTCCGGTGATCGTATCGGCGGGTCCGTTCACGATCGATGAGCACCTGGCGAATGGGCTAAGTGTCGGATCTGTTGTGGTTACGGATGATGATCTTCCACAGGAGCTGCTTACCTTCACAGAGGCGGCGGGTGGCGCCGGAGAAACGATCTTCTCTATCGATTCAACAACCGGAGAGATCACAGTTGAGGACGACACCGTTATCGATTTTGAGGTCGCAGAGACCTTTTTCTACGACGTAGAGGTTTCGGACGGTCTCAACACTGTCCCGCAGACGGTGCAGATCGACCTGCTGCCGGTCAACGAATTCACTCCCGTATTTGATGTGACAGGACCGTTCAGCATCACTGAGAATTCACCAGTAGGAGCGGTTGTCGGCTTAGTAGAGGTTTCGGATGCTGACAGCCCTGGCGACCTGCTGACCATAGCCGAGGTTGCCGCAGGTTCAGGCGCTGGTGTATTCGATATCGACTCAAGCACCGGCGAGATCACAGTGCAAGACCCGGCCAATTTGGACTTCGAATCAGCCAGCCAGGTCGAGTTCGATGTTGAGGTTAGTGACGGCACGTTTACGACCCAAACGACCATCATCATCGAACTGCTACCGCTGGATGACAACCTGCCGGTATTTGATCCGGTTGGACCGGTTGCAATCAACGAGAACTCTCCCGTTGGCACCTCAGTTGTACAGGTATCCGCCACCGACGCTGACCTGCCAGGTGACACGCTCCAGTTCACGGAACAGGCAGGTGGAGCCGGTGAGTCCGTTTTCCAGATCGACCCGAACACCGGATTGATCACGATCGAGGACCCTGCAACGCTGGATCGTGAAACCGTAGACAGCGTTGTCTATGACATACAGGTATCCGACGGCACAAGCATCGTCACCCTGTCAGTCAGCATCGACCTGCTGCCGATCAACGAGTTTCCACCGATATTCACCGCTTCGGGTCCTTTCGATGTTGATGAACACTCACCGATCGGGACCGCGGTGGACACAGCCGCGGCAACTGACGACGATCTGCCTGCCGAAACGCTGACCTTCTCCGAGATTTCGGGCGGTGCCGGTGAGGCGACATTCGCGATCGACCCGGTATCGGGCGCAATCACGGTCGAAAACCCGGCCATGCTGGATACAGAGACCAACCCGACACTGACCTATGACATTCAGGTCTCAGATGGAACGTTCGACGTTCCTGTGACCGTCACGATCAATATCACCGATATAAACGAAACTCCGGTTGCGGACGGACAGGCGGTGGTGACTGACGAAGATGTGCCACTGTTCATCGTACTGACCGGTTCCGACATTGATGGCGACACGCTGACGTTCATACCTGCTGATCCACCGAACGGAACAGTCACGGACATTACACAGCTGACGCCGACGAGTGCTCAGGTCACATACACCCCTGATCCTTTCTACAACGGCCCCGATTCGTTCATCTTCACAGTCTTCGATGGCGAACTAACCAGCACTGCCGCCACAGTCTCGATCACAGTCAATGGCTCGAACAGCACGCCGCCATACTTCACAGGCACCGGTCCGTTCTCAGTAGCGGAAAATGCCATTCTTGGTACTTCTGCAGGTGCGGTTGTGGCAGAGGACGATGATGTACCAGCAGACACACTGATTTATTCGGAGATAGCAGGTGGTGCAGGTGAAGACACCTTCGCCATCGATCCGGTCACTGGCGCGATCACAGTCGAAGATCCAAGTGCTCTAGATTTTGAAACCGTATCGTCGCTGACTTATGAAGTACAGGTCTTCGACGGAACATTTGATGTTTCTACGACCGTCACGATCGACATAACGCCGGTCAACGACAACGCTCCCGTCTTCACAGTATCTGGCCCCTTCTCAGCACCGGAAAACTCCATAAACGGAACACCGATTGATAGCGTTGCCGCTAACGATGACGACCTGCCTGGCGATGTTCTCGTTTTCAGCGAAGTGGCTGGAGGGGCCGGTGAAAACTCGTTCGAAATCGACCCTGTTACCGGTGCGATAACCGTCGAAGATCCATCGGTCCTCGATTACGAAACGGTGACCTCGCTGACGTATGACATCCAGGTCTCAGACGGCCTGTTCGACGTCCCAACGACCGTCACCATCGATATCACTCCGCTCAATGACAATGCGCCCGTGTTCACTGCTTCAGGACCGTTCACATTGCCAGAGAACTCACCTGCAACAACGCTGGTTGGAACGGTCGAGGCCACAGACAACGACTTGCCGCCGGACACACTCACGTTCTCGGAAATCCCAGGTGGCGCGGGTGAAGCGACCTTTGCGATTGACCCTGTAACCGGTGAGATAACAGTCGAAAATCCGGGGGCGCTCGACTACGAGACCACACCATTCCTGACGTATGACATCCAGGTGTCGGACGGGGCATCTGATGTGCCGGTCACCGTGACCATCGACCTCACTCCGCTTAACGACAACGCGCCGGTCTTCATCGCATCGGGTCCGTACTCAGTCGATGAGAACTCCACGGCGGGAACAAATGTTGGCACCGTGATCGCGACTGACGACGATCTGCCTGCCGAAACGCTGGCCTTCTCTGAGATAGCCGGTGGTGCCGGAGAGACAACATTCGCGATAGATCCCGTCACTGGGCAGATCACTGTCGAAGACCCGACTGCACTGGACTCAGAGACTGACGCATTCCTCGCATATGACATCGAGGTTTCCGACGGTGGTTTCACGACCCCGATAACCGTCACGATCAACATCAACCCGCTTAACGAATTCGCACCTGTATTCACGGAGTCGGGTCCATTCTCGATACCTGAGAACTCAGTGGCGACGACTGCTGTTGGAACTGTGACGGCATCAGACGGTGATTTACCGCTGGAGACGCTCAGCTTCTCAGAGGTGTCGGGAGGGGCAGGCGAAGCGACGTTTGCTATCGACCCGGTCACCGGTGAGATAACCGTCGAAGACCCAACAACGCTCGACTACGAAACGGTGACCTCTCTCCTCTACGACATAGAGGTCTCCGATGGCTTGTCGAATGTCCCGACTACGGTCAATGTCAACCTGACCTCGGTAAACGACAATGTGCCGACATTTACTGCGTCCGGGCCGTTCGATCTGCCTGAGAATTCACCTGCCGACACACCTGTCGGAAGTGTCGCAGCCACGGACGCAGATCTTCCGACTGAAACGCTGATCTTCTCTGAGGTTGCGGGCGGTTCAGGCGAATTGACCTTTGCGATTGACTCCTCGGGCAACATCACGGTTGAAGACCCCGCCGCGCTCGACACCGAAATAGAAACCTCGCTGGTGTACGCAGTGCAGGTGTTCGATGGCGAGAATACCGTCGTTACGTTCTTGCTCATCAACCTGATTGGAGTGCAGGACAACATCCCGGTCTGGACCTTCGGAGGGGTACTTAACGTCGCCGAAAACTCGCCTAACGGGACCTCGGTCGGAGTTGCTACGGCCACTGACGCCGACGTGAATCCTGCGGACACGCTCACCTTCACGGAAGTTGCAGGTGGCGCGGGCGAGAACGTGTTCGATATCGACCCCGTCACTGGCCTGGTTTCTGTCCAGATCCTGGACGGGACGCTGCTCGATGCGGAGTCAGTGCCCTCGTTTGACTACGACATCGAGGTCACAGATGGCACAACTACGGTTGGTATCACAGCCAGCATCGTGCTAATTGGAGTCAATGAGTTCCCGCCAGCATTCGTCTCCACCGGACCGTTTGAAGTTATCGAGAACTCACCGGTGGGCTCGCTCGTTGACACCGTCGTTGCCACAGATCCTGATCTGCCTGAGGAGACACTCATCTACTCAGAAGTGCCAGGTGGCGCAGGCGAGACGGTTTTCAACATAGATGCATTAACCGGTGAGATCTCTGTTGAAGATTCGAGTGTTCTCGATAGAGAGACGATCTCGTTCGTCAATTACGAGGTGCAGGTTACTGATGGCCTGACCGCGGTCACGAGAACCTTTACGATCAACCTGCTCGGTGAGAACGACCACGCTCCAATCATCGTCGATTCAGGTCCGTTCAACGTTGATGAAGGTGCACCGATAGGAACATCCGTGGGCGTGATCGACGTCAACGATATTGACGTTCCACTCGACAACATATCGTTCTCTGAGATTGTGTCAGGATCCAGTTCGTGGCCGCTCCAGATCGACCTTGCGATAGGCGAGAGCGCCGACTTTGTGCGTTCAAACGGCACTACGCGGACGATCAAGCTTCTCGACTACCAGATCATCATTCCGAATCACCTTGTCGAAGCAACCGTCGAGGTGACAGGTGGTGGCCGTACTGAGCAGCACACCATGCAGGTCACGTTCGCGGGCACTCCCGTGGTTGTGAACGGCCTGCGCATCTATGCCTACGCCTGGAAGGAAGCTAACGATGGCGGCTTCGAACCGGTGGGACAACAGGGAGACTTCCCTCTCACTGAAGGCAAGGACATCGGATTCGCTGTAAACGACGCCGCATTCAGCCTGTTCCCGGACATGGATGACTTTGTCTACCCGCTGGAGACGGCATTCCACGAAGGTGAATATCTACAGACGTGGTTGGACCCGGATGGCTGGGCCCACTCCGGGTTCGATCTCGGTGTCCACGGCAACGTGCCTGTTCTTGCGCCAATGGATGGCTACGTTTGGTACCAGTACTACGCAGGACAGGGCCAGCTCTGGATAACCGAGAACAACCAGCAGTATGGCGGCGGGGCCTGCCGCATCTTCACGCACATTGAGTCGCAGTCTCAGCTGTTGCCGCAGGGCAGTTTCGTCACTAAGGGCACTCCGCTCAACGCCACCGTAGACATTCTGTCTTCAGGCAACTACTACGACCACTACCATGCCGGCTCATGCGGAACAAACGACTTCGGTTCATGGCTGTTCTACGGTGAGGTCTGGAATAACCAGCACCAGACCGATTATCCGGCTCCAAGATACTGGCTCGGTCTAGGCGCCTACAACGGGGACCTCAACACCGACCAGATCGCGCTAGACGAATCTGGAGACCTGCCCGTTGGCTTCGCACCACAAGTGGGAGATCTTGATCTGGCGGGTTCGCAGTCCTGGGTCCTGACGGACAACTTCGTGAACTCAACTATCCGCGTAGGTGAGGTTCTTTCGGACGCTCCGTTCTCCGGTTACTCGGACAGGCTCGGTGAAGATTCGGTCGGCTATATGGCGACCTACATCTTCTCTCCAGAGGACTACACAGGTACTCAGACAGTTCACCTTAAGTTCGGAGCAAACCACGGCGCACGGGTTTGGTTGAACGATGGCCTGATCCACGACGCAACCGAAGCTCGATACTTCACGTACGACCCTAATCTTGAGTCACCAATCGAGATTGATAAATACGACTACGTGCTGGAACTGCAACCAGGTTGGAACACGCTCGTCATTAAGACGAGTCACGGATCTCGCAACCGTACAGCCTGGCTGGTTTCGCCGAAGATCGGTGACTCAGCAGGAAATGCAATCCCCGGCATCTATTTCTCAACTCGAGACATCGGTCTCACCACAACACCTGTTTCGGGTGGCAGCGTTCAGTTGAACTGGTCCGCACAGGACTTCCATGGCGTACACGTCGATTCGTACCTCATTGATGTGGCAACAGATCCAGGCTTCACAGAGATATTGCAATCGAACCTTCCGGTCGGTGATGTCAGCACCTACACAATGGCCGGCCTGGCCGACGGTGTGACCTACTACTTCAGGGTCAAGCCATACAACCGCTTCGATCTGGGTGGCACCGCGTACCTGCAACATTCAGACATGGCCGTTGCTGTCGCAGCTGGTATCGAATCGGTACCTATTTCGCAGTCGACTCCGGGTGATATAGAGCCCGATAAGACACCTGTTTTCCTTGTTCTGGGCTCAGACGACAACCACCAGGCAAACGGCATCAACTGGTTTGTAGACGAACTGCTTGCCGGACGTACAAACCCTGCCGGTGCAGGCAATCCAGCCACGTTCGATGGTCAACCCGCACGGATGAGTTTCTACATCATGGGTGAGCTGGAAAACCGCGGCAACAATGTGGCCAATGCCATCAGAGACGCGTATGACCAGGGCCACGAACTTGGGAACCACGCCTACCTCGGCTTCGACGGGAACCTGGGCAGTCAGGCGGAATGGCTTGATTCGCTCTCGCGCACCAATGACTTCCTGACGAGACCCGTCGGCGGCGACGGGACCATGGTCACATCACCGGGCGGCCAGCAGGTCCTCGCAACTGGAATCGGGATGCCGCTGGACGAGATCTATGGCTTCAGAACGCCGCTTGACCAGTACAACGACGACCTGTTCCCCGTGCTCTCGCAAATGGGCTTCCTGTACCACTCATCAAGTGCGCAAGGGCATTCGTCGCAGAGCATTGACGGATCAACAGACCTGTACTGGCCCGGCACGCTTGAGAGCGGCATCCCATATGCAACTGCGCAATCTGGAACCGATCCGATTCCATCGACTCCAGGATTGTGGGAGTTGGCTCAGAACTGGATGAAGCGCCCAGCGAGTCTCGGCGGGCAAGACTTGCTCTATTGCGATAAGGACTGGTTCTCCGCGTACGACGACGACCCGCCAGAGGTAATGGCAGACAATATCATCGAGATCCTGAAGCACAACCTCGACCTGCATATAGCTGGCAACAGGACTCCGCTGCACCTCTGTCTCCACTCCCAGGAATGGGACATGCAGGACTGGCAGTCGGGTGACAGGTCACCAACCGTCCTGGCCAAGCAAAGGATCCTGACGGAGTTCCTCGACTACGCGCTATCTCAGCCGGATGTCAGAGTGGTTCGACAGAAGGACGTTATCGACTGGGTCCGTAACCCAGTCCCACTGGACACGGTTGAACAGCCTGAACTATCGCCGTTCTCGATCAACGCCTCGACCGGTGAAATCACGGTGCGTGACAATGCAGAACTCGACTACGAAACCGGTTCCAGCCCATTCAGCTATGTCATCCAGGTATTCGATGGACTGAATGTCGTTCCGGTAACCGTGACGATTGACCTGAACCCGATTAACGACAACGCACCGATCTTCGACCCAGTCGGACCCTTCAGCATCGCTGAGGACGCTCTTCTCGGGGCTGTTGTCGGGTCAGTCTCAGCGACCGATGCCGATTTGCCTGCCGATACGCTCACGTTCTCTGAGATAGCGGGTGGTGCCGGCGAGACTATCTTCGCGATCGATCCGATTTCAGGACAGATCACTCTTGAGGATCCATCCGCGCTCGACTTCGACACGGCCCCAGTGCTCACGTACGACATTCAGGTATCCGATGGTGTACCTGGGGCTGAGGGAACATTCGATATCCCCATCACGCTGACTATCGATGTGTTGGATACGAACGACAATCCGCCAGTATTCACTGACACAGGTCCGTACACCGTTCCTGAGAACTCACCGGTTGGGACGCCTGTGGGTACTGTCGTTGCGACAGATGCCGACGCGCTACCAGTACTCACATACTCCGAAATCCCAGGTGGATCTGGCGAGGACGTATTCGCTATCGACCCGGTCACGGGTGCTATCACAGTTCAGGATGCTGCCGAGCTAGACATCGAGAAGACACCCTCGTTTGCTTATGACATCCAGGTGTCTGACGGTCTGTTCGACACACCTGCAACCGTGACTGTGGATCTGTCTGGTGAGAATGACAACGCGCCGGTATTTGTCTTACCGGGACCGGTCACCGTTGCCGAAAATGCCGCTCCTGGTTCCGTTGTGTTCGCTCCGCAAAGCAGTTCAGCACTCGAGTGGCTCAGTGCGGACGGAAACCGGATTGTGAATGAATCTGGTGAGACCGTCGTGCTGCGCGGAGTCAATCTCGAAAACCGAGAATGGCTGTGGGACATAGGGATCGACTCGATCAACTACGAATTGGAAGCGATACCCGAAGCAATCAAGGTCTGGGGCGGCAATGTCATATTGCTCGCGTTCGCATCGGGTCCCGTCAACCGCGGCGAAGCTGACTACCTTGCACAGCTCGACCGTTTAACCGCGGCTATCGCAGACGCAGGCGCGTACGCGCTTCTTGTCTACAGGTACCCAGAACCCAACACCGTTCCGCAACCGGGAATGCCTGATCAGGCGGCGGAAGACGCTATCGCAACTCTGGCTGCCCGCTACTCGACTAACCCTGCGGTTCTGTACGGACTGCAGGTGGAGCCTGACAGCTCATCGGCAGCCGACTGGGTGACAGACCTTTTGCCTCGCTTCACGACTATGGTCGACGCGATCCGGGCGAATAACCCGAACTCGCTTGTATTCGTACCGGGCAGTAACTGGAGCAAATACGTATTTGAGGCGATCGACAACCCGGTGCCTCGCTCGAACATCGTTTACAAAACGCACACCTACGATCCCTGGAGTGTGATTCAGTCTGACTACCGCCTGGATGAGGTGGCTCAGCTCTACCCGATCCTGATCGGCGAGTTTGGAACTGGCGCAGTCATGACCCAGAGCGATGTCGATTCGCTACTTGGTTGGGCTGAAACCAACGGAATCTCCTGGACAGCCTGGCTATTTAATGATGCCGGGGCTCCGACACTGCTTGATGACCGGAGTACGTTCACGCCTACTGCGCCATACGGCGACTCGATAAAGGCAAGACTGCAGGAGTTTGCCGGACGACTGGCAGTCGATATAGACGTGCCGGGCGATCTACTGACATACACGGAAATCGCAGGTGGAGCAGGAGAACTCACCTTCGCTATTGACCCTCTGACCGGCGAGATCACCGTTCAGAACCCTACTGAACTCGATTACGAGACGACGACTTCGCTCACGTACGACATTCAGGTATCAGACGGTCTTAACGACGTTCCTTTCACGGTCATCGTCAACCTCTTACCTGTCGACGATTTCGCACCTGTTTTCACCGTAACCGGGCCATTTAGTGTCGATGAGAACTCTGTCGCAAGCACCACTGTTGGGACAGTAGTTGCGACCGATGACGACCTGCCAGGTGACACACTGACCTACTCTGAGACGTCTGGCGGTGCTGGCGAAGCAACCTTCGCCATAGACCCTGTCACAGGTGAGATCACCGTTGAAGATCCGGCTGCGTTGGACGCAGAGACGACTGCATCGCTCACATATGACGTGCAGGTCTCCGATGGCGTCACAGACGTTCAGACATCTATAACGATCGATATCAACCCGATCAGCGAGTTCGCACCCGTCTTTGCAGTCACAGGGCCATTCTCAGTGCCGGAAAACTCGATTGCTGGTACGGCAGTTGGCTCGGTCACGGCAACAGATGATGACGCGCCCGGTGACACATTGACCTTCACAGAGGTAGCAGGCGGGGCAGGCGAAGGCACATTTGACATCGATGCTTCTGGCAACATCACCGTTGAAGATCCGACACCACTTGACTTCGAGACGACGACTTCGCTTACTTACGACGTACAGGTGTCTGATGGAACGTTTGATGTCCCGGTGACCGTCACCATCGACATCACTCCAGTGAACGACAACGCGCCTGTGTTCACGGTCTCAGGACCGTTCTCACTGCCAGAGAATTCACCTGCAACGACTTCAGTTGGAACGGTCACGGCAACGGACGATGATCTGCCGTTGCCGGGCGACACCTTGACGTTCACCGAGATCGCTGCCGGGGCTGGCCACGAGACATTTGCAGTCGACCCTGCTACAGGTGAGATCACGGTTGAAGATCCGACGTTACTCGACTACGAGACCGTAACTTCGATGAGTTACGACATACAGGTTTCCGACGGCACGTTCGATGTGCCGGTAACGGTAACTGTCGATCTCACGCCACTTGACGACAACGCACCTGTGTTCACGGTAACCGGGCCGTTCAACGTCGATGAGAACTCTGTTGCGGGCACCGCTGTTGGCGCTGTCGTTGCGACCGATGACGACCTGCCGGGTGACACACTGACCTACACAGAGGTAGCAGGTGGCGCCGGCGAGGGCACATTTGCCATCGACGCCGCAGGCAACATCACGGTTGAAGATCCGGCTGCGTTGGACCGCGAGTTCACAGATTTCCTCACATATGACGTTCAGGTCTCTGATGGCGTCACGGACGTTCAGACGACTGTGACGATCAACATCAACCCGATCAGCGAGTTTGCACCGGTCTTCACGATCACAGGGCCGTTCTCTGTACCGGAAAACTCGGCCACAGGAACGCCGATCGGGACTGTCACGGCTACAGATGATGACGCGCCTGGTGACCTCCTGACCATCACAGAAGTATCGGGCGGTGCTGGTGAACAGATCTTTAGTATCGATGCTTCTGGCAACATCACAGTTCAAAACCCGGCATCGCTCGATTACGAGACGACGACTTCGTTTACGTACGACATACAGGTCTCTGACGGTGTGTTCGACGTGCCGGTAACGGTGACCATCGACATAACCGATGTGAACGAACCGCCGTCGGCGATCGCGCAGGAAGTCACCGCTTCCGAGAACACGCCGCTCGTGATCCTGTTGACCGGCTTCGACATTGACGCAGACGCCCTCACCTTCCTGCCTGCCGCACCGGCAGTGGGAACCTTGTCAGCCGTCACCCAGACCACTCCCGACAGCGCCGAAGTGACCTACACTCCCGGTCTGGACTACATAGGCCCGGACTCATTCACCTTCACAGTTTCTGACGGTGAGTTCACAAGCGACGCGGCGACGGTCACTGTCACAGTCGTGGCGGCTGATAGCACCCCGCCTTACTTCACAGGAACTGGTCCGTTCTCAGTACTCGAAAACTCAACTGCCGGGACAACAGTCGGTTCGGTGTCGGCAGCGGACGACGATCTACCGGCTGACACCTTGACGTTCACCGAGATCGCTGCCGGTGCCGGTCACGATACATTTGCCATCGACCCTGTAACTGGTGAGATCACCGTTCAAAACCCGACGTTACTCGACTACGAGACGTCGACTTCGCTCACCTACGACATACAGGTGTCTGACGGAACATTCGACGTACCGGCTACAGTCACCATCGATATCACACCGGTAAACGACATAGCACCGGTGTTCACCGTGTCAGGTCCGTTCGCAGTCGATGAGAACTCGATAAGCGGTACTTCTGTCGGAACGGTTGCTGCAACTGACGGCGATCTTCCATTGCCCGCCGACACTTTGACGTTCACAGAAATTGCTGGTGGCGCTGGCGAGTCAACTTTCGCAATTGACCCCGTGACAGGTGAAATCACGGTAGAGAACCCAGCTGCCCTTGACTACGAGACGTCGACTTCGCTCACCTACGACATACAGGTCTCGGATGCTGACTTCGACGTGCCTGTCACTGTCACAGTAAACGTGAATGACATCAACGAAGCTCCCGAAGCAGACGCCCAGGGTGTTTCTACGGGCGAAGACACCCCGCTGCTGATTTTGCTAACAGGTTCAGACGTTGA
Source organism: Dehalococcoidia bacterium (assembly GCA_965243825.1). Lineage (GTDB taxonomy): Bacteria > Chloroflexota > Dehalococcoidia > Lucifugimonadales > Lucifugimonadaceae > JAJCYX01. The sequence goes on from CBDEVT010000001.1 coordinate 1,217,827, forward strand.
TGGCGATGCCCTGACCTTCGTACCCTCCGACCCTGCAAACGGCAGCCTTTCATCGGTGACGCAAATCACTCCGACCAGTGCCGAGGTCACGTACACACCGGACCTCAACTACAGCGGACCTGACTCGTTCACGTTCACGGTGTTCGATGGCGAGTTCACAAGCACGGCTGCGACGGTGTCCATTAGCGTCGGCTCTGAAAATGACCCTCCTGAGTTCACAGTGACCGGACCGTTCTCAATAGACGAAAATTCGATCGCTGGTACAACCGTAGGGACAGTGGAAGCTAAGGATGCAGATCTTCCGCCAGACACGTTGACCTTCACCGAAGTTTCAGGCGGTGCAGGCGAAGACGATTTCAATATCGACCCCGTTACAGGTGAAATCACTGTCGAGGACCCGTTGGCACTCGACTTCGAGACGACCTCTTCATTGACTTATGACATCCAGGTCTCAGATGGAGCCTTCGATGTACCGACGACGGTCACTATCAACATCAACGCGCTGAACGACAACCTGCCGGTGTTCGGATCAACAGGACCGTTCTCAGTCGATGAGAACTCACCTGCTGGCACATCAGTCGGAACTGTTACGGCTACCGATGATGAAGTGCCACCGGACACACTGACCTTCTCAGAGGTCGCTGGCGGAGCTGGAGAGTTCGCTTTCGCAATTGACCCTGTGACCGGTGAGATAACGGTCGAGGATCCGGCTGCGCTCGACGCAGAGACAGCCGCGTCTCTGACCTACGACATACAAGTCTCAGATGGAACCTTCGATGTACCGGCATCGATCACAGTGGACATCAACGATGTTAATGAGGCACCGGTTGCGAACGGACAGGCTGTCTCCACGAACGAAGACGCGCCTCTGCTGATTCTGCTGACAGGTACGGACGTTGACGGCGACGCTCTGACCTTCGTGCCTTCTGCTCCTGCAAACGGCGGCCTGTCAGCGGTCACCCAGATAACGCCGACCAGTGCCGAAGTTACCTACACACCAGATCTCAACTACAGTGGACCAGATTCATTCACGTTCACCGTGTTCGATGGTGAGTTCACGAACCCAGCGGCCATCGTGACAATCGACGTTGGTGCAGAGAACGATCCTCCAGTGTTCACCACGACTGGGCCATTCTCGATACCTGAAAACTCAGCAGTTGGTACTCCGGTTGGGACCGTATCGGCAACGGACGCCGACGTACCAGCGGACACGCTGACGTTCTCGGAGGTACCGGGAGGCACTGGTGAGACGGTATTCAATATCGATTCGATAAGCGGTCTTGTAACGGTTGAGGATTCCGGGGCGCTCGATTTCGAGACAACACCATCGCTCTCTTATGACATCCAGGTCTCTGACGGCACCGTAAGCGTCCCGACCACGGTGATCGTTGATCTGTCAGATGTTGGCGGCATCAATGGCTCCGTAGACGTGCAGATTGCTGCCTCCGCCGACGACGCGTTCGATGACCCGGCCCCACACTGGCCCGGCTACAGCCATATACAAACGACTAACTACGCTGGCAATCCTGGCAGCTCAGGCCCTGCTACCGCTGGCTACAGGTTCACCGGTCTGGAGATACCGGCTGGCGCTACCATTACGAACGCCTACGTTGAGTTCACTCAGTCTGGCTGGGGTTATGAGATCCCGACTGTCTTGACGTTGCAGTCTTCCGCTAGCCCGACGACGTTTGATTCGACTAACACCCCGTTGGACAGGCTTGGCCAGGCGACGAGCTTCTCACTCCAGTGGACGTGGGACCGCAAGAATCCTGGCACCCAGCACCAGACACCGTCGATCGCAGCCGGTATACAGGAATTGATCGACACTTACGGCACCATCACCAGCGTGGTTGTGCTGGAAAGTGGAATTCCTGAAACCCCTAACGGTCAATACCACAACTGGACAACGTTCGACGGCAATCCGCTATCGGCAGCAAGGCTAATCGTCGAGTACACCGTAGATGGCGATCCCGGGCCTCTGTCTGCGACGACCGGTGGAGGTTCAAGTATTGCGCTTGATGGTGAATCCGGACATGACTCACCTGGTGCGGCTACAAACACGTCAGCACCTCTGCAGCGCACGCTACTATCGCGTCGGTCTCGATATACAAGCGGACGTGCTGGAGCCGCTGTTGCCGCTGAGGTTCTCTAGACGGACCTTCTAAACCCGGTGAGTAGTGCCCTCGAGTCACGCCGGGCGCGATCTCAGGCTGGCGTCAGTTGAGATTGAGCCTTTTTGACCTGCACGCTCCGAAAACATCCCTTAAGGTAGCCCAAACATTCGATCAACGCCTCAACGGAGTCAGCACGATGCAACAGCAAGCCACAAGCAGAGTCGCCAGCGAGATCCCAACACCCGTTGTAAATCCTAATGGCCTGCAGTGGGCTGACGATGAGCTTTTCATCATGGACCAGGAGACGGACGACGTCGCCGTGGTCGATGACGAAGGGCATCAGCTACGCCGTTTCGAGACTCCCACTGAAAACGGATCAGGCATCACGGTTGGTGGAGGCTATCTCTGGACGGCATCAAACGGCAATACGACTGCAAGGCCTTACAAACCCACCGACACTCACAAGAGCGCTGTACTACAACTCGATCTGGAGTCAGGCGACCTAGTTGCCCGTCATCTGATTGGCGAAACAGGCATCCACGGCATCGAGTGGGACCACGACCGCGAGATGCTCTGGTACACGGCGACAGGCCCAAAAGAGATCGTGCTCGTTGACGCGCTGAACGGATTTAAAGAGCAAAAAAGGATCCCATGCCAGCTGGCAAGGCTCCATGGTCTGGCGATAGAGGACGATGGAATCTGGTGCGCACATACAACCGACAACGTGATCGTGCACTACAACATCGAGACCGGTGCTCAGCAGGACAGGATCGAGATGGGCCCGGAAGATCCATTCGTCCACGGCCTCACTATAAAAGATGGCACGCTGTGGTTCGCAGATGCCAATTTCGCGGGTAAGAACCACACTGGTGTCCGCGGAAGGCCGGCTATCGGGACAATCTCCAGGTAGCGAGGCATCAATGACCCAACTCGTACGCCGTACACATATAATGCACCGGCGATTTGTGCTTCCTGATCTGGAAGAATCAATTCTTTCGGAACGGAGCCGACAATCTCGGAGTCACCTGAGGTTTCGCAAGCTGGTTGATGAGATTAGTTGTTGACGTGGTGTGCCCGATTGATTTCGGGTCTCGGACTGGGGCGATAACTCGCTTTCGGTCCGCCTGATCGGGTGCCAGAAAAAGCAAATAAGGAAAAATCTTCGTCTCCGCCCCCCGGCACGCTGAGACATTAGAGGCGCTTCAACAGAGAACTGGCGGTCTGTCGTTCACGGCTTAATTCACTCGTAATACGAGCACTTTACGCTGTATGACCGTCGAGCAACCTGGCGAAATCCGCTAAACGCTCAGCTAGCCATATGTTCAGCCAAATATCCAGAAAAACCACTGTTCGTCACCGCTGGCTCGCGATCGCCGTCCCGTTGTTTCTGCTCGCTTTTGCCTGTTCTGGACCTGAACCAGATGAATTTCGTGACGGTTCTGGCGCGTCTGGGCTCGACCATCTCACTCGTGTAGACGAAAACGGAGTTCCTATTGCCGGTTCGCTGGACTATCTGACAGTAGGCTCAAGACCACAGACCCCGTTGTACGTTCCATCTGTGGATTTAACACCTGCCAGCGGCAGCAACGGGCCCGCAACAGCACCTGAACGTGTTACGCCCCGCATTCCTTCAGTGCCGACGCCCACACCGCAGGAAGCATCGGTTCCAGTTGTGCTGCCAGTGAGTACGCCAACTCCGATCAGCTTCTTTGGGGCGCCTTCTGAACCTCCGACGCCGATTCCATCGCCATCACCAACGCCGCCAATCTCAGTATCGGCACTGCCAACTCGAACTTCAGTCCTACCAGAGGCTACTTCGACCTCACCTGCGCCGACTGCCACAACTGGACCCATCAACACACCGGTGTCGCCTGTTACCGCCACCGCTATACCACAGGCAACATCAACCACCACCCCACCGCCAGTTCCGACCGCCACGACTATCATCATTGTTCCTGGCCCGACGGCGACTCCTCTGCCAACCACCACGCCAGTACCGACCGCGACGCCGTTACCGACAGCGACACCGCTACCGACGGCCACGCCTGTGCCAACCGCTACGCCTTTGCCGACCGCCACACCACTACCAACCGCAACGCCGTTACCCACAGCGACGCCACTACCGACTTCCACTCCATTGCCAACGGCTACACCGCTACCCATTGCAACCCCGGTTCCGCCGATCCCAACTCCGACTGCAGTACCCGACCTGGAGGGCTGCGACGTAGGCTTCTGGAGGAAAAGTCACAGATTCGGCCTTTGGAATGGCTACGATCCCGACGACAGCTTCAACTCCACATTCGGGGTCGACTCTCCTTTTGATGGCACGCTGTTCGATGGTCTGAGACGCAAAGGAGGTGGAGAGAGGTCGCTCACCAAACATGCGGTGTCAGCGCTCCTGAACGCGGCAAGCCCACACATTTACTTCAAGTATTCACCAGCGGAAGTCATTTCGATGGTTCAGCGTGCTTATGCCGCAAATGAATTCGACGCTACCAAGAAGCTGCTCGAAGAAGAGAACAAACAGGGCTGCCCGGGCGGACTGGACGACCTTCTCGACGACGAGGAAGAAGACGACTAGCAGCGCCGCGTCTGGCAATCGGGCGTTCAGGCAATTAGCCTGCGTGAACGCTGGAAATATCCTGGCTAGGTCTTAAGCAGGAAGCGTTTGATGCTCCGCAGCCAGCACACCGAACCGCTTCTCCATCGTCATTTCGGCAACACGTGACGCCACAGCATCGTCTTCGCCAAGCCTGTCTACATCGATGGCAAAGTCGTAGATAGACCTGTCATGCGGGTCCTGATCAGCCAGCTCCTTGAACCAGGCAGCCCGGGCTGAATCCATGGTTTCGACCCAGTCTTCCGCGTCAGATCTGCCAATCCGGTACCGCCATGCGGCCCGGGCGATGCGGTCGTCTTTTGACGCGAACAGACCCACATGCACGGCTTCGTTCCGATCTCGTAGAGTCAGACACCCGGCTCGATGAGCCAGGACGATGTTTCCTTCACCAAGATATCGGCGGGCGTTCTCAAATACAGCCTGCTTGTAATCAGAGTCAGATATCTCGGCGGGCAACTCTTTGCGACCCCCGATTACCTGAGCCGCCATAGTGTGCGCCGAAGGCATGCCCCAAGGGTCACCTGCCCAGGTTCGTCCAATGTGTGAAAGCCAGAGCTCTAGCTTGTGCCCGAGACGACTCCATCTCTTGTGGTAAGCGAGCTCTTTACGTACTACGGCTTCAGCAGAAGCATTCAGTTGGCGGGCAACGCGACGAATCGCCTGTTTCTGCACGTACTGGCCATCAATACGTTTAGCTACCAGCCGCCCGACCTCCAGTCCGCCTGCTCCTGCCTGACCACCAACGGTTACTGCCATCATCGAGGTGCCTCCTGTCCGGTGAGCATCCAACGATCTGTGACGATTAGTTACTCACAGTAATAGGAATACGCATGATTCTGTTACTGTTTTCACAGACCAGCCGATATTCGTCCTGTTCATAGTGGCTTGCGGAGAGGATACAACATAATGTTAACAAACACTAACAAGTTAAGGATTTCACGAAATTGTGGCTTCGATTCACAATCTCGTTAGCCGTTTGCAGTACAAGCAGACTGATGAATTGCCTAGCTGGCGTAGAGAAGTGATTTCGCGAGGTCGACCACTTCGAATTCGAGGCCCCAGTGATCGTCCGGAACTCTCGCCGCATCGCTGATGAGAAGCTTGCCTGCCTTACCTACGGGTCGGCCGTCCAGCATGATTACCTCGCCTGCGACGAAACTCATTGAGGAGCTACCGATTTCGGGGTCGATTACCGTGAAATCCGCGTCCATGCCCGTACTGATGCGCCCTTTCCTCTCTAGCCCGATCATGCGCGCCGGGTTGTAAGACAGTTTTTCTGCCATCTCCAGCGGGGTCAGACCCCCAAAACGCACCATGTTCATGGCCTGCTCAATGTTCACGTTTCGTGGCAGCACGCCTGCGTCGCTGGCTATGGCATCGACGATAAAGGATCCATCATTCCGCTTTGCCGCCGTGAGTTGGAAAGCGGTGTCTGATCTGTTGACTGGAAAACTCATGCCTACGATCGAGTCATGCTCATCGAATAGCTTCACACCTTCGGAGCCGGTCACCAGTGACAGCCCGGCCGGTGACTGGCGGACGACCGATCCGTAGCCGTCTGAAATCGCCTTTCGCATACCGTCACGAGTTGTCTCGTAGTTACGTAAGCGAAGGCAGTTCTGCGCCACGTTCATGCGCACGTTGTCGTCTTCGTCACACTCGCCCCGGGTGAAATTGGGACGTGCGAGATGCACTTCGGACACTACTCTGCCTCGCAGTGAATCGAGAATCTCAAGTGATTCGGCAATCTCGTCGGCTGGTTTAAGGATTGACCCGCGACAGTAAGCATTGATGTGAGCGATGTGGGCGCGACCGCTCTCTCCAAGCAAGGCTGGAACTTCCCGCATACCGTCAAGCCGACTGCCTGAAGACTTGGTTCCAACGTGAAATGCGACGTAAGCCTGGCGCTCATTGCAAGCTGCGATGATGTCGGCCGTTACGTCCATCGAGAACGGGTAGTAGCCACCCCACATCTTCAGACCGAGAGAACCTTCCTTCAAAGCCGTATCGAGCGTTGAACGCACGGTCTCTGGTGAAGGATCATCGTCTGGCAACGTAACTCCGGGTTTGAGCATTCCCAGGCCGCCAACGTTCGCTCCAGCGCCATGCATCTTAATCCCGGCCACAAGCCGTTCAAAGCGACCACCCAGGTCAATCACGGTCGTAGCACCGGCCTGGACAACACTTCGCAGACCGATACCGGGGTCGGTCACGCCGTCCAGGTCACCACCAACGTGGACGTGGGTATCGATCATGCCGGGTATCAGCCACTTGCCCGAAAGGTCCACAATCTCTGCAGAGGGCGGTGCTTCGAGGTCTTGGTCAACCTCGACTATTAATCCATCTGCGACTGTGACATCCCGAACCGCGTCGGAATCTGTGGCGGGATCAAGGACTCTGGCCGATCTGAGCACGAGATCAGGCTGACTCATGCATACCTCTTTTCAAAGTAATTCAGGGGTGCAGTTCTGGCTCCGCGGGTAGATACTATTCCTGTGAAACAGCTCTCGCTAAAGAAATCCACCGGTATCGCCGCCCTGGCAGTGCTGTTTGTGGTCTTGTCGCCTGCGTTCAATTCGACTGAGACTGCAATTGCGCAGACCGGGCCAGACGAAGGCCTTGGGCCACCCATCTTCGACGATACCGCAGGGCCGTACACCGTAAAAGTTACTCAATCGCCAACCCGTGCCATTGTTGGGACGGTCAGATTCATCGTTGAGCCGATCCACACCGACACCGGGCTTCCCGTCGAGAATGCACTGGTACGGATCTTCGGAAGCCCACCGGAAGGCGGCGAGCGGCAGTTCAGCCCCGGTCTGAACTCTCCAACTGACCGCAGCGTCTATTTTGGCCAGCTTGAGATCGAAGAAGCAGGTCTCTGGACCATCGACGTTGAGATCGATGCAGACCAGGGGAGAGCGATCGCTATCGCTCAGACCACCATCAACGAAAGAGCTCGCAGCGGTAGCAGCACGCTGATCGGCACGATTCTCTTCGTGCTCGTTTCCGGTGCATTCGTCGGTGCTGGGACCTGGCTCTGGTACACATCCAAAAAGGCCCAGCGACGGCGGAATGAAATCCGGAGCCGAGGTGGTCGGCCACGGCAGAGTTCCGGCTAGCTCCGCTCCTCAGGTGGACGCACCCCTCTGAACGACAAGTATACGGCCGCATTGTAGGCCAGCTTCAGGCCCGCTCCGGTTAGCCACGGTGCGATAGTTATGGAACTGGACCAGAGCAGGCCGGTGACGGTCGTACTAGGCAGTCTGCCAACGCCCCGGCCCAGGTTGTTAGTCGCAGCCATCACATCACGCTCTTCGTCAGGCACGATTGCCATCACGTACGACTGACGAGTTGGCACGTCCATCTCATCGAACAGACCTCGGATAATCCAGAGCCCAATTGCCAGCACTGCGCTCGGTGCGAACGCGAATCCGATGATGCACAGGTTGCTGGCGACCTGGGTGAACACGAGCGTGTTGAGCAGTCCAAAACGTTCAGCCACCTTCGGCGCGAGCCAGATTGAGATCAGATTTGCGGTCTGTGTCGCGATCAACACGCCACCGACTGTGCCTTCATTCACCCCGAACTTCGTGAAGAGCCAGATCGCCAGGAAAGTATCGAAAATGAGACCGCCCGAGAATGAATCGACCCCGAACAGGGCTGAGATCCGAAGGATTCGACCCCGCGCTCTCGCTTTCAGCGGATTGACCCAGACACCTCGCTCCTGCCCGTCGTTAGGTGTGGCTTCCGCGGCCGATGACAGCAGGCCGTAGAGCACTGCGGTCAGAAGATTCAGGGCGATGTATATGCCGAACACGACTCGATGTGCGTCAACAAGGGCAAAGTCCTGCACCTCAATGAGTAACGTCGCTATTGCTACAAGTCCACCACCAGCGATTCGGCCGGCCGCTGACGCCAAGGTGAGGTACGAGAAAGCCTGTGTCCTGTGCGATGCCAGTGAAACCTGTGCAAGCCCGCTCTGCTCGAGCTGGATCATGGGACCGACGTGCATTCCGCTGGCTGCGTAAGCGCCAAAAAAAGAGCCTATTGCCAGCAGCCAGATGTTTTCACTGAAAAGCAGTAACGCACCAGCCAGCGCGGTCACGAGAGCTATAACCACGAACGAAGTGCGGCGAGAGAGCCTCTGGCCGGCCAGCATTAGCCCGAATGACAGCAAAAGACCACCAGCGAGGCTGATGCCGAGTAGGAGTCCAAGCTCAGACTGCGAGAAGCCGAGGCCTTCGACGAGGAAGATGCCGATGAGCACAGCCATGATCGTCCGGGCGGCATCACGAGTGCCGCGGCCGGCGTACATCAACCAGGCGTCCGCTCGCGGTCTTCCGGCGTCACTATCTACGGTCGGGGAGTCTGTCTGCATGAAGACGGCAGTGTACGGGAGAAAAGGTGCTCTTCAGTACGCGATTACCGTTCTCACAGATATCTCACTCAATGCCACTTGAGTGGATTCATCGGTAGTGCGCTACTGAGAAGAGAGCCGTCAATTACTATGCGAGTGACTCGGATCAGGTAGCAACATGAAAGCGTTGATCATCTACGAATCTATATTCGGCAACACTCTTGAGATTGCAGAGGCGATCGCCGATGGCCTGAACGAGCAGTTCCAGGTAACAGCCGCTGAAGTTAACGAATCGCATGATGACATCGAATCCGTGGACCTACTCGTTCTTGGCGGCCCAACGCACGCCTGGAGCATGAGCCGCAACAAAACTCGAGATGATGCAAGAAGCCAGGCCGAGAACAAGGGTATTCAGCCCGTATCGAAAGGAACAGGTATCAGGGAGCTGATCGACCAACTGCACCAGGATCAGCACAGGCCAGTCGTTACAGCCTTCGATACGGCCGTCGGCAAGCGGTGGTGGTTACCGACAGGATCTGCCGCAGGCTCTGCCCTGAAACGCCTTCGCAACGCCGGGTTCGAATGCGTTGCGGATGGTCAACAGTTCCGCGTTGCCGGTACAGAAGGGCCGCTGGTGGAGGGAGAGTTGGAACGTGCCAGGCAGTGGGGTCAAGCCGTGGCGAAGTCTGCCATGGAACTGATCGTGCAACGAAAGTCGTGACAGCCAGGTGAGCACGCGAAAGTGCCACCGAGCTCATCGGTGGCACTTTCATTGACGCTAATTAACTTCGGTAGCTAGTCAACCACCGCGGTGCGACGCTGGTCGGCCTGTTCCCGGGCCTTACGAATACGCTCCTCGGCATTGGCGCGGGCGTCTTCAATCCGTTGGTCGACGTTGCCTCGAGCATCTTCGATTCGCAGATCTGCGTTCTCACGCGCCTTCTGAATGCGCGCTTCAGCGTCCTCTCGGGCCTTGCGAAGCCTTTCTTCGGCATCCAGACGGGCCTGCTTGATGCGTTCATCGGCATCGGCACGGGCCTGTTCAAGCCTGCGCTTTGCCTCTTCGCGCTGTTCAGGAGTCAGGTTCTCTGCATCTTCTAGAGCGCTGTCCACGCGATCGCGAACCCGATCGCGAGCCTCGTCAAGTCGTTGGCTAGCGTTGTCGCGGGCTTCGTCTACACGTTCCTGTGCGTTGCTTCGTGCATCGTCAATGCGATTCTGAGCATTCAGGCGGGCCTCATCGATGCGAGCCTGTCCAATTGCCCGAGCCTCGTCGATACGAATTCGCGCTTTCATACGGGCCTCATCGATGCGCGCCCGGATCTCCTCTGTGAGATCGTCACGGTCTTCGATTCGGTCCTTTACACGGTCAAGCACCTCAGCACGAGTCGTGTTGTAGCGCTCACGGACCTCCTGCAGTTTTGCCTCAAGTTCCGTACGCTTCTCTGCGAGCCTCTTGAGCCGCTCTTCGATGCGGTCTGCAGCGGCGGCGGCCGCAATCTTGATCTCATTGCCATCTTCGTCTTCCTGCGTGATCAGGAAGACCTCTTCGCCCTCTTCACCTTCGATCTCAACTTCAGTCTCGATCTCAACCTCTTCACCATCTCGGTTAAGGAACTTGATCTTGTCCCTCGCTCTGTCCTTGATCTTCTCCAGGACGATAGCGCGTTTGTGATTGCGAGTAGCCTTAGAAGGGACGATCACGATTTTTGCTGCGGTCGCTGAGCGGATGACATCTGTCTCGTCAGACGGCTCTGCGTCATCCTCTGCCCGCTTCACAAGAAGAACACCGACCTTCTGGCCAACTTCGAGGGCTTCAAATTCGACTTCACCCATTGGTGGCTGGAAAATCGTGGTGCGCTCTCGCACGTGGACCAGGACTTTGCCATGGCGAGTCTGGAGCAGGAACTGGCTACCACCGATTCGCTCAATCTTGCCAGCAACGCCACGCCGAACCAGTTGCCCTGGAGGAACCTCACTAGGTTCAGTGGCAGGCTCAACCGTGGGCTCTTCGGTGGGCTCAACTGTTGCTTCGGCAGTTGACTCGACGGTCGGTTCCACCGTGGGCTCCACAGTGGGTTCAACTGTCGCCTCAGGAGTAGGTGTGCCGTCTGTTCCATCTGTCCCAGTCTGAGCGGACGCCCAGCTCGTGCCAGCCGTTGTCGCGGCTATCACTGCTATCAGCGTCGCAATGGATGCGACTACGAAGGGTCGAATCCGGTTCATTTTCAGTGCTTCGAGAACCATGAGAGTTCTCCTTCCTCGGTCTGTCTCCGTTCGATCAGGATCGATCAGGGCTATGCAGGTTCGTAGAACACCAGCAGCACTTCGTCGTACTGTTCGCCGGCTGCGTTACTGGCAACGATTTCGATAATGTTTGGGCCTTCCTCAAGATCGACAGCGAAGGCAAATCTGCCCTGCTCATCAACTTCTAGAACGCTGTCGTTCACACTCAACAGAGCATCGACAGTCGTGCGGCCTGACACTTCGTAGCTGTTCTGTGTCACGAACACGTCATCATTCGAAGAGGTGCTCATCTCCAGGAACAGTGCACCGGTCGCGTCCTCAAACGCAGCCTCAGATGTGGCGGTGGCCTCGGCTTCAGAGATTGCGCCCTGGGCACCATCTGCATTTACTACGGGGATGGATGTAGCTGTAGGAGCGGACTGATCCCTGTTGCCAGATGCACATGCAACGGCGGCGATCATGAGAATCGCTACCAGCATTAGCACCAGGCGTGCCACGCCAATCTGGCCCATCGATCGAATCGTCATTTCTTCTTCCTCGCCACCCGTTTTCGTTGCTGCCCGGGTGGCTCCATGTATCCAAAATTCTGCTGCGCGGATTACCGCCGGATTACGTTCTCGGCGTCCGAGGCCGGACAAAAGTCTCATCTCTACTGAACCACCAGAATCACCGCTCCGCATCAGTGCAATAGCCGCCTGAGATCACCCATTAGTCCCATCAGAGGCTCAACTTCCGGTGTGTTCCTAGTGGGATTTCGGATTCGAACAGGGAGGCGAACGAGGTCTCACAGGCAGTTAGAATGTCGCCTCGACACTGAAGTCGGTGAACGATCCAGGAGAGACCCCAATGCCACAGCAATTCGATCTCGTTCTCAGGGGTGGCCACGTGGTTGACCCAGCGAATGGCACGGATCAGGTGCAGGACATTGGGTTTAAGCACGGTAAGGTGGCGCAGGTCGCCGACCGCATTGATGATGAGTTTGCGAACGACCTGATAGACGTCACGGGCAAGATCGTGATGCCCGGGCATATCGACACACACGCCCACCTGTCTGGACCGTTTGATCAATCTGGCATGAGGGCCTACGGGCACGTAATGCTTGCCGAGTCAGGTACCACCACAGCTCTTGACCTTGCGGGAGAGCCCGCCGCGCTTGCAGAAGGCATGAAGCGCAAGGGCGCAGGGATGAATGTAGCGACTCTACTGGGACTCGTGCCGCACACCACGATCAATGAGGACGACCCTTCCCTTGCAACGATGCGTGACGTCATCTCTGACGCACTGGCCAGGGGTTCGATCGGGGTAAAACTGTTAGGCGGCTATCACCCGTTCACGCCTGAGTCGACATCCGAGGTGATCGCAGCAGCAAACGAGCAGATGGCCTGGGTCGCCTTTCACGTCGGCTCGAAAGATTCGGGTTCTGACTTAAACGGCCTACGAGAAGTGCCGGAGATCACAGGCAACGGACGATTGCACATCGCCCACATCAACTCGTACTGCCGAGGCCTGATTGAAAACAACTTGGACGAGTGCAAAGAAGCATTCGAGCTCATCGAATCAAAACGTTCACAGTTCGTGACCGAGGCCTATCTGGCGCAGGTGAATGGAACCAACGGCAAGTGCGATGAAGACGGCAATCTCGTTTATAACGTGGCGCAAAACTGCATGCGCGCTCGTGGATACGAGCCGACTGACGTCGGCATGAGACAGGCACTGCTGGATGGATACGGCGGAGCGTTGACCGAACGCGGCGGTCGTATCGTGATCGTCACCGGGGAAGAAGCTGTGAAGATCTGGGAGGAGAAGAGCACAGACGCCAGCCTGAGCTTCCCTGTCAACCCCGCTACTTCTGCGTTCACCTTGACGACCGAAAAGTATGACGACGGCGAGTTCCGAGTCGATGCGATCAGCACAGACGGCGGTTCCCTGCCCCGAAATGTTGCCATCGAACGAACTATGGCACTCGTCGATTTCGGAGCGCTCACGCTGACTGAAGCGGCCATCAAGCTGACCTACACACCTTCACGCATGCTGGGTCTGCTGAACAAAGGCCACTTCTCAGAAGGCGCAGATGCAGATGTGACGGTGATTGACCGGCCGACAGGGAAGGCCACCCTTTCACTTGTCAATGGCGAACCGATCATGATCAACGGCCGGGTCGTTGGGAACGGTGGCACATGGCTTGTCACGTCTGAGGGTGAGAAGACGGCTTCCGCAAGTGGGCTCCCCTACGAAGTGATCGATTTAGAACAGTCCAAGCTGTACTCTGGTTGGAGATAGGGTCGTACGCTCAGCCGAAGCGCTTTTAGCGCGGGAGACCAGCTTGTATGGCATCTCAAAACGTATTCACAGTAGCTGCCATTCAGGCCGCCCCCTGTTACTTCGATAAAGCAGCATCGACCGAAAAGGCCTGCCGCTTGATTGGCGAAGCAGCTTCGAAGGGGGCGGTGCTCGCCGCCTTCAGCGAGACGTGGCTACCTGGCTATCCCTTCTTCCACAGCACTGAGGGCTCTGAGCTCAAAATGCGCGCCAAGGTTGAATACATCAATCAGGCCGTGACCATACCCGGACCTGAGACTGATGCGCTCTGCACTGCTGCCCGGGAAAACGGGATTGATGTGGCCATCGGAGTCGCCGAACTGGATCCGTACTCTCAGGCCTCTGTCTACTGCTCATTGCTATTCATTTCGTCGGATGGCGAGATCCTGGGTCATCACCGCAAACTGAAGCCAACCGACGGAGAGCGAACAGTTTGGGCAGACGGAGATGGTGCGGGATTAAACGTCTACCAGAGGCCTTATGCCCGGATCAGCGGTCTGAACTGCTGGGAACACATGATGATGCTCCCCTCGTACACGCTGGCTGCACAGGGGACACAGGTCCACGTCGCCGTGTGGCCGACGCTCGACGGCGAAAGCAACGGACCACTGCTCTCACAAGCGTTCGCGATGCAGACCGGCTCGTACGTCGTGTCCGTCGGCGGATTACGATCACCTGATGACCTTCCTGACGAGTTCCGTGAACTTGCCCCCGAAGGTTTCGGCAAGACTGGAGGGTCGAGAATAGTCGATCCATGGGGCAAGTTAATTGCTGGACCCGTTGAGAACGAAGAAGAGATATTGCTTGCGGAGTGTGATCTGGAAAATTCAGCGCTTGCGAGGTCCTTCTGCGACATAGGTGGTCACTACTCCCGACCAGATGTGTTCGACATCAGGCTGAATCGCAGTCGGCGGAAACGGATCAACAACAGCGCTGACTAACCGCTCCGAAGCTTTATTGACTCAAATAGTTCGGAACTTTGAGCAGACCGCAAGCAACAATTCAAAAAGGACCTGACCAATTACAGACCGCCCAAATATCCTCTTCATCATGTCTGACGACCACGCCGCTAACGCAATCTCGGCTTACGGCAGCAAGGTCAATAGCACGCCGAACATCGACCGACTTGCAGAGCAAGGTGTCCGTCTCAACAACACGTTCTGCACTAACGCTCTCTGCACTCCGAGCCGCGCTTCAATACTCACCGGCCAGTACAGCCATGTGAACGGCGTTCAGACCCTTGATGATGAGATCGACAGCTCAAAGCCAGTTCAGGTCCAGAAGCTCTTGAAATCGGCCGGGTACCAGACAGCGATCGTGGGTAAATGGCATCTCGGCAACAACGAAGCTTCCAATCCGCAGGGCTTCGACTACTGGAACGTGCTTCCGGGCCAGGGTGACTACTACGACCCTACATTCTTCGAGATGGGCGACGAGAAGGTCTACCCGGGTTACGTGACCGACATCACGACTGAGCTGGCGACAGACTGGCTGGAGAACACGTCACGAGATGAACCGTTCTTCCTGATGGTCCACCACAAGGCTCCGCATTCACCCTGGCTCCCAGCAGACCGCCACAAAAACCTCGGCGTCGAAGGCGAGTTCCCTGAGCCCGAAACCTTGATGGACGACTACTCGAATCGAGCGGACGCCGCTCGTATCGCCAACATTCGTATAGAGGACACTTCACACCGCAATCTCAAGTTTGACCCACCGGAAGGCGCCACGCACGGAGAGAAACGCCGATGGGCGTACCAGAGATACATCACCGACTACACCAGAACAGTGCAGGCTGTGGACGACAGCGTTGGTACGCTACTCGACTACCTTGATGAAAAGGGCCTGGCTGACAACACACTGGTGATCTATACGTCTGACCAGGGCATGTTCCTCGGCGACCACGGCTGGCATGACAAGCGATTCATGTACGAAGAATCCCTTCAGATGCCGTTCATAGCGCGGCTTCCTGGTGAGATCGAGCCGGGATCGTTGTCTGACGGAATGCTGCTAAACGTCGATTTCGGGCCAACGTTCCTCGACTATGCGGGAATTGACGCGCCCGCAGAGATGCAGGGAAGTTCAGCACGAGACCTGTTGCGAGGCCAGATCCCGGCTGATTGGCAGACCAGCATGTACTACCGCTACTGGATGCATATGTCACAACACAAGATCGTCGGCCACTACGGCGTGCGCAATGAACGCTACAAGCTGATCTACTACTACGGCGAATCACTGGGAGCGTCTGGCACTGAGAACGTCAGTATTCCTCCCGAGTGGGAACTGTTCGATCTCGAAAATGACCCCAACGAGATGAGCAACGTCTACTCCGACCCCGGCTACGCAGGTGTAATCAAAGAGATGACAGCTGAACTAGACCGTTTGCAGACTGCAGCCGGTGATGAAGGACTTCACTGAGGTCATTCTGTCTTCGCTGTATCTCGTCGCTCCCAGCCAGGCTTGAACATGCGCAGGAAATTACTCTTGCCGTACGGGTGTTTGGCAGCTTCGTCCTCGTCGAGAGTGACTCCATAACCCGGTGCGTCGGGTATCTCTATCTCGCCGTCCTTCACCCGCACGAAGCCGTGGAGAACGTCTGAGACCCAGGGCTCCAGGAAATCGTCGAAACATTCCTGGATGAAGACGTTAGGCGTTACGGCGTCGATCTGGAGCGCAATGGCGGTCTTGAGAGGGCTCTCGGCATTGTGCAGCGCTATCTGGGCGTGATGAGCTCGTGCAAGTCCGGCAATTTGCACCGACCGGAACACTCCGCCGACCCCTAGCGGCTCGGGGTTGATTATGTCGGTGACGTTTGTCGCCAGGAACTGCGCGAACTCGTGCAGGTCATGCATCCGTTCACCGGCAATGATTCGGACTGGCACCCGTCTTGCAACTTCGACCAGCGCTTCAACATCCGTCGAATAGACGGGCGTTTCAAGCCAGGTCACTTCGTACTTTTCGAGCCAATTACCGATCTCGATTGCCTGGCCAACACTGAATCGATCGTGAGCCTCGATCAGAATGTCGACATCTGGTCCGACCGTGTCTCGGACGGCTTCGACAAGCGATTCAGCGACGCGAGACTCTTGCTTCGACATCGTG
The DNA here is from genome assembly GCA_965243825.1 of Dehalococcoidia bacterium. GTDB lineage: Bacteria > Chloroflexota > Dehalococcoidia > Lucifugimonadales > Lucifugimonadaceae > JAJCYX01. Next base: position 1,234,583 of record CBDEVT010000001.1, read on the forward strand.
AGATAGGCATCACCGAACGGGTCAAACTTGAGCGCGGTGTATCCCTTGCTCATCACCAGTTTCGCCCGGTCAGCGAAACCTTCAGGGGTGCGCGGGCCCGAATACCAGCCATTCGCATAGACGCGCACACTGTCTCGCATCTTGCCACCCAGCAAGGTATGCACCGGAACTCCCAGTGACTTGCCGAGGATGTCCCAGCAGGCCATCTCAATGCCTGCCATCTCTTTGTTCACCCTCAGGTAGCCGGCCAGGTAAAGCTCGTTCCAGATCGTGTGAATCTGACGAGGATCTTTGCCGATCACAAGGTGCTTGACCTCTTCTATCGCAGCGACCGTCGGTTGAGTCGATAGTCCACCTGTCGCCTCACCAAGGCCGGTAATGCCCTCATCAGTGTCAACCAGAACGAAAATCCAGTTCTTCCATGGGTTGCCAACTACTACTGAACGGACGTCGGTGATCTTCATTCTTGTTCTCGCTGTGAGTGGACTGTCGCTAAGTGAAAAGGCACAGAAATCGCTTCGATGGACGGGGAATCTTCGTCGGTCTCTTCGAATACTGGTCAGGGAGCCAGCGGAAGTGTAACGAAGCCCGACCCAGGGCGTTCAACGGATACAATCTACTGCCTTGACTCCACAGGCCACACAGCCCTGGAACTTCGCCTCATGCCATCACCCATCGGGCCCGATTTTCATTACCACATCAAGACCGCCAGCCAGCCTTCGATACGACCGGATGGCAAAGCTGCGCTCTACACAGTCGCCAGGTTTGAGACTGATGAACCGTTAGAGATCCGCGATGTCTGGCAAACCTCGCTTGAACCTGACAGCCAGCAAGGGCCGAACCTCATCCTCGAAAACGCAAGCGGTGCACAGTGGTCGCCAGACGGTTCGAAAATCGCCTTTCTGCGTAACGACTCCAACGATGTAACCCAGATATGGACCTGCACTCCTGAAGGCGATGAGCAATCACAACTGACCAGCCACGATCAAGCAGTAGACATCTTCTCCTGGGCTCCTTCCGGACAGCAGATCGCTTACAGGGCGGATGTCCGATTAACACCGGATCCGCCAGATGACCTGACACCACGTGCGACACGCTCCATACGCTATCGACAGGATGGCTTCGGCTGGCGCGGGGATTCATTCAGACAGCTGTTTGTCATTGGTCTCTCGAACGGTATGACACAACAGCTGACCAATGACGAGGCTGAGCATGGCCCGCCTTCATGGTCGCCGGATGGATCAAAGATCGCGTATCTGTCAGACCAGGGTCCGTTCAGGGAGACCACCCTCCGCAACGAGGTGTATGTGGTTCCGGCCTCGGGTGGAAAGGCAGAGCGCTGGTCAGGTGGCCTCTTCATGTCGGACGCCGTGACGTGGTCTCCAGATGGAGCACGTCTCGCCGTGATTGGCGCAGAGCAGGTGGAGCAAGTTGGCGGTTACGGCCTAATCTGCCAGGGCTGGATCTACGTCCTGGAGCCCGGTTCGTATCCGAAACGTCTGACCGATGATTCGCTAAGACCGGTCTCCGGCGGCAACATTCCGTTAGGGGCAGGAACGCCAGACATACGCTGGTCAACGGATCGACAGATCTTCTTTGTGGCCGATTCGAGAGGAGAGTCGTTCGTCTGTTCCGTCAATCCAGAGAGCAAAACGGTTCGCAAGATCACCGAAGGCAAAGAGCAGATAACCGATTGGGACATCGCTCCCGAACAAGACACAGCGATTACAGCATCGGTGACTCTTCAAGGCACCGGCGAACTCTATGCGGTCGACACTCACCACGGTGAGCGGCAACAACTGACTCATCTGAACGATGAGTATTTCGCAGAACATCCACCTGCCCGACTTGAACGGCTCGATATTAAGAGCGAAGGGCAGCAGGTAGACGTGAGAATCTGGCTGCCGCCGGACTTCGAGCCTGATCGAAGCTACCCGGTGCTGCTAGACGTGCATGGTGGACCGCATTCGAACTTCTACGATGCGTTTTACGCCGTACACCAGGTAGCGGCGACGAACGGCTATATCGTCGTTGCGCCGAACCCGAGAGGCTCATCCAGCTACGGGCTCGATTTCGCAACGGCAGTGCATGGCGACTGGGGTGGCGGCGACTATGTGGACGTCATGGCGGCACTGACGAATGTGCTGCGCCGTCCATATGCCGACGAAAACCGGGTAGTCCTGCATGGATCCAGTTACGGCGGATACATGGCCAGTTGGGCGGTTGGACATTCCGAACGCTTCAAAGCCGCTGTCATTGGCGCACCGGTAACCGATCTGACCAGTTTCTACGGGACATCCGACATTGGTGTGCCGTTCTCTGAGGTTCAGTTCGGTGGACAGCGCAGCAAGAACTTGCCCTGGTACGTGCGCCATTCACCGATCACTTACGCCGACAATGTCAATACGCCTGTGCTTCTCATACACGGAGAAGATGACGATCGTGTGCTGATCGAGCAGTCAGAACAGTACTTCGTGGCGCTCAAGCGAGCGGGCAAGAACGTCGAATTTGTGCGCATGCCGAAGACGAGTCACGGCATCTTCCGAGCGAAACACCCTCGAATTCGCGAAGAGTATTTCCGACGCATGTTGAGCTGGTTCGGTCGCTTCTTGAATCAGCCACCCGATTTCACCGGCACAAGCACGAATGGCGCAGGCAGCAGGTAGGGATGACCGGCTACTTCGACAAGTACGCAGCTGATTACGACCGTATTCAGCCGGTCAAAATCGAGATGTACCGCTTCTACCATGAGCTTGCATTGAGTCTGGTGCCGTTCGAGCGCGATGAAGCCTTTCGGATCGCTGATATCGGTTGTGGCACCGGCACCTTTCTCCAGATGCTCTTCGAGCGGTTCCCGAGAACTAATGGACTAGGGCTAGATCTGTCTCCTCAGATGCTGGATGCGGCAAAGGAGAAACTGAGCGGCTTGCAGGTTCGATTTCTGCAACATGATTTGACCGAACGACTTCCAGATGAGATTGGCAAAGTTGATCTGATAGTTGCATTCTCCGCACTTCACCATTTGCCAGACGACAGAAAGCGATCAATCGCTGGCGAAATTTTCTCTGCACTCAAGCCCGGTGGATACCTGTTTCTGGCAGATGCAATGTTCGTTTCCTACGACGAAAGCGTTTGGAAGATGGGCCGCGAACGTGAGGAGATTGCCCGCCTGAATAGGCTGGCAGATGCTGGAGTCGATCGAGCAGACTACGATCGTTACGAAGAGGCTAAGAACAGGCTTGATGCAAGTTCGCCCGAGCGCGACAGAATCTCGTCGTTGGACAGTCAGCTAGCGAATCTACGAGACGTAGGATTCAGCAAGATCAACCACGTATGGCACTTCTGGATGGAACACCTGGTGATAGCGCAGAAATAGCGTAGCCACTTTCGCCTAACCGATTTCATCAACGGCTGTGTCCGCCGAGGCCCTAAAGAATGCGAGCGAGCCGGGGATTGACCGTGATTCCTGGGATTCGACCGCGTTTTGCGACTGGACGGCCTTCGATCTCTTTAACGTCTGCTGTGAATGCGATTGGCTGTGCGCTCGCTATGTAATAGCCAACCGCGAACACACTGACTGGAGCTTCGTCAGCGACAAATTGCTCGATACGCTCTGGTGTGATGCCACCACTAACGTAGATATCAACGTGGTTGTAGCCAGCCTGGTCGAGCCGAGCTCGCACCTCGTGTACAAGCGCAGGTGTAACTCCGCCACGCTGGACCGGCGTGTCCAGCCTGATGCCACGTAGCCTCTCGCGCAGTGCCTTGGCAACGGCCATGGCATCTTCAGCTTCGTCCTTGAATGTGTCTACGAGTGCCACACGTGGCACTTCTGGCGGCATATGCCTGTCAAATGCAAGAACAGTCCGCACCGTGTCGCCAATCAGCAACACAAGTGCGTGTGGCATCGTTCCTGAGGGAGTTAGTCCAGTCAGGCGAGCGCCAATTAGAGAAGAGTTAGCCACACACTTTCCTACAACCGCCGAGTAGTCCATGACTCCAACGACAGCCGGGTGTACGTGCCGAGCACCGTATGAAACAACAGGGATCCCACCGGCAGCATCAACGCACTCGCGTGCAGCAGTGGCCCAACCGGTCGAAGATGCGAGAGTGCCGCAGACAGCGGTTTCATAGAGACCAAACGATGCGTATGGCGCTCTTATTCGGAGTACCACTTCGCCGTTGGTTACAGGTGATCCCTCTTCGAGCGCCCACACTTCCCGTCCGGTTTCCGGGAGGATCTTTCCAAGCAGCGAACGCGCTTCTGCGATTCCGCAGAAAGTACCGTCGGCACCAACGGTGAATTCCATCACAACTTCAGGATTTACACCCTCGTTGCGAAGAATAGTCTGAGCGCGAACAAGTTCATTGTCAGCGGTATCGCCAACAAGCACTGAACGTGGAATCTCGAAGTCTCGAGTGGTCATATTCTTGTTCCTGCATTCCGGTTTCGGGCCATCACCGGTTATTGCTGGATAATCCCTGCCTCAACAGTCGTTCTGTGTCCTGGAGCACCGGTCCCGCTACTCGTGTATCTCTAGAGAGCGGTGACATTCTAACCGGATGCATCACTTTGAGCTGTCGGCTTAGGTCTCCCGCCAAACCTTAGCCTGAGGAGCCCTTTGACATCCTCCGAGATGGTTGAGACCAGCTTGACCCTTGTGTCCGGATCATCTACCCATCTCACGGGTATCGACTTGATGCGATAACCGGCTGCCTGCGCGAGTAACAGCATCTCTGTATCCATGAACCACGCATTGTCCTTGATCAACGGCATCAGGCCCTCAGCAGCCTTACGAGAGACCGCCTTGAACCCACACTGCGCATCAGGAAAAGGGGGCCAGAACATCAGCTTGATCAGTAAGTTATAACCGCGAGATGTGATCTCACGCGTAAGTTTGCGACCGATCACTTCGGAGCCATTGCTCAGGCGTGAACCTGTCGCCACGTCATAACCATCGTTCGCGATGGCAGAGATCAGGTCTGGTAGAGCTTTAATGTCCGTTGATAGATCGACGTCCATGTAGCAGCGAACATCAGCGTCACTGGCCAGCCATGCTTTCTTCAAGGCACGGCCACGGCCACGTTCCTCGAGTCGTAATGTGCCAACGTTCGGGTATTTCTGCCCTAGTTCAGCGATCACTTCCGGCGTGCGGTCTGTTGAACCGTTGTCTGCAACCGTGATCTTCCAGTCGTAATCGGGATAACCAGAGACGAACTCGATAAGGGTGTCGATGCAAGGCGGCAATGCCCGCTCTTCGTTGAGGACGGGGATAACTATCTCGACGCTTGGTGCCATGGGGGATGCCTGTCGGCTCAACACTGGAGGAACGCTTAGTGCAAGAAGTGTCGCGTACCCGTGAGCACCATTGCGAGGCCCAGACGGTCCGCCGCTTCGATCACTTCGTCATCTTTGATTGAGCCACCGGGCTGGGCGACTGCAGTGATTCCATACTCTGCAGCGCCTTCGATGCCATCGGGGAACGGGAAGAAAGCATCAGATGCCATCACGCTGCCTTTGGTTTCGTCTGCTCCAACCCGACCGGCTAGCATCACGCTCGTGACCCTGTTCGGTTGACCTGCACCCATTCCAACCAGTGCGTTGTTCTTTGCGAATACGATCGCGTTCGAATGAATAAGCCGACACGCCTGCCAGGCAAATCCCAGGTCAATCAACTCCTGTTCCGAAGGCGAACGCTTTGTTGCCACTTTCCAGGTCCGTGGATCTTCAACAAGGTCATCAGGCCGCTGAGCCAGCACGCCGCCTGAAACGGTACGCAGTTCGAACGCGTTAGGGCTTGAGTTAGCTACTTTCAGGACACGCGTCCGCTTGCGCTTTTTGAAGATTTCTAACGCCTCAGGCTCGTAGTCTGGCGCAACCAGTACATCGAACAGGACGCCCTTCATCGCGGTGGCGGTTTCAGCAGTGACCGTTGTGTTGAACCCAACTATTCCGCCGAACGCCGAGACCGAGTCCCCTTCGAGTGCCTTCTTGTAGGCCGTTGCCTGGTTGTCATCCACCGCAAGCCCACATGGATTGGCGTGTTTGACGATAGATACCGCATTGGCCGGAAAGCTGTTCGCAGCTCTCCATGCAGCATCACCGTCGAAATAGTTCAGGTAAGAGAGATCAATGCCATGCAGTTGCTCTGCATTGACGATGCCACCAAGTTCACCGGGGTTCGCGTAGATGGCCGCACTCTGATGAGGGTTCTCGCCGTACCGGGGCACGGTAACCCGGTTCCAGCCGGCGGTCCATTCCTGCGGGAATGCAGCTTCTGTTGAATCGTCCGAGGAGCGCAGGTAGTTCGAGATTGCGGTGTCGTAGAGCGCTACATGCTGAAATGCCTTGGCCGCGAGTTGCCGACGCTTTTCGAGCGGCACCTCGCCCTGCGCCAGCAACGCCGCCACTTCTTCATAGTCAGCGGGATCAACGACGATCACCACGGACGGGAAGTTCTTTGCTGCGGCGCGAGTCATCGCGGGGCCACCAATATCGATGTTCTCCAGCGCATCGATAAGCGTCACATCAGGCTTAGCGATGGTCTCTACGAACGGGTAAAGGTTGTTGACGACTACATCGATTCCGGTAATGCCCTGTTGTTCAAGCTCAGCAACGTGCTCTGGCACATCTCTGCGAGCCAGCAATCCCCCGTGGATTGCCGGGTGGAGAGTCTTCACGCGTCCGTCAAGGATTTCGGGTGAACCTGTGACTTCTGCCACCTGTTTCACGTCCAGTCCTGCCGCCTCCAAGTCCTTGAGGGTTCCACCTGTGCTGATCAAATCGCAATTCAGGTCGGCGAGCGACTTCGCGAAATCAACGATTCCCGTCTTGTCATATGCGCTTAGAAGTGCCCTCATCAGCCGTTCTTGTCTCCTAAAGTCCCTTTGCGATCACTCGTTGATCACTCGTCTGTTTCGCCAGGCGCCCAACTACCCAGGAGCCTTCGATTGACCCGAGCAGTCCGTCTGCATTCTTCTGGTCGACTATCACGACCATGCCGAGACCCATATTGAAAACGCGGTACATCTCGAGATCGTCGATCTTCCCGGTTTCTTGGATGTCCCTGAAGATCACAGGAGGGGCCCAAGTTGCCAGGTCAACTTCCGCTGCAAGACCGTCTGCGATCACACGCGGGATGTTCTTGAAAATACCGCCACCTGTGATGTGCCCCAGACCTTTAACCATTTTCATGTGCGGCTTTAAGACAGGCAGGTAGCTCATGTGAGGCTCAAGCAAGGCATCACCGAGTGTTCGGCCGTCGTCTGATAACTCTCGCTGCAACTCGGAAGGGTCATCCTCTACAGCGTACACTTTGCGAACGAGCGAGTATCCGTTGGTGTGCAGGCCGCTTGAGGGCAGGCCGATCAGTACATCACCTTCTGAGGTGTTCTCTGGCTCAATCAGACGCTCTCGCTGTACCGTGCCCACTATGAAGCCGACAAGATCGTAGTCATTGCCGTGATAGACGTCGGGCATACTGGCCGTTTCGCCTCCAAGAAGCGCACAGCCTGCTTCAAGACACGCTTCGCTGAGCCCTTCTACGATCTCGGCAAGCAGGGTTTCGTCGAAGCGAGGCAGTCCAATGTAATCCAGGAAGAAAAGTGGCGTTGCGCCAGTAGGAAGGATGTCGTTGATGCAGTGGTTGACGATGTCTTTGCCAACTGTGTTGTGGCGGCCCAGCGCCTGGGCGATTCGAAGCTTGGTGCCAACGCCGTCCGTACTGGCCACGAGTAGGGTCTCTGAATTCGCACCCGGGTCGATAACCCCACCGAATCCACCCTGAGTCGACAACACTCCGGGCCCAAGCGTTCGCTCTGCCATCTCGATGATGCGCTTCTTGGCAGTGGCCCCCGCATCAAGGTCTACCCCGGCGTCACGGTAGGTAAGGCCTGTTCCGCCTTGTTTGCCGGGATTCATTGACTACTCTCCACGCAATTTGTTCGGATTCCGACCGAACAGCATGTTTCGCCGTCTAGCAGGCGAAATAGCAAGTATATGCCCGGCCCCGTCACTGTCACAGCCTCGATTTTTCAAACCCTGAGACCGTTACTCAGTTCAGTTTGCTGCGACTGGCCGATCCAGGCTGAGCCGACTGTCTTCTAGGGGCCACACACATACATGCTGCGTGATCCACATTAGCCGCGAGTTTGCGCGCACGCGAGGATGAGTTCAGTACACGGGCCTCAAGTCGTAATCGGGTCCGTACTAACGGACTCATCCAAATGTGGTCTTTCTCCACACTCAATCCTCTCACCTGCTACCGCCGTTACCGGCTGAATAGTCTGTTGGCGGAATTCTCGCGCCGAGCTGGTGAGTGTGAGACTCCGGAAGATGTCTACAGGCACATGGAGTCCGTGCTCTCGGAAGTTGTGGACTTCAACCGGGTAGTAATTCGCCTGGTTGACCTCGAAGCCTCTACCTTGACCGACGCTTACGTAGTTAGCGAAGTACCGCATGAATGGGACAGAGAGCCTACACGTCCGCTTGAGAGCATCAGTCTGACCGGAACAATCGTTTCTCGCGGGCAACCGATCCTGATTTCCGACTGCAGGGACGAAACTCTGTTCACTAAGTTCCCTAGCCTCGCTGTTAACGCTGATCGACTTCCATCGCTGATGGGAGTACCTCTGATCTACAGAGGGGCTGTCGTTGGGGTGATGATTCTTCGGGCAACTAGACCGCATGCTTTCTCGGATCGAGACCTTGAAGTTGTCAAAACCATCGCTTCGCAGGTGACTCCAACTGCTGTGAACTCGCTTCAGATGGAGCAGCTCCAGGGCGAAGTACGTGAACGCGCCGTGATGGCGAAAATCAGTCGAACTGTCAGTTCGAGCATCGATTTCAGTGATGTCTGGGAGCAGTTCGTACATGAACTCAAGATCCTGCTTCCGTTCGACCGCGTCGTCATGGCTCTTCTTGACGAAGACAACGAAACGATCGTTGATAGGTACGTAACGGGCGTCGCAATACCCGGTTGGGATGACTCTCCCGTGAGATCACTGCCTAGCACCCCAGCGAGCAAGATCCTCGGTTCCAGGACGGGGAATATCGTCTCTTCTGAGGAGAATGATCGCTTCAGCATGGAGCGTCTCGGTTATCGGATGAGTGAACGTTTGGGGTTGCGGGGATCGATGTACGCTCCGCTCATCGCCGGTGATCGTGTAGTCGGAACGCTCAGCGTCAGGACAACTCAAGAAGCGTACAAGCCCGAGCAGCTTGAGTTACTTGAGAATATTGCGATGCAGGTAGGGGGATCGGTCTCGGCATCTGAGTTGTATGCACAGACGCTGCGTCTTACTCATGAGAGAGCCGCGAGGATAGAGCTTGAACTCAAGAACAGGCAGCTCAAGGATAGCAACGAGGCCAGGTCACGGTTCATTTCTGCTATCTCTCACGAACTTCGAACACCGCTCACCTCGATCGTAGCCTTTGTGGATATCGTCCGGAGAAACAAGAGTGGGAATATTAGCGAAAAGGAACTTGACTACCTGGAAGTAGTCCGGCGGAACGGCCAGCGCCTCAAAGAGTTAATTGATGATTTGCTGGATATCGCCACTATCGAGACAGATAGCCTGAGACTCAGCGCAGCCGAGCTTTCTGTGAAAGAAGCGGTCGAGATCGCCATCGATTCGACTAAGCCAATGACCGATGTTCGTTTCCAGAAAGTCGTACCCGAGTACTCCGATGAATCGGCGACCCTGTACACAGACCGCACCCGGTTCGACCAGATACTCTCCAACCTGATCGCCAATGCGAGCAAGGCCTCACGTGACTACGCCGAGATCACGATTCAAACCTCGATCGAGAACGACCGACTGGAGATCGCTGTCATAGAGCAAGGCAACGGCATGTCGAAAGCTGAAGCCGAGATTGCCTTTGATGAGTTTGGTCGTTCGAATGATGAGGCCAACAAGGCTAACCAGGGACGCGGCCTGGGGTTGCCTCTGTCCAGACAGCTTGCACGGGCGCTCGGTGGCGACATAGAACTGACAAGTAAAGAAGGCGAGGGTTCAATAGTGGTGTTAACACTGCCACTTGAACTCAGATTGGCCGCCTAAGCCCGTAACGCGTCCGTGCCTAAACTCCGGCCGGTTCCAGGGCGAGCTTGTCCATCTCAAGCTGCACCGGGATCGGATAGCGGCCTGTGAAGCAGCCTTTGCAGTAGCTGTCGTCCGAAACGTCGACAGCTCTCCTGAGGCCATCAACGCTGAGGTAAGCGAGCGAATCTGCGCCGATGTATTCGCAGATCTCATCCACCGATTTGTTCACGGCGATCAGTTCCGCCATCGTCGCCATGTCTACTCCGAAGTGACATGTCGATATGACAGCGGGTGAAGCCACCCGAACGTGGATCTCCTTCGCTCCGGCTTTCCGGAGCATGTCGATCACGCGCACAGTAGTAGTGCTGCGGATGATCGAGTCATCAACCACGATGAGGCGCTTTCCATTGATCATGCTGCGCATGGCGTTGAACTTCATCTGGACGCCGACTTCGCGAAGACGCTGGTCAGGAGCAATAAATGTACGTCCGACGTAGCGGTTGCGAACCAATCCTTCGCCATACGGGATTCCAGAAGCGTTTGCATAGCCAATGGCGTGTGCGTTCGACGTCTCGGGGACTCCGATCACGAGGTCGGCATCAACGGGGCTCTCTCTGAACAGTTCGGCACCCATGCGACGCCGAGAGTCATAGGCGAGCTGCCCGTTCAACACGCTGTCTGGTCGAGCGAAGTAGATCTGCTCGAATACACACATTGAATGGGTTTTACGAGCTGCTGGCCAGACCTTGGACTGAACCCCATCTTTGTTGATCACGACTGTTTCGCCGTTTTCAAGCTCGCGAATGAACTGCGCACCGATATTGTCGAGTGCAGCAGTCTCCGAGGCCACGACGTAGCCGCCATTGAGCTTTCCAAGGCAGAGTGGTCTGATGCCAAGCGGATCCCGTACTGCAATCAACTCGTCTTTCGACATGATCACCAGTGAGTAGGCACCCTTGAGCCTGCGCATTGCGTACCAGGAGACCTCGAACCAGTCTCTGCCGGGTGCACGGGCGAACATTTCAGCGATGACCTCCGTGTCAGAGGTCTTGTCGAACGTCACGCCCCAGAGATCCGCCAACTCTTCACGGAGTTCGCCAGCGTTAATGACGTTTCCGTTATGTCCCACCGCAATTCGGCCTCTCGGGCCGTCAGCAAGGAGTGGTTGAGCGTTGTGCTGCTTACTACCACCCATCGTTGAGTAACGAGTGTGTCCGATAGCCAGATGGCCGTACATAGTTGCGAGATCTTCTTCTTTGAAGACCTGCGTAATGAGACCCATCCTGGCGTAAAGCTTGACTGCTTCACCGGTTGAGGTGGCGATTCCAGCACTTTCCTGGCCGCGATGTTGTAGGGCGAAAAGGCCGAAGAAAGTGGTTCGTGCGACATCGTGTCCAGGAATGTGAACACCGATGACTCCGCAGGCCTCACGAGGCTTGTCATCGCGTTCACCGTCATGCGGGGGCATGGCGGCGTCTGTGCCTAGCGCCATCTTGGAACCGGTTTCAGGTTGCAACTGGTGATATTTTCCCGGGCATTGGGCGCTTGTGAGGCCTCAGGGGTGAGCTTGCAGTCAGCGAACCATCAAGACGGTTATCAAACTGCGTTTATTTCCCCTTAACTCGAATTCTAGGCCCGCTTCTGTGCTTGGTCAACGAGTTATGTCGCAGGTGTAGACCGAAGAAGCTCTTAGTTTCCCTGAGTACATGCAACGTCACGGCCACTCTATGACGCCTGATCAAAGTAAACCCAACGTCAGTGAAATGCGATGAGTTGGTAATGAGTACCCGGCTCCTCAATATTCTTGATCACAAACAGGCCGAGAATATTCATCAACTACCGGTACCGTGTAAGCAGTGGAGCTTCTGGCAGAATGATTCGGTTATCAGTATTTACCTGAAGACCGCAGGAAACGTCTCTCGGATTATTTGAAACTGGCCGACAGGGTCCGGAATCGATGCCATTCAACTGGTGGCACCACTCATCTGATACTCGCACCGCTGTTCGTTGACCGTATCTACCGCACATCCATAAGATCACGTGATGATCGCAGAGAGCCAGAGTTCAGATCGCACCTTGTTTGGCACATTCAAGAATCTTGTCCGTTCAGCGCGACCCAAGCAGTCGGCCAAGAACGGACTGGTACTGGTGCCGCTGTTTTTCACCATCAACATCTGGTGGGACAGCGACAACCTTGACGACGATCTGCTGATTGTCGCCAAAGCCTTCATCACGTTTGGCGCCTTTTCTGCACTCTCTGCCGCCGTCTACTTCTTCAACGATCTCCTGGACATGGAGCAAGACCGTGTCCACCCGAAGAAGAAACACCGCCCTATTGCCGCTGGATTGATTTCGCCTCAGCTTGCCTGGGCCACTGCCGCGGTATTGACTGCGCTGGGTCTCACGGCAACTGCTGTAATCAGCTTCTCGCTGCTGGGAGTGAGTGCGGGTTACATAACGCTGAATGTCGCCTACACAACGATTCTGAAACACCAGGTGATACTCGACGTTATGTCGGTCGCCGCAGGCTTCGTACTGCGTGCAGTAGCAGGCACCCTTGCGATAAATGGCTCTGAACTGGGATTCAGCGGACTCGAACCTGCGCGCATGCCTCTAAATATCTCGCCGTGGCTGTATGTCGTCACCGGACTCGGCGCGCTGTTCATTGCACTCGTGAAAAGACGTTCAGAGTTGGTTGCTGCCGGAGACGATGCCGAAAACCAGAGAGCGATTCTCCGCGAGTATTCAGCCGCGTTACTTGATCAGCTAATCGTCATCGTTGCATCCGCCACATTGATGGCATATACGCTGTATACCTTCTCGTCAGGCATCACGGAATCTTCAAACGTTCCTGAAAACAACACGATGATGCTGACCATACCGTTTGTCGCCTACGGTCTATTCCGCTACCTGTACCTGATGCATAAAAAAGGCGGTGGCGAGGCGCCCGAGGAAAATCTTCTGACCGATCGGCCGTTACGCCTGAACATCATCCTCTGGCTTACGACAGGCGCAGTCGTGCTGCTGCTTAACACTTAGCTCGGACGTAACCAAACGGCGGCTTGAGGGTCCCGAACCGGTCAGTCCGCTGTGAGGCGATTTCGTTCTGGTGAGCCGGTAAACTGCGCTGGCGCGTGACATCTCCACTTCTATCGGCATTGTGAACAGCTTTTGCTAGACGGACGCACCGACTTCTGGAACATCGGCTACCCGGCGCTAGGCGCAATCGTCTACTTCGTCGCGCCAATCGCGGCCATCGCCATCGCCTACGGCCTGTACCGCCGCATCAGGATCTGGCGGACCGCTGGTGTATACCCTGAGCTCGGAGATCACTCGATCCGAGTCAGAGAGTTCCTTGTCTATGCCTGGATCGACCTGTTCAGGCACAGGAAGTTCACGAATCGCGAGCGCTATGCGGGATTCATGCACCTTTCGATCTTCTGGGGCTTTCTGATCCTGCTGATAGCCACGATTGTCGCTGCGATCGAGTTCAACACCGAGGAGTATCTCAACTGGATCTTCCCAACCGCACATATCCGTCTGCAAACATCTCTTATCTGGGATCTCTTTGGCGGACTGCTCGCGACTATCGGGCTCGGCATGGCGGCATGGCGCAGGTACGTGATAAAGCCAGAGCGTCTCAACACGTTCGCCGACGACGGTATCGTGCTGCTGTTCCTGTTTGCGCTGATCTTTACCGGGTTCTTGATCGAAGGATTGCGCATTGGAGTTACAGAGTTAAATCCTGCGAGTCCTCTCTTCGACGAATCTGCAGCGCTATGGTCACCGATCGGCTGGGTATTCGCCAAGACTCTAAGCGGCACAGGCATGACGGTCGCCGTTATGGAGGACCTGCACCGGGTCATGTGGTGGTCGCACGCCGCAATATTCACACTCGGTTTCGTCTATGCGGCCTCGACATTCTCCAAGTTCAGCCACATCGTCATCAGTCCGCTCAACAGCTACTTCCGTCCTCTCAGACCAAGAGGCGCGTTGAAGCCGATGGGAGATCTGGAAACGCTCGAAACCTTCGGCGCGAAGGACCTTCCTGACCTGACGTGGCAGCAGGTACTGAGCTTCGACGCCTGTACAAATTGCGGACGCTGCCAGTCGCAGTGCCCTGCGTATGCCGCGGATACGCCACTGTCGCCTCGCAAGCTAATACAGGACATGCGGGTCTACTCGGAAGAACGTGCTCCAACGCTGTACCTGACACCCGAAGGTGAAACGCCAGCTGAACCTGCACGCTCGATGGTTCACGACGCTGCGGGCGACGAAGCACTATGGGCATGCACGAGCTGTGGTTCATGCGTTGAAGCCTGCCCTGTATCCATCAACCACATCGACACAATCGTGGATATGCGCCGCTTCATGGTGCTCGAAGAGGGAAGTGGCCCGGAGACCGCTCTCACGGCCCTGCAAAGCATCGAGCAGCGCGGCCATCCCTGGTCCGGCACCACACTGACGCGCACCAGCTGGATGGAAGGCCTGGATATTCCAACACTCGCCGAGAAACCAGATGCCGAAGTGCTGTTCTGGGTTGGCTGCACAGGCGCCCTGGTCAAACGTGGTGTCGAGACGACTCGTTCGATGGCGCGGGTGCTGAAAAGAGCAGGTGTCGACTTCGCAGTGCTCGGCGACGAGGAGACCTGTACCGGTGACCCTGCTCGACGCATGGGCAACGAATACTTGTGGCAGGTTCAGGCAGAGCAGAACCGTGACACGTTCACCCGATACAACGTGAAGAAGATAGTCACGACCTGTCCGCACTGCTTCAACACGATCAAAAACGAGTATCCGCAGTTGGGAGTCCCTGGTGAAACGTACGAAGTCCTGCACTATACGGCGTACGTCGGCCAGCTACTCAAGGAAGGCAAACTGAATCCTGGTGAAGGTGTGGTCGGCTCCGTCAGCTACCACGACTCCTGCTACATCGCACGACACAACGGCATGACAGAAGAGCCTCGCTTCATCATGAGCCAGATTCCGGGCCTTGAAGTGAAGGAGATGTCACGCAACAGCGAGAAGACGTTCTGCTGCGGTGCAGGCGGTGGACGCATGTGGATGGAAGACACCGGCAAGCGAGTCAATCACATCCGCACAGAGCAGTTCCTGGAGACTGATGCCGAGACCGTGGCTGTGAGCTGTCCGTTCTGCATCCAGATGATGGACGAAGGTCTGTCCGCAAAGGGCGTCGCTGACGACAAAAACGCCGTGGACCTGATCACGCTGCTGGACAAGGCGACGGGCGGCGACCGGTAGTGGGCCCAGCGTTAGGCATTCGACATGCCGTTCCTGGTTCGCCACCTGATTCGCGCGACAAGAACCGTGCGGACTGCTAGCATCAGGCCACCGATACTTTCGACGCACAGATTCTCCTGGCCCAGCCATTAACATGCCATCGAGCCCAAACGGCAAAACGAGCGGTACTCACGACCGTCGGCCAACGCGTACAAGCGCATTTGGTGCAGGGAGCCGGAT
Organism: Dehalococcoidia bacterium; assembly: GCA_965243825.1. Classification (GTDB taxonomy): domain Bacteria; phylum Chloroflexota; class Dehalococcoidia; order Lucifugimonadales; family Lucifugimonadaceae; genus JAJCYX01. Next base: position 1,250,108 of record CBDEVT010000001.1, read on the forward strand.
CAGCCACGACTCATCGGAGTACTACGCCCGTGCGATGCAGCCCGATGGAGTAGACCTGGATGTCAAAGCACGGCCCGAGTCTGCAGTTTCCGCAGAGTCGCTAGACCGCATATTCGTACACTCGAGTATGCAGATGCCGGAGCTACCTGACAGGTCCGTTCACCTGATGGTCACGTCGCCGCCTTACAACGTTGGTAAGGACTACGACGAAGACCTTTCTTTGCAGGAGTACTCAGACCTCCTTCTGGGTGTACTGCAGGAAACTCACCGCGTGCTGGTTGACGGTGGAAGGGCGTGCGTCAACATTGCCAACGTTGGCCGCAAGCCCTACATCCCGCTCCACGCAATGATCATTGGCCTCGCTGAACAGGCTGGATTCTTCATGCGAGGAGAGATCATCTGGGACAAGGGGGCCGGCGCAGGCACTTCGACCGCGTGGGGCAGCTGGATGTCTGCATCAAACCCGACACTGCGTGACACACATGAATACATTCTCGTGTTTCAGAAGCCGCCTTTTGGTCGAAAGAAACCTGAAGGTCGTGAACCGACCATCAAACGCGATGAGTTCCTGGAGTTCACAAAGAGTGTCTGGGAGTTTCCGCCTCAGTCTGCGAAAAGAGCCAACCACCCTGCACCGTACCCGGTCGAACTGCCGCATCGTCTGATCCAGCTCTACACCTTCTCTGGTGAAGTGATCTTAGATCCATTCATGGGTTCCGGTGCAACTGCCATCGCAGCCGCGACGCGCGGCCGCCGTTACGTCGGTTACGAGATCTCTCCAGTGTACGCGGAAGTTGCATTGGAGCGGATAACAGAAGCAGTTGGGGCCGGCACGGGGGAGCGAACGCTGTGAAGAAGGCTGTGCTGTTCGATCTGTTCGGCACCCTCGCGCCGTCACCGCCACTCGACGGATACCGGCGCATGGTCGACTCCATCGCAGCAATTCTCCACCTGCCATCCGATGAGTTCCATGAGAAATGGATGTCCGTCAACAGCCAAAGGCTAAGCGGCGAGTTTGGGTCTTCGGAAGGCGATATTGAGCACGTAGCCGGACTGTTTGACGTCAGCATGACCGCCAGTCAGATGGCAGAAGCGATGCAGTCTCGTAGAAGCGCTATGCACGAATGGCTGAAGCCAAAGCCCGGAGCGGTAGAAGCCCTGACCAAATTGGCATCGTCCGGGATCAAGCTTGCACTGGTTTCTGACTGCGTTTTCGATGTCCCGGCCGTCTGGCCAAAAACTGAACTGGGGCAGTTTTTCGACACCACGGTCTTTTCGTGCGAACAGAAGGTCCGTAAGCCGCATCGCCTGATGTACGCGACCGCACTGGAAGGTCTTCAGTCTTCAACCGAAGAGGCCATTTTCGTGGGTGATGGCGGGTCGAACGAGCTTGAAGGCGCATATGGCCTGGGTATCGATGCGTTTCTGCTCGATGACAACCCGAGGCACGAGGAAGTGCTACGGGTTGATGTGAGTAGCTGGAGCGGACCTTCCATCAGCGGACTGGACGAGGTCGCTGATGTACTTCAATGACAAAAAAGGCGGACAAGCGCTGATCGCGCTTGTCCGCTCTACATCTCTGGAGTCAGGTTAGTTGTTGTTCGCTCCAGAATGCGGCACGTAGTGGTCAGCTGGAATGGCGCCCATCTTGCCTGACTTGTAGTCGGCGAAGGCCTGCTGCAACTCTTCCTGTGAGTTCATGACAAATGGACCATACCAGGCGACGGGCTCCTTGATAGGAAGACCACCCAGGAGGACCACCTCAAGCTCAGGCGTGTTGGAGTCTTGCTCTTCATCGGCTGAAACGACAACGTGGTCGCCGTTGCCGAAGAGTATGGCCTGACCTGTGTGTACGGTGTTGCCGATCGAGCCAACCTTGCCTTTGCCTGCCAACACATAGCCGAGAGCATTGAACTCCGGGTTCCAGGGCACTTCGACAGTAGCGCCCGGACTGACAGTCGCGTGAACCATCGTGATTGGCGAGTAGGTGATTCCTGGTCCTTCGTGGCCTGACAGATCGCCCGCAATCACCCGCAGCAGCGCTCCGCCGTCATGCGACGAGATGAGCGAAAGGTTCTTACGGGAGATGTCCTGGTAGCGGGGCGGTGCCCACTTTTTGTCTTTTGGCAAGTTCACCCAAAGCTGCAAACCGTGAACAACGCCGCCTTCGAGAACGATCTCCTCCGTCGGCGCCTCGATGTGCAGGATCCCCGCACCAGCGGTCATCCACTGAGTGTCTCCGTCCGAGATCATTCCGCCGCCACCCTGCGAGTCACGGTGCTTGAACACGCCATCGATCATGTACGTAACGGTTTCGAATCCTCGGTGTGGATGCCAGGGTGTGCCCTTAGCTTCACCTGCTCGGTACTCAACCTCACCCATCTGGTCCATCATGATGAATGGGTCGAGGTGTTCCAGCGGGATGCCCGAAAAAGCTCGTCTTACCGGAAATCCTTCTCCTTCAAAACCACTGGGAGCGGTCGTGACAGCGCGTACAGGACGCTCGACTGACTCCAGCGAAGGTCGCTCAACGCGTGGTAGAGCAAGTATGTTTTCAACTGTGACGGCGGGCATTTCTCGCCTCCGTTCCGGCATTCAGAACCGGGTGTCTGCGTTTCACAAAAATAATTGTACCAGCAACTATCTTTGATGAACAGACTGGTATTTGCGATGCAGGGGTGTCAAGGTTTGCGGTACGTTGATCGCAGTTCTGCTGAAGGGACCTCAACATGCTCATTCCACGGATCAGACAACTCATCGTCGCCGTAGTGATACCAGCCTCTGTCGCATTGCTAACGGCATGTGGAGCGGAGTCCTCGGCCGACGGGACCTCTGTTGCCGCATCTTCTACCGCCGAACGCAGACAGCAGGCCATAGCCACCTTCACTGCTGAAGCCGCCACGGTTGGCCCAACGGCAACCCGGTTCCCAACCGCGATAGCGACCGCCTCGGAGGCTCAGGCCACACAGGCGTTCGCTACGGCCGCAGCGAGACTGACGCCCGCGCCTACACCGACGCCCAACGACGAGGAACAAGCTAATCGCGCCGCTCTGGAAATGCTGTTGCTTGAGCGATCCGAGGCAATGAGTTCCGGTGACATCGACGCCTGGTACGAAACCTGTTCGCCTTCGGTGCGAGATTCAGCGCGGCAGACTAGGGCGCTCGAAAAGCAGTTGGCAGCGTTGCAAATAGACCCGACTTTAGAGGGCGCTGTCTCCTTTGAGTTTGTCGCTGAACAGATCCGCTTCACCGGAGACACATCTGCGAACGTCATATGGGGATGGCGGGCCGGTTCAGACTACTTCCCTGGCGTCGGCGGCGGCCCGTATGTGAAGGAAGACGGCAAGTGGTACAGCATCGGCTGGGGCTGCATCTAGGTATCCGCCACGAAAACCTTTACTGGAGCGGGATTGAAACCGCAGCTCTCGAGGAATGCAGCATCACGTTCGTCACGATCTTGAAGCACCGAATAGATGTGCTTCATGTTCTGTCGCCGCGAGTCCTCTCGCAATGCTTCGACTAGCATCCGACCGACGCCCTGGTTTCTGAAATCAGGATGCACGGCAATCGCAACAACTCTGACTCCCGGGGGGAGTCCATAGCCTGAGCTCTGACGTTCCGCGAGCAGGAAACCAACAACTCCATCTTCGACTTCTGCTACCTGTGATCCGGACCACGGTAGTGCCTGCGTTCCTAGTCTTGAGAAGGCAAGAAACCGATCGATGTACTCAGCCCACGTCGAAGAACGATCCTGTCCCAGTATCAGGGAGTCAAGCTCGCGTACAGCCTCGGCGTCGTCCCTTTGCAAACGCCTCACAGTTATGGAACTGGTTGAAGGTGCGTCAGACATTGCCGACCTCCTTTACGCGCCACTAAAACGAACGCCGCCAATGCATCGCTTCAGACTTCGGCACCGTGTGGGTGGGGCATTATTACACACGCCGCGCAATCTGACATGCGATCACAATTGTCGCCCCGAAACCCCAGGCTCACGGGATTTCGATCAGACTGAAGGAAATATGCAAAAATCTAAACGAGAATACAGCGTACAGAGGCTTAATCACACGCCGTCTCGGGCACTCTCGCTGGCAGCGGTCATCATCTCTTCAAGGACCGAAGCATCAACACCGAGCGACAGGGCCTTTTCCGAATCTTGCCTCGCGTTTTCGACATCGCCTAGTTCTACGTTGACGACAGCGCGATTGGCATAGGCTTCTGCCCATCCGGATCTCAGTCGAATCGCCTCTGAATAATCTTTCAGCGCTTTTTCGTGCTCTCCCATTGCGTGTCGCACGTTTCCTCGATCGAGATACGTGTCCGGGTATTTCGGAGTAAGCCGCACTGCGGTGTCGTAGTCGAAGATTGCCGCTTCGAAGCTCCCCATTTCGGCAAAAGACGCAGCTCTGTGGTGATATAGCTTGCCCGTGTTGGGAGAGAGCCGAATCGCTGCTGAGAATTTCTCGACGGCCTGCTTGTGCTTACCGGACTCAGCAAGTTTCTCGCCCTCTGAGTAGAGCATGAGTGCCTTTTCCGGCGGCGTCTGGCGATCGCCGCTGAAAAACTGCCTGAGCCGTCTAAAGATCGAAGTCATTTTCTTTCTTGGTTCGTTTTCAAGTCGATCGAGGCTTATTTGTCTCTTACAAAACAAGCTCGATAATTCTGTCGTTAGAACTGGGCAATTGTGCGGACCTGCAAAGTAGCTCCGCCGGCGGCGCCAAGTACCGTCGACTCATCCGATTTACCGGTGTTCAAGTGAAACATCCACTTCAGTTTTCCGTCGAGCCGGCAGGCCTTTCGAACCGTTCTACCATCTCGAGCCAGTTGCCGTCCGGGTCCTGAAAATAGATGGCCAGCCGAGCCCAGGGGAACTCGACCTGGCGGATCTCGCGTGGACCAAACACCTTTACGCGCCGCGCCTCAAGCTTCTCCCGCCACCCAGTCAGATCGTCGACAACCATCGCTGCATGGGCAGAGCCCGGCCTGTTCCGGTCGCTAAGTCCCGGCTGTGGTGTTCCAAACGGCTCGATGTATTCGATTAACTCGATGGAGTGCCCGTCCCCCACTCCAACGTAGGCCATCTTCATACGAACCGACGGATAACCGACGACTTCCGCCAGCCATGGACTATCGGATTCAGCGGGACCACGCTCAATTCGCATACCCAGTAGTTCCGTGTAGAACTCGAGGGATCGCTCAAGATCACGGACGACAAATCCCGTGTGGTAGATGGACTGTACTTTCATAGTCGAGGGAAGATATCAGCCGGTTGACAAGCGCGCGACCAATATTCACACGAGTGATCGACCCTGGTGTTACCGATCTGCCAAAACGATACTCAACTGACATCATGATCAAGTTCTCGTTGAGTGCATCTCAAGAGTGATGTTGTTCACCAGCCGTGAAGAGATCTGTAGATAGAGGGACAGCCAAGTGGCATCAGAGAAGATCGAATTCGCTAACGACGAAGGCGTTGCCCTGGCCGCCATACTCGATTCGCCCGATGAGACTGAAACCCGCGCCTGTGCTCTTTTTGCACACTGCTTCACCTGCTCAAAAGATCTGCGCGCCGCCAGGGCGATCTCAAAGGCGTTAGCCGATGAAGGAATCGCCGTGTTGAGGTTCGATTTCACCGGTCTCGGCGAGAGCGAAGGAGAGTTTGCAGAAAGCAACTTCTCGTCCAACGTGAATGACATTGTCGCCGCCGCTCGATACCTGGCCGAAGCACAGGGAGGACCGAGCATCCTGGTAGGTCACTCACTCGGCGGTGCAGCCGTTCTTCGAGCCGCTGAACAGCTCGATTCGGTCAAAGCGGTCGCAACCATCGGTGCACCGGCCGATCCGGAACATGTGACGCACCTGCTTTCGTCTTCGGCTGATGAGATAGAGCAATCCGGAGAGGCCGAGGTCACGCTGGCAGGCCGGCCTTTCAAATTCAAGAAGCAGTTCCTCGACGATCTTCGCGATGGTTCCATCGAAGGGTGCGTTCGGCATCTCAATCGGGCGCTAATGATCTTCCACTCACCGGCAGATCAGATTGTGCCTATCGAGAACGCCGCAACTCTTTACAAACTGGCAAAGCATCCAAAGAGTTTTGTTTCACTGGATGACGCAGATCACTTACTCATGGAGACACGAGACGCTGAGTACGTGGCGAAGGTTCTTGCGGCATGGGCAGCCCGGTACGTTGAGTAACTTCGGGTTAAGGTCGATCAAGCGACGACGAAACACTAATCCTGTCCTGTTCGGCAAAGCCAGCCTTCAGGATCGGTACTAGCATGCGTTCATGGTCACAGATTCTGCAACGTCCTCTGTTATCCACCAGGTAAAGGGCTTCATCGAGAAGAATCTTGAAGACGACTTAAGTGCGAACACCATCGCAAAAACTCTGGGGTTCTCAGGTCGACACCTGCAGCGAGTTTTCAAGATGGAGATCGGTGAATCGCTGGCTCGATATGTGCGACGAAGACGCATGGAGAGAGCCGCCCAAATGCTCACTGAAACCGATGACGACGTGTTTTCGATTGCAAGCAAGGTTGGCTACGCGTCGCATTCCGGATTCACGCGCGCTTTCAGTGCGCACTACGCAATGGCGCCGTCTGAACTTCACCGAGTTGTTGGTGAACTGGATCAGGTAGTCACCTCTGCGTGGACGGGATGGATGCTCAGTGGACCGGCTTCATCAGCTATACAGGTGGGGTCTCGACTCGTTGACGCAATTGGAGAATCCCCAGAACGGAGCCGAATCTATGCGCGTCCTCGTAGTCGGCGGAACACTGTTCATGGGACTCGCCGCAGTCAAGCGATTGGTGGCCGAGGGCCACGAAGTCACCGTGTTTCATCGTGGCAATCGATGCGAACAGGTTCCACCGCGGGTCGCCCACATCCATGGCGATAGCTTCGAGCTGTCGAGTTACCGGAACGAGATAGCCGTGTTCTCGCCGGATGCTGTTCTGCATATGAACCTGTGGAACACCGCGGATACGCAAGAAGCCATCAGCGCAATCTCCGGAGCTACCGACCGGTTTCTGGCAATCAGTAGCGCCAATGTGTATCGGTCTTACGGGTTGCTTCATCGATGGGAGACTGCTGAGACTCCGTATCGTGCTGCGGATTCAGAAGACGGCCCGTTGCGGACATTTCGAATTCCAGACGACATGGAGCACGATGAGAAGATCGCCGTCGAAGAGGTGGTGATGAATGCTCGCGGTTTGAAACCAACGGTTCTCCGGCTACCTGCCACTCACGGCCCGAACGACCCATTGCATCGTGGCTATGAATACCTGTGGCGGATGGACGCAGGCAGGCCGCATATCGTAGTGAACGACATATTCGGTGAATGGCGTTGGTCACGTGGGTACGTTGACAACATGGTCGATGCGTTCATGCTCGTGCTGATTAATGAAACTGCGATCAATAAGATCTACAACGTTTGCGATCCGGAGACGATGACCCAGGTTGAATGGATTGAAGCCATCGCAAAAGCAGCCGGTTGGAAAGGTGAGGTCATCTCAACCTCTCTTGTGCCTCCATCTGAGAAACAGGACTACCGGCACCACTTCGTGAAGGATTCAACGGCGATCAGGTGCGAACTCGGTTACAGGGAAAGCGTGGACACAGCACAGTGGATCAGAAGAACGGTTGAGTGGCTGAGAAACAGTCCGCCAGGTGCCGCCCGAGCACAGGAGATACGGTCAAGCGCAATGGCCTTCCACGAAGAGGATCGAATCGCAGGGCAGTATCTTAGTCAAAACTAGCGGCGTGGTTCGACATCACGCCAGGTAGCCGTTCAGTTCGTAGTTGAATTTCCAGTCTTCGCCTGGCTCAATTGTCCTGATCACGGCATGTCCCGTCCGTTCCCAGTGAAGTCGAGCATGTGTCTGTGGGGACGAATCACAGCAGCCGACCTGACCGCATACCAGGCACATACGGAGATGTAGCCATTTTGCGCCGATAGCGACGCATTCGGGACAGCCCCTGGCAAACTCAGCCCTGATATCTGCTTCGGCAGGTTCCAGAAGGTCATTCATCTGTCCTTCCCACCGCTGCCGAAGAGCCTGCCTAAGACCGTCGGTGTCAGAGTCTTGATCGGTCAACGTAGATCGGGGTTAAGTTCGGTTGATTGCATCAACCGATGAACTCCTGAGCCTCGTAATCGTACTTCCAGTCTTCCCCTGGCTCGATGGATCGAATAACGGCGTGGCCAGTCTCCTGGAAGTGTTTTGTTGCATGGGTATTTGGCGAGTTATCGCAGCAACCGATCTTCCCGCACACTAGACACATTCGCAGGTGTACCCATTGGCCACCCATCTTGACGCACTCCTCGCACCCTTTTTCGAAGGCCTCGCGTGCCTGTGCTTCGGTGATCTCGAGCAACTCTGCCATAAATCTCCCCCTGTTTTAGGAGTCGTTCGACAACCGCCGATAGCGATCTCCACCGACCCTCGTCTAGTAGATCTGGGTGGTCTTCTGCTAAATCAGCCGTCCTGATCCATTTGATGCTTGAAACCAATGTACCAGTGGGTTCCGTCGCAGAATGGCTTATTACGTGAACCGCCGCATCGACACAGGGTTTGGCGTTCCCGTACGTCGTACGCCTCGCCGTCACCTGAGATAACTTCGACTCCACGAGTGTGGTAAGGCGCGTCCACTGCAACCGTAACCTTCGGTCTCTGCTCATCCTCCTCAGTCTCGCCGTTTTCGTTCGTTGAGTAACTCAGAGCACCAGAGGGACAGGTCTTGATAACTTTGATGATGTCAGCGACCGACGCACCTTTTGCATCGATCCAGGGCTCAATGCCCAACTTGAATACAGATGCCAGGTTGTCGGTGCAATTACCGGCATGGGCACAACGGCTACGGTCATCGTAGATCGTCACACCATCACCGACATAGGTCTCCCTTCGCTCAGCTGCAGTATCTTTGCTCGCGAACTCCTGGCCATTGAAGTTGTTCTTGTTGTGAGTGCCGTCGCAGAACGGTTTATTACTGGAACCGCCACATCTACACATGTAGTAGACGCCAGTTGCGGCAATGGGGTTGCCTTCGTGGTCATAGATAGGAATTCCATCTTCGACCATGTAGGGACCGCCGTTCGTGACGGTGATCTTCTTCGGCTTGGTGTCGGCCATGCTGTCCCTCCGATTGGCAGATGTCTTTGAAGGAGTGTGGCTAGATCAGCAGCTATCAGAACTACCTTAAGTTAATATCGTTGCAGTGACAACTATTATCAGAGTCTCTGGCGGATTGTTCCGCACCGGCAGACTTCAGATAGTTGCGATGTACCTTGGAATCCTGTGGCCGAGCGCGCTGCCTAAACGCTAGACTTGTTCGCTGCAGCCACGACGCGGAGGGGTGGCAGAGTGGTTGAATGCGCCTGTCTTGAAAACAGGTATGTCCGCAAGGGCATCGCAGGTTCGAATCCTGTCCCCTCCGCCAGCCTCAGTCCAACATGCATCCGGTGCTGATCTGAAACTCGGTTAACCGGCAACCCGTTCCCGCCTGTCCTTTCGGTAGCCAAGGATGCCCCCGCATACGGCTCCTATCACCGCACCGATAAACGCACCAAGGATCCCGGCCACGACGGCTACGAGCTCCTCCCAGCCACCATCGCCACTACCAGTTGACCAGACAAGCAAACCCAGTCCGAATCCGCCAATAAAAAATCCGGGTATCACGCCAAGCAGGGCATAGCGCGCCCAACGGGCCTGGCTTTTAAGGGCGAAGTAAGCGAGTACGACACCGGCGACGAGGAATGCCGCCAGAGAGATCGGCAAAATCGGCTCGCCTTCTATGAATATGGGCCAAAACAGAAGGCCTATAAGCGCGACGGCGACGATGCCGACTATTGCCTGAATTCGCCGAGACATGATCTTTCGAATATTGAACTGGTACTCCCGCACTGCCGGTGTACTGCTCTGACACTAACAAGCTAGGCGACGTACAACTGTTACGAGTGTGTACCTGATCTAGATGGCATCTAGATGGCGTCGATCACCATACCGCCGAGAGCAGCAACTCCGACTACGAGCCAGGGCGGCCACTTCCAGATAGCAAGCAGACCGAACAGCACAGCAGCAAGAGCAAAATCCTCTGGACGCAGGATGGCCGAGGTCCAGACCGGATCGTAGAGCGCTGCCAGAAGTAGACCTACAACTGCTGCATTCACTCCCAGCATTGCATTACGGAACGGGGCATTTGATCTCAAGCTATCCCAAAAAGGCAATCCTCCCCAGATGAGCAGGAATGACGGCAGGAAGATTGCTCCCAATGCGAAAAGTCCGCCAAGCCAGAGATAGGGGGCGAAATCGATGACAGAACCGAGATAGGACGAGAAGGTGAACAGTGGACCGGGCACCGCCTGGGCGGCGCCGTAACCCGCAACAAAGCTGTCGTCACTAACCCAGCCAGTCTCAACCACTTCAGCCTCAAGTAAGGGCAGCACGACGTGCCCACCACCAAAAACCAGTGATCCGGATCTGTAGAAGCTGGCAAATACTTCCAGCCACCGATCATTGACTGTTTCGGAAAAGATCGACAACCCGATAAGCAGGCCAGCGAACAGAACCAGCATCGATATTGCGAATCTCCGACCGATTCTGAAGCTGAAACTGCCTTGCTGATCTGCCTCCTGCTTTAGGACAAGCCATCCGATCACACCACCGCCAACGATCACTGCAATCTGCCAAAAGGCATCAGAAAGCAAGAGCATCACGACCGCAGCAGCTATGGCGATCGTCACACGCGACCTGTCAGGAGTAAGCGTCTTGGCCATGCTCCAGACCGCCAGCGCAACAACAGCGACGACAGCAATTTTGAGTCCATGCAGCCATGGTGCATCCGCGATGTCGTCCACTGTACTCACGCCGTATGCGAAAGCTATCAACAGCGCTGCCGAGGGCATGGTGAAGCCGAACCAGGCGACGAACCCACCAATTTTGCCTGCTCGGAGCGTTCCGATCGCTATTCCAAGCTGGCTACTTGCAGGGCCCGGCAGGAGCTGACTCAGTGCCAGAAGGTCCGCGAACGCTCTTTCATCTAGCCATCTACGGCGTACGACGTACTCCGCCCTGAAGTAGCCAATATGAGCTACAGGACCACCAAACGAAGTCAGGCCGAGTCGGAGCGATGTCAGGAAAACTTCAAGCAGCCGGGCTACAGGACTGCCCTGCGAAGCGGCGGCATTTTGAGAAGCATCAGGCTTGTCCATCGCCGGCAATTGGTCAACCAGTGGAGAGGGTAAGGACCAGACACGATCCTCAGAACAGCTGAGGATGATTGCGATGGTGAGTATCTCAGATGGAAGTTAAGCCACCCGTCAGGTCGGTGTGTTTACTCTTCTATGTACCGGCGTTCCGGTTTAGCAATCTGCTCGCGAGTTGGAACGCTCTCATCCTCATCTGACCATTCACAGTTGTTGCAGTATTCGAAGTTGCTGTAGCGATCCAGGTACGTGATTATCGACTGATTGCCACATTCAGGACAGGTGCTGTCCAGCGAACTGGATTGCTCCCAATCACCTTCAAATGCGTCAAATGGAACTGCGTTCGAAGACTCTGTCATCTCATACTCGAAACGAGCCTGGAACCGATGGTTCAAAGGCGCTGATCCAGCGAAAATTTGATCGCCTGATCGAATGCCGGATGAGACGAAGCTAGCAAGGTTCGAAATTCGCGGCAATACCGCCGTGGTATCAGATCGAAGCGCAGAGATAGTCCTTTCCGACTAGTGCAGTCGGAAAGTGAGTTCACACATGAACCCGTTCACAACCAGAGCGGTATGGCCATCCCTTGAATTTCGGTCGATGCTGATGAACTTATCGACGCAATAAGCCAGATTACCTATCAAATTTTGCGGTTCGAACGATCTCACGAACGATAAATGTGGCTAGTCTGAAACCATCGCAAGTTTGCAGCAATCACGGTGCAGGGTCATGTATTCGAATCAGTACGATTCCGCGGCCACTCAACTCACTGTCTGGCAGTATGTTCTGAAGTGGCTGCGAGTTATCCCACGAAGACGCTATCGGCAGTTACGGGCGTGGTTCCGCCAATTCAACTCGACGACTGGCCGCAAGTGGCGAAGTATTGCGCGCATCAAATCTCGCGAAGCCACCGAAACAGCCTCCGAAAGATTGGAGGAATTCGAGGTAGCCGGCCGGAACTGGTACGAACAGAATCGCCCAAGAGCTGAGCAAGCAGCACGGCAAGCTCGGGCGTGGACTGTTCGTAGATGGTGGCAACTGGTGACCGGAACAAAATTCGCACTATCAATCATCGTGTCAGCGATCTTCTTTGGAATGATCGCTGGATTGATCTTTTTTATTTTTCTCAGAAGCGACGAAGCGGATGCGGCACAGTTAACTTGTGAAAGCTGCTCATTGGTTTCCGTTATCAGAGTGATCGATGGGGACACGCTGGACACAGATGCCGGACGCGTTCGTCTGTACGGTATCGATACACCGGAGCGCGAAGAGCCCTGCTACGACGAAGCAACACTGGAGATGCAACGGCTCGCATCGAGTCACGTACGCCTGGAAGCCGGACCGCGATTGATGGACGACAATGACCGAAATCTCCGCTATCTGTATACAGAGGCTGGAGCCAGCATCGACGAATTGATGATCGCCAAGGGGCTCGCTGAGGCCTGGACAAGAGACGGTCAGCACCGCGAGCACCTGATGCAGATCCAGGGTGTAGCCATGCAGGAACGCACTGGCTGCCTCTGGCGCTAGTTTCCGTGAATGGACAGCGCGCCTCGCTCTAGCTAGCATGGCTAGCCGGTAAATCACACTTCTCCAGTTTCTATTCTGGGCAGTGACGGTGTCGCCACTCTTCGACATGCTAAGGCGGTCGAGCATTGCCCACTGAAAATACCGAAGTGTTGATGACCTGAACATCTGACGGACGACTACCCACCGGAGGCGCGGCCGAGTTGAATATTCACGAATACCAGGCGAAGGAGATCCTTGAGCGCTTTGGCGTTCCGGTGCCAAAAGGCATTGTGGCCTCAACAGCCGCCGAAGCACGATCAGCCGCTGAAGAGCTTGGTGGAAGCGTAGTCGTCAAGGCACAGGTTCATGCGGGAGGCCGCGGGAAAGCCGGTGGCGTGAAGGTCGTCTCATCTCCCGAAGAAGCCGAAAAAGCCGCTGGGGGCATGCTTGGCACCAACCTCGTCACTCACCAGACTGGACCACAAGGTGTCCCCGTTCGGAAGGTGATGGTCGCAGAAGCCACCGATATCGCAGATGAGCTTTACCTTTCGATCATCGTGGACGGCGATATCGGAGCACCGGTGATTATCGCCTCTACCGAAGGCGGGATGGACATCGAGGAAGTCGCAGACAAAACCCCTGAGCGACTGTTCCGAGTTGCTGGCGATCCCTTGATCGGTCTCTCTCCCTACCACGCCCGGGATATTGCCGCCGCTCTGAAGGTCCCGGCATCGGCACAACGAGCAACGGCGGCTCTGATCTCCAACCTGTACAGGGTATTCACCGACAACGACTGTTCACTGGTCGAGATAAACCCGCTTGTCATCACCAAAGATGGCGACGTCATCGCCCTCGACGCCAAGATCAACCTCGAGGATGACGCGCTATTCAGGCACAAGGACCTTGCAGCGCTCCATGATCCCGAACAGGAAGATGAGCTCGAGCGCAGGGCCGGCAGTGCAGATCTTGCATACGTGAAACTCGATGGCGGCAAGGTGGGTTGCATGGTCAATGGCGCAGGGCTTGCTATGGCCACGATGGACATCACGAAGTGGGCTGGCGCAGACCCTGCGAACTTCCTGGACATCGGTGGCAGCGCGGACCAGGACCGCATCGAAGAAGCATTCCGAATCATCGTTTCTGACACAGACGTCGAAATAATCCTCGTGAACCTGTTCGCAGGTATCGCTCGCTCAGACGTCGTGGCGCAGGGAATCGTAAATGCGGCGAAAGAGACGGGCGCGACATTGCCGATGGTCGTCGCGATGCGAGGAACAAACGCGGAAGAGGGACGCAAGATATTGAATGAGTCTGGACTGGACATAACGGCAGCGCCGGACCTGGCAGGAGCGGCAGAGGTCCTGAGAGATAAACTTGCCAGCGCGACGGGAGGTGCCCAATGAGCGTCCTCGTAGGTCCAGACACAAAGCTTCTTGTCCAGGGACTCGGCAGAGACGGCAGCTTTCAGGCGAGCCGCATGCGTGAGTACGGCACCAACATGGTCGCCGCAGTTCACCCGAATCGCGAGGGCCAGAAGTTCGAAGACATCGTCCCTTATTTTTCAACCGTCAAAGACGCTGTGAGTGAGACGGGAGCGAACACAGGGGTCATATTTGTCCCTGCTCCGTTCGCTGCGGACGCCATTATCGAGCAGGTTGATGCCGGGCTGGATGTGGTGGTCTGTATCACTGAAGGTGTGCCTGTCCAGGACATGGTCAAGGTGAACGCCTACGTGAGCGACCGCCACAGCAGGCTTGTTGGACCGAACTGTCCTGGTCTTATCCACCCTGCCTCAAAAGCGAAGGTGGGAATCATCCCCGGCAACATCGTCGAGCCGGGCCGTGTGGGGGTCGTGTCTCGCTCTGGAACGCTTACTTACGAAGCGATTGCGCAACTCGTTCAGGTTGGGCTCGGCCAGTCCTCATGCGTGGGCATTGGCGGAGACCCGATCCACGGGACGACGTTCACAGATGTTCTTGAGCTGTTCCAGGAGGACGATGAGACTGACGCGATAGTGATGATCGGTGAAATTGGTGGGGTGCGAGAACAGCTGGCGGCCGAGTTCATTGCTGACAAAGTTACAAAGCCTGTAGTCGCTGCTATCGCTGGCCAGACCGCACCTCCCGGCAAGAGAATGGGTCATGCAGGAGCGATCATCACCGGTAAAGCCGGACTTGCGTCGGAAAAGAACCGCGTGCTGACCGAGGCAGGCGTTCACGTTGTCGAGTCGCCTGCGTACATTGGCGCTCGCATGAAGGAAGTTCTGGGTTAACGGGTCATGAACCTGATCTCACGTGACGATCTAAAAGCCAAGCTGGACGGGGGCGACGACTTCAAGCTGGTGATGGTGTTGAGCGAATGGGCGTTCAATGCGAAACACATTCCCGGTTCGCTCAACATCGACAATCCTAAACTGGCGACAACGCTGCTCGACCCGAACGACGAGATCGTCATCTACTGCTCTGATGAGGCATGCCCGGCAAGCAAGTACGCATATCACCTCCTCACGAGAGCGGGATTCGGCAACGTCAGCCGCTACGCAGGTGGTATCGCCGACTGGGAAGAAGCCGGATTGCCAATGGAAGGCGAGTGGGCGGAAGAGTCTGCCAACACGAACTGAGCAGCTATTCTCAGGTCAGCGCGGTAAGCTTCTGGCATGACATCTTCTCGCAAGACTCTAGCAGTCTACTGCTGGGCGCCGCATATACAGGCTGAAGGCGTCAACGCTGTTCTCGACAACCTGCAAAATGCAGGCGTCAACACCATTTCGACGACTGTCTACGTGGCAGAATCCACGGAGCCGGGGCCTCACGCCCATAGAGAACCACCTGACGATGGAGGACGCGGCCTCAACCGCATCGTCGATCGTCCGCTCTGGGGCAGACAAGAGCAGTTCCTGCGCCAGAGCCCGGCCTTCGCTCACGATCCTTCGCTGTTCGCAGGATGCGACCTGTACGAGCCACTACGTCCCGACGACCTGACCGAGAGGCATGGACATGTGGTGGGCGAGTTCATTTCCGAAGCGAAACGACGGGGGATGAAGACTTTCATCCAGCTCAGTCCATCAGGGAGACCACCGACTCGCGAGGGAGTTGATCAAGAACGTCTAGACCTCGAGACACCGCGACTTCCAGATGGGTCAAGCCCGGGTGAACGGATGGTGAACTTTCCGCCTCTTGCAAGTCCCGAACTGCAGAACTACAACGCTGCACTGGTCAGAAGTGTCCTCAAACAGTATCCGGACCTTGATGGTGTACTTCTCGACCGCATGGAGCAGTCGGTGTATTCATTCGACGACGCGTTCGTGGATTTCGGACCTCATGCCGAGAAATTCGCGCACGAAAACGGCTTTGACTTTGAGTCGATGCTGGAGGACGCCCAGTCAGCTATCGACAACCTGCGAAACCTTACGAACGACGATTTGGCCACGGTGCGATCTGGCGCAGATGTGCCGTACCTGCTGGCGGCTGCATTGCGTGACCGACCTGGCATCGCCGAATTGCTCAAGTTCAGAGCAGCCGTTGCATCGTCTTATCTTGCGAAGCTACGTGATGCCGCTGATTCCGTGCGCCCCAACGTGCAACTGGTTCCAATCACGTTCCCGCCACCAATCTCACTACTTACCGGGGTAAATTTTGGCAGATATTCTGCCAGCGCCAACGCCGTGATGATCAAATTCTTTACGATGCACTGGCCGCTGATCGTCACATATTGGACGGAGTCGATAACCATAGCCAATCCGTCACTCGATAGTGGACTGGTGGCTCGTTCCGTCTCGACCTTGTTCGACATGGAGGACGACCCATCGACTGACCTCGACAGCTACGTGTTTCCAGGGCCAGACGACACCCATCGGGCAGGAACAGCAGCCCAGGAAAGGAAGATCATCCAGGCAACTGCCGAAGCTGGAGAGATGCCGATACTTCCTTCAGTACACGCCTACGGGCCGATGGACGACGTTGAGAGGCGCTGGAGCATCGGCTGGAACACCGGCAAGAGCGGCATGTGGGTGAATCGCTACGGTTATCTGTCTGAAGAAAAGCTGGCGCTGCTGAAAAGCGTCACGTCATCTTGAACGGAGTTACAGAATGAAACTTGCTGTTGGTGGAGATCACGCCGGGTTTCCGATGAAAGGCCCGGTCGTCGAGTACCTGAAATCCCGCGGCCACGATGTCACAGACCATGGAACTCACTCAGAAGATCCGGTCGACTTCCCTGACATCTCTGCAAAGGTCTGCCAGGCGGTTCTAGACGGCGAGGCGGAACGTGGCGTGCTCGTATGCGGCACCGGCGTCGGCGCGGCAATCGCCGCCAACAAGATACCTGGTATTCGAGCGGCACTCAGCCACGACATTCACACCGCTCACCAGGGAGTTGAGCACGATGATGTGAACCTGATCTGCGTTGGCGCATGGATTGTGGGCATAGAGGTCGTGAAAGAGATTCTCGACGCCTTCATAGCCGCAGAGTTTTCGACGAACCCTGATCTGCGACGCCGCGTGCAGAAGCTTCACCAGATGGAACGTGACTACGCAAGGAAGCTGCTGGCTAACGAGTAGTCCTTATACTGGCCGGTATCAGTCCAGCTATTCGCAATGTCGTCGGCACTTCTTATCCAATGATATCGACACCACGCCTTGGCTACTTCAATACGGGTGAAGTGGCGATTAACCATGCTGAATACAAGCCGGAAGACCGCGACGGTGAGTTGAATTACCTGTTCATCCACGGAATAACAGGCCGCTACGAGACGTGGCTTGAGGTGGTCGATCCGATCAGGAGCGGAAATCGTGCCGTGGCGGTTGATCTCCGAGGCCATGGAAGATCAGGCCACACTACCGGCTCATATCGGTTACCAGATTATGCTCGCGATGTAGCGGAATTGATCAGGGACAAAAAGCTTGGACCCGCGACTGTAATTGGCCATTCGCTTGGTGCAATGACCGCGATTCAACTTGCTGCATCAGAACCGTCACTCGTGCAAGCGATCATTCTCGAAGACCCACCTCTTTTCGCCAGGCACATCATGGAGGACGGCGGGCAGGAACGGCACGAGCGGTTCGGCAACAATGCGAAGCTTGCGGGCTCCGGTCTAACTCTGCAGCAAATGGAACAGCAGATCAGGCAGGCACTTCCAGAAGCAACCGATGAGGTCATCCGCAAAAGCGCGCTCAGCCTCTTCGTTACAGACGCCGACGCCTTGTTTCACGTATATGACGAACGTATCGACTGGGAGCCAGAGATCGAGTCCGTGATGCAGTCCGTACGGTGTCCGGTCCTGTTGATGCAAGGCAATTTCGAACTTGGCGCATGGATGCGCGAACCTGATGGTGCAAGGGCAAAGAACCTCTTCAACGACTGCACCTTGGAGTACTGGCAAGACACCGGCCATTCACTGCATTCCGAACACCCGGACCGTTTTGTCGAGCAGGTAGCGAGGTTTGTCTCAGAGTCAATCCTGGCGGCTGGCACATCGTGATCGAAGCAAAGACGAACATCACGCCCGTGGAGCGATTCGTTCACGTAGGAGACACGGCTCTAAGCGTTGCAGAGTGGCCCGGCGACGGTCCACCCATCGTGTTAGTTCACGGTTGGGGCGTCGCATGGCAGGTCTGGCTATCAGTTGCGCCTCTGTTTGCGAAGCAGTTCAGGGTCATCGCCTTCGATCTGCGAGGTCACGGCAGATCCGGACGAGTACTCTCAGATCATCAACGCATAACCTGGGCTGAAGACACGGTCAGGCTGATGGAGAAATTGACCCCGGACGGAGCGTTTGTAATCGGCCACTCCCTCGGTGGGTGGGTCAGTCTCACGTTGCCGTCAATCGCACCTGGCCTCGCCAGAAAAATCGTCTCTGAAGATCCATATACAGGACCCAACTCACTGGTTGGTGAACGGGCGCGTGGAGACGCTTCTCGAAGATCGAGGCCAGACCCTGAATTTGTCCAGAGGTCGGTGTCGGTGGAGCCGATCGCTGAAAGAATAGCCGAGCAAAGCCCGCACTATTCATCCGAAATCGTAGAACGGCTAGCAACGATGCAGTTCCGCATGGATCCCGAGTTGATACGTGGTCGTGGTACGCGGAGCGAACCGGAGCGGAGCCACGACGAGGCGTTCTCAAAGGTCAATTGCCCGGTGCTGTTGATGCACGGCAACCCGGACAAGGGCGGGATCATGGAGGAATCGGAAGCGGCAAGAGTCGCAGGAATCATTCAAGATATTCGAGTCGTTCACTGGCCTCACACCGGACACAACCTGCACGTCGCACGCAACTTCGACTTCGTGAAGTTCGTCAGGAAATTCCTGCTGGCTGATTAGGAGCAGATCATGTACGTCGGCACCCAGTATCCGATCAAGTCAGATACCGACTACGAGGTGCTGGCTCAGCTCGGTGTCAATCACATCAACGGGTATCCACCGGGCGGCGCCGAAACGTGGACTGCCGATGTGTTGAACGCTTACCGGGAGAAGGTTGAAGCGTACGGCATCAAAGTCGACATGGTCGCATTGCCGATCGGTACAAAGCCGGAAGACCAGCTTTCGCCAAACATCACGCTTGGGCTCTCACCAGACCGCGATCGCGAGATTGAGACCTGCCAGAACATCATCCGTGCCTGCGCCGCCGCAGGTATTCCGGCAGTCAAGTACAGGCTTTTCATCATCGGTATCACGCGAACCGAGCCCAGGCCGGGGCGTGGTGGAGCGCGAAGGTCCAGTTTCTACTGGGACGAGATCGATCAAAACGAACCACCCGGAGTGTGGGGCGAAGTCTCAGCAGACGAATACTGGGAACGGATCGACTACTTTCTTGAGCGCATCGTTCCGGTGGCAAAGGAACACAACGTTAAGCTTGCCTGCCATCCGCATGATCCATACACACCAGATGGTTACAGAGGCGTGTCACGCGTTCTTGGCACCGTGGACGGCATGAAGAGGTTCGTTCAGATGCATGAGAGCCCGGTGCACGGTCTGAACTTCTGCCAGGGTACTGTGAGCGAGATGCTAGATGATCCTGCCGAAGAGATATTCGACGTGATCCGCTGGTTTGGTGAGCGGGACAAGATATTCAATGTCCATTTTCGCAACATCGCTGGCCGAAAACTTGCGTTTGAAGAGACGTTCCCTGACGAAGGCGACATCAACATGGTCAGAGCTGCCGAAACGTATCGTGACGTCGGCTACCGGGGCATGCTCATGCCGGACCACGCTCCAAAGATCTCTGGCGAAAACGCAGACACGGTCGCATTTGCCTACTGCTACGGCTACATCAGGGCCGTGCTCCAGTCCATAGACGCCCTGGAAGACTGACCATTTCAGAGCGAATCACCGAGAGAGTTCTCGCTCAAAGGCGGAGTTTTCTGCACCTGGAATCTATGAATCGATGCATCACGTAAACCTTGCGTGAGATCGACCGGATTGTTCGTGAATTCTGTAACAATTCCGATCTGGTGAGTTAAATCCTGCCCAGATCATCAAGGTATTCTCAGTTGAAAGGTACTTGAATTGCGACCCCGGCTTCTAATGCTGCCTGTCCTCCTGTTGGTCCCGCTCGCGTTCGCCTGCTCAAGCTCAGGTTCGGAGCAGCCGACGGCGACGACCACAGTAACGGTGACAGGTACCCAGACAGACGTGAATCTGAATGAATGGGAGATTCAACTCGATTCGGCGACGCTCGTGCCAGATTCCTACGCATTCACGGTGAAGAACGACGGCAGTCAGGTTCACGAACTTGTGATCGTGAAGACCGATGCAGCGGTCGATGACGTGCCCGTTTCAGGCGGAGTGGCAGAACTGGATGGGATCGGAACTGTCGTCGGCAGCGTGAAGGACATGAGAGCAAGGGCAGAAGAGACTCTTTCAGTCGATCTCGATGCCGGAAACTACCTGTTCATCTGCAACATACCGGGCCACTTCGGGCTTGGGATGGTGACGGAAGTCACGGTGAACTAGTCCTCGGGTTTAGCCGCTCAGGAAACGGTGACAGGAATATCGGTCTGCCTGTTCGTTCGCAGCCAGTCTCGTGCTTCTTCGCAAAAACGCGCCACAGCTTCAGATGGCGGCATATCGCCGGAGTCGAACATCGCTGTCTGAATAAATGGTCCACTTTTGCCAATCCGATCCCTGTCAGCCCTTGTGACGGGCTGAAGGACGTAGTGGATGTGGCCCGGCTCACCGCCGCTGAACGACCAGAGCGTGCAGAAGACCTGGTCTGCGTCGCTTAGTTCCCTGGTGAGCCGGGTAAACAGTTGCAGGGCCGGACCCAGTTCCGCAGCTTCATCAGCGTTCAGGTCCCACAGGCCGACGCAGTGTCGGATTGGTTTTAAGATCAGAGTGCCGACACCCAGGGGACCGACGCAATGCTCGATCACCCAGGACGACGTACGCGCGATTTCGCCACCGGGCAACTCTCTCCTGCCTGCCGCAAGGTCACAGGCCATGCAGCCGACCACATCAGTCCCAGCCAAGAACCACTTCTCGGCCGGTCCGTGACGATTCTTCTGTCGCCTCCAGCACTTCTAGAACGCGCAAGCCGTGTTCTTGAGGAATCGGTGTATCTGCGTCGCCGCGTTCGAGTGATGCGATGAAGTCGGCAATCTCCTCCTCGAACGGACTCGAATCGTCCACTGCTTCCTCTTCCCATGTGCCTTCTGGTGTGTCTGCTACCCAGATTGCTGTCTTCTGCGAAGGATGCTGGCCGTAGGCTATACGCAGACGTGCCATTCCTTCGGTAAAGAACAGATCAGTGCCATACTCGGTGGCACCTTTCTCCCATGCGATGCGAGCGATCGTTGCCGTTACGCCGGACTTCCAGCGTATGAATGCCATCGCGGTATCGTCGGCCTTTATCTCGGGGTGCTCACTCTGTGGATACGTGATCTGGCCGACTCGTGCACTAACGGTGTCGATATCGTTGCCGATCAGGTGGATTAGCCGGTCGATCTCGTGGGTGCCGTCCATCTGGCCCATGCCACCACCAAGCTCGCGGTCAAGCATCCATACTGGGCGACCATACGGCTGGTAAGGCTTGTGCCAGTAGTCATAGGCCATGATGAGGTCACCAAATCGCTTTGATTCAACGATCTGTTTCATCGCTTTAACTGGCCGCTGGTAGCGCTGAGTGTGTGCAGTCATCACCTTCACGCCGTTTTCTTTCGCAGCGGCCAGCATTTCGCGGCCCTCTGAGGGCCAGACAGCCATCGGCTTCTCAACGTAGACGTGCTTACCGGCGTTTGCGGCGTCAATAGCCGCCTGCTTGTGCAGCCAATGCGGCAATGTGACTACCACTGCGTCTACGTCCTGGCGTTCCAGTGCTTCCTTGTAGTCAGAAACGAAATCGAGGTCCGGATAGGTGTCTTTCCATTTTGAAGCGGCCTCCGGATTGGCCTCAGCGACGACTTTGACTTCAGCGCCGGGGGCCTTACCAACCCAGTCGATGTAGCGGCCACCAATCCGACCTGTACCCAGTATTGCGACGCCGATGGTCATGTCTTGCCTTTCCGAGTTCTGTGCGGAACCTGCCGACTAGCGAAATCTCAGCAGGCTTGTAATCCAGAAGTTTCTTCGGCGAGATTGTATGCCCGTACGAATGCCTGTGGGACGATGTGAACGTTGGAATTCTGGGCACCGACGGACAAGCAGGCGAATCTCTACAGTGACAGCACTTTTTGCAGATCAGAGAATCGATGCAAAGTGTGAGTGGGAGGCCTGAGGTCGGATGGCCACTTTCGCCCGTGACTCAGCCAGGCCGTATCGATGCTTGCTCTACGTGCGCCCTCGATGTCTGCAGTAGGAGAATCGCCCACGAATACGGCTTCGTCTGCCGTGTACCCCAGTCGATTAAGCGCTTCTTCGAATATCGCAGGATCCGGCTTTGATTTGCCGAATTCACCGGAAATGACTACACAACCTGCAATTTTCTCAAGTCCAAGAGCAACCAGTTTGTCGCGTTGAAACGGTGGGCCGTCTGTGACCACTCCCCAGTCAATTCCGACTCTCATCATCCGGGCAATTGTCTGGCTCATCGTGCGTTCCGGTTTGAACGCGGCTGGATAGTGACTCGCATGCCACTGGACTAGCTCATCTGCGCTCTCCCGTACATACGGCCAAGTCTCGACCAGTTTCGTGAAAAGCTCAGGGGCGAAAACATGCCCGCCAGCATCCCATTCGATGATCTGATTGACCGCTCCCTCTCGCTCAATCTGGGCCATGAGACCAGGTTGAGAAAAATAAAACTCCTCAGCCCACCGCCGAACCGCAGATGGCCTGTCACCGAGTGTTCCATCAAGGTCGAATAGCACTGCGGAATACGGGTACTGCTTCGGCCGTCGGCGCCCAGATTGTTGAGAGGTCATGCGCAGAGCATAGCGAGATATCAAGCCTTAATCCAAGGCGAAATCTACTTTCGGAGGACCGTAGCAAGTTCCGAAACATGATCGACAACGACATCAGGCGAGTAGCCGGACTCGGCCCATGTACGGTCGCGCCTGACCCAGGCTGTTTTCATGCCTAGACTCGCGGCTCCGCCAATGTCGGCAACCGGATTGTCGCCAACGAACAGATACTCCTCAGGTCTAACGTTTCCTGCAATAAGCCTCATACCTTCACGAAATATTCCGGGATCAGGCTTTGATGCACCAAAGGATGCCGATATCACCAGGCCGGAATGCAGGTCCGACAGACCGATCTGTTCCACCACTCGTTCTTGAAACGGCGGGCCGTTGGTGACAATACCCCATGGCATATCGGCATCGACTAGTAGTCGTGCGAGTTCGGTCACCCGTTCGTCAGGTTTGAAGAAGGACGAGTACTCTTTTTCGTACCACTCCTGCAACTCAGCAGGGCTTCGTGTCAGCGAGCCCCACTGGTCAAGCGCTCTGTGGAAGATCTTTGCCTTGGGAAGAGTCGAGCCATCCGAATCCCAATCGTTCAACAGCGCATAAGCGGTTTCGAAGTCGCACGTGCCGTTGACAGCGGGCTCATCCTCCCAGAACCGCATGCACAACCGTCGGAATGCGCCGACTCGGTCAGCGAGCGTGTTGTCCAGATCAAACAGCACCGCATTGACCGATAACTCCATGATCTACAGTCCGAGCGCCTCGTACAGCTCATTGACGCTGGCAACAGTCAGGTTTGGAGGTTGCATATCGCTCGGAAACTGTCGATCCATGTGGATCCAGGCCGTCTGCATACCAACTCCGTGGGCCCCGATGATGTCAGTGTGCGGGTTGTCACCAACGAAAAGGATGTCACCCATGTCTGACTCGTCCAGCTCTAGCAAACGCAGTGCGTGCAGATATGGCTCTGGGTCGGGCTTGTTTGCCCCGTGCAGCTTGGTCGCAATCACGAACGGGATCATGTCTTCAAGTCCCGCGGATTTAACTTTCTGAAGCTGGTACTCATCACCGTTGGTCACAACGCCCCACGGAATGCCACTTGAGTTAAGCGCCTCGACAAACTCAACCGCTCCTGGCAGTGGCCGCATGTTAGCCACCATGTTCTTAAAGTAGTTGTGATAGTGCGAGTCGGCGTCGCCCGTCACTCCGGGCCAACGTTCCTGGATGGTGAGAAATGCTCCTCGCGGGTCCGTCGCGTTGTCCGGTGACAACGTCCAGAAAAAATCCCGGGCATCTGGCCATGAAATGTTCTCGTTTATTGCCTCGTGCTGGTCGTACAGCGATCGATAGAAGATGTCGTACGCACTACGACGGTCGATCAGAGTGTCGTCAAGATCAAATAGTGCCGCTCGAAATTCAGACAAATCTTTCCCCTAAGTTCACATTCTCACGTACGAGGATAGACGAATGACACAGCAGTCGCAGTTAACACGTTGCGGCGGGAGGGCCAGATGTACACTTCCTGCGCTTCAGTCCGTGACGGTGGGTCACGATGTACTTGATTCGTCCAGATCAGGATCGAGAAGAAACGAGAAGAAAAATGGAACAAGCCCGGTCCCCAGAGGCGACTCAGCGACCCACGAAGAGCACGACACCAGGGTTACGCAAGAAGAGTTTCAGCGAGTTATTCACCGTTGAAGAGCTTCTCCTCTACGGCGCCGCAATGGTCGTTTACATCGTGCTCGGCCTTCTGTTCAAAGACAAAGTCTTGAACGTAGGTGTCGGACCGATATTTTTCGTCTTGTGGATCTGGATCGTTCCGCCTCTTTTCAGGCGAATCCGTGAGAGGCTATCTGGCCGATGAGCTGGGCAGCACACGAGCTGGAAAACTTCTGGATTCTGAAGCATCTGGGCATGCGTGTCTCTTACCTGGGACTGCTGTTCGGCGCTCTCGCCCCGGACATGCTTACGAAGATTCCGGTGTACGGCTTCACAGCGCCTGGCATCACGCTTGCCGTTGATAATCCGGCGCAGTTCCATCGAGGCACGCCAGGATTTGGATTCACATCTTCGATCATGGCCGGGCTCATTGTTGCGGTAGTCGTCTACTTCCTGACTAAACGCAATACTGCATGGTTCTGGGGCACGTTCGTTGGATATGCGGCACATGCAATCACCGACATGTTCGATACGGCAGGAACGATGCTGTTCTGGCCGTTCTATAACGGGAATATTTCGGTTGGAGCCTGGGCGTACGGGGGAGAGCAGGGTAAGTTCGGCGACGCAATCGCCTATTACAGCAGCCTCGGTTTCGTGATGGACGTCGGTGTTCTGATTCTCGTACTGGTCTTCGCATGGCGAGTCCTAAGCAGCGACTATTTCCTGAGGGTTGTGAAGCCTGCCGATCCTGCCTGGGGTCTCATGGAACGCAAACTGCGCATGCCTGAGCGAGTGCAGATCGCTGTCTTCAGGGCCTTCTTCCTGTACGGGGCGACCCGGACGGTCGCGTGGGTGCTTATTGTTCACGGCATAGAGGGTTCACCCTGGGACCTGAGCTGGGGCGGCCCGTACTGGGTGCCACCGTTTGAGCGCTGGTGATGTAAGGTGCGCCGAACCGACGGTCGTTCAGTGAGTAGTGAGGAGCGATACTGGTATGGCGGTAGTCAGTACAGACGGCTTCGGCGGTTTTTTTCTTCCGCTGTAAAGATCCACAGGCGCTTGCGAAGTGGTACGAAGACACCTTTGGCATTACACAGGTAGGCTCAGGACCTCCGTGGACACAGGAGGCCGGATACACGGTCTTTTCACCGTTCCCTTCTGACACCGACTACTTCGGCCGCATGGACCAGCAGTTCATGCTGAATTTTCGAGTCACTGACATAGACGAAGTCGTAGATGCGCTGACGCAGGCTGGAGTACGCGTCGACGACCAGCGCATGGACGAGCCATACGGGCGCTTCGCGTGGGCGTACGACCCCGAGGACAACAAGATAGAACTCTGGGAGCCTAAAGACCCGAGCTAGGGCTGCGTGGGAGTTTTTCGCCTATCCCGGCTCGAAAAGCTCTATCGGGTTTCCGGCAGGGTCCTCGAGCAAGATCTGCCGACCACCGGGACCCGAGATGATGTCGTTCCGAAAGGCAGCGTCTGACTCGATGAGTTTGGCCACAACTGCTTCGATGTCGCTCACGGGCAGCACTATGCGGTTCCATCCACCCGGAGCAGGCTTCGCTCCGTCGGGCATCGGTTTCGCGGCAGAACTGGGTGGACCGGCAAGCCAGAGCCTTAGATCCTCAAGTTCCAGGATCGCCATAGCCGGTCCGAACTGTTGAACTAACTCAAAGCCCAGAAGTTCAGTGTAAAACCCCACTGCCTCGTCGACATCTTCAACGAGGTATCGAAAACTGGCCATGGTGAGTCCCTACACGTCCGCCGGTGAATTGTCCTCGGCGTTCCACGAGCCGCCTGCGTAACGGTCTGCGGCTGGATCGTAAAGCCTGCCCTTGATCACTTCCTCGTCAAGGTCAGTTCCAAGTCCGGGCTCGGTTGGTAGCTCGAAGTAACCGTCCTTGATAACCGCTGGGTTGGTCTGCACGTCATCGTGATACGGCATGTCACGGGCAGTTTCCAGGATCAGGAAGTTAGGCACCGTTGCACAGACGTGCAGGCTGGCAGCCGCCGCTATGGGTCCGTTCGGATTGTGTGGGGCGAACTTGATGTACTCGGTCTCAGCCATTGATGCAATCCGGCGAATCTCTGAGATTCCGCCAGTGTGAGCAATGTCGGGCTGGATCACATCGACCAGTCGGCGGTGGAGCAGGTCTCTAAAGCCCCAGCGGAAGAAAAGTCGCTCGCCTGTGGCTATGTCCGTACGGTGTCCGGCGTTGCGTACCTGTTCGAGTGCATCTATGTTTTCGGGCGGCACGGGCTCCTCGAAGAACAGTAAATTCAGATCTGCGATTGCATCGATTTGACGGTTCGCCAGTGATGGCCTGGCTCGTCCGTGGTTATCGATCATGATGTCGACATCGGGTCCCAGACCCTCACGCATACCCTTGATCTTCTCGCGCAGCGCTTCTGCCAGGTCCTTTTCGTAGAAGCTGTTCTGGCCGACGATCCACCCGCCTGTCTTGAAGGCGGAGAAGCCTTCGTCGACCGCTTCCTGTCCACCGCGCAGGTCAGCAGCATGGGTGTATGCGCGCACTCTCTCTCGAACGGCCCCGCCGAGCAATTTGTAAACAGGTTGGCCGTATACCTTGCCCGTGATGTCCCACATGGCGATGTCCAGCGCTGCCATCGCGGAGCCCATCACAACGCCACCGCGCCAGAACCCGTGACGGTACATAATCTGCCAGTTACGCTCAATCTGGGTTGGATCAGCACCTTCCAGCCGCTTGGCAAGCACCTTGATGCCTTCGACTACAGCAGGCTCGTGACGCTCCAGCGTGCCCTCACCCCAGCCGTGAACACCTTCATCGGTCTCGATTTTGCAGAGAACCCAGTTCCTGCGGATGCCGTGCATGATGTAGGTCTTAACGTCTGTGATCTTCATTCTTTGTTCCGTTGGAGTGTGGGGTCTGAAGGGGTTATGGTCGATCGAATGTGCTGACTGGTATCTGCGACCGGCAGATTGTAGTCGCGTCGGGGTTTGTGTGGGTTAGCAGACGTTGACGGGAGCGAATCTTCGATACTTGCACGAGTTCGACAGCGCATGAATACCGTCAATACGTGTCAGACGGTGATACTTAGAACCTTCAACAAGCTGGATACCGTAGACGGAAAAGATAAAGAAGCTATCGATTGAGGTTTCGACAGGGATGGGAATATGCGAGCGATCAAGTACGCAGTTCCAGCTGTTTTTCTCATAATCGTGGCGTGCGGAACTGATTTCGCCACGGCAACCCCGCAGGATGGATCCGAAGGGGCCGGCGCCGAGCCGACGTATCCCCCGCTTCCTCCGTTCCTGCTGGCGGACATTCCAACCCCTGTCCAGCCAACACCGACTCCTGTGGGTTGGATTCGACCTGAACCGCCAGCCTGGACACCTGATCCACAGACTGGCGGTTCACCGGCACCGTTTGATCGATCGAGCCCACCGACAGCTACACCAACGCCTTTCGGCTGGGTTCATCCAGACGGACCTCATCGGCCAACAAGTACGCCTGTCGTCATTGCTGATCACGGTTTCAAGCAATGCACCGTTGTGGATGAGTTCACCATCGCAGCATCTAAAGGATCCGTGTACGTCCCATTGGTACACAGCACTGCGGTCGACTACGGCGCGGACTGGTTTACGCCGTATCCAGCACCTGAGTTCCTGTCATCACAGCCTGACGCATCGTTGAAAATTTCGTTCCCGGGCCTGATACCAACTGCACAGTCTGAGATACACATTGAACGTGTGACTGCAGGAGAGATTCCGCCGTGCTTGGAAAAAATGTTTGGCGGCGGTCCGGTCTGGAAGATTGAACCTCTCGACAAAGCTGCAAATTTCGAAATGAAGCTTGAAGCACAGGCGCGCTCAAGGAATCTGAAGGCGATAGCCGGAGCCGATACTCATCGTCTGCTGTTGCTGACTGAAGCAGCGGAAGTGAAGGACGTGACCGAGCTGCAAATCTGCCCTGGTGAGCCAACGCGTGTATGTGGCATGGAGCGCAGGTTCGGATACGTGATGCTGGCCGAACGATGAGGCCGACTGGCGTCAGAGAAATCGCCCGCCTAAACGGGAGTCGGCTCTATACCTTGTCCACTATCTCATCTGCGAACAGCTTGATCGACTCCTCTTCCTCTTTGAACGGGAAGACGACCATGAACTGCGTAACTCCGAGTTCTGTGTACCGCTTGAGATGATCCCTGAGTTCAGCTGTGGTCCCTACAAAAGCTCGTGATCGCTTTTGCCGCCAAACGTCTGTGCTCATACCGTCGCGTTCCGCAACTCGCTCCAGACGGTCCTGAACCCCTGCCTCATCGCTGGCAGTCACGATGGTAAAGAAATGCGTCTTTCGAATTGAGTCGAAATCGCGTCCCGTCTCTTCACAGATTCGTTCAAGCCTGTCCATCGTGTCGGCATATGAGTCCGGATCGGGCTGTGGGACGAAGTTCACGACATCAGCGTACTGAGCCATGATTCGCAGCATCCTTGGCCTGGCTCCACCAATAAGAATCGGCGGATGTGGCTTCTGAACAGGTTTCGGTGCTGCAACCGCCTCGACGACTGAGTGGTGGGTGCCATGGAAGGTGGAGATGGGCTGGGTCCACAGCGCAGTAATGATCTCTAACGACTCTTCGAGCTGTCGTACTCGCTCCCCGGCGGTTGGGAATCTATAGCCATAGGCCTCGTACTCGACATCTTTCCATCCAGCACCTATTCCGAATTCGAGGCGGCCTTCTGACACATGGTCCAGAGTTGCCGCGATCTTCGCCAGGAGAGCCGGATTCCTGTACGAAGCTGAAGTCACGAGTGAGCCGATGCGAATATCTTTGACTTCAGCTGCGATTGCGGTGAGGAGAGTCCAGGCTTCCATACAGTTACGGTCAGGATCACCGCTGTTCAACATGAAATGGTCTGATGCCCAGATTGAGCCGAAACCATTGGGTCTCAACTGATTCGCGAGATTGAGCACCTCGTCGTACTCAAACCCAAACGCAGGCTCAATCTGCAGGCCAAAGTCGGTCATTGTTCCCCTCGTAATTGCGCCTAATCTCGTGATAGGCGCGCGGTCTCTGCACGGTCTCCCAGCCTTTAGCCTCTAGTTGACGGACCGTCTCCAGATCCATGTCAATTGCCTCAGTGACTTGTTCAGGAGTCAGTGGTTTTATTGCGGTAGTTCCGGTTAGCCCCAGCCTCATTGCCATCACTCTTGCCATCGCAAAAGGGACCGAGCTGACCGCAACGGTAGTAAATGTTTTTGCTGCTGAGACTGGGATGGTTCGCGAATGTCCGTCAATGGCCCTGAACAATCGATCCATGGTCTTGGTGCGGCCCATCACCAGGAGTCGAAATGCATGTTGATCAGCGCTGCGTCGTGTATCGAACGTGTGCAGAAGATCTAGCGCAACGCTCTCCAGACACAGCCAGCCTGAACGGTCTCTGCTTTGACGGAGCCCGTACACCGCCAGTTCCCAGTCTTCCGGTATGTCTCCTTCAAGAAGCCTTCGCAGCAGCGCAATCGCGTTGCGGTCTCCCAGCGCTCCCAGCCCTGCTGCTGCAGTTCGTCTAAGGAACTCGTCATTTCCATTAAGCTGGTCACGGAGCTCTACCAGCGATCTGGAGTGGGCCCCGCCGAGTTCATCAGCGACACGACGCAAATGCCCGGCTTCGTCCTCTTGATCCGTCTTACCGAGCGACGAAACAGGTTGCTGCCCTGTCTTTATTGCCGCGAGCTCGGTGTGATCGGACGTATTCGAACGTTCGCTGTCTTGATTAGCGCCGGACGCGCCAGTCTGCGGTTCGCTCATATGGTCGTTGGAAGAATAGTGTTCAACCGGCCCTTGGTTCCGCCTCGGTTGTGAATTAACGGTTAAAAACAGAAACAGCCTGCTGCCTGGAGTGATTTTTGAAGGTCAAAGCATTCATCTTTGATTTCGATGGCACCATCGCGGATACAGTCGAGGTCAGCAATTCGGCTATGAGGACCGTTTACCGGCAGATCACAGGTGACGAACTGTCCAGGGACCTTCTGCATAGTTACGACGGGCCGACCGAAGAAAAATTCCTGTCCCGGCTACTGCCTGGCTCAGAGCGAGTGGCTGAACTGTACCTTCAAGAGTTTGTTCGAGAGCATGCCAGCCACACAGAGCCGTTTGACGGCGTCGTATCGCTGATAGAAGAGATTCGCAGCCTTGGCATGCCTGTATCGATGGTAACGGCAAAAGGTCCGAGTACTGCAAAACTCTCCTTTGAGAAGATCAAGATACGAAATCTGTTTGATTCGATCTACACAGCAACCGAGAACGACGGAATAGCCAAGACTCCACATATCGTAAATCAGCTTGAACAATGGTCACTGGAGCCTCGTAAGGCGGCATATATTGGCGATACGGTTACTGACATGGCACAGGCGATTGAAGCTGGAGTCGTGCCGTTGGGCGCAGCCTGGGGCGGCGCCGCAACCTCCAGAGAATTGAGAAATGCCGGTGCTGTGTCCGTATTCACTGAACCGGATCAGGTACTCAGCTGGCTGAAGGACTAAACGGCACGAGCTGAACGAGATCAATCTCTAAGTTAGTTCACCGATAACACAACGTTCGAATTGGAGTTAATCAACAGATGGCAGATTTCACCGCGGCATTCATCGGCTATCGAGATGAATGGGAGATCGAACGAATCCGATCCGCAGTGCCCGAAGGTGTAGAGGTGATCGGTACTCCCCTGGAGCCGCGAGAAACCGTCCAGGAACGTGGTGAAGAGTTGATCCAGAACACAGAAGTCGTGATCCCATGGAGAGTCAAGATTCTCCCGGAACATGCATCGCTGCCGCGGTTGAAGCTGGTACAGGTTCTTAGCGCAGGCACCGACTATTTGCCGAAGAAAGAGCTGCACGAGAATGGAGTGCTGGTCGCTGGTAACCAGGGCGCAAACTCAGTCGCAGTCTCCGAAACTACGATCATGCTCATGATCGGCGCGAACCGGCACGCACAGGAGCAGATCAGGAACCTTCAATCGGGCAAGTATCACGGCGACTTCTTCGACACCTGGGAGCAATACCACGAAATCACAGGTAAACGCGTAGGGATAATCGGATTGGGACAGATTGGTTCAAAAGTTGCTCGACGCCTCCGGGGTTGGGATTGCGAGATCGTATATTTCGACAAACTTGAGATCGATCCCGAGGTCGAAAAATTCGCAAACGCCCGACCGGTGTCGCTGGACGAGCTCCTGGCAACTTCAGACATCGTCAGCGTCCATGTGCCGCTAACTGACAACAGCCGGGGGATGATTGGTGATGCCGAATTCGCCAGGATGAAGCCCTCTGCAATTTACGTAAGCACATGCCGCGGCCCGGTTACAGATGAGGCGGCGCTGATCAAGGCTCTTGAGAATGGCGCAATCGCAGGTGCCGGTTTAGATGTAACCGAGATCGAGCCGATCGAGGAAGATAATCCTCTTCTGAAGATGAGAAACGTGTTCATGACACCGCATCTCGCCGGCTCGAGCATCGAAGCGAGGGAAAAGGCGTTAGATAACGCAGCAAGCAATATCGCTCTACTTTCGCAGGGCAAGCAACCGAACGGAATCATAGACCCCTTTGAGTAGCCCCTCGACAGCGCCTTGTTCCTCCTTTGGCGCCATCTGACGGCTCTGAATCATGACAGGTACGGCTCAGTTCGATTTCATCTCGGTCAGGTAGAGGCAAAGAGTTCGCGCGGTGTGGGCAAGGTTTTCAGGGCGTACAGGCCCATACCCTGCCCTGTGTATCAGCCCTCAGGTCCCTATTGAGGGCCACCCCGAGCATGTGCTGCCTCTCCAACTTAGTGTTGATTGCGAGGGGATACGCCAGAAGCCACTGCACGGTCAGTTTCAAGAGCTTGTCATGACTCCAGAAAATTCCAACATCATTCAATTCTCAACCGGCAAGGTTGAACGTACTCGACACTCTGTGTTGCTCGTTGATGACCAGGAGACTTTCCGCAATATTGCTCGGAACCAGCTCGGCCACGATGAGACTTTCCAGATTGTTGGTGAGGCTGAAAACGGCTCAGGTGCCATTGAATTGACTGAACAGCTTCACCCAAGCGTAATCGTCATGGACATACAGATGCCCGATATGAGCGGAATCGAGGCAGCACGAAAGATCCTCCGTGAAGACCCTTCAGTTCGCATCGTCCTGACCAGCATGGGTGACGACATGGAGTACGAACCCCTGGCGCGAGAGATTGGTGCCTGTGGCTTCATTCCTAAACGCGAACTGTCTCCAACCAGTGTTCATAAGCTGATCGACGACTTCCTGCCTCCGGCCGGAACCGCCCGGATGGCGGCTTAGTCTCAAAAGCAAAGCGAATCGAAGCAAGGGACCGCCTCTGTGTAAGGCGGTCTCTTTGTGTAACAGCCCGCAACGGTCTGTACGGGTGGTGTCGCTGAGCTACCTGGCGTTTTGACTTAGTGTGAATCCATAGCCTGAAAGGCTGTTGAAAACCAGACCCGTCCGCCAATTAGGCGGTTATCCAGTTTGCCGACCCGCACGATCACCTAATGAGCTTGAACACACCGACTTCGCCTCACTCTTTCACCAGCTACCTGGGCAAGTACTCACAATCCTTACAGCCCCTGGGCATTGGTCTCGTCACGATTTTTGTGATCGCCGCTGCAATTCTGATTATTGGAGATACGCAGGTTGAAAAAGGAGTGGTTCGAGATTCCGGCGCAGAACACGAACGGGATTTGCTCCGGTTCAGCGAGACTCTTCACCATTCGGGTTTAAGTCTGAGTGGACCTGAAGTAACTGAAAACCTCCCGGTTCTTACCAGGACTTCAGTGTTCGACACGAGCGTCCAGAGAGCGCTGTTCGGACTACGAGCAGAACGTCTCGACATATACGCTCTTGATGGCACTCCTCTGTACTCGACGGTTGGCCAGAACGGCATGGCCCCACTCAACGGCTCTGCTCATGACGCGTTCTTAGCGGCCCGTGACGGACAGTTCATTTCTTTCTTCCGAGGAGATTCCAATTCTCAGCAAGACCTTGGCATCGAGGGAGAGTTGCTGCAGTCGTTCGCCTTGATCCGTGATGTTCCACCGAATGCCGTAGAAACCGGTGGAGCGTTGATGGTGGCAGCCATCACCACAGACGTATCCGGCAAACTCGATGCTGCCTACTCAACGATGTGGCTGGTTGTAGGCGTCTTCTTCCTGGGTTCGTTAGTAATCCTGCTGGTTGTTCACTGGGCATCGATTCGCTCGAAATCTCGGCTGCAGGAAGCCAACGATGAGTTGGCGCAGCAGTATGTAGCTCTCAAAGAGTCGAGAGAACGCATGATCTCGGCTGCAGATTCAACCAAGCGTGCGATCGCAGAAGAACTCCACGGCTCTGTTCAGACCAGAATCTTCTCGCTCTGGACGCGGTTAAGTCAATTGGTTATGAATCCCGGCGACGAGTCACTTGATCGTGCTGAGCTGGGTCTGGTGGCAGATGAACTCGACGACATTCGCGAGAACGACATCCGCGGGCTTTCACATCGGCTCCACCCGAGCATCGTTCGGATTGGTGCAATTCCGGCCTTGAATTCGCTTTGCAACAGGATGGCTAGTGATCTTCAGATTGAATTCCATGTGGACGATGCAGCTACAGAGCTTGAGCCACCTGGGGCCTCTCCAATTCCCGAACCAGTGCGTTTGGCCGTTTTCAGAATTGCTGAACTGGCGATAGGAAACACGATCAAACATGCATCTGCGACGCGTTGTGAAGTCTTCTGGAAGTATTCGGTCTCCGAACGAGCCTTGCGATTGATTGTGGAGGACAACGGTATCGGCTTCGACACGGAAACCGTGATCAAATCAGCTTCTGGTGGCCTCGGAATCGTAAATATCCAGGATTACTCAGACTCGATCAACGGAACGACTATCGTCAAGTCCGAGCCAGGTTGGGGCACGACACTGACCGTCACAATCCCGTTCTTGCCAGAGCCTGTGTCCGATGCAAGGCAGAAGCCTGAAGCAATGAAGCAATCTCCCATCCGAGAGTTGCCAGCCAACGTGACCCCTTTTGACCAGCAGAAGGCGGCATAGTTAACGATTGCAGAAATGACTGGACTGATTGATCTGGCAGTTAGCATCCATCTGGATTGAGCCAATCGAAGATGCCTGTTGAGCTTTCGCCTACACCTGACCGAGCCTTCCAGAGTTTTACTTGATTCGTTGGACAGAACCCGCCGCAAGACCTGTCGCCTCAGGCGATAGGCACCCTAAGGATGAAAATCGATGTTCCGCGCCATTCTCGTTGACGATCAGCCAATATTCCGAGACATCGTTCGAGGTGTCTTGCAGCGCACAGGTCGCTTCCAGTTTGTAGGGGAAGCTGAGAACGGCGCCGAGGCTGTGGAGCTTTACGACAAAGTGCGCCCGGACGTTGTGATCATGGACGTCCAGATGCCTGAGATGAACGGCTTCGAGGCTACCGTCCGCATCAAGGACCAGGATCCTGATGCAACTGTGATTCTGACCAGCATGCAGTCAGATGCTGGATACGCCAGTGTTGCGAGCGAAGCAGGCGCACAGGGCTTCGTACCAAAGAGGAACCTCGATGCAGACGCTATCCTGGCTCTTCTAACTGATCATTCAAACCAGGGCTATCTAGCCGCTTAGCCAATGCCCTCAGTTTGACTTGAAGCCACGGCATTTCCGTGGCTTTTTGCTATCTGGCAAGCCTTCTAATTACAGTAGAGCGGCAATTTGGTCGAAGGAAGCCTTTCGGCCTGGTTTTCACTCACGAGAAACACCGCCGTATCCAGTGTCGATTCACTTACCCACAGTTCGGCACCTTCTGAAACGTAGCCTGTGAATACCGCGTCGTGAGGCAGATCCGAATCGGCTTCGTAAGTAGTCTTTAGAGCATCCGAAGCCACAACGCCTTCCGGGTCCAACACGAACTGGCGAAAGTTCTGTGTCACAGGGATCAATTCGGTGTCTCCGGGGTTCCGTGTCTCCAGAAACCACGCAGTCTCCCAACCGCAGTGCTCAACTCCTGTACGCATCTGTATGAGCCTCGGAGGAACAGGGCCTCCGTCGGCAGTAGTCCATATCCGCACTTCTGGCTGGGATTGACTTGGAGTACGAGTGCAGACGGCGAGAATGAGCAGGCAAACTGGCAGCGCTGCCAGAGCCAGATGACGCTTCTTCATCGCAGCGTCTCCATGTGCAGTCCTTCGTGTTCACGCCGTTAGGTGCACGACGGCCAACTTCAGACTGAAAGCCGGCGTACTACTCGGGCTTCTTGAGCCGCATCAGGAAGTGGCGGCCGCCTCTGGTATACGGCGAGATGTTCTCGTTCATGATGTCCACCAGCGCTTTGGTGGGAATCATGCCTGCCTGGAGCAGAAGTTGAGCTTCAGACTCTTTCGCCCTGTGGAATGCGAAGGCAAGGCTTGTTACGTCCTGCCCTGCCTCATGCTCCAGACCCCATTCGTTCGCCAGTGACTTGAAAGTGGCGTCCTGGTCTTCGACCAGGGTACTGACAACGAAGTGTCCTCCAGGTTTGAGAACCCGTTTTACTTCAGCCACGTCGAACAGGTCGGTCGAGATCACAAGATCAAACATCCCGTCATCAAACGGCAATTTGTCTACAGGCGCCTCTACAAATGTACACAGGTCAGTGATCTGTTCAATCTGAGCGAGGTCTTTAGCCACGCCCAGAGCGTCTGTGTCGATGTCATTGCCGTAGACCTTGCACCCGTAGAGAGAAGCCAGCCACCTGGCATTTCCGCCAACCGCGCAAGCCGTATCGAGCACCACGGTGTCTGCGCCAATCTCGAGCTCTTGCAATACGATCCTGAATATCGTCTGATTCGCACCGACATGCATGAACTCGCCGTAAGAGGCATTGTCCCAGCGTGGGCGGGCGTCGAACCACTGTTGGAGCCGTTGCGTCTTGTTCAATGGCCTGTCTGATCTACTAGTATCTGGTAGTGAAACGAACGTAGTCGGAGCACCTATCTGGTGTCAGATACGAAGTGTGCCACACGCAAAGCATGAACGGGCCGTGTCTTGACAACAGGCTAGAGCGAAGGTTTCCACTTGCCCGGGCACGGCTCGGCTTCCTGATCGCCTGGCCAAGGCGGCATCGTTGCGATCACGATCTCAAGCGGCTCATGTTCATTGGCCCTGAACTGAAAACAGGCTCCTGTAGGTATTGAGCACGAAACACCAGCTTTAAGTTGCAGAACATCCTCGTTGCCATCGAGCGACCGCCAGAGAGTGCCCGAACCCGAGACGCAGTGCCACATCTCTTCGACAGTCCTGTGACGGACCGGTTTCGTTACCTGTCTCGGAGAGAGCCGACAGTGGACCATGCTGCCTTTTGAGGCATTCGTAGACAGGAGTCGTATCTCCGAGCCATCTGGGGCAATTACATCGGGTCTCGCAGGAAGAGTTCGGCTCTCAAATTCCATAGTGCCCTGAGGATAACGCGAATCATCATCTCGATACGAGGTCCGCGTCACGCTGCAGCGCCACTGAAGTGCGTTCAATTTCTGAGCCTGACCGTC
The DNA here is from genome assembly GCA_965243825.1 of Dehalococcoidia bacterium. GTDB lineage: Bacteria > Chloroflexota > Dehalococcoidia > Lucifugimonadales > Lucifugimonadaceae > JAJCYX01. The sequence continues at coordinate 1,287,348 of CBDEVT010000001.1, forward strand.
TCTCTGAGATAAACGAGAGTGGCCATCACTCGTTGATCGGTACGAGGACCGGCATCAATACGCATGTCTCGATATAGCGATTCGATCAGGTCTTTCGTCTCGGAGAGAGTGAACGCCATCCTTCGAGCTATTCCGCTATCCGATATTCCAGCGGCCAGGTACTCAAGCACCATCGTCTGCTCAGAAGTCAACCTTTCGAGCACGGGCAAATTACTGGTGGGGTCTTCACGTTCAAGACCGGGATCTATGACACCGGTGCCTCTTTCAGCACTTTCTACTGCCCTCCAGAGCCTCTGAGGCTCCAGTGCAGCTGCTCTACTGATGAACGACCAGCCAGACGCCGTCTTTGACGATAGGTACTGAACCACCTCAGGACCGAATCCGTGGGCGAGTACGACTATGCCCAGAGAAGGTCGTGCCGCTTTGAAACGATAGCCAGAGCGCACACCTTCAGCGTTTGGACCGATCTTGGACTCTATGACCACGACATCGGGCCTCAGTTCCTCGACAGCACGCATGGCTTCTTTGCCCTGGCGTGATTCACCGATTACTCTGACCTGATCCACCGATGAAAGCGTGGATCGCAGAAGGTCACGGATCAATTCCTGTGAGGCTACGACCAGGACTTCAGTAATGCGTTTTGCAGGACGACCGTCAAAGTCACGGTCGAAGGGAATGATCTCTGTCAATTCGGTTCCCGGAGCTAGATGAGAGTGACGCGGCGCCCTCGGATGAAACGCCACATACCGAATGATGAGGTGAGGCTGACCGCAAGGTGCATCTCAGTTGGCTAATGCAGAGATCACCCGAGGTCTCACAAGCGGCGAGCCAATTGAACAGCAGGCATGAATATGCGGTTCACAGGCAAAGGGTTTCATAGCTCCTGAAAAGCAAAGAGCCCCGATCGATGATCGGGGCTCTTGTTTAGATTGGCGAAAGCGTATTGAACGTCTAGATCAGGCCGCGACGCTGCGCTTCTGCAACTGCGTGAGCACGGTTGTTGACGCCCATCAGGTCGAAAACATGCCTGAGTTCACGTTTGACCGTTGCAGGACTCAGGAACAGGTCCTCAGCAATGCGCTTGGTCGTCTCGCCACGTGCGACCATCTCAAGTACCTGTGCCTGGCGCTCTGACAGGCCGAGGGCATCGGTCTTGTTGGACTGGAGCTCACGATAACGGTCGACAAGCAGTGCGTTCAGTGCTGGAGACAGAGGTGCACCACCGTTGGCAGCATCCTGAACTGCACGAAGCAGTTCATCACCAGTTGAGCGCTTGAGCAGGTAACCGCATGCCCCCGCTTCCAGTGCGTTCGAGAGGTAAGAGTCTCCGAACGAGCTGAGCATAACGATTCTCAGGTGCGGGTACTTGGCCAGAATCGCCTTGGTGGTCTCGATTCCGTCCATGCCAGGGAGCATTACATCGCAGAGCACAACTTCCGCGAGGCCAAGTGACGGTGAGACAAGTGCGTTCTCGCCGCTGTCAGATTCACCGACAACCGTCGCACCCTCTTCGAACTCGAGAAGGCGTCGGGTGCCTTCTCGGACGACCGGGTGATCCTCAATCAAGAAGACACGTACAGGGCTGTCTTCATCTCGTACTGGAGATTCAACAACCTCGTCAGCCATGTGGCTATCGTATGAATCGAAGTTTTCTGCGTTTGAAGTAGTCATAAGTTAGGGTCCTCGTGCAGAATTCTCTACTACTTACCTTTGCGAGCAATCCGTGAAATCCCCGCTGCGAGATCGGGCCTTTTACCTGTTTCGGTCTCGGAACTGCGCCTGTCCTTTAGCGCAGCAAAGTGCTGCATCCCCGCTTTTAGTTCTTCGAGTGAGAACGGCTTGTGCAGCACATCAACGTCTTCTTCCAGGAAGAACGCTTGAGTACTGGGAGAGACCGTGTCACCAGTTATGAAAAGCACACGCTCGGCCAGTTCAGGCCTCAGTCCTTCAATACAGCGAAGCACTTCAGGTCCACCAAGTCCGGGCATCTTCACGTCGAGAAGGATCGCGTCATAGTCGGACATGTTGATCATGCGAAGCGCTTCTGCTCCATCTGATGCGCTATCAACTTCGTGGCCCAGACCGGTCAGGACTCTTGAAAGCAAGTCCGTGATCATCGGCTCGTCATCGACTGCCAGAACCTTCAGCATCGAGTAGCTATGAGGCCTTTGTGGCCTGGCAGGAACCTCCTCTTCTGGCTCCTCGACTTCAACGACCGGGATCTCGACCACGAAAGTCGTACCGCGACGTGAGTGGCTTTCCACCCTTATCTCCCCACCGTGGTCCTTCACGATTTCCTGGCAGATGTGCAGCCCGAGCCCAGTACCTTTGCCAACCGGCTTCGTGGTGTAGAACTGTTCAAATATGTGCGGCAGAACCTCTTCAGGGATACCTGGCCCATCGTCAGTGATGCTGATCCGAATCAGACCGTCAATGGCAACGAGGCCAACGGTGATGCTTCCCCTACTGGCGTTCTCACCAATTGCATGAATCGCGTTACCGATCAGGTTCAGGAACACCTGCTCCATACGGTGAGCATCCGCTCTGGTAACTGGAGTATCAGGATCTAGATAGGTAACTACTTCGATGTTGTTGACCCGACATTCGTATTCGCGCAGGTCGAGGACCTTTTGCAAAGAGGCGGCAGCATCGAATCGATCTCCGCGTCCTGAATGAGATCGGGCGAACCCGAGTAGATTGTCGACGATATGCCCGGCGCGTTCGGCTTCCTGCGCAATCGATTCCAGGTCTCTCCGTAGAACAGGGTCAGATGTCTGTTTAAGAGCGAGTTGTGAGAAACCAAGTACGGCTGTGAGCGGGTTGTTCAGTTCGTGCGCTACGCCGGCCGCCATCTCACCGACTGCCACTAGCCGGCTGTTGGCAACCATTCTGTTTCGCTGGTCTGCCTGCTCCGAGATGTCGTCGACGATCAGCAACATCCGGGTTCCATCGGAGCCATCTTCAGGGAGGGGCACTGCTGTCACGCGGTACGCCGCGGCCTGTGCGCCACCTTCGTCAGAGATCATCTCAGCTTCACGAGATGTCTCAACGTTCATAGTCGCCTTGATGAGCGCCCGCAGGCCTGGGGGATCTATGTATCCGGCAAGATCATCTCCAACTGCCGGGGTTCCGAATTTGTGTTCGAACGCCAGGTTCCAGTAGACCAGCTTTGAGGCGCCATCGATCGCGACCGCGGCCTCACGCACCGATTCTGCAAGTGCAGCAAGCGCTGTACCACCCATTCGATGATCGTCTGCCTTCTTACCGGTTGACCGACGCCCGGTTGAGCGCAGCTGCCGTGCGGCTACAGAATCACTCATAACCACCTTGCCTGATCTGTAGCTCCTCAAGTACAGCCTCAACCTCGGATGTCACTTCGACCATCGTCAGGTGCTCAAGATCTCCAAACGCCTTCAGGCGTTCATCCTCTTCCTGCTCATCGGCGTAGATGTCGTCCATGATGTCGCCGAGAGCACTACCGCCCTTTTCATCCGCTTCATCCGGCTCATCCTCTTCAGCAAGCTCGTCTTCCAGGATCTCGTCATCGTCCAGGTCATCCTCATCATCTTCGACGAGGTCAGCGAGATTCACCGCAACTGCGTTGATCTCAGGCTCTTCATTCTGTTTGTCTTCACCAGGCATGTTCAGCCTCCTGTCCGTTTAGTGATCGGTGAGCTACGTAGTGGCTGGCTCAGTAATAGTTGAGAAGATCGACTGGGCCATCGGCGGCACGAGGGTCATCATGGCTCCGGAGATGATCATCATCACGCCAAGCCCCAGCAGGAACCTGAATCGATGCCCACCGGAAGCTGAGTGAGGAGCCAGGGCGTTGGCCACGGTCAGTGAGAGCACAACTGAGATGACCAGGATGTTCAAGAACGCGAAATCGACGTTAGCGAACGTGTTAAATCCAGAGACGTTGGCAACATCGGGCACTGATGCACCGGTGGCACTGATGTCTGGCGCAGTCTGATCGTTGAGTTCACCGGCAAACAGCTCCATCACGTTCATGATGAAAATGAGCAGTCCGATCATCGCCAGATGGAGCGGAATGACCAGGAACGTGAACGTGTTTGCAACAAGCGCTCGCTTCTCTCGAAGCATCGCTATGCTCGATGCGAAGAAGGCTGCGTTCTTTCCCGTTTCGAGTGGGTTTCCACCGATCGTCAGAGCATCCCAGAAGATGCTCACAGTTCGATCAACTATCTCCGAACCGGCCTCTGTGACCATCCGCTTCCAGGCAAGGTCAGGTGACAAAGAGGCCCGAATACGCACATCCAGGCGTCGGAAATAGGGTTCCAGGGAGGCAAGTGAACGGCGGTCGACCTTAGTCAGCGCGTCTCCAACGGTCGATCCGATGGCGTCTGTCACACCACCGAGCAGGCGCGTTGAGGTCGCAATATCCGCATCATGTCGAGCTATTCGGCCCTGGTCCCGGTACATGATGAAGCCACCAGGTAGCAAGCCGAGACCTGCAACTATTAGCGCTGGGCCAAGCCCGAATCCGATCAACACTAGTGCCCCTAACAGGACACCACCACCACCGAACATGACCATAAGGCGCTTAGCACGCACCTGAGGTTCGGCGGTCAGCCCAGCCTTGCGAGAGAAGCCTTCCACGGGTGCTGCAGCATTAAGAATGAAAGCTCCAACCGCCATCACGCCAATGGTTGCCATAGCGGTCATCAGAATCATGATCGGCCCAAGGCTCCAGATCATCATCGAGATCATCGTGATGACAACGATCAGGCCGGCCGAAACTGTCAGAGCGGCATAAGCATCGGTCCATTTACGGAGCGACTCGATCTTCTGTTCGTATTCAGCCTGGTACTGCTCGGCCAGTACGGCAGCTTCACGAGTAAGGAACTCGGCTTCGTCCTCACCAGAGGCCAGTGAACCGGACATGCGAATAAGAAGTGCCGTCACCTCTTCGATATCGGTACGGTCTGCAACCGCTCTGCAGGCTTCTGAATAGTCGTACTTAAGCCTGTTGACGAGGGTATTGATCTCAGCGAAGAACGGTGACGATTCAAGATTCAGCTTCGCCGCGCGTGTGAACATGACTTCACGTGAAGCCTTTGCTGTGGCCAACGAAGCCATGTAAGAGACATGCGTGAACAGATCGAAACGAAGTTGCTTCTTGTCGATCTGCGAGGTGCTCTTGATCTCTTCCAGCACCTTGTCTTCGGCTTTGCGCTTTGAAACGGCGCCTAAGCCGAGTCTTGCGAGTACTCCTGTAGCCATTAGAAGACACCATCCGATGTGGCTTTGGAGATGACGTCGAAAGTCTCGTAGTAATCCTGGATCTCGGAGTTGCAGAGCTTGTCCAGGATCCTGGCTCGACGCTTCACAAGCGAGTAGATCTGGCGTCGGCGTGCTGGTGGGTAACCACGCGAAGGGGCGATCCGCTGCTCAAGCAGGTACGAGTTGTTCATACCTGTGAACTCGAGGACGTCCGTCACAGGGTCCCATTTGAAGACCTCTACGAAGGAGAAGGAGTCGCTTAGCGAGTCGTAGTTGACGATCTCTGAGATCGACGTACACCGTCTACCGTGCGACCCGTTCGGAAGTCGGACACCTTCCTGGATCACGCAAAGGTTCAGGTTGTCCACGTAGTTCTTGGGAACAAGAATCGGATCACCGACAACACGTTGGATCAGCTTCTGTACTGAAGCAGCGTGGAATGTGGCCATGACCGGGTGACCGGTCTGCATCGCCTGGAACGCAATCAGGCCTTCCTCACCACGAATCTCGCCGATGATGATCTCTTCCGGTCTCTGACGCAGTGCTGCTTTCAGGAGATCGAACATGCCGACGCCTGAATCGCCTTCGCCTGGCTTGGCCTTCCGAACTACCTCGCGGAGCCAGTTGGGGTGTGGGACCTGCACTTCAGCCGTGTCCTCAATCGACACGATCTTGGCATTCGGCTTAATGAACACGGTTAACGCGTTCATCAGCGTCGTCTTACCTGAGGCCGTCTCACCGGAGACGAACATGTTCATGCCGTCTTCAAGACACAGTGAGAGATATGCAGCGGCTTCTGAGGTGATCGACTTCCACCTGATCAGGTTCAGGATGGAGATCGGATCTTCTGCGAATTTACGAATCGTGTAGTTCGAACCGGTGAGAGAGACGTCCCGGCCAAAAACGATGTTGATACGTGAACCATCAGGCAGTGATGCGTCAACAACAGGCTGCCGGAACGTAACCGGTTTTTTCATGCGCTCCGAAAGACGCAACACGTGCTCATCTAGTTCCGCATCATCCTTGTAGCCGAACGAGCACAACATGGAGCTGAAGACCTTGTGCTCGATATACATGCGGCCGACGCCAGAACACGAGATATCTTCAATCCAGTGGTCATTGATAAGCGGTTGCAGAACGCCAACACCGACTTTCTCTTTGACGAGCTGGTACTTGATCCCCTCGACGTCGATCTTGGCCAGCTTCCACTTGGCCTGAAGATCGATTTTGGATCCGCTCCCCCTGCCCATCAGCTTGGACAGAAATCCACCCTTCTTCTTCCCTTTGGGCTTTTTCGTCTGAGGCTCCGCCACGGCCACCGCAGTACCACCGTCCTCGGCGTCACCTGCTCCTACGCCAAGTGAAGCAGCGACTTCTGCTGCTTTCGCGGCGTCGGAGTCCTCATCCTCAGATTCGGCTGAGCTCTTTTTGTCTTCCTCGTCAGGCTCAGCATCAGGATCTATCACCGGAAGCGCATAGATCTCCTCAAGCTCCATTGAAGGCTGCTCTCTGAAGAGAGTGTCGAGACACCACTCAAGTACAAGGCCAAGCTGTTCCTCACCTCGAGCTGCTTCCAACTCGTCTGTGTAGTCGAGCATGCCTTCTTCGATGTCTGACATGATCTCGCGCACCCTGGGGTGCTCGATCGAAGGCTCGATGGAGATGTAGTGGTCTCGACCTCCCTTGGGATCAGGGAAGACGTGAGCGAAGATGCCTCCCTTGGCGGTCGGATATATGAAGTTGGGGCTCTCCGCATCACCGTCTGAGCGCTCCAATTCAGGCCTGAACGTGGGCACACCGATTTCGTCCATCGGCAGCCGATGGACGTACTTGCGCAGGAACGCGGACTCCGTGACAGCTTCCTTGAGAGGGCTTGGAAGCTGCTGAATGAAGTCACAGACCTCTGGCTCGTCGCAGGGTTCCGGGTCCTTCAATTCGAATGGTGGCGGAAAGTCGCTCATCTATTCCTTCAGGTGTCTGGCTGGTGCCTGGTTCTGATGTCTAAGCCGATGTTCGGGAGAACGGAATGATCTTCATGCCGATGTCCGGCTCGATATCGAAGGTGATGATGTTTCCTGTCGTCTTCGAAGCACCTCGAACCTTGGCGACCTCGAGGATCTTCACCAGCTGATCACCGACCTCCTCTGTGCGGAGGGTCAGGTGGGCGTCGCACATCGACCGGAGCCTGGCGAGTGTGGTGTCATCAAATGCATAGGTTGATGCCACGTTGATGATGGTCCTGTTCTCAGACACCAGCTCCTGGCAGTGCTCGAAGTAGGTAGCTGTCTCTTCCCAGGAACCCCGTGTCACGAACGTGGTAAGTGAATCCACGACAACCAGATCAACTCCCTGGCCCTCTTTCGTCGACTTGACCACGGTGTTGAAAACCTGCTGCGGACTGAGCTTGCGGCGACCGACGGCGATCGGGAAGATTCGGAGCCGTCCCAGCAGCAGAAACTCCATGACGTCAAGATTCAAACTAGCCATCTGGCGCAGAAAGCTTTTTGTCGTGCTTTCAGTCGTGAACAGCACAGCGCTGAGACCGCCCTGCAATGAACCCCAGATCAACTGCTGAGACACGACAGACTTACCTGAGTCTGACTGGCCTTCGAGTAGCGTGAGAGAACCGAGAGGAATGCCTCCGCCAAGTTTCTTGTCCAGGTCGGGCTGACCAGTGGACACCGATGCTATGGATCCGGGTTCTGCCATCGTTGCTCCGAGCTGGTCTCGTTCACCGAGACCTGATCATCTGTGTGAATCAGTCCCATACCTCTCGCCGGGTGCGCGCGAGGGCCTGAGTTCAAATTGTGATTGGGAGCGGGCGCGGCCAAGAAGGGGAGATGTCAAGTTGGCCCTGAGTGTTCACCATTAGGCGGTAAAGGCAGCCGGACAGACGGTTCTGACGCGTCTCACGTCCCACTATTGGAACCCTGTTGGAAAAGAGAAGGCTGTTGGCCTGGATCTCGGTCGTCGCTAGCCGGTTATCGGCCTAGTTGGCAAACTGCGCCGAGACGGTAACGCCATTCTCTACCGCTAGAGTGATCGTGTTCGTGGTCGGAGTGGCGATCGACGGACTTAGCTCTACCCTGATGATGAACTCTTCGCCCGGGTCCACAATCCCGGGATTGAAAACCTCCGCAGTCAGCGTTCCGGCGTCTCGGTAGACACCTGTGACGGTCCATTCACCGGCTGCAGGCGAAGCGTTCGTGGTGTAGGTCAGGTACTGGACCTGGAGTCCGGCCCCTGCCGAGTCCTGGTAAGTGATCACCACATCCCAGTCTGCGTACTCACGAAACTGCGTCTGACCGATGTTTCCGACTGACCAGTCAACGGTGGCTCCAGCGGAGATCACTGAAACGTTCAGCGAAGTTAGTTCCGTACGGGCGATCTCACCGTAGAGATCACTAGACTCCTTGACCGTCTCTCCGATCTGCGCCTGGGGCCCGGTGAACCCGGTTACGAGGCCGGTCATCGCGGCCAGAATCACCATTACCGAGACCAGTGCTATTACTAGACTGGACACGGGAACGCCTCTTCGCTTGCCCGTGCTGGTGTGGTTCCGGTGTGATTAGCCTTTAGGGTCACGCCATACGTGATGGAAACGGGCTGGATCTGAGCCACATCAAATGTGTGCGCATGGTTGAGGTTAGCCATTGAAATGGACCGACTTTCGCGGGCCTTCAGGAGGCGAAACCGTGATCTGGTTTACCGTAGCCGCACCAGGAGTGTTTGCCAGCCTGGCTCTGACAACCATCTCTTCGTTCGGATTGAGTACATCCGGTTCATAGACCTCAGTCGTCAGGGTCGATTGATCGAGATAGATCTGCTGCACCGTCCAGGACCCTGTGGACAGAGTTTCCGCGTAGCTCAAGTACTCAATGTGAGATGTGCCGCCACCGTCGTCATAACGAACGATCACCACCCACTCCGAAAGCGTGGGTTCCGCATACTTGAGCCGTCCTGAGTTGCTGATGACTACATCAACGTCGGTACCGGTAGAGCTGGCAGAGGTTGGCTCGATATTGCTATCGACAATCCGCTCAGCCTCGCTCCAGGACGCGCGCAGAGAATCGGCACTGCTCGCACTGATCCCGGTGAGATCACCGATCGCGGTGAAAGATGCGCCGATAACGACTGCGAAGGCTATGAGTGCAACGGCTGCCGTTCCCAACTCAGATAACTCCTGTCCAGGGAGCCGCTATCCCGGGTGGTCGAGGCCTGCGGCCGCACACCTGTTACATCGAGAAAAATGTTTCGGTAGCGACGCCGTTAGGCGTAACGACTCGAACGAAATATGTACCCTGCGGTTTGGTGCATGCGCCCGGGCATCCATCGTCGAACCGAACCTCGAACCGTACGGTGTCGGCGACCTCCCAATCACCCCCACCTTCGACGGCGAATGTCCAGTTCGGGTAGGTGCTCGGTGAGTCGTCCGTGTGAGGGATCCGGGTAACACTGCCCGGCTGCCCGAAGAACACATCAGCCTCGGCAACAGCTGGGACTGTCACGTCACCAACATTCTTAACCCAGACATAGAAATCAAATAGAGAGTTCGAGTTCGTGTCGACAAACGAGCCGCCAGAGTCCAACTCACCAACGGACTGCACAACGTTCACGTTCGTGCGAATGCGTTCATCGACAGTGGAACTGGCTGTTGTGAGTGCGCTGGAACTGCGAGTGACGGCAGGGAATACGGCGTTCATGACAGCGATCGCGGCGATTACACCTGCGATCGTCAGCAACATCGTTGTTATTGCCTTGTCTATGACACAACTCCATGGCCGGCTCTCGCTCAGGGCGAGTTCGCCTGGCTAGTTCACACTGCCGGGATTCTTCTTGCTGACGATCAGGCCGCCAGGTGGTCCAGCGGGTCTTCATCCATCTCGAGCAGCAGACCGAGGAGCCGGTTGCTTTCTCGGTTCTCCTCGGAATTAATGACACCATCCATGCGGACCATCGCCGTCACCACGTCTCGCACCGGGATGCCGTCAGCATCCTCGTCTCCGAGAGCGCTCAGGGTACGAACCACGTTTTTCATCTGAGGAGTGATCCGACCTGCCATCTCGTAGGCGTCGAGAAGAATATCCAGACGGTTGGCGCCGATGCGTTCGCGTGTGACCGCTGTCCAACGCACAAGGCTGGCCATCGTTAGCAGATCGACGTTAGCCGCCAGAGCCGCGCCAATAGCGTCAGCAACACCGTCGCCAGACGAACGAGGCTCTTCTACCAGTTCGTCCGTCATTTCATCTTCTGGGAGCATGGGCTCCATCTCGTCCTCTTCTTCGATATCGGCTTCGAGTTCAGGACTCTCTTCGTCAGAATCTTCATCAAGCTCGAAGGCTTCTTCACCTTCGTCTACGTCGTCTTCAGGCTCCCCACCGAGCAGATCGGCAAGTCCAGCAGCACCACCGCCACCACCTAGACCATCATCAATAATCTCGTCACCGGGTATATCTTCGATCTCTTCACCCAGAGTGCCATCGTCTTCCATCAGGGTCTCGTCAAGCCCATCATCGATCGACTCGACGTCCTCTTCGATGTCTGCTCCATCACCCTCACCGATGGCATCGTCTCCGCCAGATCCATCGCCACCGCCGTCACCACCAACGTCTTCGATGCTCATAGAGTCTTCGTCATCGAGCGTTTCTGGCACGACGTTATTGAACGGGTTAGTCACATCAAGGATGTGTTCCCGTATATCCAACAGAGTCTGTTGGATTTGATTCTTTATGAGGTTTAGCTCGTCTTCAGCGGACTTGAGTCCTGCTTTCAGACGGGCGTCTTCGCCAGCCAAAATTCAGTGGACCTCACTGGTTGCCTTGCTGCTGTGCAAACAGCCGCGAGCGGATGTCTGCGAGCATCGGGAAAACGGTTTCCCGAAGCGCTTTCAATTCTTCCTGAACAGCCTGGAGTCTTTCTTCCAGGCTCTTGTCATCAGCCACAGCTGCCTCCGTACGCCATGGGGTCCACTACCAGCAGTCTGGAAGTGGGCTCTAGGAGCCGTGTGAGGGCAACGGGTTGGAATTCTTTGGTTATCTTGCTCACCGTAGATCAGTTACCTCAGATCCATCACGGGGTCGAGCTTCACCGGTACGGTTCGCTGGAGAGTCACATTTGCACCGATGTTCGGCCTGATCTCCAGTGTGAATATGTCGTTAGGGGTCAGCAGTGTCCCGCCAGTAGCAAGAATTCCGTGTGCCCCGTTCGCGTCAGGTGACCAGCCGACTACAGCGTTCGCGTCGTCCACGTCGGCTACTGAGAAGTCCCGCGTGAGTAGCCAGACGGTGATTTCGGCCTTCTCGCCGGTCTCAAGCAGGTTGTCGCTGTTGTCCTCGCCTATGAAATCGACGGTCCAGGGCACGTCATTTAGAGATTGATTCTCATCTGTGTAGGAGATTACGGTGCGATATTCAGCGTTGCTGACGATCTCGGGGTCTGTACCTGAATCATCGGCCGTGTACGGAGGTGTCAGATCTATCGATTGCCCTGAGACGGACGGAGCAACGATGAAGGAGACCTTGTAGATCGTCGCGGTCGCGCCTGCCCCATTAGAACCGCGGAACGCGACTACTCCACCGCGCGGCTCTAACGAAGCCCTGGCGGCTTGCAGACCGGCGAATATGGTGTCCTTTGATCGCTCTGCCGAGAACACACCGGTGGATAGTACGGTGAATGCGAATACGCTGGCGACTACAACGAAAGCGATGAGGATGATCGCGGTCTCGATACCCGTGATTCCCTTCGCTTTGCCGTTCGTTTCACTCCGGTTGACTGTCATTCAGTCTGTCTCCAACTTGAACCCTGAAATCGAAAACCGTCACCTGTCATTCCCATGCTTTTGGAGCTGTCTCCGGCCAGAAACATCCTGCCGCACGCGTATGCAGGTAACTAGAAAGGTACTTCCCGGCGCAGGTGGCCGTGTTTGTGGTCACACCACCTGCATATGCAGTGGGTACACCCAACCTTCCGCACACGCTCATCACATGAAAAAGCCACCAGGCATTCACCCGGTGGCTTTCCGTCCCTCGACAAATCGGCAACCAGGACAGCTACCGAAGGTCCATCACGACATCGAATTTTGATGGGAGAGTTCGCTCCAGTGTCATCACCGATCCTGCGTTTGGCTTTATCTCTAACGTGAACATGTCGTTCGGAGTCAGAAGTGTGCCCCCTGTCTCTAGAATCCCGTGGGCGCCGTTAGTGTCAGGGGAGGTGTACTCAAGCACGGCATCCGTATCGGTCACGGTAGCGACGCTGAAATCACGCTGAAGCAGCCAGACTGTGATCTCCGCCTTTTCACCTGCTTCCAGCAGATTGTCTCCAGAATCCTCACCAACGAAGTCCACTGTCCAGGGAACGTCCGCTATGAACTGATTTGCGTCTGCATAAGAGATGATCGTTCGATACTCGGCATTTGGAACGATCTCCGGATCAGTTCCAGAGTCATCCGCCGTGTATGGCGGTGTCAGATCAATTGATTCACCTGCGACCGCCGGAGCGACGATGAAGATCACTTTCCATATCGTCTGTGTGGTACCGCCAGCTCCTCCGGAATAACTGATCATTGCGCCGCGTGGTTCGATCGAACTGCGCGCTTCTTGCAAGCCAGAGTAGATGGTGTCTTTGGACCGTTCGGCTGAGAACACGCCGGTAGAAAGAACTGTGAAAGCGAATACGGTTGCGACCACGACGAATGCGATCAGGATGATCGCGGTCTCAAGCCCGGTAATTCCCTTTGCCCTGAGCGACATAACGTTGTTAAGCCAACGCATTGGACCGTCTCCTTTTAGGTCGTGATCGAGTCGTGCATCCGACCCATGAATCAACAACCTCCATCCGAATCCGTAGACGAATTGATTCGTCTAAACCGCATCCGGGGACTATTCCCTGAATTGAAAATTAGCCAAAAGGGTCACAATGGCTACTCAGGCCTTCACCATGCCTGCGACGTGCCTGCTTCCATCTCGTCTGTGGGAAGTCCACAAATGAAAACAGCCACCGGCCGGGGCCGGTGGCTGTCTTTTTGCAGTCTTGTCTGGTGTCAGACGACTGTTAGCGGAGGTCCATGATCGTGTCCAGCCTCGGCGGAAGCGTCCGCTGGAGAGTCATAACAGAACCCGCATTTGGCTTAACTTCAAGTGTGAACTTGTCGTTCGGCGTCAGAAGCGTGCCACCTGTCTCCAGGATTCCGTGCGCACCTGTCGTCGGGTTTGCGGTCCACTCTGTAACAGCGTCAGCATCGCTCACAGTCGCGACGGAGAAGTCACGCTGAAGCAGCCACACTGTGATTTCAGCCTTCTCACCAGCTTCGAGCAGGTTGTCACCTGACTCTTCACCGATGAAGTCCACGGTCCAGGGTACGTCCGGGAGGAACTGGTTCTGGTCCGTGTACGAGATGATCGTTCGGTATTCGGCCGAGGTGTCGATCACCGGGTCGATTCCTGAGTCGTCAGCTGTAGCAGGAGGTGTCAGGTCGATCGCCTCACCGGCAACTGCCGGGGCAACGATAAAGCTAACCTTGAAAACCGTCTCTACTGCAGAACCGGCACCACCGGTGTATGCGATCAGGGCGCCCTTGGGCTCAAGCGAGCTGCGTGCCTCCTGCAGACCTGCATAGATGGTGTCCTTTGACCTTTCGGCCGAGAACACACCTGTCGACAGGACTGTGAAGGCAAACACCGAGGCCACAACCACGAAAGCGATCAGGATGATCGCGGTCTCAAGACCGGTGATTCCCTTCTCGCTACGCAGCAGGCCGTAGCTGTGCTTACGCATCAAATTGTCTCCTCTAACACTAGGCTGCTCACCCACTCAGGCGAGTCTGCCAACTTCGGTCAGTCCACCAGTCCGGGTAAGACGCCCGGAGGTGTCTTCACCGGCAGACTGCAAACCGGTCAATCTCAAAATTAGCCAAAGGGCTCACTGGTTGAATTCAGGTCGGCACCACGTGTGGGGGAGGGTTTCCCACACGTGTGATTCCGCCATTCCCGCAAAAGAAAACGGCCACCGTGTCCAGCACGGTGGCCGTTTGAAGGCATGGTTCGGCGATGGATCGATAACTATTGGAGATCCATGATTGGATCGAGCCGGACCGGCACGGTCCGCTGCAGAGTCATGATCGAGCCTTTCGATGGCTTGATCTCGATTGTGAACAGGTCATTCGGAGTAAGCAGCGTGCCACCTGTGGTCAGGATTCCGTGAGCGCCCCTGGCGTCAGGAACCCATGTATTCGTTGCATTGGCCTGCGTGACATCGGCCACCGAGTAGTCGCGCTCTAGCAGCCACACGGTGATTTCCGCCTTCTCGCCTTCGTCCATCAGGAAGTCGTTAGACGCGTTGCCAAGGAAACTGACTGTCCACGGCACATCGGAAATGTGCTGATTCCGGTCTGTGTAAGAAATGATGGTTCGGTAGTCCGCAGTGGATTCGAAGTCCGGGTCGGTGCCCGATTCATCTGCCGAATAAGGAGGCGTCAGGTCAATGGCTGCCCCGGAAACTGAAGCACCAACCACGAATGTCACCTTATATACCGTTGTAGTTGGCCCTGCGCCGGTGCCTCCGCTGTATGCGATGAGGGAGCCGCGCGGTTCGAGTGAACTTCTTGCTTCTTGGAGACCAGCGTAGATAGTTTCTTTAGATCTTTCCGCTGAAAACACACCTGTAGAGAGGACGGTGAAGGCAAACACCGATGCAACAACCACGAACGCGATCAAGATGATTGCGGTCTCAAGACCGGTGATTCCCCTGTCAGTCTCTGGATGTTCCAGGCCGTTCCAACGCATTGCTGTACTCCTACCGTTCGGCACAAGGGCCGCGCACGCGGGCTACCTGTTTACCTGTGCCATCACTGGGCCGAAGCGCCACATCCGGCGAACGATAACGTCTACCGCGGGCGTTCTTCGTGTAGTGCTTGCTCATCTCAATGTAGGAGTTGTTAGAGAAAGGTTTGCGCAAGTCGGCACCAAATGTGTAGTCAGTGATTGCGCCTAACATGGGAATGGCTGTTCGCCAGCCCCCGGTTGGTGAGGACACACAGGGGGGGCCACTCAGCGAGTCGCGTAGCCCCGGCGTCGCCCCAGCGGCAGGTCATGCCCGACATTTGTAGTGTGGGATTCGGCAAGGTCCGTCAGCGCGTTTTCCCGGCTGCGCTGGTCCTGTTTCTCTTGAAGAGCAAAGAGCCCACAGCGACCATTCAGCCCGGCAGTCAGGGAGTTTCGCAAAGATGCAGAAGATCAGTGTGCTGATCGCTGATGACCATGAACTAATGAGAGAAAGCCTTGCCGTCCTTTTAGGTCGGGAGCCATCGCTCGAAGTGGTTGGAGTAGCAGCAGACGGACGTTCAGCCATAGCAATGGCCCGATCACTTCAACCGACCGTAGCTATTCTTGATGTTGGCCTGCCGTCCATAAACGGCATACAGGCCTCCCGCCAGATCAGAGTCGACTCACCGCAAAGCGGGATCGTGATGCTTTCCAGTCACGACCGTGGTGAATACCTCAAAGACTTCATGCGTGATGATTCGTCAGGCAAGGCTTTCTTGCTGAAGAACACGTTGCGCAGCACGCGTGACATCGTCCGCACGATCGAAGACGTCTCAGCTGGCCGGACCGTACTCGACCCGGCAATGGTTTCAAAGTTGACGTCTGACGATGCTGTCAGGGTTAGTGGAGCTCTTAAGAGCCTCAGCCCTCGTGAACTGCAGGTGCTTGGCCTCATGGCGCGAGCAAGCAGTAACCGGGCAATTGCCGATGCACTGTTCATTCAGCCACGAACCGTTGAACACCACATCTCCAGCATCCTCGCCAAGCTCGGGTTCAACTCGACCGGTGAGCGACACGGCAGGGTGTTCGCAATCCTGACCTATCTTGAGGCCACTGGTCTTATTCCATCTCAGGCAGCAGACCTTGACGCTCCTGTTGATGACTTGATGGCTGCTTAGGCGAATACGACACACGACCGAAAATGAGCGGGACTGGCCTACAGGTCAGTCCCGTTTTCATGTCTTCGCTCTTGCGAGTCAGAGTCTGTCTCAGTTACTCATTGCAGTGATCAGGTCCGCGTGAACACTGGGCCATGCGACAATTGCCACCGGGAACGGTTTTTCGGATCGCCAATCGAGCGCCTTCCCGTGTTGATCGCTAACTGTCGCTCCCAGCTCCTGCGCAATCAGAGCGCCAGCAGCGAGGTGCACGGAATCGATTGTGTAGAACACGACTCCAGACATGCCGCCCAGGCAAACCATTGCGATCGGATATGCGGCTGATGCGAACGTGTTCGTGTGGCTTATTGAACTGAGCCAACGCAGCTGCGGGCCCTGTCCGGATTCAACACTGAGTAAGCGAGCCCACTCGGATCCACCATCAACTTCAAGTCCAACGATTGCTTCGGAAAGCGGTAGCTCAGGATCCTGGCTGACGATCTGATCATCGTTAAGCGTCACTCCGTTGCCCGAACTGGCGGCCATGATCTGTTCTGAATGGGGCAATGCGATCACTCCGGTGGTGATTTGCTCACCCTGCCTCAGCGCCACATTGACACCCCAGTGGGGCATCCCAGACCTGAACGGCACGGTCCCGCAGAGCGGATCAACCAGCCAGACATCGGCACTGAAACTGTCACCTGAATTGCTCTCTTCTGAGACGAGTGCTGCTTCAACTCCGGATTCAGCCAGCGCACTGGCAATCGCTTTGTCTGCCGCCAGGTCAGCTTCTGTGACGAGAGCACCGGGGGATTTCATCCACGCTTTCAACTTGGACTGATTTCGATCGCGACCAAAGTCAGACATGAGCGAAGCGCTGGCTGCGTTCGCTGCTGCCACCGCCGTTCGGAGTGCAACCTCACCTGGGATACCGATCACTAAGCTGTCACCGTTTTGGTCGTTTTCTCAAGAGATGTGCCGATCTCGATCATGCGAACGAAGTTTTCATGCATGTAGCCAGAAAGCAGATCGCGCGCGCTGTCAGGTCGATCGTCCGCTACAAGTTCTCGACCCCGTACTGCCATTTCGTAGGCAGACTCCATTAGCTCACGTTGCAAG
The DNA here is from genome assembly GCA_965243825.1 of Dehalococcoidia bacterium. Taxonomy (GTDB): domain Bacteria; phylum Chloroflexota; class Dehalococcoidia; order Lucifugimonadales; family Lucifugimonadaceae; genus JAJCYX01. Next base: position 1,304,629 of record CBDEVT010000001.1, read on the forward strand.
GGCTTCCATGCTTCCCGTATTTCAGTACGACGCTCTGATCCCTGAGCTATGCCCGATTGTGCAAGCCGATAGCACATCCACCATGGACTGTCATCTGATGGCCTCCGGTCGCCAATTGCCAGGTCCGGGGGAAGGTCGCCTTCAATGAACACCGGCAAAAAAAGTGTCATACATGGTGAGTACATGCCGCACCAGTACACCGGTAGTCGCTCACCATCCGCACATAGGTCAGCAACAAGTGAAGCAGCCGATACTCCCGGAGAGTCAACTTCAGTGCGATGCAGACACACTGAGAGCTGTCCGTTCACATCGGTGACAAGGGGTTCTGATGGATCAGTGCCGTCGGAATGATCGGATAGCACCCGCATAACTGTCTGCGGGTCGATCTGACCTCCGTCCTGTTGAAGCAAAGTCTCCGTTCTGCACTGGCGAGTTACACCGCTTGCAGATTCTTCTCGGTCCGCAAACGCACCAGAAAACGAGAACGGCTCACCAAACCCCATTTCGAAGAGACCAAGTCCGGTTGCTCGTCGTTTCGCACCAGTTGAAACCCTGTCATCAGGCAACCCGAGTGTGCATACGTTTGAGATAGAAGCCAGCTGCTCGATTTTTCGGACGGCCCAATCGTGGCCGACAGCCTCCACGATATATGCCTCGGTAGGGTCGGCAACGATGTAGGAGTTGTCGTAGGTGCGTACTCCTGCAGAGTTTTCGAACTTGCCTTGCCCGAACTCAGTCACAAGATTGGTGATCGTATCGACCGCTTCCGCTGCGGTTTTGCCTCGTTCAAGTGCGAATCTGACCAACTCCATGCCAATGAGCTTCGGTTCATTCGCAACTGGCAGTTTCGTTGGCAACGCCTCGTTACCGATCACGACCTGGTGCTCGTTGAAACCGTGTTCATATCCAGAACACCAGTAGGGTCGCGAGCCAACATGCCTGAACGGCTCGGCAACTTGCGGGACGTCAACGAACTGTGCACCTGCATCGCCTGAGTTATTGAGGTTGCGCGGCCGCAACAAGAGAGGTTGGGCCTCTTCCTGTGGTCGATCAGAGTTTTTTCCGAATATCACCTGCCCGTTAGCTGTAGCCGGCGGCAGGGCAACCATCGTGTCGCAGGAGAAAGGTTGATTTTGCAGATTCATGACGGTTTCCAGTAGAGGTGCTGTTCAAGGTCATGTTACCTAGGGTCGGTATTACCGGGACACCTGACAAGCATGTGCGGTAGGCTTACCAGCCGTTCCGAAAATCGGGCATCAACGCCCGGATTAGAGAGCTTGCGCCCAGAAACTACCCCGGCACTGAACCGATACGGCTCAGGAGATATGGATGGCAAGTAAAAAAGTGGTCGTCCTTGGTGGCGGCTTTGGCGGCGTCGCGGCAGCACGCGTCGTACGGTCCCTTTTACCGGCAGAACACGAAGTAACCCTCATAGACAAAGACAGAGTGATTCGACTGTGCGGTATGAATCCGCTACTGGTCGTTGGCGAGCGTGAAGTGCGCAAAACAGGTCGCTCCCTTGGCCAGCTTGCCAATCGTGGCATTCGCTTCGTTGAATCTGAAATCGGCTGCATAGATATTCAAGAACGCACTGTAACTACCGGTGCAGGCACATTTGACTATGACTATCTCGTAGTAGCCCTGGGTGCCTCGTATGACTGGGAAGCAGTGCCCGGCTCGGATCTCGCCTACTCGTTTTACAACCTCGAGACTTCCCGCCGGCTACGTCGAAGGCTGAGCAGGTTTCGACGCGGCAAACTGGTGATCTCCGTGGCCGCTCCGCCCTACAAGTGCCCTCCCGCTCCATTCGAAACTGCGATGATGATGCACTGGTACTTCCGACGGCAGGGGATTCGCAAAGATTCCGAGATCATAGTGACGATTCCGGAGCCTGCACCTATGGGTGTAGCCGGTCCAGAAGCAAGTTCACGACTTCGGGATGACCTTGATCGTCGTGGCATTGAACTACGCACAGGTGTTGGAGTGACCTCTGTCACGACCGATGCGAAAGAGGCCAGCTACAACGATGGATCCTCCATTTCAGCTGACGTTATCGTGACCGTACCGATCCATCGAGTACCAACGATTGTCGCCGAATCTGGAATTACTAGTGGGAATCCATGGGTTCAGGTCGACAGAGAAACACTTGAGACTCGTTCGCCAGGCGTATTTGCGATCGGCGATGTCAACTCGGTACCTGTCGGTGATGGCATCGCCATACCAAAAGCAGGTGTTTTCGCTGCTGGCCAGGGGGAGAATGTAGCGGCTACGATCGCGTCAAGAATTCTGGGCACAGAGCCGCCGCCGGCCTATAACGGATCCGGTGAATGCTTTCTGGCCTACTCATCAACTCAATCCGCGCAGGTTGGTGGACAGTTCCTGGCACCAGGTGGCCCTCAGGTCGGACTTAAACCGCCGTCTGCCGCGGGAATGCGCAGCAAGGAACGCTTCGAACGAGACTGGCGCAAGTTCAGGATATAGTCGATCAAAGAGGCTGAGTTCAGCCAGATCGATTCAGGCCTGTTCAGGCCGCTTGTATTCAATCAATACGGCTTTACTCGCGTCAGGCTGCACTTTTGCCCATTCGGCGATTCGCTCACCGACAACCCAGCAGATACCGCGTTCCGTCAAGATCAGTGGGACACGATCGCGCCATAGCTCGGGAACGTGTTGGTTCACAAGAAAGTCCTGCAATTTCATCTCTTGTTTCATGCCAAACGCATGGAACCGATCGCCAGGACGCCTGCTTCGCACCCGTAAACGGGAGTCGGACACGCAAGTTGCGCTCACGATGGCCTGCCAACGAGAAAGAGATGCTGGATCTGGTGGAGGACTCACCTCTCGAGTGGAGATCAAACCGCCACCTTGGAAGTGAATTTCATCTCTTACTTGGAGTTCGCTTTCGGTAATCAGATCGGGGTAGGGACATACGGGGTCATGCTGATCGACAAGCAACTTGATCAAGTCATGCTCAACGACCAATGTGACGTCGTGCGGGAGGTCAATTCTGCCTGAGTCGAGTTCGGCAGCCGCCTGAGTTGCGGACTGCAATGCTGGCATATCCAGGTCATTCAATGTGCCGCAGGCATTCCAATATGCTGCTGCTATGACATGCGCCTTCAGCGAGTCTGGCAACTCTCTGAACGCGGTCTTTATGAAAGCAGTGCCGTTCTCCACAGAATTTTCGTTTAACGCGTCCGAAGCGATCCGGTTAATCAGGCTGGAGTCGCTACGGGCATGATCTGCAAATCTGGCAATCGCCTCAACAGCAGCCGGATTTATCTTGGCAAGCTCAGGAATCACGTTGCTTCTGATCCGGTTTCGCGAATAGGTAAGATCGGCGTTTGTCTCATCCAGAAGCGGTTTGACTTCGCTCAGTTCGCAGAACTGCTCAGTTTCGGTTCGTCGGATCCCCAGCATTGGTCTGAAGACTGTCATCGGTCGGCCATGGATCTGGATATCGTGTCGTGATGACGCAAACTCCATGCCCGAGGCGCCACGAACACCTGCACCCCTGGTTAAGGCCAACAGCACCGTCTCCGCCTGGTCATCCATCGTGTGGCCAGTGATGATTCCGGCAAGTTGATCGCTTTCAACTATGTCGGCAAGAAATCTGTATCTGAGTTCCCTCGCCGCAGCCTCAATCGAAAGCTTGTTCTCCGCAGCATGCAACCGCACATCACCTGTTCCGACTCGCAGCTTGATACCAATCGAATCACATAGGCGGTTGCAGTATTCGAGGTCGGCTTCGGATTGATCACGTCTCAACTGGTGATCAAAGTGGCCAGCAGTGATCTGCAGCTCAGATTCCTGGCTATCTCTCAGCCGAGCAAGTCCCAGTAAGAGGGCAGTTGAATCGGTACCGCCAGAAAGGGCCACAAGCACTTTTCCAGGCGATCCCAGTCTGCACTCATGAAGGCCGGTTCGGAGTTTTGACAGGAATCTGTCCTTGCCGGAATGCTGTTTCGAGGAGGCCAACCTAGTCGGTTCCCGAACCAGCAGGAACCTGTTCCACTACCGGCGGCATCTTGCGGACCCGAACTGATGCAATCCGATTGTCATGCATCTCAGATACCTGCATTCGGAGATTTCCGTACCTCACACGGCTCCCTTCACGAGGAATGCTCTGCGCCTGCTCAAGGAAAAAGCCAGCGACCGTCTCGTATTCACCTTCGGGAATCTCGAGTTCCAACTCATCGTTGGCCTCTTCTATGGACATTCCACCATCGAGAACAAAAGTATTCTCATTCACCTCAATGAACCGGCGCTCTGGACGAGAGCCTTCTTCACCGGTTCGACCCACAATCTGCTCAACTACTCGCGTCAGAGTGATGAGACCGGCGATTCCACCGAACTCATCGACAGCAAGGGCAATTTTGTCCCCGGACTCCTGCATCATCTCGAACAGATCATCCAGGCGCTTTGTCTCAGGCACAAACATTGCCGGCCGCATTAAGCGAGTGACCGGCTGAGACGGGTCAAGGCGGTGTTCGGCCTGCGACACCATCACATCTTTAACTGACAAAATCCCAACGACGTCATCGTGCTCGTCGTCATAGACCGGAAAGCGGGTGTGTGGACGGTCGCGGTACGTTGACAGGAACTCGCTAAATGGGGTGTCTGCACTAATCCAGACGATCTCAGGTCTCGGTGTCATAACATCTCGTACCTCAAGTTCGCCGAATTTGAAGATGTTGTCGAGCATTGCACCCTGGTTTTCCTGGACAGTACCTGCTTCTTCTCCCTGGTCAATCAGCAATCTCAACTCTGCTGAAGTTACGGCGGGTGTCGCCAGCGCCTCTCGTCCACCTGCCAGCTTCACTATTCCGCGCGGCGGTAGGGTGAAGGCCCATACCAGCGGGGTTGTTATCCGCATCAGGAAGAGGATGATGCGGGCAGTATTCAATGCCCAGCGCTCTGCAATCAACGCGGCAACTGACTTCGGAGTGAGTTCACCGACAATTACGATCAAGATAGTAGCGATGACCGTGGCAACAATCGTCGAAAGAGCGCTTGGTTCACCACCACCGATAGTCGTGATCGCCAGATTGGTGCCGACCGAAGCCACGAGGATGTTGAAGATGTTTCCGACTAGCAGGACAGTGCCGAAGAATTTCTCGTTTTCTCCAAGTATCTTCAGCACAGCTTCCGCACGTTGGTCGCCTTCTTCGGCGAGGTTGCTGATCCTGAATCGACGCGATCCAAGAAGGGCGACTTCAGTAGCACTGATAAACGCACTACCTGTCAGCCCGACCACGATGATGATTATTGAGAGCAGCATTTGGTTAACGGAACTCTGTTACAGACACAGCTTCGACTACTGGCATGGGTGCGAAACGCGTTTTAGAGAGCCGTTATTTACATTCTATCGCGAGTAGCCACGTCATCATGTGTGGCAACTCTGCAATCTCGTGGCACGACGACTGTGTTACGGATTTCATCTCGAAGTGGGCTATAAAACTGGCACTCGAACCGAGATTTCATCGTGAGCGCGGTAATACTCGACCACATAACGTGATTCGTCGAAATCGCCACGCTGGACTAGCGTTGCGACCAGTGCACCAATATTCCCTGGATTCTCAAGAAAACCGCTTAACCGCTGACAGTAATATCTGCCGCCTGGAATCCGAAACTCGGGTAGCGAAAGGCCGCTCGTCGTGGAGTCCCTCGCAACACATGCCCTGTACTCTCCATCCACCACAGCGCCATAGAACTTCTTGCCACGCAACGAGGTGACAATCGTTTCCAGTCTTTCGACCGCAACAGGTGCCTGTTCAGGTATCGGCTTGCTCGAATCGCCAGTCGTATAGGCAACGGTGATCTCAGGCAACCTTGTTATCGTGCCTGGATTCTTCACATCAAAGCTCAGTCGCCTGATCGGTCTTCAACTGAGGCAAGTTCCTGCATCTCTTTCGGATCCAGTTGGCCGCTTTCCACCCGAATCTGCTTCTCAAGCTTATCTCGGAGATCGGTATTCTCTTTCAAGAAAATCCTTGCAGCTTCTCGACCCTGCCCCAATCGCGTATCTCCATAGGAGAAGAACGAACCACTCTTCTTGAGGATTCCTAACTCGACTCCGAGATCAAGAAGACCGCCCTCTTTACTGATTCCTTCTTTGAACAGGATCTCTAGTTCGGTCTTGCGGAAAGGCGGAGCAACCTTGTTCTTGACCACACGAGCACGCACCCGGTTACCAATGATGTCCTGCCCGACCTTGATTGACTCAGACCTCCGCAGGTCGATTCGTACCGAGCTGTAGAACTTCAATGCTCGGCCACCGGGCGTAACTTCGGGGCTTCCAAAGATCACGCCAACCTTCTCTCGCAGCTGGTTGATGAACAGCGCAACGGTCTGGGTTTTATGAATGGTTCCAGTCAATTTGCGTAGTGCCTGGGACATCAGCCTTGCCTGCAGACCGATGTGAGAGTCCCCCATCTCCCCTTCAAGTTCAGACATAGGAACTAGTGCGGCCACACTGTCGACCACCACTATGTCCAACGCTCCACTGCGAACTAGGTAGTCAGTGATCTCCAGTGCCTGCTCAGCAGAGTCAGGCTGTGAGATCAGTAACTTCTCTACATCCACTCCGATAGCCCTGGCATAAGTAGGATCAAGAGCATGCTCAACATCGATGTACGCGGCGCTTCCGCCCATACGCTGTGCTTCTGCAATCGTCGCAAGCGCCAGTGTTGACTTACCTGCTGACTCAGCTCCGAACACTTCAACTATGCGACCGCGTGGGAGACCACCAATTCCCAGGGCCAGATCAAGAGAGATAGAACCTGTTGGCACCGCACCGATGTTCTGGTCGGTGTTGCTCTCACTCATGCGCATGATGGCGCCACGGCCGAACTGCTTTTCTATCTGGGCAAGCGCCAGTTCAAGTGATTTGTCTTTTTCACTTGCTGCGCCGTTTGCCTTAACCGCAACAGAGCCGTTCTTAGATGCCAATGCGGTCACTCTCCAGTCTGATTTCTTTGACAGCCCTTTGGCATCTGCCTGATGGGCGTAGTTATCGATACTCAGTGTTGTTGAATTCTGTATGCCCGTTAGTCTTGGAGTGAAGTCGATCGGGCAGGCAAACACTAGCACATGTGTTCTATTCCCTCAACCCACCTGTCACATCTAATTGAACAACTCGCGCAGGCCACCTGGTACAAGCTATATCGTTCCCGGTTCACAAACGAAACAGTCGAGTGCATCCGCTAAATACCTACCCAGCGTATTCACCGTTTTCCTCAACGTACTCGATGAAATTCCGCGCTGTCCGCGAAAGCCGCCTTTCCGGTTCGTAGACCAGGAAAAGATCCCGCAATATTGGCAATCCAGAAACTCTGACCGCTGCAACTCTAGATGGAGCATGCTGTTCGATCGCACGTAATGTGACGAACCCAACACCGACTCCCGCGTCAACCGCAGAAACCACGGCCTGAGTGCTGCCAAGAGCAAGACTGGTTGTCCCAGGCAGCTGTTCGTCTTTCTGTCGGAGTGCAGATTCAACTACGTCATAGGTGCCCGAACCGCTCTCTCGGCGCAACATCTTTTCTCCTTCGAGTTGCGAAATTTCGATCTCTCCGAGTTTGGAGAATGGGTGAGAACCAGGGACGGCGAGAACGATCTCATCGCGGGCGATCTTGACATATCGCAGCACTCCAAAATCCGCCATTTTCCCGGAGAACCCAACATCGTATTCGCCGGACACCAGGAGGTTTGCGACGGCAGAAGAATCGGTAATCAGTGTCTCGATAGCCACGCCTTCGTTGCCACGGGCGAATTCGCTGGCGATCTGTGGGAGCAGATATTCACCTGGCGTAGTACTGGCAACAATTTTCAGGACACCCTGGTCATCACCCGCTTTGCCTCTTCTTCCACTCACAGATGCACACAACATGTCATATGAACTGAGCGTCGAACGTGCGAACTCAAGCAGTTTGCGTCCGTCAGGCGTTAGCTCAGCGCCTCGCCTGCCACGAACGAACAGATTCGCATCCAATTCATCTTCGAGCCGTTCAACAAGCCTGCTCAGACCCGGCTGACTCATCCCCAGAGTTCTCGCTGCCGCCGTTATTGAACCGGCTTCCGCAATCGATCTCACCGCTTTCAACTGGTTAATATCAACCATAACTATTCCGCATGTATAACTTCAGATCGTTGTCGTCGATTCGACATCTAAATCGCTATATTAAAGGACCTGATCTCAAAACCTGCTTTCCATAACTTTTACGCATGATTAAACTTTGCTTCCTCATTCTGACTCTTAGCCTGGTTGCCTGTTCCAGTGGAGACGCGAAACAACCCGACGAATCCGCCGGGTCCGGTAGCGATGCTCCGCTCATTATCGGCGGGATTCCCGATCAGGATATATCGCTTTTGGAAGAACGGTTCGGCGGAATAGCGCAGTATCTTGAAGAAAAGGTCGGTATCGAAGTCGAGTATCGCCCCGCAACTTCCTATTCAACACTGGTAACGGCGTTTGAGAATGGGGATGTCCAGTTCAGCTGGTTTGGTGGTCTTACTGGTGTTCAGGCACGCATAGCGACGCCAGGCGCCGATGCGGTTCTTCAACGACCCCGGGATACCGAGTTCGAATCAGTGTTCGTCGTAGGAACCGATACCGGCATTCAGACGCTTTCAGATCTCCGGGGACACACCTTTACTTTCGGTTCTGAGAGCTCAACGTCCGGACACCTAATGCCTCGATTCTTTCTCTCCGAAGTAGGGTTGGTGCCTGAAGATGACTTCCTGGGACCACCCTCTTATTCAGGTTCACACGACAAGACCTGGAAGTTGGTCGAAGCCGGAAGCTTTGATGCAGGGGCGCTCAACGCTACTGTATGGGAAAGAGCTGTGTCCGAAGGCCAGGTCGATGAAGGCAAAGTGCGCGTTCTACAGAGAACGGCACCTTACTTCGATTACCACTGGGTTGCTCACCCAAAAATTGATGAGACCTACGGCGCTGGTACAACCGATCGAATACGGCAGGCTCTGCTGAACATGAACACATCTATCCCAGAAGAGAAGAAGCTGCTTGACATGTTTGAAACGGACAGCTTCGTGGATACGCAGAACGAAAACTACGAGGCGATTGAGCAGACCGCCAGGCAACTGGAATTAATCCGGTGAGAGTTCACCAGTGAAGATGCGACCCGAGGAGAGGCAGGCTAGTAGCTTCAATCCAGTGGCTGACCGATGTGTTGTTCAGAATGTCACCCACCGCTATGGGTCCCGAACAGCTTTGTTCGAGGTTTCTTTCAATGTTCATCGCGGGCAGATGGTCGCGATTCTTGGCCCAAGTGGTTCCGGCAAGACCACGTTACTCCGAATCATCAGCGGGATGCTTCGACCACATTCAGGATTGGTGGAACTATACGGCGTACGTCCACATGAAACGAGGAACGCTGCCGAGCGAACCCGTCTTGTTGGCATGATGCAGCAGCGTTTAGATCTTGTCCCGCAGCTATCAGCTCGCACCAACGCTAACGCTGGAATGTTGGGCCGATGGGGACTTCTAAGATCGCTTGCCGGTCTGACTTTGCCATTGCGCCACCAGCCAACTGAATCTGCACTTGCGCGTGTCGGCCTTGCAGGTCGGGAATCTGAACGGCTTTCTCGGCTTTCAGGTGGCGAACAGCAGAGAGTGGCGATGGCCAGAATGCTAGTGCAAGACCCCGAGGTAATTGTGGCAGACGAGCCGGTTGCCTCGTTAGACCCGGCACTGGCCGATGAACTGCTATTGCTGCTGAAGCATATAGCTGTTGAGCGCGACAGAACAGTCCTTGCGAGCATTCATGATCCTCAACTGGCGCTTGCTCACTTCGATCGTGTGATTGGCCTCAGAGAAGGAGCAGTCGAATTCGACCTGCTGCCGTCTGAAGTCACTTCGGAAAAGCTTTCTGGCCTCTACATGCGAGATTCGACGACGCAGCAGCAGATTTCTCGATCAGACGACGAACGACCGCTCTGGGGCATCTAGGCTGTGCGGATCAGTTCAGTGGGCGGTGCAAATGAGCGGTCAATTCGATCGCTCGTGCATTCTTCTCTGCCCGGTGCGCGGCTGCAGTTAACCCTGATACTCCTCGCCGCATTTGTATGGAGCATCATTTCGGTAGAGACACCAGCGGGCATATTCCATTCAGGTGGGATAGATGCACTGGGCGAGATAACAACGGCCTTTTTCACACCTGATCTTTCTCCAGATCTGATAAGCACCGTGGTGTCTGATGCATGGACCACGTTGGCATTTGCTGTTGCCGGAATGACCGTAGCCGTCGTTCTGGGTGTACCACTCGGGATCCTGGCATCAGGCGTGCTCCAACGCGGCCGCTTCAAGCGGATCGGTGTGATGGCAGGAGCGCGAATGATTCTTGCCTCACTCCGGGCGGTTCACGAAATAATCTGGGCCATCCTGTTCGTAGCGGCCTTTGGCCTATCGCCTGCTGCAGGCGTGCTCGCTATCGGGATTCCATACGCCGGCATTCTCGGTCGCATACTCGCCGAACGACTGCAGGACTCACCTCCAGAGCCGCTTGCGGCACTTCGCACGTCAGGTGCCTCCGAAACGGAAGTGCTTTTCTACGGTCGCATCCCGGCCTCTTCAGCCGACGTTGTCAGCTACGCGTTCTACCGATTGGAGTGCGCGGTACGGGCCGCTGCAGTCCTGAGTTTCGTTGGACTTGGTGGACTCGGCTTGCGCATAACGACAGCGCTGGATGATCTCGCCTTCGAACGTATGTGGACAGCGGTGTTTGCACTGGTTCTACTCGTGGTCGGAATTGATCTGTGGAGTGCGCTTGTGCGGCGGAGGTTGATCAGGTGATTTCAATGGTCCGCCGTAGACCCTTTTTAACCGGGACTTCACTGTTCCTGGTTCTCGTGATTGTGTCGTCCTGGTTACGAGTCCTGAGCCAGGATTCGACAGGACCGGGACTGCTGACGACAGAAGCCTGGAAGCGAGCCGGAGATTTTGTAGCCGATCTAGCCGGTGCCAGTGAGTCAGGTAGTCCAGCGTTCACGCGTTGGGAGTCGTGGAGTGACGCTTTTGGCCTTGCCGGGGACACGCTGGTGATGAGCGTTCTGGCAGCGGGCCTGGCTGGTTTTGGCGCGCTCGCTACCGTGTCCTTTGCAGCCTCCAACCTAACAGGTCGCGGCACGATAGCGGGACGAGTTCTCGTTGTGCTCACACGAGCGGTCTACATCTTGACCAGGGCAGTGCCTGAGCTCGTATGGGCGCTGATCGTAGTATTCGTGTTCTCACCGGGAATCCTCGCCGGTGCTCTCGCCCTGGCCGTACACAATTTCGGTGTCCTGGGCAGACTTGGAGCAGAGATTGTCGAAGATGTTGATCAGGGACCGATCGAAGCCCTGAAAAGCTCAGGAGCCGGTCGGGTTCAGCTTCTCTTCTATGGCGTTCTCCCACAGGTGCTACCGCAGTTCATTACGTTCCTGCTCTACCGCTGGGAAGTGATCATTCGCACGAGTGTGGTGGTCGGACTGGTGGCGGTGTCCGGTCTTGGCTACCAGTTGCGGCTCGATTTATCGTTTTTCAGGTATACCGACGTCGCACTGTTGCTGATCGTATACATCGGATTGGTCTGGACAGTTGATCTGATCTCGATTGGACTTCGAAGGCTTGCCCGCTAATTCAGCTGTTCCATGAGCTGTTGCTTTATTTCGTCTGGTACGTCACTCCAGTGAAGATCCATTAATGCACCCTGCAACGCCCACAGGAGATTAAGTGACACGTCGCCTGGCCGTAACTCCCTCACTCTGCGATACGTCTCGACCACACCTACTCGCTCGAGTTCAGTGATTGACGAAACTCCAACCTCGCTGAGCCAGCCAGCCGTGGTTGGTCCGATGTTTCTGATCTTGTCCATCTGTTGATCAAAAAAGAGAGCAGGCAGTGATCAATAGGATCATGCCTGCTCTCATAGATTTTGCTTTAGCTCTAAGGAGCGAAGTTACTCTTATGGCCGTTCGGTCAGCGTGATCACCACCAGTTCTTCGCGGCCTCCCCGCAGAACTGTCAGTACCACATCATCACCAGGTGACGTGTTCAGCGCAAGGTAGGCGATCAGGTCATCCATTGAGTCCACCTCTCGGCCATCGATAGCTGTGATCAGGTCACCATCGAAGTTCGGATCTACCAGGATGTTGTTTATTCCGCGTCCACCTGTGTCCTGTCGGAGTCCAGCGGCTTCAGCCGGCGTTCCTTCTGAAACGCTTGTTATGTACGCACCCTGGGCAGTGTTATCAAGACCCAATCCATCCCGATAGTCATTGTTCAGCTCATCACCTGTGATACCAACGAATGAGTAGGTGTGCGATCCGTTCTCTATGAGGTTAGGAACCACTCGCTTGGCTAGATCCACTGGCACGGCGAAGCCAACACCTGAGCTCGAACCACTTTCGCTTCGGATCTGCGTGTTGATCCCGATAACTTCACCGTCGATGTTGAGCAGTGGCCCACCAGAGTTGCCAGGGTTAATCGCTGTGTCGGTCTGAATCACAGACGGGATGTTGAATCTGTTGAAACCGCTGGGCAGAAGACGGCCAACTGCACTCACGATGCCGGATGTCATCGAGAACTCTTGCTCGAAGGGGTTACCAAGTGCGATGGCGGTCTGACCTACCCGCAGATCGGAACTATTTCCGACTTTGGAGGGTTGAATGGAATCGCCCTCCTCCAGGTCGATCTTCACCACGGCAAGGTCAGCATCGCTGTTGAACCCAACAACACGTCCTGAGTACTGGCGCCCGTCGAAGAAGAAGACATCGATGATCGTAGCGCTATCAACGACGTGATAGTTCGTAACGATGTGACCATCGACGTCCCATATCCAGCCGGAGCCTTCGCCCTGGCCCAGGCGTGAACTGGTCTCGATTTTGACCACTGAGTCGATGGTGCTCTCGAACAGGTCAATAAACACCTGCTCCTGGGCCTTCACGATTTCGAGGGAAGTCAGGTTTTCGACGACGTTCGAAACCGGCATGTCCACCGGCGGAGGAGTTGGGACGACATTTGTCGGAGTTGACCCCGCACTTGTTATCGCTGTGGCTGTCGGATCTACAACGCTGGACGCCGTCGGGTCATCGACACTGCTCGTGCATGCGATAGATATGACCGCTACGGCTGAAATCAGGCCTGCTGCTGCCATCTTTCTGAACCGGGTTAGATGCGGCATTGCTTTTTCCTCGTTGCGAATGAAGTGATGTATCGGATAGTTGATGCCGTCTGATCGGTATCCACTGTTAATCGATACGTACAAGTTAATTTCAGACTGTCCAGTACCTGTGAAGTTCTGTCTAAGAAATCGTTAAGACTCTGCAAACAGGTGTCTCTTCGCAGTCGCCAGAGTGGGTCTCGGAGTTTCGACCTGTGGACTGCCATACAGTCATATGCTGACGGCCAGCCCACGGTCCGATAAATGCGGGTCAAAAATCGCAACCGATGCTCAACTGGCTTGAATAGATCAATCATGCACAGACCAGTGTTACTCCATCGTGGAACAAGCGGCTGCTGGATAGCCACACAGCTATCTGTGAATTAGGTGCAGGTTAAGAGTGCGAGACGTACTAGAATGGCTGCCAAATTCTGAGGTTTCAGACGAATTCGAGGCAACTGTGGACAGCGAAACGATCAGCGAAGTGCCCGGATGAGCCAGCCATTCACGCTGATAGCTCACCGAGGATTTTCTTCAGACGCGCCTGAGAATACTTACGACGCATTTGATCTCGCCATCGAGAACGGCTTCAACAACATCGAGACCGATGTGCAATTGACGTCGGACGGAGTGCCTGTACTGATCCATGACGACTCACTGGACCGAACGACAACCGGTAAAGGTCTCGTGGCTAAGGCTTCGCTGGCTTACATAAATTCCCTTGAAGCCGGACTCTGGTTCGAAGGCCCACAGGACACGATAGGCAGGAAAGGCCCGGCAGCTTACGGCGATTCATTCGTGCCGACATTGGAAGAGTTTCTGCAGCGTTACGAAGGCAACGTCAACCTCCATCTTGAACTCAAATCTGAGCAGCCTGATTTAGCCGACAAAGCGGCCGCCTTACTCGACGAGTACGGGTGGGTGAAACCGGATTCGCCTGACGAACCGGGAGTTTCCATCAGTTCATTTCATGTCGAGCAACTTGAGCGCAGCAGGAAAATCATGCCGCACCTGGACCACGGCTACCTGCTGCAGGACGCGACTGAAGAAAACTGCGAGCTCGCTGCAGACATAGGCTGTTCAGGAATCTATCCGAACGCACAGAAAGTGACGCCGCAGGACATCGAGCGGGCACACCGTCATGGTCTGACGGTGCGCACATGGGGTGTGAAATCGAAAGATGATCTCTTGCAGGCGTTTCGCGCGGGCGCAGCGGGCACGACTGTCGATTGGCCATTGCGCGCCGAAAGACTTCTGGCCAGGTACTAGATTCACCGGAAACTCACGCGTTGTCTGTCGTCCGCCATCTCGCGCGCTCCAATCGAGGTGTAAAGTTCCGCCTTCGACAGAAATCATCACGGAGAGTTCTGCATGTTCTACGACACCTCGACGTTCAAGAAGCCGCTACCACCAATTCGTGACGACCGCACACACGCAATCGTCATGCTTCTGCCTCGTGAATCCAAGCGATTAATCGCCAAAGGCGTACTGGCGCTTCCGGAAGTCAAGCGAGTTCTCGATAGTGGATACTTCATCGTTTCTCGTGGTGTCACACCGGCTTACATTCTCGAAGAGCTCACGGGGCAAGAGCAGAACAAAGGCAACAGCACGGCAGGCATCGTGACGAGTAGCCGTCTGGCGAGCGTTATCGAGGAAGACAGGCTCGGCCCATGGGTGTTCAAGGACGGAAATCTTTCAGAGGAGCCTGCCCCACAGGCACTGGCCAACTTCAAGGCACGAGACGTCTCCATCAAGGGCGCAAATGCAGTTGACCCCGATGGCAACATTGGAGTGCTTGCAGCAGATGGAGCTGGCGGCACGGTTGGCGGCATCTGGGGCACCATCACCGCTCGCGGAGCGCACTGGGTTGCTCCGGTCAGCCTTGAGCGACTGATTCCAAGCGTCATCGAAGCAGCGAAACATTGCGGCAACCACCTGTGGGACTACACGATGGGACAGGCGGCTGGACTGATGCCTGTCGTGAACGCCAAAGTGGTTACCGAGATACAGGCACTTGAGCTGCTCACGGGCGTGACTGCTGTTCATGTGGCCTCTGGAGGAGTGGCAGGCTCAGAAGGCGCGGTCGTGCTTGCTTTAACAGGTGAGGAAGAGGTCGTGAAATCGGCGTTTGAGCTGGTCGAGTCAGTCAAAGGCGAAGGACAGTTCGAAGCACCTCGCCTGATCCCGTACATCCGAGAACCAGAGAACGCGCCCAGCAGGAACTAATGGAATAGCACTCGTGTGTGATGCAGCGATCTTGCAGTCGCTGACGTTTCAGAACTAGCGTTCCCGCAGGATCGCCAGCATTAGAAGCATGAGCAGAAAGCCTGCACCTAAGCCGATGAAGAGGCCAGCCACGAGTTCGTCAATCAGGAACCCGACTCCCATACCGACGAACAGACCAGCCGGGATCGCCAGTCCGGATATGTCGCCACGCTTCTTCTTTTCGGATTGATCGCTCTTGGGTTGATTGTGCTGAATTGTCATGATGGACTTTTCCTTGGATATCAAAGGTAGCCAACGTCACGAGGTTAGCACCGCACGGTGCGTGCAGAACGCGTGAGAAACGAGTCATTGTCCAGGTGAACACAGCGTCAGCAGAGCCTCGCATCGCTTGACTCAACGTCGAAACAGATTCACCCTCTGGCTGTTCTGTGTTCTCCTCAAACCTCGGAAAATCCCAAGGGGCATTGAGTTCGCGCAGTGAATCGACAACTATCCATCCAAGATCAATCTCGGACAACGAAGAAATGAACATCACGCAGGTACGCCTCAGAAAAGTCAGCGGGACCATGGAGACCAACGGAGTCTTCTGGGAAGAGCGGCTGGTTCAGCCTCTCGATGTGTACGAAGAGTTCAGGTCGCGCGAACCCGTTGCCTGGGGCAACCAGGTAGATGACAACCACTACAAACTCTCTGCCGTATTCGTCGAGATCGAGACTGACGATGGCGCGACGGGTCGTGGTGGGCCGATGGACGAATCGGTCGCATACATCGTCGCCAATCAACTGAGGCCGCTGTTAATGGGCCGTGATGCGTTTGCGCATGAGTTTCTGTGGGACATCATGCACCGTGCGCTCGTTCACGGCAGGCAGGGCGAGGCGATGATGGCAATCTCTGCTGTTGATTGCGCGCTCTGGGACCTGAAAGGACGAGCTCTCAAACAGCCTGTATACCGGCTTCTCGGCGGACCAACACGAGCGGAGATCCCGGCCTACGCTTCGATGCTCGGAAACGCTGTGCTGGACTTCGGCCTCGTTCGAGAGCGGGCGAAACAGCACCAGGAGATGGGTTACACAGCCCAGAAATGGTTCTTCCGGCACGGTCCGATGTCCGGCCCTGAAGGTCTCGCCAAGAACGTCGAAATGGTCAAGACCTTGCGTGAGACACTCGGTCCAGATGACGACATCATGCTCGACTGCTGGCAGAGCATGAACCTCAACTATGTGGTCAAGCTTGCGGAGCGCATCGAGGAGTATGAGCCACGCTGGCTCGAAGAGGTTGCAATGCCTGATCGGATTGACACCTACCGACAGGTACGTCAGAGCATCAACATCCCGGTTTCCGGCGCAGAGCATGAGTACACGCGCTGGGGCTTCAAACGGTTTGTTGATCAGGAGGCTCTCGACATTCTGCAACCCGACATCTACTGGGCCGGGGGTCTGACGGAGACACTGAAGATCGCTGCATACGCGACTACGCACGACCTGATTACGATACCGCATGGCCACTCGACGCCTGCCGGAATCCACTTCTCGGTCACGCAGTCGCCTATTCACACGCCCTACCAGGAGTACCTGGTGAAGTGGAACGCCGTTCATCAGCACTTCCTGGCAGATCCACTGGTGCCTGAGAGCGGCGTGATCAAGGCACCAACGGCTTCGGGAATAAACATGGACCTCGACCCTGAGAAGATCGAGTCCGAAGAGGAGTTCATGCCGGCGTGACCGCAGGAAACTTCTTTCCGCCTGGACTGTCCGTCCGCGCCGTCACTCCGTCTGACAACGAATCGGTTCGATCGCTGTTTATTGCGGGGCAGAGCGAACTTGTTTCGAGCGATACGCCAATTGATCTTCGTATTGCGGTCAAGAAGTACACCGACTCAGCCTTGAACAACGACCTTTCTCGAGCGTCAGTCCACTACTCCAAACCGAAACGTCAGATGTGGGTACTGGAGTCGCAGCAGAAAGTGATTGTGGCAATGATCGCGGTTGATTCTGTCGCTGAGCGACCGAGCATCGCCACCCTGTGCAGGCTCGTGGTCAGCTCGGAATTCAGGCGCAAAGGAGTAGCGCGTCTTCTCTCTTTGCGCGCCGAGCAGTGGGCACAAAAGCAGGGATTCGAGATTATCCGCCTCGAAACAACCGAGCTTCATCCTCCAGCCATCGCTCTCTACGAATCGCTCGGATACGTCAAAGCGGGTCAATTGAAGTATGGCCCCATATCCGTCGTCGAGATGGAAAAGCAGCTAGCCTAGCTGTCATGGCTTCCGAACAGCAGGTACAGCAGCATCTCATGTCCCGCCGGACAGTGCTTGAGATGCTGGCCGATATGGAGATGGAGCCTGGTGCAAGCTGGCAAATGAAACTCGCACCTCCAGAACAGTGGCCAGGTGAAGATTGGTCGTGGTTGCCGTCATCAGCGATCGATTCACCCAGCGGGCTTGCTCTTTTCACCCGCCGAGTTGCGCCTGCAGAGCCAGAGCCGTTTCTGGCTCTAGCACCACCCTTCCCAATCACAAAATACGGCGTACATGACGATTTTTCGTATCTTGAAACACTGCTAAATCACCGTTGGACAGTGGCGATTATCTTGTTGAGACTTGGAAGGTACTCATTTGGTATCGCTGAGGACGAACGTCTTGTTGTCCACAAGAACAGCGGCAGGTATGTGAAGAACAGGCAGCGTAAAGGCGGACAATCGGCGGCTCGATTCGTTCGAAACCGCGAGAAAGCGATCCAACAGCTCTTCGATGAGGTCGCAGAGATAGCAAGATCGAGAATCGAAGCCTACGAGGGGCATATCGATTGGCTGGCGTTCGGTGGCGATCGAAATGTGATCCTGCAGTTCATGAAACGCCTGACGCTGCCAGATGGGCTTGCCGACAGAGTCGCTCCGTGGCGCGTACCGGTGGACCGACCAGGTCTCGACGAGCTTGAGAAGGCGGTTCAATCGGCTTGGTCCTGCAGAGTCTGGGAACGTCCGTCGGGCACTTAGTTATGCCGCTTGACCTTTGAAGCTCGCATCGCTGCATCGGCCTGGGCAATCAACGCTTCCGGTTCGGCAGAGACATCTAGAGTACCGGCAGCACCAAGCGTGGCACTGACTCCTGATTCGGCCAGAGCCGCACCAAGTTTGCGAGCCACGTTTTCTGCCCCGGCACTATCGGTCTCCGGTAGGACCAGCAAAAATTCGTCCCCACCCATGCGACCAATTGAGTCGGCAGCTCGTGTGTTGTCGGCACATATCTCAACTAGCAGCCTGAGTATCCGATCACCTTCAGCGTGACCACTTTCATCGTTGATTTTTTTTAGATCGTTCAGGTCGACGTAAACGACGCTCAGCGATCTACCATGCCGCAACACACGAGCACTTTCCTCGTCGAGACGACGCAATAGTTCCGATCGGCTGAGCGCACCTGTGAGAGAATCGAATGACGCACGTTCCTCAAGTGAACGGACCTGCTCACGCTTAGACGCGTCAATCGCTGCGCTTATATCCATCGCAACGTGTTCGATGTCAATTGAATGCGGCTCACCAAACGCGGAATCAAGTGTCGAGCGGAGTGATGTGAGAAGAGCAGCAGGCGAGTCAGCACCTTGCTCGTTCCGCATCCAGGGCGGTGAATTGATAAGGTTACGAAGCTGTGCATTCGATCCTGAGCCGAGCCATTTCGCGAGATCTCGCAGCATCCGTTCACCGTTTTCGGTGATGTGCATCACGGCGACGTCGTCAAAATGAGCCGCCTGCCGCCACTTGAGACGCAACTCAGCAGATTCTTCAGCAATCAGCGCTGCCAGCGGTCGACCATTCTTTGGCGGGATCATCTACTCTCTAAGTACATCTCGGCGGCCACGCTTGCTTCATTCTCGCTGGCCGGTTGCTGGTTTTGGTAACACCTGGCTGACTATACTCGTCTCAGGATGCAGGCTCAGAACACGTTCACATCAGATGCCGCCGAACTGACGGCATCACAGCACGCTGATCCAAGGCGTGATGGAACGCGCGGAAACTCGGATATGGTCAGCATCGAGTTTCTTTCGAATCTGGCTCACCAATTACGGTCTCCCCTGTCATCGCTACGAGTTTGGGTAGATCTTTTGAGCGATCCTGTCGCCATGAGAACCCTAGATGACACGAGGCGATTATCGGAAGGCATCGAGCGCGCAACATCCAGGTTGGAGCGACAGATCCAGGATGTTCTGGAAGCGGGCCACTTGAGTGCTGGAACGTTGAAGATCGACACGGTTCCTGTCGATGCCACCGCTCAAATTGTTGAAGCGGTGACCGAGGCAGAACATGCTGCACGAAGTCGGCGGATCTCGGTGGACTTGAATTTCAATTCAGAGTCAGACATCGTGATCGCTGAACCGAAGCGGGTCAAGCAGATAGTCGGATACCTGTTCTCGAATGCGATTCGGTTCTCACCCGTTGATGGATCGATCATCCTGAAGACCGGATCTGCACCGAAGATCGCCCAGGCCCCATCAACAACGGCGATACTGGAACCACAGTTCACCGGCAGAGCCCTGTACATATGCGTTTCAGACTATGGCCCCGGTATTGGATCTGAGATGCATCACGAGATCTTCCAGCCATTCTTCAGGGCGACACGCAAAGATGTCCACGGTGGTGGCGGCTCCGGGTTGGGATTGGCGATCGCTCGTGGTTTGATCGAACTGCATGGAGGCGGCCTCTGGCTTCGAAGTGAGACTGGCAATGGCTCCGATTTTGAATTCTCGCTTCCACAGGCCCTGAGTCCGGTGGAGTTAAATTGAAGGTCCTGGCGGTAGACGACGACCCCGACATCATCGAAGCGGTAGGCATCTGTTTCGCTTTGCGCTGGCCTGAGGTTGAACTCGTACAGGCTCCAGACGGCAAGACTGCGCTTGAGCGATTTAAAGAAGAACAGCCGGATGTCGTAATCCTGGACATCGGCTTGCCGGACATCAGCGGACTCGATGTATGTGCTCAGTTACGAGAATCGACCGATGTACCGATCGTGATGTTGACGGCACGCGATAGTGAACTGGACATGGTGCGTGGTCTCGAGACAGGAGCCGACGACTACATCACGAAGCCTTTCAGCCACCTGGAACTTCTTGCCCGCATTAAAGCCGTGATGCGACGCACCGCCGTGGGCTCTGTCAACTCCAACCAGGCCTCGTTTGTCGATGGCCCTTTCGAATTCAACTACGCAGACCACTCTGTCTCATACGATGGCGAAAAGGTACCGTTGACACCCACAGAGTACAACCTGCTCTATCACCTCACGAAGAATCACCCGAACGTGGTCGAGCACCGAACTTTGCTGGCTAAGGTTTGGGGGCGCGAGTACATAGACGAGACCGAGTACCTCAAGGTCCACGTACAGCGCATCCGAGCGAAGTTCGCTGAAGTAAGCGCCAAGGCAGACCCGATCGAAACAGAACGTGGCGTGGGGTACAGACTCAACCTTCGCCAAATGGCCGAAGCGTAGCCGGTCAACGCCGAAGATACTCTCACTGAGATCTGAATCATGGAATTCAGCCCGGTATTGCCTGAACTTCTGGTTCAGGACATCTCGAGATCGCTAGTCTTTTACAGCGGCGTCCTCGGATTCTCGGTCAAGTACGAAAGACCCGAGGAGAAATTCGCCTTCTTAGAGCGCGAGAGCGCACAGTTGATGTTGCTCCAGGACGGAGAAAATGAGCACTCACGAACCGGCGTGCTGGACTACCCACGCGGTCGAGGGGTGAATCTTTCTATTCAGTCGAGCGATCTCGATACGATCAAATCATCACTCGACGAAGTCAATCATCCGTTGAGAATACCTGTTCGAGAGCAGTGGCACCGTCAGGATGATTTGTTGCACGGCGAACGCCAGCTCCGGGTGATGGACCCAGACGGGTACTTGTTGAGATTCGTCGAACGCATGGGTACGCGCCCAAATCATTAGCCCTATGCGATCTTCACTCGCGCCAGCTTCTGCCTCGTGTTTCGACAGCAACCGGATCGACTCGCGCTCCCAGCCCCGGACCATTCGGTATGTGAAATTCGCCGTTCTCAATGAACTCATACGGTTCCATGACCTCATCCCTCCAGTCCGCTTCGTAGACTGCATGCTCGAGTGGCAGGGTTGGATCAAACGCTGTTGTGGCGTGGGCACTGGCAAGGAGCGAAAGCGGTCCAGACGGACAGTGCATCGAGACAGAACCCGGGTGATCCGGTTCTAGCTCCATGCCGATTCGATACGCTTCAACCGGTCCGCCACAGAACTTCACGTCTGGCATCACAATGTCGAGAACATCCTCGGAGATCATCCGTTTGAAGATCGAGACTCCATAGCCTTTCTCCGCTCCGGCGTTAGGCAAAGGAGATTTGCCGTGAATAGTACGCATTGCATCAATCTCATCGATCGGATCGACAGGTTCTTCGTACCAACCCACTCCTGCGTCCTTCAACTCTTCGCCAAGAGCAAATGCTGAGTTGAGATCGAACCGGGAATGGCAATCCACGTACAGCGTACGGTCAGGTCCAACCGCATCTTTCGCGGCTCTAATTCGCTCTAGTCCTACTTCGGCACACTCAGGCAAACCGGTTTTTTCATGTGGCGCTTTGCATTCGTCGAACGGTGCACATTTGGCAGTGGTAAAGCCCGCGCTCATAGCTTGTTCAGCCATCTTCTTAAAAGACTCCGGTGACCTATCCACAGGTCCTCGGTCATTCGGCAACATTGAGCGGTTGATATTGGCGTAGAGCCGCACAGTTGGTGATGCGTCTCCGCGATGCCCGTACCGGTCTCTGATGTACGCGTGGAGAGGTAAACCGGCGCGCTTAGCCAGGGCATCTGCGACAGCGCAGCGAAGGCCGCTGATGGCCGTTGCAAGCAGGATATTGTCTTCCAGGTCAGCAGGAGTCAGCCTGTTCAGGCGGAGCACGTCGTCGTCCGACTCAATCTGCTCACCTCGGAGTCGATTTGCCAATCTTGCGACCACCGGAGCGACTTCTCGATCAAGTTGAGTCGATGTGATTTCACCGGCACCGAACGTCCCATCGGCATCGGTCAGTTCGAAGGACACCCAGTCGGTGTTACCTCGCACATGGATCTTCTGGAACTGCAATTCAGACGGCTTGAACCAGAGTTCTGGCATTCGCTTCTCGTTTCTTATGTCGTGGAGATGCGAATTTATCCTCTGAAGACCGCTTCCGCCAGAGCAAGCACAAGATCGGAGCACTCTGGAACTGGATCACAGATCACCAGCGATTCACCGGCCCTGAAAAATTCAACATTCTGGCTGTAAGAATCTGCCGCCCGCTCCGCTTCGGGCAATTGCGCCGAAAGGCTTTCCTCAGAATCGAGTGGCAACATGACCGTTGCACGAATACCTTCGAAGGCCCCAGCCAGGACCTGCGCTCTTCCATCGACCGTGTTCTCTTCAATGATGAATCCTGCTGACTCAACATGTGAGACGGTCAAGACCGGAGTTTCATCAGAGTCAGAGAGTCCGAACCAATCAGATGAGAGCCCAATCAGCAACGCGACGGCAACCACGACCACCACAATAAACGTGATAGTGACAGTAGAACGGCGGGCCGGGCCACCGGGCGGCCTGGGACCGGGAGTCCTGCGCCACAGGTTACGAGGTCGAAAAGGCTTTAAGCGATACGGATACTGTGCCCCACCACCACCGGGGTGATAGAGAATTCCGGTTGATGCGATTTTCGCCAATTGCTCGGCCCCTTTGAACGGTATCGTCCATTCCGAACACTGATTTTCAGATCGAATCCAGATTTATCAGCAAATCACCCGTTGAGGCGGTTAGCGTTCAGGTAGTCCATGTTCATCTCGATTCCAAGACCAGGCGCATCCGGCAACTTGAGTGAACCGTTCGAATTATCCAGTGGCTGATGGATGAACTCGTTGTACTTGCTGAGGTCTGCGTTTGAAGTCTCGACGCGGTAGAAATTCGGCACAGTCATCATCACGTGCGCGCCGGCGACCACATTGATCGGCCCACTGGCATCGTGAGGCGAGATCGGTACGTAGTAGGTTTCGGCCTGTGTTGAGATCTTCTTTAGTTCGGTGATCCCGCCCGTCCACGTGACGTCAGGCATCACGAAATCTGCGAGTTCTTTTTCAAATACCTGCACGAACTCCCAGCGAGTGTGTAGGCGCTCGCCAACGGAGATGGGCACGCTCACCTTCTCTCGCACCTGGCTGAGCGCGTGATAACTCTCAACCGGCACAGGCTCTTCGAACCAGTCAATCTGCCCGGCATCTTCAAGCGCGTTGCATAGGCGGATCGCAGTAGGAACATTGAACCGACCGTGCGCGTCGATCAGTATCTCGATATCCGGACCTGCGAAGTCACGCGCTGCAGCAGTTATCTCGTTGGCTATATTCTCGCCTCTTCGACTCATTGCACCATCGAGATAGCCATCATTGCGAGCGGCCGCGCCATCAAGATGGGGGAACGGATCGAACTTGAAGGCGGTGTGGCCAGAATCCACGATCTTGCGAACCTCTTCTTCGACCCGATCTCGCCAGCCTTCGTTGTTCCAACCACCCTGGTCCGGGTGTGTGTATAGCGAGATCTCATCCCGGACCTTGCCACCGAGCAGTTCGTAGATTGGCAAACCGAGTTGTTTGCCACGTATGTCCCACAGGGCAATGTCGATTCCGCTTATGACATGCGTTGTTGCACCACGCGAGCCCATGTACGTGAAGCTGCGGAAGATCTTGTTCCAGATGCGCTCGATGCGGGATGGATCTTCACCGACCAGAACATCATTCATCCCGCTGATGATGCCGGCTACGGCCCGGTTAGCAGGAAGCGTCGTAGTAGTGATCTCGCCCCAGCCTGTGATCCCTTCGTCAGTCTGTACTTCAACGAAGAAATACTCGCCCCAGAACGTCCCTTCAACCTTCACCAGCCATGGATGGATAGATGTGATCTTCAAGTAGGAATTCCTGTTCACTGAAATCGCAACGATTTGGGCGAAGTATAGCCCTCCAGTTCCAGGTGAAAGTCACGCGAGACCGCCGTCACAGGACTCAGAAACAGTCAGGCATTCCGTCTGAAAAGATAGCTCGAGGCTGTTTTCTGGTAACCGTAGCCTCGACCGCGCTTCAACAGTTCGTCGCCTGTGATCTCCACACGCTTCTTCGGGACGAACAGTTCATCGAGCGCATCCTCCCGCAAACTAAATCGCTCACCACGTCGAATCACATAGCCGATCAACGTGAAATCAGAATCCAGTTTCGCCATCGATGCGTCGCCATGGCTGTCATTGACCAGCAGCACACCGCCCTGCCTGAGGTATCGCTTACAGGCCTGCGAGACGAACCCTGCGTACTGCGAGATAAGTAGATCGAAACTATCTTCTGGTTCATCTATCTCTTCTTCGTAGCTCTGATGAAAGTGGGCGATGACCGGTTGTTGCTCGTACTCACGTCTTGATTCCACGTATGCCATCAACAGCGGATCGGAGAAGAACTTCGGCATCCGGCGATCACTGTCCACGTATGTGACTTCTGGGATCACGAAAGACGGCGAGATCTGGACAAAGCTGCCCGCGTAAAGCGCTCGCTTAATTGCGTATCTCTCGGCCACTTTCCTGAACAACTCAGTCCGCTCGTCGTCTTTATCGACAAAGTATTGCCGGTATAACGGCGGAGCCTCAGGCATCCGAGACTGTTCCTTCTAACTCGTCGGCTTTGCCCTGTACTTCGCGTATTCGTCAGCGTTTATGAAGTCATCAATCACGATCTTCTCGCCGCCGAGATCGTTCGAGATGTTGGCTGCAAGTACCGCGGCCAGTGAGTTGATCGAACTCTCAAACGTATTGCGCAACAGTTCAGGTTTGCCTAATGCGACACCTTCTGCGAACGATCTCGAAAGATTGGTGGTGTTCTCGGGGCCCATCCCGGTAGTCAGGGGACCCGGTGTGATCACCTGGCGCACCTGGTCCAGCGTCGGCTTTTCGTCGGGCGGCCAGTCTCCTTCGAAGTGATAGTCAACTATGTCGTCTTCGATCTTGATCGTGCCATGCGTCCACACGATGCAATCGAAGCGGCCGCCGTAGTATGAGCGAGCCGGCTTAGTGAAGATGAGTGTGCCAAGACCGCCCTTTTTGAATCCGTAGTCGACCGAGTAGTAGATCGGGTTGTCGCCCTCAGTGTCGTGCAGCTCTTTCGGCCGCTCGACATAGTTAGCCCGCACCCACTCAACGTCATCATCTGACCAGTAGCGCATGATGTCTGTCTGGTGGATACCGGCCTCGACCATTGACGTGCCTGACCACGCCCTGTTTGCAGTCCAGACGCGGTTGGCAGGGCCGCCCTGTTCTTCGGTGTGAGTGTGCTTCACGCCGTGGCCCTCTACGGCGCCCTCAGCGATCATCGTCATGGAAGCTACCCACTTATCCTTCAGGTAGTTGCGTATGTCGGTATATCCGGCGTCGTGACGCATCTGGAAACCACACATGGACAGCACGCCGGCTTTGTTGATCGCATCGTTCTGACGCAGCACATCTTCCAGCCAGAGCGACTGAGGTTTTTCGGCGAAGATGTGGATTCCTTTGCCGGCCGCGTACTCGATCTCACCTTTGTGCTGGTTCGGCGGCATAACGAACCAGATGGCATCGACAGAACCGCTATCAACCATCTCTTGCACAGTGGAGAATTTTTCGACGCCTGTGTCCTGGTAGTCAGGCACGAAACGGTTAATCTTGGACGCCTCAAGGTTGTCGGCGTAGGGGTCTGCGAGAGCGGCGAGCCTAACAATCTCATCCGACTGCAACTGGGTGAGCGAGTTGACATGTTGCAGCCCGCGCTGTCCGATTCCGACGACTCCAACTCTGAGCGGTCCTGACATTTTCTTGATTCGCCTTTCAGGTACGGCCACGCGCAAAATGGGCCGGCGTTAATTGACTGGTGGATTCGGCTCCGTCACTCGCCTGCATTGGGCAGACCGCTGGTAACGGAAACGAGACCGGCGGAGTTTACACCCGCTTCGGTCGGTCCCGACTTACAATCCAGCTTCCATATCCGAAACAAGCGTTCCAACTCTGCGTGAAAAAGATGAAAGTCACTGAAGTCAAAGTCCTTTCCGCCGATCGTTTCAACTATGTGAAGGTCGAAACAGATGAAGGGCTACACGGTGTAGGCGAGCTGCACCCGGCTTCAGGTACGGGCGGCACGCCGTACCTGCCAAAAGCAGGAGTCAAGTACTGCGCCGAGTATCTGGTAGGCAAGGACCCTCTTCACATCGAAAAGCACTGGCAACACATGTTCCGCCGCTGTTTGTTCCGGGGCGGTTCAGACGTCATGGCGGCAATCGGTGCAATCGATATCGCTCTCTGGGACATCAAGGGCAAGGCGTACGACAGGCCGGTCTACGAGCTACTCGGCGGCCCAACGCGCGACAAAGTCAGGCTCTACACGCATCTTGGCGGCTCGACGCCCTCGGAACTAGCCGAGCAGGCTAAAGCGTTCGTTGCAGACGGCTTTACTGCCGTCAGACTCTATCCATTCGGAGATTTCGGTAACTCTGACTTCGAGGAAGGGCTGGGACTCGAAAACATGAGCTTCACCTCGATGCAGAACAACGCTGTCGAGCGTGTTGGAGCTGTTAGAGACGCAGTTGGGCCTGACGTGGACATCATGATCGATGTCGTGAACCGCCTGACACCGGCCGAGGCCATCGCCGTAGGTCGTGCGCTCGAACCCTTCAATCTCTACTTCTTCGAGGACCCCATAGAGCCTGAGAACATGGACCAGTGGGAGTACGTTGCAGCCAACGTGCCGATGCCAATCGCGATGGGAGAGCGACTGTACACCGTATATCAGTACCTTGACCTGCTGAATCACAGGGGAGCCGCCTTCGTGCGGCCTGACCTGTCGCTGGCTGGCGGCATTACGAACATCAAGAAGATCGCCGCTATCGCCGAAGCGAACTACGTGGGAGTTGTCCCGCACAATCCGCTCTCTGCAGTGCTCACCGCCGCCTGTGTGCAACTTGACCTGGCGACTCACAACATCCCGGTCCAGGAGTATCCGTCAGATGATGCAACTGGAGTGAAGGCGGATCTCGTAGACGAGTCGTTGAAGCGAGAAGGCGGCTATCTGCTTCCGCCCAACCGGCCAGGCCTCGGCATCGATCTCAATGAGGAAGCCTTCAGCAAGTATCCACCGCTTGGCTATGACCGCCCGGCCCTGATCAACCCGGACGGGAGCTTGCGGGAATACTAGATTTTCTCGTCAGGATAGTGCCCATGACCAGATCTATAGATCGGGATGAGCTCGGCTTCGAGAACGCGGTGGCCAAAGAATTCAGGTTCTTGGAAACCGACTATGGATTCGAACGGTCACGTACTCCAGGCGGTTCAATCTCCTATACGTCCCCGAAGATCGAGGTCCTCGTTTCGTACGACTATGAAATCTGGGTCACCTTAGTGCCGGAGGAGCCGAATCGCGGAAAACCGTTGACAGTCAACAATCTAATGCAACCTCCAGTCACGGTTTCTTTACTGGATGTTCTGAAAATGCGCCAACTGAGCACTCGTGATCGACCACCTACTGCAATGACACGCAATCAGGTGCAGAAGTTCGTGAGGGAAGCAGCCCAGCAACTGAGGCAGGTTGGAACAGAGCTGATCCGCGGGGATTTGGGCGTCTTCAACGAGGTGATCGAATACCATCGCCCCAGTGTTGAAAGGCGGCGACTGGAGCGAAATGTCCGCGATCTGAAACGTGCGATCAACTATGCTTGGAAGCAAGACGATTACGTGACTTTGCTTCAAGCATGGGACGAATTGCAGGCTCTGGAATCCGTCCAAATCGAAGAGTCATACAAGCGGAAGGCTGCATACGCTGAACGGTATCGACAGGGTGCTCAATCGAGAGTTAAGAAATTCATGTCAAAGCTCAATCGATGTCGGTACGGCAGGAACAACAATAATTAGCCGCACGTCTTGAAGCACCTGCAAAGGCTCAATCAAATGACATCACCTCGGATACAACAATCTTCCAGCGAACCAGTCATCGAGCGTCCTGCTGAAGGTCAGCCGCACAAGGGCAAGGTGCTGCTCGCTATCCAGGCGCATTCTGATGACATTCCGCTTTCGTCTGCCGGTACCGTCGCCAAGCTCATCGAAGAGGGCTACAAGGGATACCTGGTGCGAGCGACCAACGACGATATGGGTGACGAAGTTGGCTGGGGCACCGTGGGCTCAGTTGGCGACCATGTGCTCGGTAATGAGCGTGACAATGCGGAGATCACCCGGATTCTTGGCT
Source organism: Dehalococcoidia bacterium (assembly GCA_965243825.1). Taxonomy (GTDB): domain Bacteria; phylum Chloroflexota; class Dehalococcoidia; order Lucifugimonadales; family Lucifugimonadaceae; genus JAJCYX01. Next base: position 1,333,291 of record CBDEVT010000001.1, read on the forward strand.
GTGAACGAGTCTTCGACCTGAACTACGGCAACCACCGCATGGCCGACGTGCCGCTGAACGAACTCATCATGCGGTTAATCCTGATCATCCGCATTGTGAAGGCAGACACGGTGGTGTGCTGGGATCCGTGGGCTCACGACGAAGAGAATCCTGACCACTACATGATCGCTCGCGGCGTTGAGGCGGCCTGCTGGATGGCCGGGCGAGCGCATGACTACCCGGAACAGTTCGCAGCTGGACTTGAACCGCATGAGGTGAAAGAGAAGTACTACTACGCACGGAGGCCTGAGATCACCCGCGTTGTGGACATCAGTGGACAGGTCGACAAGAAGATCGACGTGAACCGAGCGAATGTGGCGAAGGGCCCAGGAGGGCATCACGGCTCGCAGCTACGTGCCGAACTGGCAAAGCAGGGTAAGAAGTTGCCGTTGCTTGGTGATGGCGATGATGTTTCGGCCGATCGCGCCTACATCAATGAGTTTGTGCTCGCTCGCAGCCGCGCGCTTGGAGAACAGTACGGCCTTGAACACGCAGAAGTGTTCCACTACATCGGCCCGAAGCCTTCAAGGATCGACACGTATATCGAGCAGAACGCAGTGCCGCTCGATTGACCATGTCCAGAGACAGCTGGTCTTCGAGCCTACTCTGCCAGGCGTCCAGACCGGTGTAGTTCGGCGATCACACGGTTGGCAATGAACTCGTGGCCTCTGTTGTTGAAATGAAGGCCGTCCTCAAAGATGAACTGCTTGAAACGTCCGATGGTGATCGCTGAATGGATGTCGATCACGTCGATCCCCATCTCACTTGCTGTCTGCGCACCCATCGTGACGTATTCGCCTACCAGTTCAGGGTCGAGGCTGCGAGCGTCGTAGTCCACCGGATACTGGGTCAGGTACAGCACATCTCCAATGCCCTTTAGCTCGGCAATGATTCTCTTAAGTGATGAAACGTGCAGTTGATGGTCAACCCGCTTGTCGGGCGCATCATCAGTGATTCTCGGCACGTCGTTGATACCAAGAGTGACAAGGGCAAGTGGCGATGGGCGTCCTCGCATCTGTTCAACAACGGAACCGAGACGTTCAAGCATCATCGTCGTTGTATCGCCGCCAACACCGTGATTGATCGCCTCACCGGAGTTGGTGTCCTGGAGATAACGGTCAACCCTGGCGATGAACCCACCTTCGGTGTCCATCGACCCTGCTGCGGTACTTGCTCCGAAGCTGTAGGCGGTTATCTGCTTGATCAAGCCGCTACTTCGGCCATTGGATCAGTTCGACGCGCACGTTATCGGGGCATTCGACCCAGCAGAAACGTGTACCGTCAGGCAATTCATTCGGGCCATCAAGCAGCGGTGCTCCGAGACCGGCGAGCCGCTTAATCTCTTCATCAATGTCCTCGACGTCAAATCCGAAATGCTCAAGCCCGAGCTTCACATCGGAATCGCTCTCCGGAAGACTCTGGCCATCAAGCGGGCCTGAGATGTTCACGGGTACCCCGTTTTCTGCACGACATCGAATGAATCGATCACCGGTGTGACGTGTCATGTCACCAACAATCTCGAAGTTGAAGGTGTCTACCCACCAGTTGGCGGTCCTCTCAGGGTCGTTTGATTTCAGGTGAACGTGGTTCAAGTTGTAGGGCATTTCACTTCTCCCGGTCGTGTGGGCGGCAAAGCATACCGCGTTTATCGGAGAAGCGGGGCGAGACCGAACCAGCCACCGACCCCCAACTGAGTAGTGACTGATTCGATCCGGGACGTTGAACTCGTGTCAGACCGAAGGATCCAACAGTCGGCCCATGAAGAGCACAGTGTCAGTCCGTACGTCACGAATCAAGAAGATGAATGGCCGGTCGACGATCAAAGGCTCAGTCGGAGGTGATGCGGATGTAGCCTCCATCAGAACCGCTGTTGCGGCCGCTGCTTCGGTGCCTTGTTCGTCAACAGCCACGAACGATTGATGAATGACATCTGCGATAAACAGGTCAGGCCGCACATCTGTCATGCCCGTGAAATCTGCGGGCGGCCAGCTAAACGCGTCCTCCATACCGAGCGCTCTGAGATGAAGCGGCAAGGAGAATTTCGATTTGAACGTGAACTTAGGAAACTGGAGTTCCAGGTTTTTAAGGCTCATATCCTCAATGATTGTTTGCAATTTTTCGGAGTCTAGAGACTGCTCAATGCTTTCGAACTTCCCTTCATCGGGCACGATCACAACCATGGATGTCTCGAAGCCAACATACGGAATGCTGATGGCCCTGTAGCCGTCGCCTTCGCCGGTCACATAGCGGCGATGCTGGCGCATCATCTGAACGGTTACTGACTCGCCGTCAAGCAGGTTGAATTCGGCATCCTCAGTTGCAGAGGGATCGAACTCGTTCGCCCACGCTGCCTTGAAGAAAATCGCGTTGGCTAGAACGAGAATCGTGTCTTCGCTCAAAGCACCCTGTGGAATCAGGTCCTTGATGCGGTCGTTCGTGTTCTCTTCCACCCACCGGTTGATTGCAAGGCGAGCCTGTTCGGCAGCGTTGTCGTAGTCGACCAACCGCATGCCTGCTCCGTAGTTCTCGGCAAGCGTGTCCAGGAACGGTTGTCTGAATTCGAAACCATCTTGGCCCCAGATCGAGTTTGCGACCTGCAGCGTGAACTTTTCGTCAGGCTCGAGTTCAGCCCCACGAGATTCCAGAAGCTGGTCGAGCGCATTGAACGCTGCGTGCAGTTTCTCAGGGGGCAACGTGAAACCAAGTGTGTCGGCCATTTGCTGCGCCGTTTCGCCATCTGCCCCGGCATAGGTCATGGCAAGAGCAAGGGAGATGCTGTACGGCGACATGAACAGATTGCCGTCTTCAGAACCGGCCAGCTCGCCATAGAGATCAAGAGCAAACCTGTTGTTTCCAGTTGCTAGTTGATCCAGGTCACCTGAAGGAACCTCCGGTGCTTCGACTCGTTCCTTACTCGAAAAGGCAACATTGAAATTCTGCAGTTCGGCTGTTGGCGTCGGTTGTCCAGGTGTCTGTGTCACAGGTGGCTCATTGGTCGGCGATGCGGTCGGGTTTTCGGACGATCCGCAAGCCACGGCGATCAGGCTAAGGCCAATGGCAGCGGATATAGCAGCAAGTTTGATTCGCATCAGGTCCCTCGTGCGGATCTCCAAATAAATGTTCATGCGCAAACGCGTCCCGGGTTGCGGTTCGCGAGGTCGTTGCTACTTACAACAACGTACGAGCAGTGCGTTTTGTTCCAGCCGGGGAATGAGGTCGTTGTGAGTAACCTGCCGCTGGCACATCGGAAGAAGTGGGTTTCTACCACGAGAGCGCCTGAAGGACTACTATGCGTCGGGCATAGCGGCAGGGCGAAGTAACAAGCTGGAGTTTGCACGAATGAGCACTATCAAAGACCGTCTGAAATCCGGGGAGACGCTGGTAGGGACAGGTGGGGGACTTACAGCACCTGTCGATATCGCTGTGATAGCCGATTCCGGCTTCGATTTCATACTGTTCGACACGCAGCACACTCCGATCGATATCAAACAGTTGAAGCCTGCGGTCGAAGCGGTCAGCGATAAGAAGGCTGCACCGTTTGTCAGAGTTAGCGACAACCGGCCAGATCTGATCTGTTTCGCCCTGGACATCGGTGCTCGTGGAATCGTCGTGCCGATGATCAATACTCGTGACGAGGCTGAAGCGCTGGTGAGCTCCTGCATGTATTCGCCGGTTGGAGACCGCAGTAATTCAGGACCTCGTGGAGTGTGGGAACAGGAGTTCACCGACTACAGGGAATATCTCGATTATGTGAACAGGGAGCTGTTCGTTATCCCGATGATCGAGACCAAACGTGCGGTCGACAATATCGACGAAATCCTGAGCGTCCCCGGGATAGACGTTCTGCTTGTCGGCCCATCAGATCTGTCGATCGAGCTTAAAGTTCCGCTTCAGTTCGAGTCAGACACCTATCAACGCGGTCTCGACAGGATTGCAGAAGCCTGTGCGAAACATGATGTTGTGCCGGGCATGTACTTCATTCCACCGAACATGGACCCCAACTTTTTCGTCGAAAAAGGCTTCAAGTTCTTCACGTTGCCATGGGCACCGTGGGCCGCGGATGGCATCAAGAATGGGCTTGCCTCTATCAAACGTTAGGCAGCCGAAGCTGACTTTGCGGCGCTCGTCACCTTAAATGCGATAGTAGCGTTCCGCGTTATCGTGGAAGAGCTTCGCTCGGTCTGAAGCCGAGAAGTCGGATGTGATCTCATCGTACGCCGTCCAGACGGCTGCGTAGTCAGAGAACAGGCTGTCAACGGGGAAGTTCGAAGCGAACATGCAGCGGTCGACTCCAACTATCTCGATCGTGTCCAGCACGAATGGCCTGATATCGCTGGCGTCCCAGTCCCGTTTCATCATGCCAAGCGCCGAAATCTTCACCGAAATGTTCTCTGCATCGGCTATAGCCCGCATTCCATTTCGCCAGACTCCGATGCCCTCATCGTTCCAGTCACGCGGCATGCCTGTGTGGTTGAGAATCACCGGTACTTCTGGAATGTCTTTCGCCAACGCCGCTCCATCAGCGAGTTGCCACGGCCAAACTTGCAGATCAAACGAGCCGCCCAGTTGTCCGAGAAGTCGGTAGCCTGCTCGCCACTGCTTGTCTTGCATGTAATCGCTGCGATCAGCGAAACGGAATCCCGGATCGTCGGACCAGTTGAGCATATGGCGAATACCGCGCCAGTTTGAGTGCTCCGCATGCCTGTTCAGGGTTTCCTCAACGTCCGGGTCAGACAGGTTCGCATAGCCGATGATGGCGTTTGGCATACCCTGAGACTCGGGAGAATCCGCCACATCCTGCAGCCAGGCAGTTTCACCAACGGGATCACCATCGTGGTCCCATTCCGCCTGCACGTGCACGGACTTACGCAACGGCAAACCTTCAGCACCAGCAAGAAAGTCCTTGATCAGGAACGATTGCCGAATTGGCGAGTAGTCGCCGACGAAATGGTCAATGCCATCTTGCAACCACGGGTATCTGTTGTTCTCAAGGTCCCACAGGTGGTGATGGGTGTCGATAAATGGTGGAATGGTCATCGCTGGTAGTCGCTCGCTGGTAAGTTTCGCCGCAGTTTACGACGAGTTGCTCACTTGTAAGCCCGCCCTCTGTTCTGCGTGGTCCGAGGCCTGAAACCGTCGCTGACCGGCACGCCGTAACCGCAACTGGTGATCGTGTGAGTGACGTCTATCTCAATGACCTGCCTCTCTGGCAGGGCGATTTCGCCAGCCAAACCTGAGAGCAACCGCTCACGATACGGGTATTCGTCGATTTCGTGCACCCTGCCAGCACCAAAAAGCCTGACGATTCCCGCATTTTCCTTCTCGAACGAGGAGACCATGATCGTGACAGGACTGCCAGCAGAGATGTGGCGTGCAGTCTGATTGCCTGAACCGACGAAGTCCAGGTAAGCGACTGTGTGCACATCAAGCACCGTCAGCCGGGAGTCGCCTTTTGGAGAGAGATTGATAGGCCCTTCGCCAAGTGGACCGGCATTGCCCACAGGATCGGACGTCGCGATGAAAAACATCGGTGATGACTCGATCAACTCTCTCTGTTCATCGGTTATTAGGTCGTACCTGGTCGCCATGCGCTTACTTGATTCAGGCTTGAATACTTCTTACTGGGTTGAGTCGAGGTAGTCGAATTTTGGATCGAGATGCCAGCGGAAACTATCAACGGGAGCGGTTCTAGCGGCCCATGATGTCAACAGATCCTGTTCTTGCGCCATTCTCCTGATTTCAGCATCGATCTGGTCTGGATCCCAGGATCGCAGCACAATATCGGTTAACTCATTCAGCACACTTGAATGTTCGGGAGATTCGGCAAGGTTATTGAGCTCGTTCGGATCGTCCTTCAGGTTGAAAAGCAGGGGCGGCATACCGTGAAAATACATCAGCTTCCAGTCACCCCGGCGTACCATCCGTTGTTGCCAAGTCCTGTCTCCATCTGAATGGGCGGGATCTCCGGGCTCCGTGCAGTACTCGGAGATGGCGATGTCATCCCAATCTGTTTCCGATGGAGACTGTGCGAGTTCCAGCAACGATCGGCCATGTGAAAACGGCAAATGCGGCGCGGCGCCGGCTTCGATCATTGTTGCATTCAGATCAAATTGGGTGATAACACGATCACTGCGAGCCTCTTCGGGAATCCGTCCCGGCCAACTAACGATCGCCGGTACCTTTACCGACTCTTCGAAGAAGGTCTGTTTCCACCAGAGTCCGCGCTCGCCGATCTGCTCACCATGATCTGCGGTATAGACAACCAACGTGTCTTCTGTGAGTCCAGCAGCTTCAAGGGCATTGAGAATCGCGCCGATCTGGGCGTCAAGCCGGTCGACAAGAGCCCAGTAGGCAGTCCGCGCACGCACGCTCTCCTCGTCTGACACATCGTTGATGTCCGTGTGAGAGCGCCACCACTGGAAGTAAGGATGTTCCTCTACAACCGAGGCATCAGGGATTTCAGGGAGCCCGATCTTTCCTTCGTATCGGTCGTAGTCGTTCTTGCGCGCAACAAACGGCTGGTGAGGCAGCATCAGCCCAACCGCCAGCAGCACAGGACGTTCATCACCGGATTCTCTCGACTCAGAAAGGCTCTCAATGAACCTCACAGCCTCGTCGGCCACCGCTTCGTCGTGAACTTCATATCCGCTCTGACCATGGCCCGATTTTTTCAGGCTGACTCTGTGAGGTCCGGCGGTTCCTGAAAGCTCACCGTGATCGGCAGGATTGCCACCGATGTAGTTGGGGCCGTGATCGCCAACGTATCGTTCAGAAAAGCCGTGTAGTTGGTCCGGACCAACGAAGTGCATCCGGCCGATTTGAACTGTTCGGTAGCCTGCCGCACCAAGGGCATGTGCAAACGTAGGCACGGACGAACTGAGAACGTGCGAATTTGTCCATACCCTGTTCTCATGCGGGTGCTGACCTGTAAGCATCGAAGATCTTGATGGAACGCAGATAGGTGAGGCGCAGTAGGCGTTTTCGAAGACAATCCCTCTACTCGCCAACGCATCAAGGTTCGGTGTCTCAACTACCGGATCACCAGCGCAACCCATGACTTTTGGATTGTGCTGGTCTGACTGGATAAACAGGATGTTGGGTTGTCGGGTCATTGGCTTTTCGCCCTGGCTCAAGGCTGGGTTTGCTCAACCCGAATAGGCATGTTTCTTCGCCACGTCCTCGTTGACCTCAGTACCAAGTCCTGGTCTGTCTGGCACGGTTACATGGCCATCTTTGAACTCGAAGGGATGTGTCAGTAGTTCGTCACGCCACGGCGCATCGTCACCATCGATCTCCATGATCATCAGGTTTGGGCTGCCTGCGCAGACATGTAACGATTCGTAGGTGCAGATCGGGCTGTGCGTGTTGTGCGGAGCCACAAACGTGTCGTAGGCAGCAGCAAGGTCGCATATCTTCCTGGACATCGTGATGCCGTTCCACGCGAGATCGGGCATGATCACATCCTGCGCATACTTCTCAAGGAACGGCCTGTAGTCCTCCATGCCGAAAAGGCTCTCGCCGGTGCAGATACGTGTCGTTGTTGACTCCCTGATCGTGCGCAGAGCTCCTGGATCCCAGGTCTCAGTCTCCAGCCACATCAGCTTGAATTCCTCTAACTCACGAGCGATGTCGATCGCGCCTGCGAGACGGAAGTTGTGCGCTATATCCAGAGCGATTCCTACGTCCGGGCCAAGCGCCTCGCGGAATGTGCCGACAACGCCTCGCGCATTAGCCAGCACATCCGGTGTTGCGTAGACGCCTGTGCGCGCAGACCGATTCGGGCCGGGATCCGGCAGGTCATCAAGCGGCATCAGGTTCGTCTTGATCGCTGTGAAACCGCGAGCTTTCACCTCTTCGCTGAGTTTGCGTAAATCGTCGGTGTTGTTAACCGGCGGAGTGCCCAGCGCATCGCTGTTGCGGGCCCTGAACGATCCGCAGTGTGACCAGTAGACACGAATCTCGTCCCAGATCTTTCCACCCAGTAGTTGCCAGACAGGCGCGTCTAGCCTCTTGCCTCGGATGTCCCAGAGTGCCGAATCGATGCCAGCCATCGCCTTCCAGGCGATTCCACCATGCTGCCTCACGTTGTAGTTGGCCAGGTCGTGCCAGATCTGCAGACCGTTCATTGGGTCTTTGCCAATCACGAGCGGTTTCAGGTGATCGACCATTGCAACTACGCCCGGAAACGCGTCCCACTCCGTGCAGTCGCCCCAGCCGACTAAGTCGGAATCGGTCTCGACCTTCACCAGCGTCCACGGTCGAGCAGCTCCATCCACGACAAACGTTTTGATATCAGTAATCTTCATAGGTTCGCTTTGTCGGACTCTTTCTGTTGAGCGATTGGTTCGTGTCTGCCCGCCTGAGCCATTGCTCGTAATCTGGTGTCACTTCGAATCAGAACGCCAGCGTGTGACCTCATCCATGAACGCGGTCGTACGGAGATTGCGGTCGAGTACAAACTGCAGATGCTCTTTCAGGATTCGCCCTATCTGCCGCAATTCGTCTGCTTCGACAGTCAACGGTCTCACCGCATCCCACTGTGCTCGTGCCATATGACGCAACAGCTTAACCGTGTTGAGAGAAGCCGGTAGCAACACGTCGCCTTCTGAAGCACGACAGTCCGGGCAGACGATGCCACCTCGTGCAGGCGAAAACACATGGCCCTGGGGTTCTAGTTCAGATCCGCAGTCGACACACTGAGAGATGGCAGGCAGAAAGCCGTTGATTCGCAGCACCTGCATCTCGAACCAACGAGGCATAAGTGAATGCAGCGGCTCTGAATCCAGCACCTGCAACATTCTCACCAGTTGATTGAACAGCGCCGGGTTCGACCCACCTTCGACTGAAAATTTCTCTGCAAGCTCGGCCATGTAAAGGCCGGTCGACATCTTCTCAAGGCTCGAGTGAAGTCCTCGGAGGGAGGATATCGACTGCACCTGTGAAACGCTGTGCAGCGAACGGCCTTCGTTTACCGAGACTTTGATATGTCGCAGAAGATCGACATTTCCGCCTAATCGAGATTTTGGCTTGCGCGCACCGCGTGCCACAGCGCGAACGAGTCCTGCAAAAGGCGTAAGCAGCGTGATCAGACGATCTGCCTCACCGAAATCTCCGGCACGCACGACCACGGCTTCTACCGAGTATGTGCGTGGGCGTGATGAGACCATTCCCGAACTCCGGAGTCTAACTTGCAGTTCGCAAGCGAGCTTCACAAGTTTGTCACGCTCGGCCTGTGCTCTCAAAGACATGGCGAGGATAATCGTTAAATGACGACATCAATCGAGCATGGTGCGACTTCTGGCGCGGTTCCGCCATCAACCGGGGCTGTCGCGGCTGAAGTAGCGTCGTTGAGCAAAATCTATCCGAACGGTCGCGGCATCCGCAACGTGACATTCAAGGTGTTCAAGGGCGAAGTGTTCGGACTGCTCGGACCCAATGGCGCAGGCAAAACGACAACGATCCGGATCTTGCTAGATTTCATCCGGCCGACGGACGGCAATGCCGTTCTGCTCGGTGAAGATTCTCGTGCCAATCCTGCATCCCGTCTATCTGTCGGCTTTCTCCCAGGGGATCTCGCACTGTACGAGCGTTCAACCGCCCGAGACTGGCTGTCATTCCAGGCCGACATGAGGGCGGGTGTTGACCATAAGTATGTTGAATCGTTGTGCCACGCACTCGAGGCAGATCTCGATGAGCCACTTCGAAACCTTTCGAGTGGCAATCGCCAGAAGATTGGCATCGTCAATGCCCTGATGCATAAACCCGAACTCGTAATCATGGATGAACCGGCGGCAGGACTCGACCCGATGATCCGAAGACGCCTCTATTCACTGCTCGGAGATGTTCGAGAGCGAGGTGGGGCGGTTCTACTCTCCTCGCACGTGCTTCCTGAAGTCGAGCGCATCTGTGACCGGATTGGAATCATTCGAAACGGCGAGCTTGTCGCTGTCGACACGATGGATCAACTCAAGTCACAGGCCGTACGCCACTTCGAGGTGACGTTTGAAGAAGGGCCTCCCGTTAGCGAACTGCAAAAAGTAGCAGGCGTCGTTAGCGTCGAGCCCAGGAACTCGACCAGCGTGCGCATCGGGATTACAGGCAAACTATCCGAGTTGATCAGGGCATTAGCCCTATATGAAGTGACCGACCTGGAGAGCGGTGCACAGGCTCTGGAAGACCGTTTCATGTCTTACTACCCCGCTGACGACCAACAAACCAGCACGAACGGGAGCGCCGAGGAATGAATGCGGCCCTGTTTCGTCGGTCATTTAAGGATCGTCGACGCTCGATGATCTGGTGGAGCATTGGTATAGCGTTGCTTGGAGGCATGTTCACTGCGCTATTCCCAGCACTGGAAGACTTGCTAGCCGATCTTGATGAGTATCCCGAAGATGTGTTGAAGGCGCTCGGCTTGGAGGGCACTGCCGATCTTGCTACTCCGGAAGGTTATCTGCAGATCGAGCTGTTTTCGATCATGGCCCCGATAGCATTCATTGCCTTCGCTGCAATTTTTGGCGTAAACGCAATCGCTGGGTCAGAGCGAAAGGGAGAGATGGAGTTGTTGCTCGCAAATCCGATCTCTCGATCAACGGTGTTTATACAACGATTCGGAGCAATGCTGATTGCGACATTGCTGCTAGGCGTTGGTCTGTGGGTAGTCCTGGCGGCAGGCATACCGGCCGGAATCTGGTCTGATCTGAATAACTGGAACCTTGTTCAGGCGCTGATATCTCTCATTTTGTTGGGTTGGGCCTTCGGCTCGCTGGCCTTCTGTATTTCTGCTGCAACCGGAAACACCGGACTCACTTATTCCGTCATCGGAGCAATCGCGCTGGGATCATTCGTGGTCAACAGTTTTTCGCAGATCATTGAAGGAATGGAGCCCTTCAAGTGGTTATCGCCGTTCTACTACTACCTAGGCAGCGATCCGCTAACCCAGGGGTTGAACTGGTGGCACACCCTGGTCCCGCTCGGGGTAATCCTGGTGACTTACTTCGCAGGTCAGATTGCGTTTGAGAGACGGGATCTGAGACAGGCGGGTTAGGGATTTACTTCCGCAAATTACGCTGTACGGACCAGCCTCGCCGAAATCTCCGGCACTCACAACTACAGCCGCTACCGAGTATGTGCGTGGGCGTGATGAGACCACAAGATTCACCGGCTGACCTTAGTGAGTTCTGGTCAGGCCAGTTTATATCTCAGGTAACTTTAGATGTCGGGTAAATCCACTTCGAAAGCAATCGGGTCAGCCTCGGCAAGATGAAGTAGGTCATGAGAAACACCTCAACCGTTATCACCGCAAGCAATCGCAAGAATGTTGGTATCGCATCGCCGATCGCTGCTGCGGCCGCGCTTCCGATGCCCAAAACGAGCAAGTAGACAACAACTGTGAGCAGCAGGGCCATCCGAAACCTCGACGGCTGCGGTATCACAGCCCCGACAGGCGGTTCAAACCAGAACTCAAGTCCCGTAAATCGCTCCCAGACGGCATCCTCTTCAACCAGGTCTGCGACTTCGTCGAGGTATCGCCGTCTCAGTTCAGATCGCTCGAATCGCTCCAGGTTTTCTGCCGAATCGAAACGAAAAACGCTGGTGTACTGCTTCGAACCGGCGGCCGGTTTCTGGAACTCGGCGCCAAGGTAACCGTGCTGAGTACTCGCTACCTCAGCGGTCAGTCGATTCAGCCACTCTTCGTAGTCCTGGGATCTGTCTGGCTTAACCGTCCGGCGCACTACAACAGTCACGCTTTTGTCCAGATGATCAGACACCCAGAGCCTCCACCACCAGCCTTGCCGCGGCTGTCCCGGAGTACTGCTGCTGTCCCGTGATCAGGTTGCCGTCGCGCACGGCGTGCGCCTTGAAGGCTCCATCAACTATGAAATTCGTACCTCCGATCTTTCTGGCTTCATCCTCAATCCAGAACGGCTGAATTTTCTGCCCGACGAAATCATCGGCGAACTTCTCTTCCGAGTTCGCGAAGCCGGTCCAGGTCTTGCCGCTGACCAGCAGTGCACCACTCGAGAGCGTGGTGTCCAGAAGCACAGCGGTGGCGTGGCACACAACTGCCGTCGCTTTGCCAGACTCGTAGAAGTTGCGGACGAGAGACATTACCTGATCGTTGCCCCTGAACTGGTACATCGGCGCCTGCCCGCCAACGAGGAACAGGGCATCGTAATTCGCTGGGTCCACAGACGAGAGAGGCAAGCTGCTTTCGACCAGCGACCGATGCTGTTCTGAGTTGATGAACCCGAGCGACACAAGGTCATCCGCTGAGTATCCAGATTCATCCCGAGGGTCTGACCACGTATCCGCGACCAGTGCCCCTCCTTCGGGGCTGGCAATGTCGACTTCGTAGCCGTTCTCTTTGAACTCCCAGTATGGGTGCGATAACTCGGCCCACCAGAATCCGATCGGCCACCCTGTCTGCTCAGACACAGCGGGGTTCGCGGCTACCATGAGTACCTTTTTCGGGGTCTCAGGATCCAATACATCGATAGCCCTGCTCATCTTATCCTCCATATATTTCTTTATCAAAGTTTGATTTCAAACTATTATGCAGAACGTTGAGGGTATGTCAATCGTGCCCTATGGTTAAGGCATGGCTGAACCAGGTGAAAGAATGCGTGGCGACTCCGTCGACGAACTCATACACGAGTGGCGTGCTGCGGCGCCAGATCTTGAGACGTGGCCTATTGAGATCATCAACCGGCTTCGTATCGTCGATACCCGGATTTCCGCTGAACTCGACTCTGTATTCGCTTCATATGACCTGAGCAGAGCCTCTTTCGCAGTTCTTTCGACACTGATCCGTTCATACCGCCAAGAAGGTGCTACCCAGAAGCAGCTTGCAGTTAGATTGGGGCTCACCGCTGGCACGATGTCCGTCCGAATGGAACGGATGGAGCGAGATGGCCTGATCGCGCGTCGGGAGAGTACAGAGGACGCCAGGTCGACGATCATCAAGATCACGGATCAGGGCGTTAACGCCTTCGAAAACTGCGTTCCTGCATATCTCGATGCGCAGGCACGCATCGTCTCTTCACTGACTGGACAGGAACGTGACCTGATGGCAACCCTGCTCAGAAAGCTAATCGTCGGGACGGATCCTGAATTGAGTAGCGATTGGCTGGCAGATCTGGGAATTCAGGTAAGTACTGCTCGCGAAGCGATCGAACTGCAACGCCGACTGGGGCTGCCCGAACAGCCAGGACTACTGGTTGAGAAAGTTGAGGACTCAAGCCTTGCGTCCAGATCCGGACTCAAAGAAGGCGATCTGATTCACGAGATCAACGGCGATGCACTGAGGTCGGTCGTAACACTGTCAGAAGTGCTTGATTCGAACGAAAACGCCACATTGCGAGTGATGAGGCAGGGAGAATCAATCTCGATCAAACTCGGAGAGTAGGTCTGGCCAATTGCCTAGCGAGTCAGGTCACCGCTGTCGGTGCCATTCGAAGAATGGACCTCTGCTCGTGATTCAAGTGCATGAGCTAGCGTCGAGTCGTCTGCGTATTCGAGGTCGGCACCTGACGGCAGCCCGCGCGCCAATGCAGTGACCTTGATCCCAAGGGGCGTCAGCAGGCGATTGATGTACATCGCCGTTGCCTCTCCCTCAAGATTCGGGTTGGTAGCAACGATCACTTCGGTCACTTCTCCATCGTTCAGACGAGTAAGAAGCTCTTTCAGCTTAAGATCATCGGGGCCAATGCCGTTCACAGGTGAGATAACCCCGTGCAGCACGTGGTAATAGCCTTTGAAAGCGTGAGTCCGCTCCATCGCCACGACATCAAGAGGTTCTTCGACTATGCAGATTCGCGTTCCGTCTCTGCGAAGGTCGGCACAGATGGCACACTGCGGCGATTCACTGATGTTCATACAGGTGTCGCAGAAGACGATGCGGTCTTTCGCACCGATGATGGCGTTGGCAAGCTCCTCTGCCTCTTCCCTGGGCATCCGGATGAGGTGGTAGGTTAGGCGCTGTGCGCTTTTGGGGCCAACACCGGGCAGTCTGTGAAACGCCTCGATCAAGCGTGCGACTGGTTTTGCAGCGGAAGGTGCTAACTCAGACATCTTTTCGTCTCTTGGGAATGGACCAGCTCAGGAGGGAATTGAGAGGTCTGTTTCTATCTCATGCCACTCATCGACTGATTCGGGATGACCATTCGTCACGATTGCAGTGCCGGGACAGGTAGCGCTACAACCGACTCTTCTCCGATCAACCGAGCGGCGGCTGGTGTGAAAGAACTACATCAGGCCGGGGATGTTAAGTCCGCCTGTGATTGCTCCCATCTTGTCAGCAGCCTCTTTCTGAGCTGAATCCAATGCATCGTTCACAGCTGCTGTCACCAGGTCCTGAAGCATATCGGCATCTTCTGGGTCGATTACTTCCGGATCGATCGTGATTGACTCCAGCTTGTTGCCACCTTGCACAACGGCCTTCACAACGCCACCACCGGCGCTGCCTTCAGTCAATGCCTCTGCAAGCTCTTCCTGCACCTGGGCTAATCGGCGTTGCATGTCCTGGGCTTGCTTGAGCATCTTTCGGTTCATCATGTTGGAGAATCCTTGGTGATTTTCACGCTAGTGCGTGGCGAGGGGCCGATCTCAGGGCTGCTGTACTTATCCAGCGGTGATGGTAGTCGATGAATGTCGATCAAGTTTAGAGGTTTTTCTTCTTCGACGATGCTGGTCCCGGGTTAGCGGACAGCACGAAAACTAGGTGAGTTGGACCGGTACGCTCTTATGGACCTCAACATCGCGCATGCGCGGTAGATCGAAATGCACGCTGATCAAATAGGTGGCTCGCAGCTCAGCCGTACGGCGTACAGGTGGCTTTTTCACTTCGCATCTGAGCTCCGCGGTCTCGGTTCGATGCCGAATAACGCCACTTTCGAACAGACGCTCCTGGCAGAGAATTACTCTGTCGACTCTTTCCTCGGTAATCGAAGCAGAGCGAAACGGTGAGTGCATGATCGGGTTACCAGCACCACCGATATTGCTGTAAGAGCGAGTATCGAGGACATTCCCGGTCCTGATGTGCGTGTACCTGTTTTCGAGGACCAACTCAACCACGGCCCGCCTGACTTTCAGACCCGGTCGATCCGTATGAATCTTTATCGCTGCACGCAAATCATCACCCGGTCGGTAGACCTCACGATCGAGCGTGATATCGATTTTCGGCACTGACCTCAGGTATCCGATAGGCATCTCGTCTCCCTTCTGTTTTTGCTAGGTAATCTTCGGACAAACGTACGTAGGGTCTGGTTTTTTACGGAGCTAGTCTCAAACTAGCAGATCAGGTGCCGAACTCCGATTTCAACGCAGCAATTGGGTCACATTTCACGAACCGAGTACGAAGTATCTGCCCGGATTTGCCGATGCAGACGTTAACGGCGCTAAAATGCCGCCGGACATTGCCTGAGGCATCCAATCAAATCCCGTATACCGTGCACCGCCTGCCGCTTTGACTAAAAACTCGCCGAGAATCCAACTTATTGCCGCGCTGTCACTTACCGTGGCGATCATAGCTGCAGCCTCTTATACAGCGTTACCTGCAGGCGCACAGATCAGCGATGAACCGATCCTGTTCTATGACATGTCGTTCAGCTCACCAGCCGACAAGATGGAAGATCTCGGTACTGGCGGCAACACAGGAACTCTGTACGGTTTCGCTGAGCCGATTGGCGCCTACGGCGAGGAAGATAGTAGAACCACGACATTCGTCTCTTTTGATGGTGATCAACATATAGCGACTGACGAGAGACAGCCCGCTCTGAACGAATTCGAGATCGAAATCGAGTTCCGCACCGACACACCAGGCGGCAAGATCATCGGATTTGAAGACAGGGACATTGCTCTAGGGCCACTGGCGGACAGAACGCTCTATGTAACCAGCGATGGCCACATCCATTTTTCAGGTGCCAGCGGCGTCAGCATAGGTGTCAAGTCGCGAGAACCAGTAACAGACGGACAGTGGCACACCGCAATCGGGCGATCGACCATCGTCGGTTCACAGCCGCAATTCGAGCTGATACTGGACGGAGTGAGCCAGGGCACAACAACCGCTCGAGTCTTCACGTCGTATCCCGGCTTCTGGCGTATCGGACGCGGGAATATGAACGGATTCCCTGATTCAGGTGGCGATGGCTTCGTTGGTGATGTGCGGTCAGTGAAGATTTACGATCTTTCCGGGGCAGAACCCCAGGCCACACCAACTCCGGTGCCTGGACCCAGTTCTCTTGATCTTTATGTCCCTATCGAGCCTGCCGTCGTTCCCGTCCTGCACCTTGATCCACCGAACGTACTTTCCGGCCCGGGCGGGGTCACTGGAATTCTTGATCAGTCCGGCAACTTGAATCACGGCACTTTCTTTTTCTTCGATGATCCAGCCGCAGCGATCAATACCGAGCCATCCGATCCCACGGTCCAGACATCCATACGCTTTGACGGTATCGATGATGTCCTCGGGACAAGCAATGCACAGAACGCACCGGACAATCTCACGCTATCTGTCTGGTTCCGCACCGATGTAGCCGGTGGAAAGATTGCCGGTTTCGAAAACAATATCGCCTTTGGCAGCACTCAGGCCGACAGGCATCTCTACGTCGATGAAGATGGGCGATTGCGTTTCGGTGGCGACGAAACGGCACTGAACAACCTGGCAACGTATGTTTCATTCGAACGTGTCGATGATGGTGAGTGGCACAACGTGATCATCACTCTCGAATCTTCCGGTGATAACACTTCGATGGTGATGTACCTGGATGGACGACGGGTAGTCGGAGGCAACAGCGGCCGATTTGCGCAGTACCAGGGCTTCTGGAGATTGGGCGGCGGTAATCTGGATATCTGGCCAGGAGTCACGAACGCATTCTTCGACGGGGACATCGGTCCGTTCGTTGTCTATAACCAGTCGCTGCCATTTGAGCAGCTCGCATGGCTTGCTCAGCCACCTGTTCAGTCTATTCCGACCGATAGCAGTCTATCGCTGTGGTTTGATGCCGCCGACGAACAGGGTGCCGACACGATTATGTTTGATCTTTCAGGCAATGGTGTTTTCGGAGCACTAAACAACTTTGAAGACCCTGCGAATTCGTTCCACCCCGGCGGTGAGGGCCCGGTTTCGCGATTGCTGAGGTTTGACGGTTTCAATGATCTGGTGGTCACGGACAGGGTTATACCTGCTCCGGATGAATTCACCATGGCAGTCTGGTTTCGCACTTCGTTCGCCGGCGGAGTTATTGCCGGTCTGGACAACGCTACTCCCGGAGCAGAGGCCGATCCGATCGACCGAGTGATGTACATAGACGTGGACGGTCATTTGCGATTCGGCATGCGAAATGACGATTTTGTGACCGTCGCGAGTACAGAGCAGGTGAACAATGGTGCCTGGCACTTCGCTGTGGGTACGGTCGACAAGGTCGGCGACGAGTACGTTGTCAAACTATCTATCGGCAATGGCAGACGCGCCAGATCAGTGACAACGTCTGTTCCGTTCCGACAGTTCCAGGGCTTCTGGCTGATTGGTAATGGAACTGTCGACGGTTGGCCAGACGCAAGCACCGAGGCGTTTGGCGGCGATTTCGGATCACTCCGAATTTACGATCGCGCTCTAACTCCTGATGAAGTATTCGATCTGTTCGAAAGCTTCGGAGACGTAGCGCCTCAGCCAACACCGACGCCATTTTTTGAACCCGATTTTCCGCACGATGACGAAGAGTTCGATTTCACTCCACGGGTAGATGTTTCCAGCGGCGTTGACGGTGACGCGTTGACTCTCGACATCTCCCTGAGAAACATTGATCTGTTTGACAGCGATGTCTGGGTGGTGCGAGAAGAAGACGGCGAGGAGTTTTTCGTCGGTACTGCTCAGCCTGAAATGTCCTGGGAAGGCGACGCGGTTACGAGCCGCTTCACGGTAGAAGTACGACGTGAGTTCTTTGGTGAGCCAATAGATGGTGAAGAGTCTGAGGTGCTGGCGTCCGGCAGCATACCGATCTTCCATCAACCAGCTTCAGCAGTACAGGTCGGTACGGCCGTCGCGGTCACAGTCGCTGTGGCAGGTGCAGCATCTGCAGCATCTGCCAGCGGAACATGGATCTATGAGCTGATCTGGCGGTTCCTGCGAATCGTGCTTGCTGAACGACTCAGAAGGCGGACCAAGACTTTTGACGTTTCATCCCTTCCTTCGTGGATCGCTGCTACAACTGCGGTCACGCTGATGGCGATTCTCATAGCCGTTGCCAGGCCGGGTTCACTGGAACTCAATAACATCTTCACAGCGCTCGTCGTAGTAGTTCCCGCCGTGATCCTGTTCCGCCTCGTGACTATTCTTGGCGGATACGCGCTCGCCTACTACACCGACCAGAAACCAAAGTATGTTCTCTGGGCGGTCGGTTCGATCTCTTTCGCTGCCACCAGCATTCTGCTGCAGTCGCCTATCGGCTACACCGGTTACATGGAAAGAGACCCCAGCACGAAAGAACGTGATGCCCGCTTCGCTACTGCAGGTTTCGCAGCCGTGTTGGCGCTTTCCGGCCTTTTCGTGATGATCGGCCTGTTGATCAGGATGTCCTTCGCAGAAATCGGCGTAACCCTGACGCTTGGTGTCCTTGCTGTGATGATGTTGCCGTTCCCGTTAATGGCCGGAAACGCAATCTGGAAATGGAACCGCATCGTCGGAGCTGCAAGCGGTGTAGTTGGCATGATGCCGTACGTGCTGTTCCAGTTGGGTCTGCTCAGTCCGACAGCGATAGTGACACTGGCTACATTCGGCCTGCTCGCGTTCCTGGGCTTTCTAATCGGCGAGCTGTGGTTGGTTGAGAGAGAGCGGATGAAAAGGGCGAGAGCTGCTGCTGAGGCTTCTGCTGAAGGCGCCAGTGCCATCTGATCACAACAATTTATTGCGCGTCGCTGTTTGAACGCCGTGAGTCGAAAAACACAGTCTGTGACCTCATAACTGGCGGAAAACCGTTACCCGCTGTTAACCACTGAGACTGTTTGTCGTGTACAAATAGACGCTGTTTGCAAAAAATTTCACGTTTTGTTCGTCCTCGTTCGGCCCGGTTCGGACACATGTGATCGAACAGGTCCGGATAGTCAATGCAAGAGCTTTCATTGCCAGCCCGCGTCCGCACTGAAGTGCTGGCGGGGCTCACGGTTTCACTGGCGCTGGTGCCAGAAGCCGTTGCATTCGCTTTCGTTGCCGGCGTTGAGCCACTCGTCGGCCTCTACGCCGCCTTTATTGTCGGGCTCGTGACGTCGTTGTTCGGCGGACGTCCAGGGATGATCTCTGGAGCGACTGGCGCGCTCGCTGTCGTCATGGTGACTCTGGTCAAAGATCACGGCATCGAGTTCCTCTTCATCACCGTGATCCTCATGGGGATCATCCAGATGGCCGTAGGCGCACTCCGGCAGGGCAAGCTGATCCGCATGGTGCCTTACCCGGTGATGCTTGGCTTCGTGAACGGACTAGCCATCGTCATCTTCCTCGCCCAGTTAGAGAGCTTCAAAATCGAGGGAGAAGACGGCCATGAGAAGTGGCTGCCGTTCGACGATCTTGCAATCATGCTTGGTCTGATTGCGGTCACGATGGCGGTTATCTACCTGCTGCCTCGTTTCACCAAGCGATTTCCGGCAGCGTTGGCCGGAATCATCGTCGTCTCTGCTGTAGTCATACTCAGCAATCTCGACACACCGACTGTTGGTGATCTCTCCAGCATCTCTGGCGGCCTGCCGAGTTTTGGTGTTCCGGACGTGCCGTTCACTTTCGAGACGCTGCGGATTATTCTGCCGTTTGCATTCATTCTGGCAGGAATCGGTCTCATCGAGTCGCTGCTCACTTCTTCGCTGATAGACGGGATCACTGAGACGAAGGGTCAGAACAACCGGGAGTGCATGGCTCAGGGCGCTGCAAACGTCGTCACCGGCTTCTTCGGAGGCATGGGCGGCTGCGCAATGATTGGCCAGAGCATGATCAACATCAAATCTGGCGCTCGGTGGCGTCTATCCGGTGTTGTTGCGGCAATTCTGCTCCTCATCTACATCCTTTCGATCTCTTCGCTTATCGAACGAATTCCGATTGCCGCGCTGGTCGGCGTTATGTTCGTTGTCGTGATCGGGACATTCTCATGGTCCAGCCTGCGCATCATTAAGAAAGTGCCACTTTCAGACGCACTGGTGATGATCCTGGTGTCTGCTGTAACGGTCGCAACAGACCTGGCAATTGCGGTTGTGGTCGGTGTGATTGTCTCGGCACTCGTCTTCGCATGGAACACGGCTCGTTCGATCTACGTAGAGGAATCAGCGGCCAGCACCCCAAATCGGCGCGTCTACACACTGCACGGACAGCTCTTTTTCGCATCCGTGACAGCTTTTAAAGACCTGTTCCACCCACCACACGATCCAGCTGAGGTTGTCATTGATTTCCGGCATTCACGAGTATGGGATCACTCTGGCATAGAGGCCATCGTTGGGTTGGCACAACGATATGAGGCGTCCGGCAAACAGCTGCACCTGTTGCACCTGAGCCAGAACTGCCAGCGAATACTTGAGAAAGCGAATGTGATTGTCGAGGCCGACCCCGAAAACGACCCCAGTTACAGGGTCACGGTCTCTGAATTGAGCGGCTCAGGCGAAGGCCACTAGCCATTCGCGCTTGTTTGCACGCTCTGGCTGACTTAACCGAACATCCACTCAGGTGATTTCAGATGTTCGACGACCTTTCTCAGGAACTCGGCTGCCGGGGCTCCGTCCCATGCACGGTGATCAAAAGTCAGGCTGAGATGCCCGATCGAACGTATGACGATCTCGCCGTCGACGACCGCCGGTCGCTCTTCTACTCGTCCCAGTCCCAGAATCCCGATCTCCGGCGGGTTTAGCAATGGATCGAACGCTTCGATGTCGTAAGCCCCGAGGTTCGTGATCGAGAATGTTCCGCCTGTCATCTGATCGACCGATAGCGAGCCGTCTTTCGCCGCCTTTGCAAGTTCACGGACCTCTTTTGCAATTTCGACGGCTGATTTATTACCGGCATCGTGAATGACCGGAACAACCAACCCTTCAGGAATAGCTACAGCCACTCCCAGGTTGACCTGTTCGAATATTCGTATCTCTTCATCTACTAAATGCGCGTTCGCAGCAGGAACTTCTGTAAGAGCGCGGGCAACTGCTGCCAACACCAGGTCCTGATACTGCGGTCTGATCCGCTCTGACCTCCACGCCTTCAGCAGCTCTCGTTGTGCTTCGATCGCTGCAGTTACGTCAGCGTGGGTATTTAAAGTGACTGAGGGAGCCTGTGAGCTTTCGGTCATGCGCCTTGCAATCGTTCCGCGCATGCCACTGAGTTTGATCGTCTCTTTGACCGGAATTGATGAAGGTGCCGCGGTTGACGCTCCGCCGCCTTCAGCTGCCGATCTAACGTCGTCTTCAGTTATTCGCCCACTCGGACCGGTGCCAGCAACGTTGGCCACATCAACCCCGAGCTCCTGTGCAAGCCTGCGTGCGCGTGGTGTGACAATCACCTTCTTGCCAGCAGGTCGTGCTGGTGCAGTCGTTCCGGCCGGTGTGGGAGAAGCAGGCGATGTTGAGTCCGGAAGGGCAGTGGACTCTGCCGGAAGATCGGCTTCGGACTCGCCTTCTTTCAGCAGATGCCCCAGAACAGTGCCGACGTTAACTGTTCGCCCCTCTTCGACAACAACCCTGCCCAGCGTGCCATCCGCTGTCGCCTCAACTTCAGCGTTCACCTTGGAAGATTCGATCTCAACGAGTTGGTCACCCTTCTTAACGGGATCGCCTACGTTCTTGAGCCACTTGACGACGGTTCCATCGTTCATACCCATGCCCCATTGAGGCAGGGTGATAGGTACTGGCATTTTCTGTTCCGTTGCTGGTCAGTTAGAGATGTGGATGCGGTTCCGCCAGTGACTTAACAACAAACTGAAAGTCAGTTGCGGAATGCGCGGCGAGTATAACAACGAGTTGTGAGTCTCGGCCTCGACACAGACGCTTTCTCAGCAAAAATCGTTTCGTTTCTGCCAGCAAGTTATGTGCTATTTCACCGTTCGGTCAGCGCAAGCGCAAGTGGCAGAGCTTCGGCGACCGTTTCAGCAGCGGCAATCACGGTGAAACTCCCGGATTCATCATCGTTGAAAGTGGCTGAAACAATCACGCCACCGTCTCCTTCATACGCGCGCACTCCGGGCGGAGGTTCGCCAAGGTCAACCGAAAGGAATTCAGGTGATGCAGCCATCACCGTGGTCAACACTGCAAAAAACTGTTGAGGATCGAGACCGGGGTCATCCCACACGATCTTCCCGGCTAACGCGTAATCACCTTCACTGTTGACTGCCAGCAAAGTCGAATCGCCACCCCATCCTGCCGCCGCCTCAGCAGCGTCTGTTGATCTCGCTCCTATGGCCTCCAGCCACGTCTTCAGGAAGAATTCTCCCATCACATCCTCATCAATAACTTCCCATCCAGCACCAAGCGGGCCATCGGCAGCAAACAGGCTTTCAGGCAGTATGACTTCAACCGGCGATTCCCTGTTGACGAATTTCTCGATATGGAGGATCTGCTCCGTGGAATCGGGAGGATTGTCGAATGCGGCATCTACGGCGGGAGCACCTTGGGTAGCCCGCAAACGCTCAACGAACTGCGCGCCGTCCGTGTACGGAAATTCGAGGTTTCTCTGCAGGATGTATGGAGCACTGTTTGCAGCGCCAAGACCATCTGCTGAATCGCTCAGAATCTCGGCAAGGTCCTCGAATTCGAGATGGCGCAATGCGTAAGTCTGTTGCGCGGTCGTAGCGTCTCCCTCAACAAGTGCGGTAAATGCCAGTGACCGGTCACCGTTTTCTTCCAGCCGTTCGCTAATTTCGTCGAGACCGAACTTGGCATCTTGCAGGCGATGAATGTATTCGTGGGCGTAGGTGAACTCCTGCGAAGGACCAAATGATTCGCCTTTCTGCAGAACCACGAACTCTTCTTCCTCCGGGTCGTAGGCTCCGAGCACCTGTGCATCAAGCAACGCCGAATAGATATCGAACAACGAACGGTCTTGAGGCACGAGTCCCAGTAGCCTGAGCACTGCCTCCGTCTCCACGAACTCTTCGGCTATCTCTGGGTCATCGAACTGATCAGCGAGGTAGGCCCTCATTTCGTCCTGGTTAAGAAATCTGAAAGGAACCGGGTCAGCCACCGGAATACCGCGAATATCGGCCATCCGCCGATCGACTTCAGCCAGGAACTCTGCAAGTTCTGGCGAGATGCCATCTGGCAGACCCGCAGGAGTCGCCGTTGGCATACTCTGGCTCGGTGTTGGTATGGCAGTTGACGGGACCCGTGTCTCAGTCGGCGGGAATTCGGTGGCAGTTGGGCTGCTTGAGCAGGCCACAGCGACTAATAGCATGATCGATATGGCACTTGCGGCCAGAGAGCCGGGACGCAGGAAGGAGACCGTTGAGTTTGTTCGCAATGAAGGTTCCTTGGGACGCGAGATGTCACGGCATCGGAGCCGATGACGCTTTATCGCGATTTCAGTCCAATTATGTGAACGCCAGGATTGCTACTTCGCTACGAAGAAGCACTAGTCAAGTAGTACGTCAGCAAGCTCTTTGAAGTTGCTGACTGTTACGTCGGGCAGATACCGCTCGTGAGTGTCCTCGAAAGGCAGTTGGTACCGATTCACGTAGGCCCCGCGCAGGCCGCATGTTCGGGCACCCATCACGTCAAACGAGTTCGCCGAAACCATGATCAGTTCACCGACCTCCATGTCTAGCTCTCTGGCTGCCCGACGATATACACCGGGGTAAGGTTTGAAGGCTCCGGCCAGTTCTACAGAAAGAACCGCGTCGAATTCGTACTTGATGCGGTTCTTAACAAGATGATCCAGGAACCATGGATTGCCATTGGAGAGCGCCACCAGTTTGAAGCGGGTATTCAACCTGCCTAGCGCCTCGACTACTTCTGGAAACGGAGAGAGCATCTGCCAGCTCTTCATCCATTCCTTGATGGCAGATCGTGCCGGATCTAACCCGTTCAGGCGGCAGACATACGAAAACGCTTTCTCAACGACCTCGAGATAGCCTGAGTGCCCCAGTTCGACCAGTGAGTCCTGGTACTGCTCAATTCGTTGTCGGTACCTCAATTGAGTCCAGAAATCAGATGCATCCAAATCACTGCCCTGTTCCTGCAGGAATTCGCCGATGTACGGCGTAAGGCTACCGCCCAGGTCCAGAACGGTACCGAACAGATCGAACGTAAGCGCTTTCGTATTACTCAACTCGGGCTTCAGACTCACTTAGGGCTCCTGTCTCGTACACCTCGAACTACATTTGTGACCTTACCGGTCACAGTACCGGCGAGATTGCGGGTCATCATGTCCGTCATATCTACCACTGAACCAACTGGAGATGTCATTTTTTGGACCTGCTCAATGGTTGGCTTAACGTCCATCATCATCTCGGCACGTTTGCGGAAATCTGACACGAATTTCCTGATGAACAGCCAGTAGAAGGTCCCAAATCCAACGGTGAGCATAACTCCAATGACAGCGAAGTAACCCCAGGAGACATCTAGTTCAGGCATATTCGAGAAGTTCATCCCATATATGCCTGCTAACAAGCTCAAGGGAAGGAAGACGGCAGCGACGATTGCAAGGACACGCATCGTCTCGTTCTGCTTGATGCCGATCGAAGATAAGTAGGTTGCAAGAGCGTTATCCGCAGTGTCCCTCACTCCCTGGTTGATCACGTCAAGCTGAATGACCTGATCTTGCAGATCTCGGAAGTACATTGAGGCCTGCTCCTCGATTAGTGGAAATTCGTTTCTACTCAGCCGGTTGAACACCCTGATCTGTGGGGCCATGATTCGCTGGATTCGAATAGAGGAGCGCTTGAGTTGCAATATGCGCTGCAAGACTTGACGGCCCGGTGCGTCTACAGACAGTTCTTCTAACCCTGCAGCCACTTCTCCAAGGTGGTTCAATGCCGGGAGAATCGCATCGTGAAGCGAATCGAGAATCGTGTAGCTGAACAGGCTTGCCGGACGTTCCATCAACCGTACGTCTCGCCGTATCCGCTCGATCACGCCATCCACTGAGATCAGTGATACGCGGTGAAGCGTCACAACGGTGCCTTCGGCAACGAACATTGATAGCCTGGCCGTTTCGACAAACTCCTCGTTGGATGAGTAGTCGATTCCGTGGACGATCATGAATAGGTGCGAGGTGTAGTCATCAACTTTGGCTGGTTGGTGAGACGTGCTCATGGCGTCTTCAATTGCGAGTGGGTGAAATTCCATCTCTTCTGCAAGGAACTTGGTTGCCTCGAATTCTGGATCCAGGACATCCAGCCAAAGGAGGCCTTTTTTGTCCTTTCGAGCTTCCTGAAGGCGCTCCTGTGAGAGGTCGTGCTCAATCTGGCCGTCACTGTTGAGGTAGAACGATCTGATCTGCATGTGGCACCTCCAGCGGTGCTGAGTTCAGGCGTAGATGATTCAGCATTGTATGTGGAGCGGTCTTAGCAACTCTTCAAAGCCGATTACGTAGATGCGGAAACAGTGAGCGCGTTTCAAGTCTTGCTGAGCCATCGGGAGCAGTGTTCTTTACCTGATCGTGACCTTCCTTGACCTGAAAGAGACGCAGATCACGCGTGCACGCGCCCTACCCTGATATCGCTACTCTCACGAATACCAGACGAGATCTCTCCGTGACCACATCCTCCACCGGTCGAAATAGCTGTGCCAGTTGCTTTGCTGAGTTCGAGTGGACTCCGTTCACGCAAGATGGCGAAGACTTCTGCTGCTCCGGTTGTTCAGAAGGCGGACCTTGCATCTGTACCTACGATGGTGCTCCGCACCTCAGCGGATCCTCGGGACCGATAGTAGTTGCAGCAGTCGGCGGTACACCGGGATCTGAAGATCCACCTGGATCCATTTCCGATGCGGACTCAAGCTCTCTCTCTACTTCTGGCAACGAACCTCCTTCCGAACCGCCAGCTCCCAGCGCATCTCCCGGCGACGGTGAAATTCCAACAAACGGCAGACTCGCAGTCATCATGTCTGCAGTGTCTGAAATGCCATTGCCTGTTCAGGAAGTGGTACGCGCCCGCCTTTCTAACGAGGGCAGTGATGAGGAAATCGGCGAGCCACTTGGGTTGACGGGTGATGAGGTCCGACAGCTCATCGATCAAGGACAGGCCATTCTCGATCGAAGCATTGGAGATGATTTCCGCATCCGCTACATAGGTGATGCGGAAGCCGCACAGGACGAGTCTCCTGAGCCGGAGTTTCCATCGTTTGACGAACTTGAGGATGAGGATCCGACCCCAACAGAAGAGACGGAGGTTTCATCTGACGGGGACCCATCCGAACTAGGCAAGCTGATAACCCGGTCAATAGACGCTCTGTCTGATGCACCAGAAGGTGATAGTCCCGAAGAGAGCGAAGCCAGGGAGCTCCTGTCAGAAGCGTTGCGTGAAGCCGCCAATCTGTTCCAGATAGCTTCTGAAAGGCTGGAACAGGATGAGCCTTCGAATACGCCTCTGCGTGCTGCTCTATCTGAACCACGCGAAGGCGAAGAACACGTCGTTCTTGTCATAAGAAATCCTGAAGATATCGCCGACTTCTTCCTGGCACTGCAGTCGCTTGACTCAGTGGAGTGGGCAAGATTGGAGCAAGCAACACCACAGTCAGCAGAGTTCGGTCTAGTTACCGAGACGATGGTCGGGATAGTGCGAGAGATCATGGCCCTTGAAGGCTCTCTCAAACCAACCAGATTGCAGATGTCGGGTAACCGGATAACTGTCGAATTACCACCCCAGGGACCTGTCAGGTCAGCTCCTACCGCAAGCGCGGAATCTTCCCAGAGGTTCGAGCTTTCGGTCGATTCGTTCTTTGGTGCACGTCACTTCGTGGACACTGGAGACGATCAGACTGTGCCGCATCACCATTCGTACAGGGTTGAAGCTCGGTTCTTGACTTCGCAGCCAGATGATCACGGATTCGTAGTCGGTTTCGCCCAGGTCAGAGAGATGGTCGACTCCACCGTGATGGCATACAGCGAAACCCTCCTGAATACGCAGGATCCGTTCCGCGAAGTACCGCCAACTACCGAGAATCTCGCCAGAATCTTCCACCAGCAGATCGTCAACAAACTCGGTTCGGCCGACTACGACAAGGTGCGACTGAAGCACGTGCGGGTTTGGGAGAGTCCAACGAATTCGGCAACCTACTCGGACTCAAGTCCAGATGCTGCAGCTACAGCCTAGAGAGCGGTACGCCATCGGCGTGCTGGCGATCGTCATTGCCGCGCTGGTTATCTACTTCGGGGTCGTTTTCCCGCGAGATGCGGACCGAATCTTCCCGTGGTCGTCAGATGCATGGGGCCACCTGGTCAAAGCGGTCTACTTGCGAGAACAGATCGGCGATGGCCAGTTCTATCCAGATCTCTTTCCTTCGTGGTACAGCGGCCAGCAATTGCTCAGATACTTTCCTCCGCTTTCCTACTACGCAATCGTCGGCATCAACGAGATTACGAACAATATCTTCACTGCTGGCAACCTGTTCATCTTCGCCACTGCTCTACTCGGCAGTCTCTCTTTCTTGCTGTTCGCAAGACGTATAGGGGTCTTCTGGGCAGTTGTTGGCGGAGTCCTTTTCATGGTGTTCCCGGACAATCTCCGAGTTGCATTTGCTGAAGGAAATCTGCCCAGACTGATGGCAACAGCGCTGCTTCCAACTGCGCTCTTCTTCCTTCTGAATTTGCTTGAGAATGCAAACAGCAAGCGTAACTTCACCGGGTTAGTCGTCGTTATCGGCCTGATCGTGCTCTCACACGCAATGATGGCCGCTATTTTCCTGCTCGGACTCGGTCTTTACACAATCGCTTACTGGTTGATCAAAGGCGAACGACTTAACACCGCACTAACGGCAGTGACAGGACTGGTCGCAGGACTGCTGGTTTCTGGCTGGTGGCTATTACCTTCACTCACAGGCGGAATATCAGAACTGGACAACAATGCTGCGAGTGAAGCAATCGCAGAGTTTCCGCCGTCGGTCGCACTGAACCCGTCGCTGCGGGCGTCTGACAACGAGATCTTTTATGTCGGTCTGTCTGCTGTGTTGATCCTGATCGTCTCCTTCTTCTTCTGGAAACGGTTCGACGCATGGACAAAAGCGTTGGTCGTCGTGACTCTTTTCATGACCCTGATCGGCACGACCTTCTTGATCGATACATGGCGAGCCTTCCCCGGCCACGAGCTGATGTGGCCTTTGCGCTTCATGAGTTTCGCTGCACTCGGCCTATCGCTGACGATCGTGGTTCTCGCTAAGGAGCTGTACGGGCGAGGTGTTGTCCCTGAAAAGCGGTGGCTGCGCCTGGCTGCCGTCGGTGTTGTGGCGTTAGTAGTTATCGATTTTCAGCCTTCGCTGCAACTCATTCGCAGCACTGAAAGACCGGCGGCTGTTCAAGAAGTATCGGAGGAGTTGGCGGTTCTTGATGGTTGGAGAGTGGCTACAACCGATTTGAGCCGACTGGGTTCCGCGCCGGCAATGCTATTCACAACTGAAGGTGAACGTGAGCAGGTGTTCGGATGGGCATTCCAGGGATCTATCACTGGACCGTTGTTGGCACGCATTAACCAGTCACTCAGCGATGAGTTCCTTGGTTTTGGCGTATCACGTCTTAACAGGCTCGGATCGGACGATATTGTTCTGCTACCACAACCAGGTATCTCACCAAATCTTGGAGAGGTACTCGAAGCAGACGGTTTCACGCTGGTAGGTAACTCCGGTGAGCTACTCCTGTATCACCGCGAAGGCGCTCCACGCGCCTACACGGTCCCGATGAAGGTTCTTGGTATTGGAGGTGGCGCTGAGAATGCATCGCTGATATTCCCGCGGATGATTGTCGGATC
This sequence comes from Dehalococcoidia bacterium, assembly GCA_965243825.1. GTDB lineage: Bacteria > Chloroflexota > Dehalococcoidia > Lucifugimonadales > Lucifugimonadaceae > JAJCYX01. Next base: position 1,362,243 of record CBDEVT010000001.1, read on the forward strand.
ATCTCCGAACATCGATGACTACACCGACGAGTTTCTGCAACAGTTCGATCTTGTCTTGCTCTCTCGCTTCACGACAGCAAGCCGGGGCGATGCTGAGGCCAGGGTCAGGCACCTTGCGAGCTCTGGTATGAAGTTCTTCGTCGATATGACCGGGGCTCCCACATCACCTCTCTCCCGACAACCAAAATTCCTGGAGGTACACGGCGAACCGGTTCTACAGATCGAACAGGCGACGCTGATCGAGAACGATGTACGCACTCCGCTCGGCGCTTTTGACGTAGACGACGGCAAATGGAACAGCGTTACTCCTCAGGGCGCCGACGAAACCCTGATTCATTTTGAGTATCCGGCTGCAACTGGCGCCGCGGTGGCACGTAACCGCTACGGCGAAGAAACAGACGGCGGAGAGGTCGTTTTCCTGGGTCTGAACCTGCTCTTCCACGCAGTTCAAACTCGCGATCCTGTGACCATCGAGTTGCTGGAGCGTCTTATCGGTCTCCCAGCATTCGAAGCGCCATCTGATACTGCCTATCCACTGTCGAACTACGGCGCTGCCGAAGACGGTTGGACGTTCGAGATTGACCTACCGCAAACCGGCTGGGTGCTGTTTCCAATGGCCCATCACGACGGTACGCGAGTGCTTGCAAACGGCGAACCTGTTGAGTCGATCGGCATAGAAAGGCTCACGTTTGCCCACATGCCATCTGGTGTCTCTTCTGTCGAGATCAGATCAGACAGGACAGCAATTCACACCTTCGGCTACTTCGCGACGGTGTTCGGATTCCTACTGCTCGCGGGATTCCTTGCAGGGCTGAGATTGAAGGTTCTTATCTGGGCTGTTCGCAAGGTTCGAAGATTGACCAAACGATCTGGAACAGGCACGAGGGTCAGAAATTCGGAAGAGCCGGTAACTCAGGCATGAGGGAGCTGATTCTCCATAGGAATGCTCGATGGCCCCTTGGCGTACTTGCGCTAATGGGGTTGATGCTGTTTTTCGCACAGACCCCAACTACGGTCAAAGCAGATGTAGATGTGGCCGGAGATGATCACGAAGACCACGAAGAAGGTCCAAGCGGGTTCGGCTGGCTCGAAGAATGGGAATTCAACGGCGATGCCGGGTATTCCGACTCTGATGACCCGTACTCCGGCGAAAGTCACCTGTATGTGAGAGGCAGAGGGTCGTCTGCTGTTCGAGTCACAGAAGTGACCGGTGATTCGGGTCTGAAATTGCAGTTCTGGGCCCGTGCTGAGTCATTTAACAGCGGCAGAGCGTTGCTGGAAATCAGCGGTGACGGCAGGTCATATATCCGGTTGATGCGTTGGAATCGCAGCAACGATGATGGTCCTTACAGCTTTTTCGAGTTCAATCTGGCTGGAACCGGACTTGAAATCCGAGATCGACTCTGGATTCGAGCTCGCATAACTGGTGGCTCACGTTCAGGCGGCGAACTGTTTATTGATGACATCGGGATCGTCAACACAGTCGAGGAGCCTTCCCCTCACCCTAATCGGGAATCACAGCCGATCGTGCTGGACAGCCTTTTCGACGATTGGTCAGGCAAAGCCAACCTGGAAGATCCTCAGGGCGATCAGTCGGGCTCCTCTCGTCATGATATAGCCGCCTTCTACTGGGCGAACAATATCGATGAGGGCGTCAACTACCACATGCTTGAGCGACACACCACCGACGGATCTCCGTTTAATGGAGGCAACGGTCAGCCAGCGTGGGCCCGATACATCGTTTACGTCGATACCAACAACAACGGCGACTACACAGAAGGCGATGATCGGAGGGCAGTCATCACCTATGTGCCCACCAGGAATCGTAGTTTCGTGAACGTGAAGGTCTATCCGGCAAATTCGTCCCGGAGAATCTCTAACAGCGGCTGGAATGACTGGGGAGATAGTCGGCGAGAAGGCGGACTCAGGGTTGAATTTGCTCTCGACTGGGAAGATCTGGGGATCGAATTCGGAGCAGTGATCCGTATGTACGCCGTGTCGTTTACCGGTCTCAGTACTTCGCCAAACATTGCAGACCGGGTACCGGATGGCAATGGCGATATTCAGTGGTCGCCGGCATCCGTGCTTGGTCCGTGGGTACTGGGTGCAGCAAGCGTGGCAGGCATCGCGGTCATCTGGTTCCTTGGGAGGAGGCGAAAGCTATGGATATAGCCATCGCCGCCATACTCTCTTTCATCTGGCTGGTTTCGGTCCTGTTTTTCAGACTGAACCGCATCTGGCTGCCTTACTACATCATCGGTTCAGTGGGCCTTGCCTTCCTGGCCATCTATATCGGTCGCAACACTCCAATCGAACCTGCCCTTCAGACTGCCGTAGCTCAGGGTGTTCATTTTGTCGCGCAGATATTCAACATTCCGACGGAAACCTTCGACTCCTCACCAGGCTCGTTGCTGGTGTTGGTCATTTCTCAGGACATCGGTTGGACGATGCTTCAGGTAACAGTCGAATCGTCTGGGCTTCTCGAATCAGGTGTGATCTTCGGGATGTTGATGTTTTATCCCGCATGGTCCGTTCGAAAACGGATGGTATACGTGATCCTGGCACTGTTGCTGACCTATGTAGCAAACATTATCCGGCTACTTGTGATCGTTGCCGCGCTTCATCTTCTTGGCAAAGACTCCTTACTTGTGTCTCACACCATCATCGGGCGCGCCGTCTTCTTCGCCGGTGTGATTCTCATCTACTGGTACCTGCTTACACGACCGACGCTTGGATCAGTGCGCAAGAAGCTCAATGACGAGATGGTGGCGCCATGACAGACCAACTTGTCGGCTTTGCGCTGTTCTGGGGCGTCTGGATGGTCGTCCCGCTGCTGATTGATGGCGTGACCGCCATCGCATACTTTGGCGCGGCTATTCGGGCAAGGGCAGGTCGGGAGCCAGTTGGACCCGCAAGACCGCTGAAGAACTTCCCGTTAATCTCGATCATCATCCCCTCGTACAACGGCGCAGCCGACCTGCCCGTCTGCCTGAAAGCCATCAGGGAACAGACGTACCCGAATGAGCAGATCGAAGTGCTGGTGATAGACAACCGCAGTACCGACGACACGCGCTCTGTCATGGCCCGAGAACAGGAGCGACCGTTTGCCGGGAGTATCAACTTCACATCGCTCCCTTATAAAGGGAAGGCGGGAGCCCTCAACGCTGGTATTCATCATTCACGCGGCGACCTGATTCTGAACGTCGATGCCGATACAGCACTGGATAAGAACGCTCTGTACGAAATGGCACGCGCGTTCGAAGAGGACAGGGAACTGGCTGCGGCCACCGGCTCAGTCGAAGTCCTGCCGCCAGACAGAGATCCGCTGAACGGCGAGGAAAAAGAGATTCATCCACTCCGCTATGCGATGGCGCAGGCAGAGTTTATTGAGTACTACCAGGGCTTCCGAATTGGTCGTCAGTACCAGAGCCAGACTAGCAGCCTTTTCACTTTGGCCGGTGCTTTCTCAGCGTTCCGACGCGAGGTGATGCTACGCACCTTCATGTACGACCAACGAACTGTGTCGGAAGACACCGATCTGACTTTCTACATTGCGATGAACTTCCCTGAGATGAAGATCAAAGCGATCGCATCATCGGTCGTCTATGTACATCCGACTCCGACGCTGAAAGAGCTTTATGCACAGCGGGTTCGCTGGCAACGCGGCCAAATAGAAGTGGCCGCTATGTATCCGGAGTTCGAACGACACCCGTTCAGACTGCGCGGACTATCTGTTGTCAAAGCACTGGTGGTTGACCATACGCTGGCCTTCCCGCGGGTTGTCTGGACGTTCCTGTTGCCCTTTATGTTCCTTCTCGGCTATCCATCGGAAGTTGTCATAACGGCAACCCTCAGCCTCTACCTGATCTACGTGGGAGTGGAAGCTCTCTATTACCTCGTAGCGCTCTGGGTCTCCGAGGGAAAGGCAAGATCGAGACTCTGGCGACTCTGGTGGATGCCGGTGTTCATGCCGCTGTATCGATGGCTCACGTTCTGGTTCAGATTCAGCGGCTTCCTGTCAGCGTTAAAGGAACCAAAGCAATGGCAGGCAAACGACCCGTTGTCTGAGTCGTATCAAGGTGCTCGTCGCATGGGGACGCTGGCTCTGACCTTCCTGACTCAGTCATTTATGCCGAAGTTGGCGGCAATTTTGGGCGGAGTACTGAAGTTCAGATAGTTTCGGGACATGATGCATGGCACTAACAGGCGCCACAAACAGTTCTCACACAGCCGCTGCAAGGCAGCCTGCCAGCCTGTCGCGCTTGCAGAAAGTAAGTAACCTCACGCTGGGCATCGTTACCGCGCTCACCGGCCTGCACATCTTCACTGCTCTTCTTTTTCTTTTTGGTTCAGCCAGTGGTGAAGCAGCGGCATGGGACCGTTTGCCCGGAGATGATTCCTGGACCCGCCTCACATACATTCGAAATTTCGCAGATTCATTCGCGTTTCAGTACAACGACGGCGATTCGGCAACGGGTGCGACAAGTCCACTCTGGGTAGCACTAAACGGCACATTCGCAGCAGTGTTTGGAGTCTCTGACGGAGCTTTGCCCGCTCTCGTGAAAGTAACTGGTGTTCTGTTCGGAATCGCGTCTGTGTGGATGGCCTTCCGAATCACCTGGCAAATCACTCGAAAGCGCTACTTTGGTCTGCTTGCCGGTGCAACGCTGGCTGTAGAGCCTAACTTCGGATTTGCTGCAGTTTCAGGCACCGAAGTCACGATGTTTGCGGCGCTTTCACTGGCAGCATCATGGGCCTACTTGCGGGGACGAATGCGAACAGCCGGCATATTCACAGCCCTGGCCATTGCGACGAGGCCAGAAGGATTCCTGCTTGCCATGCTCGTGATCGTCGCGACCCTGGCACGCTGGATGTGGCGCCGCGACGGAGCGATTCTTGAACGACAGAGAGATGTTCAAGATATCGCCTGGCTTGGAGTGCCCTCGCTGTTCGTAGTGGTTGCCTGGGTCTCGTTCAACTGGTCGGTCACGGGAAATGCTCTACCAGACAGCTATCTTGCGACGACTGAAAGTATCGGACTTCTCCCACTCTCTAATCTGTGGAATATATGGCTTGGTTACCTGCACCAGCTTCCATTCATGGACGGCCTGGCCTGGGTCATCGGGCTGCCGTTGATCTTGCTCGGTATCTATGTCGTCGTTTCTCGACATAGTTTCTCGTCGATTCCTGTAACGCTGTTCACGGTCGCAATGATCTACGCCGCGATGATCACGTTTACGCGGCCAGACGACGCCTGGATGTTTGACAACCGCAGGCATATGGATGTCGCTCTGCCATTCATTGTGATCTTGCTGGTGGTGGGAATTGCCCGCTCATGGCAACTTGTCTGGTTGTGGGAACGGGCCCGTAAACCGTTGACCGATCGAGAGCGAAAGGCTGTGCTCGTCACCGGCGTCGTGGCTGCGGCAGCTCTGGTGATTGCACCGCTGGCAGCCCTACCTGTCCGGTGGGATGCACTGACAAGTGAGTATTCCTGGACAGCACGCAACACCAACGATGTTCAGGTGGCGATGGGTCGCTGGTTGAATGAGAACACGCCAGAAAGTGCTGTGATTGGAGCTGTTCCGGCAGGTGCAATCAGTTTCTTCACAGATCGCCGGATTCTGGATCTCAGCGGTAAGAGCACACATGAGGCGCAAGATCAGGCGCCTCTCACCTTTGGACTCGAACAAGAGGTCGATTATCTAGTCGCCTTCCGTGAACCCTTTTTCGACAACATTCCGAATCGGGCGGTAGTGAACGAAGAGCGTGTCAGTTTCGCGAACGCCTTCCAGTCCAACATCCTGAGGGCGTACGGGCCTCCCGGATCCAGTAACTCGATCGAGGTCGATCGCGAAGAACTTCAACTGATTGTCATCCTTAACTCGGAAATCATCGACACCCTGGATGTAGGCAATCAGTTCGCAGTCCGAAGTGCGACAGAGCGTATTCACGACTACGGAACTGAAGGAGAACGGGTCTCATCGACCATCACCATGAATATCGGTGATGGCTCAGTGTTGACGGACGATTTCCGAAGCTTCAGCGGTGCAGAAGAGTTCGTAGTCGCAAGTAGACCGGGCGTTCCGCTGATCATCGTGAAACGGTACGACGCCACGGTAAGCACGCGTCTCAGAGTATTCGCAGATGGGTTCGAGGCTGGTACCTGGGACTTGCCTGTGGAGCGAGCATTCTTTGGCGAAAACTCTTTCGTGGTCCCCTCTCACCTCATCACCCAGAACCGCACATCGCTCAGATTTGAGGTAATTCCGGGTCCGGATTCCCTTGCAGCAAGTAGCTTCTTCTACTGGATACTGGTTCCGACAGAGCAATCCTCGCCTCAGCCGTGAGTGCGGCTCCAGAGCGGGGATGTATCGGGAGCTACAACCTTTGGTCAGTACACACTCGCCAGACACTCAACAAACTCGCACAGCAACGCATCGTCACAACGGCTCAGAAAGCCGGCGACGACCGGTAGCGCGCACAGCAATCTGTGACCAATGCGGTGCAGGATTCCGATCAAAACAGGGATTGGCAGGCCATATCCGATTCAGACATGCGGATGCCTCATGGTCAGCTTCGGTAGACCGCGGTCGAGAACTCAAGGCTGAGTCACTGGCAACCTTCTCTGCAATGCCGGCCCTTCCGCGAGCCACCGCTCTGCTAATTGCGAAGCTGCAACGACGCTACGGTGGACGCAGACAGGACCCATCACCAACGGACTGCGTAATCTGCGGTGCGATCTGCAAGACATCCCAGGGCCTTTCCGGACACATGCGATACCGCCACGGCGCCGGTGGTACTCGGCCGGATCGCCGCAGCGCAGCAGAACTGGTTCGGTACGCTCAGACTCATTCATTGCCAGAACCGGTTGCCGAGGCTATCTGGGAAAAAGTCCTCCGCATGGAAGGTTTCCGCTGGTAGGCATTAGCTAACTCCAGGTCCCGCGCCATGCCGACTACGCTGGATTAACCTTCGACTGCTCACGCTCAGGTTTGACGCCGATCCGTCGCGTGTATCGCTATATGTCTATATGTATAGCTGTTGCTTGAGCAGTAGAAGCTGAACTTGAATCACGGATATATATCTTCCTATTCGACGCAAGCGTTCCCTGAAATATATATGCGGTATCCCTGTGGATCGGTGATCGTAAACTCTCGGCGACCACCCGGTTTTTCTTTGATCCGACCGGGTTCGCCACCCATTTTGCTCGCATGTGAATGAGCTGCTTCGATATCGTCAACATAGAGCCACAACACGGCTTGTTGATCAACAACCTGCCCGACAGTTCCCTGTTCCGGCTTGTTGTACATAAGCCGGATATCAGAATTATTCGGTGGTCCTAGCAACACCCATTTCACTGTCCCGTGCTCTTCCCATTGATTCAGCGCGTCCCATTCCAACACACGGTGATAGAACTCAATGATCGCGTCGAGATCGTCGGCAAAGAAAAGCGTCCTGGCTTCCTTAACATCCATCGCTGGAGTATTGGCGGACGACGAATGCGCCATGTGTCAGCGCGTCCGTGGGAGTAAGCGAATTACTCGGCTAGCCACAAGAATTACTAGACTGTGGCCGGCTCTTCAGCTTCATTCAGCTCTTTCATCACAGCCCATACGACCGATGGTGCATACACTCCGACCAGACGAGAGGGACCGCTCACGGGCCACATCTTCTGGGCCTTGTCGAATTGGCTACGTGGGATTCGCGCCTGCGATTCACGCACGATGATGTACTCACCGGTTACTTCGTAGCTGAATTTCTTCCCACGGCTTGTGGCGAACCGGTGCCCTTCCATAGAGACAACCTTGTCCCAGACAGTGCTACCAATGCGACGGCCGGGCAGCGGATCACCGGAGTCGTCAACCCCAACGCCTGTCTGCGGTGCCTCGACGTGTGGAGCCCTGGACTCGAATCCACCTGTGTTCGAACTGATGGCAGGCGGTTCAGGCTGACGCTGTGGAGAGGTTGAAGGCTCGCGGCGCTCGCCTGTAATACTCCCGGCCACCGGCACATCATTAGTCGAATCTGCGGCGGGTAGTGACGTTGGTTCAACCTGAGTGACTCTGCCATTCACAGCCTGTGCCACATCATCCGTCCCGGCTTTCTCAAGGAGCCTTGTTAGGAAGGCGTTGATACTCAAGCCCTCATCATGGGCCAACTTGAAAAGCGTGTTAAATATCGGGCGACTGACTATGATTCCAGGCATCCATTACCCTCGTTTTTGAACTGGTACATACATACTTATCTCTGTATATATGTTTGCCAGCCCCTGGGTCTGGCTTTAGCTACCCCAATTCGTTTGAGGCAACAGTTCCAGCAGGTTAAGATTCCCTCGGCTACCGCGTTTCCCTGCCCGCAAGAAAGGACTCGAAATGACCTCCAAGATCGCCGACTCACGCCGGCCTGGCGAACGTGTCGCCTACTTCAACGGCGATATCGTCCCGGAGAGCGAGGTCAGAGTCCCTTTCAGAGACCGGGGATTCAAGTATGGCGATGCCGTGTTCGATATGACCCGCACATTTGGACACAGGATTTTCAAACTTGAAGAGCACATAGCCCGGTTCTACAACTCGCTCAAATATGTACAGATAGATCCGGGCATGTCCCAGAAAGAGATGATCGCCCGCACCGAAGAGGTTCTTGCAGCGAACCTCTCGCTTCTCGGACCCGACGATGATTTTTGGGTCGGCCAACGCGTCTCGAGGGGCGTCGATCTCGTTGGCGGGGACATGTGGGAGACTGCCGGCGGACCGAATGTCATCATCGAGTGCGCCCCCCTTCCGCTCAAGCCAAGGGCACGTCTATATAGAGACGGTATAGATGTATGGGTGCCGTCGGTTCGGCGCACTCCACCTGAATCGCTCAGTCCGCGCGCAAAGTCTCATAACTATCTGAACCTGATCATGGCTGACATGGAGGCGAAGGCGCATGACCCGGAGTCCTGGGCGATTTTGCTAGACAATCGCGGTTTTCTTACCGAAGGCATCGGCTCAAACATCTTCACGATCAAGGACGGTGTTCTGTACACCCCGAAGGCGCAGTACGTACTTGGTGGTATAAGCCGGGAGACTGCAATTGAACTTGCAGAGAAGATCGATGTCCCGGTTGTGGAGCAGGACATAGACATGTTCGACGCCACAACAGCCGACGAAGTGTTCCTGACCTCCACCTCGCTCTGCATCTGTGGTGTGAGGACGGTACAGGGGAACCGCATAGGTGATGGCGCAGCACACGGTGAGATCACGAAAGCGTTGATGGACGCCTACGCAGAACTGGTCAACTACGACTGGATGGGCCAGTACCTGAAACGGTTGGAAGACTAAGGCCAATAGATGACTCAAAGGCGATTCGACCTGAGTGGGCATGTTGCACTCGTCACCGGGGCGAATCATGGAATTGGCGCGGCGACTGGACTTGAGCTCGCAAGGGCGGGTGCCAAAGTAGCGCTCACGTTTCTTCGTCTCAGTGATCTTGACACCACAGGGATGCCGGATAGCTACGCAGCGGATCGTTCAAGCACGGCGGATCGCGTTGTTGGCAAAATTACGGAAATCGGTGGCACCTCGATCGCTATTGAAACGGACCTTGCAGACCCTTCAACTCCTGCCCACCTGTTCGATGAAACCGAAGAACAGCTGGGCCCAGTCGACATACTCGTGAACAACGCGAGTAGTTGGATAGCTGATACCTTCACTGCTGAGCATACTGACCGGCTAGGCCGCAACCTCGCAGGTGTTACAGCTTCTTCTTTCGATCAGCAGTTCTCTGTGGACGCACGCGCTGGAGCTCTCCTGATCGCAGAATTCACTCGCCGGCATCAGGAACGAGATGCCAAATGGGGCCGAATCATCAGTCTTACCTCCGGCGGGCCTCAGGGCTTCCCGGGCGAAGTGAGTTATGGAGCGGCAAAGGCGGCCCTTGAGAACTACACCATGTCTGCGTCGGCCGAGCTCGCGAATTCGGGTATCACGGCAAACGTCATCTATCCCCCGGTCACTGACACTGGGTGGATTACTGATGACCTTAAAAATCAGCTCGATAAGGAGTCTGCAGGGGCTAGGATTGCCCAACCTGCAGAGGTTGCTCAAGTCATCGCCTATCTAGCTTCAGATGAGGCTGCCCTGGTGACCGGCAATGTTATCCGCCTGCGCTGATACCGCTTTCAGTCAACTGATTTCGGGCAGTCAGCGAATCATGCCTTGCAGCGGTTACCACCTCGGCTTGGCGTAGTTCGGGAAATTGTAGCCGGTCCACGATCCGTCGCGGGCTTTCGCATCGGGGTCAAGTGACAGGATCATCTCTGACCTGTTGTCGGGCTTTTCCCTCAAGAACTGCTCGTGCCGTTCGGCCAGGGCATCGTCATCAACCTCGACGCCGAGGCCCGGGATGTCTGGCACTTCCATGTAGCCATCTTTAAATTTGAGCTTGCCGCCTTTGATGATGTCGCCGTCGGTGTCTGTCCACGGATAGTGCGTATCCGGCTGGAAATTCAGTTCTGGTGTCGCAGCGCACGCGTGGAGCATCGCTGCCTGTGAAACGCCAAGCGAATTGTTTGAATGCCCTGACAGTCCCCAGCCCATAACGCGGCACAGCATTCCTGTCTCCTTGTAGGCGAGAATCCCGCCCCAGTGATGATGGTCACCAAGTATCACGTCGATCCCATCGAACTGCGCGTTCGGTTTGACGTGCGAGAAGGCTGAGACACACATATTCGACGCCGTTGGGATGTCGGTGTGCTTCTTCACCTCGGCGTGCATTTCAATGGTATCGGTCGGATCTTCTAGATACTGCGGTTCGTACTGCTCGATCTCTTTCGCGACTCGAATCGATGTCTCGACTGTCCAGACGGCGTTCGGGTCGATGCGTATCTCATAGCCGTCGGATTTTGGAAAGCGTTTACGCAGAAGTCGGAACGTCTCAATGTCGACATCGGGGTGAAAGAAGCCCCCTTTGATCTTCAGAGCTTTGAATCCGTATCGGTCGACAAACTCTTCTGCCTGCCTGACAAAGCCTTCAGGGTCGAGTGCCTCGCCGGTAGCGACCTCACCAACCCCTTTTTCGTCTGCGAACTTGTAGAACAAGTAAGCCGCCCAGTCGACACGGTCTCGTGCACGCCCCCCAATGTAGTCGCAGACCGGAAGGCCTGCTTGCTTGGCCGCTGCATCAAGTAGAGCAGTCTCAACAGCGGCCCATGCGCCTGGTGTGCCGTTGAATTGAAGGCGGGCCTGGGTCATCTGTCGCGGGTCCCAGCCCACCAGCCAATCTCGGTTTGGTTCGATGATCGACGCCAGGTCATTGGGAGCCTCACCCGCGCCTGTGAAACCGTCGTCTGTCTCGATCTGGACGATAGTCCTCACCCTGAACGATTCATGCACGCCCGTACTGTTGAGCAGCGGCTGATCATGCATGGCCGCCTGGGTGATTTTGAGACTGGTGATCTTCATGAGACAGGTTCCGTTGGTAGCGACTGATGGTTGGAGCCATTCTGTGCCAGGCGATCACAACAGGCAACTCGACACGCGTTCTGTGCAAGAGGGTAAAGTTGCTCCGAATCCTTACGCCACCACAAGAGACAGCGAATGAAGACAGTCACACGCAATCACATCATCTCTGGTATCGAGAAACTTTCCCGTTTCAAGCTCTCGCATCTCAATACGCCGCTAGAAGAAGCGCCAAAACTGCGCCGTGCCATTGAGGCGACGATCCCGGTTCAAGCCGGAGGTTCTACTAGCGGAGACGCGGCCACACTTACACCGCCGCGGATCCTGGTGAAACGAGATGACACAACTGGCCTGGCATTCGGTGGCAACAAGGGTCGCCATTTTGAGTTCGCAACTGCGCACATACTCGAAGGTGGGTACGACACCGTCATCAACGTCAACGACTACCACTCCAACCAGGCTCGCTTCATCGCCGCTTCATGCGCTCGAGCCAATCTTCGCTACATCCTCGTGTCCACGGAGAAAGTGGACAAACCAATGACGGGCAATCTGCTGCTGTGCAAGTTGATGGGCGCAGAGATTCACCGTGTACCTGCCGAGTACGCTGACCAGATGGTCGACCGGTTGGTCGCTGATCTGGAGCAGGAGGGCAAAAAACCGTTCGTGGTGCCACGCGAGGAATTTGCCGACCTAATGGGGATGTTCGGCTTCGTAGAAACAGGACTCGAGCTTGAGCATCAGCTGGGAGAGGCAGGCATTAGCGGTCCGGTCAGGTTCTGGGGATTGACCGGACGTTCCATCGCGGGTCTAAAGCTCTACGCAAAGAACCGTGGCCTACCGTGGAGTGCAACAGCGGTGATGTACAGCCCGGGCGAGGTGAGTAGATTCGACGAAATCACCGCAAAGAGATCAAAGGCTGTCGCAGAGAGGCTCAAAATGCCCCATGCGCTCGAAGCAGGAGACCTTGAGGTGCTGACTGACTACACTGGCCCCGCATACGGCGTGCCGTTTGATGAAGTGTTTGAAGCCATGCACATGGCTGCCAAGTCGGAAGCGCTGATTCTCGATCCTAACTACACAGGCAAGTCTATGGCCGCACTGATCAACGAGATACGTGAAGGCAGAATTGATCCCGACGTGCCGGTGGTGTTCATCCATTCAGGCGGTATGCCGCAAGTCTTCGCCTTCGCAGAAGAAGTCTGGAACTGGAAAGCCTAGGCTCCGTGGCCGCATTCACTCGAGATCATTCTTTGCCATCCACGCGTCCTGTGGCCCTGCCGTTTGAGGATCACGCGAGCGCGCTTCGTAATAGCTGTTTGCTTTGATGAAACGATCATGGATTCTTCGCAACTCTGTAACTGCATCCGGATGATCATCAACGCGCAGGTCGATGTCCGGATAAAGGTGATTGCTGTACACACTTACAACAGCGGAGCGTTCTGGAAGGTGTTTTCTAGCCATACCAACCTGTCCACCGGCGTCGCGTCCCGCTTCCAGTGCGAACAACAGAGATTCGCCAAGGTCCTCAATGCTTCCAGTAAGTGTGTCGGCCATTGCAGAAATTACATGTTCGCCTGCGAGAACGTTGCCCATCACCAACCAGCCATCTCCCTGCATTGACCCAGCCCAATCGCGAGTCTTAGATCCGGTATAAACGCTGGATTCGCCGTTCGCAGTGACTATGCCGATCTGTCGATACTCGAAAAAACGGTCGCTGGAGCGAAGTTTGCTTAAGGCGGTTTCCAGAGTCTCTCCGTTTTCGATGAGATCAAGGAAATCTGGGCCATGTGCGGCATTGGTCGCAGCCTGAGTCGAAACGGCAGCAACACCCGGCCTCACCCAGGGGCAGGAGGCTCCAACTGCCAGCGAATAGGTAGCGATGCCTATTCCCAGTTGTCCTGTTTTCGGATCTCGGGCAATGACAGTGAAGGTCATACCGAGCAGTCTACGACCGTTGCCCGCTAGTCGGGTTCTCCGGCGGTGATTCGAAGCGTAGTGCCGATGAACCGCAAGCCTAGGCGTCGAGCGACGCCTATTGAGGCGACGTTTTCTTGCGCTGCGCTGTAGAAGAGGGTTTTGGCTGTCAGATCTGGATGCCGGGCCCAACCGGCAACAGCGGCAGCAGCGAATCCCTGCCTGCGATAGCCCGGTACCGTGACTATCCCGGATTCGGCTCCAATTTCCGAGAGTCGCGCCGTCATTCCGACCGACACGATGTTGCCTTCATGCATCGCCACGCACCAAGGTGGCCAGAAGTCTTCTGGGTTGCGGAAGCCGAGTTCAATGAGGTCAAGTGGCATGCCATCGTGATGGAGCCGTTCCACCAACCGGTCACCGAACGTGGTGCCTGACGAGACCAACTCAACGTCACTTCGTACTTCAAGATTCGTCGGCAAATGGTAGGAAATGCCCGGTCCAGGGACAGGTTCCGCAAACTGCCCTCCCAGGAGTTCAAGGTACTGCCCAAGACGCAGGGCGTTATCGTCCAGGCTTGCTGGCACTGGTTCTGTCGCTGCAATACGAAGTAGTCTCCCCGCCAAACCGCCATCAATCTCTCGGTGAACCAGTGCGATCGTGCCCTGTTTGCATCGTGCGAGATAAAAAAGAGGTCCCTTCGAATTTTCGGGATCGTTCTCAAAGCGGATTCGGTCTGTTTTATCAAGCACAAACACCGTGCGCGATTCTGTGCGCAACAGGTCCAGGCATCCAGTCTCGGAGGTCATTGTCCGATGCTACTTCACCGGCAGGCACATTCTGGACATGGGCGATGGAGATTATTGAGTAGCAGTCCTTCTCGTTTCGGAGTGGTGGCCGCATAGTGAGTGCGTGATCGAAAAACTCGCACTCATTTCGCCTGAACAAGGTCAGATCGGCAGTGTCAATTAAGCCGTTTCAGAGCTTGCAAGTGTTCCTCTAACAAGTGGACACCAAGGTGATCGTGCAATGCAGCCATGTCGCTCAGGTCTGCCGCTTGCAGTATGTAGCCTGAGTGCGATCTGACCTGATATTCCGCTGACATGCATTGCACCGGTCTGTCTCCAATCGTTCCCGTCGCACTCAGTTCACCGGCGGTCATCACCCAGTCCTCGGAGCCGGGCCGATAGACACCGCCTCCATCTTCAAGGGGCTCAAAAACGTGGAAGTCGATTCGCCCGTAGATCGGATGTCCCATCACGAAGTTCTCATCCACACGGTCATCGGTGTGCACGTCTTCGAATCCGCTCTCAAACAGCGCGTCGACCAGAGTTCTCGAGTCGATGTGCGGAATCATTATGTCCAGATCTTCGTGAGGTCGAGTCTGCTTGCCGAGCAACGCATCGACGCCCCAGCCTCCGTCAATCCGCGCAGCAAGTCCAAGCTTGTCGAACAGATCCAGGTACCAGCGAACGGTGTTTATGGTCATATCGTGCGTCACTGGTTAACTCATTTGTAAAGTCGGATCGTATTAGTTCAATTGACTGCGAAGCCAAGTGCGCTTACGCTCCAGCTATGCAGACCTTCGGCAGCCTTTGTCGTTGATCAAGACAGATCCCAATTACATTAGCTCGCAGGAAACAAGATGCCGTATCTCGTCAATCACATTCACCTGAAGTCCGAAGACCCTAAGGCCACAGCAGACTGGTTCGTCGAGGCCTTCAATGTGAAGATCATCAGCGACACCGTTCGTGATGTTGGTGACCGCTTCGTTGTCACTCACACCGAAGGTGGACTGGCGATCAACATCTCCGGCGCACGCACCGGCGAGACACTCGGCCCCGGTGATGCTAACCCTCATCTGGGTCTGGAGCACTTCGGTTTCGACACCGATGACATGGATGCTGATCTCGCGCGCCTCGAAGGCCTTGGGGCTACTGTCCAGGAACCTCCTCGTGAGACCGGACCCGGCACGAAGATCGCATTCATTGCTGCACCTGGCGACGTTCGCATTGAGCTGATACAGCGCAGTTGATTTAGAAAACGACGGCAGTCCGGGTTCCCCGGTTGCCGTTGTTTTACGCCTGCTCGGGCAGCCAACCCCACGGCCTTGGCCCGAAATCTATCGGCATAACCTGACCAGCGCGAACCGTGCTTATTGGACGCAGGGCCATTGAGCCGGTTTGCGTGGCACCGGTGGGATCCCTGAAAAGGAAATCGCCACCTACCGGTTCCAGAATCGATATGTCGGCGTCATAGCCCACCGCCAGCGTGCCGGTCTCGTCATCGATACCCAGTATCTCGGCAGCCTTTGAAGTGGTCATCCGGATAGCATCTTCTAGCGAGACGCCGAGTGCCATCATCTTGGCCATGCACTCAACCAGCGAATGGGTTGGTCCTGCATGGCGACTGGCTTCTGTGAAATCAGAAGAAATCGTGTCTGGTACCAGACCCTGATCCATCACCTTCTTCGCAGAATCAAAACTGAAGTTTGCTCGGCCGACTCCGACATCGAAGTAGATGCCCCTTTCGCGAGCTGCTTTAACCTCATCGAGCAGTCTGCCACCGTGTAGCAACGCGCCGACCTGGAAGCTCAGTGAGTGGGTAACGACGTCTCCTGCGGTCAGTACATCGGAGAGCAGTTGCGGAGCAAGCTCGGCAGCGACAGGGTCCTGGCCCATGATGTCGCCAACGTGCACCATCAGGAATGCATCGGTATCGGCGCCGTCAGCTATCTTTTTGGCCAGTTTTGGCAGTTCGATGCCTAGAGTCCTGATACCAGGAGAAACCATACGAGCTTTTACGCCGACGATCACGTCTGGTCGAGCCACAAGGGCTGCGATGCCCGCATCCACATCGATATCATCCGCATCACGAACCTCAGGTGCTCGCGCCACGCCCATCGTGCCAACATTCAGCAATGCCAGAGTCCTCGTGTAAGCACCGGGTGCTACGAAGTTTGCAAATCCTCCGATATTGAAAGCGCCTGTCGAACCTGCATCAAGCACTGTTGTAACCCCGGCAGACACGCCGGCGACATCGGCTTCACCCATCATGTCTTCTTTGCTTGCCTGACGAATGCCTGCTGCGACATGGGTGTGGATGTCGATCAATCCAGGCGTCACAAGCAATCCCCTGGCATCGATAACTCGGTCTGCAGACGAAGGATCCAGGTCTCCAGCGATCTGCGAAATCTCGCCGTTACTGACGGCTATATCCATCACTCCATCCAGGTCCTGGGATGGATCAAGCAGTCGGCCATTCTTAATGAGCAGGTCTGTCATCTGTTCTTGCTTCCTGTTGGCCGTGTTCGTGGTGAACTAGTTTCATCGCCTGACAGCTTTGGCGTAAAGCGGTTGTTGATCGTACTGGAATTCTGTCATGAGTCTTGAAGCTGTGCGTCCTGAGTGACCTTCGCAGTGTTGTTCCGCGTGGACTTGCACCTTACTCGCCAAGAACGGAACCATGAAGATCCGGCTCTCCGTTGAGGAAATCATGCACAGCCATGGAGCGCCGCCCCTCGGCTTGCAGTTCGAGCAGTTCAAGCGATTTTTCGCCAGTCGATACGAAAAGCCTTTTTTCCGCCACAGTCACCAGGCCTGGCTGCCCTTCTACCTGATTCTGATCGCCAATCGCTGCTGTCAATATCTTGAGGTTCTTACCCTTAAGGGAAGTGAACGCGCCGGGCCATGGATCAAAGGCACGTGTCATGCGTTCGATGTGTTCTGCCGCTGCGCTCCAGTCGATCCGGCCATCCTGCTTCTTCATTAGCCGTGTGACTGTGACTCTTTCTTCATCCTGTGGTCGAGCGACCAAGGTGCCGTTTTCAAGTCCCTCCAGCACGCCGGGCAACATTTCAGCGCCCATTTCAAACAGTCTCTTCGTGAGTTCACCCGTTCGTTCGCCACCACTCATGACAACTGGGTCGGACTGCATCAGCAGCGGTCCGCTATCCATGCCTTCGTCCAGCAGCATCACTGTAACGCCGGTCGCATCATCGCCATTCAAGATGGCAGTCGAGACTGGACTTGGACCTCGGTGCAGCGGCAAGAGAGACGGGTGAATATTCACGACGCCCAGTCTCGGCATGGCGAGAACCTCCGGCGGCAGTATCCGGCCGTAGGCCACAACAACGAAAACATCAGCGCCAAGAGACATTAGTCGTTCTTGGATCAGAGAATCTCTGAGTCCTTGCGGAGTCTCAACCAGAAGTCCCTTCGCCTCCGCAACAACCCTCACAGGTGTCGGCTGAGGGCTTCTCGAACGACCAGCCTTCCTGTCAGGGCGGGTGTACACCGCGGCCACGTCGACACCAGTTTTCAGCAGGCGGTCCAATGCCGGCACGGCGTCGTCAGGCGATCCAAAAAAGACTGCTCTCATTGATAAATCTGTCCTCGAACTCCGTCACTCGGCTGCCAGAAACTTGTCTCAAATGCCCTGTAGCTGTTCATTGTGGGAAACGGCGACTCAAAATGCATGAAACGGACCGAAAGTCAAGTTGATCGCAGGCTTTATGGTTGCCGGGGAAATCGGTTGATAAGTCCCCAAAAAGACCCCTTTTTAGGGGTTGCGTGGACTCTGTTAGGCCATGTTAACTTTGCCCTGCGGCGCACCAGCAGAGTCCGATTCCGGGCCAACGGTCTGTACGCCGTAAATCACCTTATCGATCGCTTGGTTTTTTAATCCGCCTGCGCAGGGCGGACAGATCTTCTATTGCCGTTTTTCGGGGGAGTCAAAACTGGACACGAAATCCGCTTCTCAGGTGTGGACCGCAGCGCTAGGACAGCTCGAAGTGGAGATTCCAAGGCCTAACTTCGAGACCTGGCTCCGCAACACCTCCGCCCAGAGTGTCAGAGATGGGGTCCTGACGGTATCGGCACCAAACGCATTCACAGCCGAAATGCTTGAGAAACGTCTTTCCGCATCTATCGAGCGAGCGGTTGAACAGGTCACACACGAATCCTTCGAGGTTCGGTTCGCTGTCCGTGACAACACAAACACGGCTGTTCACGCAGTAGCAAGTAATGGGTTCGCGGCTACTAGGCCAGAGTACCGACCTGAGGAGCAAGTTCCCGCACCGAGGAACCTTTCCCGATTCAGACCCGAATTCAGCTTCGACCAGTACGTTTCCGGGCCTTCCAACCAGCTTGCGCACGCGGCAGCAATGCAGGTTGCCGAATCGCCTGGTAGTGCATTTAACCCACTGTATCTCTACTCCGCTGTGGGCCTCGGCAAGACCCATTTGATGCACGCAATCGGTCACTCGCTCTCAGGGTTGGGACTATCCGTTCTTTACGTCAGCGCTGAAAAGTTCACGAACGAGTACATCCGCGCTATCAGAGACGGAAGGACAGAAGAATTTCGGGCTCGCTACCGTGGAGTGGATGCTTTACTTGTTGATGACATCGAATTTATTGCAAGTAAGCCTCAGACACAGGAAGGGTTCTTCCACACCTTCAATGAGCTTCAGATGGCTGGCAAGCAGATCGTCATCTCTGGCGAGCTGCCTGCCGAGAAGATGAAGGTTGAGCAGCGAATCAAGTCAAGACTCGCTGGAGGACTCGTCGTGGATATTCAGCCACCAGATTTTGAAACTCGATACGCAATTATCGAGAAGAAAGCAGAAAGTAAAGGCTGCAAGCTGCCGTCCGATGTAATCGAAGTGCTCGCATCCTCTCCGGTGAGCAGCGTGCGCGATCTCGAAGGTGGACTGAACCGTGTAGTCGCATTTGCTCAGCTCACGCAGGCTGAAATCGACATCGAACTTGCCGAGAAGGCCGTCGCCAGTATTGGTGCAACAGTTCCTCGGAGATTTCCGAGTGCCGAAGACGTGATATCTGCAGTGGCGACTCATACGGGCGTCCCAGAGTCGGCGATTACCGGCCGCAAGCGAGATAAGCGCACATCTTCTGCGCGTCGCCTGGCAGCCTATCTCCTCCGAGAAGAGAGCAAGTTAACTGCTACAGGCGCAGGTAACGCTCTTGGTGGCAAGGATCACTCAAGCATCCTTTATGCGCAGAAGCGGTTCGAAGAGGAGCACGCCGAGTCTGTTGAAGTACGCCGACTGACAGCCGAAGTGCGTAGTTCGCTGCGTTAGATAGGCGGCGTGAATGCCATCCGATCCGGTCTCTGATAGGCCCTTTTCGGCGTCGTCATGGATCTAAACTCAGAACCTGTAGTGACGATGCAGCCTGGGCAAGTCTGGTGTGGAAAACCGGGTTTTGGACCGGTGAGAACTGGACGCTGCTTCGGTAGTACCAAAGGAATCTGTCAGCCCCATTCTGACCAGTGCACGTACTCCCCACACGAGTCGCAAACCTATCCACGAGACAAAACCAGAAACCCCGAGTCACTCCGCTTCTTCCACGCTCCGACCTATACTTAGCTTCAGTTCGCATTCCACATTCCCACAGGCCTTACTGGATATGAGAGAAAGGCCTGAATGACCTGAGAGATTTCCACATGATCGATTCGGCACAAATAACAGCCCGTGCCGGTAATGGGGGAAACGGTGTGGTCAACTTCCGCAGGGAAGCCTTCGTACCGCGTGGAGGTCCGGCTGGAGGTGATGGTGGCCACGGTGGAAGCGTGATCTTCGTTGCATCAACGTCGGTCAACACACTTCTCAAATTCCGAAAGGGAATGGTCCTGCAGGCGAAGAGCGGTGAGTCTGGCAAGTCTGCAAAGAAGACCGGTAGCGATGGCGAGGATCTCGTGATCGAAGTTCCTGTCGGAACCGAGGTCTGGGATGTTACTGGTGGTAAAAAAGGCGACCTGGTTGGGGATCTCGCCGAGGACGGACAAAGACTCGTAGTGGCAAAAGGTGGTCAGGGCGGGTATGGCAACACCCGATTCGCATCTTCGACCAACCAGACTCCCATGCTGGCTGAAGCCGGAGAGATCGGTGAGCAGAGAGATTTGCGCCTTGACCTGAAGTTGCTGGCGGACGTTGGGCTAATCGGTCTACCCAACGCTGGCAAGTCCAGCATCCTGGCATCTATCAGCGCTGCTCGGCCGAAAATAGCAAACTATCCGTTTACGACTCTCGAGCCTTCGCTTGGCGTTGTCTACTTTGAACACGATGCCTTCGTAGTTGTGGATATTCCAGGTCTTATTGAAGGTGCTCACGCTGGAGTCGGGCTTGGGCACGAGTTCCTGAAACACATAGAGCGGACTCGTGTGCTTGCCCACGTTGTCGATGGCTCAGAAGCTGATGTCGTTGAACGGATCCGGACCATCAACGAGGAGTTGCGGAAGTTCAACGAAAGGCTTGCATCGACTCCTCAGCTGATCGTTATCAACAAGATTGACATGCTCGAAGAGCCTTCTGAGGTTGAATGGCTGGAAGACGAGGTCAACGCAGCGTTCGGTGACGATATCAGCGTCTTATCTATCTCGGCCGCAACCCGTGCAGGTGTCGATCAACTTATCGCTGAGATGCGAAGACACCTGATTCAACTACCGCGCGAATCCTCATCTGGTGACGTTGCAGATCGACCGGTGCTGAGACCAAGACCCGTCAACGTTAAACGCAGGCTCGTTGAGGTGGTCGACGAAGACGTCTACCGAGTAGTTCACCCGAGAGCGGTTCGGCTTGCACGCGGCAGTAATCTCGAGGATTGGACGACTCTGGTTCAGTTTCAACATCGACTCAAAGACCTCGGCGTAACGAAAGAGCTTGAAGAGGCAGGGGTCGTGGCTGGAGCGACTGTGATCGTTGACGAGATGGAGTTTGAGTGGGACTGAGCGAAACGAAATGCCGACGCATAGGTGTGTTCGGCGGGACTTTTGACCCGATACACAAAGGTCATCTGGCTATCGCTCGTTTTGCACTGGCACATGGCGACTTAGAAATGGTGCTGCTCGTGCCCGCCGGTAAGCCCTGGCTTCGGTCCGAGACGCCTTCCGCACTTGCGCAGGACAGACTTCAAATGACTAAGCTCGCCGTGGCAGGTGAGCCCGGGCTTGAGGCAAGCGATGTCGATGTGGCGCGCGAAGGTGCGACATACACCGTAGACACTCTTCGAGATTTGCGTGAACGGTACGAAGGCGGTACTGAATTTGTGCTGATCGTGGGAGTGGACGCTGCACTCTCAATGAATCGCTGGCACCGAGCGTCAGAGCTGGCTGATCTATGCTCGATCCTGGTTATCGGGAGACCCGGGCAGTCATGGGCTGAAGATCTACCGATCGGCCACCCCGCGCATGCGGCAGAATTTTCAGAAGGCCCCATGATTGATATCAGCGCCACGAAGCTGAGAGCAAAGCTAGTAACCGGCCAGGACGTGGCCGAAGAACTCCCGGCGGAAGTAGCCGCCTATATAGAGCATCACGAACTCTACAGGTAAGCAGAGTTGGCTCACCAGAGGTTTCCATCGACGGATTAGAATCGACTGAACAGGCAAAAACACACTGAAAGGATCCCTATGGTGCAGACAGCTTCCGGTGCAGCGCGACTCTTCGAGCGGGCGAAGGAGCTCGGTGCACTCGAATTTGGCGACTTCACACTCACGTCCGGGCAGAAAAGTACCTACTACTTCGATGGTCGCCGACTCTCACTCGACCCGGAGGGCTCCCACCTGATCTCACAGCTATTCCTGGAGCGCATTGTCGAGTCCGGATGCGAAGCCGCTGGCGGTCCCACCGTCGCTGCTGTACCGATTGTCGGCTCACTTATGCTGCGCGCATGGCAGGAGGATGCAAATCTCACCGGGTTTTTCGTGCGGCCTGAAGCCAAAGGGCACGGCATGGGCCGTCAGATCGAAGGATCGGCCAAACCTGGGATGAAAGTGGCGGTTTTCGACGATACCGTTTCTACTGGAGGCAGCCTGCTGGAGGCCATCGACGCAGTCCAGGCCTTTGGTTGCGAAGTGGCTCTCGTGCTTTGTGTGCTCGACCGCAAGCAGGGTGGCAGCGATGAAGTGCACCGCCGTGGCCTGCCGTTCATGTCTCTCTGGGAAGCGACGCCAGAGGGCGAGATCAGACTGACGAGTGATTAGAGCGCTCAGGGAGTCCTGGGCGCTGAATCAGTAGCTTTCCCTCGTCTCCGTGCCTAAATACTCGGTTGGCCTGACCTCGCCTCGGCTGCAATACTCAGCGACGTCCCAGAGTTTCAAAGGGAACAACGGGTGTGACAGATTCTCTTCCTGTGCCACGAACCGCATGTCGGTGATCTCCACCTGCTCTGTCTCGGTGAGCGACGTGCCGACTCCGAGTACTCCCGAATAGCGTGTGACGTGAAAGCCGAAGTAGATGTCGGACACACCCGGTGAAACGAACGTGTGCGAGTAGGCGAGCTTCGCATCTTCAACTATCAGACCGGTCTCTTCTTTAACCTCGCGCACCAGACAACTCTCGAGTGTGTCTGCAACTTCCATGCGACCCCCAGGGGCGTTCCAGTAGGTGCCGAAGCTCTCAGCCTGCTGCACAAGCAGCAATCTGCCCAGTTCGTCAAAGATAAGGCCCTTACAGTGGATGATGACTTCGTTCAGGGAGTGCTCAGTCATCTTTGTTGCTCCCAAGTAGACCGTTTTAGCAAGCCGTTTTCAAGCTAAATTGCTGATGAGTCACTAAGCGTCTGAGTACAGGTGGCAACCCTAGCTCAACACGCCGGTCTTCTTTCGCTCGATCAGGGCGAAGTCGATCTCAGCACCGAGTCCAGGTTTGTTGAACGGCGCGATGTGAATAAGGCCGTTTTTGTCAGGCTCGATGTCCTCGACAAGCCCGTATTTCTGAGCGCCCGAAGGCAGAAGCACCTCGAAATAGGTCGTGTTCTGGATCGCCATGATGACGTGCAGATTCGCCACGTTGTTCAGTGAGTTTCCGCCGTGGTGAACCTCGTAGTTCATGTGAAAAGCCTCGGCAAGATGAGCGGTTTTCATCAATGGAGTGATGCCGCCTTTCACAGCTACGTCGCCTCGCAGATAATCGGTCGCTCGCTCTGTGATCCACGGTCCGTACGCCGTAAATCCACCCGGCGAGTACTCTGTAGCCAGTATCGGGATGTCCAGCTTCTGCCGCAGCTTCACGTAGTTGTAGATATCGTCATCGGCCAGCGGGTCCTCGTACCAGAGATAGCCCAGCTCTTCGATCGCACGGCCGACTCGCACCGCGTCCGTGTACTGGTAAGACCAGGTTGAATCCAGCATCACAACGTGATCGTCGCCAACACCCTCCCGTACCGCCTGGCAGACCGCGATGTCCTCGTCAGGGTACGTTGGTGGGTGAATCTTGTAGGCGGTCCAGCCTGCGTCCTTAAGCTTCTGAGCCTCTTCGACGTACTCCTCCGGCGTTGGATACACCGGAGAGGATGCGTAGGCGTGTATGGACTCCCTGTAGCCTCCGAGAAGCTTGTAGACCGGAAGGCCAGCGACCTTACCGCCAATGTCCCAGAGCGCAACGTCTACGGCGCCGACGGCGCGAATGGTGCTGCGGCGCACACCGAGCATGCAGAGCTGCCATAGCTCTTCACGCTGCAGCGGGTCCTTGCCGATGAGTAACGCCTTGAAGCGTTCAATGATCGATGGGCCGTCGAAATCGGCGCCTTGTCCAGACGTGCCGAGGAACGAGTGACCCTGCACACCCTCATCGGTCGATATGGTCACAAGTCCCATCTGCGAAGAGCCGCTCATGGTTCCTGACTTAGGGCTGTAGTTCGTGACCGGGATGTCGTCCCACGCGAATAACGTGACAGTAATGTCAGTGATCTTCATTGTTTTAGTTACCTCAACAGATAGAACGAGTCAGTTGATACATCGTAAGCAACAAAGGTCCAAGCCACCTGATACTTCTCTGGGGCAGACAAACGGCCCGGACCGTCATCGCCGAAGAAAATGTCTCGTTCCATGGCAGTACCTATCTCTCGAAGGAACTGAAAAACGTACTTGCAGTTTTTCTCTGTGATGTCCTTCGGATCCAAGTCACCATATATCTGCCGTTCGCCGTCCCACCAGCAGTTCAACAGTATTTGCTCTGGAAGCCATATGCTGATGGTCGGGGATGACTGCTGTTCGGCCACCTTGAAGTAATCAGTTGATGTAGCGGATTCGATACCGTCAATCTGCCATCGATACGGGAGGGACCTGAGTACTGAAAGCAAATCTTGTACGATCGATGCGGAAGCTCCGAACCACCAAAAATCCCTGTAGCTTCCGTCCCTCTCAAAGATCCGGTCAAACTCCCGCTGGGAGAGTCGGAACTCTTTGTACTCGAAAACTACTGAATTTGTCGCCATAGCCTTCTAATAGAAATTCCCATTATCGCTGTCCGACAGTATCCACCTCACCCACCGTAAATCGCTCAACTTCTCCTTCGTCTACTTCGATGCCGAGTCCCGGATCCTTCGGTACGGCGACTCTGCTTTCGTTGACCTCGAATCCTGGTGTGATGTTCTCGCGGACAGGGTGCGGTGTCTGATCGAACTCCAGAACTGGCTCGTTCACGTAGGGCTCAGGCACGTACTTAGGTGGCGAGAACGGCATTGTTGAGACCAGTTGGAGAGAGGCCGCAAAGCTGATTCCTGTGCCCCAGAAGTGCGGGTGGAACTTGATCCCATGAGCGTTCGCCATCTGGCCGATAACCTGCATCTCGGAGATGCCGCCAGCGACCGCTATATCTGGCTGGACGATGTCGAACACGCGATTCGCCAGCCGAGAAGCAAACTCGTGGCGAGTCTTCAGGCTCTCTCCACCTGAAATCGCAATCGGTGATTGCTGTCGGACCAGAAGGTTCGCTGAGTCGTCATATGAAGGGCACGGCTCTTCAAACCAGGAGATATTGGCGTCAGCAACTCGGTTGGCGAATTGGATCGCCGTCGGCGCGTCATAGCCCTCGTTTGCATCGAACATCAGGTGGATATCGTCGCCGAGGTGTTTCCTGAGCCCAAGCACTCTTTCGATGTCCTGCGGCACGGTCATCCCGCCGACCTTCATCTTCATGCC
Source organism: Dehalococcoidia bacterium (assembly GCA_965243825.1). GTDB lineage: Bacteria > Chloroflexota > Dehalococcoidia > Lucifugimonadales > Lucifugimonadaceae > JAJCYX01. The sequence goes on from CBDEVT010000001.1 coordinate 1,387,540, forward strand.
CGAAAAACCCTGGTCGACATAGCCTGAAGCTTCGGAAAATAGGGCGTCCGGGTAGTCGTCTTCGGTGTAGTAAAGACCAGTTGCGTATACGGGAACTGCATCACGCATCTTGCCGCCCAGAAGCTCCCAGACAGGCTTTCCTGATTGCTTTCCAGCAAGGTCCCAGAGTGCCAAGTCGATCGCTGACAACGCAGGAACGTGTCCGCCAGCAAAGCCGTGCGATTGGAAGAACGTTTCGAATAGCTGCTGCCAGATTGCACGAACATGAGCCGGCTGGCTGCCAATCACCTCTGGAGCAAGCTGCTCAAGCGCGGCCCGGGACTGCGGATCGGCACCGCACTCGCCCCAACCAACGGCGCCGTCAGAGTCCGTCATCTTGACCGCCGTAACTCCACGTGTGTCTGTCCAGCGTTGAGACCATCCGAATGGCCTGTCCAGTTTGCCAATCAGAGTTCGAATTTCGATTCGTTCAATGGTCACCGGTCGGTTTTCTCCATGCAAGTAAGGTCGAAGCAGTGTCTCTACGTAAGTTGCCGCCAACCGCCCCCGTACTTGTCCCAGCGTGACCTCAGTTCGTCGATTGCGCTCTGGTTGATCGGCAGATCTTCCTCGACCTGCCGAATATTTGACTTCATGTGCGCAGGGTTCTTTGTGCCGACAATCGCAACATCTACTTCCGACTGTGCAAGCGTGAAGCCCAAGGCAAGCAGAATCGGATCTTCTGGTTCTCCGGGCAACTCGCCTTCTGCAGCCATCTGTCTGGCTCTCCTGAGGTACTCATCGTCATAACCGCGTGGAGTGCGTTCGCCTCGGCGCGCTCGTGCCCAGGTTCCACCGCCAATTGGGCGCTTGATGATGATTCCCATGCCGCGCTTCTCTGCTTTTTCCAGCAGTCCAGATGTCCGCCCGCCCTGTTCAGTCAGGTTGAAGCTGGTCTGCAGCGTATCGAACAAGCCAGAATCGACCGCCCAATGGGCGTCTTCATTGTCTCCGCTGTAGCTGACGTGTCGAAGCTTTCCAGCCGCTTTGGCATCTTGCAGCGCGCGGATGCAGTCACCCTGCTCAAGAACGTCGATGCCACAGGAATGCAGCTGCACGATGTCGAGGTGGTCGGTATTGAGTCGCTCCAGACTTCGATCCACGCTGTCAGCCACTGTCTCGTAGCTCCATGCTTCTCCGTCATAGCCGCCGGTCACATGCCCGGCCTTTGTTGCCAGGACATACTCGTCTCGCCGGTGTGAAACGGCTTTGCCGATCAGTTCTTCCGAGATCGAGTAGCAAGCGGCCGTGTCCAAAAAATTGATTCCGGCATCGAGCGCGGAATTCAGCACATCAGCCGCCTGTTCGCTTTCAGAGCTTGATAGCTCAAAGCCGATTTCGGCAAGTCCAACACCGAGTCTGGTGACTTCAAATCCGGTCTTACCAAGCTGAACCTTCTCCATGGCCATGTTCCTTCCGGGCTCAGTGGATCAGTGTCGTGAGATCCTGATTAGCGCAAGGTCAAGGGTAACCTTAGGTTTCCTGAGTAGTAGAACTTTCGATCAAAGCAAAAGGGGCACGTCGTACGACGTACCCCTCTGAAGGCGAAATTGGGCGGGTATCCGGCTGACAGCCGTGCATGCCGCCCGGACTACGCGGGAGATGTCTGAATTTAGGACTTGCCGATCTTGAACATCTTGGTTCCGCAGGTTGGGCACTTGCCCTGGGTTGCGGGTCGGCCGTTCTTCATCGTGATCTGCTCTGGGTTAGACATCTCGCGCTTGGTCTTGCACTTCATGCAGTAGGCTTCCATACGTTCCTCCCTTTGCGGCCTGTTGGCCTTTGCTGGACTCCAAAGCCACGATCGAAAATTCGACTGATCGTGAACTTGAGTGCAGTTGGACACTACTACAACATTTTCAACTTGTCTCTAGTTCAAATGCAACTTGGGCCCAACTGCAGGGTTGTGAGAGGCCTGAGTTGCGTTGCGGCAGAGGGCTGTTTGACCTGAAATTGGCGGTTAGCGCCCGTTTACTAAAGTAAACGGGCGGATTTCAGCATGTTTTTCACTCTCAATCCCAACTTGCGTGGGATTAGACGAAAGCGTGTAATTTCGGCGAATTTGACCGATCAGAGCAACAAAGCCGATTGTTTCCCAGCGAATCTGAACTTGATCGCAGTTTAGGAATCTCGCAATCTGCTGGCTATAATCGCTCTCTGAAGACCACAGCAGTCAGCACACCTGGCTGTCGCTACTCGATCCAAAATCCATCACCCTGCGGCTTTCTACTTTGTCTCCAACTACGTCTGAAAAATCTATCTCGTCACTGAAAACAGAGGCGCTGGAACGGCTTTCCAGCGCTACTGACCCAGGTGCTCTCGAAACATGGCGAGTGGAATTCATGGGTCGCAAAGGGCGACTAACCGGCATCCTCCGCAACCTCGGATCTTTGGAACCAGACGAGCGCCGAGCAGCCGGCGCGGCAGCGAACAGGCTCAAAGCACAGCTCGAAACCGCATTTGAAGAACAGGTTGCCGCCACGAAACGAACTGCTGGCTCGGAAACTCCAGCCGATTCGATAGATGTGACTCTGCCCGGCAGAAGGCTGAGATCAGGCCGGCTTCATCCATCAACTCAGATGATCCGCGAGATGCTTGAAGCGTTCAATGAGATGGGATTCCAGACAGTCGAAGGCAATGAAGTCGAGTTGGAGCGCTACAACTTTGACATGCTTAACATTCCGGCTGACCACCCGGCCCGAGACATGCAGGATACGATCTGGATCAACCGTGATCGTGAAACCGCGGACGGCGGCGTTCTGCTCCGAACGCAGACATCGCCGATGCAGCCGCGGACTATGGAACAGCAAGAGCCACCCGTGCGAATCGTCTCACCGGGTAAATGCTTCCGGTTTGAGGCGACCGATGCCACGCACGAATGGCAATTCCACCAGGTCGAGGGACTGGCAGTGGATGAAGGTCTGTCATTCGCTGACCTGAAAGGCACTCTCTACGAGTTCGCTCGGCGAATCTTCGGAGCAGACCGCAAAGTCCGTTTCAGGTGCGACTTCTTTCCGTTTGTCGAACCAGGTGTCGATATGTCGATCGACTGGAACGGCCGCTGGGTGGAAATTTTAGGGGCCGGGATGGTGCATCCGAGGGTGCTGCGCAACGTGGGTTACGACTCAGAGAAATACACAGGGTTCGCCTTTGGTGTCGGACCCGAAAGGGTTGCGATGCTGAAGTACGGTATCGAAGATATTCGGCATTTCTTCAGCAATGATCTTCGCTTCCTGAGCCAGTTCTGAAACCAATTCAGATTAGACGTTAAGTACAGCTAAGACGCCGTCAGTACGCTGTACAACCGCCTGAAACTAATAAGAGACCAAGAATGAAAGTCCCCCTGTCCTGGTTAAGAGACTACGTCGACGTCACAGTGTCGCCGGAAGAACTCGCCCACCGACTGACAATGGCCGGAACCGAAGTCGAAAAAATCGAGCCCACGGCTGAATGGGACAATGTCGTTGTCGGACATGTCAGAGCTGTGAATCCGCATCCAAACGCTGACAGGCTTCGCCTCGTGACGGTTTTCAATGGCAGCGACGAGGTTGAGGTCGTTTGCGGTGCTCCCAACGTTGCTGAAGGCCAGACGATCGCATATGCATCGATTGGTGCGGTACTACGTGATCCGTATTCTGATGACCCTGAAGCCACGCGGCGTCTGAAGAAATCGAAAATTCGCGGTGTTGAGTCGCAGGGGATGGTCTGCTCCGAAAAGGAACTTGGTTTGAGCGGCGAGCATGAGGGAATCCTTGAGCTTGATTCGGATGCCGCTCCGGGAACACCGCTTGGCGAAGTGCTCGGTGACATTGTGCTCGATGCCGAGTTGACCCCGAACAGACCTGACTGCCTCGGCATCGTTGGAATTGCCAGAGAAGCCGCCGTGCTGACCGGACAGGAACTGAGACTCCCGGAAATTGACTACACAGAGAGCGGCCCGGAAACCTCTACCCTGGCGACAGTGAAGATCCAAGACCCTGACTTGTGCTCGCGCTACACCGGAACGGTGATCCGTGGCGTCAAGATTGGTCCCTCTCCGGGCTGGCTCGCTGATCGTTTGCGAGCAATCGGTGAGCGGCCCATTAGCAACATCGTCGATATCACGAACTATGTCATGTTCGAACTTGGCCAGCCACTTCATGCGTTCGACTATGACCGCGTGAAAGACCACGAAGTGATCGTTCGCAGGGCGAAGTCGGGCGAACGGATAGTCACACTCGACGACCAGGAACGCGAACTCGACGAAGACATGTTGCTGATTGCTGATCCAGAGAAGGGGATCGGCCTGGCCGGGGTGATGGGTGGAGCCAACTCTGAGATCGACGATTCGACAACCAATGTCTTCCTTGAATCGGCCACATTTGACGGTTCGAACAACAGGCGCACGTCCAACAAACTCGGATTGCGCAGCCAGGCAACGCTTCGGTTCGAGAAAGGTCTCCGGTCGGGACTCGCCGAAGTTGCTCTGCGGCGAGCGACCAGATTGATTCTTGAGATTGCAGGCGGTGAAGCCTCGGTCGGCACGATCGATGAACACCCCGGAAAAGAGATCGAGCAAAAGACTGTTGCCTTGAAGAGCGAAAAGCTGGCTCGTGTGCTCGGTACAGAGCTCCCATCTGCGAGGGTAGTGGACACGCTGAGTTCACTGGGCTTCATGACGTCTGAGACCACAGGCGGGTGGGAGGCAGCAATTCCCTACTGGCGCCCAGATGTCACGATCCCCGAAGACCTGATCGAAGAGGTCGCCCGGGTTGTCGGCTATGACGAGATACCGGTCACACCTCCGGGCGGTCATGTCCCAAGCTGGCAGCCGCGGCCGGAGATCGGTGTTCGAAATAGGGTCGCGGACACTCTGGTGAAAGCCGGCATGCAGGAGATCATCTCCTATTCGGCTACAAGTGCATCGGATGAAGATCGTGTTCCTTCTCCTAATGGGACGCTTGAACATGTGGCCATGTTGAATCCGATCTCCACGGACTTCGCCGTACTCCGGCGCACATTGCGTGAAAGTCTTCTGAACGCGGTGGAACGCAATCTAAGGACGTGGACCGGGCCTGTGTCGCTGTTCGAAATCGGTCACGTATTCGGAAGTGCTGGTGAAGGTCTGCCGAATGAAAGAGTGATTGTGACGGGTGCGTTTGCCGGACCTGCAAACAGCGTCTCATGGACTGAACCAGAGCGGAAGATCGATTTCTACGACGCAAAAGGTGCCGTCGAAACAGTACTTGCAGAACTTCATGCTGAAGGCGAATTTACCGCCGCCGAAGATCCTGCATTTGTTCCCGGCAGAACTGCAGAAGTCGGCGTGCCACTGGCTGGTGGCGTTCGCCTGGGTATAGTCGGCGAAGTGCGAACCGAGGTGCTGGAAGCCTTTGATATCGATACACCGGTTGTGATGTTTGAGCTTGAACTAGATTCACTGCTCTCGGTTTCGAAATCGGTCGGACCGGCGGCCATCTACTCTCCGATTGTCCGTTACCAGGACTCTGAACGCGATCTCGCACTGCTCATTGATCGTGAGGTCTCTGCTGCGCAGGTAGTTGCAATCGCCAGAAAAAATCGCTTGGTCACATCCGCCACGGTGTTCGACGTGTTCGAAGGAAAAGGGTTGCCAGAGGGTAAGAAATCACTTGCCGTCCGAGTTGTATACCAGTCACCAAACAAGACGCTGACGGCTGAAGAGATCAACAAATCTGAGTCGAGCATCTTGCGGTCTCTCGAACACCAGGTAGGCGCGACTCTGCGAGCATAAGGTCAAAAGGTCGGCCCGGCTGTCGGTACAGTGCAACTTGTCCAATGTCCCAACACCACTCACATAGCGCTTCTGAAGAACGACCTCATCGCCATCATTACGATGCCGAGATGCTGAGTGTCGAAGAGGCGAGGGAGCGGATTCTCTCGTACTTCGGTCGCCTCGAGTCAGTCGAGGTTGATCTGTTGGACGCTCTCGACATGGTGCTGGCTGAAGACCTGGTTGCCCCTTTCAACGTCCCACCTCTCGACAACTCTGCAATGGATGGTTACGCAGTCGTTGCGTCTGACCTCGCGGATGCCTCTGAAAGCACGATTGTTGAACTACCGGTCGCATTCACCGTAGCGGCTGGACAACTTCCAGAGAGTGACCTGAAACCGGGAAGCGTCGCCAGGATCATGACCGGAGCACCTGTGCCGGAAGGCGCTGATGCCGTCGTTCCGTTCGAAGACACAGATGAGTTGGCGCGACGTAAGAACCATTCTGACGCGGGAAACCAGATCGGCATCAAACTTGCAGTTCAACCAGGAGACAACGTAAGAGTCGCCGGTGAAGACATTCGAGAAGGCGACACGGTCATCGAATCGGGCACTGTGCTTCGACCAGGTGTAATCGGCGTGGCGGCCTCTTTGGGTCGGAGCAAAGTGCGGGCGTATCGACGGCCTGTTGTTGCGATCATCTCAACGGGTGATGAACTTCTAGAGCCGGGCGAATCACACCAGCCCGGCAAGATCTACAACTCTAACGCGTTCAGCGTCGCGGCAGAAGTACAACGCTACGGTGGCATACCACTCGTCTCCGGCATCGCACGCGATACCGTGGAGTCGCTGCAGGAGCGGCTCGCAGAGGCCCTCCAGACCGCAGACATGGTCGTGACCTCTGCAGGTGTCTCCAAGGGCGACTACGACGTCGTTAAGGACGTTCTGGCGAAGAACGGCGAGATAGCACTGTGGTCTGTCCGGATGAGGCCAGCAAAACCGCTGGCATTTGGCACTCTTGATGCACCCGGCGAGCGGAAGGCGCCTCACCTTGGATTGCCCGGAAACCCGGTCAGTGCGATGGTTGCCTTCGAGCAGTTCGGCAGACCTGCGATCCACCTGATGATGGGCAAGGAAGACCTGCAGAAACCTTCAGTCAGTGCGGTGCTCGACGACCCGGTGAATAACTACGACGGTCGCAGGGTCTACGCTCGCGTGTTGGTGTACCGAGCTGATACCGGTGAGCTGCGCGCAAAGTCCACCGGTACGCAGAGTTCCGGAGCACTCACTTCGATGGCGGTTGCGAATGGCCTCGCAATCTGTCCCGATGATGTGAGTAAAATAGAGGCTGGCGAAAAGGTTACGGTCGAGATGCTCGACTGGCCGGAGAGTGTGTTCTCCAGCTGATTCAACGACTATTGTTTACGCCACACCGAACTACGTGAGCGATCGTTCGTTGGCGTTTGCCTGAGCGAGAGACAGAAGAAAGAACAATGACCACAGATACCATCAGTACCGCCATATCCGCTCCGCAAGTCGATCCGGAAGCGAAGTATTCGATAGATATCAAGGGGTTCGAAGCGTCTGGCAGATCCTTCCCATATGCGGTCTACACCCGCATGTCAGATCGCGGTATGGCGCAGCTAGGTGGAACGGCTACTGAGGTCCCGAATGAGCTTGGGACACCGTCTGAAATGATGAAGATCGTGTCTTCCATCTGCTCGAAGGAGCCTGACTATCTTCTGCCAGGAACTCCGATCTCAGAGGCCGTCTTCCGTTTGCTTATCGCCAATGGAAATCGTCCAATGACCCTGATCGACGTTCAATCCGGTCTCGCGACTGCATGGGCCAGCGTTATCTACTTGAAGAACCTCTCGGATGAGGTTGTGCAACGTATGCTTGATACGCCGAACGAATACTTCATCCGTCGCGTCGTTTAATCCTCGCCTGGGCTGGATGCGTTAGGATCGAATGATGTCAGTTGAGATCGTCGAATATGACGATCGCCTTCACCGATCACAGGTGATCGAACTCTGGGAGAGTGTTTTCGACTACCCGACTGCTCACAATGAGCCCTCACTGGTGGTCGACCGCAAGTTGCTCGTGAACGATGGTCTCTTCCTCGTCGCTATCGACGAACAACAGGTGATCGGTACGGTGATGGCGGGCTATGACGGCCACCGCGGATGGATCTACTCGCTTGCGGTTTTACCCGAAAAGCAGCGACGGCAGATCGGTTCAAAACTCTTAGGCCGCGCTGAAGAGAAACTGATCGCTCTCAATTGCGTAAAGATCAATCTGCAGATCGCGGACGGCAATGAGTCTGTCGAACCGTTCTACGAGGCGAACGGTTACGCGACAGAGAAGCGAATCAGCATGGGTAAGCGCCTGTTCAAGTGAATTTCAGGTGCCGCTTAAAGGGTGCAGATTCAGGCTTCAGCACTAAGCGGTTTTGATTAGCTTGATGTCACGGTGGGCCAGGTGGCTGCGGACATGATCGACGTTCGCTTTCCACCAATCGGAACCGTAGAAAGCGGCCTCTTTCGCCTCAATGTCGGCCATTGCGTCGCCGTAACTCCGCACCCACACAAACTGAGTCTCTTCGTCGTTCACCCAGACGCCATCAACGCTGATTCCATGCTCGTCCAATAGCGGAATCAACTTTTCGTTGAAAAGTTTCAGCCAGCTATCCATCTGGCCCTTGTTGATGGTGTAGGTGCGAAGGTGGGCGACTGTCATTGATTCTGCCTCGATAAAACGATTGTTTGTCCTGGTGCTCAGCGAGCTTTTGGCCCGGAGCTACAAGTCTATAGCTCAATCAGCAAATTCGGCGCGCACCAGTTGGGCCTGGACGTTGTATCTATCACCGTGCGCACACCGAATCCAAATGAGTCATAGCGCGGATGAACCATAGGAGCGGTGATATCGGGCCGTTAGTCTCATTATCTGGCCATGCCATGCAGTATTTTCCGGCGGGCTTCCGGTGTGTTGGCCCGAGGAGCCGACAGGGAGACCATCCGCACCTTTGACTATGGCCGGATGACACGCCGTTAATACTCATGGATATACCTTGAGTAAGCGGCAAAAAATGCGGCAACAGATACCTATTGCTCGTAACATTGAAGGACCGTGATCAGATGACGTTGACAGTCAACAGGCCCATCATGCCAGAACCAGAAGAACGAAACACCGGCCAGCGTTCGAGCAGCCTGGTCCTGCGCTTCACGGACGATGTTGAAGACAGGTTTGCACTTGGGAACAAAGGCGCAAATCTTGTGAAGATGTCCAGGATTGGCATGCCGGTTCCTCAAGGATTCACCTTGACTATCGACATGTTCCATCACTTCATGCAGACGCGGTCACTCCCTGTGCAAGAGATCAGGGAATCGATTGCATGGCTGGAGGAACAGGCCGGAAGCAAGCTTGGTGACGGACTCCAGGTATCTGTTCGCTCATCGGGTCCGGTTTCGATGCCCGGAATGATGGACACGGTGCTAAACGTTGATAGCGAAGAGCTTCTTCTATCGTCGGCACGAGAGGTTTTCTCATCCTGGGACTCGCCCAGAGCCAGGGAATACAGGCGACTGCACGACATCAGCGAAGACCTTGGCACGGCGGTTGTGGTGCAACGAATGGTGTTCGGGAACAACGGTGAAACATCAGGCACAGGAGTGCTTTTCACCCGTAACCCGAATACAGGTGAAGACAAACTCTTCGGTGAATATCTGCCAAACGCACAGGGCGAAGAGCTGGTTTCAGGAGTTACAACGCCCCTGCCCCTCTCGACCATGAGCGAGCAACTTCCGGATACATATGCGACGCTTCATGACCGGGTGAAGCAGCTTGAACGCCATTTCGGTGACATGCAGGACGTCGAATTCACCGTCGAAGACGGCGAACTGTTCATCCTTCAGACCAGGAGCGGAAAGAGGACAGGCGAAGCGGCCGTCAAGATAGCTGTCGATCTTGCCAAAGAGGGTGTGATCTCCAGGCGTGCTGCCGTTTTGCAGGTAACTCCGCAACAGGTTGAATCGCTGCTTTACAGCCGGCTGGACGATGTTGGTGACACCAGCCCCCTGGTTACCGGACTCCCGGCGGCACCAGGAGCCGCAATTGGACGTGCGTACTTTTCGTCGGAGGAAGCTTTCGAGCAGGCGAAGTCAGGACCTGTGATTCTGGTTCGTCCTGAGACAGCCCCGGACGATATCCAGGGCATTGCAGCCGCATCCGGTGTGCTCACATGCCGTGGCGGCTACTCATCCCACGCATCGATCGTCGCCCGAGCGATGGGCAAGCCATGCATCACAGGCGCCGAGGATGCACAACTAGACCTGGATGCCGGTGTTCTCAAGGTCGGCGACAAAGAGGTAAAGGCCGGCGACCTGCTGACCATCGATGGGGCGACTGGAAATGTCTACGTCGGTGAGATGCCACTCGTGGACAGCGAAGGCTCTGCTGAGCTTGATGAGCTGCTTGAGTGGGCAGACAACAGCACCAGTCTTCGTGTCTGGGCTAATGCCGACACGCCCGACATGGTTCAAGAGGCAAGAAGGTTCGGTGCCCGTGGAATTGGACTTCTACGCACAGAGCGAATGTTCAATGAGCCGGAATCCCTGAGACTTATTCGCGAGTACATCGTTACTGAACGCCCGGCCGAACGTCGGAACGCGCTTGCGGCATTGCGCGAACGCCAGCGGGAAGACTTCATCGAGATCTTTAAGGCGCTTGAAGGAATCCCAATGATCGTGCGGCTTCTGGATATGCCGCTTCACGAGTTCTTGCCCGAAGACTACGGCAATGACGATGCTCGAATCGTAAATCGACGTACCGAGATGGCTGAAGTCAACCCGATGATGGGCCACCGAGGTGTTCGCCTTGGTATTTCGCAGCCTGATCTTTACAAGATGCAGGTTGATGCCATCCAGGAAGCTCGTGCAGAAGTACCTGCCGATGTGAAGCTGATGATCCCTCAGGTGATTAGCCAGCGAGAAGCGATCATTGTCAAGGAACACATCGACTACGCTGGTCTTGAAGTGGGCGTCATGATCGAGACGGTTCGTGCTTGCATGCGGGCTGATCGATTGGCCGAGCACACGGACTTCTTCTCATTTGGTACAAACGACCTCACACAGGCTGTGTTCTCGTTCAGCCGTGAAGATGCTGAGAAGAAATTCCTCAACACCTATCTGGATAAAGGCCTGCTGCAGGACAACCCTTTCACGATTCTCGATGAGAACGGTGTCGCTCGAGTAATGGACATGGCGATTCGCTGGGGTCGTGACGTGAAGCCCGCGCTCGGCATCGGAATCTGCGGTGAGCACGGTGGTAATCCGGAATCGGTAAAAACGGCTTACAAGCTTGGCGTCTCGTACGTCAGCTGCTCGCCTTACCGCATACCGGTGTCACGTATGGCTGCAGCACACGCCGCGCTTAACGAAGGCGATTAACGGCTCCTGGCTTCGTGCAAATATGGACGAGGCTGCAAGGTGACGTTGGTGTGTCAGTTTCGGACTGATCAGCAATTGCTCATGCTGAATGCCTCACTGCAGCCTAGCTACGTCCGAGCATGCCCATGAGAGCCCGCTTCTTGCCGCCTTTGTAGAAGCGAGACATCATCTTCTGCATCTGGCGGTGCTGGCTTAGAAGCTGGTTCACCTGGGTGGGCGAAGTCCCGCTGCCCATGGCTATGCGTTTGCGGCGCGATCCGTTGATTTCACGAGGGTGTTCTCGCTCATAAGGCGTCATGGACAGAATGATCGCTTCTACCTGCGCCATCTTGCGCTCGTCGATGTTCTGGGCCTGCTGCTTGAGCGAGCCCATGCCGGGAATCATGCCCATGATGTCGCCCAACGGGCCCATGTTCTTGAGTGTCTGGAACTGCTGAAGCATGTCATTGAAATCGAACTGCGACTTCCGCATCTTCTCTTCGAGCTTGAGCGTCTCAGCTTCATCGAACTGTTCCTGTGCCTTCTCAATGAGCGATTCAACGTCGCCCATCCCCAGGATGCGAGAGGCAAGACGGTCCGGGTGGTAGTCCTCTAGCGCGTCTGTTCGCTCACCAACACCCATGAATTTCACTGGGACACCGGTGACTGAGCGCATGGACAGCGCCGCACCACCTCGTGCGTCACCGTCCATCTTTGTCATGATCATGCCGGTGATGCCGATTCGATCGTTGAACTCAGTACCAGAGTTCACGGCGTCTTGACCGGTCATGGCGTCGACGACCAGCAGCGTTTCGATTGGATCCGTCGCCTTGCGGATATCTTCCAGCTCGCTCATCAGATCTTCATCAATCGCAAGGCGACCTGCGGTATCGAGAATCAAATAAAAGGTGTTGGCCTGCGCTGCCTTCTTAACAGCGTTTTTCGCCACCCGGACCGGGTCGCTGTCTGCAGGGTCCTCTGAATAGACCTCGACGCCGATCTGCTTTCCGAGCTGTTTGAGCTGTTCGATAGCCGCCGGGCGCTGCAGATCACAGGCCGCCAGCATTACGCTCTGGTCTTCTTTCTTGAGCTTCGAAGCCAGCTTTGCGGCCGCCGTGGTCTTACCTGCACCCTGTAGTCCAACCAGCAAGATCACCGTTGGCGGCTTCTCACCACGTACCAGGCCAACGTGCTCGCCGCCAAGAATTGATATCAGCTCTTCCTGGACGATCTTGATAACGGTTTGGCCCGGCGTCAGAGATGCGAACACCTCTTCACTGCTGGCCTTTTCTTTGACGTCCTTGACGAATTGCCGCGCGACCTTGAAATCGACATCTGCCTCAAGCAGCGCCATCCGCACCTCGCGCAGAGCTGTGTCAATGTCCTTCTCTGACAGGCGCCCACGTGACGTGAGTTTGCCGAAAACCCCGTTCAGTCGATCGGTTAGTGATTCAAACATCTTTTACTCGTGCGATGAGAATTGGTCGGTACTGGCGAAACCTCGCCAGCTATCTATCTTACGACGCGGTATGTTTCGGGCAGTAGGAGTGTTGTCTCAGGTTCGGTGGCTGATTCCAGCATCTCCAGTGACTTTCGCAAGACGTGTGTCTGTCGTTCTACGTCGAATGGTGCCGACATCGGTCTGCCCATGATGTGTTGTGTGAAGACAACTCGGGCAGGTTTCATGGCTAGCGTGCGGCCTCTGAATACGTTCGACATGATGATGACAGTCGGTATGCCTACCGATTCAAACGCCCTGCTGACGTGCCCTACAGACACGTGGCAGACCGGTCAGACCGGCACCAGGACTGCAGCTTCCCAGCCCTCGTCCTTGACTCTTTCAGCCCATTCAGGCGCATTTTCTTTTGTCAACCTGATCTGAGATGTCAGCCCGATGAAGCTGTACGCCGTACGTGCAAGCTCACCGATCACACCTTCCGACTCCATCTCCAGCATCCGGTCGATCGGCATTACCGTGTTGCGGTCCTTCAGGGCAGCGCGAATGTCATAGCCGGGCTGGTGGACGCCTAATTGCTCTGGAGGCAGATCTACGAGTACTGCTGACAGGAACGGCTTGGCCCGGCCGTACTCGCCGATGTGCTGGGTCGCTTCCTCCTGCGTGTAGTTTGCAAGCTCTGGTGGCGCATGCGGTTCTCCTTCAACGAAGTGGCCGCTTGATGTGAGCAGTCCGACCCTGGACTGTGAAAGAGGCTTGCTGAGCCTCGCAAATGGCGAATCGTCGTATTTCCAACGCGGATCCTCATCAGGTGGTGAATACGCAGCCAGCTGGGCCCGGTAGATCAGATCGAAAAGCTTCGAAAGATCACCTGTGTCTACGACCTCACCAAGCTCACCGAACACCGCCTGAATGAAATTCTCTGCGTCCTCTTCTTGTGCGTTTTTCAGGAACTTGAAAAGAAGGTCAGTACGTGAGCCGTACGAAAACGAATCGACGTAGTCCTTGAAGGTCTCGCCGGGCATGTTAAGTGTCCTTGAGTATGCTGGGGTTTTCAGGCGATTCTGAACGTTGTGAAGGTCTCGCTAATTGACAGGTACGGCTCTGTTACGGCCTGCACGTCGTCTGGAGACCAACCCGGAGCTGCTTCCTCAAGCATGAGCCCATCACTGGAGACTTTGATTACCGCGATGTCGGTAATGATCTCGTCGACGCATCTCTGGGCGGTGAGCGGGAAGCTGCACTCCTTCACGATTTTAGGCCTGTTGTCGCGGGTCGTGTGTTCCATGGCGACAATCACCTTTTTAGCGTTGGCCGCTAGATCCATTCCGCCACCGATACTGCCAATGCCCCGTTTTGGGATTATCCAGTTGGCAAGATCGCCGTTCTGTGAGACCTGCAAACCGCCAAGGACGGTGACATCGATGTGCCCTCCCCGGATCAGCGAGAATGACTCCACAGAGTCGAAGAACGCCATCCCGGGCACTAGCTTTGGAAAGTTGCCTCCTGCATCCATGATGCTGGGATCGCCGTCCTGCTTTGTAAGCATTTCGGAGAAGCCAAGAATGCCGTTTTCCGCCTGGTAACGAAGCTCGACGCCATCTGGGAGCAGGTCGCAGCAGAGAGCAGGGATGCCAATCCCAAGGTTCACAACACCGCCGTCTGGCAGGTCGAGAGCAGCACGTCGCGCGATATCGATGCGTGAAAGGCGGGCGGCAGGATCCGTAGATGGCGTCGTCATGGATACGGGTCTCCCGGGGACCTCTGAACTATTCGATTCACATATGCACCCAGTGTGCCGACACGTTCAGCATCGATCTCACCCGGATCAACGATCTCATCTACTTCAGCAATCGTTATTTTGCCCGCGGTCGCCATTGCCGGGTTAAATGCCCGGTTGGTGCCGATGTACTGCAGGTTGCCGTGAGTGTCCGCTTTTTGGGCCCGAACGAACGCATAGTCTGCGCCTAGAGCGTGTTCGAGCAGGTACTCGCGCCCCTCGAACTCGCGTGACTCTTTGCCCTCGGCGACTACCGTGCCGACACCAGTTGGAGTGTAGAAGGCAGGAATGCCGGCTCCAGCCGCCCGGATACGTTCGATTAATGTTCCTTGCGGAACGATATCTACCTCTGCCCTGCCGTCCCTCCAGGCCTTTTCGATCTCGCTAAGCGGATTCGTTGTGCCCGGAACCGGGAACGAGCAGATGATCTTTCTTGCCTGACCGCTGGCGAAAAACATTCCCTGGTCAACCGGTTCCGGTTCGTTCGGGCCCTCCCGCCAGCCATAGTAGGTCGTCACGGAAATGCCAGCGACGTTACCGATGATGGTGAGGTCGGTGGCTCCCTGGTCACGTAGTGCAAGCATCAAACGTGTCGGCTGGCCGCCTGCACCGCCGAAACCACCGATCATGATGGAAGAGCCGTTCGGAACGTCAGCGACGGCTGATTCAAAGCTATCGAATACCTTGTTGATGGGCATGCGCCGATGATAGCTCGCAGAAAACGGGTCTGGGCGGGTTTAACGAGAGCCCGGAGCTAGCGATCTGGGCTAGTTCGCCAGCTTCTCCCAGACCGAGATGTGCTTCCTGCTGTCGCTGGTGAAAGGTTCTCTATTCCAATCGGCCCAACGTTCGCGCAATCGCATTCCGGCAAGTTCTGCCATGAGATCTAGCTCAGAAGGCCAGACGTAGCGGAACGGAATCGAAAACCGCTCCCATTTTCTGTCGATCAACCTGAAGTGGTGCGAGATCAGGCTCTGATTGGCTGTGTTGTACTCGTCAAAGCCCAGCCGATCTTCATCCACTCGAAACGGCCTGAACGCCTCACCAGCAGGCAGCCTCTGTAGATCAGGCACACTCACCTCGATCACGAAGCAGCCACCTGATTGCAGGTGCGCAGCGACGTTGCGGAAACATGTGACCTGCGCTTCCTGCGTGGTCAGATTCATGATCGTGTTGAATACGAGATAGGCAAGGCTAAATGTGCCTTCAATTGATGTTGTGGCGAAATCTCCAATCGTCGTTTCAATCTGCTCGCCACCTGGCTTGGCGTGCATTCTGGTGACCATGGCTGTTGACAGATCAATGCCATGAACCGGAACACCGCGTTCTACTAGCGGGATTGCTACTCGTCCGGTGCCGATACCCAGTTCCAGGGCCGGTCCTTTGTTCGCCATCTCTGCCAGGAAATCGACCGTTTCCCGAATAACAGCAGGTTCGAACATTTCCGCCGACGATTCGTCGTAACTAGAAGCGATCTGCTCATCGAAATAGCCGTCGTTCTGGTGATCGTGTTGCATGATCCAGAGTCTACGGACGGACCGAGAACGGAGCGATCCCCACAAATCGCGAGAGCATCAATCGATCAAATGGTCATTGTTCCCGATCCAAGGCCCGCGTGTAGCATTCATGTTCGATTCGTCTACTACGAGTAGGAATTTTCAGGCTTCCGGGAGCCGGTTTTGCAGGAAGAACAGGAAAATCCAACAGGTGCTGCGCAGAGGGTCCGTTCTGCGCGGCCGACACCTGCAGATACAGGTGACCATCAGGAAAAAGCCAGCCTGGACACCGTACAGGCACGTTCGTACGAACGAATCAAGCTTCGAATCACAATTCTCAACCTCGCATTATCGATAGCACTTCCGTTAGTTTTCCTGTTTGCTGGCTGGTCAGAGGAGCTACGGGACCTTGTAGAAGATTGGACCGGCTCGCAGCCGCTCGTCGTGCTGATCTACGTGCTGATAGTGACTGGCGTACTCCAGGTCATCACATTTCCAATCGATATCTATTCCGGCCACTATGTCGAGAAACAGTTCGAACTCTCACGCGGCACTCTGGGCCAGTGGTTCGTCGATTGGCTTAAAGGACTGGGCCTGCAGCTTGTATTTCTCGTGGGCGCGGTCGAGTTGATCTACTGGCTTCTGCGTGAGTTACCGGGTACATGGTGGCTGGTTGCAGGTGCCGGATTCGCCCTGTTCTTTGTCGTTCTCGCGGCACTGGCGCCTGTATTACTCTTCCGCATCTTCTTCAAGTTTGAGCCACTTCCAGACGGAGAACTAAAAGACAGGCTGCTAAAGCTTTCCGAGCGACTGGACGTGTATGTCCGCGGTGTATATATCTGGAAACTGGGCGACAAGACCCGAAAGGCGAATGCAGCACTTGCTGGTTGGGGACGGACCCGTCGCATCCTGCTCGCCGACACCTTGATCCAAGAACACACCACCGACGAGATTGAAGTAGTGCTCGCACATGAGATGGCCCACCAGGTACACCGCGATATCTGGAAAGGCTTAGCAATACAAACAGCGCTGGTCTTCCTGGCATTCTTTGTGGTGCACCTGGCGCTTGAGGCATGGACAGACTCTCTTGGTCTGCGTTCGATCTCGGATATAGCAAACTTGCCTTTGCTGGCAATTGTCAGTGGTGCAGTGACGCTGCTCGCTTTACCAATCGCTAATGGTCTCTCACGCAAAATGGAGCATGCTGCAGACGTGTACGCCCTTGAGAAGACGGGTATGGCAGAACCGTTTGCCTCGGCGATGGAAAGACTTGCCAGGCAGAACCTTTCTCAGAAGCGCCCAAACCGTTTCGTCGAGATAGTCCTCCACTCGCATCCGTCGGTCGAAAGCAGGATAGAGTTTGCGAGAGAATGGCAGCGAATGCACGGAGAGAAAACAACCCCAACGACGGAGCAGATATGACAACGGTTGAGATCGACGGTGAAAACTGGCTGATAAACGGCGCCCCAACTCATGCGGGTCGCGAGTTCAATGGTGTGAGTGTTGAAGGTCTGCTCCTGAACAGCCGCATGGCGAACGGGATATTCGATGACGAGAACCCTCTTACCAGTCATCTCTGGAAATACCCGGATACTGGTGATTGGGATGCAGATCGCAACACTGACGAACTGATCTCCATGCTGCCTGTTTACAAATCACATGGACTCGACGCGATTTGCGTGAACCTGCAGGGTGCTTCGCCACTCGGCTATTACCGCAGCGATGATGAAGGACTTGCAGCGCTGATGGAGCGGATCCGATCCGTGCATCCTGATGCTACCGAGGAGCAGGTGTGGTCTGGCGTACCCGACACGGGATCGCAGCCCTGGAGTTCGGGCGCGTTCGGTCCCGCTGGAACACTCAAACCCGCGTTCATGACCCGTGCAAAACGTTTGCTAAAAGCCATTGACGCATCTGGAATGGTCACAGTTCTGGGCATCTTCTACTTCGGACAAGATGAGCGACTTGAAGACGAAGATGCGGTGAAGCGCGCGGTTGAGAACACCTGCCAATGGGTTCTTGAACAAGGATTCCAGAATGTCGTGATCGAGGTCAACAACGAGGCTGATATCCCGCGTTATGAACATGAAATCCTGACACCTGCCAGGGTTCACGAACTCATTGACCTGGCAAAGTCGATATCGATCAGTAACCGAAGATTGCTGGTCGGCACAAGCTTCACTCGACGATTGCGGCCGACCGATGCGGTCGTGGCAAAGTCGGACTACATCCTCCTGCATGGCAATGGCGTGACCGATCCGCTGGGCATTGGCGAGATCGTTAGTGATGTCAGGAACAGCAAGTCATTTGACGGTCAGCCAATTGTCTTCAACGAAGATGATCACTTTGACTTCGACGAGCCGGTCAACAACTTTGCAGTTGCTCTTGAACACCGAGCTGGCTGGGGTTTCTTTGACCCAGGACCTGGTGCAGGAGGATCAGCTGCATACGGTGACTACAGCGCCGGCTACCAGAATCCGCCGATCAACTGGAATCTCAACGATGACAGGAAACGAGGCTTCTTCCAGATGCTGGCAGAAGTAACAGGTAGCAGTCCGGACTAAACCTGCCGATCAGGCAGAGGGCCGACTCACTGTCACTGTATCCGTTTGAACGCTTAAGTCTGCCCCTGCGTCTCACATGTTGCGCGCGTCACATTCCTAGAATCGCGTGTGTTTCTTACTTTCCTTGCAGGAGCGAGACTTGAAATCTGTTCTTATGACGCACGCGGGCGGCAGGCTTGGTCTGGGTATGAGCCGCGGCCTGAAGAGTGCACCAGAAGATGTGCATGTGATCGCTGCGGACGGCGGTAAATACGACCTGCATCGTTCTATTGGCGACGAGAGAGTGCAACTCCCTATGGCCGGCAGCGATGCCTATCTGCCAGTCGTCAAAGACATCATTCGCGATAAGCGACCCGACCTCTTCTGGCCTGCGCACGATGGCGAAATAGCGAAGGTTGCGGCAGATCCTGAACTCAGCGACATGATCTTCTTGCCGTCAGTCGAAATGATCCGAGTCTGCCACTCGAAGACCGAGTCTTACGATCGTTTTGTCGCCGCTGGCGTTCCCGTTCCGCGCTCGATCCCAATTAACGATCACAAAGACCTGGCGCGGGCATTTGATCAGCTTGGTGACGAGATCTGGGTACGCGCCACGACCGGTGTGGGCGGTCGCGGTTCATTGGCAGTTACCGATTTTGATACTGCGAAGCTCTGGATAGATTTCCACAAAGGTTGGGGCAGCTTCCAGGCAGCGGAACGACTGCCCGGACAGCGCCTCGCCTGGGAGTCAGTCTGGTTAGAAGGTGAGCTGGTTTTCTGCCAGGGAGTTGTGCCTGAGGCGATCGGCTTCTCGAACTTAACCCTATCCGGCATCACTGGAATACCTGCGCTCAACCGCTGGGTGAGTAACCCCGTGATGGACGCCAACGGCAAAGCTGCGATCAAGGCGATTCACGACCGCCCGCACGGCATCATGACGGTGGATATGACGATCCATGCAGACGGCAAACCGCGTGTGACGGAAGTCAATATCGGGCGCTTTGGCAGTGGCGGTGTCGTCCATAGCCGTGTCCATGGCCACAATCTTCCATACCTGATCCTGCAACTTGCCGCAGGGGAGGAACCGGAGATGGCGCTACCGGCACTTAACATCTTCCCGAACGATTGGTGGGTCATCCTGGGGTTTGGTGTCGAGCCAATCGAGGTTCACATGGACGTACCGAATGCCACAGAGGACGAACTGAACACACGATTGGAGAAGCTCGGGTTTGGGCCTACCGGGTGAACATTACTTCGAGGCCTCGGAGATCATCAGCAACCGAGACGCGTTTAAGAGCGGAGAAACTCGTTGATGCGATCCCGCATTCCGTCTGCGTCCAGTCCATGTGCCCGGTTGTGATCAGCTATCGTCCCGTAATTGCGGAGTTCTTTACGTTTCACACCGATACTCAATAGCCTGTGAGGCCTGTCCTGTAGCGCTGGTGAAAGTTCAGAAACCGTCGTGCCTTCCAGATAAGGTTCGATTACGACGACTTCGTTTGTTGCGAACTTACTCAGTGTGTCTGTGTCGAAAGGTCTCACGGTAGTTGCGTAAAGCACCGTGACATCAAGGTCGACCGTCGCTTCAAGCGCATCCTCTAGTCTCGGTCCAATGGCGAGAATCACCGGAGCGTTTTCGGAGCCCCGGCGTTCGATAAGCATCTTGCCTGGTTCTACTGGACGATTTCCGGCGTTTGATTCCTCGGAGAGCCGCAGGTAAACGGATTCGGACAGCCCGACAGCGTGCCGGAGCAGAACCTCGGCCTCGTCGGCGTGGCCAGGCACGAAGATAGAGAACGCAGGAAGCGTGTTCAGCAACGCAACATCTTCTGGAGCCTGGTGTGTTCGCCCGCTTGAAGCCGAATCGTATGAGGCCCCAACAGACACGAACACTCCAGCCAGACCCTGGTGACCGAAATCGAGCTTGATCTGTTCGAAAGGGCGCTCAACGAGAAAAGGAGCGTACGTATGGATGATCGGGCTGAAACCCTCTTTTGCCAGACCGGCTGCAAAGCTCACCTGTAGTTGCTCGCGGATTCCGACGTTGACGATCCGCTCAGGGTGTTTCTCGAGTACACCGGCATCGCGAAATTGCGACACACCGATGTCTGCGAGCACCATGACGATATCGTCATTTTCTGAGAGCAAGTCATCAGCGGTAGCGATAAAGCGGTCCCTCATGGAGCTGGTGGTCATCTCACTTCTCCTCGACATGCGCGATGACTACGTGGGGTTGTCTTTCGTGCGGCTGCAGTAATCCGGTCTTGATCTCTTCGTGCTCACGCCCATTAACAACGGTGCTCGACCATCCCTCAACTTCAAATCGCGTCTCAATGCCGTCCGGCCAACCGTGAGTTGAAGATCGGTTATCGATGACAATGACGGTCAGGTTGTCCAGCTTCATACGCGCGGCCAACGCAATCGCTTCCTGATTGCTTCCCTCATCAAGTTCAGCATCGCCGATGAGACAGAAAACGCGAGGGTCGCCGAGACGTTTTAGCTTCAGGGCTGCAGCGACGCCTGTGGCTATCGGTAGGCCGTGACCCAACGAGCCACTTGCGATCTCTACACCGGGGATCAGATTCGAATCAGGGTGGTGACCGAGTTGCGAATCGAACTTTCCAAAGTCAGGGAGGGTTTCGACCGGAATAAACCCTTTCGCTGCCAGTACAGCGTAACAAGCCATCGGACCATGTCCCTTGGAGAGAAGGAAACGGTCTCTTTCAGGAGCTTCTGGAGAATCTGGCGAGATATTCAGGATGGAATCGTAGAGTGTCCAGATCACGTCCAGGGCTGAAGTAGCGCTGGTGGAATGCTTCTCGTCGCCGGTCATCAACGTCATGAGCCGAGGAAGATCCGTGAAACCGTATGTCGCCCGCGTTTTCGTGCTCATTTCCGTGCAGCGCGTCTTTCTCAGGTCATCTTTGTGAGTTATGCATCCGATGAACAATTTGCCGCTACTGCAACTTACAACTTAAAGTTAACTTTAAGTCAATAACAGGCGTTGAAATGAGCCCACGTGCCGAATTCAAATTTGTTAACTATTGGAGAGGTCGCCGTTCGAGCCGAGATCGCAACTTCGGCTTTGCGATTCTATGAATCGGTCGGACTGATCGAATCTGAACGTACCGCAGGGAACCAGCGCCGCTATCAACGTTCAGTCCTGCGGCGTGTGGCTGTTATCAAAGCGGCGCAGGCACTTGGCATCTCTCTTGATGAGATCCGGATCAGGCTGGGTCGTCTACCGAATGGCCGCACCCCTTCACGCAAAGACTGGGAACTTATGTCGGCAGAGTGGAGCCATTCGCTTAACGCACGTATAGCTCGGCTGGAGCAGTTGCGTGATGACCTCGACAGCTGCATCGGATGCGGCTGCCTGTCGCTTGATCGCTGCAAGATCTTCAATCCGCAGGACCGAATGGCCGCTGAGGTTACGGGTGGTAGCAGGCTGGGCGACTATCGTTGATCCGATCCTCGGTTCTTGATATCGGGCGGCTCGATCTCATCAGCGGGATCAAATCCAAGTACAACACCGTAGAAATACAGCTCGGCCTCCATGGCTCGCTCTATGTTCTCTGACTTGCGAAAGCCGTGCTGCTCGCCTTCGAACGGAACGTAAGCGTGTGTAATGCCGTTCTCTTCGAGCGCTTTAACCATGATCTCAGCCTGCGACGGCGGAACAATCCTGTCTTCAAGCCCCTGGAAGATGATCATTGGCGCGCTCAGCTGTTCGGTGAAGTTGATAGCCGAGCGGTCGTGATAGCGCTGCTGTTCCCCGGGGTACGGCCCTATCAAAGAATCGAGATATCGTGACTCGAACTTGTGCGTGTCACCAAGGAACACATTGAGGTCAGCGATACCGTAGTAGGCAGCTCCTGCTGCAAATACTTCGTGGAACGTCAGAGCGTTGATGGTCGTGTACCCACCAGCGCTACCACCTCGAATCACGGTTCGTTTCTCATCCGCGAGGTTTCGCTGCGCAAGGTAATCAGCGGCAGCGATGCAGTCATCTGTGTCGTATATGCCCCATTTCTCACGAAGCGCATTGCGGTACTCGCGTCCATAGCCCGTGGATCCGCGGTAGTTCACATCGACGACTGCAACTCCTCGACTAGTCCAGTACTGCGTCATCAGACTCAAGGAAGGACTTGTTGAACCCGTTGGCCCACCGTGGCAGATCACCATCAGCGGAGGTAATTCTTCGGACTCACCTGTGAACTCAGCGTTCTTCGGCGCGTAGTAGAAGGCGTGAGCAGTGCCATCGTCGGTGGTAGGGAACGTGATCGGCTCTGGGATAGAGACGTAGTCACTGTCGACTGAAACCGTCGAGCTCTTCTTGATCGTCTCGGTGGCTCCGGATTCGGGGTCCATGCGAACCACTTCAGGGGCTCTTGTGGGGCTTGACCCAATGAAATAGATGGCATCGGCGCTTGCAGTCACGTACGAGATGTCTGAGTACTGAACTTCAGTCGCGCCTGTCCGACCTCCTGATCCACTGACTGCGATGAGAGACCCGCTGGCCCCTTCGCCTTTTCGTACGACAGAAGATCCGTCTTGCCGGAAGCAGTATGTTGAGAACCGAAACGCCCATGAAGGTCCTCCTGTGTCGAATTCCTCAGCTAAGAAATTTGCCGCCGCTCCGTCTCTCCACGAATAGAGATTCCACCAGCCGGTACGATCTGAAATGAAATACAGGAAACCACTGGGGCTCCACAAAGGTTGGATGACGCTTTCGTCTTTCCCGCCTGCGATGCGAGTTTCGAACGCTACAGTGCCGTTTTCTTCAAAAGTCGCCGACCATAGCTCTGTATCGTCCCAGGGCATATTCGGGTGGTCCCACGTAGTCCAGGCGATAGCTTCACCGTCCGGGCTGATTCGTGGAGAGGAATAGAAGTCTCTGCCAGCGGCGATCACCCTTGGTTCTTCACTGCCGTCAGTCGGGATTGCGACAAGTTCGTTGTCCGCTTCCCGATCTTGGTGATGTCGTTCTCTGACGCAGACAATGAAGCGACCGTCTGGAGATAGATCCAGATCGGCGTAGCGGTCACCTCGCTCGATAGCGGGCTCAGGGGTTATCGGCTCTGGTGTACCGCCTCGAGTGACCTTGTAAAGCCGCTGGTCATCCCAGTTTGAGAAGTAAACGGTGCCGTTATGCACCGCGTATGCGCCTCCACCGTACTCATGGACAGCGTTTCTGGCGTTGAAACCTTCGGGTATGACGTCCGCAACGGAGCCGCCCGCACTCCGACGAACGATTACGTACCTACCCCCTTCAGCCGGCCTTCCCTCGAGCCAGTAAAGGTCGCCATCATCGACCCAGAGTTCACTAAGCCTTATTGATCCAGCGGTTATCAGGTCCGGTGTGATCGGCGATTTCCATGATCCGTATGGAGCGGCGGTCTTCTCTGTCATCAGCAGATCCTAGATTTGGCAATTGATTTGGCTGTCGACAGTCTAACTGCGAAAGGACGCGAAAACGCCCACCGGACCAATTCCAGCGGGCGCCTCGATGTCGTTATGTACTGGAGCCTTACTCAGCCACGAACGATCCGTGCTCCTCACCGTTGACGATCAGCTTGTACTCGTCGCCGGAAACGAACTGGTCACCGGAGCCGATTCGCACGTTGTGTACCGTTTCGCCGTAGATGGCGGCACAGAGCACAACGCTCAGGTCGGCGGGTTGCGTGTTGTTCACTTCGATTAATACCTGGTCGCCGTCAATCTCGACTTCCCAACCGGCATCCTGGTCGCAACCGCTGGGCTGGGCGGATGTGACCTGAATGAAGTACTGGACCGGGAACGACTCAGCAACCACCAGGTCACCGACACTTACGATCGGAGCGGGCACTTCGACTGTGTCCATGTCCGGTGGCAAAGGCAGTGGGAACGGGCGGTCATCGTCGTTCGGCAGTTCGATAGGCTCTGCGCCCGGGCCAGCGAACTTCTGTCCGGCGACGCGATCCAGCCCGTCGATGATCCGGTCGTTCACACCGACGTAAAGCACGATGGCGTTACCGAACAGGTACAGGTGCGGCGTGGAGATCCAACCGACTTGCATTTCTGTCAGCGGGTCATCCAGGCTGCTGAACGTGTAGCCGTCGATCGAAACGCTTGCGGCAGCGCGCAGCGCGTCGCTTCCTGGAGCGAACGAGAAGATCTCAACCCGTTCACCGTTTACGGTGAGTACGGCGGATTTCGTACCGAAAAGCTTCGAGCCATCGCCCTCGCTGCGCTCCACGTCCAGGCCTGCAGCCCGGAGGCTGAGGATGAGTGCGTCAACGTCAGCGATGATCGGGCTCACGGCCGGGCCATCGGGGTCGACTGGGCCAACAGGCAGGTCAGGCTCGGCGCAGCGGACATTAGGTGCAGTCACCTGGAACCGGAGCGCTTCATCTTCGCCGTAGTTCTGCCAGCGGACCGTGTAGAGTTCGCATACATCCAGGTTGTCCTGTGCTGAACCAAGCGGAATCGTGTGCTCTGCGAATCCGTAGATAGCTGTGCATGCGATCAGCTCGCCTGGCGCCGGAACCCGGTTCAGGATCGTTAGCGTCAGTTCAAGCTCGCCGGTTTGCACAACACTCCAGTCATGGAACGAGGCGCACCCGCTGGGAAGACCGGACGTGACCAGCAGCATGAAATGGCCAGGATTGTCCGGGTCCTCGACCAGTTCGACCGACTCGATTGGAGCAGGTTCAAGGGCGGTCTTGTAACCGGGACTGTCAGTCTGATCAGGGTCAACAGGGGTCCTGTCACCTGCGAACTCCTCTCCAAGCGTCTCACGCAGCAGGCTGACAACAGAATCATCGTCGCCTGTGTAGAGGACGATCACATTGCCCTGCTGGTAGTAGTGCGGCCTGTTGAGGAAATCGATTGCGATCGGCGGGGTGTCACCGCTTGTGACAAGCATCCCGTCGTCTGAAACGGTCACGGCGGCCTCATTCGCAGCCGAAGTGGACGCGAACTCGTAAACCTGCACCTGTTCACCGTTGACCAGTACTGTTGTGTAGGCGTGGGCGAAAACTCCGGCTTCTTCTGTGCCATCCGCAACAACCACAGCGCCGTTTGCTTCCAGCGCGGCCTTCACTGCGGCGTAACCGGACTGTTGCTGGGAGTTTGGAGGAACGGTAGGAACCGGCGAATCACCGTTCTGGCCGCCGTCGGCTGGCGCCTTGTCAGGGTCTGAGCCACATGCAATGGCAGCGATAGTCAGCGCACCACCCATGAGCAGTAGCGCCAGAGACTTTCTTTTCATAAGTTTCGTAATCATCTCTTGTCTGGTTGCCTCTAACCGGCAGTATGGCCGGACTCTGTTTCCGGGGTGATGACACCCATTCTGGTAGCTCGACTTACCGCCTCGGTACGTGCTTACAACTGGCGGCTTCAAGAACAGAGACGATGGAGGCGCAGGATTTGTTCCAGCTTCTACCACGTGAACGAATTCGCCAAACTCGCAGTCGATACAATCTTTCACATGGATTTCTCGCAGATCGACATTGCAGATTACCCGGAACTAGCGCGCCCCTTTCGATGGAAGTGGGGACCTATAGATGGCAGCTTCGAATTACTGCGCGAAATGCCGGATGAGCAACTGATCTCAAACATTCGAATAGTCCCTTTCGTGGATGAACAGATGGTTGTTCTCAAGTTTGATGACGGGAATTGGGATCATCCCGGTGGGACTTGTGAGCCGGGCGAAAGCTACCTGGAAACCGCTCGAAGAGAACTTGTTGAGGAAGCCGGAGCGAAACTGCTTGTGCTGGAGCCGTTCGGTCTCGTGCGATGCCATTCTTATGCCCAGAAGCCTTACAGGCCTCACATGGCGCACCCGGACTTCTTTCACCTGGTTGCCTATGCGGAGATCGAGATCACTGGAGAACCCTCTAATCCAGAAGGAGAGCTCCAGAAGACGATCGAGGTGGACACCGTTTCGCTGAACGAGGCCATCCAACGCTTGCTGACCAGAGAAGATGGCGGCGCATGGATGGCAGATATGTATCGGCTAGGGGCGAGGGTTCGCAGCTTGAAGTGAGTTGCTTATTCATGCTGTATCCGCACTGAGGGCCACTTGTTTGAGTACTTTTTCCGTGCAATGCGCTCGCGGTACTTCTCGACCGTGACCCGTCTCGGATTTCTACGAACCTGCATCGACATCAGATCAGCCAGTCCATATGGCGCCACGACATCCAGTGTGTCGTCAGTGGTTAGGCGAATTGCAATGGCAGAGGCATATTCCGGCCAGGTCGCAACGGCATCCTCAATAGAGATCAGAGGTTCAACGGGGTATCCGAACGTTTTCTCGAACCACAGATGCACTCTCGCCTGGTTCTTCACGTCCCACTTCTCTTGAGGGGCTAATAAAGACAGTTCGATTTCTAGATCCTGCTCCAAGCGATCTGTCAGATTCGAAGGGTCGAAGAAGACCACATCGATGTCGTTCGCGGTGTTCCTTGTGTTCGAAAGTACGTCCCAAACCGAGTCTCTTACAGCTCCTGCACCGACGTAACAGGCTGCCTGCCGAATTGATCGAACGATGCGCAGGATACCCATCAGCCATTCGTGCGATCGAACGACATCCTCAAAGCGTTGCAACTGTTGTTGATGAGTTTTTTGACTCAAAGTTGACAATCCGCGTTCAGTGACAAGACATGAATCAAGACCATAGCTGAGTTCCGTGTAAAAACAGATCTTCGTTGACTTTGGCGGAATTCGCTGCCTATACTCGAAATAGAAACGAATCAGCAAAGGCTGTGACCGGGACTAGTACGTCTCAGTACGGATTCGAGAGAGCCGGGGCAAGGTGTGAACCCGGCATCACGACTGAGACCGAATGGACCCGCAAGCCGCAGGACGAGGCTCCTCGAACGCCGAGGAACGTAGTCTGAGCCGGAAAGGGCACCGTTACCAGAGCCCGGGGCCTTCCTTGCGAAATGCATGGAGTGCCTGTCAGAGATGTTTGGCCTGCCTGTGTGTCAGGTCAGATAATCAGGGTGGCACCGCGTGGAACAACCTCGCCCCTGTTTGGGAGCGGGGTTTTTTGTTGGAATTTTTCAGGTGAGCCAGATAGATAAGAACATGGCGGACAATAAACAGAAGAAGCGAGTCCTGACCGGCGTAAGGCCAACCGGTGCACTGCACCTCGGTCATTACGTTGGCGCGCTACATAACTGGCTCGAACTACAGGACGAGTACGAGTGCTACTTCCTGATCGCTGACTACCAGGCTCTCGGCGACCATTTTCACGAGATCGATCTGATCAGAGACTCGGTTCTGCAGGTGACTCTGGACTGGCTTGCAGTTGGCCTTGATTCTGAGAGATCGTCGTTCGTGGTCCAGAGCTATGTGCCTGAACATGCAGAACTGACGATGTTGCTCAGCTTCATCACTCCGCTCGGAATGCTCGAGCGAAACCCGACTCTTAAAGCCGAGATCGATGATCTGCCCGTGGAACGCAGGACAGTTGGATTCTTCAACTACCCGATGAGCCAGGTTGCCGACATTCTCCTACCTCGAGCTCACCTGGTTCCTGTCGGTGACGACCAGGCACCGCACGTTGAGATGACTCGCGAGATCGCCCGGCGCTTCAACCGGATGTTCGGGGATGTGTTCCCGGAGCCAGACACTCTCATTGGCAGAGTGCCGAGACTTTCTGGAACTGACGGCCAGGGCAAGATGAGCAAATCAAAAGGCAATGTGATCCTGCTCTCTGATGATGAGGCGACTGTCAACAAGAAGGTTCGGGGCATGTTCACGGATCCGAACCGTGTCCGTGCCGATATACCAGGTCGAGTCGAAGGCAATCCGGTGTTTGAGTACCACGACGCTTTCAATCCCGACACAGAGCAGGTTGACGAATTCAAAGAGCGTTATCGACAGGGCACGGTTGGTGATGTTGAAGTGAAGGTGGCGCTTGCTAAAGCCATAAACGATCACCTTGAGCCGATTCGTGAGCGTCGCGCCCACTTCGAGAACAACATGAGCCTCGTTGAGGAAGCGATCATGTCCGGCGTCCGAAGAGGGCGCGAGATCGCCGAAGAAACGATGGAGATGGTCCGCGACGCAATGCGTATCAGTTCGTATACGTCCAGCTGGAAGTAGGTCGCACAGCCGAATCTTAGCCTTCGAAGCTTCAATCGATGGTAAATAGTCTCAGCAGATGATCACA
Organism: Dehalococcoidia bacterium; assembly: GCA_965243825.1. Classification (GTDB taxonomy): domain Bacteria; phylum Chloroflexota; class Dehalococcoidia; order Lucifugimonadales; family Lucifugimonadaceae; genus JAJCYX01. The sequence goes on from CBDEVT010000001.1 coordinate 1,416,172, forward strand.
GCCATTCACAACCGACCTCTTGATCACCGCTGGCGAATCTGGCGCCAGTCGTGGCAACTCAACGCGTCGTTCTGAACCCATCTGAATGAACCTCAAGAGGCTATAGAAATGCCGGAATACACTCCGAACTTTGAAGAGTTCAAGAAACTAACAACTGAATTCAACCTGATTCCTGTCTACCGAGAGATCACTGCCGATCTGGAGACTCCGGTTTCCGCATACCTGAAAGTGGCTCGAAGCCCGTATTCGTTCCTCTTTGAGTCAGTGGAAGGTGGCGAAAACCTCGCACGCTACAGCTTTATCGGCACAGAGCCAGGCGAAGTCATACGTACAGGGCCAGGCGAGCCTGATGGTGCAGTCGACCCTCTCGATCTGCTCAGAGACCGAATGTCCGGCATAAAGCACGCAAGCCTGCCGGGGCTGCCCAAGTTCCACGGTGGCGCGGTCGGCTACGTAGCGTACGACGCTGTCTCGTACTTTGAGCCGCGAGTGCCACCGATCTCTGGCGAGGCAACCGGACTCGATGTGCCTGAGGCGATCTTTCTACTAACTGATTCGCTCGTCATCTTCGATCATGTCCGCCACACCATCACAGTGCTCGCCTACGCGAAAACCGGCGGTGATCAGGATGACGACACGGCTTACGAGGCCGCTGTTCGGCGTATCGAGGAGTTGGCAGCAAGACTGGATGAGCCGCTTCCGGAGCGATCGCACAGGCGCGCCAGTCCTCCAACAGGCGGATTCTCGGCGACCGAGGCGAATCTTGATTACACAGCCTCTGGATCTGCGAACGAAGGACCGCTAACTGGTCAGCCATTCATACCGAACATGACGCGCGATCACTATGACCACATGATCGAGACGTCTCGAAGGTATATCTACGAAGGCGAGATTATCCAGGCAGTCGTCTCACAACGATTGGCCAGGCGTACACCTGTAGAGCCGTTCGATCTGTACAGGTCGCTGCGTGCCGTTAATCCTTCGCCGTACATGTTCTTCCTGGACATGGACGGCTTCCAGATTGTTGGAGCATCGCCTGAGTTACTCGCCTCAGTTATTGATGGCGAAGTAGCTGTGCACCCTATCGCCGGCACGCGTCCTAGAGGCAAAACGGCAGAGCAGGACGAGGCGCTTGAGAAGGAGCTGCTCGCTGACGAGAAAGAGATTGCGGAGCACGTGATGCTGCTTGATCTAGGGCGCAATGACGTTGGTCGAGTTTCAGAGCCTGGGTCCGTGAAAGTGGTTCAACAGCTAGAGGTTGAACGTTATTCGCACGTGATGCACATCGTGTCGCACGTCACCGGCAAACTGGCAGAGGGCTACGACACGTTCGATGCGCTTAAGGCGGCGTTCCCTGCCGGAACCGTCTCAGGAGCACCTAAAGTCCGAGCAATGGAGGTTATTGCAGAGCTAGAGCCCCAGAAGCGTGGACCTTACTCGGGCGCGGTAGGTTACTTCAGCTACACAGGCAACATGGACACTGCAATCGCGCTGCGGACTATGGTTCTTAAAGATGGAGTTGCCTACCTGCAGGCTGGTGGTGGCATAGTGGCCGACAGTGTCCCGCAGACCGAGTACGAAGAGACGCTGCACAAGATGGGTGCTTTGATGCGAGCCATTGACCACGCTGAGGAGAGCTACATTGAGTCTCCTCGGCGCTGAGAAAAAAGCGGGCCGCGAGGATCCGGTCAGTCAGAGTGGAATCGTCGCAATCTCTTTGACGAAGTCATTTCCTGACTTCGACGCGGTGGCCGCATTCAGGCAGATTTCGCCGGATGGGCAGGGCTTCATTCTGGACGGGTGTTCACCTGAAAAAAATGCTGACAGGTACGTTTACGTTGGCGTAGGTGAATGCGACAGATTGCTGATAGGTGCAGCATTTCCGGCTGGAGAAGTGGATCCGGCGGCTGCGTTGAGGGCCGAGCTGGGTCGTCGAGAGGTAGACAACGAAAAGTACGGACTGTCGCTACCGCAACAGCCGTTTATTACCGGCGCCATCGGCTACTTCGCATACGAGTCGATCAGGCACTTCGAACCATCGGTCGGAGACTTACCCTGTGACCCGATGGGTCTGCCTGAAGCGGCGTTCTTCTTACCTGCAAAATACCTTGTTTATGACAGGTTCGAACGCAAGCTCACGGCAGTAGTCACTGTACGATCAGACCTGTTTAACGAGGCCACCGAATCTGCTGCGCAGGATGAAGCTGAGCAGATGATCAGCTCGGTGGAAGTTGGACTCTCGTCAGGAGCTCGATCTGCCAGAACTCGAGTTCAGGTACATTCTGGCGACTCTAAAACACTGCTTGGGACAGACTCGCGAAACGGCTCGCGGTATGAATCCCTGGTAAGCAACGCCAAATACGAGATCGAGCGCGGTGAATTAATCCAGGTCGTGCTTTCGCAGCGGAGTGTACGGCATACAGAGGCTTCTCCTCTTGAGATTTTCGAATCATTAGCGGATCTCAACCCTTCTCCCTATATGTTCATGCTGAATTTCGGCGATTTTGCGGTCGTGGGTGCATCTCCCGAACTCATGGTCAGGGCTCGTGGTTCAGAAGTGTCGATGCATCCAATTGCCGGAACTCGTCCGCGTGGAGCATCGGCAGCAGAAGACGCCGCGCTTGAAGCCGAATTGATAACCAGTGAGAAGGAACGCGCCGAACACGTGATGCTGGTAGACCTTGCGCGTAACGATCTCGGACGCGTGTCTGTTCCAGGCACCGTTCAGGTTGACTCCTTCATGGCAACTGAGCGCTATTCCCATGTAATGCATCTGGTTTCCAGAGTGAGAGGTCGGCTGAGTAAAGGCGAAGACGGTTTAAATGCGTTTGTTGCCGGGTTTCCTCTCGGTACGCTTACAGGAGCACCAAGGCTCAGGGCCATGGAGTTGATCGCTGAACTCGAAGATGAAGGCCGAGGTCCCTACTGCGGTGGCGTCGGTTGGTTCGATGCTGGCGGAGATGTCGATACCGGAACCATCATCAGGTGCGTCACGATGAAGAATGGCGAGGCCCACGTTCAGGCCGGAGGCGGGATCGTATTCGATAGTGACCCCATGTGGGAGTATCGTGAGTCGATGAACAAGATGGCTGCACAGCTGGAGGCGATCGATATCGCGGAGTCGTTGACGATCAACGGGCAGTTGATTTCGGGAGAAGTAACGGGGTAGCCGAGACAGTCACTGGCAATCCTGAACCGACCTATACATCTGATTCAAGCTGATCTAGTTAGAAGACAAAGCATGCTGTTACTGATCGACAACTACGATAGCTTCACATACAACCTGTTCCAGTACCTTTCAGAACTTGGAGCGGATGTTGAAGTGGTGCGGAACGATAAGGCGACAGTGGAAGAACTGGACCTGATGCAGCCGGAGCTGGTCGTTGTTTCTCCGGGCCCTTCGAATCCAGACAACGCTGGAGTGTCGGTGGACGCCGTCAGGCATTTCGCAGGCAAGGTGCCATTACTGGGTGTGTGCCTGGGCCATCAGTGCATCGGCGCTGCATTCGGCGGCAAAGTAAGTGGGGCTGGAGAGATCAGGCATGGTAAGACATCGCTCATTCATCATGATGGGAAGGGCATCTTCGCAGGAGTATCGGATCCGTTCGAAGCGGTACGGTACCACTCGCTGGCCATTGAAAAAGAGACTGTGCCTCCGGAGTTCTACGTGACTGCCAGAACTGAGAACGACATCATCATGGGCATTCGTCATGAAAGTCTTCCCATCGAAGGTGTTCAATTTCACCCGGAGTCGATCATGACCAAGCCCGGCAAGCAGATCCTGCAGAATTTCCTCAACCTCGCCGGAGCGAAACAGTCTGCGGAGTAGCAGCGGAGTCAGACATGGATATCAAACAGGGAATACAGGCCGTCGTCGACGGCATGGACCTCTCCCAGGAGGATGCCGCAAACGTGATGCAGGAGATCATGTCGGGTGATGCGACTCCTGCACAGTTTGGTTCGTTCGTTACCGCGCTCCGTATGAAAGGCGAGACACCCGAAGAGATCGCTGGGATGGCGCAGTCGATGCGCGAGGTCTCACTTCATGTTGAGACGGATCTTCCAGTGATTGACACCTGCGGTACAGGTGGTGACAACAAGGGCTGGTTCAATATTTCTACCGCAGCCGCGTTCGTCGTTGCAGGAGCGGGTGTCCCCGTTGCCAAGCACGGCAATCGAGCGATGTCCGGTTCAAGTGGCAGCGCAGATGCGCTTGAGGCACTCGGGGTAAACATCCAGCTCGGTCCCGAGGGTGTGAAGCGGTGTATCGAAGATGTCGGGATCGGTTTCATGTTTGCACAGGCATTTCACCCTGCAATGAAGTTCGCCGGACCGCTCAGGCCTCAGATTGGCATTCGCACCGTCTTCAATTTGCTCGGTCCGATGACGAATCCTGCTAGCGTCTCTAAGCAGGTGATCGGTGTTTCGGATCCGAAAAACGCTGAGAAAATAGCGAAGGCACTGGCTTTGCTGGGTACTGAATCTTCGCTGGTGGTGCATGCGGAATCAGGCGCTGATGAGGTGGATGTCGAAGAGCACACGCTGATCTACCAGGTCTCACCTGACCAGATGAAAAGACGTCGAACGCGGCCTGCCGACTTCGGTCTGCCCGAAGGCATCCGAGACCACCTTGTAGTGAGTAGCACGGATGAAAGCGTACGGCGTATACGTGATGTTTTTGATGGGAAAGGCGGTGGCCACAATGCTCCTCCTTCGGTTGAACGATCTTCTTACACCGCAGTCGTGATCAACGCGGCCGCAGCACTGTTCGCTGCAGGCAAAGCGATCAGTTTCCAGGACGCCTGCCAGATGGCGCAGGACTCCATCAAGTCTGGTGCAGCTAAGCAAAAGCTTGAACAGCTGGCTGAGCTGTCGCAAATACTGGAATAGTGAGCTATGCCAGACTCTATTCAAAACAGCCCTTCAAATCCCGGCATCCTTGATCGGATCGTGACTGCCAGAAGACAGCGCATCGAGCAGGCGAAGCGAGCCCGTTCCCTCTCAGACGTGCGCGCGGCGATTGCCGACGCTCCACCCGTCACAGATTTTCGCGATGCCCTAGCTAACAGGCCCGGAATTTCGGTTATCGCGGAGATGAAGCGCTCTTCGCCGTCGGCAGGCACGCTCGACGCTGACCTGGATCCGGCACAACGAGCGTCCATGTACTGCACATCAGGTGCAGCGGCTATCTCTGTACTCACAGAACAGGACTACTTCGGAGGTTCCAACGCTGACCTGGTGACAGTCAAAGGTATTGCCGCTCAGCACGGTGTTGCGGTTCTGCAAAAAGACTTCGTGATCGACAAATACCAGGTTTACGAGGCTCGTGCAGCAGGTGCGGATGCCATTCTTTTGATCATCGCCATACTGCAGCCGAGTGAATACTCAAGTTTACTCAACCTCTCGTCGGAACTAGGGCTTTCCGCTCTGGTCGAGGTGTTTGATGAACAGGAGCTCGCGACCGCCCTGTCCGAAAGCCCTGACATCGTGGGGGTTAACAACCGCAACCTGAAAACACTCGAGACATCACTCGACGTATTCGAGCGTCTGGCTCCCACGATTCCGAACGATTCGCTCAAGGTGGCTGAGAGCGGAATGAAGAACGCCGATGACGTAGCGCGAATGGGTCAGGCAGGGGCGAAATCTGTGCTTGTTGGTGAGTCTTTGATGCGTGCGGGCGAAGACGCTGCCGAACTCGTCAAGGCGATGTCTGAAATCCCGGTAGCTGGCAGGCGCTGATGAGTGCAGATACAAAGATAAAGATATGTGGATTTCAGACTGCTGAAGCAGCCTGGATCGCTGCGTCCGAGGGTGCAGATTACCTCGGATTTAACTTTGTTGAAGGAGTCAAGCGTCAGCTCAAAGCGTTCGAAGGCCAGGCGATCATCCGCAGCTATCGAACTCGTGGCGACCGTCGAAATCGCAGGAAGGGCAAAGGCCCACAGATCGTCGGCCTATTCCGGAATCAGGACGCAGACTGGGTGAATCACATTGCTCGCCAGATGGACCTGGATAGTTTGCAGTTGAACGGAGAGGAAGACGAGCAATACACACGCTCGATGCACAAACCGATCATCAGGCAGATAAGAATTCGACCAGAAACCAGCAGGGAAGAGCTGGCAGAGACTGTTCAGACACATTTAAATGCGCAGCGGCTGGTGCTACTTGACCGATATGATGCCAAAGTGCCCGGTGGCAGCGGAGCAAGCTTCGATTGGTCAATCGCTGAGGGTATTGCGAACCGCGAAGGCGTGTTTCTCGCCGGCGGCCTCACACCGGAGAATGTCGGAGAGGCTATTCGGCGACTAAACCCCTGGGGAGTCGATGTGGCTTCCGGGGTCGAGACTGAAGGCGCCAAAGACCATCGCAAGATCAAGGCATTTATCGAGGCGGTTCGTTCACCTTGACTAAGTTGCAGCAGTTTCTTGATGCACGTCCTGCCACACGGCACCTCTGATCGTCGCTAAACTTCGCCCTCGACCGGATCCCTAAATCTAGTTGAAATGGTGAACCCCGTGGCGCCATCCAATATGGAGAAAAACATGCCTGATCGACTCAAGATGGCGCAGTACGGAACCAAGCACGGACACGCCCAGGGCGTGTACGAGATCATGGATGCTCATCCTGAGGTCGAGATGGTCGGCGTGTACGAACCTGATGAGGCGCGTCGCAAGCAGTTGATCGAATCTGGAGATCCTGTCTGGAGCAGCGCTCATTGGTTCGACGATGTTTCAGAAATTCTTCAAGACCCTGAGATCGTTGCCGTTTCATCAGAAGGAGCAAACCGGGAGAGTCTCGGCTTCACGGAACAGATCATCGGTGCGGGTAAGCATGCCTTCTACGACAAACCAGCAGGGGACGACTACCAGCGGTTCGTGCAGGTGGTAGAGGAGGCCCGTAGAAAGAACCTGCGAATCCAGATGGGCTACATGTTTCGCAACCACGATGGTTTTGAACGAATCGCCAACTGGGCACATTCAGGATTTCTTGGTCACGTGTTCCAGGTGAGAGCTCACATGTCCACATCGCTGCCCGAATCCAACCCTGACAATCCAGTGCTGGCGCGCTCAGGCCTGGCCCATCACAGAGGTGGAATTCTTTACGACCTGGGCGGACACATGCTCGATCAGGTCGTCTGGTTGCTTGGGCGTCCTAACAAAGTCACATCGTTCATGCAGAATTCAGCCAGTGAGGCTAGAGACTTCATGGACAACACGCTTGCCGTACTGGAGTACCCGCGTGCCATCGCCACGGTCGACATCGCTGCGATGGAGCCGAGGCCGATGGCGAGGCGATTCGAGGTCTACGGCACCGATGGTTCAGCGATCATGGAGCCGATGGAGCCGGCAGACACGTTGCGATTGACTCTAAACGAGGCGAAAGGCGAATACCCGGCCGGGGTTTCTGAGATCAAACTGGAGGCCCGGCCACGTTATGTGGCCAGCTTCGCTGCGTTTGTACGCGATCTGAAAGGTGAAGCAGAACCAGAGCGATCTCTGGATCACGAATTGTTGGTACAGGAAACCCTGATGCGAGCAACGGGCAGTCTCGCAGGTTAGCCTCGTTCGTTAGCTGACCGAAAACCTTCGACTGTTCCGCTGCCTTCAGGCCATATCGCCTTGAAGGTGAGAGAACCCTTGAAATTCGCTCCCTCGATATTGCAGCCACGAAGTACCGTTCTGTACATGTTCGCCTGGCGGACATCGGCTCCGGCAAGATCAGCGTCCACGAGCGTTGTTCTGTAAAGCACAGCTTTGTAGAGGCTCGCATTTTGCAGGTTGGCCTTCTTCAGCGAAGCCTCTGACAGGTCTGTGGCCTCCAGATCGGCCCCTGCAAGATTCGCGCCATCAAGAATGGCGCGGCCAAGGTTCAAACCCGCGAATTGGGCACCTGCAAGATCGGCTCCTGACAGATCGAGTCGCTCAACCGGGTTTTCGCGACGCCATTCGTCGATTGCGTTTGCACCTCGGCGAACCAGTTCCATGTGTTCAGGGTTCATCTACGCCTCAACAGAAATTGAATGCTCAGGTAGTGGTACAGTATGCGCCGCCTACGAGGTTGGGGCGAGCGGATTTCGCCAGTTTGGAAACACGATTGAAACAACCTGTCGGTAGTTTAGGTTCGTGTAATTCCGGGGGTTGCCCCGACCTGTTTTGGCCACGACCGAGGTGGCACGGAGAGAAATATGAGCTACATCGCTGAATACATCTGGGTAGACGGGACCGAGCCCACAGCAAAGCTGAGATCCAAGGCTAAGGTCGTCGAGGACGGCGCTGAACCAGGTATCTGGGGCTTCGACGGTTCGAGCACCAACCAGGCACCAGGCGACGCATCAGACGTCGTACTGAGCCCGGTACTGGTTGTTCCCGATCCCATCCGAGGCGGCGACAACAAGCTGGTGATGACAGAAACGCTGCTTACTGACATGACACCGCACCCTTCCAACACCCGTGCAGCATGTGCAGCCGTATCGGAAAAGTACGGTGAACTGGACACATGGTTTGGCCTCGAACAGGAGTACACCTTCTTCGAGGGAATCAAGCCACTTGGTTGGCCTGACAACGGCTTCCCGGCACCGCAGGGCGGATACTACTGTGGTGTTGGTTCCGATGAGATCTTCGGCCGACCGATTGTCAACGACCATCTGCAGGCATGTATAGATGCAGGATTGCACATCTCCGGTATTAACGCTGAGGTTATGCCCGGGCAGTGGGAGTTCCAGATTGGCCCCGTCGGCACACCGAGGGTCGCAGACGAGGTGTGGCTGGCTCGATGGCTCCTCTACAGGATTGCCGAGGATTACACGGGCAGTTCGGGCATCCCGGTTTCAGTCAAACTCGATCCTAAACCTGTACCGGGTGACTGGAACGGAGCGGGCTGTCACACAAACTTCTCAACGAACCAGATGCGTGAGTCAGTTGATGCGTGCATAGCTGCCGCCGAAGCCCTGGGGACGAGGCACGACCTGCATATCCAGAACTATGGTGCAGGAGTTGAATCTCGGCTGACGGGAGCCCATGAGACCGCCAAGTACGATCAGTTCTCATACGGCGTATCCAACCGTGGAGCGTCGGTACGGATACCGTGGCAGGTAGAGCGTGATGGCAAGGGCTACATCGAAGACCGGCGCCCGAACGCGAACTGCGATCCGTACACCGTAACCCGGTTGATCGTGGAGACAGTCGGCGGAGCAGCTACTGGCAAGTAGTTCTCTCGCAGCCCACAAATTCGAAACTTGAGAAGACCGGCTAAGAACAGGTTTGTCCTGATTCGGCCGGTCTTTTCTTTCATCGCCGGGTCTCATTTGCTCGTTCTAATCGACCAAATCAATTGGACCCGTGTAGTGTTTATGTCATGGCATCAACCGTAGGAATAATCGCTAACCCTTCAGCCGGTAAAGACATCCGCCGACTGGTTGCGCAGGGCAGGGTCGTCTCGAACCAGGAGAAGGCCAACATCCTGCGGCGTGTCTTCAGCGGTCTCATCGCGATGGGCGTCGAAAAGGTCGTCGTAATGCCCGACACGTCAGGGCTTGCGCGGCCAGCGATGTACGACAGTCGAGGCCAGATAGATGCTGAGTTTCTGAAGCTTGTGCCAACCGGCTCCCAGGACGATTCGACTCGTGCAGCAGCAGCTTTGAGTGATCTGGGAGTCGATTGTGTCATCACGCTCGGAGGGGACGGCACCAATCGCGTTGTCTCCAAAGGCATCGATGACATTCCAATTCTTCCGATTTCAACCGGCACGAACAATGTCTTCCCACGTATGACCGAAGGAACGCTGGCCGGGCTATCGGCGGGTGCACTAGCCACCGGTGTTGTCACGACTGACGATGCTTGCCGGCGCAGCAAACGGCTCGAGGTGATAGTCGAAGGTGAAATGGTGGATATCGCCCTGGTTGACGCGGCCATCTCTCGCCAGATGTTCGTTGGTGCCAGGGCGGTCTGGGAACCGCAGTCGCTATACGCGATGTACCTCACGAGAGCAGAACCTTCCAGCATTGGTCTCTCCTCGATCGGTGCTCGTCTGAAACAGGTAGAGATTGATGATCCGTACGGTGTTTTCTTACGATTCGATGGGGACCCGGACGAGACTGCAAAACGGGTTACCGCACCTGTTGCGCCCGGGCTTGTCTCCAGCATTGATGTGATGGGCTGGAAGGTGATGGAACCCGGTGAATCGATGCCCGTCGATCTACACCCGGGCACCGTTGCGCTTGACGGTGAACGTGAAGTCGAGCTGCTGCCGGGTGGTCAAGTCGAGATAAGACTCTCGATGGACGGACCGTTGGTGGTTGACGTTGATAAGTCGATGGCAGCGATAGCTGCGCGCTAAAAAACTAGAAAGTTGTACTTAAGTTGATCGATGTCCTGTTGATTGGCGGAAAAGGCACCATTGGATCCGGCCTGCGGACTTACCTCCCGAAATTAGACCCGGACTACCGCGTAACTTCCCTTGATCTACCCGGTGCCCCGGATAAGGCAACCGACACCAGTGCACACCGAGAATTCGTTGAGAGTGATGCTGCGGCCGATGAAGAGAGGCTTAGAAAAGCACTTGAAGACCGTGATTTGGTTGTTTACCTGGCTCGCAAAGATCCGCTTAGCGAGATGAACGCAATGACAGATCGAGTCTTCAACGCCGCGATGGAGGTTTGTCCCGAGGCCCTGATGATTGCATCGAGCTCCGTTCACGCTACGGACGCTGCGTACTGGCCATTTACGGAGGAACCGTACAAGACGATAGCAACGCGCGAATTCGAGGCAGTTGATCCATGGCCTGAACCATTGTCAGCAACGCTTGAACCGTGTCCGGTTAGCGACTACGGGCTTGAAAAGACCTATGTAGAAGCGTGGTGCAAGCGGTTTGCCAACAACGGCCTTGACGCAGTAGCTGCACGATGGGGTGGTATCAACGCCGAAAACGCGATGACTGATGAGGTGGCCTATTTCACCGTCTGGTGCCATCAGGAAGATTCGGCTCGGTTTGTAGATGCTTGTTTCAAGACATCTAAGGCAGGCAAGCTACGCTCTGGCGCTCACTACTACGTGATTTCGGACAATACCCACAACATATTTGACATTAAAACGCCAAGGACCGAGATCGGTTACCGACCGCAACACGACGCCGAGGTTTTCTACCGTTAGCTATCCAGCCACTTCCAGAATCTGGGTGTCGTGCGTTTCGGCCAGCAGCGGGTAGATGCTGTCGAAGACCGATGTGATCGCCCCCGTTTTGCGAACGGCATCCCGAGATTCTTCGTACCTGAGCACTGATTCCCATTCCTGGTCTGTGAATACAGTTCCGTGACCACCGTGCCACGCCTTGTAGACGCGAGGCCGCGGGAATCCCGCGTTGGCCATCTCATCGGCCGCGTCACGAACAAGTTTGAGCAGCTTTCCGCCGGTGCCCGGCATTGGGCGATAGGTTCTTCTTACTACGATCACAGTGTTGTGCTTCCGTTTCCTGTAATTTTTGTTGACAGACGCCATTCTGAACGGTGAAAAATGGTTTGTCGAAAGATCCTCAGGCGCTTTTCAGCACTCGATGCTCAGCACATGCGAGGAACATAACGTTCATGCGAATCACCGATTTCATAAATCGCACGGTTCCCGCGGAACCATGGGTTGATGGCGAAAACATACCCTGGGATGATCCGGAGTTCAGCCGGAGAATGCTCAAGGAGCATCTGAACCCGGACCACGATGCTGCCAGCAGACGTCCTGAGTTGATTGAGAATCACGTCAGCTGGCTGCACGAATCGATTTTGCATCGAACCCCCTCGCGCGTGCTTGATCTCGGCTGTGGGCCAGGTATGTATCTGGTTCGCCTGGCGAGACTGGGCCACGCAGTCACCGGAATAGACATCTCTCCAGCATCACTGGAACATGCTCGATCGCTGGCCACCACCGCCGAAGTCACCTGCGAGTTGATTCAGGGCGACTTCAGACACGTTGCGTATCCGAGAAAGTACGAACTCGTGATGCAGATCTATGGTGAACTGAATGTGTTTCGCCGGGATCAGGCTCAGCAAATCGTCATTAAGTGCGCTGATGCACTTGAGCCTGGTGGTCAACTAGTTCTTGAAGTCGATCGGCCGGAAACGGTTCGACAGATCGGTGACTCAACACCCGAGTGGCGAACCTATTCATCAGGGCTGTTCTCAGACGAACCACACATGTTGCTGCAAGAGAGTTTCTGGGATGAGCGACAGCGTGCAGCACCGGTCAGGTACTGGGTGATAGACGCGGCCACTGGAGAGGTGACAATGCACGCGCAGACGTTCGCTGCATATGAAGCCGAGGAGTACCTGCAGTTGTGTTCAGATGCTGGACTAGTCGATACAGAGCTACAGGACGGTTTTCCAGGGCTGCCGAATGACGATAAGCGCTGGATATTGCGTGCAAAGAAGGCGTCATAATGACGTTTGAGCGTTCAATCCACCGCACCTTGATGTAAGGTCTGAAGGCGCTTGGCGTCACTTGGAGATCTTCATAGATCGAACATCGTGTCGTATATTTTCCCTCTCTGTAAGCGCACTTGGAACACCGGTTAAGCAGTCCCATGGCAGCAAGACAGGTTCTATACAGGAAATGGCGGCCAGTCCGGTTCTCGGACGTGGTCGGACAGGAACACGTCACATCCACGTTGCGCCGCGCAGTACAGACCGATCGTGTTGCTCACGCCTACCTGTTTACTGGTCCACGTGGAGTCGGCAAAACCTCGACGGCAAGAATTCTTGCAAAGGCGCTGAATGCCGGACTCGGTGAGGATGGCGAGCCCAACAACGAGGATGAGATTGCTCAGTCTATAGACGATGGCTCTTTCCTCGACATGATCGAGATTGATGCCGCCTCCAATCGCGGCATCAATGACATCCGTGGACTGCGCGATGGAGTGCAGTTCCAACCGGTTGCAGGCCGCTGGAAGGTGTACATCATCGACGAAGTGCACATGCTCACGGAGCCTGCATTCAATGCCTTGCTCAAGACCCTCGAGGAGCCGCCGCCTCACGTAGTGATGATCCTCGCCACCACTGATGCCCACAAAGTCCCGGCAACGATCGTCAGCAGGTGCCAGCGGTTCGATTTCAAACGACTGTCGAATGAGACAGTCATAGATCGATTGGCCGAGATATGTGGTGAAGAGGAGATTGAGGCAGATCCTGATGTTCTGGCACTGATAGCGCGCACGGCCTGGGGCAGCTTAAGGGATGCTGAGAACCTGCTCGAGCAACTGGCGGTCTCATACGGGACAGATGGATCGGAGATCACGCTGGACAACGCCCGAGAATTACTAGGGCTTGGCGATACCTCTTCCGCCGTTGACCTCGCCTCCTCGATCATTACCGGTGACACCTCGTCTGCTTTGACGGTGATCAACAGAGAAGCTGGACGAGGGGCAGATCTGCGTTCTCTTCGGAATGGTGCTGTGGACTCTGTACGCACAGCTCTTCTCTCCAAGGCAGGTGTGGATGATGCCTCAGACCAACCCGAAGAGGTGCGAGAGGCTATGTCTTCTGCTGCGCGGCAAGCATCGATGGAGAAACTGCTGCACGCACTGTCTGCGCTGGGCCAGGCGCAACTAAAGGGTGATTCGTCGCCGCTGGAATTCGAGCTGGCCGTTCTCAATGCAATAAACGTCCCGGCACCTCCCGCCGCCGCTGTTGCACCTGCTTCGACATCGACTCAACGGTCCCCGGCTGCTAACGGGCATTCGAGTGCTCCACAGCCTTCACCTGGTTATCAATCGCAGCCCCCGGCTCCGACCCCTGAGCCAGACTCTGCACCAGAAAGGCGCAGAAGTGTTTCACCTGAGGAGTCAAAATGGCGTTCGGTGACTGAAGGACTTCGCAGGATGAAGTTCCGGCGGAAGTACCTCGGCCCAATTCTCCAGAACGTCAATCCGCCAAAGCCGTCTGATGGTCAGATCAACTTGAGATTCAGAAGCCGAAAACTCAGAGACGACTTCATGGAAGAGATGGAAGATCCTCGTGCTCAGACGGCGCTGCGTACGGCAATCGACCGCGAATATGGCCCTGGTCTTGCACTCAAAACCATCTCGCCTCATGAGGAAGCGGAAGCTGCAAAAAAACGCGCTCCAGCATCATCAGAAAGCGCTTTAGTGCGGGCTGCGATGGCGATGGGTGCTCAGGTGGTGACCGAATCTGAGATAGATGAGGAACCCCGGCGGTAGGAGAAAGCTATTAGCTCCGGGTTCGTCGTTTCGTTTTCGCCGACTCAAGACAACTGAATCGGAGGACCTGATTGGTTCCTGTCTCAAACTCGATGAAGGGCAATTTCTGGACGGAATCCTCGGCGGTCCGTCGATACCGTGATGCCCGCCCGTATTTTCATCCCGTCGTGATGAAGATGATTCGGCGAAAGCTCGACCTAAAAGGCAGACAGAAATTACCTAGCGGATTGGATGTTGGATGCGGCACAGGCCAATCAACAATCGCCCTGCTTGATGTCGTCGAGAGGGCGATAGGCATCGATAGTTCAGATGAGATGCTTGCTCATGCTGAGCGGCACAAGAGAGTTGACTACATGCCTGGCAGCGCCGAGCAGATGCCTGTGCCTGATAATTCGGCAGAAATCGTCACCGCTTCTCTGGCTGTCCACTGGTTTGATTTGCCTGCGTTTTTAGCGGAATCTGCCCGTGTTTTGCGCCCATGCGGCTGGCTGGTGCTGTATTCGAATGGATTCAGAGGGCAGATGGCCGGTAAGGCCGAGTTTCACGACTGGTGCAATGAAGTTTACGCTGTACGTTATCCGTCTCCGCCCAGACAATCTTACGATCCGAACAAACAGACCTTATCTCCTTCGCCGTTCGACTGGATCACATCAGATCCATACGAAAACAAGGTTGCGTTCAGCCAGGAGCAATTGGTTGCTTATCTGATGACACAGAGCAATGTTGTTGCAGCTGTTGAGCAAGGAAGCGAGAAAGCCGAAGGGGTCACCGGCTGGCTGAATGAACAGACGAATCCGTTCTTCGATTCCGAACCCGGCACGTTTCTCTTTGGCGGTTCCGTGACTTACGCGCGCCTGGGTTAAGATCGGATTTTCAACCGCGTTAATACGGAGAGATCGGTGTATTTTCCGCTTCCTGAACCTTCAGATTGGGTACGACAGACCCCTGGCGCTGTAGGTCTCAAGGAAGAAGCATTAATCGCCGCTTCGCAGTTCGCTGAAGTTAATGAAATTCCCTGGCCTGAAGATCTTACCCACACCAATGTTTCGGACGATCCGCCTGAGTTTGCCGAGAAACTAGGAAAGATGCTTCCGCGCGGTGGTCCGGCTGGACTCATCTTGAAAGATGGCTTTATCGTCCACGAGTGGGGCGACGTTGAACGTGTTGATCTGACATACAGCGCCACAAAGAGTTACCTCTCTACAGTTGCTGGCCTCGCGTTCGACAGAGGCTTGATCTCGGATCTGGACGCTCCTGTAATCGCTGATATCGAAGATACAGAGATTCGCGAGGTAAATACAGGAAGAGTTTTGAAGCCATTCGAATCTCCTCACAACTCCAAAATCACCTGGCGACACCTGCTCCAGCAAACGTCTGAATGGGAAGGGACGCTCTGGGAGCGTCCGGACACCGTCGATTGGAATCGTCCACTGGAAGACGGCAACTCAGGTAGCAGGGTTGAGCGAAAAGCCCCCGGCGACCACTGGGAATACAACGATGTGAGAGTCAATCTTTGTGCACTTGCGCTAGCCGCTATCTGGAAAAAGCCGTTGTCCGAAGTTCTACGTCGAGAAGTGATGGAACCAATCGGCGCGAGTACGACCTGGGAGTGGCACGGATACCGCAACTCAACGATTGAAATTGATGGAAAACAGTTCGAATCCGTCTCCGGTGGTGCCCACTGGGGTGGTGGCCTTCACATCAATACTTATGACCATGCGAGATTCGGATTGCTGTTTCTGAACGGAGGTAGTTGGGATGGTCGGCAGATAGTCTCAGACAAATGGTTCGGGTTGATGCGTGAGCCATGCCTATTAAACGACCGCTACGGACTCATGTGGTGGCTGAATACCGGCGGTCAGCGCTACGGAGAGTCAGTCCCCGAATCTCTCTTTGCGGCATCCGGTGCAGGTGGAAATACGATCGACATCGATCCTGAGCACGGCATGGTGGTCGTGACTCGCTGGTGTGACGATGTTCCGGGAGTTGTGCAACGAGCTGTAGCCGCGGTCCGGTAAGCGGTCCAATACCCGTATAGGTGTAGCAATTGTGCACAGATCACTCAGTTGCGGGCATAAACTAGCGGCTTGCCACCTGGAGACACAACCGCCAACCCGACAGCCATCCCAACTGCACCGCCTGTGAGATCTGACAGCCGGAGGCCCTTAACCCTTCCTGCGGCTGGTCTGGCGCTGCTTCTTTCAACGTTGTGGGCTGGAAATCCCGTTGCCAATAAGGCTGGACTTGAAGACGCTGGTCCGCTGCGGCTCGGGTACCTGCGATTCATTCTCGGCGGAATTGTGGTCATCATCTACAGCCTTGCCACGAGACAGGATCTGCGCGTCTATCGATTCGAGATCAAGCCGCTGATCTTTCTCGGTGTCCTGTTCTCGGTGCAACTCGCCTTCATGAACGTTGGCCAGGACTTCACGACAGCCGGTCACGCAGTGATCGTGACAACCACCTTCCCGTTGTGGACCTCGGTATTCGCACACTTCTTCGTGCCTGGCGACACCATGTCTCGTCGCAGAACGTTCGGAACACTTGTGGCATACGGTGGCGTAGTTGCGGTGTTTTCACAGAGCCTTACCCTGGGATCAGATTTCATCATTGGTGACCTGCTGCTGCTTGGATCTGCGATCCTGCTCGGCGGTCGACAGGTCTACATATCACAGGCAGCCCAGGGAGTTCCGCAGCACAAATTGCTGATGTCGCAATCGGTGTTTGGAATCGTCAGCTTCGTGATCGCCAGTTTCATATTCGAAGCCGGAGATCCGTGGGAGCTGACGACAAAGCTGACACTGGCGCTTCTCTACACGGGAGTGCTGATCGCCGGTTTCGGGTTCATAGGTCAGACGTACCTGCTCAAGAATTACCTGCCATCGCGAGTCACCGTCATCTCGTTAAGTCAGCCGATATTCGGCGTGCTGTTCAGCTGGTGGATTCTGGGCGAATCGGTCGGGCCAGAGTTGTACGCCGGGGCCGCCCTGGTGGTCATCGGGAGCTACCTCGCGCAGAGAGGTTGAGGCCGAGTCAGATATGAACCAGATTTCGGATACATGTTCATCGTGACGGTTTTCGGCGGATGGTTAGGCTCATATGTTCACGCGGATGCCACGTACCTGTTGACAGTGCCTTCAGCCGTTTCTAGAATTCGTCGCTGATTAGCACTCGCGCGCTTGGACTGCTAACGGTCGAAATGGTCGACTGACAAGCAGGCTTGGTGTCGCGTCTGCAAGCTTTTGCGGACTTTTCGTGTCATTCGTGAATGAGTCTGTCCGGACTCGAGCGACTTTGTTTTGACCGCAAGGCATCAAATGCGTCTGGCAGAGATTTCAAACTGCTACGGGCGTCGAACCGGGTTCGAAGAGAGTACAGAAGGAGATATGCACAGTGGCTCTTAACTTGAAGCCCCTGGGAGACCGAGTGGTGATTGAGCCGCTAGAGGAAGAGTCCTCAACCAGCCCCGGTGGAATCATCATTCCGGATACCGCCAAAGAGAAGCCCCAGGCTGGCAAAGTGGTTGCAGCAGGCCCAGGCCGGACCACAGAGAGCGGCGAGCTGGTGAAGCTTGAGGTGAAGAAAGGCGACAAGGTCGTCTACTCGAAGTATGCCGGCACCGAATACTCGTCTGGCGGTACCGAGTACCTCATCGTTCGCGAAAGCGACATCCTCGCAGTCATCGGAAAGTAGTTCGCTGCTGAACAGCGGACGACCTACCTAACGGTACACACGGCAATTAACGGAGAAACAAATGCCAGCAAAGGATCTTAAGTTCAGCGAGGATGCTCGAACACGCCTCAAGGAAGGCATCGACACCCTCGCCAACACAGTCAAGGTGACTCTCGGCCCGCGCGGTCGAAACATCATCGTTGACAAGAAATTTGGCCCGCCCCAGGTCAACTCTGATGGTGTGACAATCGCCAAGGAGATCGACCTCGAAGACCCGTTCGAGAACATGGGTGCACAGCTTCTCAAAGAGGCTTCCAAGAAGACGAACGACGACGCAGGTGATGGCACCACGACCTCAACGGTCCTGGCGCAGGCAATCATCGGCGAAGGGTTCAAGAACGTTGCAGCCGGCGCCGACCCCATGGCCATCAAGCGTGGCATGGAGAAGGCGATGGAGACGATTCGTACCTCCATCAAGAAGCAGTCCACGGCAGTTAAGGGTTCTGAGCAGATCTCAAGCGTGGCTGTTCTCTCGTCACACGACGATGAGATGGGTGCCCTGATTGCCGGTGTGATGGAGAAGGTCGGTAAGGACGGCGTGATCACCGTTGACGAGTCAAAGTCTCTTTCTTACGAGACAGACTACGTTGAAGGTATGCAGTTCGACCGAGGTTTCCTCTCTCCTTACTTCGTAACAAACGCAGACAGCCAGGAAGCACAGCTGGACAACCCGTATGTGCTCGTCACCGACGGCAAGATTTCCGCGGTTGCTGACCTGCTGCCTGTTCTGGAAAAGGTTCTGCAGTCCAAGAAGCCTCTGCTGCTGATTGCTGAGGACGTCGAAGGCGAAGCCCTCGCGACTCTGGTGGTCAACAAGTTGCGCGGCACGCTCAACATTGCTGCTGTGAAGGCCCCTGGATTCGGAGACCGCCGCAAGGCGATGCTGCAGGACATTGCGATCCTGACGGGTGCAACCGTGATCTCAGAAGAGACCGGACGCAAGCTTGACTCTGCGGTACTCGACGACCTCGGCACATGTGACCGTGTGGTTGTCAAGAAGGAAGACACAACCGTCGTTGGTGGTTCTGGTTCCAAGAGCGCCATTACTGGCCGCATGAAGGAGATCCAGACACAGATCGACGAGACGACGTCTGACTACGACCGTGAGAAGCTGCAGGAAAGACTTGCGAAGCTCTCCGGCGGTGTTGCAATCATCCGAGTCGGTGCTGCTACCGAGATCGAGATGAAAGAGAAGAAGCAGCGAGTTGAGGATGCACTGTCTGCTACCCGCGCTGCTGTTGAAGAGGGCATCGTCCCGGGTGGCGGCACGGTTCTAATCAGGGCTTCTGACGCACTTGCCAAAGTTGCTCTTGAGAACGATGACGAGCAGACTGGCGTTGAGATTCTCCGCAAGTCCCTAACCGCTCCGATTCGCGTGATCGCAGCCAACTCTGGCTTCGAGGGTGCTGTGATCCTCGAGAAGGTTTCAGACAGCAAGAAGAAGAACTTCGGTTTTGACGCTGGCAAGGGCGAATTCGGTGACATGCTCGAGATGGGCATCATCGATCCTGCAAAAGTCACTCGTGCTGCCGTTGAGAACGCAGTTTCTGTCGCAGGTATGATCCTGACGACCGAGGCGCTCATCACAGAGCAGCCTGAGAAAGAGATGGCCGCTCCGCCAATGCCTCCGGGTGGTGGGATGGACTTCTAAGAACGCAGACGCGGTAAAACTGCTGAAGCGCTCTAGTGCGAAACGACGAATAAGGCCGGCCAGGGGTTTCTCTGGCCGGCCTTCTATTTGGCGAGAGAAGCAGGCAACTCTACAGAGCAACATGCTCACACGGCGTTAACGCAGACGATCTGGTCGCATCGAAGCCTTATCTACCGTCGTATTTTTAGTCGATTCGACATAGCGAAAGCCGTACCTTTTCATCAGCTTTCACATAGATCTGTGACGAGAAGAGTGATTTTTCCCATTAACTAGAGGTAAAATCACCCTTGGCGGATTTTGCGCCTAATTAGTGACGGAATTCACAAGTGGCTAAATCGGTAGTCGGATACTTCAGGAACGAGGGACACACCACTCGCTTCCTGGCTGTGCGAGAAGTGCTGATCCTCTTCAGTACTTACCTCGTCTATTCTGTATCCAAGAACCTGATTGATTCAACGCCGATACTTAAGGCGTTTGGCAACGCGTGGGCTCTTGTGGAGTTTGAGAAGAAACTTGGTATAGCCCATGAATCGACGATTCAGATCTGGGCGAGCCTCTATTCAACCGGCTTCCTTCACTTCCTCGGCTACTTCTATGCAATCGGTTTATGGGTCGCACTACTCGGTTCGGCTGTGTTCTTATTCGTCGTCAATCGTAGGCTGTACTGGTCCATGCGGAACATGTACCTGGTCACGATGCTCACGGCAGTTGTGATCTTTGCTGTCTACCCGCTGGCACCACCAAGGCTGCTACCGGGCTATGGAATGTCTGATGTTGCTCACTCACTGGGTTTGCTACCCAGCGAAGGCTCTCGCTCGTTCTTCGGATACAACGAGTTCGCGGCAATGCCCAGCCTGCATATTGCCTGGTCTTCGCTGATCGTCCTGGGCTGGTTTAAGCTCGGATGGAAGTGGCCGAAAGTAATCTCTGTCGCTTACCTCGCGCTCATGACCCTGGCCGTTGTTGCTACTGCAAACCATTACATTCTTGATGTGGTTGCAGGTGTGCTGCTGCTTATGTTTGCAATGTGGGTGGTCGGTCTGCCTCAGAGCGTCAGAAGCATGCTCGAAGATCGCGATCTGCGCGACCTGAGAGAACTCATGCGGGGTTGGTCACAGCCATTCCCAGAGAGCGGGTTTGTTGGCGGATATCACCGCAATAGCGAGCCTGCGCGGGTACCTGTGAACGGCGGGATGCCATTTAGCGATTCGTCGTGGCGCATCCTGAGTTAGCCGCTCGCGTGCACTTGCCTGTCTTGAGAGTTTTCAGGTAATTGCATCGACAGAATATTCGTTCGCAACTGCCGGTTTTGGGCGACTCCGATGTACCGGTTGCATCCAGCCGGTGTGAGTGACAGCCGTCTGATTGCCGTATTGGGCCATTGCTAAACTGACCTCGCACGGGCGTGATGCTGAATGGGCTATTCTGGCCGATAGTTCACAGAAAATTCGCTCGTCGATTGGCTCAATACAGGCGAAAAGCGGACAAAGCGGCAATTGGTCGCCGTCCTGAGACCCGGCATTGCAACCCTTCCGATTCGTACATGCGGCAGATCTGCACATCGACAGTCCGTTCCGCGGGCTGCGTGATGTTGACAGGCGGGTCGGCGAAAGGCTCCGCGAATCGACCTTCGAGGCGTTTCAGAACCTCGTAACCCTCTGCGTTGATGAGCAGGTCGATTTCCTGGTAATTGCAGGTGATATCTACGATGGTGCTGATCGGAGTGTGCGGGCCCAACTGCGCTTCCGCGATGGTATGCGTCAGCTCTCAGAAGCCGGAATTGCCGTGTACATCGTGCACGGCAATCACGACCCTCTTGATGGCTGGCTCTCTGCGGTTACCTGGCCCGATGGCGTCCACATCTTTGGTTCTGAACCGGAATGGAAAACAGTCGAACTGAACGGCGAGCCTCTCGCAGCTATCCAGGGTGTTTCATTCCCGACGAGAGAAGTGAGAGAAAACCTGGTTGCCAGTTTCTCTACACCGCTACCAGAGCACGATTCTCTGTTCACTATCGGGCTGCTTCACTGCAACGTTGGTGGAAATCCGAACCACGACAACTATGCGCCTTGCACGCTGGACGATCTGAAGCTGACTGCGCTCGATTACTGGGCACTGGGCCATGTTCACACTCGACAGACACTTCGACGTCATGCGCCAGCGGTTGTGTATCCAGGGAACATTCAGGGACGTCATCCCAACGAAGATGGACCTCGTGGCTGCCTGATGGTCAATGTCAACGAAGACGGATCGTCCGAAACACGCTTTCATGCGCTTGATGTGGTTCGTTGGGAGACTGCCGAAGTCGATATCTCCGATGTCGGATCACTTGATGGGCTCGAATCGGCGATTCAACAGAAACTTGATGACCTCGCGGTTAAGGCGGAAGGCCGTGACGTTATCTGCAGCCTGAATCTATCAGGCAGAGGGCCAATGCATACCGAACTGGTACGCAAAGGGTCCGTCGACGATCTACTGCTCGAGCTTCGTGCAACCGCTTCCGAATCACCGTGGGTTTGGGTAGAGCGAATCTACGACAACACGCGTCCAGAGATCGACATCGAGGCTCGCTCTTCGGCTGACGACTTCCTGGGCGCGACGCTGCGCCGTGCAGGTGAAGTCCTTGAAGACCGGGAAGGCCTGAAGGAACTCGCAGCGGTAGTTGGCGAGGTCTACACAGGGCGCAAGAACAGCCTGCCTGCTCCGACGGACGATCAGATCAAGGACTGGGCGGCCGAAGCTCGCTGGCAGCTGGCTGAGCTGCTGGAGCCGGAGGATTAGCGAGCATATGCGAATCACCCGGCTACAAATAGAGAATTTTGGGCACTTCAACAACCGCACGATTGATCCGGTTGATGACGCGCTGACGGTGGTGCACGGCCCGAACGAAGCCGGAAAGTCCGCAATGCGAGCGTTCATCCGCTCGACGCTATTCGGATATCTCGACAGGCGTAGCAGACAGTTCGATTTCTACGACTACCCGCCAATTAATGGTGGTGTCGCATCCGGCTCGCTGGACATCGTTACCTCTTCCGGTGCAGCCCACACAGTCAGGCGAGAGCAGGGCCGCAACGGCGGTTCGGTTATCGTCAGCGGTGATGCAGACGGTGGGACCGAGCTGCTTGAAAGGCTCCTGGACCGCATCGGTCCAGACCTTTACCAGAACCTTTTCAGTATCAGCCTCAGTGAACTGCAAGAGCTCTCAAGTCTTAACTCTCCTGAGATAAGGGACCGTATCTACTCCGTAGGCTTAGGACTTTCCAAAGTCAGTCTCCCAGATGCTGTGACCCAGATTGACCGGGACCTTCGCGCCTTGCGCGGACCTAAATCCGGTTCGATACGCAAAGCTGAGAAAGATCTGCATGAGCTGAAGTCAGAGCTTGAAGAGGCTCGCCGCGACCACAGTTTGTATGCAGATGTTGCTGGAAAGCTCGCTGACATCGAGGAACGCATTGCTGCGCAGCAGGACACCCTTGAAGCAGCACGGGCTCGGCGAGAGCACCAGGCTTTAACTATCAACCTGCGCCCGCACTGGGAGCGAATGGCTGCGCTTAATGGCCAGATCGCTCAACTCCCCCAGTACCCGGACTTCCCTGGTAACGCGGAACGACAACTAGACAGCCTCGTGCTACAGGAAACGAACCTGCGTGAGCAGATGCAGAAGGGCGATGCCCGTCAGGACCGTCGCACGGACGAGATCAAGACTGTACCAGTGATTGAGCCGTTCGAAGAGCGGGCCGACGAGATCAGGCAGCTTGTCTCGGAGACAGCTCACTATCGCAAGGCGGTCGAAGATCTACCTGAGGTACGCACGATCCTCAAGATCGAAGAAGAGAAGTTCCAGCGTGACCGCGAGCTGCTTGGAAGCGATTGGGACGAAGAGGCGATCGCCAGATTTGATACCCCTGTAGATCTGCTAGCCGACCTCGAAGCTGCGGGTTCGCAACTTACCGAGACCGAGTCTGTTTTCAAAGAATCGGAAGGCGAAGTTAAGCGACGGACAGATAGCAGAGACGACGTCGCGGAAGAGGTGTCACGCGCGAGCGCAACACGCGACTCCGTTGAAGGTGTCCCTGAGCAGACATCTGATGAGCTGGACAAGCGACAAGAAAGGCTCGGGCGACTCCGTGGCGCGCTTGCTGAACGCTACGGCGTCAAAGGGCAGCTCAGTGACGCTGAAAAGCAGCTCGCTGATTCGTTAAGCGAGGCGGACACAGTAAATGTTGGCGGCTTCCTGGGCTCAATCTGGGTAGCTGTAGCTCTGATAATGCTTTCGATCTCTGTGATCGCATTTGCGGTCTGGGACAAAGAACTCGCTCCAGCTATTCCGGGTCTTGGCGGACTGGCTGCCGGAATCATGATGATGATCCGGGCCCGGACCAGTGGGCAGGGATTCGCCATCAGGGTGTCGCGACCGAAGATAACCGAGGCTCGGACGATACTTAGCGATCAGCGGAACGAGCTCAAAGCGAAGCTCGAAGAACTGAACGCCGAGATTGAAGAGATCGCCGCAGAATTCGGACTTGGGGCAGATCCCTCCATCAGGGACATCGAGGAACAAGCCGCTGCGACGGATCGTGCTGTGCACAGAAGGGTTCTGTTTGAGACCCGAGGAGCTGCTGCGACTGAGGCGGAGGAACGACTCAAAGAGGCAGATTCCAGGCTGCAGGAGGCTGCCGACAACCGCACCCTCGCATACAACAACTATGCGACCACATATGCACGTTGGCAGGAAGTCCTGAAGAAGACGAAGCTACGCGATGACCTGAAACCGACTCAGGCCAACTCAGTAGTCGAACGGCTCCGCACCCTTAAGAGTCAACTTCGAATTATCTCAAGCTACCGTGAGCGCGTTGCCCAGATGGAACAAACCATCACGGACATTGAGTCACGTCTTGCAGTGGCGCTTGAATTTGCGAAGATGCCACCTGCTGAGCACATGCAGGCCACTGCAGCGATGACGACACTGGCAGAACGATTCAGCGCTCATGAACTGGCAGTTCAGCGCAGAGAAACGCTGGTTGTTGAGCTTGATGAGTGGATCACACAGCGTGATCTTCTCGAACGCCGAATCAGCCAGGTAGAAGGTCAGATCAACAGTCTGCTGAGATTCGCTGAAACCGATGATGAAGAAGAGTTCCGGCAGGCAGCCCGCCTGATGGAGCAGCGATGGGCAAGTGAGGCGAAGGTCAAGGAGCTTATTGAGCTGCACCCATTGCTTGGCAACGATGAAGGACAAGAACATCGTCAAACACTTGAGGCTAACTCTCTCAGCGATCTGAAGGCCCGATTGGACCGCATTGACGATGAAGTGCGTGAGATCGAGCTCGAACTCGGTGAGATGCAACGCGAACGCGGTGACCTTGAGCGCCAGCGCAAGCAGCTTGAATCATCTTCCAAAGTGTCTGAACTGCGTGCAAAGATCAATGTTCTGGAAGACAGGCTTCACACTGACGCCAGGCGCTGGGCCGTGCTCCGTATCGCTTCGCACCTGTTGGAGACGACGCGAGAGGAATTCCAGAGAGAGCGCCAACCTTCGTTGATTCAGTCGGCAGGTAAGTATTTCGAGAAGTTGACTCTTGGCCGCTACACCAGGGTAGAAGCGGTAGTCGGTGAACAAGATCTGGTTGTCTACGAGGCTGAAGGTGCGCGCAAGAGCGTCAACGGACTGTCACGCGGTACTGCAGAACAGCTTTACCTGTCGATGCGGTTCGCTCTGATTGAGGAGTACTCACGAAACGCCGAACCGATGCCCGTCATCATGGATGATGTGCTTGTGAATTTTGACCCAGAGCGTGCACAGGCTGCTGCTAACGTGATTGCTGAGCTTTCATCGCGCTTCCAGGTACTTATGCTCACGTGTCACCCACAGACTGTGACCTACTTCAAGAATGCGTGCTCTGCACAGGGACGCCGCAAAGCCCGGCCGATCACACTGGTAGATCTCGGAGAAGGCTCCTCCGAAGCCGGTCAACTCACTCTGGTTGGGTAAAAGTCTTTCCGGTCACTCTGCATCGCCCGGGCTGTGTTTCGATTAGTCGCTTTGCGCCGCAGTGACATCTGCTCGCTCTGCCGCGGCAAGACCCTCGTAAAGCTTAGTCATGCCTTCCAGCCACTTGGCCTGAACCTCGGCCGTCCAGGACGGATCGAACTCCGGATACTTAGACAAAATCATCTCTGCCACGTTGAGCTTCGCCGCCAGCCGCGGTGAGGTCTCAGCGACTGTCGAAACTGTTGTGGAGGAGACAGGTGTCGGTGCTTCTGCTGGCAGGTCTTCAGGGGCCTGTGATGGGGCTGTTGGCACCGACGGTTGGGCGCTGGAGCGACCTCGTCCACCCGCCTTTGCTGTGGCCGATTTTGAGCGTCCCTGGTGCCGGCCGGCGAGGATGTATTGCGACAGTTGAATCCCCGCCGAGCGCGCCGCCTGGATGAAGAATGCCTCGCACTTAGCCAGCACTCCTTCACGGGCTCCGAAGGAACGGAATGCCTCATGGAACTGGTTCCTGGTCGCCCTGGCGAGATCGAGCCGAAACACCGGCTCGTAATAGTCCTCCAGAAGACCACGCAGCAGGGCTCGCCTTCGCTCTCCTTCCGCAAAAACAAGCTCTTCAAGCACGGGTTGCGGATGGCCTTCTGCATCGACCAGCTGCAGTACCTTCAGCGCTGTCATGAGCTGTGTACCCGAGCTTCCTGAGAATCGACTGCCCCAGACGCTGCGATCAATCCTCGCGGGAATGCCGTCCTGAAGAAATTCCAAAAAAGTTTGGAATGTTCGGTATGGGACGTATGGGGGAACCGTGTTTTGACGTTCGAGCATGGAATATTCAGATTGGGAAAGGGACATTCCAGAGTTTGAATGGGTTTTCGGAACGAACGGTATCCCGGCCTGATTCCAAAGTCAATATCGATTTGGAATGCCCGGTTTCCCAGTGTGGACAGTTTTGGCACATGCGATACGGAATGAAGGAAAATTCCAAACAACACAAGCATAGATCGCTCTGACACGTTCTTTCGAGAACTGTTTCGGAGCATGCAGACATGGAAGCAAGGGGTGGGATTTGAAGGTTCCGATAGCGAAAATTGTGCCTGATCCACAGACACAGGCCTCGGCAAAAGCCAACGTTCGGGAATTGCCGCGCGGCTCTCGAACCGCACGTGACCCGGTGGTACTGATTGAGGACGACAAATTCGTCTTGTTGGCCGGAGCAAGGAAGCTAAGGACAGCGCAAGAAGCCGGTGAAAAAGAGGTCGAGTGCACGGTCAAAGAATCGGTCACAGAGCAGGAGCGCTGGGAGCTTTTGCTGGCTGAGCAGTACCACTCATCGCTTGTACCGCCCATGGACCTCGGGCAGGCTTTTATCGACTACCGCGATCGCTACGACGTGACCCAGCAGGAGCTTGCCCGTCGCACCGGTATCACGCCCGGAACTATCCACCATTACGAAAGCCTGATCCGCACCCTGGCGCCTGGCCTTGGTGGCAAGGTGAACAGCGGCGAGCTGACCTTTAAAGAAGCCAGGTCTATCGCCGACATCGACGATCATGAGCGCCAGCTGGAGATAGCGAAACCGTTTGTAGATGGCCGACTTTCGTCGGTCCATGTCGAACGGATCGTCGGTCGTGCGAAAAACGCTCCAGAGCTGTCGATCGATCAGATCATTGAAGAGGTCGTCAACGGAAAGCGGCCTGTCCAGAAGCCGGAGCCTGAAGAACCTGAAATCCAGGAACCTCAACCGCCGCGTGAACGCAACACAGAGAGCCTGGAGAACATGGTTCTTCACCTCGCCGGTGAGCTTGACGCCTTGCCTATGCAGGTTATTCCCGAGTACCGGCGACTCAAGTTGATTAGCTGTCTACGAATACTCGATTCCAGGTTACGAGCGTCACTCGAAAGCCTGAACTCCGGCGTTGCGAGAGAGTCGTCGGTGCCAAAGCCAATGACACGTAACAAGGTAGGTACACGCTAAGCGGTAGATTGAGCCTCGGCTCACAACGAAAGAATTTCATGAGGCGGGTGCGGACACACCGGTCTCAGAGTACGGGAGCAGCCTGGCCGGGCTCGCTAAGCGCTCCATTCAAAAAGCCGTGAGCCCAAAGACACCCCGTCAATGGTTGCCTCCAGACGGGGTGTCTTCCTTTGTCCGCGATTCGCCCCTGTGTTGTCAAGGTCGAACGAGAGAATCTGAACGGGAAATGTGACCTGTTTACAGGTTTGGTCTGCGAATCAGGGCCGCTGATTGCGACTCGCTGTTCGATGTCTTAAGCGCTAGCGCCATCTCGCTTTCTTTGCACCCGATCAGAAGCTTGATCTCAGAGTCGCGTTTAAACAGATCAACCGTCACGAGGATTCCGACTAACCCTATTCCCGGTTCACTGCCCACCCAAACGTCTATTCCTCCGCCATCCATCGAGGTGGTTCCGGCAAGGTACCCGTAGTCAAGCGGATAGACGATGGACTTAAAGCGTGGATGTACAGAACCCTTTGGACGATCGACGACTATCTCGCTTGAGATCACCAGTTCGTCAGCAGCATCCCAGAATGTTCGGTCAGCCACCTCGTATTCCATGAGCTAGGTTTTTCCGATGCAGCGAAAGTGCGCACTACTTCAACGAATCAGGAGAGAGCAAATAGCGACTAACTGGTTGGCACTCCGACTCGAAGGGTAACTTGCCGTTCGGGCATGCCGGGTTGGTGTGTGATTACGATCCATCTTTTGAAGTCACGGTCGCTCTCGCATTGACTTCGCCGCCCAGGCCGCTTGCGCAGCAGCGATTCTGTGTTCGGCAAATGTAGCAACGATCGCATCCGTGCCCTTTGCACGGCCCTTGCTTCTCGGCATGAAATCGTTCCATCAGCTTCCTGAAATTCACAGGACTCTCTCTTTCTGCTGCGTTCCGTAGCAGAGCGATTCCGAACACTGCCATGCCCGAACTCGTGACAGAGTTCATCTGGCAGCAAGGCGTATTTCCGATTAGACGTCCAGGTTTCGAACTTCCAACGCGTGTGTGCGAATGAAATCTCGTCGAGGCTCAACCTCTTCGCCCATGAGCGTCGAGAAGATGTCGTCGGCAGCCAGGACATCATCGGCGGTCACACGCAGCATCACGCGCTTTGCAGGATCCATGGTGGTCTCCCACAGCTGCTCCGGATTCATTTCACCAAGTCCCTTGTAGCGCTGCACGCTCACGCCAGACCTGTCTGCATTCGACTCGAGCGCCTGTGGCAACTCAGCCCACGGAACGTTGTCTGCAACAACATTTCCGCCCTTTGTAAGTGTCAATTCGTTGGCGCGGACAAGGTGGCCAACCTGTTCGTACAGCCTTCGAGCTCGGCGCATAGAAGGGTGTTCGTAGATTTCACGTGTGACCGTGAAACCTTCGATCTCGTACGTAGGCTCTGGTGCCGGTTCAGCTTCTACTGCCGTTTCCTCTTCACTGAAAAGATCAGCCTGTTCAGGCCTTGGTGGGCGGAAGTCTAGAGACTGGTACTCGGGATTTTCCAGGAGTGCAAAGAAAACCTTCTGCGGCACGCCGAGCACGTCCGTGATAGCTGCCGCCTCGGCAAATTCTCGAACCGCTGATAGCGTTGGTCCGATCTTTGCGCCTTTGACTTCAACAGCAGCGTCAGCCTTGGCGGACACGACCATGTCACCATAGACGCGTTCTGCCATCCAGGTGTCCAACTCGGTGTCTGAGTAGATCCAACGGCTCGAACGGCCTTTTGATGCTTTGTAGAGAGGCGGTTGTGCGATGTACAGGTGCCCACCGCCAATCAGTTCAGGCATGTTGCGATAGAAGAAGGTAAGCAGAAGAGTGCGGATGTGAGCACCGTCCACATCTGCATCAGTCATGATTATCACGCGGTGATATCGGAGGCGGTCCTCGTCATAGTCCTCGCCAAGTCCAGCGCCCGTTGCAGTGATGAGGGCGGCGATTTCGTCATGGGCCAGCATCTTCTCAGGGCGTGCCTTTTCGACGTTCAGGATCTTGCCCTTGAGCGGCAGAATTGCCTGGAACTGGCGGTCACGACCCTGCTTGGCAGAGCCTCCCGCTGATTCACCCTCAACGATGTACAGCTCGCTTTTACGGGGGTCTCTTTCTGCGCAGTCAGCCAGCTTGCCTGGCAATGATCCACCGTCCATGGCGTTCTTGCGGATCACCAGATCACGCGCTTTCTTGGCAGCTTCTCGTGCGCGTGCAGCAGTCAAAGCCTTATCCAGAATGCGCCTTGCATCGTCCGGGTTGTCCTCAAGGAACTCGGTCAGCGAACGTCCAACTATCTGCTCGACGGCTCCCTTTACTTCAGGGTTTCCGAGGCGGCCTTTGGTCTGGCCCTCGAACTGTGGATCTTTGACCTTCACGCTGACTACAGACAGCAAACCTTCGCGAACGTCATCGCCTGATAGCGATGAGACGTCTTCTTTGCCTGTGCCGAACACATTACTCTTGCGTCCGAGATCATTGATTACTCGGGTGAGGGCAGACCGGAATCCGGTTACGTGAGAACCACCATCACCGGTACGAATGACGTTCGCGAACGAAAGGCAATTTTCTACGAACGTTTCGTTGTACTGGAGTGCAACTTCAACGACGATGTCGTCAACGGTCTCGCTGGCGTACATGATGTTCTGGTGAACAGGATTACGTCGACGGTTCAGGGAGCGTACGAAGCTGCGTACACCACCGTCGAAGAAGAACGTGATGTCGTTGCGGGGCCAAAGAGCTTCCTCGTGCCACTCTGACTGCAGATGGATCTGCAAACCCTGATTCAGGTATGCCATCTCACGGAATCGGTTAGAGATCTGGTCCCAGTCATAGGTGATCTCAGGGAACACTTCCGAATCTGGCATCCACGACACTGTAGTGCCGGTTCCCGGACGGTCTTCATCCGTCTGAGGCCGAATCTCCATGTCCCCAATCGTCTTGCCCCGGGCGTAACGCTGTGAGTGGACCTTGCCACCTCGCCTGACCTCGACCAGCGTCCATTCGGACAAAGCGTTGACCACCGAAGCGCCTACACCGTGGAGGCCGCCAGAAACCTGGTAGCCCTTCCCGCCGAACTTCCCGCCGGCGTGCAGCGTAGTCATGACAGTTTCAAGTGCAGATTTTCCGGTGCGCGCATGAACGTCTACAGGTATGCCGCGGCCATCATCGGAGACAGTCACGGAGCCATCTTTGTGAATAACTACTTCAACACCAGAAGCGAAACCGGCCATCGCTTCATCGACCGAGTTGTCGACGATTTCACGAACCAGCTGAAATACGCCCTCAGGTCCGGTCGTGCCGATGTACATACCCGGGCGTTTTCTGACAGCCTCAAGTCCCTCCATCACTGTGATATCGGAAGCGCTGTAGTCAGCAGATCCGCGGTGAGATGATGGCGAAGACTTCTTGTTGGTTGTGGTCATGCTTTTCCGTTTCGTCTTGTTCACCTGAAATAGACCGCGATTGACAACTGACGCGGTGACGTTCGTTCGAAGCGGGGCTAATACCTTGATGCCAACATGCGGAGTCTCTGCGTCTCCGTTGGAGGCTCAGTTCTGAGCCACTTCATGACTGTGAGCAGCTTCAGTTCTGTGGACTGGGACTTCGCGCACGCGTGTGCCCGCGAGCCGTATAACCCTTGCAACCCCTTAATTCTACCATCGCCCAAGATTGGCTCCAACTTAGCGGCAGACGGATTTAGGCGTGTTGAAGGCTTGGCTGGACGGCAAATCAGTCCGATTGAGGCCGTTTCGCGGTTTCAGGTCTATAATCCGCCGCGCCGGAACCAACTCAAACGCCTGACCTTTGTACTCTACGGCCCCGGCCAAACTATCAGGAGTAGCCGCTTGGATATCTCGAACGAAACGCTGATGCTCATGCTCCGACGCATGTGGACAATTCGACACTTCGAAGAGAAGGTGATGGAGGTCCATAGTGCAGGTGAATTCACAGGAGCTGCTCACCCGTACATTGGTGAAGAGGCTGTGGCCGTTGGGGCATGCGCTGCTCTAAAGCCGACCGATTACATTGCGGGAAACCACCGTTCGCACGGTCATCCCCTTGCGAAAGGTGGAAGTATCAAAGGAGCAATGGCAGAGCTGTACGGCCGAGTGGATGGCTATTGCAAAGGCAAAGGCGGCTCCATGCACCTGGCTGATTTCTCCGTGGGAATCCTTGGAGAGTCGGGAATCGTCGCATCTTCGGTTCCGGTGGCGACCGGGGCAGCGCTTGCTGCTCACATCAGAGGCGAAGATTTCGTTTCGATGGTCTTCTTCGGTGATGGAGCTTCAAACCAGGGTGCCTGTCATGAATCGATGAACCTCGCCGCACTCTGGAAGCTTCCGGTCATATTTCTCTGCGAGAACAACCAGTTCGCGGTAACGACCTCATACAAAAACTCGGTTGCGGTCGACCACATCTCAGATCGCGCTCCTGCTTACAACATGCCGGGAGTGCTGGTTGACGGTCAGGACGCGATCGCTATGTACGAGGCGACATCTGAGGCTGTTGCACGAGCAAGAGCAGGCGAAGGCCCCACACTGATCGAAGGACTTACCTACCGTTACGAAGAACATTCACTCGGTCTCGGACGTGTTCGCCGAGGCGAGTACAGGACCGAAGAGGCTATCGACGAATGGCGCAAGCGCGATCCACTGGTGATACACACCGAGCGACTGGTTGCCCAGGGCATAGCGACAGCAGAGGAGTGTGAAGCGATCAGCGCTGAGATCAAGGCAGAAGTGGAAGAGGCGGTTGAGTTTGCTCGCAACAGCCCGTTCCCTGAGGCTTCTGAACTGTTCGACGACATGTGGGCTGATCCGATACCGGCTCCATAGTCGGAAAGGTAGTTGCCCAATCAACCAGACGGGCAGAATCTTCAGCACCGAGAACTAGCAAGAATCCCGAGAAGAAAAAATGGCGCAGACGGTATTTGTAGAAGCGATTAACCAGGCACTCATCGAAGAGATGGAACGTGACGAGAGCGTGTTCATCATGGGTGAAGATATCCGACGAGCAGTGTATGGAGCGACTGCAGAGTTGCTCGACAGGTTCGGCGAAAAACGGGTGCTGGACACCCCGCTTTCAGAGAATGGATTCTTCGGGGCAGCGATCGGATCATCGCTGGTAGGCATGCGGCCAGTGGTCGAAACGCTGACAAGCTTCATGTGGGTTGCGATGGACCAGCTCATCAGCCAGGCCGCAAAAATGCGGTACATGTTCGGTGGCCAGGCAACGCTGCCTGTCGTCTTCAGGGCGACTATGTTCTACGGTGGCGGCTCTGCTGCGCACCACTCTGACCGCAGCTATCCGATGTTTATGAACATGCCGGGGCTGAAGGTGATCGTGCCTTCCAATCCCGCGGACATGAAAGGTCTTCTGAAGCAGTCGATCAGAGATAACGACCCGTGCATCGTCTTTGAGGATGGCACTCTGTTTGGATCTCGGGGTGAAGTTCCAGATGGACAGGATGCGATTCCGTTTGGAGAGGCGCGTATCGCACGTGAAGGTAATGACGTGACCATCGTTGCTATCGCCGGTGCTGTCGGACAGGCAGAGCAAGCGGCAGATGATCTTTCTAACGAAGGTGTTTCCGCGGAGGTCATCGACCCTAGAACCCTCGTTCCTCTGGATAAAAAGGCGATACTTGATTCGGTCGAAAAGACGGGCCGTCTTGTCGTTGTAGACCCTGCTCACAAGGTGTGCAGTGCGGCCAGCGAGATCGCATCAATCGTCGCCCAAGAAGGTTTCTGGTCGCTACAGGCTCCGATCCAGAAAGTGGCATCAGAACAGGTGCACATCCCGTTCACACCTTCGCTCGAGCCACTTGTCTACCCGAGCCAGGACAAGATCAAAGACGCTGTACGGACAACGCTGGAGTAAGTTCTACCTGGCCGATTCGCGAAATACGCGTTCAAGTACCGCATCGGTCTTAGAGAACATAATGCGTTCCTCGTCGGGTTCAGCGTGGTCGTAGCCGAGCAGATGCAACACGCCGTGAATTGTTAGCAATGCAAGCTCACGCTCGAACTTGATGGAACGTTCGTCAGCCTGGCGTTTCGTTTGCTCGAGCGAGATCACGATTTCACCCAGACGTTGCTGCTCGCCCGGCGCCAGGAACGGCGCGTCGTTGATGTCTGGAGGTGGCACTCCGTTGTGCCAGCCTTCAACGTCATTGAATGACAGGACATCAGTAACGGTGTCCTCACCGTTGAACCGGCGGTTCAGATCACGCAGAGTCTTATCGTCGCTTAGCAGCACTGTCACCGCATCTGGTCCAGCGGTGTGTTCGGCATCAAGCGCGAATACAGCAGACCGCATAACCAGTGAGAGCACGGCATCGGACGCATCGATACCTGCATCGAGGATCACTTCGACGCGTTTCGATTGATTCTCGTCAGTCACCGCGTGAAGCCAGGCTGGCCTCTTCTTGCAACACGCGAATCCGTGAATGCAATGGCCCGAATGCCGGGTCCGCGTCAGCGAGATCCGAAGCCACCAACGAAGCCCTGGATATGCCCTGCCGTATCTCAGCTGCCCGAAGGTGACCGACCTCCAGGTAGGTACGTGCTTCGTATAGCGCAGGTATCAGCTCTTCGCCAATACGCCTTGCAAGCGATCTGTCGGCGGGAGGGATTGCCAGGGTTTCGGCAAACTGCACGGCATCTTCAAGCAGGCCAATAACCTGCTTTGCGTCGGGTAATTCAGTTTCTTTCTGCTTCTGATTCGGCATCTGCACCTTGCCGGTGTTTGCGGACTCTATCGAATGCGAGCCAGAGAGTAACAGCCAGAACGGCTCCTAGCACGTCCCCGGCGAGATCAGTCGCACTGGCTGTCCGCCCCGGTACGAATGCCTGGTGAAACTCGTCTGACACTCCGTAAAGAAGACAGAAAATCACAGTATCCAGAGCAAGCAGGTTTTTACGCTTTGGAAGGTACATGCGGAGCGACGCATGAACCAGCGCTGCCAGCACAAAGTACAGGAATACGTGTGCCACGAAATCTGCCGCGGGCAGGAAATCGAAGAGTTCCTGGGTCTCTTCGAGATTCGAGGCCGGTTGAGATGACAACAGGAATATCAGCGCTGCCCAACCGAGGGCTCCGCCCGTTATCAAGTTTCGTCTCATGAATTCAGCAACGTTCTTCCATCGGGCATGTCGATGCTGTGCTGTACACAAGGGTATACGCCCGCTTTCGCCGGGCGAGCCTCGTGAGGGAGTACCTGATGCAGCAAAAACGTTAAGGCCTGACTCGCTTGAGAATCTTGACTAAGAAAACCACTCTGAATCGAATACCAGCTTCCCTGGTGTCCACCAGTCGTCGGGTCCTGCCTCGGACACTTTCTGCTGGTACGTCATCATCAGGTCATTCCACTCCTCAGCCCTGGGAGCTTTCTCGGTATAGCCCTGGAAGTCACGGGCCGGATCGAAATCGTCGGGGGCCGTGTAGTACATAAACAGGTGGTTACCAACGCGGAATATCTCCATCCGCTCGATGCCAATCCCCTTTAGAGATTCAATGACCTCGGGCCAGACATTGCGGTGGTACTCCTCGTATTTGGCGATGATTTCCGGATCGTCTTTCAGGTCGAGGACCTGCCCAAAACTCTTCATGTCTTCCTCTCCATCAAGTGAATAGCAGTTGGCGAACATGAGCTGTTCCTGCTATCTAACGTGAGGTTTGCTGTTTTGTCACTATCGCCCCCGATCGCCATGTGCCTCCGCCAGGCCGCGCTGAACACCAGATGTGAAATAGAATCGGCCCGATCATCCGCGCTGATCAGCCCTCACCCAACGGAGAGAAAAACATGAACCGAGTCGGATTCCAGATGAAGGTCAAACAGGAAGTTATTCCTGAGTACAAGGAATGGCACCGCAAAGTGTGGCCGGAGATGCTGGATGCATTGCGCAGTCACGGTTGGCGGAACTATTCGCTATTCATGAGACCGGATGGCCTGATGTTTGGTTACGTTGAGGTCGAGGAGTCGTTCGAAAAATCTCTCGAAGGCATGGCAGGCGAAGAGATCAATGCAAAGTGGCAGGAGTTGATGGCGCCGTACTTCGAGATCCCCGAAGGTTCGTTTGCAGATCAAAACATGATCGAGCTTGAAGAGGTCTTCCACACGGACTGAGCAGCCGCTGGCCCATTAACTGCTTGGTCTAGTCTTTGATCTCGATGTTGTATTTCTCGATCTCTTCGAAGAGATCGCGCGGATCGCGTGGTTCGAACTTCAGAATCGGATCGACGCTTGCTCGCATGATCCTGTCCAGTCGGAAAACTCTGGCCGCCTTGCGTAGGTCGTCAAATGTGAGCAGGTACCAGAGCGGTGCCTGGACCAGGAGGCCATGCGGCGCCACGAGCCGCTCTGTGTGGTTGCCAAGCCGGTCCTGATAATTGAGACGCAGCGCTTTTCCTTCGAGAAAAGCCTCTTCACATACGGTGTACACCTCTGGATCGATAGGGCCGGAGCTCTCCACTGTGGCCACTTCTGGTGGCACCCCTACCACAACTCGTTTCAGAACACCGTCCAGGCGTTCTCGCCGATCCTTTGGCAAGGAATCGACCACCTTTGCGAACGCGTTTGCAGGACCCGTGCTTGAAGGTATCGAACCAGACGATGTGCTCAGCCTCTGTGAGACCCACATGCCGAACAGTTCGTTGATGCTGAGGCCAAGTGGCGGCATCGAAAACTCCTGGCCAAGACGTAAGCCCCCGCTTCGTCCTGGCTCGCCATAGATCGGCACATCCTGCTCACGAAGCGCCGCGATATCGCGATGAACAGTTCTTTCTGTCACATCGAAGCGAGCCGCGATCTCAGGAACCGTGACTGAAACCCGGCGACTTCGCATGTATTCAATCGTTGCGTAAAGGCGTTGAAGCCTCTGCACGTCTGCCCCTCAACCTTTTCTATCTTCAAACCGAACCCTGACAGTGAATGTCAGGGTTAGCCGGTAGTCTCTCGCCTGTCAAACCAGGTCACATTATCTGAATGCGATCTGTCAGCGACAACAAAGTGTCATTCGCATGGACCAGGACGCTGCCTCGTATCGATATCTGTGGTCAGAACCCGGAACCGGCTAGAACATCAGAGAGCCTGCATGCAGCTATAGAGGATCAGAAATGTCCGAGAATCACCATAATCACGTGCTCGAACTATTCACTTTCAAGCTGAAACCATCAATTACTGAAGATGAGTTCATTTCAGCAAGCGAAAGTTTCAGCGATTGGGCTAGACGACAGCCCGGTTTCGTTTCACGAAAACTCTCTCACAGCCGCGAAGAAGACACCTATGTGGATGTCCTTTACTGGGAATCGATGGCAGCAGCAGAACTCGCATCGATCGTAGCCGTAGATTCCACAGAGTGTGCACCGATGTTCGAGATGGCGGAGGAAAACTCGGTCAAGATGCTGAGAGCAGGACCGGTCACAGCCGCCATCGCGGTGTAATCACAGGAACTCATCTGATTGCAGGTCGATGACTACTCTTCAAGAGCGTAAAGAGTGAAGGTCCGCGTTGCAGGCCACAGCGGGTCACTATGTGGAGTCATCGAAGATAACCTGAACCATTCCGCGGAGATGCCAATCTCGTAGGCTCCTGGAACTGCGGAAGTGAATCTAAGGCCGTGATTCCCAGACCTGAGGCCACCTCCATCGCGATCAGTTATTTCGAATTCCTGTACTAGAACTCCATCGATCACCGGCGGTGCATGGTCAGAGTCGAGCAACTCTAAGCCCGATGGGATGTTCACCGTGAACCGCAGAAGCATTGGTTCTTCCATGTCGTGAGTCCCGCCGATGAAAACGGATGCAGCTGAACCGATCAGGAAGCAGTCGGTATCGCCGCCGACAACGTTTGCGTAAGCGGTTGTGACCGTTCGTCCAGGTGCGGCGGTCGGCGTTGAGAGAGGCACCGCTGTTTCGGGTCTCATGCCGGTCCCTTCAGTGAATTCGATCAGTCGAAATCCAGAGTGAGAGATGCTGCTTCTGGCTCTGTTTGGTGAGCAATCCAGGTCTTCAGATGTGAGTAAGGAATCTGAAGCCGATGTCGGCGCGGGTACTTCGCGAGAATCCGTCTTAGTCTCAGGGATTGGGGTTCGATCCGAACTGCAAGCCGTTGCGAACAGTGTCGCGGCAGCGACTCCAATTGTCACTGTGGCGAGAGATTTGCTCATTTGCTAAACCATTTATCAGGCGTAGTCGGCAACGGGATAACTCGGGGGTCAGCAGAGAGGTTATTATGGCGCCACTGACTCGTGATCTCTATTACGGAAGCTAAACACTGCAAGGCTTTCTATCTAACGAAAACCCGGATACCCGCCAAACGACCAAAAATGACAAGCACATTAGATTCCTCTACTAAGGCACCCTTAACACGTTCGCAACTCCGGTCACGCATCTCGAAATTACCTCGTATGCAGATGGCCCACCTGCCGACGCCGCTCGAGGAGATGCCACGGCTGACAGAAGAGTTGGGTGGCCCGCGAATACTCGTGAAGCGGGAAGACATGACCGGACTCGCGTTTGGCGGTAACAAGGCTCGCCACTACGAATTCGAAATGCCGCATATCCGTGACGAGGGTTACGACACCGTGATCAACATCATGGACTACCACTCGAATAACGCTCGAATGACCGCTGCAGCTGCAAACAAAACGGGGCTCAGGTATGTGCTTGTTCTGAAAAACGCAGCGCACCGAAAAATCCAGGGCAACCTGCTGGTCGACAAGCTCCTCGGTGCTGAACTTCACCTGCTTGATCAGTTCCAATCTGAAACAGCGGACGAATATGCGACGAAGCTAAAAGAGCAACTTGAATCTGAAGGCTACAAGCCCTATCTCGTCCAGGAGCATCTATTCCCACGCATCGTCGGGATGGTCGGCTTCGTAGAGGGAGGGCTTGAGCTTCTTGACCAGATAGAAGAGCTAGGGCTGCAGAACGTACACATTTTCGGTGTGGCAGGCCGATCCCTTTGTGGACTGATCCTCGCTGCACGTAATCTTGGTCTGGACTGGAAATTCAGTGGCGTTGCGGTGACCTATGACCCTCCTCTTGGCGAGTACATCTTCGACCACAACGATGACATCAAGGATCTTCTCGATCTGCCGGTGACGTTTTCCAATGCCGACATGAACGTGCTCGATCAGTACATCGGCGAAGGCTATGGAATCATGACCCCGGAAGTTGCCGAGGCTATTCATATTGCAGCTCGAACGGATGCGATCATCTGTGATCCGAACTACAGCGGCACTGTGATGGGCGCACTCATCGACCAGGTACGCCAGGGCAACGTCAGCAAGGACGAGACCGTGATCTTTCTGCACACTGGCGGCCTGCCAGCAGTGTTCACATTTGCTGAACAACTCGCCGCGTGGGACGGTTAGCGTGTTGCCCGTCGCCGCGTAGGACGTTTATCCCGTACCGTCTGGCTAACGCTGTCGCTAGGCTTCAACTGAACTTGGTCCTACTTGCAGTGAACAGGCTTGGCACCCAATGCAGGCAATAACGAGAAGAATTCCACTCCGGTTGACACCGTTTTCGGTGTTTGGCCTGTTACTAGCCATCGCCGGTTGCGGCACGATCGCAATCGATATACGTACCGAGATCATCAGCCAACAAGAGATCCGGCAGCATCTCGAGT
Source organism: Dehalococcoidia bacterium (assembly GCA_965243825.1). GTDB lineage: Bacteria > Chloroflexota > Dehalococcoidia > Lucifugimonadales > Lucifugimonadaceae > JAJCYX01. Next base: position 1,455,372 of record CBDEVT010000001.1, read on the forward strand.
ACGTCATCTCAGGCCCCATTGCAGAACTGTTGATCACTGACGGCGAGCTTGATCCCAACGCTGAATTCAACACTGCGGATCTCGAAGCTGTAGAGGCTGAAGGATGGGAAGTGGAGATCGGCGTTGAAAAGATTGACGGTGAGGACGCGTTGGTGATGCGGATGAGCCAGACATTCACTGGCCCGGATGCCGCGGAGCAGTTCAAGCGAGCCTCTGAAGCCCTGGCGGAAGAGGACACAACAACCACGATGGTTCCGATACTGGACATCACCGAATCAGAAGACGAGATCGTCTACGATCTTCGGATGTCGGTGTCAGCTGACGATCAGAGCGAATCGAACGTGCCTGACGCTCCTTTTCCGACTGTGGAGCCATTGACTATCGATGGCACTCCATTCGCCGGGCTCCCGGATTTTTCCGGTACTGGATCCGCCGATCCGGCTGGTCTTGATGGAGTGTTCACGGACGGCCTGGAAGATTTCACAGATGCACTTGCAGACAGTTTCGCTGACTTTATAAAGCTCAACTGGACGGTCGAAATGCCCGGAGACATCCAAGACTCGAATGCGACGTCTCAGGATGGCAGAACACTTACGTGGGAGCTGGGGCTTGGTGATTTCTCGGAAGAAGATGGCCCGCTTTTCGCCAGAAGTGTAGTCAACAAGAATTCTGGCGGTAGCTGCGGGCGTTGATGGCGAAGTGAGCCTAATCCCGCCCAATCACCGCAGCGGGAATGTTCACTATTCCTTTGCAGACTGTTGGTACTCTGGTTTCAAGTAGCCACTGAATGCGAAGGAGGTCCGATCATGGATCCCAACAGTATCTATGATCCGAGACACACGACCGGTATCTCGCCGGTTCACAAGGACGTGAAACATCCGCTGATACACGATCCACGTCGTCCGGGTCAGAGTACACAGCTTCACGGAAATTCCGGCGTTGGGCGATCATTGATTGCCCTGGGCATATGGCTGGTATTCCTTATCGGCCTGCTGGGTGTGGCGCTGTGGCTGATCTTCGGAGTTCGATTCTTCTAGTCACTCCGGCCCGACGATTTCTCGCGTTGGACTTACTACTCGCGCCAATCGTCGATTTGCGTATCTCGCATCGTTGTGGGTTCGATGCCCCGTGACTCTGTCAGTGGTGTGTTTCCGACGTTCCATCGAACGCGCGCATATAATCCCGGCAACCCTGATTCAGTGCACACGTCCAAAGAGTCGTACTGTCCGCCGTTTTGGCGGGCAGCGACTCGCAACCAGCGGGAGCCGGTGAATGGTTACGAAACCTGCCGCAACCGAGAAGCAACTCATCTCGCATCTTCTTCGTCGAGCAGGTTTCGGCGGTACCAAACAGGAGATTGATCACTTCTCCGAACTCGGCTACGAGGCAACAGTTGAACACCTGTTAGACCCGCCGAGCGTCGAGTCTATGCCGCAGGACATCATCCGACGCTATCACGTCGATATGTCAGACCTCAGGATTCAACCAGCGACTGGTGCTCACTGGATCTATCGGATGGTCACAACTAACGCCCCCTTGCTTGAGAAGATCGCTCTTTTCTGGCACCGGGTCTTTGCTACTGGCCAGACCAAGCTGATACAGGGCAAGGTAATAGTCACCCAGATCGACATGTTCCGTCGCCTCGGGATGGGCAACTACCGCGATTTGCTGCTCGCGCTCTCCAGGGACCCTGCAATGTTGATGTGGCTGGATAACCAGGATAACCACAAGGGAGCCATCAACGAAAACTACGGGCGTGAGATTCTCGAACTGTTCTCGATGGGCGTCGGGAACTACACGGAGAAGGACATATACGAGTGTTCCCGTGCGTTTACTGGCTGGACGATTGCAAATGAGCCTTACAACGCCCAGAAGATGCGCAATAACACAGCGCGTCCGTATGGCTACATCGCCTGGCAGTTCAAATATGACGATGAAGACCACGACCACGATGAGAAGTCATTTCTTGGTGAGACTGGTGATCTGAACGGCGAAGAAGTTGTAGATATCATCTGCAAACAACCCGCTACTGCAAGATTCATCGCCCGGCACCTCTACCACCACTTCGTCGCAGATGAACTGCCTGTGCCGCAGTGGCCGCATATTGGACCGCGGGACGCAGAAGCTATCGAGCTGATGGCGGATGCCTACTTCAACTCTGGCTACAGCATTTCTGAAATGCTGCGCGTCACCTTCAACTCAGACTTCTTCAAGGACCAGGCCATTCGCAACGCCCGAATCAAGAGTCCGGTAGAAGTCGTCGTAGGTTCCTTGAGACTTACAGGCGGTTATGACTGGCCTACTTACGATGTGTATGACGCCAATGCCTCCTGTGGATTCATGGGTCAGGGTTTGCTTGCACCGCCTTCGGTCGAAGGCTGGCAAGGGGGTGAAGACTGGGTCAGCACAGGTTCGATGATGCAGAGAGTCAACTATGCATCGAAGGTTATCGGTGACGTTTCGCGCTCGGGCATTCGCAGCATTGTCGAAGACTTGAGTTCACATGTGCATTCTGAGGATGCTGATGCCCTCGTTGATGGTTGTCTAGAAAACCTTGGGTACCTGGAACTAGACGAGCAGACAAAACATGAGCTTGTGGAGTTCGCCGGTGGACAGATCGCGGCAGCTTCCGAGCTTTCTGGTCCAGCAAAGACAGAAGCCGCAGAAAAAGCGGTTGTCAGCGTCTTGCAACTGGCGGTCTCAACGCGTGAATTCCAACTTGCCTGAATCCGAACGAGTAAGGGCAAAGTGACATCATGGCTACGAAAATTAGACCCGGAATCGAAGTGAAATACTTGAACACAGTCGGTTTCACAGCTGACTTTGGTGGTCGAGGGTTTCACCTTCCGACAGACATGGCTGTTCGCTCAGACGGCCGAATATTCGTTATGAGCCGCAGCTCGAACACCGCGACACCCGGCCTGCGAATCGGTATTACCGATCTAGAACACAACTTCCATGGTGAATTCGGCAGTCACGGTACAGGTGAGGGGCAGTTCATCAGCCCAACAGCCCTTGCGATTGACACCCGTAACCACCTGTTCGCTGCAGATGATGTCCTCCATCGAATCACGGAGTTCGACGCAAACAACAACTTTGTGCGGTATTGGGGCGATGCGGGTAATGGTCCAGGTCAAATCTCCGGGCCAAGCGGCCTTGTGTTCGATAGAGATGACAATCTGCTTGTGGTGGATCACCTGAATCACAGGATTCAGAGATTCACCCGCAACGGTGAATACATTTCACAATTCGGCTCAAACGGCCAGCGTCGAGGGCAATTCAACTATCCATGGGGCATATGTATTGGCCCCGACGGAAGAATCTACGTCGCTGACTGGCGGAACGATCGTGTTCAGTGCTTTGCTCCAGATGGTGAGTTCGTATCGATGCATGGCCAGTCAGGTGATGGTGAGGGCCAGTTCAATCGTCCGTCTGACATCGCTGTGGGGCCCGACGGAGCCATATTCGTCACCGATTGGATGAATCAGCGCGTCCAGGTCTTCGATTCAGACTGGCGGTTCCAGACGAGTCTTCGAGGACAGGCAACACTCTCACCTTGGGCGGTTGAGTATCTGAACGCAAACGACGATGAACGCCGGGCTCGTGAGGAATTTCAGCCCGTTATCGACGTTGACACCGATGATCCTCACGAAGTTTCAGCTCGAATCGAGTCGTACTTCTGGGACCCTGTGGCGGTAGAAGTGGACGCTGAGGGGCGTCTGTATGTGCTGGAGACCAACAGGCACCGATTCCAGGTCTACGCAACATCGAGTAGCTGATCGCAGGTAATACAGGGAGTTTGATATGACCCATCAACGAGAGAAAGTACTGGTTGTCATTCAGCTCTCGGGCGGAAACGACTATCTGAACTGCGTCGTGCCTTATGAGAACGGTCACTACAAGGACGCCAGACCGAACCTGAAGATCACCGACGACCAGGTGATTCCTCTAGACAACGGACTCGGGCTGAACCCCGGCATGGGACCGGTCAAGGATCTGTATGACCGTGGCAAAGTCGCGATCATGCATGGGATCGGCTACCCGGAGCCGAATAGATCTCACTTTAGATCCATGGACATCTGGCACACAGCCGAACCGACGAAGGTGGGTGACAAGGGGTGGCTTGGACAGGCAGTCAAGGAACTGGACCCGTCTGGAGAAAACGTTGTTACGGCAGTGAACTTCGGGAACGGATTGCCGCGTGCTCTCGCCGCTCCCGGCGTACCTGTGGCTTCAGTAGGCGATCTGAACAACTATGGATTGCTCACCGGTATTGAGGGCCAGCGACAGCGCGAGCAGGCGCTTTCGACTTTCAATCGGATCTACTCCCCTGCTATTGGCAGTGGTGCGGTGATGGACTATCTCGGTAAGACAGGACAAGACGCGCTTCGTGGTGCCGAGATTCTCCAGACCGCTCCAGGCAAGTATCGATCGAATGTCGAGTACCCGGACAACCCATTCGCCAAAAGCCTGCAGGGCGTTGCGCAAGTACACATGGCCGACCTTGGAACGCGGGTGTTCTATACGCAATACGGTAGCTTCGATACCCACGCCGATGAGGTTAAAACGCAGGAACGGCTATGGCATCACATCTCTGACTCGCTCGCTGCCTTCTACCAAGACCTTGAAGAAGCTGGACGGAGCGAAGAGGTCATGGTGCTGATGTTCTCCGAGTTTGGTCGGCGGGTGAAAGACAACGGCACCGGTACAGATCACGGTTCTGGTGGTGTTTCGTTCCTGATCGGTGACCAGATCAAAGGCGGTCATTACAACGAATATCCGGAGATCGAGACCTCGGCACTCGTCGAAGGCGATCTGCGTTTCAACAACGACTTCCGTGGGCTATACACGGACATCCTCGAAGACTGGCTCTCAGTCGACGCTCAGCCAATTGTCAAAGGCCAGTATGAGAAAAACCGTCCATTCGTCAGGAGCACGAATTAAGGTCTGAGACCTGCCGGCAACGGCCTGAAGAAGATTCTCGCTGCGTGATGCCGAGTGGTCATACGCTTATGCGGAACGATATCGTTCTCGGGAAAGTCACTTAGCATGGGTCTGACTGCACGGTTTACAGGTCTCTGGCTGCACCATGAATTCCGCAAATTGTGGGGTGGACAGGCCGCGTCTTTGTTCGCCAGTCAGCTCATGTTTCTGGCACTTCCGCTGACTGCGGTTTCCGTTCTGGATGCGACGCCATTTCAGATGGGTGTCGTAACGGCCATGGCCGGACTGCCTGCGCTCATTGGCCTGTACATGGGTTCATGGGTCGACCGCCGGAAGCGTTTGCCTGTGATTGTGGCTGCTGACGTTGGCCGAGCGTTGCTACTCGCCGTAATTCCGGTCGCTCATATCTTCGACGTGCTGACAATCGAGATCATCTATGCGGTCTCATTCGGCGTTGGCGCCATGAGCATCCTGTTCCAGATCGCTTATCGCTCGTTCCTACCGTCGGTTGTGAAGCAGGAAGAACTGGTCGAGGCAAACAGCAAGCTTGAGTTCGCAACCTCAGGCACGGGTGCCGTTGGTCCGGCGATCGGTGGTGGGCTGGTGCAGCTTCTCACAGCTCCGTTCACGCTTTTCTTTGGTGCCGGCCTCTACACGCTGTCAGCCCTGTTGTTCCGCCGCATCCGTGTCGATGAGCGTCAACTCGATAACGAGGATCCTGATTCTGGTGGCGGGGTCAAAGAAGGTTGGCGTTTCTTCCGGAACAACAGGATCCTCGTTGGGCTGGGACTGACCCAGTTCACGGCGATCATGTTCGGGTCAGCGTTCGAGGCAATCTTCATTCTCTACATGGTCGACGTACTGGGGTTGAATGCTGGGACGATCGGACTCATGTTCGCTGTATCCAGCGCCGGGTTGTTCATTGGCGCCTGGCTTTCCTCTCGGTACACATCACGTATTGGAATTGGCCGCGCCACGACTATCGGTATCGCTCTTGTCGCACTGGGCGATCTGTCAGTGCCGCTGGCTGACGGCCCCTCCGCGGTAGTGGTGGTGATCATTGTGCTGGGAGGCATCCTCACGAATGCTGCGTTCGTGGCCTACAACATCGGACAGGTAAGTATTAGGCAAGCGATCACGCCAGATCGACTTCAGGGACGTATCACCTCGATCATGGTTGTGATGTCCCGCGCCAGCGTGCCTGTTGGCGGAATCTTAGGCGGTCTTCTTGGAGAATTGCTTGGTCTCCGGACGACGTTGCTCATCACAGGCATCGGTGCGGCTTCAGCCGCGCTCTGGATGGTGTTGTTTCAGGTCTGGCCGGTACGTACTGATGACTCTGAAACCGAAGCGATCTGATGCGGATCATGTACCCTCTTCGTCCTTGCAAACGCCTTGAAATCACTCATCGGAGACAGATATGCGAATCGGATTGATGGTAGAGGGCCAGAACGGGCTGACATGGGAGCGGTGGATTCACATCCTGCACACTGCGGAGCAGCTAGGGCTGGCATCCGTATTTCGTTCTGACCACTACTTCATCGGCGCGCACAAAAGCTCTATCGATGCATTTCTGTCATTCGCAGTCGCAGCTCGCGAAACCTCGAAAATCCGGTTTGGCCAACTCGTCAGCCCTGTCACGTTTCGGTCTCCGGTCGATGTTGGGCGGATGGCGGCGCAGATCAGCCAGTTGAGTAACGGCCGATATCAGCTCGGCCTGGGTGCCGGCTGGCATGAACCCGAACATACGGCGTACGGAATTCCGTTTCCACCCACCAGGGAGCGTTTTGAGCGCCTCGAAGAGACGATTCATGTCATTAAGGCACTCTGGGGTCAGGGTCCAGCCTCATTCTCGGGCAAGCACTATTCAGTTACAGATGTCGATTGCCTGCCAAAGCCGGTATTTGGAGCCGAGACCCCAATACTGATTGGCGGGTCCGGCGAAAGGCGCACGTTGCCACTCGTAGCGAAGTACGCCGATGAGTGGAATGCGGTCAACATGAAAGAGCAGATGTATCAGCACAAGGTGGAAGTGCTGCATGCCAGTTGCGACAAGGTTGACCGAGATCCGGGCACAATTCACCGATCGATGATGGTGTTTGGACTTGTGGCCGGAGATGAGCGCTCGCTCGACCGATTGACGCTCCATCACATGCAGATGAGCGGCGCTTCAGGCTCCCCCGCCGAATACAGAGCCCAGAAAGTGGAGCAGAGCAACTGGATTGTCGGCCTGACGGACGAGGTTGTGGACCGATTGGGCAACTTCGCCTCGATGGGGCTCGAAGAGGTGCAATTCCAGCTGTTCAACTACGACTCAGACGAGGTCCCGGCCTACTACGCCAGCGAGATCGCTCCAAGAGTATCCGGGTTCTAGCTTGGTGCTGCTGAGCTGTTCCTACGGCCAATCGACGCTAAGGGGTGCAATCAGAGCCAGCGCCGTACACTGGATCTGTACCTGGTGTATTCATCCTTCAAGACTGCGGCGAGATATTTCTCTTCGGCCGGCACGACCCACAGCGCAAGTACGGCGAATCCAACCGGAACGGCAGCCAGCACCGCTATGGACTCGATCACGATTCCAAAACCGGAGGCTGCCAGAACCAACGCAAGGTAGCTTGGATTTCGACTGAATCGAAACGGCCCGTTTGCGATGATCTGGTTGGTGCCCCTGCCTGGTTCGGGATGCTCGCCCTGGCTGACCATGGTCCAGACAGACCAGAGTCCAAGAGCGATTCCGCCTGTCAACAACGGAAGACCTGTCGCGAGTGCTACGACACCGGGTATGAACTCTGGGCTCCAGAACAGGTGAACGACCAGACCGATCACAACGGGAATGCCGAACAGAACGAACGGATAGGTAGGCAGATTCAGTTCCGGCGTGGCTCGTTCACCGTCATCATGTCTCAAAGCGGTTTACCTGGTTGAATTGTTCATTGATTCGCAGCGGCATACTCGGATATCTGCCGTAGCCTGTCACCGATCGCCGTTCGATACGTCTCCGGTGGAATGCCGAGATTCACGACGCAATGCGAATGCCACCATATGAAGAACGCCATGTGTGCGACGTTAGCCGCTTCGATGAGGCTGCTGATCGAGCCCGAAACCTTGAGATCGAGACCGGCTTTCGATATCGCCCCGAGATAGCGTCTGGTCAATCGGGAGCGAATCTGCTCGTCGAAGCGCATGACCATGTGAGCTACATCGACAAGCGGCACATTGAGATGCGCCAATCCCCAGTCGAACGCTCGCCAATGACCTCTTGTAAAAAACAGGTTCCCGGGATCAAGATCTCCGTGCACCATGCGTAGAGGAACGTCTTGAAGAGTGCGAGCAGCTAGCGCCATTCCGGTAGCAAGTGCATCAACGGCAGTTTCACTTGTCGCAGGTCCACCTGATTGAATCGCCCTGAAGGCCAGATCATTTAGCCTGATTTCAGGCTCTAGCAAAGCCTGTAAAGACCGATCTTCAAATCCAGACCATTCGGCCGAGATAGCGTGCATCTGTGCCAGCGTTTCAAGCGTGTCGCCGATCTGTTCGACCGTTGGTTCATCGTTGGGGCTCGCTTCACCCAGATCTTCGATCAGCAGCCAGGGCGGATCACTGTCACCGCTATTCGCGAACAAGCGTGCGGCATTGATCACAAGTCCTGAAACTTTTCGGTGGGCATCGGCCTCAGCGCGCAGGTCCGCCACAGTCGTTTTGAGGACCGCCGATCCAGGTTCGCCACCTGAGAAAAAGATGCGCTCAGTGACAGAGAGTCCGTTATCGCGAATTGGCACTCTTTTCAGCACCTGTCTGCCGATCCCAGCTTCCAGTTCAGCTGTTGTGGGCAAATCAGGACCAGCAGTGCTCAAAGCAAGTACCTAAGCTTTCATGGCTTCGGACGGATCGAGTATGCAGCCCTGTTCGAGCAGGCTTGCCTGAAGCTTCGCCATTTCAACATCCCGAACCGACACGTTTTCGTTAGTGGCCGTCATTGCCGCAGCTGTGCCTGCGGCCTGGCCCATACCCATGGCGTTCGCCGTCACCCGGCTGGACGCCAGCGCCTCTGAAGTAGCTGAATGGCAGCGGCCAGCAACAAGAAGGTTCTCTACGCCCTGTGGCAAAAGCGTTCGGTAGGCGATGTCGTACGGTGGCACTTCTGGTTGATCGTGGTAGCCGGACGATTGTTCAGGGTGACGATCGATTCGCCAGGCGCCGAGTACAACTACATCGTCTTGCTTACTGCCTGAGCGAACGTCGTCTGCAGTCAGTGTGTAATCCCCAACGATTCTCCTCGACTCTCTGGAGCCCGCCGTCGGCCCCGAAGTGAAGAAATGCGCGTTCTCGAACTCAGGGAGTTCAGATTTCCAGAGATCGAACATTCGCCATGCGTCTTCACGACCCTGAATCTCGGCGCAGGTCCAGTCGTCAGGATTTGTCGAATCACCTGGAGTGCGCACAGCATTGAAGTAGATGTCCGTGCCCGAGAAAGTTGCTGGCCATGGTCCGCCGTAAGGCCGAATCTCGCCCTCTGCTCGCGCTCTCGTCAGGACCTCGGAGCATTTGCGTCGCAGATCGAACGTCAGCTCCACGTTTGAAATCCTGAAATGAATCGACATCGGCTGAACGCCGTCTGCTTTTTCGTAGGGACAGCCTGCCCATGCTGCGACGTCTCCATCCCCGGTGCAGTCGATAACAACCTTTGGCGTAACGGCAACGAGTCCGGCCTTGTTCGAGATAATGACCGATTCGACCCGTTCGCTGCTAGTCACCACATCCGAAACTTGTGAGTGGTAGAGGAGTTTGACATCAGCCTCAGTCAAAATTCGGTCCGCAGCAAGCTTGAAGCGTTCGGGATCGGTGCGCGGGATCAGGCGTTCAGGGTGCTTCTCGACTTCTGTGAAATCGCCGTTCACATTAAACGAGAGTGAGGGCCCGGAGCCCGGCTCGATGACTCCCATACCTTCCAGCATCTCGAAGACAAGCCCACCTACTACCGGACGACCTGTCTCCTCATAGACGAAGCCATCGAATGCCGACCCGATGATGTTGGTGAAGAAACCGCCAGCAAAACCGGCGCGGTCAACCGCAAGCACAGACGCGCCCTGGCGCGCAGCAGTAACCGCCGCACCTATACCGGCTACTCCTGTGCCACAGACCAGCACATCCGGTTCGGCGACTACTGGCAGGGTCTTCGAATAGATCAAGTCAGACAACTACGGCTCCAGTCAGGCGTGATGATGCGCCTATTCTGCCAGAGCGATCAATCATCTTGAGTTAGTAACGAACGCGAACCGGCCCCGCTGGAGGTTTTGCGAGGCCGGTTCATGAAACGGTTGGTTGTCAATGTTTCGGACTACTTGACTGAAACCGCCGTGAAACCTGAAGCGGTAACGGCGTTGAAGTCATTGGACCGGACGTCGGCAGGATGCTCGTCCTTCTCCGGCTCGTTGTCGCCAAAGTTGCCGTCGAACCCGAACACAGGCTCGATCTTGTCTATGTCGTTCGGTGTCGGCTCAACCGGGTCGATGAGAACCGGAGGAACCGGGACCGGAAGCTCGAAGATCGGCGGGACAGGTTGAGGCTCAGGCGCAGGTACCGGGCGGTCCAGCGGCCATGGCAGTGCGTAACGCACCACAATGGCCAGCCTGTTGTCCCTCACCAGCCACTTGCCAACGACCAGGATGTGGCGCGCGGGGCGGACCACGTCCGGGTCAGCAAGTACCGCTCCGTCTTCATCGATGACGATGTCACCGGCAGCGGATCCAAACTCAGGTGCCACATCTTCAAAGAATGAAGGGTCGGCTGGCTGAGGGTCGCTGTTGATGTCACGCCTGGTTAGAAGGACGATACGACCAGAAGGCGTGTTCAAGTACGGACGACCGTTCTCGAACACCAGCGTTCCTAGCGCGGCGATCTCACCTGGCAGGATCGGAGGGCGAGGCGGCTGAGGCGGCTCGCAGTTGGTCTTCACACGGACGAACTTGTCGCCGGTCATGTGAAGCCTGTTTCCATCCGTCTTCCATTCACCAATCACGACGACGTCGTGCGTACGGAGAATGTCTGGCCGTGCGTCCACAATCTCGCCCGTCTCCGGGTCGACGATTGCACCGTTGTCACCAGCACCGTGGTTGCGGTGGACAACGATCACACCGGAAGGCGTGCGCAGAAGCCATTCGTTGTCGTCAGTGATGATCAATGTGCCATGTGCAGCAAGCTGACTGTCACCGACTACAAAGTGGTGGAAACCTCCACCGCAGTGGTTGCGGACGAACGTGCGGTGCGGCCATTCCTTGATCTGGCGGACTTTCATCACGAGCCCTGTGCTGGCAAGGTCCCATGCGCCGACGACGCCGTACTCGCCAAGCGAGATGTCAATGTTGGCAGCGTCAGGTGTCTGGAGGTCCAGTTCAGGGAAGAAGTCGGTTGCGAGACGCGGCAGCTCCAGGCGAACATTGCCGTGTTCGGTCACAAGCCAGAGCCTGCCGCCGCGCCATACCAGGTCACCGTGCAGCGTGATCTCACCGTGTGCAACGGCGATGTGGTCATCGGGCATAGGCGGGTTCGGGCACGGTATCTGGGGCATGACAACAGCCGGGCGGATGTCGCCGGGTGCGAATGCAGATGTGGCGTTGATGGCACGCCTGCCGTAGATGTTAGCGTCTCGGCTTACAGTGCCCCAGACGGTTCCCTTCTCTCCAACAAGCTCCTTGAGTCTTTCGTAGACCTCGTCGTCGTGAGGAATCACCGCCCAGGCATCACAGCCGCGGTCGATTGCGAGGTGACCACCCTCGAGGTCGGTCCAGTGGATGACGCCGTCCCACTCATAAACTCGATTCGGATCGATGGGGTCGGTGGTTGTAGGGTCCACTTCGCTGGCCTGTGTGAGCAAGCCGGTCAGCGTGTTTCCGGAACCCGTCTGGCCGTTGCCGGCGGTGTTCCCGGAGTTGGTCTCGCCGGACTCGGGACGGATGTTTATCGTCCCATCGTCAGCGACGGCCACCTGGCAGGCTGACAGGACGAACAGGAACATAACTCCCATCGCCAGCAGTGCAGGCAGCCTGCCCCGCTTATGCGAGGCGTTCTTTCGGACTTCGGTTAAAAGTTGCATTTCTACGCTCCCGTGGAACAGGCGGCGGATTGTGTCCTTGCTGCACCTTGCTCCGACGAATCAGGCGCTTTTTCTGACGCCTATGAGCAGTCCCTATGCATCCCCATGACGATTCTTTGGCGGGATGTGTTCCGAGTCCGTTACCGTGTGGTTACTCTTCACGTTGACGGAATTTCAGAAGGATTCCCGTATGAGAATGGGTGCCTGCGGACACATCCAGATATGAGCCCATTGGCTCAAGGTGAAGTCTGATGAAGCTGTTCAACAGCAAGCGCGAAAAACGACTGTGGTTACTGACTCTGGTAGTAGTAATCGCGATCTACGCCACACTCGGACTGGCCGGGACGCTGGCCGATGAATTGCGTAACCGTGACTTTCTCGATGGAGTATCCGTAGTCGCCTTTCTCGTTTTGTTCGGATCGATCGCGGCAATTGGTCTCGACAGGCAGCCTGACCGGTATGAGATCTGGGTTGGAGCGGGCATTGTGGCTGTATACGGATTGGTCGTGATCAGGATCGGTATCCCTGAAGAACGCACCCATCTGTTTGAGTATGGACTTGTGGCGGTGCTGATTTATGAAGCGCTGAGTGAACGGTTGCGAGGGCCACAGCAAGCCTCAGTACCGGGTTGGAAGGTTGGAACGATTGCGATAGCGATCACCTCAACGTTGGGGTTGATTGATGAAGGCATACAGGCATTGCTACCCAACCGGATATTCGACTTGCGTGATGTCGGATTCAATGTGCTCGCTGGTTTCATGTCCGTTGCATCAGTGCTGTCGCTGATCTGGATCAGGAAGTGGAGACGAGGCCGCGCAGGTTCCAGGCCTCAGCGGTGAACATGCAGTTCGTCATTTAAATCGCATCTGGACTCGGCAGAATCGCTACGGTTGCGGTGGGTTCAACCGGACTACGAGCGATGCAAATAGCGATCACGGCGGCGCGTTTTAGCGTTGCCGCTTGATCTCGACACCGGGCTTGGATCCATGCGACTAGACCATTGAGTGAGTCACAGTACTCTGGTCAGTTCCTACGAATTCTGACTTCCATCTGGACTCGATTCCATCTCGCCAACTCTCCGCAAGCGCCGTTAGCTCACCGCAGATTTCTGGTTCCGAATCGGCCAGGTTTATGCTTTCAGATGGGTCGGTTGATAGGTCAGAGAGCCATGGACCGGCGACGGGTTCAGCCTCCTCAACCAGCTGTCCATCCAGTACAAGTTTCCAATTGCCACGCCTGACCGCAGTCTGGCCATTCATCTCCCAGAAAATTGGGCGTTCTGCGAACTCCGATTCTGATGTGATGTGCGAAAGAAGGCTTGTTCCATCGATCTCGGTAGCGCTCTGATCAACGCCGACAGCCTCCAGGACTGTAGGCACGATGTCCATTGAGGCAACCGGTGTATCAATCACCTGGCCGACGGGAACTTTGCCTGGCCAATGCACGATTCCCGGGACGCGGATTCCGCCCTCAAACAATGAAAACTTGTGGCCTTTCAGGCCTCCGGATGTTCCGCCGTAATAAGGGTCCATGGTGCCGTCGAGCCAGTTGCGTGATTCTCGAGAGGGTCCGTTGTCAGAGACAAAGAATGTGAGGGTGTTTTCTGCCTCTCCAAGACGCTCGACCTCGTTCATGATCTCGCCGATCGAGTCATCAACCACGCTGATCATTGCCGCCATCACCTGCCGATCCCACGGCAGGTGGGCAAAGCGGTCCATGTGCTCTTGCGGAGCATGCATCGGATAGTGCGGAGCATTGAACGGCACGTAGATGAAGAACGGATCGTCTTCCGATGACATCCTTCGAATCTCGCTGATCGCCCGTTCCTTTATTCCGTTCGTGAAGTATTCGCCGTTCTGCCAGATCTCCTCGTTGTTCTCCCAGAGGTCGTGCAGCGGGTTGCGCCGCACCTCAGCGTTTGGCGGTCCCCAGTAGTAGATATGGGAGTAGAAATCGATACACCCGGCCAGGAACCCATACCAGTTGTCAAACCCGTGGTTGTGCGGCCGCGATTCATCGCTAACTCCGAGGTGCCACTTGCCGGTCATCGAGGTCTGGTAGCCGTTGTCTCGCAGGTGAGTGGCAAGAGTTGGCGTTGACGGTGGCAATCCGGTTGCTGTGCGGTGTCCTTGCAAAATTGAGCGAACACCAGCGTTGCCTGGATACCGACCGGTGAGCAGAGCCGCCCTCGATGGGCTGCAGACCGGTGAATTCGAGTACCAGTTGGTGAACCGAGCACCCCCGACGGCGAGCCGGTCAAGGTTTGGCGTTCGGAAATCGGTCGCACCCATGCACGACAGGTCACCGTAACCCTGGTCGTCAGTCATGAACACGATCACGTTTGGTCGTCTGGTCATACTTCGTCCTTAAGTGAGGCCGACTAGTTGGTGAGTAACTTCTCCAGATTCGCAGCTTCTCTCTCTCGCAAGGCCACGTTCACTCGCAGCTTCTCAAGGTGCTGCTGCATGGTTAACTCACCTGTTGGAACTTTGTGCGTTTCGAAGAACTTCTCGATCTCAGCCGCGATCTCGGGCTTGCTCAGAGCCCTGATACCGCCAGCCATGCGAACGATCGAGTTATCAGGGAATGCTTTGACCATCTCGTCCCAGTTTTCGGATACGAACTTCCATACCTGCTCACCCTGTTCACGATTTCCCATCGCGAAACCGAGCAAATAAGGTGAATCTTGCGTGCGAATCTCGCCGTTCATCGTCATCTTGAGCGTATTGGCGATCTCGTCTGCACCGGGGAAGGCGCCGAGCCGTGTCTGGTAGCGGCGCTCTTCCTGTGGTGTGGCAGCGTTCTTGAACCGCTGAATGAAGACTGCGTAGTCGTCGGATGTACCGTTTGATGCCACGACCCCGGCGACAGCAGCGCCAACGTTCGGATCAACACTCGCCGGATCCTCGAGGTATTTCGCGTGTAGTTCTCTGCTCTTCTGAATCGCATCAGGATCTTTTGCTGATCCTCCAAGGCCGCTGATGAGGGCACCTCGAAGTTCCGAGTCACGTGCAGAGTCACTCGGCTTGCCCTCCCAACCTAGGCGGTTGAGTGCTGTGCGGTACAGGTCCGCAAGCTGCTTTTCGTAGTTCGTTCGTGCCTGGCCATCCAGCAGACCATGGATCGTCCCAAGGCCGGTCATCAGGGCGGTCCAGACATCGAGGTCTGTTTCGTCTTCGAAGCCTTTCGCAAACTCCAGGAAGTCGGCAGCCGACGTTGCGCCAGAGATCATCGCTGATCGAGTGTCGTCTACGAGCCCGTAGCGTTCGATAGGGAGTAGCTCTTCCTGCATTCGCGGGGCGAGCGCCTGTAGCAACTCAGGCGAGTAGCGGACTCGGTAGAAGCCGCTGCCTCCGGCGTTTACGACGAGCCAATCCGGTTCACCCTTTAGAGAAACCTCCGTGCTTCGCTCCGTGAGCAGAACACGGTCTTCATGCGTATCGCCACCTGTCGAGTAGCGAAGGACAACGGGAACTTGCCAGAGCGTGTCGTCACCGCCATCTACGGGCGTGTAACGGAAACGCTGCTGAGTAAGGGTCAGCGTTGATCCGGAAGCTGCAGCGCTCACGAGGGGATACCCGCGCTGGAAGATCCATGAATCCATTACGCTTCGGGCAGGCTCGCCGGTTATATGCTCGATAGCGTCCCACAGGTCGGAAGTCTCCGTGTTCGCGTACTTGTGCTTGTCGAGGTAGTAGCGGATACCGTCCCGGTAGCGGTCCTCTCCAAGGTACTGCTCCAGCATTCGCAGGACGGACCCACCCTTCTCGTAGGTGAGCAGATCGAACATGGCATCCGCATCCTGTGGTGAGTTGACCTCGACTTCGATAGGACGCGTTTTGTCCAGGGAGTCCACATCGAATGCCGCAGACCGATCAAGTGAGAACTGGTCCCAACGGTGCCAATCAGGATTGAAATCGTTTGCCGCGGCAGTCGCCATGAATGTGGCGAATGCTTCGTTGAGCCAAATCCCGTTCCACCAGCGCATCGTCACAAGGTCGCCGAACCACATGTGCGCGATCTCGTGGGCGATCACATCTGCAATGCGCATCAGCTCGGGTTGGGTTGAACGCTCTTCGTCCATGATGAGCAGGACTTCGCGGTAGGTGATACAGCCAAGGTTCTCCATCGCCCCGAACGCGAAGTCCGGTACAGCGATCATGTCGAGTTTCTGGCCCGGGTAGTCGATGCCGTAGTAATTGGTGAAGTACCGCAGTGCGTGTGCGCCGGCCTTGAGCGCGTAGCCAGTGAGGTGACCTTTGCCGATCGGGTGAACAATACGGAGTGGCACACCGTCAACGTCTACCGGTTCCGTCGCCTCAAATGGTCCTACGATGAACGCCACTAGATAGGTAGACATCTTCATCGTGTCCGCGAACACAACGACCTTTTTCCCGTTACCGTCCGGCGTTTCACTCGTCATCGGCCCGTTTGAAACTGCGAACAGGTCCTCCGGAACTGTAAGTGTCACGCCATAGACGGCTTTGAAGTCCGGCTCGTCGAAACATGGGAATGCTCGGCGAGCGTCTGTGCTTTCGAACTGGGTGGTGGCTATGAGTCGTTCGTTACCTTCGGAATCGGTAAACCGGGACAGATAGAAACCGCGAAGCTTGTCATTCAGGATTCCGGTGAACGAGACACGCAGCACGTAGTTTCCAGCCGATACCTCATTTGCAAGGGCGATCTGAGCTCGCTCCTCTTTCTCATGGAGCGTGATCGCCGATGCCTCTTGGGATTCGCCGTCAGCTGACTCAATCGACGCCGAGTGGATCTCAAGTTCCGCTGCGTTTAGCCACACCTCAGATGTTGGTGCGCTGACAGCAACTTCGATCGCAACAGAGCCGGTGAAGCTTGCCGCCTCCAGGTTAGGTTCAAGATCGATCTGGTATCGGGACGGGATGACGTTTCGTGGAAGTCGATACGGATTCTCTGGAGTAGCCAATGGCGTAGAAACCTCAAGTAGGAATTGATGTGGCGAATCGTGCGAAAAGACGCACCTGAGATTACCACTGACCCGGATGGTCGAGGTTAGTCGAACTTCCAGGTTGCCATGTCTGAAAGGCCGTTCGCGATTCGCAGGCGGAGGGCTTCAGAAGATTCTGGAGTCCAGTCATAGAAGCCCTTCCCGGATTTCGTCCCCAGGTGCCCCATCCTCACCTTCTCAGCAAGAATTGCTGGCACGGTTCGGGTGTTATCCAGAGACGGCAGAATCTGTCGGCTGATATCCAGCGCCAGGTCAAGACCGATCAGCTCCCTCAATTCGAACGTTCCTGCGACTGAAAGCCTCCTACCAAAACTCGACCTCACAACTTCGTCAACCTGTTCTGCAGTAACAACTTCGCGCGTCACGAGGTTCAATGCCTCCCTGAACATTGCAGCCTGCAACCTGTTTCCAATGAAGCCCTGAACCTCTTTCTGGACTACTGCCGGTCGCTTGCCAATCGAACGCATCAGCTCAACAGTCACCTCTATCGTTTCATCTGAAGTGTCGGGCCCCCTAACAACCTCGACTATCGGTAACAAATGAGGTGGATTGAAGTAGTGGGCAATGGCGATGCGGTCTTTTCTGCGGGCATTCAGACCTATGGCACTGGGTAGGAAAGTGGATGTATTGCTGAGCAGGATGCAGTCCGGTTCGCAGTACTGATCGAGTTCCTGAAATAGCTGCCGCTTCAGAGCGAGATCCTCAGTAGTCGCCTCGATCACGAAATCTGCTTCCTTGACCGCAGTTTTCAGATCACCTGTCGCTGAGATCCGTTTAACACCGGCAGTCGCCTGTTCTTCAGAGATTTTTCCCGTTTCTGTGAGCAGTTTCAGTCCAGCCTCTGCCCGGTTCATTGCCGCATCTAACAGGTCCTCGGACACATCGTTGATAGTTACATCGTGGCCGTGCGCAGCGAATTCAAGTGCGATCCCGTGGCCCATCAACCCGGCGCCGATCACGGCGATCTTAGGTTTAGTGTCGGTGACGGTCTTGTTTGCACTCTGGGAGTCGGTCAGGCTCTCGACTGCTGGAACACCTGATTCGGTCATCTCGGGCGCAGTCCCCATCTCCAGCTGTTGCAGCCTGATCAAGGCGCGTGCGATTCCCAATCTCAGCGCCTCTGCACTCTCTGGCGTCCACTCATACATGCCCCGCCCGCTCTTGACACCCAGGTCACCGCGCTCGATTGCATCAAGCATTAGCCGTGACGGTTCGCCGGATGTTTCGATCTCGGTGAATAGCTCGGCGCAGATCGTCTGAACCAGGTCCCAGCCAGCCTGTTCCCAGATCTCGAACGGACCTGCAAGTGCTAAGCGTGGGCCGATGCCATCCCTGACGACTGAATCGACATCTTCAACCGTTGCGATGCCGTTTTGCACGAGGCTAGCGGCTTCACGGCCAAGCGCTGCCTGTAGCCTGTTCGCCACGAATCCCGGGTGCTCCTTTCTGATCACGACGGGGCGCTTTTTCATCTCAACGTACAGCGTACGTAGAGCCTCAACGGTCTCTTCACCCATTGCCGGGTCAGGGACGATCTCTACTAGAGGTAAGAGATATGGAGGGTTGAAGTAGTGTGTTATCGCGGAGCGGTCCGGTGCACCTGTCGCATCAGCCAATTGCGAAGGCATGAACGAGGAGCTGTTGCTGGCGAAAATCGTATGCTCAGGCGCGGTCGTTGCTGCACGTTTCAGCAACTCTCTTTTGAGTTCGAGGTTCTCGAAAACCGCCTCAATGACCAGGTCGGTGTCGGCACAGGCAGACTCAAGATCGCTCGTGAGTTCGAGTTGCTGACGAACTGCATCAACCTCGTTGGATCCGAGTGAACCCGCCTCAATCAGTAGATCGATTCCCAGCTCTATTCGTCGACTTGCGTTGTCAAGAGTTGCCTTGTTCCTGTCAACCAGTTTCACGTTGAGTCCGTGCGTGGCAAATTCAAGCGCAATACCGTGTCCCATGAGCCCGGCACCGATCACAGTCACGTTTTTTATCGATTTGCTGCCCATGTATAGAGTTATCCTGTAGAAGAATCGCGGAACTGACGTGATCTCTGGCCAACGGGTCATAGTGGCCGTATGGAGCTAGCTTAGATGAATATTCTTCTGGGATTTCTGATTGGCCTGGCCTACGCACCGATGCTGGTCATTGTTGTAGCCGCGATGATTGCCGGACGTTCCAGTTTCGGCATTATTGCGGGTGTTGTCTCTCTGATAGCCCTGTCAGGGCCTGTAGTCTGGATCATGACGTTCATCGCACTCGGTGTTGCCGCAGGATTCGCAGCATTCGGGGGATGGATACTGGGACTTGGCGTCGCCGCGATCATGGCAGGCCTGCTCATTGCGTCCCGGCTGCGGAAGTCCCAATCATCGACGGTGTGGGCAGGTCGCGGTTAAGCCATCGTCACGAGCAAATGGCATCCAAAGCGAATTACTACCTACTAAACCGAGTAGCCAACGGAACCGTCTGTTCGCATCGGAATATTCCGAAGCTCCTTCGACATGAACGGCGAAGATTCGATCTTCGAGTCATCGAGTTCCACACCAATCCCCGGCGTTTCGGGAACCGCTATGTATCCACCTTCTCGTTCAAGCGAACTCTTGTAGACCGAATGGACGCTCTCTTCGTCCCGTTTCGTGTATTCCTGCGTGACGAAGTTTGGTATCGAAGCGTCAACCTGCACCGCAGCAGCTGTGAGGACCGGTCCAAGGTAGTTGTGAGTAGCGACAGCTGAGTGATACGACTCGGCGATGGCTGCAATCTTCTTGACCTGCGTGATACCACCTGCAAGTCCCAGGTCAGGGCGAACATACTGGGGCCCACCATTTTCCAGAAGCTCGCGGAATTCCCAGATCGAGTGCATACGCTCACCGTTTGCTATCGGAATGCTGGTGCGCTTGGCGATCTCTCCCTGCGTGATGATGCTGTCGATCTGGATCGGGTCTTCGTAGAAGAGTGGATGGAACTCGAGGAGAGATTCGGCAAGTGCCAGAGCGACCATAGGCGTCAACTTACGGTGTATCTCCAGGATGATGTCCACGTCTTCGCCTGCGCCCTCGCGCATTGCGGCGACATTGTCCCTTGTCTCTCGTATCAGCCGGGATTGCGTCATCGACTGGAAACCGTCGGGAAGCGGATCGGTCTTGATAGCAGTGAATCCTTCGTCGGCTGCGGTCTTCGCATTGAACTTCAGACCATCGGCTGTCGTTCCCTGGTCGGATGCGTCAGGCAGACGTGAGCCCATGAGCAGGTGAAGTCGAATTCGATCGCGTGTCTTCCCACCAAGCAACTGCCACACAGGCGCATCGAAGTGCTTGCCTTTGATGTCCCAGAGCGCGATATCCACCGCGCTAACAGCACCCGATAGCGCTGAGCCCCTGAATGGCCCCATGCGATACAGATATTGCCAGTGATGTTCGATCTGTAACGGGTCTTTACCTTCCAGGTACCCGGCAAACTTCTTGACTATCTGGTCGACGGCTTCTGGATAACCCCAGCATGCTGACTGTCCGATACCGTTCAGGCCGGTGTCGGTCCAGATGCGGACGATGTGATTGCCCGGGGCCGACTCATCGCCGCCAATTAGCATCGACTCGACTTTTTCAATTCTCATGTTTTTGCTCGAAGGAAACCTTGATGCTGAAGCGTGCAGTTAAGCCCGCTGGATGCCGCATTGATCAGACGCCCAAAGCATAGCGGTTCGCGCTAGCTAAGTAGTTCACCCACACCAAATACCTCGGTCACTCGTGGGTGTTCATCGTGCCACGGGTGGTTGTTGTAGCGGTCCATGAGCACCGCTCGCATTCCAACTGCTTCTGCGGCACGCAAGTCTGACGAAATGCTGTCGCCGACCATCAATGCTTTGCTTGCGTTCACTTCGGAACGATTGAGCGCAGCCTGGAATATCCGTGGATCAGGCTTCTCGGCCCCGACATCACCTGATGTGACAGCGAACTCAACGTGACCGGTCAGGCCGAGCTTGTCGCACATCTCGCGTTCGCTGTACGGCATATTCGAAAGCGCGGCCACCCTGTATCCGGCATTGCGTATTTCCTTGAGCCCCGGAACTACGTCTTCGAATAGCGCCCAGCCGTATTCCTGTGACCTGACCTTTGCCCAAACTTTGCCTGCCACATCCAAATCGACTTCATGCCCAGCGCCCGCAAGCACAAGTTGCTCATATCTTGCAAAAAACCGATCTCGGGCATCAGGTGACATCAGACGCACCGGTGAAGTTGAATTCTGCTCTGACATGAACTGATCGGCAGCTCGATATCCGCGATCAATGCCATCACGATCCAGCTCCATGCCAAATTCGGCCGCCGCCCGTTGTTGGATCTGTTCGCGTGGTGGGTCGAACCCCGCCAGTGTTCCGTAGACGTCGAAGAAGATTATTTCTGGCCGGATTGCCAGGAAACCAGATGAGCTCACTTCTAGAGTTCCCTTGCAAGCACGAGTGCGCCTGTCCACTTTGCACCGGCCGACTTGAGCACGGATGCACATGCATTCAGAGTTGAGCCTGTAGTCATCACGTCATCGATCAAGAGAACTCGTTTATCGCCCAAATGGCCGGTCACATTAAAGGCGTCTTGAACGTTAAGTTTCCGTTCATCAACGTTTAGAGATTTCGCCTGCGGCTTTCCGTCATCCAGGCGATCAAGAACGTCCGAGCGAACATCTATTCCGGTGGCCAATGAGATTTCTTGTGCCAGCAGTTCCGACTGGTTGTAGCCACGTGAACGGAGTCGTTTTCTTGTCACTGGAACGGGGATCAACACGTCGATGTCGCGCGCCGCTGGCGCAGGCAACGCTCTCGACATCAATTGCCCCAGTCTCTGGCGCAGCGACCTGATGTCCCTGTACTTGAACGCGGCAATCGCATCGCGAATAGCTGATTCGTAGGTGAATGCTGCGATCACCCTGTTCAATATTGGCGGCTCAATGAAGCATGCTTCGCACACCGAAGTTGCGGATGGCAATGCACAGGTTCGACAGCACTCTGCGCTTTTTAGTTGAGTCGATTCATCGACGCATCTATCGCAAAAGAGATCTCCGTCTGTGCCGCAGTGAACACATTCAGGTGGGAACAGCACGTCGGTGGCGGAACGCACTGCGGTTATCAAGGCCGATTTCATCCGGATATCACCATTTGAGGCTGTTGGATACTGAATATCGACAATAGAATAGATCCGTACGGTTTCTGAAATGGCCGCGTGTCATCAGATGTAAACCGTGGCAACATACCCTCAAGTCGAACGTCACCGCAGTGTACGGGAGGATCAGATGGACCTCACGATCAGCAGCCAGCACACTACTCTCACCGATCCGATCAAAGAATACGCAGAGAAGCGACTCTCGAAGCTTGACGACCGTTTTAACTTTTCTATCCAGGTCAATCTCAAGATCCGCAAGGAAGAGACCAAGCGGGAAGAAGACCGATACATCGCAGAAGTAACTATTCCTCTTAAGCGAGGATTTATCCGTTCAGAGGAACGTGGAGACACTCCGTACACAGCAATTGATCTTGTCCAAGACACCGTCCAGCGCCGGATCAGGCGCTACAAGACTAGGTTTGCTAAAAGGCGCCGTGAAGCAAACGGTCTGGAAGCCGAAATTGCAGAGCAGCTGGCGACGACTGCTGTTGTTGAGGAAGAGGACGATGTGATGGAACTGGAGTTCGGGCAGCTTGTCCGAACCAAGAAGCACGAAATGCCTCCAACTTCGGTACAAGATGCCACGGCTCAGATGGACATGCTCGGCCACAACTTCTTCGTCTTCAAAAATAGTGAGAACGGCCAGATCAACGTGGTGTATCGAAGGCACGATGATGACTACGGCTTGATCGTGCCAGCTGACTAACGGCTGACCGTTTGAACGGATGAATACTCGTAGATAGTCACGGCATCAGACTGGAAAACCGGTGTTAACCCGAAGGCGGCCATGTCATCGAACTTGGCCAGACCGTTCGCCGGGTAAGTGATTCGTTCGAGTTCGCCGACGTAAACATAGCGGACATCGAATTCCTCTAGGAATTGCGCGGCCTGCTGTGGTGAGGCCGTTCTGAAGAAGTTGTCTACTCGTTGTCTGCGCTCAGTTACGGCCCAGGCATAGTTCACTCTTTGCTGTCTCTGGTGCCAGTCCCAGCCGATAACAGCCGGAAGACCCGTGTAGATCGAAACTCTCCCGCCCCATCTGTAAAGATCGGTCAATCCCTCGACGATTACCGGTGAACCTTCGACGTTTTGCTGCAGCCACTCGATAGCCTGCAAGTCGTTGGCTAGCGTAAGTGGGGTTGCGTTGCCTGCCTGATCGCGCTCGAAGTGGACCGTGGTCTGCATGTAAGAAGTTCCGTTGAGTCCAGTTTCCGAGGTATCGAATCGGTCCCTGATCCGGACATTGGTACCAAGAACCGGGTAGACCATCACCCCCACCGCGAGAACAGCAACTCCGGTCATCCATGCACCGCGTGGAATACTCAGTGATCTCAGGGAGAATCTGCCGGCTGACCACATGAGCCACAGGAAGTATCCGGATGCCAGAGCGAGAAGCCACCATGCCTGCAGATAGAACTTGAACACGGTGTTCATTCGGCCGATGTCGTCTTTCACGGTGAACACATCGACTCCGCCGCCAAGCGCCATAGCCATCACCACGAAACCGGAGGCAGCAAGCACATATCTGCCTCCTGGTCTTCCAGACCGATAAACGAAAACTGCGGTGACTGCGACTGCTGCTGCCAGCACAACCGTGAACACGAGCGTGCCCCATTGAGTGAACGCGAAAGTGAGTATTGCCGCGGAAAGGGCGACCGCGACAAATGGCGCAACCCAGAGAGGCATGTCGTTCGCATTCGAGTACCGCTTCAACCACGCCCTCAACGCAGGAAGCTGATCTCGCATCTCGAAAACTACCCAGCTGATGACCACAAGCAGGAAAATGGAGTGAATTGCGAAGTAGCGCCAGAGTGGAGTGTGGAATTCACTTCTGAGTACGCCGTTATTGAACAGCTCGAAGTTGATGTGGAACGGCAGATAGGTAACAAAGCCGACCGCAGCGACGAAGATCCACTTCACCAGCCCCCCGGCCAACTTCGCGGTCAAAGGTCTCCGTTGCACGAACAACTCGCCAACCATTACTGCTCCGCCGGCGAGCAACAACTGTGTTGGGAAGTCCCACGCGTTGATGATTCTGAGAGCGCCAACAGCAACGCCTAGAACTGCTAGTCGCCCCCATTTTTGCCAGAAGGCTTCTTGATCAGAAGCGCGCAGGAAGACGGCTAGAGCAAGAGACAAAGCAAGAATCGCAAATGGAATTACGATCATGTGCGCATGAAGATCAGCAAAGAGGAACGAGAAGAACGGGAACTCCGTAATCTCGTTGCCAGGAGATCCGCGTTCGAACATTCTCGAACTGCGCCAGAAATCGAAAGTTCCGGCCGGAACGTTGTCAACAAACGCCCGACGTCCGCCTTCAACTACCTGAACCAGTCCGTCAATGTTCCCTGCTATTGCAACGAACGTCCCGCCGATGATGCCAGCGACGATTGGCGATCTCGCACGGACCGCAGCTACGGCTCCTTTGCGAGAGATTATTGTTAGCGAAGTGAGGTTGTAGACGACGGAGAAGGCTGCAGCAAAGGTGAACGCGAAGAGCAGCGGCACCGCGAGGTTGTAGGCGATCGAGGGAACAATACCGGTGAAGCGGATCATGTTCGCTACCAGGAACTGCCCGAAGTAGTAGTAGTTCAGATACCCGCCAGCAAACCAGGGATCGAACGGCGGCATAACGCTGGAGCGTGCGACTGCGTTCAAATAGGCAAAGTCCATCGGTTTTTCGCCGCCGCGGAACGGATGCCAGAGATCAGGGTTCGCAAAGCGAATTGCGAGGAACGACAGGAAAGCTACAAGGAAAAGCATCTCCGAGAAGAGGATGAAACGCCTGCGTTCTCTGAAGAACTCAATCATCTCTCCGCCGCGTCGCCAGAGAGCAAACGATGAAAGAGCTCCGAGGATCACCAGGCCTGCGAACGCACCGCCGAACCCGAACTCCAGAATCCCGGCACTGGCCAGCAACCATGTGCTGGTTGCTGCAATTAACAGCCCAAGTGGCTTAGAAAGCAGGTAACCGCGATCCGGGAATGGCCTGAACAACACGAATGCCAGTGGGACGGCGAACAGCGCAAATATCTGTGCAGCGATGATCCATACAATCCAACTCGCACCCTCTGGAAGGTTGCGCAGGAAGGCGATATCGGTCCAGGTACCGCCGGTACGTTGCTGCTCAAGGGCGTCTGCGCTGAGTAGCAGTCCGACTTCGCGGCCCTGAACTACAGGCGTTCCGAGCCCGATCTCTTCAAGCATTGCCACACGGTCCAGTCGGCCCCTGTTCTCGAAGATCAACACCTGGGGATGGTCGTAAACGGAGAAGCTCTCATCCGCCCAGCCAGGTGCAATAGTTAGCAGGTTGCCAGTCGGTTGCTCGAAGCCCGTTGGTGGCTCAAAGCTGACCCGTGCAAACTGGTCTTCGCGATAAGTGACTCCAAGCGATTCCACAGGTCGTGTATCTGCAAATACCAGCTCATAGCCAAGTGAACCGTCGAAGAGTCGCTCGTAGTAGTCAGTGCTTATCGGGTAGCGCTCAGGCAGGCGAGGGATCGTGCCCCACAGACGGTTGCTGTAAAGCACCATGTAGTCAGAGTTCTCGAGTATCTCCGTGATATCTGTGAATTTTGGAACCCCGTTCCCATCCGGGTTGTACAGCGGGAGCCGCTCATGCACGAAAGTGATACCCGGCCTGTGTGGAATTCCTTCCTCCCAGTGTTCCTGCACTACCCGGGAACCCGGTTCGGCATTCTCAGCAAGCCAGTCGGAAGCTGCCTGTCCGGGATGAGGGCCGGAGTAGATCGACATAAAAGACAGGACATAGTGTCCGGTGAAGACGAGCGTGATCGCTGCTGGCACTAGCGCGAGATAGCGTCGTTGCGGCCAGAAAGCGTTAAGCAAATCTCCTGCCCAGAGAAGAGTCCGTGCACCGTACAGAACGAGGAATGGCACCAGTGGCACCATGTAGCGCATGAACTTGACGTCGAACCAGCCTGTGATTAATAAGTAAGGAATGACCCAGGCCAGGATCACCAGGTCCACTTTTCGGCGGCCGAACCATGCGAATGCCAGTCCCGCGAGCAATCCGATCCACACGACGATTCCCATCGCTGGACCCAGGCCCCAGAAGCCAAGCTGGAATATCTGATACCAGTAGCGAGGCGTGTCTGCGTATTGCCGGGTGAAGGGCCAGTCGTTTATTCGTCTGACCATCTCGCTTTGATCGCTGATGTTTCCAAAGAAGGTGTCCAGGTCGAGGAACATATAAGGCTGCGTGACAACCACCGTCACGAACGCCACTCCAGTTGCGACGAGTAACCCACGGAATGCTTGCCACTGCCGGAGAGCTGCCCCCGGTGACCGCCATCCGTTGAGATTGAGAGTGTCACCCGGCCTTGAGAATGCGAATATCGCGAAGCTGGCGAGCACCGGAACTCCGAGCGGTGATACTGAGAACTTGGTGGTGAAGCCCAGCCCGGCCATGAGACCCATTAGCGCGGCGTCTGAAGTTTTCCCGTAGTAGGCAACGCGAATCGCAAAGAAGATGGTCGCCGTGATGAACGTCGTCATCAGCGCATCTACCGCGAAGAAATGCGATAGCTGGATGTTCAGCACAGCCAGTGCAATCATCCCGGCAGCAAGGAACCCGACTCTGCGCGAGAACCAGCGAGAGCCTAAGAAGAAGACGATCCCGACGGTGAAAGTATCCGCTACAGCTGATAGCACTCGCCCAGGGAAGCGGAGATCGAACAGATTCAGGTCGTCTGCCAGGAATGCCTGTGCTCCGTACTGCACGCCTTTCAGCATGTAGTGCGGCAGGCTACCCCAGTTAAACGAACCCGGATGTAGCGGGCTCTCTTTGGTCCAGAGCACGTCCAGGTTGTCCGAGTCCGGGAATTCGAGCTGCTCAACTTGGAAGAGAAAGGCTCGTTCATCCGGATGAAACAGACCGCCCTGGTCCCAGTTGAT
Source organism: Dehalococcoidia bacterium (assembly GCA_965243825.1). Lineage (GTDB taxonomy): Bacteria > Chloroflexota > Dehalococcoidia > Lucifugimonadales > Lucifugimonadaceae > JAJCYX01. Next base: position 1,482,457 of record CBDEVT010000001.1, read on the forward strand.
TCCGTAGATGCGGATCGCCAGTGCGAAGGAAAGCAGCAAGAAAAGGCCAAGCGCCACACGATGGCGGCTCAGCCAGCTCCGCTCTTGCTTCTCAATATGCTGTGGGTCTGTAGGGACGGTCATCCGCGTAAATCTGATCTGTTCTCGGTCAGTTGGTCTGCAGTTGCGAGGACCCTCGTTCCGTCCCTGGCGCGCCATCGATTTGTGATGGAACGGCTGATGCCGCTCTGGTCCAACGTACAAAGATCGACTGACAAGCATATTCGTGCCATGTGGTTATGCAACAGAGGGTGGTCCATCCAGTTGAGAGGTTATTGCGCGGGCTGCAGAACGTTCACTTGCTACTGATTGATCTGTATACGCTTCATGCCGAAGGCACAGACCTCTTCCTGAACAAACATCGCAAGTCGACATTGAAACGAACCTCAGCCTTAACTCGTAAGATGGCGAATTGACCCTTCTAATGGCTGCATTTAGTCTGATCCACCTCAATATTCGTGATTCAGCCAGTTGAACCGTTGCCCAGCCCAGCTTTTTAGGAGCCTATGACAGACACGCACTCGTCCAGCCCTGCCGTAACCTTTGAACGTTCAGTCCTCGACAATGGTCTGCGTGTTCTTACCAGCACACTTCCGCACACCAACGCAGTCAGTATCAATTTTCTCTTTGGCGCTGGTTCGCGGTACGAAAGCGACGATATAGCAGGTGCTTCTCATCTCTTCGAGCACATGCTTTTCAAGGGAACCGAAAGACGACCAACACCGCGTGAAGTTTCAGAGGTCGTAGAAGGCGTTGGTGGAGCGCTCAACGCCTTCACCGATAGAGAATTGACCGGCTACTGGTGCAGGCTGGCCCGACCGCACTACCAGAACGGTATCGACCTGCTCGCTGACATGGTGCAGAACTCTCTTCTCAGGTCGGAAGATATTGATCGCGAAAAACAGGTCGTCTACGAAGAGATCCGGGCCACCCACGATTCGCCTGCCGGCCGCACCGGAATGATCCTTGAAGAAACCATGTGGCCAGACCAGCCGCTGGGCCGCGACGTCGCAGGTACGGTCGAATCGGTTGGAGCGATCAGTCGTGATGCGATGCTGGACTACCTCCACACGCAGTACGTTGCCTCCAACACTGTGATCTCAATCGCAGGAAATATTCAGCATGAGGAGGTGGTCAGTCAGATCGATGACCTCCTGGGTGGCTTGGATGACGGCACTCCCCTGCCGATGAGCTCATTCGTTGACAACCTCGAAGGTCCTGTAGCACGGGTCGAGATGCGACCCACGGAACAGGCTCACGTGGCCATCGGCATACATGGACTGTCAATGAGCGATAGCGATCGGCACGCACTCAGTTTGTTGTCAGTGATTCTTGGCGAATCGATGAGCAGTCGTCTCTTCGAGGAGATTCGCGAGAAGCGCGGGCTTGCCTACGACATCCATAGTTCTGCAGGAACGATGTCCGATACAGGTCTTCTGGTAGTGGAATCCGGAATCGACCCGGCACGTGTTGAGGCTGCAGTTCCGGTGATCGTTGAGGAAGTCGCTAAGATGCGCGACGGGGTCACAGACAGAGAGTTCACGCAGGCGAAGGAACTCAGCAAAGGTCGAATGCTGCTACGCATGGAAGAGAGCCGAGTAGTGTCCAATTTCCTCGGAGGCCAGGAACTGCTGAAGGGCGAAATTCGGACCGTTGAGCAGGTGATAGCAGATCTTGATGCCGTGGAACCGGATGACATAGCGAGGGTCGCTAAGCGAGTTATTCGGCCAGACAAGATGGCGCTGTCAATGGTTGGCCCCTTCGATGACCCCATTCCTTTTAAGGAAGCAATGCGCTTCTAGACCTGGATGACTGGCCTCAACTCCACCGGGTTCCGTGTAAGTTCAATTTCCGCAAGAAATGGCTGCGAAAAAACTTGGGGAAACAGCGTCGATAGGCGTAGCTTTTGATGCATGTTGACCCGCCAGCCACCGCCACCAGATTTTGAATGGACCTCGGAAAGCATCCGTGCTCTCCGCAGCCACCTCGGCCAATCCCAGGCCGCTCTAGCCCGCGAGCTTGGCATCCGCCAGCAAACGGTCAGTGAGTGGGAGACAGGGATGTACAAACCTCGAGGCGCTTCAGTGACGATTCTCACGTTGCTGGCCGTCAGTTCGGGGTTCCAGTTTGACCTGCCCGAGGCACGTGAGGCTCCGTCAAACGGCGGTGCTTCCCGCTCACACGGTGGTCCCGCCCCTCGCCAATCATCTTATTCGGCGCCGCGCGAGATAAAAGGCCCTCGAACCCACCCGGACTGGGTTCGCACTTCAGCCGTCTCATCAAACGCCAGCAGTACTCGGAACGTGGGCCGTCAATCTGGTCCGTTGTTTGAGATTCGGGACGGCGAAATCCCGATGTAGTAGTCAACCTGGCGCTTTTTTGCGTCCGGTGTTGCACGGTTCCTGATCGTCCGGTTGTTACCACGCGTTGACACTCACTCTGCGCGGGCCTAGCATTCCGCGCTACCGAGGACGCGCAAATCACAGCGCGTGCTGATCAGCCCGTGAGTGTGGCCGCACTTCTGTCGAAGTCATACTGGCCAGCGAATGGCGGCCACTCCATTTAGGAGAGGTCGCGTGGCAAATCTGACGAGAGCGTACATCCTGATCGAGACTTCAGTGGGCAAGACCGGTGAAGTTATCGACAAGCTGCGAAGCCTGGATTCGATGACGACAGTTGATGCGGTTACGGGTCCCTTTGACATCATTGCCGTCGCAGAAGCAGACACCTTGAATGAGATCGGTGATCTGATCAGCGATGGCATGCACCGGATCCCTGGAATCGTCAAGACAATCACCTGTTTGTCTGTCAGCATCCAGGACTGACACCGCCCTGTTGAGTGATCGGCTTATTTTTTTCCGTATGCGATTCGAGTTCACCAGCGAAGATGAGCAGTTCCGGCAAGAACTGCGCGAGTTCCTCGCAGAGAACCTACCTGCTGGATGGACCGGCCCTGCAGATGAAGCTGATGATAACGACTGGGCTCTGAATCAGCGGATGCGCAAAGCTCTGGCTGATCGTGGCTGGCTGGTCATGCACTGGCCCGAACGATACGGCGGCCAAGACGCTTCGGCGATGCGAAACATCATCTTTGCTGAAGAGATGGCCTACCATCGCGCCCCTGGTAACGATCGGTTTGGCACCCGGATGATCGGTCCGGTTCTGATGCACTACGGCACGGAAGCGCAGAAGGCTGAGTATCTGCCAGACATCGCTTCCGGAGGAATGCAGTGGTGCCAGGGCTACTCTGAACCGGACGCCGGTTCGGACCTCGCATCTCTGAAGACTCGCGCCGTTCGAAGCGGCAACACGTTCATCGTCAATGGCGCAAAGATCTGGACATCGCTGGCTCACAGGGCAGAGATGATGTTCATGCTGGTGCGCACCGACGCAGATGCACCGAAACATCGAGGCATCTCGATGCTGTTGGTCGATATGAAATCCCCGGGTGTTGAAGTTCAGCCGATTATCAACATGGCAGGTACCCACAGCTTCAACCAGGTGATCTTCGACAACGTTGAAGTCCCCGAAGAGAACCTTGTCGGGGACCTCAACAATGGCTGGCGAGTTGGCATGTCCGTGCTCAACTACGAACGATCAGGAGTGGACTATGTCGGCTGGGGACAGCGTGCTTGGGATGAGTTGGCGCAGTTCTGCAAAACGGAGATTGGCCCGGATGGAAGACCTTTGTCGACGGACCCGCACGTGAGACGGAGGTTGGCCGAGTTGGACGCGGAGCTTGAGGGGGCTCGACTTCTGACGTATGACGTGGCCTGGCACCAGCAACAGGGAGAGGCTCCGGCGGATGTCGCATCAATGAGCAAACTGGCCGGAACTGTCGCTAATCGAAACGTACTCGACTACGGCCTCCAGCTACTCGGAATGTACGGTGTACTTGAGAAAGATTCACCTCATAGCAAGTTGCAAGGCCGCTTCTTCAAGATGCGCATGTTCTATACATCCGGCGAGATACTTGCAGGGACGACAGAAATACAGAAAAACCTGGTTGCCTGGAGAGGATTGGAACTGCCGCGCGTGTAGTTGACGACTGCAACCGTCCGCACTCGCATAACAGTCCGTCAAGAAATGGATTTTGGCCTTAACGAAACTGAAGAGATGATCCGCAGCAGCGCGCGTGAGTTTCTCGAGCGCGAGGCAGGACCGAAGCTTGTGCGTGGCGGTGTCGATAGCACAATCGAGTTCTGGCATCAGGTTTCCGAGATGGGATGGCCAGGACTTGCTATTTCTGATGTTCATGGCGGGGCCGGCATGGGTCTTGATTCGCTGGGAGTCCTGGCCGAGCAATGGGGTGCATACCTGGCAAAAGGGCCGCTGTTCGAATCGGCTGTCCTCGTGGCACCGGCAATCGAACGACATGCAAGTGTTCGACTAAAAAAGGAAGTGCTCCCACGGCTGGCCGACGGTAGTAGTACCGCTACGGTCGCGTTGATGGAAGGGGGTTTAAGTTGGCGCTCTGAAGACATCGACTCAGTCGCTGTTAAAACAGAGAACGGCTGGGCTATTACCGGAACCAAGCGCTTCGTTAACTACGGTAAGGACGCGTCTTACCTGTTGATAGCCGCGCGAACGGGGAGCAAGCCGGCCGAAATTTCGCTTTTTCTGATCGATCGACAATCTACAGGCATTTCTGAAGAGTCGTTGGAACATGCAACCGGTACGCCAACAAGTGTTCTGTCACTAAACGAAGTGTTGGCAGACAGTTCACGACTCATCGGCGGTGTCCATGAAGGCAGTTCCATCTTCGATGAACTGGTTACACGTGCGGCGGCGTTCAGGTCTATCCAACTTGCCGGGCTTGGGCGCCGAGTTCTCGAGATAACGACTGCGTATGTGAAGGAACGCAAACAGTTTGGTGTTCCGATCGGCTCGTTCCAGGCTGTGCAGCATCACCTCGCAGATATGGCGGTTTCCGTCCAACGTTCCGAACATCTTGCCAGGCGTGCAGTGTGGGCCGTTTCCGAGAAATCAGAAGACGCCAACGTGCATGTATCACGAGCAAAGCAGGTCACAAGTGCGCTTATTCCGCAAGTTTGCTGGACGGCGCATCAGTGTCACGGCGCGATAGGATTCACCATGGAGCATGATTTGCACTTCTACACGAGACATGCGCTTTCATGGGCTACTGAGTTTGGCGACGCAGCAAAACAATCTGATCAACTCGCTTCAGCGCTTGGCCTGTAGGGGTATTTCCAGAATCGTTGGGCATAGACTGTCCTCAGAGTTCAGTTCAGGTAACAAGCAAAGGATTTCCTTAAATGTGGCGGGACGTTGACGAAGAAGAGAAAGCTATTGATCCCGGGTGCGTCTTCTGTCGAATCGTTTCGGGAACCCTTCCCAGCAGGCAGGTCTACAGTGATGAGAACGTCCTCGCGTTCCACGATGTGACTCCAGTTGCCAAGGTGCACATCCTTGTGATTCCCAAGCTGCATGTGACCCGGCTTGAGGAAGCGACCGACGCCGATGAGCAACTGCTCGGGCATCTACTGAGAATTGCAACTCAGGTCGCTCAGCAAATGGGTATCTCCGAAAGTGGATATCGAATCGCGATCAACCAGGGTGCTGACGCCGGCCAGGTGCTAGATCATCTTCACGTCCATGTGATGGGTGGGCAGAATCTGTACCCGCTCGGTGAAACGAGCACCGGCACAGAGGGCTGATTTCGACAGCACCAATTCAGGTTATCGCCGCGCTCACACGGAACCCTAACTCTGGAAGCTTGCGAAGCAGTTGACCCGCGCGCATAATGAGGCCGCCTGTGAGGCGTGCCGTCTTATGATGCTGCCGAACTGGCACAAGGCCTCACAGCCGACTCTGCTGGCAACTCTCTTATTGCCAGTTCACGCGACGAGATGAAAGGAGCGGGTTTTTGCATCCGTTCGCGTATGTTGCACCAAAGACCGTTGATGAAGCCGTGGCGGTCCTAGAAAAGCACGGTGACCGAGCTCGTCCGATAGCTGGCGGAACAGACCTGCTGGTTCAGGCCAGAGGCGGACGCTTTGACCTCGACGCAGTTGTCGATATCAAGAAGATCCCCGAGCTTGTAGCCATTAAGAATGATGATTCTGGGCTGGAGATGGGCGCAGCGGTGCCCTGCTATCAGCTTTATGAGAACGCTGAGTTGTCCGCCGAATACCCGGGCATCATGGATGCGGCGTCACTAATCGGCGGAATCCAGATCCAGTCGCGAGCCGGAATTGGTGGGAATCTCTGCAATTCCACGCCCAGTGGCGACAGCATCTGTCCGATCATCGTTCACTACGGAGTGGCCACGATCGCCGGTCCGAACGGTCGTCGCGAAGTGGCGACTGAAGATTTCTGCACCGGTCCCGGTAGAAATGTCCTCGAAAAGGGCGAGTTGCTGGTTAGCCTCAAGTTCCCTAAACCATCAAGTTCTTTCGGCGCTGCTTACGAGCGCTTCATCCCGCGAAACGAGATGGACATTGCGGTTGCGGGTGTAGCTGCGTCGGTAGAACTCAGTTCCGACGGCAAGACTGTTGAGAAGGCACGAGTGGCACTCGCCTCAGTCGCACCAGTTCCGGTTCTAGCCGAAGCCGCGGCGAACGAGATAATTGGAAAGAGCGCAGACGACGAAGACGCAATCGCTGCAGCAGGCAAAGCCGCCGCCGCCGCCGCAAGTCCCATCGCAGACATGCGTGGCACCGTCGAGCAGCGCAAGCACCTGGTTGATGTATTGACCAGGAGAATGATTAAGAAGGCTATCGAGAGGGCGAGGAGCTAGCATGGACCTGCCACAGAGAGTTCACGTAAGAACAACGATCAATGGCCAGGCGCAGGAGTTTCTTGTTCCTCCGTACATGAGCCTACTCGACACGATCAGGGAGATCGCCGGACTCACCGGTACCAAGGAAGGCTGTCTAGACGGCAACTGTGGTGCCTGCACGGTGAATATCGACGGTCGAATTGTCGACTCCTGCCTGGTACTTGGTGCGGAAGTTGATGGCAAGAGCGTCACCACGGTTGAGGGGCTGGCAACGAAAGATGGCCTCCACCCGCTTCAGCAAGCATTCCTGGAAGAGGCCGCTCTGCAGTGTGGTATCTGCACTCCAGGATTCCTGGTCGCTGCAAAAGGACTGCTGGACAACGAACCGAAGCCGAGCGAAGGCCGTATTCGACACTGGTTGGCCGGGAACCTTTGCCGCTGCACGGGCTACGACAAGATCGTTCGAGCGGTACAGAAGGCTGCGGCATCCAGCTAAGCGCTGTTCACTGACGCGAACGAGCCTGTTACGGGCATCTGAGATAAAGGACGAAGCGAATGGTAAGCACTTTCGAGCCTAAGTCTGACTACAAGGTGATTGGCACCAGGCCGATTCGCCACGACGGACTCGACAAGGTCACTGGTAGAGCTGTCTACGGAGCTGACATCAAGCTGCCGGGAATGCTTTCGGCGGTGGTAGTTCGCAGTCCACATGCGCATGCACGCATCAAGAGCATCGATACCTCGGCCGCCGAAGCGATAGACGGTGTCTACGCGGTAATGACCGGTGCGGACATTCCAAAACACGAAGACAAGACAGTTGACCTTGGGGAAGGTTCCGCCAACTTCAAGTGGGCTGCTGACAACATCATGGCGGATGAGAAGGCTCTCTACAGGGGTCATCCTGTCGCTGCCGTTGCCGCTGTGGACCGCTACATCGGTGAGATCGCTGCTGAGGCGATCAAGGTGGAGTACGAAGTTCTGCCGAACGCCACGAATGTCACAGATGCGCTGGCATCAGATGCACCGATCATTCTCGAAGATCTAGTTGGTGATGACCTTGGCGATGAGGTCAGGAACACCAACATGGCTACCCACTTCCGCCATGAATTCGGTGACGTTGACGGTGGATTTGCCAAGGCTGATCACGTGATCGAGCGTGAGTACTCGATGCAGATGGTCCACCAGGGTTACATCGAGCCTCACAACGCCACCGCAATCTGGGACCAGGAAGACCGAATCAAGATATGGACCAGCACGCAAGGTGCTTTCCCTGTACGGACCCAGACCGCTGGCATCCTCAACATGTCTGAGTCCCGCATCAAGGTGACGCCGCTTGAGATCGGTGGTGGCTTCGGTGGCAAGATCCCGATCTACCTCGAGCCGATCTGTGCTGTCCTTTCAAAGAAATCAGGCGGGCGCCCAGTCAAAGGAATCATGGAGCGCAAGTCTGTTTTCGAAGGCAGTGGTCCAGCTCCTGGCGGTGTATTGAGCGTGAAGCTCGGGGCTACCAATGACGGCAAGCTGGTTACGGCGACGTCTGACATCAAGCTTGAAGCCGGTGCGTACCCCGGAGCCGCAGTTGGACCGGCAGCGATGTGTGTATTCGCCTGCTATGACATCCCGAATACCCGCATTGATGGCTGGGACGTTGTGGTCAACAAGCCGAAGTCAGCCGCCTACAGGGCGCCAGGGTCTCCGCAAGCTGCATACGCAATGGAGTCCGCCGTAGATGAACTTTGCGAACAGGCCGGGTTCGACAAGATGCAGTTCCGAGTCGACAACGCATCACACGAAGGCACACGCCGCGGTGATGGCGTGGTGTTCCCGCGCATCGGTATGCAGGAGGTCCTAGAGGCGACTAAAGCATCGCCGCACTGGAACTCTGAGATAGGCGCACCTTCAAAGCCCGGTAACGTTCGTGGACGCGGAATCGCTTCTGGCTACTGGTTTAACGTTGGACTGAAGTCCAGCGTCAACCTCGCACTCAATAACGACGGTACAGTCGAGCTTGTAGAAGGCTCGACTGACATCGGGGGCACACGAGCCTCGATATCGATGCAAGCCGCCGAGGTGCTCGGCATCGCAGCTGAAGACGTTCGACCAACCGTGGTCGACACCGACACAGTTGGCTACACCGATGTCACTGGCGGTTCACGAACGACGTATGCCACTGGATACGCTGCATGGAAAGCGGCAAATTCTATGGTCGAAGAACTCCAGAAGCGTGCCGCGCTCCTGTGGGACATCTCCGAAGACGGCGTGCAGTTCGAAGACGGCGTCTTCAGTTCGACCACCGACTCTGAACTGAAGATCTCGTTCAAAGACCTGGCAGGCAAGCTCAACGACACAGGTGGTCCGGTCAACACGACCGGATCGGTCGACCTTGAGGCAGCTGGTGGTGCGTTCGGTACCCATATCTGTGACCTCGAGATCGACCCCGAAACCGGTAAGACCGATGTGGTTCGCTACACGGTTGTGCAGGACGTTGGCACCGCAATTCACCCTTCATACGTCGAAGGACAACTGCAGGGTGGCGCGGCGCAGGGCATTGGCTGGGCGCTCAACGAAGAGTACTTCATGAACGATGAAGGCACGATGGTCAACTCGACTTACCTCGACTACCGCATGCCAACATCACTGGACCTTCCGGAGATCGAGACCGTGATCGTTGAGGTCCCGAACCCGATCCACCCGTTCGGTGTTCGCGGTGTCGGAGAAGTTCCAATCTGCCCACCGATTCCGGCAGTCGGCAACGCCATCGAAGACGCTATCGGCGTCAGGATCAGCGAAACTCCGATGAATCCGGGCAAAATCCTGACGGCCCTCGAGAACAAGGGTTAGCGAGCCTCTACTTCGAAACATAGCTTTAACCACGACCGGGCAATCTGGGCAACAGATGCCCGGTCGTGTGGTTTAAGATAGGCAACTCATCTCAGTCGAGAATTCATGTCCGACTCTCGACGCGATCCTAAGACCCGCATCTGCAACCAGACCAGGAGACGCTGATGGTCCAGACATTTGAGCCGAAGAGCGACTACAAGGTCGTCGGAACTACTCCAATCCGTCACGATGGACTTGAGAAGGTGACCGGAAGAGCCGTTTACGGCGGTGACGTTAAGGTCCCGGGAACTATCTGGGGCGAGATCCTTCGCTCCCCTCATGCCCATGCTCGCATCAAGAGCATCGACACCTCAGCTGCCGAAGCTGCTCCCGGTGTTTACGCCGTTGCCACCAACGCCGACTTTCCGACTCCCAAAGAGGGGGAGATCGACACAGGTGAAGATGTTGTCAACTTCGAGCGGGACACGCAGAACCTACTCGCAAGGGACAAGGTTCTTTACAAAGGCCATGCCATTGCTGCCGTGGCGGCGGTCGACCGCAATACTGCGCTAGAGGCGACGAAGCTGATCAAAGTTGAATACGAGAAGCTAACGCCAGTTCGCAACGTTGATGAAGCGATGGCCGGCAACGCACCGATATTGCTAGAGAACCTGGTCGGAGACCACCTGGGCGAGGAAGTCGGTAACACGAACGTGGCGCGTCACTTCAGGCACGAGTTTGGCGACGTTGAAAAAGGCTTCGCGGACTCGGATCTGGTTGTCGAACGAACCTTCACCCTGCAGATGGTGCACCAGGGCTACATCGAGCCTCACAACGCCACCGCAATCTGGGACGAATCCGGTCACGTGACGGCCTGGTCAAGTACACAGGGTATGTTTGCAGTCAGAGACCAGACCGCAGGAATGTTGCGTCTTCCAGAGTCCCAGGTGACTGTCCATCCAGTTGAGATCGGTGGCGGCTTTGGCGGGAAAACCAAGGTTTACCTGGCGCCTGTGGCTGCGATTCTCTCTAAGAAATCCGGAGGTCGTCCGGTCAAGATGATCATGGACCGCAACTCGGTCTTCCAGGCATCAGGTCCGGCTCCCGGAGGCAAGATCACGGTCAAAATGGGTGTCACGAATGACGGCAAAATAAAGGCCGTCGCATCGGACCTTCGATACGAGGCAGGTGCGTACCCGGGCTCGGCCATCGGTGCAGGCGGAATCTGCGTCCATGCCTGCTATGACATTCCAGCGAGCAGGATCGACGGTTACGACGTTGTCGTGAATAAGCCTAAGTCTGCCGCATACCGGGCCCCGGGTTCGCCGCAGGCCGCTTTTGCCATCGAACAGGTGGTTGACGAAATCTGCGACGAGAAGGGCTGGGACAAAATCAAGTTCCGCCTCGACAACGCTGCGCGTGAAGGCACTCGGCGCGGCGACGGCGTGATGCTAGGTAAGGTCGGTCTTGTCGAGACTCTTGAAGCGGTCAGAGACTCGGACCACTGGAACTCTCCCGTCGGCGAACCTGCACCCGGCAAAGTGCGCGGCCGTGGAGTCGCATCTGGTTACTGGATGAACGGTGGAGGAAAATCCACGGTTGACCTGATGCTCCAGGATGACGGCACTGTGGCGATGAACGAAGGCTCCGCCGACATTGGAGGCACCCGCGCCTCGATCGCCATGCAAGCTGCCGAGGTTCTTGGACTTGCTGCAGAGGACATTCATCCCTACATTCCAAGCACCGACAGCATTGGCTTTACTGGCACGACTGGCGGGTCGCGCACCACGTACGCCACCGGCTATGCAGCGTGGGAAGCCGCGTACAAGCTGATTGAGGAAATGAGTCAGCGAGCTGCCGTGCTTTGGGGTATCGAATCTTCCGACGTGCAGTTTGACTCAGGAAAGTTCAGTTCAGGATCTGATCCGGAACTGAGCATCGGTTTCAAGGACCTGGCTCGCCGGATCGGCGAAAGTGGTGAGCCCGTCAGTTCAACAGCGTCGGTCAACCTCGCGGCTGCTGGCGCAGGCTACGCTGTTCACATCTGCGATCTGGAGATTGATCCGGACACAGGCAAAACCGATGTCGTCCGCTACACCGCCGCTCAAGACGTTGGTAAAGCAGCTCACCCATCGTACGCAGAAGGCCAGATCCAGGGTGGAGTTGCCCAGGGTGTTGGCTGGGCTCTCAACGAGGAGTACTTCATTACCGACGAGGGTGAGATGGCCAATCACACGTTCCTCGACTACAGGATGCCGACATCGCTGGATCTGCCAATGATCGAGACCATCCTGGTTGAGGTACCCAACCCGCTTCACCCGTTTGGTGTGCGGGGTGTAGGTGAGGTGCCGTTGGCGCCGCCTTTGCCCGCTGCCGCAAACGCAGTCAAAGACGCCATTGGCAAGCGAATAGTGGACCACCCGATCAAACCGGGACGGATACTTGAGGCGCTTGCTGACTAGACGGCGTCCAGGCTTTAGAAATTTTTGGGCCGGTTGCTGGTAATACTGCGACCGGCCCTGTCTTTTGGAAAGAAGTTGAACTCATGAGTCAGCCAAACATCATTCTTATCAACTGCGACGATCTTGGGTATGGAGACCTTGGAGCTTACGGTTCACAGGTAAACAAGACACCTGCCCTGGATCGAATGGCCGAAGAAGGTGTTCGGTTCACAGACTTCTACATGGCCTCACCGGTCTGTTCACCGTCTCGTGCAGCCATGATGACCGGTTGCTATCCACCTCGCATAAGCTTCGGCGCATTCGTGGATGGTGGCGTCGTCCTATTCCCTGGTGATGACATTGGACTGAATCAGAACGAGATCACCATTGCGAAACTTCTCAAAGGCGTCGGTTATTCGACCAAGCTTGTTGGCAAATGGCACTGCGGAGACCAACCTGAGTTCTTGCCGACTTCACATGGATTCGACAGCTACTACGGTATTCCATTCAGTAATGACCATGGCCGGCAGGCGGACGACCCGGTATGGAATCCGATGCGGCGAGACTGGCCGCCTTTGCCGTTAGTTCGTGATACCGAGGTCATTCAGGAGCAGCCTGACCAGGCGGCTGTGACCGAACGCTATGTTGAAGAGGCAGTCCGGTTCATTCGTGAGGAGCGAGACGCTCCGTTTTTTCTGTACCTCGCCCACATGCACGTGCATGTGCCGATCTACACTCCTGCTCATTTTGAGCGCGAATCCGAAAATGGCATCTATGGTGCCGCTGTTGCCGCAATTGACTGGTCCGTTGAGGTGATCATGGACGAACTCAAGCGCCAGGGTATCGACGAGAACACGCTCGTGATATTCACGAGTGACAACGGCTCCCGGGCGCGCGATGAGGGCGGTAGCAATGCTCCTCTTCGTGGGAAGAAGGGAGAAACGTGGGAGGGCGGCCAGCGAGTAGCGTGCCTGATGCGATGGCCTGATCAGATTTCGGCCGGGACCGTCTCGAATGAGATGGTCACATCGATGGACCTGTTCCCAACTTTAGCCGGCATAGCAGGGGCTGAAGTTCCGAATGATCGAATCATCGATGGCCAGGACATCTCTGCACTGATTTTCGGTGAGAAGGATGCAACCAGTCCTCATGAGAACTTCTTCTACTACAAACAAAACAACCTGGAAGCAGTTCGCTCAGGAAACTGGAAGCTGCATGTACGCAAAGGTGAGGAAGAGGTCAGAGAACTCTTCGATCTGGGCATCGATGTTGGCGAATCGAACAATCTTTTCGATCAAGAACCGAAAGTCGTCTCTGACCTGATGACTAAGCTGAATGCCTGCAGACGCGATATCGGTGATGCGGCTACGGGTACTGCTGGCGAGAATGTGAGGCCAATAGGCCGGGTCGACGATGCGAAGCCCCTCACTGAGTACGACCCGAATCACCCTTACATCATTGCCATGTACGACAAGCCCTACAGGGGTTGATCAGGTCAACCGGAGCTTAGGCAGAACCGGTCAATCAATGCTGTTTACGGAGACGCCGGCATCGCACACGCATCTAATGGTTAGAATTGTGTGACTGGAGAGATGCGAATTGGCGAAAGTCTTCGTTCCGTACAACCTGCGTAAATACACCGATGGCGCGACGCAGGTCGATATGCCCGGTGCCACCCTCGGCAAGCTGATAGACAACCTTGAAGATGCATATCCGGGGATCAGTGACCACCTGCTACAGGACGGCCGCCTGAAACCAGGACTAGCAGCGGTGTGCGGTCACGCTGCGACCCGCCAGGGTCTACTGCAAAAGCTTGATGAAGACACTGAAGTCCATTTCGTACCCGCAGTATCTGGTGGCTGATCAACTCATCCAAAAGTAACCGTGAACGGCCCAGGAAATTGATCTGGAAGAAGGTCCAGCATGGTCATCGAGACAGGCGCGAACGGCAAGATAGCAAGCGATTTTGATTTCGAAGATGGCGTCCAGTTAACAGCCGAGTGCAAACGGAAGGTTGCTGCCGGTGTTCAGGGAATCCTGGCTACCGTAGGAACTCACGCCGATCCCGAAGGCACTGCAGACACACCAAAACGCGTCGCCAACATGTACGACGAGTTACTTTCCGGATACTCGCTTAATCCCGAGAAAATCCTCAACAACGCTCTGTTTGACGTTGAGTACGACGAGATGGTGGTTGTTAAGGACATCGATTTCTACAGCCTGTGTGAGCACCACATGCTTCCGTTCTACGGCAAAGCCCACGTCGGTTATCTGCCCGACAAGAAAGTTGTAGGTCTAAGCAAGATCCCGCGCCTCGTCGACATGTTTGCTAAACGGTTGCAGGTGCAAGAGCGAATGACCCAACAGATCGCAGCCGCAATCGACGAACTGGTGGTTCCAAGAGGTGTGGGAGTGGTCGTGGAGGCGCATCACCTCTGCGCAGCGATGCGTGGTGTCCGAAAGCCGGGCACCGTCATGACTACCAGCTCAGTCAGAGGTCAGTTCAGAGACAACTCTTCAACCCGAGATGAGTTCATGTCGCACGTGCGGGCCGACCACCACGGCTAGTCGACGGAGATTCGTTTGCAGATTCCTGGAAGCACCGCACTTGTAACTGGTGGCGGAAGGCGTGTTGGCAAAGCGATCGTTCTTGCGCTCGCAGCGGCAGGTGCAGACGTCGCGATCCACTACAACAGTTCGGCGAGCGAAGCAGAGAAAACTGCCGATGAAGCACGTGCACTCGGCGTTGCCGCTGGAACCTTTGAGGCGGATCTATCAGACCCGGAATCGGCTTCACGTCTGATTGAAGACGTAGGTGGTTCTTTCGGCGTCATAAGCATTCTCATCAACAATGCCTCCATGTTCAGCAAGCAGACATTCGAAGAAACGTCGCTGGACGTGTGGGATGCATACATGTCGGTTAACTTCCGGACGCCCTTTTTACTGGCCCAGGCGATGCAGAGAGCGCTTCCAGAGGGCCAGACAGGCAAAGTGATTGGGCTTAATGATTGGCGTACCGCCAGGGCAAACAGGTTCGCCTATGGTGTGAGTAAGGCAGCACTCAGTGGGTTGAATCGTTCTCTAGCCGTAGCAATGGCGCCTAACGTCCAGGTAAATGAGGTCGCACTGGGTGCGATCCTGCCGCCTGCAGATAGTGACGGTAGTGAGACCGGTGAACACGTGGCGAAGGCGAGTCCGGCCGGACGAATGGGGAGATTGGACGAAGTTACCGGCGCAATAATTTCGCTGATCGAGAACGATTTCATAACCGGCGAAACCTTGCACATAGATGGCGGCAGGCACATCAGGTAGGAGCTACCGATGACATCGATTTCAGGACTGGACGGACGTATTGCCCTGATCACAGGGGCATCGGGAGCTCTTGGGAGCGCTGCCGTGGATGTGTTCTCCGCTGCCGGGGCGTCTGTTCACGGATGTGACTTAACCGGTGACAGCAAGATCAGACTGGATGTGACCGATCCCCGGCAGACCGATGATGCAGTTGCCAGAGTGATAAATGATGAGGGCAGGATAGACATTCTCCTGAACACCGTAGGGACGTGGTCCCCCCAATCTCACGTCTCTGAAATCGACGACGCGACAGTCGACAAACTGATGGCGGTCAACTTCCGTAGCGTTCTCAACATGTCGCGCTCTGCCCTGCCAGGCATGAAAGCCAACGGCTGGGGACGCATCATCAACGTGGGAGCCAAACAGGCCCTTCAAAACACTTCAGGCAACTCAGCTTACGGGGCAGCAAAGGCCGCAGTGATCGCATTGACCCAGTCAATCGCTGATGAAGTCGGTGATGACGGAGTCACATGTAATGCGGTCGTTCCTTCGGTGATGGACACGCCAGCGAATCGCGAAGCTATGCAGGGTGCCGATTTCTCGAAATGGGTGACGCCTCAACATGTGGCCGAAACGATGGCTTTTCTGTGCACTGAAGCCGGGGGCAACATCAACGGCGCATCTATACCGGTCTGGAATCGGGCATGAGTGACCATGCGCTGGATCGGATCTTTATCGAAGGTCTCAGTTTCTACTGCATCATCGGGATCAATGACTGGGAGCGAGTCGCCAGGCAGGTGATCGAGATCGACATCACGCTGTACGCAGACCTTTCGACCGCTGCAAAAAGCGATGATGTGAATGACACTATCAACTATCGTGATGTCAGTCGGAAGATCCGGGATTTCGTAGAAAACTCGACATTCGGCTTAGTAGAGAAACTTGCTGACGGCGTGGCCAGTCTGTGCCTCGAGGATAAACGTGTTCAGAAGGTCGATGTGATGCTGCGGAAACCCGGAGCTCTCAGACTTGGAAGGTCGGTGGGGCTGGATATCACCCGTACACGATCAGAACACTAAGCTGACGCTTCAGCAGGCGAAGTAGATTCTGATCTCAGTTACCGCCGCGGTAACGCTTCTTGTGACAGAATTTGGGTAAGATCGGACCGTGAAAGGTAAATAAGCGGCAGCCGCTTCATGCCGATCGCTGTGTATCCCGTTCGTTCGTGCCGGTCCGGGCTGGATCCGGTCCGATTTCCGGCAGAGCGAGCGGGGCCGAAGGGACTGCGGTAACTGTGAGCCACAGGCCTGAAACGTCTGCCGCCTTGCTCCACGCTACCGCCAATGAAGTTACGGTTAGATTACGGCTCCGACGGCCTTGAAGTTGAACTGCCAGACAGTGCCGAAATCATCGAGCCAGCCCACGTAGATTCCGTTCCTGATCCTCACTCTGCACTGCTGGATGCTATTCGAGCACCTTTCGGCCCTCGACGGCTAAAAGACGTTCTTAAGTCCGGAGGCCGCATCGGGATTTCAGTTTGCGACTTCACTCGTGCCCAGCCTCGGAAAGAGATGCTGGCAGCCATCTTCGAAGAACTGGCAGATGTTCCTGCTGATTCGTTCACGATTTTCGTCGCAACCGGTACACATCGTGCCAATACACCCGATGAACTGGAGCAGATGCTAGGGACGCAAGTGCTGCGCGACTACCGTGTTGTCAACCACGTCGCTCGAGACGAATCTACCCTGCGGCACGTAGGTACGACGGCGAGCGGTGTCGACGTGATGATGAACGCCGAGTGGCTGGACTGCGATGTCAGAATCACAACAGGGTTCGTTGAGCCACACTTCTTTGCCGGATTCAGCGGCGGGCCAAAAATGGCTGCACCCGGACTCGCAGGCCTTGAGACCGTTATGACACTTCACGATGCGGCCCACATTGGGAGTCCTAACGCCACCTGGGGGGTCACTAACGGCAATCCGGTTCATGATGACGTCCGTGAAATCGCCCAGATGACAGGTGTCGATTTCGCAATTGATGTGACTCTGAACCGGGACAAACAGATAACTGGCGTATTCGCCGGTGAATTGCTGACTGAACATGCTGCTGCCTGTAGTGCCGCCAAGAGTACGGTGATGCAGGCCGTTAGCGAGCCGTTCGACGTGGTCCTGACCACTAATTCAGGGTTTCCGCTGGATCAGAACCTTTACCAGGCTGTGAAAGGCATGTCTGCCGCCGCAAAGGTTGTAAAACAGGGAGGGACGATCATCTGCGTTGCTGAATGCCGAGATGGCATTCCAGATCACGGATCGTATTCCGAGATACTTGGTTCGGCTGACTCACCGGCAGAACTGCTGAATCTGATTCAGTCGCCTGGCTACAGGGTTCCCGATCAGTGGCAGGTGCAGATCCAGGCGATGATCCAGGATAAGGCGAACGTCCAGGTTAAAGCTGGCATGCTGACCGATGATCAACTTAATGCTGCTCACTTCGAGCCAGTTGACGATGTGTCAGCGGCGGTTGAATCTGCACTCGCCTTAGCCGGTGCAGGCGCTCGACTGTGCGTACTCCCGCAAGGACCGCAGACAATTCCCTATCTTGGTGGATAGTTAGACCGTTACACCATCTGGCGGACCTCGACTACACCGTGAGCCGCGCAGGGCATCTTCTCTGCATAACTCATGGCCTCTGCCATATCAGCGCAGTCAAGAATGTAGACGCCACCAAGCTGTTCCTTGGTCTCGGCATAAGGTCCGTCTGTACTCGAGAACGTGGTGCCCGTCCCCGGTTTCACGGTTTTGGCTTCGTCAGAAGGAACTAGCGCGTGCCAGCTGATCAGCTTTCCTGAACTCTCAGCAAGCTGGTGGAATTCTCCCCACTGTGCTGATCGCTCTTCGCTGATTCGGGTGGGCGTCTCTCCGATGGATTCGTCTCCGTACAGCAGAAACATGTACTTCATTCGACTCGTGACTCCTGATTGATTTGCCCCTCATCATCACTTCTCGCCAACTTCGGCATGACACTCATCGCGTTTATGCTCCTGAGTTAACTTCTTCCAACCTTCGCCGGAGAAACCTCTGTTCTGGAGCGCTCTCTGCAAGTTCAAGTGCCTTTTCGTACGCCAGTTCAGCCTCGTGCAATCTTCCAAGCCGCCGAAGGAGATCCGCCCTGCTCGAATGCAGAAACAAGTACCTCTCCATGCGGGAATCCTCGGCTAATGTGTCAACGATTTCCAGGGCTGCTTCGACCTCCCCGGCCATCGCCAGTGCTACCGCTCGGTTCAGGCTAACCACAGGAGATGGCTGGGCGCTCTCGAGTGCGTCGTACAGAAACACGATCTGGCGCCAATCCGTCTCCTCGGGAGTATCGGCCTCGCAATGAACCGCGGCAATCGCTGCCTGTAGCTGATAAACGCCCGGTTTACCGAGCCTGAGCACACCTTCCAGAAGCCGAATCCCTTCGGCTATCTGCTCCTGGTTCCATAGTGTGCGGTCCTGGTCCTCCAGCAGAACCTGATCGCCGTGCTCACCGACCCTTGCCGCCTTACGGGAGTCCTGTAGAAGCATCAATGCAAGCAGGCCGGCGACTTCTGGCTCGTCCGGCATCAGGAGCCTCATGACTCGCCCTAATCTGATCGCCTCATCGCACAGTTCGAACCTGATCAGATCGTCTCCAGCGCTCGCTGAATAGCCTTCGTTGAAGATCAGGTAGATGACAGCCAGGACAGAAGGCACTCGTTCGGGAAGGAGATGGTCAGGAGGTACTCTGTACGGTATACGGGCATCTTTAATCTTTCTTTTTGCACGTACTAAACGCTGAGCCAGAGTCGGTTCCGGTACCAGAAAAGCACGAGCGATCTCCTGTGTTGTAAGGCCACCGAGGGTGCGTAGGGTCAAGGCCAGCTGGGCTTCGACATTGATGGCAGGGTGGCAGCAGGTGAAGATCAGTCTAAGTCTGTCGTCTTCGAGCATTGAATCGGAGGTGGCCTCTACCATTTCGAACTCCGTTTCCTCTTCGCCATCGTCTCTTGCAAGAGCAGATTGCTTTTCGTCGCGCACCTTTTCACGGCGAATGCGGTCAATCGCTTTGCGACGCGCTGCTGTTGTTAACCACGCACCCGGATTGTCCGGCACCCCGTCACGCTGCCAACGGTCCAGCGCAACAGTCATGGCATCCTGCAACGCCTCTTCAGCAAGATCGAAGTCACCGAGAGATCGAATCAAGGTTGCGATGATTAGTCCATGCTCTTCGCGGAAAACCTGATCGATCGCCTCAGAAGGAGTCGAACGTTCACTCTTGCGAGGCTGGCTCACGGAAGACTTCGCTCTTCGTCAACGACCCGGCGGACCTCAAGGGTCGAATCCATCACAGGCGGAATCAGTCGCATCCAAGTCAATACCTGGTCGAGATCGTGCGCTTCAATGAGGTAGTAGCCCCCCAGTTGCTCCTTCGATTCGGTGAATGGCCCGTCGATTATCGAAGGCTTGCCCTCACGGATTCGGACCAGGATCGATTCGCTGGATGGATGAAGCCTGTGGGTGCCGAGTAGTGAACCTTCTCGAGCGACCGTTTCCTCGAACGGTCTTAACGCAGCTATCGCTTCCTGGGCCTGATCGGGCGGCAATTCGGAAAATTCGCTGTCATCGCCGTGAATGAGTATCAGAAATCGTGGCATTGTCTGGTTCTCAAGAATCTTGCGGAGCGGTCATCTAGATGTCGATCTCAAGTATCGGTCGTACCTCAACCGCGCCATCTCTGGCTGCGGGAATTCGGGCCGCCCATTCAATTGCCTGGTCTAAATTTTCGCACTCAAGCATATAAAACCCTGCAATTATCTCCTGCGCCTGATTGAATGGCCCGTCACTCACACTCGCTCCACTCTCCATCATCTTCACCACAGTTGCAGTTTCACCGGGTTGCAGCGCCTCACCTCCAAGAAACACGCCTGCCTGCCTGGCATCCCTGTTAAAGCGAACATATTCGCCGTATAGCTTCTGTCGATCCTCCTCTGATTGAGAAGCATCTCGATCGCCGGTGAATATCATTGCCAGGTATCGCATGTCCAACCGTTTTCCACTATGAGCGCAAGTCAGGTTCGATTTCCGATTTGAAGTTCTTGTAATCACGACGCAACCGGACATCGATTTTCGACATACTCTTGGCAAATAGTCGGCTCTGTGTCGCATCAACGCTGAAAGGGCGGGTATGAACTCAGAACTTGCAACGGTTTGGCCGCGTGAAGCCTGGCATGTCGCTGATCCAGAGGAACTGGGGCTAGACAGGACCAGGTTGATTGAAGCAGGCAGCTGGCTAGCGAACGCTGCAGACAATGACCCTTATCGTGTACTGATTGTCCGTTACGGCAAGATTGCGGCCGAATGGAATTTCCGAATTGATCCGTATGAGGAACTGAATCAGGCGTCCGCTTCGAAATCGACATTCTCGTGTGTGCTCGGAGTTGCAATCGACGAAGGAGTAATCGGTTCAGCCGATGATCCGGTCGTCGATTACTACCCTGAGATGATGGATGTTGCAGCTGGCGAGGGCCCGAAAGCCGGTCGACAGGCTTTCCCGGAAAACGAGGCGATCACATTTCGGCAGTTAATAGGGAACACGTCCGGCTACATGAAACCCGGTGAAAGGCCCGGTTCGACATTCAATTACCAGACATTCGGTATGAATATCCTGACGCATGCGGTGGCTTCTGCCTACAGTCTGTACAAGACGGCTGATCCTGAGCGCGGAGCAGGATTCGGGACCCTGACCGAATGGAAGGTGCGGAACCCCATTGGAGGAACATGGCCCTGGGAATACCGGAACTTCAAGCTTCCACCCCAGGCGAAGCTTGGAATCTTTGGCTACTTCACGGGGTACAAGATGACCACCCGAGATATGGCTCGGTGCGGGCTGTTGTGGATGCATCAGGGCAATTGGGACGGTACGCAGGTGGTGCCATCGGAGTGGGTCAAAGAAGCCACTCGCGTCAATACTGACGTACTCGCGAATGAACCAGAAGTGAATCACCGTTACGGTCTCGGTTTCTGGTGCAATGATCGAGGGCAAGTCTGGCCTAACCTGCCGAAAGACTCATTCGCAGCGAGCGGAAACGGTCAACAGCATATCTGGGTATGTCCGTCACTGGACCTTATGGTCGTCCGAAGTCCTGGGATTTACGATCAGGAAGACCTTTCGCAAGGTAGTGATCTACTGGAACTGGTAGCCGAGGCAGCCAGATAGTCCACCTTAAGAGCGGATAGCCTCTGCTGAATGCACGGTCGTATATAGAGCGTCGGTTTGTAGCCTGCACTGCTGTTTAGACTCGGTTTGAGCTGGACAATGGGAGCATCAACACAGCGGCGTGGAGACCCCTACATGCAACCGTACGGACTGAGTCGAAGCAAGAAGGTGCTCGCGGTCGGTGTCACTTTCGTGGCAGTCATCGCATCGGCCTGCAGCAACGACGTTGACATCGACGGGACGATCGATGCTCGTGTACAGGAGGCACTCGCCGCTCAGCCGACCGTAACTCCGCAGCCGACGGCCTCGCCTCAGCCATCACCGACGGCTCAATTGATCCCAACACCACTCCCAACTTCAACTCCTGCACCCACGCCTACGCCGCAGCCGACTTCCACCGCTGCACCGGCTCCTACTCTGGTGCCAACTGCTACTCCGCAGCCCACGACAACTCCGGCGCCAACAGCCACGACCGTAACGAGTAGCCAGTCAGCAGTAGCGAGCGATTTCTATTCGTCTATCAGGCTTTCGGTCGTGAAGATCCGTGCCGGCAGTAGCTTCGGATCGGGCTGGGCTATCGAAGACGGCTGGATCATCACCAATGAGCATGTCATTAGCGGACGTACTTCGGTCACGGTTGAAGTTCCGCGAGCCGATGGCGGGGTCGATTTCCTCATTGGAACAGTGAGGGGGTTCGATACGAAGCGCGATCTTGCTGCTGTGCAGGTTGACCACGAGGCACCGGTTTTACCAACACGAGTAGTGCTGGCCAGTGATGCGGGAACTCCCATAATGCAGCTCGGCTACTCGGTGGCGTCCAGCGGAGGCTTCCCTGTGGTGCACACAGGTGTGATCACGACGGTGATCCGTCATCTTGGCGACGTGTTGTCGAACGCTTCACAGCGAGCAGATGAAGGCGGTGATATTGACGGAGTTGGAGTAGTTGTTTTCGATGCGGATGCTGATCCCGGTGACAGTGGTGGTCCCGTGATCGACTTTGACGGCAACGTTGTAGGCATCACCTTTGGAGCGGTTGTAACGACCAACAGCGGAAAACGCGTTATTGGCCAGCAACAGGCCACGGCGATCGAATCGATCAACCGCGTCTGGTCTCAACTCAAAGAAGGCACCAACACAACCGCTTTATAGATAGTGAACTTCGCATTCACGCGAAGTTGAGTTGCGGTCTTCAACGATGGCCAGAGAAGGCTGCGTGCTATGCTCGAGAACTGCGAACATGCGCCTGTGTGGCTGACTTCTGACGAGCCGAAAACCAGGTTGTGGCGCTACCGCACGGGGGAGATTTGAGCGAGCAGTTTTACGCCCTGATTATCGCTGGTGGTCGAGGTGAACGCCTGCGCCCTTTGACAGACAACGTTCCGAAGCCAATGATCGAATTGAATGGCCGGCCGATGCTGTCTTACCAGATCCAGTGGATGAAGTCCCAGGGCGTCACCGATGTCGTGTTCCTGTGCGGATATCTGGGTCAGACGATCAAGGACTACTTCGGAGACGGTTCGAAGTTCGGGATTAACGCGCACTATTCGTTCGAAGACACTCCACTCGGTCGCGGCGGGGCCGTTCGCAAGGGAATGTCTCAGGTACCGGAGGACGCGGGAACAGTCCTGGTCACGAACGGTGACAATGTGACTGACCTGGACCTCACAGATATGCAGGATCTGCATCTCAGGAACGACGCCCTCGTAACGATCATGCTATCTCCGTACATAAGTCAATATGGCACCGTCGAGACTGAAGAGGACGGAACTGTTCTAAGGTTCGTTGAGAAAGGTCGACTTCCGCTCTGGATCAATGCAGGCGTCTATCTGTTCGACAGATCTGTTGAAAAGATGCTTCCAGAGAACGGGGACCATGAAACGACTACGTTTCAGCAGCTATCCGCTGACAGAAAAATGGCCGCACTGCGATCAGAGGCCACCTGGCTCACAGTTGACAGCCAGAAAGACATCGCTGGCTGTGAAGAGCGTTTACAAGAGCTGTACGGCTAATCTGCGGTTGAATACCAGAATCTAAACGAACGAAAACCAGGCGAATCAGATATCGCCCGGGTTCCAGCGAGAATGCGGCGAACTAGGCGAGAGCTGCCGAAGGTCCCTGGACAGCTCGACTGATCTTAACCGCGGCGAGATTGATCTGTTCCCTGGACGTATTAACGCAGAGGTCGTACAGACTCCTGTCCTCAGGGTGAGCCGAGTGGAACGAACTGAAGTAGTCTTCCTGCGCCTTTTCACGTTCACGTATGACTCTCTCCGCTTCAGACGCTCTTGAGAGTCCCTGTAGTCGCATCATTCTGGCGACGCGGTCTTCCCAGGCTGCGAAGACGCCTATCTTCAAGACCTGTTCGTGTCCTTTAAGTGCAACGGCTCCTGCACGCTGCACCAAAACTGCACTACCGTTCGTTAGCAGCGTTTGCAACGAGTGCGGATGGTCTGCTTCGTCTTCTACGCTGGTAGACATTGGTGCCCCAGGTGAGGAATCCCAGGTCAATGGGTACATCATCAGTTCGGCGCTTGCGAAGTATGGGTCTCCAGCAGCATTGCCCAGTGCGACACCCCGGACGGCCTTCTCAACGAAGGCCCATATACGATCAGATAGGCGCAACTTGCCCTCAGGCGTCTCTTCAGGCACCTGTAAACCCTGGTAACCGGGTAAAACCAGGCGGTCCACGTAGTCGTGGCCCAGCATTTTGGCGACGCGACGACCAAGATCGCCGCTTCCGGCGCCGATGTGGCCATCAATCGTGACGAGCGTCATACGCTGCTCCCGTACATGGGATCAGGTAGATGCCTGATCCCCGTCTGGGGCGAATCTTACACTGTCCGAGGGTGCAAGCGAAGCCTTGTAAAGCTCCCAAAGGCTCAACACGTTCTCCGTGAGTGGGTGCGCAGCTGAATCGAACAGCCAGCGAGTTACAGATGCCTGGATCATTCCGAAGAACATCGTGGCCGCAGCAGACGGATTGATAGACGATTCAACCTCACCTGACTTCACGCCTTCCTGGATGAATCCTTCGACAACCGCCAGATAGTCTTCGATCAGTCGTTTTCCGGCGTTTCTGACGGACTGCTCCTGGAACTGGGCAGCTTCTGCGATAACGACAAACGAAATACCACGTCGCTGTTCGATAAACGATAGGTGGTGCTGAAGCACATGCTCAAGCTTATCGAGGGCGCTGGAATCGGGAGCTGTACGCTGTTCGATGGTGCCGAGAACAGATTGCCTTACGTCTTCCAACAGCATCACAAGCACTTGCTCTTTGCTGTCCACGTGTCTGTAGATGGCAGCTTCGGTTACGCCAACCTTGCGGGCGATGCCTCTGACTGTAAGTGCTCCAACCCCGCCGGATGCGATCAGCTCACGTGCTGCTGTGAGGATTTGGTTCAGACGAGTTTCGTGATCGAGGTGCGTATTTGATGTCATTGGCGGTCCAGGCCGACGTTCGTGCCGGTGAATGGTGTCCACTATGTTAGTTATACGTGAATTTTGGCGCAATCAGTCTTTGTCACACCAATTTGCACCGGTTTAGGCCAATGTTTGAACTGAGTGTGAGTGCCGGTGTGTACCATGCTTGGCCCGTGCGATAGTGGCTCAGGAGCCGCAAGAAGATGAGAACAACACCCGAGCGTTCAGGGAGAGAACAAAGAACGCGAATTGCGCCCAGGAGAACTAGGCTCCAGGCAGCCCGGCATAACCGGTTGTTCCGCTGGATTGATCCGCACTTCACTCATCGTTGGAAGCGCTATCTCGTGCAGTCAACGATCGCGGCTGTGCTTCTCTGGGTGATTCTGCTGGCACAGGACATAATCTCCAACGGTGCCATCGTCGCAGCCATCGCCTCTTCAGTGGCGATCGTGTTCTTTGTTCCCCATTCCGTCGCATCCTCTCCAGTCAGAATTGTCGGTGGACATCTTTCTGCTGTAGTTGCCGCCTACATCGTGATCGGGTTCGCTCTTCTTTTCCCCGATTCCGTAGCTGATGCTGTCTGGTTCAATGATCTGCTGGGCGCAATAGCGCTCGGCCTCGTTGTGCTTCTAATGGCCATGACGAACACGGAGCACGCACCGGCGGCAGGAACTGCGTTGGGACTGGCCGTTCGGGGTGCGCCGTGGGAAGCAGTTTTGTTCATCGTTACCGCAGCAGTCATCGTCGCAGCAGCCCGTGTGTTGCTTGGGCCGAAACTACAAAACCTGATCTAGTTAAGTTTGCGCGATTTCGGCTGCCGTTTTCGTTGCCTCGTACGAATCTAAGAAAGCTCCGGCATCTGCCGGAGCTTTCTCGTTAACAACTCGTACTCGGTATTCGACTAGTTCGAACTTCCGGAACTCGAGTTCGGTCCCTGGCCGCCGAACGGGTCTTGCAGGAACTTGAAAAGGTCGCTTTCCACATCGAGCAGAACGGTGGTGTCCGAGGCTAAAGCGTTTCTGTATGCCTCAAGCGTTCTCTGGAAGTCGTAAAACTCAGGGTCTTGCTCAAGAGCGTCGGCCAGAATCGTGATTGCCTGACCTTCACCTTCACCTCGAAGCAATGCAGCTTGGCCACGTGCTGTTTCAAGAGTGATCTCGACCTGCCTGTCGACATCGGCCCGGATCTCAGCGTCTCTCTGAGTTCCTTCAGCCCGGAGTCCACTGGCAATTCGTTCACGCTCGGCCCGCATGCGATTGAACACGCTGTTCTCGATGTCTTCAGGGAAGTCAGCGCCCTTAATGCGGACGTCAACTATCTCTACTCCAAACGCCCGGGCGAGGGGCTGGAAGTAGGTCACCTTGAGGTCATTCAACTGCTCAGGAGCGTTCTGCGCGATAAGCGTCTGCAGCTCCTCTTGAGTTGCCGGTCGAGCCCGAACCAGATTATCCGGGTCCTGCACGAGAAGTGAGAGCTGAACGGTTATCTCAGGGTTCAGCAAGCCATTCGGGAATTCACGAGCTTCCTGGCCGGTTATCTCAGCCCGATTGCTTGCGACAGTTACCCGCTGCATCACCTCTTCACGCGTTTCGGAGATGATGTCTTCTTGCAGGTCCAATGCCACTTCACTACGCAACTGAGAGTTAACGATGGCTGCGACTCTAGTAGCCGCTGCCCTTTCGTCTCTCAATGACCGGAAGAACAGCAACGGATCGACGATCCGATACCTGGCGTAAGAATCGATCACGAGGTTTCGTTTGTCGGACGTAAGTAGCGAGGCTGCAGGTCCATCGGCGCGTAGCAATCGACTGTCGAACTTGGTAACCGAGTCGATAAACGGCACCTTTACCCTGAGGCCTGGATCGTTGTGCGCTCGCCGGAACTCACCGAAGCGAGTCACGATTGCAAGCTGTGTCTCGTCCACCGTGAAGAAGGTCTGAGGAAGGACGATCAGCGCAACGATGGCGACGATCACTGTAGGAACAAGTACTTTTGCCATGACTACGTACCTCCCCCTGCTGTGGCGGTCGGTAACGCAGTAGGCGTTGAGCCGTCAAGCGGCAGGAACGGTAACACGCCATTTTCGCTTGAGAGAACGAATTTCTTGATGCCCGGCAGGATCTCTTCCATGGCTTCCAGGTACAACCTTCTGCGGGTTACGTCCGGGGAGTCGCGATAGCCTTCCAGAATGGCAAGGAAACCGTCAGCTTCACCCTGCGCTTTGGCGATACGACCATCCCTGAAGGCCTGCGCTTCCTCAACGATCTGTGCTGCTTGTCCAACCGCTTGCGGAATCTGTGCAGCCTCATAGGCCTGGGCCTGGTTAATGATCGTCTCTCTGTCCTCACGGGCACGGACGACGTCTTCGAATGCCGCCTGAACTTCCTGCGGTGGGTTTACGTTCTGCAACAACACGTTCTGAATCTCGATACCAGTG
This sequence comes from Dehalococcoidia bacterium, assembly GCA_965243825.1. Classification (GTDB taxonomy): domain Bacteria; phylum Chloroflexota; class Dehalococcoidia; order Lucifugimonadales; family Lucifugimonadaceae; genus JAJCYX01. The sequence goes on from CBDEVT010000001.1 coordinate 1,509,887, forward strand.
TTGTAGAACTCGGTCAGTTCAGTCATTTTTAGAAGGATGTCGGTCTGGACCTGCTCCTTCTCCGTCGTCAACACATCGTCAATGTTTCGAGCGCCGACAACCTGTCTGACCGCTGTCTCAGCGATGTCTCGCAGCGTTGTCCCATCTGGCTGTCCGGACGAGATGCCACGATCCCTGTCTCCTGGGTCATCGACCGAGAAGAGGAAATCTCTCAGGCTGCTGATTCTGTACTGCACGACGACTTGTACATCTACGATGTTCTCGTCGCCAGTGATCATCAGCGCTTCATCTTCGATTCTTCGGATGCTTGTGTTCGAGTCGTCGCTCCGGAAGCCGACCTCCAACTGGCGAGTAGTGGTAACTGAGACCACGTTCCTGGTGCCTATCGGTGCCGGGTAATGCCAGTGAAGCCCTTCGTCTTCGAAGCGCTGGAACTCTCCAAAAGTCCGCAACGCTGCCTGCTGGTCAGGGCCGACGGTATAGAAGCCCGTGGCCAGCCAGATGAACAGTGAGAGGAAGAAGATTCCTCCCACGATCAGCAGCGCGCCACCGCCTCCCAGGCCCGGTGTATTGAACGAGGTCCGGAGCCGGTTAATGATCTCTTCAAACTGGACGTTGGGCTCCTCGTTCTGAGGAGGCCGATACATCTTCAGATCTTTGACCGTACCGCCGTCTTCATTAGCGGTTGCCATTAGTCCTCCAACTTATGCCGTTTTCCATCTTTGGATTGGAGTTGTGTCCGTTCGATTCGGAATTTTCCGAACAGCCGCCCTCAAACTGGACAACACAGGGCGATACAAGAACGATTGGATTTGCGGCTGACAAGTATAGCCGAGAGCGCTGATGGTCTCGCTGCGCCCAGGGGTCATCTGCCTGCTGTGATCCCACGACGTTCCAGTAAAGCTTCGAATTCGGAATACGATGAAATCCCTCTAAGGGCTCTAATGAGACCAGCTGCGTCTTCTTCTTGCTGCCGCAGTTCCCACATTTGTCTAGCAGTAGGACTCACCGATGACGGACTGTCACCGTAGCTGCCGTTGAACGCGAAGTAGGCCTGGTTGATCTTCCGGATCAGGTACCCGCGTTCGTTCAACTCAACTCGTCGTTGTTCCATCCATGTCTCGGCGCCATCTACGTCACCGACTTCGAGTAACTCGTCAGTGCGAACACGAGTCTCACGCATGAATCGGAAGAAATCGAACGTGCCGGGGTCGGGCTCGGGATCAAGAGGTTCGTCTTGCGGATCGATTGGCGCCGGTGGAGGCTTCACCGGTGGGTCGTTCCCGGTCAGGTCTGCCCAAACCTTGCCACCGATCTCATCTCCAACGAGGTTGGCAAGTGTTTCATTGATCTCGACCATCGATCCACCACTGAAGAACGATCGGCCCAGCGGGTAGAAGAACAGGTAGGCATGAAGCCATTCATGCGCTGCGACCTCCAGTAGAGGCAAAAGGTCTCTGTTGGATGGAATCACGTTTGGGTAACTCGCCAGTCCGCCTGTACGAAGAATAACCGCGGACAGGTTGAAATCTTCGGCGAGTGACCTCTCGATCTCCTCCATGTCAGCCACAGCAATGTCAGGCGCAATGAGTACCGTTTCCTGCCTCACAATGCGGTCTCTAGGTGACACAACCAGCACGCTGGGTGGATTGTCGATGCGAAAATCGACTGGAGGCCAGATGAAGTCGCCGATCACGTTGAGATCAAGATCAACCAGTTCGGCACTAATTGCGGCTTCGAGATACTCCTCGACGCTGTCCCGCAGCCGGTCCTTCTCTGCAATCAGGTCGTCCAGCGTTACCTGTTCTGCGCGTAAATCTTGTTGAACCACTTCGCCGCGTGAGGACTCCTGTAGGACTCTGAACTGTGCATCGCGGATTTCTGGGACGATTTCCAGGTAGCGTGCCAGGGCTGCTTCGCGGTCTGCTGTGTCCGTCGCGGTCCACGGTAGTGCGGTGTAGACGCGGTGGATCCATTTATCCAGAAAATTGTCGATTTCGAACGAGAGAAGTCCGTAGCGATGCTGGGCAGATGCTTTTTCTGCTGCCGTGAGGTTCAGCGAATCGCCCTTCGGGATCATGAAAGCAACGACTCCGTAAAGCAGAAGCAGTGTTAACACCAACCAACGAGATTTACGTCTCTCCGGTGCATGTCCAATCCACGTGAGAACTGCGAGCGCGAATCTTCCCGGCCATGTAAATGTTCGCCAGGTCATGCTATTCGGCGGTCGTGCGGTGGTTTCCACGCTCAAAACGAACTCTGGTTGTTGATACGAACTTCCTCAGTTATCTGAACGTATATGTTTGTTACTCAGGATGCACAGGCGCTTTCACCATTTTCACAAAATCTCTCTTGGTCTCGTTGCCGGATCTCTGGTCTTTGCCATTTCCTGTACCAGCAACGAGGACTCTGCCTCCGCGCCCGGGCAGCAAGGTAGCCCAGTTCCGGAGCGGACCGCGACAGTGGAGCCTGCTGTTCGTTCTTCCGAACCGGCTATCAGGCAACCCTGGCCAGGTCGTCAGCCCGTAGTTCAGTCTGACTGGATAAAGAATCGACTTAACGCAGTCAAGCAGATCTTTAAGTTCACGCCAGAGGGCGAAGAGTGGATCGACGGATATGATCTTCGTCAGATGGAAGAGCAGCCCGCCTGGTTTGGCAGCTTCGGCTACAACTCCTGGGCAGGAGTTGGTGAGGCGGTTCCAAGGTCGGTGTTGCATGAGATCAGCCACTCGTACTGGGGGGCTTTTTCCGTTGAAGGGCGACCGGATCTCTCATGGGACACCTCGAATGGCACTTCAGAAGCACTTACTGCCTTTCGCCATGACCTCGATGCATTCATGCTGCAACCTCCTGACAGGTTCGAGCCCCTACGGGACCGGTTCAGGAATCTGCCAAACCTGAACAATGGGGACTATCCTGATCTGTTTCATTTCGGCGAAGCGGACCTGCTGTATATGGCTGGAGGTAACTTTGAGCTGATCCCGCCGTCATTGAGGCCATATGTGTCCGGATATCTGGCTGAAGGTGGAGTTTCAGCAGGCAACCAACAATCTCTGCAGTCTTGGGATGTCGCGATCGCCTGGTTCAACTCACTTGACCCCGAAGATCGAAGAATTGCGGGCGAGCTGTTCGGCATGCAGCACTTCCCTCTTGATCAGTACTCAGGTTTGCCCGCTACAGATCATTCGGGACTGGATCAACTCGCCCGTACGCTGTACGAAGGAGAAGAACGCCAGCGGCTGATCGACTTCGCAGAGCAGTTTGACGGCATTCTCGATCGTGAGTTCTCGCTGCTGGATGCGGTTGGCGCAGACCGAGGGTTCGATTTCTGGCGAGGCTATCTGTCGGACAAGCTTGCGCTTCATCAGCGTTATCCAGGCGTTCTCACAGCAACGGAATCCATGCGGGGAGCTGAACTTTCATCAGCACTGGACTTCTACGCAGAGATCTCCAGAAATACAGCTGAAGAGCAAGTTGAACTATTCAAAGCCAGTAGCTCGGAACCTCAGATCAGCGAGCTTGCGGTGCTGCTCAAACCACAGGCCATTGTTGAGCTCTTTTCCGAGGACAGCGCTGATTCTGGAATTGCAGTTGTGCTTGGAAGTCGTGCTGATCGACTCACGGCTCTTGTCGAGATCGTCGAGGAGGTCGATCGAATCGACTCCGATTCGAGTGGTGGGTCTGCTGCCGCTGCTTCGGAATTCGAAAGATTCATGCGATCGATACCCGAAGACCAGCTTCGGGCTGACATATTCCTGCTGCTTGAGTTGTTGAGGAGCCCCGATGGTCAGCTGGCACGCCGCGTCTTACCAGCGTTGAGTGATGATGCGTTGCGTTTCCTCCTGGATGTTCAGCCGGCTGCTGCCAGATCGTTCGAGATTACGCCGGAACGACTGCTGGCCGCTGTTGGAATCGATGATGGCACGTCCCTGAACCAGGTGAGTGAAGGCGCAGCCGTGCTCGCCGCCAGATCCTCTGGCAATTTTGCAATCGATGCCCCGTACGATGCCGCCGTATTCGCTCAACTCGACAGATTCGTGACTTCAGACCCGGCCGGAGTCATTCGGGCGATCGGAGAGAGCGATACCCGGCTTGTTCCGTGGATCAGCCGAGAAAGCGACGGTGCCCTGGTGGCTATGAGGGAAGAGCCAGTCGTCGCGGCCGAGTTGATGGCCGGACTGACAGGATCGCGAGAAACTCCCTGGCGAATAGTTCACCTGGTCGCAAGAGAAGACCCTGAGTTGGCCGCTGTACTGACGACTGAGATGCACCGACAAGCTCCTCAAACTGCCAGCGGAAGCCTCATTGATGACACCGTTGGCAGAGCGATCCGGCATTTCGGGTATGACGCATACTGGTCATCCCGAAATGCCGGCCCAAACGTAGAACCTGAAAGCCTTGCTGATTATCTGCTGGCTCTGAGGGAGCTGCTTGGTGAGTCTTTGCTGGAAGAGGCAGTTCGTGGCGTGCTGGTTGAACTCGAATTGGAGATGCAGGCTGGAACGATAGAAGGAGAAGCTGAGGCTGAGTTTCTGCGGACCTTTAGTGCAGCGATTGAGAGTCAATCAGGAGAATCTGCAGCATTCCTCGAAAGTCTTCGCGGTGGATCGGTCGCGTCTGAATGACCTGTTCGACCTGGCAGGCTAGTGGCTTCGAGCCCAGAGCACTTCGTACTGTTCGCCTCTGAGTAGAGCACCGAGTTCTCGCGACTCAGCTGTTCGCAATTCATCGAACGCTGTTTCCAGCGATTCTAGTGCGGATTCGGAACCTGAAGCTTCGATTCTCTTTTCGAGCCTCTCCCAGATTCCTGCACGGACAAGACCGTCAACGAACGATCGCCATGGGACGACGAGGATTTCAGCAGCGCGCGGGAGCGCCGGTCTCATTCGGCGCAGGGTTCGCAATCGTTCGGATGCGGAACGTGCCATGGGCATCACACGTATGAACGGGCCATCTCCGCCGCTGACCCGCATGTCAACGACCAGTGCTCTCTTGATGGTCGGGAGTGCTATGGAGAACGTTTCAGCTTTGTCTATGTGCCGAAATACCGCCTGGATATTGAGACTGAACTGTCCGTCCAATGTCACGCCTTTCTGCCAGCTACATGCCCCGGGGCACGCCCGCTTCAGCTAGCCAATGTCCCGCACAGCGGATATTAACGCAGGCAAGACCTTTTGCCAGTCTCCCACCACACCGAACCGGGCATCGTTGAAGATGCTCGCATCCGGATCAGTGTTGACCGCAACGATGTTACGGGCTGAAGAACAGCCCGCCATGTGCTGACTGGCACCCGAGATACCGAAACTCAAATAGAGTCTCGGGCTAACGGTCTTCCCGGTCAAACCGACCTGATGCGAGTGATCTATCCACCCGGCATCGCACGCCGCTCTCGACGCACCCACTGCGCCGCCAAGCAGGTCTGCAAGTTCTTCGATCTGCTGGAACGGCTCTGGCCCGCCCAGCCCTCGACCTCCAGAAACAACGACCTCTGCGTCTTCCAAGCGTACGCCCTCATGGGCTTCCTGCACAGTCCTGATTAGTGTTGATCGCGACTCACCAATATGTGGAGTCGCGTCGAAGTGAACGACTTCGCCAGGTTCACCTCCTGATTGATCCGGTTCGTAAGATACGGACCGGACTGAGATCACATATGGACCGGCACCCGATAGCGCGAACCTTGCATTGGCGTTGCCGCCGTAGACAGGCCGTGTAACGGTAAGTTGGTCGCCATCCGAATGGACGGTGTTGCAGTCGGCAGCGTACGAACCCTTGAGCCGCATCGCGATGCGCGGTCCAACAACGGAACTTGAATCCGATTTTGACATGAGGACGACGTCCGGAGCGATTTCTCGTGCTAACGCGGTAAGTGCATCTGTTGCCGCATCGAACGTGGCTGAATCAGACTCTCCGAGTGCGTTGCCCTCTACGATGTACACCGTGTCAACGGAAATTCCGGGTGCTCTCGGCGTGGTGTCGTCAAGAAATGCGACTGAGATCTTGCCAGAACCGAGACCACGTGCTGCGGTAATCAATTCAAGAGTCTTTTCAGAAACCGCTTGGCCGTTCAATTCGCCTACAACGAGGATGTGGCTCATCTAGATCAGCTTCTCCTGTCGTAGTCGTATGGCAAGATTTCTGCCCTTTTCTTCATCATCCTCGCCTTCGATCATCTCGGCACTCCCGCCTCGCTCCGGAATCTCAAGGTCCTGCAACTCTAGAGACGGAGCGAGCGTTTCCACGCTCACGCCAAGTTCTTCGAGACTGAGCACCTCTGGCCGCTTTCTGGTTGCCGCCATGATCCCCTTCAGAGCCGGGTAACGCGGTTCGCCTAGCTCGTTGCTTACCGTCACCAGCGCAGGGAGGTTGACTGATACTTCCTGGTAGCCATCGCTCAGTACTCTCTCAACCGATGCCGCCGATCCACTGATTTCGATACGCCGTGCGACTGTGACGCACGGAAGGTCAAGCAGCTCAGCCAGAAAAAGAGGAACATGGGCTTGATCCCAGTCAGAAGCCTGTCTGCCGCAAAGTACCAGGTCGAATGGTCCGGTTTTCTCAATCGCCGCACCGAGTACCTTCGCAGTTGCAGACGCGTCCAGGTTCTCAACCTGTGGATCGTCGACCAGTACGAGCGCATCGGACCCTGTGGCCAGGGCCTTCTTCATCACATCAAGAGCGAAGCTGTGTCCCACCGAAACGATGGTGATCTCGACATCGTCACTAGCAGCTTCTTTGACTCTTACCGCAGCCTCTATCGCATTCAGGTCGAAACCGTTGACCACAGGCGAGACGTTGTTCGGTGGTTCAACTGCGCTGCGTTCAGCATTCAATTTGAACTGAGAGGGTGGAATATCAGGGTCGGGCACCTGTTTGGCGCAGACGGCGATGCGCATATGTCAGTAAGTATTCCTGGAGGCGTGAGCGGGTATCAGTTCGCAGCTATCGAACGCTAGCATCGGCTAACTGGGCAGTCAATTAGGTGCGATTCGATGCCGTAAGCGAGCCCAATCACGTTTGACCCTGGCTATGGCTGTATTTCATGCTCAGGCGTAAAGTTGTAAGCCTGTGCCCGAGAACTCTTCTATTGCCCGGATAACGCCTCGATCTGAAATGAACAAGCTATGCGAGGCCGCCAAAGCCGTTGGGATTTCTACTGATGATCGTTTCAGGCAAGGGTTCAAGCGCTTCTACGAACTTATCGAGTCCGCTAATGGGCGATTTAATCTGACAGGCGTTTCCGGATGGGAGCGCGTGCGAAACGAGCTTTTCATCCGTTCTTTGAATTTCTTTGCTCCCGTTGCGGGAGGCTATATTTCTGCTGTCGAGTGGTTCCCAGGGCGACGGATCCTTGATGTAGGAACCGGTGCGGGAATTCCTGGACTCGTTTTGAAACTGGCTGTTCCTGAAGTCGCCATAACCCTGTTGGACTCTTCTCATAAGAAGACGGCTTTCCTTCGTGAGGTTGTTGAGTCCCTTGAGCTAGAGAACGTCACGGTTGTTACAGGCCGTGCAGAAGAGATGGCGAGAGACAGCGCCCACAGGGAATCGTATGACCTCGTCGTGTCACGTGGCGTTGCAAGGCTTGCTGAACTTGCAGAGTTGACTTTGCCGTTTGCCTCCATCGGCGGAGCGGTCGTCGCCGCGAAAGGTCCAGATATCGATCAGGAGATAAAAGAGTCGGAGTTTGCTTCTGAGACCCTGGGTGCCGCACCTGCGCTCATCGCTGACGTTGCTTCAGCAGGCGATAACGGAAAAGGCAAGATGGTCTACTGGATGAAGATCAGCAGCACTCCACCTGAATTTCCTCGCCGCAATGGTGTCCCTCATTCGAATCCTCTGATATCGGAAACGGTCAAGAGAGACATGGCATCAGCGACATGAACGGCAACGGCAGCCAGATATCGATCGAGGCCGTTAAGAGTCGCATCCTTTCGGTACCTACGTTAATTGCGTTGCTGGTAGGCGCCGCCCTCCTGGCTTTCGTTTTGTGGCGTGTCTTTGACTTTGACTGGAACGAACTCTGGACCAACATCAAAGGAATCGATCCGCTGCTCTACGTCTCTGCAGCGGTCGTCTACTACGTCAGTTTCTGGTTCAGGGGTCTTCGATGGCGGTTGATCGCAATAACGGCCAACACCGACGGGCAGGATGGCAAGACCATCCCAAACGCGACAAAAATGGGCGGAATCATCCTGATGGGATGGTTCGCTAATTCGGTCGCTTTTTTGCGTCTCGGTGATGCACTCAGAGGCTGGACACTACACAGGGAATCCACCAGCCCGTTCTCATCAGCACTCGGTACCGTTCTTGCAGAACGCGTACAGGACATGGTCGCTGTGTTGCTGCTGGTTTTCGTTGCAGCGGTGATTCTGACCGTTTCTGGAGACGCCGAAGTGCCTGGCGTCGTTCTGGTTGCCGCCATAGGTCTTGTTGTGGCGCTGGTGGTTGGATTGATCGGGATGCGTATATTCGGTATGCGGGCTTCCAGGCTTCTGCCCAGGCGCATCCAATCTGCGTACGGTCGATTTCAGCAAGGCACCCTGAGCAGTTTCAGCGGTCGAGACCTTCCAGTCCAACTGTTGCTCGGCATCATTGGCTGGATACTGGAGATCGGCAGGTTCTATTTTGTGTCCCAGGCACTCGGGCTCGAAATCGGATTCGGCATCGTTATGTTTGCCGCACTAGCGAACGCCATGCTTACGACGATCCCAACCCCAGGCGGCTTTGGATTCGTGGAAGGCGGACTCACGGGCCTCCTCATATTGCTCGGGGTGGGCGACATCGATGCTCTGTCGCTGACGGTAGTCGACCGTTCGATTAGCTGGCTCAGTGTGGTCCTGTTCGGAGGAGCCCTCTTTGTGGTCTGGCAGTCTGTCGGCGCTCGGCGCGCAAACAAGCCTGGCGGACAATCGAAAGGCTCGGGACCAGGCGCCGTAAGTTCGGCAGGCGGAACGGGAAGTGATCCTCCGAATGCATAGCGTCTTGACCGAGGAGGGTCACCATGCGGACGGTTTTGCGTTGAGATGCACTTCAGGCGACTGAACCTCTGTGCTACGATTTTCTGGTTACGGAATGCGCCTGACTCTTCCGAATACCGCGGTCCCATGCGGTAAAAAAAGTTAGGTCAGCGTTTCATGCTCGGACGGGGCTGTAGCTCAATTGGGAGAGCGCTTCAATGGCATTGAAGAGGTAGAGGGTTCGAATCCCTCCAGCTCCACCAATTTTTCTGAATCAAAACCGCTGACTTCTGTCAGCGGTTTCTCTTTGGCGACGCTTCGTTTGCTGCCCGGGGTTTAAAGTGTGTTGCGCCCATCAACATTCGTGAACGGAGCCTCAGGACATGGAATGGATTTCTGATCCGCAGATCTGGATTGCGTTTTTCACGCTAGCGGCGCTGGAGATCGTACTTGGCATCGACAACGTGGTGTTCATATCGATTCTGGCGGGCAAGCTGCCTGAACACCAACAGGCCAGAGCACGACGACTCGGGCTTGGGCTGGCGATGCTCATGCGCATCGGTCTACTGTTTTCGATCTCCTGGCTGGTTAACCTCACGGAACCGCTGTTCGAAGTGTTCAGCAATGAGATCTCCGGGCGGGACATGATCCTGATAGGCGGCGGTGTCTTCCTGCTGGCGAAGAGCACGTTCGAGATCCATGAACGACTCGAAGGTGAAGGCGACAGCGCTTCAAAGAGAGCTGTTTCCTCTTTTGCGGGGGTGATCATCCAGATCCTCATACTGGATGCGGTTTTCTCCCTCGACTCTGTGATTACAGCCGTCGGATTGGTGGATGAACTCGGTGTCATGATCGCAGCCGTTGTGGTGGCCGTCCTTGTGATGCTGCTTTCCGCCAGTTTGATCAGTCGATTCGTACATGACCATCCGACCGTGAAGATGCTCGCATTGAGCTTTTTGCTACTTATCGGATTCACACTGGTGGCAGAAGGACTGGATGTGCACATTCCGAAGGGCTACATCTACTTCGCAATGGGCTTCTCGATCTTCGTAGAGGCAATCAATCTGCGTGTGCGTTCAGCCAGGAGAAAGCGCGACGAGCCGCCGGTGGAGTTGAGAGAATCACGCATCACGGATGACGTGGCATCGGCCTGACACAGCATCTTTCGAGTACCACTTACATGCGGGAACAACTTCGTCCCGCTTTTTCCGAATGGAGAGACTAATGAGTGTCGTCAAGATCAACGCGATTGAGGTCGATGAGGGCCGAGGTGCTGAGCTTGAAAAACGGTTTGAGGCGCGGGCTCGAGAAGTCGAGCAGATGCCGGGCTTTGAAGGCTTCGAGCTGCTCCGTCCGAATGAGGGCGAGACACGCTATTTCGTATACACCCGATGGGAATCAGAAGAAGCGTTCATGGCGTGGGTGAACAGCGAAGCTTTCCAGCGCGGCCATGCACAGGCATCGGCTGATCGAGGCGAAGAGCCTGTCGCTCGCGGTTCGCACATGCTGAGCTTTGACGTTGTGCAGAAGGTAGATGCAGCGCGGTAGGACTTGCTAGCTACCTGAGGGCTACGCTGCCATCGCTTCGAATTGGCGGCGGTGAGATTGCCGGATCAAACGGATGCATGTTGACCGAATCTTCGTTGAACTCGACGCCGAGGCCTGGCCGATCGGACGGGGCGTACCAGCCATTCTCCAGCTTCATGATCTCGTCCACCATGTCGCGTCTCGGTGACTCATGCTCGCGCACTGATTCCTGGACATCCCAAGAAGGGCAAGCAGTAGCAAGGGCAATATTAGCGGCTGTAGCAATGGGTCCCTGGAAGTTGTGTGGGCAGATCTTGATATGGAACGCATCCGCGATGGTCGCTATCTTTCGCGTGCCTGAAATGCCACCTGCGACGGCGATATCGGGCTTGAAGAATGCACAGTTGGTTAGCTGGGCATACTCTCGAAACTCCCAGACCCCTGCGTTTCGTTCACCTACTGCCAGTGGAACGTCCATCTTGTCTGCGACTTCTCCCATGGCAACGACCGAGTCGGGCAGAATCGGATCTTCCACGAAGTAGAGTCTGAACTTCTCAAGTTCCTTGCAAAGGGCCACCGCTTCAGATGGCTGCATGTTGCGGTGTACATCGATTGCCAGATCCATGTCCCAGCCAACGGTTTCTCTAACAGCCGCCACTGTGTCCACGGTTCGCTTCATCATCTGAGAGTAGGGGATGTCGGTCCAGTTCTTCGGCATGGGACCGAATTTCAACGCGGTGAAACCAGCGTCCTGGGATTTTTTGGCCCCTTCTGCGGCCGAGTCAGGAGTAGTCGTGTCGATCCCCTGGTCAATCGCCCTGATCTTGTGCCTGACTTTGCCACCTAGCAGATCCCAGACCGGTGCCTGGAGTCGCTTGCCTTTGATGTCCCAGAGAGCCATATCAATGGCGCTGACGGCGCCACCAATGCTGTTCCCGCGGAAGTTGGAGTTATATCGCCAGACGTAATTCCATATGTGTTCGATGTCACCGGGGTCCATACCAATCAGTGCATCTGAGAAACCGTGGATCGTCTGTTCGGCAGCTTTCGGATATGACCAGTAGCAGGATTCACCGACACCCTGAGTGCCGTCGTCCGTAGTGATCCGACACACGAGGAAACGAGTTACGAAGAAGGTTTCGATCTTTTCGATTTTCATGCAGATTCCCGTTGGAAAGTTACGTGGCTAGATGCACCGCCAGTAGTCCTGGCTGCCACATCAAGTACTCGGGTGAAGCTCCACTAGCAGGTGGAGAGGGCATATTACCGGCTGTCGAAGAGTCAGCGGGGCGTTTTACGATGAGAATCTCGGGACGAGACTTCAATCAGTTGCTCTGACTCGAGCGTCGGCGTCATAAAGACTTTCGTTTTACGACTAGAGTTGCCTCAGCTGATCCAGAACCGTGCTTCCATCCACGATGTGCCGGTAATTCTGGCCGATGTCCTGCCAGCGGATCTCATTTCCTTCGGTGACCAGGAAAACAGAGGCGGAAGCGAGGCCGTCTCCGAATAGGTTGAAGACACCGTAAGACTCAGGCACAGAAGGGTCATCGGCCGTGTACAGGATCGGATATTCGGCGCCAAAACCTTCGACCGCCCACTCAGCGCCTCTCAAGTCGTCAGTGCTGATGGCTACCACCTGTGCGCCCTCTGCGAGTATGTCATCGTATCGTTGTTGCAGCTCAACTAGCTGTCTACGGCAGTATGTTCACCAGAACGCTCGGTAAAAAACAACGAGGACCGGTCCGTCCGATGTGAGTTCAGAGAGTGTTACGTTCTGGCCGGTTGCGGATGGGAGAGTGAAATCCGCAGCGACCGGATACGCCGATTTCGGTTCCTGCGTAGGTGTGTCGGATACAGTCGGTGCCTGAGTGGATGGCAGTGCTGTGGCGTCCGGAAGATTAGTGATTGGCGACGGAACCGGGGTGGATCCTGATGCCGAGGCTGGCGTAGGCGTATCGGGATCCGTCATTGCGCCCTCGCCGAACACCGATGTCGGGCCTGCCTTTGAAATGGTTGTGGGCACCGTTGTCGGTGGCTGGGTCAACGTCGGTTGCTGGCCAGGTTCGTCGGACGGCGAGTCTGATGTGCCGCACGCGAATAGAAGCACCGCCACTGGCAGTGCGATCAACAGAGCCGTGCTTCTTCTGGCCAGTGCTAATTGTGGAAACGGCAGCACAGTATGTCTTACGTTCCTCGCGAAGTGAGTTACCAGAACAGTTCTACGTGAACAGCGGCGCCTGTGGTCTCTTTGACTCTTACATTTCGATTACGAATCGGGGGATCCGACTTTGAGTCCCCTCGTAATCGTGTTCCGGCTAAATCTTCCAGTGAGCATTAATGCTCTTTTCGTACTCGGCCGTCTCTTCGTTCTCGATCTCAGAGATCGTCACGGGCCTGCCCAGCACTGAAGATTCCAACGCAGCATTACAGACGGCGAGATCCTTGCGGCCAACGTATGCGTCGACTTCAGGAGTTGTTCCGTCGGCGATGCACTGTCCAAGTTCGTAGTACTCGAGCGCGACGAGGAACCTGTCGGCGTCCTCAAACGGAGTTCCATAGGAGCCCAGCCTGTCCCCTCCGAACAGCCGGGCTGGAAGCTCATCAAGGTGGAAATCAGGGACAAGGTCGAGCACCTGGTCGCCCGTGAGTGTCTCCCCGCCATCAAGCGTGACGGTGAGTGGATCACCACGGCGTTGCTTCGCCGGTCGCATCGATCCCTTTGATCCGTAGATCATTCCATACTGCGTCGGCTCACCGTGTGCTGCGTAGAAGGAGGTCCACTGGCCTACTGCACCGTTGCTGAACTTGATCGTTGATATAACCATGTCTTCAGCGTCTGCATCGATCTCATCTGGGACCTCACTGGCCCAGTGATCGTAAAAATTAGCTACACCGATCTTCTCGCCACGGTATCTCTTTGGCTCCCAGATCTTGGAAACGGCGAAAACCTCTTCGACATCGCCCATGTAATACATCATCTGGTCTACCGCGTGAACGCCAGCATCCACGAAGATGCCACCCACGTTCTTGTAGTGGCGCCATGGCCAGATGATTATGTTGTTCCCGCCTGTAGCTGAACCAAGAAGGAACGAATACGGCTGACCGATGGCTCCAGACTCGATCACGGCCTTGTTCAATCGACACATCGGGTCACGGCGTTCCTGCTCGCCGACGCTCAGCACCTTTCCGCTCTTTTTCCAGGCCTCGATGACTCGATTGCAGCCTCGAATTGTGAGTGAAAGTGGTTTCTCGCATAGAACGTGGTAGCCAAGATCGAACGCCATCTCAGCGACAAGATGATGTGAGCCGGAATCCGTGGTGATATCGACCGCTTCGATGTCAGGACGCTGCTTTCTCATCTCTTCCATGGAGTTGAAAACCTGCGGTCGGGTGCCAAGCATCTCCTCGGCCCTGTCAGCAAGGTGATTGGCGTTGTCCTCTCGCAGATCACAGACAGCCGCCAGCTCGACGTTTGCCATACCGCTCTCATAGAGCGCGCCGAGTGCTCGCAGGTGTCTGCCGCCCATGCCGCCCGCACCGACTATCGCAATTGGAATCTGGACCATGATCTCTCCTATATGAACCTTGATCGTTCTCTGCTGCCGGCCGAGTAATCGATGTATGCAGTGATCGTCTCTGTAAAGAAGTCGAATGCCTCGGTGCCCTGCTCACGCTGGCCAACGCCAGAGGCTTTCAGTCCGCCGAATGGCAAATGTACCTCCCCACCAAGCGTTGGTGCGTTGACGTGGACCATCCCGGTTTCAACCGTGTTGATGTATTCGTGTGCGAGAACAAGGTCGCGTGTATATATCGAAGATGAAAGGCCAAACTGGACCGAGTTGGAGATGCGAACGGCGTCCTGTACACCGTCCGCTTCGAACACAGTCAGTACCGGGCCGAAGATCTCCTCCTGGGCGATGCGGCTCCCGAGAGGAACGTCTGTGAAGATAGTCGGTTCGACGTAGTAACCGCCCTCCCACTCAGGCCCTTCAAGGGCGTGTCCGCCAAAAGCGAGCTTTGCACCCTCTTCCGTGCCGATCCCGATGTACTCCCGGACAGTGTCGAACTGATTTCTGCTTGAGAGTGGGGCGACGTCGTTGTCTGCGTTCATACCGTCACCAACCGTGAGCGCCTTCGTCTGCTCGATCAGCCGGTCCATGAACTCTCCATAGACGCCTTTTTCGACTATCGCCCTGCTGGTCGCTGTGCAGCGCTGGCCTGTAGACCCAAAAGCCCCCTGGACAATTCCAGGTACAGCCTTCTCGAGATCAGCATCGTTCATAACGATGGCAGCGTTCTTGCCACCAAGTTCTGCCTGAACCTTCTTGAGCGCTTCTGCGCCCCTTGCATATATGCGTGTGCCGATTTCGGTGGAGCCGGTGAACGACACAGCGGCGACTCGAGGGTCTTCGACGAGTGTGTTGCCGATAGAACCGCCTGGACCGGTGATCAGGTTAAAAACGCCGTCCGGGAGACCAGCCTCTTCGAAAATCTCAGCGATGATCGTGGCTGCAAAAGGAGTGGCTGAAGCAGGCTTGAAGATGATGGCGTTCCCGCAGATCAACGCGGGCGCCATCTTCCAGACCGGAATGGCCACAGGGAAGTTCCAAGGCGTGATGATTGAAACAACGCCGAGGGGGCGCTTGAACGTGTAAGCCGCGGTGTCAGGGAGCTCTGAAGGGGTGGTGTAGCCGAACAGTCTCCTGCCTTCACCAGCAGCATACTCGAGTATGTTCATGGCACGTTTGACTTCACCGGTCGAATCGGCAATCGGCTTGCCTTCTTCGACGGTGATGGCTCTTGCCAGTTCGTCGGCACGACGCTCGAAGATATCCAGCGTTTTGAAGAGCAGGGATCCACGTTGTGGGGCTGGCATTTGACCCCAGCCAGGTGCGGCCTGCGCAGCCGCCTCGATAGCGTTTTTGGCGTCCTGTGGAATCGATGCCTGGAATGAGCCGACGACCTCTTTCGGCCGCGCGGGATTCACAGTTCGGTAGATCTCACCTGACACTGATTCGACCCACTTGCCGCCAATGAAGTTCTTGTAGGCCGCTGCTGATCCCGAATCGCTCAACGTTACTTACTCCGCTTTCTCATGAGTTGAATGGCGCGGCGAGTAGTCTAGCTGGCAAACTGACGCATGTGTCGGGCAGGCCGTGAGGAAAGCTGCTTAAGAAGGCCTTGAGGCGTGCCTGCGGTGCCGGGTGCGCGAGCGCTTGCTGCGGGTCGTTTGATGTCCACCGTGAGACTTGTTGCGCTTCCTTGGACGCTCAGATCCCTCACGCTGATCCAGGCGGCGTTGGGCCGCTGCGAGTGCAGACTCCGATTTGCTTTTTGGCTTCTGTTTGCCAGCGCCATTGTCTTTATTCGGTTTGGCCGCTGTGTTCTGCTGGTCTTTGTCGATGAAGTCGGGCAGCACACAGCGATTCACCCTGCGACCAAGCTTCTTCTCAAGTGCGCGGACAGAGTCTTCGTCATCCGGGGTGACGAGCGTGAAAGCCCTGCCGGCCTGCTCCGAACGTCCAGTACGGCCTATACGGTGTATATAGGCATCTGGAGTGTTAGGAAAATCGAAATTGATCACGTAGGAGACATTCGCTACGTCGATGCCGCGAGCGGCGATGTCAGTAGCAACCAGGATCTGGTACTTCCCTTCCCGGAATCCTTTCATCGCCCTGTCACGTTGTGCCTGTGACATGTTGCCCTGGAGGGCTACAGCATCATATCCGGCGCTCTTAAGTTGTTTCGCCGTTCTCAACGCCCGGTGCTTCGTTCGCATGAAGACAATTGCTGAGTAGAAATTGCCTTCAGCCAGTAAGAACTGAAGCAGCGTCATCTTGTTCTGCTGTGAAACCGGGTAAAGCTCGTGCTGGATGGTAGAGACTACCTTCGAGTTGCCGAGATCGACCACTTTCGGCCGATACAGCACCTGGTCAGCCAGCTTACGAATCTCCTTCGGCATTGTTGCTGAAAACAGCATTGTCTGACGTTCACGCGGAACCTGCTCGATTATCGTCCTGACGTCTGGCAAGAAGCCCATGTCAAACATGTGATCTGCTTCATCGATCACAAGCGTGTCGATGTTTTCAAGCCTGATAGCGTTCTGCCGATGAAGGTCTAGTAACCGTCCTGGACACGCGACCACGATCTCAGGTTTGCTGCGCAATGCCTGAATCTGCCGGTTAATCGAGACTCCGCCGTAAACGGTCGTCGACCGAATCTTTGTGAACTGGCCAAGGTCCGTGATCTCGGCGTTGATCTGACTGGCCAGCTCTCTCGTCGGTGCCAGTATCAGCACAGATGGCCCTGGACGCCTGCGGGCCATTAACCCTTCGAGAATTGGCAGAGCAAAGGCGGCAGTTTTACCGGTGCCGGTCTGCGCCAGTCCCAGCAGGTCTCTCCCTTCCAGCAGGGCAGGTATCGCTTCTGCCTGGATTGGTCTTGGCGTCTCGTAGCCCGCGAACTCGACTCCCCGCTGAATGCTTGGGCCAAGGTCGAACGAACTGAACCCGCCTGCGGCAGGTGAGGTTGCGGTAGTGATTTCGGTTCTCTTTTCTGTTGCTGCGTTGCTCAAACCAATTTGAGCGCGCAAAGCCGCTTTTTATCGGCCCATACAACAGCGATTGGAACGAAGGAAAGGTGTGCAGTGCGAACTCGTCGATGTTCCTGTTGTGCACTGGAACGGGTTGATTGGTGTGTCGACGCCGTGGGGCGGACTCCGTTTTAACCGTTCTGACTACCAGCATAGCACCGAACGAACGGCCGCAATATGGAGTGTTTCCGCCAGCTATCAACCAGATGAGTAGCTAACAAGGCGACTTCCGCTAATACCTAGTTTCGGCCGGCTGCGTGGTCTACACCTGGATTAGGTGTGTCGCGTTCCGGTATGAGAAAGAGTGAGCCGATCAGGCCAGCGAGTATCACAAGGACCACCGCCCAGGCTTTCCAGTTCTTCATATATCGCAATCTCCAGCAAACCGTTTATGGACAGATTCCGAACGGTGGGGACCGGTGTTGGATTATAGCTTTGCCAGAACACAAACTAGGCACGCTGGACATTTAACGCGGGCCCGGCGGTGTCTTACTCAGGCTGAGTTTAGACTGCCGAATCGCGGCCTTCAGGCCAAGCTAACGATACTCAGGATTAGGGTGATCAAAGCGGCAGCCGGCTTCCCACAGCGATCGCTGATTGCCGTGTGCCGGAACTCCTCCGGCGTCCTTGAGCATCCGCGCAAAGTGCATCAAGTTCCAGGTCATGAAAGTTGTGTTGCGGTTAGTGAAATCGTTGCTCAATCCGCCTTCTTCGTCCAGGTAAGAAGGTCCAGGTCCCGCCTCACCTATCCATCCGGCATCAGCCTGCGGCGGCACCGTGTACCCGAGATGCTGTAGCGAGTACAGGATGTTCATTGCGCAGTGCTTGATTCCGTCCTCGTTGCCAGTAATCAGGCACCCACCGACACTGCCGTAGTAGGCGTACTGTCCTGATTCGTTCAGATCGCCCGAACTTGCGTACAACCGTTCAATGACCTGCGAACAGATCGAAGACTTGTCTCCGAGCCAGATTGGCGAACCGATAACCAGTATGTCGGCCGCCTTCACTTTTTCGTAGATATCAGGCCACTCATCCCGGCTCCAGCCGTGCTCAGTCATGTCCGGGTAAACGCCAGAGGCGATGTCGTGGTCAACAGGCCGAATGATCTCGGTTTTGACGTTGTTCGCCTCCATGATGGCCTGTGAGATCTTCATCAAGCCCTCAGTGTGAGATGTCTCTGGAGATTTCTTCAGTGTGCAGTTGAGGAATAGAGCGCTCAAGTCCGAGAAATCAGTCGTGGATGACTCACAGAGCTCTTTTTGCTGTTCGTTAAGCAACGCATTCTCCGTTGGCAGAGTGTTTAGTTTGGCTGCGATGTAAGATGCCGCGCCATTGTCGCGGATGTCGCTTAGTACCATTCCAGACTCTTATGCGCGAAACGCCCCGCACAGGAGGGCTTGTGCGGGACGAATCTTATACTCAGCGTTAAGTCAATCAGAGTCTAGTTCACCGGCGAATCCTGCCGGGATTCGTTGGCCCCGCGCCGCATACTTCGGTTTCTGTTGCGGTACAGAACGAAGGCGATGACGAGTATGACCAGCCAGATTGGACTCAGCACGCCAATCCAGATCAGACCTGTTCCGATGCCTGCGCCGATCGACGAAAGCGTACGTACCGCTGAGCGGCCGCTATCACCGGGCGAAAACCCGGTCGGGTTCAGGCTGTCTGGTTCGTCCACGAGTATCTGCAGAGCGTCGGTGCCCTCTGTAGCGCCTGAAGAGGTCTCGCCTTTGACGGTCAGAGCGACGTTGTAGCTCTGTGGACGGCTGTTAGCGTACGTGTGCTTGATTTCGGTCTCTGTTGCTCCGTCTGCAACGTCAACTGTCACGGGGGCGGAGCCGTCACCGAAATCCCATGTAGCAGTGAGCGACTCGACACCTTCAGGGCGCGTGAAGCTTCCGCGTAGCGTCACTTCATCACCTTCATCAACGATTCGATTCTCGCCTGCGAACACCTCTATGGCGGGAACACGGTTGACCGTGACTACCATCACGTCTTCGCCCTCAGCTGCACCCGATTCACCGGTGCCGGTGACCTCGACCTTCACTATGTATGGAGAATCGATGTCGTCACTGTATGTGTGTACAACGGGAGCCGAGACTACTCGACCTTCTGTGTTGACCGGGGCAACTGCCGTAACGACCCTCGGTCCTGATCCATCACCGAAATCCCATTCAATTCGGAAGTTTTCGATGCCCTCAGGCGGTGTGAATTCAGCCCTGAATCGTACTGAGCGCCCAACTGCCGCCAGTCGATCTTCTCCGGCGGCTATCTCCATTTCTTGCGGCAGAGCAAGAACGGCAACCCGGACCAACGAGAAGGCTGCACTTTGCGAAATAAAGTTGACCCGCGCCTGCATCGCTTCGATGTCGGACTGAATACGAGTTATCTCTCGCTGGATCTGCAGAGCATCTTCAATCTCCTCTGCCCGTTCGAACAATGCTCGAAGAGCGTCAACAGTGTCTTGCAGTGTCTGGATTCGGGCAGTTGTGTCTGTGAACTCTTCAGTGAAATCCTGGCTAGACGAGACTTCAGATACCACGTTGTCTGCCATGTCACGCAGCGAAGCAAGCACCGCGTCCAGCCGCTCAGCAGGCACACGGATGTCGATTGATCCGCGGTGAACCTCGGAGTTGCGTGTCTGCACAACCCAGCCGCCCTCCTGAGAAGCCAGCGTGCCTATCTGCTCAATTGTCGCAGCGGTATCGCTCGCCTCGATCGACATCTCGACATTGCGCACGATGATGCGATCACTAGCGACCTGTGCGACTTCCTGTTCAAGTGGTGAGATCAGTGGTGATTGGTTCCCCGTGTCGCTCAGTGGTTCCTCGAACTCTTCTCCCGGAAATGGCAATGTGGGCGGCACAGGTGTCGTCTGCGGAACTGACGTCGGAAGCGGTATCGGAGGGCCGTCCGCTGCGTCGTTCGTCAATGATCCTTCGCCAATCGAGAAGTTAGGTCCGGCCTCACCCGGATTTCCAGCCGGACCTTCCGGACCGCCTTTGGTTCCGAGCCTGTCGGCCTGTTCCTGGGTAATACCGAAGCTGCCAGGAGGAAGTTGATCGGTGGATGCCTCGTCACTTGTGCTGCCGCAGGCCACGCTTACCACGGAGATAGCAGCCAGCACAGTCAAGATCAGGTAAGTAATTCGGAATTTCGGGCGGCTCATGGCGTCCCTCCTTAGCGTGAACGGGCTGCGAATACAGATATGTGATTCGCCTGCTGTTCCGACTAGACGCCGCCAAGTGGCTATTTGTTCCAGACAGACACTGTCCAGCGCCGATTTGGCGTCATGACAAACGGACCCGAAGTTCTGGTACTGTCAGCCCAATTGATGCCGCATTTTTAACAGTCACAGCTACTGCGCTGAGCAACACATTCGAGAATTAAGTGAGGATTTGAAATGGCAGACCGAAAGCGGGTATTAGTGACAGGTGGCGCAGGATTGATCGGGTCAATCCTGATAGACAGGCTTTCGGACCGTTACGAGTTCACATCTTTCGACCTCAAAAAGGCGAAAAATGCCGAATCGGTAGTTGGTGACCTCTCGGACCTTGTCACAGTGGAGAAAGCGTTTGCGAACCAGGACACCATCGTTCATCTGGCAGCGGATCGAAGTGCTCAGGCCGAATGGGAGTCGGCGCTGAAGAACAACTTCGTCTCTACGTACAACGTATTCGAGGCGGCCAAACGCAACGGAGTGAAGCGGGTCGTCTTCGCAAGCTCTCAGCACGCGACCGGTGGTTTCTATCTCGACGAGCCGTGGAAGCACATCGTCGATGGCA
Organism: Dehalococcoidia bacterium; assembly: GCA_965243825.1. GTDB lineage: Bacteria > Chloroflexota > Dehalococcoidia > Lucifugimonadales > Lucifugimonadaceae > JAJCYX01. The sequence continues at coordinate 1,530,751 of CBDEVT010000001.1, forward strand.
ACTTCGACAAACTAGAGCATGGCCAGTACGAGTTGTTGGACGAAACATGCCAGATTCGACCCGACGGGTACTACGGGACTTCGAAGGCCTACGGTGAAGCACTCGGCAGTTATTACCTCGACTACCACGGCCTTGCGTCGATGCACCTCCGAATAGGCTGGGTGCTTTCTGAAGACAATCCAACTTTCTCGCCGTTTGCCCTGTCCCTCTGGCTCAGCCATCGTGACGTCGCGCAGATCACCGGGCTCTGTATCGACGCTCCGGAATCACAGAAGTACGGCATCTACTACGCAACCTCGGACAACAAGTGGAAAATCTGGGACATAAGCAGGGCTAAAAAAGAACTTGGATACCAGCCCGAAGACACGGCGGGAGAAGAATTCACTCCGGGACCACCGCCTGCTCGCGACCAGTGACCGGCGATATTGAGTGGATACTTCCCGCTCTTGCCAGTCCGATCGTGTACACACTGGTGACGATCGGCGACAAGCGCGTCCTGTCGGTCTTGCGGCTTGATCTGGGAAGCTTCTATGTCTTCGTCGGAACAGCCCAGTTGTTCATTGCTGCGGTCATCCTGTTGATGCTGGGTTGGCCGTCTTCACCGGTAAGTGCCCTATTTGCCTCATACGGTGCCGGTTTTCTGTGGGGCGCCGGGCTGATGATGATGTTTTTCGTGCTGCGTCGCGAAGAAGTGTCCAGGGTCACTCCAGTCTGGCAAAGCTCTCCCGTGTTCGTGGCATTGCTGGCAGTTGTGTTTCTTGATGAATCTCTCGCCTGGCAAGGATGGCTTGCGGTCCTGCTCGTTGTTTCAGGTGCTGTGGCGGTTTCCGTTGATCTCGGGCGGAGTGGTTTAGGTGCCTTCAGGCTGCGCCCAACGTTCTTCCTGCTGATTGCTGGCGCGGTGATCATCGCTGTGGGGCAGCTGCTACTTAAGGTGGGGTCGGATGATCTCGATGTCTGGCACAACATGGCGTTCAGGGGAGCAGGCCTGTTCACTTCATTGGCCGCACCGTGGTGGCGACCGCCCTACCCTGCCAGGCTGATCAGGTGGATACGCAAGCCCTCCAACGCAGTGTCACTCGTACTCTCGGAAGGTGTCGGGCCATTTACCGGCAACCTGTTTTTGCTTATGGCGATTGCCGTTGGTCCGGTTTCGCTCGTGAGTGCTCTGTTCGGCACACGGCCAATCTGGGTGCTCTTCATTACGCTGTTGCTGGGTCTTTTTGCAAAACAGTTCATATTGGAGAGCATCACGGGTCGCGACCTTGTGCTCAAGCTTGTCGCAACATCAGCCGTCGTTGCCGGCATAGTGATCATCTCGATCAGTTGAGTGATCAGATGCGACCGGACTATTTTCCGTGCACCGCACGGATATTTCGCCATGGACGAGCTTGCTCAAGTACTGCCGCTACTTTTAGTACGGTCGCTTCGTCACCGAACTTTCCGGCAATCTGCAGGCCGACCGGCAGGCCGTCCACGAATCCACTCGGAACCGAAGCTGCAGGATGCCCGGTCATGTTGAAGATGTAGGTGAACGGAAAGATTCCATATGCAGAATCGACACGGACTCCATTGACCTCCGTCGGCCTCTTCCCCGGTTCGAAAGCTGTGATCGACACGGTCGGTGTGATAACCACGTCATACCTGTCAAAAAGAGAATCGACCATAACTCTGAGTTCGTTCACAGAGCGAAGAGCGGCCGCGTACTCAGGGCCGGGTATCGCTTTGCCTCTGCTGAGAACCTCACGGACTCCAGGTGTCAGAAGTTCAGGTGATTCTTCAAGCAGGTGACCGTATTGAACGTAGGCGTTCGCTCCAAAGATGCTCCAGAAACGATCTGCGTACTCATAGCCGAGAGTGATGCCGGCTTCGTCCACTTCGGCTCCAAGGTTTTCGAGTGACGTCAGACTGATGTGCACCTGTTCCAGCACGTCAGGATCGATAGCTCCGTAGCCGAAATCCGGAGAGAACCCGATCCTCAGACCGCTGACACTGTCTCCGATTGCGCTCAGAAACTCCGGAGCGGGTGCGCGCAAAAATGGCTGTGGATCTTCGAGATGAGGACCCGCAATCACCTGTAACAGCAGTGCCGCATCGCGAACGTCGTTGGTCATTGGTCCAGATTGCGAAAACTGGTTTGGATCAGATCTGCCCAGGCCTCGGGCTCGTGGCACACGTCCGTTCGTTGGTTTGAGACCGAAGACACCGCAAAAAGACGAGGGTATGCGGATTGAGCCGCCACCGTCGCTGCCTATTGAAATCTGGCACATATCAGCGGCAAGTGCAGCTGCAGAGCCGCCAGACGATCCAGCGGTTGTGCGGTCAAGGTTCCAGGGATTTCTGCATGGTCCGCGCACATCATTGTCAGTAACGGTGCCCATGTGGATGGCAATCTCAGGGGTGTTTGTCTTACCGACTATCACCATTCCGGCGGCACGAACACGTTCGACGACTACGGAATCAAAGTCCGGCACGTTGTTTTCGAAACGGCGTGAACCCAGCGTGGTTCTGATACCCGCAGTGGCCTCTATGTCCTTTATGCCTATTGGAACGCCGTCAAGCGGGCTAAACAGATCTCCCGTTCGAGTACGTGCCTCGGCCCGGCGTGCATCGTCTAGCGCCTGTTCTCTGGCGACAGTTATGAACGCGCCGATCTGCGGATCACGCTCTTCAATTCTCTCCAGGGCGGCGGAGCACAGTTCGACCGGTGAGACATCGCCCGCAGCAATTAGCTGCGCCTGCTCTCTTGCCGGGCCATCAAGGATTTCATCGAGACCACTGGAAGGCATCAGATGATCTGGTTGAGCAGTTCTGTTTCGCCGCGTGAGAGCCTGCCAATGTTCTCAAGCAAAATATCGATGACGTTGTCCTCGTACATTCGAGTTTCGCCACCGGTATGCGGGGTAATGATCACATTCTCCAAACCCCAGAACGGCGAGTCTTCAGGCAAAGGCTCTGCCTTGAAATGGTCAATGGCCGCTCCGGCTATTGAGCCGTTGTTGAGAGACTCGAGCAGCGCTGTCTCTTCGACGCAACCACCTCGTGCGACGTTGATCAGATACGCGGAATCCTTCATCAGACCCAGTGTGTCTGCATTGATCATGTCGGCTGTCTGATCGGTTAATGGGCACGTCAAAACAACGAAATCTGCCCTTGGCAGAAGATCTGGAACAGCTGAAGGTGGGTGAATCTCATCTGCAGCAGTACCGCTGATATTCACATCACGCTTTGTGGCTATGACATTCATGTCGAACGCCTTTGCAAGCTTTGCCAGCCTGGACCCAATCGTACCGAGGCCGACGATGAGCATCGTCTTCCCGCCAAGTTCATCTTCCCTCTTCGAGAGATCGGAAATCATTCCGCGCCAGAAGCTCTTGGCCTGATTGTCTCTTCCGGTGTGGATATGACGGGCCAGACCGAGCACCATCGACATCGCATGCTCGGAAACGGCATTGCTGTTCACGCCACGCGCGGAAGCCAGTCTGATGCCCCGTCTCTTCAACTCATCGAGCGGGAACTGGTCATAGCCCGCCCCGATGGACTGAATGAACTTAAGGTTTACTGCGGCATCTAGCAGTGAGTTATCCCAAAATCCAGAAACCACAAACACATCTGCCTCCGGAATTCGGGCGGCTGTGTCCGCGGCGTTCCAAGTTTGGAAGTAGCCAATCCCACTGTTACGAGCACTGAATCGGGGCTCCATCTGGTAGGCAACGTGTGCGAAGTGTACTTTCAGGCTTTCCGGGCTGGAGAACGGGTTCGGATCAGTGCTCATTCTGTTTAGTGTCGCTCCTGTGTTTTTCCACGGTTTCGCAATATCTGGCTTCTCAGTTTAGAAACGATCCGCCTCCCCTTTTCCAGGTCCTCGATATGCACCTCAAGTGCGACGAACTGCGGACCATACAGCGGCATGAACGGTTGGTTGAGCCCGCCTTTACGTACGGTCCTGTAACGTACTTTCTGTTCTTCGAGTTCATCCGTCAGGTCTCTTGGCAAAGACAGAGTGCGACTGGTGGTCTCGAATATCTCGATGTAGGTACCTGTTCCGATTAGTCGCCAGCGGACGATAGTCCTGATCGCAATCAGCACGATAATCAGCAGTATGGCAACGAAGAAGAATTCCATCTGTCCGGATATACCTATCGTCGTAAATGGTGAATACCGGATATGCCTGCAAGTTGCGGCGCATCATAACGCACAGTTCAACGGAGCAAGAACGTAATGGGATTGATCGTGCTCGAGAACGAACACGGCAGCGCCACTGTTTCATCTCACGCCGGCGCTACGCTCCGTTCCTTGAGGGCAAACGTGAGTGGTCGCTGGCACGAGCTGCTATCAGGTGGGCTAGCTGAGGATCTCGGAGAAAACGTAACACCTAGCGGTGTCGGGTCTTTCATCATGGCGCCGTGGGCGAACCGAATACACCGTGGTCGACTTGTATTCAAAAATAGCGAATATCAGTTGCCGGTTGACTCTGGCGAGCATGCAATACACGGTACGGTTAGGCGGCGTGAGTGGGAAATCGTCTCAGAAACGAACAACGCCGCCGAATTGCGTATCGAATTGCAAAATCCTTGGCCGTTCAGCGGGCACGTGGTTTCGAAGATTGAACTTGAAGGCTTCTCACTCAGGCAGACGCTCGAAGTCCATGCCGATGGTGAAGAGTTGAGCTTCCCTGCGGGAGTTGGTTGGCATCCGTGGTTCAGAAGGTCACTGGGTTCTCGAGAGCTGAACGTTAAGGTGGATGTAGTTGGGCAGTGGGAGTTAGACGAAAACGTAATACCCAGCGGTGAGATGAGTGAATCCTCTGCCAGCGAGAAGCTCAGAGCAGGAGGGTGGTTCGATATCGGCGAGGTCGATGACTGCTTCCAACTGGGATCCAGCCGATTAGCAGAACTCTGGTGGCCAGAGCTTCGGCTGCGCATACAGTCTTCTCCTGAAGTCAGGCAGGTGATGGTCTACTCTCCTGCTGACTCGATTTGTGTCGAACCGCAGACAACCACAGTGAATGCGTTTCAGCTTGCAGATCGTGGCATTGAAGATACAGGTACCTGCATTGTTTCCACCGGCAAACCTCTGACTGCCACAACTGTGTGGTCATGGCACGCTTCCTGAAGCTCCGTTCAGGTCTACAATCTCTCAGGCTTCCCGGTCACGGGTCGCTTAATTGACCGGTGCAGTCGCCTGAACCAAAGACACCGACTTCTTCGCAGGAAATCCAGATGCCAGTAGAGACACTTACCGATCTCCTACCTTCAGCAGACCAGAATGCCCCAGCTGTGGTTGTTCCGCAGGGTGGTCCAAAGCTCACTTACGGTGAGTTCAACCTTGAGGTGGAGCGCGTGGCTGGTCTGCTTGCCGCATCCGGGGTAGAGCGAGGGCGGGCGGTGTCGATCGTACTTCCAAACGGACTCGACTTCATGACTCTGTTTATGGCGGTCGCCAGGGTTGGAGCTATTGCCGCGCCACTCAACTCCGCGTACACAGAAGACGAGTTCAAGTTCTACATGGAAGATGCCGATTCGCAGTTGGCGATCGTGCCTCCCGGTGACCATGCAGGCCGTGACGCAGCAGTTGCTCTTTCAATTCCTGTTCTGGACGCGAGGCTGGATGGCCCGGCACTGGTTCTTGAATCCAGTGGCTCGCCTCTGACCGAAAGCAAAGACTCCGAACCGCCGGCCGCGAGTGATGTCGCACTGTTCCTCCATACTTCGGGTACCACGAGTCGACCGAAAGGCGTGCCGTTGACGCACGAGAATCTCGTCGCCTCGCTTCGAAATATCGCTGAGACGTACGAGTTGACACCGAACGATGTTGCGATGGTCGTGATGCCTCTATTTCACGTCCACGGACTCATAGGGGTGTCGCTTTCGACGTTCTACAGTGGCGGGTCTATCGTCATCCCACCCCGGTTCTCCGCGAGCGCCTTCTGGCCTGTGCAGGCGGAGACCGGAGCGACCTGGTACTCAGCTGTCCCGACTATTCACCAGGTGCTGCTGCTGCGCGCTGATGACGATAACGCCCCTCAGCAGAGCTTCCGATTTATCCGTTCATGCTCATCCGCGCTGGCTCCTTCAGTGTTCCACGATCTCGAGAAGCGGTTTGGCGCACCTGTGCTTGAGGCATACGGAATGACTGAGGCATCTCACCAGATGTCATCAAGCCCACTGCCTCCCGGAGACAGGAAACCTGGAACCGTCGGAAAGCCCACGGGGGTTGAAGTGGCGATCATGGATATGGAGGGTAAGGGCGACCTCTTGCCCGTTGGCTCTATTGGTGAGGTTGTCATCAAGGGCGAGAATGTTATGCACGGCTACAACAACAACCCGGAAGCCAATGCCGATGCATTCGTGAACGGTTGGTTCCGAACTGGTGACCAGGGAATGATGGATGAGGCTGGATATTTAACTCTCACCGGCCGAATTAAAGAACTCATAAACCGCGGTGGTGAGAAGATTTCTCCTCTCGAAGTCGATGCTGTTCTGCTTCAGCACGATTCAGTAGCAGAGGCCGTCTGTTTCGCAGTGCCAGATGTCAAATACGGTGAAGTTGTACACGCGGCAGTGGTTCTGAACGGTGAAACTGATGAAGAGTCGATACGCCAGTTTTGCAGCCAACAGCTTGCTGACTTCAAGGTTCCAGACGTCGTCTACATTGCCGATTCGCTGCCACGCACGGCAACAGGCAAGATTCAGCGTCGACACGTTTCAGCAGCATTCGCTGGTGATGGGCAGGATTAGTTAACGCCTGAGCAAAAATTCAGCGATCGCCTCATCTGCGTGGAGGCCGTCTTGAGCTTCCATCGACTCAGTCGCATTCTGAGTGCATTGCCATAACGCACAATCTCGGCGGCCGACATGATTCGAATCACTACACGGTTAATCTCGATCGTTCTGTTCTCGATCTTCGCATTCAACATCGCCTGTTCTAGCCCCTCTGACGATCCCAGCAACGCCACACCAACCTTCGCTGACCAAAGCGGGGCTAATCCGACCGCTGAGGTCACGTCATCGACCAGCACTCCAGTCCGGCCGAATGCAGTTCCAACGTGGACTCCTGCTCCGTCGTCTGGGCCAGCGGTGCCGGTCGATCCATCTTCAACCGCCACATCAGGTGCATCGCCAACCACTCAATCTGTAACCCTCTCGCGCCCTGCTTTGCCAACGCGCCCGGTGACTTTCAGCGTAAAGGTGCCAGCTAATACGCCTTCAGAAGATGATGTGTACGTGATGCTTCACTCGGTTGACGTGCAGTTCACAACCGGGCATGTCCAGTTACAGCAAACTGGTCCCGAGACCTATTCGGGAACGGTTGAGGTGCCTGAAGGTGCCATGTTGCGCTATGCGTACGACCGTTGGAACGAAGAGGGCTGCTGCGCTGCGGCCCGAGTCACCCGTGAGTCGCTCTTCACCGGAGACGCAATTGGCTACCGATTGCTGCTCGTTGGACCGGATATCGAGCATGTCGACGACACCGTTCCGCAATGGAACGACATTGGCAGCGAGTTCACGCAGGCTGAAGTAGAAGGCCGTGTCATCGACGATGACACGGGCATGCCTTTAATGGACGTTGACATCACAGTCGCCGGAGTCCACGTGGCGAGTCGTTACGACGGCACCTTTACAGTACCGGGAGTGATTCCAGGAACGCATCGACTCGTGGCGTACACCGTAAAGGGCGACTTCGGCGCCGTGCAGCATCAACTGGAAGTCGGCGAGGATGGCATCAGCGGACTTGAAATCCGCATGAAGAAGGCTGAGACGACAGCAGTGGAGTTCTCAGTACATTTGCCTGCCGAAACGCCTCCTGAAGTTGGAGTGTTCCTGGCTGGCAACCTTTGGCAACTTGGTGCCCGTCCATCGTTCCCAGCCAATGAGCCGGCTGTCCCAAGTGGCATCAGCATGCCGGAGATGGTGCGCGCCGGTGATGTTGCTCGCTTGACGGTCGAGTTACCGGTGGGAGCGTATGTCGAATACTTCTACACGCTCGGCTCAGATGTTTCTACAGAGGGTGCTTCGCACAATCGCAGGTTCCGGAGCTTCGTCGTCGAACCAGACCAGCCTGTACGGAATGATGCGGTGGATTACTGGGGCAATGACGGATGGCCTCTGGTAACACTCCGAGTCACCGTGCCTGCGAACACCCCTGAAGGTGTGCCGGTTTACCTGAGAGACGGCCCTACCTACCGTATGCACCAGATTGGACCATTTGAATACATCACGGCGGTGGGATCGCATCCGCCAGGAGCTGAGTACAGGTTCAGAATTTCACTTGGCGACGATCACAATGGCGCTGATGGCTCTCCGGAACTAGAGGATTCAGGAGACCGAGCGATCGTCTTCCCGGAGAGTGACACAACGATCAACGTCAACGTATCCAAGTGGGCGAATCTTCCAGATCCAACTCTGCGAGCCGCAGGAGGATCGCTGACGGTTAAGTTCAGGCTGTCAGTACCGCTTGAGACACCTGACGATGCGACTATCGTGCTCATGGGTGACCGTCCTGCTGTTGGCTCGGAGGGCACTGTGATGACGCAGGTGCCGGGCAACCCCTGGATGTATGAAGCGGACGTGAACTTTGGACACGATGGACTTCTCCGGTACCGGTATGCAATCGAAGGAACGGGACTCAGCAGCAAGGAATTAACCGTAAATACCGACTATCACGGTCAACAAGTCAACGATTTCGTAGTCTCGTGGGGCGATCCGCCAGCGGCGCGGGATGGATGGGTTTCAGGCATATATATGCCTGACTTCTGGTCAGAAGGATTCTTACCAACTTCCGATTCCGCCTTCTCAGCCGCAATTGAAGCGAATGGCGAATGGGTTGCCATCTCCTCAGTGTGGAGCTTCGGTCAGATCCAACCGCTGCCTTACCTTGAGTCCCGCCCGGTACGCACATGGACGGTGCTGACTCCGATCGAAGACATCAGGGCACAGGCTGCTATCGCCCGTGCGAACGGACTCAAAGTCTTCCTCGCCCCGCAGATGAACCCGGAGATCCATCCGGACTGGCAACAGCAGACTGTCGACGCTGGATCCCGAGAATGGTGGGGACAGTGGCTTGAGCAGGCAGAAGCTCAATGGATGTGGAACGCTGTTGTCGCTGAGGAGATCGAAGCTGAGCTGTTGATGCTGCCCGGTTATGTCTTCCACGTCTTCCCGCCTCCGGCGTTTTTCGCCGATCCTGACTACGCGCCAGAGTTCGATCTCAAAGTACAGGCGATGATCGCGAAAGTGCGCGGGGTCTACTCGGGCAAGATTCTCATCAGCGGAAGCCAAACTGAATATGACTTTCCTAGCCTTGCTGACTATATAGGCGTTACAACCTACGATCTTGGCGTGCCTGAACTACCAGCTGCGGCAACTTTTGAGCAGCTTGAGGCGCACTATTCGGATCGATTTGAACAGGACCTTGATAACAGGTGGGAGCGCTGGGGCAAGCCGGTGATGTTCTACACGATCCACGCTCCTGCCAGAGCGCAAGCAGGGGACGAATTCGGCCAGCTGTTTCAGGCAGCCGCACACGAAGCGATGTTCCAGCAGATTGAGGCAAGGCCGTACGTCGTAGGCGCGTTCACGTGGGCATTCGACATGGTGGGCGCTACCGATTTCGAGACAGACGGGGTGCGGGACCGCGCGGGCGAGGCCGTTTTGGCGAAGTGGTATGCACGCCTTAGCGGCAACTGATCCCTTTACTGACGTAGCAGGCTCAGGAAGATTGTCGCCAGTCCCAGATAGAACAGGCCACCAGCGATATCCGTGAAGGTGGTCAACACGACTCCGGATGCTGTCGCTGGATCGATCTTGAACCTGTTCATCGCCATCGGAACAAGAACACCGACGGACGCGGCGACGAAGTAGCTTCCCAGCATAGCGGCGAAGACAACCAGTCCCAGGTAAAGGTCAAAGCGCCAAAGTCCCACAACCGCGGCCATCAGGAACGAGACTGCGCCCCCATTGATGGCGGCAAGTATGTATTCGCGCCTGAGCAACCGCATTGTGGAACCGGTCGTTATCTCCTCAAGCGCAAGTGACCGCACCACAACTGTCGTTACCTGTGTGCCTGCGACTCCTGCCTGGTTCATGACCATCGGCATGTAGACGGCGAGGATGGCGATCGTGTCGAGCGTGTTTTCGAATAGAGACAGAATCGAGGCGACGACCAGAACAGTTACGATGTTTACCACAAGCCATGGCAAGCGACTACGTATAGAGGTGATCACCGGCCCCTGTACCGAGTCCTTCCTGCTTGTGGCAGCAAGCCGAAACATATCCTCAGTCGCCTCTTCTTCAACCACCTGCATCAGGTCTTCAACTGAGATCGTGCCTTCGATTCTGCCGTTGACATCGACAACCGGGATGCTCCGAAGCTCGTAACGCGCCATCACTCGCGCCGCCTCTTCCTGGTCAGTCCCTGTCTGCACCGAGATCACGTCTGGATCCATCACATCGCCGACCAGCGAACCCGGTTCAGCGAACACGAGATCGGGCAGTTCGAGACTGCCGACGAGTTCATGGGTCTCCGAGACAACGAAGAGTTCTCTGAGACTGGACGTGCTTAATCCGGAGGTCCGGAGCATGTTTATGGCGTGTGGAACAGGCCAGACGTCCCTGAGAGCTACGAAACTGGTGGTCATCAGACCACCGGCATCGTCATCCCGGTAAATAAGCAGGTTGCCAATAGACGAACGGTCCGCCATTCGCATCAGGATCCGGCTTGCCTGCTCCCATCCGATGCCGCGAAGAACGTCAGCGGCGACATCTGGTTCAGTTCGGTCCAGTACAGCGGCGAGTTTTCGGGGTGACACGAGTCCAGCGAACTCAATCGCGTCATCCGCATCAAGGTGTTCCATGAATGCCGCGATTTGGTCTTCGGGCATTGAGGGTAGTAACGCCGTACAGACTTCAGGATCGAGTTGGGCGACGACGATGGCCTGATCAGGAGGCCTAAGATCACCGATTTGCGGCGCGACCACCGTCGGATCAGTCCCACCAAGAATCTGCTCCTCAATGGCCTGGCTAATCACCGCCAGTTCATCAGCAGTAGGTGCCGGAATATCGCGCGATTCATTGAACACGTCGAAGCTTGATTCTTCGATGTTTGCAGTGTCCCGCAGTCCGTCTTGTTCCTGGCCAGGAGGAGTAACCATGGTCGTGATCGAATCAGGTCGGAACGGTGATTTCGGGCATTTGGCTCTGAACGATCTAGGGCTGCTGCTGCACGAATAGTCAAAGCCAGCTACATGTTATAGAGCAAGCATCAACGCGACATGTGCCGCAATCGAAAAAGGTTGTAAGAGATGTTTCGCCGGATCAGGACAACAAAAGGTGGTCAGACAGACCATCGCACCAGCCAGGGACGGTGCGGTGTTGCCCACTTGAACCGAAGGCCATCATCTGTTTCTACAAGTCCCTCTTCGAGCACTGCCTTTAGCCTGTTCGCACTTTCTGAGGAGCTATCGGCGATCATCAGCCGAGCCATCGACTCCTCGTACGCAGATTCAAAGTCTTTGAACGGACGCGATTCCCACTCAGAAAGTGGCTCCGTCGAGAATTCGATTCCCAACTCATTCAACACGGCTTTTAGTTCGCCAAGGGAAGGCAATGCAATTCGTTTTACACCGTACACCGGCTCCCAGAGAGGAGAATAGTTCGACATAGCGGGTTGATCGAATACGACGACCAGAACATATCGTTTTGATGAGTCAGTGAGTTTTCGCAGGAAGGCTTCAATGTCTTCGGCGGTGTAGATCACGTGCGCACAGATCACCACATCATGCGGCTCAACTGCGGCGTCCTCCCACCGATCGCTAACGACCGAGACGTTTTCGAGTCCCCAGGCTTTCGCCTGTTCGGTCAGGCGGTTCCGCATGGTTTCTGAGGGCTCCACAGCGGTGACGTGTCTGCAGTGATCCGCCAGCGGAATTGCAAGTCGGCCTGCTCCTGCACCTACGTCAAGCACCGAATCTTTCTCACTCACATATTGCAGCACCGCGGCATAGGTTTCGTCCTGAAACGCCTTTTCACGAGTCGTTGGAGCAAACCTGTGCGCAAGCTTCTTCCAGTGGTCAGCGTTCGGATCATCCGACCTGAACCGGTCGGCCTGTTCGTGCTCGGTGCGGACCGTTGCTGCCCAGCGCTTTATCGCCGATAGATCATCTGGAATCTGAGAATTACTCAACGGATACCTCGCTGAAGGTCGGCTGAAGTGGTTCGACGCAACCATAGACGCTTCAACTACGTCTAACACATTAGGACCATTGGTATTTGCATGAAATCCACTGAAATGACGCCGGGTGAGTAGAATGCCGCGAGATCGAGTAAGTTCGCATGACGCTTCCGGAGCAGACCTAAGGGTCTTCCAGCAAAGTCAAACCGTGCAAGAGATGCTGAACAACAGTCGAACTGCCTATCGCGGGCACTATGAAATAGAGATATTTGCTCCGCCTGACAAGGTGTGGGATTGGATGAGTCGCGTCGATATGTGGCCAACGTGGCGCCAGGATGTGAGCTCGGCCTACTGGGTCAACGGTCAGGGGCAGAACGGCACGCTGAAGTGGCGGCTGCGCAAATTCATCGGGTTCACCGCAGATGTAGCGGTCTGGCGTCGTGAACGAGAGATGTCCTGGGAAGCCGTCAGTTTTGGAACTCGCGTCGCATATTCGGTCGTTATCGATGGCGACTATCGCAGCACGGAAGTCAGTCTCGAAGTTGCTGGAGACGGAGGGCTTCTGCGATTCTTTCCAACTCGGGCGCTGTTCCTGCACAACCTGAACCGTTCCAATGAGATCTGGCTAGGAGCTTTGAAGACCAAGCTCGAGGCGGGCAAAGATGACTCTATGTCTCCGCCTCCTGGTCTCGAAGATCCGTATTCAAACAGTGTCCGACTCCCGTCCGAGCTGGACAAATTCGACCGTTAACCACCGTTTGCTGACGCCCTGCTGTAACCTTTGCCGAATGTGCAGTTCCGGGGCGCCCACGCTCGCAGTTAATCAGCGAACGTCTGTCCCTTGAAAAACAGCAAGTGCAAGGACAGATGTAGCAGATGATTCTTGGTGTAGCAGGCCTTGTAGGTGGAGATTGGCGCAGTATCGACCGGGCGACACTCCAGCGTGCGGCCGATCTTGAGTTCAAGACAGTCCAGATCCGTCCCGACGATCCCTACGGCGCGACCGATGACGAAATCAATCGCGTTGCTGACCTGTACGAAGAGTTCGGCTTTCCCATGGCGCAATCGGTCGGTAACTATGGCAACGGACTGTGCTCGGAGGACGAGGACGAACGCTCGGAGAAGATCGCTTTCGTTCAGGAGATGGTGCGCTTCAGTGCGAAGCTAGGCTGCCCGAACACCTATTTTCGTCCGGGGAGCATGAACCCGAACGGCGCGTGGTTGCCGCATCCCCACAACCGAGATGCTGACGTATTCGACCGGCTGATTGATAGCGGTAAACGTATCTGCGAAGTAGCTGAGGGTGAAGGTGTTGAGATCGCCATCGAAGGTGGAGTGGTTTGCCCTGTGTACTCAGCGCAGCGAGTCAGAGATCTGATAGATGCGGTCGGATCACCGGCGCTCAAGTTCAACATGGACCCTGTCAATTTCATCGGTTCCATTGAGCAGGCTTATGACAACACTGCATTATTGAACAGCTTCTATGACCTGCTGCCCGACCGTATCCTCGGGGCGCACGCTAAGGATTTCACACTTGTCGATGGGCTGCTGCCGAAATTCGAAGAGACGATAATCGGTCAGCCCGAAAGCATGCTGGACCAGGAAACGTTCTTAAACGGCATGCAGAAGGTCTGCCCGGAAGCCCACATATTGATTGAACACCTTCCTGACGACAAAGTCCCGCTTGCCGCTGAAGGCCTCAAGCAAGAAGCAGTTAATGCAGGGATTTCCTGGGACTGATCGATCGTTCCATTTGCTGAAGACACTGAAACCGTTACCGAGGAACCGAAATGCCCGTTGATTTGAGTGGAAAACGCATGATTGTTACCGGTGGAGCCACCGGAATTGGGCGCGCTGTTGCCATTCGTTCTGCAGTCTATGGAGCGAGGGTGGCATTGCTCGATGTGAATGATGGCGATGGACAGGAAACGATCAACGACATCGCAGAATCAGGTGGAAATGCGCGTTACTGGCACGTGGATGTTCGAGAGAACGATGAGGTTTCCAGCGTTGTCTCTGAAGCCAAAGACTGGATGGGTGGCGTTGACGTACTGGTTCATCTTGCAGGCGTGCTGCAAGGTGCTTCCGTGGAGCTCGATGAGTTCCCTGAAGAAACCTGGGACACGGTACTTGATATCAACCTCAGAGGGACATTTCTGATAACCAAGCATGTTTCTGCCGTGATGAAACCGCAGCGTAGCGGAACGATCATCCTTGCCTCCTCAGGCGCGGGAGTACATGGTGGCTCATCGTCCTTCGCATATGGTTCATCTAAAGGCGGAGTTCACGGTCTGACTCTTGTTATGCAGAACGCCCTGGAAAAGTATGGGATCAGGGTAAATGACATCCTGCCCGGAGCCGTGAAAACCCCGCTCAAGGTAGCTCAGGTCAAGACCACCTTTGACAAGACCGGTGACAAAGAGACGTTCGATGACACGATGGACAAGCTGGTTTCGCCGGACGACGTTGCGAAGGTCATCACGTTCATGGCTTCAGATGAAGCCAGAGTGCTGCGGGGCAGCGTCCGTACGGCGTAAGAAAGGTCTTGAACATGAGCCTTAGAGACAGAATTGGTTTCGACGCCGGCGGTACGAAACTGGAAGACGCGATCGAATGGGCGATTGCAAACGAGTTCTACTTCCTTGACTTCAATGCGGACTCTGGCCCAAATCACATGGAGAGCTGGAGTAGAGATCGAATCAAAGCGGTGAGGGAGACTTGCGAACGAAATGGCGTTTCGATCGGACTGCACACCCTTTCCGCAGTGAACATCGCAGAAACCTCTCCATACGTCTCACGAGCCGTTGACGAGTACCTGAGAGCCAGCATCGACCTTGCGAATAACCTAGGGTGTCAGTGGACCGTGGTTCACGCCGGATATCATTTCTCCGGTGACGTGGAAGCACGCACAAGGGCGTCGCTGGACAGACTTCAGCGAGCGGCCAAGTATGCATCAGATACAGGCGCACGTATTCTGCTCGAGAACCTGAACTTCGAGCCTGAGCACGCTGAGATCCATTACATGGCGCATACAGTCAAGGAGTGCAAGTTGTACTTCGACGAGATCCCGGCTGACCGCCTTGGTTGGGCATTCACAGCTAACCACTCACATCTTGTTCCCGAAGGAGTGAACGGATTCTTCGAGGCTTTCGGGATCGATCGTGTCGGCGAAGTCAGGCTTGCCGACAATACCGGCGAATACGAGGTCCATATGATTCCAGGTGAAGGAACGCTGGACTTTTCGTCGATGTTTGAGAGCCTGGAATCAGCCGGTTACAACGGCCACTACAGCATGGCGTATGGCACTCCCGATCAGAAGCTGGCATCACGCGAATGGCTGGTGCAGCAGGCTGGCGAGAACGCCGGCAAGTGACTCCCCGCGTCGTCTCGTTTGACGGGGACAACACGCTATGGGATTTCGAAGTGGCGCAACGCCACGCCCTTTCCAGGGTCCGAGAGCACATTTCTAATTACGGACCAATTCACCCTGTGCCTGATGTCGATCAGATGATCGCTATGCGCGAACAGGTTGGCCAGGAATGGGGTGAAGAGTCAGCATCACTTCGGCAGATGAGACGTGAAGGTATACGGCGTGCAGTGAAGGCCGCCGGGATTCATCCTGCAGAAGATATCGTCGGGAACCTGTTCGAAATCTTCATGGACACACGGGACGAGGCCATCACCCCGTATCCGGATGTTCCCGACACATTGAGCAGTTTGAAAGCCAATGGCTGGACCACCGCGTTGCTGACGAACGGAAACGCCAATGTTCTGGCTTCCGGAGTCGCTGATCTCCTGGACCATCTTCTTTATGCGGAGGAGATCGGCACGCGTAAGCCGAACAGTGGCGCATTCGAGGCCGTGAGCCTTGCTACAAATTGCGAGCTTTCCGAAATAGTCCACGTTGGTGATTCGCTAGAGCATGATGTCGCTGGTGCGCTGAACGCCGGTGTGACCGCAATCTGGCTCAACCGCGAAGGCGTGGCAAACTCAGGTTTGGTAGAACCTCACATTGAAATCTCGACCTTACGAGACCTGCCGGGGATCCTCGCGGAGATCCAAGAGGTCCACCGGTAACAGCTATTTATCGGGTCCGTCACACCCATGATCTGACCGGTGCCAGCACGAATCTATTCGTATCCTCGTACGTGTATCGTTGGGAGGCTGTCTAGTTGGCAGTCCCGACTGTGTTGCAACCGTTTTTTCAATGACCTACAAGATCACATCCGGATACGAAAACTTAAAGACGTTCCCACCACTTGCAGTCGGCGTTATGGGTTCCGCTGGTGGCGTTGTCAAAGACGAAGTGCGCGACACCTTGTACAAGCTGGGACAGGAAGTTGGGCGCCGAGGCTATGTGCTGGTGACCGGAGTTGCACCCGGGCTGCCTCACGACTCGGTCCTGGGCGCCAAGTCTGAAGGTGGGCTCGTTATCGGCATCTCACCTGCACTGAACTTCAAAGAGCATGTTGAACGCTACAAATCTCCGACTCGCGGCTACGACCTCATCGTGTACACCGGCTCCGGCCTGATGGGTCGTGAGATCGAGAACATACGTAGCTGTGATGTCGTGGTGATAGCAGGTGGTCGATCAGGCACGCTGGGTGAGTTCGCCATCGCGTACGACGAAGCGAAGCTGATCGGTGTCTTGACAGGTACAGGCGGAATCGCCGATCACATAGACGAGCTTCTGGGTGTGATGAACAAGGAGACCGGTGCCAAGATCATTTCGGATCCGCACCCGGTTCACCTGGTCGACAGGCTGGAGCGTGCGTACAAGGAAGACATTCTTCCCGGATATGAGAAGCTGCTTGAAGGCCACGATCCTGACGGTGAGTTGGAAGGCGGACGGCCACCGGCTTAGCCGAACAGCGGGTTGGTCTTGCCAAAAGCGTCGATTGCAGCACCTGTCACAGCTGAGCTGGCATCGCTTGCAAGGAACACTGCAACCTGTGCGATCTCATCGGGGTCCATCAGGTTCGGATTCTCGGTGCGACCTGTTGTGTTGAACGCTTCGCGGTAGCCTTCAGTATCGGTACCGCCGGGACAGATCGCGTTGACGTCTATGCCGTGTTGCTTGACCTCTGCGGCCAGTGATTCCGTGAAGCTGATCAGACCAGACTTGGTGATTCGGTACGCGCTCCGCCCTGCCGCTCCTTTGCGGCCACCTATCGACGAGATGTTGATGATCTTTCCGTAGCCGCGATCGATCATTCCAGGTAGCAACGCCTTCGTGATCAGGAACGCGCCGGTCAAGTTCACATTCAGTACGTCTCGGAAAAGCTGTGGATCGAACTCGGAGACAGGAATCCGGGGGTGGATGATCGCAGCGTTGTTTACCAGAATGTCCACGCCGCCGAACTGCGAGATGGCTTCATTGGCGACGCCGTTGATCTCTGATTCGATGCCGATGTCGGCCGGGGCTGATAAGGCGTTAACGCCCATCAATTCAGCCTCGTCTGCCAGTGACCTCAATTTCACTTCGTTACGCGCCGTCACCACGATGTTTGCGCCTTCACGGGCAAACGCCAGCGCAATAGCTCGTCCGATGCCCTGTGAAGCTCCTGTGACCAGCGCCGTACGGCCTGCGAGTTGTCTAACAGTCATCGTTTCTCCGCCAATAGCCTATTGAATCTTCAATACGTTGACGCCTGATCGTGTCCATCGAATCTCTATGAGGTCGATGCCGATAGGTATTTCAAATACTAGGTGAGCCTGCTGCCAGTTGCCGCGCACGAGTTCCAACGTGCCTGTTATGAATGACGGCTGTTCGGTTTCTATCTTTCCAGTCAGGTTCTCGTCTATGGGCAAGGTTATCTGCGTGGTATCAAGCGGTTTCAGTACCGTTCCGTCTTCAAGCAACAGCTCAAATGAATCGGGCGAAAGCTCTATCTGCCTGGTCATGTCCCCGTACTGCACAAAGTTCAGCTCTATCAGTGCCAGTCGATGGAAGAAAGTCGGAGGGATGATTCGGAAGAATTGATCATCTTCACCTTCGGTTTCGACGGCGTAGTCGATCACCGATTTCGACCAGACGTTTGTGAGGCGGGTTGTGAAGTCGTCGGCGCGTGCTTGCGTTGCCGTGAATTGATGCTGTTCCCATTCGCGAGGAAACAGTAACTCACTCAGAAGTATGGCTTCGATGAAACCTCCGAACGAATCCTCACTGGAAATAACCCGCGTTTCCATTGCTGCGCCGTTGAACACCATGATCGTGTGTTGGATCAGGCGGTCTCCGTTTTCTTGGTTCTCCGTGCCACCGACATTTGCAGTCAGGATGCCTCCGACTCCCACGATCTCGTTCTCCAGATCACCGAAACTCTCGTCAAGACCATCGAGAACTTCAGCTCGTCTTGTTGAGATCCAATCGATTTCTGATGTGCCAACCGGCAGCTCCGGGGTCAAGGTGAGGATGAATTCACCACCCTCTGGTCCTTCGAGGTGAAATCCTAGATCGTTCTGTGCTGTTACTTTCCAACCGAACGGTAACCGGATGTTGTAGCCGTAGATCTCGCTGGAGACGTAGACGGGCGCTTCAAATAGCTCACCGGACTCAAGATCTTCCAAGCGACTCAGTGCTTCATCGATTCCTATTGCTCCGTTGAAGCCTTCAATTGGAAAGAAGCCAGAGTTGCGAACGACGAATGTATTGATGCCTGTGACGTGACCATCTTTGGTTATTAGCGGGCCACCACTGTTGCCTGGGTTCACGGATGCCTGATGCTGGATAATCTGACCGCTGTCTTCGTTTCGTAGGCTGGATACTCCACCCTGTGTGGCTGTAAACGCAGGTTCAAGGTTCTCATCTGTTGGGTAGCCGATAGCCACCACCGTGTCACCGACCCGGACCTCTCCGATAGGGTCAAGCGGCAGGTGCGTGAACACCTCTGTTGTGTGCGGCTCGATGCTGAGGACTGCCAGGTCCGATTCTGCATCTGATCCGACTACAGTTGCCTCGTAGATCGCAGGCGATCCGCCGAACGAACGAGGCACGCCGACGTGTATGTCCTCGGCATCGGCAATTACGTGAAAATTAGTCAGTATGAAGCCGTCTGAGTCGTAAATGAATCCGGTGCCGAGGTGCTGAGCGATCTCACGAACTCGAGCCGAGTTGAGCCTTGTGCCGGAGCCGATTCTCACGACAGCCGGACGAATACTCTCAATAATGTCGGCAAGGGTCGGTTGAGGTGTAGGCGTGGCTGTTGGGGTGGCAGTAGGTGTTGGAACAGGCGTTGTTGTCGGGGCAGGGGTGGCATTGGGAGCCGGGGTCGACGTGGGAGCCAGCGTCGGCACTGGAGTTGGTGGGATCTGTGTAGGTGTAGCGGTAGCTGGGACGGGCGTAGGCGTTGCGCTGTCGCCGCTGCAAGCGATCGCTGCTGTCATCAGTACCGCCAGCACGGCACTGAAAATCCCTCGCACCCTTGATCGGTACGAATTCATCGGCGTATGCAATTTTCCCCATTCTGTTCCGGCAGGCCAGGGTCGAAACGAATCTGGCGGGGTTGAAGAATAAGTGCCCGGGTATTACCTCTGCACTCTTCCTGACACATCGCCACCTGCCACGGCCATCACCTCTTTCACTGTGACCAGGTTGAAGTCACCGTGGAATGTGTGAGCCATCGCAGATGAAGCTACTGCGAAATCGAGCACCTGTTGCGCTGCCCAGCCATCTTGCAGGTTGCCGTAGATGATTCCGGCCGAGAAAGCGTCACCGCCGCCAACTCGATCAACGATCCGTACAGCGTATTTTCGGCCCAGATGGATATCTCCAGCATCGTAGTAAATGGCGCTCCAGTCGTTGTCGTCTGCCGACTGACTTTCTCGCAGCGTGATGCCGACTTTCTTGAAACCAAACTGATCAACTAGCTCTTGCAAGACCGGTCTGTAAGCCTCAGGGTCGATCTCGCCGGTCGAGACATCTACCCCTTCAGCCGCAACCCCAAGACACTTTTCTGCGTCTTCTTCGTTGCCGATTGCCACATCAACGTGCTTCATCATGGGTTTCATAACCGCCTGCGCTTCTTCAGGCGACCACAGATTCTTGCGGTAGTTCATGTCTGCACTGACGGTTAGGCCAAGCTGTGCAGCGGCGGCCGCAGCCTCATCGCAAGCAGCTGCGGCGGTAGATGAAATAGCAGGCGTGATACCTGTGAAGTGAAACCAGTCTTTGCCCTGGAATACCTTCTCCCAGTCAACAGTGCCCGGTTTTAGCTCGGCAATTGAAGAGTTGGCCCGGTCGTAGACGACCTTTGAAGCGCGCATCGCCGCACCAGATTCCAGGAAGTAGATTCCAAGCCTGCTCCCCTGCCTGAGTATCTCCGATGTGTCGACGCCAAACTGTCTTACGTAGTTGATACAGGCCTGTCCGACGTCGTTGTCTGGGATCGCAGTTACAAACGTGGCATCCACACCAAAGTGAGCAAGTGAAACCGCTACATTGCACTCGCCGCCACCGTACGTGACCTCGAACTCTCGAGCCTGGGTGAACCGCTCGCGGCGTGGAGTCGCAAGCCGCAACATGATCTCTCCAAAAGTGACGACCTTTGCCATTTCTTTGTCTCCGGACAGGTTGTGTACTTGTTCGTTTAACGGGCTCAGTCAACGTTGAACGCATCAGCGCAATTGCGAATTAACCGCCCTTCAGGGATCTGATTAAGGCGACTACATCTCTGCTGCGCTGCTCAAGAGTCGCCCAGTCGTTGTTCTTCACAACATCTGCGCTCGCTAACTTTGATCCCATGCCGACAGCCACCACTCCAGCCTCGAACCATGGCCGAAGCGACTCTTCTGTCACATCGACACCGCCCGTGGGCATGATTGAAGACCACGGCATCGGAGCGAGGACATCCTTCACGAACTGGGGACCGCCGACTGCGGAGCCCGGGAATATCTTCACGATGTCCGCGCCAAGCTCCTCGGCGTAAGAGATCTCACTGGCGGTCCCGCATCCCGGGACATAGCCTACTTTTCGACGATTGCAGACCTTCGCCACATCAGGATTCGTGACCGGGCCTACGATGAAACTTGCACCGGCGGATATATACATCGAAGCTGTACCGGCATCCAGTACGGAGCCAGCGCCCAGGATCGCGTCAGGCAGCTCTTTCTGGCAGAACTTATGAAGCTCCGAGAAGACCTCCCAGGCATGATCTCCCCTGTTCGTGAACTCGAGCACTGTGATGCCACCAGTAACGCATGCTTTGGCGATACCTTTGGCCTTCTCAATATCGGCGTTGTAGAACACAGGGACGATCCCTGTTTCGTGGACCGCGTTTAGTACATCGAGTTTCGAGTGCGATGGCAATGAACGTCTCCGTGAAGTTGGTTCCTGCGTGATAACGCCTGTCAGCGCCAACACGTCTGCGTCGTCTGGTCATAGAGGATTTTCGGAAGCCCAGTTTAGCGCTTGACGGCCAGATGTGAGTGACCGGCAGGGGAATTGGACCGATAGGGATTGCCGGTGACCTCTGCCCTGCTGCCTAGCGTGATACCCACGATTCAGGCGTTGCCACGACAATTTCAGAGTTGTGATGCGAGTAGTCGATGATTTCACGCGTGTCTATTTCGACGACGCCTGGGATGACCTGGTATCCAGAGTCTTCCCTGAGGCTGTCCGTGATGTTCTGATCGATCTCGATTCGTATTACCTGGAAGGATTCAGCATCTACGTACAGCCACACGAAGTCCTCAGGAACATCGTGCACGTCTGGGGAGATACCGGGCAGCATCGGAATTCGACCTAGAATCACATAGGCATCTTTGCCGTCGATTCTTTCTTGCCCCTCAAACCTGCTGTCTACAACGAGGCGACTGTCCAGCCACTCGCCTGGGAACCATGGCGGTTTTTGGCTGGCTTCCTCCCGAAGAACGTCAATATAGCTCTCTTCGAAAACGCCTTGGATCCAGTCTCCGCCGCCTAACTGCTGGTAGATGATGCCGTCAGCACGCACAAGCCGATGGTCTAGGGCGGGCGAGTCAACGCTGTAGTTGGTGTGCGATGCGACATCTATTGTCCTGGTCGTCCTGTTTTCGAAATCGGCAGCAGGTCTTTGGGGATGAACGGTTGTCTCGATCGTTGTCACCGTCGCTCGGTAAGATTCGAGCTGGCGTGTGGCTGATCGTGCGTTTGACAACACCTGCGACGCCGAAGGAGTCCCGGAGATGGGCGTGATATCAGAGCCGCAGCCAAGTATTACCACCAGGCTGGCTAGACCAACCCACCAGTGGATGATTTGAGAACTCAGGCGCATCAATCGACTATTCATCCTGTGACGGTAGACTGCGTAGGAGGAATCACCCAGACTCTCCTAACCGATTCCTGGTTCTGGCAGCTTTGTGGCTGAGGCGGTTCCCATTCAGCCAATCAACTGCACTCGGTACACTCGAGTATGCGTCCACGCTACAAACAGTTCGTGCAGGAGACATGATGGAATACGTTCAGTTCGGCCGCACAGGAGTCAACATAAGCCCTCTCGTGCTGGGCTGCATGATGTTTGGGGGCAAGACTTCACCGGAAGACTCATACGAGATCGTCGACTACGCGCTAGAGCAGGGTTTGAACTTCCTGGACACAGCCAACGTGTACAACGCGGGGCAGAGCGAGGTGGTCGTTGGTGAGGCGCTCAAGCGTAATGGCAAGCGAAATTCAGTATTCCTCGCCACCAAGGTCAATGGGCGAATGTCAGACGACCCGAACGCTCTCGGTAACTCAAGACTGCACATTGTTGAGCAGTGCGAAGCCAGCCTGAGGCGGTTACAGACCGACCGAATCGATCTCTACCAGTTTCATCGTCCTTCCCGGCACATCGCTATCGACGAATCGCTCAGGGCGATGGACGATCTGATCCGAGCAGGAAAGGTGCGATTCATCGGCACATCTAATTTCGGATCATGGCAGGTGGTTGAGTCGCTCTGGGCTTCAAAGGAGCTTGGTCTCAACCGGTTTGTGTCGGACCAATCCCCATACAACATGGCCGACAGGCGTATTGAGCGTGAACACCTGCCCATGTGCCAGACCTATGGCCTCGCTCAGATTCCGTGGAGCCCGCTGGCAGGTGGTGGACTGACAGGCAAATACAGGCGTACGGAAACACAGGCGGCAGGTACCCGTTTCGGAGACGAAACGAGGCCGAACATGAAATTGCGATTTAGTGAAGGTGTACTGGACATCGTTGACGCTATGCAGCCAATTGCGCAACGGCAGGGCTGTACGGTCTCGCAGCTCGCACTCGCTTGGGTGATGAGCAGGCCAGGTGTGACAGCACCGCTGGTTGGTCCACGAACTCTGGACCAGTTGAAGGACAATCTCGGTGCTTTTGAAGTCGAGGTCGGTTCTGAGGTTGACGAGGCCCTGAGTCGCGTTGTGAAGCCGGGCGAGCACGTCGCGGAGTTTTACGAAGCCAGTTTTGGGCCAAACATGCATCGCTGGTAGGGCAGCGGTTTACCGCTGAAATCGAACTTGCCGCGAACTGACCTTTGGGATTTGTCTCGGCGCGCTCAGTGATCTACGCCAAGCTCCTCGGCGAGAATGGCCTCAACGAAACGCGTTTTTTTGAGCGAGTAATTGGTGTGGTCGATTCCCGGTGTCGCGGCAAGCCTGCGCTTCAGCGATTCGTATTCTTTTAGTGCTCCTGCGTCACGTCTCAGCCTGTCTCGAAAGGCCAGATGGCGCTTCAACTCGCGCGCATCTGACGCCGCTAAGTACAGGTGATGATCGGGCGTGCCAGGTGGTATCGAGAAGGCCTCTCGGCCCTTAATACCGAGATCTCCTTCGTGTTCGTAGCCTAGAGTTGCCAGCAGCCGAATCCCCTCTGGCACATCAGCGACTCTTTTTACGACGACACACATGTCGATGATTGGCTTGGCAGCAAGGCCGGTCACGGAGGTGCTGCCTATGTGCTCTATCGTGACGGCCAGCGAGCCGAGACATTCGGCAACACGATCCCTGATCTCCTCAAAAATTGCAGGCCAGGCAGGATCATATGCGGCGATGACGATTTTTGAGGACATCGGGACACTATTAGGACTGTTGACATCGCCTCCCTTCGACAAGCTCAGAGTGGCAACGTTCAGGCTAGAACGCCTTTAACTTCTTAAGAATGTCCGGGACGTTAGGGATCATGCCCTGCGGGAACACTTCTGAGTCCCTGATGATCCCTTCCTCATCGATTATGAATACCGACCGCATCGAATTGCCGCGGTCCTCGTTGTATACGCCGTACATCTTGGCTACAGCGCCCTTTGGATGGTAGTCGGCGAGCATCGGAAAATCGATTCCACCGAGCTGTTCAGCCCATGCCTTCTGAGAGGCCGTGTGATCAACGCTCACCTGCAGGATTTCTGCGCCTGCCGCTGCAACCTCGCTGTACTTCTCACGGAAGCCTGAAACGTGATTCGTTCAGCCGCCTGTGAAAGCCGCCGGATGGAACGAGAGGATGATTCTTCGTCCCCGGTATGACGAGAGCGTTACGGCGTTGCCGTCATGGGAATTAAGCGTGAAATCAGGTGCTTCGGTGCCGGGTTGGAGAGTCATGAGTTTCCTTTGGCAGCATTGTGCGGCAAAAAGGGCAGGGTAGAGGTGGCTGATGTTATATCAGCAATGTGCCTCGTCCGGTGGCAGCTTGGTCAGGCGCTCAGACTACTCGAATCCCCATATGCGAGCCGCATTGTCGCCCAGCAGCATTGCTCGTTCTTCGTTGCTCAGCCAATCAAAGCCTTCGCGCACGATTCGTAGTTCCTCACCGAGGGTCGGCCAGCCATGTTCGACCCTGTGATAACCCGGGTAGCCGGTGCCCCACATGCAGCGCTCGATGCCGAATTCGTTGATCGCCATCTTCACGACGTCATGCATGTCTGTATGCGGGAACGGTTCGTTGGAATGGTTGTGCACGTCCGAGATCTTGATGAGCATGTTGGGGTGCTTGGCCAGGTTAAGTACCGGCCGATATTCGCTCCAGCCGTCTGCCACCATTTCAGGTAGCGGGTACATCATGTGATCGATGAGCCAGGTGATTTCCGGATATCGTCTCGCCGACTCGTCAAGCTCTCCGGCGTAGTCAGGGCGGCAATGGATCTGCACGATGCCGTTTCTTTCGGCGATCGCCTCGAACATCGCCGTGTTCTCCGGCTTTGTCAGGATTTCGCCTTCCTCGGGGTTATCCACTTCGTAGTACATTGGATGGAAACGGAATCCGGTCATGCCGTACTCGTCCATCCAGTACGCAGCCTGTTGCGCATTATCGGGATCGAGCGGGTCGATGAGCCCCTGCGAAACGAAGCGATCAGGGAACCGCTTGGCAGCTTCGGCTACGTATCCGTTGTCCCAGGTCGAAAAAGAGGTCTGAACGAGCACAGTACGGTCTACGCCGTTCGCGTCCATCTCCTCAAGCAGCATCTCTGCGGTGCCAGGTGCAGTCGGTTCTGCGGTCCAGCGCGGCGCTGTTGGGCCGACCGGTGCTATAGGCGGCATCTCCCAGATGTGGACGTGCGTGTCGACGATCATGTGTGTTCAGCTATGCATGACGGTTGCGCAGTACGAATCGCCAGAGAGCATAACCGAAAACCGCGAGCCCAAGGACAATGTAGATGGTGAAGGCAGGGATGCCGCGCCCGGGGTCAGCAAGGTCCGATGAAGAAACTGGGTCGATGGAATCGCTGGCTGGGACTGACTCGGCGTCGGATGGAGCTCTGCCGGGCGACGGAGACATCGGTTGTGAGTATTGCAGCAATTCGTCAGGATCAACCATGTCGCAGAGCCCGCTGGAAAAGGTGCCATCTTCGTTCAAGTGCAGTGTGATTCCGGAGCGATTGCTGGTTGGTGAGAGAAACTCAATCCCGCAGGAAGCTCCCAACCTCAGGCTATGGACCTCAACCTGATCACCGATATCGCCTTTGACAGCCCGCTCGACCTCGAACGTGTACACGACGGGATCTGCAGACGAAATTACCGGGCCGTCATTAGGTATTTCATGGGCGATAGGTCTGCCCACGAACGCAGCATCCGCCTCGTTGAGCATCGTCACGGGATCGCGTTGAGCGCAGGTGCAGGCGGACGCGGGTTGCGCCGACCATGGAACCCACGTAACGGCGACGGCGAGTAGCGTTATTGCGGCTAAAACTCGGATGAGCATCAGGTTATCTCCAAATCCTTAAGTCACTTGCGCTGAGCCTGTGATTGAGCTCTGTTTCGAGCAGTTGATAGCGACGGTCTCCATCAGCGAATGAAAGCGCCTGTCCGCCACTTCCTGATACCGATCAACAACACGAGCAGGCCTGCTCCGAGGCCGATACCTATCAAGACGCGGTTGAACGGTTCGGTACCAGTATCTGATTCGTGCGGAGGCGGTATGCTCGCAGCGGCATCGGCCAGAGCCCGCTCCGCTGTCAGACCTGATGAACCGGATTCAAGACCGACTTGCTGGCCTTCAAAGCCTGTGCGTTCGGCAATGGTCCGCAAGAACTCCGGAGTGGTGGTGGTACAGAGATTTATCCATGGTTCACCGTTGTCGCCCGGAAAGAACATGATTCCAGCAGACTCACCGCGAATTATTGAAGGCGAAACACCACAGACGCCGACCCCACCACGCATGACCATCAGTGGTTGGATATCGCCTTTGTAGGCCGTATCTATCTCGAAGACGAGACTGCGGGCGAGTGAGAAATCGTCACTCTCAATCACTTTGCCATCGGCATCGCCCATAGCCACGACTCGGCCAGTGAACGCTCCGTCGGAATGAGTGAATGCGGCGGTCGCTGAACCGCAAGTACATGCCGCGGCTTGCGGCACCTGCCATATCGACACAGCAGCAAGCAGCGTTATTGCAGCTAATACTCGGATGAGCATCGGATCATCCCTCTGCGTACTAAGACGATCAGGTTACCTCTACGGTTCCATACTGTTCCACCGGGACAATTGAAATAGCGTATGCCAGTGTTCGAAGGCGATCTGGGACGGCGGCGAATCTTGTGGTAGGCCCATGTCGTTAAATAGGGACCGCGCTTGAGGTCTATTTATGAGAGTGCGCAGCAGTTTTCTGGTTGATCGCTCTTCTGATCGAAATACTGACCGAGCGAATCGATCGAAGGCGACCTGCTCACCGTGGTGGGAAAGACCGCGTTGCTTCTGCACGAATCTCAGAAACACCGAGTCGACCGAAGGCGGCGAAAACTCGTGTGACGGAAGCCAGGCCACCACCGATAATTCGAAACGAGACTTGATCATCAAGCTCAGGGCCGATTCTGATCCAAACGGTCGACCTAGAAATCGGGTCGCAGCCGCAGATTCCATCACCATGAAGGCGCGCCCAGGCGGAGCAGGTCCCAGGACTACCTTTTTGACAATGTCCGCCGTCCGTGAGTACGGAATGTTGGC
This sequence comes from Dehalococcoidia bacterium, assembly GCA_965243825.1. GTDB lineage: Bacteria > Chloroflexota > Dehalococcoidia > Lucifugimonadales > Lucifugimonadaceae > JAJCYX01. The sequence continues at coordinate 1,558,292 of CBDEVT010000001.1, forward strand.
GAAGAAGGTGTAGTTGCCGACCGGCAGACGCTGCTTCAGGAAATCGCCGTTTCTTAGTGTCAGATTTGTAGTGCCTGAAAAACGCCGCCGGACCCCTGTGTACAGCGTACGATCCGCTTCAATCGCAACTACGCGGCCTGCTGTTGCGATGAGTGGTGCTGTTAGGGCTCCATCGCCGGGACCTGCCTCAACCACAAGCTGGTCAGACTTTATTTCTGCGAGCGCGACAAGACGTCTCGCTGTCGACGAGCTCTTGATGAAGTGCTGAGAGAGATCAGGCTTTCGGGTAGAGCGCCGTTTGCGGCGCGCTCGCCCGGCCACGAACCATCATGACGGTCATGAATACCGCTCCATGAGAAAGGTAATCCGGTGTGGCGAGCCTACTTGAACGGGCAGCGAGAGGAATCGCTCATCCTTGCCATCGCAAGTAAGGCCTGCGGGCGGCTGCGGCCTCGTCCAGACGGGTTACGGGCAGCGTGTGCGGCGCTGTTCGGACCATCTCGGGGTCTTCAGAGACCTCATCGTCGATCTTGCGCATCACCTCGATGAAGCGGTCGAGCGTTTCCTTCGACTCGGTCTCCGTCGGCTCGACCATCAAAGCCTCTTCTACGATCAGCGGGAAGTACATTGTTGGCGCGTGAATGCCGTAGTCGAGGAGACGCTTGGCGATATCGAGTCCCTTTACGCCCCGCTTCTTCTGCTTCGTGGCGCTCAGCACCGTCTCGTGCATGCAGTAGCGGTCGGCCGCCAGGTTGTACGTATCTTTCAGCGCCGCCTGTACGTAGTTCGCGTTGATGATGGCATTTTCGGCGACAGCTTTCAGCCCATCTCGGCCCATCGCCCGGATGTATGTATACGCCCGTACCAGGATTCCGAACGAGCCATGAAAACCGTTGATCTTGCCGATGCTGCTTTCGGGCTCCGTAAGCTTGTATGTATCGCCCTTATTGACGGCGACAGGCTCCGGCAGGAACTTCGCAAGCTCCTCCGTGACCATGACAGGTCCCGAGCCGGGACCACCGCCGCCATGTGGCGTTGAGAAAGTCTTGTGCAGGTTGGAGTGGCAGATGTCGAAGCCGAGGTCGCCCAGCTTCACGAGCCCTAGAAGGGCGTTCAGGTTCGCTCCATCTGCATAGACAAGTCCACCTGCGTCGTGAATGGTTTTAGTGATCTCGAGTATGCTCGGTTCGAACAGCCCCAGCGTGCTTGGCAACGTGAGCATGAACACGGCCGTCCGCTCGTCGACAAGCGACTTCAATGCCTCAACATCGACATTTCCGTCGGCGTCGGAGGGCACGGTTACAACTTCGAGACCGGCCATGGCTGCCGACGCAGGGTTGGTGCCGTGCGCGCTGTCGGGAATGAGCGCAACAGTCCGCTCGTTGTCACCTCGGCTCTCGTGGTAGGCGCGTGCGATCAAGAGGCCTGCATATTCGCCCTGTGCGCCCGCCAGTGGGGCCAGGCTGACTCCCGGTAACCCTGTGATGTCCCCGAGGTCTTCCTGCAGCTCGTACATGAGCTGCACGGCGCCCTGGACCTGCTCGGCAGGCTGGTTCGGGTGGATGTTCGCAAAGCCGGGCAGCGACGCCATCGCATCGTTCAGCTTCGGGTTGTACTTCATCGTGCAAGAGCCGAGCGGATAGAAGTTCGTGTCTATCGAGAAGTTGAGCTGGCTGAGCAGTGAGAAATAACGAACGACCTCAAGCTGCGAAACTTCGGGCAGAGGTAGATCATCACGCAGCAGGTTTTGGCCTGGCAGCGGCTGCTCAGGCACATCGGACGGCGGCATCGTCACGGCGGCCCGGTCCTGCACAGAGCGGTCCATTAGCAATCTGCGGTCGAGCCCATTCTTTGTCGTCATGCCGCGCCTCCGATCTCACGAAGCGCGTTCACCAACGAATCGATTTCGTCTTTAGAGTTCATTTCGGTGACACAGAGGACCATGGTGCTGTCGATCTGGCTGCTCACGTCGTATCCACCGATGATCTTGCGTTCCAGCAGGGCTGCGTTGATCTCGTCTACCGGTTTCGGGCAGGTCACAGCGAACTCGTGGAAGAAGGTGCCGCTAGCAGCAAGCGAGTAGCCAGGTGTTTCAGCGATCTGCGATGCCGTGTAGTGGGCTTTCTGGTAACAGAGGTTGGCTACATCTCGCATGCCCTGCTTGCCCAGCGTGGCCACGTATACAGCGACCATCAGGCCGATTAGCTGCGTGCTTGTGCAGATATTCGATGTTGCTCGCTCACGCCGAATGTGCTGTTCGCGTGTCTGCAGCGTGAGCGCGTACCCGGTACGGCCTTCTGTGTCTGTCGTGCGTCCGATGATGCGTCCAGGAAGCTGGCGAATGTGCTCCTGCCGACATGCAAACAGCCCGACATACGCGCCACCGAAGGAGAGCGGCACACCAAGTGGCTGGCCCTCGGCGGTGACGATATCAACACCGTACTTGCCGGGCGGTTGGAATAGTCCGAAGGCTGTCGGGTTCACATGAGACACGGAGAGCGCTCCGGCTTCATGGGCCCGGTCAGTCAGCGCTTTCGTGTCCTCCAAGGCGCCTAGCAGGTTCGGGCTCTGAAACGCTATACAGGCGATGTCTTCGGAAATACCTTCGTCTGGACTGATCGAAATGATCTCGATCTTCTGCTGAAGTGTGTATGCCTTCATCACTTCAACGAGTCTTGGATCTGCTGAATCGAGTACTGCGACCTTGGTGCGCTTGGTCAGCCTGCATGCCATAAGCGCAGCCTCGGCGAATGCAGTAGGGCCGTCATACATGCCGGCGTTTGCCACTTCCATGTCGAACAGTTGACAGATGGCAGACTGGAACTCGAAGCCGGTCTGCAAAGTGCCCTGTGCGGCTTCGGGCTGATACGGCGTATAGGCGGTTACAAACTCACCGCGTTGCAGGATTGCGTTGACGGTCGAAGGAATGAAGTGGCGGTATGCTCCAGAGCCAAGGAAGCATGCGTAGTCGCCGGGCACGAAGTTCTTCGATGCCATGGCTGAGATATCGGCGGACAGCGAAAGTTCAGGTGATCCTTCAGCGATTCCAAGTTCAGGGAACTGCAGATTGGCTGGAATGTCCGTGATTAACTCTTCGAACGAGCTGACACCGATAGCGGAGAGCATCTCTGTTCGTTCAGCATCGGTCGCTGGGACGTACGGATGAGGGTTCCCTGAATTGCTCTCGATCTCAGTCCCACGGTCAACAGTTCCGACCAATTCGTTGCTCCGTAACTTGGCGAAGAAGGGTTATTCAGCGATGTGTGACTCGTAGCCCGCAGCGTCCATCAGGCCGTCAAGCTGTGATCTGTCCGAAACCTCGACTTTGAGCAGCCAGCCTTCGCCATAGGTGTCTTCGTTGACCTTCTCGGGGCTGTCTTTAACAGCGTCGTTGACTTCGGCGATCTTGCCACCGACAGGGGAGAACAGGTCACTTACCGTCTTCACAGACTCAATCTCACCGAACTTGCCGAACTGCTCGATCTCAGTTCCAGCAGCAGGCAGGTCGACATACACGACGTCGCCAAGCTGTTCCGCAGCGAACTGCGTGATGCCGACGACGACTAGATTGCCCTCTTCGCGGGCCCACTCATGTTCCTTGGAGTATTTGAGGTCTTCCGGGTTGCTCATCTCGTGTTTCCATGCGCTGCCTGACAGCAACGCGACTGACTTGGTTTCGGTTGTCTTAGCTCAGGACCGCTTGTAGAAGGGCAGTTCGACGATCTCCGCTGCAACACGTCGGCCTCGAACGTCGATATCGAGCGAAGTGCCGATCTTTTCGAGCGGGCGATTTACGTAGCCCATTCCGATATCGGCATCAATCGTAGGGGAGTGCGTGCCAGACGTCACCTCACCAACCAGGTTTTCACCATGAAATATGGCCATGCCGTGCCTCGGAATTGCGCGGCCTGTCATCCGGAAGCCGACGATTATTCGCTCGGTTTCAGACTCAGCGATCTTCCGTAAAGCCTCTCCCGGAATATATCCAGGTTTGTCTTGCTTGATAGTCCAGCCTAAGCCTGCCTCGTACGGATTGTTCTCAACCGTCATATCGTTGCCGTGAAGCATGAGGCCGGCCTCAAGACGTAGCACGTCCCTCGCTCCCAGTCCGCACTCATCGGCACCTGCCTGCTTCAGAGCGTTCCAGAGGTCCGCTGATCTATTCGCAGACGGCATCAATTCGAAGCCATCTTCACCTGTGTATCCGGTACGAGCGGCCAGGCAATCGATTCCAGCAATGACCACTTCACCGACTCGAAAGCGCCGTACTCGTGAGGCCTCACCGCCTGCAAGGCTGTCGACAATCTCCACGGCTCCCGGTCCCTGGACTGCGATCATGCCAATTTCTTCTGTGACGTCTCGCAGGACCACATCGCCGTACTCTTCTGCCTTAGGCGCAATCCATTCGAGATCGGCATCCTTGTTCGCCGCGTTCACCACCAGCAGGCACTTGTCATCGTCGAGTCGATAGACAATTGCATCGTCGATGATCCCGCCCTGTTCGTCGCAGATCATGTGGTACTTCGATCTGCCCGGTTTGAGTGCAGCTACGTGGGCACTGAGGACAGTATCCAGAAACGCCACGGCGTTCGGGCCTGTGAACTCGATCCGGCCCATGTGTGAGACGTCGAAGATCCCGCACTTCTCACGTACAGAACGACTTTCTGCGATGATGCCTGCGGGGTACTGAACAGGCATGGACCACCCACCGAACGGCACCATGCGGGCGCCAGATTCGACGTGCGCGTCAAAGAGCGGCGTTTTCTTGAGGTCGGAGTCTGTCACGAGTAGCCTGATCTGTGGTTAAAACGAGAATCATCGTAGCAGTTGCCTCGCCCGGTGCCATCAAATGGAATCGGGAATTCTCCGATCAGCCAGAGGTGCGTTCAGGCCTTCATTCATAGATCATCAGCGCAGCTAACATCAGGAACAAATCAGAAGATGCCAAAGCGAACAGTAGTGCAGGGCACAGGCCCGGTGGACGGGGCGCCTCGGTTAGTGATCGTCGGCGACCGAGTGTTCTCTTCCGGACTGGTTTCAGACCGGCCCGGTGGACTTGAGTCGGAGGCCCACCGGATTTTTCAGTTGACACTATCAATGCTGCGCGACGCAGGGGTGTCACCAGAGGATGTTGTTCGCACTCGTGCGTGGTTCGTGGATGATGAAGCAGGTGCTGGTGAAGCAGAGATTCGAGACACTCACGGAGTCGTGTTTGATTCGCCCGGCCCTGCATTCAGTGCGATCAAGGTATCGGCTTTGCCGGGTAACGCTGCAGTTGCCATCGAACTAGAAGCGATCAAAGGTGGGTCTGATCGCATCCAGCACTTTGAATCGGACGAATTCAGCGCAACCTCTTTAGCAACGTTCTGTGATGGTGATCTTTGGGTTAGTGGTGTTACCGCAGATGGTGCCGACATCAGCGAGCAGATCACTGGAATCACTGAGTCTGTCGGTAAGGCTTTGAGTGAGTTCGGTATGAGCGCGGCAGACGTCGTTTCGACGCGGCACTTCATGCTGCCAGAAGCACAGTTCAGTGAGCCACCGGAGCCATGGGCTGCGTTCATGAGCCAGGCAATACCGGGTTCAGCGGGCATTGCCGTCGAGAGCATTGGTGAAGATCGAATCTTCATGCTGGAGTGCGAGGCGATGCAGGATGCATCGAAGGGCCGCAAAAACCTGCGTTCTGGCCGTACCTATGAAATCGAGCACAACTACTGTCGATCGGTGCGGGTGAACGGTGGGAGCGTGGTTTACGTGGCGGGAACTACGTCGCTTGCGATCGGCGAAATCGTTCGCAGCGAATATGACGTTGCTGGACAGGTCAAGGACACGCTGGAGACTGTTCGCTGGGCGATAGAAGAGCAGGGCGCAGGTTGGCAAGACCTGGCGAAGATTCGAACCTACGTAGTTGGTGGACAGGAGAAACTTGAGGTGGCCGCCGCAGCATTGGAGCAAGAGCTGGAAAACGATGTCGCGGTGACGTTGATCGGCGTCCCCACACTGGCGCGACCGGAAGTTGTGGTCGAGATAGAGGCAACAGCGGTGGTTGTTGACTGATTTCAGCCTATGGCTGCTCGGAAAAGAGATCGTCGAATGACTCGATCTCGAAGCTGCCAGGTTGGCCAGGCGAGTGGCCGGTCAGTCGGATGTGACGCTCTGGGTTGAGCAGAGGCACATGTCGCATTTCCAGGTTCCTTCCTGAAGATGTCTCAGAGAAGCCCGTGAGTTCTGCGGGCGGCACGTTCTTGCCGTGACAGGCGACCATGAATCGGCCCATGCCGTCTGGGTCAATCAACGAGCGTGCACTGGCGAGATTCGCTCTCTTTTCGACCCTTGGTAACGCGCCGGCTTCGATCTGATCAATTGCCGATATGACTCCGAGCCGTTCGAGAAACTCCACCTGGGTCGTCGAACTGACTTTACTGAAGCCTGCATCGACCATTGACTCATCGAGCGCGGTGAAATCAACGTGAGTTGTGATGTCCTGCTTGCCTGGCATTGCAAGTGGGTCCTGTCCTAGCGTGTGTTGAGAATAGGTCCTGAGTGAGCCAGCAACCCGCTCGGGTTTGTACAGCGTTTCTCGATTGAATCCGTAGTCGACAGTAAGTACCCAGCCCTGCTCAAGCATTTTCGCCTGGCGCTTTGCCCAGTTGCCAAGTTCGAGGTTGACTTCTCCTCGGTAGCCGTCTGGCAATTCTTCGAGGACCTCGGCGACGCGGCGCTCTATCTGCGGAGTTGACGGCTTATCAATGGTTTCGACTAACTCGTCATCTTTCACTGTCACGAAGATCTCGAATACTTCGCCCTCGCGCACCTCAAAACGGTGCACCGGTAAAGCATCGAGTAGCTCGTTCGAGAGCACACAACCGACAACTCCCACCGGAGCTTCGGTCAGCGCGCTAACCGGGTAATACTGCTGCTCCGTTGGTGCGACATCCAACGCAATGTACTCGAGTGCCGCGGCAAACTCTGGATCGACTCCCGCAGCAGCCTCGGTTATGTCAGCCGCCAAACCGCCGTTTCCAGCACCTTCCTCGACAACAGTGAACCTGGTCGGAGAGTCAAGAGTCAGCCACATCTCGCAGAGTTGGATGGCGACCATCGCACCGAACAGCGGATGGGCTGACGGTGACGTGAAAAAATCTCCGGCGGCGCTCACTGGAAAGCCGGCCGAATAGTAGCCGCCCTGCCCGTAAAGGACACAGTTCATATACTCGGCAAACGTGATCGGGCCGCGTTCAGCTACGAGCCGCTTGATCGCCAATTCGGCATCTTGCGCCATTAGCCGGTTCCATGGTGCTCAACGGCAGTCGCTAACCGCGTTCCGCGATCGGCACGTAAGGTCGTTCGTGCTCACCCGTGTAGTGAAGCAGCGGGCGGATCAGGATGTTGTGCCTGAACTGCTCGACGACCTGGATTGTCCATCCGGGAACTCGGCCGACTGCAAATATTGGCACGAACAGGTCCTGCGGGACACCGTTCAGGTAGTAGACGACGCCTGCAAAGAAATCCACGTTCACATGGATGCCGCGTCGAGCGTACGGTTTCATGGCGTCAATCACCGCTTCGAGAATGGCGTACCACTTCGGCTCGCCCTTCTCCTCCGACAGCTTTCTTACACCTTCACGCAGATGGCGGGCCCTGGGGTCTTCAGCTTTGTAGACACGGTGGCCAAAACCCATCACACGTTGTCGATTTGCGAGCAGATTCTTTACATAGGCGGCAGCATTCTCAGGTTCACCAATGTCCTGCGCCATCTGCATGACGTTTTCGGCTGCACCACCGTGCGAAGGTCCTGAGAGCGCAGCGACACCAGCAGTCACTGCACCGTGGAGATCAGCGCTGGTACCGGCCACCACTCGTGCCGTGAATGCAGACGCGTTTGAGCCGTGGTCAGCGTGAATCACAAAGTCACGGTCCATCAACTCAGCGGTGTCTGCGGTTGGCTCTTCGCCCTCCAGCATGTATAGGAAGTTCGCAGCGTGGCTCAGGTCGTTATTTGGCTTGATTGGATCTTTGCCGTTCCGAATCCTGTGATGTGCCATCACGATGGTCGCGAACTGCGACGTTAGCCGGATTCCCTTGCGGAAGGTAGCTTCAGGGGAGTTGTCGTTACGGTCTTCGTCGAAGCTGGCTAGGGCGGAAGTGGCTGTCCTCAGGACGTCCATCGGGTGCGAGTCTTTAACGATCTCTATGACATCAAGCACCTGTTCCGGAAGCTCGCGAGATGCCTTTAGCTGAGCATCGAACTCATCGAGCTGAGACTGGGTCGGCAGATCACCGTAAAGGAGCAGGTAAGAGGTCTCTTCAAATGTCGATTGAGCGGCGAGGTCATGAATGCTGTAGCCGCGGTATTCGAGTACGCCTTCCTTGCCGTCAATGAAAGTAGTTTCCGAGCGGTCGAAGTAGACGCCCTGGAGGCCCCTGTGCAGTTGGATATCGTTCGTGGTCATCTAGCCCCTGTGTCGCTTCGGTGTCAGTCTGAACATCAAGAAAGGTTGTTTAGACCGATCTTGAATGTGGATGTGAGCTGCTTCAGCCGCGGCCTGCTCGACGAGTGCAAAGTGCGCATGCTGAGTTTGGTGAGGCTAGCATCGCGCATATCCATCGTCAAATTGCGATTCAGTTTGACGCTAGTGTGCTTCACAGGGGCGAAACCAGGCTTATTCCGAGGTCAGTAGTGACTCCAAAGAGCGCTCTTCAGACTCTTTCGCAAGACCTTCGACGACTTCCGTAACGGACAGGGCGCCAAGATTGCCACCAGCGCGTGTGCGTACAGCCACAGCGTTGTCCTCGGCTTCTCGATCTCCTACGACCAGCATGTAGGGCACTTTCTGCAACTGTGCAGTACGAATCTTAGCGTTCATGCGATCGCCGGAATCGTCTACGTTCACTCGAAGACCACGTCTCGCCAGTGCCTCTTTCACGTCATTGGCGTAGCTGAAATGCCTGTCTGCGATAGGAACGATCACAGCCTGAACCGGAGCAAGCCAGAGAGGGAATGCTCCTCCCAGATGCTCAATCAGTACACCAAGAAAGCGCTCGATGGAGCCGAGCATAGCTCGGTGGATAACGACCACCTTCTGGCGGCTGCCATCTTCAGCTGCGTATTCGAGATCAAAGCGTTCCGGCAATGAGAAGTCCAACTGCACGGTGCCGAGCTGCCATTCACGTTTAAGCGCATCGGGCACGAAGAAGTCGATCTTTGGGCCGTAGAAAGCGCCTTCGCCTGGCACAGCCTCATACTCCATCCCACTGTCGGCAAGAATCTCCTCAAGAGCCGCCTCAGCACGGTCCCACATCTCGTCTGTGCCGACTCGCTTCTCGGGCCTCAGTGAGAGCGTGAAGCGAGGCTCTCCGAGGCCAAGAACCCTGTAAGACTCCTGCAGCATGTCGAGGAACCCACGGACCTCTGAGCCGATCTGATCCAGTGAACAGAAGATGTGAGCATCGTCCTGCGTGAACGAACGGACTCGCGTCAGGCCGTGAGTAACTCCAGAACGCTCGTAGCGATGCAGCCTTCCAAAATCTGCATATCGAAGTGGCAGCTCGCGGTAAGAGTGCGTCTCCGAAGCAAACAGCATCGCGGCTGCCGGACAGTTCATCGGCTTGACGCCAAACTCGGTCTCATCAATGTCGATGAAGAACATGTTCTCGGCGTAGTTATCGTAGTGTCCGGACTTGCGCCAAAGATCGGTGTTGAAGATCTGTGGCGTGATGACCTCGCGGTAGTCGTAGCGCTTGTAAAGCTCGCGCACATACTCCGTCAGTTCGTTCACGACGAAAGCACCTTTCGGCAAGAAGAACGGGCTTGCCGGGGCTATCGGGTCGAAGAAGAAAAGGCCCAGCTCTCGACCGAGTCTTCGATGGTCACGTTTTTCGGCCTCTTCAATTCGATGCAGATACTCTGCCTGTGCCTCTTTTGACTCCCACGCCGTGCCGTAGACGCGCTGCAGCATCTTGTTGTTCTCGTCACCACGCCAGTAGGCACCTGCAGTGGAGAGCAGTTTGAAAGCCTTGATGTCGCCGGTCTTTGCAACGTGTCCGCCCCTGCACAGATCCTCGAATTCGCCATCACTGTGACTGCAGAATGTGACTCTCGTGCCCTCAGGGATGCCGTCGAGTATTTCCACTTTGTACGGATTGTCACTGACCTGCTCACGCGCCTCTTCTCGCGTCACCTCACGCTCAACGAACTCGGTGTTCCTGTTGATGGAGCGACGCATCTGTTTTTCGATCGCCTTCAGATCAGCAGGAGTAAACGGTTCATTGACGTCAAAGTCGTAGTAGAAACCGTCCTCAATGGGCGGTCCAATGGTTAGCTTTGCTTCCGGGTGAAGTTTCAGCACAGCCTCAGCGAGAACGTGCGCGGCAGAGTGCCGCATATTGTTTCGGAACTCGACGAGTTCCTGTTCGGAAAGGTCTTTGATAGATGCCATTTGAAGTGCCTCACATGTTTAAGCAGCGCGCCGAAGCGCTGTTGCCAGGAATAGGGTCGACAAGACACCGGGTTGACTAACCTTGGTGTCTGACCGGGGACGGCGCGTGGCCATGTGCAGGCGACGCGCCTACGTAGTGAGGGTGTTGCGCCCTTGCGGGTCGCTCTCCGGACTGTATGTGATGTGCGCTGGACCCATGATGAGTGAAGTGGTGGGCAGTACAGGGCTCGAACCTGTGACCTCGTCGATGTCAACGACGCGCTCTAGCCAACTGAGCTAACCGCCCGGGATGCCTTATTGACAGACCGTCATTATACAGGCGCAGCTTGCCGCTAACTCTGGCGCGAATGACCATTTGCTGTAGAAGAAAAGGCTTCCAGCACATCCTCCCAGCCTGTTTGGTTCGCTGTGCGAATCGCGGCAGCACGGTCACCAAGTCGCTCCCACCCTGAGTGGACGACAGTGATCTTTGTCGTGCTCTGTCCGTCATGTTCAAAGGTCACCGCAACGTCTGTCGCATCGACGGGTTCGCCGTAGATATGCCACTTGAACGACATGCCATGCGGCGGATTCCAGGCAGTGATCCTGCCCCAGTCTCTCGTTTCACCGCGGATACTTCGTTCGTAGATGCGGCCATCGACGTGCGGCTCAATCACAACAGCAGTGACCGATTCGCCGAATGTCGAATGTCCCTTCACAGGCCACCATGTGGATGGTCGGCGCACCCATAGGTCGAAGGCCGATGCCTGATCACGCTTCACTGTGACCGAGTTGACCAGCGGACTGTTGGCTTGTGTGCTCAAGACGTGCCATCCTCTGCTTCTGCAGTTTGGGCGAAACCGCGTAATGAGTTCTGCCACATGGAGTCAAGGTACTCTCGCAGGGCATCAAGACCGCTGCTGTCGAGTCGATAGATGCGACGTGTGCCCCGGGCCTCGTCGATGACCAGACCTGCTTCTTTGAGCAGTCGCAGGTGACGTGAGACTGCAGGGCGGCTCACTGGCAGCCGGTCGGAGATAGCGCGTACGGGTGCAGGCGACTCTCGCAGAATGTCGATGATCTGTCGCCGCGTGGAGTCGCCGAGGGCGTCGAGCACCTGTTCAGCCTGTGTCATGAATAGAGTTTAGCTGTATCAGCTGGCCTTGCTCGAAGCTATCTCTTCGATCTTCAGCGCTTCCGGTCCTTCCGCACATGCGGCGCTGAGCTCCTGTCCGAAGACCGGGAACTCAGGCAATGACTGGAACTCCTTGAATGCGTCCTCATCGGCGAACCATGCCAGGTGCACAAACGACTTGCCGTCAGGCTTTGCCAGCGCTCGGTAGCTGTATCTATCGCTGCCCTTTGTCCTGAGTGCCGAGATGAACTTGTCTCGCGCCGTCCGTGCCTGATGTTCGGAGCCTTCTTTGATCCTGTACTGGATGATGTATTCGAGTGCCATTTTTGCCTCCTCAGTGCACCTTTGATTGGTAACTATACAGTTACCGTAACATGAGGATTACCTAGTGGCTACTGATTAGGCTGCCGGTGGTGAGGTAAATGAAAAGGCCGGAGGTGCAAAACCCCCGGCCTTTTCCTGACTCTTGTCTATGCCGAAGCTGACTAGTCGTCTGAACCGGTCTCAACCGGCTCCTCTGTAGACATACCCGGGATGTTGCCTCCCGAATCGTCCACTCTGCTGGCACCCATCAGTTCTTCAGTGGCTCGCTCCATCGCTCCCTCGTCGGGAGTGTTGTCAGCGGCTGTTTCTCCGGACTCAGCGCTAGCACTGGACGCTTGGCCGGAAGCCTCAGCAGCCACCATCTCAGGCAACTCGCCGCCAATGGCAGCAAGAGCCTCTTCGAACGTAGGTGGAGCCTGCGTGAAGCCGGTCAGGCGGCCATCTTCTCGCTCCTCGCCAACCTCCATGCCAAGCCTCTCGCGACCCTCGTCTGTCTGGTCCAGGCGTGCCGGGATCAGGCGACCGATGATCACGTTCTCCTTGAGGCCGTTCAGGTAGTCGATGCTGCCGTTCACAGCAGCCTCGGTAAGGACCCTTGCGGTCTCCTGGAAGGATGCGGCTGAGAGGAAGCTGTCCGTGTTGAGCGATGCACGTGTAACACCGAGCAGAACCGGGCTCGCCGTTGCCGGCTCCCCACCTTCTGCCAGGATCATGTTGTTCAGTTTCTCGTACTCAACCCTGTCGATCAGTTCGCCAGGCAGCAGCTCTGTGTCACCCGGAGATTCAACCCTGACCTTACGCAGCATCTGCCGCACGATCAGCTCAATGTGCTTGTCGTGGATGCGTACACCCTGCGATCGGTAAACGAGTTGAACTTCATCGATCAGGTAACGCTGAACCGCAGCCTGTCCCTTGATCCTCAGGATGTCCTGTGGGTTCAGTGGACCGGCAGTCAACTGAGCACCTGGCTCGATCTCGTCGCCGTCGTCAACCTGCAAGTCAGCGGCGGCAGGTATGACGTACTCACGTTCGTCAATCTCTTCCCAGGTGATGGTCAGAACGCCACCAGACACCTTCACAGAACCTGCAACGGGCGCTGTGATCTCCTCGGGGAACGCCAGTTCTGTACCTTCACGCTTCGCTGCCGCAGCGGCAGTTCGTGTTACACCAAGTACCGGCTGACCTGCGTCAACCCAGTCACCCGTCTTCACGAGCTGCCTGTGAGTTTCAGGGATGTCAATCTGCTCCCTGAACTCTTCCTTGTTAATGACCTTCACAAAGCGGCCTTCCGGTGTGTGCATAAGCTCCACCGTGCCGCCGATTTCGGACATGATCGCAACACCACGAGGTGAGCGGGCTTCGAACAGCTCCACCACACGTGGAAGACCACTTGTGATGTCCTGTCCTGCGATACCACCCATGTGGAAGGTACGCATCGTCAGCTGCGTACCGGGCTCACCAATGGACTGTGCGGCGATGATGCCGATAGCCTCGCCGGGGATCACCATCTCGTTGTTAGCGAGCGAAGCGCCGTAGCACCTCTGCGGGATCCCACGATAGGAGAATGAGCTGAGCGGTGAGAGGACGTACGCCTCTTTCACACCAGCCTTCTCGATCTTCTCGGCCAGTTCCGGTGTGATCAAGGTGTCTTTATCAGCCAACAGTTCACCGGTTTCCGGGTGAGCAATGGGCTGTGCCGGGAACCTGCCTGTGATGCGCTCGCCGATGCTCGGCTGATCACTTCCAGGTGCAGCGTCCACCACCAGGAGCCCCTGTGCAGTCGGGTCCTCTTCGTCTGTGATGATCACGTCCTGTGCAACGTCAGCAAGCCTTCTGGTCAGGTAACCCGAGTCTGCCGTCCTCAACGCCGTGTCAGCCAGACCTTTCCGGGCTCCGTGAGTGGAGATGAAATACTCCATGACGGACAGTCCCTCAGCAAAGCTGGAACGAATTGGCAGCTCGATAATGCGTCCCTTTGGATCGGACATCAGTCCACGCATACCGGCCATCTGCTTGATCTGAGCCAGGTTTCCCTTGGCTCCAGAATCAGACATCGTGTAGATGCCGCCGTAGTTCGGGAGATTGTCCCGGACTGCGTTAGTCATCTTCTCGTTCACGTCTGTCCAGATCTCGATAGACGCCTCGTACTTCTCCTGCTCAGTGATCATTCCCTGCATGTACTGCTCGTCCAGTCGATTTATCTTCTGGTCGGCAGCTGCAAGCAATGGCTGCTTCTGCGGAGGAGTCAAGATGTCTTTGATCGCAATGGTTGTTCCGGACTGTGTTGCGTACCGGAATCCAAGGTTCTTGATGTTGTCCAGTACCTGGGCAGTGGCTTCCTTGCCGTACAGGTCGTAAGACTCCGAGACCACGTCTTCGATCTCACCTCTAGAGAACAGGTGGTTTCGGTACGTCATACCGTCAGCGAGGGCGTCATTGAAGATCACCCTCCCGACTGTGGTCGTGACGATGTCTCCCTCGTTGGTGCGCACCATCACCGGCTCGCGTAGCTTGATCTGTCCCATGTCATGGGCCAGCCGAGCGTCTTCGAAGTTTGCGTATGAGCGAATAGAAGGCCGCTTCTGGCCGTCTTCATCAGAAGTTTCTGTAGAGGCTTCAGCTTCAGCGACCTCTTCGTTAGCTTCCTCCTCTTCGTCGATACCGGTGAGGTAGTAGATTCCAAGCACCATGTCTAGGGTTGGAGCCACGATCGGCTCACCGGACCGTGGGGCAAGCATGTTGTTTGTGCTCAGCATCAGACGCTGTGCCTCAACAACGGCCTCACGAGACAGTGGCACGTGGACGGCCATCTGGTCACCATCGAAGTCTGCGTTGAAAGCTGTGCAAACGAGTGGGTGAAGCTGGATAGCACTTCCTTCCACGATCACCGGCTGGAATGCTTGGATACCGAGCCTGTGCAGCGTAGGAGCACGGTTGAGCATGACCGGGTGGTTCTGGATCACCTCTTCAAGGATGTCCCAGATTTCAGGTCGTGCGCGCTCGGCCATGCGCTTCGCACTCTTAATGTTGTGGGCATAGCCCTTAACAACAAGAGCGTTCATGACGAACGGCTTGAACAGCTCAAGGGCCATCTTCTTCGGCAGTCCACACTCGTGGAGACTGAGCGTGGGTCCGGAGATAATCACCGAGCGACCAGAGTAGTCAACACGCTTACCAAGCAGGTTCTGCCTGAAGCGGCCCTGCTTACCTCGCAGGAGGTCGGTCAGGCTCTTCAGCTTGTGGTTGTGGCTGCCCTGGATAGCGCGGCCTCGGCGGCCGTTGTCGATCAGCGCGTCCACAGACTCCTGCAGCATGCGCTTCTCGTTCCGGATGATGATGTCCGGGGCCTGCAGGCTAATCAGGTGCTTAAGTCGATTGTTTCGGTTGATAACCCTGCGATACAGGTCGTTCAGGTCGCTTGTTGCAAAGCGACCACCATCGAGCTGGACCATCGGGTGCAGCTCTGGCGGGAGCACGGGTAGGACAGTCAGAACCATCCATTCGGGCTTGTTACCGCTCTTGCGGAATGCTTCGATGACGCGCAGTCGCTTGATTGCCTTTTTGCGGCGCTGACCGGACGTGTCGCGTACCTGAGTCTGCAGATCATCGCGAACAGCGTCGAGGTCCATCTCCTTCAGTATCTCAAGCACGGACTCTGCACCCATGCCAGCCTTGAAGACTTCACCGAAACGGTCACGCAACTCACGGTAGCGGGCTTCAGTCAGAAGCTCCATTGGAACGATGCCCTCGAGCTCGTCCATGCGCTCCTTGATGTCCGCAGTCAGCTTCTCTTTACGCTGCTCAAACACGAATCGCACGCGATCTTCCGTCGAAGCCTCGTCAGGAGTGTCCTCACCCTTCTCGGCTGATGGTGTCGCTGCCTTGGCGATTTCGGCCTCGTCCTCTTCGAGAGAACCGATGAACTCCTCTGACTGGCCGCCTTCGATCACCGCACTCAACTCTTCATCGAGGCGGTTAGTCTCAGCTTCCAGATACTGCTCCATGCTCTCGTTTGCACGTTGCTTTGCCTCTTCGTCGACGGATATGACGACATACTGGGCGAAGTACAGAACGCGCTCGAGGTTTCTCGGCGAGAGATCGAGCAGCAGACCGAGTCGAGATGGTGTGCCCTTGGAGAACCAGATGTGGGCGACTGGTGCGGCCAACTTGATGTGGCCCATCCGCTCGCGCCTGACTTTGGCGCGCGCCACTTCCACGCCACAGCGGTCACAGATGACGCCCTTGTAGCGGATCTTCTTGTACTTACCGCAATAGCACTCCCAGTCCTTAGTAGGGCCGAAGATGCGCTCACAGAAGAGGCCGTCTTTCTCGGGCCTCAGCGTGCGGTAATTGATTGTCTCTGGCTTTGTCACCTCACCGTACGACCATGCCCGGACTTGCTCCGGGGATGCGAGTGAGATGCGTATTGCGTTGAAGTCAGCGCCTGACTGTGCCATATGTATACAGTCCCCTTGCCGGTGCCGCACACAGTGCTGCTTACCGGCGTTTAACCCTGGTGCCCGCGGCTGCGGGAGTAGGTAGCCTTGCGGCCATTTAGTGGGCTGTTGTCTCCTTCATTGACTGGTGATTTCAGCTTGTTGGTCACGCTGCGCGGTCATCCCGGCACAGCGGTAGTTAACTGATTATTTCTCTTCGCTTTCTTCGTCTACCTCGACGTCTTCTTCTTCGTCGAGTTCAGTGTCAGCAAGTGCTCGGAGTGACTCTTCGTCCGGCTCTTCGTCTTCGTCGTCCTCCTCGGAGTCTTCCTCATCTTCGGAGTCGCTGTCTTCATCTGATTCGGACTCGGACTTGATCTCGACATCGTCTGAGAGACCTGAGTCGTCCTCATCGTCATCACTGTTGGTGTCTTCGTCGTCATCCATTTCAAGATCAAGCGGTCCGTCGCCGAAGTCTTCCCAACTGAGTGGAGCTCCGAGTGCAGCAGCAACGCTGTCTTCACGGGTTGGCTCTTGCTGCTGCTGTAACTGCTCAGCATCCTGGCTTAGCAGTTCAACCGAAAGACCAAGTCCTTGCAGTTCTTTCAAAAGAACGTGGAACGACTCTGGAACTCCAGGCTGAATAACCTCTTCACCTTTGACGATGGCTTCGTACGTTTTCACACGTCCAACCACGTCGTCTGACTTGATCGTCAGCATCTCTTGCAGGGTGTAAGCAGCTGAGTACGCCTCTAGTGCCCACACTTCCATCTCACCGAATCGCTGGCCACCGAACTGCGCCTTACCACCCAGCGGCTGCTGAGTGATGAGTGAGTACGGTCCAGTCGAACGAGCGTGAATCTTGTCTTCAACGAGGTGAATCAGCTTCAGCATGTACATCGTGCCGACGGTCACTGGCTGATCGAACGTCTCGCCAGTCCTGCCGTCATACAGCGTCGATTTTCCGAACACCGGAGCCGAGATCTTCTTCTCTCGTGAGAGTCGAAGAGCTTCGTTGTGCAACTCGGCTGGCTTCAGCTCTTCGACGTCCTGGCCTGCGTAATCACGCAACCAGATACGGAGGCAGGCTTCACGAGCCACGCCACGGTTTGTCGGTGCGTCACTCCACAGCCGCTCACGGTCGTAGCCACGTTCGCTGAGCCAGCCCTCAACCTTGCTCCAGTCGATGCGTCGCTCGTCGATGTCACGCGTCTCAATCGCTTCTGATTCCTGTACGAACCAGGCTCTCGCAAGCTGATCTTCGATCACGATCTCCTGGGCACCGTCGAACACCGGCGTTCTGGCGTTGAAGCCAAGAGTCCGTGCCGCGGCGCCAAGATGCGTTTCGAGCAGCTGGCCGAGGTTCATTCGTGACGGCACACCGATCGGGTTCAAGATGATGTCCAACGGTGTCCCATCCGGCAAGAACGGCATGTCTTCCCGAGGGAGGATCTTGGCAACGACACCCTTGTTTCCGTGGCGTCCGGCCATCTTGTCGCCCTGTGTGATCTTGCGGGTGTGCGCAACCCACACGCGGACCATCTTCATCACGCCGGGAGGAAGCTCGTCGCCGTTCTCCTTGGTCATGACTCGGACGTTGATCACCTTGCCGTGCTGGCCGTGAGGCACACGAAGTGATGTGTCCTTAACATCCCGAGCCTTCTCACCGAAGATCGCTCTGAGCAACTTCTCTTCTGCCGTGAGCTCCGTTTCACCTTTGGGAGTGATCTTGCCGACAAGAATGTCACCGGGTCCAACGTATGCGCCAATGCGCACAACGCCTTCATCATCTAAGTCTCGCAGGCTCTCTTCACCCACGTTCGGGATGTCACGGGTTATCTCTTCAGGACCGAGCTTGGTCTCTCGGGCTTCCACCTCGTGCTTCTCGATGTGAATCGAAGTGAAACGGTCGTCCTTTACCAGGTCTTCGTTGATGATGATCGCATCTTCGAAGTTGTAGCCCTCCCAGCTCATGAAGCCGACCATCAGGTTCTGGCCAAGAGCCAATTCTCCGAGGTCAGTGGATGAACTGTCGGCAAGCGGGTCGCCCTTCTTGACTACCTGCCCCTTCGCTACGATGGGGTGCTGGTTGATGCATGTGCCCTGGTTTGAGCGGACGAACTTGGTCAATGGGTGCTCATGCACCGTGCCTTCATCGTCCATAACCTTGATGTTGGCTGCGTCTGCCGAGACAACGATTCCATCTACGGTCGCAAGTACGACCTGGCCGCTGTCCATCGCCACACGACGCTCCATACCAGTACCGACCAGTGGGGCCTGCGCCTTTAGCAGCGGCACTGCCTGCCTCTGCATGTTCGATCCCATCAGGGCACGGTTTGCGTCATCGTGCTCCAGGAACGGGATCAATGCGGTCGAGACACTCACGATCTGCATCGGTGAGATGTCCATCAACTCAACGTTTTCAGGCGATTCGTAGGTGAAGCCTTCGCCAAGGCGCACCTCAACCTGCGCCGAGGTGATCTGGCCTTTGGCATCGGTTTCGGTGGTCGCCTGTCCGATGATGTGCTCCTCTTCTGCGTCAGCAGAGAGATAGACGATGTCTTCCGGCCTGGCAGAAACGTACGGAGTAACCCCTATCACCTGGGCCGGGAGCGTGTTGATCTCCTCTGCGATAGGTGCAGTGATGCGCTTTCCGGCCTCAGATAGAACCTTGCCCGAACCGTCCGCTATGTCCTCCAGTGGAATGCGGCCTGCAATGTCGGGGTCATCGGTGGATATCTCCTGAAGCACCTTCCTGTACGGCGTCTCGATGAAGCCGTAAGCGTTGATGCGAGCATAAGTCGACAGCGATCCGAGAAGGCCGATGTTCGGACCTTCAGGCGTCTCAATAGGGCAGATGCGTCCGTAGTGCGAGTGGTGAACGTCACGCACATCAAATCCGGCCCGTTCTCGTGAGAGACCGCCGGGACCGAGTGCAGAAAGCCTGCGCTTGTGCGTCAGCTCAGCGAGCGGGTTGGTCTGGTCCATGAACTGCGACAGCTGAGAACCGCCGAAGAACTCACGGACGGCAGCAACCACGGGGCGGATGTTGATGAGCGCAGCAGGAGTCGTGGCCGCCGGGTCCATCTGTGTTGTCATCCGCTCCTTGACCACGCGCTCCATTCGCAGGAGTCCAACACGGAGCTGGTTCTGAATCAGTTCTCCAACCGCACGGACACGCCGGTTGCCAAGGTGGTCGATGTCGTCAGGCTGAGCGACACCGTTGTTGATCTTGATCATGCGAGCGATCAACTCGATGATGTCTTCCTTCGTGAGCGTCTTCGTCTCCTGGGGCACTTCAATGCCCAGGCGGCGGTTCAACTTGTACCGACCGACCTTCCCAAGGTCATATTTTCGGTCGTTGAAGAACAGACCCTCGATAAGCGTTCGCGCATTCTCAACGCTGGGTGGCTCACCAGGGCGAAGTCTGCGGTAGAACTCGAGAAGTGCCTCTTCTTCGTTGGTGACAGCAGAGTCACGAGCGAGGGTCGACTCCATGAATTTGCGGTCCGGGTCTGTGTCGACATCCTTGAACAGGCTGAGCAGCTCTTCATCACTCTCCCAGCCAAGTGCACGCAGGAAGGTAGTGATCGGAGCTTTTCGCTTTCGATCTACCTTCACGCTTAGCAGGTCCCGGTTACTCGTCTCGAGTTCAACCCATGCACCCCGGTAGGGGATCAGTTTTGCTGAGCAAAGCACCCGGCCAGATGTCGGGTCGCTGTCAGCAGTGAAGTAAGCGCCAGGTGATCGGACAAGCTGTGAAACCACAACGCGTTCGGCGCCGTTGATCACGAAGGTGCCGTTCGGGGTCATCATCGGCACATCACCGAAGAACAGAACCTGCTCTTTAACTTCTCCGGTCGCCTTGATGACTAGCTGAACCGTTACATAGAGCGGCGCAGAGTATGTGATCTCACGTTGCCTGCACTCACGTTCGGTGAACTTCGGCTCGCGTATCTCATGATCGAGGAACCGCAGTTCAAAGCGGCCCCCTGAGAAATCTTCGATCGGTGTGATCTCTTCAAACAGCTCCTTCAGACCGTCGGTCTTGAGGTGTTCGAATGAGTTGATCTGAACCTGTACAAGGTTCGGCACATCAACGACGGTCCGGAGCGAGTTGAATGACTTCGCTTCCTTGGGTTCGAAGATACGCGTGTTCGATTCGGCGAGAACCATGCTCTACTCCACTTTCAGAGCTGTGATGCCGGGGTGCCAGATGGCATGCCGGGAGTGCGTGACCTGCGGGAACGCGCAAAACACCCCACCCGCTGTTGCCTTTGTTCAGCGGATCAGGGTGTGTCAGTTGAGATTAAATTGGGAACCAGTGCTCGAGCTGCAGAGGTGGACACTCCTCGACAAGTGATCAGTTTACCTCCAACTCAACTTGGAGTCAATGTATTTACTAGGCGCTTTCACGCATACGCACCAATTCTTAACCCAAACCCCCCGGGTGGGGGTTATGATTGTATCTATTAGGCGCATCCCAACGTGAAAGGATGCGACATGGAAACTTGGCCTGGAACACAAACATGCTCGGTGACACTAAAACTCAGGCGCTAAAGCGAGTGAACTACATAGACGGACACCTCTCCGGCGTGAAGAAGATGATCGAAGAGGACCGGTATTGCGTCGACGTGATCCGCCAGACTTACGCAATACGGCGGGCACTGCAAAAACTCGAAGGCGTCCTGATCGACGGCCACCTGAGGTCATGCGTGCCCGAGGCGTATCGCGATGGCCGTGATGACCAGATGCGCGAAGAGTTAAAGGATCTGTTCGAAATTTCAGAACGCTGAGTCTGCTGGCATGTATCTGGAAGGACTGCCACCCTGGACCTGTCGACAGGTGGCTACGAACCGATCAGCAGAGTCCGACTAACCGACAAAATTGAGCACTGAACATCCACATACAGAGCGTCCTGAAAGGAAGAAGGTTGAGCGCCCATCGGCCGCACTCACACTTCCGATCACCGGGATGACCTGTTCCGCATGTGTATCGCACGTTGGCAACGCCCTGCGTTCAGTCAGCGGTGTTGAAAAAGCAGATGTCAGCCTTGCAGCTGAGACCGCCAGCGTTCACATAGATGACTCAGTCGCAACGACCGAACTGGCTGAAGCTGTTAGTGGCGCAGGTTACGGCGTCAGTTTAACCACCGAACGAATCCACGTCGGCGGGATGACCTGTTCGGCATGTGTATCGCACATTGCAACGGCGCTGCGAGACATACCTGGTGTTTTGCGAGCTGATGTGAGCCTCGGTGCTGAAACTGCTGAAGTGGAATTCTTCAGTGGATCAGCAAGTCGCCGCGACTTGCGGGATGCGATCACAGGTGCAGGCTACGAAGTGATTTCGTTCGAAGGCGATCGCGACGCCGAATCGGAACTTGAAGAGGCTCGTAATCGCCGTCAAGCCGATCTTGATGACTTGCGATTGAGATGGATCTCGAGCCTTGCTGTAGCGGCATTCATCATGATTGCGATGCAGTACGCATCGGTTGATGCGCTCAAAGACATCTCTCCGACAGCAGCGAACTACCTTTTCCTGATCCTGGCAGCACCAATTCAATTCTGGGCCGGATCTCGCTTCTACAGAGGTGCGTGGGGCGCGCTGAGACACCGTACGTCCAACATGAACACTCTCGTGGCAATCGGTACTTCAACGGCGTTCTTCTACTCCGCGGCCGCAACGCTATTCCGACCGTTGTTCGAAGGATCAGTTGTGTTCGACGCTGGCGGTATCAGCGGTCATGCCACCGGAACCTACTTCGATGTCTCCGCCTCGATAATCGGCCTCATCCTGTTGGGCCGTTGGTTGGAAGGGCGTGCCAGAGGTCGGACATCCGATGCTATTCGGCGGCTCCTGAAACTCACGCCAAGCACAGCGACTATTGAACGCGGCGACCAGCTAATTAGCGTGCCCGTGGAAGAGATAGTCGTTGGTGACCGTATCGTTCTTCGACCAGGTGAACGGGTTCCTGTTGACGGAGTGATCAACGAGGGTACCGGTGAGGTGGACGAGTCGATGCTTACGGGAGAGAGCATTCCGGCCGTCAAGTCGGACGGCGATTCTGTTTTTGCTGGCACCGTCAATGGCACTGGCGGTTTGAGGATGACCGCGACCAGAGTCGGTCGCGATACCGCTCTCGCACAGATCGTGCAGATGGTTGAGCGAGCCCAGGCATCAAAAGCGCCAGTCGAACGACTTGTCGATCGTGTCACAGCGTTTTTCGTTCCAGTAGTTCTGAGCGTTGCACTCGTTACATTCATCGTTTGGCTCTTCGCTGCACCTGATCCGGCATTCGTGAACGCATTGTTGCTGACAGTGGCCGTACTGGTGATTGCGTGTCCTTGTGCACTGGGCCTGGCGACGCCTACAGCGATCATGGTTGGAATGGGCAAAGGCGCGAGCAGAGGACTGCTTATCAGGAACGCTGAGGTGTTGGAGTCGGCCCAGAGGCTGGACGTCGTCGTTTTCGACAAAACGGGGACGCTGACCGAGCGCAAACCAGGCGTCTCAAGCGTCATCGTATCGGGCGTATCTGAGAGTGAGTTGCTTAGAGTTGCCGCTGCAGTAGAGTTGAGTTCAGAACACCCAGTCGGATCAGCGGTAGTACGTCGTGCCGAGGAACTTGGCGTAGATATCGCTAGCGCGACCGATATACAGGCAAGAACGGGGCGCGGCATCGAAGGAACGGTGGGCGATCGTCACATCGTGATCGGCAGCCGTGCAATGTTTGCTGAGTTGGGGCTCAACTCGGATCAACTGTCAGACGACATGGATACTCTTTCTCGACGCGGAGAAACGGTGCTGTTGGTCGCTCGGGATGAAGCTGTTATCGGCCTG
Organism: Dehalococcoidia bacterium; assembly: GCA_965243825.1. Lineage (GTDB taxonomy): Bacteria > Chloroflexota > Dehalococcoidia > Lucifugimonadales > Lucifugimonadaceae > JAJCYX01. Next base: position 1,581,448 of record CBDEVT010000001.1, read on the forward strand.
ATCGGAGTGACGGACACCGTACGCCCGACCGCTATCGAATCCATTCGCAAGCTTAAAAGCATGGGCATTCGTACTGTGATGCTCACTGGTGACAATCAGAACACTGCCAACGCGGTCGCTGAGCAGGTCGGTGTCGAAGAAGTCATCGCCGAAGTATTGCCTGCTGAGAAAGCTGACAAGATCTCCGCATTGAGAGCGGACGGATCCCACGTCGCGATGGTGGGCGATGGCATTAATGACGCGCCAGCACTCGCATTGGCTGAGGTCGGAATAGCCATCGGTGGCGGCACGGATATCGCCATCGAATCTTCGGACATCACACTGACCTCAAGCGACCCACGAGGCGTTGCAGAGGCAATTGAATTGAGCAAGTCGACGATGCGCACGGTCCGTCAAAATCTGTTCTGGGCTTTCTTCTACAACGTTGCACTGATTCCTATCGCGGCTGGAGTTCTCCACCCGCTGTTCATCGACAATGCTGTTCCCGGTTGGTTGCAGCCAGTTCTTGGTCAGCATGGATTCCTGAACCCGATCGCTGCTGCTGGCGCTATGGCTCTTAGTTCGGTCAGCGTAGTGACCAACTCGCTCAGACTAGGTCGAACAGCGGAAACGGCAAAACACACTGGCCCGCCCTCTAGTTCACCAGCGCGCCCGGCGACTGCCGCTACCTAGGACCTGTTCGACTCGTTCGCATATTCAGACCATGCAAGGGAGGCTAAGAAATGAAGATTCTGCTTTTCAGAGTGAAAGATGAGACTGCTGAAGACCCTGTATGCCATATGCAGGTGAATATTGCTGATCCTCCGGGCGGTACCACCGAACATGATGGCAAGACCTACTATTTCTGTGGCCCGGGTTGCAGAGTTGCATTTGAGAAAGAACCGGTCGCATACCTGAGCGGTGAGAAGAAGATAGACATGTAATGTCTGGTATCAGTACCTACAGATTGCATCTGGTAGTTCGTTTGAACAATCCAACTACCGGGATATTCGGAGAGCAGGAGTAAAGAATGCCGAAGACCGAGCCGAAACGCGATAAGGCGATCGTCTACACCCACCCGACATGTGGCTACTGTGACCTTCTGAAAGAAGATCTGGTTTCAAAAGGTCTCGAATACGACGAAATCAACGTCAGCCTCAAGCCGGAGTACTGGGACGAAGTGGAGCGGCTTTCAGGCGGCGACAGGATCACACCTGTGATGGTCACAGCTGACGGCGATGTAGAGATTGGTTACAACGGCATCGGCTGTAATTACGGTTAGTCTTCACGGATCGAGGTGAAGGTGCGTGCGCAGGGCCGTTTTGTGGGTTGAAATCAGCATGCCACTCGGTACCTATCTCTGTTGACTCCGCGAACCATGTTTCGTAATCTCAGAAGGTTCCGTTATTTCTGCGCCTAAGGGTTGGACGGAACGTTAGGCATTGGCCCCGTGGTGTAGCGGCCTAACACGCCTCCCTGTCAAGGAGGAGATCGGCAGTTCGAATCTGCTCGGGGTCGCCATCAAAATTCCGACATGAGACCGTCCTTTTGGACGGTCTTTTTCGATTCTCAGACTGTTTACTCAATACGTTGCCTGGGTCATCTTTAGACCAGTAATTGGGCAGACTGAGGACACGCTCGTGAGGAATCGTGCGGTCCAGCGCAAGCTGCCGTTCCGCCTGCGTAGTTCGTATTAGAGCCATTAGCTAAATGGCATCGAGTTCGGATACGCCTCGATCTGATTGCAGACTCATCCTCGAATGGTGACTACAGCAAGTAACTGCGGTATGACATGCCAACTAAAATTCTCGTAGTTGAAGACACAGCTGACATTCGCGATGTGCTTGTGCTCACACTTGCGGAAGAAGGGTATGAGGTCGAAGCTGCCGCAGACGCAAGCGAAGCGTTCGACATCCTCAATGAATTCGAGCCTGATGTCATTCTCCTCGACCTGCATCTACCGGACATGTCTGGTGTCGAGATCCTCAAGAGTCTCAGGCAGACGATGACTGTTCCCATCTTGATGTTCACCAGTGCAGGCGACAGTGATGCAGTCAGGGAAGCGATTAACGCCGGCGCTTCAGATTACGTGCTCAAAGGAACCGGGCTGGATCAACTCACACGCCGCATCAAAAAGCACTTAGCCAGATCGTCACAGGTGGCAGGCTCAGATGGTTCTGAAGAAAAAAGACCGGGTCTCGTCTACGTCGGTCAGGACACCGCGGTAGAACGACTGGTGTCCGATGCTGCCAGGCGGCTGGATGTAGCAGCAGCGAAGGTCGTCAGAGGCGAGATCGCACTCGAGGGCCTGAAGTCTCACGTTCCAGCGGTGATGGTGATTGACCATAAGCTGCCGGACATGGACGGGCTCAGTCTTCTGAAGACCATTCGTGCTGACGAACGAACATCAGCAATAGGCGTTGTGATGGTTGCCGAGATGGGCTCACCAGAGATTCGCCGAAGTGCCATTCGTCACGGTGCGGCTGGTTACTACACCAAACCGGTTGGCGACATGGAATTCGAACAGACGATCCGCCGATTGTTTGCCGAAAAGAGCCTCGCTGCTTAAGCGGTTTCGCAGGCTCTACGGGTTCTTGTCTGGTCAACACTCTTATCTTGAAGGTCGGCGAACTGTTGCCATTCCTCCTCATGCCGTGTAGAACGCTGCGGAGGAGAACTTATTGGCACTTCCACCTGGCGCTGAAAGCAAGAATTACACGCTTGAGGTTGGGGACGTAACGATCACGGCTCTGACCGATGGCAGCGTCGTCTTCGACCAACGCGTCCTGTTTCCGGAGACTTCGCTAGAGGCGTGGGAGCCGTACTACGACCGCTTCCCGGAATACTTCTCAGGCCAACGTTTCCGCAACAACCTTGGCTCGTTCTTGTTTTCATCTGGCGGGAAGCAAGTCCTTGCAGATACAGGCTTCGGTCCACACGGCGAGATGCTCGGCGACCCGGCCCCGGGCGAGCTGATCAGGGACATGCGACGCAAAGGCGTGAAACCCGAGGACCTGGACACCGTTTTCCTGACGCATCTGCATGGCGATCACGTTGGCTGGAATATGCGAGAAGACGGTGATGCCACGCAGCCAACGTTCTCGAACGCCCGTTATCGCGTGCATGAGCATGACTGGGATCATTTCTCGCGGGACGAAATGCTTGCTGGTCCTCGGGGAGAGGCGATGCAACGCAGCGTCATGCCTGTTGAGAAGCTTGGACTACTCGACCTGATGGACGGCACGACGCAACTGGCTCCCGGAATAGAGGCATACCACACGCCGGGCCATACTCCGGGGCACATGAGCCTGCTCATCTCATCACAAAACCAGCGTGCACTGCTTATCGGCGATATTGCCGGTTCGCCGATGCAGATCACCGAAACCGAGTGGCTGTACACGCCCGACACCGATCCGGCACTCGGCAGAGAATCACGCCGCAAGATCATTGAACGTGCGATTGAAGAGGACGCTACCGTAATTGGCTCTCATCTCAGCTATCCGGGCTGGGGCAAGATCATCACCTGGGAAGGTCGCAGATACTGGAAGGCGCTTGACTAATGACATCGCAGGACCCATCAGCAAACGAGTACTACGCCATCGACACAAACGCAGTCGAGTGGGAGGCGAGTCACAATCCGAAGCTTGGAGTTGATCTCGGACGACTGATGCTCCGTAAGGACCCGCAAACAGCAACCGAGATCAGGATGATCCGCTATCCGAAGGGTGTGATGAATCCGGCTCATACCCACCCGTGCGGTCATGGCATCTTCGTTCTTGAGGGGACACTCAAGACCCATAAGGGAGAGTACGGCGCCGGGACATGGGTCTGGTTCCCACAAGGCCAGGTGATGGAGCACGGGGCAACCGATCAGAGCGATGTTGTGGGTATCTTCATCACTGACGGTGCGTTCGAGATTAACTACGAAGATTGATCGTCCGACAGGATCAGCGACATGCCGACAGAATCGCCTGCTAGAGGGCCGGAGAAACAAGATTGACATCAGAACCTGCTCGACCTCAGAGAAAGATCTTCACTGCTGCGCGCGTCGCAAATGAAAATGTTGATGGCTGGCTAGAAGATCATGCTGTTGTGCTCGAAGGCGATAGGATCACCGATGTCATTTCACAGGCCAAGTTGCCCTCAGATAGCTCTGAATCCGGTCAACGCTTCGATCTAGGTGATGTGTCTCTGCTGCCCGGCCTGGTAGACGCCCACTGCCACATGCACTGTTCAGGCACCGTTGACGCCCAGGCTCTTGCCATGAGCGAGAACGACCAGCAACTGACAATGCGTGCAGTGAACGCAATGCGTAAGGCTGTTCTTGCTGGCACAACTACCATCAGGGACCTTGGCTCGCGCAACGAAGTAGCGTTTCCTGTGCGTTCAATGGTTGAGTCAGGAGCGATACCCGGTCCGCGGATGCTCGTTGCTGGTACACCAATCACCATCACGGCGGGCCACTGCTGGTTCTTCGGAACCCAGGCCGATACAACAGAGCAAGTTGTGACCGCAGTGCGTAACCAGGTCCGTCAGGGTGCGAACGTGATCAAGATGATGGCGACCGGCGGGATGTTTACACCGACTGCAAATCCACGGAAGCCGCAGTACTCGGCGGAGACACTGGCTGCCGCAGTTGAAGAAGCTGAGCGTTCAGGAGTTCAGATTGTCGCGCACGCACTTGCAGCGGACGGTGTACAGAACTGTGTAGATGCCGGTATTCACAACGTAATTCACGCCCGCTGGTACGATCAGGACTTCGATGCCGACGAACTCGACTACAGACCGGATGTTGTGAAGAAAATGGCCGACGAAGGCCGCTGGGTGGACCCGACGATTGGACACCACTTGCTTGGAGTGGAAGCGCGCGAAAAGTACGGTGCGCCACCGGCAGAGACTCACTGGGCTGTCTCGAAGAAAAACATCCCTGAGGAACAGCATCTGGAACGTATGACCCAGATGCTCGAAGCCGGTGTTCGCTTCACGTCCGGTCTCGACATGGGGATGATTCACGCCTCGCATGACCTGTCTGCCGCCAATGCATGGGCGTTCGTTGAGTGGCTAGGCTGGTCTAAATGGCGTGCTATCAAAGCGTGCACATCGGACACAGCCGAAGCGATGCGCGTTGGCGACATGGTCGGCCAGATCAAGCCTGGCATGGTCGCGGACCTGGCAGCGTTCGACGGCGATCCAGCCAGGAACATCAGAGAGTTGAAGATCGCCTCGACAGTCGTTCAGTCCGGCAATCTGATCAAGCTGCATGACAGGGTGTTGGTTTAACCGCATCTGGCCTTCACTCTGGCCCAGAACGAGAACAGTGCCATCCTGAGCCTCCCAAAAGGGGCCTTCCAGGTCGATCCAGCTTCCGCTGCATCTCAACTCAAACTAACCATCTAGTCCCAATATTTCAGATGGCCCCACTGCATCCCCTGAGTTGAGAATGCATCTCAATTGCTGAGGAATGGAACTATTAAGACGCCTTCATCGTCTCTTGACTGAATCTTGACGATGGGACGGAACAATAGTCTCGTCCGCTAGGGGATCGATGAGGAGACAAAACGAAATGCTTTACTTCAAGGCCTGCCCTAAGTGTCTTACCGGCACGATTGAGCACAACAGTGATCCGTGGACGGAGTATCTGCAGTGCCTCAACTGCGGCCTTATGCGAGACGTGCCAGACGAGAAGGACGCAATAAGCGCACTGAAGGATCTGCACGTACAGTTCAAGGCCCAGCGCGAAGCTGAAGAGGCCGCAGAAGCCACAAGCGCTCAGGCAATAGCCTGATCCAGCACAAAAATCGAATAACTGTCCAGAAACAGAGAGACGCAGGCGATCCATGCAGCCTGCGTCTCTTTTTCGTTCCGCCGAAGACGTCGTTGGCAAAGTAGAATCTGCACAAAACTGGCTACGTTGATAGCAACTTGCCTGGCGGCATGAACCAAAAGACGGAGATCATCACATTTGGCGGACGACGGTCTACAGAAGGTCCAGCCGCAAGACCTATTGCAAACGGCTGCGGACCGAGTACTGATCAAGACCCAGATTGGGCCTGGTCTCGATGCCGAGACCAGTCGCCGGTTCCTGATCGGACTCATCTCAGGGATTCTCGTTCTTGCGTTCGGCACTGTCGGCTATGTGTTGGTCGAAGGTGCCAGCTGGTTCGATTCGTTCTATATGACGATCGTCACGGTCACGACAGTCGGCTACTCGGAGATAATTCCACTCGGAACCGGCGGCAGGGTTCTCAATATCTTCGTCATCCTGTTCGGAGTAGGCACCGTCCTTTACGTGGCCGGAGTCGTTGCTGAGTACCTGTTTTCTGGAGAGCTAAGAGGAATCATTGGACAGCGTCGTATGAACAAGCAAATTGAGGCGTTGAGCGGTCACTACGTTGTGTGTGGCTACGGCCGAACAGGGCAAAGAGTCGTCGCTGAACTTACTCACTCCGGAAAAGAGGTCGTTGTGATCGATGCCCTTGAGGTCAATGTGGCACGGGCAATCGAGAACGGCATCCTCGCCTTCGTTGGTGATTCAGGGAACGACGCCAATCTGAGGCAAGCAGGTGTTGAGCGCGCAGCAGGACTTGTCGCCGCAGTCGCTCCAGATGCTTCTGTTCTCATGGCCGTACTTTCCGCCCGGACACTGAACAAGGACCTGAACATAGTCGCCCGAGCGGAGCACGAAGACAGCGAGTCGAAGATGAGGGCAGCTGGAGCAGACCGAGTGCTGTCTATTCACCGGATAGCCGGGCACAGGCTCGCCAACATGGTTGTGCGGCCAGAAGTGGCAGAGTTCCTGGAAGTGGTTTTGACCGATCACGAGGTTGAAGTCGAGATGGACATGGTGCGGCTTGCGACCGATTCGCCATTTGACGAGATGACCCTCAGCGAAACTAACCTCATCGAGCGCAGTAGCGCAAATATCGTCGGGGTCAGGAAACGCGGCGGAACGGTCACGGTACTCGCAACACCTGGAACCGTACTCAACTCAACCGATGTCCTGGTAGCGATTGGCACCCGGCAACAGCTAAACGGCCTGAAAGAGATTGCGTCTGCTGGTGGAGAGTGAGGCTCAGAAACTACTGAGCCAGTTCTCAATGAGTCGGACGGTAGCCTTCTGAATGCGATCAGGTCGATGGTTCCGGCGCTGCCTCGGCAGTTTCGGCCTCTTTTAGCGCAGCCTCAAGTCTCGCCTGTCTTGCCTCTTCGTTAGCTGTGGCAGCAGCGGATGGCCTCGGCATGCCGTCCAGCCTCTTGTAGACGTAGACAAAACTGTTGCGGACGATGGCGAACAACGGGGGCGTGAGCGCCATTCCGAGCGTTCCGAAAAGCTCGCCGCCAATCAGCACAAGCATGATGATTAGCGCCGGGTGAATGTTCAGAGCGCTTCCATGAATCTTCGGGGCCAGGAACATGTTCTGCACCTGCTGAATACCTACGTAAAGCAGCAACACCCATAGAGCCGTAATTCCCGGGTCCAGTGCCATCACAACAGCGACTGCGATCACGGTTGCGATGATTGGCCCAACGATAGGGATCACCTCACCGACCCCCGCGATGATGGCCAGAGCTACGGCGAACGGCACATCAAGCAGGAACAGCCCAACCCAGGTGATCAGCCCGACTGCTACTGCGAGGATCAGTATGGCTCGGAGGTAGTTGCCGAGCACCCTGTCGGCGTCTCGCATCATGTAGCGCACATCACCGCGCAGCCGGAACGGGAACAGGTTGTAGAACCCCCGCGAGATCACCTGCTGATCTTTGAGGATCATGAACAGCCAGACAGGCACCACGAAGAATCCGATCACCGCGGCGATGGAACTCAGGATGCGAGTGGCGATAGTACCCGCCAGTGAGCCGGCCCAGGATCCAGCGCTGTCGCCAGCGTTTGCCACGACGGTATCGACCCATTCCCTCACCGATTCAGGAACCTCACGGTTGTAACGGTCCAGCCACTCGTCAACACGCTCTCGCACAGAGGCAATGATCTGGTCCTGTTCGTCTACCAATTCCTGGACGCTGTCGATTAGCTGAGGAATGACGAGGGCCCCGATACCGGTGACGATGCCGAGGACGATAAGGAAGAACGTGAGGATAGCCGCAACCCGGGCCCATCTAGCGTTCGGCCAGCGCAATCGGAAGAGCCTGCTTATCCGGCCGACGACAGGCGAGATGAGGTATGCGAGGAACGCGCCGAGAAAGAACGGAGCCAGCCCTCCGCGGGCAAACCATACGAGAAGAATGGCAACAAGCACGGCTGAGATCGCCATGCCAAGCCTCATTCGCTGGTTGGCTGTCACGATTCCTCCACAGGAAAGGCCGTTAGTCAGTGAGTCCTGTTATTCGGACTCCGTCCCGACGCCCGTTCCAGCACTGGCATCAGGATTCAGAGAGCGAGCGGTATGATACCCGCGAACCGCAAAGTTGGAGGGTTTGATCAGATCGGCCGCCAGACTGATGAGAGAATCCACGCAGATGCTCCGATAATGAGGGCCAGATGACCATCAGCAAGAAGACAACAGTCGTAGTGCTCGGTGCTGGCGCATCAAAATTTGCGTCGAACGGAAGCGTCACTGCAGCTTCAAACAAATTTCAACCACCTCTAGCTGTTGAGCTGTTCGATTTCACGGGAGGGCGCAGTGATCTGTACCGGCTTATGGATGACTACCCAGGGGCCAGAGCTGTCACGGAGCAGTTACGTCGACGGGTACGCATTAATGGTGACTCAAGTTGGAACATTGAGCAGGAGCTGTCGGCGCTTGCCACACATCAAAGTGGACAGATTAGGCAACAGTTCAAGCATGTGCCGCCATTCCTGCGGGAATACCTAGACCGGGTCAGCCGTGAATTCAAAGGTGTGGCTGGAAACTATTTCGCACTCGCACGTGATCTGATTGCAGACACTGGTGGCCATGTTGTTTTCGTGTCGCTCAACTACGACACACTGCTGGAACGGGCGCTTGAGCATTTTGATATGAAACATACGTTCGCGAACAGCATCCATTCATTCCTAGGCAATGGATTCTTCAAACTCATTAAGCCCCACGGCTCAGTCGACTGGTTCGTTCCGATCGGGGAATATCCGCAGGACGAGTGGTTTGAACGAGCCCGAGAGTTGAACATAGAGTCGCTCAACCATCTTCCGGTACTGGTGAATCGAAGTATGACCGCTGTCACGAGATCCCATCCTCAATCTAAACTGTGGTATCCGCTGATCACTGCACCTCTGGCTAACAAAGGGCCCCACAGCATGGTATGTCCTCCCGAACATGTTGATGCTTTGAAGCAGGCAGTAAACGAAGCTGACAAATTATTGTTCATCGGCACAAGTGGACAGGACGGAGATCTACTAGAAGTGATGGCAGACGCAGCGCCGCATGCTCGATTGACGGCATTTGTAGGTGCAAACGGACAGGACGCTAAGCGTACGTACAACAATGTAGCCGCAGTTCTGCCATCTGACTTCACCGACAGAGTGCAATTTTCTGCCGTTGGATTTGACGAATTCGTTAATGGCGCGGACACACCAAATCTAGCCACTTTCGCAAAGCAGTGACCTAGGTTTCAGCCTCCCGCCAGTGCCAACTCGACGACCTCCAGAATCCTGACTATCCCGCCGCCATCGAAGGCGTGGGCGCCGTGTACCGGCTAAAACCGAGCCCGTAGGCTTCCACAGGCGTCAGTGGCTCACTTTGTGGCCAAACTAGTCGTGCACCTCGCCGTAAAGTAACGCGTGATCGGAAAGTTCCTTCACCCAGGCCCTCTTGGCATCATCACCGTCGAGAGTTGGCCAACCATGAACGCTGACGCCGGCCTGAACGTCTATTCCGCGGATATCCAGGTGATTTGATGCAAAGAGGTGGTCGGCGTCCGCAGCCTTAACTCTCCAGTCTCCGGTCCCGCTCCACAGAGTGAGGTCATGGTCTTTCGGAACTAACGACATACGTTTCACTCTGAGGACCCTTGCGTAACGTGCCATCTCGCGGTCTGGATCCATATCGTTGGTTTCGTAAGTGACGTCCAGCCCAACCGCGTTGTAGTCGCCGATCGCAATGAAGTTGGCATCCTGTCCAGCTTCATCATCGAGTTTGTTCTTGAATCTGCGGATGTGGTAGACCATGTCGTCGCGGAGGCCCCATGCGACGGGCTTGTCAAACGCCTTGAGATGGACGAACAGCAGCGTGTAGTCGCTTCCATTGGCCGTGATGCGCACGCTCGCACCGGGACGCAGACTCGGCATTCCGGCGGTCAGCTCGTCACGCTGCTCATAGAACGCCGGAAAGTTGCGGTTCACGCCGACTAGCGTGTCGATCGGCGATTTCGCTGTACGCGTGATGAAGAACTGGTGTGTCGGCATCCGCGACATGAACTCGTTCATCACGGTTGTGGTCGATCGAACCTCGAAAATCCCGAACACGTCAGGCGTCCCTACAGCCTGAAGCTCATCCACGACCCGGTCGAAGCGGTCAGGCTTTCCGTAGAAGTGCTGGATATTCCAGCTTGCAAACGAGAATTGGCGAGCCATTGGAGATTCCCTTCAGCGAAAGTCGCCCAGCTTCACGGCGAGCGTTTAGATATCGCCGCAACCATATAGCGAATCGGCAGGATCGACGAGTAACGGCTGTCATCAAAAGTGGTTCTGCTAACGCCGCTATCGCTTGATTTGAATGATTTCATCGCGTCCCGACTGTCGAAGGCGAAACCGATCTGCGTCTCGCCTGAGGCCAAATAACGGTCGGCATCCGGGCAATTTGTGAGGTAGTAGCCGGAGTACTGCAAGTCCATCCGTTCTTACTCAGCGTCAACACCCGTAGCAACCTGTTCTCCGAATACAAAGAACCTATCCACCGCATTGGACTGCACGGCTCTAACCCGCATTGGAGAGTTCAATGACGCGTTCTATCCTGCCATTTGGTTCAAGGCACCTTGTTGCCATGCTTCTCATTGCTGTGGCGGCATCGGTAGGGGTAACAATGGCGGTCCAATCGGCACCAGCCGTTGAAGCATCGCCGAACCAGCAGACTGCGGCCGAAGACTCAACGCCCACACCCAGGCCTGCATCCAGCGAGCGCTGGTTTATGAAATATGACGGCGTTGATGGTGAGTCCAAAGACGCGAACCACGACAAGTGGATCGATGTTCTGAGCATCGACTGGGGCGCCAACAAACCCGGTGGCGGCGCAACGGGTCAATCAAGACGCCGTGGTGGCGCGGTGGTCGAGGACTTCGCGATCACGTTTGAGTATGAAAAAGCCTCGCCGAAGCTGCTTGAGGCTGCAGCCACTGGCAAGGTGTTCCCGAAGGTCGAGATTGAGTTGTCCAGCACATACGGTGGTGCACGGGCGACTTACCTCAAGTACGAACTAACCAACGTTCAGATCAGCAGCTACAACGTGAGTGGTTCTACAGGAGACGATGCGCCTCCCACAGTGACCGTCGGTAACAACTTCGAAGAGATCAAGGTCACATACACCGAATACGACGACACAGGCAGCACCAAAGGAAACGCTGAGACCACCTGGAAGGTAGAGAAGGGCGAAAAGTAGTTCAAGTTGCCGTGGGCAGAGGAACTACTCAACGTGGTGAGTTCCTCTGCCCATGCATTTATTGCTGTCTCAGAGTTATCCCTCTGCCAGCGCTTTCTTGCCTGCTTCTAGCGTCTTCACTATCTCGTCCACATCGAAGACGCAGCCGCCCCATGTACCGCCCGAAACCCCCTGTAAAGCTGCCCACAGCCTGGAGTCGTCAGGCAGCTGGGGATGCGGCGCAAGGTCGTTTGGCTCCGAACGGCGTTCAAGCTCGGCTGTGCCCCATTCAGCGCTATCCACTTCGCCGTCACGGCCAACCAGGTTGATCGAGCCTTCCAACGTGTTGCGGTCGATGACGATCTCGATGGTGTCGCCTTCCTGCACGCGCCCAATCGGACCTCCTGCGAGCGCTTCAGGTCCGACGTGACCGATGCAAGCACCAGTCGAAACGCCGGAGAAGCGCGCATCGGTAATGAGCGCAACGTGCTTACCGTACGAGAGGTGCTTCAGGGCCGCCGTGATCTGGTAGACCTCTTCCATGCCGGTGCCCATAGGCCCGCCACAGGTAAGCACCATGATGTCGCCTGCCTTCACCTTCTCGTCGTCGTCACGAGACTTGATGGCACGAATGGCGTCGCGTTCTGATCTGAACACACGCGCTTTGCCTACGTTGCGGTAGACGCCGTCATCATCAACCACTGTGGGGTCGATCGCCGTGCTCTTTATCACTGAGCCCTCAGGCGCCAGGTTGCCCATCGGGAAGCAGATCGTGCTGGTCAGTCCCTTGGACTTTGCGCGGTCGGGTGAATTGATCACGTCGTCGGGGTCGACACCGTCGACCTCTTTCAGGTATCGACGCACGTCGGCTCGCCGCTCCGACTGTTCCCACCAGTCCAGGTTTTCGCCGAGAGTCTGGCCCGTGGCCGTAAGCACGCCTGTATTCAGCATGCCGAGCTTGCGGAGATGCAGCATCACTTCCGGGACGCCGCCTGCTGCATACAACTGCGCGGTGGGGTGTCCGACGGGGCCGTTTGGCAGAACATCTACCAGCCTTGGCACCTGGCTGTTTACCTGGTTCCAATCATCAACGCCCATACGAGTCCGTCCCGCTGCATGGGCAATTGCCGGTGTGTGCAGGAGCAGGTTCGTGGATCCTCCACATGCTGCATGAACGACCATTGCGTTCTGGAAGGCATCGTCGGTGAGAATGTCGTTCGAAGTTGTGCCGTTCTTCTCCATCGCGACCAGAGCGCGGGCAGTGCGCTGAGCGATGTTTTGCCATGCCGGCGTTCCAGACGGAGAGAGTGCGGCATGCGTTATGGCGAGCCCCAGAGCCTCTGAGACGACCTGTGATGTACCTGCTGTTCCGAGGAACTGGCAGCCACCGCCGGGTGATGCACACGCGCGGCAGCCAACGTCCTGCGCGTACTCAAGCGTTACTTCACCCTGCGCGAAGCGCGCACCGATTGACTGTATCTGCCCTGCGTCTTCTCCATGGCTTGGAGCCAGCGTCACTCCACCGGGAACAATTGCAACAGGCCGGTCTCTCAACCCCGCGAGGGCCATCATCATTGCAGGCAAACCCTTGTCGCACGATGCGATTCCAAGAACGCCCCTGGCAGTTGGCAGGGAACGCGCCTGTCGTCGAAAGACCTGTGCGGCGTCGTTGCGGTAGGGCAATGAATCAAGCATGCCGGTAGTGCCCTGTGTCCGGCCATCACACGGATCAGAGCAGAAGACGGCGAAAGGGACAGATTTCAGGGAACGCATCTCGTATGCCGCGGCTTTGACAAGTGACGAGAGCTCGAAGTGGCCTGTGTGCAGACCGAGCGCAACAGGCGAGCCGTCCTCTTCGCGTATTCCGCCGGCTGTTGAGAGAATGATGAACTGTTTACGAAGCAGTTCAGAGGGCTCCCAGCCCATTCCCGCGTTCTGGCTCATCCCGAAGTGGTTGCCGCTTGGCTCGTCAACCAGGAACTCCGGCGTGAACGGCACGCTGCCGCTTGGACCATCGGAATGGGTCTTGATCTCCCAGTTTGCCGTTCCTGGCGAAGAACCCAGCACATCGGCTGTTGTCACATCCTGAGTGTCATGATCCGGGTACGAGCGCGTGGTCATTGTCTGCTCCCGCAGTTGAGTATTGAGGTGAATTCAGCTGCCGAGTATACGGGCGGCGAATGACTTAGTCCGCAGCGACGGCCTGCTCTTCACTTACCCACTCAAGTAGGTCACCGGGCTGACAGTTGAGCACACGACACATGGATTCGAGCGTGCTGAAGCGAACAGCTTTTGCTCGACCGTTCTTAAGCACCGCCACGTTCGCTGGAGTCAGTCCGACGCTTTCGGCAAATTCGCCAACACTCATCTTCCGTTTTGCCAGTTCTACGTCGATGCGCACGACAATGGGCATCAGATCACCGCTTCCATCTCGGTACGCAAGGTCGTTGCCCTTTGTAGAAGAGCGCGCATCACGATCATCAGGAGCCCGGCAACCGCCCCACCTACAAGTGTCAGGAACAGGATCAGAGGCAAAGCCGGATCACCAGCGTTTACGATAACGGCAAGCGCTACTCCCAGTAACAACACCCATCCCGCACCAATGGACCCGATGATCGTATCGACCCATTTCAGAGCAGAGTCACTGAAGATGCGGTCACGCTCGACCATCGAGAGTAGCTTCCATGTGCTGAAAATGATGATCTGTCCGCACAGGAGCTCGATCGCTGCGAATGCCGTCAATGGCCACCGCAGACTTGCCAGGTCAGGATCTTCGCTGGCCATGTGAGCAAACTGACCGGGCATTGAGAACGTTTGGAGCAACAGCAGCAGAGCAAACGCCACCACAAGAAGTATTCTCAGAGCCAAAACGGCCAAATGTGTCAGTTGCATGCATCGAATATCGCTTGGTATCTATCGAAAGTCAATAGGTAATTCCAGTCAGGCGATTGTTGCCCCTGGGCTCATCCGTCTCGTTTCCTATGTTCACGGAAGCCTCACGAACTTGTAGGGATCGTCACGCCATATTCATGCGCTTCTTCTAGGTTCCTCGAAAATCTTGAGCGAGAAGAGGTGTCGGAATGACGGAGATTCGTCGCGTTGTCATCGCCCTTGACGGTTCCCACCGTGCTGAATTGGCTGTGCCGTATGGTGGCTACATCGGCGCAATGCTGGGTGCTGAGATCGAGCTTCTGACTGTCACTGAGAAACCGACCGAATCAGAGGTTGAGCTGGATGACAGGGTGCAGATCTCACTCGGAGAGAGCCAGGGACTCCTCTCAACATGGGTGAAAGACATCGATCTGAAGATTCTCACCGGCGACCCGGCTGAGCAGATAGTCAAGTACGCATCCGATTCATCAACGCTCGTGGCGATGGCCACGCATGGTCGTACAGGGTTGATGCGACGGCTCTCCGGGAGTGTTGCCGAGGGGGTGCTGAGGCACACGAAATCGCCAGTGATAGCGATCAAAGCGCCGAACGAATCGTCAAACGTCCGATTTGCCGCACGTGTAAACCACCTGATGTTGCCGCTGGACCAGACCGAGGTTGGAGAAGGGGCGATACCGCTCTGCAGAGATCTGGCCTCCAGATTGAATGCCGAGGTGACTCTGCTGCATGCTGGCAATTCGGACGCCAGATCGTATCTCGAGCGGATCGCGAACCAGATGCCGGAATTGGAAGGCAAAGTGAAGTTCGAACTGACGGAAGGTGAGCCAGGTCCGGCGATCGCGCGCTTGAACGAAACGATTCCGAACTTGATGGTGATGATGTGCAGTAAGAACGCTAACAGGCCGGATGGCTCAGTTCGGGGTAGCGTGACCGATTATGTGATTCGGCACGCGAGTCAACCAGTTCTTGTTGTTCCCTACTCTCAGTCCTAGAAAGACTCGAGACAAAACTGCCTAGCGACCACGGTCGAGAGCACGGTTCAGGATGAAAGCCGAGTTGATGAGCGACAGGTGAGTAAAGGCCTGTGGGAAGTTGCCTAGCAGGTCACCAGTCGGTGCGGTCTCCTCGGCATAGAGTCCAAGGGGCGAAGCGTATCCGAGCATTCTTTCAAAGAGGAATCGGGCGTCGTCGAGTCGGCCCATCCGAGTGAAAGCCTCTACCAGCCAGAACGTGCACATCGTGAAGGTGCCTTCATCGCCATCGAGACCATCGGGTGAAGCCGCATGGTCGTAGCGGTAGACAAGGCTGTCTCGGGATAGCTTCTGCTCTATCTGGACGATGGTCGACATCATGCGGGGATCGCGTGGTGAGAGTGCGCCGATATTCAGGAGCTGTAACAGCGAGGCATCGAGTACGTCTGAGCCGTAACTCTGGACAAAGCTGTTCAGTTCGCTGTTCCAGCCTTTATCCATGATCTCCAGCAGAATTTTGTCTCGGGCATCAGTCCAGAGATCCCTGGATGCAGGAAGTGACCGTTCATCGGCGAGTTTGAGGCCTTTGGCAAGCGCGTTCCAGGCCATCAGCTTCGAATGAACGAACTGCCGTGGTCCGCCACGTACTTCCCAGATACCTTCATCCGGGGTCTGCCAGTTACGTGCTACCCAGTCGAGAATGTTGCTCAACGAGCGCCAGAGGTCGAACGAGATCGGATACGCATGCCGGTTATAGACGTAAATGGCTTCAAGCAGCTCGCCGTACATATCGAGCTGGAGCTGGTCGAACGCAGCGTTTCCAATGCGGACCGGTTTCGAGCCCCTGTATCCATCCAAATGATCAAGCTCAAGCTCTATCAGCTCTTTTTCGCCCCGAATTCCATACATGATCTGTAACGGGTGCTCAGCGCCGTTGGCCTCTCGGCATCGTTCTCCGAGCCAACGCATGAACATGCGCGCCTCTTCGATGTAGCCGGTGCGCATGAACGCCTGCAAAGTGAGAGCAGAATCTCGGATCCAGCAGTACCTGTAGTCCCAGTTTCGTCCACCGCCGATCTCTTCAGGCAATGAGGTTGTGGGTGCTGCAATGATTGCCCCAGTGGGGCTGTACGTGAGCAGCTTTAGGGTGAGAAGTGATCGGATCACCTGCTCCCGCCATCTCCCGCTGTACTCGCAGCGCGAAACCCACCTGCGCCAGAACTCGACAGTGTCATGAAAGAGCCCTTCTCCCTGTTGAGGAGACAACATCTTTGGTTTCGGGCTGCCTTCTTCGAGCCATTCCAGCGAGAACGTCATCGCCTCACGTGGCCCAAGCGTGAACTCAGCGACAACTCCGCCTTCTCGTATCGAGAACTCGCATGGAAGCGTCAGGCTAAGCCGGTCGCCGTTCTCTGAGCGGAAAATCACGCCGGCATCTGTCATTTCGACGCTGTGGCCAGTCGCCCCGAAATTGAACTTGGGTCGGCACTCAAGCCTCAGCTTCGTCTCGCCCATCACGCCCTGGACGTAACGGATCAGGCGGCGTTCATTGCCCCTGTTTGCGAGTCCCGAGCTTGCGCTCGGGTTCCCGAAACTGTCGTCCTGTGCGCCGATCGGCATGAAGTCCGTGATCTGGGCCACGGAGTGGTCTCCGCTGAAGCGCGAAGTGAGGACGTTCGTCTCCGGGAAGTAGATCTGGCGGCGATCATGGGCATCATCAGAGGTGATGCTGAAGCTCCCGCCTTTTTCATCGTCGAGTATCGCTGAGAAGATCGCGGGCGAATCGAACGAAGGCATGCATAGCCAGTCGATCGCTCCATCGCGTCCGACCAGTGCCGCCGAGTGCATGTTGCCTATTAGGCCGTACTCTTCGAGTCGCTTGTATGCCATACAGGTTTCAGGTTGGCCTGTGCAGGGTCCGTTCCAACTCCGGGAACAGCCCACTTCGCCTGTGTGCGGACGCTACAAATAGCTTCAAGTGGACAATTGTGAGGCTTGACCATCGGACGATCAACAACCTTGCTTAAACATCATGTGTTGAACTGGGGTGGCAGTTGGTGGCTATGTTAGTCTCGGGCTGTGTCGACGCCTCTTGATTGCACGTTCGAGGGCGCACTCCAAATTCCATCACTATCCAGGGATTTCAAGTGTCCAGGGTAATCCTAGTTTCCAACCGACTTCCCGTGACGATCAAGCGGTCTCGTGAAGGCCAGAACTTGACTATGTCGTCTGGTGGGCTTGTAACTGGGCTATCACCTCTTCACGAAAAGGGCGACGGAGTCTGGATCGGCTATCCGGGCGAAAAACCAGACGAAAAAACCCTGGAGACCTTGCGCGATCGGCGTCTTGTGCCCGTGGACATTCCGGCGAGAGAGTACCGGGGCTACTACGAGGGCTATGCGAATAGCGCGCTGTGGCCGCTGTTTCACTACTTTGTAGAACGTTGCGAGTTTGAGCCTGCGCAGTTTGCGGCGTACCGAGCGGTGAATGAACGCTTTGCAGATGCGATTGCCAGCGTGGCACGACCTGACGACACGATCTGGATTCACGACTACCAGTTGATGATGTTGCCGGAGATGCTGAGGCAGCGCGTCCCCGGGGCGCGGATCGGATTCTTTCTGCACATTCCGTTTCCTTCGTCGGAGACCTTCCGGGTGCTGCCGCAAAGAACTCAGATCCTTCGTGGGCTTCTGGGTGCGGATCTGATCGGGGTCCAGACCTACGAATACGCCGAAAACGTCCAGCGCAGCTTCAGGCGCCTGCTAGGAATTGAAACAGTGCAAGGCGCGCTTCGATATTCAGGCAGAAGCGTTCGAATTCAGGCTCACCCGATTGGTATCGATACGGACGACCTTCGTGAAGCTGCCTTCTCGCAAGGAGCAGACAGGTATCTGCTTAACCTCAAGCGACGCATAGGCGACCGCCAGGTCGTGTTGGGGATCGACCGTCTCGACTACAGCAAAGGGCTGCCGTTGAAGCTGGAAGTCTGGCGAAAGCTACTTGCAGGTTCGCCGCGCTGGCGCAGCCGGGCCATGCTGATTCAGCTTGCGATTCCATCTCGAGAGAACATCGAGAGCTATCACCAGCAGAAAGACCAGGTCGAGCGTCTTGTGGGAGAGATCAACGGACTCTATGGCGCACCGGGCCGGATACCGATCCATTACATGTACCAATCAGTCTCTCGGGAAGAGCTGGGGGCGCTCTACAGACTCGCAGATGTTGGGTTCGTAGCCCCTGTGCGAGATGGTATGAACCTGGTTGCGAAAGAGTACGTGGCATGTCGTGATGACGGCGGTGGCGTTCTGGTACTGAGTGAATTCGCCGGCGCAGCTTCGGAACTCGGAGAATCGCTCAGGGTTAATCCGTGGGACATCGAAGGCACAGCTACCCAGGTAGAGCGCGCACTGGAGATGGACTATGGCGAGCGGCAGGAAAGAATGCGGCCGATGTTCCATCGCGTCGTTCAGAACGATGTACATCGATGGGTTGACCGCTTTATGACCTCGCTCACAGAGTCTGAAGCTGGCGAACTACGGGTTCCTCCGCAGCTCCAGTCTCAGGTGCTGGCCGACACGCTTGCGCCTCAACTTGCCGTGTCTAAAAAAGCGTTACTCATGCTCGACTATGACGGATCACTGCGCGAATTCACTGAACGATACGAAGACGCGGTTCCAACCGAAGAGATCATCGGCATCCTTTCAGATCTGGGACAACTTGAAGGAGTTTGCACCTATATCAACTCTGGTCGAGATCGGAACACACTCGGTGAATGGTTCAGTGACGTGCCGGTTTCGTTGATTGCAGAGCACGGCTCATGGATCCGTGAATCTGGAGACACTGAATGGAGCCGCATGGGCCCTCCACCGGACCTTCGCTGGAAAGAGCTGGCCATGCCGGTACTTGCCGAGTATTCGGAGAGAACACCAGGTGCCCGCATCGAGGAGAAATCGGCAGCACTGGTCTGGCACTATCGTGAAGCGGACGATGCGCTGGGCGAGTGGCAGGCGTTGGAACTCATGTCCGTACTGGAGGATATGCTCTCTGGATCGCCTGTGGAGATTCTCAGCGGCGCTCGGATAATCGAAATACGTCAGCAAGGAGTCGACAAGGGCAGGGCGTTTGCCCATGTCGACGAAGCCAGCGGGCCATTCGATTTCATTCTTGCTACAGGCGATGACAGGACGGACGAGGATATATTCGCTCGCCTTCCGGACGATGCACACTCGGTGAAAGTCGGCGCCGGGCAGAGCAGCGCTCGTTCAGCAGTCGGCTCACCTGGGTCAGTTCGAAGGCTGTTGAGAACGCTGGCTGATGCACGAAAAGAAGCAGACAGTCACCACAGTGACTAGGACCTCAGATGGAGACAGAAAGTGAAGATCACAGACGTCACACCTTATGTTTCGATGCCGATCCAGGGTCTTCCGTGGATCTTCGTCGAGGTTAAGACCGATGCTGGCATCACCGGTGTCGGTGAATGTTCCGATTATCGTTCCACGGGTCTACTCGTGAAGGGAATCGAGTGGATTAAGAAGGAGATCGTCGGTCAGGATGCACGAAACATCGAGAATATCTGGCAGACGATCTTTCATACTTTCGATGACCTGGATGGTCGTGGCTACGTGTCCCACCTGATCAGTGCCATAGATATAGCACTCTGGGACATCAAGGGTAAGGCGCTCGGTGTCCCCATCTACCAGCTTCTTGGCGGACCGGTCAGGGAGCGAGTGCCTCTCTACACGCATGTACAGGACTGGAACTCCGAGGCCGGAGGACCAGAAGATGCAGCCAGAGCCGCAATCGCCACGAAGGAGGCCGGCTACGAAGCGATAAAGACCGATCCATTCCCAACTCAAACCGGGCCAAACGCAGGATTCAGCGGACCGGCGGAAGTGGAACGGCTCACCCCGGAAAATATCCGTAAATCGGTTGAGTGGATGGATGCGATCCGTGGCGCTGTCGGACCGGACTTTGAGCTGATGGTGGATGCTCACGCCCGCTTTGATGTTGCCTCAGCGATTGAAGCGGCGAGGGCGCTCGAGCACATCAACCTGATCTGGTTGGAAGAGCCGATTCACGTTGAAAATCACAACGCGCTCAGGCAGGTCCGAGAGAACGTAAACGTGCCCCTTTGCATAGGAGAACGACACTTCACCCGTTGGGACTACACAGAGATCCTGAACAACCGGCTTGTCGATTACGTCATGCCGGATGTCGCATGGTGCGGTGGTATCAGCGAACTGCGGCGAATCGCAGCTATGGCGGAGACACAGTTCATTCGCATTTCACCCCATGATGCGCTCGGTCCAGTTTCCATTGCAGCCGGTTTCCAGGTCTGCATGACTACGCCGAATCTGTATCGTCAGGAGTGCCTGCACACCTGGTTCGATACCTTTGAGAAGGTCATCAACCCGATGTTCGATGTGCGGGATGGATCTATCTATCCGACTGAGCAACCCGGACTTGGTATCGAGCTCAATATGGATACAGTACAGAGATACCTGGTCGATCCGGATACCCGCGAGTACCTGAACATCGGCGACGCAGATGAAGACGCCACTGGTAAGTGGATCCGGTAGCGTCCATCGGTAATCTCCAGATGACAGAACACATACACGACCCGGTAACAGCACTTTCTGAGGCTGCAGCTACTGGGAGAACTGCGGAAATATTCGCTGACATCCGTGATGTGATGCAGCTACCGCTTATCACTTCGGTCTGGCGTTCTCTTGCCGCGGTGGACAATGGTCTTGAATCGGTTTGGGAAGCTGTCCGACCGATCATGCTCAGCCGCCAGCCGGACGTAGCCCTGCAGGAACTTTTATCAAGCACATCACTACCGGTTCCGAACATCCAGTTTGCTGATGCAGCTTCTGGAATCGACCTAACTACCAGCGACATTTCGTCAGCAACCGTGGTAGCCGATGCTTACAACAGGTCCAACGGCTTGAACCTTTTTGCTATCACTGCGCTGGTCGGTGAGTCGAGTACGCAGCCTTCGCTCGGGCCGGTCGGCGTTTCACACCACGCATGGCCGAAGCTTCCTGTGTTGCTTGAGAAGAGTGAGATTGATCCGGAGACGTGGGCGCTTCTTGAGCAAATCAAGTTGCTTGGAGCGTCGGAAGCTTCGCCAGCAATAGCAACACTCTGGCGTCACCTGGCTCACTGGCCGGTATTGCTGAAGCTGATCATCAGATCATATGAGCCGATGCACGAAGACGGTTCCCTCGAAACGACGATTTCGGGCGTGTTCGATGCAGTCGGTGAGATTGCCAGCAGAATCGATGCTTCGGCTGTTAACAGCAGCAGAATCCCCGATGACGCGATGCATATGATCCAGAACTACGTGAACAATCCTGGCGCAGTAAATCGCATGGTCGCACTCGGCCACGGTGTCCGAGAATGGATCACCTCTAATTAGCGACCCCGCTTGCTGTGACCTCTCCTGATCGGGCGTTCGCGAACTCCAGGACGCGTTTTCTGTCCTGCCGACAACCTCCTGGCAATCCGTCAAAACTCGCCGTGCTAAGCCCCTTTATTACCTCGTATTACAACCTTCAACAGAAGCCTCGTGCAGCGCCGTAATGGCGGCGTAAGACTCTAGACAACTTCCTGACTTTTTGTGGACGAGTCCTGAAGATTCGCGCTCTAGCTTGGTGGCATGGCGGCAGGGGCCGCAGTAAAGCAGCAGCAGCAGAGGGACGAATTCCCGAAAGCAGCCCGGAAGGGCGGCAAAGAGGTTAGAGATGAAGAAGATTCTTGTTGGAGCAGCAGCCGGAACCGCAGGACTTGTAGCGCTCACAGGCGCAACATTCGCACACTCAGGTGGTGAAGGCCCAGACGGATCTGTTCGAGAGCGAGTCGCCGAGATTCTCGGCATAGAGCCGGAAGAGTTGCAGGACGCAGTTCAGCAGGCACGTCAGGAGCACCGCGATGAGCACATTGCCGAGCGCCTGGCTAACGCAATAGAGGAAGGCATCATCACGCAGGAAGAGGCTGACGAAATCCAGGCCTGGTTCGACTCGATGCCCGAGGTCCTTGAAGGAGTCGGTGGTCGCGGTGGCGTCGGTAACTTCGTCAAGGCGACATCGTCTGATGAGCGTATCGCAGCCATCGTGGAGCGACTTCTCAACGCCGAGAAGATCACCGAGGAAGACGTCGAACCCGTAACTGACTGGATGACTTCAGCTCCGACCGAGGCACTTCAGAAGCTGGGACAGGGTGGCGACGACGGTGACCGACCACGACGTGGCTTCAGAGGACAGTTCCGTGGCGAGGGACCTAACGGCGGACTGTTCGAAGGTCGCTTCCAGCTTCGCCCGTACGCTCCGCCAGCAGACGATGCAGGTGAGACCGAGGATGCAAGCACGGTTTCAGTAGGCGTAACGGCCTAACGCAATAAGACCGCATCCCGGCATTCGTACAACCGAATAGAGACCAACCAACCCAAATTTTGATGGCCGGTGGACGCAGCAGGTCCACCGGCCATCTTTAGTCGTGCGAATGCGGATAGCAAGAATTGATCATCTGCAGTTGACCGTTCTGCTCTCAGCAGATTAGATTTAGTTCACAGGAATTAAGCCAGCTACCGATGAGAGGAGGAAGTTCGCCATGAAAGTGATTGCGTCCACCTCCATTAAACGCGCCTCTGCGCACACCCATCTCTCCGGGGCAACTCCGCTGGCCAGCTAGCAGGCTGTGATCTGGCCGTTGCTCCGGTATGGAGCATCAAGTTGGTTCCTCCCAATCCTGACGGTGCTGACGATTCAATATCTGAATCAGGCGCCTCCGAACAGTTCTCTAATAGCCTCTCGGCAATCGGCTGGGACGCCGCGTGGCAATCTCAGGTTGATGAGTATCAAGATCCGGTCCTTATACCCGGTCGAGTAACCCGCGTCGATGGCCGAAGTCTGCAGGTCCTTACAGCAGACGGCACGCATCGAGCTGAAGTATCGACTGCTCTGCAAAGGGCCGCCGTTACATCGGAAGACTTGCCTGCCGCAGGTGACTGGGTCGGGCTTCAGCTACGACCTCAGCATGACCTTGATGCGATCGAAGTCGTGCTGCCAAGACGGACGCAGATTGCTCGCACCCGACAGGTTATGAAGTCTGCGGTCGAGTCACAGGTCGTTGCCGCAAATATCGATGTTGCTTTCATCGTTCATGCTGCCAACAACCTCAACGCCCGGCGCCTCGAACGCGAGGTGGTGCAGGTTTCATCGAGCGGCGCAGAGGTCGTGATTCTGCTGAACAAAGCGGATTTGCACGATGACGTGGGCGAACTTCTAAATGACATCGGTTTCTCATTGCCGAACTTTTCGGCTCATGCCGTCAGCGGCATTACCGGGCATGGAGTTGATGCGTTGTTCGAGTACATCAGACCTAACAGGACCGTCGTCTTCATCGGAGCGTCCGGTGTTGGCAAGTCCACTCTGACCAATCGCCTTCTTGGCGAAGAGGTTATGGACACTGGCGGTGTTCGTGAGGACGATCAGAGAGGCCGACACACTACGACTGCCCGGCACCTGATCCCGCTGCCAGGTGGTGGTGCGCTGATCGACACGCCGGGAATTCGTTCGATTGGCCTATCTGGGGCCGATGAAGGCGTCTCTGCCGTCTTTGACGACATCATCGAACTTGCGTCTTCGTGTCGCTTCAACGACTGCTCACACTCCGGTGAGCCCGGCTGCGCAATACAGGACGCGCTGGACAGCGGCGACCTGGACCAGGGCCGGCTTGGCTCCTACGAAAAGCTGAACCGCGAGATGGACTTCATCCGCTCGAAGTCGGATATGCGACTACGGGAGGCGCGGCGTGATGTTCTCAAAGCCCGCACGAAGCGCGGCCGGCAGATGATCAAGGCTCGGCGCAAATTCGGCAGGTCGGGCTGATCCAGAGGCCACCGACAGACGAAAGTGCAGACTGCGAAAACCGGCGTTACTCTGAGGCGATACCATGCTGGCTCTCACGGGCGTCGGCAAGCCCATTTGATGCTTCAAGGTAGCCAGGTTTTGACAACAACTCAGCTTGAACCGGACGGATATTTCACGCTCAGACAGCAGGCCGGTCGCTGGTGGCTGATTACGCCTTCAGGGAACCGGTTTTTCACGCTGGGAATGAACCATATTGACCCCGCAACGATGCGTTATCCCGAAAACATCGGCGCCTGGCACCAGAAGTACGGCGGAAACACACTGAATTGGATCAGAGAGTCGGTGGTTCCGAACCTCAGAAAATGGGGATTCAATTCGGTGGGCTGGGCACAGGAAGTCACCATTCGGAACTACCCCCACTCAAAGGGATTTACGGCGCAGGAGTACCAGGCACTCGACATGCCTTACTGTCACCTGCTGCCGTTCACCGAATCGCACCAGTGGGAACAGTTTTCGCGCCACTACGACTTCTACAGTTCTGAATGGGAGGAGTGGTGTGACTACGTCGCCCGCGCTCACGTTGCCGAACTCAGCGAGGACCCGAACCTGATCGGGTACTTCTACAGTGATTGCCCGACGTGGGTTCACACGCGCCCGGTCAATGAGTGGCGAGGCTCCATCTTCGATCCTGAAAAGCTCGAGTCAGACGCCGGTCGCCACGAGCTCTCCGATCTCGCTCACCGTTACTACAAGACAACGCACGACGCGATCAGGCGGTACGACCCGCATCACCTGATCCTGGGCGACCGATACGAAGCGACCGAGCCAATCCCCATGGAGGTCGTGAACGCCGCACTGCCGTACATCGATGTCATGTCGTTCCAGGATTTCAAAGACCCGGTCGCACACCTTGATTTTTGGCACAAAGAAATGGGCAAACCGGTACTGCTGGCCGATTCCGCGGGTATCAAGTAGGACACGGTGCCGGGTGAGGTCTCACCAAATGACGGCAAACGGTATGCGGAGGTGCTGGAAGGGCTGCGGAACAACCCCGGCTGCGTTGGGTTTCATCTCTGCGGTGCCTATCAGCGGAACCGGGCGCGACGCTACGGACTGCTAGACGAGCAGGAGGTTCCAGACTCCGAGAACGTCGAGCTGATCACGGCAGCCAACCGTGGAACGCAAAGATGGATCGAAACGACTAACTAGGTAAGTCCCAGACGGGCCGCCCGTCTATGCATTACTGCCCCGGCACGTACTCTGTGTCCGGCTCGAACGGGTAGAGCGGCTTGCGGCGGTTGTGATACGTGAAGTATGAAAGGTCAGCCGTCGTCACTCCTGGCGTGTTCACAAGAATCACCTCTCCGGCGATCGGCTGGTACGCCGGTCTTGGTGATACAACGCCTTTCGCAACAACCACGCGGTAGTGCTCCGGGATGATGCCCATCGCATACATACCGTAGCGTGAGGTGTTGCCCTCTCGGGTGCTGGTCAGCATCAGCGTGTGCTCATCCGTGGTATCGAGCCGCACTGAGGTGCCCGCGTTGTAGAAGCGGTAGCCACCGTGCGTTGCACCAAAGTCCTCCCACTTGCCATCGATGATCGCCCGCACCGTACCCGTCACCCGCACAGGCTTGCCGTGCATGTCATCGGTCTTTGCACCGACCTCGATGGTCACCTCTTTGCCGACCCCTGCCGCTACGCAAGCCTTGACCGACTCCGGGTCGTACAGCGACTGCAGCAGCGACTTCACGCCCATCTTTTGAGCCTCCGCAAGTATGAAAGTGGAGTCAGCGGACGAGCCTCCGCCGATGTTGTCGCCAACATCCATTAAAACGATGGGGCCTTCGTTTGGCGCTTTGCCGTCCGAAGTCTCTTCGGCGACAGGAGCGGTGAGAGCGGTGCCGTCGGTCGGCACCTCGTTCCAGTCTCCGAGACGGCGTGGACCGCGGTAACGGGTTTGTGCCGCCTCAAGTGCCTCTCGGATAGAAGCGACCGGTGTATTGAGTGCTTCTCTGTGCTCCCAGGCTCGCTCCGCCATCCAGACAGCGGTCTCTTTTGCCAGGTCCATGTTGTCGTCTGTGATGGCGATCCAGCTCATGCCCATCTCATCAACGTCTGAGTACGGGTAGCCTTCCGCAACGCTGGTGTCGAGGATGCCAGGACGCTCCAACGCTTCGAGTGAGTCTGCGACGATGGTCTTCATCGGCTCTTCACCGGTGAACTGGCGCACAATATTCACGATGAGCGGGGGCATCTCGATCCACTGTGTCGGCTTGATCTCACCCTTGGCGGTTCGGTAGATCAGTTCGGCCGTCTTGTAGCCGCGTGGCCTTGGATCGAGGTGCGGGTTGGTGCGCCAGACGATACAGATGTCAGTGTTCGCGACGACCGCCTTCGACACGTTGGCATGCATGTCGAGAGTGATTCCAACCGGCACGTCCGGTCCGACGATCTCCCGTACCGCACGCGTGAACTCGCCATCCATGTCAGGGAACTCTTCTGAAACGGCGGCTCCATGGTTCGGCAACAGCACCGCGTCCCACGGCCCCTGGTCACGCAGCTTCTGCAACATCTCGCCGGATATGCGGTCGTAGGCGTCCTTCGTGATGGTTCCGATTGGCCCGGTCTGCGCCCACATAAGCGGAACGGCTTCGAAGCCCAGGTCTTTAGCCGCCTCGAGATATCCAGCGGTCGTGTAGAGCGAGTTTTCGAACTGCTTGACGATCTCGTCGCCGCGCCGGAGGTCAGCGGCCTCGAACTCCTCGTAGGTCGCAGGCACCTTCGAGAAGGTATTGGTTTCGTGAGATATGCCAAGTATTGCGAACCGCATTTTTGTCTCTTTCTTGCCGTCTGCCGTTAATGGTGATTCTCAGGCGTGGTAAGGGGGCCGGTTGAACTACAGGTCGACCCGGTACTTCGCTAGTGCTTCTTCATTAAGCTCTGTGCCCCAGCCAGGTCGAGTTGGAATCGTAACCTTGCCGTTGTTGATCTCCGGAACGTGTGTCACCAGTTCGTCTCGCCACGTCACCTGAACCGGGTCTGACTCGCTGATCAGCACATTGTTCACCGTTGCGCAGAGGTTCATCGACTGGAACGTGGAGAGATGTCCGTTGAAGTTGTGGGGAGCGATGTTCATGTCGAACACTTCCGCCATCTTGGCAGCGTTACGCGCAGGCGTGAATCCCTGCCACTGGACGTCAACCTTCACTACGTCCATCGCTCGTTCCTCGAAATACGGCAGATAGTTGATCGGTCCCAGCTTCTGCTCGCCTGTACAGATCGGAAACGGACCGCATCCTTCACCATGCGCAGCGACTTCGCATCAAGGTTGTCGATCTCCATCCAGAACAGGTCGTATTCCTCGAGGGCGTGGCCGAGCCTGATCTGTCCTGATGCCTTGAAGTTCACATTGACGTCGAGGCAGATGTCCATATCCGGCCCGGCGGTCTCTCGAAACGCAGATAGCTGCCGGGTTGCGATGTTCAGCAGTTCTCGTGTGATCGGCTGGTCATGCGGGCCGCTGCGGCCCTGCCTGATGCTTGACCATTCGCCGCCATCGTCACTGGGAATCAGGATGTTTGTCTTGAACGCGTCATAGCCGGCATCTTTTGCCTGCTCGACTACCGCGCATGCATCATCCAACGAGGCGATCGGTTTCGCTCCCACCTTTTCGGCAGAACCGGCCTGGTAGGTGCCAAGGTGTGACCAGTAGACCCGTTGTTCTGTTCTTGTCGGTCCACCGAACAGCTCGTAGACCGGAACGCCAAGCGCCTTCGCTTTCGCGTCCCATAGGGCCAGCTCGATTCCAGCCATCGCCTGCCAAGTTGCACCGCCGTATACAGACTGGGTGCCACGCAGCATATCCATGTAGAGCTTCTCGACCTGTCGCGGGTCCTTGCCCACCACGAATCGCGAAAGATCTTTAACCAACCCTGTCATGCCGCTGGCGACGATGCCCTCGCCGAACTCCGAGTAGCCTGTAATTCCCTCGTCTGTCCGCAAGATGCAGAACAGCCAGGGAGCTTGCAGGCCTTTGACCGCGACAGCTTCGACCGATGTGACTTTCATGTTCCGGCTTTCTTTCAGGCGTGGCGCTTCTAGCTCACGGCATTGCTAGAAACTACCGCTTTATGGTTGGCGAAGAGTAATACCTCAAGTTCGATATGTGGAGAATCGAACTACCTACACGCTGATATTCCGGTACGGGCCGAACATTACCACCGGGTTGACTGAGCGTCACCGGTCGACAAACGGTATGTCCAGCTTTGCGGAGTCCCGGTTTCGGTAGGTACGAATCACCATGAAAACAGCCGTTATGACCGATACCGGAAGCACGACACCGAGAGCGATGATGCTTGCCGGAGTCAGCAGGTCATCATCAAGTGAAACGGCAATTAGCGCGCCAAGATAGATCCCGTAAAAACCGAGCATAACGAGGCCATCTTTTCGACCTGCTCTCTGTCCAATCATCGCTATCGAGAGAACAATCAACCCCACGGTGACAGCCACCGGGAAGTCGAGTCTGATTGCGTCGCCCGGGACTGAAAGCCCGCCACCGGAGACTAGCGCAGAAGCGCCGATCACACCTAGCACGTTGATCACACTGGCTCCAACGGCGTTGCCAATCGCCAGGTCGGTCTCACCACGCAGTGCAGCAATGACTGAAGTGGTGAGTTCGGGCGCCGATGTGCCGGCAGATACGATCGTCAGGCCAATGATTAACTCACTGACACCGAGCGCCTCGGCGATAGTTGAGGCCGAGTCTACAAACAGCCTTGATCCGAAGATCAGGAAGCCTGCACCGATAATTGAAAGTCCGAGACCTATGCCCATCTCGTTCAAGGCTTCTCGGCGAGTACGTGTGATCCGAGATTCACGCGTTCCGCGAGCCGTGCGGCGTGACTGCAGTACGGAAAAGGTGATGAAACTCACCAGTGCAATCAGCAGCAGTATCCCTTCCCACTCCGCAACGTTCTTGTTGATAGCAAACAGGTAGACAAGGGTGGTTGCGGCGATCAGAACGGGAAGGTCTTTGCGAATCGTGATGTTCGAAACAGGGATGGCAATGATCGTCGCCGCAGCTCCAGCTACGACCAGGATGTTGAAGATGTTGCTTCCGAGAACATTGCCAACCGCCAGGCCGCCACGCCCGTCGGCAGCCGCCACGATTGAAACGCTAGCTTCAGGCGCTGTCGTCGCGAACGAAACAATAGTGAGACCAATGACAAGAGGCGAAAGTCCAGCGAGAACACCGAGCCTGGTGGCGCCACGCACGAGACCCTCTGCTCCTACAACAAGAAGCACGAGTCCAATTAGGAAAAAGACGAGATCAAGTGGACTCATGCGGGTCTTGTGAACACCTCAACCCAGGTAGGACGCAACCCAGCGGTTATAGCGGAACGCATCGATGCGATGTTTGAACTCGACGTGGCGTAGTAGGGCAGTCCACCAACTTCGAAAACTGCGCGGCAAGCCGCTGCGGTCATCGCTGGAGCGAGTCCGTGACCCTGGTGCTCAGGAAGCACATCTATACCGATCTGATACATGAAATCCGAGTCTTTCGATACTCCTGCGATCCCGATGATCTTGCCTTTAGTTTCCGCAACTGCCGCCAGCACCGTCGGCCGTCCTGAAGTGCCGGGCTCAGGGAAAATGGCGTTAGGAAACTTTGCTCGGTCAATCATAGAGGGGTTTGACGCGAATTCGGCCTCAAAATTGGTCACTCTCACCGTGTATCCGGGCGAATACTCCGGATCAGTGATCGCCTCTGGGGGGGCTGTGAAGCGTGGATAAGGTCCATGAGCAGAGAGGCCTCGGTTCGTACCGTAGCTCACGAATTCGCTCAGCAGTTCACCGCGAAAAAGTGCGTCACGGTTGCTGGTGGCGAAGGTGCGCTTTGCCCAATCCAGATCTTCGTGATCGACTGAAATAACGGCTCCCTTGCCTAAGGTGACCGCGGCGATCCTTCCAGGGTGAGGACCGAACCTGCGGTGCTGAGGCAACTTCTGGCGCTCTGGAACTCTGACAACAATGTGGATCTCACCGTCGGTTAGCTGAATCGGGTCGCAGCCGGTTTCGGCTTCAAGCATGTCGATCACAGTTTGCCGAACCTGCTTTGCGTTCAATTCCACGCCTACAGCTGAGGGTGTTTGAGATGCCAGTCGGTCACCTGTTCATGGGCGTATGCAAGCTGCAGCAGACCAAGGTCATCATGCAGCGCACCAGTCAGCATGGCACCTATCGGCAAGCCATTACTTTGTGAGAAGCCAGTCGGCAGGCTCACGGACGGATGACCGGTGATGTTGAACGGCGCAGTGAAACAGGCATTTATGCCGCGGGAGTGTTCACCAGGTCGGCGTGAGCGCTCGGCAGTCACGAACGGGGCGGTTGGCATTGCAATTGCCTTGATGTTGAGGGCATCCTCCGCAAAAACCTCTTCCTCAAGCATCCCTCGTACCGCTCGCCCGATTTCACTGGCGTTGAGCAGGTCGTCGGCTCCAAGATATGCGCCCTGGAGCAGGTAAACTCGTGTGATTTCGCCGTAAAGATCCCAGTTCTGGCCAACACTCCTGGCGTGTCGTTGATATGCCTCTGCGTTAAGCACAAGAAAGTTGGCCATGCGAGCCTCCGCCATGCCACGAAGCGGGATGTCGACTAACTCGCAGCCGATCTTTTCAAGATTCGCCAGGAAGACTTCGAAAGCTTCAAGGACTTCCGATTCATTGGGAGCCGAACGGATCAACTTCCACGGGACGCCGATTCGCTGGCCTTTGATATCTGCCGCGGTCAGGTTCCTGGCGTATCCAACCAATTCACCTGGCCAGCTCATGTCGTCCTCAGGAACGAAGCCTGCCATCGCATCCAGCATCAACGCTGCGTCCTCTACCGTGCGAGTCAGAGGTGAAATTTCACTGTGCGAGTTGTGGTCCATCCCGAAACGGCTCACCAGTCCGTGAGTCGGCTTCATACCGATCAGACCGTGTGCACCTCCGGGGAGCCTGATCGATCCTCCTCCGTCAGTGCCGATTGCCGCGGATGCCATTCCGGCGCTCGCGGCTGCGCCAGAACCTGAGCTCGAGCCAACCGATGCATGCTTCGGGTTCCAGGGATTCCATGGAGGTGGTGCGAGGTCAGCCTCCGACGGTCTTGACCATCCAAACTCGTTCAGATTGGACTTCCCAATGATGACCGCACCCGCCTGCCTGAGCCGGTCGACGGCAACCGCGTCATGTTCCGGGATCCAGTCGGCCAGCAGATTGCTGTTGTCCGTGGTCTTCAGTCCTTTTGTCGGGATCGAATCTTTCACGGCGACTGGCACACCGGCAAGCGGTCCAACGTCTTCGCCTCGGGCAATGGCATCGTCGATCATTCGAGCCTGTTCGAGGGCACCGGTTTCATCCACAGTTATGAACGAGTTCAGTTGTGGATTGATCGTCTTAATTCGACCAAGATAAGCGCGGGTTAGCGCCACGGCGGAGAGGTCACCGCTGCGTATGCGCCTTGCCTGCTCAGCCAGTGGTAAATAGTGCAGTTGTTCGTGTGTGTCGGAGGTCAATGCTTTGATGTTTCAGGTGTTGCGGTTTCGAAGTGGCCTACAAGGCGATCATGCCCTTCGGCAGGCTCACGTTATTTGCGGTAACTCACCCTTCGCCATCCACGGTGGTGGACATCATTGAAGCATCGACTTCTGCAGGGAAGACAGGCGCCAGTTCAGCCATCCGATCGGCCGCGGCTTTCACGCCTGTGAGAAGCTGGTGTAGCTGTTCGGCATCCTGTTCGTTCAGCGGCGCAATAGCTCCGATTCGTTTGTGGACATCAGCCACTGTTCCCGGGTCTTCCATTTCACTCCTGAGTCGTCTCTACTCTCTAGAAGGACAAAATCGTTCAAGGCCCGGCGATGATAGCAGTGGAATTCACGCACGATGTGCGCCCACCCTGGTCACGGAACCGTGTATGTTTTGACTCACGGAGACTGGGGAACCAGATGATGTTGTGAAGCGCATCAGACCACTTAATCGGCAGGAACGAAATGACGACCAGGGAATGGCTTAGAGCGAAGATAGGCCCGTCACCTAATCCTGCGGCCGCCGAGCAGCCACATCGGTCTGTGGACAGCCGGACAGATTTCTTCACTCGTTACCTGAAGCGCGATATGCGAGTGCTCCATGCTTACTCTGGAGACGGCAAATCGACCTTCGGCCTCTCGATGTCTGTCCCGCTCGGTTCGGTGGTCGGCGTCGATCCGGATGTTGAAAATTTGCGGCGAGCCCGGTCACTTCGCTACACAGCGGAGGCGGGTGAGGTTTCATTTGAGAGGTGCAACCTCGACGACCTGCCGTTCGGTGCCGAAGAGTTCGACGCCGTGTTTCTGGACGGACCATTTGCAACTGAGCGATCCACGGAGAGAGCTTTGGAGCAGGTCCAGAGAGTTCTGGTATTCGGAGGACTGCTCGGGGCACGTCATACGGTCGGCTCTAGCCGCATATTCACGGCTGCTGCGCCAGTGTTGAGTGAAGGGCTAGCCCGGCAGGAGTCAACGCTGAGAGATCTTGGCGGGGATCCTGACGCCGGCCTGAAGCAGCCGACGTTGTTACGGGACGCCGGGTTAATCAACCTTCGTGTCACATCTTCCACAGAACAGGCGACAGAGGATGACCTGCTTTCAGAACTGACTAAAGGTGGGTTCATATCGCCCCGCGATGAGTCTGATTCTGCCTCCGAAGATGAGGAAAATCCGCAGGTTCTTTCATTTGTGACAGCTATCGAGACCGTCTGCTGGAAACCCGTCTGATGGAGATATCTTTTGACGGAAAGGTGGCTCTCATTACCGGCGCGGGAAGCGGTATTGGTGCCGCGACGGCGCGGCTGATTGCTGGCTCAGGCGGTGCGGTCGCGCTAGCAGGAATCCCGACTCAAGGTGTCGAATCGGTAGCCGAAGAGATAAGGGCCAGCGGCGGCAAAGCGCTCGCCGTGCCGACCGATATATCCGACTCCGATGCGGTAGAAGCCGCGGTAGCCGCAACGGTCGCAGAGTTCGGACGACTCGACATCACTGTCGCCAGTGCCGGTGTACAGATGCACAACGAAGACAGGCACCTGCACGAGATAGACGAGGCGGTGTGGGACCGCACGCACGACATCAACTATCGCGGCGTGATGCTGACCTGTAAGCACTCCCTGGCCAGGATGGTTGAGCAGGGCAGCGGTTCCATTGTCATTATCTCTTCGATAACTGCACTCACTGGAACGTCTGCCAACGTCTCATACATGTCCGGGAAGACAGGTCTCCTCGGCCTCAACCGCTACATCGCGGTCCACTATGCCAGGCACGGAATTCGATGCAATGCGGTGCTGCCGGGAGCGCTGGAAAAGACACCTGATCACGACCAACACCCCGACGCTGCGGGCCGTCAGAAGATGCTTGAAGCGAAGATCCCGCTGGGGCGTCTCGGCATACCCGAAGACATCGCACCAACAGTCGCGTTCCTCTGCTCGGACAGCGCTAGATACGCAACCGGTGGGGAGTTCGTTGTCGATGGCGGCGTGACGGTCATCTAGGCTAAAGAAAGAAATCGTATGTATCCGCTACACATATATACATATGTTGATACATATCGACTCCCTGAAACCGTCGCCCTGAACTAGGTAATCCGATTGAAGACAGGTATATCCATCGGAATACCTTGCTTTGCGACGCTCTGTATAGATAGTGGCATGATCGAGCTCCAGGTGACCGCGTCGTAAACATCTATCGGCGGTTTTGTCCCATTCGTGACCGCAGCAGCGAAGTCCTTCAAAACCAGGTAGTCGCCGCCGCCATGGCCAGACCTCAGAGCGTCTTCGCCATGCTCTTTCCAGACAGGATGTTCATACCTGTCGGCAAGCTCCCACAGGACCTGCCACTGTGGGTGCCTATTAGCCTCGAAACCATTGGGTCGCAGCACACCTTCGTGTCTGAAATTCGCCGGACTGACACCTTGCGAAACTCCGTCCAGCCACACGAGTGGTTCTTCGTCGTCATGTCGACGCGAAACGAATGCTCCCCTGGTTCCTTGGATGCCGTAATGGACCATGTTGTGTGGCCGCGGTGAGGCGCTGTCGAACCGTAAAGAGATCACGCGACCTTGCTCTGTTTGAATGAGCGTCGATGCGGAATCAGCCGAGTCCGCCCAGGCAGCGGGATCGGCGTCAGGGTGGCCCTCCGGCAGCACTGATCGTGCCCATTCACCGCGTGCAGCTGACTTCGTGACAAAGGTCGTCGTCCGCAGCATCCGGTCCGTCTTGTTGATCCCCAGCCACTGGGCAATCGGTCCGAGCGAGTGCGTCGGATAGCCGTTTCCGCGCGATGTTTGGCTATTGCCAGCCCGCAGGTTTCCGCGCCATGTTCGAGTGCCATCTATATATATGTTCAGGTCTCGACAGTCGTGTATGTAGGCGCCTTCCGCAAATGTGATGTCCCCGAACGCTCCCAGTTCAGTCATATTGCGAATGAACATGGTCTCGCGGCGATAACAGTAGTTCTCCGACATCATGTATGTATGTTTCGTACGCTCGACCGTTTCGACCAACTGCCAGCACTCTTCGAGCGTGACTGCGGCGATGACTTCAGACAGCACATGCTTGCCTGCCTCCAGTGCCTGGATGGCCTGCTTCGCGTGAAGCGTCATCGGCGTCGCGATGAAAACGGCGTCTATGCCCGTGTCGTCCACCATTCGCTCGAAACTGTCGAAAGACTTGAGTGAAGGATCGACATCGAGCCATTTCGCCCGTACCTCTTCAGACGTGTCACAGATAGCGACCAGTTCGAGGTCGTCTTGAAGAAGATTTAGCGCGTTGCTGAAGCTGGCGCCACGGTGGCCTCCAGCGATAGCGAGCCTGATCGGTGAGCCTGGTGGCATGTGGAAAACTCCGAGTGCGTAAGGATCGTGCTCGGTGGTTGTCGTTGACCGAGCGCGTTTAGAAGTCGCTGCGGAGTTTAGCTGGAATGGAACTAGCGGAACGACGCCGGACAGCAGACGTCGGCACCGTCAAGCACTATTTAAGGCGAGCGGTGGTCGAAGCAGCTAGCCGCTGAAGTGTCGCCATCGAGATCTGCAATAGCCAGATTCAACTGCTGATAGTTGTCAAGGATCGCAAGCGACTCGCCGCCTTGCACGGCGTCACAGAGGTTCGTGTCTGCTGCAACATGCTGACTGGCGATAGCGTCGAGGGCACTGATATCGATGACCGATTCGGCCTGCGGCTGGTTGGAGGATGAAGACGGGTCTGAGCCACCGAATGCGCTGCCAATTGCACCGACCATGAAGGGCAGTGCGATGAGCTGGCCGAGCAGGTATAGCTTGAAAAGCATCTTCATACACCAAGCGTCACATGGTGACTGTTACCAGAGAAGCTCACTCGGTGTGGTTCTTGGTTGCAGGACGTGTGAAGATCGGTTTTGGTACGTGCTTCAGCTTGAAGTTGGCGGCCTAACAGCGGCACTCCGCTGAACCCAAGAATAGAAGCAGGGCAGTAGTGCTATCCGATGCTGGCTATGACCGCCAACGCCGTCATTCCGGCCATGACAACCGGTGTAAAAAGTCTGGATCTGATAACGCTCATCGAGGTATCTCTGGATATTCAGGATGTCGGGTCCGAGGTTCTGGGAGTGGACCGCTACAGATACTATTCTGAAAGACCAAGCGTTATCTGTTCATTACCAAAACCTGGTTACATGAATCTCGGTGTTCTGACGACTAATCAGGCATATATATGAATCGATACATATGTATGTATGAGGCCGGAATGAGTTCAAAAGTTGGTATATGTCAGTACCTGGCCAGGCGCACATATCCGCCTGAAAACGGATGTCAGGCGTCGCCGACCTCGCCCTCGGCCCATGCCTTGATGATGTGGTGGGCGATGGCGATCGGGCCGGGTACTCTCAGGTCTGGGTTCTCGTTTTTCAGGGCAGATAGAACCTGTTCGCGGCTGAACCACCGCACGTCTGACATCTCTTCCTCGTCGCGGTGAATCTCCGTCGAAAGCGCCTTCGCGTGGCAGCCGATCATCAGCGACGACGGGAACGGCCAGGGTTGCGACGAGTGGTAAGTCACCTCGCCGACCTCAATGCCTGCCTCTTCCTTAACCTCGCGCCTGACCGCTTCCTCTATTGCCTCTCCCTGGTCGACGAATCCGGCAAGGGCCGAGAACATTCCTGAGCGAGACAACCTGCCTCTGCTCTGGCCTAACACACAATGGTCCCCGCGATACGTGACCATGATCACCACCGGGTCGGTGCGCGGGAAGTGTTCTGAGCCGCACTCGCTGCATTTTCTTACGTGGCCGCCTCGACCTGGCTCGGTGCGATTGCCGCAGACGCTGCAAAAGCCGTGGCGTGCATGCCAGTCCAGCTGCGCCCGGCTCTGTGCAAGGATTCCGGTTTCAGGCCCCGGCAGTTCCATCGCTGCCGCTCGAGCCTCCTGGAACTGCCAGGACTCAGGCAGGTTCAGCTCATGGACCGGGTCGTGGATCTCCGAAATGTCCAGCGCGAAGTGCGCCTTGCGGTCTTTGAACCCGAGGAAGATCGGCTTGACGTCGATGTCGAGTCGCTCTGCATCGGTAGGGCGGATCCAGCCGAGTGTCGAATGCGGATTCGTCTGCACCAGCACGTTTAGCTGCCACATCGGCAGGATCTGCGTGTCCGGGTGAACGAACAGGGCATCGAGGTACGCCTCGTCCCGGCGCTGAACGTCACCGCGGTCGAAGGGGTTTCCGGCAAAGATGTGAGGTTGTTTCATTGCAGTTGATTTCGAATTGTTTGCAGTTCTGATTGCCAGGACTGAAAATCGTCGGTCTCTTGCCACAGCTCCTGCAATTCTGACCTTGACTGGATCCTGTCCAGGGCAGCTAAGGCAATAGTGAGCAGTTCCCTGTCGGGACGGGTGGAGCATCTTTTTAGGAACCCGTCGACCGACTCGTCGTCATGACTGGTACTACCGGTATTCAGCATCCCGACGACCGCCGCTGCCGCAATTGCTTCCGAACAGTCAGGCGACTCCAGATACTCTTCCTCTCCAAGATCGACCACCGAAGCCAGCCTTCCCTGAAGAGGCCTAGTGTCTGAAGCGTCAACCAGCGCCCAGACCCAGTCGGATGCGTCGTCGTTGTCGAACGGTCCTGTGCCCCATGCTCCCATGTTCTTCTCCTGCAATTCGAAGTGAGTTTTGACTGTCTATGTCGATGTGTATACCGATATATGTATATACAGGCCCAGTTCAAATCAAGCGATATATACCGCTAGGTCATGCTCAGCCATTCCTCTACGATCACGCCGCCGTGGAGCCTTGCCATGCCTGTGCCGGTGACGATTCCTGAGCCTTCGACAGGCTCACCTGCGGTCCAGCGATAGGCGATTTTCTCGCCCCAGTCTCCGCCAGCGAAACAGTCGTCGACGCGCAACGCCCCTTCGTCCCAGCCCGACCTCACCTCGGAAATAAATGTGCCCAGCCTGCGCCGCCCTTCCACTGCGTTCGCCTCACCGTTCAGGTGGAGCACATAACCACTGGCGACGTGTGACTTCAGCACCGCGTCATCGCCGTCGCCCCACAGCTTTTCCAGGTAGTCGCGAACCAGCGCGGTTGCCATTGACTGCTCAACAGACTGCAGGTTGTACTCGGACCATAGCTCGCCTTGCAGCAGCCCGTCTCTGACACGAAACGCAGTGACCGCCGGGATGTCCATGCGGATGCCGGTAGGCGGGTAGTCGAAGTAGCCGTGGCCACCGGTGTGCGTGCCCTGCATGCGTGTGCGGATCACCAGCACGTCGCTATCTATATATGTCTCTTCGAGCGGGCGAGACAGGTCCGGGAAGTCCCTGCGCAGAGCCGTGATGAAGTCGCCCCACGGCTGCTCGTTGCCTGCGACGTGCATTGCGTCCGGCGGGAAGATCTGGCTGACGATGTTCACATCGCCGCTGGACCAAAGCTCGCAGTAGAGCCGAGCAAGCCGCTCTGCTTGAGATCGGGAATCGGAGTCCGCCATTTCGACCTCCTCGCGCATAGTGGGCGATCTGCCGCAAGTCTACAGCGACCGTCCCAGCGGAAGTCGAGATACAGCGTGAGACAGCGAATAGGCTCAGCGCACTGGTAGTGACGTAGAACGATCAGGCTTTGACGAACCCGGCCCACCCGCCGCCAACGCTGCGATCGCACACAGTGGCGGCAGCGTCATATAGGCGATTAGGCCGGTGGTGTATGAGCCCGTCGAGTCGAACGCCGCGGCCAGAGGCAACGGGCCAAGTGCCGCAGCGGCCATAGTCCCGAAGTTGGTGATCCCGCGGATGCTGCCAAGGTGTTGCCGGCCAAAGTAGGCGGGCCAGACCGACTGGATGCTGTTCATCAGGAAGCCCATGTTCAGGCCAAGCAAGGCTCCATACATATATGCGTGCCACGCCGATGAAACACCAAGCAACAGCAGCATGTTGAGTACAAGAATCACCTGTCCTATGGCGATCATGTAGCGTTCAGGCAGCCGCTGTGCGAAGTAGCCCGCAACGAACTGACCCGCTATTGAGGTCGGTGCGATCACGCCGAAGACCCCGGCTGCAACGGACGTCGAAAGCCCCTTGTCCGTCATGATCTCGACCTGGTGAAACATCACGCCGGTTCCGATCAGCGACTGTGACACGCCGGCGAAGATCAGCAGCCACAACGCTTTGGTTCGCATCGCCTCGTTGACAGTCCATGACCGGTCACTGACCCCGGCTATAGAAGACTTCGATGCCGAGGTCTGCACGGCTCCGGGTTTCACACCATCGGGCAACAGGCCAACCGACTCCGGGCTGCGTCGCACGAACAGGAAAGCCGGAATGATCAGCAGAACCCAGACGGTTATTGCTATGGCAATCCATGCCGTTCGCCAGCCATAGGCTTCGATCAGCGTGGCTCCATAGATTGGAAATGCTCCGCTGGCCGCTGCACCACCTAAAGCCATCAAGGCCAGCGCCATGGCTCGTTTGCGAACGAACCAGACAGACACCATTGTTGCCGGGATCAGGCTAAGGGCACCTTGCCCCATCGTCCTCATCACCGCGAAGCCGATCAGCAACTGCCATGCCGTTTCGACTCTTGAGAGCCACAACGCCCCCACTCCCATCAACACTGTGACTACAACGAGCATGATTCTTGGACCGAAGCGGTCGAGGCTTCGCCCGATGAAGATGATCATCCCGGCTGCGCTCAGTGAACCGAACAGGTAGAGCGTCGAGACGTACGTCGAGGAGATGTTGAGGTCTTCGATAAAGGAATCGAGGAAGACCGAGAACGTGTAGGTCTGGCCGGGAGCTGATGTGAAGTTGGCCAGCGCAGCTACGGCCAGGATTATCCAGCCGTAGTAGAAGGGCGTTCGGGCTATGCGCGGTAGTTGTTCGGTCTTGGTCTCGGGAATTGCGGCCACGCCGACGATTCTACGCCGCCCCTTTTGTCATGGAAGCGTGTACTGGCCGCCTGGCTTTCGACATACTGCGATGTAGATTGCGTGCGGGGTGCTTATCAGGTCGTCACTGGTGAACTTATCCAGCGCGTCGGACAACTCGGTGTCGAAGGTTTCCACTTGCTCCGGTGTCATTGAGGCTCCGACGCCTGCACTCGCCCTGATGCGGCCGCGCCATGCCTCTTTCGTGTATCGAGTGTCAATCTCACGGTGATTGGAGCGGATGTCGTGGAATCCGCCAGATTCGAGGTCAGTAACAAACTCCGGGTGCGTGCCGTCGCCACCGCCCATGTGCCAGTCTGGATTGTGTTCCTCGATGAGGCGTTCAGTTAGCTCGACCACGCTTCCCGACAGCGGTAGCCAGTCGAACGAGCAGATCATGAGCGCACCACCGGGTTTCAGGATGCGTTGTCCTTCGGTCAGCGCTGCCTGCGAGTCAAACCACCACCAGCTCTGGCCCGATGCCACTATCTCGTACGCGCCTGATTCCAGACCCGTCGTTTCCGCTGTCGCGTTCACGTATTGAGTCGAGACGCCCCACTCGAGGTCTAATCGCTTCGCTTCTTCGATCAGGTCAACAGAAGGATCAATACCGATAACGCTCGCACCTCGCCTCGCCATACCGCGCGCTAACGAACCAGTTCCGGTACCCAGGTCGACCGCGTTGACTCCCTGGAACTCGATGCCGAGTTCACCGGCCATTTCGAACAGCAGTTCAGGAAAACCCTGCCGGTGGCGCGAATAGTCTGACGCGGTCTTGCCGAAGTCTGGAGTGGTCACGCTCGCGACCTACACATCCATAGCCAGGCGAATGCCCATGTTGCCCGTTGACGAGTCGGGTGTTGAGTTGGTTCGTGCGCCAACCCGATAACGGTTGCAGTAAGAGTCATGGCAGAGGTACGAGCCGCCTTTGATGACCTTAGACTGGCCGTGTCGCGGTCCCTTCGGATTGACGCGCGTCACCTTGCGTTCATTGCGGTGATAGCTCGCTGACCACCAGTCCGAGCACCACTCCCAGATGTTGCCAGCAGCATCGAACAACCCGTAGCCGTTCTCTGGGAACGAGCCGACCGGCGCAGTGCCGTGGAAACCGTCCTCAAGCGTGTTCTCTGCAGGAAAGTCACCTTGCCAGATGTTGCACATGTGCTTTTCACCTGGCGTTAGCTCTTCGCCCCAGGCGTAGCGCGCCCCATCGAGTCCACCGCGGGCCGCAAACTCCCACTCGGCTTCTGTCGGCAGGCGCATCTCGGCCCATTCTGAGAAAGCAACCGCGTCGTTCCACGAAATATGCACTGCAGGATTGTCTGGGATCTCACTCCAGTCGGAGTCGGGTCCGTGCGGATGCTTCCAGTCAGCACCATGCACCTGCCACCACCACTGTGCTCCCTGAACGGCTGAAGTCACGTTCTGCTTGGTCTCCTCCGAAACGAAGTGGTGGAAAACGAACGACCACCCGAACTTTTCCGCTTCGGTGGCGTAGCCGGTATCAGCGGCGAAAACGGCGAACTGGCGGTTCGTGACTTCATGAGTTGCGATTGCGAACGGGTTCAGGGTCACTTCGCGTATCGGCCCTTCGCCGTCCGCTGGAAAGCGACGGTCGTTTGTACCCATGGCAAACAGGCCGCCGTCGAGCTGAACAGTCGCTGATCGCAGTTCTGCCTTAATGGAAGACGAATTAGAGGGCTTGCTGACCGCTTCGTCAGCCTGGTTCGAGGTATTGAAGCTGACCGGTGTAGCGTTGCTATCTTCGGGGTTACCGGCACCCCGTTCTGGAGTGCAGCACGAGCAGTTTTCTTCGTTTGTCATGTCTGTGTCCTCATCCGAAGAAATCAGTCTACTCTCACTGCTGAACGGTTAGCTTGAGCACCCAGTCGTTTGCGTCTTCGTAGCCACCGGGCGGATAAAACCAGGTATCTGGTGCGCCAGGCCCGGAATGTAGTTCGCCAGAGAACTCCGAATCCGTCAGCTCTTTTCGATTTCCGTCCCGCGGGTTGAACCAGAATGCCTGCACTTCACCCGGGGTGAGTGCGTCCATTTTCACGCAGAAGTTCATCCCCCGAGTCGAGTAGATAAGCGCAGAACTTCTGTCCGTCGCCACTACGGCACAGTTGAGGTTCGGTGTTTCCTCGAAGAAGTGACCGAAGTCCGATCCGATCGTTCCGGTGGTGAATAGTCCCTGCACCGGTTCCCATGAAGATGGAAACTCCGTCTCAACCAGCGTCCGCAGATGAACCAAACACCTGGACGCAGGGGACTCAATCGTATCCGTCGGTAAACAGCTCCGCTGACCGTTCTCATCCTCCATCCGCCAGACCTTCGCATGCCCGTATGTGAAGCCGAAGCTGCCGTGGAACACTGACCAGTAGGCCTGGAAACGTTGCAACCACGCCGGGTCCATATCGTCCCAAGTCGGCAACTCGTACATGCGTGGCTCTTCCTCGTACCAGCCCTCCGAACTCAGGACCGGTTTAGGTGGCTTTAACTGGTAATCAGCGGAAACCATAGGGACTATGTAATCAAAGCCCTTGTGACTCTGGATCATGTTGAAGTCGAGCCATTCTTGGTCGTGAAAATCGTCCGACGATGAGAACAGGCCCGCCGGATGGATGGTCATCAATCGCTTCGAGCGACTGGCTTCTCGAATTCCATTAGCCATCAGCTCATGTCCGCGGATGTGTTCCTCGGGGACGGGACCTGGCGATCGGCTGGCATACGGTTTGCTGTACTCACCTGCCACGCACCAGATCACGTTGGGTCGGGAGCCATATCGTTCGCCGAGGAACCTTGCGTACTCAAGGTTGGCGGTATCGGGATCTGTGAAGAAACGCCGCTCAGGATCACCTGCCTGGGGTCCCCACCACGGGAGAGCGACAAGATATATACCGTTCGATTCAGCCTGGTCGAAAATGCGGTCGATCCCTGCCCAGTAGGCTTCGTTTGGTGAGAAATCCTGCCAAGTCGGACCGTCACCCGTGAACGGTCGGTTGCCTGTGAAGTCGGGAGAGTTCATTCCGGTCAGGTTCATCTGAACAACGTTGAAGCCCTGATTCGAG
This sequence comes from Dehalococcoidia bacterium, assembly GCA_965243825.1. Lineage (GTDB taxonomy): Bacteria > Chloroflexota > Dehalococcoidia > Lucifugimonadales > Lucifugimonadaceae > JAJCYX01. Next base: position 1,624,212 of record CBDEVT010000001.1, read on the forward strand.
CGTGTGCTGAGATATTGTTCAACGTCGTCGGCGGAGATCGTAGGTAACCGCCAGGCGGTGTCACCGAGCCAGAAGAATGGCGTTCCATCGGCGTGCTGAATCCGGTGCCCATCCGGAGTGACTTCCAGGTCGCCACGTGACAGCCACAGAGGTTGTTTGTCGCTACTCAAGTGTCACCTGCGCGGTTCACGGCTGCGAATCTATTCAGCGAACTTCTTCCCTGTCAGCCGTTCGTCAACATCGTCCCGAAGGCCCGTCACCTGTCGTTGAGTCAACGCAATGAGACCGATCAAAACCGCAACGACCACGGGACCAAGCGCCACTCCCCAGCGAACGGTTAGGACGTCGCCCATAGTACCGGCCCACAGACCGCCCAGTATTGCGAGGCTCTGGTTGATGGCATAGATGCCCATCACTCGACCGCGTAGTTCGTCCGGAACGCGAAGCTGCAGAGCTGTCATCGACGAAATCATGAACATGCCGTTGCCAAAGTGACCGATCGCCACCAGTGGCAGGACCAGAGCGTAGTGTGGCATCTGCGCTGCAACGAATATCAGCGAAGCAAACAGCAACGCGGCTCCGAGGATTGTCCAACCGAGCCACCGTCCCGGCCTGATGCGTCCGGCTGCGATGATCCCGCTAAGAGCACCGATTCCTGCGGCAGAGAACAGGAATCCGACCTCCGGGTCACCACCGTCAAACTCGTTCACGAACGCTGGCAGGATCTGGATGTAACCGAAGACGAAGAACATGCTGGCGAAGTTAAGCCCGATGATGACTGCGAAGATTCGAGTGCGGACGATATAAGAAACTCCGTCGCGGAAGTCACCAAACACGTTTCTAGCCTGCTCAAGCACCGGTCTGCGAGCAGGCAGCAGCCACGTTGATATGGTCATCAGGCCATAGCCACTGGCTGCAACGAAGAAGCCTGTGGCTGTGCCGAATGCGGCTATCAGAATTCCACCGATCGTCGGCATGACCACAGAGGCCGACGCCATCATCGCTCCGTTCAAGTTGACCGCGCTCTTGGTCGCTCGAGGCGGCACGAGACTCGGGAAGTATGCCTGCCGCGCCGGGTTGTCGATACCGATCACGATTCCTGAAACGGCAGCCAGCACGAACACATGCCAAAGTTCGACAGTGTCAGTGGCAATGAGGACAGCAAGCGTGCCAAGCATCGCCGTTGTGGCGAACGCGGTAACTCGGAGCAGCAGGCGAGTCTCCATGCGGTCTGCCAGCACGCCACCGAACAGGTTGAACAGTATCGTCGGCAGGGCATTGGCTGCGGCAACAAGTCCGAGTCGCAGGCTGGAGCCCGTCAGGTCGAAAACCAGAATCGACAGTGCGACCACGTTGAGTCGCTGGCCCAAAAAGGCTGCGTACGACCCGATCCAGTAGATGCGGTAGTCACGATATGCGAAGGCGCGTGTGGAGGTCGGAGCCGCTGATTGCTGAGGAACCTCGTCGGTGACTGGACTGCTCAGGATTTCGCCCCTGCAGCTTGTTGCACTTGCCGGTCTTGAGGCTCTTCCTTCTCAAGCTCAGCACCGCTCAGTCCTCGTACCTCTCGCTGAGTCAGCAATACCGCGAGAACGATGGCTGACAGTATTGCAGCCGAGATTGTGATCGCCCATCTCTCGTCGAGTACCTCGGCGACAAGCCCGCCCATTAATCCTCCGAGTGGAATCAGGCTGAAAGTGATGGTGTAAATACCCATCACACGGCCCCTGAGCTGAGGCGGTACGCGCAACTGCAAGGATGTCATGGAACTGATCAGGAAGATCGAATTGAAAATACCGATCAGGTAGATGACTGCTATGGCGGTCCCGTAGTTCGGTGCGAACGCAAACACCGGAATCAGCGCGCTGAACATGAACGTGCCGCCGAGCATGATCTTTCCGATGTGCCGACTGCGCTGCCTGCGACTGATGATGAATGTGCCGGAGATAGCGCCGACACCGAGCATCGTCAAAATGAAGCCGATTCCCCCTGCGTCTACGTCGAAACGGTCGGCAAATAACGGCATGAGGTGCAGGTACTGCATGCCGAAGAACATGTTGGCGAAGGTGAGAGGAATGATGACCGCGAAGAGCCGGTTCCTGGCGATGAACCCGATTCCTTCGCCCAGTTCTTGAACGACTTTGCGCTGAACGTCCGGCTTGGTGTGCGGCACGCGCAGAGTCAGGATCACTAACAACATCGTCACCCATCCGACGCTGCCGGCAAAGAAGATCGACTCGGTCCCCATGAATCGAATGGCAAATCCGGCGACAGCGGGAGTGACTATGCGGCTGAACTGCCACATGACAGAGCTCAAAGCCACGGCGCTCATCATGTACTTCCGCTCGATCAGCAACGGGAAGAACGAAGACCTGACCGGTCCGTCGAATCCCATGAAGAAGCCCTGCACACCGGCAATGACGACAACGTGCCAGATCTCGACAACCTCTGTCACTACCAGCACGGCTAACAGAGTCATGAGCGCGGCGACCGACCCGGAGATCACCATCATGATGACGCGTCGGTCGATGCGGTCTGCAAGCACGCCACCAAACAGGCTGACGAAGATGGTCGGTACCGCGATCGCACCGCCTAAAGCGCCGAGGACACTGGCAGAACCGCCAAGGTCCTGCGCGATCAGCCAGCCCATTCCAAAGAACGCCATCTGAATTGCGCCAACCGAGGCCAGCGATCCAAGCCAGTAACGACGGTACTTTGGCTGGCTTAGAGCACCTGCAGACTCGCGCAGACGATCCTTCAGCGAGCGATGTGCTATTGATTCAGATGGAGTTGTAGCGGAGGTCGTGGCCATATGGCGCTAGTTTGCGCCTCATCAGGCCACATAGAAAGTGCTTGAGTTGTCAGACCCGGCTATTCCACCGTCACGGTCTTAGCCAGGTTACGGGGCTTGTCTGGGTCCATACCGAGCGCCACCGACGTGTGATAGGCGAGTAGCTGCATCGGGATCACGTTCAAGATCGGCTGCAGTAGCGAGTGGGTTTGCGGGACGTACAGGACATCGTCCGCGATGCTCTCCATCACGTCGTCACCGTCTGTGGTCACGACGATCACTCGTCCGCCTCGACTCTTAACCTCGTTAACGTTGCTAACCATCTTCTCGAACATCGAGTCGTGTGGGGCGATGGCGATAGTCGGCATTTCCGGGCTGATCAGTGCGTTCACACCGTGCTTCATCTCACCTGCCGCGTAACCCTCAGCGTGGATGTAGGCGATCTCTTTCATCTTAAGAGCGCCTTCCATCGCCATCGGGAACTGGGCGCCGCGACCAAGGTAGAGAAGGTGCTGGTATGCGATCAGATCGTCAGCGATCTTCTTAATCGCGTCCTCTCTTTCGAGCGCCTTGCCTACCAGTGCCGGCAGCGACGTGAGCGCCTCTGCTATTTCGCTCTCCTGTGCCTCGGAAAGGTTGCCACGCAATGCAGCGATGCGTGCCGCCATGAGGGTCAGTGTGACCATCGTGGCGGTCATCGTCTTAGTCGCTGCGACGCCGATCTCCTGACCACAACGGACAGGTAGTGTGACGTTTGCCAGGCGAGTCGCCTGTGTGCCTTCTGCCTCCACCGCCGTCACCATTTTGCTTCCCTGGTCACGCGCCATCTCCATGGCGGCCAGCGTGTCGGCGGTCTCACCAGACTGGGTGACCGAGACTACGAGCGTCTTGTCGTCCAGTACCGGGTTTCGGTACCGGAACTCAGAGGCGTTCTCTGCGTATGAGGGGATACGGGCAAGGGTTTCGAGTGCTGAAGCTCCGTTCATCCCGGCGTGTAGCGACGTACCCATACCTATGAACACGGCCCTGTTGATGGACTTAAGCTCGTCGGGTGTGAAATCAAGTTCGGGAAGATCGATGCTTCCGGTCGCCAGATCGACGCGCTGCCGCATTGCTGCGGTGACGCTGTCAGGCTGTTCGGCAATTTCTTTCGCCATGAAGTGCGGGAAACGGCCCTTTGCGGCCATGTCAGCACTGCGGCTACTGGTGATGAACTCGGTAGCGACCGCCTCTCCATCGAGGTTGGTGATGGTGCAGGTATCTGGGGTGACGGTTACAACCTGGCCACTCTCCAGGTAACAGACCTCATTCGTGTGCGGAAGCAGTGCCACGATGTCAGAGGCAACCATGAAGGCGTCGTCAGCCTTGCCAATAACGATGCCACCAGCGTTACCGAGCCTGGCCGCAACCATCTTGTTCGGTTCCAGGGCTGATGTCGCCACGATGGCAGCTGCGCCCTCAACCAGCTTCATAGAACGGCGTACGGCGGCTTCGAGACATGCGCCGTTGTCGATCTCCCTGGAAACCAGGTGGGCGATCACTTCGGAATCGGTCTCCGATGTGAACTCAACGCCGGAATCTCTCAGGTCTGCCTTGAGCTTGAGATAATTCTCGACGATTCCGTTGTGGACTATGGCGACTTTGCCGCTGGTCCCGACGTGCGGATGCGAGTTTCGTTCTGCAACTTCGCCATGTGTGGCCCATCGGGTGTGTGCAATTCCTACGCAACCGTGAGGATTGAGCTCGTCCACCGCAACTGAGAGCCTTGCAACGCTGTCGGTGCCACCTGCTCTGCGAGTAAGCGAAATGGAGCCGGAACCATTCGTGACTGCTATTCCGGCGCTGTCGTAGCCCCTGTATTCGAGAAGCTTAAGTCCGTCAACAAGCAATGGGGCGGCCTGGTCAGGACCTGTGTATCCAAATATTCCGCACAAAGGCGTATCCCTCTAGGGGACAGGCGCGGACTCTGCGCGCTCTGTCGCGGCTTATATCTCTTCAGTGTGTACGAACGGGATGTCCAGGTACTCTCGGTAGTAACCGTGGTGGATCTCCGGGAGCATCCGGGCAATACGAACCATTATTTCGGTAGTTGCGTCGTCAAGCGCGTCCCTACTAGGTCGATGCGTGACACTTTCGTTCAAACGGAATGGCTTACCTATCTTGATCCTCTGCCTTGATCTGGGTAGGAACACTTTAAGAACGTTCTGTAACGGTTCCGTTCCCGTGAGCGCTACGGGAACTATAGGCGCGCCGGTCTTCGCCGCAATATGAGTGACTCCCGGAAGTCCTTTGCGCATTCCATCGCCTCGTTTATTGCGAGTGCCTTCTGGAAACAAGATCAGTGCGCTATCCGGCTGCTTCAGGTGTCGAGTCGCCCATCTGATCGCTCCAATGTCCACCTGTCCTCGCTTTAGTGGATGAGCACCGTATTGCCTGAGCAGAAACGCGAACAGAGGAAAGCTGAATAGCTCCTTCTTGGCCAAGAAACCTGGTGATCTTCCCGTCAAGGAAGCCATGATCGCCGGGTCGAGGTTCGACAGGTGATTCGAGATGAAGATCACCGGACCTGTTTCAGGCACATTCTCCCGGCCTTCAACCTTCTGGTCTGCGAACAAGCGGGTAGTCGTCTTAAACCCGGCGTTGCAGAACCCGAAGAGCCAGCTCACGTTGCTACACCTCGTGCAATTTCCGAAAGCTTGCAGACGACCTCGTCGACGGTCATATCGTCGGTTTCGAGGATCACGGCATCTGCTGCGGGGCGAAGCGGCGAAGCTTCGCGTGACGAGTCGATATCATCGCGCTTTCGCATCGTCTCTAATACCTGCTCGAGAGGTGGCTGGCCCGGCCTGTCCTTCATCTCAAGGAATCTTCGTTCAGCCCGCGTCTCAAGTGTGGCTGTCAAGTAGATCTTGGGCCTGGCGTCTTTCAAGACCACCGTGCCGATGTCTCTTCCGACCATCACAATCCCGCCACCGGCCGCGAGTTTGCGTTGAGCATCTACCATGACCTCACGTACCCGTGGGATTGCTGACACGACCGAAACGTTGTCATCGACCTCGTGGCTTCGAAGTCGATGGGTGATATCTGAGCCGTTAACGAATATCAGCGTCTCTCCGTCGGCTCCCGCCCGGGCTTCGATCTCCATCTTCTCGGCAACATCTGCCAGTTCGTCCAGGTCTTCGAAGTCGGCGTTGGCATCGAGTGCCGCGACAGTAGCCGCTCTATACATCATGCCGGTGTCGAGAAAGCGGAAGCCGATCTTCTTTGCCAGTCTTGTTCCTACTACCGTTTTACCCGCCGCCGCAGGTCCGTCAATGGCTATCGCCGTAGCTCCGTTGATCTGCAATTCGTGCTCCGGAATGATCTCGATAAGGGCATTACGCAGTCACGTATCGCCTCAGTGAGTGTATAGAACCACAAACAAGGTTGCCTGTTTAACGTGCAGACAGGCAGACGCGTGTCGGAAACTGTCTGGTAATGATGCCGAGGCTAGAGTTGAGCGAAAGAGATCAATTCGCGATAACGGCTTCTTTTCGAAGCATTATTGACCATATCTGGAGCGTATTGAGCAATTGAACTTCTTCGACTGGGTTCTCATAGCGCTATTCGTGATCGGTGCGCTGTGGGGTTACAGAAAAGGATTGATCGACGCCGCGTTGCTTGTGGTTTCGATCTATATCGCCCTATTGCTCAGCGGCCAGTTCGCCTCAACCCTTCTCACGCCGATCTGGGAAGATGCCGAGGGCCAGGCCATTGGCACCGCCGCCGGATACGTAGTCATCTTCATTGCCGTCTTCATCGCAGGCCGGATCGTCTCCCATATCGTTAAGTCGAGCCTGAAAAAGGTGAAGCTTGGCTGGACGGACAAAGCGGGCGGAGTAGTCGTTGGCATAGTCGCGGGAGTACTGCTCGCCGGTGGTCTGATGGCCGTGATCGCCCGCTATACCTACGTGGTGGACGAAGAGACAGTCGAGCAGAACGAAGGACCAGGCGGATTCAGCCCCGAAGCGCTGGTAGACCAGTTGCGTGAGACGGCTGAGAACTACCTCGTTGAAGCGGGCAGAGAAAACAGCGATAGATGGCTTGTCGAGTCCGAGATGGTTGACGTTCTCATAGACATCCGCAACTTCCTGCCTGGTAGCGCACTCGGCATGTACCCGCAGGAGTTCAATACGGCCATCGATATTCTCGAAGCTAAGCGAGAAATTGCCGCTGAGAGCGAAACAGCGGCCTTATCTCGTCCTCAGAGTATGCAATCCAGTTCGGTGTGAGCCGTGGTATAACGGTGTTGATGTAGGGTCAAACGGCACGAACGTCCAGGATGAGGCGAACGAACGTGTTGATCATTCGAGCACCTGTACTGGTCCTAAACCAGAACTATCAGCCGCTGAACATCTGCAATGTCAGGCGAGCCATCGCGCTTCTCGGCAAAGGGAAGGCTGAGCCCATCGGCGAGACCGGAGAGTACCTCCGAAGCGCTACCGATCGAATCGAGAAGCCGGTCATCATCAGGCTTTACTACATGGTGAAGCGGCCTCTACACCGTAGAAAACTCTCTCGACGCGAAGTATTTGTCCGCGACAGCTTCCGCTGCCAGTACTGTGGCGATAAGACCAGGGACTTGACCCTTGACCACGTGTTACCGCGTTCCCGTGGCGGCCAGCACACCTGGGAGAACATCGTCAGCGCCTGCAAGCCTTGCAATCACGGAAAGGCCGGGCGAACCCCACGTGAGGCCGGGATGGTTCTGTTCACGACTCCGCGCGAGCCAAGGCCCAATCCTTATGCGATGTTCCACCCCGGCAGAATGCTGGATGAGTGGCGACCATTCTTGCCGTGGGTTGAGCCGTCCACAGACTCGGAAATCGAGGCTGGTGCGCTGGCAGCAGGTGGCTAAGCGGTTGCCGGAGTTGGCGATGCGTTCAGCAGTGCGCCTTCGAGGGTTACGGTCGGCAGTTCCAGCATCATGACTTCGATGGCTAGGCGGGGAATTGCGTTCGCTTCAAGTGCGGTGATCGTCCCAGAAACAGTGCTTGCGGCGCCAGTTATCTCCTGTTCCGTTAGCTGTTTCGCTATCTCTTCGAAAGCGGCGCGCCAATCTGTATTGATCAAATTGTGAGCAAGACCAGCTTTCACGATAGCTGCATCCCGCCAGCACTCAAGCCAGCGCTTTAGCTCGCTCAATACGCCGTCCCTGTCTCGACGATAACGACCTGAAAGATCACGTGCATAGGTGAAGCGATCTTCGAGGTTGCTACCGATCGCCCCCAGAATGCGGGTTGCTGTCTGGCTGTATATCTCTAGAACAGCGGGGTCGTTAAGTGCTGCAATTGCCCAGCCCGGCCTGCCCGCTGAGAGTTTTGCGAGCCGCTCTGCATGTTCCGGTTCTGTTTCGAGTCGCTCGACAAGCTTCTCAGCGATGGTCTCTACATTCACTGGCCTCAAGCTGATCCGCTGGCAACGTGAGACGATAGTCTCGGGCAGTGCGTCAGCGTCTGACGCGACGAGCACGATATAGACCTCTTCAGACGGCTCTTCAAGTGTTTTAAGCAGGGCATTTGCCGCTGCGGACGACATCATTTCCGCTCCATCGATCACGAAGACGCGCGCTTTGCCCTCAAAGGGTTTGAGCGAAGCATCTTTTTGCAGGTCGTGAATGTGGTTGATTGAGATCTGTTGGCGACTCGGACCATCCGAGTCAGTCGTGGTTCTGTCGTCCTTAAGGGGAGTTGCCGTGTCAATCACGCGGACGTCGGCATGCCGCCCTTTGCGGATCCGTATTGCGGGCGGACTCGACGCGATGTCCAGGACGGGTGCATCTCCGAATAGATCTGGTTGAGGATCGCAGTTGACGATGCATGCGAAATCAAGCGCCAGCGTTTTTCGACCGACCTGCTCAGGCCCGGTGATCAGGTAAGCGTGCGAAAGCCTGCCGGCACGGTTCGCAGAGTCCAACATTCTGATAGCCGCGTCGTGACCAAATGTCTGCCAACCGGTTGCCGAGGGTATCTGTGTTTCAGGATCAGACAAGACTCGTCGCCAGTAGGTCTTCGTATGTCTCTCTGCGTCGAATCAGACGTGCGTCACCGTCTTTGACCATCACGATCGCGGGGCGCGTTGTCATGTTGTAGTTACTGGCCATGGGGATCGCGTAAGCGCCTGAGGTGGGAGTACACAGGAGGTCTCCGGACTCCAGCAGTGGCAATTCGACGTCTTTGGCGATGTGATCTCCAGATTCACAGTACTTGCCGGACACAGTTATTGTCTCAGTTGGCGTTGCGTATGGATCAGTTGCCCGGCGTACAGTGTATTCGGACGAGTAGAGGGCTGGACGGATGTTATCGCCCATCCCACCATCAACGCTGACATAGACACGCACGTTCGGGATGCGCTTGATGCCACCCACTTCGTAAACGGCGACGCCAGCGCGAGCCACGATTGCGCGTCCCGGTTCAACGGTGAGCTGTGGTTCATCAAGACCGTAGCGGTCACAGCCAGACCGCACCGCCTGTGATATTTCGTTGGCATAGGCGGAGATCTCAGGTGGCAGCTCCTGCCCAACGTAGCCAACTGCATAGCCGCCGCCGGGGTTGAACTCGGTTAGTTCCAGGCCGTGCTGGTGGCGCATATCTGCCGCGAACTTCAGCACGTAGTCGATTGCCTGAGAATACGGCTCCAGTTCGAAAATTGGCGACCCCAGATGGAAATGGAGGCCGACCACGTCCAGGTTCGGTGCAGCCATCGCCTGCTCCACTGCATCAGCAGCCGCGCCCGTTTCGATGGAGAAACCGAACTTGGAGTCTAGAACACCGGTGGTGGTCAGCAAATGCGTGTGTGGGTCGACGCTCGGTGAGACCCGGAGTAGCACCTTCTGATTGACGCCTTTTTCGCCCGCTACCTCGTTGAGCAGTCCGATTTCGTAGAACGAGTCGATGGTGATACGGCCAATCCCGTAGTCGATCGCCTCGGCCAATTCCTCTCGGCCCTTGTTGTTGCCGTGGAAGTTGAGCCGGTCGGCCGGGAAGCTTGCTGCTCTTGCGAAGACCAGTTCGCCACCGGTGACGACATCCATATGCAGACCTTCTTCGTCGATGATCTTTGACAAAGCAGGATTAGCGAATGCCTTGGATGAGTACTCGACATGAGTGCCGGGGTAAGCCTCTTCAAAGCCACCTTTGAACTGCCTGCACATGTGGCGCACGGTGTCTTCGTCGTAGATATAGAGAGGAGTGCCGTACTCCGAAGCCAGATCGGCAATCGCACAACCACCCACGGTGATGTTGCCGTCATCGTCTATGTCCGACGAGATCGGGAAGATCTGCTGATCAGTTTCGTTTAGCTGGGGCATGTAAATTGGTTCGTCGGGCTCGTAACTAGTTCAGGGTAGCCATTCTATTCAGTTTGAGAAGGAATGGCATCGCAAAGATTCACCCACCGGTCAGCGCTGCAGCGTCAAGCGTGGAGAACGGCTCGAGCGAGAACACAGCATCAACAGGCAGGTTGAACACGGCTGCGATTTTCAGGCCAAGCTCGAGGCTGGGACTGTACTCGCCTCGTTCGATGTAGCCGATCGTCTGGTAGTGGACACCTACTTGCTCGGCCAGCATCTTGCGAGAGATGCCGCGTTCTGCTCGCAACATCGGCAGGCGAGTGTAGACAACTGGTTCATCGCCGTTGCGGTCACTCTTCCTCATCTGGCGCCTCGCTCGGCAAAGTCCACGCCAGGAACAGGGTTGGCAGACTTGATAACAGCGCCCACACGGTCAGGAACAGGCCAAGCTCAAATGCCGTGTCCCAGTCGCTCACCCTTGCCACGAACAGGCCGCCCAAGAAGGCGATCATCACGCCTGCCCAGTACGTGTAGCGGTATCCGGCGTTCCGCAACGCAACCTGACGTTCATCAAGATCTCGTGTTGCCGTTTCAGTAATACCGCGCACGCTGGCGTGCAGCAGGACGGTGCCAGCCATGTACAGAATGACGAATGGTGCTGCCAGCCAGTAGCTGTCCACGAACCAGGTCACCAGCATTAAAGAAGCGAGCACTCCGAAGAAGAATGCAACGGTGCTGCGTCGCCTGGTCTGGGTTTGCAACCGGTCATATAGCCAGCGAAAAGCGGTGTCTTGTGTCGACTGTGTCTCGTTCACGTCGTCCTCCCGGACAAGAGGAGTGAATAGTCAATACATGAGCAATAGTAGTAAATATACTACGAATAATCAAGTAGGTTATATCTCGTCTCGCAGTAAGTAACTGGGTGAACGTTAGTCCACTCGTAGGTGCCAAGTATCGTCGTAGATGTGCCGTAACTCGTCTAGGTATTCGTTCGATCTGAAGTTCAGCCCGAATACTGCACCATAGCTATACTTGCTCGCATCTCATTTCCTTCGGCACAGGTCGATGCCGTTGCCACAGGTCATCACGGAGCAAACATGGCGGACGTGCAGTTCAACGGCCGGCTTACAGAGCTGGCTTCATGCGCAGGTTGAGCGGGTAAGCTCTCCCAGAGTGAACTGGCCAGTGTGCTGAGCCAGCTGCCACCTGCGAGCTACAGGGATCCGAACGTCCTTGTTGGCTTCGATTCCGGCGATGACGCGGCCGTCTACCGGATCTCGGATGAACTCGCGCTCGTTTTGACTGTCGATTTCTTCCCGCCGATAGTCGATGACCCGTTTCATTTCGGCGAAATCGCAGTCGCCAATGCGCTCTCTGATGTCTACGCCAAGGGCGGCCGACCGGTCAGCGCGCTCAACATCGCCGCGTTCCCACGCAACCTGCCGCCTGAACTGGTTGCGAAGGTGCTTGAAGGCGGACAGTCAAAGGCTTCGGAAGCCAAAGTTTCCATAGTCGGCGGCCACACTGTCGATGACGCCGAGCCAAAGTACGGACTTGCGGTGACGGGGCTCATAAAGCCAGGCGACCAGGTTGCCAACGACGGAGCAATGCCCGGTGATGCACTGGTGCTAACGAAGGCGATTGGCACGGGTGTGATCACTACCGCAGGCAAGGCCGGTGTGGTCGATGAGGATGTCCTGGCGAACGCCGTGGAATCGATGTCGAAACTCAACAGAGGCGCTTCCGAGGCGATGATGCAGATCGGCGTCAACGCGGCAACAGACATCACCGGATTCGGGTTGCTCGGTCACATGCACACCATGCTCAAGGCCAGCGGCGTGTCTGCGGACCTGCGGCTCGCCGATGTACCTGTGTTGGACGGCGTACGTGACCTTCTTGAAAGAGGAGTCGCACCCGGTGGCACACACCGCAACGTCGAGGCTCTGTCTGAAAACATCGAATGGGCTGACAACATCGGCGACCTCGATAAGCTCCTTCTCTGCGACGCCCAGACTTCCGGCGGCCTGCTCATCTCTGTCCCGCAGGAAAAGGTATCTGTACTGCAGGAAGCACTGAAGGCAAACGGATGCCTGTACGCGGAGGTTGTGGGAAGTGTGAGGGAAGGCAATGCCGGGACGATTGCGGTCAACTGATATCGCGACAACAGTCCCGAACTCATGCTAGCCCGACCACCGATGTGAAATGCAACGCAAAGGTTGCGTGACTTCGTTCGAATAGATACTATGCAACCAGGGGGTTGCATATGAGTCCGTCAGAACGAGACAGCATCCGAAAACAGGTCGTGGTAAAGGCTTCGAAAGCACGTGTGTGGAAGGCCCTCGTCAACTCGGAAGAGTTCGGAGAGTGGTTTCGAGCGAATATCGCGGGAGAGTTCGATCCAGGTGCCCATGTGATTGGGCACAGTACATATCCTGGCTTCGAAGACCACAGGTTTGATATCGAGGTCCAGGAAATGGTGCCAGAGACGCTGTTCTCTTTCAGGTGGCACCCGCACGAGCGTGATAACCACCTCAGTCACTCCGAGAGGGCCACAACACTGGTTGAATTCCGTCTGGAAAGTGTTCCTGAAGGCACGCTCGTGACCGTGGTCGAGTCAGGCTTCGATGCGCTTCCCGACGAATACAGGGACGAGTCGTTCAGGGAGAACACCAGCGGATGGGAGGAGCAGATGGCCAACATAAGGCAGCACTTTGATGAGTAAGACTTCGACGCCGAGCGATCAGCCGGACCTCGCGCCGATCTTTGCGGCCCTTGGTGATAAAACCCGCCTGAACCTGGTTGTGCGACTGTCGTCCGAGGGTCCGGGATCGATATCTGAACTCAGTGATGCAGCCCCGATTTCGCGTCAGGCGATCACCAAGCATCTCAACGTGCTGCTGGGTGCAGGCCTGGTCGCCGATGGATGGCGAGGGCGTGAGCGTGTGTGGGAGTTCAAGCCGTCGGGATTCACAGAGGCGACCGATTACCTGGAGCGCATCTCTCAACAGTGGGACGAAACGCTGCAGCGGCTCAAGGACTTTGTGGAGAAGTGATCAGCGATCAACGAGGCGTTTTTTCTCCGCCTCCACCCATACTCGCTCCCGTTCTAGATCATCCAACTCCGCCAGCGGTGCGTCGCCCGCCAGTTCCTCAGCGCGCAGAACCCTGTTCCTCAGAGTGACTGCGGCGGTACGTAGCGCGATCTCTGGGTCAATTCCTGCCTGCCTGATCTCCCTCGATACCTGCATGAGCAGTTCGGCTGCGCGCGCTTCCGCTGCCTCCTCGCTCTCACCTTCTCGTGACTCAAAAACTGACGATTCCGGCTTGGTCTCCGGCCACTTCAAGCCAGCTTTGATCGTTCGGCGTTGGACAGAACCAGCCAGTGCCAGTGCCGGCATCGAGGCTGGCAGGCTAGCCACTGCGGATGTTTTACCGCTTTCGTTGCGTTTGAGCTCTTCCCAGCGGTCCACCACCGCTTCTGGATCGGTTATCTGTTCTGCACCAGCAAATACGTGGGGATGCCTGCGAATCAGCTTCTCGCGCACCTTCTCGGCTGCAGAAACAGCGTCGAATCGGCCCTCACGACGGGCTATGTCGGTGTGAAACCCGATGTGAGTCAGGACGTCGCCTAACTCTTCCTCGATACCGACCTCGTCGCCGGAATCGATGGCATCGAGAAGCTCGTATGATTCTTCGAGTGTGTGTTGCCTGAGAGAACGATGTGTCTGATCTGCGTCCCAGGGACAACCGCCTGGATTGCGCAGGTGCTCAACGGTGGCGATGAGTTCAGCGAACGCGTCACCTGCTCTGCGGGCGTAATCAGAGATTTCAACTTTCGCAGCCAATGGTGTCTCCTGGGATTTGCGTCACGCTCGGATTCAATTCAGCGCCCGGTTCAGGTTCCGATGACAGTATCCTAAACACCAATGCAACGTTCCGCTGTCACCGCTATGAAGGCCCGTGTTATCCCGCCAGTTTCGTGGCCGGTCGACGCGCGTGGCTGGACGACGCTGGCACTCGCAACTCTATTTGGGCTTGCACTGCCGGTGTTCATCATTCTCGCCAACGTCGAGTACGTGACGAAGAGCGAGTGGCTCTACTCATATAACTGGTGGCGGAACAGCATTCCGGAGCGGACCGGCCTGCCGGTTGCTGAACTCAACAGTGGTGCCGACCAGATTAAGGACTACTTCACGAACGACGAGGAGTTGCTTGATCTACGTGTGACGGTCAGGGGTGAAGAGGTCTCGCTCTACAGGCAGCGAGAAATTGACCACATGGTTGATGTGAAGGGGTTGATGCAGGGTGTGTTTAACGCAGTTCGCATAACGGGACTCATCGCGCTGGCAGTCGTGATCGCGGGCCTGTTTTATTTCAGGAAGCAGAGAGAGAGGTTCTGGGATCTGCTTCTGGTGACGCTCCGGTGGTCGGCTCTCGCATCAGGGATCATCGTAGGGGTGTTCGGGATTGCGGTCCTGATCGACTTTAACTTCGTGTTCCGCCAATTCCACTTCCTGAGCTTTGCGAACGACCTGTGGATGCTGAATCCGTTTACCGATTTTCTGATCATCATGTTTCCGCAGCGCTTCTTCTTCGAAGCTACGCTGTTCATCGCCATCTTCTCTGTGCTGCAGTTCGCTGCGGTGATGTATGCAGTGGCCCTAATTCGGAGGAGACAGGTGGCCGCGGCTGCGAGGAAATCTTCGGCTCAAACGCCGTAGACGGTTCTGACCAGGCTGCGATCACCTTCGTAGTCAAGTTTTTCCGCCGCCGAAGCAGGCGAGAGCCAGATCATGTCGGTTGTCTCGTCGTTGGCTCGGAACACTCGTGCACCGATCAGCTTCATCCGGTAGTACACGACGATCTTGGGCCGGCCGTTTACGAGGTAAGAGAGCGGTGGAACGATCTCGATGATTTCAGCTTCGCAGCCTGTCTCCTCAAGCACTTCTCGTACGGCTGCTTCTTCCAGTGATTCACCTTTGTCGAGATGGCCCTTGGGTAGCGACCAATCCGTGTGACGCGGCCTGTATATCAGCGCGATTTCGAGCTCGCCATCATTGCCGACGGACTCAACGAGTCCCCCTGCGGCGATGTCTACAGTGATCGGTTTAGGCATGAGTGATACCTCGACACAACTCGCCCCTCCTTGACCTGAGGACAGCGAGCCTGAAGGAGCTGATGCGGTGGGGCCCGCTTACGCGCCGTTCCCGTTGTCTCGCATCGCCCAGAAGACGCGCTCCGGGCTCATGGGCAGGTCAGTGATGCGAGCTCCTGTTGCATCGTGGACGGCGTTTGCCAGCGCCGCCGCTGGTGGGATGATCGGTGGTTCTCCAACTCCCCGTACACCGAACGGGCCATCGTCGGCCGGTGTTTCAAGGATCACGCACTCCATCATCGGCAAGTCCAGCGCCGTCGGCATGCGGTAGTCAAGCAGACTCGAATTCCGCATCAATCCCCGGTCGTCGTACACATACTCTTCGTTAAGCGCCCAGCCGATGCCCTGTGCAGCACCGCCATGCATCTGGCCTTCGATCTGAACCGGGTTAATCGCACGGCCAACATCCTGGAAGATCGTGAAGTCCAGGATGTGCACCTTTCCGGTGTCGGGATCGACCTCTACGTCAGCCACGTTCATTGCGTAACCGTTGGCAGGCCTCATGTTCGGGTCGCTTGATGCAGTCGCCTCGATCGGGATCGCCTGTCCATTCACGATCTTGGCCGCTTCCTTGAAGCTAATCTTACGGTCCTGGTTGTCTCGGGCGAAAAAGTGGCCGTCCTCGTACTCCACGAACTCGGCATCAACGTTGAAGCTAGAGGCTAGTTGGTTGCGCATGATGTCCAGCACTGCCATGCCCGCCTTGTAAACGGCATCGGACTGCGTGCGTGTGACTTTTGAACCAGCAGAAGTGCCAGTGAACGGAATGCTGTCCGTATCTCCGACCCTCACAGACACATCCTCGGGATCGATGCCCAGCGTCTCTGCAGCAAGCTGCGCAAGCCCTGTGCGGACTCCATGAAGGTCCACCGAGCCGGTTGTGAGCGCCACTCTGCCATCCGGCTGCACCAGGATTCGCGAGCTTGCCTGGTCAACGCCGCACGGCCACCAGCCAATCCCGACACCACGGCCCGTTGGCCAGCCGTTTTTCGATTCCTTGATAGGCCGGGTGTAGGACGGATGCTTCTTTACCGCCTCAAGCATCTCAACGATGCCGATACGTGTGTACTGGTTGTCATCGACGGTGAAATCGCCGGTCTTAGACCCATTCATGATGCGGAAGTCGATCGGCTCGATGCCCAGTTTGCCTGCCAGTTCGTCCATCACCTGTTCGGTGCAGAATGAGGACACCGTCGCACCCGGTGCACGGTAAGCCGCAACACGAGGTGTGTTAGTTACAACGTCATAGCCGTCGACGCGGCTGTGCTCCGGCTGGTAGCAGGCGAAGACTGACTGAACGCCACGCATGATCGGAGCACCCGGGAATGCGCCTGCTCCGTACACAAGACGAGACTGCGCAGCCTTCAGCTTGCCATCTTTTGTCGCTCCCATCTTGATCGTGACGACCGCCGCGGCGCCGGGTCCAGTAGCCTTCAGCACCTCTTCACGGTTTAGGACGATCTTGACCGGTTTCAAGGCCTTCTTGGAGAGAATCGCCGCAATAGGTGTGACTCGGGGCAGCGTCTTTGCACCGAACGCACCGCCTACCTCCAGCGGTGTGACGGTTATCTTGCCGAGATCGACCTTCAACAGGTTCGCAAGGTTGCCACGAACAGCAAATGAGCCTTGCGTGTTGGCCCAGACCTCAAGATGCCCATCTTCGTGCCAGAAAGCGGTCTCCGCCTCTGGCTCGATGTAGCCCTGGTGGACAATCGATGTCTTGAACGTTCGCTCGACGATCACGTCGGATTCTGCGAACCCTTTTTCGACGTCACCGCGACCAGCCTCCATGTGCGCGGAGATGTTGCTTGGTCGGTCACCAGTGCCGCTCAGCGAACGAGCGACAAGTCCTTCGTGCAGCAGTGGCGCATCCGCGCTCATAGCCTCGATCGGGTCCGTGACAGGTTCGAGAACTTCGTATTCGACCTTCACGAGACGTGCAGCATCGGCAGCGGTGTGAATATCTGTGGCAGCGACGGCTGCTACCGGGTGACCCTCGAACAAAACCTTGCGCCGCGCCATCATCAGGTTGGCAAGGAACTGGATACCGATGTCGACTTCGCCGGTGTCGAGGTCGCCGCTGATGTCAGAAGGGAAGTCGGCAGCGGTACAGACGGCCACGACGCCGGGCAGCTTTTCGGCTTCTGAAGTGTCGATAGACACGATTCGTGCGTGGGCGTGCGGTGAGCGGACAACCACGCCATGCAGCGATCCGGGAAGCGTGAAGTCGGCGCCAAACTGTGCCCGACCAGTCACCTTTTCGGCACCGTCCACCTTTTCATGCGAATGTCCAAAACCCTTGAACTCAAGGCCGTCTGAGTTGGTGCGTCGAGGTGCCTGTGAAGGAGTTGTGACCATTTTTTGTTCCGTTGTGGTGATGGCTGCCAGTTGACTGGACTAGTGGAATTTCTGGCGACAATTTATCAGAGGTTGCAAAACTACCGAACCGTTGGGTGGCGAGACGAAAACCAAGTCTAATCCCCTAACTCAGCTTCTCCGTCAAATCCGCCAGCGATAGCTCATCGCCTCGGCCAAGCGGGTCTATCTGAACGGCGTTTGCTCCGGCCGCTAACGCCCAGTCGCAGCACTCTTCGTCACTGTCTACGACCAGCGCGCTATCAGGGCTCAAGCCCGCATCTGCGAACAGCTTTTCGTAGAAAGCCGGCCCATACTTCACATAGTCGATCAGGTCAGGTCCGTAGAGCGTTGTGAAGGCGTCTTTGATTCCCATCTTGTTCAGGATGGCCGAAAGCTCCCACGATGGTGTGCCCGATCCCATGTAGAGCGTATAGCCTGAGCGCTTCAGTGCTAGCACAGCATCTGCAGCTCCCTCGATTTCGCAGTCAGCGCGCTCGGCCACATACACCGCGAACTCTTTGTAGAGCCGCAGGGCCTCGTCATCGGGCGGTGATTGCACTCCGACATGGGTGCAGGCATCAGCGAACCAGTTGGTCGCATAAAAATGCATGAACTCCTGATGAGTTGAGAACTCGTCCATGCGGGCCACGATTCTCTTCCAGAGCGGCGGAAAGACTTCTCTGTTCGCTTCAGCCCACTGGTTGCCGGTGCCACCCATGCGCGGTGGCATGAACTCAGCGATAAGCCGCACCCATGTCGGAGTGCGACGACGGTTGTCGTTCAGGACTCCGCCATCATCAATGAAGATGGCGGTGGGGCGGTCTGATGCGTCGGCCATTATTGATTCCGCCTATTCTGCCTAACCTCGTAGATCAGCATTTCGATTTCCAGCCTCGAACTGGTTCGTGCTTCACCTGACCAATCGGGCCGGTTACTCTATCCCTTAGTCGGTCTCTCGAACTCTGATACTCAAACGAGCAAAAAGAATTTCATATCCAGACTATGGCAATTCCAGACGCATTTCGTGCTCTGTTCCCGGATTCAGAAACCGCTAATCAGCCCGGCTTCGACCAGGCTGTGCAGATCAGAATCAGCGAAGGTGAAGTCGTGTTCACCCCGGGTACAGCTATTCCTGGTGTGCCAATGGTGATCAGCGGGAAACTCAGAGTGTTCTCACCCGATGATTCCGGCCACGAGATCACGCTTTATGAGATCCAGCCCGGTGAAACATGTGTCCTTGCAGCCTCATCCGCTCTCGCAGGTAACGGCTATCCGGCCATAGCGATTGCTGAGATGGACACAGAGGCCTGGGTGGTACCTGTGGACACGTTTCTTGCCGAGTTTGCAAGGAACGAAAGGTTCAGGGCGTTCGTTTTCGATGCACTGAACTCTCGGCTTTCCACCGTTATGGGGCTCGTTCGTGATGTTGCTTTCAAGCGAATGGATCAGCGCCTCGCAGGTTACTTATCGACACGAACCGTGCAGGATCCCCTCATCAAAGAGACACATGAGTCCATCGCATTGCAGCTAGGCACCGCTCGCGAGGTCGTCAGCAGAATTCTCAACGATTTCGAGGATCAGGGTCTAGTTCGTACGGGCCGCGGAAACATCATGGTCATCGACCGGTCCGCTCTGGAGCGGATCACCAGAGAACAGACCGGCTAAATTCTCGACAAATTTGCGCTTATGTGACTGCGGTCACAGACGGCCTCGTCGCCCTCCCATACGCTGTGATCAAACGAAATGAACCGGTGCTAAGCACCACAGAAAGTTTGATCGGAGGCGCCACGATGCTTGAGAGGAATGTGGGCACTGTTGACAGGGTTTTGAGAGTGATCGTGGGGGTCGTGCTTCTTGCCACGATCTTCCTGATCGAAGGACCTGCGCAGTGGATCGGGCTTGTTGGCCTTGTTCCGCTCTTTACCGGACTATTCGGAACCTGCCCGCTCTACAGGCTGTTCGGTATCAGCACCTGCCCAGCAACGGCTGCGAAATAGGATTGCAGCACAGAAACGAGCGCCATTGGCTGGATGTCCGTCACCTTAATTGACGGGAGTCGCCAGCAAATGGCGCTTCAGGTCGTTGGTTCGAAATTCCGGGATCGACCGACCTCGCGATCGTAGTTCAAAGAAATGAAGCTGAATACAACGTTGAACTAGGCCCAGCGTTTAGCATTCGTCGAGCGTTCCAGCAGGATAGTCAGCCACCCAATCCAAACTGATCGATCAGCTTCCATTCACCACCGAATGCGGGGCCAACACGGCCTATGAACGACACCGAGCGCACTTCGAATCCGTCGCCGATGAAGATTGCGGTTGGGCGGCCAGTCGAAGATTTTATTCGAAAGAGTTTCTCACTGATTTCTAGAGAACCGAATTCAGTAGTTCGCAATCAACCCGTTGCGCCGAGTAGTGAAGACAGTTTTTTCTCGATAAATACGCTACCGGCGAAGCCGTCGGACGGTAGTGATTCCGCCTCGGTGAGGTTTATGCGGTATCTGCTAGTTTCTTCCAGATCTTCGCTATAAGTGACAGCCCAAGGCAAACCTCCGAAGGCGTCAGCTAGGAAGAAAACATCAGGCACAGGCCAACATTCTGAGTCGAAGGAGGGGTCGTAGCCGATGATCGGCCAACTGCCTTCGTGGAGACCTAAATCGCTGAACATTTTTACGAAAACTGCTCTTGAGGCCGTGTGACTGGCGGCCTCGTCCAGTTGAGGAGGCGAGTTAATGGCCGGACCAAAAAAATATCCGAGCAGTTTGTGTTTTCCAGACCGAGCGACGATTCCAATTGAATACTTGCCATTCTCCAGCGGTACTGCGAACCATGTTCCCTCACCGTAGAGTCTCTTCATTGTGCTGTGCCATCCCCACCCAGCCCAAACTGATCGATCAGCTTCCATTCACCACCGAATGCGGGGCCAACGCGGCCCATCAACGAGACTGTACCCACTTCGAAGCCATCGCCAATATCCAGGTCTAGCGCAAGCCGTTCCGCCTCCTCGATCTGCTCGTCTGTGCAGTCCTGGCACAACGTGAGGTGTGCGCGGTACTCGTCAGAATAGGCGTTCGTAGAGATTGGCCTGATCGCAGCATCGAATGCTCTGTTCAACGTGAGAAGGTCAGACGTGGTCTCGCAAGGCATGATGGCGGCGTGTCGACCGGACTCGCGACGAAAGAACTTCCAGCCATCGGCACTGAACTGCACCTGGGCTAAGCTCTGCTCCGAAGCGATTTGTCTGAGCGAACTTCGCAAATCATCCAGGCTCGGGATGGCGAAGAAGGTGCCGCGGATGGTCACGTGGGCCTGGATTGTCGCTCGTTTGAGTCCAATTGCGTTGCGTACGCCGTCCACCGCAGCCACCTGGCGCGGGTCGGCCATCGCCACGAGCGTATACGCGCTGTAGCCAAACTCGTCGTCGGTCAATGTGCGGCTGTCAATCACGTTTGGTCTCCGCCTGGGCTTCCAGGGCGATCGATGGTGGGTGGTGGAACGATTTCTACTCGACCTTTTTTGTGCCTGTCGCCATTCGGTTAATAGCTTCCCAGTTCCATTCAACGCCCATGCCGGGCCCATCCGGCACCGAAACCATGCCGTCGCTATCGACCGCGTTCAGACCGTCTTCGTACCCTTCGCCGTAGATGTCGGGCGTCGTCTGCAGACACTGCGTGTCTGGATGCACCCAGACCATCTCGTAGTAGTTCGAGTTGCCGATTGCCGACATCGCATGACGTTGGGCCGGACCCGAGCCGTGGATCTCTATGTCGGCACCGACGGACTCTGCAGCGGCAGCCAGTTTCATCGTGCCGGTAATGCCCTCGCCGTGTACCTGGCCTCTGATGAAGTCAGTGGCTCCCGATACCAGTAGATTCATCTTGCTGGACAGCCCGATTAACCTCTCGCCCTGGAGCAGGGGAGTCGAAACGTACTCACGCAGCCTCTGGTGTCCTAACTCTGACTGGCCGGACTCGTAAGGGTCCTCAATCCAGAAGAAGTTGGCTTCATCGCATGCTCGGCCGACCTTCAAGGCATCAGCGAAGGTCGGGTAGAGGGCAAACGCATCCAGCATCAGATCCATCTCGCCACCAACTCGTTCACCGAGGGCGAGCATGGTGTCCACATGATCCTTCGTGACGGTGCGCGGGAACGGATGGATTTTGAAAGCCTTGTAACCGATCTGTTTGCACTGCTCGGCGAAGTCGGCGTACGACGCTGCGTCGCTCAGACCACCTTCGACACTTTCAATTCCGCCGTTCATTGTGCTGGCGTAGGCTGGAACCTTGTTGCGGAACCCACCGAGTAGCTGCGAGACCGACATGTCAGTCAGCTTGCCCGCGATGTCCCAGAGCAGAATGTCCACTGCCGCCGAGACCATCGGATTCACGAATCGCAACTCAACCGCGACTCGTTCCCTTTCCAGCACTTCCAGTCCAAGCAGATAATCGCTCATGGCCGTGATGTCGGTTCGGAGCGGATATTCACCAATCACGCCTGCGTCAGTGAACATCCGAGTCATGAAGAGCGACATCGGGTACTTGTCGCCGGGACTGTATGTCGGGATTGGAGTCTTCGGGTAAGGCCCGCAGTCCTCGATCTCCCACTCGATCTTAGTGACCTCAATGGCTGTGATCTTTGGCGACTTCAAGTGACGGCTCCCTGCAGTTTGGTTGGAGTGCCGAAGTCTACTTCGCAGTTAGGAGGACGTCACCTGAGAGCTGGAATCAGGCTGCCAGAGCCAACCAGGGGAATGAAGTGGCTATTTTTTCGTGCGCTCTGAGAACTCTTCGTGCGGCGGAACGTCTTCGCCGACGACATAGAGCCAGTAGTAGATGCCCATCGGACCCATGAACTTGAACTGTTTGCGAATGTCGGCCATCAGGTCGTAGAAATCACCGAATGAGCGCAGGTAGTTCTTGAAGCCGTCATGTTCGTCGTCCAACTCGATCATCTTGCGAGCGTTACCCGCGATGGCCGCCAGCTTGCGCTTGTTGCGGATAACACGAGTGTCGTCGCCAAGCGCTTCGATCTTCTCCGGTCCGTAAGAGGCGACTGCGCCCACCTGGAACTCATCCAGCGCTTCTCGAATGCTCGGCCACTTTGCCTCGACGACCTTCCATGACATTCCGCTCTGGAAGACTGCCTTTGTCTGGATCTCGAGATAGTCGTCCAGCGATTTTGGCTCAATGCGCGGTGGCGCTCCCTGTTCAGATGGCATTTTTTGCTCCTTTCAGGATGAGTTACTCCACGTCTATTGCTACAGGCAAAGCGGTCTCGGCCCAGTCGTCCAATGAACCGTCATATCCCGGCGCGTATTTTGCAAACAGCATTCGCCGCCCAGCCGCATCTTCGTCGTTTCTTTCAGTCAGTGCACGGGCATTGCCGCTAAACGTCTCACCGGCTATCCGTACTGTGACCGCAGGGTTCTTCATCAGGTTGCGCACCCAGTTCGAGCGGTCACGTCCACCTGAGAGCATGTAGATAGTCGAATCTCGCACACCGAACCAAATCTCGATCTCCCGCGGTAGACCTGAGACGCGGCCAGTAGTCGTCAGATAGCAATACTGCTCTTCAGCAAGTTCGGCGAGTGCTTCTGCCTTATCGCTCATCGCTTGCTCCATGCGCTCTGTGTTGACGACGTATTCAATCTATCGTTTTCGACACCTGATAGACCTTCAGGATGGCAGAGGTCCGGCCTGATCAACTCTTCGTGTTAGCTGTAGGCCGTCCAGCCCTCTGCAAGCGGCCAGTTACTTATGCCGTCCTGCGGCTCGTAGCCGATGACCTCCCTCGCATGTTCAAGATCCCTGAAGCGGGTGAAGTTATCCGATACGCCGTACACGATCTCGAACTTCACATTGTCCGGCGCTTCGACGCAACGTCGAACGACCTGTGCAGCGTCCCTGTGACTCAGATAGACAGCAGCCTCGCGAGCGTTTGCTGGGCGGTCCTCGGCGCGGACCCTCCCGAGCCGGATGCAGATCACGGACATGCCATATTGTTCGACGAACGATCTGCCAAGCGACTCACCAAAAAGCTTCACCGCGCCGTACGTGTTGTCGGGTCGAGCTTCATCAAGATGAGTCAGAACCGGAGCAGGCTGTGGAATGTCTGCGAGTCGAGCTTCAGTCATCGCCAGAAATGGCTCTTCTGTCTCGTAGGCGTGCATGGTCGAGCCGGAGCTACCAAACACGATTCGCTTTACGCCCGCTTCCTGCGCCGCTTCGAACACGTTGTGCGTGCCCCGTACGTTGACCTCGAGCTGCTGTGAATCGTCAGGACCGAGGTATGCCGCCATGTGCATGACTGTGTCTACGCCCTGGAATGCGGGGCGAATGGCATCCAGGTCCGTGATGTCCGCCGTGACGGTTTCGAATCCCTCAACAGGCCGTCGATTCAGCGCCCGTACGTTGTAATCACGAGCCAGGTCCCGACCGGCGATTCCGCCGATGATCCCGCTCATGCCTGTGACGAGAACGGTTTTCTGATCGTTAGCCACTCTCGCCATCTCCAAATCCATGCTGAGCCGCCGAATCACGCGGCGTGTAGCCCAGTAGTTCGTGGGCATTGCTCCAGTCGCGATAGTTAAGCGGATTGTCAGACACTGCGAAAAAGACCCCGTATCGCAAAGAGTCCGGCGCTTCGACGCAAAGCTTCAACATCTGCATCATGTCGGCGTGACTGCACCAGACCGAAGCGTTACGAGCATTCAGCGGGACGTCCTCTATTTCGACCTTGCTGACGCGGATACAGATCACAGATAGCTCACGTGACTCTGTGTGCGCCAGGCCAATCGCCTCGCCCCAGAGCTTGGTCACGGCGTAGAGACCGCGTGGTCTGGGAGGGTGATCGACCGTGATCATCTCGAGGTCCTCCGGACGCTCGATGTCGGGATCGCCGCTAACCAGTGATCGGTATGGCTCATCTTTTTCATAGCCGGCGATTACTGCACCGGTACTCGCCATGACGACGCGCTTCACACCGGCCTGGCGCGCCGCCGCCAGAACGTTATAGGTGCCGATCACGTTGGCGTTGTAGTGAACATCGAACGGCTGATTGCCGCGTGATGCCGCCATGTGAACAACGGTGTGAACACCCTCGAAGGCTGGCTTAATTTCGTCCAGGTTCGCGATGTTCGCAACGGTGTATGGAAACTCATCGACCGGGCTACGGCCGATGCCTGTCACTTCGTAGTCATCTGAAAGATGCTTGGCGCCCAGTCCACCGATCAGCCCGGACATTCCGGTTATGAGGATCTTTTGCTTCATGTCGTTCTCAGGACAGTTCTGCTGGTCGTTCTTTCGCGAACTCAGCCAGTTCTTTGGCAAGCAGGCCGTTCTCTGATGCGGTGAGTTCCGGGTCAGCGGCCAGTAGTCTACCTGCCTCTTCGCGGCAGACCTCAATCAGGTCAAGATCTGCAGGCGTAGCGATGCGCATATTCGCCCAGCCGCTCTGGCGTGTGCCTGTGTATTCGCCCGGTCCCCGCAACTCCAGGTCTTTGTCAGAAAGTTCGAAGCCGTTGGCGGTACTTTCGACCGTCTGCAGCCTTATCACTGCATCTTCTGATGGTTCATCTGAAAGCAGGTAGCAGGTCCCTGCGTTGCCACCGCGACCGACCCGCCCACGCAACTGGTGTAACTGCGAAAGGCCAAATCGATCAGCGCTCTCGATCATCATCACTGTGGCGTTTGGAACGTCGACACCGACCTCAATCACTGGAGTCGCAACGAGCACCTGCGTTTCACCGTTGCGGAAACTCTCCATTGCCGCCTGCTTCTCCGGCATAGACATGCGACCGTGCAACAGGCCCAGCTTCAGATCCGACAATGGGCCGTCTGAGAGGCGTTGAAATTCGGGCACCGCGGCGCGTGCCTCTATGGCCTCTGAAGGCTCAATGAACGGGCAGACGACAAACGCCTGTCGACCCTTGGCAACCTCGTTTCTGATGTGTTCGTAGGCTTGCTGTCGGGCGAACTCATCGCGAGCCCACAGCGTCTTGAGTGGACTGCGACCGGAGGGCATTTGCTTCAGAACGGAAACATCGAGATCACCGTACACCGTGAGGGCCAACGTTCGTGGTATTGGTGTGGCTGACATAGCGAGCATGTGAGGTCTTGGCTCACGCTTGCCAAGTGCCGCCCTCTGTTCGACGCCAAATCGGTGCTGTTCGTCGACTATCGCGAGCGCCAGGTTCGGGATATCCACCGATTCCTGAAGCAGTGCATGGGTGCCGATCACTATGTCGATCTCGCCAGCCGCGATCAACTCATGCATCTTCGATTTCTGTGCCGGCGACTGGCTGCCCGTGAGCAGTCCGATGGTGATTTTTCGGTCGCCGTCAGGTGAAGCAGCCCGGGTGACCGATGAGGGCAGCAGCGGAGTGGACTCCGCTTTTAGTTGACGACTCGTACTGAGGAAATGCTGTTCAGCGAGCACTTCGGTAGGCGCCAGGAATGCTCCCTGGTAGCCGGTTGCGACACAGGCAACGATCGCTGAGAGTGCAACGACTGTCTTGCCACTGCCAACTTCTCCCTGTAGCAGCCGGGCCATCGGAATTCCGCTGGCCATGTCTGCGAGGATGGCATCTAGATTCGATCTTTGGTCCGCAGTGAGGGTGAACTCAAGCGTCGAAAGGAACGCATCTGCG
This sequence comes from Dehalococcoidia bacterium, assembly GCA_965243825.1. Taxonomy (GTDB): domain Bacteria; phylum Chloroflexota; class Dehalococcoidia; order Lucifugimonadales; family Lucifugimonadaceae; genus JAJCYX01. The sequence continues at coordinate 1,650,489 of CBDEVT010000001.1, forward strand.
GTTTGCTGACCGTTTTCTATCACGGGTGAACCAGTCCGAGATTGCCATGCCTGCCGATTTCGGAGCATGAGTAGCTGGTTCAGCAGCAGTTCATCGAAAGCGAGCCTTCGACGTGCTACCTCCGCGTCATGAGCTTTCGTCGGAAAGTGCATATCCGAGAGAGCTTTCGAGATCACTGGCAGATTCTGGCGTTTCAGGATTTCGGCCTGAAGCATGTCTCTCACTAGCGGGAGCCCGGATTCGAGCGCCTTACGCGCAGCGTTGCGGAGCGTACGCTGAGGCAAACCGTCTGGCGATGAATAGACGGGTAGCAGGTTCCCTGCATGCGTCAGGGACTTGCCGTCCCGATCAAGTACCTCGTATTCAGGGTTTTCGAGCTGGGCCTGGCCGCGGAACTCGTTGACCTTGCCGCTCAACGCAATATTCGTACCAGACTTCAGGCTGCCTGCAAGATATGGCTGGCCGAAGAACGTGACATTAACAAGCCCGGAGCCATCGCTGACCAGCACTTTTGCGGCTCCGTTGCGACCGATATTGACCTTCTCCGCGCGCACCACGTGACCGACGATTGTGGTCTCCTGTCCGAGCTCGAGCATGCCAACCCTGGTTGCATTCGAGTAGTCGATGTGCCTCCGGGGGAACATCCAGAGCAGGTCAAGCAGGGTGCGTATGCCGGACTTGCCGAGCTTGCTGACTGTGGTTCGAGTGAGAAATCCCAGTTCCTCCACCGGAACTTCAAGCGATTTCGGTGCTCCGCGAGAGCTTCCGCCAGGCCGCACTGGCGACCGACGCGAAGGTCGTTTCTTCGGAGCCTCGTTTGCTGACTCGCGTGCTGACTTTCGCTGTGGTTTTTGCTGGCGTTCTGTTGACCTTTGCGACGCAGGTGTTGTACCGGGCATTTCGAGCCTGTGCAGAACATTTGTGACCCACATCTGGCGCTGTCCGGGACCGAGTGCTGAATAGCGAGCGGAGTCACGCGGCGGCACAGAATTCAGCCACGGCACCCGCTTGCCAAGAGTGTTAAACAGTGCATCGAGTCCACCCATCACGGCCTGGTCGTTGTACCCGAGACTTCTTTCGTGCAGCAGCACTTTGCGAAGCGTCGCTTCGGCTTCGCTAGAGTTGGATATTCGAGTTTCGTGACGAGTTCGCGGAGACACAGGGCAGGGTGTGATACCAGCAGTGATTCCTGGGATTCATATCGGTAAAAGACTCACCGCGAATCCTACTTCAATCGAGGTGCGTGTTGTCGCGATGTGGCAGGTGTAAACGAGTTGAACTTACTCGGCTCGAATCATGCCGAATCCGAGCATGCCCGGTCCTAGATAGGTCCCGACGACCGGTCCAAGCTGAGCAATCAACGGTTTTCCGTCAGGTGCATATTGCGAGAGATCGTTTGCGATCTCCTGAACGAGTTCGTGATCAGTAGTGTGCAGAACACAGAGAGACTCGAGTGGGGCGGCGTCGGCCACCAGCGCCTTGATTCTGTCAATCCCGCGTGACCGGGTCCGTGCTCGCTCGATTCCGTGTGCCTCACCGTCTACCAGCGCCAGAATCGGCTTTATTCGCAGAAGCGAACCCAGCAAGGCCTGGGCCTTTCCGATTCGGCCACCTTTCTGTAAATACTCCAGAGTCTCAACAAGGCCTGTGAATTTTGCCCTGGCACTCAGGTTTTCTGCTTTTTTGACCAGTTCTTCAACCGAATTACCCTCTGCTGCCAGTTCGGCGACACGAAGTGCCACCAGACCAAGTGCCATTGACGCCTGCAGCGTGTCCACAACCTCAACCGTGATGCCCTCGTTTTTGAGTTCATCCGAAGCTTGCTTGGCTGCTGAATAAGTAGCACTCACTTTCGATGAAAGATGAAGCGAGATGATGGCATCGTGATCGTTTGCGAGTTCCCTGTAGACCTCCATGAAGATGCCTGCCGAGGGAGCCGAGGTTGTCGGGAAGATCTTTTCTGACTGGAGCCGGGTGTAGAACTCGTCGGCCTTTATGTCTATGCCATCTTTGAACGCCTCGTCACCGAAGTGGACGTAGAGCGGAACGACGGTGATGTGATGCTCCCGCGCCAGTTCAGCCGGCAGGTCAGATGTGCTGTCGGTAACTACTGCTACTGGCATGTTCTTGCTCCTGGATGACTACTTTTCGGCGCGATGCTACTCGATCGAGAGTAGAAAGTCGGACCCGGGCTGCCCGCCGTGCAGGATTTCTACTTCACTTCCTGGAAGTAATCTTGAGAGCCTGAGAGTCGATTCTTCAATGACCTCGTCAGTGGTGCCTGCGCCGGGATAGAGGGTTATTAGAGATTCTTCATCGACCTGGCCATCCAGCATCAGGTGCAGTACATCCACCGCGGTCTCGCCGGCTGCGACCAGTTTCTCATCAAGTACTCCCATATGTTGGCCCAGCCGCACGGCCACACCGTCAATGAGAGCATCTCGCTGTGCGATAGAGACGGATCCAGTACGAACCAACGGAATCGCTTCGTTCATCTGCTGAACGTTGTCTGTGATCTCGCGTTCCAGCGAAAACTCCAGTAACGCTGCAAGTCCTGCCTGCATTGAACGTGTCTCCAACACCTCAACCTTCTTGTTCTCAATCAGTTCAGCCGCCTGCTGCGCAGTTCCAATGACATTTTTGTTGTTGGGCAGGACGATTACTGAGTCCGAAGGAGCCCTGTCTATCGCCTCGACAATCTCAGCCGTGCTCGGATTCATCGAATCGCCGCCTGCCAGCAACTGAACAGCGCCGAGACCGGCGTTCTTGAACAGCTCCGTGAATCCATCTCCAATTGCCACTGCCACAATCGCGGTTATGAAATCTTCAGGCTCTGTTTCGGACTGAGCCTGCGTACCGGAGTGCCCGCTCGCCCATTCTCGGGCTTGTTCGTCCATATTGTGAATGTCAATGTTCGATAGGGATCCGAGCTTCAGGCCTGCAGATAGAGCCATACCCGGGTCTTCCATGTGCACATGAACTTTCAGGACGGTATCGGAGCCAGCCACGACCGGTGAGCGGCCAAGGCCGGCCATTTGCTGCCTGACGGCTTCAGGATCCAGGTTCGTTCCTTCAATGGCGAAGACTGTGCAGTATCCCCATGCTTCTTCCTCAACGCCTTCCAGGAACTCAGCCCTGATACCGGTCAGTGACACCGCTCCGGGTTGTACCTGAGCGCCAGGGGGATCTATGCGTTCGCTCCAAGTCTCTCTTCCGGCCAGCACATCTGTGCCGCTCTTGAGCATGATCGCGAAGCCGAACCCGCCAGAGTCGACAACACCTGCATTGCGCAACACATCGAGCATCTCTGGTGTCCGGCGTACAGTGTCCATTGCTTGGTCGGCCGCTACCTGCATTACATGTTCAAGACCGGGTCGTTCGCTTACGGCTTTTTCGGAAGCATCCGCGCACTCACGAAATACGGTCAGCATCGTGCCCTCTTTTGGTTCGGGCACGGCTCGATAGGCAATCTCAGACGCGATACGCATCCCTCGTGCGAAACCCTGTCCACTCACTTCGTAGCCGTCGGCCAGTGATTCGGCGAGCCCTTTGAAATACTGCGCCAGGATCAAACCGGAGTTTCCGCGGGCGCCCAGAAGGGCGGCGCGTGCCATTCGGGCGGATGTGATACTCGGATTTGCGTCGATCTGCCGCTCAAGCTCATCACGGATAGACCGCATTGTGAGCACCATGTTAGTTCCGGTATCACCGTCGGGAACCGGGAACACGTTCAACGCATTGATCGTGTCCTGATTAGTTTCAAGTGCTTTAGTGGCCGCCCGAACGAAGTCGCGGAGAAGGAAGCCGTCGGTACGGCGAGTCGACCTGGCAGTGTCGGAGTAATCAGACATATGGGCTGCAACGAACTGGCCAGAGCAGGCTTTGGTGGCAATAAGCGAATATTGCCCGCAACTGGACCGCATGGTAGCTTAGTATGTCGGCGTCGCTCAATTTAACATTAGCGCTGTCGATCACCATTAGTAACGCTTTTTCGACGTACTTTGTGTACGGAATCTCACAAGGATCTAGCATGGCCAAGTGTCACGTCTGCGGAAAGGGCCCACAGTTCGGGCACAACCGCAGCCATGCGTTGAACGCAACCCGGAAGATCTCACAGCCGAACGTGTTCAAGAAGAACCTCGTGATCGACGGTGAGAAGAAGCGGATGAACGTTTGTGCTCGCTGCATCAGGACGATGCAGAAGAAGGGCAAGCTTCAGATCGCTACAAAGTAGTTCGAGTTAGCTCGCTACTTGCCACTTTTCATGGCTTTCACAGCCGCTACCATTCCGTCTGGGTAGTTGAAAAGACCTGTGCCTGAGATCAACGTCGTGGCACCTGCTTCTACTGCCACGTTTGCGTTGTCTACCTTCACTCCGCCGTCAATGCCGATATCGATCTCGTGATCTGATCTGCTGGCGAACCCCCGGATTTGCCCGATCTTTGGTAGAACCTCTGGCATGAACGACTGCCCGCCGAAGCCGGGTTCTACGCTCATGATCAGGAACCGATCTACGGTGGTCGCGTAGCGATTAATCGCAGACGCTTCGGTTGACGGGTTTATCGAGATTCCAGGGCGCATTCCGGACTCTGACGCATCCTCGATTGTGGCGGAGAGGTCAGAACAGGCTTCAGCGTGAACGGTGAATATGTTGGCACCGGCATCCGCGAACTGTTGAGCGAATCGCCCGGGTTCGGTAACCATCATGTGGGCGTCAACCGGTAGGTCGGTTAAGCCTCGGATTGATTCAAGAATGACTGCACCGAACGATATGTTCGGTACGAAATCGCCGTCCATCACGTCGAAGTGGATCTCGTCGCAACCGGAGTCCTCAATCAGCTTCACCTGGTCGGCAAGTTTCGAAAAGTCGGCCGCAAGCAGTGATGCAGAAACTCGTACAGTGGTCAAAGCTGGCTCCGGATGTGCCTGAAACTTACAGCGGCCAACAGCTTGACGCCGCTGGCCGCTGAATTTATCAGCTACTGGCCGTTCTAGCTCTCAGGTTCGGGCTGGGCCTCTCCTGGTGCACAAGGATCACCGTTTGGCAACAAGCCCTGAGCGGCCATTCGCTTGTAACGCGCCTCGAAATTTGCGCAGTCTTCACAGACTGACTCTGGAATAACTCCGACTCTCATCAGGATGCTGAAGACTTTACATCCAAGGCAGTAGCCGAAGACCGCTTCGAGACCTGCGGCAACGATGAGAGCCCCGAGGACTCCGTATGAGATGCCCGTTAACCCGAAACCGAAATGCAGGATGATTGCCGTTACGCTGAAAGCAACGCCGATAGCGGCCGCAAACCGTTTGGGTGGGCCAGCAATTGGTCTGTAAGGCAGTTTCAGAGCAGGTATCACTACTCGCAATGTGATCTGTGCCAGAGGGCTCAGTCGTGGTCCTGCTGCGACCCTGGCGATGAATCCGTATGCCAGCGCAAACATTAGCCACGGGAAGTCGAACGCGATCGTGGCCGCTGCGATTATCACGACACCTGCTGCCACAGTTCTAGCCACGCTCTCATTAATCGGGTTAGGAAAACTGAAGAACGGCTGTTTTTCAGGCGTTGTTCCTGTTGCTATCGCCATCGTGTATTTCGGATCTCCGCTCACTTGACTCTAATAAAACTCCCGGCCTAAGCGCTGGCCGGGAGTGTAAGTGCAGTTAGTTATCTCGACGCGCCTAAGAAAATTCCTTCGTGTAACAAGGACAACAGAGGCAGGTCGTGTTTTTGCTGGCTTGGATATTCATCTTGCTATCAATCCTACTCTTCAAGTCAACACCTATGGTGATCGAACCTTAGAACCGCATCGATGCGTAGCACGCATTGCTCCTGTAGGAGCTTTGTAAGAGAACAGGCTGAGACGGTGCTTCTGGTGTGGACGCCCCCATCCTAGAAAACTCCTACGTTCCTCTGACCCAGAACTGACCTAGGAAGGTTTTCATAGCTGACTACAGCGGAAATCCAGACTCGTAAATCACTGGTGACTGCTGGAGCGTTTGAGCCCGCGCCTAAGGCAAGCAGCGTGAATTCGCAAAGCGAGGAGACGGCGGAGCGAATCTGGAGACAGCTTTGCGCAGCGACTTTATGGGGTAGGCCATTAACGGTGTGCTAAGACGGAGACACTCAGCGCCAAGGGAGACAACTTCTTTCGTCGTCAATATCGACTTCGATTCAGATGGCACCATCGAGCAATAAGTAGCGAACACATGCTCAGGTGATGCCGCAGGAGTGGTACTTAACAACCGAATTGTTCAGTTGAGACCGCGCCAGATCCAGATACTGAGGTGACGTTTGCAACTACCCCAGTTAAGTGGTGTAGAAAACGTCCAGCGAACCCACGCTGAGGGGCATGGATGAGCAGGTATCTATCTCGGCTTTACGCCGGTCTCTTCATCCGGCCAGCGAGGCCGGAACAACCGTGAACTGTCTCCTCACGCTGAGTTCCGGCCTCGCAATCAAATTCTGTTCGTCTCAATCGCTCGGCACAACCGGAAGATGGATTGCCGAAAGGTGATCACTACCGTAGTACATGGTGTTCTCAGCGATCTCGAATCGAGTATGTTTGCCTAACGGTTCACCTGTGTTCGGATTCACATCGAATCGCGGAAAGTTCGACGACGAAATGTCGAGTCTTATCCTGTGTCCAACCGTGAACAGATTTGAGATTGGCGGCAGTTCGATCCGGACCCGGTAGACCTCGCCCGGTTCCATGAAGTGCTCCTCGTCGAATCCATCTCTAAAACGAGTTCGGATGATGGAATCGGCGAGCGGGAGATGGAAACCATCGGGCCAGTCATCAGACGGCGGATATATATCGAGCAGCTTTGCTGTGAAGTCGGTGTCGACCGCTGAAGACGATACCCACAGCTCAACTGATGGCGCACCTGTTACCTCGATCGAATCAGTGAGCGGATCCGTCTCAAACACAACGACGTCGGCGCGGTCTCGCAGGAGCGGGTACGGTTCAGCGCAGCAGAGTAATTCAGGCCGCTCTTTCTGGTGCTTCGGCCCATCAGGAATCACAGAGTTCATCCGTGCTCGCTGCGGAATATAAGAGGCATCAAGTCCCTTGTTCAGTGGCACCCACTCGTACATGCCCGTAACGTTTGCACCGATGCTTGGCACTGGATTCTGAGGATCGTATTTCCAAACGGCCCGTCCCTCGCCGTCATCAGGTATCTGCGATCTAAGTGATCCGTCGTTAGAAATGTAGAACGGAACATCTACTGTCCGACCAACTGGCCATTCCTGTTCATCACGCCATTTGCCACCGTGTTCGATACTTCCGTTTGCGTCTTTGTTCCCGGAGCCGCCACCCATAACGAAGATCTGCACAGGCGCGTCATGTTCAACGTCGGTCTCTTCGCCTTTTAACCAACGATCGAACCAACGAAGTCTCTGTGCGTTAAAGACTTCATCTCCCCATTTCGCCGCAGCACCAAATTCCACCTCGCCGACTGAAGTCGAGCCCTTGCCTCGCATCAGCACATGGTTCCACGGCCCGACTACAAGCCTCTGAGGCGTCGAGTTCTGCTTCGCCATCGCGGCGAACTGCTCTGTCACATCTGCCGGGAACGGGTCGTACCAACCGGACGAATAGACCGCGGGGATGTCGGCCATGCGCTCGAAGTGTGGCGACTGATCCAAACTTTCCTGTGACCAGAACTCGTTGTAGACCCCATCGCGGTAGTAGTGGAACAGAATCTTTTCCAGGTTTGGAACTGCTGCTATCGGCGTTTCGCCGGGGCGTAGAGGCTCCTTGAGTAAGCGAAGCAGCTCTTCACGAAGATTCTCCGCTCCTCGCTCGATCTTCTCTATGGCTTCCGGATTACCTCGCAGTTCTTGAGAATCGTAGCCGTGCAGATAGAGCGCTCCGTACATATGAAGGCCCATCGCACCTCCCTGGCGAGCCTCCCACTTGAACGCGTTCGTCGGAGCTACATCTACCCAGAGAGCCGCGAGATGAGGTGGTCGTTCCAGAGAAGCCATGTTCTGGACGATGCCGCCGTGTGAAGCTCCGACCATGCCGACTTTGCCGTTGCACCACGTCTGTGAGGCTGCCCATTCGATCGTGTCGTAGCCGTCTTTGCCTTCATTGATGTTTGCTGTGTGGAAATACTGTCCTGTGCCCTCTGACTGTCCTCTACCGCGCAAGTCCTGTAGCAGAACGACGTAGCCGCGTGGCACGAAGAAGTTTGCGATTGGATCAACCCATATGACCGGATTTGACTTGTCATACGAAGTGCGGCCCAGGATGACAGGAAATTCACCGTCGATCAGAGCACCATTTTCATCGGCAGGCCTGTACAGGTCTGTCGCCAATCGCACACCGTCTCGCATCGGCACCATGATGTTGTAGCTGGCGTTTACGGTGTGCAATTTAGAGGCCTCGCTGATGCCAAGTAAGGTGAATCGGGTGGCGAGGCGATGTTAGCTGGACAAAATGTTGAACGCTATGAACGCGACGAGTCCGATGACCAGCAGCAGAGGTACAACTACCGCAAAGACCTTCAGCTTTTCGATCGTCGTTGAGCGATTGTAGAACGTCTCTAGTTCGTGCTGCTTACTCGGATCGTTGTAGTTACGCGGTCGCTCGTGAGGTGCACGCGTTCTACGAGCGACGTTCCAGCCGGTTGGGTTCCAGGGCATAGATCATTCCTCACTCTGGTCAGACCGCATCAGGTGACTTCGGACCTTTAGGCCTACGAAACCTTCTGGCCGGTCAATGCGTCGATAAGAATCGTGGCCAGGATCGTCAGTATCAGACCGAGGACTATTGCGAAGAGGATCTTCTTGAAACGACCACCCTGACCATGTTCGTCATAAGAACCGTTGCTGCTCTGTTGCTGGCTCGTGGCTCGGAAGTCGATCGGTCTTTTGTTCGGGTTGCTGACCGGATTCGGCTGCTGTCGGGACGAAGGGATTCCTCGCATGTAGGACTCCAGACGGCGCAGTCGTTACTGACTGCATGGTTTCGGACATGGAAACATTCTACTCTGCGGGTATTACGGGCAAAGTCACATGCGAAGCACGTATTTCATCGTGGAACACCGTCTGGTGAGCGACGCGGATTGCAGTGTCGGTCGCAATAGGGTTCCCTGTGTTCAGGTTGCGGTTGTAGCGAGGGAAGTTGCTGGAAGAGACTTCGACCCTAATGCAATGGCCAGCCAGGAAGACGTTCGAGGTGTCCCACATGTTGATGGTGAACTCGTAGCTCTTCCCGGGAGTGATCATCTCCGGGTTGTCGGTACCGTTGCGAAAGCGTGCGCGGCAGATGCCTTCGGTCAGGATGATCGCCCGCCCATCCGGGAACACATCGACAAGAGCTGCCGTGAAGTCGGTGTCTTTCGCTGAGGAAGAGGCGAAGATAGTGGCGGATACAGGGCCCGTGACCTCCAGATCGCTCCGAAGTGGGTCGGATGTGTAGACGAGAACATCGCCCCGCCGTTCAACCATTCGGCGGTCACGCGGTCCAGTTAGATCCATAGTCTGGTACTGAGCCCCCCATGACGGAACGGGATCATCGGGGTCGTAGCGGAACCTGTCGGGCGGTTCATCGCGAACTGGTGCTTCGAAGCTGAGCAAACCTCCGCTCAGAGCGTATTCCTGCGCATCATGTGGGCCATCACCGTGCAGATAGAGCCTGGTCCATTCAGTGCGAGCGAGTGGGTACTCGTTCTCGTGACGCCACTCGTTGGTGCCCATCACGAATATCTTTACCGGCGGCTCATTGTCGACTCCGTTGTCTTCGTTCTTGAGCAAAGCGTCGTACCAGCGCAGGTGGATCTCGGAGTTGTCTCCGACGGCGTGTTCACCAAACTCAACGTCTTCAAATAATCCGTTTTCACCAAGCGGCTTACGACCCCACGGTGCAACCTGGTGACTCCACGGGCCGATCAGTAACTTTGTGCGCAGCCGCGTCGCTTCACTTGCCGCGTGTTTTTTCCAGCCGTTGAAGACTGTGATCGTCTCGTGGAGGAGAGAGTCGTACCAGCCGGTCACAAATAGCGCCGGCGTGTCAGCCTCACCGTATTTGTCTCTCAGCGAGTAACTCGACCAGAATTCGTCGTATTGCTCGTGCTCCACAACACCGCGGTAGTAATCACACTTGCCGATCTGGTCCAGTGTTTCCAGGATCGGCAAGTGTCTGTAGATCGCTTCCCAGTCCAATCGATCAAGTGCTTCGGTCTGCATCACCCGGCCCATCATGTTGGCGAAGAAGAGGCTCGTGGCGTGTGCGATAACGCCATCGACCCTGTGATGGCCGTAGTTGTCTTGCTGAGATGCGATTGGCACTAACGCTTTCAGATACTTGGAACGAAGCGTCGCCGGTGCAGTTTGGGTGAATCCCGGGTAGGAGAGCCCGAAGGTGCCGATATTGCCGTCGCACCAGGGCTGCCGACCAATCCACTCATGGGTGTCGAAGCCGTCTTCGAATTCACATGTGTAAGGCTCCCACTCACCATCCGAGTCGTGGCGACCCCGCGTGTTTTGCAGCACGACCGCATAGCCGGCTTCGACAAACTTTTCAGTCCAACTGATGTATCGGGCGTCCTTCGAGTTGTAGATCGTTCGAAGCAACAAGACCGGCCAGGGCCCTTCATCGTTGTTTGGGAGGTAGATGTCTGCGGACAGTTCAACTTCGTCTCGCATCGGAATCTTCTGATCGAGCTGAAGCGTGAAGTTAGATGCGAAAGGTTTTGGCATTGCTGGACTCGGTCTACTCACGTTGAGGAGATGCTTGTGATTAACTTGGCGCCCCTGTGGGGTGATGGCATCCGGTATGCTCCGCCTGTCCCACCCATCGGGTATCTTTCGCCTCAAACAGCTACCAGTCAATACAGGATCAGTTATGCCAGCACGCAAAGTCGTCATTACGATGAACAATCGGCCACCAAGCGAAATCACGCTGAACGTGATTAAAGAGGCCGGGGTCGAAGTTGAGTACGTCTCCTGTGACACAGAGGAACAGGTGATCTCAGCAGCGAAAGATGCCGATGTCCTTCTGGTCGGCACTGTGCCACATACAACTCGAAAAGTGCTCGAGGCCCTGCCGAATCTGAAGATGGTAGGGCGCAGTGGTGTAGGGGTTGACTCTGTAGACCTTGAGTCTGCGACGGAGCTTGGCATCGCGGTAACGAACACACCGGGCATTAACACCAGTGAGGTTGCCGATCATGCGATGGCGATGTTGCTTTCGATTACCCGGCAGATTCCTGAGTTGAGAGAGGCGACCAAAGACGGTGCCTGGAGCGACCGACCAAAGGAGATCAACGCCCTGCGCAACAGGTTGAGACGGATAGCAGGCAACACAGTCGGTATATACGGACTTGGCAATATTGGCAGGGCGTTCGCATCAAGGGTCAGAGGATTCGGACCGGCTCGAATAATTGCCCATGATCCGTACGTGCCGCAAACTACAGCCGATCTTTACGGCGTACAGCTAGTCGAATTCGACACATTGTTGGCCGAGTCCGATTTCATTACCGTTCATTCACCGGCGACGACAGAGACAAATCACGCATTCAACATTGAAAGCTTCAGGAAGATGAAGCCGGAGGCAGTGTTTATCAACTGTGCTCGTGGTCCGCTCGTCGATGAAGCAGGACTGCAAGAAGCTCTCGAAACAGACGTGATATACGCGGCAGGAATCGATGTGACCGAGACCGAGCCGCTGGACGCGGAAAACCCATTACTGAAGCTGCCGAACCTCACTATCACTCCGCACTTTGCAGGTGCATCTGACGTAACGTCCGCAGAAGGTGCTAAACGCTGGGGAGAGAATGCAGTGAATGTGCTGGAGGGCAAGGCTTTGCACGGACTCGGCAACCCGGACGTGGTAAAGGTCATCGCAGTCAAGCGTTCTCAGGGTGACACTCGATGGGAAGGCATCCCTGATCCGGTCACGAACCGAGGCTTCTAGTATCCGTCGCTCGTGAATTAACGGTCGGATGAGACGGTGACTCTTGTTCCATCCGTTCGCACGGTCACATCTCCAGCCTCCGCGGTGACGAATACGTTCTGGTCTGGAACAAGTCTGCCGATTCGTTCGATTACCTCATCATTCGGATGCCCGAAACGGTTGTCAGTGCCGACCTGGATAACTGCCATTTCAGGATTGACTGCATCCAAGAAACCTTCTGTCGACGAAGTGTCGCTGCCATGGTGTGGGACTTTGAGAACGGTGGCATTCAGGTTATGCCCCGATTCAAGTAATCGGCGTTCTGTCACCGAGGTGATATCGCCCGTAAGAAGCATAGAAAAATCGCCATATCTCAACATGGTCACTACAGACGCATCGTTGATTGAAGCGTCGATAAAGGGTCGACCGCCAGACAGAACCTCAAGTGTCACTCCATCATCCAGCGCGATTAGTGTCCCTGGTGAAAGGGTCACAGTGTCTTCGCGTTGATCGACTATCCTTCGCCAGGCCGCATGCACTGAGCTGGCGTGTTCCTGCGGAATCTCAGCAATCATGTTCACGTCGTACCTCTCGACGACTGCTGACAAGCCACCTAGATGATCTGCATCGGGATGCGTAACCAGAAGCAGATCGAGCGACCGATCCCAGAAAGGCAGCGAATCGTCCAATCGGCGAACTGCACCTAACGGATCTCTACCGCCATCAATCAAAACTGAATTGCCGTTTGGCGTACGCACTAAGATCATGTCACCGCGATCTGTTTGAAAGAAGGTGACGGATAGATCATTGTTGTTCGCCGAAGTTATTGCACCTGACCAGGCGATAGTTGCAACCGCGATGGCAACGACAACAATCCAAACGGGGACACCAGCTGCCACGAATCTCCGCTCCGAAAGCGGCACTGAAGCAGAGCTTCGGGCGTGGTCCAGTGCTCGGAGTGCAATTGTCCATACTTGATCCCACCGGAACAGCACGAAGATACCGGCGTAGAAAAGCACAGCAATCCAGGTGCTCCACCCCGAAGTGTCGATGGCGCCCGGCGGTACGTCGCGGAAGAACGAGGCGACACCGGCGATGAATTCAGCAAGTAGCCATGCAGGCCAGCCGATTACTTCGCCGAGTTGAGTGGAAATCGTGGTTGCTAACGCAGACAGAGCTCCAAAGACGATCAGCAATGGCACCGCGGGCAGGATGATGATGGTTGCGAATCCGCCCCAAATAGGTGCCTCACCGAAGTTGACGGCAACTAAGGGCCATGTCATGAGCGTCGCCGCGACTGAAACAGCGAGTCCGCCGACTATCTTCGATATGAAGGAAGTTTCGTCCAGATCACCGATTCTCAATAGCGTGGTAACGCGACGGGAGCCAGACATGATTTTCGGTGTCAGGACAGCGATGCCCGAGATAGCTGCAAAGCTGAGTTGAAACGATACAGACTTCAGAACTTCAGGATCGATCGCAACCATTACAACGGCGGCGAATCCAATAGCGGGAAGCGAAGAGTTCTGGCGACCCAGGGCGCGGGCCAGGAGATAGACACTGAACATGATCGCCGCACGCGTTACTGACGGCGAAAATCCGGCTAATGCTGCATAACCCCACGTAACAACCAGAGGCAGAAGCAAGTAGTACTGCCCGCGCCTCCCGACTAGGCCTGCTGCCACTACCATCGCGAGTCCGCTTATGAGGGCGACATGTAGACCTGAAATCGCCAGGATGTGCGAGGTACCGGATTCCCGGAAATCGAGGTTCAGCTCTTCTGAAAGGCCGGTTCTGTCATTGACGAGCATCGTTCGGGCCAACGAAGAAGCTGGTTCGCTGATTGACTTGCTCAGATTGCTTGAAATTCTTTCTCGTACACCCGCGACACCACGCCTGAGTGGGTTTCCAGCATCAGCCGCGACCAACGACACGACACCGGTGAATACTGTGCCGGCGGAATCTTCTGCAAACTCCCCTGTGGCGACTGAAAACCGTCCACTGAACGCATAAACGTCTCCATAACGGAATCCGCTTGAGCTGCGTCCTGTTTCGTTCATGTCAGACAGGCCGCTCACGAATGCGGAGAAAGGAAACCCAGCGGGTTGACCATTCACAGTGATTGCACGTAACCCGAGGCGGACACCTGATCCTGCACGACGCGCATCGTCGTCGAGCCAGGCTGTGACATGCACCGACTCTCCGTCGTCCGGTACGTTGCGCCAGCCCTTAGCCGGATCTTCAATCTCTAGAGCGACACGGATAAAACCGAGCAGCAGAATCATCAGGCCGAATGCGATCAAGGGCCTGCCTCGGTTCCTCAGCTGGAAGAACGTGACTACACCAAGTGTGATCATCAGCGTAGCTGCCAATGACAGTACGAGAGGGTTATCTAGTGCAGCGCCCGTTGCGAAAGCAAGCGCTACACCGGACACAAACAGGATTGAAGCCGTGACCAGTTTCAAGGCTGAACAACCAGGTGTCTGAGCCTGTCAACGGTTGCTGGGCCTATACCGTCAATCGCGGTCAGATCATCGACGAAGAGAATCGGTCCGTTGCGCTCCCTGAACTCAACTATCGCAGCAGCCCTTGACGGTCCAATTCCGGGAAGTTGATCAAGCTGAGAGGCGCTCGCGGTGTTGAGATCGAGCAGTACATTCGGATCGTCTTCTGCAGAACCTGATTCATCATCGGCACCTGCGGCGTTTTGGCCTTCAGGCTCTTCGCGTACAACCAGCTGCTGCCCGTCTCTGAGTTCAGCGGCCAGGTTGATGCGGGAAGAGGCGGTCAGGCCGCCTGCAGCATTGATGGCATCTTGCACACGGGATCCAGGTGGTAGCGAGTAGACGCCGGGTTCGGACACCAGGCCGGTCACCTGAACGACAACGGGTCCGGGCGTGGGAATGATGATCTCGATCTCGCGAGGCTCTGTTCGGATGAACGCCCAGGCCACAACTCCGGAACCTGCTGCGATCACAGCCAGTGTTAACAAGACGAAAGATATCGAAGGGAGTCTTCGAGTATTTCGCCGGGGCGGAGTAGCGTCTTGACTTGTGCGGGAGGTGCTATCACCCGTGCCGCGGTTCCTCATTGCGAGTTGTCACCTGAAGGCTGTTAGTAGCTATCGGTGCCGGGACGGGAAGTGTATTCGAATATGTCCATCTCCGGAATCCTCGCCAGAGAACTGGAGATTCGGTCGACGTGGCAATGCACTGAGGGTAAGCTTCGGCTCCGGTACCGGCACAAATGACCTTGCTGAACCTAAACGCTGTCAATCGAAAAATCAGGAACAGAGTATGAAGATCGAAGAGATCAAAGTTACCGTTTTCACCTACACGTCGCATACCGTCCACGACACAGACGGCCACACGCACCCTGGCGATCCACACGAGTCCAGGCAGGCGATGATCACGATCACAGACGACGAAGGCAACAGCGGTCGATCTTTTGGTGCTGTCGAGTCGCTCCGTTCGCACCTGATCGAGAACTATGTCAAGAAGGTTTTGATGGGGCAGGACCCAATGGACCGCGAGAAGCTCTGGTTGGGGCTTGCCCGATGGCAGCGGGGCAGTGGAGAACAGTTGACAGACAGAACTCTGGCCTCCGTTGAGCTTGCGCTCTGGGACCTCGCAGGAAATGCCCTCAACACACCGGTGTGGAAGCTGCTGGGCGGCTACCGTGACAGAGTTCCTGCTTATGGCAGCACGATGTGCGGTGATGAGATGGAGAACGGTCTGGCCACTCCAGAGGACTACGGCAAGTTCGGTGAATGGCTGATCGAGCGTGGCTACAAGGCGATCAAGCTCCACACGTGGATGCCGCCGGTATCCTGGGCACCCAGCGTGAAGATGGACATCAAGGCATGTGCGGCCGTCAGGGAAGCTGTCGGACCTGATGTGCCACTGATGCTCGACGCTAACCACTGGTACAGCCGCACGGAAGCATACGAGCTTGGCAAAGGGATCCAGGATCTGGGTTACTACTGGTACGAAGAGCCGATGGACGAGCACTCGTATTCGTCATACAAGTGGCTCGCCGACAATCTCGATATTCCTGTGCTCGGTCCCGAGTACATGGAGGGTAAGTTCCACACCCGTGCCGAGTGGATTGCTGGCGGCGTCTGCGACATCGCTCGAACGGGCGTCATGGACGTAGGTGGTATCGGTCCGAGCATGAAGATCGCTCATCTTGCTGAGAGTTTCAACATGGATGCTGAAATTCACGGCGGCGGAGCAGGAAACCTTGCCGTCCTGGGTGCAATCAGCAACGCTCGGTGGTACGAACGCGGTCTGTTGCACCCATTCGTCGATTACGACCAGGCTCCTGAGTACCTGAACAGCATCGTTGACGAAATGGATTCAGACGGCAACATCCATATGCCGACGACTCCGGGCCTGGGCCAGGACATCAACTTCGACTGGATCAGTAGCCACACGGTGAGTGAGCACTGAGCCCGATTTGACGGGGTGAATCGGAATTGAAGCCCGAGGACTATCGACGAGTAGTCAGTTCAGGGTATGACGTCATTGCAGACGAGTACCTGCAGCGAGTTACAGATACTCGTGAAACACCGGAACTGAGGGAGCAGATAGAGCGGCACATCACCGCACTTCGCTCCCGTGTAGCCGCCGATGGAAAGATTATCGATCTCGGATGTGGAGCCGGTTTGCCATTCACCGCGTCGTTGTCTAAGACGTTCGATGTCACGGGCGTGGACTTCTCTTCCCGCCAGATCGAACTTGCCCGCATAAACGTTCCGGGCGCATCGTTTGTTCAGGCAGACATGACGGAAGTCGGGTTTTCAGCCGGATCGTACGATGCAGTTACAGCGTTTTTCTCGATCATCCATGTGCCTCGCAGTGAACACCCAGAGCTGTTCACCAAAATCGCCAACTGGCTAAAGCCAGGCGGGGTCTTCCTCGCTTCGCTCGGCAAACGAGGTGACGAAGAAGACTGGGATAACGACTGGCTTGGCGCTCGGATGTTCTGGAGTTACCACAACCCGGAGAAGGCCAAGCAGCAGATATTCGATGCAGGTTTTCGTATCGAATACGCCGAACACGAGACTGTTGAGAACGGCATCGATGGCCCTGAAACGTTCTTCTGGGTGATGGCTACGAAGAACGAGGTCGAACCCTAACTGGCGCCGTCAAAAACGCGCTTCGCCTCAGCCTCGCGTTCACCGACCGTGACGGTGACTACCGTACCTGCACCCGGGTGCTCTTCATGTGGGTGACTGAAAGCAATTCGCCTGGAAATGACCGTTACGGCGAATCCTGTGATTATCGCACCAGCGAGCGCTCCGATGATCGCTCCTATTGCGGCGCTTTCCTCACTCACCGATTCGCTACCAGCCCAGGTAACCGCGATGGTCAAAAAGAAGACAGCGAGACCGCCGATCACACCGCCTGCCAGAACGCCTTCAATCACGCGTGCCATCGCGTCTTCGCGACTGTTGACAGCCGGCTCTTTCTGTTGCCACACCCTGATCTCGTCTTCCCTGAACCCGGCCTTTTTAAGACTGTCCACTGCTCCATTGGCCTGTGACTGGTCCATGAAGCGGCGGGAGACGGTCAGTCCCCAAGCGGTGTTGGCCTGTTCGCGCATCTATATCACCTTCTATGTCATTGTGACCGGACCGGTCAAACAGCGTCCGATCTCATCTGTCTTGTCTGAAGATTAACTCACCTGGAGCCTCAGCGTCATCAGTTTTTGCCCCTTGCTAGTTAACGCCCGTCTCGTACGTGGTGTCTCAACTGCTATTGAAAGTATTGAGTACCAGGTTTCCAACAACACGCGAGTTGTACAGCAAGTCTGCAAACGTATAATTGCCCGGCCTACCGGCTGCGTCGCAAGACCGGTAGTGACATGCACGCGGCTTGCGTGGACATGTTGAATTTGAACAATCAGCTACGGAGAACAGAGATATGACGCCAGATGCATACGCATTCCTGGGTGGGAAGCAGGTCCCCCTACAGGATGCGAAGGTCGGCGTCATGACTCATGCCCTCCACTACGGGACGGCAGTCTTCGAGGGCATACGGGGCAACTGGAACGAAGCGCACGGCAAGATGTACGTATTCAGGCTCCGAGAGCACTACGAGAGGCTCTTGCGCGGTTGCCGCATGCTCCGAATCGAACTCCCATACGATGCTGATGAGCTCTGCAAAATCACAACAGATCTCATCGAACGGAACGGCTATCGACAGGACGTTTACATACGACCGCTGGCGTTCAAAGGCCAGGAAGCTGTCGCCAACCTTAAGCTCCACGAACTCGATGATGAATTCACAGTTGTAGTTCTCCCGTTCGGCAATTACATCGAAAACGAGAAACCAATCAGGTGCCAAACATCTTCGTGGCGCAGACCTGAAGATTCGATGATGCCCACCGGTGTAAAGATCACCGGACTCTATACAACCAGCATTCTCGCCAAGACTGAAGCGGTTACCGCCGGCTACGACGAGGCGGTTCTACTGAACTGGGATGGGACGGTTTCTGAAGGTAGCGGCGAAAATCTGTTCATGGTTTCCGGTGGCAAGATACACACACCTTCTGAGACCGAAAACTGCCTTCTTGGAATAACTCGAGACTCTGTGATCGAACTGGCTTCGAAAGAGCTTGGCATGGAGGTCGTTTCACGCAGGATGCACAGGAGTGAACTGTATCTTGCTGACGAGGTGTTCTTAACCGGCACAGCCGCCCACATAACGCCCATGGGTGAGTTGGATAACCGCAAGATTGGTGATGGAGAGATGGGACCGGTCACGAAGAAGCTGCAAGACATCTACTTTGCAACGGTCAAAGGAGACAACCCGGACTACATGGATTGGTGCACTCCTGTCGTTCCCGGTGGCGGGTAGGTGCTTTACCCGTTAGCGGGTAAAGGCAGCACTCTGCGACGATTGCACTCTGAGAACCTTGATGCTCGTCGAAATAGAGCCAATCAGACGCGCAATCGCCGGAATGAATTCGAACACTACGACACTTCCAATTGACTCCTGATCCATCAGACGTCCAGGCGCTTTTTGCTCGCCACTACTTCTACTTCGCGTTGCTCGCGACATTGGGAGCCCTGCAGATTGCCGTTTCGATCGGCGGTTACCGGGGCATGTGGTTGATACCCGGGCGACTGAGCACGAGGTTCTTTGGGGTTGCCTTAATCATTGCTGGGGTAGCACTCTTCTTTATGTTGCCACTCTGGGTGGACGGCCCCTGGGCAGCAGGTTCGGTCGAAGCTGACTCATCGACCCGTCTTTGGGGTAAGGCCGACTGGGGCGATCTCGGGGCTGCACGAAACGTCAACGATGTTGACGGTGGCTTGTCTGGTACCGGGCAGGCAACCTGGTTTCCGCTGTCAGCACTGATAGCCGGCATCATGTCTCTCGCAGCTGGAACGCTGAATAGAAGGCTGTTCCCAGATCGCATGATGATTGAGGCCGTGCCCGCCGCTTCAGATCAACCAGAAATCGATGGACTGGATCGTCTGGTCAGCGATTCGTACTTGTCTGCGCTTAAGTCCTCGTGGGTTCGATTCCGGAATGATCTCCCCCGCGATGCCTCCGCGTTGCTCAGTCGTGCAGACCGTTGGAGTATCTCCTTTCAGATTTGGAAGCGGCTGCGGAAATGAACCCTATCGACAAAGAGCTTGTGCTCTGGCTTAACGGTCTCTCAGGCAATGTCGCGCTATTTGACGATCTCATCCGAATCGTTTCGACCGACTACCTGATGCCGTTGGTGTTCTCACTTGCGATGTTCGGTATGTGGTTTTCTGCACGAACTATTGCCGAGCGCGAACATTTTCAGCACTGGGTACTGATTGGGATCAGCTCGATCGGTCTTTCAAATGTCGCGGTGGTTTTGATCAACCTGGCGTGGAAGCGTCCGCGACCTTATGTTGAACTCGATGAAATAGAGCTTCTTTTTTACAGAGCGACTGACCCGTCTTTTCCTGCGAATCCTGTAGCAATTGGTTTCGCCGCAGGGGCTGCCGCGTGGATGGCGAATCGCAAGTTCGGGTACTGGCTGTTTGGAGCCGCGCTGCTGTACGGATTCGCCAGGGTCTACGCCGGTGTCTTCTATCCGACAGATATTCTCGGTGGGGCTGCTGTTGGAATACTGGTCACCTGGGGAACGACTTACGTCCACAGGCTGTTCCAGCCAGTCACCGCTCTCTTTATCCGCTTTGTGCGAGGGCTTGCGCTTGGCTAGCCGCGACTAAGGAGACGACCCAGCCCGAGCCCTGAAGACCGCCACCAACTGCGTTCGTTGGATCCCGGATCGATCGTCTCCGCCTCAGGCGAATGGCCTTGCAGGATCATCCTTGGTTGGTCTAATAGCAATCTGTTGGCGGTTTCGGCGTCAGATGCCCGTTCCATCCACCTGAACGTCCGCCTCAAGCCCGGTGGTCTGGAGCCTTCCAGGGCATGCATATCTGACGCAACAGCATGGGTCAGCCGATATTGGACCATGCGGAGGGCTGCCCTCTGGGCATCTTTGCCGAAAGAGCCCGTGGCGCTGCCACTTGTGACGACAAACAGGACTCCCATTTCAATCAAGTCCCGCATCCTCCGAAAATCGCTCCGCAACACTTGGTTTCTCTCGGGTCTCGCCAGGATAGGCACCAGGCGTTTCATTCGAAGGCGAGCTATCACTTCTTCCATGTACTCCGGAAAGGTCGCGAACGGAGTTGAGAGAAGGACGAAGCGGGAACTGCTTAATGTCAATGCGTTGCCAGGCTCGATTCGATCCGGAAGGTCCGGAGTTATCCGATTTTCCATGCCCGGAAGCACTCTGACAAAAGGTGCCCCGTCAGCAGCCTCGCGCCGAAGCCGCGAGTTCAGGTCCGCCAACAATTGTCGTACATCTTCAAGACTTGAATTCAGTTCGACATCACTCAGATGCGGTGTCGAGACAATAGTTTCGGTACCTTCCTCTGCCGCAGCCTGAGCCATATCGACACTCTGGTCCATAGTCGCCGGGCCGTCGTCGACACCGGGCAGTATGTGGGCAAGAAGGTCTATAAAAGGCATCTACTTGAGATTACGCTCGTGCTGTAATGCGGCGGAACCGTTCTGCGTACTCGAAATCGAAACCTTCCGACGATTCCCTGGCTCGATTCCGCATTCGCTCGGCAGCATCGACGTTAGTCGCTAGCCCGCCGACCTGGCTTTCATGTTTGAAAAGTGCCTCGATCTTGGTCTCGAGAGTGGAACTAACGTCGACGATGACGTTGGGCTGATCTGTACCCCACATGAACAGGTGCTTCACTTTCCACGGCTCTAGTCCTTCTTGTTCAACCTGGTCAGGAAAGTGCAGGTGATCTCGGGCATATGGATAGATCGCATCCTTTGTCGTGATCCCCACCGCCCTGTGATCACGATGGTTGAAACCGGCGTACCGTTCAGGGTCGTGAGCGAAGACCACTTCTGGCCTGTGTCTCCTGATCACCCGCACAAGCTCTTCCAGGAAGATGCGGTCTGGATCAAGCCAACCATCGGCATGGTCAAACACCTCGATTGCTTTGACACCAATCGTGTCAGCGGCAGCCTTCTGTTCCGCTGCGCGAATGGGGACTATTGCCTCTGAACTCATCGTTCGGTCATTACTGCCACTCGACCCGCTTGTGCACTGCACGTAAACAACTTCTGTCCCCGCCTTCGCCCACTTTGCCGCGGTTGCTCCCGCTCCGATCTCCGCATCGTCCGGGTGCGCAAATACGACCATTGCTCGTTCGGGCGCATCTTGGATCAGTTCGAGGGTGCTGAGGTTCTGCGGATGCTGTTGCTGGGTCATGTGGCTCCTGTGTGAATTTGAATCGGATCAGAGATTTGCGAGCAGTTGAATAGTACCGGCACGACGGCACCATCGCCCGATTGCCTCCGCATTGACTGGCTAATGGTTGCTGACGGGTTTTCGTCGATAAACTAGTCTGCGCCGTCCGCAATATCAATCTTCTGACCGGAGCGAGAGATGTCTGTACCGCCATCGTTGGCGAAGAGCGATCCTGAGATAGCGAACATCGTCGAACTGGAAGAACGACGTCTGCGCGAGAACATCGTGTTAATCGCTTCCGAAAACTACGCAAGTGCGGCTGTGCTGGCTGCAACCGGATCTGTTCTCACGAACAAATACGCCGAGGGTTATCCCGGTCGCCGGTACTACGCTGGTACTGAACACGTCGATTCGGCAGAGAACCTGGCAATTGAGCGGGCCAAGGAGTTGTTCGGGGCCGAGCACGTGAATGTTCAGCCTCATAGCGGGTCTCAGGCCAACATGGCGGCTTACTTCGCAATGATAAAGCCCGGCGACCGGGTACTTGGAATGTCGCTTGATCACGGAGGACATCTCACTCACGGTTCGCCGGTGAACTTTTCCGGAAAGCTTTTCGAGTTCGGGCACTATGGCGTCGATTCAGACAGCGAACAACTTGACTACGATGAGATTGCTCGCGTCGCTGGCGAGTTCAAGCCCAACGTGATCGTGTGCGGCTACACGGCCTACCCTCGCACTATCGATTTCGGCCGATTTCGAGAGATAGCAGATGAAGTTGGGGCCTTCCTGTTGGCCGATATGGCCCATATAGCAGGATTAATCGCCGGTGGATCGCATCCATCGCCTGTACCGCATGCTGACGTTGTGACGAGCACGACGCACAAAACGTTGCGAGGCCCACGCGGGGCTATGGCCATCATAACGAAAGAGCTTGCTCGCAAGTACAACTCGGCTGTGTTTCCGAACATGCAGGGCGGGCCGATGATGCATTCGATTGCCGCGAAAGCTGTCGCGTATCAGGAGGCAGCTCAGCCTGATTTCAAGCAGTATGCATCTTCAATTGTCCAGAACGCTCAGTCACTTGCCAGTGCGCTAGCGTCTGGTGGTTTGCGAATCGTCTCTGGCGGAACTGACAACCATCTGATGCTTGTTGATGTGAGACCCCTTGGACTGACCGGTAAAGAAGCGGAGGCCGCGCTGCACGCCGCAGGGATTGTCGCCAACAAGAACACGATTCCGAACGATCCCGAATCTCCGATGGTCACTAGTGGCGTTCGTATTGGCACACCGGCGATCACGTCCCGCAGAATGGATACTTCCGACATGGAAACGGTCGCGGGATTCATACTGGATGCGGTCAAAGCGGCTGGCGACGACTCGACGCTCAAGTCAATCAAGCAATCGGTGTCGAAGTTTGCTTCGCAGTTCCATGTTCCAGGGCTGGACGACGCGTAGGCACTCGGCGCAAGTCAACCAGCTTGTCTGCAATCGTGCGCCGAAAGAGTGATCTCAATCGCAACTGCGTGCTATACTTTTGCGGTTCTGTCAGAGTGCTGGCAGACCGCCGGGATACGGCGCTTTTTATCTCAGGAATAGTTGGTAAATAGATTTTGCGCGAATACGAACTGATGTGGATCCTTCCGGGCACATCATCTGACGAAGACGGTGAGAAGTCGATAGAGACTGTCTCCAGCTTGATCACGAACAACGGGGGCGAAATCAGCTCCGCGGCTCTCTGGGGCCGTCGGTCACTGTCATACCCGATCAAGAAAAACGGCGAAGGAGCGTATTATCTGGCGAAGTTCAGCATAGAGCCTGCTGCAACGCCGGAGATCAATCGGTCCATGGAAGCGGACCAGGGCATCTTGCGTCACCTTCTCGTGAAGGAAGAGCGCAAGAAGGCTGCACAGGCCGAAAGCTGAGCTTGAGAAAAAAGCCTTTGCCAGCCCTTGAAAGAAGGGGACTGATATGAGTCTCAACCAGATACTGCTAATTGGCCGTGCGGGGACCGACCCGCAGATGAGGTACACGCCCAGCGGCACCGCTGTCACCGATTTCCGTTTGGCGGTGAACAACCCCTCACGCGGTCAGGACGGCGAGTGGCAGGACAACACGGAGTGGTTCACTGTCACGGCGTGGGACAGACAGGCGGAATCGGTCAATCAGTATCTCGCTAAAGGCCGTCGGGTATTTGTAGAGGGCCGTCTGAGTACGAACACCTTCACGGGTAACGATGGTCAACAGAGAACAAGCCTTGAAGTCAGGGCGTTCAGAGTGATTTTCCTCGACCGACCTGAAGGCCAGGGCGGCGACGAATTCGGAGCACCAGCAGCGGCAGGCGCTCCTCCCGGTACGGCCGACAACGGTGGAGTACCTTCACATTCAGCAGAAGACGTGGAGGAGCTGCCCTGGTAGCAGCTCCCATTCTGCGCATATGGCGCAGATGACCAGTCCACTAGGAGAGAAATGACAACTTCGCAGGGTAGAGAAACGCGTGGCGGTGGTGGTGGTCGACCAGGAACAAGAAGATTTTCAGGTCGTCGTCGCAGGCAGTGTGTCTGCAAAGAGGTCGGATCGATCGTATACAAAGATGTTTCCGTCCTGCGTCGGTTCATCTCTGACCGAGGGCGCATAGAGTCTGGCCGCAAATCTGGCAACTGCGCAAAGTGCCAGCGAGAGCTAAGCACTGCAATCTCACGTGCACGATTTATGGCTCTGCTTCCATACGCCCCGAACCACCAGCGAGTGACCGGGTCGATAGCCCCTGCCGCTTCAGCAAGTTCTGATGACAGCGAAGAGGCTAGTTCAGAAGAGACCGAGGTCGAAGAAGCTGCAACCGCAGAGGCAGAACAGGCTGAAAACACCGACTCTGCTGAGACCGACACTGAGAACGCTACGGAAACTGAGGATGCTCCTGCTGAGGAGACTGAGTCGTCAGAAGACGAGAATGGCGAACCGGAAAACGAATCCGAGGAAGCCTCCGCAAGCGTTGAATCATCTGAGGACAGCGAGTCTGCAGATGATGATTCAGTGGACACAGCTACAGACGAATCTGATGAACCTGCCGAAAGCGAAGATGAGGCTACTGACGAATCCGAAGAGGCTGAAGACGAGAAGAAATAGTCTGCCAACTGATACGGACCCGTTTCTTTCGATGAGTCTTCAACCGTAATCGCCTTTACGGCTTTAAACACTCACCGCCAAGACCATGACCAATCAGGAAAACATCTCAGGACCGGCGCCGGATCCCGAAATCGAATACCAGGCCGGTCAACGCAGCATCACTCAACGTGCTACTAAGTCTCGTTTCGAGATGCTCCGTGAGAAGAAAGATCAGGGCAGGCGAGGGCGTCCTTTTTTGTTCGGCGCAATTGGAATCATCGCCGCGCTGATGATCGTCCTGGGAGTTGCCTTCTGGAACGAGTTTGTTGCTCCTCCAAAAGCACTCGCCATAAGGGTTGGCGAGGTTGAGTACACCCGTGGTGATGTGGTTGACCTGATTCGATTCAACCAACGCCTTAGCGAAGAGATAGGTGTTCCTTTCCAGCTAGGAACATCCGTTTTCGAAGCATTACAGATCATCCAGGAAGCTGAGCTTGCATTCCAATTGGCTCCGCAGTTTGGCGTTTCCGTTTCACCTGAAGAGGTAGACGAGCGGATCAACTTCATCCTGGGGTTTGCTGTCGCTGGTGATGATCCGGATTCCGAAGAGTTCCAGACCAACGTGGAAGAGGCTAAGAGGCAGTTCCTGAACAGAGTAGGGCTGCCCGAAGAGGTCTGGCGTGATTTCCTGAAGAAGGTACTTTTCCAGGAGCGGTTGCGTGAAGTGGTCGGTGACAACATTCCACGTATTCAGCCACAGGTACACGTCTATCAGATCCTCCTGACCTCCAACGATTCCCAGACTATCGCCTTGATCGAGCGCGAACTGACCGCGGGTGCGAACGTCGAGGATGTCGTTGTCGAGTTTTCTGAAGATTTCAATGCCCCCCGAGACAAAGGTGATCTTGGATGGGTTCCGGAGGGTGTAGTTGCCCGGCAGGTGGACAGACTCCTCTTCGGAACAGATGAAAACGGGAACCGGATTCAACCGATCCGAACGCCGACAAGGCCACAGCTTGACGAAGAAACCAATCTTTGGTCGGTGTTGATTGTCGAAGAGTTCCAGGAGGCTCGTGAGGTAGATTCCGAGGCACTGGAGGTCTTGAAAGACAACGCGATGACCGTCTTTATGAACGAGCAGGGGCGCATCTACGCTGCGAACGACGACATGTTTGTTGACCTAGACAGCGATATAGTCAACTGGGTGAACAAGCAGGTGACCCTGAATGCAATCCAGGCCACTCCCGACCCTAATCAGCAACCAGACCCGTTGGACGGCTTGTTGCCAGGTGCATCGATCACGGGAGGGCCTTCTGACGCGGTGCCCACCCCACAGGGAATCCCTGGGATCACTGAGCCGATACGCTAAAGGACTGGCCTGCGTCGCTAACTATGTCGGGTTCAGCATTGTGAACCTGTGGGTGATTTACTTGAGAAGGCTGGATGCATGAACTAGTTGCGTGACTGGTTCACATTCCTGAACGACTGGAAACGAGATGCGCACGGTAAGGATCGGTCTGCTTGGTGTCGGTGTCGTTGGCTCCGCGGTAGCTCAGGCGATACTCGAAGATGACGGGATTTCCTTTCGCAACGGGGTGAAGCTGGAGCTGGTCAGGGCAGCAGTCAGAGACACCTCAAGGCAGCGCGCAGTTGAAATGCCTGCTGGTATCTTGACCGATGATCCTTCGCAAGTCGTCGACGCTCCGGATATCGACGTTGTGGTTGAGCTTATGGGTGGTGAAAACCCTGCGTTCGATCTGATCTCCTCCGCTCTCTCTTCGGGTAAACATGTGGTGTCAGCCAACAAGGAGGTTCTCGCCAAGCGAGGCAAGGCGCTTCTAGCCGCAGCATCCGAATCGGGAGCGAATCTGTCCTACGAAGCGAGCGTGGGTGGTGGCATCCCGGTACTCGATACGATCTCAGATGATCTCAAGGCCAACCGTATCGACTCCATACGCGCAATCATCAACGGCACTACGAACTACATACTGACCCGTATGGCAAGCGAAGGTGCTGCCTACGATGAAGTCCTCAAGGATGCGCAGCGACTTGGCTATGCTGAAGCCGATCCTACCGCGGATGTAGATGGTTTCGATGCTCTGTACAAAGTAGTCATCCTCGGTCACCTGGCGTTTGGTACCAGCGCACCGGTCGAAAGTATTCATCGAGAAGGCATCGGCCAGATCGACGCGAGGGACTTCAGGTACGCCGAGGAGCTTGGCTACACCATCAAGCTGATTGCAGCTGCTCAAAGGACCGATCAAGGTCTGCTTTTACGCGTTCACCCATCTTTCATACCTCTGGACGTGCCGATAGCTTCTGTCAACGGCGCCATGAACATGGTCGAGATCGAGGGGGATCTTGTTGGGCCTCTCTGGCTCCAGGGTGCCGGTGCCGGGCCGGAACCAACCGCATCTGCAGTACTGGGAGACGTTCTCCGAATAGCCCGAGGGCTCGATAATCCGCCGACAGGAGAGTCTGAATCAGAGGCACTGCCGTTGGCCGCTATGAACCAGCACAGGTGTCGCTACTACCTGAGACTGACCGCCACCGACAGGCCAGGGGTTCTCGCTCAGGTGGCGAGGGTGCTCGGGGATGCGGACATCAGTATCCGGTCAGTCATCCAGATGGACACAGACGAAGCTGCTCGTCAGGCAGACCTTGTGATAATGACTCACTCGGCTTTAGAAGCTAATATGCAAGAGGCGGCTGAGATTCTTCGTAAACTCGATGTTGTAGTTGAACTCGATAATCTGATTCGAGTCGAGTCCTACACTTGAGCCAGATCAGCCGCTTGCCTCAACTGACCTTTGCTGCCTCATCTGACGACCGGGAGTAGTGTGCGCATTGTCCGTTCAACCGGGCGTAATAGAGCGATACCGCGAGTATCTACCTGTCACTGAGGACACTCCGCTGATATCTCTCGGCGAAGGCAGCACGCCGATGGTTCTCTCGCAGAACATCGGTCCTAAGCTGGGTTGCAAGGCGCTCTACTTCAAGCTGGAGGGTTGTAATCCCACGGGCTCATTCAAAGACCGTGGGATGGTCATGGCGGTTGCCAAGGCCATCGAATCCGGCAAGAAGCGAATCGTGTGTGCTTCGACGGGGAACACAAGTGCGGCAGCGGCCGCCTATGGAGCACGTTACGGACTTGAGACTATCGTGCTTGTGCCATCGGGGGAGATCGCCCTCGGCAAACTTGCACAGGCGATGGCGTATGGAGCCCGTATCCTTGCCGTCAACGGCAGCTTCGATGATGCCCTGAACACAGTGTTTGACATCGTGGATGCGATCGATGCCGAACTGGTCAACTCTGTCAATAAGTTTCGTATTGAAGGCCAGAAGACCGGCTCCTTCGAGATCGTAGAAGACCTGGACGGCGCCCCTGACATCATGTGCCTACCTGTTGGTAACGCGGGCAACATCACCGCGTACTGGAAGGGTTACAAAGAGGCAAAAGAGATCGGTATGTCTGAATCTCTGCCGCAACTCATGGGATTCCAGGCTGCGGGCGCCGCGCCGATTGTGCTGGGTGAGAAAGTGGATCATCCAGAGACGATAGCTACGGCGATACGCATCGGGAATCCTGCCAGTTGGCAGACTGCTATTCAGGCCAGGGACGAATCCGGCGGACTCATAGATAAAGTCGAAGATCGAGAGATCGTCGAGGCCTACCTGATGCTTGCTCGTGAAGAGGGAGTGTTCTGTGAGCCTGCTTCAGCTGCATCGGTCGCTGGATTGCTGAAACTGAACGAACTGGGCGTTGACGTAACCGGAAAGACGGTTGTCTGCATCTTAACCGGGAACGGTCTGAAAGACCCTGGTACTGCCGAGAAACGCGCCCTTGTACAGCTTGAGTATGTAGAGCCAGACCTCGATTCTGTTGTTAATCTTCTGACAACAACCTAGAAGACGTCCAATATCGGCGCGTGAGGATTTATTGGTTTGAAACTTCGTCGGTTTAACCCTTCTCACTGTAAGAAAGAGGCTGCATGACCTGCTGTTCGGTTTCGGTCCGTTCGGAATCTTTCAGCAGCGCAGTAGACCGCTGGCGGAAGCTTGTTTCATCCAGCCGGAGTGCAACGGTTTTTGACCTTCCGACCTGGCAACAGACGTGGTGGGATCACTTTGGCGAAGGTAAGCAGCAAAGGATCCTGACGGTCAACTCGGATGACGGCGAGGTAGATCTTCTCGCACCGCTGATGCAGGAAGGCGATACGGTTTCGTTCCTTGGTGGCACGGACCTCGTCGATTACCACGATTTCATTTGCCCCGATGGCCCACCAGAGAGCTGTTTGGAAGCGTTAGTAGCAGAGCTTGCGACTGACCAGTCCATCCAGAAGCTGCTTTTCGAGTCGGTCATAGACTGTTCAGCCACTCTGAAAATGCTGCCGGACGTGATCAGATCGCATGGTTGGATGGTCAATGTCGAAAAGGAAGATGTTTCTCCACGTCTCGAACTGACAGGCGATTGGGATGACTATCTGGCCCGCCTGCGCAAGAAGGACCGTCATGAGTTGCGCCGCAAACTTCGCCGACTTGAAGGCGCCGGGGAAGTTCGGCACATCGAACTGACCGATCGCGAAGACGTCGAGACTGCAATGGTCGATTTCTTCTCACTGCACCGCATGAGCATGCCGGATAAGCAGGAGTTCATGACCGATGCACGTGAGCGTTTCTTTACCGATGCAGCTGCCCGCCTCGCTGAAGATGGAGCCACTCGCCTCAGTTTCCTGGAACTGAACGGTGAACGGGTGGCTACCTCGCTGTCGTTCGTCGTTAGTGGTACTCGCTACCTGTACAACTCTGGATACAACCCGGACCACCGGAGACTCTCCGTGGGACTTTTGAACCATGCCTACACGATTCGGCGCTCCATTGAACAGGGCCACACTGTTTTCGATTTCATGCGCGGTAACGAGGCTTACAAATACCACCTCGGTGGCGTAGACCGTGAAGTGTTCCGAATAGTTGCGACACGATAAGCGAGTTTTATGAAACGAATTGCGGTAATAAGCGTTCACGGCTGCCCGGTTATCCAGGCGGGTCTCAAAGACGCGGGCGGTATGAACGTCTATGTACTTGAAACTGCGCGTGCCCTCTCAGGCCACGGCGTACAGATTGACATCTATACGCGCCATCATGATCCGCTCGACCCGATGATTGTTCACCTGACACCAGGTGCCCGGGCAATACACCTGCCTGCCGGCCCGCCGTCCCTGGACAAGGTTGGTACCTACGATCTTTTGCCGGAGTTCACGAGGCAAGTATCTGGTTACGCTGCGGCATGGGGGCTCGAATACGACCTTGTTGTGAGCCACTACTGGTTATCGGGCCTGGTTGGCATGGAGTTGAGCAAACTCTGGGGCGTCTCGCACTCCACCAGTTTTCACACAATGGCGGCAGTTAAGCAACGCGCTTTACCGGGAGAGTTCGAACATCCAGAACGCCACGAATCGGAGATAAAGATAGCCCGAGAGGCGGACCAGGTTGTCGTGTGGACGGACGACGAGTGCCGGACACTTGTTGACCTCTATGGTGCCTCACCTGATCGCGTTTACGTCATACCGCCCGGAGTTGATGGAGAGAGGTTCTCGCCCACATGTCAGGCTGATGCACGTGCTGAACTTGGTCTGAATGGCGAAAAAGTGCTGTTGTACGTCGGGAGACTGGAACGCCTGAAAGGCATCGACACGCTCTTTAAGGCTGTGGCACAGCTCGAACACACCGATGGGCTGAGACTCTATGTCGCTGGTGGAAGCAGGGGGGCTCCCGGCATGCGTAGATTGTTGTGCCTCGCTCGCGACCTGGGGATCCGGCACAAGGTTAAGTTTCTCGGTTCCTTACCCCAGGAGCGACTGAGGACCTACTACAACGCTGCAGACGTCTGTGTGCTGCCTTCTTACTACGAGAGCTTTGGATTTGCGGCTCTAGAAGCCGCCGCGTGCGGTAAGCCTGTTGTTGCATCCCGGGTCGGTGGCCTGACGACCGTCGTGAATGACGGTGAGACAGGATTCCTGGTTAATTGGCGGTGTCCAGGGCCGTTCGTCGAGCGACTCGATCTGCTACTCAACAACGAAGAGATGCGAAACGAGATGGGCAAGGCAGCGAGACTGCATTCACAGACACTCACCTGGGATGCGGCGGCCGATCGTCTCATGCACGCATATTCGCAGCTCGTCGAAAAACCCGAATGTGAGAATGTGTCCCGTCTGTCCCGGACTATGCTGCCAACCTGATAGTAACTCCAGATCCACTCAACCGGAGGTGACCTGTGTCGTACCAGCCGATAAGCGACTATGGCGTCATCGGGGATCTCCATACAGTCGCACTCGTAGGCAAAAACGGTTCCATCGATTGGTTTTGCCTTCCTCATTTTGATTCACCGAGTGTCTTCGGTTCCATACTCGATGATCAAAGAGGTGGACACTTCCAGATCGCTCCATGCGAAACGGAGTTCACCACAACGCAGCACTACCTCCCTGAAACAAACGTCCTCGTCACCCACTTTCTCTCCGAAGAGGGCGTTGTCGAGGTTACCGACTTCATGCCAATCACAGAAGCTGAAGAGTCTGAAGCCAGCCATCTACTGATCCGGCGAGTGCAAGGCGTTCGAGGGTCGATGCACCTCGAGATGGCCTGCAACCCGGCATTCAACTACGCACGTGACGAGCACCGAACCGCGGTGATTGAGACGAATATTGCGACTTTTACCTCAGACGGACTGAGCATCGCTCTCACTTCCGGTATGCCGCTGGAGAACGTTAATGGCGGCGTATCAGCGAGGTTTGCTCTAGAAGAGGGAGAGTCAACATACTTCGTCCTTTACGAATCGCCTCTCAATGATGCGACTGTGATGGACATCGACGCGGGTGTCGTTGAGGATCTGTTCGAAGACACGGTCAGCTATTGGCGAAAGTGGATAGCGCAATCGACGTACCGCGGTCGCTGGCGGGAAATGGTCCACCGATCGGCACTGGTTCTCAAGCTTCTTACTTACGCCCCGACGGGAGCCATCGTCGCGGCGCCAACGACCAGCCTCCCAGAAGACCTTGGTGGTGTCCGCAACTGGGACTATCGCTATACATGGATTAGAGATGCCGCATTTACGGTGTACGGCCTGATGCGAATTGGTCTTACTGACGAGGCGGCACACTTCATGGAGTGGCTTGAAGCTCGTTGCGCCGAACTGAATCCCGACGGCTCTCTTCAGATCATGTACAGCATCGACGGCAAGCACGAGCTTGTCGAAGAAACGCTCGATCATCTTGATGGATACGCAGGCTCGAGACCGGTTCGGATTGGGAACGGCGCCTATAACCAGCTACAGCTTGATATCTACGGCGAACTCATGGACGCGGTGTACCTTTTCAACAAGTATGGAGCTCCCATCTCATATGACTTCTGGAAGCATCTCACCGAGTTAATCAACTGGGTTGTGGACAACTGGCAACGGACCGATGAGGGAATCTGGGAAGTGCGCGGTGGGCAGAGGCATTTTGTCTACTCCAAGCTTATGTCGTGGGTGGCTGTCGATCGCGCCATCAGGCTAGCCGACAAGCGTTCGTTCCCCGCGCCCAGGGCGAAATGGTTAAAGGTCCGAGATGAAATCTACGAGGAGATCATGGAGAAGGGGTGGAATGAAGAGCTCGGCGCATTTACCCAGTCATACGGTGGCGAATATTTGGACGCATCGAACCTCATGATGCCCCTGGTTTTCTTCCTTTCGCCTACTGATCCACGTGCCCTAAAGACTCTGGATGCTATTAACAGGACTCCTGCCAGGGGTGGGTTGGTTTCGAACTCACTTGTGTATCGCTACAACCCGGAACACGCGGTTGACGGACTTGAAGGAGCCGAAGGCACGTTCAACATGTGCACATTCTGGCTTGTCGAAGCGATGACACGTGCTGGAATGCAAGATCACAAAAGACTTGAGCGGGCTCGACTTACATTCGAGCAGATGCTCGGTTATGCCAATCACCTCGGTCTATATTCAGAAGAGATCGGCCCCAGAGGTGAGGCGCTCGGCAACTTCCCGCAGGCGTTCACCCACCTGTCACTGATCAGTGCTGCCTACAACCTGGACAGAGCGCTGGGTGGTGACGCCTGAGTTGATGAAACCTGGCGCGATTCGGTCGCGATAGTCGATGCGAAGTGTTAGTCGCCAGCTCCAACAGGCTGTTCGGCTGCGGCCTGCGCCATTGCGATCAGACGTTCACGGAACATCAAGATCTGCTCGAAAAGGGCACTGAGTTCATCGACCCAATCTGGTTCTTCACGGTCGATTTCGACCCGGATCTGCATGTGACCCACGCTAACTCCGCGCCCAAGCCATTTTTGCAGGGCCGAACGAGCGCCTCCTGTCGGCTCTTTCAGGTTTAACGTGGCTCGCTCATCGGTGATGTTGACCGAATCCACTCCGGCCTGTTCAGCAAGGACCCGCATCTTTTCCGCTGCCATCAGCAGTTCCACGTTGCGTGGCACAGGGCCGAACCGGTCTCGTAGTTCCTCATCAAGGTCGGCAATAGCTTCAATTTCGTGAATACGCGCAAGTCGCTGGTAGATACTGAGCCTCTGAGCGAGATCTTCAACGTAGCTGTCTGGTATTCGAGCGTCTAGACCAAGATCTATTCGGACCGTTGAGAACTCTGGAAGTCCATTTTCACCCGCATCGTTGCTGGAAGGCACTTTTCCCGCCTTCATATCCGCCACTGTGTCGGACAAAAGCTTTGTGTAGAGATCGAACCCTATCGCTGCGATATGCCCGCTTTGCTCGCCACCGAGTATGTTGCCCATTCCGCGTATCTCGAGGTCTCTCAATGCAATCTGGAACCCGGCGCCAAGTTCTGTTGCGGCGAGGATCGTATTGAGACGAGCGTCGGCCGTTTCGGTCAGCGCTTTACCGCGCGGGATCATCAAATACGCGTAGGCGCGGTTGGTGCCTCTGCCGATGCGCCCACGCAACTGGTAGAGCTGCGAAAGGCCGAACATGTCTGCTCGATCTATGATGAGGGTGTTCGCATTGGGAAGATCAATTCCTGATTCGATAATGGTGGTGCAGACCAGAACATCGAATTCCCGTTTTTCGAAGGCTGCCATAACCTTCTCCAGCTCATCTTCATTCATCTGGCCGTGTCCGATATCAAAGCGCGCCTCGGGCACCAGCTTCATCAACTTGGCGGCTACCAGATCGATATCTTTAACGCGGTTGTGAAGGAAGAAAACCTGCCCGCCACGGTCGATCTCCCGCAAGATCGCCTCCCGGGTCAGCTCATCACTCTCCTCAGTTACATAGGTTTTGATTGGCAGACGTTCTTCAGGCGGAGTCTCGATCGTGCTCATGTCCCGGATACCCGCGAGGGACATCTGCAGAGTGCGCGGTATTGGTGTGGCGCTCAGGCTCATCACATCGATCTGAGTTCTGAACTGCTTGAGACGCTCTTTGTGCGTGACCCCGAACTTATGCTCTTCATCGATTATGACTAGGCCGATGTTTTTGAATCGAACATCCCGCTGAAGCAGCCGGTGCGTCCCGATAACTATGTCGACTGAACCGGATGCAAGCCTCGCAACAGTGGCTTTCTGTTCAGCATCTGTTCTGAAGCGTGAAAGCAGTTCAACAGTAGCCGGGAATGGCTGCAGGCGCTCGGAGAACGTATCGAAATGCTGCTGCGCCAGGACAGTGGTCGGTACGAGGATGGCGACCTGTCGGCCGGACTGCACAACTTTGAATGCCGCCCGTAGAGCAATTTCCGTTTTTCCGTACCCGACATCGCCGCAAATCAATCTGTCCATCGGGTGTGGCGCTTCCAGGTCCTTTTTGACCTGTTCAAGAGTCGACATCTGGTCAGGCGTCTCTTCATACGGGAAGCTGGCTTCCATCGAGTCCTGCCAGGGTGTGTCGGTACCGGTCGCAAACCCTTCAGACAGTTCACGGGCTGCGTAGAGAGCGATGAGCTCACCTGCAAGCTGCTCTGTTGCTCTTCGCGCCCGCGCGCGGGCTCTGCTCCACTCCTGTGTGCCAAGCCTGGTCAGTCTCGGTGCATTGTCGGAAGGGCCGTGATAAAGCTGGATCCTGTCGAGCTGTTCCGTCGGGACATAGAGCTTGTCTTCCTCGGCGTATTCGAGAACGAGATATTCGCGACCCTCATCTCCCATGACCTGCGTCCCGCGGAACATAGCGATGCCGTGTTCAATGTGGACTACGTACGATCCGGGTTGGAGTTGCTCAAGCGCTGGACCCTTGCGGACAGGGCGTCTGCGTACACGGCGACGCTCTTTCGCAACGCCGAAAATCTCGGCGTCGGTGATCACGCCTAGGTTTCGCTGGTCCCTCGCAAGTACCGTAAAACCCTGTCTCAGGGTGCCCTGGACAAGCGTCACGTCTCCAGGTTCGAGCGGTTTCTTTATCTCTTTTTTCAGCCGGATATCGACCGAACTCTTTTTGGCGACCTCTACGATGCGGCTTGCGTGGTTGGAAAGCACTGCTGTTCTTAACGAACTTTCTTGCCTGTCAGAGATCAGTGAGATTGCGCTATCTATGCCCGATGATGTGAGTGGCGCTGGATCGATTGGCAAGCGGAGTGCTGCGCCGGGAAGTTCGGCATCGACACCCCACGGCGAGATCGAAACTTTCCGCTTCGGTCGATTCAGGGCATCCGCAAGCAGTCCGTACTCGATATGAGGTTGAGGGAACCGACGCGGAACTTCACCACGGCGCTCCTTATTGCCTCTGAGTTCACTCATGCGACGGTCTGCAGTTTCCGACGAGTCCTTGATTTCACTTGATCGAACTCTCAGCAGGAGCGCGTCATCGGGCAGGAAATCGAATACTGATCCTTCGTTGAAGAAGCCAGCGTAGTAACCGATCTCGTCCAGCCAATCTCCCTCGAGAATTCGACCAAGTTCTGCCGGAATTCGATCGCGTGGTTCGGCCGCTGCGCTGTCAAAGTCAACCTGGGTGATTAACTCCTTCACTCGCTCATGCTCTGCGAATCCTGGAAGAACCTCAGCAGCTGGTGGAATCAGAACCTTCTTGAGACTCACCGTTGATCGCTGCGTATCTGGCTCGAATTCCCGGATACTGTCAACCTCATCATCGAAGAATTCGATACGAACCGGTGCGTCACTGGATGCGGGGTAAACGTCCAGGATGCCTCCCCTGTGACTTATCGTTCCCTGGATATCAACTGTCGGCTCGAGTACATAACCGGCACTCGTCCACCTTCGCAACAACTCAGATATATCGAACCGATCTCCGACAGATATCTCGTGAGTTGCAGAGTCAAACGCATCGATAGACGGCGTACGGTATGAGATTGCAGGCACTGATGCGACCATAATCGGAGCCCTGCCTTTACCTTTCCATTGTCGAAGCATTGCCAGGACACGAAGCCGTTGATGCGTTGCACCAAGATCAGGCACATATCGCTCAAACGGAATGTTGTCCGTCTCAGGGAACTGAAACACCGGTGCGCTTTCGCCACACCAGATCGTCAACTGGTCCGTCAGTCGGCGGGCTGACTCGGCGTTCGGCGCGACAACGAAAACTGGCGCTCCGTACTCGTTCCAAAGGGCTGCGGTTGCGTAGGCAGTCGCGGCGTCTGGCACTATGAGCTCACGATCTACTGCCGGGCTGCGCACTTCGGCGAGCAGCTGCTCGAACTCGATAGTTGACGTGAGTGCAGGAAACAGTCCGGACAACGGCATCTGTACAGATCCTCAGTGCGGCTACTGATCAGCAGCGCGCGTGAAAAGGCGCCCTGCGAACTTTGCGCAGGCGCCTTTATTAGTGGTTTCAGCATGTTCAGCGGATCAACGCCGAACCTAACTAGCTTAGCACTGGCCATTAGTGGGTGCCTGCTTGGCTGAACAGCAAGGTAACGGCCCATATAATCGTGAATAGTTGTTTCAAAAAAACAGCGGTACCGGTACCGTACGAGCCTTCACCCGAGAACTTGACTTCGACATCTGAAAACGCCGGACACGACGACCGACTGGCTGCCAGTGTGGACAGGCGGAATATTGAGCGCGCCCTACGCCGAATCGTCGTGAAGCTTGGTACCAATCTCATTACCGGTAGTCCAGACGCGGAAGGGCATCGCCGTGGTATCGACGAAGACTCTGTCCGCAACCTGGTTGCACAGATGGCGGCGCTTCACGCTGATGGCAAACAGATCATCGTGGTGAGTTCCGGAGCCGTTGGGGCAGGGCGAGAGATCCTGTTGGAGAAGAATGGGAGCCGAGTACCGAACCACAGGACCGTTGCATATCGGCAGATGTTGGCTGCTCTGGGTCAAACACAGTTGATGCTGACTTACGAACGGCTTTTTGGTGAACATGGCATTCATGTCGCTCAGGCGCTCATCTCAAGAGGTGACCTAACGCAGCGGCAACGTTATCTGAACGTCAGAGGCACGCTAGAGGCGATCCTTGAAGTTGGCGCTGTGCCAATCGTCAACGAGAACGACGTTGTTGCTGTCGAGGAACTGGCCGGAGTCGTATACGGCGATAACGATCGGCTTTCTGCGATGCTGGCTAACGATCTTGAAGCCGATTTACTGATCTTGCTCGGCGAGATAGACGGTCTATACGAGACAGACCCACACATCGACAAGAACGCGAAAATCATCTCGGAAGTCCCGAGTATCACAACTACGATCAGACAGGCAGCCCGCGGCCCTCATGATGGTCGTGGATCCGGTGGGATGGCCAGCAAACTGGAAGCGGCCGGTCTGGCGACGTCATCTGGGACGCCAATGGTCATCGCATCAGGAAGAACACCTGATGTTCTCAAGCGCATCTGTGACGGTGAACGACTGGGAACCCGCTTTCCTGCTGCTATCTCGCAGGTCGAGGCGCGAAAACGCTGGTTAATGACAGGTATGACCAATAGTGGTGGCTCGGCTGTTATTGATGACGGTGCAGTCGCCGCGCTTCGTGAACGTGGCCGTAGTTTGCTGGCAGCAGGAATTACTCGCGTAACCGGTAAGTTCGAGCGCGGCGATATCATTAAGATTGAGGATCAATCAGGCCAACTTGTCGCGTGCGGACTCGCAGCTTATGCATCTGTGGATGTGAATAAGATCAAGGGCCGAAAGTCAGGCGATGTACAGGCCCTTCTTGGTCACTACTATGGCATGGAAGTGGTACACAGAAACAACCTTGCACTGGTTTAATGCTTCTAAGTAGAAAGCGATAGCTCGATGACGGCGGTTGCGATCGATATTAGGCAGATGGGTGCCGCAGCCAAAGCGGCCTCTCGCAAACTGGCGGCAAGTGATGCGGCCGTGCGCGATGCTGCTCTTGAGGCAATTGCGAGCGGTCTTGAGGCTAGTGTCGATGAAATTCTTGCTGCAAACGAACAAGATATCTCTGTAGCGCGAGAATCCGGCCTGGGCGAACACATCATCGACCGAATGGTGCTGAACCCCGACCGAATCAGCGCCATGGCTTCGGCCTGTCGCGAGATAGCTGCCATGACTGATCCGATAGGGAACGTGCTCGAAGAACGCACGATGCCGAACGGATTGAATATTCAGCGCGTCAGTGTGCCGCTTGGCGTGATCGGCGTCATTTACGAGAGTCGCCCGAACGTGACCATCGACATCACGGCACTTTGCGTGAAGTCCGGTAACGCAGTCATCCTGCGGGGTGGCAAGGAAGCCTTCGGGGCCAATTCCGTACTGGCAAGGATTGCCCGAGCGGCCGTGGAGAGTGCTGGGCTATCCGCCGAGACGATCCAGTTTGTCTCTTCAACTGACCGTGCGTTAGTCGGTGAGATGCTAACGATGGATCAGTACATCGATCTCATCATCCCGAGGGGCAGCGCCGAACTTGTACGATTCGTCGGTGAAACGGCGACCATGCCTGCAATCACCGGAGGTGTTGGTGTCTGCCACACCTATGTTGATGAGGCAGCTGACCTGGACAAGGCCCTGAACGTCGTTCTGAACGCGAAGACACAACGTCCCACGGTCTGCAACGCTCTGGATACCTTGCTCGTTCACCGTGCTGTGGCCAGTGAGTTCCTGCCGGAGCTGGCGAAAAAGTTCGGTGTTTCCGGGGTTGAGATGCGTGCTGAAAGTCGAGCGATGGATTACTTACGGGCCCTGCAGGACGGCCAGGTTGTCGTGCCAGCCCGGGAGGACGACTTCGGGACAGAGTTCCTGGCGTTGATCGCCGCCGTGAAGGTTGTCGATTCGATGGATGAGGCAATGGACCACATAGCCGAGTTCGGTTCCGGCCATTCCGAGGCGGTTATCACTGAGGATACGGCGACGGCTGAACGGTTCCTGGCGGAAGTGGACGCAGCTGCCGTTTTTGCGAACGCGTCGACCTATTTCAATGACGGCGGCCAGTTTGGGTTGGGCGCAGAGGTAGCGATCAGCACCAGCAAGCTTCACGCTCGTGGTCCAATGAGCCTGCGCGAGATAACGACCTACAAATGGGTTGTGCGAGGCGACGGCCAGGTACGCGAGTAGCCGTTCCTTTGTCATCCCGAGCCTGTGTATAAGACCGCGAAGCCTAACTGGCGCAGTTCTAGAACGGCTTGTAGACCATGTCGTACAGAATGAAGATCAACACTGCCCACATGAAGGCTTCAACCGCCCTGGGCTTGGGACCTACTGTCAACTCCCTTAGCCTTGGTGTGATCTCTCCTTTCTGCAAAGCCTCCGGGAAGAGCTTGTCCGCTTCTGAACCCCATCGAGCAAACGTTGCTCCAGGTACGATAAGGGCTACCACGACCGTGATGTAAGCTGCAATCAGCCAGCCATCGGTGAGCGAGTAACCGATCTCCCATGCTGCCAGCGTTCCGAAGATCGCCATAACGATCAGGGCAACCGGAATGAACATGCCAGCTGTACTCGCCATCTTCATGTAGACGCCGAACTCTTTGATGTCGTCAGTTCGGTGCCCTTTGAACGTTGCGTAGTTCGTGACACCGATTCCCCCGAGCAAAAGCGCCAGGAAGAAGATGTGCATGAAAGTAAGAAAGTCGGCCACCGTGTCCCTCCGTGCGTTAGACGATTGGTGTTCTGCCAGTCTGCGGCACCATAACTAAACCGCATGAAAATGCAAGTGAAGCGTTGAACTCAGAAACGAACCGGTTTGTGGCCAGGTGCTAAATGGTCACTGGCCGACCTCGCCTGCATGGTTTGCTGGGATAACAACGATCGGAGGCTGTAGCCCAGAAGACGCACTGAACAGCAACCAGTGTGCCCGCGTCACCGACGGAAGCTCACATTGAGTCGGCTGAAGTCTGGTTTACTTCGGTTTCAGGGTGCCTATCCACTCGTAGCTCTTTGTAAACCAGCCAGCTAGCTCACCTGTATTCCGAAGGAGATCATCCGGAATACTGACGTATCCGCGCATAACGCTGCCGTAGTGAACTACCGGACCGCTGTCATATGCGGAGAGGAACTCCTCCCTCAGTTCATCCGACAGACGGAGCGCCATGTGGCCATCGAAATCCAGGAAGCTGAACATGTGCCCGTTGCGGGATGTGTAGGGGTTTTTAGCTCCCTTCACAACTGAGTCACCCTCGCTGGAATCCACTACTTGAGAGTAGAGTTCCAGCGCCTCAGCAGGCCCCTGGTATTTCGATCCACCGGGCATCCTTTTCCTCCGGGGCTCGCTCCCTGAAGCTAGAGTCCTTTCGCTGCCATGAAGTCAGCAAGGTCTGCTGTGCGGGATGAGTAGCCCCACTCGTTGTCATACCAGCCGACAACCTTTATGAATCCGTCTCCAACGGCCGCTGTGGCGAGCGAGTCGATCGTGCAGGAATTCGGATTGCCGATGTAGTCGACCGATACGAGTGGTTCGTCCGAGACGCCCAGGTAGCCCTTCAGACCATTGGCTGCGGCCGTCTTGAACGCTTCATTGATCTCGCCTGGTGACGCGGACTTCTCCAGCTTGCAGGTCAGGTCTGTAACGGAGCCGGTGATGACAGGGACGCGGTATGCCATACCGTCTATGCGGCCTTTGAGGTCCGGGATCACCAGCGTTACGGCCTTCGCTGCACCTGTAGTGGTTGGAATGATGCTGTTTGCAGCGGCACGAGCCCTGCGCAGATCGCTGTGAACCTGGTCGAGGATTCGTTGATCATTGGTGTAGGCGTGAATCGTTGACATCAGGGCGCTTTCGATGCCAAATTCGTCGTGCAGCACCTTGGCCATTGGAGCGACACAGTTCGTCGTGCATGACGCATTCGAGACGATGGTGTGCTTGGCCGGATCGTAGTCGTCCTGGTTGACGCCGAGCACAACCGTTATGTCTTCGTTCTTGGCAGGTGCCGAAATGATCACCTTTTTCGCCCCGCCATTAAGGTGGCCAGCTGCCTTTTCAGCATCTGTGAAGAATCCAGTCGATTCGACGACTAGATCGACTCCGGCATCTCCCCACTTCAGTGCGGAAGGGTCTCGTTCGGAGAAGACCTTGATAGTGCGGCCATCTATGGCAAGGTCATCGCCGCTTGCCTCGACTGTGCCGTCATAGACCCCGTACGTAGAGTCGTACTTGAACATGTGCGCATTGGCCTTGGCGTCACCGAGGTCATTAATGGCGACAACCTCAAGCGTGTCAGGGTGACGTTGCGAAATGGTCCTGAAGACCTGTCTGCCGATCCTTCCAAATCCGTTAATTCCAACTTTTGTCTTTGCCATCGGATGCTGCCTTTCTGGCACTTTTCTGGTTCTGGCTAAGCCGTTTTAGGCGGCCTTCCAATTTTGCGTGTCAACACTCGTTTTCCAGCATATTTGGCGTCTGTTCCGAGTAGTTCCTCGATGTGCAGAAGCCTGTTGTACTTCGCCACTCGTTCGCTTCTGGCAGGTGCACCGGTCTTAATCTGTCCGGCAGATGTTCCAACTGCCAGATCTGCAATTGTGGTGTCTTCGGTTTCACCAGACCTGTGACTAACTACCACACCGAATCCAGCGTCCTGGGCCATTTTGATGGTAGCCAGCGTTTCGGTAACCGTGCCAACCTGATTCAGCTTTATCAGAATTGCGTTACCAGAAGTCTCATTTATCCCGCGTTCAAGGTAGCGTTCCTGCGTTACAAAAAGGTCATCTCCGACGATTTGAGTTGATCTCCCGATGCGTTCTGTGATCACCGCCCAGCCTGACCAATCATCTTCCGAGAGGCCGTCTTCGATTGAGTAGATCGGGAAATCGGCTGACAGGCGCTGATACTCATCGATCATGCGCTCAGACGTGAATCGATCACCTTCTCGTTGCAGGTTGTAGCGGCCAGCACCGGTCTGTTTGGTCGGATTGTTGTAAAACTCAGAAGCTGCGGGGTCCAGCGCGATATAGATCTGTTCCCCTGGGATGTAACCAGCGTTTTCAATTGCCTGTGTGATAAAGCTGAGCGCCTGCCGATTGGTTAGCCCGGGCGGTGCGAACCCACCTTCAAATCCGACATTTGTCGAGAGTCCGAGATGCTCGAGAATTCTCCCGAGTGCATGGTAGGTCTCGGCTCCTGCACGCAACGCTTCGGAGAAGGTGTCGATCCCGAGCGGTGCGACCATGAACTCCTGGAAATCGGTTGATCCTGCTGCGTGAGCCCCGCCGTTCAGGATGTTCAGCATGGGCACCGGAAGCTCATGCGGAGTGTTGTTACCCGTGAGTGCGGCTACTCGCTGGAAAACCTCTTCGCTTTCACCATCCGCAGAAGCACGAAGTACCGCTAGTGACACCGCAAGAAACGCATTAGCACCGATCTCCCCTTTGTTGTCAGAGGTGTCGAGCTTGAGCATCTGAGAGTCGACTTCGTTCTGATCTTCTGGGTCAAGTCCGACGACCGCGTCTCGTAGAACGCCGTTCACGTGTGAGACAGCTTTCAGTACGCCTTTGCCGCCATAGCGTTTTTTGTCGTAAAACTCATCCTGCGCATCCAACGAGCCGTCACGTAACTCAACCGCTTCTCTCTGGCCGGTGCTGGCTCCTGAGGGAACTCCCGCTACACCAACACTGCCGTCGGCGAGCGTGACTCGAGCGAAAACGGTGGGATTACCCCTCGAATCGAGAATTTCCTTACCCTGGACGTCGGTGATCTTGCTCATGTTTTTTTCTTAACGTGCGAATGGTCAGGACCGACCCTGGGATTTGGTGTGACAGCACCACTGGGTGGCCAAACGATCGAATAATGGATTAGGTGATAACAACTACAGCATACCTTCACATGGTGCCGGTAATGTGATGGAGATGTGAAACAGATTGCTCTTCAGTTGGAAGGGCGGGCCGAGTCGATAGCTCGTTTCTGCTCTTGTGCGAGTTTCGCTATCCCAGAACCGGCCAGTTGGATCAGACGACTCATCTGATCACTTGAGTAGGGCTCGCCTTCGGCCGTTCCCTGGACCTCGATGAATTCGCCGCTGCCGGTCATAACGATGTTCATGTCGACATCCGCCTTGAAGTCTTCGTCATAAGCCAGATCGAGTAATTCGACACCGTCCACGATTCCGACGCTTACGGCTGCGATGTTGCGCTTCACAGGATCTCCAGCAACACGTCCCTCAGCTTGTAGCCACGAAATCGCCTGTTGAAGGGCCACGAATGCGCCGGTGATCGACGCTGTCCTCGTTCCGCCGTCAGCGCGGAGTACGTCACAGTCGATCAGGATCGAATTTTCACCCAGTGCGTTCAAATCAACTGCAGCTCTGAGCGAGCGACCAATAAGGCGTTGGATTTCCTGCGTCCGGCCTCCTAACTTTCCGCCCCTGTCCCGCCTTACGCGCTCGGTCGTTGCTCTCGGTAACATCGAGTATTCCGCTGTAACCCAGCCCCTTCCCTGGCCCTTGAGCCATCTAGGAACACTTGTCTCGACTGAGGCGGAGCAGATCACGTGAGTGTTCCCCGTCTCAATGAGTGCAGAGCCCTCGGCATTCGGCATGAAACCGGGAGTGATTCTCACGTCTCTGAGTTGATCGTAAGCCCGACCATCGGTCC
Organism: Dehalococcoidia bacterium; assembly: GCA_965243825.1. GTDB lineage: Bacteria > Chloroflexota > Dehalococcoidia > Lucifugimonadales > Lucifugimonadaceae > JAJCYX01. The sequence goes on from CBDEVT010000001.1 coordinate 1,694,218, forward strand.
TGGCGAAACTGCTGGTCAATTTTCAAAGCTCCTGGATTGGTTGATCGTGGTCACTAGAGGGACCTGGTGGCGAATATGGATTACTGATGCACGATACACGCAACTCACATGCAGTTTGCCGCAGTGCCGAGACGTGTTGCGAGTGCCACTCTGGTAAGAATGGAAAAGTTGCAGCAGGAAATAGATCAGCGGCAACAGCGTGAGACAGCCCGCCTAACCAGTCTCCCGAAGTCTTTCCCGCTCATACGAGTTTATCTACTTGCCAGCGTGGTGCTGGTGTTTGGCGCGTTCGCAATCCTAAGTTTCTCCACTCAGCGTATCCAGAGCGGGACGGCGATAAATAGCCTGCGCCAGGAGGCGGAATCTGACGTGGAACGCGTGGTGTTCGATGTCTCACTGGCTATAACGTCCTACGTTAGCCCAGGCGACGGTCTTGCCGAATCACTCCAGGCCAATAAATCGCGGTTCGACCGGGACGTAATCAATGCACTCAGTGGGCATCCAATAAGCCGAGTTGACATCCTTACGCCGTCCGGACTGATCGCTTACTCGACCGACCCCGATGCCAGAATTCCGATTTCACCAGATGAAACCAGTCGGGTGTTCAACGGGGAAGTGATCAGCAGCTACCACGAAGAGTTTTCGTTAACGCTGTTCAACGGTGAGCCAGCAGACATTGCGACTGTAATTACGGCGAACCCCGTTAATGCTGAGTGGAGCGTTGAAGGCGGCCCGGTTGCGGTGCTGGTGGCGTTCCGAGACGTTACGGACGCCGTGCCGAGTGTGACGGGACTGATTGCCTTCGAGCGGATAGCCGTTCTCGGTGGGACGATGGCTGCGTTATTCGTGCTTCTTTCATACATCGTGATTCGCGGCCATCGATTTACCACAGCGGCCCGGGAGAAGCTCGCCGGTATGTTGGAGACCGAACGAGAAATGCGGACTCAGCTTGATACCCGGAACTCTGAGCTGGAAGAAGCTAACAAGGCGAAATCACAGTTCCTGACTATGGTCTCTCACGAACTAAAGACCCCGCTCACGGCCATCACTGCGTTTACGCACAGTCTTGGACGCAGCCTAGGCCAATCCCTGACGCCTCGCCAGGAAAAACAGTTTGAGGCGCTTTCAAGAAATGGCACGTTGCTTAAATTGCTAATCGACGAGCTCTTAGACGTTTCAGCTGCCTCATCAGGCAAGCTGAAGTTGCAATTTGAAGAGATCACTCCGGACTCTGTAGTGCAACGAGCTGCCGAGCTTGTACAGCCCTCGATCCACGAGAAACAACAGCACTTGAGGATCTCGATGGAAGATCCTAAGCGAACGTTCACAGGTGACCCAGACAGATTGCAGCAGGTGCTTGCTAATCTGCTGAGCAACGCATCGAAATACTCAGGCGAGCGCTCCGTAATTGCCGTTGCAGTGACTAGCTCCGATGAGAAGGTTTGCTTCAAGATCAGCGATAACGGCATCGGGATCTCTAAACAGGATCAAGAGAAACTTTTCAGCACGTTTTTCCGGACTGACGAAGCGATAAGGTCTGGCGCTCCCGGTACAGGCCTCGGCCTTGTGATCGTCCGATCAATTGTTGAGGGTCATGGTGGCACAGTTCGTATTGAGAGCAGGCTAGGATCTGGCACATCTGCAATGGTGGAATTGCCAATGGAGCTTCCGGCGCTACCGGCGCTTGATGCCGAAGAGGCCAGTGAGGAACCGGCAGAGGAGGCTGCTTAATGCCTACGGGTGTTGACAGCGGCGTATGACCACCATCTGGAAGCCAGGAGACTAGTTTGAAGTGGTTTCCAGAGCCGGAATTTCACCGCATGCTGTAAATGTCGAGAAATCGGCGAATGACAAATGGAGATTGATCGCCAGGTTCCCATTTGCCAGGTCCTCGATGGAAAAACCTTCCAATTCGGTTAGTGACTTGCCAGCGATCACGTTTTCAAGCCTGTGATCGATCACCCCAAGTTGTGAACAGTCACCCTGGTGGATGTGAGCCGGTTGCGCAACCGCTTCAGGTGGAGAGACGTTGATCTCGACGAAAAGGCTCCCATCCTGCTCCCACAACGTGGCCCAACCTTCCTGGTGATTGCCCATCGGCGCAACTAACCAGATTTCGGCCATCGTGTCGGTAATTGTGGATTCGTGCTCAGGCAAAGCCGGTTCTGTGGTTGGAGTCGCAGGCTTAGCGGCCTGGGCGCCACCGCATGCCGCGGCCAGGAGGGCCAGTGAACTGACTGTGGCTGCGATCGCTCTATTGCGGAGTTTACCGGGCATCAAGTTCGCCTCATATCGATTGCTGATTTTTCCGGTTTCGGAGACGCCGAATCGTCCAGGTCCATACAGGTGGTATCGTATTGCGCCTATTCCGGACTCAGGCCGGGGGCAGTCAAGAATGGCCTGTGAGTGCGTGCCGACGGGTATCGTCCCTCCAGAAGCGTTCCAGTTCGGTCTGTATCGCCGAATTCAATCTTGTTAGTGAGGTCTGCTGATGAAAATTGCCGTGATGGGCGCTGGCGCGGTTGGAGGCTATTTCGGTGGCGTTTTGGCCAATAATGGCGAGGACGTAACTCTCATCGCACGTGGCGCACACTGCGATGCGATCAGCAAAAATGGACTTAAGGTCGACAGCCACTGGGGCGGCTTCACCGTTAACGTCGCTGCGACACCCGATCCGGCTCAGGTTGGTGAAGTTGACCTTGTGCTGCACTGCGTGAAGCTCTACTCGAACTCCGAAGCGTTGCCGCTCATCGAGCCGATGATCGGCCCTTCAACCAGTATTCTGACTATCCAGAACGGTGTCACCAGCGGAGAGACAATCGCCGAGCGATATGGATGGGAGCGGGTAATCCAGGGCGCAACGTACATCGAGGCGGCCTTGATGGGGCCCGGACATATCGAACAGTCTGGATCGACTGCTCACATCGAGTTTGGCGAGAGAGACGGTTCGCAGACTGACCGAACGAACGCGATATCTGCAGTCCTGGACAAACCTGGTATTCAGGTAAGCGTCAGTGACGACATTGTCTCGACTCTCTGGACAAAGCTAGTCGCTGTAGGCGCATTCGGTACTGTCATGACCGCCGCTCGAGCGAGTCTGCCGGAAGTGCTGGCAGGCCTCGAAGGCGAAAGCACTATCCGAACCGTCATGGAAGAGATCGTCGCCGTAGGCAAATCCGAAGGCATCTCCTTCTCACCAAATGTTGTCGAAGAGAAGCTACAGGGCGGAATTGAAGAAGCAGATGAGTTCAAATCGTCTCTGCAGTACGACTTGACGAACGGGAAACCGCTTGAGCTGGACGATATTCTCGGTGCGGTAGTGCAGAAGGGGAGAGCAGCTGAAATTCCGGTCCCGGCTTCCGCCGCACTGGTGATGACGCTTGATAAGTTCAAGCACGGAAGTTAATTAGTCCCACTGAGTAAGTCCCGGAGTAGACACTTGGCGAACGCATCAGAAACCGTGATCTCAGACGAGCTGCTAGCGAAGCTTGGCGAGTTGCCTACGCAGACTCTCATTGACGCACTGTGGGTACACAACTGGCCTCAGACCATGATCCACGGTGCCAGACCGCTGTTTCCGGGACAGAAGATGGTCGGCCGAGCAGTCACGCTTCGATTCGTCTTTCACCGCCAGGACATTCTTGCCGACAAACCTAAAGGTGAAGAATCGCCCGAATATGTTGCATTCGAACTCTGTGGTCCCAACGAAATCCTGGTCGCTTCGGCAGTCGGTCCGTGGGAATCGATAGGTGGCGACATCAAGTTCCTGCGCCTTGCCCAACGACAGGTCGGCGGACTTGTTACCGATGGCTCCGTTCGAGACACAGGTGTCCTGAAGGAGTATGGCTTCCCGGTATTCTGCTACTCGAGCACTGCCAAACAGGGACCGGGTGTGATGCAGCCCTGGGGAGTGAATGACGTCATCTCCTGCGGTGGCGTCGTCGTTCGGCCCGGCGATGCCGTGGTTGGTGATGACGATGGTGTTGTCGTCGTTCCCGCTGCGATGGCAGAAACTGTGCTGGAAGTGGCTGAAGAGCGTGAAGCGGTCGAGCTAGTCGTGAAGAAAGAGCTTGAGCGCAACCCGGGATCGCCCGGTAAGTACTACCCGTTCAACGACGCCACTTGGAAGCTGTATGAAGAATACAAGCAGCGCGGCGAAGCTTAGGAATTCACCAGACCGTGTAGCTCCGTTGGGTGCCACGTCAACACGGCGTCGGGACTGGATTTGACTGCTTCATACGCACTTGTGACGTTCGCCGACACCTCATCGCCTGAAACGAACAGCTTTTTGTCAGCTGCTCGCACAGCTTCCACATCCGCTTCGGATGGAACGAAACGGCCGTAGATCCAGCTTGAGTAGGGGTCTGTGAGGGCCATTGGGAGCGTCTCTGGCGATTGAGCTATTGCTGCGCACTGAAAACTCGAGCTGCCCTCATAGAATCGCCGCCGCACATCTACCGATTGCGTGATGATGCCGATTCCAACGGTTCGCTCAAGGAGGCCGTGCTTCTCAAGATCCCCGCAGATCATGTTGATGATGCCGGGTTGGAGTGTCTTGACGTCGAGAGCAATCGCTGGAGAGACGCCGTCGTAATTTGAGATCAGTTCCAGTGCCTCTTTGAATGTCGGCACCTTCGCCCCGGCGAATTCCTGGTCCTTCCAGCTCCCAGCATCGAGTTCGCGAAGCTCCGCTAATGACATCTGTGCAACTCGGCCCGACCCGTTGGTCGTGCGGTCAACGGTGTCGTCGTGTAACACGACTACTTGCTGGTCTGAGGTCATGGCGAGATCGAACTCGACCCCCATACCCAGCTTCAAAGCAGCCTCGAATGCCGGTAGTGTGTTCTCAGGGTAGGTGTCGTCAAGTCCGCGATGGGCGATCAATACGGTGTCAGCCATAGCTCTCCCTATTCCTCGATTCTCAAGTCGATCTCGTACTCGTTCTGTCGTACCCCGTCCTGTGGCGGAGGATCCGGACGCAGCTCCAGGATCGAGACGGTGAATCGGTCTACGCTAAAACTAGCCTCACCAGCGGGCTCTATCTTCAGGGTCGTCTCCTGGGACTGCCCGTCGTCCACTGTGGTTCGTAAAACCACGAACGCTTCCCCGGCCCGAATGCACTGGGCATCGGCAGGACATCGAGAGTCATTTTCAACCCTAAAGAACTGCACCAGGATGCCGTCATCGTCCCCGCCAAATCCCATCGTGTTCGGGATCGTCAGGCTGCCTTCCGCTGTGGACGTGCTTTCGTTCAGGCAGGTTGGCAGGGTGAAACCGATAAGCGCTATTCCCAGAACTGAGAGCAGTGTTCTTCGCAATATCACTCCTCTGCAACGGCGCTGTGCAACCTGCCATATGCCTTCTGTACGGCGTCCAGTACACGATCAGGCGCAGTTCCGCCGGGCACGTCACGCGCTGCGACGGCGCTTTCCAGCGTCACACTCATAACATCGTCTTCAAATAAATCGGACGCGGACTTGAAGTCGCCCAGGGTCAACTCGCTGAACCCCTTACCGTGGTAAATCGCCTGTTTCGCGAGAGCTGCTACGGCGATATATGCCTTACGGAAAGGCACACCTTTGCGAACAAGGTAGTCAGCGATGTCGGTCGCGAGCACATAACTTTGTTCGGCGGCAAGACGCATGCGATCAGCGTCTACCTGCATGCCGCTGATCATTCCTGTCGCGGCTGACAGAGCAGGAATCACCGTGTCAGCGGCATCGAAGAGGCCTTCTTTGTCTTCTTGTAGATCCCGGTTGTATGTGAGGGGCAGGCCTTTGATTGTGGTCAGCAAAGCCGTGAGGTGGCCGTAGACACGACCGGTCTTGCCGCGGATCAGCTCTGCGAAATCCGGATTCCGTTTCTGCGGCATGATGCTTGATCCCGACGTGTACTCGTCGGAGAGTTGCACAAAACCGAACTCATCAGATGACCAGATGACGAACTCTTCGGCGAGCCGTGACAGGTGGGCCATGGTCACAGATGCTGCGAACAGGTAGTAGAGAATGAAATCGCGATCTGAAACAGCGTCCATGCTGTTACCGGAAATCATCGCGAACCCGAGCTCGTTTGCAACCGATTCGCGGTCGAGTGGATAAGGTGATCCCGCCATCGCACCGCTTCCGAGTGTCATCACGTCGGCAGCACGCTTTGCCGCCATGAACCGACCGGCGTCGCGGTCAAACATCTCGAAATAGGCAAGCAGATGGTGGGCGAACACGACCGGTTGGCCGCGCTGCATGTGGGTGTATCCGGGCATCACTGTACGGGCATGCTGTTCGGCTTGCGCGAGCAGGGCGCGTTGCAGCAGGCGGAGCTCATTCACTGCATCATCTGCGGCGCTCTTGACCCACATCCGGGTATCGGTAGCGACCTGATCGTTGCGAGAGCGAGCAGTGTGGAGCCGGCCAGCGGTCTCAGCGATGATTTCATGCAGGCGAGATTCCACGTTCATGTGGATGTCTTCGAGTTCAGGCTTCCATTCGAAGCTGCCAGAAGCAATCTCTTGCTCTATTTGATCGAGACCTTCGACAATCTTCTTTGCATCATCATCCGAGATGATTCCCTGGCGTCCGAGCATCGCCGCATGTGCCTTCGAACCGGCAATGTCTTCGCGATAAAGACGGCGGTCGTAGTGCAGTGATTGCGTGAAATCGCTTGCCAGTTTCGACCCGCGTACTGCTGCGGCCGGGTCTTTTTCCTGGTCTTTCATCAACGGCTCCCGTCCGGCCACGCGCTGGCTGTGGCACTGATTGAAGGTCGAACAGCGATTATCGTCGCATACTCGTAGCCGCCGCTACCCAATTTCTGGGGGTAAACTCTGCGGCGTTGCGCGAAAGAAGCGCGTCCCACAACTCACGAACCGAGAGTACGCATGAACGGATTTGAATACGTCGCCCGCATCCTGAAGCAAGAGGGTGTCGAAACGATGCCCTGTTACCCATCAAACCCGCTCATTGAGGCGGTCGCTAAAGAAGGGATCAGGCCCGTTGCGTTCAGGCACGAACGCGGAGCGGTGATGGCTGCCGATGGATTCTCTCGTGTTAGCGACCGCAAACAGTTCGGAGTGGTGGCGATGCAAGCGCAGGCCGGAGCCGAGAACTCGATGGGCGGCCTTGCTCAGGCGAATGCAGACAATGTGCCGATGCTGGTGTTGCCCGGCGGAAACCCTCTGGATCGCATGAACATCAGGCCCAATTTCCTTGCGACCAAAGCCTGGGAGTCGGCAGTTAAGAGTGCAGAGGTGGTTGTGCGGCCGAACCAGATCGGCAACAACATGCGCAGGGCTTTCAGTGGACTTCGTACCGGGCGCGGCGCACCGGTTGTTGTTGAGCTAACAGGCGACATTTGTATGGAGGAGGTGCCGGAAGAATCGATGAACTACACGTCGCCGGTCTCACCGAAGCACCAGCCTTCGAAGACAGATGTTCAGGACGCTGTTAAGGCCCTGCTGAACGCAAAGAACCCGCTGATCTGGGCAGGTGCCGGTGTGATGAGCGCCGATGCAACACGGCAGCTCAGGGAGTTCGCTGAGCTTGTCGATGTTCCCGTGTTCACGACGATGCCCGGGAAGTCGGCGTTTGACGAACGACACCCGCTCTCACTGGGTACAGGCGGCATGACCGCGACAAAGGCTGGTCGTCAGTGGATCGACGACTGTGACGTACTGTTCGCCATAGGCGCATCGTTAACTTCCTCGCCCTACGCTCAGGCTATTCCAGAAGGCAAATTCGTTATTCACGGAGTGCTGAACCCCGAAGAGCTGAACAAGGACGTCGCTTCCTCGATTGGGCTTGTTGGCGACGCGGGACTAACCCTTGAAGCGATGATCGAAGAGGTCATAGCCCAGATCGGTGAAAGTGGACGAACCACCGGAGTTCAGGAGCAAATCGCCAAGGTCAAACGAGATTGGTTCACGAAGTGGGCGAAGTACCTAGAAGACGATGTTGAGCCGATCTCGCCGTACAGAGTTATTCACGAGCTCAACCAGAATCTGGACCTGGAGAACAGCACTGTCACGCATGACGCCGGAGCACCGCGTGACCAGATCGTGCCCTTCTTTACAGCCACGACTCCCCACAGTTACATAGGCTGGGGCAAGACGACGCATCTTGGCTTCGGCATACCTCTGGTGATTGGAGCCAAGCTGGCCCAGCCTGATCGCTTCTGCCTCAACATGATGGGTGACGGAGCATTCGGCATGTCTGGACTGGATATCGAGACTGCAGCGAGAGCCGAAATCCCGATTACGACCGTTCTGCTGAACAACGGCATCATGGCGACCTACCCCGGTGGCTTCCCGACTGCACGAGAACAGTTCGGCGTGTCACATATGCAAGGTGACTACGCCGGCCTAGCAATCGCTATGGGTGCCGAGGGTATACGCGTGACCAAACCATCCGAGATCGGTCCGGCGCTCAAGAAGGCACAACAGCTAAACGGCGAAGGAAAGACGGTCTTGATCGACGTTAAGACCCGGGCCGAAGACAGCCGGGCGCCTGAACGGTTTGTCTAGCTAACGCGACTCCCTCCTGATGGGGACACTGGCCAGTATGAGTTGAGACAGCAAAGGAGAATCTGAGATTGGACCTCGGCAATTTTTCGGTCAGCCTGAATGTGAAAGACGTTGCAGCATCACGACAGTTCTATGAGCACCTGGGCTTCGAGGTCATCGACGGCCAGTTCAACTACGAGGAGAAATTCGAACTTGAGCCGGGGCAGGACTGGGTGATGATGAAGCACGGCGACGCCAAGATCGGGCTTTTCCAGGGCATGTTCGAGGAGAACGTGTTCACGTGGAACCCGAATGACGCTCGGGCGATTCAGTCACACCTCAAAGATAACGGCGTTCCGATCGAGTACGAGGCCATCGGCTTCGACGGTCCGGCAACGGTGATGTTGCGGGACCCCGACGGCAACTCAGTCATGCTTGACCAGTACTAGGTGCAGAGCCACGTTTTCACTACTGGAAGTCGACCGAATCTGGCAGTTTGCCCGTGACGTACACCCAGATTTCTTCCGGCCACGTGGCAAGTAGCGCTAACGGATTATCCCGGTCAAGATGTTCCGGAAGATAATCAGAAGTGAAATCGGCGATCAAATCCAATTGAGGAGCAATCCATTGTTCTTGGCCATGGAGTAGCTTGAAACCGTCGAATCCGTAAATGATGAAGCCGCGATTAATGGCTTCTTCCACGACCCCCTCGACTCCGTCCCGTTCAATGAGGAATGTACCGGGCCCATGCCAGAGGAAACCCGCATTCTGCTTCAGACAGATTTCGATAAGGAATCGTTGGTCCCTTAGAAATCCTTGCCACTCGGCGCTGCCGATCAGCGGCCACATACTGGGCTGCTTTCTAACTTCAGAACGGCGAAAGAGCCTTCGTAGCACGTCAAAATCCGATCGATAGTGAGTTGTGTTACCTAGCGTCGTGCCTTGTCTGGCTCTTGTACTGGGTGCGAGCAGGTAGCGAGTAGATGTCGATGAAACCCGTCGCAGCGAGGTGGTCGAAGGCGTCCTCGGTTGAGTAGGTGGCGAGTCCGAAGTCGTAGAGCGAGTAGGGCGACCGACGACCGGTTACTACGGCGCTTCCCTTGTACAGCCGAACCCGAACATCTCCCGTCGTGTAACGCAGTGACGAGTCGACCAGCGCATCCATGTCCTCGCGCACGCCTGTGAACCAACGGCCGTCATAGACGAGGTCTGCGTATTCCCCTGCGATGTAGGACTTCATGCGCTGCTGCTCTCGCGAAAGCGTGGAGGTTTCAAGCGCACGGAGAGCCGCGTGCAGCACGACAGCCGCAGGTGTTTCGTAGACCTCACGCGACTTGATGCCGACAAGCCGGTTCTCGAGATGGTCGATGCGACCAACTCCGTGCGAACCGGCTATGTCGTTCAGCGCTTCAATCAGGGCGACTCCGCCCATCTTCTTGCCGCTGAGCGAGACCGGGATTCCCTGCTCGAAACCGATCTCGACATCTTCGGGTTCGTTTGGAGTGTCTTCGACCGGCCTTGTCCACGAATATGCGTCCTCTGGTGGCGCATCCCACGTGTCCTCAAGGTCTTCACCCTCGATCGCCTGTCCCCACAGGTTTCGGTCGATCGAGTAGACCCGCTGGTCGTCGCCGACTTCACGTAGCTCAAGCCCAGCTTTTGCTGCGTACTGCTTCTCCTCGTCGCGGCTCATTCCCCATTCACGAGCGGGAGCAATGATGCGAAGAGGTTCGCCATGGGCAGACAGGGTCTTTACACCGGCGTCAAAGCGCACCTGGTCGTTGCCCTTACCAGTGCATCCGTGGGCGACAGCAACGGCTCCGGTCTCACGCGCCGCCTCAACCAGCTTCTTGGCCATGAGCGGCCTTCCGAGCGCTGTGGAGAGGGCATAGGCACCTTCGTAGAGGGCTCCTGCCTTGAGGCCACGCCAGACGTAGTCGTTGACGAACTCGTCCTTAACATCCCAGATGAGTGACTCAACCGCGCCTGCACCGGCGGCTCGCTCTTTGACTCCCTCGAGCTCAGGTCCCGCACCGAGGTCGACGCTGAGCGTCACGACATCGAGGTCGTACTGCTCCTGGATCCACACGACGGAAATTGTTGAGTCCATCCCCCCGCTGTAAGCGAGGACGCACCTGTCTCTTGCCATTGTTTCTCTCTATGCGCGAGTGGCCCCGCGCTCTTAATTGCTAATTGGATTCTGGCGACTCTGTGCGCCAACGAATCGAGTCACCAGTTTCATTGTCTCGCAGGGTAGCGCACGTGTCATGTGGTACTTAGAAAGACGGCTTCAACTCCCTCTCCGTCAATTGAGACAGGAGTGGGGCGATGAATCTGGCTACTGGATCGCCAGGCGTTGGCCGGCTAACGGGTTGCGGCTACTCTGCGCTGGTCTTCTCCAGAGCGGCGTCGATTATGTCCACTGCTTTGTCGATCTCCTCGTTAGAAACCGTTAGCGGCGGCATGAAACGCAGGGTGTTTGGACGCACTGCGTTCATCAAGAGACCGTTGTCCAGGCACTCAGCGACTGCGGGTCCTGCGATGTCCTTGCTCATCTCAAGGCCAATCAGAAGGCCCATCCCGCGAACTTCTGTGATGAAGTCGTACTTCTCTTTCAGGGCGGTCAGCTTGCCAACAAGGTAAGCGCTTGCCGCAAGCGACTTCTCCGGAATGTCTTCGTCGACCATGACTTTGGCCGCCGCTGCGCCTGCAGCCGTCGTCAGTGCATTACCACCAAATGTTGAGCCGTGATCGCCCGGTTCCAGTACGGCGCAGAACTCTTTGCAGGTGAAGGCGCCAAGTGGAGCACCAGATCCCAGCGCCTTGCCGAGTGTCATGACGTCCGGCTCAACACCTTCGAACTGCTGGTAGCCGAACAGGGTCCCTAGCCGACCCATGCCGGTCTGGACTTCATCGAGCATGAAGAGGATGTTCTTTTCGTGGCAAAAGTCCATCACCGCCTTCAAGTAGCCGTCATCTGGCACATTCACGCCACCTTCGCCCTGGACAGGTTCAAGCAGCACTGCACATGTGGTTTCCGGGTTGTAGGCGCTCTTGATCGCTTCCAGATCGTTGTAAGGCACATTGCTGAAGCCGGGCATCAGCGGGCGCCAGTTGTCCTGGTAGGCGGGCTGGCCTGTAGCCGCCATCATTGCCTGGGTGCGACCATGGAATGAGTTGAGCGTCGTGATGACCTCATGGGCGCCGTTCAGCTTGAGTTTGCCCCACTTGCGAGCCAGCTTGGCTGCACCTTCGTTGGCCTCAGCTCCTGAATTGCAAAAGAAGACCCGGTCTACGTCCGAGTTATCCACGATCAGCTGTGCCAACGGGAGTTGCGGCACTGTGTAGAAGAGATTCGACATCTGCAGGATCTTTCCTGCCTGGTCCTGGATCGCCTTAGTCACATCGGGGTGACTGTGTCCCAGATTCAGGACGGCCCAGCCTGCTGTGAAGTCCAGGTATTCATTGCCATCGTTGTCGAAAACCTTCGTGCCCTCACCTCGCACCAGCACCGGCGGCATGCGCCGCACCACCTGCATGTAGTACTTCGCCTCTAGCTCTTTGTATTCCGCTGTGCTGGTCATCTTCCTGCCTCTTTGTTGTGCGCAATGATCGTCGGTCCCGCATGGAACTGTCGTGCCCAGAAGGTGTCCACGACATGTGATCTGGGCTGTACGCAGGGCACGAAATATAGCGCAATCTGCCATGGCACGTGGGCCATATTCATGTGACCTGCATAGCAAGAGCGAGGTATGAGCCGCGCTTAGGCCAAAAGAACCATGCGGATCATACTCACCCGACCTAGTGTTGAAGACTGATTGCAACAAGTCGGCCACTGCTGACCTCAGTTGCGATGTGTTTCGTTCTCGGGAGACACCACATGAAACTTCGACAGAACCGGCGACTACTCGGGTTGATGCTCGCTCCGTTCACTCTGTTTACGGCGTGCGTAGGCCTGAGCCCTGAGGAGCAGGCTGAGTACAAAGAGCTGCAAGCGGAACTTCATCGAATTCAGGTTGAGGAGATTGAACCTCGCCGCGATGAATTGCAGAAGATTGTCGAAGGAAAACTCGTTATCGATGTCGAGCAACTTCAGGCACAGGTCAATCAGATCCGCAATGAAAAGCTTGAGCCACTCAACGACAAACTGACGAGCCTCAAATCAGACGAGGCTGTTCTCGCCGCTCCAGGGACTCGAGTAGATCTTGAAGAGCTAAACCAGAAACTGGAAGAGCTTGAGGCTCTTTACGCTGGCATTCAGCAGGAAATCTCTAAAAACCGAGAGCAGATGATCACAGCGAAGAAGATTGCTGCTGCACCGCTTGAAGAACAGATACACGAACTGGAACTTGCTCTCAAGGCGTTGTTTGAGGAACTGGAAAATATCGGACGAGAGACAGACCTGCGCGCTATCGAGATCGACGGGTTGCTGGCTGGTCTGCGAAGCGAACTGGAAGAAGCTGACGAAGGGTCTGGTGCAGCAGCAGAGATCGAAGCAGCCATAGCCGAACTCGAAGAAGAATGGGACGTGTTGCACGAAACTGAGGCGAATGCGAAGACAGAAGTTGAGTCTTCAATCGATGCAAAAGAGAATGAGATAATCGAGCTTCGTAAAGAGATCGAGGAACGCCACATTGCTCTCATCGATTCTTACGAAAACCTGATCCTGGGACTCGAGATTACGGCCCACGACATCGCCGAGGAAAAAGAAGACGTCATTCGGCGTATTCACGAGCTTGAGCTCTCAGCTCCTGAAGAGCTTGATAAGACGATCAACGAGCTCGAAGAGCTTATAGAAGAGATTGTGACTACCGAACTTCGCCCTCTCATCGAACGTCTTGAAGCTGCAAGACAGGGCGATGGTGACGGTGCAACGGTGTCTCGTGAGCAACTGGTAGCCGAACTTGAGAAGTGGCTGGCGAGAGTGACAGAGATCAGGGCTCGGATGAGCGAGCTTTCTGCAAAATCGTTCCAATCACTACTGGGCGGACTTGATCTCGGTGGACTCGCCGCTTTGGGTTAACAGCGCCGAAAAAGACTGGAACAGGTAATCGGGCCAACGGGTTGAACTCCGTTGGCCCGATTCGCGTAGCTACACGATCCGGGTTCCGACATCTTCGCCAGCGCAGCAGGCCAGAAGCGCTCCAGAACTGCGTCCATCGATGATGTGCCCTGAGCCCACCGTGTCCAGCGCATCGGCGCACGCTTCGATCTTTGGAATCATGCCACCGGCAGCGATACCACCCGCGATGAGATCGTACGCTTGCCTCTTAGTCATGCGTGGGATCAGCCTGCGACTGGCATCCAGAACGCCTTCGACGTCGGTCTGAAATATGAGCCTGTCTGCGTTGAGTGCCCTTGCGATGTGTCCCGCTGATGTATCTGCGTTGATATTCAGGATCCTGTTGACGGTATCTTCGTCAGCGGTGGCTAGAAGCCCCGTCGGTGCGATCACCGGTATAGCACCGGAGTTGAGTACTGCATTGATCACTTTGGGCTCAGTCCCGGTCACCTTGCCAACAAACCCCAACTCTTCATCCATCACCTCTGCCTTGAGCATGCCGCCAGACACGCCAGAGAGACCCACGGCGTCTGCTCCACGCGCACAGAACTCAGCCACAAGTTCGGAGTTGACCAAACCAGCAAGAACGGCAACTGCAACATCGAGAGTTTCTCGGTCAGTCCTGCGCAGTCCACGTACGAATACGGGCTGAATCCCCTGCCTGCCAACCCACTGGGTGATTACCTTGCCACCGCCATGCACAACGACTGGCCTGGCGCCACGCTGCCACAGATCGATGATGTCTGGCACCGTGCTGTCACCTTCGCCGAGCGTCGAACCGCCGATCTTAATGACAATGATTTTGTCTTTGATGTCGCGCCTGTTCAGCATGCCGACCTCAGTAGTTGGAGGTGGTGACACCGATAGGAGAAATCCGCTTCCTGCCGCTTCGTTGCCGGAGCGGTGTCTGGTGGTTGTGACACTTGGTCCGTCTCAGCCGGCTTAGGTGGTGTATGCGGAGTTGAAGACGACGTACTCTTCTGTGAGATCACAGCCCCAGGCCGTACCTCGCCCTTCACCAATGTTGAGCGCCACACGAAGATGCACCTCGTCGCGGCCGAGCGCGGAGACCACGCTCTGCGTGTTGTAGGCAATAGCACGGCCTTCTGCAACGATCTGGATGTCGTTGATGAACACCTGGATCTTCGACTCATCGAGACCGATCTCGCTTTTGCCGAGTGCCATAAGGATTCGACCCCAGTTAGGATCTCGACCGTAGACAGCGGTTTTCACAAGTAGCGAAGAAGCGATCGAGCGTGCTGCTTTACGTGCGTCTTCGTGAGATCCTGCGCCTTCAACGGTTGCTTCTATGAGGGTCCTTGCACCTTCGCCGTCTCTGGATATCTCGCGAGCGAGATGCCGTGCCACGATGAACAGTGCTTGCCTGAAGACCTCCGAGTCCTCATCACCGCCTGAAATCACCGGGTTGCCTCCGGCACCATTTGCCATCAGCAAAACGGTGTCGTTCGTGCTCTGGTCGCCGTCAATGTCGATTTGGTTAAAAGTCAGCTCAACCACATCACGTAGCGCCTGGCGCATAAAAGTCGTTTCGACTTCTGCATCCGTGGTCAGGAACGCGAGCATGGTCGCCATATTGG
Organism: Dehalococcoidia bacterium; assembly: GCA_965243825.1. GTDB lineage: Bacteria > Chloroflexota > Dehalococcoidia > Lucifugimonadales > Lucifugimonadaceae > JAJCYX01. Next base: position 1,709,372 of record CBDEVT010000001.1, read on the forward strand.
GGTGGATCATGCCAGCACCCTTAGAGACCCCACCGATCGTTACCGTCGAACCACCGATCTTGAAGTTGACCGCAATATGTTTGGTACGAGTGTCGGTGGTCAGGATCGCAGTTGCAAAGTCAGTGCCACCATCCTCGCTGAGCTCTATGCGAGGAACACCTTCGCGTATCAAGGCCATCGGCAGTTCTACGCCGATGACACCGGTCGATGCTACTGCGACTTCGTCAGAATTGACGCCGAGGCGATCGGCTGCAACAGCCGCCATTTCCTGGGCGTCCTTCAGTCCAAACTCTCCGACAGCGCAGTTCGCACAGCCACTGTTGGCTATCACGCCCCTAATAGTTCGCCCCGCCTCAACAAGGCCTTTGGTGACCGTTACAGATGGAGACAGAACAGAGTTTTGGCTGAATGTTCCTGCCGTATCGCATGGTCGATCGGAGTAGATCAGCCCGATATCTAGCTTGCCTTCGCCCTGGGTCTTGATACCGGCGAAGACGCCACCGGCAGAGAACCCGATCGGGGAGGTAACTGTGCCTGACTCGACGATCTTGATGTCACTCATATGAATGCCTGGTTGGATGTTCTGGAGCGCTGCATTAAGCAGCGAACCGTTCTGATCCGATGTTCGTGGAGATTGTTCTGAAGGCGCATCTACTGACTCTTATGAAGGGTCAGATCAAGGGCGAGTATAGCAGCGCGGGTGATGCGTATTGAACGAAATTTGTGGCTAGATCACGCCACAGAAGCGATGTCTTTGTACGCGCACATGGCACGGTCCTCCAGTTCATTGAGGACCGGTTCAGAGACGCCCTGGACCTCGGCGACTCCCCACTCGCCGAGCGCGACAAGCAATCGGCCGATGGAGTCAGCGTCTGCTGACAGGAGAGGGCTGGGAACTTCAAACGAGTGATCCATACGCCAAAGGTAAACAGTTGGTAAAGATGATGCTTTGGTAACTCACTGCGGAGTTACACAATTTCGTTCGCCAGCGTGGCATTTCAAGGGCAAGAATACTGATGCGGTCCACCTTTCGGATGAGTGTGGATTGCACTCATCGCGCCGCGTGCCTGTCTTCACTGTCGTATCGCAACGTTCCAATCAGACTTGATAGAGAGATCTCGGTCAGAGTGGAGAAGTCGCGTCCTGGATCGGAAGCCAACGGTATCGGTTGTCATTATTGCCCTCAACGAAGAAGGGACGATACGGCGTTGCATTAAGTCTGTGCTAGATCAGACCGTTGTAGTTGACGAAATCGTAGTTGTAGACGGCGGTTCAACTGACTACACGATGAGATACGTTGCCGATCTGAATAGGTCCCATGGAGACGTGCTTTCCACGGTTGAGGAACCTGACACACCCAACAGAGGACCGGCATTTGCACGGAACACTGGTGCTGAACGAACCTCGAGCGATCTAGTTCTGTTTTTGAACGGTGATGTGATTTTGGGTCCCGAATATCTGGCGCGGCTTCTGGCCGAGATGGACGACAGACAACTGGATGCAGTGTCGGGTCGACTCTGGAACGTACGCAGTACGCTGGTTAATGGCCTTGCGAACGTCAACCATGCACTGGAGTACTCTAACGCCAAGGTCGATGGGAACGAACCGCCACTACGTAGCCACGCATTGCTTGTCAATGCGAGTACGTTCTGGCGGGTCGGCGGCTACGAACCAGCGTTGCCCTCGGGAGAGGATGAAGATCTCCACCGTCGGCTTAAAGCTCTGGGAATTCGTTTTGGAGTCTGCGAATCAGCCACAATCTGGCACGAAAGCAAGGGACACCGGTCGTTTTCTGACTGGATCAAACAAACGGCGTGGCAGGCTCGAGGAACGGCTGCTCAGTCAAAAAATCCTGACGGACGCCGTGGGACAGAGTCGAGTGACTTTCGTCGAGATCTCTTACTTCCCTTGTCCTTGTTCGCTGCAGCTCTGTTGATGGTCGTGATCATTTCGAACCTGATCGGCGGCTGGGGATGGCTCACCGGGGCGGCTGTCTTCACAGCAGCCACCACCCGATATCTGCGTTCAGCTTCCGATATCCAACTTCGATGCTCGGCACTTACCCTGCCTACTGCGCCAGCACCGCAGGACACCCTTCTTTACCCGTTATTTGCGGCTCTACGCTCCACTGTGATGGTGACCTTAGTCTGGCAGGCCTCTCTGGTACCCCGGTCGATCGAAGAGATTGAACATACCGAGGACAAAGCAGCATGACAAAGCCAGTGCTGCTCAGATTTCGTCGGCGACTCTTGTACAAGACCTTTAAGTGGAAGCGAATTGCACGCTCTCATTTGCGTAGCGGAGCCCCAAGGCTGCGTGCAAGCACGATCGGATCGAAAGTCAGGGCACGTTTCCGGAATGTTTTGCCGCCCTTCGCCATCACCCACATTCAACCACCTGCACTACTTGTGATCATGGCCGGCACGACCGTTAGTCAGTATGAAGAGGCCGGGCAGCTTGGTCGGTTTGCAGCATCACTTGCACGGCATACCAGGCATTTTCGTACCGTCATCCTGTTGACCGCTGACAGCGAAGACTTCACCTCTAAGTTTGCTACAGAAAAAGTTTTACACCTCAGATCGCCTCTGAAAGCTCCCTCAAACAGAACTTCAGTGCTGCTAACGATCATTGTGAAACTACGCATCGTTCGAAGTGCTACTTCTGTGCTGATACTCGATGAGCAAGCCGCAGTCGCAGGCTGGGTCTGTGCCTCCGTAAGTAAGTCCAGGCTTTCGATGTCGATATCAGCTCCGTGGTCGCCACCACGTAGAGCGAACGTAATGAACCGGCCACACTGGCTGACACGGGTCGCGCTCCGAAGGGTCAAGTTGCTGGTCAAATGGCCAGTTGAGGGTTCAATACCGTATGGATCGGAGTCCGCGTATACGCCCAACGCAGAGACTGTCTCGCTTTCGAGTCTCGTGGATTCAGATCTGTATTGCCCTATTACAACGACAGACCCCGCGAAACCGCGTATAACCGGTGTATTCCTTGATGCCGCTCGAGAGTTGGATTCGAGACTGGTTCTGGCCGTTGCAGAACGACTGGCCCGACACGGTATCGACGTCAAACTGAGCGTGCTTATTGACGGCCACGGTCGAGAGGCCCGTTCATCGGCGTTAAACGCGGAGATAACAGGTAGAAAGATGCCGGTTGGGTTTCAATCGTTGCCCGCACCTGAGATGCTGCCGGACGCTATTGACCAGATGGGAATCTGCCTGGCTTTCCGGAATTCAGAATCAGAACAGAACATCTTGAGAGCGATGTCGGTTGGGGTTCCTTGCATCGTGTCAGGTGATTGGACAGATAGACCGACAGACTCGCCGAGTCCGGGATACGCAGGGTTCGTATTGAGAAGCGAGGTGTCTGAAGAGCAGATCACTCGGTGCATTGAGGTGTTGTTACGAGAGCCAGGGATTCGACTTCGCATGGCAAGTGAGGGACGTCGCTTCGTGCTCGCGAATCACTCGATAGACGCACTCTCAAGCCAAGAATCCCAGTTGCTTCTGGACATCCAGCATCCGGCCGCACCGAACGAAACTACCAAACACGAACTGCCGGAACCTGGTGAGGAAATACAGAATGGTCATCACCGCGACTCGAACCAAGCCGCTTGATGCTTCCTGTACACAAACTGACCAGCCCATCGTCCCGTTTGGGTTAGCATCCGCGAGATCACCCCGGCATCTAAGTTAGTGAATTCTTAAGACAATGCGCAGAAGCAGCGCATCTTGCCGGTCACAAGTTAATCAAACTTGCAGAAGAGTGGGCCAAACGTACTGGAAAAACCGGCATTCGCGCTCGACACGTACTTGAGCGCCTCATAATCTAGAACTACCAGCAGAAAAGTCGAATTCTTCAAGACCGACGGAGTTGGTTGACCGGGACACGACGGACTTACCGGAGGGTGACGAAGACTGATGAGCGAAACTAGAGAAGCTGATCTACTTATCGCAGGACAGGGAGCTGCCGCGTTTTCCGCGGCCCTCTATGCTGCGAGGTACCAGATGGACGTTGTTATTGCAGCCGAGCAGTTCGGCGGCGAGACGGCTATCGGCGGGATGATCGAAAACTATCCGGGAACTGGCGATATCGACGGCTTTGAGCTGATGATGAAGTTCAAAGAACAGGTGGACACTCTTGAGGTTCGTACCCTCAACTCCAATGTCGTGAAGGCTTCGAAAGACGGTGATCGCTTCAGAGTGGAACTGGAAGATGGCACCGTCGTCAGCACGCTCTCGGTGATCCTTGCCGTGGGCAGAGAACGAAGGAAACTCGGGTTGCCGCACGAAGAGGAATGGACTGGTAAGGGAGTCTCCTATTGCTCAACCTGTGATGCGCCTCTCTACCGGAATAAGGACTCGGCGGCCGTAGTCGGAGGCGGCAACGCAGCGGTTGAAGGAGCGATTCTTCTCGCCAAATACGCGAAGACCGTGTACCTAGTCTACCGAGGTGACGAACTCTGGCGACCTGAGCCGATTCTGCTCAAGGTGCTGGAGAAGTCTGAGAACGTCAAAGTGCTTCTCGAAACCGAGGTTGCTGAACTTCTTGGCAGCGACGAGGCTGGCTTAACCGGAATCAAGTTGACAAAGCCGTTTGAGGGAAGTGATGAGTTAACGCTCGACGGTCTGTTCGTTGAGGCAGGGGCTGATCCCAGGCTTGAGATTCCAGAACAACTAGGACTTGTACTTAACGAAAGCACCAGTGAGGTGCACGTTGATCGCATGCAAAAAACGAACGTTCCTGGCATCTACGCGGCAGGCGATCTGACTGATGGGACTGACCTAAAGCAGACCATCACGGCAGCATCACAGGGTGCAATCTCGGCGCTTTCTGCCTATAACTACGTGATGGAGCATCAATCGAAATTGGGCGAAGAAGTGGCCGAGGCTATCGGGGCAAGTGCTGACTGAGTTCGACTCACGACATCTGGAAACAGCCCGGTGGCTTTAACCACCGGGCTGTTTTTATGTTTGCGGTTGAGCGTAGAAATGGTCGGGGAGCCGGGATTCGAACCCGGGACCTCTTCGTCCCGAACGAAGCGCGCTACCAAGCTGCGCCACTCCCCGATTTTCGCAACCACGCAATTATAGACAGCAGATGTGACCAGTGCTGATGAAAACGTGCGTACAGGCACAAGCGGATTCAGGAAAGTGCGCATCGTGTCAGGTGAATTTTTGTCCTCTTTTTCATTTCACCTCCTTGCGCGGCATTGCTGGATACGGCATGCTGCGCTCCCTCAAAGTAACTAAGCAGTCTCGGGAGGCGAGATGGAAGACGTATTCGATCTGAACTTCGAACTGTCACGAATCATCACCAGTGGCGCGACGATCCTGGTGATCATCATCGTGGCCTGGATCATCTCGCGTATCGCCACGCGGTTCGTGAGATCTTCGATTGACAAGCGCCTGCAAAAAATCACTGACCTGCCGGAGGAGGACCGCGAGAAGCGTGTCGAAACGGTTTCAGGCACCTTAAATCGCGTTGTGAAGGTCATCATCTGGGCGATAGCCGGGATCACAATAATGGCCGAATTCGGCGTCAGCGTCGCCCCGATCATCGCCGGTCTCGGGATTGGCGGACTGGCCCTCGCATTTGCGGCTCAGAACATAATCCGTGATTACCTGCATGGATTCTTGATCGTCACAGAAGACTGGTACAGAGTTGGTGAAGCGGCACGTGTGGCCGGCGTAGCCGGACTGGTCACAGCGATCAATCTGCGTACAACCGTCCTTCGTGATGGTGATGGCACCCTTCACCAGATCCCCAACGGTCAGATCATGACTGCTTCGAACATGACTCGCGAGTTTGCTCGTATTAACTTCAATGTAGAAGTCGGATACTCAGAAGACCTTGATCGAGTCATTGAGGTCATCAACGATGAATGTGAAAAGTTCAAGGCAGATCCGGACTGGACTGAACAGCTGTTGAGCACTCCAAGTGCTGTTCGCGTCGACAATCTCGGAGCCTCGGGAGTTGAGATCAAGGTCATGGGTGACACTCAACCGATGAGCAGGATCGGCGCAATGGGTGAACTGCGGAAGCGGCTAAAGAGGCGCCTCGACAATGAGGGCATCGAGATCCCGTTCCCGCAGACTGTTGTCCACTTTGGCAACTCTATGCCGAAGGAAGACGACGCAGCGTAACGTCGCTATTGGCTAGACAGGGGCGACGATCCACTCGGGTCTTTCACCCCTGGCTAGCCGAGCGATGTTGGTAATTGCGTTCTCAGCGGCGTTGTACTCAGATTCTATAGCCCGAGTCGCAAGGTGCGGCGTCACAGTCACGTTTGGCATCTTGAGCAACGGGTTGTCCATCTCAACAGGCTCGATCTCAGTCACATCCAAACCTGCTGCAAAGATCACTTCGGATTCTAGGGCACGTATCAAGGCAGCTTCGTCGACAACCGGCCCGCGGCAGGTGTTAATTAGCACTGCCGAACTCTTCATCAGTTGAAACTCACGGTCGGACATTAAGTGCCGCGTGATCCGGTCGAGAGGCACATGAAGAGTCACTATGTCCGATGTAGATAGGAGTTCGTCAAGCTCAACCCGCTTTGCACCTGTAGCCGCAACGTAGTCGTCATCGTGGTCAACCACGTCGAAGTACACTAACTCGCACTCCCAGCCTGCGAGTCTCTTCGCTACCCGCGATCCGATCCGCCCGAGACCAACGATCCCGACGCGTTTGCCGACAAGTGTGTGGAAATCGGTCCGTTCGCCGGTAACCCCGGCCATCCATGAGCCTTCCCGTACGCTGTCCAGTTGCATCACAAGCTTTCTGTAAACAGCGAACATGAGTGCAATTGCGTGTTCTGCGACCGCCACAGCATTAGCGCCACCATTGTTTGCCACGTCCACGCCTGCTTCTGCGAGCATGGTCTTGTCGAGGTAATCTGTGCCTGCTGAGAATGTCTGTATCAAACGCAAGTTTGGCAGCTTCTCGATCATCTCAGGAGTGAACTGCCTGGCTCCCCCCGGCATGATGGCGATGGCGTCCTTGAGGTTCTCTATCAACTGGTCCTCAGGCAAATCACTATCGACGTGCCTGAGTTCGACGCCACCGACTCTGTCGGCAACGGCCTGACATTCCTGCATGCGGATATCCATCTGAGGTCCGGATGGTCCGAGAATAGCTGCGAGCTTTGTCATATCTAGTTGGCTCTCCAGTTAGCGAGATCTGTACAGGTTCTTACTACTGTCTATGCGGTCGAATAGTCCGGGCGGGATTATACTTGCAAGGTTGTGCGTCGGTAGTTGGCATCATCAAACTGCCTGACGCGACCGTATCAAGGCATTTAGTGCGGGCACTTTCAAACCGCCTGCGAGCAAGTATCAGTGAATAGAGTCACCGTCAGTGCACCAGCAACGACCGCCAACATGGGTCCCGGTTTCGACTGTATCGGGATGGCGCTCGACATGTGGAACGAACTAACCGTCGAACGCGGTGAGTTCCGAGTAACCACGGAAGGCGAAGGGGCAGAGGAGCTACCTCTGGATTCACGCAACCTGGTTGTAACAGGTGTGGAGGCGGCGTTTCATGCACTTGATCTGGAAGTTCCATCCCTCAGCTACCACTGCAAGAACCGTATCCCGCACGGGCGCGGGCTGGGCTCAAGCTCAGCGGCAGTAGTCTCCGGCCTGATCGCGGGGGCCGCACTTGCTGGCACGGAGTTCGACCATGACCACCTGGTGAAGTTGGCGGCTGACATTGAAGGGCACCCGGACAACGTTGCCCCGGCTATCTATGGGTGCTGCATTGTCGGTATTCACGATGGACAGAGTTGGATCGTTGACGAAGTGCCGGTCCCGGAAGACCTGTCGGCAGTGCTATTCATACCCGATGCGCTTACGAATACTCATGAATCCAGAGCGAGATTGCCTGAGCGGGTCAGCCGATCGGATGCGGTATACAACATCGGGCGTGCGGCGTTGTTGATTAGTGCCTTCCACAAAGGGAAGTTTGAACTGCTCAGACAGGCTACACAGGACCGCCTTCATCAGCCGTTGCGGGGCCAGGCGTTCCCTGCTCTACCTCGACTTATCAAAGCCGCGCTCAATGGAGGTGCACATGGTGCCTTCTTGTCTGGAGCCGGCCCCTCGGTACTGGCTCTCACTACCGGGAGGGAAGTTACGGTCAGCTACGAAATGGCTGAGGCCGCTCGTATCTCCGAAGTCGATGGTCGATCAATAGTCCTGAAGCCTGCTCGGCGAGGCGCACACGTGGTGGAATCGGAATGAGCGCCGAGTTACAGAACGTGATCGTTCAGAAGTATGGTGGCTCCTCGGTAAGCACTGCCGACAAGATTCGCACGATTGCGAAGAAGATCTGCGACCGTGCGAACTTTGGTTCTGGTCTCGTTGTCACCGTTTCGGCAATGGGTGACTCGACCGATGAGTTGATTCAGCTTGCGCATGCAGTCACCGGTCCTACAGTGAGCCCGTCGTTGCGTGAGATGGATACCCTCCTTTCGACCGGTGAGCTGGTTAGTTCCACGTTGATGGCAATGGCTATCCACTCACTGGGTTTTGATGCGGTCAGCCTCAGTGGGCAGCAGGCTGGCATTCGAACGGATGCAATTCACGGATCGGCGCGCATCGCTTCAGTAGACACGGATCGGATCAACAGGGAACTGGCAGCCGGCAAAGTAGTGATTGTTGCCGGTTTCCAGGGGTTAGACGAAACAGGCGATGTGACGACGCTTGGACGGGGAGCATCCGATACGACTGCGGTGGCGCTCGCTGCGGCTCTTAAAGCCGACCAGTGCGAAATATATACAGATGTAGATGGGATCTACACGACGGATCCACGAATCGTGTCTTCCGCTCGCAAGCTCAAAGAGATCGGCTACGAGGAGATGCTTGAAATGGCGTCTCTTGGAGCAAAAATGAATCCTCGATCCATTGAGCTTGCCGCCGTGTACGGCGTACCCGTGCTGGTCGCTTCAACGTTCGATGATTTACCAGGTACTTTGATTCATGGAGGAGAGCCAACCATGGAGATCCGTAAGGCGGTTACGGGCATCGCCATAGACAAGAACGTAGTCAAAATTAATGTGCAAGGCGTCGAAGACCGACCAGGCGTCGCTAACGGTCTGCTGCAACCGCTCGCTGATGCAGGAATTAGCGTGGACGTTATCGTGCAGAACACGAGCGATGACGGGGCGACTGATTTCACATTTACGGTAGTGGAGGCAGATGCCCAACGAGCCCTGTCTCTTGTCAGAGATCAGAATGTTGTGAAGTTCAAAGACGTAGTTCAGGGCAGCGACCTTGCAAAGGTGAGTATCGTCGGGACAGGAATGCAGAACGGACCTGGCTATGCTTCAACGATGTTTGGCGCTCTTTCAAAGGCCAGCGTGAACATCGACATGATCACAACATCGGAGATACGTATCACCTGTATCGTCAAACGAGACGACGTTCCGGCGGCGGCCAACGCATTACACGAGGCGTTTGAGCTTGATCGCGAGGGATAGAAAACGTCTCGCGTACCGCTACCTGCTGATATGAACGCCGCTTTCCGATACAGTGCCGCACACCGATTTCGCGACCGGTGCAACGTGAACTACGATCTGACCAGCTAAATGTGTAAGGCTGTCGGCGTTTTGGAAAAACCGTTTCTGTCAATAGTTGTTCCGGCTTTCAATGAGGAGTCGCGGATTGGCGCGTCCATTGAACGGCTACGAGATTTCTTGAATACTTTCGAGAAGACCTGGGAGATCGTTGTTGTCGATGACGGAAGCTCAGACAGAACTGCGGAGATCGTGGAGCAACATTCGGCAAGTGATGGCCGGATCAGGCTAATCAAGGCTGAGCATGGAGGAAAGGGAGCTGCTGTAAAGCGGGGGATGATCGAGGCGACGGGTGACTGGCGTTTCCTTAGCGATGCCGATCTCTCAATGCCGCCGGAGAATCTGGAACGCTTTTTCTCGAATGACGGAATGCCAGCGTTCGATGTTTCGATCGGATCCAGAGAGGCTATCGGCGCTCGTCGTATAGGTGAGCCCTGGAGACGCCATTTCCTTGGTCGAATCTACAACTGGACCGTAAAGCTGGTGGCTTTGCGTGGGATCGAGGATACTCAGTGCGGCTTCAAACTGTTCAGCGCAGAATCCGCAAATGTAGTGTTCCCTGTTCAGCAACTGGATGGCTGGTCGTTTGATGTAGAGAACCTGTTCATTGCCAGGAGAGCGGGATTCTCGATTGGAGAGATCCCGATCGACTGGCAGTACTTTGAAGGCAGTAAAGTCACGCTGGCAGGTAGTATCGCGGCATACGTAGACATCTTTCGTGTCAGATTGAATCACCTCTTTGGCAAGTACAAACCGGCGGCACGAAAATGAGTCGACTCCTGGAAACCGATTCAGAGATCACCGATCTGTTGCAAGTCACCCAGACCATCGCCGTTGTTGGCCTCTCTGAACGCCAGTCGCGACCGAGCTTCGGTGTTGCCATGTACCTGATTGATGCTGGCTATGAGGTCATTCCGATCAATCCACATATTGACTACTGGCAGGGCATACCAGCGTATCCGGATGTAGCAACGGTCGGTCGAAAGATCGACCTTGTTGATGTATTTAGAAGACCTGATTTTGTGATGCAGACCGTTGAAGATGCCGTTCAAGCAGAGGCTGGAGCAGTTTGGACACAGCTCGGAGTCGTGAACGACGATGCGACCCGGCGTTCTATCAACGCAGGTATACCGATCGTTGTAGATCGATGTACGGCGATTGAGCACCGTCGACTGATAGCCGGGCGAGGGCAACACAGATGACAACCGAAAGGTCGGCGGCACCACAGCTGAAAGTTGCCATCGTCATTCCGACGTACAACGAAGCTGAAAATCTGCCAGTTCTAGTTGCTGCATTGAAAGATCTGGGCATCGAAGGGTTGGGCTTCATCGTCGTGGACGATGGCTCTCCAGATGGAACTGGAGACATCGCCGACAATCTCGCGGCTGAGTACGCCGGAGTCTTTGACGTTATTCATCGCGAATCGAAACAGGGTCTCGGAAAGTCCTACGTTGTCGGATTCGCTCGCGCGCTGGAGCTTGGTGCCGAAAAGATCGTCCAGATGGACGCAGACCTTTCTCATCCGCCAGCCGAAGTCCCGAAGATGCTCGCCGCACTCGAAGACGCTGACATCGTAGTGGGATCTCGCTATGCGAAGGGTGGCGGGGTCGACCCGACCTGGAGTTTTGCTCGCCGCCAGATCAGCTTCTGGGGCGGCGTTGGCATAAGGCTCGTGCTTGGTCTGAAGGTACGAGACGCGACTTCGGGATTCAAGGCGTTTCGGCGCTCTGCACTCGAGGCGGTCGATATCTCTCGCGTTACGTTGTCTGGATACGGCTTCCAACCTGAAGTGACATACCGGGCTCAGAAGGCCGGTCTAAACATCGTCGAGCATCCCTTTACCTTCCTGGACAGGACCGCCGGTAAATCGAAGATGTCGGCGGGCATTGCCGCCGAGGCGATGTACCGACTCATCCTGATCCGCATCCGCGGATAGCCAGCCGCACGACACAGTCCGCTTCAACAGTCGGATGATCTGTAGCACGCTGGTCGAGGACGAGACGATTTATCCGGTACCGGCCAGTTTCACCCCATGTGGGTGTACCGACACTACCTTTTCGGTGAAACTCCACATGGCAAGGCTGGACTCTGGCGGATATCAATCACTAGAACTTAATCGCGGTTGTGAGCCGAAGGTAAGTTTTAATCAAATCTTTCCGGTGGAGCGACATGGTCCAGCAACCACAAGAACAGTCCTTAATCCCGTTCGGTGAATTGAAGTCAGCAGCAGTCAAAGCGGCACTAGACGGCAACTGGCAGGAAGCAGTCGATCTCAACTACCAGGCGATCGAATCTGCACCAGAGGACGCCGGCAGTTTCAATCGTCTAGCAACGGCTCTAATCGAGCTGGGACGCTTCTCTGACGCACGTGAAGCCGCAGAGATGGCTCTGTCGTTGAAGCCAGACAATAAGATTGCTCGCAAGCATGTAGATCGACTCTCTCAACTCGATGGAGAGGTAGCTGCAACGCCAGTCGCATCGGGAGCGCGAGCGGCAGTCAGGTTCATCACTGATTCTGCGAAGGCAACAGTCACCGAGTTGGTAAACGCTGCCGACGCGCGAGTTCTGGCCACTGTTGCGCCAGGCCAGGAACTACATATGAGTGACAACGGCGTACGCATGGACCTGCATACAAGGGCAGGTGAGCGTATCGGGACACTCGAAGTTCATATGGCGCATAGGCTGCGAAAGCTGATCGATAAGGACAACCGATACGAATTCAGCGTTGCCAAGCTTGCCGAAACGGCGATAGCAGTACTGGTCGCTGAAACCTACTGCGCACCCGACATGACATCTGTTGTTTCGTTTCCGCCTTCACTTCAGAAGTCTGCCAGTGACATAGACCTTGACGATGAGCCCATGGAAGACGGCGACGAAGGGCTGGATGTGATTGAGCAGGATGATGACGATACGATCACACCGGAAGCTGAGCGCTCAGAGAGACTTAAGTCCATCATGTCTGGCAGGCTCGGTGGCGCCTACGGCATCGAGGACGAAGGCCTGAGTATCTAGCTAGAACTGTTGCGTTGGCCGAGCCCTATGCATAGCCAGCCCTGATGAGTACTCTCCGCAACGCTCCAACGAACGCCTCGATATCTTCGTCTGTGTGAACAGCCGAAACATTGCCAGCGCATCGATTCGACATCAAGAATCCCTCATTCAGCAGCCCCGTAAACACTGTCTGAAGCATCTCTTTGTCGTTGGTGGCGTAGCTACGGTAGTCGGTCACATTCTCCGTTGTGAATTGCAGTGCGAATAGTGAAGCAGCTCCCGTAACACCCATGGGAACCTCGAGCTCAGCAATCAGATCCCGGAGCTTCTGCCTCAACGATTCTCCCTTACGCTCCAGCTCAGCGTAAACCTCAGGGGTGAGTAACTCCAGCGTGGCAACTCCTGCAGCTGCCGTCATGGGATTACCGTTGAAGGTTCCGGCGTGCTGTACCTGGCCGGGTCCATGATTCGGGTCCCAAAGACTCATGATCTCGTCTTTGCCGCCGAACGCCCCGACTGGCATGCCGCCACCGATCACCTTGCCGAAGCAGGTCAGATCGGGTGTTATCCCATACCATTCCTGGGCTCCACCGCTTGCCGCCCGGAATGAGATCACCTCATCGAAGATCAACGGGATACTGAGCTGTGAGGTCACGTCTCGGAGCATCTGTAGAAATTCCGGTTTCGCCGGAACCATCCCGCACTGGCCGTTGATTGGTTCCACGATAACCGCCGCCAGTTCTTCGGCATGATCTCGAATTACCTTCTCTGCAGCTTCCGGGTGGTTGTAAGGCATGATCACAACATCTTCTGCCGCACCAGGGTTGATGCCGGGGAACATCACGACGGCATCGGGTTCATCCGCTTCTCCTGCCTGGTCGACCGGAGGTGTTACCGAGATCTGTATGGCGTCGTGGTTACCGTGATATGCACCTTCGCACTTCGCGAGTAGTGTTTTGCCCGTGTATGCGCGAGCAGCGCGGATGGCGTTGAGTGTCGCTTCGGTCCCTGAGTTCACGAACCGGACCTTATCGACCGATGGCACGCGCTCACAGAGGATCTCAGCCCACCTGATCACCGGCGGCGAAGGGGCCGGATAGCTGACACCGTGGTCTACCTGGTCATGCAGCGCCTTTACAACATCAGGGTGGCGATGTCCCATGATCAGCGTGGTCATGTTGTTCACAAAGTCGGTGCGGACGTTGCCATCAACATCGGTCAGTTGTGTGCCTTCAGCGTGGCTCACATAAACAGGGAACGGGTTCCAGAAGATCGAATTGCGTGTGTCGCCACCCGGCATGAACTCCGTCGCTCGGTCGTGGAGAGCTTTCGATTTGGGGTTAGCTGCAACGAACGCATCGATCTCAGATTGGAGCGAGCTCATCTCATACCTCGTCAAGAAGGGGAAGTTGCCATTTGCTGCCGGGCTAGATCGTACATCTGATTAGCGCCAAATGGCGGCGAACACGAGACAAACTCAGGCAGGTTCCAGAATGGATGCAAGCTGAGCTAGCGCATCCGCTGCCTGAGCTCGGATCACCACATCGCATATCGATGTCAGTTTAGTTTCGAACGGATTAATTTCGATCAAGGTGGCACCTTGTGACTTGGCTATCCACATAAGACCGCTTGCTGGTCGTACCGATGCAGATGTGCCGATTGCAACTACACATCTTGCTTGGTCAATCTGTTGCCTGGCAGCGTCCATCGTGTCACCTGGAATAGGTTCGCCAAACATGACGGTGTCGAATTTGATCACGCCACCACATCGACACGGCTCAGGCGGCTCTTCAGGCACGAAATCCCCGAGCGGCGTCCGTTCTCCACAACTGATGCAACGCAGACGGCTTCTATTCCCGTGAATTTCGATCAGTTTCTCAAGACCTGCTTTCTGATCGAGCCCATCGATGTTCTGCGTGATCACATGATCGATTGCGCCAATTCTTTCCAAAGCAGCCAGCGCATGGTGCCCGGCATGGGGTTTCGCCGCCACTAAAGCGTCCCTCAACTCGATCATGTGGGCATCCATCTGGCGGTTGACTTGCTTCTGCCACCAGCCGACAGGATCTTCTCTGAACCGTTTGAATCCGTCCATTGGTGGCTGTCCGTAGCGGGTCCAGAGTCCATCCTTTCCTCGGAAAGTCGGGATGCCGCTCTCAACGGACATTCCTGCGCCAGTCATTGCTACAACGTAGTTGCTCTCGGCGATGAGTTCGGACGCATGTGTGATTGCATAATCGAATGTCGATTGTTCAGTCTGTAGCAGTGCTCACCTTGCCTTCTCGCACCTTGAATTGGCTGGCCTCAGAGATGAACTCTGTTGCGACAGCATCGGGCTCGGCCGTAGTCAACAGCACCTGTTCAAACCTGGAAGCATGTTGGAGAACGAGGCGTCGTCTGACAGGATCCAGTTCTGAAAGTATGTCATCGAGCGCCAAAACAGGTGCACGTCCCGTTAGCGACTCCACAACCGTTGCTTCCGCCATCTTGAGCGCCAGTGCTATGACGCGTGCCTGGCCTCGGGAGGCGAAGGATGCAGCCGGAGACCCGTTTAACAAGATCGCAAAGTCATCTCGATGCGGGCCTATCGCTGTGATTCCCTGCGCCGTTTCTCTTCGTCTTACCTGTTCAAGTCCTTCGGTTAGAGCATTCTGTATGGAACTATGTGAAGGGTTCTCAAGCAGGCTTCCTTCCTCACCGTTCTCGCCCAGTTTCGGTCTGTAAACCAGTTCAAGTTCATGACCTTCGGTCAACTCTGAGTGGGCAGGTATTGCCGCTTCACGCAGCTTCTCTATCGCCTGGTGGCGTTCCAAGACGATATCAGCACCCTCATATGCAAGTCTCTCGTCCCAGAATGACATCTCGTCTGGCGCTGCCGACCCCTCTCTAATTCGCTTCAGAAGGTGATTCCTTTGCGAAACTACCTTGGAGTAGCGCTGCATCGATTTCAGGTAGGCGGGGCGGCTTTGTGAGATCAGGATGTCCAGATATCTACGGCGTACGGATGGTGATCCAAGGATTATTTCCAGATCGTCGGCCTCGAAAAAAACCACGTTCAGGCGTCCAACGAAATCCGCTGAGCTACGAACTATGCCATTAAGCCGGAGGGATTTCCTCAAACCCGGCCTGTTCTCTCCAGCAGGCGCCGCATCGAAGTCGATCTGCGCTTGCACGGTCGAATCTCCTTCGCGCCCAACACCAAGAATCTGCACATGTCCGCCCGAATCGGTCATACGCCAGCTAACAAGTTCCCTTTCGGTTGAGGTACGCGGAGACTTTGCAACCGCGAGCATGTAAACAGCTTCCAGAAGGTTGCTTTTACCGTGTCCGTTGGGACCTTCAAAGACACTCAGTCCAGGAGTCAGTTCAAGGGCCGTCTGTGTATGGTTACGGAAACCTGTGAGGGACAGGCGAGCGATGTGAATGTCCGGCTCCCGGGCGAGTTTTAGTTAGGTTTCTTGACTGTACGCGTTGCTAGCTGTCTGAAGTGCACTCCAGTTTAGAGTCTCACGATTTTAGCAACGAGTATTGCCGTCACACGGCGCAAGAACCGGCTTCGGACTCCTGGCATCTAATATCTCGCACGCAGAAACCAGGACGTGTCAGAGAAAAGCTTCATTCACTTGCTGTCGAAGTACTTAAGCTTCATCTTCATCGCCGCCGCTGTAGCGTTCGGAGTATTTCTGGTCTGGCAGATAGCCAACTCCAGTTTCGCCACCAGGATATTCAACAGGACCGAGGCAATAACAGTTACTGGTACCAACGGCTCACCCGGTTCTGCCGCAGAGCGTGATTTGGAACTGGTTACGTTGTTGCCTTTCGACGCCATACGCTCGATTGAAGATCCGATACACCTTGGACGAGATCTCGCTGACGAACTCTACAGCCCTGACGAGCTGGTACTGGGAATTGAGCTAAACGGTGAGGCCCGAGCCTACTCAGTACCTTTGCTCAGTCGACACGAGGTAGTGAATGACGTTGTCGGAGGTCAACCGGTCGCCGTTACCTGGTGACCGCTCTGTTTCACTGGGATCGGGTATTCCAGAGAGATCAACGGTGAAGTCCTTGAGTTTGGTGTATCCGGCAAGCTCATAAACAACGCACTGGTCATGTATGACCGTCAGACTCGTTCTCTGTGGAGCCAGTTCCTGTCCTTCAGCGTTAAGGGCGAATTCGAAGGAACCCTTCTCGAACCGGTCCCGCTTGTTCTCACCACATGGGAGCAGTGGAGAGACCAACACCCCGCAACCATGGCGCTCAGAAAGCCGAGTGCATCCTCTCGTGACTCTTATGATGGCTACTACGCCAACAACGACGCGGGTGTCATAGGCGAGAAAATCCGTGATGATCGACTACCCCGCAAAGAACTGGTTCTTGGCGTTGGTTTCGATGATGGACCCAAGGCGTTCCCTCATTCTGAACTTCGTGTCGCTCGGGTTGTTAATGATGAGGTAGCCGGGAAAAAGGTGGTGGTCTATTTCCAGAATGAGTCAGCTACAGCATTGGCGTACAACAGAGAGGTTGATGGCCAGGAGTTGACATTCAGTTTGGAGACATTCGGCAACGATGAATTTCTGGTCGATGTAGAGACAGGCACGCGCTGGCTGCCGTTTACTGGTCAGGGCATCGACGGACCTCTCGTTGGAGAGGCACTTGAACGTCTGCATGCTGTCAACGTCTTCTGGTTTGCATGGACAGATTTCTATCCAGACACTGAGCTGTTCGGACTGTAACTAATAGGTGTCGAAGAGTGGGCCGATACGTTTAAAATTCTGTCCGCTGCCACCGGGCACCATAAATTCAACTCGGTCAATACCTGCTCCTATGACTTCACCTGCCCAAAAACTCGATCTGAAGCAATGGATCCGTGATGTGCCGGACTACCCACAACCTGGCGTGCTGTTTAGAGACCTGACGCCACTAATGGCTGACCCTGTGGCCATGAGGTACGTGACTGATCGGTTCGTGGAGCATCTGTCCGAAGTAGAAGCTGAAGTTGTGGCAGCCATTGATGCCCGCGGCTTCATCTTTGCGGCTCCAGCCGCTGTACGGGCCGGGCTGCCATTTGTGCCTTTGCGCAAAGAGGGCAAATTACCACCTGAAGTTATCGGTGCTGACTACGACCTTGAGTACGGATCGGCAAGACTCGAAGCTCGAAATGATGCAGTTGAGCCCGGAAAGCGAGTGGTCATTGTGGATGATCTGCTCGCAACAGGTGGAACGGCGGGTGCTGCCGCACGACTGTTGGATGATCTTGGCGCAAACGTAGTTTCGGTGGCGTTCGTGGTTGAGCTTACTTTCTTGAACGGCCGGCAGCCACTGAATGGGCTTGATGTATTCAGCCTTGTTGAGTATTGAGCGAGTCGCCAGTCGAATGGGCCGATAATTTCGAAGGATCAAGTGATGACGAGCATAGTTGGTGGACGCGGAAAGCCTGTTGTCACACTGGACCTGTGGTTGACTTTGGTGGCTGAAGAAGACGGTACGCAACAGTCACAAAGACGTTACGAGGCGCGAACGGCACTCGCGAAGGATGTAATAGAAGGCTTTGGCCTTTCAGTTAACGAAACCGCGCTGTTGGCAGCGAGCAGTCAAATAAGTCAGATGGTCACTTCTGATCACGATCTTGGCATCGATCTCGAATTTAGTGAACGTGTCGCGCAGTTGTTGAATCTGGTAGATCCAGAACTTTCCGAACGGCTTGGTTCGCAAGGCCTGAAAAATGTTGCGGATGCGATAGATCGTGCCTTCATTGAAAATCCGCCTGCCTTCCTGCCCGGTGCGAAAAATGTCCTCGACCGACTCAATGCAATGGATCTCAGTGTTGCGCTGATATCGAACACAGGGCTCACGTCCGCAACAGCGTATCGAAAATGGTTTTCTTCCGAGGACGTTGTAGACAAGTTCGATATGTTGACCTTCTCGAACGAGATCGCTTGCGCCAAACCGAACCCGGGAGTCTTCCTTCCGACATTGGAAGGTGTCGGCGGTAGTCCGGAGTATGGGTTGCATATCGGTGACAATTTGCTGACCGATATATCGGGCGCGGCCAGCATTGGAATGAAAACCGGTTGGATTTCCGGTCACGACGACAGAGAGCCAATGGTAGAACCGGACTACGTCCTGAGTTCCATCAGCGAACTACCGGATATCGTTGAGCACTGGCTGAGTTCGACGATCTAGTCTGTTCCTCAACGTGCGCAGCAGGTGTGACATTGGAATCGCAGGACATCCTGAAAGACTCGTTTCAACGAATTCGTGACCAACTGGCACGGGTGTTCGAAGATCTCTCCGCTGAACAGCTCTCATACAGGCCTCATGAAGATGCAAACTCTATAGCGTGGCTTTGTTGGCACCTCACTCGAGTACATGACGATCACATGTCTGAGATCGCAGGCACTGAACAGGCCTGGGTCGCAGACGACTGGGCAGAAAGATTCGGCATGGAGCCGGACCCGCACAACCAGGGCACCGGCCACGGCCCAACTGAAGTCGCTGCGATTAAGCCCGATGCCGATCTGCTACTCGGCTACCAGGATGCTGTGCTGGTTAAAACCAACGAGTATTTGGACACTTTGACGTCCGATGAACTCAACCGAATAATCGACAGGCGATGGAATCCACCAGTCACGGTCGGTGTCCGCATCGTCAGCGTCATCAACGACAATACCGAACACGTCGGACAAGCCGCTTACATCCGCGGGCTCGTCGAGAAGCGCCGTTGGTACTTCGTTTAGCGGCTTGGCTACGGGGTCGTCACGGTCCTCGGGAGCCGAACATCAGTCCGCTGTGAACTTCGTCCACTCATCACCATTGACATGCACCGCGTACTCCTGTCCAACAAACAGATCTCCGTTGAGCGGTACGTAGATTCTGTGATGCCGGCCGATTGAAGGACAGCCCAACTGAACTCCATCATCGTTTGGTTGCCAGGCAGTAGCGCTGTCTCGGTTGAAAACCTGAATCTTGAAGGTGTTTTCGTCTCGGACGAGAGTGTAGTGGTCATAGTAGACACAACCTCCGCCTTCGGCGGTGACAAGTGCAACGTACCGGGATTTTTCGGGCCTGGCCGAGTAGACCTGCACATCGATGATAGGTGCAAGTTCGTGCTCGCCAGCCGCGGTACCCATTCGGACAGCAGGCGGAACTCCGACTGACATCTCGTTCCAACCGAACGTTCTCTCCAATGCAGCGATCACGGACTCGTCCTCACCAACATAGAACACCGCGGCGTTCTCACGTTCGAAGAGATATGGAGTCGAAGGCCACAAGCCAGAACGGTCCTCGAACCTGGCTCCGAACGGTCTCCAAGACGGACCTTCGAAAATGAACACCTCTGCCGGTTCACCGTTCAGTGTCCATAGTTCACCCGGGCTTCTAAATGGTGAGTTCTCTGGCGCTGTTCCAATCGGATCCACTGAAATTCCAAGCTGTTCGAGTTGAGACTTCAAGGAGTCGGTAGTTACCGGGTAAGGTTCACTTAAGTCTCCTCCAGCAAATTCGCGTCCGGCAATATCGCGCAGAGTATTAATGATTTCCTGTTCATCGCCGATGTAAAGGGCGACGGCGCCTCCCTGGTGGTAGAAGTGCGGGATTCCTTGCCAGTCAAACGGAATGACTTCGTCCACTTGTTCGTAGGACATCCCATCCTGCGAAATGATGCGCGGAAGTTCGTCCAGTCGCCCACCGACGATCCTGGGGTCTCCTGAGTACGCCCAGACATGCACTGCTTCACCGTTGGCATAGAAGAACTTGCTCCTGTGGCCGGTGGGCATCTCCAGTCCAAGTACGAACAGATCCGGTTCGGTGACGGTGAATCCGCGCGTTCCGAATATTTCCTTTAGTGAATCGACTCCTCCCGTTAGTGGCATAGTGCCGCCAGAGAACAGTCTCGCACCGAAGTTTCTGAGCGTTTCCGGTACTCGAGGATCGTCACCGTGATACTGAATCATGGTGGGGCCAAGTAGAAACAGATAACCGCCTCGCTCCTCCGGCGTCAGGCCGTAACCGAAATCGTCCGGGTTCAGAACTACTCGCTCGTCTTCCCGCTTACTGGCAGCTTCCACTTCGGCAAAGAACTCTTGTGGATATTCGGTGATATGCAGCCAGCCATCATCTCCAACCTGAACAGATGCATTCGGCAGATCACCAGAGAAGTAACTCTGCGTCTCTATCTCTCCGATATCAACATCTTGCACACGAAGCACTGCTATCACTTCGTCGATCGGACTGACTGCTGGAAGCGCAGTCGGAGTCGGGGTGACGGGAGTGCTCGTCACGGTTGGGCTGACAGTCGAAGTCGATTGTTGCACCCGCGGGCTGTCAGAGGTGCAACCGCCGAGAATTAGGGCCACGGACACTGCCGCCACAAGCCCTGTAACTCGCGGTGCCATTGAGATCGCTCACTTTTCGGTACAGACAGTCATTTGCCGGTATCAGTAAAACGCCTCATCTCCGTGAAATGTTCCGTGCACTGAGAAGTCGACGAGTTACGCCATCACCTGGCCGCCATCGCACTGAATGACCTGGCCTGTGATATTGGCAGCATCGTCTGAAGCCAGGAACGCTGCCAGCGCTCCAATGTCTGAAGGCGTCTGAGGTCTGCCGAGTGGGATCACCTCTTTGGCTGCAGCCTCGAACACCTCGTATCGGTCTTTACCAACTACCGACGTGTCGCCCTGTTTCTCGCGCTCTGACATCCAGTCCTGATGGAACGCCGTCCAGATACGTCCAGGGGCGATGGCGTTGGAGTTGATGTTCTCAGCCGCGAACTCACGTGCCACTGCCTGGGTGTAAGCGATAACCGCCATCTTGGTTGTTGCGTAGTAGGCGGTGACGTAACGAGCAGCCTTGGCGGCGACTGATGAGATGTTAATGATCTTGCCGTATTTGCGTTCTCGCATGTGGGGCAAGACCGCTTCGGTCACGTCTGACAGTCCCTTTACGTTGACCTTCCATGTGAACTCCCAGTCAACGTCGCGGAAATCGACTCCGGTGGAGCCGGGAGCGCCAGCAACACCGGCATTGTTTACAAGAATGTCGATCTGTCCCGCTTCTGACAGAATTTTCTGGGTCGCAGATTCGATACTCGCCTTGTCGGTGACGTTTAGATTCGCAGTGTACGCGGTACGTCCCAGTTCTCGGACCTGTTTGGCGGCGTTTTCAGCGTTCTCGTCGGAGAGATCGGCGATGGCGATATTTGCACCCTGCTCAGCCATGCGCAAAGCGATGCCAAGTCCAAGTCCCTGTCCACCACCTGTAACAACCGCGACTTTTCCGCTCAGGTCTGCGAGCATTCTCTATACCTCTGTTTTTGGCTTGATCTTGCGCGTCATATGGTTACGACGCGAGAAGGCATGTTAACTCTGGCGGGTCCCCATTGCAGGCGCTTTTTTCAGGCGAGGGGATGATACTTGGGTTTAAGATGTGACCTCCATCCACTACTTATGTCAGGAGTCATGATGGTTCCGCCTCCCGTTACGCCAGATACCAAGTTCGAACCTGTGCCCGGATGGGCGAAGATCCCGCATGGCTTTTGGCTCCGTGAGGCGACTGCGGTGACGGTGGATGCGGACGACCGTGTGTACGTGTTCAACAGAGGCAACATGCCGATTCTCGTTTTCGATCCAGACGGGAACGTCGTTGACCACTGGGGCAACGACAACCCACCTGGTGATGTTGTCATCAAACGTGATCCTTACGGCAACACGATGCAGTTCTGGAACACGTGGTTCAAACGGACGCACGCGATCAGCACGGATTATGAAGGCAATCTCTGGCTCGTGGATGATGTTGGCAACCAGATTCACAAGATGAGTAAGAGCGGAGAGTTCTTGCTGACAATCGGTACAGGCGAACAGGCAGAACGTGAAAGTGGTGAGCCTTTCAACAGACCCACCGACGTCGCTGTGTCAAAGAACACAGGTGAGGTGTTCATCTCGGACGGCTACGGCAACTCTCGCATTCATCGCTACGGGGCCGATGGTGATTACATCGCCTCCTTCGGTGAGTCGGGAACCGACCCGGGTCAATTCAGCCTGCCGCACAACCTGGCCCTTCTCGACGACGACGAGATTGTTGTTTGCGATCGTGAAAACCACCGTGTACAGGTGTTTTCGCTGGACGGTGAATTCAAACGGGAGTGGCGGGCACACAAGGCGGTTGCAGTTGAAGTAGTTGGCGAAGGTGCCGATGCGCAGATCTATGTTGCGGAGCAGGGTCCTCCACCGGTGCAGCAGGGCGTCGCACGGCTCGGCAACCGAATTGACGTCTTTACCCGAGATGGCCAACTGATTACGCGATTCGGTGCAGAGCACTACGGGCAGGATCCAGACCAGTTCCTGTGGCCGCACTCGCTCGCCGTAGACTCGCGCGGTGATGTATATGTAGCTGAAGTTTCGTTCGTTGAATGGGGCCGCCATCAGCAGCCACCAGTCGATAACCCTGCAAGCCTTCGCAAATGGCGCCGGGTAAGCGAGTAAGATCGTAGTAAGGCTCGAATAGCAGAGTTCTTGGACTACTGGACCGGCAGGTGCGATTTGCGGCGTTCTCCACTCCTTGTTCTGGTCTTAGCTATATCAGCGTTGTCGGTTTCGGTAGCTTGTACCAGCGTCGAGCCTGCGACAGCCACTCCAGCGCCTGAGCCATCGGAATTCGAACGTGTCCTCACCCTGATGCCTGACACGCCCAGAACTCGGGCTTTCACGAGGATCAGCAACTACCCGGTCATCACGCAAGCGCTGGGTGTCGAAGTTCCAGGCGATGAAGCTGCGTTCGAGCAGGTGATCGACTATCGGACCCAGATCACTTCGCATGGTCGGCAGACCGGATTCCCACGAGTAGGTTTTGGGATGCTTTCGGGCTTCGATGGAGTCTCTGGAGATCTAAATACAGACACCAACGCGACACTCGGTTTCGATTCCCGGCATTTAGAACTGATCGGTGTCGGTGGCACGGCCTTTGTGGGTGGACGACAAGACCCAACGACAGGGAATGCTATCGCTTCAGGAAATCGGGATCCCATTGAGATCGTCGTTGGTCGAATCGAGGCTGCGCGCGCCCACCAGTTCCTCGGCAACTGCGAAGGCTGTGCTCTCGAACCCGAAATCGTTGACTACCAGGGCAATGTGTACCACACGTGGGGTTGGGATCAGAATCTGCGAGCATCTTACGGGGTTCCGCTTTTCGATGCGTTCGGGCGTGGAGGTAGTCTCTATTTCGAAGACGGCGTCGGCGTTAGGACGCCCGATGTTGACCAACTGCAACCGGTCATAGACACCATCACGCAGGCGCGTTCAAGTCTTGCCGATCTTGAATCCTGGCGACTGGCGGCCAGAGCGGTTGAAGACCTTGGGTCTCCATCAGCGGTGTTCACCGATGTGACGAATATGAATATCGCAGATTGGCCTGTTTATGCCGGGCTAACACTCGCTTCATCGGAGGAATTAGCGGATCTACTGGAACCGGAGATATTCGAACGGTTTGAAAGGTTCGATCAGATCGCTGATGAGGTGCGAGACTCCGCGCCTTCCCTGCCTGAATTTGAACTCGTAGCTTCAGGAACGGGATGGGAGAACGAAAGAACCTTCTCTGCACTCGCTGTGGTGTTCGCTGATCAAGAAACTGCTGAGGAAGCGGCGATGGCGTTGAGGGCGAGAGCCGAGTCGGGGCTCACGTTAAGCGGTTCTCTTGAGACTGTGCCCTGGGTGGAGTTGATCGATTCAGCTGAGATTGAAGTGCGCGGTCGTGTAGTTACAGCCAAAGTTTTCGCAGCGGACTCTCACGAAGAGGTGCAATCCTCCTTGAGCTTGTTCGTCACGAGATATCCGTTTGCACAAGAAGTCCCGTATGTGCAGTTCCTGTTGCGGTAGTTGATTCTGGAAACCCAAATCTGGATCCAGACGCCAGGCAAAAGCACTTGCGATTGTTTTCTTAGGAGACTCTTGACCCTGACGTTACGTCAGAGAATAGCCTCGTTGTTGAGGTGGTAATGAAACAGCATTTCCGAATCGGCGAGTTCGCTGATCTGAACGGCGTAACAGTACGCACTTTGCATCACTACGACCAGATCGGTCTGCTTTCACCGTCGTCGAGACGTGACAACGGCTACCGGCTCTACCAGCAAGAGGACCTGTTACGCCTGCAGCAGATTCTCACTCTCCGTCACCTTGGCTTCAAACTAACGGAGATCAAGGAACTGTTGGAACGCGACGACTACGGTGTGGTTGCTGCGATGCGTCTACAGAGGTTCGCTATCAAAGAGCAGATTCAGCGCCTGGAAGTTATAGAAAAGGCAATTGACGTGGTGCTGGAAGCCCGTTCAGGCCAGGGTAAGTGGCGATGGGATCTCGTACAAGCCGCCTCAAAAGCTGTTCAACAAGATACTGAGTCAAAGGAAAACCAGATGGCTACAAACTTCACTCCTGAACAGATGGAGAAGGCGAAAAAGCTAAGAGAATTACTTCCCGACGGCTACATCGATGATGTTCAAAATCGGTGGAATACTCTGATCGAAGAGATCAGTGCGAACCTTGAAGCTGACCCGGCAAGCGAAGTTGCACAGTCACTTGCACAAAGATGGAACGAACTGCTCGCAGAGACGCAGAAAGCCTGGGAACAAGAAACAGGCCTGTGGGAAGCGATTGGCGATGGTTACAAGTCGGGTGCTTTCGCGGACAACCCGCACGCTCCAACACCTGAGGTAATGGAGTTCGTTCAGCGAGCTCAAGTCGCGAGGTGAGGGCTTTAGGATAAATGGCACGCCCGCTGGACTTAGCGCCAGCGGGCATGTTTCCCCTCATGCACCGAACCGGTTGAGGCGATAAGGCGCGAGCAGATCGATTGTGGCTTCGTCCAGGATTTCCAAGGCGGCGAATTCTCCGGTCAGCGCTGCAAGCGTCACACCGCTGTGCATCACTGCAAAGTATAGGTTTGGAACAGATTCGGCGAATCCGATTACGGGAAGTCCGTCTTCCGGCATCGGTCGCATTCCGCGCCTGACCTCCCTCACCTTTGCGTTACTGAGCGAGGGTATGAACCGGACGATTTCGTTCAACAGCCTGTTCGCGTCATCGTCGCTTGAGTCACCGATTGAACCATCATGATTGCCACCGTGAACCATGACGGACCCGTCTGAGAACTGGCGAACATTCATCAACGGTTCAGGCAGATCACGTGGGGTGTGCATACAGACGACATTGCGGAAGATCGGGCTCATTGACTCGGTGACAATCGTGGCACCCGGACTCGTTCGTTGCGGGAACTCGATCCCGGCCATCGCTGCCAGGCCTGTCGTTTCGAAGCCTGCGGCCAAGACTAGCACTTCACAATCTAAACTAGTCCCACTCATGAGTTGGACTGTTTTTACGGCCGACTTGCCATCTGCACCGGGCTCACTTTCGATTGCTGTGACCGGATCGTTCGTGAGCACATTCGCCCCGGCCTGCTGCGCGTGATTCAAGCAGGCTCTGACCACTTTCTGAGTATCGACGTGTCCTTCGATACCGCAGTACACAGCCGATGTGAACGGCTCCATCACAATACCGGGCTCCATCGCCCGTGCCTGGGCATTGCTGATCTCGACGATCGGATAACCCCACGACAGCAGCCGTTCAGTTTGGTCGGCCAGTTCGCTTGCACCTTGGTCGGTTGCGGTCCAGCGCATCTCACCGCCCCAGCGGAGGCCAACATCTGCATTCAGGTCGTGCGCGTAGCGTGACCACATGTCGAGCGAACGTCGGTTGAGATCGTGGTACTCACGTGGCGACTTATCCCGAGAGTTAATCCAGGCATAAGAGGCTCGAGTGGCAGCTCTTCCTGGCTGGGCACTGTCAACTACCGTCACATTGCGATGCCGACGAGACAGCTGAAACGCTATTGAGGCGCCGATAATCCCGGCACCGACGATGACAATTTGTGAATTCTCGTTCACAGCTCCTCCGCGATCGATGGTTGCACGGCCGGATTATCCACCCGCTCACCCGGATACAAAGCTACAACGATTGATGGCCGCATGCCGTAGCTCGATCATCCCACGCGGCTTTTCAAGAACTGCAGGACTTCCCGCGGATTCATTCGCCCAAGCTGGGTCGACGAGTACATCGAAGCAGCTATCTCACCTTCGGGATTGATTACGAATTCGGTTGGCTGAATGTATGTTTCGCCCCGTCGTTCGCCTGAAAAGGCTCCAAGCAGTTCGATCGTATCGTTCTGTACGCCGTATCCAATAGGGAATTCTAGTTTTTGATCCGCCGCAATCTTTCTCGCGTCGGATTCATCGTCTGCGCTGGCCGCGAAAACCTTCACTCCCATTCGGTTGAACAGAGCAAGATTCGCCTGCACCTCGGCTAACTGCCGGGCACAGTAGGGTCACCATTGACCGCGATAGAACGCGATGTACGCCCAGGAGCCTGCAATCTCTTCGGGCAGGCTCAACTCGCTGCCTTTGAGGAGTGAAAGCTTCATCGACGGAAATTGATCGCCCGGGTTCAGCAAGAGTCCTCGATTCAACGTTTCAGGTAATAGCTGGCGAACTGTGTTGGCAGTGACTACGGCGAGTCGGTTCAAGTACCACTCAGCGGAGGTTCATCAGGTGGCCAAGGGCCTTCGTAGCTTCGATAGTCAGTAATGCGCCATTCTCCTTCGATGTTTCTCATCAACATTCTGTTGGTGTTGATGCCACCTCGAGCTAGTTGAAGACGGGTGTGTGTTCTTGCAATGTCATCCGCAGTTTCGTTGAGCGCCGTCCAGTCAAATATGCGGTCTTGTGGTGGCGCGTTTTCTCGAGCACGCTGTACAAACTGCTCACGAGTCAACCCATCTCTGAACTCAGGTGCCGCCAGGTCCCACATGGCCTCATAGTTCCCACCAAACACTGCCTCTTCAAATTCGATCGCTGTGTCGGCAACGGTCAAATCACGATCTCGACTTGAGAGCAGGGCAATAGCTACGAGCACCAGGTTCAGAACTACAACGACAGCAAGGACCGCAAGAGCAAGTTTCTTGAGCATCAGTTGATATTGCTCCAGGTCGGCGAGGTGGTTGAGAGGTGATCTGCCTCACAACTCGTTACGTGGTTCTGTTCGGTCGGTATCTACTTCGATGACCTGACAACTATGTTGACCAGGCGGCCAGGCACGAATATCTGTTTCACAATGTCTGCATCCGTGAGGTAGCGTTGGATCTTCTCTCGAGCAAGTGCGGCTTCTACTGCCGCATCCTCAGCAACTCCGGCTGGCAACTCGAGTTGATCCCTTAACTTGCCGTTCACTTGAACAACGATCGTCTCGGTGTCGGATGCGGCCTTCGATACATCCCAGAGAGGTGTCGATTCCTGATGGATCGAATAAGAGTGACCCGTACGCTCCCACAGCTCTTCTGCAATATGCGGTGCCAGAGGTGCCATATGCAGCAACAGCCTTTCTATTGCAGCTGACCACGAGGCTGCAGACACAATGTCAGCCTCCCAGAGATCGACAAGTCCGTTGGTGAACTCCATTGAAGCTGCAATAGTCGTGTTGAACTTGAACTGCTTCATGTCGGCAGTAATCCGACCAGTAGCCGCATGTGAAATCCGTTCCAGTTCGCGTTCTCCGTCAGTGGTTCCTGGACCAAGTTGACCGGGATCACGTTGCGCAAGATCCCAGACGCGGTTCAGCCAGCGATAAACACCATTGATCGCCTGGTCAGACCAGTCTCCACCCTGATCCCAGGGACCAAGGAACATCAGGTAGCAGCGGAGGGTGTCCGTCCCGAACCTTTCAACGATAGGTTCTGGATTAAGGGGGTTGGCGCGCTTGGAAATCTTCATATGATCCCGCGTCATCGTCCCCTGGTTGAACAACCGGGTGTACGGCTCGTCGAAGTCCACTATCCCGAGATCGCGAAGTGCCTTATTGAAGAAACGGACGTACAGGAGATGCATCACCGCGTGCTCGGACCCGCCGAAATACTGGTGTACCGGAACCCACTTCTTCAATCGATCGGAATCGAACGGTTCCTCGGCTAAACCTGGACTTGTGTACCTCAGGTGGTACCAGGACGAATCAACGAATGTGTCCATCGTGTCGGTCTCGCGCTTCGCGGGTTGACCACAGTCAGGGCAAGGAACGTTAACGAATTCTTCGTCAAGAGTCAGCGGGGACTGACCGGTTGGCTTAAAGTCCGCCTTGTCAGGTAGAAGTACGGGCAGATCCTGCTCAGGCACCGGCACTGTGCCGCATTCATCGCAGTAGATGATTGGGATCGGTGTGCCCCAGTACCGTTGCCGTGAGATCAACCAATCTCGCAAGTGATAAGTCACTGTCCGGTGACCGAACTTGTGCAGTTCAATCTTATCCGCAATACGTTCGATGCCTTCCGTGCTGGGCATACCGTCGAACTCATCTGAGTTGACCTGGATCCCAGGAGCAACATAGGCCTCGGACAGGTCCGTGCCGTCCCAGCCTTCTGGAGCGACCACGACTCGGATCGGTAGCCCGAATTTCTTGGCAAATACGAAATCGCGCTGGTCGTGGGCTGGTACACCCATCACTGCACCTGTTCCGTAAGTTGCCAGAACGTAGTCACCGATCAAGACCGGAACTTTTTCGCCGTTCAGCGGGTTAGTGGCGAATGCACCTGTGTAAACCCCCGTCTTCTGACGTTCTGTTGACGTGCGTTCGATCTCCGACTGCTTACGTGCATTCTCGATGTATGTATCGACTTCAGCCTTGCGGTCTGGCTGCGTCAGGCTCTCGGCCAACGGGTGCTCTGGAGCCAACACAACGAAGGTGACGCCATAGACAGTGTCGATGCGGGTAGTAAAGGTTTCGATCTGCTGTTGGTCGGCATCTGATACGAACTCGGAGACATCGAAGCCGATCGTGACGCCAGTGGAACGGCCAATCCAGTTCCGTTGCATCACCTTGATCTTTTCAGGCCAATCGATAGCGTCCATTTCGAGCAGCTCATCGGCGTAGTCGGTGATCTTGAAGAACCATTGAGGCATCTCGCGACGCACCACAGTAGTCCCGCAGCGTTCGCAGGAACCGTCCTTTACCTGTTCGTTGGCCAGGGTCGTCTGGTCCTTGGGGCACCAGTTCGCGGCTCCGTTTTTTCGATAGGCGATGTCTTTCTCGAAGAACTTCAAGAAGAAGTACTGATTCCAGCGGTAGTAATCAGGGAGGCACGTTGCTAGCTCACGGCTCCAGTCGTACGACGCACCCATCAGCTTGAACTGTCGCCGCATGTTGTCCATGTTGGCAATGGTCCACTCGCGGGGATCAGCACCATTTGAAATAGCGGCGTTTTCAGCAGGAAGTCCGAAAGAATCGAATCCCTGAGGGTGCATCACGTTGTAGCCCTGCATACGCATGAACCGTGCATGCGCATCAGCTGGGGTGTACGCGAACCAATGGCCGATGTGAACGTCACCCGAGGGATACGGGAACATTGTCAGCGCGTACCAGTTTTCTTTACCTGGCACAGAGTCTTCGGCGCGGTAGAGTTGACTGGCTTCCCAGCGTCTCTGCCACTTCGATTCAACCTCGGATGGTCTGTACTCCTCAGAGACGCTGGTACCTGCAGGTCTGGAAGTCGTATTGGTCAAATCTCTACTCCGCGGCGACGGTACAAAGTACTCAGGGCGATTCAGTGCTCGTGCACAAGTTTATTCAACCTGGGTAGCACACGTTCCATATCAAAGCTTGCCGATGATGCCCGCTTTTAACACCTTACGACGATTAGCGTTTGTTCAAGATGCCGAATTCTAGCAACGTCTAGGTTGTGGGTAGTGAGAGTCAACTAGATATCTAGCTCAATGAGATCGCCCTGTTTGATCGGACCGTAGCCTGATACCAGCTTGAGCATGATGGCGAACTGTGGCTTCTCCGGGGTGAACTCAGCGACAAGAGTCTTCATGATGTCTCGATCTCGAATGCCTGTAACCGGGTTCGCATGCGTTACCAGACAACGATTCACCGCTTTAATTGCTTTGAACTCAGCCTCCCCGATTCTGATTGTTTTTCCGATCCAAGCCATTTCAGCGAATGGCTCTCCGACTCCGCTGACCACGATGTTAGTGCGGAACCTCAAGCCATCCAGTGACTCGTCGCCCAAAGCTCCTGCAAGCGCTTCAGCGCTCTCTTCACTGTGTAGCGTCACCAGTCCAGCAACATTGTCGTGAAACAGGGGTTGTTTTCCATCACCTAGCAAAGCGACCGGCTGTCGCTCGGGGTGTGCTCCAAGAGGGTTGATATCTAGAGTGGAGACATAGTCAGTAAAGGACTGTTCTATTCGACCTCGGTCCCTCGCATCGTCTATTGAGCCTTCGGCGATCAGAAGGGCCTTGTCGGAGATTCTCAACGTTCGCGAAGACTCGGCGAACTCCACGGAAATCGTTGCTAAAGCCGGTGTGTTCACAAGGCCGACAAAGTTCTGCTTCGTTTGCCAGGACCAATCATGAGGACTGCCAGCATTTCTGAACCGAAACCCCAGAACACGGTCACCTTTGATGCGGCCATCGTCTGTTAGTTGGATCGCTCCTACACGTTCCGGTGTCATCGACTTAACCGGAAACCGGTAAAGATTGGAAATTTGAACTGCTGACATGGGTACCTTCGCTACACGGTAGCGGAAATCTCCTGTGGGTCCATCACATTTTTCGGGTCACATACCGCTCTATGCTTCCGTGATTGCAAACATCGGGCACCGTACGCTGTACTTTCACACGCTGCCAGTTAGAAGCGGCAGTTTGGAAGGGGAGTTCGTACCGTCAGCCTTGACACTCTTTTCGAGCCCTACGTAGTATCTTTGGCAATACGTGGCGCAAGCTACGTACTGAAAAGAGAACAAAAAACGGCCAGACAGGAGCGTCCAGTATGGACATCGCCCTCACGGCCGTCCTAACCGCCCTTGTAGTAGGGGTTCTAGCTGCGGCAGGTGGTTTTTACCTCCGCAAAACGCTAGCGTCAAACTCATTAAGGGCTTCGGAGCAAGCGGCAGAACAGCAAATTCGCCGAGCCGAAGCCAGAAGTAAAGAGATCCTTCTCGAAGCGAAGGAGCAGACTCTTCAGTTGCGGACGACCGCAGAAGAAGAGCTGAGGAGAGAGCGCCAGGAACTGCAACGGACGGAAAGCCGTCTGGAAGCCCGTGAGGAAAACCTCGAAAACCGGGCTGGGTTGCTGGAGCAACGAGATGCGGAACTACGCCAAACACGAGATGCTCTTGAAGCGGAACAGCGTGAACTCGCTGCGGTCCGCTCCCAGGAGCAGGAAAAGCTTGAACAGATCTCAAGCTTGTCTATGGCAGACGCCCGCCAGCTACTCCTTGATCGCGCTGAAGAAGAGGTCGAGTTTGAGTTAGCCCGTCGCTATCGCGATGCAGAACTCGAGGCAAGAGAGGAAGCGGACGGCAAAGCGAGGAATATCCTCGCAGCAACCATTCAGAGGCTGGCTTCAGAAGTCGTCTCTGAAGTGACCGTCAGCAGTGTTCAGCTGCCCAGTGATGACATGAAGGGGCGGTTGATAGGTCGCGAAGGCCGAAACATTCGCGCCATTGAAGCCGCCACAGGTGTCGACCTGATAGTTGACGATGTCCCTGAGACAGTGACTCTGTCCTGTTTTGATCCGATCAGGCGTGAAGTAGCGCGCGTGGCGCTGGAACGCCTTATTCAGGATGGCCGGATTCACCCTGCTCGTATTGAGGAATCTGTAGAAAAAGCCCGGCGCGAGGTTGATGAGACCGTGCGTAAGGCAGGGCAACAAGCGCTTTTTGATGCCAACGTCAAGGGACTACACCCTGAGCTAGTTAAGCTGATGGGGCGCTTGAAATACCGGTACTCGTACGGCGAAAACGTGCTGATGCACTCTGTTGAAGTTGGCGTCGTCGCTGGCATGATTGGAGCGCAAGTTGGAGCGAATCCTCAGCACTGTCGAAACGCAGGTTTCTTGCATGACATCGGTAAGGCCCTCACCCACGAGGTTGAAGGGCCGCACGCTGAGATCGGTGCTGACATCGTCTCGAAGTACAACATGCCGAAAACGGTTGTAACTGCAATCCGAGAACATCACGATCGTGAGATGACAACGATCGAATCGTTTGTAGTCGCTGCAGCCGATGCGGTTAGCGCAGCAAGGCCAGGTGCTCGCCATGACACTGTGGAGAACTACATACAGCGTCTGCAGGCTCTAGAGGATGTCGCACGTGGTTTTGATGGTGTGGAGAGGTGCTACGCAATCCAGGCTGGCCGTGAGGTGCGGGTCCTGGTGAGGCCAGACGAGGTGGATGACGCTCGGGCTGCGGTTCTTGCAAGAGACATTGCAAAACGAGTTGAAGAAACTCTCGCTTACCCAGGTCAGATCAGAGTCGTTGTAATTCGTGAGTCGAGGTCGATCGAGATCGCTACGTAGTACAATTCACGGAGAATCTTGAGATGGCGGAGTGGTAGTCCGTGTTTTCGGGCGCACTGCTCCGCCATTTCGCGTTTAGAGGCGATACTGGAACTTCGCCAAACTGCCTGGCAGGAAAACATGCGGATACTGATGGTCGGCGATGTTGTTGGTTCTGGTGGAAGGCGCACTGTTAAAAAAGTGCTGCCGAGGCTTAGGCATGATCTCCAGCTCGATTATGTCGTTTTGCAGGGAGAAAACCTTGCCGGCGGTTTCGGGATCACAGTAGAAACCGTTTACGAGATGATCGAAGCCGGCGCCGATCTGATCACCTCTGGTAATCATGTCTGGGACAAGAAGGACATCATCAGCAAGCTTGATGATCCGTCATTTCCGGTTCTACGCCCACTCAACTATCCGCCATCGAACCCGGGACGCGGTGCAAGTGCAGATGGACCTGTCGCCGTCGCCAACTTGATTGGACGTGTGTGGGTGGGCGAATTTGATTCTCCATTTGCAGCAATAGACGATCTGCTTGCAGGCGGTTGGGGCAAGGGCAAACCAATCGTCGTTGATCTGCATGCAGAGGCCAGTTCGGAGAAAGTTGGGATGGGGTGGCATCTAGACGGTCGCGTTGCAGCCCTGGTCGGAACTCATACCCATGTCGCTACGGCTGACTGCCGGATTTTGCCGGGAGGCACTGCATACGTGACTGACCTTGGGATGGTTGGCGGTATGGATTCGGTGATCGGCATGCACGTGGAAGAGGCTCTTGAACGATTTCTGACCGGTGTGGGCCGTAGATTTAGACCTGTTGAGAGCGGACCTATGCGGTTTAACTCTGTAATGATCGAGACAGACGATGCAACCGGGCTTGCAGTCTCAATTGAGCGAGTGGACAGGGAGTTGGAGCTTTGAGTACGGACGATAACGTCTCGAGATACGAACCAGGAGCTAGGCCCTGGCGGCCAAACTGGCCTGTTGAAGTAGACCTGCATCTTCACACGACCGCTTCTGATGGCACGCTTTCGCCACGTGATCTCATGGAACAAATTCTTCGGACAACGTTGAAAACGGTTGCCATCACAGATCACGATTCCACCGCAGGTATCGATGACGCTATGGCTGCTGCGGAAGGTTCCGAATTGACAGTGATCCCGGGCATCGAGTTCGGTTCAGAGGTAGGTGAATCTGAGGTTCACCTGATAGGGCTTTTTATTGATCACAACTCCGCACCCCTCCAGGCGGCTCTGAAAAGATTCCGAGATCAGCGAATCGAAGCCGCACAGAACATGATTGGTAAGTTGAACGATCTCGGGATGGATATCACATGGGAGCGTGTGCAGGAGTTAGCAGAGGGAGCAGTCGGACGACCTCACATTGCAAGGGCGCTGCTTGAGAAGAAGTATGTTTCGACAATTCGTGAAGCTTTCGACCGCTATATAGGTAACGATGGGCCGGCTCGGGTACCGCGTCCTAAATTCACTCCTGTTGAGGCCTTGGAGATCGTGCATGCTGCGGGCGGAGTTGGTGTTGTGGCCCACCCACGGACTGTAAATAGGATTGAAGACGTTCTGCCGCCTCTAGTTGAGGCGGGGTTAGCTGGCATCGAAGTGTTCGCTGAGAAGTACGGTGCGGATCATCAGCGACGCTACAGACAGCTCGCAAACAGGTATTCGTTGATACCCGGTGGAGGTACCGATTACCACGCGTTCGGCAGTGAAAATGAGGTGGAACCCGGTATCAGCGGTCCTCCCCCTGAGACCGCACGGCTGCTATACGACGTAGCTCTAAGCAAGCACGGCGGTAAACCTGGTTTCGTGCCGCCAAGGGCCATCTAGCAACACACCATGGATGCACTGGCAGCGGGTCTCCTAATCATCGGTGCCTACTTCTTTGGCGCTATTCCGACCTCCTACTGGCTGGCACGTTTAGTTCGCGGAATAGACATCCGCAAATATGGCAGCGGAAACGTAGGCATCTCTAATTTCGCCAGGCATGTCGGTAAGCGATGGTCTATTGCAGTCATCGTGTTCGATGTCGCTATCAAGGGACCTCTACCGGTCTTGATTGCGTCGAGTAAGTTGCTCGACCTTGGGCTAACTGTCGAGGTGCTTGCCGGTCTTTCTGTGATCGTTGGTCACAACTGGTCCATCTTCATTCGCTTCTCAGGCGGCAGAGGAATGGGCACCGTACTGGGAGTAGTAGGTTCGCTAAGCTACTTGTTAGTCGGACTCTACCTGCTGACCTCATTCACGATCTGGCTTGTCACCTGGTGGATAACGGGTCGCAGAGATAGCGCTGTGAGCTGGGGCATCTCTGCTGTCCTTCTGCCTATCTACACGGTGTTGATCGACTTGCCAGTCGAGGTTACCTATTACACCTTGGCTTTTCTGGGTATCACGATCATCAAGCGAGCCACTTCAAACGACCCTTCGTACTGGAGAGAAGTGGATGGTGTGCTTGCTGGAGTCAAACTGCTCCTGGTTCGTGTGCTATTCGACCGAGACACTCTCTCGAAGGAACGGTGGGTCGGGCGTCAGCCAATCACAGGACGTCCTCCACAGGATCCTCCGGCCTAGGTCCATCGTCTAACTGAAACACTCGCTTCGGAAACCAATCAGCTAGACTCAGTTCGATGCAGCAAGAATCACGTTCGCCTCAGGATTTGGGACAGACCTATTGCCTGCGGCACCCGAATACAGAATCGAATCTCAGATGTGGTAGATGTGGAGATCTCATCTGCCCGCGGTGCATGGTTACTTCGCCGGTTGGAGCAAGGTGTCCCGATTGTTCCCGCATAGGACGTCCCGCAATCCTTGACACTTCGTCGTCAGAGATGGGGCGAGCAATCCTGTTCGCCCTTGGCTCGGCGGTCTTAAGTGCGCTGTTGTTCAGTGTGATCATTCGACTTTTGGTCGAAATAGCGATACTGGGCAGCATCGGCTTCATTCTGGTCGCTGGTGGTCTGGCCGGCATCGGTTATGTGGTTGGAGAGGCCGTCAGGTTCGGGTCTGGAAAGAAGATAGACAGAAGGCTCAGGTACGTTGCCGCGGGGGGAGTCTTCGTCGCGTGGGTGGCTGTGGCGGCATGGCTTCCGATACTTAGTGTCTCTTCAAACCTGCTTATATCGAACTTCGGCGGAATCATCGGTTTGATAATTGCCTTCTACGTGGCCACCAGTAGGATTCGAGTATAAATCCCGACAAAAGTTAGACTTTCGTCGGGATTATCTCGCCGCTTTCTCCGGCACGGAACCTGAGAGCCTCGTCGACCATCTCTTGTGCACTCAACTGTGGATCGTATCCGAAGTCGTTTTTAGCGGCCGAAAGGTCATATTCGTAGAACGTCGGGTTCATCGGTAAATTGACCCTCGTGACAGGCGCGCCGATCGCGTCGGCCATGTACGGAACAATCGAATCCCAGGTAAACGGTTCTTTCGAGGCGAGCTGGTATGTTTTGCCGAAAGTTTTTGGATTCCCGACAGCTTTGTCGTACGCGTGGACGATCTCGCGCACTTCGATCATCTGCTTTTTCCATGGACGGCCTTTGCGATCACAGGCGATTACAAGGTGAGGGTCCCCTTCGTAAGCGGTCTTCATCTGCTGGTACGTGGCCTTGCCTTCTTCATCTGTTCGATTCTCGAACTGCTGTATGAAGTGCTTAAGGTGGAACTGACCGAAATCAAGGATTTCACCTGCTCCCCAGACGTTCGAAAATCGAATGACGGTTGCTCGCAAATTTTCGTGACGAACATAGCGATCTACCAGATGCTCATCGAGTACTTTCGTGTAGCCGTACCAGTCAGTCGTGGCAAGCGGCAGCGAATCTTCCCTGATTGGTTCAGAAATGCCGTCTGACGGATACTTCTGCATCGTTGCATCAGTACTGGTCAGAATCACGTGTTTGAGCGAATCTCCAAGCTCAAGTGCAGCTTCGAGTACGTTGAACGTGCCTTTTACATTCGTATCGAAGTACTGTTCCGGGGTGAACGGTCCACCAGCCTGGAAAGCCGCTCCAAGGTGGAGGATCACATCCTGACCCTGAGCGGCTGCTTTGACCTCAGCATTGGAAGCCAGGTCGCCTTCGATGATCTCGGCGCCAACTTGCTTGAGCTTTTCTGACTGTCGGTCCCCCGGCCAGACGAAGCCACGTACGTTGTGTCCGCTGCTCAAGAAATGCCGAGCGACGTTTGCACCGACACGACCCGTGATACCGGTAACCAGGATGTTCATTTATGCCTCAAGTCTCTGGAATTCAAGCTGATAGGAATGTTGTGGCTAGGAGATGACAGATTCGTGCTGTTTGTATACTCGGCTATAGAGCTCGTCATCGATATGTATACCCAGTCCGGGTGTGTCGGGAACCCGGTAGCAGCCGTTCTCGAATTCGTACCCTTCCATCCTGTAGAGATCGAAGTGCAGGGTTGAATCCTCGGCGATGACGAAGCGCTCTGTCACGGCACCGAACTGTATATCACCTCGAAGGCCAATAGCCGCAGCGTTGTAATTGTGAGGACAGATCATAGTGGAGTAGCCAGCCTCCTCTATGTCTTCAGCCAACCGGTGGAATGGCCAGAATCCCATGTCGAGCATGTCCGGTTGAATACCGTCCAGTAGCTTTTCCTCCATCAATTGCCAGTAGATCGTGTTGCGGCCCCGATGACTTTCGCCGTCGACGATCATCGTGTCCGGTGAATAGCGATCTCGCCAGTCTCTGAGCTTCCGGTAGTCGTCGACATTTTCTGTAACCATCTCCTCAACCCAGAAGACATTCGAAGAAGCCGTTTCCCGCACAAAATCTTCCAGCAGGTCGAGTTTGCCGTCGTACCCATTATTCGCATCCACAAGAACCTTGATATCCGGGCCAACGGCTTCACGGACTGAGTTCACGACCTCTATGTCTCTGGCGACCCCTGCCATCGGTTCGAACCAACGTCCAGGCCTGCCGAGTTTCAGCTTCATCGCTCGCCAGCCCTTGTCAATCGCCTCCACAGCTTCTTTGACAACCGCTCCTGCGCCAAGCTCTGGATGAACCAGGTCCTGGAAATACAGACTGGAGTCATAGCCCTCTACACAATCGCGGAGCTTATCGCCTAGCAGGGCATAAGTGGGGACTTCAAGAGCCCGGCCCATGAGATCAAAG
This sequence comes from Dehalococcoidia bacterium, assembly GCA_965243825.1. Taxonomy (GTDB): domain Bacteria; phylum Chloroflexota; class Dehalococcoidia; order Lucifugimonadales; family Lucifugimonadaceae; genus JAJCYX01. The sequence goes on from CBDEVT010000001.1 coordinate 1,747,448, forward strand.
ATTGCGAAATCTATGAAACCGTTGGATCGAAGCAGATCTTCCCATCGCGAGTTGACACCGGTGACTCTGCCACCTGTTACTTGATAGAACTCGAAGATGTCTCGGCCAATCAACTGACCGAGCAGCGAATGTAGATCGGCCAGTTTGCCCCTGTTCATGAACGGACGAGCGTTAGTCACACCGGTCAGACCGCTGTCGGTTTTGATTTGCAGCAACCACTCGCGCTGGTTATAGCCGTAGTTCTCACTCTTGGAATTTCTGCCGACTATTCGGCCTTTTCCTGGAGCGCCGAAGTAAGTCTCGATAGGCGCTATATGTACTGATTGGATTTTGTGTTGGTCGGGCATCAGTTTTCCTGTGGTGGAGAAATATATGTATCGGTTGAAACACTCTGATGTGAGATGCTAGCCAGCCTTCCATTCATGGGATGCGTACCTGGATCCGAACATCTCTTCATCGATCTCGATACCGAGGCCAGGCTTTTTCTCTACGGTGTACGCTCCGTTTTTGAACTCCGGGAATGCTCCGTAGATGTGAGGATGATTCCTCTCATCTTCAAGGGAAACGAAGGTATCGGTAGCAGCGCCAAAAGCGATATCTGCAAACGTCCCATACGTCCCATTCCCAAAGTTGTGAGGAATTGATCGGACGCCGGTGCCATCAAGAGCACGATTGATCTCCATCCATTTCAAAAACCCGGCGCTGACAATGTCCGGCTGGTAGCCGTCGATCAGCCCGGCGTCGATCAGATCCTGGAAGGTGTTGCTGATGGGTTCCCTGTCGACTTCGCCGCAAACGAGCAGTGCATTAGATCCATGTTTGGCCTGCATCTCGCGCATCGTCTTGTAGCCATCGACATTGTGCGTGATCATCTCTTCCAGCCAGAAGATATCGGCCGGCGTGGTCTCCTTGATGAACTGGTCGAGGAGATCAAGGTGGCCATCGTAGCCAAAGTTTGCGTCTACATATATCTGGAAGTCGGGTCCGACAGCATCACGGACACCTAAGACAACTTCGATATCGCGCCTCATACCCGCTGCGGGCAGCATCCACCGTCCGCCTCGGCCTGTCTTAATCTTGAGAGCCCTGTATCCAGCCTCTTTCGCCTCGACAGCTTCTTCAGCGACTTGTTTCGCTCCCTTCTGGGGAACGAGAAAGTCCTGGAAGTACAGCGTTGTGTCGTAGGCCGGAATCTTGTCCCGCACCTGGCCACCGAGTAGATCAATTGCCGAGATTCCATGCACTTTGCCGTACAGATCGAATGCCAGTGTTGAGAGCCACGGCTCGTTCCGAAATAAAGAAGTTGTCGATTCACCCGCGCCTCTCACTACACCATCTTCAACCTGCAACATCGAGTCGATTTCCAGGCCGATGAGCCCCCCTTTCAGAAACGACAGCAGGTCTTCGACGCGCCTTGAGCGCATGAATCGATTGGCGATGACAATGCCTTCGACACCGTCGCTCGTCTTTGCTCGTAAAACCCACTCCAGTCGTTGCACGCCGATGTTGTCAATGTAGGCGTTCTTACCGAGCTCTTTTCGATAGTGGGATGGAACCGGTGTGACCGATACTTCGGTGATCTTCATTCGGCGTTTCCTGTCGATAGTGAAGCCTTGATGTTTCGCAAGTTCATGCAGTGCCTCTTCTCAAAGCTCGGCCAGCCCTGGCATGGGTGTGTTTGCCATCTCGAACGACGAACTGACCGTTGACGATGACATGAGGCAAGCCGTCCGGACCATTTCTAGGGTCTTCAAACGTCGCTCGGTCAATCACCTTGCCTGCATCGAAAAGCACAATGTCCGCGAATGCACCGGACCGTATCTCTCCCCGGTCTTTCAGGGCAAACTTTTTCGCAGGTAAGCCAGACATTCGCCAGATGGCGTCGGCGAGCGAGATGATGCCTTCGTCCCGCACGTACTTCCCGAGAATGCGCGGGTAGGTGCCCCATGCTCGTGGATGAGGTTTGGAGCCACGGTCAAGACCGTCTGTACCGATCATGGTGGAGGGATGCGCCATGACCATGCGCACATCACCCTCGTCCATCCCGAAGGCCGCAACGAGGATGTCATTGCCGTGTTCAGACAGCAGGCGTCTCGCTGCATCTTCGCCAGGAAGATCCCACTCTTCTACGAAGCTTTGCAGGTCTCTGCCTTCCAGTTCCGGAGCGTCTGGTACTGAGCAAAGAAGCACTTCATCTGGTGCGGAACGTCCCATGGCCCCGCCACTACCTGAACTGAACGTGCCGTTTTGCACTAAAGCGAAAAGCATGGTGCTACGTGCCGTGTAGGGGTATTGGTCCGCGGTCACATCCAGGCCTTTTGACTGCGCAGTTTCGATCCTTTCCAGAGAACGAGATACCTTGCCCCAGTTTTCTTTACCAACGGCCTTATGATGGGAGATCTCAACTCCACAGCCGGCCGATTCTCCGATGCCGATCGTCTCCTGTACAGCGTCCAGTAAGCCTTCACCTTCGTTTCGCATGTGCGAGACGTAGATTCCGTCTTTAGCTGAGACTTCTTCAGCCAGTGCAACCACTTCGTCCGTCTCCGAATACCGCCCAGGCTCGTACACGAGCCCTGTTGATAAGCCGACCGCACCGGCTTCCATACCCTCGGCCACCAACGCACGCATCTGGGTGAGTTCATCGGTTGTAGGTGCGCGTTTCTCGATCCCGCCCATCGCGGCTCGCCGAACAGTATGATGCCCAACTAGCGCTGCGACGTTGAGAGACGGTCGATTCTCATCTACAGATTCGAGATATCCTGCGTAACCTTTCCATGGTTTGATGTCGCCTTCGTCTTCACGAATAGCCTTCATCTGGGCTCGCGCTGCGTCATACGGAGCCGCCCCGAATCCACAGTTGCCAACAACTACGGTCGTAATGCCCTGTAACGCGTTGTGTGTGACATCTGGCTCAGTCAGTACCTGGAAATCGTCGTGCGAATGAACATCGATGAAGCCGGGTGCCGCGACGAGACCCTTCCCATCGAGTTCCGATGACGCCTCCCCCAGAACCTCACCAACAATAGAAATGCGATCTCCATCGATTCCTATATCAGCTTGTACTCCGGCCGATCCCGTGCCATCAATGACGATCGCGTTTCGAATGATTAAGTCGTGCATGCTTGCTTTCTCAGGTTGAGCAGAGTGGCGATCGGCTAGGTTCCCGCATATACGACATCGTCTTCACCGATATATTCACCTGTTTGCACTTCGATGATCTCTAACGGGTCCACAGACGAGTAATTTTCTACTCGATACTCAAACGTTCTTGCGATCTCGACAGACTGTCCTCTCCCGAGAGTTTGTTCTTTACCGTCGACCAACACCTTTGCGGTGCCACGCGCAACAACCCACTGCAAGTCCTGGTGGCGATGCCATCGCAGTTCCATTGAATTCAGAGGACTTATTGTGAGCCGTGTCGTTCTGAAGCCAGGACCGGAGGCAAGAAATTCTGAGAAGCCCCAGGAATGTTTTTCTCTTTTTGCAGGTGGTTTTCTGAACGTTACGGGCTCGTTGCCAGGCATCAATTAATCCTTGATGTTGAGTACCGTGAGGATTCTACTCAGGTCCTGGCGGTTGTGTGCGGGGTCGGTGACATCATGCGAGATCCCGCGTATTCTTGCGCCCCGGTAAACGAACGTTTTCTGCTTCAGATTTCAAGTCCAGTTGAAAAGAGTGCGACTCGATGGCTGACCGCCCAAATATCCTTTTTATCCTCACTGATCAACAGCGGTACGACACCCTGGCCTGTTATGGCAACGACTGGGCAGAAGTTCCGAATCTGAACGCACTGGCGGAAGAGAGCTTTGTGTTCGATGCTGCCTATGTGACTCAACCTGTATGCACTCCTGCTCGTGCTTCGATCATGACTGGCCTGTATCCGCAGTCGACAGGTCTACATCGCAACAACATTCCTCTTCCTGCAGACGTGCCGGTGATTGCAGAGATGGCACCTGAAGAGTATTTCTCGGCGCACTTCGGGAAGTGGCATCTCGGTGATGACACGATCAGGCAACGCGGATTCGATCACTGGGTCAGCGTGGAGGATTTCCATCGTCGCGGGTACACCAAGCGTGAGTACAGGTACGCAGAGGCCGACTACAACCAGCATCTGCGTGACCATGGTGTCGAGGTTCCATCCTGGAAAGTTTCGTACGAAGGATGGGTCGGTGGTGCCAACCTCCCTGAAGAGGTCACGCAGGCCGGTTTCCTTGGCAAGGCTGCCTCAGAGTTCATCACGGACTACGCGTCAGGTGAACACTCAGAGCAGCCATTACTGATGTATCTCAATTTCTTTGAGCCGCACCCACCTTACACAGGACCGCTCAATGATCTGTATGACCCGGCCGAGTTGCCGGTTGGACCTGCATTTCTAAAGCGGCCTGATGATGGATCCCTGGTGAACCGCCTTCGATCTGATTACTACATGGGAGGCGGTCTTAACCCGCTGGGTGCAGCTGGCGGAGACGTTCATGACACGACCACGGAAGAAGGCTGGCGCAAGCTGCGAGCGCAGTACTTCGCAAATGTCACTCTGGTTGACCGGCAACTAGGAAAAGTCTTCACAGCGCTCAAAGAAAATGGAATGTGGGACAACACTGTGATCGTGTTCACCAGCGAGCATGGTGAGATGGGCGGCGATCACGGCATGCTCGAGAAGCGGTCGCTGTATGAGCAGGCTTCGCGTGTTCCGATGTTGATTCGCGTTCCCGGCCTGAACAAGAAACAGACACGCGTTCCAGGGTCTCTGGGCCAGGTCGACCTTGTGCCGACCCTTCTTGAGCTCATGGGACAAAAAGTACCAGATCACTTGCAGGGTGAATCACGAGTCCCGGTCCTGAACGGCGAAAAATCGCTTGCGGGTAACGAGGTCTTCGTGCAGTGGAACGGTATGGGCGACCGAAATCTGGGCTCACCCGCTATCAATCGGATGGTTGCCGTTCCATGGCGAAGTGTTGTCACAAGTGACCGATGGAAACTGAACCTGTCTCCGGGTGATCAGTGCGAACTCTACGATTTGAACAGTGATCCGACGGAGTTGGAAAACCTGTTCGACAAGCCAGAGCATCGCGATCGGGTGCGACAGATGGCGGCGATGATCCGAATCTGGCAACAGGAGACCGGAGACACAATGGCACTACCCGCTGTGTAGTCCGTTTCGATAGCTATAGCTGTCTGGGCGTCTGGGTTTATAGCCGCTCCTAAAGCCAGCTTGTCACCAGAGAACTGTCTTGCCTGCGGCTCTCGGGCAACTCAGTTGGATACCCGATGTACAGGCAACCTGCGATTTTTGACTCGGGGTAGGCATTGAGCACCTGTGCGATTTCAGGGTGCTTCGTGGGCTTTCCAGTAGACCAACCGACGCCGAGACCGTATGCATGAGCCGCCAACATGAGGTTTTGAACTGCGCAGGATGTTGCGGAGTAGTTTTCTTCATCTATTTCTGGCGAGCCGCCTCGGAGAGAGTAGACGTAAATGATCGCCGGTGCATCCAATAGCTCGCTTCGAACAGCCTCAGCGCTTGTACGAGCCTGACTTCGATTCGGGATGTTATGAAGGGTCCACTCAAAGGCAAGTTCAGCAATACGTTTCCTGGCATCACCATTCTTATCGAGCACATAGAAGCGCCATGGCTCAGTCATGCGGTGGTTGGGAGCCCAGACCGCTGCATCGATGATGTTGCTCAATATTGAGGTGGGTACATCACGATTGATGAAGTTGCGGACAGTACGCCGTCCTTTGATGACTCGGATAACCGATTCAGGTACGGATGCGTCGAGTGACAATTAACTCTCCGGCAGATTTCGGTAGTGATGTGCTACAGGTTCTGAATCGTCCCCTGGCCATGATGCATCGCGACGAATCAGTTTCTTAGTTCGTGTTGCTGGCTATCTGTGTCTATGCTCTGCCACCAATGCGCTGCTTGAGGTAGCTGATGCTAGAAATACTTTGTGATTGTATCTTCGTTGTCGAGATGGGAGATTTCTTGCTAGATCCGAAAAGGTAGATGGATGGACCAAGTGCACGAATCCTCGTGAAAATCCACAAGGTCGCTTTTTGCACTGCACGCATTACCAAAGACCGCCGACACTCACATGAAGAGTGTCGGCGATCTGATTGAAGACGACCTTCGAATCGTCTGTCTGTAATGGTTACGTCGAAGAGTTGGGCGTTGTCTGCAAGAAGACCGGATCGTGGTCTGGCAGCAACTCGGGGTGAAGGTTGCTGATTATGTCCGCCAGCATAACGTCTACCAGCAGACCTCCTGTCACGAAGTAGTCTTCACCTCGCGGCCCGAAGCGAAAGTAGTAAATGCGACCAAAAATGGTGCATCTGTATGATGTACCTGAAACTCGGTATGTGAACTAATGTCAGTCACGACACTTCTCGCATGTTGTGGAGTATCGCTGCTTACAGGTTCATGAAAAGAGATCCGTGGTGGCACGGCCAAGGAACAAGACAGTTGCTGAGATGCGCGAGGCACGCGCCATCCAGAAACGTCAACGCGCAAAGAAAGCTCTAATCAGCCTCAAGCGAATGGCCGAACTGCACCTAGTGCTGATCGCGCACAAAGCGAAGTCATCTAGTACTTCTGTCGCGGACAACGACCACGCCGAAAAGTCAGCTCCCGAAACGAAGTTATGAGCTGCTCCCTACTGCCACGGTACTGTCGCTGGCGGCGGAATTCCGGCTGGGAGAAAGTCATCTGTCTGCAGGACTAATCACACCGCTGAAGCACATCCGTGGGCACATCGATTGATCTATCTGGATCTGCTAACAGCCGCACGGTGACTAATGAATGTAGTTGCCTGCCTGGTGTTATCGGCTTTCGATCTCGGATTCTCACGCTCGCGCCCTTCGTTCCGAATGGAACTGGAACACCGAAGCCAGCGATAGTGTTCTCAGACATCACCTCAACAAAATCACAAATGTCCAGTTCTTCGTCAGGCTCCCATCGCAAGCGCGAACGAGCCCCGCTAATTCAGCGGGGCTCGTCCAACAAGTTCGCGTGGCGTCCGGCCTAAGGGCTGACGTTTCCGGCGCTGTCGACGATTGCGTCGCCTGACGCACTCAGTGCAACGTTGAAGACCTCCTGAGTGTACCCATCAAAGATCGGGCCAAACAGGTACCCATTGGTCGATGAGTACGAGTAGCTTGTCAGGGACCGAATTCCGGTCGCGGTCTGTGCGTCCCGATCGAAGTCCAGGAGCCAGGCACCGCCAGAAGCGCCGCCGGTCATCTTGCACTTGATTGCGGTCGTTTCTGGATTGCCGTCGTTCAATTGGCCATCGTCACCGGCACAGTAAACGAGGTCCGAACCGTTGTATTTCTTCGCGGCAGGGTAGCCGAAAGCGTGGATGGACTGAGGTGAAGCCAGGGCATCTGTCAAAATGCTGTAGGCGGCTCCTCCGACAGACTGCTCCAACGATCCGCCGTTTGTTGAGTCGAGGAATATGGCAAACCCGTAGTCCTCTGACCACTTGTCTGTTCCACCGTCCGCCCACTGTTTGCTTGTAACCAGGTGATCGGCCACCCAGCAGGAAATCCCCAGTTCTTGAACGGTCGAGCAGTCGTAGTAGGCTGAACTTGGGTCAGAGTCAAAATCCGGGATAAACACAAGATTCTGAGCGAAAGAGCCGTTAGTACCCTCGTCATACAGGCAATGTCCTGCAGTCAAGACCGTAGAGCGTCCATCGCCATCTGCGGAGTCAATTACGACCGTCCCTGAACAAACGTAGCCGGAGTTACCAATCTCAAAGTAGATTTTGCCGGTGGTTGACTTCACAGGACCTGCCGTTGTCCAGGATGCCCCGGTGACTTCGGTCGAATCGGTGTCGCCACTCCCGTCGTCTGAGCCACCCGGCTTGCCCTTCCCGTTGCCCTTCCCTGGAAGCGGGTTGATGCGGCCACGATCGTCCCGCACATAATCACGCGGCACCGCAGCTTGCAGTCTTTCTGCGGTCCAGTGCTCACGAACTTCATCTGCTCGTGATCTGGCCGAATCCTTGTCGGTTCCCGCTGACACTATCGAGACGGCGAGGAGTGTTGAGAGCGCCCCGAATATCAGGGCGGTGGTAATCCTGGATTTGCGCATGTTCTTCATCTCCAGATATCGCGTACTGTCGTAGTACTACGCGTACTCAATTCTATGTTAGTCAGGAACAGTCAATCGTTATGCGTCCAATGGCTCAGGATTAGCGAAACGTAGGTCTGATTTGGGGTTGCTTAACCCGTTAACAGGGATGGTCGGATCATTCTTTAGCCGCCATGCAGATAACCCTGGAACTCATACCTTCTCCATCTGAACCGTGCGGCGAACGCGTTGTACCGGCGTCGTTTACACGTCGGCTCCAGACATCAAGGAATGTTTTCTTAACTCACCGGCTTGTTATAAGTGACGGGCTAAACCGATCACTTTGCAAACCGGCGGAACCGAGTGTCAGACGACATTCTCACAGCACAGATCGAGCGGGAAGCGGTCCTGAGATGCCAGCGGGGCGATCAGGACGCGTTCCGTCGCGTACTCGACTTTCACGGAGGCCACCTCTACAGAACCGCTCTGCTTATCACTAGGGATGCGAGCAAAGCTGAGGAAGCCGTTCAGGAAGCACTGATCGTTGCCTGGAAAAAGATCCGGAACTTCAAGGCTGGAACCAATCTTCGTGCGTGGCTGAATCGCCTCCTGATCAACTGTATCTCCCGCCTGAACAGGAGAAAGCAGTTGCCGACAGAGCCTGAAGAGTCAGCTCTACCCCTTGCCGACACCGGTACGTCACCGGAGCAATCAGCACTCAATGCTGAGACAGCAGCCATGCTGCAATCAGCACTTCGCACTCTATCCGTTGAGCACAGAACAGTGCTCGTTCTTAAGTACTTCAACGATATGACGGTTCCTGAGATCTCCGACTCAACGGGTTGGAAAAAAGGAACTGTCATGTCACGGCTGCACCGCGCCACGGCGGCGCTCAGGGATGCAGTAGCCGCCAGCGAGGGTCTTGGTGAAGCAAGGCTCTCAGGAGAGGAGGCGTAGCCGTGATCAGTTACGACGACACCACACACCTGGAGAGGCAGCTTTCATCGCTGTTCCGTGCAGAAGCACAGGACGCACATCTGCCGCTTGGAACCTGGCAAGAGATAGCCCCAAAGATGGGCGAACCAGACAGGCAAAGTCTGTCTGGACTGATACGTGATGCCTTGAGGATTCCACTTGCGGAGAAGATGTGGAGAAATCCGATGAGAGTTAGATACGTTGCACCTGCTGCAACACTGCTGCTGGCGGCGATAGCAGCGATCCTGTTCGTGCTGCTCAGCAATCCTGACGCTGACGAGAACGATCCTGTACCTGCTGGTAGTCCGACACCCGAGCTCGGCTCACCAACGCCTGTGCCGACGTTCACACCGCTACCTGCCACGCCGACAACTGTGCCTACGGCGACATCGACGACCGTGCCGACCTTGGTGCCGACGGCTACAGTAGTTCCTTCTGCAACTTCGACGCCAATTGCAACACCTACGGCTTCTCCCACTCCACAACCCGCTGCAACCGCAACGCCTGTCCCCGGGCTTGACGACGTTGAATGGCCAGAATCGGGCATGATTGAACGACCGTTCCCTGAAGAATTGAAACCGGGATCAGAGCCGATGGGCAGGACCGAGGTCGAGGCGATGTGGACTGAGTTCCTTGCAGACACGGCGGTGACGCATTTCGTAGGAATCGGAACACCGCTAGATATGCGGATGTGTGCGTCTGGGCGAGGTCGTGCAGATTCCAGTGATACCCGTCAGCGATTCGTTTATGACTGGTCGATACGACAGAGTCCGGCTGGACGGTGGTATGAAGCGCTCATACGTTTTGCCAATCCCACTGGCGAATTTGTTGGGACTGCAAATGACGTGGTTCAGATAAATCTGACTTCAAGTGATCAGGGACTGCTCCACGTTGGGTTGACCGGAGAGGAATCGATCATAAAGGTGTACGAATACCCGGAGTGTCCTCTGACCTAAACACTGATTGTTTGCTAGTTCACGTCCAGGACCTGCCAGTTCTGGACTGCTCCCCTCTCCATGTAGCCGGTCTGGCGCGTTCTTGCATCCCAACCACAGGTGATGTGCGCACATTCGAGAGCCCTAACAAAAGCTCCACCTGTGCGAAGAGCGCGCCAGGTCGGTGTCAATTTAGGTGTCAAACGCGAAAAGTCCCCGCGGCACGGCGAGAACTCTCCCAGTTTGATTTCACTTTGGAGCGGCGAATGGGTCTCGAACCCATGACCTTCTGCTTGGGAAGCAGATGCTCTGCCAACTGAGCTACCGCCGCTCGACCCAAGTGACTACATCATAACCCAGAAGATTTCCATGCTCGATCACGACGCTTGAAGCCTAAAGTCTTGGATAGAGCGCAATCTCTGGATCAATTTGAGTCTCGATGGTTGAATCTGCCCGCAACCAAGCCTCTCCGCCTGATCTCGGCTGGTTGGAAGTCCGGCCGCATCTCAACCGATATGGGGGACTAACTGAAGCCCATGATGCGGGCCGACCGTCAAGACATAAGCAAATCGGTCACAGAGAATTCAGACATCATGACGGAATTCAAGCGCTACTACATCGTTCTTGCCCTAGCCCTGGTGATTGCCGTTGCCGGTTCTGCTTCAACCCCACTTGGATGGGACGTCAGAGTCGGGAACATCTCGGCAGGAGCGGCGATCGGAGTGATGCTGGCCCTGTTCGTGCTTCGGGTCGCTGAGTTACGAGCGAGAGACGGTGCAAGAACAGCTCATCTTGATTTCCATTCATCGTCAGAGATAGCCGAGTTCACTGATTCAGTGGTTGCAGATGCATCTCAGGCGGAGGTGCGAGCCCCCGATGAACCGCAGGTTGCTGCGGTTAGCAACATCCTTCCTTTCACCGTAGCGGGCGAACGAGTACCAGTGCAGATTCGAGGTCAAGAACAGGTTGATGCAAGACTATGTTCATGTATCTGTGGTTGTAATTGGAAAGCAAAGGACAAGATCGCTGAGCTGTGTGGCAACTGCCGTCGATGGTGGCAACAGCAGACGCTCCGCTGCGAATGCAACTACATAGAATCAGACTCATGCGTGTGCGGAGCGATCAATCACAAACCCTCGCACGAGATCGAGTTTCGCTCAGCGGCGTAAGGTCGCCTGACTCAGTCTGAGACCGACCAAACGGCAAAGTTCCTGTATTCGGTGGCCAGGCCACCAGTCTGATGATTCGCTTCGAAAGCTGCGAATGGTGCGATTGACGCGGGTAGATCATCTGGCAACAACGTCATGTTGGTGAGCAGTACACCGTTCAAATAGATCTTGTGCTCCTGACCTGTGCTAACGAACTCGAGAAGGTTCTCGTCATTGGCTCCAATCATCAGCGAGTCTGCACGACCGCTTGAGAAAACCGACTCCGCACCTGTAGTACTGCGCCTGATGTGGCGCCACTCTTTTCGTTGATCGAACACAAGCCAGTTGTCGATGCCGATGGAGTCGTTACGGAAAACCAATCCGAAGCTGTACTCACCAGAGAAGGCATTGATCGGCGACACGAGTGTGACCTGAGCATACCCAGCCGAAGTGGGCTCGCTAAAGTTGCCAAGAGCCGCTTCTCCCGGTGTCGTTCGAATCAGCGTCCCTGATTCATTGACTCCGACAAGTCCTGCACTGTTAATCGTGAGGTCGAAAAACTCGGTGACAGCTCCGACTACCTGTACCTGATTGAAGACATCAGCAACGAGCGACACTTCGGCCGGTTCGGAACTGTCGCCAACAGGATCGATGTCGAAAACCGCGATAAGTTCCTGGTCAAGCAAGGCGAATGCTCGCTCTTCTATGACGACGAATGTGATCCTGTTGCTTGCGCCGCCGCTAACCAGCATCTTAGGAACTGCGGCCGTTCTCACCGATGCAAGGATGTTCCCGTTACCTCTAATGTGGCTCAGGTTGCCCTCGTGGTCGAACACGAACATCTGAAAGATTTGACCGTTGTCTCTGAACCGAATCCCGTAGTTCCAGGGGGAGAAGTTGGGATGGAACGGGTTGGTGAATCCGACATTGACGCGGAAGTTTGGCGAGTTGACCCCGGGCGAATACTGAACGGCTTTCCCAAAGCCGGGTTTCAGTTGAAGTACGCCAAGAGGCTCATTTACTAGCTCTTCTCCGGACTGGATCGTTAGTGGTGAAGCTGTCGGTTCTAGAGTTGCCGTTGGCTGGAGTGTTGCCGTGGCAGTAGCTGACGGCGTCGGTGCGGTGGTTGACGGGGAACCTGTCGAAGTGGACGTAGGCGATTTCTTCACGTCCGGAGTGGTCGTTTCGCTTGGTCTTGAACCGGCAGTTCCCGTGGCAGTAGGGCCAATTACCGGGGTCGGTGGAACAGGGACAAGAGCCGTCGGCGCACGTTGGCCGGCCAGCGGGGTGGCCGTTGCTGTCGGCTCTGCCTGAGATTCACCGCCGGAACACGCTGTGATTATGGCCAGAGACAGGAGCGACAAAACTCCTGTTACTCGCCGGAATCCGAACGAATGCGACATCATTGCAGTATTCCCGGTTGACGGTAATAGTGCCACTCGGCCGTTGACTGTAGAAGAAGTCTAGCGTCTGCCCAGAAGAATCCGACCGACTTAGACGTCAGAAACGAAGATCGTTGAGCTGCTATATACCGAATGACCACACTACGAAGTTGGTGAACTTAGTAGGTACACCAGTCTGCTTGTCGTCGGGATTGAATCCCGCAATTGCAGAGATTTGAGCTGGCAACGCATCCTGGCCGAACTCTGTGCCGGACATCAGTTGCCCGTTGATAAAGATCTGGAAGTTACCGTTTTTTCCGATCATTTTGATCGTGTTGACATCGCCCCTGTTTCGCAGAATTCCGGTAAAGCGACCACCTACGATCTCCTCGATCGGTCCGAAAACACCAACTTGGCGCAGATGCTTCCATTCCTGGGAGTTGTTAACTATCAACCAGTTCGTTGTGAGGCTGATCGGATCGTAGTACTCAAAACCGACACTCCACTTACCAATCACTCGCTCGTACGGTGCGATGAACTCGGCCTCGACAATAGAGTCCCGTATCGGTGCAGTTGGTTCGGTGCGTGCGGGCTCCCCGGTCTCTTTGAGTAGGCTGCCCTGTGAAACGAATTTCGCGACCGCTGATTCTCGTACCTCGGCTCCGAGGAGCTCAGTGAAGGCTCCACTTACGTTTGTTTCGTTCTGTAGTTCTGCGATGAACTCGATATCTGCCGCGACCCCTACGCCAGCCACATTGAACTGCGAAACATACTGACCGTTCACATACAACCAACCAAGATCATCTATCACTGTCAGTTCGAGGGTATTTGACTCTGACCCACCTTCTGCCAGGTCTTCAACTTCGAACGCAGATAGGACGTTGAAGAAATCGGTTTCGTTGTCCGCTCCCGGGACTCCGCGGATGTAACTCACCTCTCCGGCACTGTTGATCGTTACGGCGTAATACTCGGTTGCTGTTTCACGGAACTTGATGCCGTAGCTATACGGCCGGAAAGTGGCATTCACCGGATTGCCAAACTCAGCACGAGCCGAGAAGTTAGTCACGTCGACTCCGGCAGCAACTGACTCCGGTCTCCACTGATCCAGGTCGAGACTAATGGCACCTTCCTCTAGCGAAAAGACTATTCCGCCTGGAGCCGCAGGGTTTGGTGTTGGGGTCGGGCTAGCCGTTGGCTCTGGAGTCGCAGTTGGCTGTTGTGTCGGCTCTGGTGTGGTCGTTACTTGAACAGTCGGAGTGGCAGTCGGGATAACTATCGGGACTGATGTCGGTGTTGCAGTCGGCAGAGGAACACTCGTGACTGTCGCCTCGGTTGTAGGTGCCGGGCCAGGTGCGCCCATAGTCGCCGAAGGAGTTGCGGTGGGAGCGACTGTTTCGGAGATTCCGACCGTAGGTACCGGAAGCAGAAACGGCGTCGCTGTCGGCGTCGGTGTCTGTCCGAAAGGTCTAGGTGTTGGGATGGGCGCGAACACGTCTGGAGAGATCGTCGGAGGATTGCTGCCCTCGGCTGGTCCGGTACATGCGACAGCGATAGCGAGCGCGAAGGGAGCGCTGGCGACCAAGATTCGCTTCACTATCGACTTCATTCCGGACAACCTTTCGGGCACTCCGAATATCTGGAGCTGGCCGTTTCGGTGGAGAGGCGCGCCCGCGACCTCCTGCAGTTAGATATCAAGTTGCGCGATATCTCGGCTCAACGTAATCGGGACAACCCGCAAATCAGGTTGATAGTTGGAAGGGACCGGGTGTGGGTTAGGTATGGGGCAGTTCGAGCGATTCATAACCTGACGATTCAGAAACCGCGCACGAAGCGGATCTGCGCTTGGTCGCAGATCAAGCCAGGCCATGAAGAGTTGGGTGAGGTTTAGCGGTCTTGGACTGAACCGTCGAACCCGATAGGCGTGTCCAGTACTTTGGGATTTTCTGGCTGTGCCAGAGCGGCTTCATTGAGTTCGATACCCAGACCTGGACCTTCAGGCACGGTTAGATATCCATCTTTAAGCTCAAGTGGGGTGACTAACAGGTCGCTCTTCGGCGGCTCGGACTCGCCCGTGTACTCCTGTAACGCAAAGTTGGGGATGCAGGCGTCGAGTTGCACGCATGCTGCGGTACTGACAGGCGAAAGTGGATTGTGCGGGATCACCTTGATGTGTTGAGCTTCCGCCATTGCTGCGACTTTCTTGCAACCCGAAAGCCCGCCGCAGAGACACAGGTCCGGCCTGATGTACGAGGTCGCCCGTGCCTCAAGGAGCTGTTGATACTCGAAGATCGTGGTGAATCGCTCTCCCGTAGCGATCGGGATGTTGCACTGCTCCTTGACTTCCGCCATAAGCGCCGGGCTGTCTGGCAGCATGGGGTCCTCGTAAAAGAATGGGTGAAACTGCTCGAGTCTCCGCCCAAGCCAGATAGACTCGGCAGGACTCATCTGGCGGTGGATCTCAACGCAGATATCTACGCCCTTACCAACTGCCTCTTTGACCGCACCGACGCGTTCGACTGCCTCATCGGCCCACTCGGTATATGACTTGTGCAGATAGTAGTCGCGAGGGAATGGTGTGAACCTGACAGCTGTGAAGCCCTCTTTCGCTCGTTTAACAGCATCTGCGACGAGGTCGTCTTTTGTTTCGCCGCCAACATGCATGTAGCAACGGACTCGGTCCCGGGTTTTGCCACCCATAAGGTCGTAGATCGGCACATCGAGGCGCTTACCCTTGATGTCCCACAGGGCGATGTCGATCGCCGAAAGTGCGCCCTGGACGACCGAACCCATGAAGTGAGATGAACGATAGAGCCACTGATAGTGGTGCTCGATCTTGTCTGGGTCCTGGCCTTCCAGGTAGACCGCCATGGTTTCAACCATAGTTTTAGTCGGTCGCTGCCAGCCGTGGACGCCGCCCTCACCGATACCGACTGTTCCATCCTCACAATGAATTTTGATCAGCAGCCAGCGATCCCATAGGAATGTCTCAACTTTTTCAATTTTTGTCGCTGCCGGCATATTTCTCTCCATGTCGAATCGTCGTCAGGCGTAGCGGAAACTTACGCCTGATGCGCCTTGCTGTCACGTCCCACGGTCCAACCGCTTGCAAAGATTCTGACGCGAATCGTTTACATGAGCGCAACATCAATGCAACGGGAGCGTCACATCCCGGATTCAGCATGGTTGTTGTCAGGTACGCCAACATTCGGATGTGCCAACGCTGTGAACCGAAACAGGAGACGGGTTATGTTCTTCAGGCTTTTCGATCTCGTCGTTGAATCGTTCATGAAAGTCGGCCCAACGCCACGCCACTCAAGCTGGATCGACTGAAGTAACTCAGGACTTCGCAGTTTCAGTACTGCGAACGCCACCAGGTATGCCCCACCTGAGTCCAGAACGGGGCCCAATCTCTTTCCCTCTGCTACTCTGGCGCCTCCGGATCTAATTCCGAATCAGGAGGCGTCAACTTGGGATCGCAGAGGGCTTCAAAACCGCCAGAGATCACGATCATTGGGTGTGGTACACCAACACCACTACCCGATCGCTTCGGTTCATCATTTGTCGTTGATGTTGCTGGCGAAAAGCTGCTCTTTGATTGTGGTCCGGCGACGACATGGAAACTGGTGAAGGCTGGAATCTCTCCCACTGAGATCGACAATGTCTTCTTTACCCACCACCACTTTGACCACGACGCTGACTTCCCAACGTTCATCCTGACACGCTGGGATCAAAACGTGCCGATCGATCGTGAACTCCAGGTCTTTGGCCCCAACCTGACAGAAAAGTTCACGAATGGCATCATCGACGAGGATGATGGCCTGTTCGCTCACGATTGGCTCGCCCGCATCCATCACCCTGCCTCCCAGATCACGTTCGCCGACCGCGGTGGCAAACTACCGCGCCATAAGCCACTGGTCACACCTAAAGACATGGAGCCAGGCTTGATCAAAGCGGGAGCAAACTGGCAGGTAACTGCCGCTCCAGCCGAACATGTACAGCCGTATCTTGACTCACTTGCGTACCGCCTCGATTCAGATGAAGGCAGCGTTGTTTTGACTGGCGATACTCGACCCTGCGATTCGGTCACTGATCTGGCTAAAGACGCCGATGTGTTGATGATGATGTGCTGGGAATCGCACGATCGCATGGACGGAAATGAACACGCAGATGCGAGTTGCTCAATTCGTGGTGCGGCGGAGACAGCTGCCGAGGCCGGCGTTGAACAGCTTGTGATGGTTCACGTTGGCGCACGCCTGAATACGACTGAGATGAAAGGGCCTCGGGAGATCGAGGCTCAGGAGGCCTGGAACGGCAAGATTGTCTGGGGCGAAGAGCTAATGACTGTGCCGTGGCCAAAGTGAATCGTGTACCTGAAGTGCTTTTAAGTGTCTTTCATTAATCAATTTGCAATTGTTTGGACCACAAGGATGCATAAATGGTCGTGACTCACAGCGACAACAAACCGGTGATTGTAGAAGCGGATATGGAGTGCGAAGCGCGGGACGGTGTTGCGCTGCGAGCTGATGTCTACCACCCGCAAGATGGTGGCCAGTACCCGGTGTTACTGTGCCGTACGCCATACAACAAACTCACACCCCGGTACGTCTCCGATGCTCGCGCGATGGCATCGCGCGGTTACACAGTGGTTGTTCAGGATCATCGCGGTCGATACGCATCGGATGGTGAATTTGCCTGGATGTTCCGAGACCACACCGAAACTCACGATGCGGAAGACGGTTTCGACACTGTCGAATGGGCAGCAAAGTTGCCATGGTCTGATGGCCGAGTCGGAACATGGGGCCACTCAAATGCTTCGTGGGCCATCTGGCTCCTGTTCTCAACTCAGCCGCCATCACTTACTGCGGGACTGGCCAGCGGTATGTGCCAGGATTTGCTTGATCTCAACTTTGGCATTTTCGAGACAGGGCGCCGTCTCGAGTGGACCTACATGATGGCTGCCGATGCGAGACTCAAGGCCGGCGAAACGTTTGGTCCTCATACACCTGTAGTCGCAACTCAGCGCTGGAATGACGTTGAACGTGGCAAGTACATCTGGTGGCTGCCGCTTGGTGACATACCAGGAGAGGTGTTCTCAACGCTCGATGAACAGTTGCAGGCGTACCACCGGGCCCAGAACAAGGAGTTTATGCGGTTTGGAGAGATTCACTCGAAAGTGAACATCCCGACATTGCAGATAACCGGGTGGTGGGACCGACTGATCGGTACCGTGGACAACTTTGCCGGTCTGACCAGAGGCGGGAACTCGGATAAACCTCAGGGAATGCACCGATTAGTCATTGGCCCATGGGGGCACGACCCGACGGATTTCTCTCGGAAGATTGGTCCCGTCGACTACGGGCCAGAGGCAAATCGAACCTATCATTCAATGATCTCCCGCTGGTACGACTATCAGTTCAAGGGTCATGACAACGGAATCGCCGAAGAAGATCCGGTGCAGATGTTCGTGCTCGGTGAGAACAGGTGGCGTGGGGAGAAAGAGTGGCCACTGGCTCGGACCGAGTACACGCGGTACTACCTCGATTCGAGCACTGGTGCGAACTCAGTGGAAGGTGATGGAAAGCTATCTACTGACAGGCCAGGCGGCGTTGTTTCCGACGAGTATGACTACGATCCGCGTGATCCAGTAATGAGTCTGATGCGCTCAGACTCACAGGCAGCACCGGTAGACCAATCTCCCCACGACCATCGTGAGGACATTCTCTTCTACGAAACACCTGCGTTGAACGAAGATCTGGAGTTGACTGGTCCAGTACGGCTAAAACTGTGGGCTCGCACGGACGCGCCTGATACTGACTGGGCTGCGAAACTTGCGATCGTGTTCGAGGATGGGATGGCGATGAACCTGACCTACGGCATCATGCGAGCTCAGTACAGGGACGGCTATGAAAAACCGGAGCTGCTCGAACCGGGCGAGGTCTACGAGTACGACATCAAACTCAATCCCATCGGCGTGTTACTGAGGCCTGGTCAGAAACTACGGCTATACCTAACCAGCTCGGACTTTCCAAACTTCGATCGTAATCACAATACCGGCAAGCCTTACTGGGAAGACGCTGAACTTCGTGTCGCTCACCAGACCGTGTTCCATTCGCCGGAAATGCCTTCTCACCTTGTTTTGCCTGTGATACCGCGATCATAGTTTTTGCGACTCACTTTGCGTCTAGAATTAGACGGCCATGGCTTCAAAGTCACCGAATCACCAACAGAACCCTCCGGCCCGATTCAGTGAGAGCGTTCGGCTTTCGCTGCTCGGGATCGGTTTGCTCGGTCTTGTACTCGGCGTTACAGCAGGAGTACTGACTGGTGTAACCATCCGAAATCTGGTTGGCGATGATCCGATCATTTCCGGTAGCGAAGCAGCGGTCTTCTATGTGACATTTGCTGCCGCAGTGGTCATCGATCTGTTTCTATTGCTGAATTTCACCTCACTTTCGGTCAAGGTTACTGAACATGCGTTTGAGTTCCGGTACGGGATGTTCGGTAAGTCACTGAAGTGGGACCAGATCAAGAGTGTTGAGTCGACCGACTACAAGTGGATCTCGTACGGTGGCTGGGGCATAAGGTTTTCGACCAAAGGCCGTCGGGCATGGAGCCAGATTGGCGCAAAACGCGGCGTGGTGGTTGAAGTGATCGAAGGTTCGAACGAGCGACGCTACTTCGTATCTTCCAACCGAGCTGATGAACTGTCGGATGCAATACGGCAAGCGATCGGGTCTCCTAAAACGGAACCGGTAACCCTCACTGAGGAAGGACCCGATTCAACTCAGTGAATCCGGTTTGAACTCCACGGAATCTTGAGAATCGCTCGGTAAGCTGTATTCACAGGGGAAGCAAACCCTCCTATGGAAACCAAAAAACCCCTGCGCAACCCGGTCTGCACCGCCAACTCCCTGACTACGGCGGCAAGCCTTCACCCATGCCGAAGGCGATCAAAGCGCACCACCGAGAGTTGCCCACGGCCCGGAGAAGGGATGCCCACTCGTCTCCGGGCTACTTTTTTTGAGGATTTGAATGACTTGATTCACTTACGAACCAACGCAACGCGCCGGCCTGCCAAGATCCGAGATCGACTTTGTCGGATATGATTGCATGTGCAATCATTGTTAGTGCAACTGAATCCGCTTTTAAGGCAACGCATCAAACTCGATCAAGAGCGGACTAAAGCCCTTAGACAGGTGAATCAGAGGAACAAATGTCTGACGCGACTGTAACGCCGACGGACAGTGGACCCTACATGGTTTCAGGTTCATTCTCATTGCAAGATGTCGATGGAAACGAGATCAAGGTAGAAGGCGATGCTTACCTGTGTCGCTGTGGAGCATCTGCAGACAAGCCGTTCTGCGATGGATCGCACCGTAAGGCAGGCTTCCAAAGCGAGGTCCGTGCCTGATAAATCCGAAGTTGAGTCCTATCCGCGATTGGGGCATCCGGTCGCGGCTATTTCATTTGAAGACTCCTTGTCAATCGCCGATCTGCACTTGCTGAGTTTAAGAGTTCTCCGGGCCGAGTCGTGAACACCCAGTTGAACTGGCGTAAGCACCTACAAGTAATCCCAACTCCGGGACTAGGCTCCAAGAATGGCAAGACCATTCCAGCAAATCGCTGCTGCTGTCGTTTCAGTGTTTGCGATGGCCGTACTCGGATGCGGTGTTTCAGCAGCTGACCCCGAGCTAGAGCGCGACTCCTCACAGATCAACCCCGCCGCTGGTAGCGATACGACCCCGGCTAAAGTTGCCACTCGTGTTCCCGCAAAGCCACAGCTACAACCCGATTCGAATCAGGTGCTTCCGAAGGAAACCTCCAGCCCAGCATCGACCGCGCCTCAAGCGATGGCGACCGCGGCTACCAACTCAATGTTCGGGCCGATCGAATGCAACCCGTCGATTGAAACTGTCAAACTAACCCACCACATCTATCCGCCTGACGAATTCGATTCGCTTGTTCCGATGGGAAGGATGTGGGATTCGCACGTGACACCTACCGATCATCTGTATGTACAGCTCCACGGGGAGCGGGTGCGTGGGTTCGTTACGATGCCAGCCGCAGGGACGATTGTGAGTATCCAGCGGTTTCCAAATGATCAGGCTCCGTTCTGGGACAATTCGTTAACTGAACCCGACTACCGAGTAGTCGTCGCACACTCTTGCACGCTGTTTTCGGTCTTTATTCACCTTGGCGAGCTAGCACCTGAAATCCAGCAGATCGTCGGAGTTCTGGAGCATGGCCAGTATTGGTTTCCAGGCAAGGGTAAAACACCACACCTTGAGGCTGGGAAGCAGATTGCAATGCTAGGTGGTTCTGCATTCGACTATAGCCTTCACGACGGGACGGCCATGCTTGCGGGATTTCAAGTGCCGGAACACTACGAACGGGAACCCTGGAAGGTGCATACCGTCGATCCGTTCGATTACATGACCAACGAGGTTGCAGGCGAGCTAATGGCGAAGAATGAGCGTACCGTCGCTCCGTTCGGTGGTCGGATTGACTACGACATTCCAGGAACCGCTGCCGGCAATTGGTTTATGGATGGCACAGTTGATTACTCAGGTAGCGGTGAGCCCGGTCGCACTGACTATTGGAACGGTCATTTGAGCATCGCGTACGATCATATCGATCCAGGTCAGGTCAGGATTTCAATCGGCAGAGATATCGGGCTTACCTACGATGATTGCCATATCTGTGGCGGCGTCTATGCGGTGAATGGCAATACTCCAGATCCTGCTGATGTGACATCGGCCAATGGAATTGTGAAGTACGAGTTGACTGGAAGACGACACGTCTCTCCTGATTCTGTCGAAAAAACGGAAAGTGACGGAGTGGTTCTTGGAGTCTTTCTTGTCGAGGTCATCGATGACTCCTCGATTAAGGCTGAGTTTGTGAAGGGTGTATCGGCGGCCGATGTGAGTGAGTTCACAGTGAACGCCGTGCTGTACCGTCGCTAATTAAGTGCCCAGGCATATATCCAGCTCGTGACTTCTGTTTACATGAGTTCGTGATGCCCGTAGATTCAGCGCACTATGCCGAAATCTCAACTACGTGCCGGTGTGGGGCGTGTCGACATTACGCCCCCGGTCGGAATCGCCCATGCTGCCTGGGGTGCCCAGCGACACGAAGTGGCTGATGCCGTCGACATGCCTCTCTTCATCACTGCATTGGTACTAGAGCAGGGCGACATGCGCATAGCGATTGTCGATATCGACATCCTGATCATGAGCTCGGCTATGGACGCAGAAGCCCGTGCAGCTATCGTGGGCGTGACTGGGATTCCGCCTGAACATATTCGTATCGCTTATTCCCATAATCATTCAGGTCCGGCGATGATGTCTGACTGGATCACTGACGGTATGGATCTCGCAAGCGAGTGGTATGCGGCTATTCCTGAACACGCTGCGAACGCCGTGTTGGCTGCATCCGAACAGCTCGAACAGGTGGTCGTTTCTTCTGGCACCGGTGAGTGTCGGATCAACATCAATCGCAGACCCGTTGATTCTGTTGGGAACCGGTTCACCGGTCGCAACTGGAATGACCCGGTTGATCATGAAGTGGGTGTCGTTGGATTGGACACTGTCGAAGGCGTGCCATTGGCTACGTTAATGGTTTACGCCTGTCACCCCACAATCATGGGTCACGAAAACACTGCAATCACACCAGACTTCCCGGGACCGGCTCGTAGAGTTGTCGAGCAGACTGTCGGTGGGTTGTGTCTATTTTTACAGGGCGCTGGAGGGAACCAGGGCCCTGTGCACGGATTCACAGGTGACCTGAACATCTATCGGCGTGAAGGTACAAAGTTGGGTCTCGAAACAGCGCGAGTGCGGATGAACCTTGATCCTTATGAGCTTAGAGAGCGACTGATCGAGATTGTCCCATCGGGCGCCGACCTCGGCATATATGCGGATGAACCGGTCGATGAGCCTGACAACTCAATCGCAGTGTCGTGGGATGAAGCGTCTATCCCCCTACGCAAGCTGGAACCTGTCAGTAGTTTGCAAGAGCGCTCAGCAGAACTGAACGGTCTCGTTGGCAAACTTCGAGAAGAGGGTGCCACGCGACCTGAAATTCTTGCTGCCATCTCACGTGCTAAGAAGGCGACAATTGCCTTGAACTGCGCACTACTAGCCGAAAAACATGGTGAAGATGGTCATATGGCGATACCTGTCCAGGCCATAAGGATGGGCGACACGGTGCTTGTGTCAGTGCCTTTGGAACCGTTTGCCGAGATCGGCCTGGAGGTCAAAGAGCGATCACCGGCTTCGACTACCTTCTTTTCCGGATTCAGCAACGGTCACTTCAACTACCTGCCAACTGATGCCGGGATTGAAGAAGGTGGCTACGAGGTTGATGTATCGCCTTTCGCTGCAGGATCTGCTGAGCTCGTAACACGTGCCTGCCTGCGTGCGATCGAGAAGGTCCTGGGCTAGCTCCGGCGTTCTCTCGAACCTGGTACTCGCGTTACATTTCGTCGTACATCTGAAAAACCTGCCCACGTAAATCGATGCCCAGGGCAGGGCGGAGTTCGACAGTTCCGATCATCGCGATTGGCAGTTGAGATGCGATTTTGATTGCGGCTTCATCACTCTCCGCTTCAATCAGGTAGATTCCACCAAGCTGTTCCTTGGATTCGGAGAAGGGGCCATCGGTAGTTAACGGCTTACCAGCGCGAACTCGAATCGACTTCGCCAGGCTGGCCGGCCGGAGCCGGATGCTGCCCAGGTTGTTACCAGTCTCGGTTATAGACTGATCGAACTGCATGACTTCCCGGCCGAGCGAGTCGATCTCATCTCGGGTTAATCCACCGTAGGCTGCTGGATCGGTGTGTATGAGTATCACGTAGTGCACGTCTACCTTCTTTCGCTGTGCTCTGGTACTCACGGAAACGTGAGCTGCTAATGTGTCAACGAGCCAGATCGGGTTGACTCGACCAATTTTTAGAAGGTGGGCGCGGCACTGTTGAAGTGAATGTCTTTGAGTTGCTTCAGTCGGCGTTGTTGCGGTCCTTTTGCAGCCAGTGTTCAAGGCTGTCAGCCAACGCGATCCAGCTAGCCTCCAGGATGTTCGTCGAGGCGCCAACTGACTGCCACACTTCACGTTCGTCCGCCGATTCGATAACAACCCGAACAGCAGCACCCGTGCCGGTCCCTTCGTTAACTACACGTACTTTGTAGTCAGTCAACCGGACGTCAGTCACGTCCGGGTAGAACTCTTTCAGGCCTTTGCGCAGGGCTCGATCCAGTGCATCAACCGGGCCGTTGCCTTCAGCCGCTGTGTGCCGAACTTCGTCGCCAACTCGAACCTTTACCGTTGCTTCGGACAACATCGGATGCTCTTTGCCATCGGTACGCCAACCAGTGCCAAACGATGTGCGGCGTCGGTTTTCTACAACCACCATGAAGTCAACGAGTTCGAAGCAGGGCTCGTAATTGGGCGTTGCGCGTCGTATCAGGAGGTCGAGTGAAGCCTGTGCGACCTCGTAGGAATAGCCCTGCGCTTCCTTTTCCTTCACTGTCTGCACTATTTGCGCAGCGTCGTCTCGACTCAGTACCTCTTCCAGGCCCATTTCACGGATACGGCGCACCACGTTTCCGCGGCCGGCTAATTCGGAAATCACCACCGAGTTCGTGTTACCAACTACCGTGGGATCAATGTGTTGATAGGCATTGACAGATCGTTCAGTCGCGGCTGCGTGAAGCCCTCCTTTGTGCGCGAAGGCACTCGTGCCAACGAAAGGCTGGAACGGAGATGGGCGCCTGTTTGCAACTTCGGCGACGTAGTTCGAGAGAGTGGTCAGGGCGGCGAGCTGCTCGTCGCTGATGACATCCAGGCTCATTTTCAGTTTCATGTTGGCGATCATGCTGACCATGTTGGCGTTACCTGTGCGTTCACCGTAGCCGTTGATGCAGCCCTGTACCTGACCAGCACCTGCTTCGACGGCAGCTATTGCGGATGCAACAGCCGTGTCCGTGTCGTTGTGCGTGTGGATACCGACCACAACTTCTTCACCGAGTGCTTCTTTCACGGCAGCGGTGATACGGCCCACTTCACTGGGTAGAGTGCCTCCATTTGTGTCACAGAGGACTACTCTTTCGGCCCCGGCATCTAGCGCGACGCGTAGTGCTTGCAACGCGTAGTCAGGATTTGCCTTGTAGCCGTCAAAGAAGTGCTCGGCGTCAAACATCACCCGTCGGCCCTGTGAATGCAGATAGCGAACCGAATCAGCAATCATCGCAAGGTTCTCTTCGAGCGATGTGCCAAGGATGTCGGTGACCTGGTAGTCAGATGCCTTACCAACGAGGGTCAAAACAGGTGCGCCGGAGTCCAACAGCGCTTTCAAAGTTGGGTCTGAGGCGGCATCTGAATTAGCACGGCGGGTGTTTCCGAATGCAGCCAGCACCGCATGCTTCAACTTGAGCTCATGTACGCGGCGGAAGTACTCGTCGTCTTTAGGGTTCGCCCCAGCGTAACCTCCCTCTATGACGTCGATTCCCATCTCATCGAGCCGCTTTGTGATGGCGAGTTTGTCCTCAACAGAAAGCGAAATGCCTTCCTGCTGGGTCCCATCTCTAAGCGTTGTGTCATATAGCTCAACTTTATTCATATCGTTCACTCGCATTCTGGAGTGGCAGGCCGTTTTCAGGGCAATAAAAAACCCGTCCCAGTAAAGGGACGGGTAAGGAATTCCCGCGGTACCACCCTCTTTGGCTACCTGCGCACATCATGTCAGGTAGTCCTCTCAGGAGACGGCACGTTTTCATGCCGTCGCAGCTGTTAACGGGCCGCGAACCCGGCTGCGTCTACTTGGCATGCGCCTTTCGGGCAGCGGCTATCAGAGGGATGTTCGGCCGGATGACACTGTGCCCGCTCACACCAAACCGGGCTCGCTCTACGATCAGTCCTACCTACTCGTCTCCGTCCAGCGAGTGAAAATTGCAACCACTCACAACGCCTTGCCTCATAAGCCTAGCACCAATGGGACACCTTTTCCTGATGGCGATTACGCGTTACCCGGCCACTGAGTAAAATGTGTAGACCCGTTGGGAATATCCTTTCACTGTTGCCAAGCTGCCATGGCCCTACACAAACTCGGACTGATCGAATATATCGAAGCTGAATCACGAGGCCGGCCAGGGCAGCGTACTTTCAACATCACTGCAAGGAACTCGCGAGGGAGTGCAGTGGTATGGATGGAAAAAGAGCAGCTTTTTCAGGTGGGGGCGTCACTTCGCCAGTTCCTTGCAACACGAGAATCCACAGCTGACCCCGTACCGTTCGAGCTCGACATAGAAGAGTCTTTGAACGTGATTGAAGTTGAGTTCAAGACACCGCAGATGACTCTGCGTCACGATCCGGCTTCTGATGTCTTTACTCTTTCCGCAGAGGACTATGGGAGCAGTGATTCCGAGGAACCTGAACAGGTTGTGGAGTTCAGCTTCCCACGAGAGGATGCTGAGCGATTGGCGAACACCTCGCTGCAGGTTGTGGCGTCAGGTCGCCCTCCATGTCCTCTCTGTACAGGTCCAGTGTCTCCGGGTGAACCTCATTTTTGTGTGAAGGTCAACGGACACACTGAAGTTGGCCCCTTCAATCTGGCCAATTGAGAGAAGCTACCTCCTGGACGCCAAGACCTACGGTTCGGTGAGGCCTTCTTGTTCTGTTAGACGTACTGGCTTAATTGAGAAGGTCAAGTATTCTTCACCTCACCGTTGATCCTGCCTCAACACGGTCTCCGCTGCTCAACAAATGTCAGATCTCACCTCGGAACAGAATCCTGGATCCGCACTCGAACGACTGAAAGAGTGGGAGATATCCGGGATGGGCCTGCATCCTGGTGGATCAAACTATGTGTTCGTTGTCAAACTTGAAGATCCTGAACTGGAGAGAATCGAAGCCGGTTCCGCGTCAGTTCCAACAGACGATGAAAACGCTGTTTTCGCCATCTACAAACCAGCAAAAGGTGAGCGGCCTCTCAGGGATTTCCCGTACGGAACGCTCCACAAACGAGAACGCGCAGCCTATCTGCTTGCAACCGAACTCGGATGGCCTGATATTCCGCCTACTGTGATCCGAGAAGGTCCGCATGGTGAAGGCAGCGTGCAGCTCTTCATCGACGCCGATCCTGAGGCCAACTACTTCACGATGCGAGACGATTGCCTGCATCTATTTGAGCCCGTCGCTATGTTCGACGTATTGGTGCAGAACGCTGATAGAAAAGGCGGGGCTTGTCTGAAGGCGGAATCCGATGGCAAGGTCTGGGCAATTGACCACGGGCTCACGTTCAATCCGTTTGCTCGGAGGCGCACGGTGATGTTTGAGTTCAATGGCAGTGAATACTCAAGCCAGAGACTCGATGACATCAAACGTGTTGTGGAGCAGCTGGACGGTCCTGCTTCAGACTTCTCCGATGAGATGAAATCACTCTTAGGCGAAAGTGAAATCGCCGGACTGGTCAGGCGCAGTCAGCGCATGATCGAATCAAAAAAATTTCCGTTGCTAGATCCCGATGTCAACGTACCGTGGCCGTTTATTTGATCGACCGAAACGGCTTCAAGTACTGAACGCTAAAAAGCGTGTCGGGATCGGTCCATACCTTTTCGATTTGTAAACCAGCTGCTAAGGCCAATTCGCTAAACGATTCCAGTGAATACTTGTGCGAGTATTCGGTGAGTATCGATTCGCCCTCCTTAAATCGGAACCGTACGCCGTCCAGGCATACGTCCTGGGCGATCTTGGAGAACAGGTGCATTTCGATCCGTGACTCGAACTCGTTAAACACAGCCTCATGTCGAAACTGAGACAGGTCGAAATCCGCACCTAACTCAGTGTTCAACCTGTGGAGCAGGTTCAGATTAAATCGCGCAGTAACTCCCTCGGAATCGTTGTACGCATCTATCAAAATCTGAACTGGTTTCAGTAGATCCACTCCAATCAGTACGCCCCCAGAGGTGCTGCACTGATCCGCCATTTGACTCAGCACTCTTACGGCGTCTTGGCGAGCGAAGTTACCGATTGTCGAACCCGGGAAGTAGGCGACAATTCGTTCAGGCGGTTTTTTGAGCGACGGTATCGAGAATGGTTCCGTGAAGTCTGCCACGACATGGATCACTTCGATCTCGGGATAGTCCTGTTGAAGAGAGGATGCCACCTGTTCCAGGTACTCTCCGGATATGTCGACAGGTACGTATCCTGCCACGTTGTTCAAGCGGTCCAGCAGGGCACGGGTCTTCACGCTGCTGCCAGACCCATATTCAACCATCAGCACGTTGGGTCCCAGCGCGCGGGCCATCTCTTCACCATGTAGCTGCATGATCCTGGCTTCGGTGCGAGTTGGATAGTACTCGGGGAGTTCGGTGATCTCGTCAAATATCCGAGAGCCCTCCTCGTCATAGAAGTACTTTGAAGGCAACTGTTTCTGTTGTTGGCTAAGGCCAATGAGAGCGTCGTCCAGCATGGTCTCCTGGCTGGCTGTCAGTGTTTTGTTTCGGGCAAACGCGGTCTTGTTCATAGGTCTCTTTCGAATTGGAGAGGGTCGTGTTGGGCTCGTCACTTCAAGTGATCGGTCGGCTTAACCGACTTCGCGCGCCAGCCTCAACCCCATGAACTGCCACTTTGAATCAGCTGGAAAGAAGTTTCTGTATGACGGGCGAATATGATTCTGCGAAGTAGCACAGGATCCTCCGCGCAATACAAGCTGGTTTGCCATGAACTTGCCGTTGTATTCCCCGGCGGCGCCTTCCCACGGCTTGAACCCCGGATAGGCGCTGTAAGACGACTGAGTCCACTGCCACACATCTCCGAACATTTGGTGAAGGCGGCCTGTCCGGGCGTCTAACGGGAGAGGTCGTGGATGGAAGTTCATGTTGTCTGCGAAGTTACCGTCATCAATCTCTGCGTCTGCTGATGCGATCTCCCATTCAATCTCGGACGGAAGCCGCGCTCCGGCCCAGCGTGAATAGGCATCAGCCTCGTAGTAACTGACATGAACTACGGGCTCATCCGGATGAACCGGACGCGGCCCAGCCAGCGTGTACTGCATCCAGCCGTCGTCAGAACGGAACCAGTAGAGAGGCTTGTCAAACTTCTCCCACTCATGCTCTTTCAAAGAGTGCTCCTGGACCGTCGACCAACCAAGCGAAAGCCAGAGATCCGGGCGCTCGTATCCTCCGTCTTCCATGAAATCGATGTATTCACCGTTCGTGACAAGGCGCGAACCGATCTCGAAGGCTTCGACATACTCTTTGTGTCTGCTGCTCTCGTTGTCGAAATGGAACTCAGGGCCGTCGTAGCCGACTTCATAGAGTCCCGCCTCGTAACGTAACCATTCAAGTCCAGGTACACCATGCGCCGGTGAGTCTTCGGCCCTGACATGTAGCGGTGGTCGCAGCGGGTTCATCGACAGCACATGCTTGATGTCCGTAACCATGAGTTCCTGGTGCTGCTGCTCGTGATTGATGCCCAGGATCACTGTGTCTTTAATCGAATCAAGGGCACCATCTCGATCGAGTTTCTCGATCAGGTCGATCATCTTCTCGTCAACGTACGCTCGATATTCGTAGACTTCTTGAACCGTCGGACGGGAAATCTGGCCTCGTCTTGGTCGACAAAACTGTTCGCCAATTGCGTTGTAGTAGGAGTTGAAGAGGTAGTTGTACTGAATATTTAGCGGCTGGTACGTCGGATAGTTGTTGGAAAGAATGAATGTCTCGAAAAACCAGGTGGTGTGTGCCAGATGCCACTTAGTCGGGCTCACGTCAGGCATTGACTGAATTACGTAGTCTTCTGTCTCCATAGGGGCACAGAAACGCTCTGTGAAGGCCCTGGTTTCTCTGTAGCGCTCAATCAACTCGGACGCAGAGCGCGGGTCGACCCCGAATCCAGTCGGGCGTTGAACGGTGGTCACTTTGTTTGGCCTTTCTTCCCTCTCGTGAGTGGGCGACGTTTTTGATGCAGCGTTTTCAGGAAGGGCGCGGACCTGAGTGATATCAGAAACTGCACTCAACCCTATCTGTTCTGTCGTTACGGGTTGAGTTGTCGGGTAGAAACCAGATCCTCTCAGTATCTCACGTTGAGATCCCGACGAATGGCGGACCTGCCTAAAGACCGTAGCTCTCCAGGAACCTGAGCCAGACCTCGGACATCGTCGGGAATGCTGGCGTCGCATGCCAGAGGGTTTCTAGTGGTACCTCAGCCGCAACGGCAATGGTGGCTGCATGCAGCATCTCACCCGCACCAGGTCCAACAAAAGTGACACCAACGATAACCTTTCTGTCTTCGTCGACGACCCACTTGATATTGCCTTCAATCCCTTCGCCGAAAGTTGCCGCCCCAGCACTCCACCCGTAGCCGTACTCAACGGCCTGCACGTTAAGCCCCTGTTTCTTGGCCTCTTCTTCGGTGAGTCCCACTGCTGCTACATGAGGGTCTGTAAACACAACTCGCGGCGAAGCCTTTTTGTCTCCCCATGCTTTGGCCTTTTTACCGAGTATTACATCACCGACGATACGCGCTTGATACTTACCGTCATGGGTCAGAAGGCTGCGTCCGTTTGCATCGCCGACGGAGTACAACCAGTCAGCATTTGCGCCGACGGCACGAAGCTCATCATCAACGTCGATGTAGTTGCCAGGCTCATGTCCGATCGTTTCAAGCCCTATGTCATGGGTAAGCGGTTTCCTGCCGACAGCAATCAGAATGTTGTCACCTTGAAGCTCGGTCCCATCTGAGAGTGACGCTTTTATACCTTCGCCATCTGAATTAATGGATTCGAGTGCAACGCCTGTTAGGACCTTGATTCCGTACTCCTCGGTGAAAATCTTCTTGATGTGCTCGCCCGCGAACTGCTCCTCACGGGGGATCAGCCGATCCGACATCTCGACTATGGTCACTTCTTCGGCACCGAGGTCATTCCATGCCTGAGCCATTTCTATACCGACGACTCCACCTCCCAGGACGATAAGTTTGCCAGGGGCTTTGCTCAGGGTAGTGATGTCGCGGTTGTTCCATGTGGCTACCTCTTTCAACCCGTCAATCGGAGGGATTGCGGCTGATGTGCCCGTGGCTATGACCACAGCCTTATTCGCTAAGTATTCGGTCACCTTGCCATCTTTGCCTGTTACTGAAACAGAT
Source organism: Dehalococcoidia bacterium (assembly GCA_965243825.1). Classification (GTDB taxonomy): domain Bacteria; phylum Chloroflexota; class Dehalococcoidia; order Lucifugimonadales; family Lucifugimonadaceae; genus JAJCYX01. Next base: position 1,778,106 of record CBDEVT010000001.1, read on the forward strand.
TTCGTCCCGGTAATCCGACCGTGTCCTCTGACATAAGGAATCTTCTGATCTTCCAACCACTGCACCTGGTACTTGTCGTCGAGGTCGCTGATCATTGCGTTACGCCGAGACAGCGCTTCTTGTACATCGATCTGACCCGTAACTGCCGCTCTGGCGCCCGGTACTCGCCTGATTGCTCGTAATGCTTCTCCCGGTCGTAGGAGAGCTTTCGAGGGCATGCAAGCCCAGTAGCTACACTCGCCGCCAATCAGCTCGCGTTCGATGATGAGCGCTGACATTCCGCCTTTCACTACACGGTCGGCTACGTTTTCACCCGCGGGTCCAGCTCCGATCACCAAGACGTCGTACTTTTCAGCCATTGTTTATCTCTGAGCCTTACTAGCTATAGCAGTCCGAGCTGGCACGGAGCCGGCCATAGACCAATGTGTTCGGTCTGATATGAGCGATGTTTCGCTGATAAGCGTTCACTCAGGATTGTGATGCGTATCTGCGACTGCGCGGCGCGGTGACATCTGTCCGTCTCTGGAAGATGGCACTGACTCGCGACGCTGACTTGTCGAACGCATCAAAGTACTTGCCAGGCTAATCAGATCAGCCTGTGTGAAGCCATCTGCTGATCAAGAAAAACGCGAGGATTCAAATGCCGAAAGCAGTAGTTAATGGCACGGTGGTTGCAGAGTCCGAGGACTATGAAGTCGTCGAAGGGAACATCTATTTTCCACCTGATTCGATAAAGCGCGAGTACTTCAAAGCAAGTTCACTGCACTCCACCTGCCCTTGGAAAGGAACGGCGAGCTACTACACCCTGAATGTGGACGGCGAAGAGATGCCAGATGTTGCCTGGTACTATCCGGAACCTTCTCAAGCCGCAGCCAATATCAGGAACTACGTGGCCTTTTATCCAGCTGTAAAGATCGAAGGTTGAAAGTCAGGTCCACTGGATGGACTGCGACGCTTTCTTGGTCTTTGAACAGGTTGAATCGATGCCAAAAAAAACTGGCAAATGATTACAGATCGTCAGATTCGCACTGAATCGAGGTGGAGGCTATGCTTTTCAAGCGATGCCTGCGCAGCAACCTACAACTCCGACGATAGTTGACCTGAACCAGGTTAGGACGCGACTCGAGCAACGAGAAGAACAGCTCTCTCCTCACGCCACTCGGTCCATAGGTTCTCGCGGAAGGGCGCGTCCAGAGAGCCCGTCCGAGATCCGGACCGAGTTCCAGCGCGATCGCGACCGCATCATCCACACCAACTCATTCCGCAGGCTGAAGCATAAGAGCCAGGTCTTTGTTGCACCGCAAGGTGATCACTTCACTACTCGACTAACGCACGTTGTAGAGGTCGCGCAGGTAGGGCGAACGATTGCTCGAGCACTGAACCTCAACGAAGACCTGGTCGAGGCTGCGGCCCTCGGACACGATCTCGGACACACGCCATTTGGGCACATCGGTGAGTCTGTTCTTAACGAAATGCTTGATGGCGGATTTCATCACAGTCGCCACAGCGTGCGGATCATCGAAACTCTTGAAAAGCAAGGGCAAGGCCTGAACCTGACCGGTGAGGTGGTCGAGGCGATCAGACATCATTCGAAACCTGAGGGCAAATTTCTAAACGAGACAGCTGTCGAGCATATGACACTTGAGGCCCAGATCGTTCGAATATCTGATGCGCTGGCATACTTGGCTCACGATATCTCGGACGCGATCAGGTCCGGTTTCTTTTCAACCGAGGATCTACCTGCTGAGGCCATACACCGCCTTGGCAGTCAACATTCTCAGCGCGTCAACTCACTCGTGCTGGGTGTTGTTGAGGCATCCTGGGATTGCACCGGTGAAATCGCGCCAGAGGGCGCCAAGCCCTGGATAAGAATGTCGAACGAGCTCGGAGAGCTGACTACGTCACTGCGTAACTTCATGTTCGAACACTTCTACCATCAGATAAGTGGGTCAAAAGAGGGTAGGAAAGCGGCGGACATAGTACGAGTGCTTCTCACTCACTATCGCGAAAATCCTGATGAGCTTCCCAGGTGGTTGCGAGATCTGTCTGGCTCCGACGAACAAGCAGCAGCTGACCATGTATGTGGGATGACAGACAATTACGCCCTGACCATCGCTGAACGGATACAACCTGGAATGGGCGAGGGCGTTTTCCAGGGTCGCATTTAGCGAGTACCTCTGGCTGGTACATGACGCTTCTGGGCTTCCGGTGTTGCCATTCACAGGCTGTTGCCAATCAGACACGGAGTGGTGCCACTGACGCTGAACTGTCGTTAGAATGGTTAATCCCAAATTGGTGCCTAACTCCGTCCGCCAATCTCTTGTGCAGGTCGGAATCGGCATGTAAGTTAACGTTCACTTTCCACTATTCCGGCTGCAGAAAACCCGGCCTGCGTACGCCGTATATGAGTCTCATTGACGAAGTAAAAAGCAGGACAGATATTGTCGATGTAGTCTCCACCTACGTCGATCTCGACACGTCTTCCCGCAACCCGAAGTCCAGATGTCCATTCCATGCTGAACGGACTCCTTCCTTTTACGTGTTTCCTGAGACCGGGACCTGGCGATGTTTTGGCGCCTGTGCGACCGGTGGAGATGCGTTCGCATTCATCATGAAGCAACAGGGAGTTGAGTTTCGAGAGGCTCTCCACCTTCTTGCCGATAGGGCTGGCGTCCGATATGACAACGCAGCCGCTGAATCACCGCAGGAGACCGCGCCCAAGTCAACGCTATTTGAGGCCAACGAGACGGCTGCCAACTGGTTCTGGCAGATGCTGTTGAGTTCAGAAGGTCAGGCTACCCGGGAATACCTGGCATCTCGTGGCATCGACATGGATACCGCAGAGCGGCGTGGTTTCGGTTTTGCACCCGGTGACGGCACATTGACCCTGACCGGGCACCTGCGATCGTCAAATGTAACTCCAGAGGCCGCCCGTGATGCAAAGCTGGTGGTTCAAGGTAAAGACAGAAACTGGCGTGATTTCTTCAGGAACCGCTTGACTGTCCAGATACGAGACCGATCAGGGAAGATCATCGGATTCGGGGCGCGGAGCCTGGATGGTTCAGAGCCGAAATACCTCAACACACCACAGACAAGCGTCTTCGACAAATCGAGCACTCTGTACGGCATTAACTGGGCGGCCGATTCTATGAGGCAGTCTCACCGTGCAGTGGTGGTCGAAGGTTACATGGATGCCACCACCGCCCATGAGCATGGCTTCACCGATGTGGTTGCGTCGATGGGCACCGCGGTGACACCTGAGCAGCTAAGAACCCTTTCGCGGATCGTTTCAGGCGGAGACGAATCTGGCCAGGTAGTTCTTTGCCTTGACCAGGACGCAGCAGGGCAGGATGCGACACTCCGAGCGTTGGAGACGGCGTGGCAGCAGTTTGGATCACATCTCGGCGGCACAGCGAAGTCGCGAGGCCGCAATCTCAGCGTTCGAGTGGCCACTCCTGTGGATGGCAAAGATCCCGATGAAGCGATACGTAGCGATTCCTGGGCATGGCGTCGTTCTCTTGATGAAGCATCTTCACTTATCGACTTCATCATGGCCGCTTACGCGCAGCGTTTTGATGTATCCAGTGGAGATGGCAAAGCGAGGATTGTGGAAGCGGTGGCTCCTCTGGTGTTCGCGATCGACAATGACTACGACAGAGATTCTTACTGGGAGAAACTTGCTTCCCTCATAGATGTGTCAACTGAGCGGTTGCGTTCGATGGCTCCCAAACCAACCTCCGTGGCCAACAGTCGAGGGCGTTCAGCTTTCTCGAGGCGAGAGCAGAGTGCCGATTCAATATCTACGAACCAATTGGGTACCGTTTTAGGGACCGCAACCACCGGCGTCGAAGAGCATCTGCTTGCTCTGGTTTTTCAACGTGCTGAACTCAGAGAGTTCGTAGAAGCGGTCCCTCCAGAGCACTTTCTTGATACAGCGAACCGAGAACTGTTTACCCGCTGGAGTCGCGTCCATACACTCGAAGAGGCGCTGGAGTCTTTGGCGGATGATCTTATTGACAGGGCAGACCGTTTCCGCTCTGTTCCGGTTCCGCCGTCTGATCACGCCAAGCGGGTCAATGAAGTCACCCAATGTGTTCGAAGGTTGCGTGAGAGATATATGCGAAACCTTCTCCGTGATGCCGAAACTGCTCTAAAAGAAGCAGAGAACTCCCTGGATGGCGAAGAGCGGGAACAGCTTCGCAACAGGACTCTCGATCCATCTGACCATCTCAAAAAAGTGTTCGAAGCCGGCGCTACAGGACGAGTGTGAGATATGCCACGCAGGCCAGCAAATAGTCACGACGAAGAGACAGTAATCGAAGACCTGGCAGACGGCGCGCAACTATTGCGCCTCGGATTCCAGACTGCCGGTGATGCTGTTGAAGACGAGGATGACCCTGAAGGTGGTGGGACGACCGTCCTGATGACTCGTGCATCGTCCGGTTCCGCTGATCTGGAACAGTGGGACGGCCCGTCGTCTCTGTTCGAGCGTTCTACCTCCGTTGGGCAGCAACCGGAGGATTCGGAGCTTACTGACGACCCGGTTCGCATGTATCTACGTGAGATTGGCCGGGTGAGTCTTCTTACAGCAGCTGACGAACGAGTTCTCGCCCGGGCGATGGAGTTGCAGAGGCGGTTGGCGAAAATCAAGAGTGCACTCGCGACTGACGCAGCACGTCCACCGTCATCAGCTGACATCTGTATGACAGTGCTGACAGAAGTCAGCCCGCAGGCAGAGACTGCGCAAGCTATCGGTCGGTTCGTTGGTGTGCCGGGAGATATGACCCTCACCCATCTCGTGATGGACAAGGAATTGAGGACACTTATTGACGGTCCTCACAACGAGAACCTGATCAATTTTGTTTCCGATGCACTGAACTGCTCCACGGATGAGGCTCAGGACAAGATCGTCGATCTGTCCATCACTTCTGGACTTGTGCCTCCAGATCTGCTCGAGGCTGTCCTTCACGAACCGAAGATCGACGAACTCGAAGAGACAGTTGCTCAGCCAGATTTCGGTAATCAACTGCAGATGTACGAGTTCCTGTTTAACTCGCACTACGCTCGGATAAAGAACGAAGGTGAACGCTCTGAAAGTCACCTCGCACAGGCGAACCTCAGGCTCGTCGTTTCCGTTGCCAAGAAGTACATAGGTCGAGGAATGTCGCTACTCGACCTGATCCAGGAAGGCAATATTGGACTGATTCGGGCTGTCGAGAAATTCGACTACCGCAAAGGCTACAAGTTCAGTACGTACGCAACATGGTGGATTCGGCAGGCGATCACGAGAGCTATCGCTGATCAGGCTCGGACGATCCGTATCCCGGTTCACATGGTCGAGACGATCAATAAGCTTCTGCGCGTCAGTAGGCGGCTCGTGCAGGAGTATGGCCGCGAGCCGACCAGCGAAGAGATCGGTCGAGACCTTGATATGCCACCCGATCGCGTGCGTGAGATACTGAAAATCTCGCAGGACCCGGTCTCGCTGAACACTCCGATAGGTGAAGAGGAAGACTCAAACCTGGGCGATTTCATCGAAGACAAGAACGCTCTTGCCCCCGTTGAAGCTGCGACCTATCACCTGCTCCGCAACCAGGTTGAAGATGTTCTCGATTCCCTGACTTTGCGGGAACGCAGAGTGCTTCAGCTTCGATTCGGCCTGGAAGATGGACGGAGCCGTACCCTTGAAGAGGTAGGACGCGAATTCGGTGTCACACGCGAGCGTATTCGCCAGATAGAAGCGAAGGCGTTACGCAAGCTGAGGCACCCGACGCGTTCCAAGAAGCTGCGCGATTTCCTAGACTAGATTGGCTAGTCACCCCTGAACTGTTCGTCTGCGTTAGCCCGCAGGTAATCCATGTTCATGGTCAGCCCCAGTCCGGGCGCGTCCGGCAGGTGCAGTTTTCCTTCTCGGATATCGAGCGGTTCCTCAATAAAGATGTCGTAGGCGTTTAACTTGTAGCGTGCAGTTTCTAGCTTGTAGAAGTTCGGCGTTGTCATCATCACGTGTGCACCGGCCAGCACATTGATCGGACCGCTGGCATCATGTGGTGAAACAGGAATGTAGTATGCCTCCGCCATTGTTGAGATCTTCTTAAGCTCTGAGATTCCTCCGGTCCAGGTTACGTCAGGCATCACGTAGTCCGTCAGATCCTGTTCGAACACTGGAACGAACTCCCAGCGGGTGTGAAGACGCTCCCCGACAGAGATCGGAATATCAATCTGCTCTCGGACCTGTTTCAGCGCGTGGGCGCTTTCGACAGGAACCGGCTCTTCCCACCACGCAATGTTGTACTGCTGAACACGTCTTGCGAGGCGCACTGAGGTAGGGACATCGAATCGGCCGTGAGCGTCGATGAGCAACTCCATGCCAGGGCCAGCGGCATCCCGTATTGCTTCGGTAACTGTAGCGCCTTCTTCTTCACCAGCCGGATCCATTTTGCCCGTCAGATAACCGTTTCGTTCCTCGGAGTAAGTTGGGAATGGATCGAACTTCATCGCAGTGTGCCCAGACTCGACTATCTCTTTCGTCTGCCTGGCCGCCTCTTCGGGCCCGATATTTGGCGAGGGATGCGTGTAGAGGTCGATGGCATCTCGGACCGCACCCCCAAGCAGTTCGTGGATCGGTCTGTTGAGAACTTTGCCTCGTATGTCCCAAAGCGCTATGTCGATTCCGGATATAGCGTTTGCGGAGGCACCACGAGAACCCATGTAGGTAAATGCTCGGAAGATCTTGTTCCAGATTTTGTCGATGTAGGTCGGGTCATCTCCTGCGATCAATCCGTCAAGCTGCTGCAGAACTGCGCAGACAGCCCTGTTGGCTACCGGATATGTGGTGGTTACTTCGCCCCACCCGGTTACCCCTTCATCCGTGTTGACTTCGACAAATATGTACTCGCCTTTGCGTCCGTCGCGGTATGCGGCAGGGGCATGAAGTAGCCATGGAGTGATTTTCGTGATCTTCAAGTGATCTCCTTGTTGGTGTTGTTATCGAGGCGATTCTAATTGCTGAAAGTATGTGACGTGATGGCTTCACGGGCCGGCGAGTAAAATCGATGTGAGCGAGAAGTATTCAAATGCCAGAAGCGCCGGATCTATTCGTGATCAGAGACTTCCTAGAGCCAAAGCTCATAGGTCGGAAAATTCTGTCAGCAACTGAACGTAAACCGCTCGTTCTCCGGAATATGACCGGTCAGAAGTTCGGGGACGATATCGCTGGTCTTGAAGTGACTGGCCTGGTTCGCCGGGGAAAGCTACTGCTTTTTGAGTTTGGTGATGACCGGCGGATGGTTGTCAGTCCAATGCTCACCGGTCGTCTGCGGTATTGCTCTCCTTCCGACCGCATGGAGGCAACTGCAATTCTGGTTTTTGACCTTGATGATGGCAAGCAGCTTCGCTATTTCGATCAGAAAAGAATGGGGCAGGTGTATTACTTGCATCCAGATCAGCTCGGAGAGATTGTACGGCTTGAGAACCAGGGTCCCGACGTGCTGAACGATCCGATGGCTCTTGACGAGTTCAAACAGGCGATGAAGCCTTTCCGGGGAGAAGTAAAGGGGATCCTGACCCGCGGGCAGGCAGTCTCAGGGATCGGCAATGCCTATGCTGACGAAATTCTGTTTGAGGCTGGCCTTTTTCCTTTCCGGAAGAAATCCAAACTTAGCGCCGAAGAGTTGGCGAGGCTTCACGCGGCTGTCTATTCGGTGCCAGAGAATGCGGTCGAAGTCTTGAAGTCGAGAGTCGGCGACCAAATCCATAAGAAGGTGAGAGATTTCCTGAAGGTGCACGGCAAGGGCGGCAAGCCCTGTCCAGAATGTGGAACTCAGATCAGCGCCATCAAAGCGAATCGAAGAGAGACCAACTTCTGTCGTAACTGTCAACCCGGCACAATGTTCGACTAGGTGTTGTCACTTTGACTGGAGAATCAGTTCGCAGTGTTGAGTCTCCTTGGTGCCGTACGGGAATGAGTGGAACCCCTCACCTCGGCGACACGTGAATAGATTGGCGGTCGAGTCGCTGGCTGCTAGCATCAATCTAGGCGAATCGACCAACTGGACCTAGGACAGGTCCGGTAGTGGTGGTGATATATGGAAGCAGCTGCGTTTGTTCGAGATATTGTGCTGATCACTTTCTTCGTGATCGGGATTCTTGCCTTGTTGCTTGGATTGATCCTTGGCCTGATGTTCTACCGTAAGACCAAGAATCTGATCGATCGCGTAGAAACAGGGGTTGACCGTGTTGAGGCGATGGTCGAGAAAGTCGATTCGACGACAGAGAATGTTAAGAAGACCGCAACTTACATGAACCGCGGTATGCGGGCCAGCGACATAGCTCGATCGGCCGTTGGGGTGGTGTTTGGTCGAGGCGGAGACGATTCCGGCAAGTCCAACGGCAGAGCCAAGGAAAAAGACTAGCCAGAACCTGATGCTGAAGCAGGCTCAATAGGTGATCTCATGACTAACAAAGACGACGGAAGTAGCTTCATGGCCGGGATAGTACTTGGCGGTGTTGCTGGATTCGTTATTGGCACACTCCTCGCTCCAAAGTCTGGTGACGAGACAAGAACCCTATTCTCTGAACGTGGCCAGGAGTTAAGGGACAAGGCGGACGAGATTTTTGCAGCAGCTCGTGAGCGGATGTTCGCCGCGGCCGATCGTGGTGGCAGACAACAGAAGCGCGGCTACCCGTTCGATGATCTCGACTTCGATCTGGACGAGGAAGATCTCTAGAAAATAGCCTGCACGGGAATGCTGATTAATTGGTTAGCAATTCCGCGCGCGGATACGCCCCAAGAACCTTGAACATAGCGGTATGGATCTGTAATTCGGCTAATGCGATCTGCACGTTTTGATCTTCTGGGTGTCCGTCGAAGTCGAGCAAGAAGTAATAAACGCCAATCTTCGTGCCAGTAGGACGGGATTCGATCTTAGTGAGGTTGATACCTGCATCTGCGAATGGCTTCAAGGCCGCGTAAACGAGGCCCGGCGCGTCTTCTCTGTCAAAATCAAAAACAATCGAAGTCTTATCTTCGCCTGAGCGTGGTGGCGGGTCTGTTCCGATCACGACGAATCGGGTGACGTTGTTGGCTCTGTCCTGAACCCCTCTTCGCAATACCTTCATGTTGTGGATCTCGGCCGCACGACCAGGCCCGAGAGCGGCTACTGAAACATCTTCATTGGCAAGACTGACGACTGCGCCTGCAGTTGAATCGAATGGCTCGAGCCGTGCCTGTGGCATTTCATTCGATAGAAATCGTCTGCATTGGCCCAGCGCTTCTGCCTTGGATCTGACTACTTTTAAGTCCTGAAGAGAAACGGCTTCGCGTGCGATGAGGCAGATATCTACAGGCAGAAGTAGCTCACCCACAATGCGGGCGTTCTGTGCGCCAACAAGTGCGTCCACGATGTCGTTGATCGAGCCAGCTATGCTGTTTTCGATTGGGGCGACAGCTTCATCGACCTGGTTGGAATCTACAGCGGCAACGACGTCGGGAAGCGAAGGCCGTTCAATGTGATCGGCATCTGGATCATGCATGATCGCAGCTTGCTCTGTGTAGGTTCCCGGAGGTCCGAGGTATGCAACGCTTTTGGCCATGTGCCTACCGTAGTTCTGTCAAGGTGTCCCAAAGGGAGCGAGTTGATTCCACCGGAGAGACTGCGATCACTTCGTCTTCAGACTCGATGATGGTGTCATCGGTTGGGACTTCTGTCCGGCCTGCGCTTGAGATGATCAGATTCATATGTACGCCGTATGGAACCTGGACATCGCGCAACGGACGCCCCACCACCGATGCTCCTGCGGGGATCTTGATCCCCACCAATTCGAGTCCCCGACCCCTGATGGGCATCAACCTGAGTAGTGGGTGAGCAGGCAATGCACCGGATAGATTGGCGAGCACCAGATCAGTGGTGCTTACGGTGATATCTATGCCAGCCTGTTCGAAAAGATCTGCATTTTCCTGCAGATTCACGACGGACATAGTTCGCTCGACATTGAACATGTTCTTGGCCAGTAGGCAGGCGGCGAGGTTGTGACCGTCCTGTCCGGTGGTTGCAATGAAGACGCTCGCCCTGCTTGCGCCTGCTCGTGTCAAGGTGCGAGAAGTTGTCGCATCACCGTTCAAAACGACGCTGCCAAGCTTGTCGCGAATCATCTCCGCGTTTTTCGCGTCTGACTCGATCGCCAGAACCTCATGCCCTGCCGAAACAAGGGATGAAATGAGTGGGAGACCGATTGTTCCGGCTCCCATTACCAGAACGTACATCTCACTCCTCAATATTTCCGTTGGTAGGTTCTTGCATGACCTGCGGGATGTTTGCCATCACGGATTCTGCAGACAGTCGACCTGGATTGATGCAAGCAACCCCAAGTGATTCGAACACGCTGCTGAGATCACCGCTCCAAATCGCCGCGATCACAGTTGCTACGCGATATTTGATCCGTGCCTTGAGGGCTGCCAAACCATTGGTGCTGTCATCGCCGGTGAGAGCGGCAAAGAGATCTGTCTCTCGGATCCGGGCTTGCTCAAGTGCTGCGTCTCGGGTTCCATCTCCTTCCACGACCAGGATCTCACCGTTTTTAGAGTTTTCAGTCAGCACATCGGCGTTGGAGCCGTCAATATCAATGATTGTGATGGAATGGCCTGCAGAGGCGAGCGATGCGGCGAGTGTGGTACCCGTGCGTCCACTTCCAACTATTACGATGTTCATGCGTTTGATCGCCCCTTCGGTCCGTGATCAGGCAGTGCCGCTTCGGCGTGTGGGCTCACCTCGTTCCGGGCGAGCACCTGTGAGCGCCTCTCTGACCAACACAACGTTACACGCGGCGTATTCAAGAACGTAAGGTATATCGCTACCCAGATAAAACTTCCCGTTCTGTTGTGGGTAAGGTGTTCCTATCACGACCGCGTCGACATCCCTGACCGCAGCTTCGTGGACCACAGCGGGACCTACTTCTCGGGCTTGCAAAATCTCGGCCTCTACCACGTTCCGCTGAAGCCTTGCCGCCGTTTCAGCCGCCTTCAGAACCTCTTCAGCGCGTTCCACCTGCGATGGCATTTCCGCATCCAATGGCATCGATCGTTCCACTCGGATCACGTAGAGGATGATCAGGCGACCACGAGTTTCCCGCATCAACGAAGTCGCATGCTCGATTGCTACCGAGTCAATCGGTTCACCTGTAACGAGAACGAGTACCTTGTTGAACTGCATGTTTAGCCTTGAACTCCGCGGTGTTGGCTCGGGCCGCTACCGGGAGATCCTTTCCACGAGTTCATCCCGCCCGGCAACGACCAGCACGTCATCCCGCCGGAGTCGTTCGTCTGAATCCGGACTAAGTGTTATGTCGTTGCCGCGTTTGAGTGCAACCACGGCCACTCCGTACTTATCACGAACCCCGGAGAAGCCGGCTTCCTTCAAGGACATATCTGCGAATCTGTCCGGCACTCGCAATCTGCTTACACCGAATGACGGACTCAACTCAAGGTACTCTTCGACATCCGGATTGAAGAGGCTGTGAGCGACGCGTGCCCCCATCTCAGATTCGGCGTAGACCACTTTGTGGCAGCCGAGTCTCTCAAGAGTGCTGCCGTGTAGATCGGAATGAGCACGGGCAACGACATACGGCAGGTTCATTGTCTGGAATAGCACTGCCACCATGATGCTGGCCTCAACATTCGATCCGATCGCGACGATTCCGATGTCGTAGTTGTGTACTCCGAAGTCTCGGAGCACCGACTCGTAGGTGGCGTTCCCAACAACCGGGTGTGTTACTTCTCCCATCATCGCCTGAACCCGCTCTTCGTCACTGTCAATTGCGATCACAGTGTGACCAAGCTGATAGAGAGTTCTGGCGACGTTGCTACCGAACCTGCCGAGGCCGACTACTGCTATGTGCCTGCTATTGGATACAGCCATTTTCGGAATGCGTCATGGTCAAAAAATTGGTGTAAGAATCAGATGAGCGGAGTCAACCTATTCTAACCCGCTCAGTCGCGTACCGATAAGTTTCAGTTGAATCGCGGCCAGCCATTAAAAGAGCCAGGGTGAGTGGTCCAAACCTGCCGAGGAACATCGCAACTGTGATCAGCACTCGGGCACTGTTGTTCAATTCGCTTGTGATACCGGTCGACAATCCGACTGTCCCGAACGCAGACACTGTTTCGAAAAGCGCTCGCCGGAAGTCGAGTTCTGGCTGGACCGCCACAAGAACAGCGAACAGGACGATCAACATAGCGGTTGCTGCGGCTCCAACCACCATCGCACGTTGCACGATGATTCGAGGTAACTCCCTCCCGAACGCATTGACACGCCTTCGTCCGCCGAGCGTAGCTGCAGCCGCGAAAAGAACCACCATGAATGTGTTCACTTTGATTCCGCCAGCCGTCGACGCTGATGCGCCACCGACAAACATCAACGCCTCGGTGCCGATGTTGTTGGCATGAGTGATTCCGTTGTAGTCGACTGTAGAAAATCCAGCCGTCCGCGCTGCAGCAGAGTGGAAGAAGGCGTCTGTGAGCTTCTCCGGAACGCTCTGAGATCCAATGCTGTTCGGATGAGTCCATTCAGTTGATAGGAATACCGCTGTCCCAACCATCAGCAATCCGAATGAGCCAACCAGCACAAGCTTTGAGTCAAGACGTAGTCGCCCGAAGCTGCGCTTGTTGACGATATCTGCAAGTACGAAGTAGCTGAGCCCTCCCAGGATGATCAAGACTGCCATGATCAACAGCAGCGGGATATCGGCTTTAAACGGTTCAAGGCTCTGGCCACCAACCACAGCATCAGGCATGATCTCGAACCCGGCATTGTTGAACGCTGAGACCGCATGGAACAGGCTTTGCCAGAGAGCCTCGCCAAGCGAAATGCCTTCCCACAGCTCTCCGAACACGTACCAGCGAAGAAACAGCAGAAGAGTTCCAATAGCCTGTGTCGCCACAGAGAAGATCACGATTTTCCTGACGATCGACGCGATCGCTCCGAGCTGTGCCTCCCCTAGCCCCGCGCGGATCAGCAATTGCCCTTGTAAGCCGAGTCGTTGGCCCACGATCATCAGCAAGAAGGCCGCACCGGTCATGAATCCCAGACCACCAATGAAGAACAGCACCATGATGACCGTCTGGCCAAACCGAGACCAGGCTTCGGCAGTGTCGACCACGACCAGCCCAGTGACTGCAACTGCTGAAGTCGCAGTGAACAACGCCTCAATAAGCCTGTCCACGAAACTTCCCGGGTGCTCCCCGTCGGTAGAGATCGGCAGCAACAGTAGTGTTGTCCCGATCAGGATCACGGTAAGGAATCCGTAGATCAGCACCATCGGAGAGGTTGGTCCCCTTACCGATACCGTCCTTGGTTCTACCTCTAGCGTGACTGGCGCGATCTCTGATTCGCGCGGTCTGCGTACGACTGTGTCGCCTGGTTTCGGAGTTGTCGGTGGCGGCAAAGGGGTTACTCGTAGCGGGTGTTGGGCAACTGTTGAAGCCCGAAAGCGGGTACAGTTGCGGAGTTACGAGAGCAAATAGGTAACATTCACCGTCATTCTAGACTGTCCCGAACATTGATCGGTGTGATCGTAGAACCGACCTGAAATTCTTGCAAATCCGGCTTTCGTCCTATGCTCCAGAGACAATCTCTCCAAGATCTGCTTGAGAAGACCGATCGCTTCCTGGTCGCGGTTGAAGTTGAAACTTCGCGCGGACTGGCGATGGAAGAAAACGCTCGTAAAGACAGCAGCCTCGCAAAACGACTTTCGGAGTTCGAAGGGGTCGATGTCGTTGCGCTAACAGACAACCCTGGCGGGAATCCTCATATTCGCCCGGAAGTGCTTGGCCAGGACCTTCTTTACCGGGGACGCGAGGTGATCATCAACGTTTCGTGCAAGGACTACAACCGTAACGGGGTGGAGAGCAGGCTCTGGGCGTTAGGTAGTACAGGATTTCGGAACGTGCTGGCACTTTCAGGTGACTATCCTGTTGGGGGTTACTCCGGCCAGGCACAGCCCGTGTTCGATACCGACTCAGCCGGGCTTCTCCAAATGATTTCCGAGATGAATGCAGGGATGCCTGTAAAGGCGTGGCGATCGGTGGGTCGCGAAGCTCGTCTGGCTCAGACTGACTTCTACCCGGGATGCGCTGTGAACCCGTTCAAGCTCGTCGAGGGCGAGCTTATGACTCAGTACTTCAAGCTAGAACTGAAAGTGCATACGGGTGCGCGTTGGGCAGTTACCCAGATCGGATACGACTCACGCAAGCTCGATGAGCTGGTCCGGTACGTGCGTCACAGGCAGATTGACGTCCCACTCATTGGTTCGGTCTTTATTCTCACTGCTCCGGCTGCAGGGTTTTTCAATCGCTGGGGCATACCGGGAGTTTCGGTCAACGATGAACTGCTGGCCATAGCCAGGAAGCAAGCTGAGGCAAAGGACAGAGGCAGAGCCTTTTTCTCAGAGTTGGCAGCAAAGCAGATTGCTATCTTGCGTGGCCTCGGATACCGAGGCGTTTATCTTTCTGGACGTCCACGCCTGTCACGTCTAGAGAAGGTATTGGAGATGGAAAGATCGTTCGGCAAAGACGATTGGAAAGATTTCGCTGCTGAACTGCATTTCCCACAGAGAGATGAGTTCTACTATTTCGAGGAAGGCGAGAACCGCGGACTCAGTTCAGACACGGTCAACCGGGAATACTCGAAATCGCTTGAACCGGGTGCGCGACGCAGGTCACGGCTGAGCCTTCCGCTCTCGTTCCGAACCGGTAAGTTCGTTCACGACCACCTGTTCGACAGCAACTCACGAGGATTCAAAGCGGGCAAAGCGGTCTACCGGCGAATCGAAAAGTCGAAGAGGCTAAGCGGTATCGCTCACACCGTGGAACAGATCGCCAAGGAGCCTCTTTACTCATGTCAGGACTGCGGCGATTGCTCGCTTCCTGACATCGCATACCTCTGCCCGGAGTCTCAGTGCGTCAAAAACCAACGCAACGGGCCTTGCGGAGGCACCAAGGCCGGATATTGCGAGGTTTTGGACAAGCAATGTATCTGGCTACGTGCCTACGATCGCCTGAAGCCGTTGGGTCGCGAAAAGGAGATGCTGCAGCGGCCTATTGTTTTTAAGGATGCGTCGTTGCGCGGCACATCGGCCTGGGCGAACACTTTCCTGAGTCGCGATCACCACGGTAAAGGCACTCCAAACGACGAATAAGCACTCCTCACCATGGATTGAGTCCAGGCTCAGCGTATCCTTGTACTCTCGAATCAATCTCCGCCCAGGGCAAGATAATTCACATATAAGACTCAGGACTGAATCATGAGCAGCGTAATCAACTCTGCCGAAGACTTCGTAACGATAGGCGAGAACATCCACACCACCCGGGTCGTCAAACTGGGTGGAGTGTTCCACGAAACTCTCGTAGATGGCTCTGATGCAGTCAAGTATCGAAACGCAGATGGCGAACGACGTCTGATGAGGGTTCCGGACCATTTCAAAGAGTCTCAGCCGTATCAACAGGGCCAGTTGAAACACTTCATGATCGCGGTGTGGAAAGGAATCAACGAAGAGGGTGAAGAAGCCGCGACCGGAATCGATTACATCGCTAAAGAGGTCCACAGGCAGGTGAAAGCCAAAGCTTCCTACCTGGACCTGAACGTGGACGAATTTTCTTATCGCTTGAATGAGCAGTTGGACGCCATGAAGTGGCTCGTTGAGCGCGTGCAGAGCATATCGCCAATCCCGCCAAGCATTGATTCGTCTAAATCCGAGATTATTGAAGCCGGATTTGCTGCTTATGACGGTTCAGCTGGTCGACCTATGCTCAACTCAGTCGCACTTGAACGAATTGAAGCTCTAGATCTTGTCCTCGAGCACGACGCAGCTGCCGTGGTTACGGCGGCCAAGGAAGATGGCATGCCGGAAGACGAGCATCAACGATTGGAAAACGTCGGGCGTATCGTCGAAGCTGCACTCACAAAAGGCATCGAGAAAGATGACCTCTACGTGGATCCGCTCTTCTTCCCGATCTCTGTTTCGGGTGAATACGGTCCCCACGGTCTGAATGCGATCCGCATGATTCGCGAAGAGTTCGGAACTGAAATCCACATAACAGGTGGAATGAGCAACGTCTCGTTCGGGTTGCCTAAGCGAAAGCTTGTCAATGAAGTGTTTGTTCGGCTTGCGATTGACCATGGCGCAGATAGCGGCATCGTGGACCCACTTCATCTCGACATAGACAAGATTCTGTCTCTCGATATGAACTCGAAACCCGTGCAAATAACCACCGAAATGTTGATGGGCAACGACGATTTCTGCATGAACTACATAACTGCCTTTAGATCGGGCGATCTCGACTAACTCACCGTTAACCGGTTCTGAACTGTCGGAAACACTGCTCGATGCCCTGCCAAAGGACAAGGCCATTCCATTCTGACTCTCGTACAACTTGAACTTGCGGTATTGGTTGCTTTAGGGGTACTAGCCGTCAACCAGATGCGTGCAGGCTATGTGCCTACAGGTAACTGTCCTCGGGAGTTACAATAGAAAGTTGAGTACGGGTTAGCAGCAACTGGGAAACCCGGTGCATCGATATGGGAATCCTGCCTGACAGAACACAGGCCATGTGGCTGATAGAAGGCCCTCTGTGGTTTCTGAAGTTCGTTGCCAGTAACTTCAACGAGTTCCTGGATAAGAACGGACCGTATATGTCCGCGGCCATCGCCTTCTATGCCTTCTTTGCCCTCTTCCCGCTTTCATTGGCTCTGATCACGATCTTTTCGTTCTTCCTTGGCATCGAAGGATTCGAAGAACGCCTGATTGAAGGCCTGGAAACTCAGATTCCGGTGCTTGGCGAGCAATCAGACACGTTTCTAACGGACTTCTTCGAGAGCTTACGGTCTGGTCGAGAGATCACCAGTGCAGTTGCCGTCCTGGGTCTGATCTTCGCCTCTAAAGCGGTGTTCAGCTCTATCCGCAAGAGCATGAATGCTATCTGGGGCATTACCAAGACGAGGCCGTTCCTCACAGAACAGGCGATGGACTTCCTACTTCTTGTGGGTGCCGCTCTACTGCTGATCATTTCTTTCTCGATCACGACGATATTCGGATACTTCGAAGACATCACCGCGATCGTCGCTCCGAATACACCTGTCTCAGCTGATGAGTTGTGGGCACAGATAGCCCGTTTGAGTCCACCAGTTCTGTCATTCTTCGTATTTTTGATCCTCTACTGGTGGCTGCCGAATACAAAACTCCGCTTCAAAGAGGTGTTTCCAACCGCACTACTGGGTGCAGCTGCGTTCGAGATCTCCAAAGGTGTGTTCATTCTTTATTTGCAGAACGCGGCAGGTCTTGCAAACGGCGTCTACGGTGGTGTCAGTGCGATCATCGTCTTGATGGTGTTTGTATACGTTTCTGCGATCATCCTGCTGGTTGGCGCGCAAGTTACCTCTCGATGGGCGTTCTATCTCGCTACCAGAGAGCAACAGCGGCAGAACGAAAGGTTGTCGCTGAACCTGGCGAGAATTCGTTCTACACCTTCGCTTCCTGGGTTGCCTCTGCCGATGCCAACGGGTGCATCTGATGAAGGAGACTGGGAAGACGCTGAAGGTCCGACTTCGCGGATCTAGTGTCCACTCGATCAGTCACGCTTCATAAATGCGAGGCTGCCCACACGGGTCACCGCATCCTTCCTGTCGTTCTTGAGTTGCAGATTCTGTGTAATTGAATCGAAGACCTTCGATCTAATACTCCTGCCATAGGAGAACGTGGGGCACTCTTGGCTGTTTCACCGACGCTTGACTCTGATCAACTTAAGATTGATACAGAGGCACACGTGCAGAACCACAGGCTAACCGGATACTGGATAGCCACACGGAGCCTCGTCCTCTTCTGGTTAGCCTTGAGTTTGTGGCAAATAGGTGCCTTTCCCATTACCGGAGCTACCGAAGCTATCGCCTTGTTATCAGGACTGCGGCTGGCGACGGTCGTCGACGATCCAGCTGCGATTGTCTCGCCTGTATTTCAGGAGCGCGGACCGCTTTCCTACCTTCCCACGGCGATCGGTGCTCACCTCTTCCCTGCAAATGAATTTGGCATGCGATTGCCCTATGCCCTGATGGGTGCAGCACAGATGCCATTGTTGATCGCTCTTGCTAGTAGAAGTCTTGGTAAGAACGCCAGCGTGTTCGCAGCAGCGATTCTGCTCGGAACCGGTCTGTTTGCTGTCAACAGGCTTGCATCGGGAACCAGTGTGTTCACGACTCTCGAACTGACAGGTGCACTTTTCTTGCTTCGATACGTGGAAAGCAAGGAGAGGCGATGGTTGATTTTCGCCTCACTCGTCTTTGGAGCAGCGACGCTTGTATTCGTTGCAGGTGTCGTACCGCTGTTCGTAGCCCTTGGAGTTGGTTGGTGGCTTAATCGCAATCTACGGGACCTGAGTGTTGCCGCTCTTAGTGGCCTGGGAATGGTCTCAGGATCGTTTTTGTTAGCCGCTGTCACAGCGAGTGTGTTCAATTCTCAGTCTGAGTTATCGGTTACCGGTAACCACATGGTTGGTGGGTTACTGGCTGACCTGCGGTTGACCGGCTTCCATTGGCGGAGCCTCTATGCAGGATGGTTTGTCTACGTCGGCGTACCTGCATTGTTGCTAACGCTGGTTGGAGTGGCCGAGGCGGTAGTTCACAGAAGTGCCCGTCGCCGTGAAATGGCGGTTCTGCTGATTCTTGCGGCCTCTATTACCGGTTCGGCAGTTGTTTGGTCGGAACAGGCCGTTCTCTTATTGCCAGCATCGCTGTTGGTGATCGCTTTGGCCGCATTCGGTTGGGCAAGACTTGTACAGGGACTCGAATCGGCAGCCGCCCGGACACTCGTTGCAATGGTCCTGGTCTCAGTGGGGTTGGCCGGGATCGTTTGGAACCAGGCTGTATTCAACCCGGAAACTGAATTCAATTCGAGTTTTGGATCGATCAGCGAATATGCGATTTCAATTGAGCCGAACGTAGCACGACCACTTTTGGAAAGAGAGGGTATTCATGCCATCACACAGGTGCTTAGAGATGAGGCAAAACCGGGTGCGACTATCCTGACTCGTGACGAGGATTCGGCAGCGGTAATCGCTCTGTACTCAGCGCGTGATGTGACTCAGATTGACCTGGCAACACCCGACCTCAATAAACGATTGAACGGTGCCTATCTGGTGATTGAGGGCGACGATGAGGCGTTCAACGCCGGGTTGAGCGGGACAGTTCGAGTGATCGAGAATCATCGAGTGTTTTCGGATGGTGAGGTTCTGTTCCAGCTACTTAAATTCGGTCACACCGGTGAAGAGTTCGAAACGCCGGTCTGGTGGCGGGCTGACATTGCAGCATCGAGGTTTGGTTCAGAGAATACTCGCTACACCGATTTCCTTCCCCTGACGGAGAAAACTGGCGAGTCCGGCTAGATCCCGGTATTCGGATATCGATCCCTCGCACGTTGCTTGAGAGCGAGCCGACTCAATTGATTTCGTCGTAGAACCTCAAGAGAACATTCGAAGGGCCAGAATGCTACAAGCAGTAACGCTGAGAAGCATTGTTATAACTGCTCTGCTGGGTGCTACCTTCTCGATTATGACCGCCTGTGGAAGCGCGGCGGTCATTAATACTGACGAGATAACACCAAACCCTCCGCGAGCCTATTACCTGGAAGCAACCATCGAGGTCGCGGCAAGCGAACCGGAAAACGGCCCATCACTATTTCCTTCCGACGGTCCTGTACTGAGCACTCTGAAACTCTGGGCAGGCGATGGTGCCGAATTTAGACAGGAAATCGTTACGAAATCTCCGGCCTACTTATCCGGGCAGAACCTGTCTGTGTCCGATGGTAGCGAAACTTTCCAGTACGACTCCAACCTGAATCAGTACCGACGTTCAACAGCCTTGCCGGGCGGAATGGCACCGATCAGTTTTTCTTCAGTGCTGATTGGTCCCATACCAGGCGGAACCCTTAACAACTGGACCGCTTCGCTGAAGCAAAGTACCCCTCGATTCGAAATACGACTAGTCCGCTCTGAAGATCTGCTGGGTAGGCGCGTTGGACTCTATGAGTTCAGTGACGTAGGTGCATTGCTAGATGCTGAAGGCACCATAGCGACTGGCAGTACTGGTCGACTCTGGCTTGATCATGAAACTGGTTTCGTACTCAGGTATGAGTCCAGCCCTATCGGTCAATCGGTAGTTGCGGAAGTCACGAGACTGGATATTGAGCCAGATATCGGTCCCGAACTGTTCGTGTTTGATCCACCGGAAGGCGCAGAGCGGCTTGTGGACAATGATCCGATTCCGATTCAAGGGTCTGATTCGCAGAGTACTTTGTTGGAAGTTGCCTTCGTGATGGATGATTTGCGACGCACATCCGGTTCCAGCTCAACTTCCAACGGACTGATTACTCAGAGTGAAGGCATCTGGGAGGGACTGAACGGACGCCAGTTAAGAATCAGGCAGTTTCTTCGCCCCAACGGGTTGCCAGCCGGGCTGGAAAGTGAGGAAGTGATGACTGCTCCTCACGCACCCGCACCTCACGCGAATCTCTACCACGTGACCAGATCTCCTGAGAGTGGGTTAACGTCTCTGGCCTGGCAGTTCGACGATGTCACCGTCATCATGGACGGCATCGGTATCGAACTGGACGAGCTACTTCAGATAGCAAACTCGATTCAACCCGCTAGCTAATTCCATGAATTCCAATCAAGATTCCGTTCGCGCTCGGCTGTCTTCGAATAGGTACAGGTATATCGGAAGGGCAAGCGACACACCAACGGCAAAGCAGGGCAAAGGCCACCACCAACGATTGCCTATGCGGGCTCGTGTGGTCCAGATCAGGACTATCAACGCGGCTCCGGAAATCAGCACGTCCCACCACGCAAAACCTGAAATTCGAGAGGCAGCGATTTCGTCGAAGAAGGCCGGGATATCCAGCCCGTTATCTGATAACCATCCGATCAGTTGCCAGTAGGGCAGCACAGTGCCTGCAACCGCTATCAGCAGATAGACGTGCTTCAGTTGCACTAGTTCGCCTTTCTAAGTGAGATCGTGATCTCTTCTCCCTCTAGCTGGAAAGTCTCTGAACTACCGTTCTCAACGCCCCGTCCAAGTTCGAGCGAAGCCGCCAGTGTTTCTTGCGCCACGTATTCGGCGTGTGCATCGAGCGCAGTTCCGGTAACGGCCGAGGCTTCAATGCCGAGTTCGATTCGATCTGAGATCTCGAGCCCGCTTGACTTGCGCAGGTTCTGCACCATGTGGACCACTTCACGTGCCAGTCCCTCAGCGCGTAGTTCGGGTGTCACCTCGGTGCTAACGGCCGCGGTGTAACCAGCATCCGTCGCCACCGCATAGCCTTCCGCAGCGTGTCTTTCGATCAGCACCTCGTCAGGCTCAAGTCTGAACTCATCAAGGACGATCTGCTGGCCTGATTCTGCGAGCCGTGCTACTTCGGCTGCATCTGCTTGCGAAAGCAGGTTTCGGATGTCTCCAAGCTGCTTGCCGTACTTTGGTCCTAGACTGCGTAATTCAGGTTTGACTGTGAAGCTCAGAAGTCCTCCGGTGCCAGTTACGTCACGGATTCCCTTGACGTTCAACTCATCAGAAAGCTGCTGTTCGATAGTGGTCAGTGCTTCTCGTTCCCAATCGTGCCGAACTTCCACCAATAACTCCGCTAACGGCTGTCGGACCTTCAGCTTTGACTGTGCACGAGCGGAGCGACCCAAGGAAGCGAGCTTGATTGCAAGCTGAGTCTGTCTTGATAACTGTTCATCGATAAGAGAAGAATTCGATGTCGGCCAGTCTGCAAGATGAACTGAATCCGGCGCGCCTTCATCTACCTGCACGACCAGCTTCTGCCACAGTTCCTCAGTTACGAACGGGATGAACGGAGCCAGTAGTCGAGTCAGCGTCGTCAGACTGTAGTGGAGAGAGGCATAGGCCGCCGATTTGTCGGCGTCACTCTCGCTCTTCCAGAAACGCCGGCGGGATAAGCGCACATACCAGTTCGACAGGCCATCTACGTACTGTTCGATAGCCTGTGCCGCATACTCGATGCGCCAGCCTTCCATGTACTCGGTTACCCGTTCAACGAGTTGATTGGTCTCCGAGATTATCCAGCGATCCAGTTCGGTGAACTGCTCCGGCAGATTCTCAAGTCCTGGCTCCAAAAGCGAGGACTCTTCCGCACTCCAGCCATCAAGTTCAGCGTAGGTGGTGAAGAAAGAAAAGATATTCCAGAGCGGGATGAGGAACTGCCTGCGTACTTCGTCGCCAGGTCCATAGCCGAAATTCAGATTCGAAGCCGGGTTGTGGCGTGAGAAGGTCCAGCGCATGACGTCGACGCCCATCTTCTCTGCGGCGTCCTCGAACCAGATCGCGTTGCCTTTGGACTTGTGCATCTCCTCGCCTTTCTCATCGCGCATCAGTGCGTAGGAGAAGACGTTTTCTGCGGGTGGCTTTCCCTCAAGCGCCACGCTCATAGTGATTAGCGAGTAGAACCAGTTTCTGAACTGGCCGGGGAAGCTCTCTGAAATCCACTTCGCCGGATACCACTGCTCCCAGTGGTCCCGGTTATGACGATAATCGAGTGTCGAGAACGAAACGATTCCTGCATCCAACCAGGCATTGCCAACGTCAGGGATGCGACTCACAGTGGATCCGCAGCCTGAGCATGCGATCTTTACGGCATCGATCCATGGCCTGTGCGGAGAGTTGCCCTCGAACTCCTCCCAACCCTCAACGGCGCGCTTTTTAAGTTCGACTTCAGATTCGATCACTTCGAACTTGCCACAGTCGTCGCACTTCCAGATCGGCAACGCCAGCCCCCAGAAGCGCTTCTTGGAGATCATCCAGTCACCCATGTTGCGAAGCCAGTCGATCTCTCTGGCTTCTCCGAAAGGCGGGATCCAGTTCATCTTACGAGTGGCTTCCTGCAGCTGAGGACGCAATTCGTCCATTGAGATGAACCATTCGCTCACGAGACGGAAAACAAGTTCCGTTCCGCAGCGCCAGCAGACCGGATAACGGTGCCGATACTTCTCAACGCGGTAGTAGACGTTCTTCTTTCTCAGGTCGTCGAAAATCAGATCGTTGACTTCGGAGACCGCCTTGCCATCAAGAAAGCCAAACCCGGTCATGTAGACCCCGCTGTCGTCAAGCGGAGCGATTACCGGCAAATCGTTCTCCTGGCCGAGCCTGAAGTCCTCTGCACCGGCACCCGGTGCAATGTGAACAATTCCGGTACCTTCTTCCTCTCCAACTTCGTCCCACGCCAGGACTCGATGGATCTTGCTCGCTTCTTGTTGTGCAGGGACTTCGTCGAATGGGCCTCGGTATCTCCAACCGACCAGCTCTGCACCCTTGACCGTCTGCAGGACTTTGTGCTCTCCCTTAAGCACGTTGAGTCGTTGAGACCCGAGCCACAGGATCTCCGTCCGCTCTTCGCCCTCAACCTCAATCGTGTTTTCGACTTGCACGTAGTCGTGCTCAACATTCACAGCTGATGCGACGTTTGCAACCAGTGTCCATGGAGTCGTTGTCCAGACGAGTAGAGACTCACCTTCGCGCTCTAGCAACGGGAACTTAAGGAAGAAGCCGGGATGTACGATTTCCTGGTAGCCCTCGGTGACGATCTCCTGTTGCGAAAGCCCGGTGCCGCAACGAGGACACCAGGGCATGACGTCTTCGCCCTCGTAAAGCCATCCCTTGTCCGCGCACTTTTTCAGGAACAGCCAGATCGTGTAGTTGTTCTCGTCGGACATGGTCTGGTACGAGTTGTCCCAGTCCATGAAGTATCCGAGCCGCTTCGACTGTTCGCTGATGCGATCTGAGAACATCTGCACTCGCGCTTTGCAGTCTTCAACGAACTTGCCAATGCCGTATGTCTCGATCTCACGCTTGGACTTGAAGCCCTTCTCTTTCTCGACCTCCACTTCGACCCAGAGCCCCTGTCCATCGAAACCGTTCTGGAAACGCTGTGCATAGCCCTGCATGTTGCGGAACCGGAGGAAGATGTCTTTGTAGGAGCGACCCCAGGCGTGATGCACACCCATCGGGTTGTTCGCGGTGATAGGCCCGTCCATGAACGGGAATTTCTCTGGCATGCCATCGTTTCGATGCAGGTAGCGGTTCACAACATCGCGCTGTTCCCACAGTTCGATGATGCGGTGCTCGAGCTCAACGAAATCGATCTTTGAGCCAACAGCTTCGAATCGTTTTGGAGTCGTCGTCACTATGTCGCCTTTAGTTACTCTGGTTTCCTGGCGGACAACAAAAAACCCGCCCCACTAAGTCCTGGGACGGGTCGATTCATCTTCCCGCGGTACCACCCGGATTCCTGTGCCAGACCCAGTTCGTTTTTCCGCTCGGTGTTAGGCCGGGCTAGGATGGCGAATTGCTGATGCTGGCAGCAAGCTCTCTGGTTGCCGTTATAACGGGCGGCAAGACCGGCTTCCCTAATAAGCTCTCCGCTGTTCAGGTCGCTGCTCAGAAGTGATATTCGGTTCCTCTTCGCCGCCCGCTCTCACCGTTCGGGCTCGCTCAGCGCGAATTAAGAAAACCTATTCGTCTTCGTCAAAGCTGTTCGTTTCTGTGATCTTTACCAGACCATTGTGGCATATGCTTCCGGCGGTGGTAGATACACAAATATCACAATCCGGTACGAAGCACCGACTGGAGGTCTTGTGATGAATGCTGTGACAGGTGCGTTTGGATTCATCGGACGTCATATAGCGAGTCGTCTACTAAAGGCAGATGGCCGAGTCAGGACCATCACCTCGCACCCAGACAAGCCAAATCCATTTGGTGAGGCCGTTACGGCGCATCCGTTTAGTTTCGATCAACCTGACCAGCTTGTAGCTGCATTAGATGGATGCGATGTTCTGTACAACACGTATTGGATTCGTTTCGATCGCGGTGACAGGACTTTCAGTCGCACCGTCGAGAACACGAAAATCTTGTTCGATTCAGCACTTGCAGCGGGTGTGAAACGAGTGGTTCACATCAGTGTGACAGGAATCCGCCAAGATGATCACTTACCTTACTTCGAAGGAAAGAGAAGGCAGGAACATTTACTACGAGAGTCTGGAATCAAGTACAGCATCGTGAGGCCGACGCTCGTTTATGGTCCAGAGGACATTCTGGTCAACAACATCGCATGGACTCTAAGACGCTTCCCAGTCGTGCCTGTTTTCGGAGATGGCAAGTATCTCGTGCAACCGATATTTGTGGACGACCTGGCAGATATTGCGGTCTCAACTGCCACATTGACTGATTCGGTTGAAATCGACGCCATTGGTCCAGAGACCTTCACGTACGAAGAGTTTGTCGGCCTGATTAAGAAATCAATTGGAAGCCGGTCTCTAGTCTTACGTCTACACCCCAAACTTGGAATCAGCCTCGGCAAAGCCGTCGGACTGCTCAAACGAGATGTGTTGCTGACATCTGACGAGTTAACCGGTCTGATGGAGAGTCGACTGCGTTCTGAGCAGGAGCCCAACGGGACGACCAGATTCTCCGACTGGGTCGTAGAGAACCGGGATTCAATCGGAACCAGTTACACGTCGGAATTGGATCGACATTTTCGCTGGAAAACCAGGAACTGAACTAACTCCCGAGCGGAACA
Organism: Dehalococcoidia bacterium; assembly: GCA_965243825.1. Lineage (GTDB taxonomy): Bacteria > Chloroflexota > Dehalococcoidia > Lucifugimonadales > Lucifugimonadaceae > JAJCYX01. The sequence continues at coordinate 1,803,732 of CBDEVT010000001.1, forward strand.
GTTCTAACTGACCCGTAAACGGAACCGTCCGTACGCAAAGTGCTCTTTAGCAACTCGACTTCCGTCACTCGGATCTCGGCGCGAACGTCAGGCAACTCTGATCGACGCCAGCTGAAACCAACATCACCAGCATATTGCCGGGTCAGGTCCCTGACCGTGCGTCCCACAGTGATATGCGGTCTGAATGGACGATGTTCGGGCTCGAAGCCAATTGATCTCATCTCGCCTTCGATTCGCCCCTGCAATTGCACAAGTTTCCGCACCTCTCCTGCCAGTCCAACCCACAAAATTTTCGGCGAGTGGAAACTCGGGAATGCTCCGGGGTCTCCAAGCCTCAAAGTGAATGGAGATGTATTGGCCGCTGCGGCCATGATCCGTTCGCCGATCTTGTCGATCATGGAAACAGGAGTGTCACCGAGAAACAGCAAGGTCAGGTGGACGTTTTCGCGTGGAGTCCACCGTACGTTTTGACCAGCCATCGTCGGCATCGTGTTGATGAAGGTGCCGATCTCTTCTATTGCAGCTTCAGGCAACTTCAGAGCGATGAAGAGCCGATGGGTCGGTGCGTGTTCCGGCAAAATCGGCTGGCCAACGTCGCGATGCCATACGGGGTCTATGCCGCGTTGCCTGGCGGATCCCGCCGTACGCGGGCGGCCATAGCGGTCGGGCCGTTCCCTGTCCCAGCGTTTCGGCCCCGGGCGCTCTTCTTTGCGTCGTTCCATGTGGGAAGTATATTGGCGGCTGCCTGGATCAGGGCGTCTATAATCCGGCACCGCGAACTATTTGCCTTATTAGAGTCGGCCAAGCCGCCAACCAGCTCTTGGAGAAAACTATGGCCTTGCTGCTTTCACGCTCAGATGTTCAGAAACTCTTGCCTATGGCGAAGGCCATCGATGTTGTCGAAGGGGCATTCAGTGAACTTGCGAATGGCACTGCCGAGATGCCGCCACGAACGGTGATGATCGATCCCGACGTCGGTGGGTGGATCGCATACATGCCGTCATATCTGAAATCGGGCGGAGCACTTGGTGTCAAGGCCGTCACCGTCTACAAAGCCAATCCTGACAAGTTCAACCTCCCGACGACCCTGGGGACGATTCTGGTGCAGGACCAGAACACAGGGCAGGTTGTTGCAGCAATGGACGGTGGGTACTTGACCGCCGTTCGGACCGGGGCTGTGTCCGGGGTCGCTACACGACACCTTGCGCGAAATGACTCCAGGATTGGAGGCATCCTCGGTACCGGTGTTCAAGCACGAGCCCAGGTCATCGCGATGTGTGAGGCTGCCAGCCTTGATGAAGTTCTGATGTTCTCCGTCGACCCTGAAGAGCGCCGGAACGCGTTTGCCGAAGACCTGAACGATGCGACCGGTGTCTCTATGCGGGTTGTATCAAGTACCGAGGAAGTACTGGCGAACAGCGATGTTGTCGCCCTTGCCACGACCGCCGCTAACCCAATCGTCAAAGCTGAATGGTGGAAAGAGGGCGCCCACATCAACGCGATCGGCTCCCACGCACCAGGAGTCCGCGAACTGGACACAGAAACCATCGTCAAGTCCAAGGTTGTATGCGATCAGAAGGAATCCTGTTTGGCTGAGGCCGGAGATATTCAGATTCCGATCGAAGAAGGTGCTTACTCACCGGACAGCATTCACGGTGATCTTGGCGCAGTCGTAAACGGATCGATTAAGGGTCGAGAAAACGATTCCGAAATCACTTTGTTCAAGAGCGTTGGCCTGGCGATACAGGACATCTCCTGTGCCGCCCTCGTCTATCAACAGGCTGTTGAGCAGGGTGTTGGGACTGAGTTCGAGTTTTCGGCATGACGCTCCCGGAAGACGTCCACTACGCGACCATCACTGAACTCGCTCCACTGATTCGATCTGGTGAACTGTCTCCCGTCGACTTAACCCAGGCGCAGCTTGATCGGATCGAACGGTTAAATCCCAAACTGCGGGCTTACGCGACTGTGACCGCCGACCTGGCTATCGAACAGGCCGAACGAGCCGAGTTCGAGATTGCTGACGGCAAATACCGGGGAGAGCTACACGGTATTCCGATTGCGGTTAAGGACCTCTGTTTCACCCGAGGGGTCCAAACAATGGGCGGGTCGGCAGTGTTTGCCGACTTTGTACCGGAGTTTGATTCCACGGTCGTGAGAAGGCTTGCCGAAGCAGGCTCGGTCTTGCTCGGTAAGTTGAACATGACCGAAGGTGCAATGGGTGGCTATAACCCGAAACTTGACTACCCGGAGAACCCATGGCGGAAGTCCCACTGGCCTGGTGCGTCTTCAAGCGGTTCTGGGTCGGCTACCGCAGCAGGGCTTGCCTATGCAACTCTGGGCAGCGATACAGGTGGTTCAATCCGCCATCCGGCAGCCGTATGCGGCACAGTTGGACTGAAGCCAACGTGGGGCAGAGTTAGTCGATACGGCGTTATGGACCTGGCGGCATCATTGGATCATGTGGGACCGCTTACCCGTTCAAGCCGCGATGCGGGTCTTGTCATGCAGGCGATAGCTGGAATCGATGCCAACGATCCGACGTCACTGCATGATCCCGTACAGGACATGGTTTCCAGTGCTGATGAAGGTATCGAAGGCCTGAGGGTCGGAATCGACGAGTTCTACACGACCGATGGCCTTGAGCCGTCGTTTTCTCAGGCGGTTATCGATGGCGTCGGCGTGCTCGAAAACCTTGGCGCGGAGATCGTGCCCGTAAAAATGCCTGAGCGACTTCGCGAGTATATGGATGCGTGGCCGGTTATCTGCGCGAGTGAAGCTGCGACAGCTCACGCTGATACCTATCCTTCACGTGCTAATGAATACGGTCCGTGGTTCAGGGAATGGCTTCGCAGGGGATCGAGCTACTCTTCAGTTGATTATGCGAAGGCGCATGAGTTGCGGCTGATGTGTAATGCCGAATTGGCCAATACGATGAAGGACGTGGACTTACTGGCCTGTCCAAGTACTGAGTTCGCTACGTTTTCAGTGACACCAGAGAAGATGTACGGGCCTATCCCTGAGGACCGTGTTCCCTGGTCGGGGCGTTTCACTATGCCGCATGACTACGCCGGCTTGCCAACGATTGCGTTACCTGCCGGCCTTACCGATGACGGTCTCCCGGCATCGATGCAGCTAGTGGGCCACCGACTAAGTGAACCATTGCTTGTACAGGCTGGCACCGCTTTCGAGAACGCCACTGAGTTCCACGACTTGCACCCGCCGGATTGGGACTAAGCCCTCTAGTAGAGTCGGTTGGCGTACGACTCTTCTAACTGGACCTCGACTTCAGCAGGACTTTCATGCCAGTTGGTGTGGTCGACCGTGATCTGACCATAGCCCGGCATGTTTGAGATGTCCGGCCACATATCCGGTTGCCAAATGCCCGACCGTATGACGCACTTTGCGCAGTGAAAGAACGCCTCTTCGACATCAACGATCAAAGCGAGATCGGGTGCTTTGCCTTTGATCGCCATGCTCTGACGGAGACTCTCGTCACGAACAATACGCGCTGATCCAGCGACTCGAAGAGTCTCTCTATAGCCCGGAACCAAGAAGAAGAGACCAACTCGAGGGTTTTCAATGATGTTGATGAAGCCGTCTGCGCGCTTGTTGCCGGGGCGATCAGGAATGGCCAGGGTATTCTCGTCCAGCACTCTCACAAAGCCACGCGGATCGCCTTTGGGCGAGACATCCATGTTGCCGCGTGCGTCAGCAGTCGCTATGAGGAGGAACGGCGACAGCGAGATGAACCTTGCGCAGTGCTTGTCGATTTCTGAGATAACCTTGCGCTGAACGCGCTCGGCAGGAAATCCGATTACCTCTCGAAGTTCATCTTCTGTAGTGATCACATCCTCGAACTGTCGCATTTGAATCGGCCTTTCGCAGGAACTTCGAATCTACGCCGTAATAACTTCCGGCCCATTTTCGCCCAGATAGATCGTGTGCTCTTTCCAGCCGACGAACGCTCCCGAAATCTCTACCAGTGGCGCGTAGGCGTGCATCACTCGCTGTTTCACCAGCTCAGAGATCGTGCGCTCAACAGGCTTGCGCGGCAGGTGCTTGAAGTACCTCATCGCAACCGGTAAGCCATGCCACTCATCGAGCGCTTCCATCATCGGCTCGAACAGCTTGTTAGATGGACGTGGCGGTCGTTCAAGCCTGAAGATCTCGGCTTCACCCGCATCCTCCACATAACCTTCTCCGGTGGTTGAGAAAGGCTCGATGGCGAACATCATCCCGGTCTTGAGTTTAGGACCGCCGTTTTGCGCGTGATTCGGAATCTGCGGCGTGGAGTGCAGTTCCCATCGGGCGAGGCCGTGACCAGAGAGGTTTACGATTGGCTCGAACCCCGCGTCGCTAATCGCATTTTCGATAGCCGTGCCAACTGCGCCTACCGTCACACCGTCTCCGACGGTGAAGATAGCTGCGTCGAGTGCGTCTGACGCCGCGCCGATCAGCGTCCTCCAGCGTCCGTCAGACGAAAGGTCGACAGATACACCTGTGTCGACGGGATACCCATCGATGTGTGCGCCGAGGTCGATCTTTACGAGGTCGCCTTCTTCATAGCGAGTTTCATCGGTCGGTGAGGAGCAGTAGTGCGCCGCGATGTTGTTGCGACTGGTCTGAGCAGGAAACGAGGGCAGAGCTCCCTCGTCCCGGATCCGCTCCTCAACGCCCTCTTGCAGGTCTCGTAGTCGCATACCAGGCTCGATTGTCTCTGCAGCCCAATTGCGAGCATCGGATGCAATTCGCCCGGCCCGGCGATAGATTTCTAGTATTTCAGGATCCATAGATAGTCAGACTCAAACTGTATTCTTCACTCCGGGGATCGGTAAGAACGATGAATTCTAGGTGACTATCCTTCCCATAGCGAACTCAAGCTTGGCTACGCGCAGGAGCCGAATGTGCCTCGCTATACTCGGGATTCGAATCAAAAAAGTCTGATCAGGAGTTAGCAGTTGCCCGTCAATCGAATCTTTGCAGCCAACCGCGAAGGCAGGAAGGCACACTTCTTGCAGATGCATTTTCCGTCCACTGAGTTGGTGGAGCTCGCGATTCTTGCCGGAATGGACGGTGTCGACCTTGATGGCGAACAGGGACACTTCGATCTTTCCGAGATCGACGAGATATGCCGAGTCGCGAATGCAGCGGGTATGACGGTCACGGCTCGAGTTCCTTCGGTGGATTCCGTTCCGATCAAGCAATACCTGGCTCGTGGCGTGCAGGGCATCCAGGGTCCGGGAATCGAAACAGGTGAGCAGGCTCGGATTCTGTCGGATTCCTGCTACTACGCACCGAAAGGCCAGCGCTCCTGGGGTCCGGGAAGAGGCCACTACTACGACTACCAGCCAACGATGAGAGAAAAGTTCGGTGGCAACCTTGGCTACATAGCGGACGCCAATGAAAACATCTTCGTTATCGCGCAACTGGAAAGCCAGGCCAGCATAGACAACCTAGACGCTATCGTTGCGGTCGAAGGGATTCACTGCATCACGTTTGGGCAGAATGACATGGCATCGTCACAGGGAGTTCCCGGAGAGCCCGCTCATGACAAAGTCAAGGCCGCCCACACGGAACTGGAAACACGCGCTCGTGCCGCAGGCAAGCATCTACTTTCAGATCGAGTGACCTACATCAGGGCCACGGTGGCACTACTCGATGCGATGCGCGGACACCTTGCTGCACACCGAGATGATCCTGTCGGACAGATTGGCTGAACGCGATTCGCTATCAGGCGCAAGCCGGGTCGTCTGTGTCCCACCGGTTGAACTTCGGCTGTTCAGACCGCGCAAGCGAATCGCGAGTCTCTTTCCACATCATGTACCACTTGTCTGGATCGTGTAGCTCTGACGCCGGATTCGAGCGGCTGCGGGCCACGAATCCAGGGAACACACTGCGACCGGTTGGCTGACCGACAGGGTGGTACCTCAGGTCGAAACTCCAGCGAATACGTTCAGAAACATTTGGCAGAGATGAGTGGACGGTGAGTTTGTTCAGGAACAGCGCACCGCCTTTCTTGATCGGTACTGGCATTGCTGCGTCTTCGGCAAACATGTCAGTAGGAATAGTCACACCAGCTACCTGCTTGTAGCCGGGACAGTGGGTGAGCAGTTTGCCGACATGGGAACCAGGTACCACCTGCAGACAGCCGTTCTCGACAGTTGTGTCCATGAGCGGGAACCACACCGTTAGCATGTCGGTTTCGTCCGCTTCGGGATTCACAACGCCGCTGTCTTGGTGCCACGGCGTGACGCCGAACTTCACATTGCCGTTTTCGTCCCGAGGCGCTCGTGACTCCGGTACCTTGATTCGCACGTGCTGAACGGGGTTCGAGTAGATCTCAGGACCAACTACAGTCTCAACGGCGTCCAGCAAACCGGGAGCTGTCAAGGCATTGAAGACCGCTGGTCCTGCCCAGAAAGGTGTATCGGCCTTGATGCCATTCTGCGGTAGTGAGAAATCGAAGTAGCCGTTGTAGATCTCGCCGCTTTCTTCGTAGATTCGGGTGACGCGCTCCCCAAACTCAAGTTCACTGTAGGTCGATGAGATGACACCTTCTTTGAACAGCTTTTCTGCGAGCGAATCGAGTACTTCTGCGTACTCGTCGATTACCGGGTCGATAACGTTGTCTGGATCAAGAACGTCATCGACTTTTACAAATCCGAACTCGTCCAGATGTTCTCTTTGCTCCGCCGTCATCGCTGGCATAGCAACCTCCAGCCAGACTGGTCAATCATTTGCCGATCAGAATACGACTGCGATTTGACACATCATACTCTTAGAGCTCAGCCAGGATATTCACGAAACGGAATCGCCTAATTGTCGAAGTACCTGTATGTGCAAGGAGTTGGCGAGCGCGACCAACGCGAATGCTGGAGAAGAGGAGTGAGGTCTGTTTTGAACTAGCTGTTTGTGCGGCCGCGCGTTGTCTTTAGAGATTCGGATTCTGTAGCCAGCCCCTGAACTGACTCCACGAATTTGCGGCTGGCGTTTATTGCGGTTTTGAGTAGATTGATCATGGCTGCTGTGCTGTCGTGATTACTGGTGCTGAAGAAGGCAACAAAAAACCCTCGGCTGAGTGGCAGAGGGTTGGTATCGATTAAGTCCGGTCTGTGTTGGCTTTCAACAACAACACGCGAGGACACCACCCCCTGCGGGAGTACAGGTGCAACACATACAGACGCAAGTCGCAATGTGGTGTTCGTTTGCCATTTGAGTCAACGATACATTCGATGCGAGTCAGGTGCAATAGATACTGTGAATTTTGATGTAGGACTTTTTCGGGCCATCTACATCTTCACTAGAACTAGATGATCGACCAGACTCTGCGAGCATTCTGATCAAGCGAACTACGGATCTGCTCGTTGCTGAGGTTTGCCTGCCTGAAATCCCGCAGAGCGCGGTCCTGCGTGATTAGTGGAAAATCGCTGGCGAATAGAATCTTGTCCGGACCTGCAGCTGCGACAGATGCTTCGAATACCTCAGATCGATAGAGCAATGGAGATGCCGCTGAATCGAAGTAGACGTTCCTCAATTCGTTGTGTACTTCTGGCATCAGAGAATAGAACGGCAAGCCCCCCCCGAAATGAGCGAAAACAAAGACAACCTCCGGGAAGGCCTGTGCCAGGGCAAGTGAATACTCTGGCGTCACAGTTCCCTTACCCGGATAGCTATGCCCAACTGGCTCTGAGGTGTGCATGAGAATCGGCAGTCGCAGTTTTTTCGCCGTTTCGAGCAGAGGTGCTAGCGTTCCAAAGTCCGTATCGAGGAAGTTCTGCGAGTCTGGGTGCAGCTCGCCAATGCCCTTTGCTCCAAGCTCCGTGCAGCGCTCGACCTCGTCGATGGCTTGAGTACCCCATAGCGGACTCACGCTGCAAAGTGGGATCAAAGTGCCGTTTGATGCATTCGCAGACTCGAGTAAGTAGTCATTAGAAATCTGGGCTGTTGAGAAGTCGGTCCACCCGTATCCGGCAATCACTGATCTATCTACGCCCGAATCCTTCATCTCTTTAAGAAGTAGTTCGACCGACACCGTTTTGGCTTTCGGAGAAGCAAAAAGCTCTCTAAACGTTAGATCTGCGTCCAGAAAGCGATCTTTGTCATTCCTGAACTCGTCAGGAAGAACGTGTACGTGGCTGTCAATGATCACTAAGTCGTTCCAAGCGGGTCGAGAATCATGAAGGTGGTAGTTAAGCCACAACCATTGTTTCATGGTCGTGGCTATACTCGAATTGACGTCGGAAATGCGTGGTCTTGCAATCGCAGCTGATTCGCAGTTCGTACAAGACTCCGGCTACGGCTCGAAATTAGTATCGACCAACTCAAACAGCTGGCTAGCAACTACATCTTCTTATGCCTACTCCACCGATCGCGGATACCGAGCGCGTACTAACTCAGCCGGATATCCCCCACGCTGAACCGAAACTCGGCAAGGTTGCCGTTCTTTACACGACTCCAGAAACGGTGATTGAAGACTATGCGCGCTTGCTTGAACTTGCTGAAATCGATTCGGCACTGATGCCAGACCGTCCGAACATGTTGAAGGTCAACATCTCGTGGCAGCACTACTACCCAGGCTGCTCCTCAGCTCCATGGCAGATCGATGGTGTTGCCCGAAAGATGCAAGCGAGTGGGTTTACGGATATCACCGCTGCTCACAACGGAACGGTCGTCGTGGACCCGATCGAAGGCCGAGACAAGAACAAACAGGGCGTAGTCGAAGATGCTCTCGGCCTCAAGCACACGGTACTTGATATGCCACCCGTGAAATGGGTCCGCTACAAACCCACTGCGAAGATGGTTGCCCTGGATGAGATCTACAAGGACGGACTATATGTTCCGGAACCCCTGATCGGAACGAACATAGTTCATCTCCCCACGGTCAAAACTCACGTCTTCACTACGATGACCGGTGCGATGAAGAACGCGTTCGGTGGGTTACTGCACCGATATCGTCACTGGACCCACGCCAAGATCCACGAAACGCTGGTTGACCTGCTGCAGATCCAGAAAGAGATTCACACAGGGCTGTTTGCCGTGATGGACGGCACGTTCGCGGGAGATGGTCCAGGGCCGCGTGCGATGCGGATACACCAGAAGAACATCATTCTTGCCAGTGCGGATCAAGTTGCAATTGACGCTGTTGCTGCGCGTTTGATGGGTTTCGATCCAATGAAACTGACGAAGATCCGGCTAGCACACGAGATGGGTCTGGGTATCGGCGATCCTCGCGAGATTGAGTATGTGGGCGACGATGTAGCCAACGTCAATTGGAACTTCGCATCAAGCGAGAACACGATGGCTTCCCGTGGTCAGAAGCTGATCTACTGGGGGCCACTGAAGCCTCTGGAAGGCGTACTTCTACGATCACCTCTGGTTCCATGGGCAATCTGGGCGTCCAACGCCTATCACAACGACTTCTGGCTGCGCTTTGTCGGCCGCAAACGCGTTCGAGAAGCAATGAAGACTCCGTGGGGCAAACTGTTTCAGAGCTATTAGGACGCCTGAATAGCGGCTAATTCACTGAAACATGCACTCTGAGGGCGGCAATTGCTGATTCTCGTCACTCACCGCCATGTATGATTGACCTATTGGTCCGCGTCAGACATTCGGCATCTTCGTTCCTCCGGACAGCGATCTGGTCACGAATCTTCCTGCTTGTGCGACCGGAATAGCTATTCGTTCGAGGAGAACACGTTGAACATCTTTGTAGGAAATCTCTCTTTCAACACGACCGACGATGAACTGCGCGCTGCATTCGGGCAGTTCGGAACTGTTGAATCTGCCCAGGTAATCATGGATCGACAGACCGGCCGATCGCGGGGCTTTGGATTTGTTGAGATGCCAGACAGTGGCGAAGGGCAGGCGGCAATCTCTGGTATGAACGGGACAGACCTTGGGGGACGACCGTTGACGGTCAACGAAGCGCGACCCAGAGCGCCTCGCAATGACCGGCGTTGGTAACAGGTACCGGCAATAGATGAGTCTAAGAGTGGCTTCTGGTTTTCCAGAAGCCACTCACGCGTTGGAAGAAATGATTACCGACCCCTCGATTCAGGAGCTGATTGAGAATGCCAAGCGTTTCATGCACGAATAGGTTGTTGATTGCACCACGATCTGATCGATAGCTTCACCCACAAGATTGTTCGGAGAAAAAGGCGCAACAGCGACCTCAACTTACGAACCTCCCAAAGTCTGTTCAGTGCGCACGCTGTCGACCCCGGGACAAACCTGCTGCTCAGGACGATCGCGTCTTCCAGGAATGACTCGTTTGAACATTGCCTGGATGTCGGATGTGGCTACGGAGTGTTAGGACTCTCGCTGGTGGCTCAAGGAATTGCCAGAGAAGTCACGCTCATAGACCGTGATGCCATGGCTCTTGAGTTCGCCCGAATCAACGCAACCGAGAATGAAATTAAGAACATAACCTTCGTTGGCAGTCTCGGCCTTGACGGTCTGAGTGACGGTGACTTCGATCTGATCGTTTCAAATCTTCCTGGCAAAGCCGGAGATCAGGTCTTGAGGCAGATCATCCTGTCTTCAATGTCCAGTCTGAGAAGCGGCGGAGAGTTCTGGGCCGTGGTGGTGAAGCCGCTCTGGGCAGGCATAGAGCAATTGCTAGAGGAGCATGGCATAGGATCACAACAGGTATCGCATGGGCCGCGACATACAGTATTTGGAATATCCAGGGATGATGACGCGCAGTTATCCGAGGTATCGGCAGGATTTCCAGATGAATATTTCCGCGGGCAAGTGCAGTTCGAAGTGAGCGGGCATGCCTACACGATTCAAACAAGTCACGGTCTGCCAGAGTTCGATGAACTGAGTTACTCCAGTCAGCTGCTTTTGGACCAGCTATACCAGTGGAGAAAGCGAAAGTTTGCGAATGCCGCTGTGTTTAACGTGACGCATGGTTATGTTCCGTTAGCTTTGCTCGCCGCCGACATGATCGATGTGCTTCACATCTCTGATCGAGACCTGCTCTCTCTACAGACAACCGAAATGAACCTGTCGAGTGCCGGATTTAATCGGAGTGCGATTACCCGACACCACATTGTCCCTTGGCTTCCAGTAGAAGACACTAAATACAACTTAGTCGCTGGAACGCTACGCGGTGATGAGCCACGGGAAGCTTTAAAGATCGGTCTCGAGTCGGTGAAAGCCGGAGTGGCTCGGGGTGGGATCGCTTTGATTGCCGGCGGATCGACGCCGGTAACTCGGATGCAGGACAGCCTCGCAAAAGCGCGTGGGTTCCAGGTGGTGGCTCGTGAGAGGCATCGCGGCGCGAGCGTGATCGCATTTACCCGGAACTAAGGCAATATGGTTAACGAAAGGCGAGGCCGTGTTAGGAGTCGCTGTTATGCGCCCGTATGCCCACCGTTACCGTTGCCGGGCGGCCCGAATTCGTTGTTCGCATAGACACCCAGGTCTCGTCCCTGGTGAACATGAACGACGAAATCGTCTCTCTCGACACCCACAGCATCAATGATGTCTTCATCGACGATCGTAACCAGTTCCTGGATGCCTTCCTGAGTGACGCTCTCGTCAACAATCAGCGTTCCGTGGACCATTCCGTGCGCGAAATGAAGGTCCAGTCGTCCAACAGGCTTGCCGTCTTCGAGAATGGCATAGCACTCTGATTGCTGGGTGCGGACTTCACGTTCAAAGTAGAAAGTTGGCATCTTGACCTGGTTCTTTGCTGTTCGGACGGCGCATTATGCCTGAGTTGTTAGGTTCTGGCTAAAACTCTTCACCTCGCCTATTCGCCAGAGTGCCTGGTGTCAGGTCGAACAGCGTCTGGTGACCGGAAAAGTGGCGTTCTAACTCGTTGACCATCTCCTCGAAGAATCGTGTTCTTGATCTCTGTGTCGTGCCTGCAATATGAGGCGTCAGAAATACGTTTGGCATGTTCCGAACAGGTGAATCGACTGGAATGGGTTCAGGATCGAATACATCAAGGCTTGCCACTATGTCCCCTCGCTCGAGCCTTTCGATCAGCGCCGCTGTATTTACGATCGCCCCGCGCGAAACATTGACGAACACCGATCCAGATCGGATACGCGCTAACTCTTTCTGACCGAGCATTCCTCTGGTCCCGGGAGTTAGCGGAGCCAGGCAAACAATCACCTCAGGGAGAGACATCACATTTTCGAGCGAGGTCAAGGTGAATTCGTATCCGTATGCGACATCAGCAGAAATATAGGGATCATAGACAAGGACTTTGGTGTTGAACGGTCGCAAGAACTCGATCAACCGGCGCGCTATGTATCCCCCTCCAATCAAACCAACTGTCTTGCCGGTCAGCTCTTCGTTCATCGTAAATTCGGGGGCTGAAGTCCGTTGCTCAGGAGTGCCCCAAAAATTGCCTCCAATGAGGTTCCTGAAATGTGCCCCGGCATTCCTTAAGCCGATCAGGATCAGCGCAAGAGCCCACTCTGAAACGGGATATGAAGACCCGTGTGTAGTGTCAACGGCTTTTGCACCGTGGCTGTTTGCTGCATCCACGTCGATGCGTTGCGCGAACCTGTCACCTTCCAATTCGCCTATGAAGGTTAGGTGTGGCGACCGTGTCAGTACGTCGGCATCTACCCTGGGGGAGCCATGGCATACCACCAGAGCGTTCAAACCTTGTGTAAATGCGGCGAAACGATCTCGGATGGCTTGCTTAGTCTCTGGCACCTGATCCCAGCTTGAATCCTCATCGAACTGTTCCCATCGAAACTCTGCGAATTTCTCAAGGCGCGCTAGATCAGCGGTGTCGATGTAGGTCTCGCGGACCTCAGCAGTCGAAGCAAGGCCTATGATCGGTCGATCCTGTTTCAAATCGTGGATCCTGCTTTGGGTGTCCAGGCAGCCTAGATGATATGGCAATAGTTCTCAGCTTGAGACCTTGCACTCGACTGGCGCCGTCCGGCATCCGGTATTGCGGTGATAGGATGCGGGTGCGAAGTCGCGAGTGGTCAACAGACCAACCTGCATACCCTCCCGTTCGACTTGATGACACGTCACAAACCGTTCCCGTACTTCTGAAAGGGATACCGATGAGCTTCTTCAAATCTCGCAGATCAGCTGTGCTTGCCCGCAATGGAGCGGTAGCGACCAGCCAGCCCCTGGCGGCTCAAGCTGGCCTTCGGATGTTGTTGGACGGTGGTAATGCAGTTGATGCCGCTGTCGCGGCTGCCGCATCGCTGAATGTTGTCGAACCGGGTTCAACCGGTATCGGTGGTGACATGTTTGCGCTCATCTGGGACTCGAAGGAACGAAAAGTTGTTGCCCTGAACGGATCAGGCAGGCAGGCAGCAGCAGCTAACGTCGATGATGTTCGAAAAGCGGGTTTCGATGCAATCCCCAATGAAGGTCCTGGGTCGTGGTTTGCCGTTAGCGTACCGGGCACTGTTGATGGGTGGCACACGGCACTTGAGCACTACGGGAGAATGTCTTTTCGTGAAGTGCTTGCACCGGCGATCGATTACGCGCTCAACGGTTACGGCGTATCTGACATCATTGCCCACGGTTGGACAAATAGCAAAGACAAACTGAGCTTCCAGCCGTCTGGTGTGGAGATGATGCCAGTCGGCGGTAGGCCGCCAAAGAAGGGTGAGTTCGTAAAGCTTCCTGAGCTGGGACGAAGCCTGCAGGCGATCTCTGAAGGCGGAACAGACGCTTTCTACAAAGGTGAGATCGCTGGGAAGATAGCCGACTACATCCAGGGGCTCGGCGGTTGGTTGACCGAAAAAGACCTGGCTGAGCACCGTTCAGACTGGGATGAAGCGATCTCGGTTGATTACCGCGGCGTGAAAGTCTGGGAGTGTCCTCCGAATGGGCAGGGCATCGCCGCTTTGATCGCACTGAACATCGCCAAGGGGTTCGATATCGGTTCGATGGGTCCTCAGTCGCCTGATCGATATCACTATCTGATCGAATCGATGCGGCGAGGTTATGCCGACGCGCTTCAGTACGTGGCCGACCCTCGCATGGTTGAAGTGCCGATCGAGCCTTTGCTTTCCGATGAGTATGCGGATCGCCGCCGTGCGGCAATATCCGGTGAGCGTGCCGATCCCAACGTGTCTTACGGAGATCCAATGGGTGGAGCCGATACTGTCTATGTGACGGCTGTGGACGGCGATGGAAATGCATGCTCGTTGATCAACAGCCTGTTTGCAGGATTCGGAACAGGACTGGTTGCGCCCGGTACCGGCATCGCGTTACAGAACCGCGGCTCTCTGTTCTCGTTCGATCCTAACCACCTGAATTACCTGCAAGGAAAGAAGCGTCCGTTCCAGACAATCATTCCGGCCATGGCAACCAAAGACGACGATATGTACATGAGCTTTGGGGTGATGGGCGGGTTCGTACAGCCTCAAGGACACCTGCAGGTCGTCTCAAACATGGTCGACTTCGGTATGGATTCACAACAGGCATTGGACGCACTGCGATTCAAGGTCATGGTTGAAGAGGACAACTCGGTAATAGTTGAAGAAGATGTCGATCCGTCTGTAGTTGAAGACCTTCGTAAACGCGGTCACGAAGTGCACGTCCGAAGCGACTATGATCGAGTCGAGTTTGGAGGTGGGCAGCTCATCGCCCGAGATCCAGAGACAGGCATCCTGACCGCGGGATCAGAACCTCGAAAAGACGGGGAAGCCGTCGGCTGGTAGGTCCAGACCCGTTGCTCCAGTATCGCCAGGTCAAAACGCTGCTTCTGACGATGATTGTCACCGTCTTTGTCGTCGTCATGACTGCTTGTAGCTCTGGTGCCGCAGAAAGGGACGAACGTAACTTGTTTGTGCCGTCTGGAGGTGGCGAGAGCGCGCTAAGCGTTGTCGTCTCCGACCTGGTTTGTCAGCTGGACCGTCAAACACTTTCAGCTACGGCGGTTGGACGTATCGAAAACCAGACTGCCGCCGAACTGGTCAATATCACACCAGTCGTCGTTTGGTTCGATGGACAGAACGAAATCGTTGCAGCGAGCAGTGCCGACAATATTCCGCAGCTTGGAGTCGGTGACAGCAGTCTGTTTTCCGCATCCTCTTTCTTGCAAGACGGCACGGACACATGTGGTGTGGAGGTTCGGAGCATTGAAACACTGGTACTCACAGGTGAATTAAAAGCCGGTGCTTTCTTCACCAGCGAACTTGCCAAATGAAAATAACGTCAGCAGTGATCTTTCAAGGAAACGATGCATGAAAGTAGGATTCGCAGGTCTAGGACGGATGGGTTCCCACATGGCAAGGAATCTTGTTCGTGCCGGATATGACGTCACCGTGTACGACGTACGGCAAGAAGCGATCGAAGTGCTTGTGGAACTTGGTGCAAGTGCTGCAGGCGATGTCAGATCGGTGGCAACTGGAGCTCAGTTTGTATTTACTTCGCTTCCGGGACCTCAAGAAGTCGAGTCGATCTGGCAGGGAAGCGAGGGCTTACTCTCACACCTTGAAGCCGATGCTATAGGAATAGATCTGAGCACTATCGATCCCCAGACAGCCCGAGCCACAGAGGCAGAGGCGAAAACTCTTGGCAAACGATTTATGGATGCCCCGGTGAGTGGTGGGGTCGGTGGCGCCGAAGCCGGAACGTTGAGTTTGATGATTGGGGGTTCTGAGAACGATTTTGAAGAAGCTCTACCTGTTCTTGCCGCGATAGGGGACCCGAACAAGATTTACCGATGCGGTGAAGTTGGGGCTGGCAGCGTCACCAAGTTGGTGAACAACCTGATTGGAATGACGGCCAATGTGGTAATAGCCGAAGCCTTCAGTATGGGCGTCAAAGCGGGCGTCGATGCTTCAACGCTTTGGGACGTCGTTTCGGCCAGCTCAGGAAACAGCGCAACGCTTGCTCAATGGAAAGACTCGGTTCTGAAACGGAATTTCGACCCCGGCTTCATGCTCTCGCTGGGACACAAAGATGTTCGATTGGCGCTCGAACTGTCAGATGCCGTGGACGTTCCGATGCAGCTCACGTCTAACACCTTGAAAGCATTTTCTGCTGCACTGGACGAGGGCTGGGGCGAAGAAACCTCCGCTGTGGTGGTGAAACTCCAGGAGCGAGACGCCGATGTTGTGATCGATGGTCGTTCACCTACGCAATCTGGTTAGTTACCGCATCCGACTCAGCAAGCATCCATCTATACTTGGTACTACTATTAAGGAAGATAGTGGAATAACTTGCCATGTCCAGCATGAAGGTTCGCGAAGCAGCCCGACGCCTCAACGTCAGTGAAAAGACCATTTACAAATGGTTGCGGGAGGGCCTGTTGCCGGCGAATCGCGTTGGCAAGACTTGGATCATCACGGAAGAGTCAATTGCCGGCTTGCTGAGCCCGACCGGAGTGGAAGCTGGGACAGCCGACAGCACGAACAGCACCGCTCGTCAGCGTACCCGGTGGACCAACTCACCTGTAACCACGACCAATAATTCGACAGACCGGCGATACAGCCTGCCGGAAGCGTTTGCTGAACTTGGTTCAATCACCGCTGGAGCTGTAACAAACGGAATATCAGGAATACTCGGGCCCAGAAGGGTGGATCCGAATACACCAAGAGCAGTCGCTTCGGTTCTCGAATCGGCGGAAGGCGAAGTGCTGTTGCAAGGTGTTGGTTTACGAGAGTTTTTCGGCGATAAAGATCACGCTGAGATTCTGCGCTCGATGGCGTCTGAGGACCGTCCTGTCAGTGTGAGAGCAATCCTTGTAGATCCGACTGGGCAGTTCGCAAGGGCCAGAACGGTGGTGCAAGATGGTGAGCAATTTGCCGACGACGCTTTGTTTCGCGCTGGACCGCTATTCGGTGATTCCTGGCGAAGCCTGAACGTGATTGCAGCCTTAAGGAAGGCCAGCCAGGCGGCCAGCCAATTCCGACTCGATGTGCGGTTCGCCGACCATTGGCCGTCAACTTATCTCGTTCTCACCAGTAAGGCGGCATTCGTAGAGCCGTATCACTTCGGCAAGACGGGCGGGGCATTGGACGGTGGGACAATTGATGGGCTTGTTCCGATGTTCAAGATCGCGCCCGGCTTTAGCTACTACGAACTTCTGCGTGACCACTTCGACTACCTTTGGAGCGGCAGCAACCCATTCATTTCAATGCAGACCCTCGACGAAGTAGCGGAGTCTGTAAAGGTGCAACTCTAGTTCAGTGTTGCAATATGTCCGATTTGGAATATTCAGGAACAATCACCAAGTTCGTTCCGTAAACTTCTACGTATTTCTGTCCAGCGTGTATTAGCCTCGTGTGTGCAGAAGATCGCCAGATCTGGCGCTCTTAACTGAACCTGACTCTTCTACTCGACCGTTAGTCGACGCGCAGTCGTCACAAATGGAGCAATACACAGATGGGCAAGATAAACGTAGCGATCATCGGCGCCGGCAACTGCGCGTCCTCACTTGTACAAGGTATTTACAAGTACTCCGAAGTCGAAGGTGATGAGCAGGTCCCTGGCGTGATGCACAACGTTTTGGGTGGATACTCAATCGGTGACATCAATATCGTCGCCGCGTTCGATGTTGATAAAGAGAAGGTCGGAAAAGATCTCTCAGACGCTCTCATCTCCAAGAACAACAACGCAGTTCAGTTTCATGATGTGCCTAAGACTGGCGTCAAAGTTAGCCGTGGGATGACGTTCGATGGCATCGGTGAGTACCTGTCGGATGTGATCGAATCTGCACCAGGTACAACTGACGACATCGTCGGCATTCTGCGCGATCGCAAGGTTGATGTAGTTATCAACTATCTTCCAGTTGGCTCTGAACAGGCCACTCGATGGTACGTGGAGCAAGTGCTCGCTGCTGGATGCGCGTTCGTGAACTGCATCCCGGTCTTCATCGGCGGGGACAAAACAGGTTACTGGCCGAAGCGGTTCGAAGATAAAGGACTCCCGATCGTTGGTGATGACATCAAATCACAGGTCGGAGCGACGATTGTCCACCGCGTACTTGCGAGACTGTTTGAGGATCGTGGGGTTCAGCTGGATCGCACATACCAGCTCAACTTTGGTGGAAATACAGACTTCTACAACATGCTTGAGAGAACTCGGCTCAAGTCTAAGAAGATATCCAAGACTCAGTCTGTGCAGTCACAACTTGAAAAAGAGCTGCCAACTGACGATGTTCACATTGGTCCGTCCGATCATGTCCCGTGGTTGCTCGACCGCAAATGGGCATATATCCGACTTGAGGGAACCTCGTGGGGTGATGTTCCGCTGAACGTGGAATTGAAGCTTGAAGTTGAAGACAGTCCTAATTCAGCCGGTGTTGCAGTAGATGCGATTCGCAGTGCCAAGATTGCCCTGGACAAAGGACACGCTGGCCCCGTCAAAGGTGCCTCTGCCTACTTCATGAAGTCTCCTTTGCTCCAGATGCGGGATGACGACGCACGCAAAGAAGTGGAAGAGTATGCGGCGGGTCACAAGCCCGGCGGATCGAAGAAAAGCACACCTTCAGCCAAGAAGAACACCTCGAAGAAAAAGAAGTAAGACGTTAAGATGTCCGAAACTGACTCCTATGCTCTGAGGTGAGAATCAGAGCGAGTTAGGTGGCAGGGGGCTCTTGATGAAGATCGCGATGGTGTCGCCATACGACTTCGCCATTTTTGGTGGGGTGCAGAC
This sequence comes from Dehalococcoidia bacterium, assembly GCA_965243825.1. GTDB lineage: Bacteria > Chloroflexota > Dehalococcoidia > Lucifugimonadales > Lucifugimonadaceae > JAJCYX01. The sequence goes on from CBDEVT010000001.1 coordinate 1,822,335, forward strand.
CCATGTGGTCGAGCTTTCGAATGCGCTGATCGATCAAGGCCACGATGTGCGTGTGCTCGCTCCGTGCACAGGCAACGAGTCGGTCTACGACCTGCGAAACGCACCTCTGGACACCTTCGGCAGGACCGTCCCGTTCGTGTCAGCAGGTTCTGTGGCACGGATATCGTTGAGTGTGTGGTATCAGCGAAAGCTGATGTCAATTCTGGATAGCCAGAATTTCGATGTGGTCCATATTCACGAGCCATTGATGCCGATGTTCGGGCTAATGGCAAGTTACTACTCACCATCGCCAACCGTCGGCACGTTCCACGCCTTCAATGAGGGGCCAGGACGCGGCTATGTTTTCTGGAAACGGCTCCTGAGGAAAGGAGCCGTTCGTCTGAACGGCCGAATAGCCGTATCAGATCCTGCGAGGCAGTTCGCCAATAAGTACTTCCCGGGAGATTACACAGTAATTCCGAACGGGGTTCACTACGATCAATTTTCAACTACGGCTCCGAAGCCGACCGTCTACAAGGACGATGCCTTCAACGTTTTCTTTGTAGGTCGCATGGCTGAGAAGCGCAAAGGACTGAAGTACCTCCTCGGAGCCTATTCTCTACTCAAATGGCGTTACCCAAAATTAAGGCTGGTAGTCGGTGGCTCTGGTGTGCCCGACCGCGACTCATACCGCCTAATGGGAGAACGTGGCGTCGATGATGTGATCTTTGTCGGTCCAGTCTCTGAAGAAGATTTGCCCGCGTACTATCAGCATGCTGATGTGTTCTGTGCGCCGAACACGGGCAAAGAAAGCTTTGGGATGATAATCGTTGAGGCAATGGCGGCCGGCACACCAGTCGTCGCCTCGGATATTCCTGGTTTCAGAGCCGTGATGCAGGACGGACGGCAAGGGCACTTCGTGGAGCCGAAGAGCGAACAGACCATTGCTGCTGCTATCGAAAAAATGATTCAGAACCCCGGCGATAGGACCTTGATGGGGATCAACGGTTCAGCCACCGCGCGGCAATACAACTGGCAACGGGTGGCGGAGCAGGTTGTGGGCTACTATGAGTCGGTGCTTCAGAAGCACCCGGTGCCGCCTTCTCGGTACCGTGGTTGATGGCCCCGATCTTTAAACCGTTTTCCTGGACCCACTAACGAAATTGGCAGACCTCCAGTCGACAAGATATGCCGTACGCGGCGCCGTTTCACGCTGGTTCGAAGAGCCAGTGTCTCAAGGCCTAATCAAACTCGGCGTCACTGCCAACGGCGCAACATTGATTGGTGTTGCCCTCGCTATCGGTGGCGCCGCATTGGCCGCACTTGGTGAGTTCTGGATAGCGGGTATCGTCGTTCTGGCGGGTGCTACTTTTGACATGCTGGACGGAGGTATCGCACGGCGTACGAATTCTGTCGGACCGCAAGGTGCGTTGATGGACTCGGTGCTTGATCGAGTCTCAGAAGTTGCAGTTTTTGCCGGACTGGTCGTGTACTACTCGCAGCCCGAGAACTTCAATCAGGCCGCATTGATACTCGCTCCAATAGCGACAGCAGGCTCATTGCTTGTCAGTTATGTTCGCGCCAGAGCCGAAAGCCTGGGTTTCAAAGGGACCGAGGGTTACCTGACCCGGCCAGAACGTGTCGTGATCATGGTGGTGGCGTTGATAGTCGGGCAGCCTGTATGGGCGTTGTGGATTCTGGGGGTCGGAACTCCATTGAGTGCAGTTCAACGCTTCGTGGCGGCATACCGTGAAGCCGGACGAGCAACATCCGCTGCGACGGACGATTAGCTCTCAGGTTGTGGTGCCTGCAGACTCCAGGTACAGGCTGCCGTTCACGGACACCTGCTTCGCCACCATCCGAGCCGGATTTCCTTCACGAGTCTTCGGTCGTAGTTGTGACCCGCGAACTTCATGCGATCCCACTTCAATTTCGCTCTGGTCGGGCCCTCCGACTAACGCCTCAGTTAACACTCGACCGTCCATGTGCGGCGGCACTGATTGATCAAGTAGCGCCAGCACTGTCGGAGTAAGGTCCACGTTGCCCGAAGGGATACTCGAACTAACACCAGCCTTGAATGACGGCCCGCTTCCAATCAACGTGTTTCTTAGTTCGTGTGGGCTTGCTGAACCATGAAGCCCTGCCCCGATCGGTGAATGCCCTCCGTTCCACGCTGTGCCTACAAGATCGTTCTGTCTTACAGAATCGTTCCAGGCCATTGAAGCCGCGAACTGTGGTGCACGGCGTCCGAGCATCATTGCCGACTCCACAGGCAGCATTCCCATTGCAAGTGCTATCTCTTCGGTTGAAAACACGGAACCGGCCCAGGGCTGTTCTAGCATCCATGCCGACAGTTTCTCCATCCCGTTCTCATCTGCTCCAGGGTAATCCAGAAGTACCGACCCACCGTTGTTTCCGACTATCACAGAACCTTCGCCGCGACCTGTTTCGAATCCAGCCGACTGGAGCTCCGAAGATACATCGACAGTGTTCGATATCGTCGAATAGCCGTGATCTGAAATCACCAACACGTCAGGTCGATCACCATTCTCATCAAGGGTGTTGAGAATCCGGGCCAGAGCCTGGTCGGCCTCGGAGAGTCCTCGATTCGACTGAGCAGAACCAACACCGTATGCATGGTTAGCTCCGTCGGGTTCAGGAAACCAGACGAACAGCAAATCAGGGTTGATTTCGGGTATCACGAACTTGCAGGCCGAATCTGCAACCCTAGTGACTCGTTCAATACCTGGAACGGTTGACCCCGGCCAAGGACCGAGTGCGGCCTTGTCCGCGACCCCAAGGTCCTCTGGTAGCGAGAACTCCGGATGAATCACTCCACCATTGCCGATCCTGCCCGCCAGAGGGAAGTGAACGTAGGCGTTTCCGCTGCTTCCACCAACTATCGAAACGTGAGTCAGCCCCTGTTCGGCGAGGAGTTCTCCAACAGTCGGCACGAATAGCACTGGCGTATCGGGATTGCTGGCCAATGCATCCAATTCAGGCCTTAGAACTTGTATCGCGGCGTTCGGATCGTGATCCCGGAACACGGCATAGTTGGCCGGAATGCCATGCTTCCCCGAGTAGCAGCCGGTGACCATCGCTGCCGAATTTACCCTGGTCACAGTTGGGTAGACCGCATGGTGCCGCGTGAAAGTTACGCCTGATTCGGTAAGCCGAAATATTGTTGGTGTGAGATCTGGAGAGACCTGTTGCGGCAGGAGTCCATCGAATGCGGCTATAAGGATTCTCGTCATTCGCGCATCCCCTTCGGTTGTAGGGTTCGGCTTCGGTGATCACAAAGGATAGAGTAATGAGCTACCTGCAACCGATTCGTGTGCCGGGCCGTATTAAGCGACGTGTGACTCTACTTCATCGAGCAGGTTAGAAAGATTTAATCGGTAGTTCTGAATGTCTCCTTTCAACAAAGGACTGCTCTTCACCTCAGCGCTGGCGCTTGCATTCGCTAGTTCCGTTGTTGGCGAAGTTCGATCAGTGCGTGCCCAGCAGCCAACGGTTGAATTCATTGACTTCGGTATGGAAAGCCAGTTTCCAGAAGGAATCCGGTTTTTTGCAGAGATCGAAAGCGGAGTCGAAGTTGAAGACGTGAGAGTGATCTTCGACGTGGGCGACCGCAACGTAACTCAATACAACTATCTCGAGATCCCTCGCAGCAGCGAAAGTTTGATCGATGGAGAGTTGTTCGTTAATACCAACACACCAGAGCGCTATGTCCCGCCCGGATCATTGATCAAATACCAACTAGAGGTGCTTGGAGCTGACGGAAAGGCTTATCTGTCCGATCTGAGGGAAGAACTTCTCCTGGATGCTCGATTTGAGTGGGAGACGGTAGTTGATGGCCCAGTAACGGTGTTCTACCACGGTCCCGTGCGTTCCCGCGCTACCACACTTGCAGCCAAATCCCGTGAAGGTCTGGAACTGATGGCGCCAATCACCGGCGCTGAGATAGAAACGCCGATCACCGTAATGCTCTACAACAACAACGCCGAGATGATCGACGCTGTTGTTCCAAGGTCACAAACTATTTCTCGAGAGCTTGTGACCGAGGGTCAGGCCTTCGGCGATGAGAATACCGTTCTCGTTTTAGCTGGTAGATCAGATATCGGTACGGCGACGCATGAGATCACGCATATCCTTGTGGACCGTGCATCTAACGGCGCAACCCTGGTTCCATTCTGGTTGAACGAGGGCCTGGCGGAGTTTGGGAATCTCGATCAGACAATCTCGTACACAAGGTTTTTGGAGTGGGGAATTGGCACAGGCCGCCTTCCGACATTACGCGCACTCAGCAGAGCCCCGGGAGACCCGAATCTCACCCTCGTCGGCTACGGAACCGGTAGATCTATCGTCGACTTCATGATTACTGAATTTGGTGAAGAAGAAATGGCTGATTTGCTTGAAACACTCGGCGCGGGGGTTCCAATTCAGGCGGCTGTGCCCGTCGTATACGACATGTCACTTGATGAGCTTGAGAACGAATGGCGAGAGTCAATTGGTGCCGATGAGTATGTGGCGCCGACTCCGAGACCAACTTCTTCCGTTCCAGAGTCGACTCCAACGCCAAATACCCTGCTTCCATTGACACTGGACGATGTCGCCGCAGCGGGCATGGCCACACCGACCCCTGAAGACTCTTCTCCAACCGGAGAGGAAACAGCGACGCCATTGACCCAGGCTGAAGGATCGCCGGTTGTAGAACCAGATCCGTCCACTCCGGGAGGATCCTGCAGCGCACCCGGCCACAACGGGCCTGCGCAGGCGACACCGTTGCTTGGAATATCAGGGGTTCTGTTGTTGGGACTCTGGCGAAGTCTCAGACGTCGCCAGGGTCTAGATCGCACGGCCGACTAACTCTTCGGCACATCCCTGGCCTTTTCCAGAAGTGCGTGCAGTGTTCCGCCAAGAATCGCCGCTCGATCCTCCTCGGTTATGAAATCGCAATGAGTCTTGAATGCTTCCAGGGCCTGACGGTGGGTCATTGCTCTGGTAACTACGGGGTAGTCTGAACCCCAGACCATGCGGGTTCCAAACGCACGGTATGCCTCTTCATATAGCCACCGGATACTGGAATAAGGAAAATCCCAGTTTCTATCTGGTTCACTGGCGTAGTGGAATCCAGAAAACTTCAGGTGGACGTTTGGAAATTCGGCTGATGCAGATACTTCAGCTAGTTTGTTTCGCGCATCGTCACCGTATGCACGAAGCCCTGACATGTGGTGGCAGAGGATCGTCAAACCCGGGAAGCGCTCCGCGACTTTGCGAATCATCGGCTGGTGCTGGGGGCCGCACGCGATACTCGCAATGAGCTTCAGTTCATCCGCGACTTGGAAAAAATCACGCCCGTCGGCAGAATCAAACCATGTTGCATCATCTTCACCGGCAACATAGTGGGTGAACCCCTTCATCGGCCACCTCTCAGCGGCCTCTTCCAACCTCTTTGCCGCACCAGGAGTCTGATAGGACTCTGACCAAAACGAATCCACATCTGCAAACTGGTCCAGCCGGTCTGGGAACCTTCGTACAGCATCTGCGACGTAGTCGTTGTTTTCGAAATTCCGGAAGATCTGTGCAGAGACAATGGTTGCACGGTCGACGCCGTTCAGATTCATCTGGTCGATCAACATTTCTACTGAGGCGCGCGTTTCAGGATCGGGAGTTTCGGGCAGATATGGCCAGTGAGCCCACGCGTGGCAATGTGAGTCGATTATCACTTTCGTACTTTCTCCAAGACTTCCTTCTTAATGATCCCATGCCTCAATCCGAAGGCCTGTGGGATGCGGAGGGCGGTTTCGACCCCACCGGACCAGGCAGACAGCAATCCGCTCTGTAACGGCTCCGATACACCGACGAAACTTTTCTGAAACATGTCGCCAATAGCTTCGTCATCGGCAGTTTATGCCCGGCGGCAAGGGCTGTGCGCGGGATTGGAGCCGGGTCAGGGCAGAGACAGATATTGGAGAGAGATATGGCTGAGGCCAATATTGCGTGGATCCTAACGGCATCCGCGCTGGTTTTATTGATGACGCCTGGACTGGCGTTCTTCTACGGCGGACTGGTTCGAGAGAAGAACGTGGTCAGCACCCTCATGTACAGCTTCGTTTCAATGGGTGTGGTGAGCGTCATATGGGTGCTCTGGGGCTATTCCCTTGCATTCGGTGGCGGTAATGAGTTCATCGGAACGTTCGATTTCCTGGGATTGCAGGACATATCGTTCGAATCGGGACCGAATGGTGAGATCCCCGATGGGCTGTTCGTGATCTTCCAGATGATGTTCGCCATCATCACGCCAGCGCTGATTACGGGCGCATTCGCCGAACGTTTTAAGTTCAGCACGTACCTGATTTTCTTGGTGCTGTGGATCACGCTCGTTTACGTGCCGGTTGCGCACTGGGTGTGGGCAGGTGAAGGCTGGATCTTCGGTATTGGTGCCGCCGACTTCGCCGGTGGGACAGTCGTTCACATCAATGCGGGAATTGCTGCAGTAGTAGCAGCCGGCCTTGTTGGACGCAGGCGAAACGTTGAACGTGGTGTTGAACCTCACAATGTTCCATACGTACTGCTTGGAGCCGGTTTACTGTGGTTCGGTTGGTTTGGATTCAACGCAGGATCAGGCCTGGCCGCCGACGGTGTAGCGGTTAGCGCCTTCCTTGTCACAAACACTGCGGCAGCGGTTGCTGGTCTCATCTGGGTACTTGCCGAGTACCAACAGACAGGCAAGATGAGCGGTGTCGGTTTCGCCACCGGTGCAGTTGCTGGACTTGTAGCGATCACTCCGGCAGCGGGAGCGGTTGGTGTAATGGGATCGATGGGAGTTGGAGCAGGCGCAGGCGTGCTTACCTTCCTGGCCGTCCGTTTCCGCCACAAGCTCAGGATTGATGACGCACTTGAAGTGTTTGCGGTCCACGGGGTAGGTGGAATCTGGGGAGCAATCGCCACAGCGATCTTCGCCGCCGGTGGACTTGGAGTAGTTGATGGAGAGATCGACCTCTTCTGGGCTAACTTCAGGGCGACAGTAGCAACGATCGCATACTCAGGCATTCTGACCTTTGTGATCCTGAAGGTTCTGGACGTAATTCCAGGTCTTGGCCTGAGAGCAGAGGAAACAGAAGAAGACGCTGGTCTGGACGTATCGCTTCATGGTGAAAGAGCTTACGTCTCGGACGGAGCTGATTAGTTCTGAAGCAATGCCAGAGGGCATGCCAGAGTTAACAGATAGCTGCTGCCCGGTCACGATCAATGACCTTGCAGACCGGGCAGCAGCATAAAATCTCAATAGATGCGTGGCACCTCAAAGAAGCGTCATGCAGAGCCACAGACACGAGGTGGATGTTCAGATGATTAAGATTGAGGCGATAGTGCGGCCTGAGCGCACAGGCGACGTGGTTGAAGCGCTCGACGCAGCCGGGTGTGGTGGATACAACTACGTCAACGTCACGGGACGAGGTAACCAGCAGGGTATCGAAGTGTTTACCGGCCGCGGTGCCTCTACAACACGTCGGACAGCCCTGCCCAAGGTTCTCATTACCACGGTCGTGAGCGATGAAAAGAAAGATGAAGTTGTTAACGCAATCGTCCAGGCAGCGCGATCAGAGGATGAAGGAAACATCGGAGACGGCAAGATATTCATCTCGCCCGTCACAGAGGTAGTCCGAGTTAGGACCGGTGAACGAGACGGTGCTGCACTGTAGATCAGCGGGTCTGCCTGCGGGTATGGCGCGCGAGCGCCGTTTAGTGTGAGTTGGATGATGTCCAGCGGAGTGTTCTCATTACCGAGAATCGCTTCGCTGGACTTTTTTTCTGCAATGTCCTGCAGTTTGTCCGAGCTACCACCGCGAGGTAGAATCCTAGTTCGCGTATTCTCTGGCGTACTGCGGAGCGGCGGCCTGAGGCGTCTGGTTATCGAAGGTGCGTAGCTCAGTTGGAAGAGCACTGGTCTCCAAAACCAGCGGTCGGGGGTTCGAGTCCCTCCGCACCTGCCAAGACCTTGGTCTCTGGTTGTTCTGATAGCGGCGACGGAGTTTGCGCAACCGAATAAAGAGCCGAGGTGCTGAAATTGGTAGACAGGCAACGTTGAGGGCGTTGTGTCCTTATGGGCGTGCGGGTTCGAGTCCCGCCCTCGGCACCAGCATAACTGCTGGTACCCAAGCACACGAACAGTGCATCAGATAGTTGGTTTATGGCGACGTGGCCGAGAGGCAAGGCAGAGGACTGCAAATCCTCGTACGGCGGTTCGAGTCCGCCCGTCGCCTCCAAAACTTGCAGAATCTTGCAAGATCCTGGCTGGACCTAGTCCGGTATTAGCCTCGGTTGGTTGAAAGCTGTAGCAGCAGGTTTCCACCTGTGCCGTCTCCTGCGTCCTCGAACATGGAAACTGTGTAGACCCCTGGCTGCTGTGCAAACTGACCAAGGTTGGCGGCAATTTCGATGTCACCGCCAGAGACGATCCAGCTATCAGCGACGATCACGTTTTCTGGAAGGTTAAGGTAACGGGATCCAGGCTTGGGCGGCGGCACGATCTGGACGATCGGAATGCCACACTCTTCGGTGAAACCTCCACCTACGCAGTACCTCGTTAGCTGCTCGATATCCTCACCAGCCCGCGCCACAGGTGGCTCCTCGAAGTGGACATGGATTGTTGGGAATATGGTTGTGTCTTCGGCGATGAGATCGACTCTTATATTGAGTGTCGTGCCGTTAAACGAAGGTGTTACTGGCGCGACCACGTCACCACCCTCGAAATGTTGTACGAAAGCCAGGAAACGGTCGGCATACGCGATGCCGATGTTGACCTTCCGATGGCCTGGATTGAGTATGTTGTCCCGGTGACCCCAGTCAGAAGCAGCGTCGTCATACACCATGGCGTGGTGAAGGCGCTGGATGTCGTTCGGCGGATTCACTTTTTCGCAGGAAACGTGCTGACTCGTACAGAGAGCGTTGTACTCTGCCTCTGAGAATCCTGTCCTCGCAGAGTTCTCCGAAACATAACTGGTACCACCGACCTCGCTATAGACCATGTAGGGCTTCCTGCCGTCAAGCCACCAGTGCCCGAGATACTTACCAGCCACCATATCGTCCGCATGGAGCTGAGCGGCAGAGTTATCACCCATCACCACCGGCTCAAGTCCGTGCAACTTACGGTCTTCGTTGATGTAGTCGAGTGCGAGTAGCTTCAGGTCGTCTACTGTGAGATCAGATTCCGACACAGCTCGAGTTACCGTTTGTACGGTGTCTGTGGTCGGGGTGCTGAACTGGTTCGGTGAAGCAATGCCTGGGTCGGGAAGAGCGACAGAACGATCAGGCTCCGTTAGCTCACGGGCGTAGTCTGCGACACGCGGATACTGAATCACCGCAACGAGTGCGAAGAATGAGAGTACCGCTATGCCAGTTCTCCAGGACATTCAGACACTGCCGCCGTTCGTCCGTTACATCCGCAATACCAGATACTGATTCACGTTGAAGTCTCTCAACTGAACCCAAAAGTATTGGGATGCGGATGGAGTGCATTGCGTTTGGCTGACACCGAAGAACACCCGGCATAACATCTATCCGACACAGAAAAACAAAGCTGAAAAGGTCGAATAATGCAACTGTTTGATCGGGAAAAAGCCAGCTGGCTGATGAAGCAACAGGGCATTGATCTGTTGCTAGCCTCCTCGAAGCATGGTGTCGGGTACCTGTCCGACTACTGGCATCCGGTTAGCGATGACTATTACGTTCTCTGGGCTGTCGAGGCAACTCACAAGACGTTCGTAGGTTTGCCAGGAGACTTGCAGTCTGACGCGTTCCTTGTCGCAGGAGCATCAGAGCAGACCACAGTTTCGATAATGGATCCCTGGATACAAGATCGGCGCTTCTGGGGGCCTGGCTACTACATTCAGACGTGGGACGATCCCCTGAATGCAGAGACACCGCCAGGTGACCCCATGGAGGTTGTCGCAGAAGCGATCGAGTCACGTGGACTTGAGTCTGCCACTGTGGCAATTGAGAAACGCTTTCTGGGAGTCAAATACGTCGAGGCTCTTAGGTCTCTCCTGCCACGAATTCAACTGGTGGACGCAGAGTCGTTGCTCTGGCAACTCAGAATGGTGAAAAGCGATGAGGAGCAACAGCGCCTTCGTGAATCGTGTCGTCTCACAAGTGCTGCCTGGCTGGCAACTGTCCGCGATGCCACTACAGGGATGACCCAGCCTGAGTTGCAGCGTGTTTTCGTGAAACACTGTATGGACAACGGTCTCGAATATGAACGTGCCTACGTTATTTTCGGACCCTCCGGTCTGAACCTGATTAACGGTTCTCCTGCAAGCGGTGACGTTCGTCTCGAAGAGGGAATGTTTATTCGGATCGATGCCCAGGCTAAGTACCGCAGCTATGTTTGCAATCTCTCCAGGGTGGTTGCACACGGCCCAGTCAACGATGCTATGGCAGAAGCGCATGAGCTAGAACGAAGACTGATTGTTGACCTGATACCTGAACTGAAGCCGGGCGTAGCAGTCGCCGATATCCGTCGTAAAGAGTTGGCCATGTACGAACAGATAGGTCAACCACCTCTCGTGCCGTACACAGGACATGGTGTAGGACGTGTGGTGCACGAACCTCCATATCTTGCGACGAATGACCCGACGATACTCGAACCTGGTATGAGCGTAACGCTGGAGCCACACATCATGTATTCGGGCGACGGTGACATCTTCGTCGGAATGGAAGATCATTTTCTAATTACGGAAAATGACGCGGAGTGGCTAACCGAGACAGCACCGATGGGTCTGTATATGTGATTCAAATTGCCGACAGGCGAATATCAAACTTAAATCACACCATTTCTTTCGAGCGCTCAAACTCCGAGGGAGGACAATCAGGCCAGCTTCGGATCTGTTGACACCCCTCGGAGACCGTTCATGAGCCAGCGCAACTCGCGTCCTCGCCTGACACCTCAGCGTAGTTTTCCAGAAATGGAAACCACTCTTGAAGAATGCCCAAACTGCGGCAACCAGCGGATTGGGCGAACGCCGCGCCGCAAAGGCGGCCCATCGTTGTTTCACTGCCGCAGATGCAGCTTCATGACGAGCATCGATCAGATGTACGACATGTACAGACTGCTTGGCCAGGTTCCGGCTTAAATCCGGCGACTAACCCTGTTCAAACTCCATCAGCGGCCGTACCTCGACTGAGCCGCCTTCGAGGATTGGCATCGACTTGGCTGCCTCAGCCGCCTCTTCCCAGGAATCAACATCGAGGATGTAGAAGCCGCCAAACTGCTCTTTGGTTTCGGCGAATGGGCCGTCAGTGACCGTAGTCTGCCCACTGTTTATGCGGACGGTGTGTGCCGTGCTTGTCGGCATCAACGCATCACCGGCGAGCATTTTGCCCGACTTCTGAAGACCATCGGTGTATGTGAACCATGCGCCCATGTTCTGCTGCATTTCAGCCTCACTGAACTTGGCGCGATCGGCCTCTGGCGAATAGATAAGTAGAGCGAACCTCATTTTGTCCTCCTGTGATCTCGGTTTCGTTCTCACGACGAACGGAGATCGACTTTCTCGACACCTCTATTGTCCGCTCCGACCACGGAAACTGAGCGTGATGCCCGGAATTGTACGCGCCGAATCTCGAATCACAATCGAGGTTCAAGAGTTGAATGTCATCGGAGTGACGGCGTTAACAGTGCGAACTTGCGGTAAGATCGATCGGTCAATTAGCGTCTCGTGTTGCAGGGCGGGCACATCGAGAATCATCAAGATCTTGAGAAAAGGAGCGGTGAGATGGCACTTCTACTCGGTGACAAAGTCCCCAACTTCCAGCAGGAATCCAGCGAGGGCAAGATCGACCTCTATGAGTATCTTGGCGACAGCTGGGGCGTTCTCTTCTCGCATCCTGCCGATTACACGCCTGTATGCACGACCGAGCTCGGTACGGTGGCCGGAATGAAGGGCGAGTTCGATAAACGCAACGTGAAAGTTGTTGGACTCAGCGTTGATGAGCTCGCGAACCATGGTGGCTGGATCGACGACATCGAGCAAACCCAGAGCGTGAAGATGAACTTTCCGATTCTGGCTGATGGAGATCGAACAGTCGCATCCGCGTATGACATGATCCAGGCGGATGGAACGAACATGACAGTACGCTCGGTGTTCATCATCGACCCGAACAAGACGCTTCGACTCACACTCACGTACCCTGCTTCAACCGGACGGAACTTTGCGGAAATCCTGCGTGTGATCGATTCGCTGCAACTTACTGATAACTACAAAGTCGCCACACCGGCAAACTGGCGGGACGGTGATGACGTCGTTGTGTTGCCAGCAGTTTCTGACGAAGATGCTGACAAGATGTTCACAAAAGGAATCGACCGCCAGCGACCTTACTTACGAGTCACTCCGCAACCAAACAAGTAGCAATTACCAGCCAGGTTTTCCGGACACGCGTCTCGCAATTACCTCAAGGCGATTGACCATTTGCGGGTCGCGTTGATCCGGTGCCGTGGCAATGGCGTGTTCTAACGAACTGTGGCAACCGGACTCGCATCGTTCAGGTAATCGCCCAATGGCGGGAACTGCTGCCTCGACAAGCGTCCTTGCTTTTTCAGTATTGCCTTTCAGGACGTCCAGAATGGATGCTGTGGAGACTGCCTCGTGCTCATCGTGCCAGCAGTCATAGTCGGTGACCATGGCGACAGTTGAGTAGCAGATCTCTGCTTCACGAGCCAGTTTCGCCTCCGGCATGTTTGTCATGCCAATGAGGTCAGCACCCCACGAGCGATGCAGCTCAGACTCGGCGCGTGACGAGAATTGCGGTCCTTCCATGACCACGTAGGTGCCACTTTTTGTGATGTCTATTTCGGCGTCTCTGGCAGCATGCGCCACCTGTTCGGACGTCGCTTTGCAGGTCGGGTCTGCCATGGAGACATGAGCAACAAAACCCGTTCCGAAGAACGACTTGTTGCGGGCGAACGTGCGGTCGATGTACTGGTCTACAAGCACGAAATCGCCGGGTTTTAGGTCTTCCCGGAGCGAGCCGACGGCGCTGAACGAGAGAATCCGATTCACGCCCACGCGCTTGAGCGCTTCGATGTTTGCGCGGTAATTGATTTCTGAAGGCGAGATTCGATGCCCCCGTCCGTGCCTGGGCAGGAACACAAGCCGAGTTGCCTCAAACTCTCCAATAAGGAGATCGTCGGACGGATCTCCAAAGTTGCTCCCAATGGTGACCCACTGAGCTGATTCGAAGCCGGGTAGCTCGTAAAGTCCCGTACCACCAATGATGCCAATGGCGGGTGATGTTGTTTCAGTAGTCAGGTTCATTCAGATGTGTTCAAGTAGTCCGTTCGAATAACGTAAAGCTGTTGGACGAGGCTATGATTACAGATCACTGCCGGGGTGGCGGAATGGTAGACGCAGCGGGCTTAAACCCCGCGGCCCCTCAAAAGGCGTGTGGGTTCGAATCCCACCCTCGGCACCATCTGGCGATCCGCCAGACTTGCCTTAGCTCGATCTAACCCCTTTGTTCCCAGTCTTCGGCCGCTTCATCGTACCTACCATGTAGAGCGGAAATCGTTTCCTTCGAGATTGGTAAGTGGTTATTGACCATCTCGATGTTCGAAACAAGGTGATGAGGCCTCTGAGTACCGACGATTGCCACATCGACCTCGTTGTGTCCCATCACAAACCCCATCGCGGTCAAAATTCGGTCGGCTGGCTCATTAGGCAGTGGTCCCTCGGCCTGCATCAGTCCCGCTCGCCTGAAGTACTCTTCGGTGTAAGACGGATTGTGCGAATAGGGTGCCGGATCTTGAGGCGCTCCCCAAACAGCGTTGCCAATCGGCCGCTTGATGATGATCCCCATTCCCTGTTTTTCCGCCTCGGGCAAGAGTGTTTTGCGGGCTTTCTGGTCTACGAGATTGAATGATGTTTGCAGGGTGTCGAAAATCCCGGATCTGACTGCCCATTCGGCGTTCTCATTGTCGCCTGAGTATCCGATGAAACGAGTCTTACCTGCATCTCGGACTTTCTGAAGTGCGCCGATCACATCTCCACGTTCAAGAACTTCGACCGTGCAAGAATGTAGTTGCAGGATGTCGACGTGATCCGTCTTCATTCGCTTCAGGGACCTATCGATACTTTCTTCGATCAACTGGGCAGTCCAGTCTTCGCCTTCCCCGCGAGGTACGTAGTGGCCTGCCTTGGTAGCGAGCACGAATTCGTCACGTCTGTGAGAGACCGCCTTGCCCACCTGTTCCTCGCTTAGGTCATAGCAGGCAGCTGTATCAAGGAAATTGATGCCGTTGTCGAGAGCCGCGTTGATGACCTCGGTCGCCTGGGTCTCTTCTGCTTTGGACAGATTGAATCCGGTTTCAGAAAGTCCAATTCCAAGCCGGCTAACTTCAAGGTCTGTTTTGCCGAGAGAATTCTTCTGCATGCTTATCACCTCTGTTCGAACATGTCTCGCGAAGGCTGATCCTACCGGATTGTCACTTCCTATTTCAGCGCCAACAGAAAACGAGGGGACCCCAACAGCAGATTCCTTTCGCTCTGCACCGGAATCCACTGGCCTTCCAGTTGACCTGAACTGACTGCACCATCGGTATACGTATCAGGTGATCTCCTGAGTGAATTGATCGGTGCCTGCCCAAGGTGCGTGTTTCATAGCGGCGTGTTGTGGGTTCACTTCCATGGTTCAGTTCGGACCAGAGGCAACACTGTTGGCATGCGCGCAAACTCATTCGACATTCTGAAGTCAACCGGCACCAACCGCATCAATGATCAAAATAGAGTTGCCGTCGTTCCCGAATGGGTGGACGGGGACACAATGCAGATTGCGAACTTGTCGAGCGAACTTACCGGTCTCCAAGTCCGTTTAGACATTCCAGGGGACTCATCGGTACATCCTGTATCGCCGAATGTCTTTGCTTTTACGGAAGCCAGCGTGTCGGGGTTGCTGTTCATTGGCGACGATGGGGATTCGATCTGGTTCTGGCCTGAAAATGAGTCAGTCGCTTTCAGAATTGAGGAGACCCTCTCCCGTAAGCTATGGTCAACACTGCCGGAAGGTGTGATTTTCAACATTAGCCAGGGCGCTCTGATTGCCTGTTCGTATGTGACATCAATCGACACTGTTGCGTTTCGTTTCTCTGCGCCTTCGCAGATGGCAGCCTGAATCGGAACCAGAGCGCGCAGTCCTTTGTATCGGATCAAAAGTGACGATCCCTACACTTGTAATAGAACAAATGTTCTATTATCATCCAGGCGGATGGGCGGGGTTGAGTGGCGGTGCCTGCGGATGCGGCGGTAGTCAATGAAAGACCTTGCCGAGACTCTCTGGTCCAGTAGCGTGACCGGGCGGTCGTTGGTTTCGTGTAGACAGATTTAGTGCCGCTGTGTTCGCAGGCAGTAGATCAACCTCGATATTTGGCCACGCAGCAGGTTGAGGTACGTGTGATGGCGTTGAGTCTGAAGCTGGTTGTATGCGGTCTATGCGGAGATGATCAGCCGTTCTGCGTTCCGACCCGGTTCCGAAGAACCTATATGAAGCTCCACCTCGAGAAAGCTCACAACCTCTCTGTACGGAGTCTGAAGCTTTCAAGGCACCAGGTGGCAGAAGGGCAAGACACTTCGATCATCAACTGGACGGATCATGTAGGTGATCAGCAGCGGCGGGTATTAGTTGAGCTGGAATTGCCGATTCCGGATCAATTGGACGAGTCTCTGGCCACTTCTGCAGTTGGCGACACAGTGCAGCCAGGCCCGCATTTGGGTCCGGAAAACCCTGAAGGGTGGACGGCCAGTGCCATGCGCCATCTGTACAGTGAACGTTCAGCGTCTACGCTAATGCACTGAGCGATAAGTCAGAGCGGATCAGTATGTTCATCGCCTACTGGCTTGCCAATCGCCTCCTTGGCCCGAGTCTTGCCGCTATGACCGGCCCTCCGTGGTTGTGGCGAGAGAACGTGTTGAGCCTCGGTCTTGGAGTGAACGGTGCTGTTGCCCAATCTGCAACTTCACAACGCTCAGCCCATTCGTTGTAGTAGCTGAGCATCGACTCGGCGCGGTCCTTCTCACCAGCGATTAAGTCGTTGGACTCGACTCGATCGTCGGTGATGTTGTAAAGCTCCCAGACAGCGCGTGACTCAGGATCTGAAGGATCGGCAATCTCGCTGACCAATTTCCAATTACCCATTCTCACGGCCCGGTTGCCTTCGTGTTCCCACGCGATCGGTTGATCACGTTCCCAGTTGTCGCCTTGCAAGACACTGGCAAACGATTCGCCTTCAATTGGCTTAATGTCGTGCCCATTGAAGGTTCCCGGATAGGCTGCACCTGCAATATCAATCAGAGTTGCGTTGATGTCCGAGATGTGCGCCGGATTGTTGAAAACTTGGCCTGTGGATGCACTTCCATTCGGGTAGTGCATGATGAACGGCGTTGAGATACCGCCTTCGTGCGTGTAGTGCTTAAACAGTCGGAAAGGTGTGTTGTTGACGTTCGCCCAGGCGATGTCCACGCTGGCGAATGTATCTGGCGGGCCCGGCTCGATGTCCGGCGAATTGCCTGTGCGGACTAGTCTTCCATCTACAGTCGGGTAGTTGTAACGATCAGGATCGGGACCGGGAGTGTCCTCGGCGAGGAATTCGGCGCATCCACCGTTGTCGGCCAGAAACACGATCACCGTGTTGTCCAATTCGCCTTCAGCCTCTAGTTTTTCAACCAGTTTTCCGATTCCACGGTCAACCTGTTCCACCTGCGCCGCATACACGGCCATCTGCAGATCACGCCATTCTTTATGCTGTTCATCCGTCCAGGGCTTGACGACCTGTTCTCGCGGTGAAAGGTCCCACTCTTTGTTGACGATTTCCATCCCTCGTTGAGATTCGTGGCGGTTTCCACGGATCTGATCCCAACCTTTCAGATACTTACCGCGATACTGTTCGATGTCTTCTGGCCATGCATGGAGTGGCCAGTGAGGAGCTGTGAACGCCATGTACAGGAAGAACGGTTCGTCACGATGAACGGCGTCGTCCACAAACTGGACTGCCTTCGCCGAGATTGCGTCCGTGAAGTGGTAATCGGTCGTCTCGACACTGATTTGAGTTGTGTCGTCCATAAGCATGTTGGGGTTGTAGTAGCTTCCACCGCCAGAAAGAATTCCGTAGAAACGATCAAAGCCGCGTCCCCGCGGTGACGGATACCCGGGCATGTCCGGATGCCAGCCATCAGGCAGATTGGTTTGATCGCCAGCGACATGCCACTTCCCGGTCATCAGCGTTCGGTAGCCTGCGGTTTTCAACACCTCCGCAATCGTCACACAGTTATCGTTCAAGAACCCCTGGTAGGCAGGTATTCCTAGATCGTTAACCATGTGACCAATTCCCGCCTGATGCGGGTTAAGCCCAGTGAGCAGTGATGCGCGAGAAGGGCAGCATCGCGCTGAGTTGTACATCTGGGTGAAACGGACACCGCCTGCGGCCAGATTATCGAGGTTGGGAGTGCGGATCTCTGAACCGTAGCAACCGAGGTCTGACCAACCGAGGTCATCTGCCATGATCAGGACAATGTTCGGCTTCGGGTTCTTCGTTGGTGCTGCTGCGGCGTGATCTGAGGTCATTGTTCTCTTATTCGTTGTGTATCTCTAGATTGTGGTTCGACCTGCCATAGTAACGGCGCTGCGCTAGAGGCGATGTTGAACCTGATGCAATGCCGTAATGACCAAACTGGGTCAACATGATTCGGTCGAGTTTGCGGTCGCTACCGTACACTCGCCCAACCATGGACAGGTTCATGAATCTGATATCTCGTGTACTTCGCCAATTTTTCTCGTATCGCAAATACGAAGTATTAAGGCGCGACCTCAGCAATGAGGTAGAAATACGTGAGCCCGCTATAGAAGTCACCTGGAAATTAGGTACTGAGGCGGATGTTGACCGCCTAACCCCCGAAGACCACAACTGTGACGAGGTTCGTGCCAAGGAACTGAAGAGGCAGTTGGCGATCGGTAGCAGGATGGTCTACGCAGAGCACGAAGGTGAGATCGTGCACGTCAGTTTCGTTCATTTCAAGTACTTGGCCGATTCCGGCTATCAGATTGAACTTGCTCCCAACGTGGGAGTTTCGCATGACGTCCGAACTGTCGAGCGTTACCGAGGTAAGGGATTACAGCTTGCCGGCGGCCCAAGGCGACGAAAAGCTGCGATTGAGGCCGGGGCTGACTGGACCGTTAGTATCGTCGAGGTTTCCAATGGAGTTTCGTTAAGAAACTCGGTTCGCGGTGGGATGCAGGTATTTGGGCGAATTCATGTGGTCAGAGTTCTGAGGTGGTTCTATTTTGTGCGTGTGCCCAGGTCTGTCCGAGAGTGGTGCGCGAACCCAACACCGTTCGACTAACAGCTGGCCGAGGCGATGGAGCGAATCTCTGATTTCAGCTTCAAGACGTTGACTCGACCATGAAGTCGACTCTAGCTTGCCTGTAAAACAGCTCGCTCAAGCAACTCAAGTGCTCGAATGCCGAATCTGTCCATATTCGCGGCACGATCCGAATCACCTGTCTCCAACGTCTCAGCCAGTTCAACCGGTCCTGAGACGGCAACGCAGGTGTGACCAGCGGCATCGCCATACCTGTTGCCGGTCGGGCCAGCAGCACCAGTTTCGCTCAAACCCCAGGTAGTTCCTAGTTTTTCACGTGCAGTGGATGCGCACAGAGCCGCATAAGGTTCACTCGCAGAACGAATGCCAGGATGTTCATCTAGATTGATGCCGAGAAACGCGTCCCTTGCCGCACCTGTATAAACCACCACCCCGCCCATGAAGTATGCAGATGCACCGGGCACAGAAAGCAACGCTGCGGAAACTAGGCCGCCACTGGACGATTCAGATACGGCTACGGTATGCCCACGTTCCTTAAGCAATTTGCCGATTCGGCTTGCAGTTTCATACAACTCTGACATCTGTCGGTCTCCAAACTGGATGATTGGGCGCGTTGAGGCGCATGTTACTGTGTTGTGAGGGATGCTCGTTTACAGATGGCTAACAAGAGTTCCAATGTCTTGCCTGGAAGAGTGACTGGTGACAGAGATAACTGTCTATTCGTCCAACATGTGCAGTACCTGCGAGATGGTGAAGCAGTTTCTTGTTTTACGAGGGCGGGATTTTGTCGAGAAGAACGTTTCATCCGATCTAGAAGGGCGTGCTGAGTTGCAGGCTTTGGGCTTCGATGGCACGCCGGTCACTGTAGTCGGCGATGAGGTTCTGGCAGGATTCGATGTTGGTGAACTGGACGCGGCACTGGCTAAACTGTGAATCGCGAAGCAATCGTAATTGGTTGAAACTATCCGGAACGAGAGAGCTTGATGGTCGCAACAACCTCGAATGACAAAGTTAATTTCGTGCTTGAGCAGATCGAGACTATGGTCGCCAGTGAAGGCGGGTCACTCGAGCTAGTATCGTCGGATGAGAACTCACTGTCGATTAAGTACGTGCCTGGCGTGAACGAAGAGTGCCCTGAGTGCGTACCGTCACTGGAACAGGTGACCCAGTTTCTGACTGCCTCACTCCAGATCCACGCCCCGGAAGTACAGCAGGTGAGCGTCTCTTAGTTAATCGACAGACCAGCGGCGTTCAAAGCAACCACTGTTGACTTCCCGCGTTTTTCGATTCCCTGTTGTAACATCGGCTCCAATTCCGACCGGACCAGATGGCCTGGCTTCAAAGCACCTTTGGAGGCGACTCGATGCATCTCCTCGAAGTCCTAAATCCTGTAGCCCCGCAACGCGGCGTCTTGAATGCATTTCAGGCAAGTCCAAGGCCACAGACACTAGACAACAAGACCGTCGGATTGCTGTGGAGCGGAACGCATGGTGGAGATATCGCTCTGAATACGGCGGGGCAGATGCTGAAAGAGCGATTCGGCAACGTCAAGGTCAACTTTTACAACGGAAACAACTACCCGGCGCCACCACCACTGGTCAAGCAGGCTGGAGAGGAGTGTGACGTCGTAATCGGCGCCACCGCTGATTGAGGGACGTGCGCGTCGTGGATGATCCACGACATGATCGAGCTCGAGAAGATGGGCCGGCCAGCGGTCGCCATAGTCTCGGGACGCTTCGAAAGCGACGCTGTAGCCAGCTCGCGAGCATTCGGCATGCCTGACCTCCAATGGGTCGTCGTCCCTCGCATATACAGGAACCTGGAACCAGAGTTCTGTAAGAGTCAGACCGAAGACGCTATCGATGACCTGATTGGCACTCTGACTGCATCCATTGATGCCCGCACACCCGGAGTCGATACTGACTCGACACATAGATTCGAAGGCGATGATCGGCATGACGCAATCCTTCGAATGAACGCATCGTTCATTCGAGAAGACCTTGGCGACGGCCTGTTCCTTCACCCGCCGACGGCTGAATCGGTCAAGGCGATGATGAACGGAACAGGCCTGCCTCCGGACCATGTGGTGTGTGACATGCCTCCCGGGTTCGGTCTCGCCACGGTTGAGAAAATTGCCGTCAATTCCGTTATGGCCGGCGCAAAACCTGAACACCTTCCAGTGATTATTGCTGGCGTGAAGGCGCTGTCCAAGATTGGAGGGCAGGGCGGCAAGTCGCTACTGATGTCGACAAGTCCACAGGCGCCACTTCTCATCGTCAACGGGCCGATTACCAAAGAGGTCGGATTGAATCCGCGCTCTGCACTCGGACCAGGACGGGACAACCTGGCAAATACTCTGATCGGCCGTGCCTTTGCCCTCTGTTTCCGCAATATTGGCTACTGGTACCCGAATCAGATGGATATGGACACAATCGGTACATCGCGCAAGTTCATTCAATGCATAGCTGAGAACGAAGAGATGAGCCCCTGGGACCCGTTCCATGTTGACCGTGGCTTTACTAAGGATGAGAGCACCGTCAGCCTGTTCATCACCGATGGTGAACTGGATGTGCAAGATCAGGGCAATCACACAGCGGAAGGTTTACTGAGAAACCTCGCATACGGCTGCACGTTTGGTACGAGGAGTTTGCAGGGAGAGAAAGGTGGGGTTCAACGTTTGATCCTGATGCCTCCCGACGTCGCTCGGCCCGTCGGCGCTCAAGGCTTCTCGAAACGACAGGCGCAGGAATTCATCCACGAAAATGCCCGCGGTAGTTTCGGTCAGATGATCGAATACATGCCGCTGGAAGGTGAAGCCAGGGTCAGTGAGCACTGGAAGTGGCTTGAGAATCTGACCCATGAACAGCGGCTGGAGTTAAAGATCAACGTGATGGATTCACCTGAAGACTGCTCAATCGTTGTAGTAGGTGCTGATCGCGCTAAAACAGCCGTATTTCCGAGTGGTCCCTCGCCGGTCACGGAAGGGATTGATCAGTACAGACCTTAGTTCACGACGCTGATTTGGCATCACTCTCCCTAGAGTCTGGATTTGAACATGCCGTCTCACTATGACGTCATCGTCATCGGTGTTGGCGCGATGGGTAGCGCCACCCTGCATGAACTCGCGAAACGTGGAAAAAGCGTTCTCGGGCTCGAACGCTTCGACATCCCTAACGACCAGGGCTCCTCGCATGGCGTGAACCGAATCATCCGGCTTGCCTACTATGAACACCCTTCATACGTTCCCTTGTTGAGACGCTCCTATGAACTCTGGAGAGACATCGAGGCTCAAGCCGATGAAAAATTGCTTCACATCACTGGCTCAATCGATACCGATACCGAACACGGAGACGTGTTCTCCGGATCGCTTAAGTCGTGTGAAATTCACGGAATTTCACACGAAGTGCTAAGCGCAGCCGAAACCAACAGGCGGTTCCCTGGATACAGGCTTCCTGAAGGTCACTTCACGTTATTTCAGAAAAACGGAGGATTCTTGCTATCGGAGCGTTGCATCGTGGCGTTTGCGAACGCTGCCATGATGAAAGGCGCAGAGGTTCATGCACGAGAACGTGTATATGACTGGGACGTGACGAGTTCCGGAACGATCAGAGTGATGACCGATCGTGGTGAATACGAAGGTGAGTCGCTTGTAGTTACCGCAGGTGCATGGAGCCAGAAGCTAATTCCCCAACTGGAAAACAGTGCCGTGGCGGAAAGACAAGTGCTTGCATGGCTGCAGCCAGAGACCCCTGCAAACTTCCTGCCTTCAAATTTTCCCGTGTTCAACGCGATGTTTGAGGAGGGGCGCTACTACGGCTTCCCGATCTTTGGTATTCCTGGCCTCAAGATCGGTCGTTACCACCATCTTGATGAACAGGTTGATCCAGAGACTGTTTCCAGGGAAGTCACTAAGGCAGACGAGGACGTGCTCCGAAGTGCCGTCGCCCGTTACTTTCCCGATGCCAACGGTCCGGTGATGACAATGAAGACCTGCATGTTCACCAACTCACCTGATGAGCATTTTATTATCGGTAGCCCGCCGGATGTTCCTCAGGTCACGTTTGCAGCCGGATTCTCTGGCCATGGCTTCAAGTTTGCCAGCGTTGTCGGCGAGATCATGGCCGATTTGGCGACTATCGGAGAAACTTCCCACGACATATCAATGTTCGATCCGGGCCGATTCAGTTAATTCCCCTCTAGCCGGTACGAATCAAGGATCTGGTACTCGCCTCCACGCGCAGGCCCAATGCGGCCGATCAGTTCTATCGTCTCGAATCGCATCTTCCCAGTCATATCGATCTGATCCAAGTTCGGCTTCATTTTTGGCACCTCGTCTGCTTTCGCGTTCAGAAGCGCTGTGGTGTGAGGCCAGAACGGCGTGTCGGCTGAATAAATTCTCTTCGTTAGAGGTCCGAGTGCATGAACCAGAGCCTCGTGTATTGCTAGCAAACCGGCCGCTGGTTGGAGCGAGAACGCGCATCCCCAATCGGCGATACGTGTGTCACTGAAATCGACTTCGGTCTCGAATGGTGAAGCATCCTGGGCGACTTGACCGATTGCAGTCTTCACGGCATCCAGATCATCCGGGCCCCAGAAGTTGTCGAGTGAGCAATGCGGGTTCGTGGCAAGATCGTGGGCTCCGACGAGTTCATGAAACTTGCGAATTTCGCTTGCCTGAGGTTCTGGTAGGTGTGCCATAACTCCGTAGATACGGAAGCCGAACTTGTCATTGGGCAGTGCATTGTCATCAAGCAACTTGACCATCGATCGTTTTCCTTTCGGATCCAACTTTCAAGAAAGCTTAACGCGGAAACCAGTGGCGTTTTTCGACCAGGCCGCGAACATACATGAGCTGTCCGACATGCGCGAGGCCACCGTGGACGGCACGAAACACCAGGTCTTCAACCGTCGCATCACCTGAACTCCCGCCAACTTCTCTGTTCGAACTCAAGTCTTGCAGGTTCCCGATTTCGAGATTCAAGAACTGGTGAGCGGCACGAGCATACTCGCTCAAGGTTGCGACCGATTCAGGTTTCACAGCATCTACTTCGGCATCAGTGTGACCTCTGCCGTTGTTTCCGGGATTGGCGGTGAGCCCGAATCGAGTGTGCCATCGGTCCGCTACCCAGAGTTGTTCCTGCCCAGCCAGAGCCGCAGCGCGAGCATCCTGTAGTCGAGCGATATGCCACGCTAACCAGGCCATAGAGTTGGCCTGTTGAGTTGGGCGCCACATTACCTGCTCGAGTTCCATGCCGTTTAACGACATCTGGAGCTCTGCCTGTGTGTTTTCGAGTACCTTCAGTACGAACGGTTTCAACGTCATTTGACTTCGCCTGCGGATTGAACCTACATTGAAGCCGCTGCAATCGTGCGGAATCGATCTGCCAGGTTTGCCTCACCTGAAACGGTGAGGCTGGTCAACGAACCGCGCCCCCAGAGCCAGAGGTTCAGTGGGCCAGGCTCACCACTGATCGTCACCTTCGGCTGATCTCCTGAATCATCACCGACGACAGCAGGAACGCCAGCTAACTCGCGGCCGCTTCGAGTCGTACCTGAATAACTCCCGAGCCGTATGTTCCAACTGCTAATGGACGTTTCGAGTCGTAGCAAATCTTCGGTTGGTTCGAACTCCGCCCAACGCGGATATCCGGTGATGAAAACGGCGAGAGCCTCCGATATGCCGTCGTTTGCTATCTCCGGATCAACAGTAGTGATTGGGCCGTGGGCATTCTCG
This sequence comes from Dehalococcoidia bacterium, assembly GCA_965243825.1. Classification (GTDB taxonomy): domain Bacteria; phylum Chloroflexota; class Dehalococcoidia; order Lucifugimonadales; family Lucifugimonadaceae; genus JAJCYX01. Next base: position 1,846,416 of record CBDEVT010000001.1, read on the forward strand.
GTATCTACGCGGTGAATCAGGGTCTCGTGTGCCATGCGTCTGAACCAGAAACCGGCGGTCTGATCTGGCGGATACCACGACCAGATTGGTTCTGTCGGATCCGATACGCGAAAGACCTCGAGCATGGCCTTCGCACCGTCCTTGAACCACTCGATTTCGCCCGAACCGGGCAACTCAATATCGAAATCCTGCCTTTCAGGTCGCTCGCGTAACAATCGTTCTTTCTCGCGGTGAATGCGGCCGGTGTGAAGGATGAGGTCACGCACATTCCAACCGGGGCAGGTCGGAACAGGTGAGTTGAGACCGTTTGCAGCCGAACGTGCGATCAGAGCAGAGTCGGATTCGATGGATTCCAGGAACATTGTTGGGTCAAGTGTTGAGTTCACTCGATCTGGTTCTCTTAGCATTCAACTCTGCGCGACGTTCTGATTAAGCGCAAAGTTTACTCCAACGATCTATAGAATCACCCTGTTGCCGCCATTCGATTGTTAGGAGCGCATCTTGCTGAAATTCGTATTCACACCTCCTATGGACAGTCTGCGCAGAGATTGGGCGAGACGACTTTCAGACAGCATGCCCGAGTACGAAGTAGTTATCGCTGAGACGGATGAAGATGCCATACGCGAGCTTGCCGACGCAGACGCTGCATTCGGATGGGTTTCGCCTGAGGCCTTGAAAGGGACGACGAAACTCAGGTGGCTGCAGAATCCTGATGCTGGCCCATTCGATGGCTACTTCTACCAGGAACTAGTCGATCATCCGGTGACAATCTGCAACCCGCGTGGAATCTATTTCGACCACATCTCACACCACATCATGATGTATATCCTCGGTCTTTCACGAGGCCTCCCTTACTACTTTGACGCTCAACGCGAAGCCAGGTGGGACAAAGAGGCCCGGAAAAGCCAGTACATCAACTTGCCAGAATCTACTGTTCTCATTTCAGGCGTTGGTGGCATCGGCCATGAGACTGCCAGACTCTGCAATCAGTTCGGAATGAGGGTGATTGGGGTAGATCCGCGCCCAGAGCATGAAGTTCCCTTTGTGGAGATGCATAGCCCCGAGTCACTGGACGATCTTCTGCCTGAAGCTGATTTTGTCGTGACAACGACTCCACACACTCCAGAAACCGAAAATATGTGGAACGCGGATCGCTTCAAGCTCATGAAGTCGACCTCATATTTCATCAGTGTTGGTCGAGGCAAGACAACAGTTCTGGAGGGCCTGACTGTCGCCATAGAGCGAGGCGAAATTGCAGGCTGTGGATTGGACGTGTACGAGATCGAGCCATTGCCGGCGGACCATAAACTCTGGAGTCTCACAAACGTCATCCTGACGCCCCACATTGCCGTCAAAGACGCTGAGAACCTTCCTAAGAGACGCTATCAGGTCATCCTTGATAACGCTCGGCGCTTCGTTGAAGGGAAGCCGCTGGTGAACGTAGTAGAGAAGTCTAAATGGTTCTAATGACTCGCTAACCCAGGCAGCGCCTGGAACCCAGCTCTCAGCACATTCTCAATTCAACCACCGGGCAAGCCTCGGACACTGGCGGCGCAATCCGGGCTAACACCTTGTTCAAGTACCTCGCCAGCATTCTCGTAACTGGTGTCTGGGTCGATTTTTTGATGCTCGCTGGTTTTCGTATCAACTTCCGGAGAGCTCCTGAAACCGACCGTGAAAACCGAGGGGAGAATTTCGGTGAAAGCCCGGATCGTGCATGTCGTCGCTTCCATTGCTGCCTTTGTGGCAATAGCTTGCGCGCCCGGCGTTGATGCAACTGAGTCTGAGGCGATGTCCTCTCCATTGCCGACTAGCACAGCTTCCTCCATTCGGCCTGTTCCTACGTCTACTCCATGGCCTCGATTCGGACCGCCACCAGTTACCGAAGAATCCGTTGCCGCTACTGTTCTGGCTGCACCGATTGAGCCGACAGCTCAAACTACGGCTGTTGCAGGAACTCCTGTTGCCCCTGACCCGTCGGCAACCGATTCGGTCGGCAGCAGAGTTGTGCCCATGCATCAGTTGGTGTTACCCGATACTTCAGGGACCTTTATTGCTTCGCTCCCGTACGGATTCCGTGTTCCGCCAGATTGGCAACAGTTCGTCGGCGACGATGAGATCGTCATCCAGAATGAGTCGGACTCAGTTCGAGTCACACTAAACGAGCGGAGGATCGATAGGTCTCGATACAGTTCTGTCTATCAACTGGCAAATGTGATGGAGCCTGTCACATTTGCCAACTGGACCGAACGGGCGCGATCCGATTTCGAAGGTGCAAGTGACCTTTCGGCAAGAATTCACTATGCCGGTACCAGGCTTGGACGACCTCATGTGGCGGTTGTGGACTGGTACCTGTGGGGAGATCTCCTGGTAGAGGTGGTCATTGAGGCCGAAGCGAGCGTGTGGTCTTCTGATTCAAAGCTGCGCAACACCGCACAACTGACCGCAAACTCTTTTTCCATTGATCCCGATACAGCAGCAGTTAGCAAGTTCACGATCAGTAACCAACTGAAGGCGCGCTTTACTCACAAACCCAGCAGCATTTTTTCGGGATCGACTGGTGACCCACTGCGAACCGAGTTGAGTTGCAGAGAGGTCTATCACAATCTGCTATCAGAACCGTTCTATACCGGTTCAGGTGTGTGGCAGGCGTTTGCTCTGGGCGATCAAGGTGTCCATGTGTGGCATATTTACGAACCACAGCTTTCAATCCTTGAGGCATCGCACAACACGGGCGTCTGTTAAGACAACAGCGGAGATTTGATCACCGCTGCTGTGATGGCGATGCCATCTACTGCCGGAGCCTATAGAACCTGAAGAAGTCGTTCTCGATAGGCAACACCTCAACGGATTCGAATCCGGCGTCTTCAGCAAACTTTCGGAGGGTCGATGGCCTCATCGCCGTGCCCGTGGCGACGCTCGGCTGTGAAGACATGCTATCTGGGAGGCAAACCCAGGTGCTGATACCGAGCATCAGTCGATCAATTTCATTGGCGGGTGCTTCGTACTTCTCTGCCACGCGTTCGTCGATGACAATCACGGTGCCGCTATCACCCGCGATCTTCCGAGCCGATTCGAGAACGGGAACCGGCTGAGGCATGTCGTGTACTGCTTCGCAAATCAGGACGAAGTCGTAAGTTCCACCCAGTTGGGCTGCGTCGGCGTGATGGAAGCTGACTCGGTCTGAAACTCCTTCTGATTCGGCGTTCGCAATCGCAAGTTCAATAGAAGGTGCGTCGATATCGAAGCCGTCAACAACTGCATTCGGATATGCCTTTGCGATTGCAATAGACGACCATCCGCCGCCGCAAGCCAGGTCAGCCACGCGCGAGGGACGCCCAGCCACCAGCCGCTGGTGAAGATCCTGAATGGAAGGCAAATACTCTGAGCCAAGAAGATTCATGAACATCGCCCGATTGAAGGCAACCTGGGAACGCCGAACTTCATCGCCAAGATCGTTCCAGGAGACCCCGGCTCCACTTCGGTGGGCCTCCACTATGCTCTGAGCCTGTTGAGCCATTGCTACGAACATCTCTGGAAGAGGAACCACGTAGTTGAGGCTTGTAGGGTTTACAAGAACCTCTTCGGCGTGCGCTGGAAGCGCGAAGCGCCGGGCGTTCGGGTCGTCTGAGTTCTCTTGCAACACAAGAAACCCGCTGGCACCTTGCTGCTCTAGCCATTCGCGGGCGTACCGGGTATTCGTTCCAGATGATTGAGCGAGTTCTGGTGCAGTTAGGCCGCCCGGTGCCTGGCTCAGTTTTGAGTAGTAGTCGAGCCTGTGGCCCAGGTAGATGTTCATGAGGTCCAGCATTCCCAGGCTGGACTCGAACAACCGCTCGACAAGTTCATCTGCGTTTTTGGACATCGTCATAGAGGTTCTCCCCGTGCGTGAGAATTGCAAATTCGCCGTGAATCCAAGATGAAAGCAGCGATTACTCGGAGGATGCTAACTCAGACCAGTATTACGGTGAAAAGTGCCGCAAGGAGAATTGCCAGGACACCGGCAGGCAACAGCACGTATTTGGTCAGTCGAGGCCGACGTTCAATCACACTGCTGACATTTTCACGGTCTCGTTCAGCTGCGGCTCGCAAAGCTTCGTTCTTCACCGATTCTGCGTTCCGTTTTGCAGCGGCTGCGAAACGTGACCACCACTCGTTTCGATTGCCGCCCGATGCATTTACTTTAGGTGTCCGCGGGCGTCTATTGCTTTCTCGCGTAGCGAATCCCGGCTGTCGAAATTGACTACCATTGCGGCGGAAGATCGGTTCGTCCCCCCGCGATTTCACGGGCCGTTCCATCTTATGAGCGGCTGTCTTCGCAGCGCCGAAGCCGTGTTCCCGATCATATTTTCGGCGTAGATTGTCATCGATCAGTACGTTACGTGCAACGTTGATCGCTTTCAGGCGATTATTCGCCTCGTCTGATCGGTTCCTGTCAGGATGCCACTCTTTGACGGCGCGCCTCCAGGCCGCATCGATCTCAGACTTCGTTGCGCGATGAGTGATACCGAGAACGGTGTAGTGGTCTGTTTTGGTCCTATCTGCCACGTGGTGGTGTCACCGGATGTCTTCTTGGAGTGCCCAATCTGGCAATCTGAACGGGGATTTTACTATCAATTGGTGTCCTATGAGCGGATCTGGGATTAGCCTTGACGGAGGAGTGAGGCCTCGCCCGATGTGTCGATGACCTATTGGTGAAAGCCTATCCTGTTTGATCTCCTGATACGGTTACGAACCTCTCGAGAACTGAGCGGCGAAGGCAACGATTTCAAGGACTGAAAGATGGTTGAATCGATGACATCACTTAAAGACGATCAACTCGCTGCTCTAGCTGAGCTTGACACACCGACAATTGCAAACGCCCTGGAAGAACTGGAAATCCGGCCACGTACGGAAGGTTTTATGCGTCCTGAGATCCGATGTGTCTCACCGGTCGAGAAAACTGTTGTCGGGTATGCAGTCACTGGCCTGATCTCAGCCAGGCATCGTTCTCCAAAAGCGCTCGGAAGGTCTGACTACTGGGATGCTATTGTCGCCGTTCCTGCGCCGAGAATGGTCGTACTACACGATATCGACTATCCAGACAGCATCGGGTCGTACTGGGGAGAGGTACAGGGCAACACTGCGTTGGGGCTCGATTGTGTGGGTGCCGTGACGGATGGTGGGGTTAGAGATCTGCGTGAAGCAGAAGAGATGGGATTCCCATTCTGGGCAAAGGATGTGATGGTCTCACATGGTTACATTCACGCTCTGGAGTTCAGTGTCCCGATTGGGATCGGCGGCGTGTTGGTACGGCCTGGAGACTTGATTGCGGCGGATATTCACGGCGCGATCGAGGTGCCGATCGACGCCGTCCCACAACTTCCCGAAGTAGCAAAAATGCTGACTGAGAGAGAATCAATCATCATCGACGCAGCGAGATCAGGGAATGCGTCACCAGAAACTCTGTCTTCGGCATGGGAGAAAGCGTCGAAGATTGGTGCTGAGCAGACGTACTGATACTGTTGCTCCCGCGATTAGTTGACTGCGTTCGTTAATCGCGTTTTCTGGCGATTCAAACTCTGGTATGTGCTACGAAAGCTCTTCGTTCCAATCGGTTGGACGCGCTATGCGGCCTTGACTCTTGCGAAGCCGGGCCTGCATCTGGGCCCGCTGTAAGGTTTTCTCAGCGGATTTCACAACCTGCAAAGCCTGGCTGCGATCCTGGGAAGTTTCCTGCCGCTTAGCTTCCGCTACCGATTTCAGATAGAGAGAACGAGCTTGAGCAACAGATAGAACACGGTTCATCTTGGGCTCCTGTGAGGATAGAGCGAACTCAACGTCCGCGGCGACCTGGTTACCGTATTCTGCCGATGTGCTGGAGTCGTCAGAACAAAGCGCACACCAATCACGTTTGGAGAATGTTGCTGAAGTTTGGGCATGCACACTTCGCCCAGCCGTGAAGTAATGGCTCACACGCGCAATGCCGCGTTTGACCGGGTGAAATCGCTTTGCCGGTTAGGCCAGCAATTGGCAGCATGAGCTGAACGGATCACAAAGCCAGGCTAGCTTTTTCTGGAGAATCGTTCTGCTGCCGGTGTGAACTCGGTATCTTGTTCCATCGGAAACATTGGCCGGTCGCAGATCGTGTGACCCAGTGATGACAAGTTTGCCGAAGTAGCCCCTGGCGCATCCACATTGAGGTTCGCTTCGACCCACTCGTCGTAGAACTGGGGTTCACAGTGTGGAGACTTCACCACGGTCGAGTGGAAATCTTTCGGGTTAAGACCGTTGACCAGAAACAGCGATCGGTCAACATGCATCACAGGAATCTCTGTTGCGACGATCGTGTAATTATCGCTCTTCAGCACAGCCGTTTTCCCTGGGTTCTGCTTGAAAATCCAGGTTTCGAGATCGAATGGAGAATCTGAAAGTGACACCACTTCAAAGTCCATGCTGATTGGCTCATAGCGAGAATCTAATTCACCTCCCCAGTCTGCATGGAAATGACCGCCAACGCCGCTGTCCCACGCCCTCTGCGCCAGCGACGGTTCACAAATAGGAGCTAATACGGTATGGGGATAGTTCTGGCGGACCATCTCGGCGACGATCGCGTTGGAGTTTCCTGAAGCGCCAGAGCTTGTGGCGTCTGCAGCGTCTGTGAACGCAATAGGGCCAGCCATGGCGGCAGCCGTAGTCACAGACTCTTCAAGGCCAATGAGACCTGCCTGCATCTTTCCCCTGTTGGGCCAGAATTCATTCGCCATCTTCAGAGCACCTGACTCGGCGAGATCGTCTCGTCCATCCGTGTAAACGAAAGCCTGTGAGCAGAGTTCTGGAACATCAGTAAATGGATTGCAGATCAGAAAACCTGCGGACAATACGCTGGGGTTAGATTGCAACTCTTTCGCATAGCGAATCTGGGCTCCAAACAGCCCTGTCTCTGTAATTAACTCGTTGCCTCTCACCAGCGTCGGTACACGGACCCGTACACCGATGGGCTTTGCCCCTTCGATAATGCGAATGAGGACCTCCGCAGCGCGCTTGCCTGTGTCTGCGAAATCAACATGCGGATAGGTGTGGTAGGAGGTTACAGCGTCTGCATGTTCCATCATTCGTGCGGTTAGTACGCCGTGTAAATCAAGTGAAATGACAATCGGTACTTCTTCGCCGAGGACCTTACGAGCTTCCTGTAACAGGAAGCCTTCAGGGTCGAGTTCCTCAGCCGTGCCCATCGATCCATGCAGTCGGATATAGGCTCCATCGATCTGCCCGGCGTGCGGCTTAAGGGCATCCACAAACTCGCCTGCCATTTTCATGAAATCTGCGTGCGCCAACGGACCGGCCGCGTCACCTCCTGCGTGCCAGGTTGGTATCACCTCACATCCATTTGACTCGAATACTTCGATTGCCCCGCCATGCTCTGTGTTCTTGCCACGATTGTCTTCGATGAGTTCGTGGCCGCTAAGGATCTTGAAGTAGTCGTAGTGGCACTCAACCGGGTTAAAAGTGGATATCTCCTGCATGAACCCGGCAATAAGAATCTTCGGCATCGGCTGTCCTCATAGGCGAATAGTTGAGGACGGGATTGTACGCTGTGCAAAGTACAGGAGGTGTGAAGTCAGACCTACAGTCCCTTAAGCGCCACCGGTTGCCCATACGAAAGAGCCGGGTACCAATCACCTCTGCCGTCACGCGTAGTGTCCAGAACGTTCCAGAGCGGCCACATCATGTCTACGTGGCGCATGTTCTGACCTTTGTCTACGGGCGCGAACGCCATTTCGGCGCCCCAGAAATGCCTGAAGCCATGGATAGCTGTCGCGTCTCGTTCGAACACGTTGATCATCGTTTGCTGGTGACCACCTGCTTCGCCGTAGTAGTCCACGTTGTAGGTGTTGTTGCCTGAAGAGAGCAATCGCAGATTGTCCCATCCTCTTGTGGTCGCGTGTTCCATGATTTTGTTTATCGGATTCTTCGCGACAACAACGACGCCAATTCGCTGTTCGAGATGAACCATCTGGCCGTTCAAGCCATCAAGAAACGAAGTGCACATCGGGCAGGCTGCGTCCATCTCGGGTCCGTACATAAAGCTGTAGATAAACAGCGAGTTCTTCGAAGCCGGCAACAGTTCTGAGAAACGTACCTGCCTAACAACGCCATCCACCAGCTCGTCGAAGACATAATCCTCGCTCAGGTCTGCTCCCCGTGGTAAATCTCGTCGTTGTTGAGCGACTTCTTCCACCTGGCGGCGTAGGTGAACTTCGGCTTCCAGCAGTTTTTCTCGTGCTTCGCGGTAAGTGGCAGTCTCATTGGGGTAGTGAACTCTGGTCATGGAAACACCTCCTTCGCTGACTTGCATCGAATCAATAATACATAACCATATGGTTAAATGTTGTGGATGCTCGAGCTCCGGAGGTGCCTGCTTGCTAAAGCGGGCGTCTTGCCAGACTGAAGGATTGGCCTGTTGGACCACCTTTGGGTTGAGTCGCTAACCAGAGGGCGAGAGGTGCTACTTCCTCTGGAGATTTGACCCGTTCACTTGAAGCGAATGGAGGGGTGCCTCCTACTGACATGAAGCTGCGCGTGGCGTCAGTTTCGACCGGGCCCGGTATTAGCTCGTTTACTTCGATCTGCCTGTCCCACAACTCATCAGCCATACACCTGGTCAGCATCCAGGAACCGGCCTTGCCAACCCGATAGGACGAGTTCATTGCCCCTGCGCTATGTCCCATTCCGGAGCCGATATTGATGATTTTTCCTCCCCCACCGTCGATAAGAATTGGAAGGAAGGATCGGCTGACAAGGAAAACTCCATCTATGTTCAATCTCACAGCAGCGGTCCAGTCGTCGACAGTCGATTCAAGAATTCCGGTTCGGTCTGTGGCACCACCGGCGTTGTTGACGAGGACATCAAGCCTCTCAAATCTCGTTTTGAAAGCTTGGACTGCAGCCGCCACAGAGTTATGGTCAGTGACGTCAGCAATGACGGCAAGAGAACGACGGCCAAGTTTTTCGATTTCGTTGGCCACTGAATCGATCTGAGACTCTGTCCTGGCCATCACACAGACATCAGCCCCTGCTGCGGCGAAAGCGAGTGCAATTGCTCGACCGATGCCACGGCCGCCTCCAGTGACCAGTGCGGTCTTGTTGAGCAACGGCAGTTCGCTTGTGGTCACGGTGGGTACCTCTTATTCGAATCACCAGATCATGAAACTGCTCTGACTTGCTTTTCGAGCTTATCCGAAAAGCTTGATTAGCTTAGTTCACGCTTAATCGTGTCGAGTGTGCTGCGACCAAAACTGGCAAACGAGATGTCATCCCTGTCAGTAGCCCATTGAATCGTGGCTAGTGCATTCACCAGGCAAATCAACCTAATCTGGCGCTCCTCCCTCGCATCGGGAAAACGACCATACCCTTCGAAGAACGACTGACGGAAGTCAGGCTCCCGCTGCCAATCGTCGTAGACCATTCTTTGCACGTCTTCCAGCCAGTAGCCTGCGCGAGCTCGTTCCCAGTCGATCAGGCCAAATGAAATGGATCCTGAACTTCTATCGATTAACCAGTTCCGTGGAGAAAAGTCTGAATGGGTGGGAACGGGGTCAAGACCATCGATTGCCGTTTCATCCAGGAGAATGCTCTCAGCCCAAAGTACAGTCGATTGGTCGACATACGGAGTCACCCGGTCGATCGTCTGGCTGATGTTCTCTGGATCGTAGAGCCGTGGTGGTCCAGCAGCTGAGGGATCGACCTCGATCCGGTGGATTTCGGCAGCGACAGCACCCGCAATCCCATACATGGCGATTGCATCTTCGCGCGAGGTGTCTGATTCACCAAAAATGGTACCCGGGACTTCGGTCAGAAGAAGGGCACCGAGTTCTTCAGAGTCTGCGAGTAGCTTTGAATTCTGCCAGTTTTCGCCGGTACTCAGTCGGGGAAGCCACTCTGCGTACACTAGCTTTTCGGTTTCGAACAACCGGTACTCGTCATGGCGTTTCAAATAAAGCGAAGGTCCACCGTGGATCTCCAGCTTCCAGGTGATCGAGCGTCTGCCGAAGCTGCGTGATTTGTCCTGTATCGTGAAATCTGAACCGACATGTTCGGCTGCGAACTCGCGAAGACTTTTTCTCAATGCTGAACTCAACAGCGCGTCCTTGAATTGTCTTCACGCGGATCAAGAGTCGTAAAGAATTATGCGTTGAGCCGCTTCCACAAGATCCCTTGCGCGCACGGTCGGGTTTCGATCGAGATCGCCAGTTACCATTCCTTCTCTCTCAACGAACGCTGCCTTCCAGCCTGCTGCTAACGCACCGGTTGTGTCCCAATTGTGAGCGGCGATCAGCCAGAGATCGGCTGGATGTTCGGCAAGGGTCTTCTCAGCCATCTCGTAGACTTCTCTAGAAGGTTTGAACTTACCGACTGCGTCGACTGAAAGCAGTTGATCGAAGTAGTTGGCCAGACCCGAGTTTTCGATCTGCGCGTGCACCATCTGCTGAGATGAGTTGGTGAGTGCGACGATTTGATATCCAGCATTCCGGAGCGCCTTCAGCGCAGTTTCGGATTCTGGATGCGGCGGCAAACGTCGCATGCCGGTCAGTATCTCTTGTTCTTGCTCGCGAGCCAATTTGACGCCTTGCCGCTCTGCAACCATCCCCAGCGCTGCGGTACCGACTCTGGCGAAGTCAGCGTAATCACCGATCAATGTGGTAGTCATCGCAGTTAGTAGTACCTGCGAAAACCATTCCTTGCGAGTCGTAGTGTCTCCAAAGTGCCGGCTGAACAGAGGATCGAGTGCGCTTATGTCGAGTAGCGTTTCATTGACATCGAACACGATCGTCCCTGGGATATGACGCTCCGGGCGGTTTCTAGGCATCGTAGTCGTGGTTGTTTTCGGCTCGGTCTTCTGGAATGTAACCAAGCACCTCGCGTGCCTCGGCGATATCGGTCCATCTGTACTGGTTATCGGACATTCCGTAGAAGATGCCGAACCGGACTTTTTCGGAGGCGGAGATGGCCTTCTCCCAGATCTGTGTGATGTCCTGCTGGCTAACGTAGATGTCCGCTCCCTGTGGAGGTCGCGGGCGGTCACGCTCCACTTGCCCGATCCTAATACATAGACAGGACATGCCATGGCGGTGGGAGTACACCCTTGCCAGCGATTCAAGCCAGACCTTGCTGGCTGCGTAGATCCCCCTGGGTTCCGCCGGCATTGCAGGAGAAATGATCTCGAATTCGTCAGGGATTTCGTCGTGCCGACGTTCCATCATGGCCGTGTATGGTTCTTGCTCGCGATGGCCTTCGGACACCATGATGCTGCTCGCTCCCACCACGCGCTTTACTCCGGCTTCCCGGCTGGCCTCGAATACGTTGTAAGTACCGATAACATTATTGTTGAGCACCGAATCCCATTCGTCGCCTTCAGGATCGGCACCGAGATGGGCGACCACATCCATGCCCTGAACAGCGTCGGAAACAGTACCGTAGTCTGATAGATCACCGACCGTGAATGAGTCACGTGGCAGGTTAAGGACCCAACCTGGAGGCACGCGAACAGATGCCGTTGCGTCTCTGTCGAGTCCGTAAACTTCGTAACGGTCTGGCTGTGACAGAAGCCGAGAGTAGACCATATAGCCGACCTGGCCGCTAGCTCCGGTTACGAGAACCTTAAGTCTGGGCATCGATGAGCCTTTCACTCAGAGAGGAAATCAAATTAGTTCAGTCCTTATTTCGCCAATGATAGGAGAAACAGAATGAAAGTCGGTATCACCGGAGCAGAAGGCACGATTGGTGGGTATTTGAGAGCTGGACTCGCAGACCTTCATGAGATCAGCGCATTCACTCTGAAGCCACAGCAGTTTGAATCGACCGCTTTCGACATCTCGGACCCTGACGCGATTAATGGAGCATTTTCAGGTCTGGACGCGATCATCCACTTGGCAGGTGATCCCAGTCCGGCCGGCAGCTGGGAGAGCATGCTGAAGAACAACATCATTGGCACATTCAACGTGCTTGAGGAATCACGGCGAGCCGGGGTCAAAAAAGTTGTTTTCGCCAGCACGAATCACACGCAACACGGCGAGACCATGGGGCCTTCACCGGAGATACTGAACATTGCGAATCCAATCATGCTGCGCCTTGGTGATTACTTCAACCCAAGTTCGATTTACGGTGCCTCTAAAGCCACAGGTGAGATTTACGGAAGACTTTTCGCCCGCCACCATGGCGTGCAGTTTGTCGCGATGCGGATAGGCGCAATCGGAACTGAAGACACTCCGATGAGGTCAGCGGGAAAACCGTCAGAAGACTACGTGAGGGCAATGTACCTCAGCCGCAGGGATCTTCTGGATGCATTTCAGAAGGCGCTTGAGATCGACCGTGAATTCACGCTGGCATATGTAATCAGCAACAACGGACGTCGGATATTCGATATGCGTGAGACGAATGAAGTCCTGGGCTTCTACCCGCAGGATGATGCCGAGTCGTTCTTCAAGTCTTGAGGCTGGAACTACCAGGTGTGCGGATCAATCATTGCGCGGTTTAGGCTTAGTTAAGAACGACAGTAGCAAGCCCAGTGCAGAGAACGCTGTCACAAGGGCGAAGGCGACCTTCCAGCCATCGATGAACGAGCCGTCGGCTCCTGGCACAACGTCGATGTCGCTCAACGGGATGTCAAAACCCTGTGATGCCATGATTCCGGCCACAATTGCTGCTGCTACGGCCTGACCCGTTACGTTGCCGACATTGCGCGTCAGGTTGGTGAAGGCCCCGACTATGCCGTAGGTAGAGCGTGGCACTGCTCCCATGATGACGCTGTTGTTTGGTACCCCCCAGAGTCCCATAGCCAGCCCGTTGGCAAGCAGAATAATTGTTACTAGCCAAAGCGGGGTCGATGCGTTGGTCAGTACGAACCCGATCCCGGTGGCCGTAAGTAGAGCAAAACCTGCCACACCAAACGGGCGTTCACCGAATCGATCCGAAAGTCGACCTGCACTCTGCGCAGCGACTGCCATCCCAACCGATTGCAGGAGCAGGATTCCACCTGCACTGATCTCCTCCAGACCTCGCAGACTGATCAGGTAGATCGGCATCAGAAAACGAACCGCAGTGGTTCCAATGAAACCGACATAGCGAGTTGTCACTGCCATGCTGAAGACGAGGTTGTTAAACATCCTCAACTGCAGCATGGGCGCACTAATCCGAAGCTCCCACAGGATGAAGCCGCCAAGCAGTGCGAAGAACGCCACGATCCCAGCCAGCATGACCGGTGACGTCCAACTTTCACGTAGTGGATTGTTGATCAGCACCACGCCGACGATGATTGCGAGCGCGGATAACAGCGCGCCTATCCAGTCGAACGACTGACGTTCGCGTCCCGGCGCACGCTGGCTCACGACGCTCTCGTCAAGGATGAAATAGCTAGCCAGAAACGCTATACCGATAGGTGGCACGAGCATCCAGAAGAGTGCCTCCCACGCGAAAAACTGCAGCATTATGCCGGCGATAGCAGGCCCGACCGCGCCGCCAATCGCAACCGCGGTTGTCTGGCTACCAATAGCCTTGCCGCGCTCCTCTGGTGGGAACACCGAGACGACCATTGCGGTGCCGACCGATTGACTCATTGAATTCCCTATGGCCATCACAACACGCGAGAAGATGAGCAATCCAAAGGCTGGTGCGAGAGCGGTAAAGATTGCTCCGCCTGCAAAGAAGATCAGCCCGATCATGTGGACTTTTTTGCGTCCGATGATGTCGGCCAGGCGTCCCATTGGCATCATCAGTGCACTGATCGTTAGTGCCTGCGCTATAACGACCCACGCTACAGTTCGCAGGGTCACGCCGAAATCATCAGCAATGGATTCGAGCGCGACGAACACCATGGACATGCTCATGACCATGGTGAAGAACGAAATACCTATCGCGCCGAACGCCCTCCATTTGTTGGCATAAGTGGCATCCTGGGGTGTTCTTGTTCCAGTGCCGGGCGCTGAAGAAGAGGGTCTTCGGTCAGGTTTGCTGTCGGACGCGCTCAAACGTTGATCCGACTGGATGTCGATATCGAAATCGCTAACATTCGCCGAATACTACTCCTGAACCGATTCGTCAGTGATCACGCTCCCACTTTCTTTCCCACGCGGAAGTCCCACCAGCAGGACTATCGGACTCGCCAGTAAAAACCACAGAGCCGCTTGCAGACCAATCGCACCTGCAAGTGCTCCGATTGCCAGTGGCATCGTGCTGCCGACAACACTTGCAACAGCGGTGACAGCAACCACACTTCCACTTCGTCCCGGTAGCTCCGAGTACAGGCGAGCCTGGAGAATCGAATACCAGCCAGCGTTCAGAAATCCAAGCAAACCGAGCAATATCAACTTCGGTCCTATTCCAGGGACTATCAGGAAAGCTGGGAATACGAGCGTGGTTAACAGTGCACTGACTCTCAGGTACGAGATCCCTGGAACGCGTTCCAACAGTGGAATCACCGCAAAGTCCCCTAACAGCCCGACCACCGTCCAGACGGTGACAGCCAACGCTGCCTGTGTAGGACTGGCGTCCACAACGTCGACGAAATAAAGTGCCAGAAAGCCGATCAACACCGCGTACATTAAATCGGCCAGCTCAAGCAGACCCAGCCAACGTAAAACCCGCCTTCGCCGAATCAATCTCACAGAAGCGATGAAGGCCGCCCTGAATGATTCTCGTTCTCTCTCCGCTGACGCTCCAACTTCTGGTAACCCAATTCTCGCCACCACAGCCGTGATTACCACAGCCAGAGTTCCAGCCGCGGCGAAGAGCACCCGCCAATCAACTCCGACCAACGCACCTCCGGCTACTGCCAGGGATCCGAGCACTACGCCGACAGAACCCGCGAAAGTCCAACGCGCCATGTTTTGTTCTCGTCGGGTGGGATCACGGTCCATTAATGAGGCCTGTGACAGCGAAACGAAGGCTCCTGATGCTGGGTATAGAACGACTGTTGCCAGTAAGAGGACTGCAAACGAAGGGAATCCGGCGGTCACCAGGAGAGCGACTCCAAACAGGACTCCACCGAGGATGATCAGCTTTCGTCGGTGACCGATGTCGGCCAACACGCCGATAGCAATTTCAACGACTGCCGAAGTGAAACCCGGGAGTGCGAAAATCAGACCAATCTGTACGTACGTCAGTGTGAGATCGTCTCTGAGCTGTGGCCATGCCGCTTCGCGTAATCCAAACGTGAACTCGTCTGTGAACTCGATGGTCAGTAGTACGAAAACAGCCGCAGGAGCGGTGAGAACCGCACGGTTTCTCAACAGGTGTGCACAATCGATAAGACGGAATATTTTGGACATCAACCTCTCCAGTTCAATGAATCGAACTTCGTAGCGATTCAGTTATGGAGGGGCGCGTGATGCCTTCTGCTTAAGCCTGGTCTTTATCCGGACGCGCGAGCAACCGGCGTCCGAACCGGGCGCCTGATCAGGGAACCATGAAGGTCGACTGGATCAACAGGGAGGTTGGTCAGAAGCGAAAGTCATGATGGTTCAGTATGTCAGAAAGATCATCTCGAACCGTTAGTGCGCTTTGAACAGCGACTTATCGGTGACGGCTTCAATTAATGATTGGATGTATCCAGTTGAGAACGCCCTTGCACGGTGTCCGTAGCCGCTGTCACCTGCAACTATTGGTGCATGGTCATCCATGAAGAAGCCATCAAAGCCATTCTCGGCATAGATACGCATTGCTCGGTACATGTCCACGTAGCCGGTATTAATCATCTCTTCGTGGAACTTCGGCACGGTGCCTGACACATTGCGGAAGTGGACATAAACGACCCGCTTCCGCTTCACCAGATACTCGATCATGTTGTAGATCGAGTTTTCACCGTCACCGTCTGCGCCTTCCATCTGTGAGAACGATCCCTGGCAGAGCAGCACTGAATTCGCCGGGCTATCAACAATGTCAATCAAACGTTTGTAGCCTTCGAAGTTGTGGACCAACTGCGGGACGCCAGCAATTTCCGGCATCGGTGGGTCAACCGGATGAATTCCGATGCGTACACCATTTTCTTCAGCGACCGGGGTGATCGTTTTTACCCAGGTCTCAAGGCATTCCCATGCGCGCTCAAGTGAGAAGTCCCATTCGAGGATGTTCGGCCAGTCTTCGACCGCTGCATCGTAGGCGGTTCCTTTCGCTCCGGCTCGTATCTCTTCGAACCCGGTTCGATAGAAGCGCGGGTAGCGCCAACTCATCGTGTAGATCGGGATGCCCGCTCGACCGATGTTCCTGATCGTGTGAACCATGTTCTCAAGCTGTTCGTCGAACCGAGGGCCACCTGCGATGACGTGGTGCCGCATGTCGATAGGAGTGTTTTCTATGGCAGTTAGCTTAAGTCCGTACTCTTCAACTTGATTTTTCAGCGCTACCAGGTCAACAAGCTCCCATCGTCCTTTCTTTACGGGAACCGGGGGAGTGTTGATTACGACATCTTGAATTCCGAGTTGGGCGGCGAATCGCAAGAACTCTCTGTCAGCCGCTCCGCCCTTACCGAGACCGATTCTCATATGTTTTCTTTGCCTTTCGAACTGGTATTCGTTATCGCAAGAAGAGGGAGTAACTACCGCTCAACCGGTCCGCCGTACCCGGTTTCTTTTTGAACACTCTCGATCAGGCCCTGTATGTAGCCCTGGGCGAACAGACGTGAGCGATACCCGCCGAGGTTGCCGGGGAACGGAGTGTCGTCCAGCATGATCGGGCAGTGATCATCTATGAACGTGCCCGTGTATCCAGCGTCGCGGTAGGTCCGCATCGCTCGCTTCATGTCGACGTAGCCGTTGTTTATGAACTCTTCATTGAACTTTGGCGCCTTGCCCGACACGTTGCGGAAGTGCACGTACAACACTTTGTTGCGGGACGCAAAGTACTCGATCATTTCGTAAATGTCTTCGCCGGGCATCTCCGAGAAAGTTCCCTGGCAGAACTCGATGCAGTTGTACTCGGACGGGACGATTTCGATCAGTCGTTTGAATGCGTCGAAGTTTCTGAACAGGCCTGGTACGCCAGCACGTTGCGGGACTGGAGGATCTTCTGGATGAATGCCGCAGCGAATTCCGACTTCTTCAGCGACCGGAGTGAGCGCCTTAATCCAGTACTCAAGCGCTGACCACATCGTGTCCTCGTCCATCTCGCGTCCGAACGTTTGAGGTCTGCGATCCTGCTCCCAATCCCAGTCGTAGCCGGTCGCCATCGCGCCGCCACGGATATAGGTCGGATAGGCACGGCCCCATGAGTTCGGCATCCAGTTGTAGCCCCAGATTGGGATACCGGCATTGCCCATGTCTCGAACTTCGCCAAGGAGCTCTTCGATTAGTTCGTCCTGCTTGGGGCCTCCGAAGATCACATCGTCGTATTTTCTATGTGGAGAGAACCCACCTTCAATTGCGACGATTTTCAGGCCGAATGACTCAATCCGCATGCGAAGTGCGACGTAGTCCGAAAAGTCTTTCCGTGGCTTGTTGTGTCCGGGTGTTCCCGGGCCTGAATAGACGACGATGTTCTTGATACCGAACTGTGCGGCTGTCTGCAGCACCTCGTCGTTCGGGTCAGAGATTGCGACAGCAGGTTCCATAGTTGTTCTCGGTTAGGTGAAGATTCAATGGGCGGGCGAGAATTGAGGCAACGTGTTCACGCGGTGGCGAAGCGCCGGAAGTATAGCCGACGAATTTGTTGTCAGGACCACCAACCAATGCCTGAGCCAGAGCAAAACAAGCCGAGGAATGCTTGTTTCATGCTCACTCCTGGAATTTAGCCGGAGTGAGCATCTCCATAAACTCAATTCGCTGACTCTCGATGAGTTTTCGAACCTCAGCTCCAAGTTCAAGGGCAGCCTTGGGCAGAACATGGCCTTCTCTCGATGGCGTTTCGAGGCGCTCGTCGGTCCACTCGAGACAAACGACATCCTGCTCACCTGGAAGGGTGTATCCGTTGTACGAAACTCTGAATTCGCTGCGCTGACCTGCTTCGTGGTATGCAGAAGCCTGCTTATGTACCAGAGTGGCCACTCTTCGGGCTTCACCCGGTTTCGTCTTGTACCAACGCCTTACTACATACATGCTTAGCTCCAAATTGCGCGTGTTGTGGAGCCGGTATCGTAGCAGTGGTCGCAAGCGAGGTGAACGGGTAGATAACGGGCTGGCTATCAAGTGCTAGGTGAGGCGGCGTTGTGGCACTGTAGGAGTTAATTCTCGTTAGGGAACCCAATACCGAACCAACACCTTCACCTAACTGAAAATCCGCACGAGAAGGCCGAGTTCCAAGTTAGTGTTAAGAGACCGGCACGGCCCTCCTCACAACTGACCGCCTGCAGTCCCATCGGCAAGTCAATCAAGGCCGTGCCGGTTCATATTTCCAGCCTACGCTACTTAGCGTTTATGCCTATGGGGCAGCCCGCATAAGTCCTGTGGCTGCCCGACAAGGTGAAGATCGTTCGGCTACGTTGGTCAGCCAGACTCAGCAGTACTTTCGGCACCACCTTCAACTTCGGCCTTAAGACCTCTTGCGAACCTTACGAACGATGGGTGAAGGTCGGGGATCATTCGGCCAAAAAGCGGTGAAAGAGGTCCGCTGAAAACTTCGTTCAGCGAGAAGTGCACCTGTCCCTCGGACTCTGTAAGTTCAAAAGTTCGAACACCTTTGAACAGCCCAAGCGGGATACCACTTTTCCAGACCATCTTTCTGTTCGGCTCCAGTTCAGCCACCGTGACAGTAAATGCGCGCTTCGAGAGAGTCGTATGTAGAACAAGCTTCTCCTCGAGACCGATAGAACCTTCAATCGAGTTCATGTTGGGATCCCAATCCGGGTAAGCCTCTGCGTTCGTGAGAACTTTCCAGACATCTTCTGAGGAGCCATTGATATCTATCGAAGCTTCGAATCGTTTCATCGCGACTATCCCTTCACTATGGGCGTAAATACGCTTGGATCCCGTCCAGAGTCTACATTGATGGGCCGGACGCCTCTCAGTTTGAGATTGTCTACCGATGGAGGTCTTGCATAGGAGCTGCTTCGGCTGATTGGCACCTCTTGTTGAGTAGAATTGCAGGAACCCCGGAGTTCGATTACAGCCAGTTCTCTAGATGGAACACTTCTGATGACAACTGAATATCGAGTCGGCGATTACCTGGTTTCTCTCGTCGACGATCACTTAGGGACGCCGCGGGATAAGCGCGTCGTATACCCAGAGGTGCCAGAGTCAGCGTGGGAGCAGTACCGAAAGATTGGTCTAAATGAGAATGGTGAATTCCAGGCTCAATGGCGCGGGCACCTTATTCGAAGATCTGATGGCAGCGGGCCGGTCATCCTAGTCGATACAGGAATGGGGTCCGGTCCGCACGAGCACACCGGTGAGCAGGGTGAACTAATTGACAACCTCAGTCGACTGAGTGTCCGACCGGAACAGATTGACTCAGTGGTAACGACTCACTGTCATGGTGATCACATTGGATGGAACATCACCTGGAATGGAGAACAAGCGCGACCGACGTTCTCATCAGCGACCTATCACATCTCGAGAAACGATTGGGATCACTACTCGCGTGCCGAGAACCCGAATGAGGCCTTTGACAGGCAAGTACTGCCGTTGGATGAGTTAGGCGTGCTTGAACTGGTCTCGGGCGAGAAAGAACTTGCCCCTGGTGTCACCACAGTTCCCACCAATGGTCATACACCTGGTCACCAGTGCGTAAAAATCGAGAGCAGGGGAGAAGTTGGTGTAATCACTGGCGATCTTTTTCACAACGTCGCCCAGGTGAGTGAGCAGCACTGGTGCCCGACCTTCGATTGGCGAACGGATCTATCAACCGCGTCGCGTCGTTGGCTGATGTGGAGGGCTCAATCGGAGAACTGGATCGTGTTCAGTGGCCATCTGCCAACGGGCCGTAGTATCGGCAGAATCGTGCAAAACGATGGTAAGCCGGTATGGGAAGCGGTCTGAGTCCTCCCGTGGTCGTTAGCCTGTTCAGGGCGGCATGTCACGCAACTATCGGAACGATAACCATGATCGTTACACCAAGAGTTCGATCAGTTTCTAGAGATGACTTGAGTGCGCTTGTACGAGCCCTGGAACCTGATCCAGCACGAGAGCAACTGCTACACAGAATTGAGGAAGTAGAGTCAGGTACCCGCTCAATGTTGGTCGCGGTGGTGCGCGATATTGTGGTTGGCACGGTGAGTTTCCAACATTTTGATGATCAGCCCGTTCGCGTTGTGCGCCTGTTCGCACTTGATGTTGGAATGCGATGGAGACGGAAAGGTGTTGGAAGCATACTTGTAGAGGCCATCGAGTTACAGGCGGAAAAGCTCGGAGCCAGAAGCGTGTCCCTAGAGGTTGCTGTAGACAATTTGCCTGCCATAGAACTCTATCGGAAGCTTGGTTATCGACAAGATGGCGAAGTATTCGTGAACCAGTGGGAAAGGTTCACGAGTTTGGGGCCCGTCACCGTCGAAGAGCCGTCGGTTCGGATGATAAAAACGCTGGACTGTTAAATCCCAAGTAGGCTCTGCAAGTCGGTCAGGATCGCATCGCGCTCTTGATCACTATGAGCCTCCGCGTAAATGCGTGCCAATGGCTCTGTGCCTGAAAGCCTTGCGACCGCCCACGAACCACCATCAAGTTCGAACCGGACACCATCGCGCCGATCTGCCGAAGTCACGCTAAGTCCTCCGAGGCTGACTGGCTCGGAGCTCTTAATCGCTTCGCCGATCGATGCCCGTTTAGCATCGTCGAATTGAGCGTCAATTCGCTTGAACGTGTGAGGTCCGGTCAGTTCATGTAGTTCTGCCAACAACTCGGAAGGTTTCTTGCCCGACATAACCATCGCCTGCAGGTACAACAGTCCACTGAGCGCGCCGTCACGTTCCGGTATGTGGCCTCTGAAAGCATAACCGCCACTCTCCTCGCCACCCATTACACAGTTGTTGTCTGTCATCGCCGGCCCGACGTATTTGAAGCCAACAGATGTGCGAAAAACCGGCTGGCCGTACTCAGAACAGATAGCGTCGACCATGTTGCTCATTGTGATTGTGCAGGCAATTCCACCTTCATCGCCACGTCGGCCAAGCAGGTGATGTCCAAGCAGTGAAAACACCTCTAGCGTCGACTGGTACCTGCCCGTTTCATCCACGATGCCTACTCGGTCAGCGTCTCCGTCAGTGGCGATGCCGACATCGGCCCCCAATTCCTTCACAGCGGCCTGGAGTGGTGCGAGGTTGTGCTCGACAGGCTCAGGCTGTGCCATCCCCGGGAAGGCTGGATTAGCTTCGCTTCGGATTTCCACAACCTCGATATCTCCACCTTCAAGAACCTTATTCAAGATCCCCGAGCCCGAGCCGTGCATCGAGTCCACAATAACTTTCAGGCCGGTCTTCTTGATTGGAGAGACATCAACTACTCGCTTAAGCTGCTCAACAAATAGAGGTACGATCTCAATCTTTTCGTAGCTACCAGAGCCGCTTGCGACCGACTCTTGACCACTCAAGACGGCGGAAACCTTGTCCTCGATCTTCTCGACCATTTCAGGTGGCGCGCTTCCGCCAGCGTCAGACTTAACTTTGAAACCGTTCCATTCGCCGGGGTTGTGGCTTGCTGTGATCATCACACCAGCCGCCGCATCCTCGCTAACAACTCCGTAGCTACATGCAGGTGTGGGCGCAGGTTCGGAGAACAGCTTCACTGGAATATCGTTTGCGGCGATTACCTGAGCCACAACCGCGCCGAACCGGTCTGAGGAGAATCTGGTGTCGAATCCAACAACGACCCCTCGATTCGCTTCACCGGTCGCTTTCAGATGTGAAGCAACGCCTTGCGCACATGCCTTTACGTTTTCGTATGTGTACTCGTCTGCGATAACGGCGCGCCAGCCGTCTGTACCGAATCGGATTGAAACAGGGTTCTGCAAAGGCATGTGTTCTCTCTTGGCGTGCTGTGGTCTCAATTAGGTAATTGTCTCCGATTGCAATCAATAATGCCCTGTATGTAATGGTGTGAATTCAGCGTGTCGATAGTCGGGTACTCCCCCAAATTGCGACTCTGCTTAGCAGGGCGTAGGCTCTCATTTTCGAGTTCAAGTAACCATCTCAAAGGTTTTTCGATGGGCGAATCAGAGTCTGTGCGGCAATACAGAACCAGAGTCGAACGAGATGTGCCGGTCAAGATGCGAGACGGCACAGTTCTCGCGGCGGATGTGTATCGTCCAGATTCCGCTGGAGAATTTCCGGTGCTGATAGAACGGACGCCTTACAGCAAGGCTGAGTCGTCCGAGACCAAGTTCGGCGCTGGGGAGTACTACTCGTCTCGAGGTTATGCCTGCGTGTTCCAGGATGTTCGCGGCCGATTCGGGTCAGGAGGCGATTTCTACCCTTTTAAAGATGATGGAGGTGGGGGGAACAGGGACGGATACGACACAGTGGAGTGGGCTGCAGAGCAAACCTGGTCTAACGGCAAGGTCGGGATGATTGGCGGATCGTATTCCGGAGCGACACAGTATCGAGTACACGCAGACTCTCCGCCGCATCTGGCTGCCCAGTTTGTTCGCCAGAGTTCGTCTGACTACAGCAACGAATGGGTCTACAGAAACGGGGTCTTCGAGCTGGGCTTCAACATGAGCTGGGCGACCAGGCACACGGCAACCAATGTGCGTAAGTGGTCAAAACCGGAACACGCAGACTCAAATGAAGACCGGATCAACCGGATGGTAGCCGGGCTGCAATCTGAGTTCGAACGGCTACCTTTAAAGCGAGTAGGTGTCGTAGCTGACCTGGCTCCGTGGTGGACCGATTGGCTTGACCATCCTGAAAGTGGGTCTTACTGGGATGAGTTCAACATCTCGCCTCATTGGAACAAAGTAGAAGTTCCTGTCGCTCATCTTGGTGGTTGGTACGACGGCTTCCTTAGAGGGACGTTACAAAACTTTGCAGGGATGGTGGCAAATGCGAAAACTGAGTTGGCACGAAAAGAACAACATCTCATCGTTGGACCGTGGGTCCACGCTCCGGATGCCGCCGATCTTGCCACCTGTGGAGAGGCAGACTTTGGTCCGGAAGCTCCAATCGGCTTCATGCAAACTCGCCTCGAATGGTTTGACTACTGGCTAAAAGGCATTGAGAACGGCCTGCTTGATCGACCTCCGGTCAGGCTGTTCGCAATGGGAGGGAACCGCTGGCGGACGTTCGACGAATGGCCTCCGCGTGGCGCAACTCCAGCACCGTTCTATCTCCGTGCTGCCAGAGCCAACGCATGCCGTTCACTGAATGACGGTTCACTCACCACTGGTCCGGCCAGCCAGGAACCGCCAGATTCCTACGAGTATGATCCCGCCAACCCCGTCCCAACTCAGGGTGGAGCGCATCTCGGATCTGCAGCCGATGGAGCTCCAAATGGACAGATGGATCAACGACCGATTCATGATCGAGTCCTCAGCTATACGGGTCCCGTTCTCGAACACGAACTTGACGTGACCGGTGAGGTAACCGCAATCCTGTTTGCTAAGTCGTCTGCTCCCGACACAGATTGGATCGTCAAATTGATTGACGTGCATCCTGACGGGCGGGCGATGCTTGTCTGCGATGGGGTTATAAGAGCGCGTTACCGGAGATCACGAGAGGCGCCCGAGTTGCTCAACGGCGATGTCGAAAAGTACGAAATAGATCTCTGGGGCACAAGCTACATATTCAAACGCGGCCATCGAGTTCAAGTAGTAGTGACCAGCAGTGACTTTCCTCGCTGGGATCGCAACATGAACACAGGCGGTATCAACGCGCAGGAATCAAAGAGCAACGTAGCATTCAACAGCGTATTTCACGATGCTGAGCACCCCTCACACATCTTGCTACCTTTGATGTAGATGGTGAACGGGCTTTGGGCTAGTTTCCAGCAGCTGCCTTCAGCTCATCGACTTTGTCCAGTTGCTCCCAGGGCAGGTCAATGTCGGTTCGGCCGAAGTGCCCGTAGGCGGCAGTAGGCTGGAAGATGGGTCGCCGCAGATCGAAGTTGTCGATGATCGCACCAGCTCTCAGGTCGAACACCTTATCGACAAGTTCCGCCAGTTCCGAGTCCGACTTCTTGCCGGTGCCATGGCTGTCGACCATCACGGAGATCGGTCGTGCCACCCCGATGGCGTATGAGACCTGTACCTCAGCGCGATCTGCCAGGCCTGCTGCGACTAAATTCTTCGCTACATGCCGCGCTGCGTAAGCGCCGGATCGGTCCACCTTTGTCGGGTCCTTGCCCGAGAAAGCTCCGCCACCGTGACGGGCCGATCCACCATAGGTGTCAACAATGATCTTACGACCCGTCAGTCCGGCGTCGCCAACTGGGCCACCGACCACAAACCTACCGGATGGATTGATGTGGTACTTGGTGTTGGAATCCAGTAGTTCTGCCGGAACCACTTCTTTGATCACAGACTTGTGGAGATCCGCTTCAATCCGTTCATTCGGAACATCGTCGTCGTGCTGAGTGCTGATAACGATGGTATCTATCCTCTGCGGTACATGATCTTCGGAGTACTCCACAGTCACCTGGCTTTTGCTGTCAGGGCGGAGGTATGGAATCTCGCCGCTACGTCTAACCTGTGCCATCTTCAGCGTCAGTCTGTGTGCGATGCTGATCGGCAGCGGCATGTATTCGGGAGTTTCGTTAGACGCATAGCCAATCATCATCCCCTGGTCTCCCGCACCAACCTCCTGTGCTCCTTCTTCGCCTCGTACTTCGAGGGCGGTGTCCACACCTGCCTTGATATCTGGCGATTGCTCGTTCAAGGCGACGAGTACGGCGCAACTATTGCAGGAGAAGCCGTACTCATCCTTGTCATACCCGATGCGCTCGATCGTGTCCCGGACGATCGCTTTGATGTCCAGCGTCGCTTTAGTGGTTATCTCTCCGAAGACGATCACGAATCCGGTTGCTACCGATGTTTCGCAGGCAACCCGAGACATTGGGTCCTGAGCCAGTGCCGCATCCAAAACCCCGTCCGAGATCTGGTCACAGATCTTGTCAGGATGGCCTTCAGATACCGATTCAGAAGTAAGCAGGTAGTTGCCCATATCCAGTTTCTCTACGCTCCGTGCTTTCTCAAGTTGCCCGTTGTCATCTCCGATGTGATCAACAAAGGACTAGGTTCCAGACTCCCAACTGTTCAGGTACTTGTCCTGTTCAGGCGTCAACGTATCGAAGCTCATTCCCATGGCTCCAAGTTTGATTCGGGCGATCTCGCTGTCCAGCTCATGCGGAATTGTGTAGACGCCAGGATCCATGTTCTGGTGGTTCGTCACGATGTATTCACCAGCCAGAGCCTGGTTTGCGAAGCTCATGTCCATGACTGAAGGTGGGTGTCCTTCAGCGGCGCCAAGGTTCACCAATCTGCCTTCCGCAAGCAGGAATACCTTCTTGCCGTCTTCGAAAGTGTATTCGTCGACAAATGGACGGACTCGCCGCTTGGCCTCCGACATCTCTTCAAGAGCTTTCACGTTGATCTCAACGTCAAAGTGCCCTGAGTTCGCGACAATGGCCCCATCTTTCATGCTTTCAAAATGATGCCGGTCGACGCCGTGCATTCCTCCAGTGACCGTCAGGAAGATGTCGCCAACCTTGGCGGCCTCGTTCATTGACATCACCTGGTGGCCGTCCATGACAGCCTCGAGAGCCTTTACAGGGTCAACTTCACACACGATCGTGTGCGCACCCATCCCTTTGGCCCGCGAGGCGAAACCACGTCCGCACCAGCCGTATCCAATGGTCACAACCGACTTCCCTGTGATCAGGATGTTCGTAGCTCTTATGATGCCGTCCAAGGTGCTTTGTCCGGTTCCATATCGGTTGTCGAACATGTGCTTGGTGTCAGAGTCGTTAACTGCGACAATCGGGTAGCGGAGCTTTCCCTGTCCATGCAGCGCGCGGAGCCGGATCACCCCTGTGGTGGTCTCTTCCATGCCGCCTATCACACCGTCAAGCAGATGCGTTTTTTCGCTGTGAAGCATTGCAACAACATCGGCACCATCGTCCATGGTCACCTGGGGCCCAGTGTCAACAGCTGCAGACATGTGCTTGTAGTAGGTGTCATTGTCTTCGCCCTTAATAGCGAAAACGGGTATGCCTTCGGCAACCAGGTGGGCGGCGATATCGTCCTGAGTAGAAAGAGGGTTTGAGGCACACATCGTTACCTCAGCTCCTCCTGCTTTCAGAGTTTTCGCCAGGTTTGACGTCTCGGCCGTGATGTGCAGGCACCCGGCCATCTTGACTCCTTTTAGAGGCTTTTCTTTTTCAAAGCGCTCCCTGATAGTCCTGAGCACTGGCATCTCACGCTCGGCCCACTCTGAACGCAGAGCACCGTCTGCCGCCAGGTTGATGTCCTTGATGTCATATTCCATTTAGTTGCCCCCGTGCCTGTTAATGTTCTGGCGGACTGCGACAGCAATTGAACTCGGATAGCGATTTGCTGAAGCAGGTTACGAACTAACTATGTTGTCTTGCTGCCGCTCTTTCAGCGGTAGCGGCTCGTTGTCTGTGATTGGTTCGAATCTCGTGAGATCGACGAACGCATTGAAGCGGCTTTCAATGTCTGTGGCTTTGATGTTTCGAATCCGGTCAAGTCCGAATGCCTCGACGGCGAATGAAGCCATCGTGGAACCGACAATCGCACCACGCCTCAGCCCTTCTTCTGATATATCGCCCGTAGCCGCGATGTATCCCATGAACCCACCGGCAAACGAATCACCTGCACCTGTTGGATCGACAACCTTCGCAAGAGGATATGCCGGCGCAGCGAAGTTGAAGTTTTCACTAAACAATGCTGCCCCGTACTCACCTCGCTTAATGACCACCGTTGAAGGCCCCGCCTTAAGCAGCGTGGCAGCTGCGGTAGGCAGGTGATACTCATCCGTGAACTGGCGAGCTTCACTTTCGTTGATGGTCAGAATATCGACTTTCGATATCAATTCAGCAAGTTTCGGTCGAGCGATATCGATCCACAGGTTCATCGTGTCACACGCCACCAGTTTTGGTCGTGATGACATCGACTCAAGTACCTTGATCTGAAGTGACGGCTCGATATTGGCGAGAAACAGGAACGGTGCCGCTGCGTGCCGCTCACCGAGCTCAGGCGCGAAATCGGCGAACACGTTCAACTGTGTTTCGTGCGTCACCGCCGTGTTGATGTCCTGTAGATAGTCGCCTGACCACCTGAACGTTTCGCCATCAGCGATTTCCAGCCCGGAAACATCAATGCCGTGGTCCTTGTAGGAGTTGAGGTCTTCGTCGCTGAAGTCCTTGCCAACAACGCCGAGCAGGCCCACTTCCGTGAAATGACTTGCCGAGACGGAGAAGTAGGAGGCTGAGCCACCCAACTGAGAGTCCCTTCGGCCTTCAGGAGTTTCGACTGTGTCGTAAGCGACTGACCCAACAACGAGAATTTTCAACGCGGTTCCATTCAGGACAGAGAAAATTAGCGAACGGTGGCGAATGTATCGGCCAGACCTAATGAGTTTGAGGAGATCACAACTCTGCAGTTTCGCACGGCCTTCGGATGAATAGCGTCCGCGCGAAGGCATTTTCTGGTCGGCACTAGCGGCATCTCTGGTTACTTGTCTTTGCCGTAAGAGGTCGGCAGGCCTTTCTCGATCCAAGTCGGAGTGCCATCTTCAATGTTGAACAATCTGTCCTGTGACGCGCCCATCGCAGCAGCGTACTCAGCCGCTAGACCGCTACGGGCACCTACAGCACAGATGAAAAGTAGCTTGCCGTCTTCTGGCAGTTCAGCGAAGCGCGGGATAACGTCGTCAACTGGTACCCAGAGCGCTCCTTCGATGTGCCCTGACTCATACTCGTCTTCCCTACGTACGTCGATTGCGACTGCGTCTCCAGCCTGTAGCATCTCGTTGGCTTCTTCTACGGATACCCGCGTATAGGGCTCACCTGGAACTTGTCTTGCCATCTCATCCTCGCACCACTGTGCTGCGTCAGACCAACTGGTTTCGTGAGAACTGATACTGATTCTTATCAGGAGCACCAATGATTGTATCCCTAGATGAATCCGATAGTTAGAAGTGACACTGCTGATCTGATGCGATGACTGCATTGTCTCCCGAGTTAGCGTTCAGTTGCCGTGAACCTGATGTAAATCCGTTGACACTGAACTGAATCGCCACATATACTTGCCTTTCGCTCGCAAATAACCTGGCCCGTTCAGGGCTTGTGGGAGCGGCACCTTAACAGTTGAATAGTGGATGGAAAGTTCGTCAAAAATTCATGGAGAGTTTGATCCTGGCTCAGGACGAACGCTGGCGGCGCGCCTAATGCATGCAAGTCGAACGAGGTCGACCCTTCGGGGTCATATACCTAGTGGCAGACGGCTGAGTAACGCGTGAGTGACCTGCCCTGGAGAGGGGGATAACACAGGGAAACCTGTGCTAATACCGCGTACGCTCATCATCGTAAAGGTTGATGAGGAAACGAATTTCGCTCTAGGAGGGGCTCGCGTCCTATCAGGTAGTTGGTGGGGTAATGGCCTACCAAGCCGAAGACGGGTACCTGGTGTGAGAGCACGACCAGGCAGAGGGGGACTGAGACACGGCCCCCACTCCTACGGGAGGCAGCAGCAGGGAATCTTCCACAATGGGCGAAAGCCTGATGGAGCGACGCCGCGTGGGGGATGAAGGTTCTCGGATCGTAAACCCCTTTTCTCAGGGAAGAGTAAGGACGGTACCTGAGGAATAAGCATCGGCTAACTACGTGCCAGCAGCCGCGGTAATACGTAGGATGCAAGCGTTGTCCGGAATCACTGGGCGTAAAGGGTCCGTAGGCGGTTTGTTAAGTCTCCTGTGAAATTTCAGGGCTCAACCCTGAAAGGTCGGGGGATACTGGCAAACTTGAGACTGTCAGAGGCAAGTGGAATTCCCGGTGTAGTGGTGAAATGCGTAGATATCGGGAGGAACACCAGTGGCGAAAGCGGCTTGCTGGGGCAGTTCTGACGCTGAGGGACGAAAGCGTGGGTAGCAAACCGGATTAGATACCCGGGTAGTCCACGCCCTAAACGATGGATGCTAGGTTTGCGGGGTATCGACCCCCTGTGAGCCGTAGGTAACCCGTTAAGCATCCCGCCTGGGGACTACGACCGCAAGGTTAAAACTCAAAGGAATTGACGGGGGCCCGCACAAGCAGCGGAGCGTGTGGTTTAATTCGATGCTAAGCGAAGAACCTTACCAGGGCTTGACATGTAGGTGGTACGGATCCGAAAGGTGAAGGACCCGCAAGGGAGCCTACACAGGTGCTGCATGGTTGTCGTCAGCTCGTGCCGTGAGGTGTTGGGTTAAGTCCCGCAACGAGCGCAACCCTTGTCGTTAGTTACACTCTCTAACGAGACTGCCCCTAAAAGGGAGGAAGGAGGGGATGACGTCAAATCATCATGGCTCTTACGTCCTGGGCTACACACACGCTACAATGGCCAGTACAGACGGTTGCTAAGTCGCGAGGCGGAGCCAATCCGACAAAGCTGGTCTCAGTTGGGATTGCAGGCTGAAACCCGCCTGCATGAACGTGGAGTTGCTAGTAACCGCAGGTCAGCATACTGCGGTGAATACGTTCCCGGGCCTTGTACACACCGCCCGTCACGTCATGGAAGATGGCAACACTTGAAGTCGCCGGGCTAACCCTTCGGGGAGGCAGGTGCCGAGAGTGGGGCCGTTGACTGGGACGAAGTCGTAACAAGGTAGCTGTACCGGAAGGTGCGGCTGGATCACCTCCTTTCTAAGGAGTTCTCACTACGGGTGGATCTTGAGATTCTGTACGTACGGAGCGCGCGGTGCGCATTCCAGTACTGAAACGATAGGTTCATAAACAGCCCGTTCGAGACTACCCAGGTCGTTCGGTGACCGGTTTTACTGCGAATAAATACTTGAGCGAGATTCCCGAACTTGCTTCTTGGCAACAGGACGCAGGGAAGTGGAAGGGGCTCGTAGCTTGAAACAGTCGAACCCGCCAGATCATGGTCATCGTTACTGGAAAACGGTTCGCAGGACCGTAAAACCTGCAAAGAAGCTAAACACTTCGTGAACCCTCGATGAGCTTTTCCATCCACTATTCAGCCGTTAAGACTGAACCCGGCACAAAGCCGGGTTTTTTGTTGCTTTCCGGTTTTCTCACTGGGCAATTCCATATGCCCTCGGTTAAGAGCTGTGCGGAATACCCCCCGGCTGTAACGTAAACGCTGCCGGGCAACCGTAGAATCTCTCATTAGAGTCGCTCATTGACTAGAGTGCCTAATCTTCGACCACTCCTTTGCGATTGAATAAAAGGATCACAACTGACTTCCGTCGCGAAATCCCAAGGTAGTACAGATCTGGTCAGATGGATTACCAGTCGAAAGATCGAGTTCTGGGCCGAGGTGACTTGGCTTAGCGCAATCGTTCTTGTGCCACTGGTGTTTTCGTTTAGCGGTGGCACGATCGCATTTGAAGAACCCAAGAGATACGCCCTTCACTTCTTCGCACTAATCCTGCTTTGCATGTTGATTTGGACAGGTGTCAATCGAGGCGTTGTGTTTTGGGGTGGGTCCGCCAATAAATCGAATTTTGATGTGTGGCCATGGATAACCAGAAATCCAGCGAATCTGACCTTGTCTTTCGTTGGGCTTTTCACCTTCGGGTACATCTTGTCGACACTGCTTTCACCGGTGCCGGCTTTCAGTGCGTTGGGGGCCGATCCTGAAACGACGGGATACAACCTGTATACCTTCCTTGCGATGATAATTATCGCGCTATCGATATTGATATATGCAACATCAACAAGTCAAATATGGCGAATAATCTATGCGTTAGTGTTTGTAGGCATAGTCAGTTCTATATATGGAATAATGCAAAGTAATGGCTGGGATCCCGTCGGCGTGACTGACGCACAGATACGTGTAATATCATCGTTTGGCAACCCACTTTACTTTGGTGCCTATCTCGTGATCGCTATCCCACTGACGGTGGTGTTGATCGGTCATCAGTGGATATCTAATATCTGGGTTCGCTCAGCAACGCTTAGCGCTATCCTTAGTTTGGAAGTGCTCGCTCTGTGGTTGACGGGTTCAAGAGGGCCGCTGGTGGGTCTGATTGCAGGACTACTTGCCCTCGGAGCGGTGCTTCTTGTAATCACCTCGTATAAGAGCATCAAACCGAAACACATACCTGTTGCGGTGATTCTGGTCTTCACTCCGATCTTGACGATGCTCCTGATCGCCCCTGCAGGCGGGATCTACTCACGCCCTACGCAGTTTTCAGGTGAATTCGATGCCGTTGTGGGACGGTTGCAAAACTCCCCGGGTCAACCAACAGAAGACGAACCGATTGCAGGTGAGTCAGATTCTCCTCTAGTCAATGACCCCGGTGGTTCTCTGCTTGCCGGGATCGAATCGGTACCACTACAGTCCCGTTTCGGCGGCTTTGTTGATGCGGGCCTGGCTGGGCGTGCGTCGATATGGTCAAACGTTTTCGAACTATCGACCTCGTGGGACCGCCAACAGCCTGATAGTGGTATCGCAAGGGTACTCAGGCCAGTCTTCGGATACGGACCAGATATGCTGCGGTATTCGACTCCACTCGTATCAGAGCCACGTGTCTCCATGCAGGTGGTTGATCAGGCGCATAATCGGCCTCTTCAGTACCTGGCAGAACTTGGATGGTTCGGACTGTTCGCGTTCATGGCCATACTGTTGTCGTTAGCGTCGACACTGCTACGTATGACGCTCATTGCGAGGCAGAACTACTCCCTTCATCATTCCGCAATTGTGTTCATAGTAATTGGTGTTTCTGGAGCACTAGTCGGCAATTTCGTAGAACAATTGATCGGTGTAGGCAGAATATCTGATTTGTTCGTTTTCTGGATTCTGGTAGCAATTGTGATTGTGCTTTATCGAATTGCTACAAAAGGAAACATAACAATTACTGTAGATGGACAAAAAAATACTGAGACAATTCAGAATCATCGAAGTGCTAAGCCAAAATATCAACCGAAACGACCAAATCGTACACCTGCGGTCATTGCTACTTCGATTGTTGCAGTTCTGGTGATAGTTTTGTTCTACACGATTGATGTCGGCAGCCTGCGAGCGTCTATGCTCGGAGTGGCAGCAGGTTCTGAACCTCGTGCCTCGGTCGGATTCGTAACTCTCCGAGACGCACAGCGTTTGGCGCCAAACTATGAGGCGCTTGTTATCCGGTCAGTCGATCGTCTTCTGCAAGAGTCTGAACTTTTCATGGAACAGGATGACCGGGAATCAGCGACCGTCGTTGTAGAGGAGGCTCGCAGGCAGTTGATTGAATTTCACGAGAGAAACCCTCTCGCTCTGCCAACTCGAGTCATGCTCGCAAACGTCGCATCGAAAAGAGTTGAGTTAGGTATAGAGAATTCTGCAGCTGAAATGATCGCGAGTTATGAAGACCTGGCAGATCAGTTTCCGAACGAAGGAAACCTTCTAAGCGCAGTGGGTGCCGTCTACCTGATAGTTGGGCGAAACGAAGAAGCGTTGACGATGGCCAACCGTTCGATTGTCATCGAAAGAACTACTCGTGCGATTCCTCAGGCCTGGTGGGTGAGAGCTACCGCGTTGTCACAAATTGGTGATATCAGAGAGGCGGCAATAGCGTACCTCACAGTGATCACGCGAGATCGAGACACTCAGTTGTCTGTTAATTCACACTACGCTCTCGCAGATCTCTACGAAGAGGATGGAGATGCCGAGACAGCTGAGTCTCTGAGAGAACAGGCTGCGGTCATAGAGGGGCGACTCGACGCTTGAGTCCAGTTGATTCGAGTAATAAGAATGATTGAGTTATGACAAGTGAAACTTGCAAAGTAATCCGCGGTGACCAGCTTGAAGTTGAGGTCAACTCCGGGGCAATGACACGTCTGGCGGGTGTTTCCGAGAGTTTGACAGGTTCTACCGGGATCCATCTCGCCGTGGCAACGGTTCCGCCCGGGCGGTGCTCAACTACCCACTACCATACGAACTGTGAATCAGCGATTTACATCGTCAGCGGCAAAGGACTGTTCCTTTCAGGGACGGAGTTGGAACAAGAAGATGAAATTACAGCAGGTGATTTCGTCTACGTGCCACCAAATTCCAATCATCAACCCGTCAACACCTCCGAAACTGAGAACCTTGTGCTCATAGTTGCCCGGAACACTCCAGTGGAACTCGTTGTAGAATTACCCGGTCTCGGTCGAAAAGACTGCCTTTAGCGGAGTCTTCGCCACTCGTTTGATCCGAACTTTCACTAAGCGCGGATCCAGTCTTTGGTCGACCTTTAGACGGGCCCGTAGCTCAGCCGGTTAGAGCGCTACTCTGATAAAGTAGAGGTCGGAAGTTCGAGTCTTCCCGGGCCCACCAGACAAGTCAATACGGGGTACTGAGTACGATCTGGTCTCTGACCCCTCGTCCACCGGCAACGTGTAATCGATCGAGATCTGATCACCGGTCTTTGTGATGCGCTTGATCAGCGCAGAGACAAACTGCTTTCTCTGGACTGTAGAACCTGAGTCCAACAGCCCTTTCAAGTCACGCAACTGTTCCAGCACCTGGTCGAGCTCAACCCTGGCGGAAGTGTTCCGGACTGATCGTTCCTGTGCCCGTGCCCTTGCTGCATCCATCTGCCGCTCCTCCAACCGGAGCTGCTTGATCCTTGGAGCCAGGTCAGCCAGGTCTAACTCACTCGTCTCCATGGCCTCGTACAGCTTCGCCAACCGGGAGCGAACGTCTTTCAGATCCTTCTCCAGCCCCTGCTCAACCGACTTCGACGCGTCTGAACTCTCAGCAAGGTACTCGTTTGTAAGTTCAACAAGCCGCTCGATGTGCTCGTCCGCAAGGATCACATGTAGGAGACGTTCTAGGATGCGAGCCTCGATCAGGGTCCGCTCAACCGGACTCGCCGAACAGGCCTCGTTGCCACTCCGGCTGGCAGTAGTGCAGATGTAGTAGTGGTACTGGCCAGACTTCGCCCCGTGCCCGTACATTGCTGCGCCGCATTCACCGCAGTGGAGGAGGCCACTGAGTAGATAGCTTCCTGCTGTCCTCCTGGGATGTTTGATAGTCGGCGCCCGAGACTCAAGAGCTGACTGAACTGCATCGAATTTCTGTGAGTCGATAATCGCCGGCACGGCCCCTGGAACAACCAGAGGTGCGATACCTGCCTCCTGGTGATAGCGACCATTCTTTCCGAACACCAGGTCGCCCCTGTACACCGGGTTCCGCAACATAGCGTGGACAGTCGCCTTGCCCCAGCGCTTTCCACCCGGGGACCGGATTCCATCATTGTTCAGCCGGATGGCGATCTCTTTCGATCCGACCCCTGACGATGCCTCGGCGAAGATCATCCGAACCACTGCTGCCTCATCATCCTTGATTGCCAGCTTGGTGCGCTCCTTGGCTCCATCACTAACGCGAACTCTTCGGTAGCCGTAAGGGGTGTTCGAACTGACCCAGAACCCCCGGGAAGCCGTTTCACGCATGCCACGCGTCACGTCCTGAGCCAGGTTAGCCGAGTAAAACTCGTCCATCGATTCGATGACACCCTCGATCAATCTGCCTGACGGAGTGTCGTCAACTGGCTCGTTTATCGAAACGACGCGTATACCTCGACGCCGCAGCAACGCCTTGTGGAACACTGCGTCTTCACGGTTGCGGGCGAACCTGGACAGCTTCCAGACCAGAATCAACTGAAACGGAGCCGGTTTCGACTTCGCCAGCGATACCATTCTCAAGAACTCTTTGCGGTCAGCGGTCCTGCCACTCTTAGCCTCATCGACGAACTCGTCGACCACAACGAAGCCGTTAGTACGGGCATGTTCACGCAGCGCCTTCAACTGCGCCGCAATCGAGAGATCGACATCCTGGGCCACGCTCGACACCCTTGCGTAGAGGGCCACGCTAACTGGAGGTTGGTCAGCTACATTCATCACGCAACCTTCCTGCAAGCAGTACACATTCCTGGAAGAGCAGGCATCGTTTTCATCACTGCGTACTCCCGTTCAAGCTCGTCCGCAGCGCGCTCCAACGCCATCGCAGCTCCGGCACACTTCTTCCATTCACTGTCGCCCTTAAGTTCTTCCAGCCCCTGAACGATTCGGTCTGCCATGTCACCAGGCACCTCCGAGCCTACTTCCAGGATCAGTGATCCGCGTAGCCGGAGGCGCTTTCCGTTGTCGTCGATTCGGAGCGAGGACTGGATGTCATTAAGCCGAGTCTGGTCTCCAGCCATAACCCTGAAAAAGTCGTCTTCCAGGTTCGAAAGACCGACAATCTCCAGCCTGTCGACGCCATCTTCCTTAACCTCGAACCCGGTGACTGACTTGACCGATTCAACCACGGCCTTGGCGATTGCCAGCCTTGCCTCAATGAACCACGCTAGGGACTTTGCATAAGAATCTACGGTTCTCCAGAACGGACTATCACCCATGTGTTCCTTGAGCGACTGCGCCTCAACAGAATCTATATAGGTGAGGCTGACTTTCCACTGACTACTTCCAGGCTTCTTACTGGCGGTCCATGCGGAGGAGACCATTTCCGTCTCCGCAAGGGCAAAGACAGGAGGCCGGTTGCCGAACCGGTTCTGTGAACGCTTAACCGACTCCACGAATTCCTCCGGTGAGTTGCCGAGTATCGCCCAGTGCTCGGCAAGCGCCTCGATGTAAGCCTTCTCGCGAATCTTGT
The DNA here is from genome assembly GCA_965243825.1 of Dehalococcoidia bacterium. Lineage (GTDB taxonomy): Bacteria > Chloroflexota > Dehalococcoidia > Lucifugimonadales > Lucifugimonadaceae > JAJCYX01. The sequence continues at coordinate 1,882,107 of CBDEVT010000001.1, forward strand.
CCGAGACCCTTTCAGCTCTCTCTCTGTAGATCGCATTTTCGATCGTACGGATATCCGAGCTGCTACCGAGGGCCTTCTTGATCTGTGAGGGACTCATCCCTCCGTCGGCTAACTCGATCCACTTCTGTCTTACATCTGGTGCCACTTCTCGAGGCATCGCCGCGAACTCCTTAAGAAACTACAACTAATACCATCTTAGCACATCACACCATGTAGAGATATGGATAAAGAAATGTTTGCGACCATGAATGTATGGCCGCCAGAGCGAAATACCGCAAGGAAGAACCTGACCCGGATCAGGCTCTTCGCGTGCTCGCGCAGATCCTGGCCGCCAGGCTGGCCGGGAGCGGAACCCCTTCAATTGACGCCGGTGCGTTGGGCGAAGACAGGAAGAGCGCCGAAGTCGCGCCACCGTTCGACTCCGCACCAGGTGCCCGGGACCGTAACCCCGGCCAGCTCTAACAACACCCGTAGCCCCGGTGGATTCGTCCGCGGGGCTTTTTTACGGCAGGAAAAACGCGCATGTCGGCAATAGCGAACACAAAGACCTACACAACTGCGTTTGCAGATGGCCAGGCATCTCCCATGGCTTTGCCTTTACACACGCGCACGTACAGGCAGTTAGGAACCAGATAGGTATGGCAAGAACATCAAGAAGAAGAGGTCGAAGAAGAAAACATGACGATTTCGATGACGAAACACCGAAACGCACCCGAGAGATCGTCGACAAACGTGTGGTTGGGGCAGCGCGGCAGTTCGGTGCGACACGCGAAGACTTCAAGGACGGAGGATTCAGTTGCAACAAGTGCAAGTGGAGAACCAAAAAGCGAGGATTCAGTGGTAGGCAGGCTTTACGTGCCCACCTGAAGAGACATGTCCGGGAGCGAAGATCAATCCTGCGGCCGCTGATGGTGCAGGCGGTTGTTGTCCTGTGCGCTGTAAGTATCTATCTGTTCGCAGATGAGATCCCGGCGGAGGTAGCACCAGTTGATCTGGATCGGATTCCGGTCGAGCTGTCTGTCGACTCTGAGCTGCCTGCGAAGGTCGCGGCATTCGCAGCTCCATCGACAATGCTACTGGCACACTGGGTGGTGGCGTTCAGATTTGCGCGCTCTGGGCGCCCGCGAATATCAAGAATCGCATCATCTGTACAAATGCTGAATGATCTAGCTCTGCTTGTCGCGGCTGCTTTCGCCAGCGGTGTTGTAGGAGTAGCGATTTGGCCTGGATGGCTGGCTGGATTCCTGGTTCTGGCTGGATCCAATGCCTACCTGGCTGCAGCGTTATCCCGGCTGCGATTGGACATGAAACGTCGTGAGTTTCAGCCGTCCGGATACTCACCGCTGTTCATGACCGGTTCAGCCGAGGTCGATGAAAAACTCTCTTCGTTCAGAGGCAGGATTAAGAGTGCGATCTACCGTGGTGAACTGGATCCCGACGGAGTAAGTGCCCGCTGGCGGAAGCTCCTTATGTCCCTGGGTATGAGTCATGTGCGACCAAGGCCGCAACCAACCGTTGGTCAGCCTAGATCCTCGAAAAGGAGAGGCGTTCGGAGGCACCGGTAGGGAAGAGTATGGAATGCTGCATATGTGACCCAGTTCAGGATCCGCTCCGGTGAATCATCTTTTCGAGGCATATGCCCCTCCTTGAAAACGTCCAGTTTTACAACTTTCGACTGGACTCGTTTAAATGGGTCAGGTCACTTAGTCGCGGTTTCTATTCGGTGTGTGGACTAAGTCCTGACAGAACCCCCACTGTTTCTCAAATGGGAGCTGTTCGTTTCTGATGTTAACGTCCGATGTGGGACAAAAATTCCTGTCGGGTTGTTCTATTTGTCCGAAACTCACCTAGCATCGAACTGGTTAGCATTTCAGAGTTCTGTTTTCTAACTCCTCGCACCGTTGAGCACATGTGAGAGGCTTTCAAGACTACGCCGACTCCGCGAGGTTCAACCAGAGTCGATATTGTCTCAGCGATCTGCTTCGTCATACGCTCCTGGACCTGCAGTCGCCTCGCGTACATGTCGACGATGCGCGGAATCTTGGAGAGACCGACGACCTTTGAGCCAGGGAGATAGCCAACGTTCGCCTCTCCGGAAAACGGAAGCATGTGATGTTCACAGAGACTATGGAACTCGATTCCGCTAACCACCACCATCTCGTCGTACTCCGCATCGAACAATGCATTATTTAGAAGCGCCACAGCGTCCGTCGAGTAACCCGATAGCAACTCTTCGTACATACGTGAAACTCGATTTGGTGTATCAATCAGCCCTTCTCGTCCGGGATCCTCACCGACCGCAGTCAGGATTTCGATCACGGCCGACTCGACGCTGGCTTTTTCGGACTTCAGTTCGGTAACCACCAGAACCTCCTACCTGTCTTGGCAAGCGGAATAACATCTCAACGTACTATAGAATATATACTACACAAACAAAGATAATGTAGAATATACAATGCGTATCTAGGAGGGTCGAGGTTTTTAGCTTTGACGACCGACTTGACTAGGTCAACTCGGTAGGACTCACGAGCTTGGTACCGACGAGAAGTCGTCGGCTTGCAATTCGCTACTTCGGTGTTTATTGCTGGATCGACTCCTGCCTGATACTTCGGGGAGGACATACATCGAGGCATCAGACGCCTCTTGCGGATAGCGAAACAAAAAGTCCACGACGAGTGTTTCGATATGTGCCGCCTGAGGTCAGGAACCTCTGCACAAATGGACCGATCACCTAGCGCGAGTTATACCGCCAACTCTCGTCCTAGTTCGGAACGCGAACCCATTTTGACGAAACGAAACGGAGATCCAGAATCTAATGACTCCCGACCTACGGATTGCTTTGACGGGCGCGACAGGATATGTCGGTGGGATGCTGCTAGCTCCCCTATCCGAGATTGCTAACCAGGTGGTCTGCCTGACACGTAATACGGCCCGTCTTGCAGACTCGTTACCTGAGAATGCTAAGGCTGCCAGAGCAGATGTTATGGATCTGGAGTCCCTCAAAGCGGCTTTATTTGGATGCGATGTCGCCTTTTATCTGGTGCACTCGCTTGGTGAAGACGCTGATTTCTTCAGACTTGAAACGCAATCGGCCCAGAACTTTGCTGAGGCAGCTCGGACAGCAGGCGTACGCCGCATAATCTACCTAGGTGCACTTGCCCAGAGTGACTCGAGTCATACCTCAGCTCACATCGAGAGCCGTCATAAAGTCGGCGAAATCTTAAAATCGAGCGGCGTCCCAGTGACGGAGTTTCGTGCATCGGTCATCATCGGTTCCGGCAGTATGCCATTTGAGGCGATCAGGTCGCTGGTCGAACGTCTCCCTGTGATGGTCACGCCGCGGTGGGTGCGCATGCCTGTCCAGCCTTTAGCGGCTCACGATCTGGTCCGCTACCTGGTCGAATCTGCTTCTGAAACTGGTAACAAAAGCCACATATATGAGATTGGTGGGTCAGAGGTGACCAACTATGCAGATTTGATGCACGAGTACGCAAGGGCGCGTGGCCTTCGGAGATTCATGATCCCGGTTCCGGTTATCACACCGCGACTTTCGAGTCTCTGGCTGAAACTTGTGACTCCTGCCCACTACCGAATAGGCAAACGGATCGTCGACAGCGCTGCTCACAGCTCCATCGTGGTCGATGAAAATGCCAGGCGTGATTTCAGCTTCGTTCCCATTGGAGTCATAGAGGCTATCGAGAATGCGCTTTCTGATGAGGACAGGGAACTCGGATTCCTAGACGAGCCGTTTGAAACAGCAGCCTTGACTGAGAAGATCCGGACGGGTGTGAAGTTCGTCGAACGTCGAAGCGTTCTAGTAGACGGGGACCAAGTGACAATCAACAGATTGTTACTACACGTGGGCGGTCCGCACGGATGGTTCTGGGGTGACTGGTTGTGGAAGCTTAGGGGAGTTATCGATCGGTTATTTGGTGGACCGGGCTTACGCTCTGGTGAGACTAAGTACCCTCCGAAGGCAAACTCGATCCTCGACTTCTGGACGGTCGTGCGGGTCACTGACTCTTGTCTGATCCTGCATGCCGACATGAAGCTGCCTGGCGAGGCATGGCTGAAGTTGTCGACCAGAACCGTGGATGGGAAGACATACGTGGATCAGACCGCTGCATTCGATCCCAAGGGTCTGGTCGGGATTCTGTACTGGGTTTTGCTATATCCGATGCATATTCTGGTCTTTGGAGGGATGCTGAAAGGCATCAAGAGATCAATCGAGCGACCGAATTGAACTCGACTGGTAAAGCGATCTGGTGGATCAGGCGCGATCTACGTCTCAACAACAATCGTGCGCTCGAGGCTGCATCGTTGGGAGGGCGAGAAGTCGTCCCTTTGTTCATAATCGACCCGCGATTTAGTAGACGAGAATCAGAGAAACAAAACCGATTCCTCTATTCCGGACTGCAGTCTCTCGATTCAGACCTGCGAAAACTCGGCGGTAACCTAGTCGTAGAGTCAGGTGATCCCATGCAGATCATCCCAAGGCTCTCCCAGACATTAAACGCGCCAGTTTTCGCCGAGGCGGACTTCACTCCATATGCGAAAAGAAGGGACCGGGCGGTCGCTGCAGAGGTCAACCTGAGTCTTGTTGGGGGTCTCACAGTTTTCCATCCAGAGGAGGTTCTGGCCGATCATGGAGGGCCGTTCAAGGTATACTCGAGCTTCCGAAAGAAATGGCAGGCGCTCCCTCGGCAGGGCCCAACCATATTAGATCCCGGATCTGTGAAATTCGCATGGGGCGAACTACTCGAATCACCTCCACTGCCCCAGGTTCCTAATTCGCACCCGACAGGCGAACGCGAGGCCGAAGAGCTATTCCAACGTTTCGTCGCGGATGAAGGTGCCCTCTGGAGATACGGCAAAGACCGATCGAGGGTTGATCGCGAGTCAACATCAGGTCTCTCGCCATTTTTGAAGTTCGGAATGATCTCGATCGAATCGCTTGTCGAGAAAGCGGTACCGCTATCCGAAGACCAAAGTCTGTCCGAAACAAGACTTGCGTCAGTACGAACATGGATAAGCGAGTTGATCTGGAGGGAGTTCTACCAGGCCGCGCTCCACCACTTTCCAGATTCGCCTAAGAAGTCGCTCCGTCCCGAGTTCGAGCACATTGACTGGAACGAATCCGTCGCTGACCTTGAAGCATGGCAGCAGGGACAGACCGGCTACCCGATTATCGACGCGGCGATGCGCCAGCTTTCAGCTGAAGGCTGGATTCACAACCGCTGCCGAATGATAGTCGCCTCGTTCCTGGTCAAAGACCTGCTCATCGATTGGCGACACGGCGCGCAGTGGTTTATGAAACATCTGATCGACGGCGATACGGCGGCAAACATCGGAGGCTGGCAGTGGACGGCCGGCACGGGACTTGACGCCGCACCTTACTTCCGCGTGTTTAATCCCGTACTTCAGGGCAAAAAGTTCGATCCACAAGGGGAGTATGTTCGTCAATGGATTCCCGAGCTGCAGGGTGTAGCTGACCGTTACATCCACGAGCCTTGGGAGTCTTCATCGGTGACTTCGAACTCGAAATCGATCAACGGGTACCCGTTCCCGGTTGTCGATCACCGGACTGTAAGGCAGACGATGCTCGACGCTTTCAAGCTTGCCCGCACAACGTACAACGAGAAGCTCTCCAGAACTGAGTCGAGATAGTTAGATCTCGGAATCCAGCCAGTGCTGGGCAGCCTGGATTATCCCCGTTCGCTCTGAATCGTCCATCTTGTCAAGTTGCCTGACCATCATTCGCGATCGGAAGTTCTCAGAGAGTCTCTGGCGTTCCCTTGAAAGCTTGCGCCAAAAGAGAAGATTGAACGGACAGGCGGTGGGGCCTGTTCTCTTCTTGGGATCGAAACCGCAGCTGGCGCAATAATCCGACATGCGGTTGATGTAGTTCGCAGAAGAAAAGTAGGGCTTGGTCGCAATGTTTCCACCATCCGCGTTTAGTCCCATACCGATCACGTTTGGCGTAACGACCCAGTCGTATGCGTCGAGGTAGACGGATCTGAACCATTCATTCACTTCAACGGGATTGAGTTCAGTCATATACGCAAAGCTCGTAAGGATCATCAGTCGCTCAATGTGGTGAGAGTATCCAGTCCTGATCACCTTCTTGATCACAGATCCCATGCAGGCCATGTTGGTCTCACCAGTCCACCAGAACTCGGGAAGTGGTCGATTGTGGTCCCAGGCGTTCGACTTCGATAACCCTGGCATTTCGCGTCTGTACTGGAAGTGCATGTATTCACGCCATCCGACAACCTGGCGAATGAAACCCTCTGCCGACTCGATCGGAACAGCTCCAGCTTCGTAGGCAGTTTCGACCTTTCTGCACACTTCGAGCGGATCCAAGAACCCCAGATTCATGTAAGCCGACAGACCGGAGTGGAAGATCATCTCGCTTCGAAAGGTCATCGCGTCTTCGTATCGACCAAAAAGTGTGAGGCGGTTCACAATAAACTCGTTGAGCGCTTCCCTGGCCTGATTCGAATCGACTGCAAGGTTGAAACCAGACGGGCTACCGACAAGTTCCTCGAGATGTTCAACCTCATCCATAACCCGTCGTGTAATCGAATCAGGCTCGAAACTGATCGGCTCTGGAATTTCGATCCCCGACTTCGGTAGCGGTTTCCGGTTCGAAGCATCGAAATTCCACTTGCCGCCCGTGGGTGTGAGTTTGTTGTCCATAAGCAAGCCAGTCAGTTTGCGCATGCTGCGATAGAAATCCTCTTGAGTCCTTATCGGGGCATCAGTCAAAGCCTTGTCAAACTCTATTCGCGTACCCAGCATCTTCTCGTTTGTGAGCAATTCGACCTCGATTCCAAGGTTCTTCGCCCAGGACGAGATACGCTGTCTGACCCAGTAAGAATCGGGATCCATGACCAGCAGTCGGTCCACGCCAAATGCGGTGACGTGCTCTCTAATTCCAGCTTCGAGAGTTGCGGCATGCCTGTAGTCGACGGGCCGTCCCAGATGCCCCAAGTTCTCAGCGAAGTGGCGCATTGCGGATAGGAGCAGTACAAGCTTTTTTCTGTGATACGGCCGAGCCCGCACGAGATCAGATGCTTCCACCATCGCCAGGCGGTCGATATCACCGCGATCGATCCCCGGATGGTCATCCATCAACTGGTCGCCGAGTATCAGAAGTGAAGTGCTCATGGGGATGGATCAATCACTTTCTACGGATAACGGATGTGTTGTGCATACAACGGATATACTAAGCATAGAGCTGGATTTATACAACAATACTTGTTATCATGTTGTAGTTAGTCAACGCATTGCACGAGGGTAATCATGTTCAAGAACTTCACCGCTTTCACATGGCTGTACATGCTGGGAGCCTTCATCTCTTTTGTTTTTTCAGTTGTTCTGTGGTTCTTCGTAGACGACTCAGAGCACCAGGCGATATTCGTGGGGCTATGGGTCCCATCGATACTGGCCCTGGGATCGTCGCTGGAGGCGGTGAATAGAAAATGAGTGCAGACACTTCCGTCACCATAGTTTTCCTAGTAGTCCTCTTAGTGATGATCGGGGCCGCTTACTCGTATTACCTGTTGGCCCAGGATGCGAAGAAGGCTGAAGAAAGCAATGACCGTGTAGCTGTTAGGCAGGAGGATAGTCGAGATGACAACAGTTAACCCAAAGCCGACATGGCCGGAGCTGGCGACGTCGTTGTGGCAGTCGTTGACTGAGCACAGCGCCGAGATCAGCTACGAGTTTGAGGACATGGTAGTGCAGGTTCCATCCGGGGTGGGGTCAACAGCTGATCACGCTGCATGGAAACTCAACGGCTTGTTGAAGATGCGTGGCCGAAAGGTTGAGTAGATCACAGGTCGGCTTCGATGTTGAAGGAAACCTGCATCTGGACCGAGCTGGAGACCAGTTTGAATTGACTTTCTCCGGGTGTCGGATGGATGTAGACGGCCCGTCGGTTCTCGCGATCTGGCATCTTTTTGGCGACCTTCGGAATCTTGGAGGGATGACAACCTCGGCAGGACTCATGCCAGTCGCCCTGTTTGAAGTGCGGCTCAACGTACGAACCAAATACATTGGTAAGACACGTTTCTCGTTCGGCGAGCGTCTATCGACCGCGGAAAGGCTGCGAAGATTTCGTCCGGAACTAGCACCCCTATTCAGTGTGTTGGCCACAGACGTGTTCCGATCTTCAAAGAGGTGATTCACGCAGAGCTTCGGGTCAGAAGAAACCGATGCAAGTGAAAGTGATGGCCGGTGATGGTTACAGCCAGAAATCGATCGAACTCGGATGCTCAATCTCAGAGTAGTCTGGACTCGATTGCCAATAACCCTCTCTTCTGATTCGCGTACGGATTGGCGTTAGCGATCCTGGCTCTAGGAAGCCTCGGGATTATTGGGTGGTCGGTTTGGCAGATAACTCAAGCGTCGATTGATTACATCAATCACATCTAAGCGTTGAACTGAACCACAGCACAGGTCCGTCACAGAAGCTGCAGCGAGCGAGGAAATTCAGTCATGCCATCGTTTACGTCCTCCGACAGGATTTTGATCCTGGGCGCCACCAGTGACACGGGATCGTCACTTGCCTGCAGACTGCGCTCCGAAGGAGTCCAGGTCGGGTTGATCTCGAGACCTGGCGAGCGGCTCGAGCATCTCAAGTCTGAAACCGGATTTCCGACTGCACATATCGAATCTGTATAACACGACGAGATCAACACAGCTGTTTTGAAACTGGCTGAGCAGCTCGGGCCAATCACCAGCGCAGCGAACCTGCTCGGAACCATGGTTCTCAAGCCCGTGCATCTCACTTCGCACGACGAATGGCGAGAAACCATTTCGGTAAACCTTGATTCCAGCTTCTCATTCCTAAAGTCGGTTATAGATCGTTCCGACCATTCCCGACTATCAGTCGTGTTTGTCTCGTCCGCTGCGGCGAGTACCGGAACACCGAATCATGAGGCCATTGCCGCGGCTAAAGCCGGCATTGAAGGACTTGCTCGTTCAGCTGCAGCTACTTACGCCTACAGAGGATTTCGATCTAACATTGTGGCGCCAAGACTCATTCGGACGCAACTGAAGAGAGCTGTAGCCGAGCTAACCCTGGACAAGCTGATCCTGAAAGAAGCCGCAGAGGGAAATTTCTGAGCCCTTCACGCCGACGGTAGTGCGTCGACCACGTCAGGTGAAGACTCCGCGACCCTGAGCGAAGAGCCTGCAGGGTCCCCGGCCAGCCACGGTCTACTCGATGACGGGTACTCAAGCCACCAAGTGACGAAGAGCGGTTGACCAGTGACATCATCAACCTGGCAACTGAGTCATGATGCGCGCGTACAGGCACGCTAGGAAAGTGCGTGACCGACTGCACTAGGTGACCCGACTACTGTTTGGGCTAGGGACACCTGACGCGGACCCGCCCGGCATCTAGAGCGGGACAATCGTCCCCGGCCTCGAAGCGATGAAGCGCACTACTGCATGTCGATTATCTGGCCATCGTTCCACTCCGGATCATCGACCAGCAGGGCCCGCAGTTTTTGATACCACTCAGCTTGGCCAGGTGTGTCGTTGTTGGCGCGGTAGGTTGCCTCGTCCGGCGCCAGTGCAATTCCTACCAAGCCGTCAGGTTCAGATTCAGATAGTAGGAGATAGCCGCCAGTCACTGTTGCTTGTGGCTTTCGCTTCTCTTCCCATTCGTTGAATACCGCCACCACGTCGTCTCTTTTTCCTGGGAGAGCCTTCATCGTGAACACTGTGCCGTACATTCCGTGCCTCCTGAACGTTGAGTCGTCCCTATGATCCGTGCAGTTTCAATGTGATCACATGCATAGTCAAACATCGATTGGTTCGCCATCTGCGCTCTTGACAGACCTGACCTGACCCCCGGCTCGTACCACGAACATTGGTGGGGTCCTGTGGGGTTCGAATCCACGACCTGCGAATTACCAGTCACGCGCTGCAGAATTACCAGTGGTGCTCGGTCCGTATTCGCCCACGAAGGGTTCGACGGTATTCGGTTCGAGTGCACGGCGGCGGTGATCAGCTGGACGCCCTGACGCGTTAGCAAGCCCATTCGTTAAGCCGTGTGATCACACCGGTCGTCTCGCTGTACTGCCAGAAGCTCTCCAGGCCAGCGTTTGATCTTCGGTTGTAGATGCTCCACCTACCGGGTTCGTCGAGTTTTTTCACCTCGAAGGTGTTAGCTCCAAAGTCCAGCCACTCCCAGCAATTCGGAAACGGACCAACCTCAAGCGCGGATTTCTGGCGGGTTATGTCGATGAAGATGTCGGCAACATCTTGTCCCGTAAGTCGATGTGACGCTCCAACAGATTGATCCGGAGTCTGTACCGCAACCTTCGTTGGTGTCGGAGTTTCGTTGGGTTGAGAGTCAGAACATGCCCCGAACACCAACGCGAGACAGGCTATCAACAGGTGCGACAACCAAGTTCTTTGCTTCATCAAGAGGTGCGTCAAGATCGTCCCTCTTTTACTCTTCATCGAGACCCGGTACCGATGAACTCGGTGTCTAGTCGAGCAAACGGGAGGGAGTGAAGACGGAATCTTTCCACCTGCCACGAAATGCCACCTTGTTCTCAGTCCAGCGAACACCTTGCGCTTCCGTGAACTCAACATCCAGGTCTTCGTATCCAGCAAGCTCGACCGATGCAGGACCGCACTGTGGCGGAAACGATTCCAGAAGCACGTCACATAACCTGCCGCCGTTTCGGACCACCACGTAACCAACGACACTGAGGTCGCTGGCCGGTTCCGTTCGATCAGCCAGAGTTTGGACAACCATGGGATCTGACCCGCCAGTTGGAGGAGTCGGGGTAGGCATCGTCTGCTCATCTCCACTGCCGCAGGCTATCGCTAATGGAATGATCATGACGATAGCAATCAATGTGAGTTTCAAGACACGTGACCTCACCTGCGCGATTGGTTACTCGTCGCAGCCAATCCAGGAATCTGTTGTATGAGCAGAGCTATCTCTTGCTCGCCGGATATCTCAACAGCCCCGATGGCCCGATTGGCTATCTGCTGGAGAAGCAAGCCAAGCTCAGCCCCGTACCGATCGTTCACATAGGTTTGGCGTTCTTGCGTTAGACCAGCGAAGAATGGCCCGAAGCCGATCAACCGGTTGGTCGCATCCCTGACTTTCTGGATTGATCCTCCCTGTCCGTCCGGGTTGCCAAATTCGGTCAGCGAATCTCGCAATGCCTCCAACTCATCAAGATAGGACTGCATCGTGGTGTCGACACGAGATTCTGGCGTCAGCGTGGAATCGCCTGAATCGGAGCAGGACACTCCAGCCAGGCCCGCTAACAGGGCGACGACTAAAATTGCTCTGGCAATGTTCGCTCTCTCGAAAATGCGTTCGATGAGACCTAGTTTGCCGGCTTCATTTCGATGACTCATGCTTCGCCTACCTCAGCGGATGCCCGTCTCGATGTCTATGTCGACAGTTGTCATGCCCGCTGGAGTGATCTCGACGGTTTTCGGTAGTGACAACTCACACCCCATGTGGACACAGGGATCGATAGTGATTTCATATCTGCCAGACGGAATAAAACCGGCGAAGCTTCCGTCTGGGAGGAGACCTAATCTGATGGTGCCCCCTGCGTCCGGTGACAGGACCGCTTCGAGTCCAACAAACGGATTGTCGATCGGATCAGGGCACGGACTGATGGGACACAGAGGTCCAATAGATACCTGACCCTGGATCGCGCCTTCTGGAATCACCGATGGAGTTGGGGTGGGGCTTTCGCTGGAGCACGCACCAAGGAAGAACATCGCCGCTACCGCGCCGACTACAAGGCCAAGCATGATTAGCTAGCTTCTCCTAAGGCGCACGTACTCGGCGAGAAACATCGCGGAGGCGATCAAGATGATCGCGAGACCAAGGTTTTCGTCGATTCTTGCGGCGCTTGCTATGACTCCGCCCGCCAGTATCGCGATTGAAGAAGCCAGTAGGCGTGCATGGGAGTTACTCATGGGGTCCGCAGTTCCCTCCTTGCTTTGAAGACGAATCGCGAGTCCGATTTGTTCCGCTCATTTTTGAATGAAATAGATAGATGCGGTTCGCTTCAGAGAGAGGATGATATGAAGATTGATTCGGCGCGAGGGCGATCGCCTTGCCTGAACGAGCTGGACGCGAAGCATTGGACTTTCGTTTGATTTGGTGGAGCTGGGGGATGGTAGGGAGAACTTATCTGGATCGATTCTCCATACCGTGATGCTCAACGGTTATCGGGTCTATCGAGGATGCCAAAGTGGGTGTGGTGCTGTCCAAGTTGAGATAGGCAGCGTGATTTCCTTCGAGAGTCTGCTCCCATCTATATATCCCGGCGCCGGTTGGCTAGTAATCGATCCTTCAGAGGTTCCCCAGGCGACCGGAGGCGGCGTAAGGGCGCTAGCTCAAATCCGCTCTGACAGGAAATCGATTACGCGGCCGAAGGCAGCTGTGACGTCAGCGCGGGTTGCCGTTTCCGGGTCGTGGTCGAAGCCGTGGTGGCCGCCGGGGATGGTGATGAACTCGTGGTCCACGCCGGCACCGGCGAGGCGCTCCGCCATGAGGACGGATTGGGCGTACGGCACGTCCGTGTCGGCTTCGCCGTGGAGGAGGAGCGTCGGTGGGTAGTCTGATGTGACGTTTTCGGCGGGCGAGTACGGCATGAACCAGCCGACTTCGGCGATCGGGTCGTGGCCGGAGACCTGCTCGGGCCAGAGGCCGTTCTGGCGGCACCAGAGATAGAAATCCCACCGCGCCGGGTCGGCTGCGCCGTCGGTCAGCTCCAGGTCTCCGACTGCGCGGTGGGCATCGGTTTCCGTGACAAGATCGAACGTGCGGTAGAACGGATCGGGCTTGCTGTACCAGTCGCCCACGACGTCGCCGTAGCCGTAGAAGGCGACGAGTGCATTCGGCGCGGGCTTAACTCGATACCCTGCAAGAAGCGCCAGATAGCCGCCGGCTGAATGGCCGACTACGCCGATACAGTCAGGGTCGAAGCCGAACTCTTCGGTGCCTGCGCCGCGGACCCATGCGAAGGCGTCTTCTACATCTTCTGCTATCGCCGCCAACTTTGTTTCGGGGGCGAGGCGGTAGTCGATTGAGACGACTGCAAGACCGGCGTCGAGATACCGCTCAAGCGGCTCGGGCGCCAACCAACCCCGGCTGCCCATGATCAGCGCGCCGCCATGGATGAACACGAGCACCGGTTTGCGGGTTTCGCCGGGCGAATCTGCGCCGTGCACGTCTACCTCGAGGTCGAGGTTGCCGGCGGTCTTGAAAGTGCGAGTTTGCATGGGGCGGTGAGCCTAGCAGACGACAGTTTTCTGGCCGGTCAGTGTTTCGCAAGACCGGCTCAGAACGACGTGGTTCTGTCTACTATCCCGCGCTGTTGAACCTAAACTGGAATTGGTGGGCCTCGTGGGATTCGAACCCACGACCTGCGGATAAAACTCAGCTGACCGGACCTGTTACGAACCAGGCTTTCAGCTGCCCCTTGCCCTTGATAGCGATTGAACCTCGCGGCTCCAGTTCGAAATCCGGCACTACCAGATCGCGTGTCGCTTCTGAAATCTGCACCCGGCCAGGATCCGAGGTGGCCTCAATCCTACTCGCAACGTTGACTGTATCGCCCCAGATGTCGTAGCGGAACTTCTGGCGGCCAATTACGCCTGCCACGACAGGGCCAGAATTCACCCCAAACCGAAGCTCCAGGCGCTTGCCGTTTCTGGAGGGGACTTCCGAGACAGCGCGAGCCATGTCCAGGCAACATTGCACAGCGGCCGTGGCGTGATCCAATTTGGATTCCGGAACTCCTGAAGCAGCCATGTAGCCATCCCCTGCGGTGTGAAGCTTCTCCAGTCCGTGCCTCTCTACGCACGCGTCGAGTTCGGCGAAGACTTCATTAAGCCAATCGAGGACGTCGCCGGGTGGCATACCCGCGAAGATGGCGGTCGATCCCACCACGTCGGCGAACACTACGGAAACTTCTTCAAAGTACCTGGCCGGAGTGGCGCCATTCTGCTTCAAGTCTTCGGCAACATTGCGCGGCAGGATATTTAGCAGCAGTCGATCCGCGGTGGCTCTGCCCGTGACGGTTGCTCGGACGTAGTACCCGGTAAACCCGAAAACTATCAGTGACATGAAGCCCATATTCAGTACGAACAGCACGTTGCGGGTTAGGTCGCTCGACTCAAGCGAGTTGTTGGTAAAGGAGGTATCAAAGGCGACGGTTGCGATCACTCCGGACACGAAGACGCCAAACCAGAGGATCGATTGCCGAAGTGAGAGAAATGAAAGCGCAACCAATGGACCGACAAATGCCCATAGCAGAACAAGCCCGGAGTCGAATAGCCCTCCGACAATCCATTGAATCGCGAAGGTAATTCCTATGATCGAGACGATCTGGGCATATACGGCTATGTAGTGATTTCGCAGTCGGTGCGCCAACAAAAGCGCTGTCCCGACAACAATCGTGAACACCAGCGGCAACCAGGTTGCGAGGTGCCATCCAAATATGGCCAGGTACATGGAAAACCAGACGATACCAGCCACGCTGCAAGACCCGGCGATCAACAGGACCGCTAGCTTCTGCGAACGGATGTCACCAGTGTCATTGGGATCACCCGCGAAACCGGTCGATGCCTGCCTGATTGCGGGAACGCACCTTTGTTCCGTTGGGCTTTCCACCGATCACCTACTCCTTTTTGACTCATCTCATACCCAGAGAAGGGCGTTGGGACCGGGATGGAGGCGTCAGGGGACAACTATATCGAGTACCGGGAGTCATCCTGCCGCGTTGAAGCCGACAGATTGGTGGAGCTGAGGGGATACGAACTCAAAGCCTAGCTAGAGTCGGAACTTGTCAGTGAAAGTACCCCCTACAGCCTTCCCGGGCCCACCAATTTGGTTTCGTTTTAACTTCTGCAGCACTCTGCTGCAAGGTGTCTGAACTCAGTACGACGACCCGTCGTCCTGTATCTAAATTTCTACTCCATCAGGAAAATTCGATCGCGCTCACGTTTTGGCGCGCTCGTCAAGAGAGTGCGGCAAACGTTTGCACGTCTGATAGAAGCTCCGGTTCCACTGCCTTAAGCCGTCCGGCGACATCGGTAAGCGGTGTAAGCGCAAACTTTCCATCACGAACTGCAACCATGTTCCCATGGTCATCGTTCAAAACAGCGTCGACCGCTCGCAGGCCAAACCTGCTTGCTAGGATCCTGTCCGTTGATGATGGCGGACCGCCGCGTTGGAGGTGACCGATCACGCTAACGGTCAGCTTCCAGCGCTTTGGCTCCAGGTTTTCGAGGCGATCGGCCAGCGCAGCTCCAACACCACTGAGGTGCATATAACGGTCGTCCGGACCCTGGTTTCCGTACTGCTTGTTCTCGCCTTTGAAAGTGGCACCCTCACCTATGACGATGATGGTGAATTCGATACCTTGGTCTTGCCTGATCTTGACAGTCCGCGCAACCGCCTTCACATCTACCGGCTCTTCTGGTGTCAGGATGATGTCTGCTCCGCCCGCTATTCCAGCGGCGACAGCTATCCAGCCAAAATCTCGCCCCATGGTTTCGACAATCATCACTCGATCATGGGATTCTGCAGTCGTCCTGAGCCGGTCGATAGCTTCTGCTGCCGTAGCGACCGCGGTGTCGAAGCCAATCGTGATGTCAGTTCCCTCAACATCGTTGTCGATCGTTTTGGGTATTCCGACGATCGGTATCCCACGTTCCTCAGCCCTCAGCGCTGTCCCCATTGAGCTGTTGCCGCCGATCACGATGAGTCCGGCGAGATCATGCTTATTGAAGTTGGCTACCACTGCGTCTGCTGCCGTTGGATCGTCACGGAATGGATTCTCACCAGAACAGCCGAGTATGGAACCTCCACGACCTAGAATGTCCCACGTGTTTTTCTTTGAAAGAGGAACTGCAAGGTCTTTGGCCAGACCTTCAAAGCCGTATTGAAAGCCGACGACAGAAGTGTCTCTCTCGGCCGCACGGAAAACTGCGCCCCGGATCGCAGCGTTGAGGCCAGGACAATCGCCACCACAAGTCATTATTCCGATTGATCCCATCTCTCTCCCTCTCAGCCTGAATTCGTAAAACTCTCGAGAATCGTGCGCCCAGCCACGTCAAACGGGTGTTCGTGGGCTAGAAATTCATCAACAGCCCTGTTGAACAACTCTGCTCGCTCGAAATAGACGGAGTGCCCAGACTCCGGCACAAGTAACAGGTTTGATCTGTCAAGTTGCCGGGCCAAGGCTTCGATACGTCCCGGGGCACATACTCCGTCTTCTTCGCCAACGATGAGCAGGGTAGGACATTCCAATCCCGTCAGTTCTTTGGGATCGATCTGTCCCCACCCTCGCCTGGACACTCCATCGTTCTGTCGACTGATCATTACATACATCTCGTGAAGCTCAGTCTGCTCCTCCAGCATCCTCTTGCCCGCCGCCGGATGGAAGGCTCCTGGCGAGTTCGACACCCACGCCAAACGCGCGTCTGCCAGCATATCTTCCTGTTCTACATAACAAGTTTTTTCTGGTAGATACAGTCCTCCGTCCGTAGCCGCCAATACAAGAGCCGCGACCCGGTCTGGATGATCCAACGCAAAACGCAGGCACGTCCAGCCTCCCATCGATTGTGAGATCAGGCCAACCTGCTCAATAGCAAGATAGTCCAGCAGTTCGAGCAGAACATTGGCGTAAATCGCGCCTGAATCGTTCTCATTCACGTTCCAGTGCGAGTGTCTGAAACCGGGGTGATCAAAAGTTATGCAGCGATAGCCGACCCCGAAAAACTCGATTTGTTCCCACCAGGAGAGAGCGTTACCCGCTGCCCCATGAGCAAACACCAATGGAGGGCCCGAACCGGTCGATTCGTAGTAGACGTTCGCATACTTAAGTTCTGCAATTGGCATGACGAGACCATACCAACACTCCATTTCGATTCTGATAGAGGGTTGACAGGACAGATGGCCCAACGATTGAGTCGTATTGGGGAGCGAGGTGGCAATTTGGCGGCGTATAATTTCGGGAAATGTCTCAAAGCACGAATTGAGGCAGAGCCGTGGGGCGGGTTCGGTGTCGCCGCCACGGTCACTTAGGGGCTAGAACTGAGCCATATACGGCAGCCGCCCCAGCCCGCTTTGTTTGGAGCGGGGAGGTGATCATCTTAAAAAGCCGAAAGGAAATGGCAGATGGATACGACAAGCACGCCTTCTACGAGTGCAGCCAACGGCTCCCACGCTAAAGCATGGCGTGAAGGCTCTAAGCCTGAGGTGGGCAGTTGGCGCGAAAAAGCAGGACTGGCCCAGATGTTGAAGGGTGGAGTGATCATGGACGTGGTCACTCCGGACCAAGCAAAGATAGCCGAGGATGCCGGTGCAGTATCGGTGATGGCCCTTGAGCGAGTCCCATCTGACATCAGGAGGGACGGTGGTGTCGCTCGCATGTCCGACCCAGACCTGATAGATGGCATCATCAACGCCGTCAGTATTCCGGTCATGGCCAAGGCCCGCATAGGTCACTTTGTAGAAGCCCAGGTACTCGAGGCTCTTGGCGTCGACTACTGTGATGAATCTGAGGTGTTGACACCGGCGGACAACGCGTTCCATGTCAACAAGTGGGACTTCAAGATGCCATTCGTTTGCGGCGCTACAAATCTCGGGGAGGCGCTGCGAAGAATTGGTGAAGGCGCCGCCATGATCCGTACAAAGGGCGAGGCTGGAACGGGTGATGTGGTTCAGGCAGTGACTCATGCGCGCACGGTTCTTGGTCACATAAAGAAGATCCAGCACATGGATGAAGAAGAGCTCATGACCGAGGCGAAAAACCTCGGGGCTCCATTCGAGTTAATCCTCGAAGTGCACCGGACCGGCAAGTTGCCCGTTGTGAACTTCGCTGCTGGTGGCATAGCAACACCTGCTGACGCAGCCCTGCTTATGCAGATTGGTGTAGAAGGAGTCTTTGTTGGATCTGGCATCTTCAAGTCGGAGAATCCGCCGAAAATGGCCGATGCCATCGTGAGGGCGACGACCCACTACAACGACCCGGAGATGTTGGCCGAAATTTCACGTGGTCTCGGCGATGCAATGGCGGGGCTCGAAGTCAACAAGATGGTTGATGAAGAGCGGTTGGAAAAACGCGGTTGGTAGATACACCTGCACGTGCAAAAAGCGCTGCTGGTGAGCCCAAGGACAAAGATCAACTGAACATTGGAGTGCTCGCCCTCCAGGGGGATTTCATCGAGCACATCCACATGTTCAGGAGACTTGGCGTTGAAGCCATCGAAGTACGCAAGCCTTCTCAGCTGGCGACTCTTGATGGTCTGGTCATACCTGGTGGGGAAAGCACAACTATCCGCAGGCTTATCGATCTCTTCGGTTTCGAGCATGAACTGCGCGCATTTGTCGGACGAGGAGCAGCGTTGTGGGGGACATGCGCTGGCATGATCGTGATTGCCCGCGAACTTACCGATCCCTACCCGGAACCACTTGGGCTTATCGACATCTGTGTTTCGCGAAACTGGTTTGGTCGTCAAGTCGATAGCTTCGAAGACGATTTCGAGTTCAGCGGCATTGACGGAGGGCCATTTCTGGCAGTCTTCATCCGGGCGCCAATCGTAGAAACTGTGGGGAAGGGCGTTGAGGTTGTAGCAAAGCTGGAAGATGGAAAGCCCATTGCTGTGCGATCGAACAACATCCTCGCGACTGCGTTCCACCCAGAGCTAACAGATGACCCTCGAGTGCATGAATACTTCATCGGTATGACGAGACAGACTGTGGGCGGTGCACAAGAACTTATTTGAACTGAGAAGGCAGGGCGCATGTAACCGTGCCGTGACAGGTTCGAGGTTCGAATAACTGAGATAAAACGCGCACAAATGATTAGACACCTTCATCCGACCGATACGCCGGCGCTGTTCCAGTTCAAACAGCGTTCGGGGCCTGATGAGGCCTACACCATTAGCCGGGCATTCACAGGCGCCCGTAAATCGTTCCCTCTAGTCAGGTACTCCAGCATCGCTCTGTCACCGCGAGCCTGGCAAGGGTGCTGGGTGAAGACCAGACGAGCCAGGGTCCAGGCGGTACTCCGGGCCGGTCCGCGTTCTGGACCATCTGCATGGGAACTGTCTGAACTCTACCTTGCCAAAAAGACTCGAGATATTGCTGGCGAAGTTCTGGAGCAGTTGGCATTTCCTGCTGGAACATCTGGGGCTCGGCGCATATTCCTCAGACTGTCTGCTGAGAGTGATCTATTTGATCTTGTTCGCTCGGCTGGTTACATGCCGGTCTTCTCGGAAGATGTGTACATTGCGGAGTCCGCACAGGAAGTTCTCGCCCGTGTCGGTGAGGCGTCCGGTGAACACGAACTTCGGCAGCTAGACGAACGAGATAAACACGCCCTCTTCAGACTGTACTGCGCGGCAACTCCCATGGATGCACGATCCAGAGTTGGTCAGACATTCGATGAATGGGACTCGGCCACCGAAAAAATCGGCCGCAAAGCGCTGGACTGGGGTGTAGATCAAGCCGACTCCGCTGGTCTCCAGGCTCGTGTCAGGTCGTCCGATATCTCAGGTGGCAGATACTTTTCAGTCCTCTGCGCAAATGAGGCCACCTGCAGCGTCGAGAGCCTCGTGGCGACTGGGGTCAGTGATGCTGGCGAGAAGAAGGTTTTCACGCTGGTGCCGTCCTATGACCAGAAGTTATCAGAGACCCTCACGGATCTCGGGTTTACTAGAGGCACTTCGTACTATGTAATGGTAAAAACACTGGCAGTAACCGCTGCTGAACGAGTACCTGGGCTGGTCGTTGCCGAGTAGAACCCCTAAGAATCTGAACAACGTAAACGTACTAGCACTGCTCAAGGACTGTTGACCGAACTGGTAGAGCCAAACAGACAGATTGTCGACGATATGGATGCGTTCATTGCCGCGCTCCCTGAACGAGTGGCGGAGCGGCTTCGGGCCGATCCCAACGTATCGTCATTGATTGAAGTTGTACTGGACCTGGGTCGTACACCTGAGGCACGATTCCCAGACGGATACGTGCATCTAGGCGATGGTGAAGTGACTCAGGCTGAGATTTCTCGTGTCGTCGAAAACGTTGGCCATTTCGGTGACGACAACAGAGCAGGCATCGAGCGTACTCTTCACCGTATGTCGGTGATTCGCAACCGGGCAGGCGAACCCGTTGGGCTTACCTGTCGGGTTGGTCGTGCTGTCTTTGGCAGTGTCCGACTCATCCACGATCTTGTTGAATCTGGTCAGAGCGTGCTTCTGCTCGGCCGTCCTGGAGTCGGTAAAACCACGATGCTCCGTGAGGTTGCCAGGGTTCTTGCAGACGACGTTGGCAAGAGAGTTGTGATTGTTGACACCTCGAACGAGATCGCCGGTGACGGGGATGTGCCACACCCAGCAATCGGCCATGCCCGGCGAATGCAGGTATCGAATACCACTTTGCAGCACAGGGTCATGATCGAAGCTGTGGAAAACCACACGCCAGAAGTGATCGTGATTGATGAAATGGGCACGGAGCTGGAGGCTCTCGCTGCACGGACCATTGCCGAACGCGGTGTTCAACTGGTTGCTACGGCGCACGGGAACACTCTGGCCAATCTGGTCAGCAACCCTACGCTCTCGGATCTCGCTGGTGGAACTCAGACCGTCACCCTTGGTGACATCGAGGCACGCCGACGTCGCACCCAGAAAACGGTTTTGGAGCGAAGCCACGATCCTACATTCAGCGTCGTGGTCGAGATTCGCGAACGTAACCAGGTAGGTGTAATCCACGACGTAGGTACCGCCGTTGATCGAATGTTGCGTGGCATAGGTGTGCCAATCGAGGTTCGCACACTACTTGCGGACGGTTCTGTCGAATCGAAGATCGAAGAGAACCAGGAACTTGAAGAAGAGTTCCAAACCGCAGGGTTCGATGTGGAAGACGTTCGGCGTGGGCGAGGTCAATCTAGAAGAGCGATCGCTAGGTCGAAGAATACGGCCAGAGAGGTCGTTACTGATGTCACACCTGAAGTTGGTGGCCTGCAACCCGCTCCAGTGCGCATACACCCCTTTGGCGTTCCCAAGACGATGATTGCAACGTTGATTGAGGAGACGGGTGCACCAGTTCAAGTGGTAGACGATGCTGGTGACGCAGACATCTTCGTGACCACCAAGTCTCACTACAGTCGTCGGCCAACCGTGATCCGTAGAGCCGAACGTGAAGGACTACCTGTGTACGTGTTGCGCCGCGCCACAGGTGAGCAGGTGACTCAGTTCTTGAATCGATTCGGAGTAAGGGGAGGTAGGGCGGCGGCGAGCGGTGCGAGACGCATCAATGGCAGCAAAGACACCAACGAATCGAATGCTGTTCAGTCCGCAATGTCCGAGGCTGAACAAGCTGTCGAGCAGGTTATGTCAGGCACTCGAAAAATCGAACTATCGCCCCAATCTTCATACATCAGGCGCCTGCAGCATGGACTGGCGGCAAGCCATAACCTCGGTTCATCCAGTACTGGCCGCGAACCCTCCCGCCGAGTAGTTATCCGCCGCAGATCGCGATAGGCAACCCACTGCTCGTTTCGATCTGACACGCATCGTGTCCGTAAGGTGAAGCGGGCACTTGCCGCGAGTGCGACGAACCTTTGCCCGAAAACCAGATGCCATTCCGCCGGTTAACATGTGCGCCATTCAGAGTCTTCCGAAACATAGGTGGTTGAGTTGGCTTCCGAAGATTCACAACTCCGTATCAACTCTGCGCAACCAGAGTTGATTCCTGATGAGATGGTGGAAACGGTCGCGTCTAAAACAGGACACACAATGCACTTGAATTCAGGTCTGCTGATCACATTTGAGGGCGGAGAAGGTTCAGGCAAGACGACGCAATCAACTCGACTGGCAGGACGAATCACCGAACTGGGAATTGACGTTGTGCATGCCAGGGAACCAGGTGGTACCGGGCTCGGCGAACATATCCGCAGTCTGGTTAAGCGAGACGGGGATATCGCGGTAGGTACCGAAACACTGCTATTTGCCGCGGCACGTGCACAACTGGTGAAAGAGGTCATCCAGCCGAAACTTCGTCAACGCGCAATAGTGATACTCGACAGATTCACGGACTCGACCCTTGCTTACCAGGGCTTCGGCCGTGGTCTGAACATCGACGAGATCATGGCGCTCAACAGGTTCGCCACCGGGGGGATAGAGCCAGAACTGACAGTTTTGTTGGATGCCGATCCAGCCAAGACGCTCAGGCGTGTAGAACTCACCGACGGACCAGCTCCCGAGCAGAGAGAATCAAAGGCTCGAGCGGGAGACAGGGCTGACGAACGTCGGTTCGAGAAGGAACCTTTGTCGTTCCACGAGAAAGTTAGGAAAGGCTATCTGGAACTTTCCAAAAACGGCACACGCTGGAGTGTGATCAGGGCTGATCAAGCGCAACATCGAGTCGCAGATGCCATCTGGAAACGTGTTAGACCGTTGCTCGTTGCGCGTGGAGTTGACGAAAGTCTGCTGAAACGTAAACAAGGCCAGCAAAGCGAATGACCGACGTCGCTAGTTTCGAGAACAACATCATTGTTCGCGAGGCCGCCGAAGCTGATGCGGAACTGATCGTTCATTTCGTCAGGGAACTCGCGAAATTCGAAAAAGAGCCGGTTGAGACTGTCCGTTTGACCGCAACAGAAGTTTTGCGAGATGCGTTCGGCTTGAGCCCGAAGTTCGAGGTGCTGATCGCCGAGTTCAAGGCCACGCCTGTGGGCATGGCGCTCTTTTTCGAGAACTATTCGACATGGACGGCTCGGCCAGGTCTTTGGATAGAGGAACTCTTCGTTGAGGAGCAGTATCGACGGCATGGTATCGGGCGTCGACTACTGAGTGAAGTCGCCAGGCTAGCCAGGGAGCGCAGTTACGGGCGTGTTGAGCTTTCTGCTCTCAAATGGAATCCTGCGATCGCGTTCTATCGGCGACTTGGCTTCGAACCGATGGACGATTGGCAGACATATAGAGTCGATAGTACCGGGATTGATGACTTTGCTTCTATGTGATCAATCTTTCAGGCTAGGTCGAGATCTTCATAGATAGCGCCGGTAACCATGCGCAGGCGTCTGTCGTTCGCAAGTTCTCCAGGCATTCCGTTGAAAACGATCGCAGCTATCAGATTATGTTCTGGATCTGCGAATGCCGTCGATGACTCTCGCCCTCCGTGCCCGAACGTTCTGGCAGATGCATGCGGTCCATAGCCGTAAGGGGCAGCGGGACCATACGCCTTGTTGTCGAACATGACACCTAAGCCCCAGTCCATCACATGTCCAAACGTCTCGTCTTTCATTCCTGTGCGCTGAGGCGATGTTATCTGAGCGGCAATCTCTGGGCGAAGGATCTGAACTCCGTCTAACTCGCCGAATTCAAGTAACGTTCGATAAAACCTGACCATATCCGATGCAGTGCTGCGGAGGCCGCCACCGGGTCGTGTATACGCTGATGTGACCTCAGGGGCAAACATTGGGTCGATTTCGCTACCATCGTTCTTGGTGGAATGCATCGGAGAGAATCGTTGGCCCAGAGCAATTGCATCTTTCTCCGTCAAACGGAAGGAAGATGAGTTCATGAGCATCGGTGCAAAAATTCGTTCTCTGGCGAAGGTGGCAAAGTCATTTCCGCTTACTCGGCGTACTACCTCCGCCAGGACCTGCCAGCCGCTGAACGCGTGATAACCGGCCCTTTTACCTGGAATCCAATCTCGTTCGAGCCGAGCACCAGCAAGGATCGAATTGGCGTGCTCAAGATCTGATTCGCGGGCGGCAATCTCTGCAGTGCGGATGCCTGCAGTATGAGTGAGCAAGTGGCGGACGGTGATAGATTCTTTGCCATTCGCACCGAACTCAGGCCAGTGTTCAGCTACAGATTCATCGAGCGCTAGAAGCCCGTCCTGTACGAGCAGCATGATAGCCACGGAGCCAACAGGTTTTCCTGCAGACAACCATAGATTTACCGAATCGTTCCTCATGGTGTAGGAACCGGATGCCATACCAATTCCGGCATTTACGACGACGGATTCGTCCCACCATACGCAGATCTGACATCCGGGATGCCAGCCAAGTTCAATACCTTTGTCTATCGCACTCGCCGTCTTCGGCATTACCTGTTCGATTGGACTGGTCAGAGCAGACTCCTTCATTGAGACAGACCGGATCCAGCTGACTTCAACAAAGATCGAATGACTAGCTTCGAGTCGTCGATCTTGCGAATCTGTGGAATCGGCTTTGACGCACTATGTTGGCGCGGCTAGGCTTGCGCTCGATCAGTATCAACCAACAACAACTCACGTCCCTGAGCACAGGCACCCACATGAGAAAAAACACGCTAAAAGAGAAGCTGAATGCGGGCAAGGCCACCCTCGGACCGTTTGTGGGGTTTCCGAGTCCTTCAATCGTCGAAACGATGGGTTGGATGGGCTTCGACTTCGTGATCATCGATTGCGAACACGGTCCGATTGACTATGAGACGGCCGAGAATATGATTCGGGCCGCTGAACTTTCCGGAACAACTGCGATAGTCCGCATTGGCCTGAACGAACAGCAAAACATTCAACGCTACATGGATGCTGGTGCACATGGTGTCCTGATTCCGTTGGTCAACACCGGAGATGACGCACAGAAGGTTGTCGATTCGGTGAAGTATCCACCGATCGGTAAACGGGGTGCCTACTCTGGTCGTGGCGCACAGTTCGGAGCCGGAACAGGACCCGATTATTTTGCAAAGGCGAATGAAGAGACGTTTGTAGCGGTGCAGATCGAAACACCGGAAGCCATCGAAAACGCCGACGAAATCATCGCAACACCGCATGTCGACGCAGTGTTTCTCGGTCCTGGAGACCTGTCTCTGAACTTTGGTGTTCCCGGCCAAATGGAGCACGAGAAAGTGGTAGGCACAATCGAATCACTCGTCGAGAAGATCACCGCGGCAGGTAAACATCCGGGTACTCTCGGCAACTATCCGGAGCATGCCAAGTTCTGGAATGACCGTGGCGTTAACTGGCTCGTCAGTGCAACCACTCGCTACCTGACCGCTGGCGCTGCCACATACCGAGACGGAACCCTTGAAGCGCTCAATGGCAATTAGAGAATTAAAACGTCAAGTGGCTGGAGCTCGTTAATGCCTGAGAAAGAGAAGATCGGCTTCGTTGGACTCGGCATTATGGGCCAGCCGATGTCACAGCACCTCCTTGCGGCTGGATATGAAGTTTCAGTATTTGATATTCGAGCCGAAAGCATTGAGATCGCCGCAGAGCACGGCGCCACACCTTGCTCCAGCGCATCTGAAGTTGCGAAAGCCTCTGATCTAGTCATCACCATGGTTCCAGACTCGCCAGATGTGGAGACCGTCATCGCTGGCAAAGATGGAGTGTTGCATGGGATCAACGATGGTTCCGTCGTGATCGACATGAGCACCATAGAACCTGCGACAGGGCAAAGAATGGCCTCTTTGCTGGCCGAAAAAGGCGCCGACATGCTCGATGCGCCCGTGACAGGCGGCGCAGTTGGTGCTCAGAATGCCACCCTCTCAATCTTTGTTGGAGGGGACGAAGATGTGTTTCAGAGATGTCGACCAATACTGGATGTGCTTGGCGGTTCCGTGATGTACATGGGCAAAGGTGGCATGGGCCATACGGCCAAGCTTGCCAACCAGATTCTGGGCGTGACGGCAATGGTCGGGGTTGCAGAAGCATTTGTGCTAGCGAAGAAAGCGGGACTCGACCTTGCTGCTTTCTGTGAGGCCGCTGCCCAGGGCGCAGGTGACTCTTGGCACCTGCGTACACTCGGTCCCAAGATTGTTGCCGGGGATTTCGAACCCGGTTTCATGGCAAAGCATATGCGCAAAGATATGCGACTCGCAGCCCAGACAGCGATTGGACTTGATTCACCGGTACCTGTAACAGCTGTAATAGGGCAGATGTATGGAGCTCTGATGGCCGCAGGGCTCGGAGACGAGGGCCATCACGCCATCGTGAAGGTCATAGAGCAGATGGCAGCCACTGAGGCTCGGTCCTGAATCGGTGATCGGAGAACGACCGTTCCGTAACGGACGGTCTCGCTAACCGGACTTAATTGCTTGCCAGTCTCGAATGATTCGATCATCGTGCTCGAAGGCCAATGGCGGCAGGCTGTTCGGGTAAAAGATACCGATTTCCAGGGTTTCGTCTGCGGGAGCCGGAACTCCTCCAACGACAACCGTGTCGTACACCGCGAGGACCACTGCCTGTCCCTCGGTTGAGTAGAGCCCGACTAACTCCCTGACCTCTACCTGCAGCTCTGTCTCTTCGAGAACCTCACGCGCAACAGCTTTCTCCACAACTTCACCGCGATTCATGTAGCCAGACGGAAAACTCCATTCACCATATGCTGGCTCAATCGCCCTGCGGGTGAGAACAATGCCGCTGTCGTAAGGGACGATAGCGGCGACTGCCAACTTGGGATCACGATAGAAGACACGGCTACACTGAATACACTCATCGTGACCATCATCTGTCGGCACGAGGTCTGGTAGCTGCGAGTGAACGTGGTCGGGCGTTGAAGAGGGCATGGCAAGGAAGATTGTATCTTCGGAGACTCCACCTCATCTCGCAAGGTAGGCGAAAGGCTTCAGCTACAGTCCAAGTTGATCCAGAGTTGCATGAGCTTTTCGCTGGAGTTCATAAGCCGGAGCCTCTACCGACGAATTCTTCGCCGTGATGTTGAGGTGTCGGACTCTAGCCCAGAGGTGCTTGGCCCAGTACCTGAAGAAGCCCCACTCGTGTCCCTGCTGTACATGGAACAACTCGTGTCGAATCAACGGTAGCCGTCGATTAACAGGTAGGTCTCCATTGCTGTCAGGCTGTAGATACTTAGACTTGATAAGCACCGTCGCACCACCGAACGGTCGAACGACGGTCAAAGCAGCACCGGCTTGCCAGTTCAATACCCTAAAAGTCGTGGCACGTAACTGATCTTCTGTTACGCCCTGCGAGATCAGAAACCGGCCTGCTTCACTGTCTGGACGTATTTTGACCAAAGCACTCTCCCTTTTGGCATCTTAGCCGAGAGAGCCAACTAGAATTCACCTACCTGCTGCGCGGATTGAACACATCGGTCAGGGCGTCTCCAAGAATGTTCCAGGCGAAAATCAGCAGCCAGACGACAGCGATTGGTGCAAGGAGTTGCTCTGGATGTTGAGTGAGTGTGGAGACAGCCGTGCTCCCGCGACCTGTCGCTTCGGCGATAAGCCCGCCAAGACTGGGGCGTGGCGGCTGCACTCCAAGTCCGAAGAATCCCAGGATGATTTCCGTTCCTGCCACCGCGCCCATGCCGAAAGAGACTGTGACAATCAATGGTGAGATGACATTGGGTAGTACATGGCGTACCAGGATCCTTGGTGTTGAGGTGCCCATGGCCCGCGCTGCCTCAACATAGTCGGCGTCCCGAAGCTGTAACACTTGTCCTCTGACCAGGCGCATTGTTCCGAACCAGCTGAGAGGAAGAAGCGCGATTCCAAGAACCAGGAAATCTACGAATCCGGTGGAAATAAGCCCTGAAATTCCTGTGGAGTCCTCGAAAGAGCGAGCCCAATCGAGGACGCGCGGTCTCACGGTTGCTGCGAGCAGGATCACAAGGAGAATATCCGGAAATGCCGAAGAGAGTTCTCCGACGCGTGAAATCACAGTGTCCGATTTTCCGCGGAAATACCCTGCGATTAGACCGAGTGAGACACCAAGGATTAACGAGCCAGTCAGAAGGGTTGTCAGTGTGACGATGGCGGTCGTTTGAATACCCCAAAGCAGCCTCGAGTAGGTGTCTCGACCTAGCCGGTCAGTTCCAAGAAAATTCTCAGTTCCCGGTCCCTGTTGCACCCTACGCAGGTTGGTGTCGGTGTAGCCATGTGTATCCAGCGCTGGCGCGAACACACCGGAGAGATAGATCAGGGCGATCACCGTCAGGGCGATCATGCCTAGTTTCTTGCGCCTGAGTCGTGAAAACGCGAGAGCGAACTGATTTCGACCCTTGATTGTTCGGGTTTCAAGCGATCGTCGGGATTGCTGAGTAGTACTTGATGCCATCTGCTACTGCAGCCTGATTCTCGGGTCGACGACGGTGTACAGGAAATCGATCAAAAGATTTCCGACAACAAGCATGGTTGCGCCCAGCAACACGACCGCCATGATCACTGGAAAATCGCGCGCAAATATCGAATCCAGCGAAATTCTACCGACACCGGGAATTCCGTACATGATCTCGGTGATCAGCGAACCGGCGAAAAGGCCAGCAAAAGTGAACCCCATGATCGTCATGATGGGGATCAGTGCGTTGCGAGCAATGTGTCGGTAGTTGACTACCATTTCGGATAAGCCCTTGGATCGCGCGGTTCGAATGTATTCCTGTCCGAGCACATCGAGCGTTGACGCCCGCATCAAGCGCGTGAATACAGCAATGCCCGGAACGCCGATTGTTACAGCGGGCAAGATGATGCGCTTATCGAATAACCCTCCCCAACCCGAAACAGGTACCCAGTCAAGTTGAAGCGCGAAGAGCCAGATCAAAAATGGAGCAATGATGAAAACTGGTAAGGCGAACAGCGCCAGCGTGCTTAATACGACAGCCGGGTCTCGCCACGTTCCTTGTCGCTTCGCCGCGTAGAAACCGAGAGGCAACCCGAATACGAGGGTGATTGTGAATGCAGCGATATTGAGTTGTGCTGATACCCAGAGTCGCGGCCCGAGAATTTCACCGACAGTCCGACCCTGGAATACGAAACTCTCGCCAAAATCTCCCTGCACGGAGTTCCAGACATACCGCCCCCACTGCTGCACCAGTGGGTCATTCAATCCCAGCTGTTCACGCAGTCTTTCGGCAGCCTCAGGAGTGTAATTTTGACCGAGGCGCACTTCGACAGGGTCACCAGGTCCATAAGTCCCAAGCACGAAAACGACGATGGAGACGATGAGCAGGAGAATAGGTGTCCAGAGCAGTCTCCGGACCATGTAAGCAAGCATGGTGAGACTCTCTACTTTCCTGTCCCGTCACGTCAAGCAGGAATCGCTTCCCGAGACGAGTCCATTGTCTGTTGCCAGGTTGGCTACTGAGCGTCGGTTACCCACACGTCCCTGAATTTGGGGATCGCTATTTGAGTAAAGCGGTAGTCTTGGACTCGGGGCTTCAGAAGCGCCTTGCGATCTGTGTCAAACCATAGCGGAAGCCAGGCAGCCTCTTCAACGATGATCTGCTCTGCTTCCTGATAAAGGGCAACTCGTTTTGAAACGTCCTGCTCAGTTCGAGCCTGCTCAACAAGTTCATCCACCCGTGCGTTGGTATAGTTGCCACGGTTGCCTTGCGTATCGGAGTAAAACAGGATGTCGATAAAGTCCTGCGGGTCGGGATAGTCCGCCTGCCAAGCAACACCGCCCCAGGCCTGTAGACGCTTGCGATTAAGATCCTGAAGATACGTGGCCCATTCCACCTGTTGGATCTCGACCTCTACCCCAAGCTCGGTATCCCACATATCGGCGATCACCTCGACGTCCAAGCCTGGCGAACCGCCTGAGCCCGGTACCGTGATGATTATTCTCGGGCGTGAATCAGGGTCTGCATATCTCGATTCCGAGAGAAGCTGTCTTGCACGGTCTAAATCGAAACGTAGGCCTTCCAGATCTGGGTTGAATCCAGGGAAGTCAGGCGGGAGGATGCCGTATGCTGGCTCCAGCAGGTCTGCGAAGACAGAACTGGAGATCAACTCCTTATCAACAGCCAGGTTAAGTGCCTGTCGGAACTTGACGTCATCAAACGGAGGTTTGTCTACGTTGAAGCCGATGTACTGGACGCCAAACTGAGCCGGTGTGTCGACCAGGTCTTGGTTCAGTGGCTCTGACGGATCGTTCACACGGTCGAGATCGGCAAGTCCGACGC
Source organism: Dehalococcoidia bacterium (assembly GCA_965243825.1). GTDB lineage: Bacteria > Chloroflexota > Dehalococcoidia > Lucifugimonadales > Lucifugimonadaceae > JAJCYX01. The sequence continues at coordinate 1,912,034 of CBDEVT010000001.1, forward strand.
CAGTTATGTCGATCTCATCGTTCTCGTACATTGCCATCGACACGCCACCTGAGAGGTTGTAGAACACCTCGTCGAGGTAGGCAGGACGGTCCCAGTAGTTGTCATTTCGAGTCAAACGTATGCGTTGGCCGACTCGGTATTCGGCAAGAGTGAACGCGCCTGTCCCAACGGGCTCATTAGTCCAGTTTCGGCCGCCGTTTTCAACGTTCTCCTGATCAAGTACATAGGCTGTTGGGTAAGTAAGCTTTGCCAGGAAATAGGCCTTTGGAGCATCGATAGTGATGCGCAATGTTCGTTCATCGATGACCTGGATCCCGCTGGCTTCGCCAGCCTCACCATCGATCAACTCGTTAATGCCGACGATGTCGCCGAGATACGTCTCGGCGACCGCAGAAGCAGTCTCTGGACGTGCTGCTCGTTCCATAGACCATTTAAAGTCTTGGGCTGTGACCGGGTCGCCGTTGCTGAAAGTTATATCGGGGCGCAGCCTGAATTCATAAACGGTGCCGCCCTCCAGCACTTGCCACGATTCTGCCAGCTCAGGGACGATTCTCAGGTTCTCGTCAAGGCTCACGAGACCGGAGAACAATTCGACGACTATGCCGAACGAGGTCCCATCTACTACGAGATGGGGGTCGAGAGTCGGTGGATCTGAATAGACCAGGGTAAAGCGGCCACCCTGCCTGGGACCACCGCCGGAACCATCGGTTGGAGTGCCATTCTGAAGGTCAGGCGCAATATCAGGCGCGGTTGCTCTTGTCGGTACGGCCGTGGCTGGTGACTGAGCCGTAGGGTCAGATCCGCCCTCGGAACCACCACACGCCACCACTGCTGCGGAGATAATCGCCGCAGCCCAAAGAAGAAAACTCTTTCGCATCAGATCCTTGTTCCTGATTCGACCATCGACAAAAACTAGATCGTTATCGCCTGCTGCGATGCTGCCTTTGTTTGATGCATGTCGTGTACATGCAGGTTTGATACCACCTACGGAAGCTTCTACGCCAGATTACATTAACCGGATTGACCAGATCACTCGCCCTCAGAGGTGAGTTCTCCAACCTGTGCGGTCAAATTGGCTTTGAGTAGATCGCCTATGTCGCCTTCGAGAACCGACTCCGCATCCCCCGTCTGGAAGTCGCTTCGGTGGTCCTTAACCATTTGATAGGGATGAAGGACATAGCTTCTGACTTGCCTTCCGAATTCTGCCGAAACGTGTTCCCCCTTAAGCTTCGCTCGTTCCTCAGCCCGACGTTGCATGTCCAGATCCACAAGCCGGGCGTGCAAAATCCGCATCGCAACTTCACGATTCTGTAGTTGAGACCGCTCGTTTTGCACGGCGACAACGATGTTGGTTGGCAAGTGGGTGATACGAACGGCGGTGGAGTTTTTCTGTACATTCTGGCCGCCATGGCCGCCCGCTCGGAAAACGTCGAGGCGGATGTCGTCGGGATTGATTGTCACCTCTTCTTCTTCGTCAGGCTCAGGGAGTACCTCAACAAGTGCGAAGCTTGTGTGCCGCCTGTGATCGGAATCGAAAGGGGAAAGCCTCACTAATCGGTGCACGCCTCTTTCAGATCTCAGATAGCCGTAGGCGTGTCTGCCATCCAGTCGAGCGGCTGCACTCTTTAGCCCTGCTTCATCACCAGGTGTCTCATCGAGAATTTCGACTGTAAATCCCTGCTTTTCAGCCCATCGGCAGTACATCCTGAATAGCATTTCAGTCCAGTCCTGCGCATCGACTCCCCCTGCTCCGGATTTCACGGCCAGGATTGCTGGGCGTTCGTCATACTCCCCAGAAAGATGAAGGCTGAACTCAAGACCCTCAACTTTTTTACGGATCCTCTCGAGCTCTGTCTCGAGCTGAACGGTCATGGAATCGTCCGACTCCTGTATCGCCAATTCAGCAAGTTCTTTGAGGTTCGCTGAAGAACCATCTACTTCAGTCCATGCGTCGTACTCTGCCTTCATAGACGCAAGTGCCTGCATGCGCCTCTGCGCACGCGTCGAATCATCCCAGAAACCCGGATCTGAGGCCTCTTGCTCGGAATCAGCTATACGCTTTTTGAGAGCAGGGAGGTCAAAGGCGCCTCACAGTGTCTGTGACGCGCTCGTGCAGGGCAGATGCTTCTCCGTGGAGGTCTCGCAACGGTGGTCCAGTTAATTCAGGCAGCGATGAGGGGGCTGCGGAGTGAGGGCTGCAGGTCTATTCGATTCAGCAGAATGACAGGCCCGACGATTCGAACTGAGTATACCAATCTCGCTGCTGCAAGCCCATGTGATTCGCTTCTGTTTCAAGCAGATGAATTGCCTGTATCAGAGCGCTTTCACTTTTGGTCACGGACAGGCACTCTGGATGAGCTGCCCGGTCGCACCCCAGGTATATCTGCATTTTGTGGGATTTTGGCGCAGGTACTCCGGGTAGAGCACGTCGGGTGACAGAGGGTAATTAACGCTCGAACCATTCTCAGTAACGGTGATCGCTGCACTGGAAAAGTTGCGTGTGGCTGTTCCAAACCCGGTAACGGTCGGATTGCCTGTCTCAGCCATATAAAGATCCATGGCCGCCTGAACTCGACCGAACTCGTCGTCATCCGCCGCTGCGCGCGCTGGCGCCACGAATCTTCCGACAGCTGGAATCGCAATTGATGCCAGAGTGGCGATAATTCCAACCACTACCAGCATCTCAACAAGTGTGAACCCTTTTTGACGCTCTTTTCGCATACGTCTGTGGCCTTAGTGGCTTTGTCAAAGTCCTCAAGACCAGATTAGAAGCACGTGGCAGAAATTAAGGTTGGTGAAAGGTTGCCTAAAGTGTTCGATGGTGCGGGATCGTATGAGAAAAGTGGTGCTTCAGCCAGAACACTCGACGTTGCCTCAGTGATATTCTGACTGTTCGGTTACGGGGCATGGCGCAGTCTGGTAGCGCATCCGGCTGGGGGCCGGGAGGTCGCAGGTTCGAATCCTGCTGCCCCGACCATTTTCCCTAACGACTCTTCGCATCAGATTCGTGTCGCGACGCGTTCCTGCGCTGTGTCTTTGCTGCTCGGTCGTAGAGAACTATGTTCACGGTCATTCCCAGGTTCAGAGACATGACCGTCGGGATCTTCACTTTGATCCTGCACCGGTCTAAGACCTCATCTGAAATAGAACCGTTCTCAGGTCCGAAGATGTAGCAAGCCCTTTCGGGATGGACGAACGTGGTCAGATCCACCGCATCCTCGGTGAGTTCAACCGCTACCGGAGTGCAGTCCTCAGGAAGGGCATCGAAGATATCGTCCACCTGGAGGACCGGAACGTGCTTGTAGGCGCGACCGGGATCAGTCTTTAGCCGCTGAACGTTTATGCTTTTTGCAGCACTGCCGATGATGACCATTCTTGCGTTGAAGCAAAGTGCAGCCCGCAACGTGTGTCCGACGTTAACGGTGTCGGTTGGGCTATCCAGAGCTACGCAGCCATAGCCCCGTTCAGGCAGCGTGGAGGTACGGGTCACATAACGATCGTATCTTCGACGTTTCGGTACCTGGTTAGCAGGCTTGTTCGTCTTTTCTGATTGATCCATCAGCGCACACTACACCCGCGTCCCTCTTGAGTCTCGCCTGACTCTGAGCACAGTAGCTACCCAATAACTGACGGTTTGCGGCAATGCCAGTCCGTGATCTGTTGGTAGGCATGGCCGATACCGATTAGTCGAGCGTCTTCGAACGCTTTTCCTGAGATCATAAGTCCAATTGGCATGCCGTCTTCGGTGAATCCGCAATTCAGGGACATCGATGGTTGTCCAGTCGCGTTGAACACACCCGTGAAATTGGGAAATTCACCACCGGCCTGAGGAATAGCACTGCCTGGTGGTGGGGTCGTTTCGGCAATGGTCGGAGTTTGGATAGGGACTGTAGGCGTAACCAATGCGTCCAAGTCTTCCATGGCTTGAGTCATCTGATGACCGAACATTGAGCGGGCGCGTTGGGCGTGTATGTAGTCGACTGCGGATACTTCGAGACCCGCCTTAAGTCTGTGGCGTACAGCAGGACTGTACTGATTGCCTTTCTCGGCCAGCCTTTTCCGGTGTACTGCGGCCGCTTCAGGCAACAGCACGGCAACATTGACAGCCCGTCCAACAGAAACCCATGGCATGGCGACCTCTCGGATTACCGCTCCCTCCCCTTGCATCGCCTGGATTGCCGATTCAACTGCAGTTGAAATCTGCGGATCCACTTGATCGAAGAAATAGTCTGATGGGACGCCGATTCGAACCCCTTTCAGTCCCCGACCCAGTTCGGCGCCATAGTCTGAGATTGAGTGGCGAGAGCTTGCAGGATCGTTGGAGTCGAAACCTGCCATCGCGTTCATCATCAATGCGCAATCGGCAGCCGTTCGGCACATCGGGCCCACGTGATCCGAGCTCCAGCTGAGATCCATTACGCCATGACGAGAGACGAGTCCGTAAGTAGGCTTTAGTCCGGTGATACCGCAGGCAGCTGCTGGCATTCGTACTGATCCGCCAGTATCCGTGCCAATTGCCATGGCAGCGGCACCGCTGGCCACGGACGCCGCTGAGCCGCTACTTGAGCCGGCGGCTACTCGTTCGGTATTCCAGGGATTCTTAACGTCACCGGTGTGCGGGTTGACGCTGGAGAAACCGAACGCGAACTCGACGAGATTTAACTTTCCCGTCAACAGAGCACCGGCCGCTCGAAGCCTCTTCGCAACGGTGGAGTCAGTCTTGGCTTCCACTCGTTCAGTCGCAGCCGAACCACCTGTGGTGATCTTGCCTTTAACGTCAACCAGATCCTTAAGACCAACCGGGATGCCGTGCAACGGGCTCTTAGCCCCGTATTTGCGGATCTCACCCTCTGCGGATTCGGCTCCAGCGATCAATTCACTTTCGAATATCTCCAGATACGCATTAAGCTCAGGTTGAACAAACTCGATCCGCTGTAGCGTCGCGTTTACGAGGTCGACAGGTGACAGTTCACCAGCCGATATCATTCTTGAAAGATCAGTGACTGGTCTGAGAAGCAGATCTGTGTCGCTCACTTAGGCCCGGTCTCCCCGCCCTGTTGCAGAGGCAATCGTGAAAGTTGCGCCGGTTGAAAGACTGCTGCAGGCTCCCAGTCTTCTACGTCCAGTTCGCTCAGGCTTTCTACAGCCGGATAACCCGGCGCAACCGATTTCGCAGTGTTTTCGGATTCAGCCATCCAGCACTCCCTTTGATTCGTCCCGAAGCACGCGGTTAAAAACGCCCACTCGGCAGTCGATGTGTTCAGTATCCTCAGTCCTTTTCAGAACAGGTCAAACATCAACGTCGCCGAGTATAGCCACAGTTGGTAGAGGCAGTGCTAACCTGAATGGCCCCATGAGAACATCTGAAGCAATATCGAGCCTAGTTACCGAGGCTCTGGCAGCGGCGCAGCAATCCGGTTCGTTGCCAGCGGCCGGTGACGTCGAAATCGTGATCGAAAAACCCAAGCTAGCAGAGCACGGTGACTTCAGTTCCTCCGTTGCGTTGTCTCTAGCCAGAGTGATGCGGATGGCACCACTCGCAATCGCTGAACAGATCGCTGCTCACATGCCGGAAAGTCCGCTCATCGGCAGTGTCTCAGCAGCCCCTCCCGGTTTCGTCAACGTTGCGCTCTCAGAGTCGTGGCTTGTGGGCCAGATCGATGAAATCCTGACTCGCGGTTCGCTTTATGGCAATGTCGACGAAGGAAACGGCGAGAAAGTCCAGGTCGAGTTCGTTTCGGTAAATCCGACGGGACCTCTTCACGTTGGTCACGCGCGTGGTGCAGTCCTTGGATCAGGGATAGCCAGCGTTCTCTCAGCTGCCGGATACGAAGTACAGCGCGAGTACTACGTAAACGATGCTGGAGCACAGATGCGAGTGTTCTACGACACTCTCTATGCCCGCTTCATGCAGGCGGCTGGCAAGGATGTACCGCTGCCGGATCCATCGTATCCAGGCGAGTACTTAGCGGACCTCGCTAAAGAGATTTTTGCTGCGAACGGTGATCTCGCTGATGCGAGCAAGCAAGAGGTTATGGAAGCAATCTCACCGATTGCGTTGCAACAAACTCTTTCTGAGATACGTGGTGTACTTGGCTCGCTGAGAATCGAGTACGACAACTGGTTTTATGAATCGTCGCTTACAAGCTCAGGAACATTGCAGAAGACGCTTGATCTGCTGGAAAAGAATGGCTATCTGATCGAGAAGGACGGAGCGCGCTGGTTCAAATCGACTGCGTTCGGTGAGGATGAAGACGATGTGGTCATACGTAGTGGTGACCAGATCCCGACCTATTTCGGGACCGACCTCGCGTACCACTACGATAAATTCCTTGGTAGGAAGTTTGATCGGGTTATCAATGTGTGGGGCGCCGATCATCATGGTCATGTGAGTCGCCTCAAGGCTGCCGTTAAGGCGCTTGGTGGTGACCCGGAAAACTTGACGATCATCCTGAATCAGATCGTTAGCTTCAAGAATGAGGGCGAGACTGTTCGGTTCAGCAAACGAAAAGGCAACATCGTCACCGTAGAGGAGCTAGTTGAAGAAGTCGGGGCGGACGCCTGTCGGTTTATCTTCCTGAGCAGGACGGCGAACGCCCAGATGGAATTTGATCTTGCACTTGCGGCAAAGCAATCTTCAGAGAACCCTGTCTACTACGTTCAATACGCCCATGCTCGACTCGCGGCAATCCAGCGAAACGCCCTAGAGCACGGGATCAACTCGGATGGTGCCGATCTTTCGCTGTTGACTCATGCCGCCGAACTCGACCTGTTGAGGCGACTGACCGATTTACCAGACGTGGTCTACAGGTCGGCGAAGAACCTTGAGCCACACCATCTGCCTTTCTACGCAATGGACCTGGCGAAAAGTCTTCAGAGGTTCTATGAGCAGTGCAAGGTGATCTCGACGGAGCCAGGCGAGCTTGCGGTATCGAAAGCAAGATTGAAACTTGTTGAGACTGCGAAAACAGTTTTCGCCAGGACACTCGACCTCATGGGAATGTCTGCTCCCGAGCGGATGTAGACCAGAGCCTTCGCTGCCGCTACTCGAAATGGCCTTCTGCACGGTAGCGAGCGATCCTTTTCACATATGACTCAGCTGCGCGCCGTTGCAGCTCAGCGTGCCGGTCGCGGATTTTTCCGAGTGCCTTACCTGGAGTCCCTCGAATCAAGGACTTTTCCGGGAAAACAGTGTTTTCCGTGATAGTAGAGCCGGCTGCAACCAGGCATCCTTTACCCAGGACAACACCGTCATTGATCGTTGAGCCGTTTCCTATCAGGGAACCATCACCGATGTCTCGTGCGTGACACACAACACCATGGCCGATGGTTACCCCGCTGCCGACCCACGCGTCCGCATCGGCGTGCAGAACCGAATTGTCTTGTACGTTGCTGCCCTCACCGATCGTGATGCGACCGCTATCAGCTCTAATGACGGCGCCGGGCCAGATGCTGGACCGAGGGCCGATCACGACATCGCCGATGATGTATGCGGCTTCGCTGACGAACGCTTCAGGATCGACCTGTGGGGACTTGCCGCCGAGACTTCTGAGTGTCATGGCAAACTTGGGAAGCTGAGGTCGAGGGACACGAATTTCGGTTCAAGAGATGCGCTGAATATGTACGTTTCCTCAGCCTGTACGTTCGGCCCGTCTGGATGACCTAGATGGAAAGTTATTTCCCGGCCAACGTCTTCAGTACTTGTCGGCGCAACAGAGACGTTTATGTACTCCCCCGGACGAATGCTGTTATTGAAGGGGCCTCGGCCATTACCGAGGCGAGCGAATATCGGCACTCCCTGTGGTCCGGGCTCGCCAGCTACCGTGAAAGTTCCGTCAAAGATGTAAGGGAACGAGATAGGTCCTGAAGGGGTCGGAGTTGGGTCTGGCTTATCACTTGCACAGGCAGCTGCAGAGACAATGAGCAGTGCGATTGGTACTAGTATGAGCCCTCTGCTTCCTCGAAATCTGATCAAAGCGGCGGGTGTCTCCTGTGCCAGTCCGTCGCCTGCTCATAGGCGTGTGCAACTTGTAGCACTGTCTGATCACCGAATTGAGGCCCTACGATCTGAAGTCCGACGGGCATATCTTCTGAGAATCCGCATGGAACTGAAATCCCCGGCAGGCCGGCGATGTTCGCCGGAATGGTGCATACGTCGGCAAGGTACATCTGAAGCGGGTCGTCCATCTTGGCACCTATTTCGAAGGCGACGGAAGGAGAGGTTGGTGTGACGAGAGCGTCGTACTTCTCGAACGCTTCTGCAAATTCCCGTCGTATCAGAGTCCTGACCTGTTGGGCTTTTTTGTAATAGGCATCGTAGTAGCCGGACGAAAGTGCATACGTGCCAATTAAGATGCGCCGTTTTACTTCGTCACCGAACAGTTCGCCTCGGCTATGCGCGCTGAGTTCAGCCGCTGTGTTTCCCTTTTCAGACGCCGAGCCGTACTTGACACCGTCGTAGCGCGATAGGTTTGCTGAAGCTTCAGACGGAGCAATGATGTAGTAGACCGCAACTGCCTCGTCAGTGAGAGGAAGAGAAATTTCATCTATTGCGGCACCTAAAGACCGTAACTCCTCAACGGCTTCCTCAAAGGCTTGCCGAACTCCCGGCTGAATACCCTCTACGAGGTACTCGCGTGGCACCGCGAGACGCATACCCTCGATCGATTCACCGAGCCTTGCTCCGAAATCATCGAATGGAGCTTTTACGGATGTTGAATCCCTGTGGTCATGGGACGCAATTACGTTGAGTGTGTCGGAGCAATCGCGAACGTCTCGTGTGATTGGACCAATCTGATCTAATGAACTGGCAAATGCGATGAGTCCGTATCGACTGACAAGACCGTAAGTTGGTTTCATTCCAACGACACCACACAGCGCCGCCGGCTGCCTGACCGAGCCACCGGTATCTGAACCAAGTGCAACGACACATTCCCCGGCTGCTACCGCGGCTGCCGCTCCACCGGAACTCCCACCAGGAACCCGATTCGTGTCCCATGGATTCTTGACTGTCCCGAACGCCGAATGCTCATTCGAGGATCCCATGGCGAATTCGTCGAGGTTGCCTTTGCCAACGATGATTGCACCAGCTTCCGTAAGCCGGGACACTACCTCTGCGTCGAATGGAGGAACATAGCCGCCGAGTATCTTGGAAGCTGCGGTCGTTTCTGTACCGGCTGTTGAGATGTTGTCTTTGACCATCACCGGTACACCGGTTAGTGGTCCTGGTTGGGGACCGGAACCCCGGAGGCGCATATCCGCCTCATCGGCCGCTCTAGTCGCCGCGTCGTCGTTGGTTCTCAGAAACGCGTTTAAGCCGGAGTCTACTTCTGAGATCCTCGATAGAGCAGATTTTGTGAGCTCTACCGCAGACAGGTCTCTGCTATCGAGCATCTGACGGATCTCATGAGCCGTTAAGTAGTTGGTGTTTGGAGAGGGAGTGGTTCGGTTGACCAATTGCTTAGTCCATCACGGCTTTTACTCTAATGAACTCGCCACTCGAGGCAGGTGCGTTCCCAATCACCTGCTCCCTTTCCAGTGCCTTGTCCGCCTCATCCGATCGCATCACAGTGCTTGACTCCGTGGCATGGCCAGTCGGTTCAACGTTCGAACAGTCGATTCGTTGCAATGACTGAACGTGTTGAAGAATTCCCGTCAACTGGTGACGATACTTCTCAACTTCATCGTCCGTTAGGTAAAGACTGGCGAGCCGGGCGACATAGCGAACTTCGTCGGCTGAAAGAGATTCCATGGCATTCGATTGATTCGGTTCGTAGAACTTCTTGTGGGATGGTCACACCTGTGTAACTAGCGCGACAGTACCCGGAAATTGGACACGGTAAGAAATCCGATTAAGGAATAGCGACGTCGAGTCTACCAAACAGTCTCTTGGTTACTACCTGCGGCTCTCCAGTGATAGGAACGGGGGTCGCAATCGAATCCGGATTGACACTGATGAAAATCCCACCCTAGAATCAGACATCCCGCTTATCACACCTGCTATCTCAGGCTGTGTTGCGGTTGGACTTTGGAGAGGTTCGCTATCAGTTCAGTTCTTACTCCTGAACTCACATTGCAGTCGGGATCGCAATCACGAGACCCGGACGTAACTACCGCTCCCTCCCCGCAACGTTCCTTTTTCAATCTCTGGGCATCTCTGGCAGGTAGGCATTGACCCGTTATATTTTTGTGACCGGTGGGGTCGTCAGTTCGTTGGGTAAAGGCATTGCCGCCGCATCGATAGGGCGGATGTTGAAGAGCCGTGGCCTCAGCGTTTCAGTCTTGAAGTTGGACCCCTACCTCAATGTCGATCCAGGGACAATGTCACCGTATCAACATGGCGAAGTGTTTGTGACTATTGATGGATCCGAGACAGACCTCGACCTTGGCCACTACGAACGTTTCATTGACGTCGAGTTGACTTCGCTATCTAACGTCACCGCTGGTCAGATCTACACGGAGATAATCGGCAAAGAGCGTTCAGGTATCTACCTTGGCGGTACGATCCAGATCATTCCCCACGTGACTGATGCCATCAAGGGCCATATCAAGGCACTGGCCGAACAATCAGGCGCAGACGTGATCCTTGTTGAGGTCGGAGGGACCGTAGGGGACATCGAGGGTCAGCCGTTCCTGGAGGCGATCCGGCAGGTCCGAGGTGATGTTGGCAGGGCGAACACCTTTTATATACACGTGACATTGCTCCCCTTCCTGGGATCAACAAAAGAGTTGAAGACCAAGCCGACACAACATAGTGTCCAAGCATTGCGGAGCATGGGTGTCCACCCAGACGCCATTATCGGTCGAGCTGATCATGAAGTTGACCAGGATGTGAAAGACAAGATCGCAAGGTTCTGCGACGTAAGCTCAGAAAACGTATTCGGACTACCGACTCTGGATAGTGTGTACAAGGTGCCTCTATATCTGGAGGAGCAGGGCGTTGGCTCAACTATTTCAGATGCATTGAAGTTGCCCGAAACTGAGCCAGATCTCGCGTACTGGCGGCATATTGCTGAGATAGAGGACGATGAAGAAGACGAACTCAGGATCGCAGTCGTCGGAAAATATGTCGAACTGCACGATTCCTATCTGTCAGTAGCCGAAGCACTCAGGCATGCCGGATTCCATCATGGTCGCAAAGTAGAAATCGATTGGATCTCATCAGAAGAGATAGAAGAGCACGGTCCTGAAAAGCTGCTTTCTTCTGCGGTTGGGATTCTCGTGCCAGGTGGATTCGGCCCACGTGGTGTAGAAGGAATGATCGCAGCCGCAAACTATGCGCGATCCCGAAAGATCCCATACCTCGGACTTTGCCTTGGTATGCAGGTCATGGTCATTGAGTATGCACGGAATGAGCTTGGGCTATCTAATGCTAACTCGCTGGAACTGAATCCCGAGACCTCTGATCCTGTGATCAGCATCATGGAGGGTCAAGAAAATCTCGTCGATACCGGCGGGACTATGAGGCTCGGTCAGTATCCATGCCAGTTAAGAGAAGGCACGCGTGCGCGAGACGCATATGGGACAGAACTTGTTCAAGAGCGGCATCGGCACCGGTACGAATACAACAACGACTACCGAATCCGATTTGAGGAAGCTGGATTAGTTGCTAGTGGTACCGCTCCGGATGATTCACTGGTTGAGATCACGGAGGTATATGGTCATCCGTTCATGGTAGGAAGCCAGTTTCATCCTGAGTTTGCATCACGGCCTGAGAAAGCTCATCCACTTTTCCGAGAGTTTGTCGGTGCGGCCTGTCAGGTTCTACCGGAAGGTGGGCAATACGAGCTACCAGCCGCCCAGGTCTCTGACGAGAACGACATGATGAACAGGGAAATCGATCAACTAGCCCGGGTAGAGGAGTAGAAAACGGTCGAATAGCGCAATGACAGACTATTGTTGATGCTGAATTCGCTTGGTATAGTTACTTCTTGAGGATTGTTCGTTGACCATTCTTTAATCCTCACTTCCCGGGCAGTCATCCAAAGACCGCCGTTTGATCCGACTCAAAGCTCCCTTGGCTCGAACCGCCAGAATCAACTGGTATGCCGGCCAAGACAAGAGACTAGGATCAGCACCTAAACCTATCTGTTCCTGAGTACATCGTCAGGGACACGCTGCCTGAATGGGCCACGCTCTCCATACCTATATTCACAGACACCCGATCCAGACACGACGGTTCTTCCACGGACGTTGTATCACGCACAGAGCGTTTTACTCCCGCGGCAGGCCGCTTCAAAACGAGTGCTTCGGCATGAATAAGCCGTAAGCAGGAGGATTACAACCTGCCACCCTCATCAACGCGCCAGACAGATCGTTCCAATGCCAACGGCAGACGCCGTTCTGGCGGCCGGAGGCGCACTGGTCGCCAACAGCGTCCCAGCGGAGGTCCGAGTGACAAAGAGTTAGAAGCTCTTGAGGCAGAACTGCCCGATCTCGGAAACCTCGGGGCGAAAACGCTCGATGAGCTTCGCGAGCTGGCTGTCGAAAAGAAGATCAAGCGTATCCCCCAAAGACGTACCGAGATTCTTATGGAACTCCTCGGTGTCCTTGGCGAAGAGACAGGGCAACTGCTCGGAGCCGGTGTCCTGGATATCTTGCATGACGGATACGGTTTCCTGCGACCTCCGGGCAAGAAGGGCACACCGGACGATATCTACGTCTCGCAATCGATCATCCGCCGCAACGGCCTGCGCCAGGGTGACATGGTCGCCGGTCAGCTTCGCCAACCGAAGGAAGGCGAAAAATACTATGGCCTTCTGAAGGTAGAGATAGTCAACGGACATGACCCGGAGTCTGCTCGGCACCGACCGAAGTTCGAGCAGCTCACATCTGTTTACCCTGATGAGCAACTGGTTTTAGAGACCACTCCGCGACTTCTCGGTACTCGACTGATCGATATTGTTGCCCCTATAGGTCGCGGTCAGCGTGCTCTATTAGTGGCACCTCCAAAGGCCGGCAAGACCGTGCTTCTCAAGCAGATCGCCAATGGCATCCATGAGAACCACCCTGAAGTGCACCTCATCGTTTCGCTCATTGGTGAGCGCCCCGAAGAAGTGACGGACATGCAACGGTCAATCGAAGGTGAGGTCTACAGTTCAACATTCGATGAGCCGGTTGAGGACCACACCAGGACCGCGGAAGTCTCGCTCGAGAGAGCAAGGCGACTGGTAGAGAGCGGAGAACATGTTGTCCTGCTACTGGACAGCCTGACTCGTCTTGCCCGTGCCTACAACATCGCAGTGCCCAGCAGTGGTAAGACACTTTCTGGTGGTATGGATCCGTATGCGCTCTATCCACCAAAGGCATTCTTCGGCGCCGCCCGTAACTGTGAAGAAGGCGGTAGCTTGACAATAATCGCTACCTGTCTCATCGACACTGGATCTCGTTTGGACGACCTTATCTATGAGGAGTTCAAAGGGACTGGTAACCAGGAACTGCACCTTGACCGTAGACTTGCCGACCGCAGGCTCTGGCCCGCGATTGACATTGAGCGGAGTGGAACCCGTCGTGAAGAGCTGCTGCAGGATGATGCAACGCTGAAACAGGTCTGGTTGTTAAGGCGAATGGTTGCCATCATCAGCCAGGACTCACCGAACTCGACGGACGCGGCCGAGCGTGTCATTGAACGCATGAACCGCACCAAGACTAACGACGAGTTCTTGCAGTCGATTACTCAGCCCGAAAAACCGGGCGTCGCATAGTTCTCACAACACAGTCAAAATTGGAAGCGCCCTGCCAGGTCTGGCAGGGCGCTTTCGTTTCTAAAGATCGTCATCACCAGTTGTTTAACGCTCATCAAACAGATCTCAATCTGATCGTTTCATTCGGTGTTACAGGCGATAGCCGCTGGCTCTGATGCGTGGAGGCCGGTGCGGTTGGTGGGTAGCCACTGTAATTCTTGCGTAACCAATCTGGCCTTTAATTGGTTGTTGTACTCGTTGACTCCCGGCATGGGGTGTCCCTAAAGTGTCACTAACACTCGGTTCACCCTCTTGGGAACCGCTTATCCGCTTGCGGATAGGTGGAAACACCCAAAGCTGGGAGAAACGGGAAAAAGGGACAGCTCATTTGGGTTGACACTGCAATTTGGGCAGTGATTAAATCTCATGGGCTTGACCCGAGGTCCGATTGCGCGCGCGCCGATTCGCGTGCTCAGGATCCTTGTTTATACGTATTGGAATCGGCGCCCTGGCCGCCGCGTTGGCGCTAGGTACTAACAGCATCGGAGACCTCCGAGTTTTAGAACCACCCGGCACCGGCAGAAGATGTTCGAAGAGAACCTCCCTCTGCCCTTCTGCTGATGTATGTGGGTAAGAAACGCGGATGCAAGGGGGACTGAAGCTGTGAAGCTTTCAGTGAAATGGCTAGCTGGATTGGCAGTGCTTGCACTTGCCATTGTGGCTGTCGTTGGCGCCTCATCTACCACAAAGGCAGCTGTGGGCGTTATTTATGTGGCTAACACAGGCCAGTTGACGACTACCGAGCCAGGTCGGACTATTGCCGACGATGGTGAGGCCAGTGTCTCTAGCGTGTGGGCCACCTATGCGGCAGACCTTGCCGCTGGACAGCCGCTAAGACTTATTGATTCAGCAACGAATGCACAGACGAACACGGCCGGAGACTCTGCAGACGCAGACCTCGTTCGCGTCGTGGTCGTTGACTCAGGTTACGACGTCGCGACTACTGAAGAAGTAGACCCGTCAGACTCTGTTGACTTGAGTACCGTTTTCGCGATCTCTTCCGTATCGATCCCGGGGGCAGCTTCGTTCCCGGTATCAGGCGACATAGCCGACATCCAGATCTTCTTGGATGACGGCTCTGGTCCTGACGGCACGATCGACGGCGACGAGACTCAGATTGCCGGACCGGGCGCAAGCCCAGTGCAGGCAACTGTTCTGGCAGTGAACGCCGGTGGCGACACGATCCAGGTGCGATCAGAAGTCGGCACCGGATCGGGAACTGCTGACGTTCTGGTTCGCTACCAGAGTTCACAGGTGGACACGATCATCTCCACCACGGACCTTGACGGCAGCGGAACAGACAACTCACCCGCAGGTATTCTTGCCCGCAGTGACGTTGACACGTCCGGACAGGACTTGATCCTGACAGAGACTGGTCGCTCGACCGGTCGCTTCGAAGGCTTCGTTCGACTGACGGACGCTAACGGTGTGACCGACGATGGCCTTGCCGAAGGCGACGCTACAGGCTCAACGGCTTCAACCGCCGCTGTGCTGCGCGTGTCCGGTGGCCCTGTCGTTATCGAGTACGTTGACTCAGACAACACCAAGAGGACTGCAAACGTTCTCATCGACACATCTGCTCCTGTCGCAACAGTCACAGGTCCTGCAGATGAGTTGGCAACACAGAACCAGCAGCCGACCTTCTCAGGAACGGTCAGTGAAGCAGGTTCAGGTCTCGACATCAGTGAAGTGGATCTGATCATCCACGAGGCCGCTGAAGCAGTTAACACCAACGCTGTTCCTGTCATCGCTGACGACGGAACAAACAATGGAACACCTCAGGACATCTCCAAGACTGGAGCTGCCGACGGTGACTTCAGCTTCAGTTTCACGGACACCCCTTCCTCGGCACTGCCGACAGGACTGGGTTCCACTCAGCCAAACCACATCGTTGACTTCCAGATCCGTGCAGAGGACCTGGCAGGTAACCTTGGATTCTCTGACGCAGACGGCGACTCTTCGGAGGACGGCGCTGCTGATGACCAGGGTGTAACGATCGGTGGTGACCACGACGGCAATGGTTCGTTCGATGCTCACAGGGTCAAGATTGACCGTGTGGCTCCTGCGATCCTGAGCACCGTGTCCACCCCGGCTGTCGCAGCCGGTGACCACAAGACAGGTCTTGGCCTGGACTCTGTTGGTGACGAAGTTGCAGACAGCAAGAGCCTTCGTGTGAGGTTCAACGACGACGTTCAGAACGTAGTCGCCAGTGACCTTACCGTTGAGTTCCCATCCGTTAGCGCAATACTGGCACCTGTGTCGGTACAGACTGACGGTCCTGACGTATACGTAACTCTGGCACAGGACATTCCGGCTGACGAGCGACCGGTTGTCAGAATCCAGGGTTCGATTGAAGACACTGCTGGAAACGGCACTGCCTTCGGTTCGGCCACAGTGGCTGACGGTATCAAGCCAACTCTGACAGTAACGCTGTCAGGTGGTAGCGGTACCGGCACAGGCTCTTCTGGCCCAAGCGAATTGACTAAAGACGAGATGCTGATCACGATTACCTCGAACGAGGCCCTTACGGCTCCTCCGACGGTAGACGTGTTCCCTGTTGGCAGTTCGTCTGCCGATGACTCAGGTCCAGCTCTCTCGTTTGGTACGAACACGTGGACGTTCACCTTCAGCGACAGTGGCTCGATTGCCGATGGCAACAAGGCCGTTGTTGTGACTGGTATTGACCGTGCCGCAAGTGGCGCTCCGCTGCTTAACGACGTGAACAACACCGGTGTTACTGGAGACAGCGACACGAAGTCGTTCCGACTTGACGACGATGCTCCGGTAGCAACAATCACACCAGGCGGAACGACCAGCCAGGTCCGACCGTTCATCGTGATTGACTTCCCGAGTGAAGATTCGACCGTTACGATCAACGAGATCCTTCTCGACGACGTTGATGTAACTTCTGACCTTGTTGCTTCTAGCGACAACAAGAAGTTCTTCATCGCCCCGAGTGCAGACCTCGCACTTGGAGAGCACACAGTTGAGATCCCAGCCACTATGGCTGTGGACGCAGCTGGTAACTCCAGTGGTTTGATCTCCACGACGTTCGAAGTGATTGAGCGTGGCACGTTCGACCGCGGCATCTTCGCTGGTTGGAACGCTGTTTCGTTCCCGTCCGACCCGATCGACCCAGACATCAACAGTGTGTTCACCAACGCTGGACACGATGCCATTCTCGGTTTCGACCCGACCGTTCCTGGTCAGTGGACCGTTGCCGTACGTGACACCGTTTCTGGCATGCTTGAGCCTGCCACAGAGAACGGACTTACGTCTGTTCGCTCGACACAGGCTTACTGGGTGCACTCACTGAACTTCGAGGCAATCGAAACGCTCCTCGTAGGTGAGACTCTCCCTGGAGACGGCTCGCCTCCTGGAATCGTCACGATTCCAACAGTTGACGGCTTCAACGCTGTTCCGATTGTGGACACCAGCCGCAAGCAGACAACTGGTGGTCAGTCGACACTCGTTCGCACACTTGCTGGCGGCGGTACGACTCCAGTGACGGTAGATTCCTACCTGGGTTCAGTTGGTGAAGGACGTGTCTACCAGTACAACCCAGAGACACTGACGTTCGAGCTGCTTGTTGGCTCTGACACAGTGATGACCGGTGACGTACTGTTCGTCGAAGTCAACGACCCAATGCCGATCTTCCCGTAAGGGAGGAAAGGTGTCAGCCTAAATAACTGACAATGAGCGCCCCCTCTCGATCTTCGGGAGGGGGCGCTTCGCGTTTAGATTGTTCACGGAAACCGGACAGAGCTTGTGGTCTAATTAGTAAGGTGTAAGTGTGAGACTGTGGCGCTCCAACCTTTTAACGACCTTGTTCCGCTCGCTCTCGATGTAATTTGTTCAAGCACGTTGTGTTGGAGAAGACTAGTATTAATGAACTTTCGTGGTCTTGGATAGAGATGTTCTTCTGCTCAAAGAAGAGTGGAAAAGAGCATCTGCTGTTATGTTCTGGTAATCGTTCAAGGTGACAATTTCTAGTATGAAAACTCGCATCGCCTCTGTGCTTGTAGCGGCCGCCGTCGTTGTACTTACTGTAGCCAGTGTGTTCGCTCTCAAAGAACAGGCTCAAGCACAAAGTGCGCTTCCTGAATTGCGAACCATCATCTTCCAGGGGAATGTGACCATTGCAGGTGAACCTGCAAGAGATGGCTTGCAAGTCACCGCACAAATTCGAGACTCAAGCGGGGACGTGATCTACACGTCGCCTGCAGCTGAAGTTGGAAAGTCGGTACCCAGTAGATACACAGCGCTTGTGGTCGGTCCGGCCCCACAGGCCGAAGGTGGGACGATTGAGTTCTGGCTCGACGATCAGGTGATTTCTACCGATGTATCGGTATTTGCTCCTGTCAGAGGCAATAGCGTTTGCCTGGGTTGTGCCTGGACTCTGCCTATTTTGCGTTCGTTAGATTTGGAATTCCCGAGTGCACCTGTAGCAACCCCAACGCCGACTCCTAGCCCAACGCCCACGGTCGTAATACTGCAACCTTCTTTGTACAGTGGGCGTGTGTTGGCGGGGTCTTCTATTCCGCCCGATGGCACGCCGATTTACGCTCAGGTTGGTGATTACACTTCGCCGTTCTCAACAATAGAAGATGGACGTTACCAAATCGTCGTCAACCCAGTTGACGAAGCGTTCCTGGATGTTCAAGTAATATTTTTCATCGGAGATCTGCGAGCGGTGCAGTCAGCTCCGTTCAAAGGGAATGAGTTTCTCGAGTCATTCAATCTGATATTCCCCGATGATTTGCCACCGACGGCTACACCGACGCCGGTGCCGCCGACGCCTACGCCAACTCCTGAGCCGACCAGGACCCCGACGCCAACACCAACTGCAACACCTACGGCAACTCCGACTGTTACGCCCACGTTGATTCCGCAGGTGAGCCCGACAGTGGACGCGACTCCGACTGAAGAGCCTGATGAGGGTGGCGGTGGCTTCTGCAGTTCCAATGCTGGTGGGCCTGCCTCAACAGGGATGCTAGGTCTTCTAGCTTTGCCATTCGGGATCTTGCTTGCTCGTAGGATTCGCAGACCTGATCTACGGGCTGAAGACGACATAGTCTAGAGTCAACGAATCTCCAGATGTGTCTGTGAGGCGGAGCCCAGCTTAACCAGCAGACTAACTTTGTGGCGTCAGAAGCACTGTCGTTCGGGAGTCAGGCAGTGACGAGCGCGAGAGGCTAACTCTGGTTTGTGGCTCGAGATCCTTGACTCCAAGTTCAGCTAGCAGACTTGCCTGCAGGCTGCCCGGCTTGCCAGCGTTGCTGTCATAGCCAGCAGGAACCACCACGTCAGGTTCAAAATTCCGTACCAGCGCGGTTAACTCGTCAGTTGACATCGGTGACTGTTCAGGATCCAGTAGCAGCACATTTACTTTGCCTATCTGCTGTACGGACGTGGAGTCTGGGGTGCTTCCAAGACCACCAGTTGAGCACACAAGTACACCGTCAGCGTCCACAACGTAGGCAGTGTTTATCTCATGAGAAACGGACGGGTCTTCAGCTGGTGTTGCGATTCCTCTGACACTCACGTTGCCGATTTCGTACTCGCCCGGTCCTTCGATGAGCTTCGCTACACCAGCTGGCACCTCTCGGTGAGCGGTGGACCGTTTGCTAAATGCCACGATGGTGTTGGGATCTGAGAACGAACCTGAAAGTACCTCAGGTGGTGGATCGATAAGGACTGTGCCGACGCCAGACTTAACTTCGAAGCCCGAACGCCCCAGTGAACGGATCTCCATAGGTGCTCTACTCGTAGAAATGGGATGGTGGGATAAGAAATAGCTTGGCCGAAGACGACCACTGCAACTCAATCTTGCTACGCCCCCGTAGAGCCGTCAATGCATTGACACTCTCGAAAACTGCATGCTAATTTCCAGTTCAGGCGAGTGAGACGGTCCGTCAGCCGAATACGCCTTCGCAGTTTCAGCCAAACACATGCTTACAGAACGCAAAAGCCACATACTGAGAATCATCGCTAACGACTACATCAGCACCGCTGTACCGGTGGCATCCAGTGCCGTGGCCCGTTCTCAAGGGCTTGGTGTGAGTCCGGCTACGGTTCGAAATGAAATGGTCGCCCTGGAGGAAGAAGGCTATATTCACCGGCCTCATATATCCGCTGGCGGTATTCCCTCAGATAAGGGCTACAGGCAACTGGTCGACTGGTTAGATGCAGATATTGCACTTTTACAACCGGATACGGACAGCGTCGATTCGCGTCTTGGTGAATCTCCTGAGGATATCGACGAATGGGCTGATACCGCGGCCACAATTATGGCGACATTGCTGGATACAGTAGCCTTCGCGACACCTCTGCAATCCTCATCTTCCTCTATCAAGGGCATTCAGCTCCTGGAGCTCCAGGAGATGTTGATCATGCTGGTGGTTGTGATGAAAGAGGCAGTTGTTTACAGGCAGTTGATAAGTACATCCCACAATGTGACTCCATCCGATCTGGAAAAGTCTCGTAACAGGGTCAATGACCTTGTGGCCGGTAGAACTCTCGCTGCGTTGCGGTCTGAAGAGAATCAACCTGAAAACGAACTGGACAGGCAGGTGGTTATGTCAACGCTGGACGTCGCTGCCCGTCATGAGACTGAAAGACTTAAGTCTCGGAAGCTACAGGGGCTGTCGAGGTTGTTCAGGAAACCTGAGTTTGAAGGGGACGCTGAACGTGCACAGATGGCAGTCACCGCGATCGAAAGCGACGATGTTTTTGAAGGCTTGGCAGCAGCCGCTCCGATAGGCACGGGTGCAGTGACGTTTATTGGTGAAGAGAATTCGCACGACTCGCTCCGTAAGTTCAGCGTGATCGTCTGTGACTACGGTGTTGAGGGCGAAGCCAACGGGGTTGTGGGTATCCTTGCTCCCACTCGCGTGTCCTATGAACGTGCGATACCGGTCGTTTCATATACCGGATCATCTCTGAGCAACGTTATTCAACGTGTATACGGCTAGATAGCGGCCACGTACCCGGTCTGCGATCCGTCCTCCGCTACTGTGCTGACCCGTATTCGGTTTATTCGCCACTCGGGACTATACTGAAAAGGATGCCCTGCAAAGGGCGCGTCCACCACAGAGAAGCGGCTGGTTGATCTGAACATATGACTCAACAGCGAGATTATTACGAGGTCCTCGGAGTACCAAAAAACGCCTCGCAAGAGGACCTTAAAAAGGCCTTTCGGCAGCAGGCGCTGAAGTACCACCCGGACCGAAATAAAGAAGCAGACGCCTCTGACAAGTTCAAAGAGGTCAACGCGGCGTATCAGGTCCTGAGCGACCCGGAACGACGGGCCGCGTATGACCGGTTTGGTCATGCCGGTGTATCCAACGGTGGTGGTGGCCGAGGATTCGACGACTTCCAGAACTTTGGTGGATTCGGCGATATATTCGACGCCTTTTTCGGAGGTTCTAGCCGCAGCGGACCAAGCAGGGGTTCTGATCTAGAACTCGAAGTGACAGTCTCTTTCGAAGAATCGGCGTTTGGAGTCGAAAAAGAGTTCGAGATCGATCGGCAAGAAACATGCTCTCGTTGTGATGGTAAGCGTGCTGAGCCCGGCACAGAACCCTCCACATGCGCAACTTGTGGTGGTTCAGGTGAGGTGCGCAGGGTGCAGCGAATGGTGTTCGGTCAGTTTCAGCAGGTCGCTCAGTGTTCAACCTGCAGCGGGACAGGCCAGACTGTAGAGAGCCCATGTACCAGCTGCCGAGGTCGGGGTACGGAACGGAACACACGCCGCATAGCGGTCGATATTCCCGCAGGAATTGAAGACGGTTCACGGATGGTTATGCGAGGGCAGGGCGAGAAGGGTGCGATGAATGGCCCTGCTGGTGATCTCTATGTCTTCGTGAGTGTCGAACCTCACAAGATTTTCGAACGCCACGGCAATGATGTTGTCGCTGAAATCAACATCAACATCGCTCAGGCTGCACTCGGAACTGTCCTGAACGTTCCCACCATCGATGGTGAACATGAATTAAAAATTCCGGCCGGAACACAGACAGGCAAAGTATTTCGTATTCGAAATGCTGGTATCCCACGTATGGGACGTGCTGCTCGTAGTAGAGGAGACCAGCTTGTCGCGGTGAAAGTTGCCACTCCAACAAAGTTAAGTGAGAGGCAGCAGGAGCTGTTCGAAGAACTTGCCGAAAGCCTCGGCACTGCTGACGTTGGATACTCAGAGGACGGCGGAATCCTCGGTCGGATTAAAGACGCATTCAGCTAAACTGATTGCTGTCGTATCGTAGCCAGTCTCGAGCCGAACCGTGGCGTCTCTATTCGATGACCCTGATCGAACTCAGCATAGAAGTACCCGGTGAGTTTGCCGAACCAGTAAGCCATCTGTTTTCGAAGCATGGTGAAGGGCCAGCTGTGGTGGAGATGCGTGGTGGATACAACCCCGATGAAGGGGAATCACCGCCCGTGAACGCACCCGTAATCGTCAAGACCTATCTGCCGGACGACCCCACTACTCAATCGCGTCGAACTATGATCGACGTTGGCCTGAAACTGATCGGCTATTTGACACCACTGCCAGACCTCACAGAGCGCCGCGTTCATGACGAGGAGTGGAAGAATCAGCAGTTTGAGCCGGTACGGGTTGGCAAACGAATACTAATTGCGCCGCCGGGAACTGAATCATCTGCCAGGGACGGTGACATAGTCATTCCGCTTGAGCCGGGACTGGCCTTCGGTACTGGTCATCACCCTACTACTGCGATGGTACTTGCAGCTATGGAAGATGCCGGACTTGAGGGCGCCAGTGTGCTTGATGCTGGCTGCGGTTCGGGGATCCTGTCTATCGCTGCAGTAAAACTTGGTGCAAAACGCGTAACTGGATTTGACATCGAAGAAGACGCTGTTCGCTCCACGCTGCAGAATGCAAAGCAATCACTAGTCGCAGAACAAATTGAAGTGATCCATGGATCTCTTCCCAACGATCAGGTACCGATCGGCCAGTTTGATTTCATACTGGCCAACATCTCCGCGAACGTTCTCAAAATGCTTGCTTCTCACTTGTTGGCGTGCCTGAATGTTGACGGGCAGATCATCGCCTCAGGTGTTCTCGAAGACAGGTATGACGAAGTGCGGTCATCTTTCGAGACGGCCGGCGGAACGCTGTTCGATCGTTCTCAAACGGAAGACTGGACCTGTTTCAGGGTACGCCGTTCGTGAGCGCTAACCGCTTCTATGTTCCGGAGAATCTTCCTGAGCCTGGCGTGACATTTCGACTGCCTGATCACATCGGGAGACAGGTTTTTCGGGTTCTCCGTATGAAGCCCGGCGATAGCCTCTTCCTGTTTGACGGTAGAGGAATCGAACGAACCGGAACCATCGCTAATATCGAACGGTCGAAGATTCAAGTTGTTATCGGACCGAATTCTGGATCTAGAACTGAGCCAGAACTTGAGGTTACGGTGTACCAAGCACTCGTAGCTTCTGAGCGAATGGAGTTCGTGGTGCAGAAATGCACAGAACTCGGAGTGGCGAAAATTGTCCCAATTGTTTCTCAGCGGGTGCAGTCGAAGGACGCTCGACCAGGCGACGGAAAGTTAGACCGTTGGAGACGGATCGCTGTTGAAGCGGCCGAGCAATCCGGCCGTACCCGAGTGCCGAACATTTCGGCCCCTGTGGTGCTCAATCAGCTCCTAAGCAGGGAAACTCGTCCAAAACCACTGATCGTGCTCTGGGAAGAGGAGAGCGGAAAAAGCCTGCGACAGGCAGCGCGCGAGAGCCTCAGCTCGGACCCTAAACGTGCTGCAGTACTAATCGGCCCTGTTGGCGGCCTCTCCGCAAGCGAAGTAGATGCGGTGAAACTGGCCGGTGGGTTGATCGCTGGAGCTGGTCCGAGAATTCTCCGAGCGGAGACAGCGCCTGTCGTCGCACTCACGGCGCTGATGTACGAGGCAGGAGAGCTTGGTGACGAAACCGGCCCTCGTCAGTAGCGAACTTCGGGCTGCGGCCTTCGTGCTAGCAGCACCCCAGCTGCATCTTCCGGCTTGAGCCGCCCTTCGAACACTTCATTGGTTGCCAGTGCAATCGGCATCTCCACCTTGTGCGTTTCTGCGAGCCGAACCGCAGCCCTTGTTGTAGGTACACCTTCCGCCGTCCGAGCCAGGGTGGTAAGAGCGGCATCCAGCGATGCACCTGTGGCCAGCGACTTGCCAAGTCTGTAATTGCGGCTCAGGTCGCTGTAACAGGTCGCGATCAAATCCCCCATTCCGGATAGTCCTGCAAAGGTTTCTGATCTGGCTCCCATTGCGACACCGAGCATTGTTATCTCGTGCAAACCGCGCGTCACGAACGTCGCTTTGACGTTCGCCCCCATGTTCACGCCGTCAATGAAGCCTGACCCTATTGCGATGATGTTTTTCAACGCTCCACCGAGTTCGACACCAGTCACATCTGAGCTTGTGTAGAGTCGGAACAGATTGGTGTTAAGGGCGTTTTGCACGGCTTCAGCGCGGTCAGCATTGGTGAAGGCAACGGTCGCCGATGCAGCACGTCCTGCGGCGATCTCGACAGCGAAATTTGGTCCTGACAGAACTCCAATTCTTTCTGCTGCACAATCAAGTTCTTCAGCTATCAGCTGAGACATTCGTTTACCTGATGAAACCTCAATTCCCTTGGTCGCGCAGAGTAAGGAGACATCGTCCGGGATCGCGCTCTTGACCGCCTGGAGGTTACGACGCATCGTCACTGATGGCACCGAAGCTATGACCAGATCGGCATTCGAGAAGCAAGACTCGGGATTGGCAGAAATCGATAGGTCATCCGGAAACTTTGTACCGGGCAGCAGTCGCACATTCTCGCGTGCCGATTCCAGCTGCTCGGCCTCAGCATCAGAACGCGCCCAAAGCGTCGTTACATTCCCCGCCCTGGCCGAGATGATTCCGAGAGTTGTCGCGAATCCGGTGGTTCCGATGATGCCGATACTTGCCATAGCCAGTCAGCTTATCGGCATGAAGGTGATTTTGGTAGTGTCCAGTAGCTGGAGTATGGTCAACGGGCCCTATATGTATTGTCTGCCGGAGGATTCGCGGCCAATACATATACGCTTCAAAATCTAGGGCGATTGCCTGCTGCGTCGCGGCTTCGCGTCAACCTCAATCCTCCGTTCCTCTCCACGCGCAAGCCTTTCAATATTTCCTGCATGGCGAAGCGGAATAAAGATGGCGATAGCAACAGCGAACACGAGAAGGCCGACGTCATGGTGACCGAGGATGATCAATATGACCATGGTCAATATCGCGATGAATGTCCCGGTTAGTGAACCTGCCGAGACGTACCTGGTTGCCGCAATAACGATAAGACCCGCGGCAGCTGCCCCTGCGGCGATTGGTGAAAGTACGATCAAGGCACCGAAGGCCGTTGCTATGCCACGCCCACCTTCAAACCTGGTGTAAACCGGGTAAACATGGCCGATCACAGCAGTTGATCCAGCTACCGCACGGATGATTTCAATATCCGTAGCCAAACCGACGGTCAACACAGGGATGATGCCTTTTGCAATGTCGATTATCAGTACCGTGATGGCGGCTGTCTTACCCAGCGTACGCATGACGTTGGTGAATCCAGTTCCACCGCTCCCGTACTTGCGCACGTCCACACCGCGCCAAACACGACCGATCAGATAACCCGTTGGCAGGGCCCCGATCAAGTAGGCGATGGGAATTGCCAGTATCCAGGCGACGACGTCTGTCATCCATCCCTCGCAATGAATTGCATACGAATTGGCGAGCCTGTGAACCCGAAGGCGTCTCGCAACCGGTTCTCAAGGTATCGTCGGTACGAGAAGTGTACAAGTTCAGGGTGACGCGAGGAAAACTCAAAGGTTGGAGGGGCTACTTTTGTCTGAGATACTCTGAAAATCCTTGGCCTGACTGTTCCCTGGGAAGGCGGTGGATTCGCCCCGATTGCGTCGAATATCGTGCGGCTTAGCTCCTCTCTCTTCAGTCGCTTACTGAACTCGTTCCAGACCGAGACAACCGTTTCGAGGACCTTGGGTACACCTCTGCCCTGAATCGCTGATGTGAACAACACAGGTACTCCAGGAAAGAATTTGAACCGAGACTCAACAGTCGCCCTGGCTAAGTCACGGTCGAGCTCATGTTCTCTCGCGAGGTCCCATTTGTTGATGACAACGACCACGCCGCGGGCGGCTTCGTCAATAAACCCGCCTATATGTGTGTCTTGAGCAGTTGCTAGTTCTGTGGCATCGAGGAGCAAAACACAGACATGAGACCGCTCGATCGCGCCAACAGTTCTGATGACACTGTACTTTTCGATCCCTTCTTCAGCTTTCCCTCGCCTTCTTAAACCGGCTGTGTCGAGGAACGTTAGATCGTGACCATCAAATGTGAAACGACTATCGATCGAATCGCGAGTGGTACCGGGTATCGGACTGACAATTGCTCGTTCGTCTCCAGTGATTGCGTTGAACAACGCTGATTTTCCGACATTGGGTCGGCCGACCAGCGCAACCCTTATGGAACCGCTCGTTTCCTTAACGACTGGGTTAACCGGCAGAATCTCGAATAAGGATTCCATCAGATCGGTGATACCGCGTTCGTGGTATGCGCTGATCGGTATCGGGTCGGCTGATGACAACTGATAAAACTCAGCGGCAGCGAATTCCCGGTCAGGGTTGTCTGCCTTGTTCGCAGCTAGAACGTACGGCTTGCCAGATCGACGTACGAGATCCGCCGCCTCCCGGTCACCAGGTGAAATTCCTGCTGCAGCGTCCACAACAAGGATCACAGCGTCCGCATCTGCCAGCGCTCGTGCGGTCTGGGCGCGTACATCCTCCCAGAGCAGATCACTGGGTCTGTCTTCGATACCTCCTGTATCCACTAGCAGGAAACGTTTGCCATTCCACTCGGCGTCCATCGAAACCCTGTCTCTCGTCGTTCCGGGAACATCGGAGACAATCGCCATCCGTCGACCTGCAAGTCGGTTGTAAAGTGTGGATTTGCCGACGTTAGGTCTGCCGACAATTGCTATGACGGGAAGTCGTTGTGGCACGATCAGGCTCTGCTCCTGCTGTGAACTGGCCTAATGACCGCTCGGGGCGTTTTGTCTGTCACACAACCCAACGTGACATCTATTGCCTGGTATTCAGCGTTAGCTCATCAGAGATTCGACAAGCGCGGCCTGTGCCCATAGGCGATTCTCAGCCTGATCGAACGCTATTGACGATGAATGCTCAAGCATACCTTCAGATACCTCTTCGCCGGGATGAGCAGGCATATCGTGCATGAACTTGGCGTTGCTTGAGGCGTGAGACATCAGGTCCGGATTTACCTGGTAGCCCGCAAATGCCTCGAGGCGGGACGCAGCCTCAGATTCCTGACCCATACTGGCCCATACGTCGGTGTAGACGATATCCGCGCCGGAAACAGCATCTATAGGTGCATGTAACTGCTCTACGACACCACCGTTCTCGCTTCCGTATTCTGCTGCATTAAGCAGTGTGTCGTCATCGAGTTCGTAACCTTTCGGTGACGCAACTACAAAATGTCCTCCAGAACCGGCAACTGCGTAGGCGAGTGAGCGGGCCACATTGTTTCCGTCACCTATGAAGGCGACTTTCAGGTCCTTTAGTGGACCACGGTGCTCAAAAATCGCTTGAGCGTCTGCGAGTGCCTGGCACGGGTGTTCAAAATCTGACAGAGCATTTACTACCGGGATGGATCCGGAAGCGGAGAACTCGTCCAGTACGCTCTGGGCATATGTGCGGATGATGGCGATATCGCTCATACGGGAAATGACCTTAGCCACATCGGAGACAGGTTCGCGTTTTCCGAGACCTACCTCTTCTGGACCGAAATAGACAGGTTTGCCCCCCAGTTTCTCGATACCGACCCAGAAGCTGAGTTTCGTTCGGAGCGATGGCTTCTCAAACAGAAGTACTGCGGACTTCCCAGTTAATGGGGCGCTGTGATTTCCTGATTTGATTTCCACAGCGCGCCTGACCAGTGGCTCGATCGCGCCAGGAGCGACATCGGAGAAGCGAAGGAAGCTTTTTGTCATATTTACTCAGCTGCTTAGTGGAAATCTCAAGGCTGATTTCGTCAGCTAATGGATGGGTTTGAATTTCGGTAGTGCGATCTTTTCAGTCGCCTTTTCGAATACTACTTCCAACCGCATGCCAATGCTCAATTGTTCTGGCTCGGGTTCGATGCCGATTACTTGTGACGGCATCTTTATGCCTTCTTCTAGCTCCACGATGGCGGTGACGAACGGAACATCGCCAACGAATCCCGGATGAGGTGGTTGATGAACGATGGCGAAGGTGAACAGAGTTCCTCGACCTGAGGCCTGAATCCACTCGAGAGATCGACCAGAGCAGTTCATGCAGAACGCTCGATGATAGAACTGTGCCTCACCACAGTCGACGCATCTCTGAATCATGAGCTTGCCACTGACTGCGCTCGACCAGTAGTGATCCGATTCAGGCTGAGGAACTGGCAGCGGCTTGGAGTGATCGCTGGTCATTGTCTAGCTCCTCCCGAGAACAACGGTGCCCGTGGACGAAAGAAGGCCGCCTGTGCCATGGGCAAGAGCAAGGTCACAGTCGTCTACCTGCCTCTCACCGGCTTCTTTTCGGAGTTGTCTCACTGCTTCGACAACTGTGAATATCCCGTACATGCCTGGATGGGTGTAAGAGAGTCCGCCTCCGTTGGTGTTTAGTGGAAAGGTGCCACCGGGCGCTGTCACCTGATCTGCAACGAAGTCTGGTCCTTCACCAGGAGCGCAGAATCCAAGATTCTCAAGGCTCACAAGTACCGTGTAAGTGAACGAGTCGTAAATCATCGCCAGGTTTAGATCGGAATAGCTAACCCCTGCCATCTCCATCGCCTGTGGTCCGGTGTTTCGGCCAAAAGCACGGGTCAGATCTGGCATCTGCGAGATCATCGAATGATCATGGCCCTCGCCCGCGCCAAGCACCGAGACTCCACCCTTTCGCAGGTCACTTGCACGCTCAGGTGTGGTAACCACGATTGCTGCTCCTGCGTCGGTGACGAGGCAACAGTCGACCAGGTGAAACGGCCATGCTACCCAACGTGATTCGTGATACTCATCGAACGACAGTGGTCTGTCGTGGAAATAGGCCTTCGGGTTCAGGTTAGCCCATTTTCGAGTTGAGACCGCAATCTCTGCCAGTGCTTGCCTGGTTCTGTCTTCGCCGTACTCATGCATGTACCGGCGACATGCCATCGCGTACGAGACGGGTGGTCCGATGATCCCGTACGGATATTCATACTGCGTCATCGGAGCGCCGGGATTTCTGGGGATTGGCGCTCGGTCAGAACGTCCGGACTGCCCGTGAGTGATCAACGCAACTTCGCAGTAGCCCGCTGCGATGGCAGCCATGGCATGCGCAACATGAATAACGAAGGATGAACCACCGACCGATGTACTATCGGTGAACCGCGGTTGAATTCCCAGGTACTCGGCGACATCGAGGGTTGACCAACCTGCAGTGAACATGCCGTCGACATCGGATAGATTCAGTCCGGCATCTTCGAGTGCGTTGAGCGCAGCCTCAGAATGGAGTGCCAGAGGTGACTTGTCCGGAACTTTGCCCAGTGAGTCAGACTCGCCAACGCCAACGATTGAGGCGCTACCGGACAGATTCTTTAACCGTGAAATATTGGGCATGAGTATTCGTCGAGTTCGTGTTCAGGTGCCGCCTTACCGCCAACTCGCAGACAGTACCACGAATAGCTATCCGACTCTAGACTGATCCCGGCTACAGACCGGGCTGAGGTCCAGCGTGTTTGGGCTTCAAATATCCTGCGAAGAAAAAGCAAAAGATAGAGACTGTCAACAGTGCAGCGGTCGCTAAGAACGCCGCATCGTACATGCCCGTTCGATCGAAGACTTGTCCGGCCATGATTGGGCCTGCGACGGTCGGGACAATCACTGGCAGACTCATGAGTCCCATGATGCTGCCGAGATTTTTGAGGCCAAAGGTCTCTGCGACGGCCAACGGTCCCAGAGCCCCGACTCCACCCATTCCCAGCCCAAACGTACCAAGAGCAAACCAGGCCAACGGCTGGGCAGGACTGAAGATGAGTAGCAACAGACCTATGATCTGTAGTGCGATGATGATGACGTAGGCATAAAGTGCCGTAATCTTCTCGCTGAGTCGGCCAAAGATGATCTTGCTCGACATTGCGAAGAAAGCGACAGTTGAAACCGCAGTCGCTGCTGACGCCGTGCTGAATCCGTCCTGTTCAAGATGAGGCACCAACTGGGACGCAACGGCAGTGCGAGCGAACTGCTGAAGAGCCATTCCAAGCATGATCAGCCAGAACGCATAGAGCCTAGAAGCCTCCCTGGTAGTTAATCCTGCATCAGTTGCACGGGCCGATGCTGCACTTGTGCCCAACGGAGTCCATCGTTTGCCGAGCTCTTTCTCCACGTCCCTTGGCCGATCTCGCACAACCAGCAACGTAGCAACCATGATCAACGCCATCATCACGCCGATCCATGCGAACCCAGCTCTCCAACCTGCACCGGCGATCAGTGCTGCCACCAGAGGCACGGACACCATCGCCCCGAAATTGTTGCCGGCGGTGACAATCCCCATCATTCGTCCACGAGTTTTCGCAAACCAGAGCGTTACCAGTCGCCCGGCAGGCAGATTAGTCACACCGGCGGTGCCAATGAATATGACGGCGCTGAAAACGTAGAACTGCCAGAGTTCGTTCATCGTGGCTCGAAGAACGAAACCAACAGCGATGATCGTTAGACCGACAGCCATGATCCATCGGGCTCCAAATCGGTCCATGGAACGCCCGGCCAGTGGCGCAAAGACGCTGGTCAACACTCCGAATGAGAGTGCTACGTTTACTTCGGTGCGCGTCCAACCAAACTCTTCCTCCAAAGGGATGATGAAGACGCCGAACGCGAATTGAGCGGTGCCGAGAACGGCTCCGAGCGCGGCAAACGTGACCGCGGCTATCGGCCAGCCGCGGTAAATGCCTCCTCTTTGTTGCGATTCAGGGGAGGTTGTCCCACTGTCTGCTTGAGGTGCAGATTCCAGGGCGGTTTCCTTTTGGCGATTGTGAAAGCGCGAGTTCAGACAGGAATAAGTGGTCTGTGATCGCTGGACGGCAGTGAGACGACTATTGGATCGCCAGGCTTAACAGATCCAGTAGCCTCAACAACCCCCATGATCCCTGCTCTTCGGACCGGGTTGCCATCGCTGTCACGGTCAAGTACGGCTTGCATCAATCCCGGCTGTAGTCCGTCGAGTTGAGCGCACGGATTGCGCAGACCAGTGACTCTGATCACCGCTTCCTCGCCGACTTTCAGCAGCGTGTCAGTACCGAGTTCCAGCAGATCGATACCCTCAGTGGTGATGTTTTCACCCATCCATCCAGCTTGAGCGTTAAAGCCACGCTGACGGAGTTCCTCGTGGAGTTCGGCGTGAATCAGGTGGACCTGGCGTAGGTTCGGTTGCGTTGGATCTCTTGCGACCCGTGATCTGTGCTTGACCGTCTGCCCCCCATGAGCATCACCATCCACGCCATATCCTGCAATCAACTTGATGCAGTCCGATGTCGGTTTCGACATCGAATGATTGTCGCTTGAAGAAACACTAACTACTCGCCCCGCGGCTTGCTGGCCATCCATAGTGCGCTCTACTTCATCGGGGAGTAGTCAGTAGGGGAGAGCAACTGATTGCGAACGTTCTTGACGATGATTCCGTTGCGGTGGGAGTCTTCGACGACCTTGTGCCACTCAGGGTCAGCTCTGAAGCTGGCCCAGGCTTCCATCCGGTGATTAGCGTCCTTGAACCCAAGCAGGTAGGTCAACTCGTTTGCACTTGGGCCTACCTCGGTGGTCCAGTAGCCAACATTCACAATGCCGTACTTCTCGAATAGCTTCATCGTGTGGTTGGCGAAGCGCTTGTTCAGGTCTGGCAACTTTCCTGCGAAACATTCATAGATGCGCAGCTCGTAGAGCATGATTTCTCCCATGTTTTTGCGATCGGATGATGATCTCGAACTGGGATTCTGTTCTTCACAGCGACGACCGTCAAGTTCACGAATAACTGGCTGGACTAAATTACTGCTTCGATGCCAGACACGATCTCGTTTACAAGAGGCGCGTCCCGTTTGTCATCAATGGGCCAGGCCATAGAGTTCACGGACACAAAACTCTTTCGTAAGGCAGCCACATCACAGTTCGGTGGCAAATCGTCGAAATCAATGCCTGCGACCAGTTCCCGGTGAATCCAGTAATAGCGGTCTTCTCCGGTGGCGTCTGACCTGGTTTTGTCTTCCAGAATCCGAGGTGCAGGAAATGTCGCCATCGCACCCTTCAGAGGCCAGTCTTCTGCCCATGGGAAGTTCAGATTCACCAAGGACTGACCACCATGCTTAATCAAAGCGGATACTGCGGCATGAATCGCTTCATGCAATCCGGTGTCGGTAAGGTCAACTTTGTATCCGACTGAGATCGCCATCGCAGGAATTCCGTTCAGGTGCCCGGCATACGCGGCGCCGAGGGTGCCCGAGACAAGAACGTTGGTGGTGACATTGTTGCCAGGGTTGATGCCAGTTATGACCGCGTCAACGGGTCCTCCTGCGAGTTCTCTAAGGCCCAGGACAACCGCGTCACCTGGCATGCCCTGAACAGCGAATGCTCTAACTCCATCGACCCGACTCCGCACCTCATTGGCTCTCACAGGATTGTGCAAGGTCATTGCCGTACCAACCCCGCTGCAGTTGCGATCTGGTGCAGAGACAACTACCTCTCCGAGATCGTTGATCGCGCTTACTAGTTCCCAAATACCCGGGTGGTTGATGCCGTCATCGTTTGAGACAAGAATTCTTTTCGTCATGCGAAATTCTGTTCGTTTTCTCTCATGCTGCGCCGCTAGTCAGTAGCTTCTCTGATCCCTGAGATCGTCAGTTCGAACGGGGCGGCTGATGTAGGATCTGGCAGTTCACGCCCTTCTCTTTGCAGAAGTTCCAGATAACCGCGCTCAGACACAAACCGCAGGTCGTCACCGCTAACTATCGCAAATGATGGTTCTCCATTCCCAGTCCAGAGAACGGCACCATAATCGGCAGGGTACTCAATTGGTCTAAGCCGTCCCTTCAGGAACAGCAAATAAGACGGCCCGGTCTCGAAGTCTCTCACTGAACCCTCACCATCGACCAGTTCGCCCGACACACCGGATTCGAAGGCTACCCACATCGTGTCGCCACTGTCGGATGTGCCTTTGAACGTTTCGGTGACCTCGAACTGCCTGAAGAGGACGCGCTCCTCACCCACTATCTCACTGTTGGTGTCATCGACAAGTGAAACTGTCTCCACTCGCGCCTCGATGAACTGTGCCGAAACAATCCTGTCAGAGGTGTCCAGAAGACCTGAAGGACCGGTCCAGTTCTTGTCCTGCTCTTCCGCTGACGGAGCGGCGCATGCTGATGCAATGACCATCAGGAAGATAACTACAAGCCCGACCGGAAGTTTTGATTGCATAGTCGTCTGTGCACTACAGGATAGAAAGCGCTGGATCACACGTCGTATTCGATGCTCAAGGGTACCGCCTATCGCTGACACCGGCATGATTCGTGCAAGGCAATGACCGTATCCAGGCGGTCACCTTGCGCTAACATCACGGCTTGAAAACTAGACCTGATGATCAGGCCACAGGAACAGCGCGGAGTCTCGAATGCCAAAGCGGATAAACCGAGCCATCGAATTGCTTGAAGAAGATCAGCCGATCTACTACGACGGTGGTCACACGGGTCACATCTTGACCTATAAGCAGGGTAAAGCAGATGCCAAAACCTGGGCTGACTACATCAATGTCGGCATGGAACATGGCTCATTCAACATGGCAGGGCTCGATGAATACATGCGCGGCCTAATTGACGGTGGACCGACGAATTCAGGACATCGGACACCACCCGTTATCGTGGAGACACCGGTAGAGGGTAACTCTGAGGACTTCATTCGATACAACGCGTGGCAGTTTCGTCAGATCCTCGCGCGTGGCGTACACGGGATCCTGCTTTGCCAGGCAGAAACCCCGGATGCGGTTCGAGCTTTCATTGAATCGTGCCGTTACCCCATCAACATGCAGGGCGTTGGCTACGGGTTAGAACGCGGGACGCGGGGTGTTGGAGCACAACCCAGCGCAGCACCGGTCTGGGGGATCAGTGCAGACGAATATGTAGATCGTTGTGACCCATGGCCAGTTAATCCGGCCGGTGAGTTGTTGCTCGGTGTGAAGATTGAAACGGTGCGCGCATTGAACAACGTTGAGCAAACGCTGACAGTCCCCGGAATCGGATTCGCTGAATGGGGCCCAGGTGACCTGCATATGTCATTCGGTATCCGGCGCGATCCATCCAAGCCGCTCGATCCGAGACTGGTTGAAGCTCGCGAACGAGTAAGAGATGCATGCAAGGCCAACGGTATACCGTTCCTCGACGGCTGCACCCCGGAGAACATAGAGGCGAAGATCGATGAAGGTGTCCGTGTAGTCGCAGGGCACCGCGAGGATACTGCTGAGGTGGGCCGGGCCTACACGGAACGAAAGATGCCTGTCTAGCTTTCACGCGGATGGAGGCCGGGATCTGTTTTTCTCGTCGGCCAACACGGGTGAATTTCCTGGTTGTACAAGCCTGTTCTCGTAGGCAAACACCACGACCTGAGTTCGATCGTGAAGATTCAGTTTCGACAGGATGCGTTTGACATGTGTCTTCACTGTCCCCTGGCTGATGATGAAATCCTCCGCGATCTCCGCGTTTGTCATCCCGCGAGCCAGCAGAAGCAGCACTTCACGTTCTCGCTGAGTCAGATCGTGGATTGACGAGTTGTCAGCGGTGACGGCGCCTAAAGGTTCAGGATCGACGGTTTCCGCTTCTTGTGCCCTGAACATCCTTAACTCACCCATCTTCGGCAAGGCTGACTGAATCGCTGGATTCACAGGCAAAGTTTCGTGCGATGTAGAAGTTGGCCGTCCCTCTCCTGGGTCATCCGTTGGAGTAAATTCAGCCCTGGGTTTGGTTCGTGACCCCAACATGAACTGCGCCCACCTTGAGTGGACGAAAGTAAATGCGTTCACGAAATGGACGGTCAAAAGGAACAGGACCAACCCAATTGGTATCAGCCAGATCGCTTCAGCCGGCGTGTCGACAATGATCTCGAATCCACCTACAGCGAAGAACTCCAGAGGTTCTTTGGTGAAGTGAATAATCAACGGCGAGGCGACGAAAGCACCGGAAAAAGTCAGCGCAATAGTGAGCGAGACGAATACGCCTATGCCGATCGGGAATTGAACGAGCAGGTAAAGAATTCCAGTCCAGGTGGTTGGATCAATCAGCCTCGCCCAAACACGTGAGCGCCAACCCTCAATGTCTTCCGTTCTCCAAGGCGGGCGTTTGATTTCGATCTCTGCAAGTCGGCCAATCACAGCGGATTCCGCATCACCGACCAGTCTTGAAGCGAACACAGTGGCTAGTACGATGAGCATGCCTGGGAAAGTCCAGATCAACGACCCTCCGACAGCAAGCAGGGTGACCAGTGATACGAAGTAGGCGAGCCCCAGCGGGAACATCGTGAACATATGCAAGCCTCTCAGGTAAGTAAGAGGCCTAACCACGGGTCTAAAGATTTGTGCAGGCAGTGACGCGGCTGCCAGAGAAGACGGACGCGGCGGTTGTGGTGGAATTGGCGGGTTTGGTGGCTTCATGTCCCGGAGTATGTACTCATTAAGAGATTGAGTCGTCCCCACCGAGAGGTATTTCCATCACGAGTTCGTATTCAGATCGCGCCTGGCATCATGGAAAACGCCTGCCAGTCCGGCGATGAGACTCGTGGCACGTTTTACCCGGGTCACTGATGCACCTGGCAGCTCGATTCAGCAAGCTTGACTAACATTCGTCAACCCGGCAATCATTTGGCGACCAAACCACCGTTTTCGTAAAGACCACAGCGACCGCGTCAAATATATGACCTTCTTCCAGGCCCTGGCGGCCATCATCGTCGTTGCTGCCGTGGCGAGCTATCTCAATACCAGGTTCCTGCGCTGGCCACCGACTGTCGGGTTGTTGGTTATCTCACTGCTAGGTTCCCTTGTTGTCGTCCTGCTTGGTGAAGTTGAAGTGATCTCGCTGGCTGATGCTGAGCGAATCATTGAGACGATCAACTTCGAAGAGGTAGTGCTAAATGGCATGCTGGCGTTCCTACTCTTCGCCGGGGCGCTTCATGTCGATCTAGACCGGTTACGGCGTCAGAAGGTACCGATCACGATCATGGCGACTGCAGGTGTTGCCGGGGCAACGTTCATAACCGGGACTCTCTTTTGGCTGGGCGCGGATCTGATCGGATTCGACATTCCGTTCCCCTGGGCTTTGTTATTCGGTGCTCTCATTGCCCCAACCGATCCCATTGCGGTACTAGGAATTCTGAAGAGTGCTGGTGCCCCAAAAAGCCTGGAAACCAAGATTGCTGGAGAATCCCTTTTCAACGACGGAATCGCCGTCGTGGTGTTTCTGACGATTCTCGAGACTGTTGAAGGCCACTCTGATCCAACGTTCGGTAACGTCTCACTGTTCTTACTGGAGGAGGCGGTCGGAGGAGCTGTACTGGGACTGGTCCTGGGATTCATCACCTATTACTTGATGAAGTCTCTCGATGACTACGCCACTGAACTGCTCTTGACGCTCGCTCTTGTAACTGGAGGCTATGCGCTCGCCGTGGCCATACATGTCTCAGGACCGATCGTCGTTGTCGTGGCCGGAATAGTAATCGGGAACCATGCGCGTCAACTGGCCATGTCCAAGCTGACCAGGGATCACCTCGACACATTCTGGGAACTGATCGACTCTGTCCTGAACGCTGCCTTGTTCATCCTCATTGGACTGGAAGTGATTGTGATTAGCGTGACTTCCGCAGCAGTCAGACTCGGGCTTCTTGCTATTCCGATCATGATGTTCGCCCGCTTCGTCAGCGTATCTGTACCGATTTCCTTGATCAGGATGACTTCTGACAGAACGTTCAGCGATGGCGTCATACGGATCATGACCTGGGGAGGCCTGCGTGGTGGCATCTCGATAGCTCTTGCTCTTTCACTACCGAAGTCCGAGTATCGAGACGTACTGATCACCGCGACCTATATCGTCGTTGTGTTTTCTATCGTCGTGCAGGGGCTTTCATTCGGCAGACTTGTCAGGTCGATGCATGTCCCATCAGATCCCGAGCTGGACGACGAAGAACCGCCTGGGAACCCAGAGGCCATGGCTCATTGATCCTCCCGAGCAGAACGACTGTAGTTGAAAATTCTAGTCGTTTTCATGTGGTGAGATGCTTGGCGGCACTGTGGCTGCATATTGCCAGTCCGTTTTCTCGTCTGACTCGTTCGCTTGATCAACCTGTAGTTGCATCTGCAAGTACAATCGGCTGATGAACGAAATCGTGGCCGGATTCGCCCTGATTGCAGTTGTGTTGCTCGCGACGCCGTTGATATCCGGCCTCGTAGACCGCTCTCCTCTGTCTTTTGCATTCCTGTTCCTTCTCCTTGGATTGGCGCTCGGCGAGGGTGGACTGAGCCTCATAGAACTCGACTCTCATTCACTGATTCTGGAAATCGCCGCAACTCTGACCCTCTCTCTCGTACTATTCCTCGACGCAGTCAAACTTCAGGTCGAAGAGTTGCGCAGGCGTTGGCTCGTTCCGGTGCTGGTACTTGGTCCCGGGACCTTGATAATCATCGCTCTTGGCGCCGGGTCGATTGCGTGGCTGATCGGTCTTCCTATACTCGTCGCCTTCATGGGAGGCGCAATTCTTGCCTCAACAGACCCGGTCGTTCTGCGAGAAGTGATCCGCGATACCCGGATCCCACGATCGATCAGGCAAGCGCTACGCATTGAAGCAGGGATGAATGACGTAGTTGTGTTGCCGACCATCCTGATCTTGATCGCTGTCGCAGCCTCCGCCTCCAGCTCATTCGGAGAATGGTCCTCGTTCCTTGCAAAGTTGCTACTACTTGGTCCGGCACTTGGATTCGTGATTGGGGGTGCAGGCTCCTGGGCCATGTTCCAGATCGACAAGATCACGCCGATCAGGCGCGAACTGCAATCGATATACGGCCTGGGCCTCGTTCTTGGCTCATACGCCGCGGGAACCGCGGTGGGTGGAGACGGATTCTTAGCGGCCTTTGCTGCCGGACTCGCGGTAGTGTTGCTCAATCAGACGTTGTGTGATTGCTTCCTGGAGTACGGTGAAGTGACGTCTGAGATGGCAATGCTTTTGTCATTCATTCTTTTTGGCATTGTCCTCTCAGGCATCCTCCCTGATGCTCCACTCTGGTCGACGCTGGGTCTGGCAGCGCTCGTGATATTTGTGATTCGACCCCTTTCGCTCGGATTCGTACTGCTGAGAGCAAAGATGAGCTGGGAGGCACGAGGCTTTATTGCATGGTTCGGCCCGAGAGGACTCAACTCTCTTCTTCTCGCGTTGCTGGTTGTCCAGGCTGACCTTGAGGATGCCGAGTTGCTGCTTGCTGTGGTTGGGATGGTCGTTCTCGTATCGACGATCCTCCATGGAGCGAGCGCTACTCCACTGACTTCCTGGTATGCCCGGCGAATCCAGAATGCGGTTCACGACGAGGAACGTGAATCTGACGCCGCCGGAATTTTCGAGGCACACGACGAAACCGTGCCACGCATCACCGTCGAAGAGCTACGCACTCTGATGGATTCCGACCAACCACCGCTCGTTCTCGATGTCAGGTCTCGGATGAGTTACGAGCACGACAATGGACGACTGCCCGGGGACGTACGCGTTCTCGCTGATCAGGTTGCCGAATGGGCGCGAGTCAACAAACCGGACAGGCGCGTTGTCGCGTACTGCACCTGACAGGACGAGGCAACGAGTGCCCGTGTGGCGCATGAGTTGAGGCAAATTGGTTGGCATGCATTCGCTCTGGAAGGCGGGTTCACGGAATGGCGAAACAGGTACGGGGTTGATCCATTGTCACCTAACGAGGAAGCTGAACTGAAACTGGCACATGATCGACTTTGACGTCCAGTGAATGAGATTCGCAACAGACGTAGCGCCTAGATGAGACAAAGCTCAACACCGACACGCCCTACCTACGGCAAGCCCGAGGCCGCCAGCAATCGCAAACGCATTGGGTTGACACATATTGTTTTGCCAATTTTTCAGAATGCGTTTGTATTCTCGAAGGCTGTGGCCTGCGCGCTTGGTCGTTCAATCAGGTAAGCAACGTGAAGGGCTACAGAGGCAGCGCAACGCTTGAGCCGGTCTGCCAGGCTTCTTGCACGGCGTCAGTGAACTCCATGTACTTCACGCCGTCTGTGAAGTTGGTCCGCGTGACAGCTTCCTCGCCGCGAATAGCGTTGATGAACTCTTCCTCAACACGCCAACTTGCCACTTTGTCGGCAGGAACTTCAAGCTCGCTCATCTGATCGTCACCGCGCTTACCGCTCGTGATCCTCAGTTGCGGTGAACCTGGCTGCGAAAAGTCGGGAGTGTCTATGTGAATCGTTCCCTGGTCACCGAATATCCATAGATCGAAGGGTGGCTGGAAAGTGCCTATCTGGGTTGCGACAGACATGTTGACCGTGCCTCCACCCGACAGCGAGTAAAGGATGTCTAACTGGTCGGGAATCGTCATCTCGGTTCGATCACCATTCGCGTTCTTGCGGTGCTTCACGATTGTCTGCGCGTTTGCCTTCACAGAAGAAGCGTGACCGACAAGGCGCATCAGGTTCTCGTACCAGATACCCATCGTCATGACGTTGTTGCCAGACAGGTCACGGTCGTGGCGCCAGTGAACCGGTGAGTTGGTATCAGGCCAGTTCATCTCGTTGAATGCACGCACGTTCACATGCAGAACATCGCCTATGTAACCGTCTGTGATCAGGTCGATGAGGTGACGTTCGGCAGACATCGTGTGTGGCGGTGGCACGATCTGAGTCACGAGATCAGGGTTTGCGTTTGATGCGTCAAGCATCTCGTGGGCTTCGGCAGAGTTCATTGCCATTCGGGCTTCACACAGGACATGCTTGCCTGCGTCCAGCGCCGCTAGTGTCAGCGTTCGGTGCATGTACGGCCATGTACCGATGCAGACTGCATCAATGTCATCATCGTCAACGAGGTCGACCCAGTCGTCGTACGCTTTTTCGATCTCGTATTCATCACAGACACGCTGGCTGGAAGCTAGCGATCGATTGGCAACACCCGCAAGCTCCACACCCGGCTGTGCTCGCAGACCCGGAATATGTCGCAGGCCAGTGTTGGCTCCTGCGCCAATGAACCCAACCCTGATCGTGTCTTCAGCCATTGTTTTTTCGCTCCTGAACAATCGGATGACTTGAGGTGACTAGTTGCTCTGGTTTGCGAAAGACTATCGAAGTTTTTTCAACATGGCTACGCGGACTTAACCGATCAAGTCCAGTATGGACTGGTGACACGTTGCGATAGGTTCGACAGAATTGGCAGACATAGCTGTACTTGAAAGAAGCAAGGTAGATGACAACAGTCGCAGACAACGTTGAATTCACAGGTGAAGGTATTCAGATTGGATGGTCTGACGGCAAATCCTGTACGTTTCCTTATCGCTACCTCAGATTGCAGTGTGCTTGCGCCTCGTGCATCGAAGAGATGACCGGCCGCAAGTTGCTTAACGTTGCGTCAGTGCCTGAAGACATCATCGCTGTCGAGTACATTCAAG
Source organism: Dehalococcoidia bacterium (assembly GCA_965243825.1). Classification (GTDB taxonomy): domain Bacteria; phylum Chloroflexota; class Dehalococcoidia; order Lucifugimonadales; family Lucifugimonadaceae; genus JAJCYX01. Next base: position 1,952,525 of record CBDEVT010000001.1, read on the forward strand.
TCGGCAAGTACGCGCTTCAGTTCCTCTGGTCAGACGGCCACGAGACCGGTATTTACCCGTTCACGATGTTGCTGAGACTTGCCGATAATGACGATGCCGTGGTGTGCGTCTAGCCACCTTGCGATCGCCTGCTCACTCTCAGGTGTAAAGTGTCGCCGACGGCTCATCAATTCTTCATCGCGCGGAGACCTCCATGACAGACACGAACGACGGCCCCAAGATCACGCTGTTTCTGCAGGACATCGAAGACGCTACGATGCGCCGCATCAGGCAGCTCGGCGTCACCTACGTATGCATGGCCGACCACGACCTGCCGTGGACTGAAGAGAAGCTCAAGGCGAAGATGGACCGCCTGGCGACGCATGATCTTGTGCTTTTCAACCAGATGTTCGCCGGCTTTGACAACGCCATCTATAACCGCCCAGGCAAAGACGAAGATATCGAGAAGGTTATCCAGTCGATTCGCGTAGCTGGCAAACTCGGGCTTCCAGTGATGGAGTACAACTTCTACGCACACCGCATCGTGGAGGGCTACTACGAGGCCGAAGGTCGCGGCGGGTCTGGATACACGGCGTTTGACTATGAGAAGGTCAAAGATCTGCCACCTTTACCCGAAGAAGGCGCCCACACGATGGACGAGATGTGGGACAACGTGACCTACTTCCTGAAAGCTGTCGTCCCTGTCGCCGAAGAGGCGGGTGTGCGACTTGCTCTGCATCCCAACGATCCACCTGCACCTATCAGCCGCGGCTCCGAGCAGATCATGGGCAGCATTGACGGATGGAAGAAGCTGGTCGACATCGTGCCAAGCCCTCACAACGGTATTACGTTCGACTGTGGCGTGACGCGTGAGCTTGGTGGAGATCCCGTTGAGACCTGTCGCTACTTTGCAGAGCGGGACCAGATTAACCACATGCATTATCGCAATGTGATCACGGACATTCCGGGCCAGAAGTACACCGAGGTGTACCTGGACGAGGGCGAAGTCGACATGTTTGCTGTCATGAAGGAGCTTGTTAAACACAAGTACCCGAGACTCGTCTACCCGGAGCATCCGCCAGCGATCGACGCAGACCGCGAGCATCCCTTCGAGGGCATTTCGTCGACCCGCTACACAGGCTTCGCCTATACAACCGGATATGCAAGGGCGATGCTGCAGGCGGCGCAGGCGTCAATCTGAGATAAGCCTCGGAGCCGGGGTAAATCGAACCATCCTGTGTTTGATGGAGGGCTCGTTCCGGTGGTGAATCTACATCTTGGTGTTGAGCAGGCAGGTGGTTCAGGTAAATGGTCTCTGTGCCATCTCCTTTCCAGTTCACCGAGATCGCGGGCTAAAGTCCCTGCCATCTAGAACCTCGACACGAGCAGGCAAAATGGTTGTCCCAGACAAAGACGCAATGTATTCGACCGGTCCGATCGGGCCGGCCATTCGCGACTTTCCGACTGAAGAACGACCGCGTGAACGACTACGGTCGCGTGGTGCCGGTAATCTCTCAACAGCTGAATTGATGGCGATTCTGCTTCGAACGGGTCTCGAAGGCGAAAACGTGGTTTCGATGTCGTCGCGGCTGCTGTCAGTGGTTGGCGGTCTTCAGGGACTTTCGCGCGCCAGCTATGAAGATCTCTGCGACCTTAAAGGCATCTCGGACGCCAAGGCCTGCCAGCTACTGGCCGGTATCGAGCTTGGTCGACGCGTCGCAGCACTGGAACCGAACGACGCTCCGCGTATCGGATCGCCAGGAGACATCGCAAAGCTTTACATGCCGGAGATGTCAGCGTTCGACAAAGAACACATGCGCGTGGTCTTGCTCAACACGAAAAACCAGGTCATGGGCATGGATGAACTCTACGTAGGTAGTGTGAACGCGGCGCTTGTCCGACCAGCCGAGGTTTTCACCGCTGCGATACGTCGCAACCTGCCTGCGATCATGGTCGTGCACAACCACCCCTCGGGTGACCCGACACCAAGCCCGGAAGATGTTCGATTGACCGGTCAACTGGTCGAGGCAGGCAAGCTGCTTGATGTTGAGCTCATCGACCACATAGTCATCGGACAAGGCAGCTTCGTTAGTATGCGGGAGAAGAAGTTGGGGTTCTGAGAAATTGGTCCGACGGCGTCAGTTCGCCAACCACGCGAACTTCGTCACCGGCCCGTCGTGATCGCGCATCTTGCCGCCCTCCATGGTGCCTGCGACCGGGAATCCATAGTCGTCGAGCAGCTCACCGATGTTCAGTGGCTCGATCCGTTGAGCCTTGCTGCCGTAGGCTCCCATGATCAACCTGCCGCCTGGCTTCACGCAGCGGTCCATGAGCCGGGCAACGTAGACAGGTAGATAGCTCTCAGGCACACACGCAGTTGTCGAGTAGACGAAATCGAATTTGAGCGGTGGCGTGAACTCCCACGCATTCGCGACCCAGAAATGATCGGCAACACCAGACCAGCGCCGCATCGCTTCGACAACCAAGCCGGGATTGATGTCGACGCCGTACGGAATCAAGTGCCATCTCTTCTCAAGCGTTGACCATGCACCCAGCGATTCAAGCAAATAGCCGTTGGCGCAACCGACGTCCATGAAAGTACCGTCATGGTCAATTGCCTCTAAAATCGGTCCGCGTTCCTCTTTCCAGCGAGTCGCCCCGCCGTCATAGCCAGACTGCAGTAACGGATCGTCAGATTCGAGGTATTCAGCTTCCAACGACCGCAGGCCATCCACGAATTCGTCTGGTAAGCGATCGGATTTTTCGCTTGTAGTCATCGAACACACGTACGCCACGTTGGCCGCTAACAGCGGCCGTTCATCGGTTCGTCTCTTGTCTTATCCTAGTCAGTGACGCATCCTCGAACTACGTCCCGGAAAGGCGGGTTTCGATGATGTCCTCATCTGGGCTGAACTACGTGACAAAGGACGGATCGAACCAGCGATGAGCGGTGTTATCGATTTCAACGCAGACATTGGCGAATCTTTTGCGGGATACAAACTCGGGCTTGACGAAGAGATAGTGAAGTTCATCACTTCTGCCAATGTGGCAACCGGGTTTCATGCAGGTGATCCAGATTGGATGGCCAGGACCGTTACGCTCGCTGAGGCAAACGATGTTGGTGTAGGGGCGCATCCGGCTTATCCAGACCTCGCGGGATTCGGCCGGCGTGAGATGGCCCTGACGCCGGAGGAAGTACACAATGCCGTTAAGTATCAGGTCGGTGCGTTAACCGCATTTACTAACGGCCATCGATTGCAACATGTAAAACCCCACGGTGCGTTGTATAACCGTGCTGTTAACGACGAACCGGTGGCAGAGGCGATCGTGACCGCGATTATGTCCGTAGATCCGGACTTGATTCACGTCGTGTTGGCGGGCTCACCATGGGAACAGGTGGCGCGAGCGCATGGTGTCAGGGTGGCGCGTGAGTGCTACGCAGATCGTGCTGTGACCGCCGAGGGGACACTGGTCCCGCGTTCCCAACCGGGAGCGGTTGTGCACGACGAGGAAGAGGTGGTCGCAAGATCCAGAAAACTGGCTACCGAAGGACGAGTTGTAGCCATTGATGGGACGGAGATCGAGTTCTCTGCCGATTCGATCTGCCTGCATGGAGATACCGCTGGTGCAGTAGAACTCGCGGGCGCGGTCAGGCGTGAGCTCGCATCTGCCGGGGTTGAAATCAAACCAATGTCTGCCATCGTCTAGGTGACTTCGCGGAGGCTTTTTTGAGCCCGGATCATTCATTCGTCATCACGGCGGCCGGTGACAGTGCTATCAATATCGAGTTCGGCACTTCTATTGACGATAAGATCAATGATCGGGTTTACGCGTTGCTGGACACTGTCGCAAATCTAGATCCCGATTGGCTTGTTGAGTTAGTGCCGACGTACCGGTCTTTGCTTGTTCAGTACGACCTGCTGAAGAACGATTTCGATGGGGTCATGGCGGTCATAGAACGTTCTCTCGCATCAATGCCATCAGATGGGATGGACAGTCGAGAGCGCCGAGTCTACGAGCTACCTACCCTGTATGGAGGCGAGTATGGACCGGATCTTGACACAGTTGCTGAGCATTCAGGTCTGACCACTGCCGAAGTGATCGATATCCATTCGTCCCTTGCATACCGTGTCTACATGATCGGGTTTTCACCCGGCTTCCCATATCTTGGCGGAATGAGCGAAGAAATCGCCTGTCCTCGTCTGGCAACACCAAGAACAAGGGTCCCTGCAGGTTCGGTCGGTATTGCCGAATCACAGACCGGTGTCTATCCGTCTGTCTCACCAGGTGGTTGGCAGCTAATAGGCCGGACTCCAGTCAAGCTATTCGACCATCTCCAGGAACCACCATCTCTGCTGCAGCCTGGCCACTACGTGAAATTCGTTCCCATCGATCAAGAAGAGTTTGAGCGGGTTGAGGATGCGGTAAGTGAGAGATCGTTCAAGGTCAAAGCGACGGGTCTGAAAGAATGAGTCTCCATGTCATTGATCCAGGAGCTCTTTCACTTGTGCAGGATGCAGGCCGACCTGGATTCCAACGCTACGGCGTGTCTGTGAGTGGAGCGATCGATCAAGAAGCTCTCCTGATCGGGAATCTAATGGTTGGAAACGAACCGACTGCGGCTTGCATTGAGATCACGTTCGGCGGAGCCGAGTTCAGCTTCAGTGATGATGTGGTGATAGCGATCACCGGAGGTGATCTTGTCGCCTTGATCGACGGTGTCATCGCTCCAATGTGGCAGTCATTCACTGCGCCGTCAGGATCAGTCTTGCAGTTTGGGACTCCGGTGAGTGGATTGCGGGCATATGTCTCCGTGGCCGGTGGCATAGATACGACACCTGTACTTGATTCACGTTCAACTCACACGGGCTCGAGACTTGGGGGATTGTCCGGTGGCCCGCTTGCGGCAGGCGATGAACTTCCGGTCGGTGAATTGCAGGATGACACTTTGTTGGCGCAGCGCCTTCCAGACCACCTTCGCCGCAGCCACTCCGCCGAGTTGTCAGTACGCGTGATTGCTGGACCTCAATCCAGCGCTTTCACCGAGCTGGGGCATAAGACGTTCCTGAGTTCGACATACACAGTTACTGAAACTTCGGATAGACAAGGGCTGCGACTGGAAGGGCCTGAAATTGAGGCTGTAGAAGGTCGGTACGACATAGTCTCAGACGCTGTGGTGTTCGGTGCGATCCAGATCCCCGGCGACGGAAAACCGATCGTGCTTCTGGCAGACCGGCAGACGACAGGGGGCTATGCAAAGATCGGCGTAGTTGCGTCCGTTGATCTCCCACTCCTGGCACAGGCGGTACCGGGTACACACGTTAGTTTCTCCCCGATTGAAGTTCGCGATGCACAAAGACTAGCCCGACAGCGGCGAAGCTCATTGCTTGAAGCGGATTATTTGTCCGAACTGATCGACGTCAAAGAGAATATTTCGATGGGTGGTGTTCCCAGGGACACAAGTTTGTCCTTTAGCCGAGCCGAACTCGATACGCCGCAGGGCACCTTCATTGAGGGGTCGATCAACGGGCAGATAGTAACTGCCCGGGCCGCGGAGTTGAGGTGAACTATATCGCCGTGAAGACACGGTCGTATGAACGCCTGCAAATCAACCGCACCTCACTGCTATAATCTCGCCCTGTAACTGAGACCACCGGCCACGGCGATGAATCTGCCCCGTGGCCGTTTTGCGACAGGGGACGACGCCACGTTTGACGAAGAGTTGCTGAAAGACGGGCTCTGGCTAAGCCTGATCGGTATGGGTGTCGTCTTCACCGTACTTTCTCTGCTGGCTATATCGATCAAGGTTTTCGACCGTGTCGATCAACTGTTACCTGAATCAGGGACGGCATCGCCAGCGCCCCAAACAGCCAGTACACCGGCACCAGAACCTTCACCGGTAGTCGCAGAACAACCAAAGATAGCTGATGAGGAAAAAGCTGCGGTGATAGGCGTTGCACTCGCTCTTGCGGACTCAGAATCAGGGCAATCGGCAAGCTCGCCGATCATAGCTTCGGCGCAGAGCCCGACGAACGCGTGGCTTGTATCCGGTCGCTCGCGGCAGATGTTGGAGCGCAGTCTACGTCGTTCAAACACGGCGCGAAGAGGCTCATGAAAACCTATCGCATCACGATAAAAGGTACTGACTACGAAGTCGTAGTTGGAGATCTTGATGTCAATCCTGTAACTGTGACCGTCGACGGTGAAACCTTCGAAGTTGATCTTCCTCAGAGCGATCAGCCGTCTGCCTCCGTAGCCTCTAGACCCGCAGCTACTCCTACTCCTCGCAGGTCTTCACCGGCGGCGAGCACTCCTCGGCCAGCTGTCCCCGCATCGGCCGACGACGGCTCAATCCGAGCTCTTATGCCTGGACGAATCATCAGTGTCAGTGTTTCCGAGGGACAGACGGTCACGGCTGGCCAGGCCGTCCTGGTGATGGAATCGATGAAGATGGAGAACACAATCTCGGCAACCAAAGACGGAACAGTGAAGGCGGTGCTGGTTGGCGAGGGTGACTCAGTACAGCATGGGCAGACGCTCGTCGAGATCGACGTGTCATGAAACACGAAAAGCTTTGCGCTATGAGTGATTCCATCCATGGATAGCAGCGACGGCCTCAGCGAGGTCTGGAAAGGCTTTACGGCAATCGGCGATGATCCGCGCATCATCGCCATGTGGGCCATCGCTGCGGTTCTGTTCTACTTCGGAATTGCCCGTAAGAAGGAGCCCCTACTCCTCATTCCAATATCCATGGGGATCCTTCTGGCGAATATGCCACTCGGCGTACTCATCAGCGATGGCGGCGACGGGGCGCCGGTCGGTTTTCTCAAACTGATTCAGGACGCCGGACTAGATACCGACTTACTCCCAATTCTGATATTCCTCGGCCTTGGTGCAGCGGTCGACTTCGAACCAATGTTGTCGAACCCGAAAACCTTGCTATTGGGTGCCGGGGCACAGGCTGGTGTTTTTGTCGCCGTAATTGGTGCGATTCTTCTTGGAATGCTTGATGTGTTCGACTTTGATCTGACTGACGCGGCAGCGATCGGAATTATCGGTGGCGCTGACGGTCCTACCACTATCTTCATCGGGACACGGATGCATCAGATAGCGCAGGAATTGCTCGATCCAGCTGCCGTCAGCATTGTAGGTGCCACCGCAGTCGCTGCTTATTCCTATATGGGATTGGTGCCGATCATCCAACCACCGATTATTCGTTTCTTCACTACACAACGAGAGCGCCGAATACGCATGGAGTATTCGGCAAGGCCCGTTTCGAAGCGAACAAAAGTGATGTTTCCCATCATCACCACCATCATCGTTGGAGTTGTGGCCGTCGACGCCGTGGGACTTGTGGGCATGTTGATGCTCGGCAATCTGATCAAAGAGTCCGGTGTTGTTCCACGACTTGTGACCGGTGTCGACAATCTCATGAACATCGTGATCGTACTGCTTGGACTTGCGGTTGGTGCGACGATGCCAGGAAGTGTGTTCCTTCAACCGGAGACGCTGGCTGTATTCTTCCTTGGATTGTTTGCATTTGCTTCAGCAACGGTTGCCGGGATCATGCTTGCGAAGCTGATGAACCTTGTGACAAAAACGCCGGTGAACCCTATGATCGGCGCTGCAGGAGTATCGGCGGTACCTATGGCCGCGCGCGTGGTACAGGACATGGGTAGAAAAGAAGATCCACAGAACTTTCTGCTCATGCATGCGATGGGACCAAACGTTGCTGGTGTGATCGGAACGGCCACGGTGGCCGGTGTTCTCGTCGCAATTATCCCGACGCTGCTTAGCTAGTTCACCGCAGCTATTCCTAGGAGTGCAACTTTGCCTGACCGCAGTATGAAGGGCGTTTACCCGATCCTTTCGCTTCCGTTCGACTCACACGGCCGAATCGTGATGGATGACCTCAAGCGAGAGGTTGATTGGATGGCGGAGTGCGGAGTTCACGGTGTCGGAATTGCCGTTGCCAGCGAGGTTTACAAGCTCAACGAAGCCGAACGTGACGAAGTCCTGAAGGCTGTTGTGGACCAATCGGCAGGTCGTATGAAAGTGGTGATGAACACCGGTGCTGAAGGTACCGATGTAGCAATCCACTACTCCAAACGGGCAGAAGAACTTGGTGCCGACGCGTTGATGATTCGGCCGACCTCATTTATCCCGACTGTAGTCGAGGAAAACATCAAGTACTTCGAGCAAATAGCGGAATCGGTGACCATTCCGATATTTCTACAGGATCAGGGAACCGCACAGGTCGGTCCTGCCATGGCAGCCGAGTGTGCCAGAAGGCACGAGAACCTCTGCTACATCAAGGTTGAGACACCTCCGACGGTACCGCGTATGGCCGAAACCCAGAAGCTATCCGAAGGCACGGGTCTGATTCTTTTTGGCGGAGCCGGTGGCGGTTTCGTGCTTGAAGAATTCCGAAGAGGATCCGTCGGTACGATGCCGGGTTCTACGCTTCCTGACATGTTCGTACGGATCTGGAATATGTGGCAATCCGGTGATGAGGCTGGTGCAGAGACCGAATTCTCGCGCCACTCAACATTGATTCGTACCCTTGCACAGGGGCAGGGACTGGCAAACTGGATCTACAAACACATTATGGTCCGTCGAGGCATATTCGAGTCCACTTCGGCATTTGCTCGGCAACCCTCCCTTAAGCCTGATGAAACGCACCTGAAGGAGATCGATGCTCAACTCGAGGCACTCGATCTGCTGTCTAGTTAGCGGCCACGCGGCCTTAGCCCCAATCCCGTGACTTAACTGATTTGTTGAAACTCCCGAGGAAATCCCGAACGGCGAATTCACGCCTCCCATCAGCAGGCGAAGATGACTGTCCCTGTTGCTGTACATACGCTCGAGTGAGCACTGATCGCGATTCATCGCAAAATCGACACCGCAATCAGATCTCTCCGGGCAGCCCTGTTGAATCACAGGGGAGCAATCACTGGCAGGGCATCGGGAGATGGTAATGCCAGGGCCACAATTCGCAGTTTTCGCCGCCTCCGGCTCCGGTGGCGATGACGTGTCGGGGCTGACCTTACTTGCACTCGGAATCATGTCGCTCGCCATCGGGCTTATAGGCGGCATGGTTGGAATCGCTCTTGGTGTAATCCGGCTCCCGGCTATGACTCTACTGGGGGTCGATCCACTCGTTGCAGCCAGCGCAAACCTTTTCGTAAGCGCCGTCAGTTCGATAGCTGGGTCATGGCCAGCAATTCTGGAGAACAGAGTTGCATTTCGTGTGGTGATTTTGCTTGGGGTTCCGGCCTTCATCGGGTCTCTCATAGGTGGACTATTTGCTGATGTCGCACCAATTTGGTTGCTACTGGGGGCGGTCTCAGTGTTCCTCATCTGGTCGTCAATCAGTCTGATTGTGCAGGCGTATAACGAACTCAAGATAGAAAAGTCGGAACGGGCGCAGCAGGCGACTTACGACGGCACGTTATCCACCAAAACCGTGGTTCGTGAAGGCACAGTCGGAATGGTCATCGGCCTCATCGGCGGAGCGATCGGCGTTGCCCTCGGCGTATTACGCATGCCAGCCCTTGTGCAGGTCCTGAAGATGGACCCGGCAATTGCAGCTGGCACGAATCTGATCATCACGGTGCTTGTCAGTATTTCAGGGTTTACCGGGCACCTGATCAGTGGACGAAACGACTGGACGTTAATCGCAGTCGTTGGATCAACAGCTGCGGTAGGGATGTTTACCGGTTCAAAATTCACCCACCGAGTGGAGCCCGCTAAACTTCGGTTGATCGTTGGAGTAGTGCTTCTGCTCGTAGCACCTGTCGTGTTCTGGGACGCTATCTCCAGGTAGGCCCAGCAGATGTAAACTCTCTTCGTCGGGTCCCGTCGAACGTAACTCTTTGCAGGCCAACCGCGTCAATGAACGATCTTCCAGGCGAAAAGTTCAGAAAGGCCCTGACCAACGAACGGCCATTGCAACTTGTTGGCGTCATCAACGCCTACACCGCGGTAATGGCGCAGTCGATCGGGTTCAACGCTATCTATCTTTCCGGTAGTGGCGTTGCAACGGCATCCTATGGACTACCTGACCTCGGTCTCACTACTCTCGACAATGTGACCGAAGATGTGCGACGAATAACGAGCGCAACCGGGTTGCCTCTGCTGGTCGACGCAGACACGGGATGGGGCGCCGCGTTTATGATCGCTCGCACAGTCAAAGAGATCAGCAGGGCAGGGGCTGCAGGGATTCATATTGAGGACCAGGTGCAGGCTAAGCGATGTGGACATAGACCAGGAAAGCAACTCGTTTCTGCCGTTGAGATGTGCGACCGCATTAAGGCCGCTGTTGATGCTAAGCCTTACGACGATTTCCTGATTATGGCCAGGACAGACGCAATTGCATCAGAAGGAGTGGATGCTGCGGTCCAACGCGCTGTGTTGTATCGAGATGCCGGCGCAGACATGATCTTTGCCGAGGCTGTGACCGAACTGCAGGACTACGGGAAGTTCGGAAACGCAACAGGACTTCCTGTACTGGCTAACTTGACTGAGTTCGGAAAGACTCCACAGTTTTCGCTCTCTCAACTTGCAGCTAGCGGCGTAGATGTCGCTTTATATCCCTTGTCAGCGTTTCGTGCCATGAATCGTGCCGCCGAGCGTGTTCTCAAGGCGATCAGATCTGACGGAACACAGGCGAACGTCGTGGATTCTATGCAAACGCGCGACGAACTCTACGAATATCTTGAATATCACAGTTACGAACAGAAACTTGACGACATGTTCGGAAACGAGGAAGACGCAACGTGACTACAGCGGGTCTTGAAGGAATTACAGCAGGGACCACTGGCATAGCGACGGTTGGCAAAGCCGGGGCTGGTCTTACATACCGTGGGTACAGAATCGAGGATCTCGCGGAACAGTCGACATTCGAAGAGGTCGCGTATCTGCTCATTTACAACCGGCTACCAACTGGTGATCAACTTGCTGCCTATAAAAGACGGCTTTCTGGCATGCAAGGGTTGCCGGACGATCTGAAAACGGTGCTTGAGCAGATTCCTGGCGGCGCACACCCTATGGATGTGCTGCGTACCGGCTGCTCTGTGCTCGGAACGCTTGAGCCTGACGGTGAAGGGGGCAGAAACCCGGCTGCGATTGCAGACCGCTTGATCGCTTCGTTCGGTTCAATGCTTCTGTACTGGTACATGTTCAGAAACCGGGGCGAACGTATCGAAACCGAAAGTGGAGAGGATACGGTCGCGGGTCACTTTCTAAAGCTGCTTACCGGTAGTGAACCCGATGCGCAAAAAAAACGAGCCCTTGACGTTAGCCTGATTCTCTACGCTGAGCATGAGTTCAATGCGTCTACGTTTACCGCCCGTGTGGTCACCAGCACACTCGCTGACATCTACTCCGGTATCACAGCGGCAATCGGAGCGCTTCGTGGCCCTCTACATGGTGGTGCGAATGAAGCTGCGATGGAACTCGTTTCGCAATTCGACTCACCAGCGGTAGCTGAAAAAGGCGTGATGCAAATGCTTGCTTCGAAACGCCTGATCATGGGATTCGGCCACCGCGTTTACAAGAACGGAGACCCGCGTTCCTCCATAGTGAAGGATTGGGCCAGGCGGCTTGCGGAAGAGTCAGGCAATACAGAGCATTTCGACATCTCAGAACGCATCGAAGAGGTGATGATGCGTGAGAAGGGTATGCACACGAACCTCGATTTTTTCGCTGCCACTGTATATCACCTGTGCGGCATTCCAACCCAGATGTTCACGCCCGTCTTTGTGATTGCTCGCACTTCTGGCTGGGCCGCGCACATCATTGAGCAACTGAACAACAATCGCCTGATCAGGCCATTAGCCGAATACACCGGCCCTGGATCGCAGGAATACGTGCCAATCGAAAGGCGCTAATTCCTCAACTGCTGAAGCTGGTCATTTAGAGTTCTTGAGGAGAACCGATACCTGATGCCATTCGACAGCGTCATCGAATCGATTGCGGGCTACGTTACAGAGCCGCTCGATCCGAGCGACGAGGCACTAACTACGGCGCGGCACACACTGATTGATTCAGTAGGCTGTGCGCTACTTGCACTCAACTACCCGGCCTGCACGAAACTGCTGGGACCGACCGTAGATGGCACAACTGTTCCCGGTGGCTCGCGTGTTCCTGGTACAGACCATGTTCTTGAACCTGTGAAGGCAGCTTTCGATATCGCCGCTTGTATTCGCTGGCTCGATTTCAATGACACGTGGTTGGCCGCCGAGTGGGGGCATCCCTCAGACAACTACGGATCAATACTCGCTGTCGCCGACCACCTTAATCGGCAGGGCAGCGTTGCCTTTACCGTGCGAGATGTCCTGGATGCTGGGATCAAGGCATATGAGATTCAGGGTGTGCTTGCACTTGAAAACAGCTTCAATCGAGTCGGTATCGATCACGTTTTGCTGGTGAAAATCGCTTCGACCGCTGTCACTGCGAACTTGCTCGGAGCCACTAAACAGCAGACTGCTAACGCGATTTCGAATGCCTGGCTTGACTCGACTCTTCGAACTTACAGGCATGCTCCGAATACCGGCTCCCGTAAATCCTGGGCTGCAGGTGATGCCTGTGCACGGGCTGTGCAATTCGCGAATATGGCTCTCCAGGGTGAGATGGGATACGAGAGCGCTTTGACAGCACCCGGCTGGGGATTTCAGGACACCTGGTTCAACGGCGAGTCAGTGACTCTCGCTCAGCCTTTAGGTTCATACGTGATGGAGAACATCCTGTTCAAAATCTCATTCCCTGCTGAGTTTCACGCTCAGACCGCAGTGGAAGGAGCATTTGAGCTTCATCCAGAAGTTGTTTCACGGTCGGAAGAGGTGGAGCGAATTACGATTACCACGCAAGAACCGGCGGTCAGGATCATCGACAAGTCCGGACCTTTAACAAATCCTGCTGATCGAGATCACTGTATTCAGTACATGGTTGCTATCGGCCTCTTAAAAGGCGCTTTGACTGCCGCAGACTATGAAGACGAAGCCGCAGCAGATCCACGAATCGATGATCTTCGGGCAAAGATGACGGTCGTCGAAGATCCAAGATACACACGCGAATACCTCGATCCGACGAAGCGGTCTATAGCAAACGCTGTTCAGGTCGAGTTCACAGACGGCACAAGTACCGACAAAATCGAGGTCGAGTACCCGATTGGACATCGCCGTCGACGAGAGGAAGCCGTGCCGCTTCTTGAGGCAAAGTTCGTTGCAAACCTGAAAACGCGGTTGCCCGAACAGCATGTCGATCGGATAGCGGATGCCGTATCGGACGCAGGACGACTGCTCGATACGCCCGTCAACAAGTTCATCGAGCTGTTTCTTCCCACGCCTGACTGAAACTGGTAGAGCCGCCTACCTGGCCTGGAACCTCAGATATAAGCGAGTTAAAGCGACTGAACCTGTAGAGCCACCGACTCATCTAAGGTTCAACATGGGTTTTCGAGAAAGATGCGTTCTTTTCAGGCTGATCCGGTTGCCATCAGCCGCGTTAGCGGTATTGGCAATGGCGGCGGTCGCGTGTGGTTCGAGTGACGCCATCAACTCATCCGCATCCACGCCAACGGCAACACGTGGTGTTCCTACCTCAACTCCTATCCAATCCCCAGAACCCGAGCTAAGCGGCCGCTTTGACACGGAAGCCTTCGAGGAACTGAATCCTCGACCAGAACTCAGGGCCGTCGACCGTTCAATCGATTTCGGATTTGATGAGCACGAAGCGATTCCTCGTGATGCCATCGAACCGGTTTACACTCCGAAGTTCGCGACTCCAGACGAAGTAACGGATCTGATGATCGAAAACGAACTGGTCATGGGTCTGAATATCGATGGTGATGTCAGGGCGTATCCAGTCGGGATCATGAGGTTTAGAGAGATGGTGAACGATGAGGTGGGAGGCATCCCGCTTCTCGTGACCTGGTGACCGATCTGCTACACCGGTCTCGTGCATGACCGGAGAATTGATGGAGTGCCCCACACATTTGGCAATGAAGGCGCTCTTTTCATGAACGCCATGACCTGGTGGGACCACGAGACGATGAGTATCTGGTCCCAGCCCTGGGGTGCCGCGATCGAGGGAGATCTGCTGGGTACGCAATTAACGTTGGTGCCATTCGAACTCGTCCCCTGGAACGTTTGGTTGGAGCGGCATCCCGAAACGCTAGTGTTGGTAGATGAGCGCGGTGCTCTGAGTTTCCTGGGCCAGATCCCGCACGACAAATTCGTGATCGGTGTTTCTTTCGGTGAAGATGCCAAAGGTTTCTATTTCAGATCGACTGCCAACGCTGGCGTTGTCAATGATCAGATCGGTGGATTTCCAGTGGCGGTTTTCGCTGATGGTGATACCCGAGGGATTGACGTTTTTCTGAGACGTGCACAGGGCGAGAAAGCTGAGCTGGCCGGGGTTGCTGACCCTCTGACGTTTCAGGTTGACTCCGATGGAACAGTCAACGATCTTGAGACTAACAGCGCCTGGGATCTTCGCCTGGGCGTGGCGGTATCTGGGCCGCTCAGGGGAGCCGTTTTGCAACGCGCCCCATTCATCAGTTCGTTCGACTGGGCCTGGCGCGACTTCTTCCCTCAGACCACATTCTGGGGTGATAAGAACGATGCCATAGATCCGGGCACCGTCCGTTCTAAACTGGATGAAGAACGGCGTTAACCAGAAACCTGAGCGGCGATCATGTCGCCCACCTTGGCTGTCTGTACCGGTGCTTTTCCGGCTGAGGCAATGTCAGCAGTTCGATAGCCCTCTGCAAGGAATCCATCAACTGCGTTCTCAACGGCGTCAGCTTCCTTGTGAAGGCCAAACGACCACCTAAGCATCATTGCCGCACTGAGCAGTGAAGCGAGTGGATTCGCGATACCGCGCCCTGCTATGTCTGGTGCGGATCCGTGAATCGGCTCGTACAGGGCAGGCTTACCACCTCGGCGTCTGCGTCCGTTCATTTTTGGGACACTGGTGAGACTGGCAGATGGCAGCATACCCATCGAACCACCGATCACAGCCGCCTCGTCAGAGAGTATGTCCCCGAATGTATTCTCTGTGACAATTACATCAAATACAGATGGATTCGTAACGATCTGCATCGCCGCGTTGTCAGCCAGCATGTGAATCAACTCGACATCCGGGTATTCATGGGCAACTTCGGTTGCTACTTCGCGCCAGAGACGAGATGTTTCCATCACATTCATCTTGTCGAGTGAGTGAAGTCGCTTTCGCCTCATGCGGGCGAGTTCGAAGCCAACTCTGACGACACGCTGAATCTCTTTCTCGGTATAAGAGAGAGTGTCTACTGCCCGTCGGCCACGTGTGTTCTCCCATCGCCTTTTTGGCTTACCGAAGTAGAGACCACCCGTTAGTTCTCGGATGATCACAAAATCGACACCTTGCAGGCGCTCTTCGCGAAGAGGGCTAGAGCCAGCGAGCTGCGGATAGACCTTCACAGGTCGGAGGTTTGCAAAGAGTCCGAGGGTCTTGCGAAGCTTCAGAATGCCGTCTTCCGGGCGAACCTTGGCCAGTGGGTCATCCCACTTCGGACCACCGACTGCACCAAAAAGCACTGCATCAGAACCAAGAACCAGGTTCAGAGTGTCATCGTCGATCGCAGTTCCGTTCTCGTCAATCGAACGGCCACCCACGATGCCAGGCACCCAGTCAAATTTGTGACCGTAGCGACGCCCTAGAGCGTCTAGCACCTTCATCGATTCTGCGGTCACTTCCGGACCTATTCCATCCCCGCCAAGAACTGCAATACGTGCTTCCATACTACGAACAGCGCCCCCTCAGGCTGGACTCAAGCACTCCAACGGATTTCGGTAGTGCCGCGGTATTTCCCAGTCGATTTTCCAAATATGCGAAGGCGGAGTCTAACAGCAACACCGCGCCCCGGCTACCCTGCGAAATCGTACTGTACGCAGTACAGGAATAGCGGCAGCTTGCTAACTCAAGTTCAGTTGCTGTCGAACCGCGGAATCAGTTGAAATTTCTAAAGTCTCGAGGGCTGCGCGGACTCATATTTTTCGATCTGTTCTTCGAACTCCAGCGTGAGACCAATTTCGTCCAGGCCCTTGAGCAAGCTGTTGCGGCGGAACGGGTCGATTTCGAAACCTGCCTTAAATCCGTCGCTGTCAGAAACAGTCTGGGACTCCAGGTCAACTGTGACTTCGTATCCAGTCCGCTGCAGCGCCTTACCCATCAGGGTGTCAACCTCATCCTGCGAGAGTACGACTGGAACCATTCCGTTCTGCATGCAGTTGTTACGGAAGATGTCCGCGAAGCTTGGCGCGATGATCGCCTTGAAGCCCATCTCATTCAGAGCCCACGGCGCGTGTTCTCGCGATGACCCCGAGCCAAAATTACGACCGGACACGAGTATTGACGCTGACCTGTACTTCGGTTGGTTGAGGATGAAATCAGGGTTCTCGACACCATCTTCGAGGTAACGCCAGTCAAAGAAAGCGAACTCACCAAACCCGGTGCGTTCAATTCTCTTAAGGAACTGTTTTGGGATGATCTGGTCCGTATCAACGTTTACCCGATCAAGCGGTGCGACTAATCCCTTCAGTTTCGTGAACGGCTGCATCTACTTCTTTCTCCTTTTCGAGCGGCCACTTTGCCTGCCCGCATTTTCCTTATTCTGCCTGCGTACGCCCTCTTCTAGTGCCTTTTCAAGCGGGTCTCTTGGTCTTGGTGGTACTACGGTCACAGTTCCGTGTTTTGCTGATCGAGTGTCCTGCCACTTTGAAAGTGTATTCGCCATAAGGATAGCCACCACACCAAGAACGATGATGAGAATATCGGCAGCTATCAGGCCGGTCATTGCTCTGCCAATGTCGGAAAGATCGTCCCGTCCTCCGAAGAAAACCCTGGCAGCCGTAATAGGATTGAAGATCAGGACCGCACCCCAGGTGAGTCCCCAAATCACTGCAATAGGGGAAACGAGACCTTTCTTTTTCCAGAGTTCAGTGTCGCCTTCAGGAACTCTGGGATCACTTGCCTTGAACATCTCAACGAACATGAATAGCGGTTTGTAAATGTTCACGATCGGCACGAAGAAACGAATAACCACACCGTCAGGAGAGTGCTTTTGCCCTTCTGAATTCAAGGTTCGAAGGTTGCGGCTCGATCTGTGTGCGAAAGAAGAAAACGGGAACGCGGTGATGATCGTCGCGAGGATAATCAATACAGTTGAGATTACTGAACTCGTCTCCAGAGAGTCATAACGGCGGCTAAGTGAAACCAATCGGTCACAGCCCGGGTGTTGACCTTCCTCGTCGCGGATAACAGAAGCGAACTGTTCAGAGGTAGCGCAGTCGATCCCAACTGCCTCGGCGTGTCCCAGGACTCGGTCCAACGCTCCGCAGGCCTGATGCAACACACTTGTACCAATAGGAGGGCCAGGAGTTGCATCTGGTTTTTCAGGGTCAGGTGTTGGAGTCGCGTTGACTGCCTCTTCTTCCGTAGCACACATCTGCTCCGCAGTGTCACCGGGAGCCAGAGCGGCTATGACGAACGATGCCGATGCCACGTCCTCATTGTCGATCGGTATCTCCGTCAGACCATCGTCCCGCCAATCGTTAACCTGGGAGCGGAACTGGAAATCTGCGTACAGAGCGTACGCACTCGCAGCGATAAACAGCAGCAAGGCAAGAAACAGCCACCGTAACATTGGGCGCGTGGATTCGTATTCGTACGGCTTAAAACGTTCCTGCAGAGCCTCATCGAGGCCCTGCCTTCCGAGGACACGCCCGAAGATCGATCCTCGTTTACGCTCTTGGCCAGCGGGTCGGTGTTCTACGTTACCTTTTCGACCAGTACCACCTGAACGTGTACGGGGGGGAGGGGTGCGGTTCCCGGGGCGGGGCGTCGACCGCCTGCCTTTTGCATCAGCCGGCGAATCCTGCTCAGGACGCTCGCCCTCGCCCCCATCACCCGTAGACATCAGTTGAAGTCCCACTCCCTCACGTCGACGAAGTGGCCGGCAATCGCCGCCGCCGCCGCCATTTCAGGACTAACGAGATGGGTCCTCCCGCCTTTACCCTGGCGTCCTTCAAAGTTGCGGTTCGAGGTCGATGCGCAACGTTCTCCAGGCACAAGAATGTCCGGGTTCATACCGAGGCACATCGAGCAGCCGGACTCGCGCCACTCGAATCCAGCTTCCTGGAATATCTCGTTAAGTCCTTCTGCCTCAGCCTGGATCTTAGTAAGAGTTGAACCGGGCATCACCTGTGCTCGCACACTGTTCGAAACTCGGTGGCCTTTAACGACTGCCGCGGCCGAGCGTAGGTCTTCTAGTCGTGCGTTGGTGCATGAACCTATGAACACGCGATCGAGTGTGATGTCTTCGATCGGGGTACTGGCCTTCAGTCCCATGTATTCAAGTGCGGAATTCGCTGATGAACGATCAGCGGCGTCCTCGTAATCCTCGGGATCGGGGACTCGGCCGGACACTGTAGTTACCTGTCCGGGGTTTGTTCCCCAACTGACGTAGGGCTCAAGTGCGGCACAATCGATCTCGACCAGAGAGTCGTATTCGGCACCTTTATCTGTTGGCAGCGTCTTCCAGTCTTCGACCGCTGCTTCCCAGGCGTCACCGTTCGGTACGAATCTTCTGCCCTTCATCCACTCGAAAGTCGTTTCGTCGGGTGCGATCATGCCGGCACGAGCTCCGCCTTCGATGCTCATGTTGCAGATCGTCATACGACCTTCCATGCTGAGATTCCGGATGGCTTCGCCGGTGTACTCCATGACATGGCCGGTTCCACCTGCTGTACCAATCTGGCCGATGGTCGCCAGGATCATGTCCTTAGCCGTGACACCAGTAGGAAGCTCACCGTTGAAGCGCACTTCCATAGTCTGCGGCTTGCGCTGCCGGAGGGTCTGTGTTGCCAGTACGTGCTCGACTTCGGAGGTGCCGATACCAAACGCGAGAGAGCCGAACGCTCCGTGTGTCGAGGTATGTGAATCGCCACAGACAATGGTCATACCGGGTTGTGTGTAACCCTGTTCAGGACCAATCACGTGGACTATCCCCTGTGCCTGGCTGTCGACGTCATAGAGGGTGATGCCGAAGTCTTTGCAGTTCTTTCGGAGAGTCTCGACCTGCTGGCGGGCAATAGGGTCTTTGATCTCCTGCATACGTGTGTTATCGGTCGGCACATTGTGATCGACAGTGGAGATTGTCAGATCAGGCTTACGAACTTTACGTCCGGCGAGCCGTAACCCCTCGAACGCCTGGGGTGAGGTGACCTCGTGCACCAGATGCAGGTCAATGTAGATCAGCGCTGGCTGACCTTCAGGCTCGGCCACAACGTGGCGCTCCCAGATCTTCTCGAACATCGTCTTCGGCATTGTTAGTTCAACGACCTTTCATCAGTGCTTGGACTTGCCTGGCAAGACAGCAAATTCTAATCGAGTACGGCACCGCCGCCAATTCGCTTGCGAACTTGGTCTCCTATCGCCATCTCTCCTGTGCGATTTCATGGACTATGGACTCAGCACAAACAGACCCTTCGTTTGCCGAGAGGACCAGGCCTCCGAATCCATTCTTTGCGTCACCTGCCACGAACACGCCGTACACGTTTGTCTTCCCTGCGGCATCCGCTTCTAAGACGTCCATACCCCAATCGTTTTTGACTTTCGTGACCCCGAGCGATTCCGCAAAATCTGATGAAGGAATCGAGCAGTCATCTGCGATGAAACCGGCTTCGCGCTTCACCCGTTCACCAGACGCCAGTTCAATAGCCGTAAGTTTGCCGTTGTTGGATATAAGCCGGGATATTGGTTCCTCCACGATTCGAACGTCGTTCCGTTCCAGAGACAGGTTTGCTTCTGGTGACAGTTGTTCGCCGTTAGTAAAAACTACGAGATCAGTTGACCACACTTTGACCACAGGTACGAAATGCTCCACACCTGGTCCGCCGAAGACCGCCAGTGCCTCGTCCGCGTGCTCGAATCCGTCGCAAAATGGACAGGGATAGACGCTCTTTCCGTAGACGGCTTCGATTCCTGGCAAGTTCAACCTGGTCAGGTCGTCCTTGAATCCTGTCGCGATTATCACTCGCTTCGCTTCGAATAAATCTCCGTTTGAAAGTTCGATCCTGAACTTGTCGCCTTGTTTTCGGACGTCAGTGGAGGCGACTGTTTCGTAGCGCACGGTCCGGTATTTCTGGAGCTGTTCTTTGCCAATCCTAAGCAGTTCGAGTGGATGAACCCCATCGCGTGTCAGGAAACCGTGTGAGGCGGTAGTAACTGCATTCCTCGGGTTTTCACTGTTGACTACCACCGTCTTCAGTCGGGCACGACCTGCTACGAGAGCCGCACTCATTCCCGCGGGTCCGCCTCCAATTATTGCGACGTCAAACTCCGTATCCGAAGAAGATTCACGCAACGATCAACTCCCGTCTCCCATTCGTGAGAGCCCTCACCACCGCAGCCAACAATATTCTCCGTCAAAGCGGTGATCGTTGACCGGATCGGATGGCGGAATCCAGGAGCGAACTGACAAGTCGCTCCTGGATTCCAGTGGTTCCGAAGTGGATGAGGACCCTAAACGGTTTCCGCTGGCTCCGCAGTTGCCCCGGCGTCTTGTTCGCCGATCATTAGCAGACGGTTGATGGCATTCACGTAAGCCTTGGCGGATGCAACAACGATGTCAGTGTCAGCTCCTCGGCCGGAATAGACACTGTCATCTTTCTCGATACGGATCGTAACGTCGCCAAGCGCGTCTATGCCTTCGGTAACAGCATTGACCGAGAACTCGGTTAATTCGACGTCCATATCGATGATCGAGTCAATCGCCTTGCAGACGGCATCAACAGGCCCGGTGCCCGGTAGTTCAGCTGTTCGCTGTTCACCGTCAGGGCAATTCAGCGTCACGCTTGCCTGTGGCTCAGTATCGTTGCCACACACAACATGAACGGTTTCGACCTGGTAGGTGCGTTCTGTATCTACACTGCGGTGTT
The DNA here is from genome assembly GCA_965243825.1 of Dehalococcoidia bacterium. Taxonomy (GTDB): domain Bacteria; phylum Chloroflexota; class Dehalococcoidia; order Lucifugimonadales; family Lucifugimonadaceae; genus JAJCYX01. Next base: position 1,973,485 of record CBDEVT010000001.1, read on the forward strand.
GCTCTGACATCAACGCGTGAAGATCGCGGTCGTCAACTTCAGCCTTTTCGTCAGCCAGATCTTTGAACGCTGTGAAAACGTCACGTAACTCTTCATCGGATAGCCGGTAACCAAGTTCGGCGAGTCTCGCTCGCAAGCCAGCGCGACCCGAAAGCTTGGTGAGGACCAGCGCTTCGCCGCGCCAGCCGACCGTTTCAGGTTCCATGATCTCGAAGGTGCTGTGGTCCTTCAGATAACCATCCTGGTGGATACCAGATGAGTGCCTGAAGGCGTTTCGACCGACGATCGCCTTGTTGTATTGCACAGGGAAGCCGAAGATCGATGAAATCATTCGGCTGGTGTTGCCAAGCTCCTTCGTCTTGATTTGCGTACCGGCCTCGTAGTGATCGGGACGCGTCTCCAGCGCCATGATCACCTCTTCAAGAGCAGCGTTACCTGCCCGCTCCCCGAGTCCGTTCACACATCCTTCTACCTGTCGCGCGCCGTTTTCGACTGCAGCGAGACTGTTGGCTCCGGCCATGCCGAGGTCGTTGTGGCAGTGGACGGAGACAACTGCCTGGTCGATGTTCGGGACGTTCTCGAAGATGCCCTTGATGAGAGCGCCGAACTCTTCAGGCGTCGCGTATCCAACCGTGTCCGGGATGTTCACGGTCGTAGCGCCAGCCTTGATCACCGCTTCAAGCATTGCATAGAGGTACTGAGGGTCCGTGCGCGAAGCGTCCATCGGCGAGAACTCGACGTCGTCCGTGTACTTTTTGGCATGCTCGACGGCCTCAACCGCCATGTTCATGATCGCTTCCCGATCACGCCTCATCTGGTGCATGAGGTGGATATCGGAAGATGAGATGAACGTATGGATACGTGCGTTCTCAACGCCTTCCAGCGCCTTGCCAGCAGCGTCGATGTCGGATTTCACAGCGCGAGCCAGAGTGCAGATCGTCGGACCTTTAACCTCTTGTGCAATGCGGCGCACGGCCTCGAAATCGCCCGGTGAACTGGCGGCGAAACCGGCTTCGATCACATCGACGCCGAGGGAGGCTAGCTGATGAGCGATCCGAAGCTTCTCTTCAACAGTAAGCCCGGCGCCGGCGCTCTGCTCACCGTCGCGGAGCGTCGTGTCGAAGATGATTACTTTGTCTTCGGTTTCGCTCTTCGTTGCCATCTCACGCCTCCTGTGGCGTATTCACCGGTCCACGCTTGCGGACCTTTGCCGGAACCACTCCGGCTCCGGCATGCGAACTGAATTAGGTTGTCGACTCAAGCCACGGCATCATGTCGCGTAGCTCTTTGCCGACACGCTCGATGTCGTGCTCTTCATCCTCTTTGCGCATCTGGTTGAACTTGTGCAGACCTTCGTCGTTTTCAGCGATCCATTCCCGGGCGAACTCGCCAGATTGGATCTGCTTCAGTACTTTGCGCATGTTGTCTTTGACCGATTCATCGATCACGACTGGTCCGCGGCTGTAGTCGCCGTACTCGGCAGTGTCGCTGACCGAGTAGCGCATGCCGCCAAGACCGCCCTGGTAGATCAAATCAACGATCAACTTGAGTTCGTGGAGTACCTCAAAGTAGGCTGATTCGGGCTCATATCCGGCTTCTGTCAGCACTTCGTATCCGGCCTTGATCAGGGCAGTCACTCCACCACACAGGACAGCCTGTTCACCAAATAGGTCGGTCTCGGTTTCCTCTTTGAAAGTGGTCTTGAGAATGCCTGCGCGACCGCCACCGACACCCTTGCCATAAGCAAGAGCGGTCTCATACGCATCACCAGTCGCGTCGTGGTCGACTGCGATAAGACATGGCACGCCAAGTCCGCGTTCGAATACCGCTCGGACCCTGTGACCGGGCGCCTTAGGAGCGATCATTACTACGTTGACCGAGTCTGGCGGCTCGATCTGCTTGTAGAAAATCGTGAAGCCGTGAGCGAAAAGCAGCGTCTGGCCGTCTCGCAGATGAGGTGCAATCTCTTCCTTGTAGACGCGGGCCTGGGTTGTGTCCGGCAGACAGAACGAGATCAGGTCTGCCTCTTTGGCCGCCTCTTCGTTCGTGACGACACGCAGACCGTCAGCCTCAGCCTTTGCCTTGGAGCGGCTGCCTTCGTAGAGGCCAACAATCACATTGAAGCCACTGTCCTTGAGATTCAGGGCGTGTGCATGGCCCTGTGACCCGTAGCCGATCACTGCGATGGTCTTATCTCGCAGGATTGAGTCGTCGATGTCCTTGTCGTAGTAAAGAGTCGCCATTCTCGTTCTATTTCACCCCGTTGCCGCGTTGCCGCAGCTTAATTTGGTTGCCGTCTATTTACCCGGTGTCTAAACGCTTCCAGAATCACCGGCTGTAGGCACATAGAAGTGCTCGACACCCTCGTTTGCGACGTGGGCGCCGTCTTCCTGTCCTTCGATTAGTGCTCCTCGCAAGGTTGCAACTCTGCCTGTACGGATCACTTCACGGACGCCGAAGCGCCTGAGCAACTCCACAAGGCTGTTTATCTTGTTGCGACCGCCGGTGATCTCCATCGTTACGCTCTTTGCACCGATGTCGATGACATTGACCCTGAACACGCTGGCCAACTCAAGGATTTCGCTTCTGTGCTCCGTTGGAGCGTTCACCTTGATGAGCGCCAGCTCTCGCCAGACGATGTTTTTCTCCGTGATGTCCTGAACTTCGACCACCTCGACGAGACGGTCAAGCTGGGCTGCCACATGCTGTACCACATGTGGCGGACCCTCCACGACGAAAGTCATTCTCGAAAGGCCCGGCTTTTCCGATCTGCCGACGGTTAGGCTTGCGATGTTGAACCCTCGCCGACGGAACAGTCCGGAAATCCTGGCAAGTACACCGGGTCTGTCCTGTACGAGCGCGATGATGGTGCGCTGTGTGAAGCCGCTGGTTCCGTTGTTTGAGGTGGTCACAGTGGCTCCTCTATCAGTTCCTGCACGCTCTGTCCGGCCGGGATCATCGGGTAGACGTTGTCCACTTTTTCGATCACGAAATCCACGATCACCGGACCTGGATGCTCATTAGCTTCCTTTATGGCACCTTCGAGTTGATCCTGGCTTGTAACGCGAATCCCCTTCATGCCGTATGCTTCGGCCAACTTCACGAAATCGGGGTTTGCTGAGTAGGTTTCCGCCTGGTAGTCACCTTCGTAGAACAATCCTTGCCACTGAGTGATCATGCCAAGGTGGTTGTTATTCAGGATGGCGTACTTTACGGGCAGTTTGTTCTCAACCGCAGTTGCCAGTTCCATCGAAGTCATCTGGAACCCGCCATCACCGCAAATTGACCAGACAAGCCTGTCCGGATTGCCGATCTGTGCGCCTATTGCAGATGGAACCTCGTAACCCATCGTTCCGAGACCACCTGAACTGAACCACGAGTTGGCGTTCGTGAATCGATAGTGCTGTGCAGCCCACATCTGATGCTGTCCAACACCGGTGCAGACGATGGCGTCACCCTTAGTGATATCGGACAAGGCCTTGATGACGTGCTGACCGAGAAGCTCATCGGTTTCACGAATCCTCAGCGAGGGGTGTTCTGCCTTCAGGTGCTCGACCCTGGCCACCCAGTTCGTGTGCTTAGTCGCGGCAACCTTCGGGTTGATCTGCCCAAGCACTGCCTTTACATCACCGACAACCGGGGCGTCGGCCACCAGGGTCTTGTTGATTTCAGCTGGATCGATGTCGATCTGGATCTTTTTGGACCTGGTGGCGAAGCGATTCGGATCACCAACGATGCGATCGTCGAACCTGCTTCCGACGGCTACGATGAGATCTGCTTCATCTAGGGCGAGGCTTGCATATGCCAGGCCGTGCATACCCGGGAAGCCTGCCGACAGGGGATGGTCCTCAGGGAATCCACTGATACCCAGTAGAGTAGTGACAACCGGAATCTCGGCTTTCTCAGCCAGTTCACGAAGTTCATCGAACGCCCGCGAGATGATCACGCCGTGTCCGGCCAGGATCACAGGGCGTTCTGCATTGTTAATCAGATCGACAGCCTTCTCGATCTGACTCTCTTCGGCGGCGCTCGGAACGTTGTAACCGGGCAAGTCAACCTGGCTATCCCGCTCGAAGTCGTACTCCGCCTCTTCCTGGAAAACGTCTTTAGGAATATCAATCAGAACCGGTCCTGGGCGGCCCGTGCGAGCGATATGGAAAGCCTCGTGAATGGTGGGTCCGATATCCTGGGCCCGCATCACGAGATAGTTGTGCTTCGTCACCGGCAATGTTGCACCGGTGATGTCTGTCTCTTGAAAGGCATCAGTACCTATCGCTGCACGCCCGACCTGTCCGGTTATGGCGACGACTGGCGCCGAGTCCATCATTGCTGTCGCCAGGCCTGTAATCAGGTTCGTTGCGCCGGGGCCGGAAGTTGCGCATGCAATGCCAACTTTGCCCGTCGATCGCGAGTACCCATCGGCCGCATGTGCCGCGCCTTGCTCGTGCCTGACAAGCACGTGTCGCAGTTTCGGGTAGTTGGAAAGCTCACCATAGAACGGCAGGATTGCACCGCCTGGAATGCCGAACAGTACGTCTACACCCTCGTTCAAGAGTGCTTCACAGACGATCTGGCCCCCGTTGAGTCTTTTCGCAACCATCTCTTATGTTCCTGCAATCTATGTTTAAGCGCCGCTCATAGCCGAACCCGACGCCGTTCGACGGGCATAAAAAAACCCGCCCTGGTCAAAGGACGGGATTCCCGCGGTACCACCTTTGTTGCCCACCTCCGCCTGTCCTCCTCACCGAGGTAGGATGGCGGATGTGAGCCTCTCTTAAAGCCGTAACGTGGCCAGACGTCCCTGCCTACTTGCCCTTAATGGCTTTCTGCAAGACCGCTCCCGGGCGAGTTCCCGCCGTCACACACCGGTTCGCACCAACCACCGGCTCTCTCAGTTGCGTGACGTTTTCGGTACTACTCCCGTTCGTCGCGTTATTAGCGTGCTGTGACAGCTTACAGCCATCTTTCATCGCACACATATAACAGTATATAGCCAAAAGTTATGGTATGACGCAGATAAATGACGTGATGGCTACTTCCAATAGCAAAGACTCGTGATGCAACTCGTTAGACTCCGGTCAGTATGCAACCAGATGTGGATAGTCATGTCAGTTCGTCGATAGGGGAGATAGATGCCTTCGCAACGCTCGAAAGTCCAGAGATTATCGGAACGTGGTCACTATGAGCCGGAAGTAATCAACGAAATTCTCGACGCAAACTTTGTGTGCCACGTTGGATTTAGTGCATATCATGGCTCGGTAGTGCTGCCGACTTTGTTCGGCAGGGACGGCAACGTTGTGTATCTCCACGGATCGATGGGTGCGCACATGCTCCGCACAATGCGGGATGGTGTTCCCGTTTGCGTAACTGTCACCAGTGTCGATGGCATTGTGGCGGCGAGGTCTCTTTTCCACCATTCGATCAACTACAGGTCAGTGGTCGTGTTTGGAGTCGCTTCCGAAGTCACCGATGTACAGGAGAAACTGCACGGGATGGAGGTCCTGACCAACCATGTACTTCCTGGTAGATGGGACGAGGCAAGGCAACCGAATACAAAAGAGTTCACGCAAACTATGGTGTTAAAGCTCTCGCTTGACGAGGCGTCCGCAAAAGTGCGCACAGGACCACCACACGACGAGCCCGAGGATATGGACCTACCCGTATGGGCTGGCGTCATTCCACTGGCTAACACCGCCGGAGAACCGAATGTCGACGCTGAACTTAAGGCAGGTCAGGCAATGTCGGCTTCGATCAAGGCATTCGTCAACAAACTGTCAGTATCCTGAAGCCTGTTTTGCCGACTTTTACTTACGTCGCCGCCCGATCTGAAAATCCCTGCTAGACTCCCGGATCTGTCGCCTTCTCATGTCCTGTGGCATCTGTGCCGCAAGAACTGTCAACTCTGGAGCCCGAGTGTCGGAAGAATCCCCAAATTCCCCGCATGGGTTTGATTGGCGGATGCTTCCGGAGTTTTCCGACCTGCTCAATGTACTGGGCCGGCATGGTTTCCAGAAGTGGCCCGACTCCGCGGACGGACTGCGGACTGCTCTCGAGACGCTTCGACTCGATCCTGAACAAGACATCGCCGTCATCAAGAATGGCGAAAGCATCTGTGGCTATGCTCTCGTTCTTACTGAATCGGATATTGACCGCTTGGTGGCAAGTGTTGCTGCGCTGGAGAAGTGCACAGCCTCAATCGGACCACTTCTACGTTTCGTGGATGATAGGGCGTTGGCGTACGGCATCACGAAGATTCACATGGCCTGCCGTCAATCAGAGAAGGAACTTTCGAGAGTGCTGCAGGCCAGTTTCTTCAGAAGAGTTACTGCCAACCTTGAACTAACTCTGGACAGAAAAGACGCCGGTAGAGTGACTGATGTTGCACTGCCGGTTGGATTTCAAGTCAGATCAATGCGATCTTCTGCCGAGACTCTGCTGTTGACGCGTGTTCAGAACACGGTTTTCAGCGATCACTGGGGATTTTCGAAAAACTCACCTGAAGAGATTCAATCAAAGCTGGATCAGTCAGTGAGTGGGCCCGAACATGTTCTCTTCATTGAGTCTCCTGACGGCGATATCGCTGCATACGTGTGGACTGCACTCGAGTGGGATGGTTCTCACACCTGTGGGAAGATCTGGATGACCGGTGTTATGCCGGAATTCAGGTCCATGGGCCTTGGCAGATCGGTGGTGAACGCAGGTATCAAACATCTGTTTGCTAACGGCGCCGCCGACATTCACCTTGAAGTGTTGGAAGACAACGCCGCCGCAGTACAGATTTATGGGCGTATGGGCTTTTCAGAAACCGGGCAGACTGACTGGTATGAGAAAAAGCTGTAACTAATCGTCTGAGTCGCCGTCACCACTGTCATCACCGTCACCGTCCTCAGATTCGCCTTCCTCACCCTCTTCACCTTCTTCGCCCTCAGCTGCTTCAGGTGTCTCTTCCTCGAGGACACGTGGCGGCTGGATCCAGGCGATCCTGGATTCTGGATCGGTTTCCAGGGTTACGCCTGAAGGCAAATTGAGGTCACCAGCCTTAATGTCTGTATCGAGGTCTACGAGGACCATGCAGTCGACTTCGATTTCACTCGGAATGTCGAAGGGCAAGGCGCGAACGGTTATTTCGTAGATGGCCTGCGTGACCACACCGGCTCCACCGCGTGTACCCGGTGCATCTTCATCGTTGACAAGCGTGAGCGGGACGCTCGCCTCAACCTCTTCTGCCACGTTAACCCGCATGAAATCGACGTGCAGCACGTCTCCGCTAACCGGATGTACCGCAATATCACGCACGAGTGTGACAGCGTCTTTGCCACCTGCCACTTTGACAGTAACCGGTGTAGTCGCACCTGCAGCTCTCAACGTTGATCGCAGTTCCGAAACACCTACCTGCAAGGAAAGCGGCTCTTCATTCTGTCCGTATACGTGAATAGGAATCAGGCCGGAGCGCCTGAGGGCCTTGTTCTTTTTGCCGAATGTTTCACGCGGTTGTACGGATATAGATACGTTGTCTGCCATTTGATCTCAGGTCGAAGTTAGTGATGCGATTTGGAACTGCGGCGCGGAGTCAGGCTCTTACCGATAGGTGTTAAACAAGCCTGACTCTCATTGGCTTAGTGCCAACCTTGCGATTTTATCACGATGCGCAGGCGTGTATGTACGTTTCCTGCACTCTCTTGCTGATTAGTTTGCTGCGGCTCTCTTTGTAGCCGCCTCCAAGGCGATCTCTTTTGGAGATCGTTCGTCCGGCTCCTCATCTGACTCGATCCAGTACCTTACACACGGCTCAGTACGTCGGTCAGTTAAAGAAACGAGGCCAGACTCCAGAGCAATAGTCTGGACCTTGTCCTTAGACTCGAACATGAAGTTCCCTCGAGAGCTCAGTTTGGACGATTCGTCGTACCAGGCAAGCCTGTATTTCGTCATCTGTCACCTCCCGTGCTCTAACACCGGAATTTTCCTGACCAATGTAGTCAGGAATTAACCTTCGGGTGTATACTTTAAGTACGTTTGAGCACAGTTTCGATGTCGTTGCTGGACCGAATTTGCTTACTGTTTAGGCGCGGAACTCCGGATGGAATGCGATGCTGATCCCTATGAAAGTGGACTACGGGGTCCGGATGCTGGTCTACCTGGCCTTGCGTCCAGAAGGCGCTTTTGCTTCGACGGCTGAGATATCGTCCGCTCGCCACGTGCCAGAGCCGTACCTGTTACATATCTGTTCCGAACTACAAAAGGCCGGTGTTATTGAATCCCGACGAGGACCGCAGGGTGGTCACAGATTGGCTAAGCCTGCCGACCAGATATCGGTAACCGATGTCGTGAACTCACTGGACTATTCACTGGCACCGCTCAACTGCGTAGATGATGCCGAGGAGTGTCAACTTTCGGGGGCATGCGCTCAACGTGACATGTGGGGTGAGGTGGAGGGACTGCTTCTCAACCACCTCGATTCAATCAAGGTTTCTGATCTTGCGTCGCGTGAAAAGCCGGACGGCGTGCCGATCAGCACACGGTTCTCAGTGGTTTCCTGAGGATAACCACAGAACCGTATGAGCTTTACTTACATCTAACCGAATGTGTACCTACTGACCATGGAGTTTGCTGAGTTGCTACATCGATACGGACCAAACCTGTTCTGTCTACGCTGTTGTTGTTGAAGCAGCGTTAGAATCGTTGGTTGGATATTGATTTTGAGGGATTCGGGGCAAATGACGACAGAACAGAAAAAACTCACACCGCTTTCGCCGGGGCAGGTTCAGCGGTACAGCCGCCACCTGATCATGCCGAACGTTGGAAGTGTGGGTCAGCGAAAGCTACTTGATGGAAAGGTGCTGGTTATCGGGGCCGGTGGACTTGGTTCGCCGATCTCGCTCTACCTAGCACTGGCGGGTGTAGGCACCATCGGCATCGTCGACTTCGACGTTGTCGACGTTAGCAACCTACAGCGCCAGATCCTGCATACGGACGCCGATGTGGGTCGCCGCAAGGTTGAGTCAGCGAAAGAGACTCTCCTTGCTCACAACCCTGATCTGAACGTGCAGGTCCACGAGGAGCCCATAAACTCTGAGAATGCGATGGAGATCATCAACCAGTACGACATCATCGTAAATGGTGCCGATAACTTCTCCACTCGCTACCTGGTTAACGATGCGGCATACCTTGCAGGGAAGCCGCTGGTTGATGGCGCGATCCTGGTTTTCGACGGGCGTGCTACTACCTATCTGCCCGGACAGGGCTGCTATCGCTGCATGTACCCGGATCCCCCGCCTCCAGGCGAGGTTCCGAACTGCTCGGAGGCCGGTGTTATCGGTGCGTTGCCGGGCCTGGTTGGTTCTATCCAGGCGCTGGAAGTGATCAAGCTGCTGCTTGGCATCGGTGAGACGCTGACCGGACGGCTGCTGATGATCGACGCGCTGAGCATGGAGTTCACCGAACTCAAGGTTCGCAAGGACCCTCAGTGCAAACTCTGCGGCGAGAACCCAGAGGTGACGGAGCTCATCGACTACGATGTGTTCTGCGGAATAACGGCTCCTCAGACCATTGAGGAGCGGGACCAGCAGCCAATCATGGCTAACGACTAGAGTTCGCTGATAAATTGAACAGGCCCCGGAAGCACACGCACCGGGGCCTGTTTGCTGCAACGGGCACGCCCAGAAAAACGTAGACACGAAAGAAACGCACGTGAGTCTCCAGGCCACACAGATTGGCGCAGGCATCAAACAAGACATGATCGATTCGATAGGCAACACGCCTTTGATCGAGTTGACGAAGCTGAGCCCGGACCCCGCCGTTCGGATCTTCGCAAAGCTGGAGTCCGGCAACCCTACCGGCAGCATCAAGGACCGCACGGCTAAGTACCTTGTCGCGGACGCAGAAAGGCGCGGTCTGCTGAAGCCCGGCGGTACGATCCTCGAACCGACCTCTGGCAACACCGGTCTTGGACTTGCAATGATCTCCAGTGTTCGCGGCTACAAGATGATTGCCGTGATGCCGGCGAGCGTGCCGCGTGAGCGAGTTGATCTGCTAAAAGCGTACGGCGCAAGCATCGAGTTCTCGGATGCCGATAAAGGCACGAATGAATCGATAATCCTCGCCAAGAAGCTTTCCGACGAGAACCCCGACTACTTCATGCCATACCAGTACGGCAACGAAGCGAATCCGCGCGCCCACTACGAGACAACTGGCCCCGAAATCGCCCGCGATCTGCCTGATGTAGACATCTTCGTCGCAGGTCTTGGTACAGGTGGGACCTTGATGGGAGTCGGCAAGGCGCTGCGTGAGCACAACCCGAACGTAAAAATTGTCGCTGCGGCGCCGCATCCAGACGACAAAGTGCAGGGCCTGCGTTCGATCGAGCATGGCTTTGTGCCACCGATTCTTGACCTCGACTCGCTCGACGGTCGGATCATGATCGACGGCGAAGAAGCTTTCTACTGGACCCGCCGTTTGCTCACAGACGCTGGCGTGTTCGTTGGCGTTTCCTCGGGCGCGACTTTCGGCACGGCACAGAAGCTGGCTTCCCGCATGAGCAAGAACGGTGAGAGCGGCAAGATCGTGGTGATATTTGCCGACGGCGGCTGGAAGTACCTCTCAACGGGTATCTACAACCAGGACTTCAAGTTCGATCAGAAGGAGATCGAAGGCAAGACCTGGTGGTAGGGCGAGGCTAATCCCAACTGTTCGCATCGTCCGGGAAGTCTTCGGACTGGATCGGCACGACACAGAATATGTGGCCCGATGGTGCCTTCATCACCCACCAGCGTTCGACGAACTCAACCCTGGTCGCTCCCAGTTGCTCAAGCCGACTGACCTCTGCATCCAGGTCGTCAGTCTCTATGTCCACGTGAATTCGCGACTCGCCGTCAATCTGCTGCACCATGGCGTCGACCGCGTTGTGGACCTTTCCGACTCGGGCATACGGGTCGCTGGTCGAGATTGTCTTTCCTGCTTCGCCACCCAGAGCCGCTGTCCAGAAGTCCACGCCAGCCTGCGCATCTGCTGCCGGTGTATCGAACAGAATAACCTTGAGCCTGCTCTTGTGAGCCATGATTACCTGCTACTCATGTAGCCAGGTCCACGACCCGGTTCCCAGACATGGGCTCTTGCTACCTCTTCGTTGAGATTAACTCCCCACCCCGGCTCAGTCGGGACGTCGATGATCCCGTCGTTGATCTCCAATGCGCCGCCCGTTAATTCGTCTTTCCACGGAACGTCGTCGATGTCGATCTCCATGATGCGGACATTTGGCAACGTAGCGCACAGGTTCAGCGAGATCATCGTGGACAGGTGCGAGTAGTAGTTGTGCGGCGCAATGTTCAGTTCATGGCTCTCCGCAGCGAGGGCCACATCACGAGAACGTGAGAAGCCGTTCCACGGAATGTCGACCTTGACCGTGTCCATCGCACGCGCCTCGAAGTACGGCCGATAATCACGCAGCCCGAACAGGTTCTCGCCGGACGTAATCGGGACATTTGTTGAGTTCTTAACCTCAGCGAGCCCCTCTGGCTCATACATGTCAACTTCCACCCACATCATGTCGAATTGCTCAACCACGTCGCAGATCTGGCGGGCGGCGAGCGGCTTGAAGTTGAAGTTCAGGTCAAGAGCGATCTCGACGTTAGGACCGGCACCATCTTTGAACGTGCCGATGTACTCCTCGATGTGACGCAGCAAGGCAGGGGTGATGTTCTGGTCAGTCGTGCCTGAGCCGCCACCGAATCCCGCGAAGTAGGTGTGGGCAGGGTCTCCCGGAAACACGATGTTGGTCTTCAAGGCATTGAAGCCCTTGTCACGGACCTCCTGGCCGAGCCGTCGCACATCACCCATTGACTTCAGAGGAGGAACGCCGATCAGTTCGTGACTGCGAGCGCGGGATGTGCCGCAGTGCGACCAGTACACCTGCTGTGAATCTCGAGTCGGCCCGCCAAAGAAGGCGTGAACAGGCATGCCCGCAGCCTTGCCCTTTATGTCCCACAGCGCAAGCTCGATGCCAGCAATAGCCTTCGATGCGATGCCTCCGGGGCTCTGGCGCGCCAGTCGATACATGTCCCAGTAGCGCCGTTCGACAGGCAACGGATCCTGACCGATCAAAACCGGCTCGAAGTCGGTCACCGCTCCGGTCACACCGTAAGGATTTCGACCGTCCGACATCTCGCCGTAGCCGGTTACTCCCTCGTCCGTGCGGACTGCGACGTACTGCCACGGCCGCCAGCCAGCGTCTACAACAAACGTTTCGATCTCTGTGATCTTCATCGTGTTCTTCAGGGATGAATACCCTGCCGCTCTGTCTTGGATTGGTCGCCATTGTTCGCGCTGCGAGATGCTAACACGCCGAAGGAACGCAGTATCAACACCCAGTTAGCGTTCGATTTCGAAAGACTCTTCGGTGGGACCAGCACCGCTTTCGAGTAGTGATTTGAGCCTGGACGCATTCGCCTTCCACTGCTTATCAAGAATTCGAGACAGTATTGGGCCGACCGGACGCACGAGAGTTGGCCAGCTTGCTTCCATGTTCATTGTCAGCCGGGTTGACTCCCCGTCAGCCTGCAATGAATAGGAAGCCTCCAGACGCATGAAGCCAGAGCGTGCCTCAACCTCATGCCAGGTCGGTTCGTCATGTCCAATAACTCGAAGATCAGTCTTCGCGGGGAGTCCCATCACTCTCATTCGATACTGGAATGTTGTCCCAATGCTAATGGGGCCGGGCGAGGTCTTCCGACCCTCAATCACACCAGTCACCCAGCGGGCGTCACTGCGGATATCCATCAGGAAAGCCCAGACATCGCTGATGGGACGCTGAATCTCGATTTCATACGAGCGCGTCAGCACGTTGGAACTTAACCTCGGTAGCGATTGGCAATGGGTAGCCGGCGGTCTCTGCCGAATGCCAGCGACGTGATCTTCGGGCCGGGCGGTGCCTGCCTGCGCTTATATTCGTTGATGTCGATCAGGCGAGTTAAACGACGGACGGTCGCCTCATCTGCGCCTTCATCACCGAGGGCCAGCTCTTCAGCAATGATCTCATCGGACGACTTAAGGTCGACTACGTAGGCATCCAGTATCCGATCCAGAATCTCGTACGGCGGCAGGCTGTCCTCGTCCAGCTGGTCTGGCCGCAATTCGGCGCTCGGTGGCTTGTCTATCACCGACTGTGGAATCGGGCTGCCTGGTCCAGTCTCGTTGCGGTAGTTGCAGAGTTCGTAGACGAGAGTTTTAGGAACGTCTTTGATCACCGCGTATGCACCGGCCATGTCTCCATAGATCGTTGCGTACCCGGTGGCCATCTCAGACTTGTTGCCCGTCGTCAGCACCAGCCAGTTGAACTTGTTTGCGATTGCCATCATCGCGGTGCCACGGACACGTGACTGTGTGTTCTCTTCGGCAACCCCCGGCTCGGTCCCGTCGAAGACTGGCTCAAGCATCTCCTCAAACCCCATGTGAGCAGGCTCGATTGGCAACCGCCAGAGCTGGATTCCGAGTCTTTCGGCCAGTTCGACCGCATCGCTAACACTGCCTTCAGATGAATAGCGGGACGGCATGGCGACGCCGGTCACGTTTTCTGCGCCCAGCGCATCGACCGCTATGGCTGCCACTATGGTGGAGTCGATACCCCCAGAGAGGGCGATTGCGACTTTCTCGAAACCGGTCTTTCGGACATAGTCACGCGTTCCGGTCACAAGCGCGGCGTAGATTCGCTCGACGCGGCTCGGTTCGAACATCAGAGGTTCTGGCTGCGCTGATAGCGGCTTGCCTGGAGTATCGGCAACCTCGACTTCACGTACTCCGCCGATGCTTGAAAGTTCAGCGGGCGTGAATGTTATTCGGCCACTGGACTCCCGGACCCGTCTGACCTCATCCGTATCGAGGTCAACGGTGTAGATCGACTCCTCGAACGATGGGGCGAGCGAGATCAACTCGCCGCTGGGCCCGGCAACGATGCTTCCGCCATCAAACACGATCTCATCCTGCCCGCCGATCTGGTTCACATAGACCGCATAGGTCTGGTTACGCTTTGCCAGGTCAGTGACGAGTTTCACCCGGCGTTCTGTCTTGTCTATCTCGAATGGTGACCCGTTGATGTTGACGATGACATCAGCGCCGCCGGTGGAACTCTGCACTTCGCTTGGGCCTATGGTCTCCCAGATGTCTTCGCAAACGTTTACTCCAACGGTTGCACCGGCCAGACGAAACACGGGGCACATATCGCCGGGCGTGAAGTAACGACGCTCATCAAAGACGCCGTAGTTTGGCAGGTGGATTTTGTGGTAGACGTCGGCGACGCGCCCATCAGAGATGATGGCGCCGGCGTTGTAGAGGTTGCCCTGTTCATCGCGGTCAACGAACCCCACTACCGCAACAATGCCTCTGGTGCTGGCCGCCAGACGGTCCAGTTCCGCCCTGTTGCGGTCAACAAAGCTGGGCCAGAGGACGAGGTCTTCAGGCGGATACCCGGTGATCGTGAGTTCAGGAGTGGCGACGAGATGCGCACCCATCTCCTTCGCCTGCTCGATGGCACGCTCGACCGTCTTGCGGTTCCCTTCGAGGTCGCCGACCGTGGTGTTGATCTGGGCCAGAGCTACTCGAAGGACTGCCATCTTCGCATCCGTGCTAATCGGTGGATCGTGATTCGTACATCATCAGCGCTGCAAGGCCAGCGGAGGGCGGGCGTAGCCACGTACCGTTGGGAGGCTTGACTCGCCCATCAGAAACAGGTCTATGGCCCGCGCACAAGTGCGGCCACTGGCGATGGCGTGGACGATCAGTGACTGCCCGCGCTGCATGTCTCCGCAGGCGAAGACCTTCTTCACGTTGCTGTGCATCATCACGTCGGTCTTCACGTTGCCACGGGGGTCGTATTCGACTTTCAGGTCGTCGAGGAGACCGTCGTGCTGCGGGTGCAGGAAGCCCATGGCGAGTAGTACGAGATCAGCGTCTATGGAGAACTCGCTGCCGGGCACTTCGCGCATGTCAGGGCGACCGCCGTTTTCCGAGGGCACCCATTCGATCCGTACGCAATCGATCCGAACGACGTTGCCGTTGCCATCGTCGACGAATTGCTTGGTGAGCACGTTGTAGTCGCGTTCGCCACCCTCTTCGTGGGCTGACGAAGTGCGGAAGACCATGGGCCACTGGGGCCATGGGTTGGTGGCGATTCGATGCTCAGGTGGCCTTGGCATGATCTCAATCTGGATTACGTTCTTTGCATCGTGACGGTGGGAGGTGCCAAGACAGTCTGCACCGGTGTCGCCACCACCAATGATCACCACGTTCTTGCCTGCTGCGGTTATCGTCTCTTCCGGCGAGAACTCCTGGCCCTTGAGCCTGCGGTTCTGCTGCGTTAGGAAGTCCATGGCGAAATGGATGCCATTGAGCTCGCGGCCGGGGATCGGCAGGTCACGCGGAACGGTTGATCCGCCGGCAAGGCAGACGGCGTCGAACTGTTCGAGCAGCTCTTCGTGTGTCACATCGACGCCGACGTTAGTCGAAGGCTTGAACACAACGCCTTCGGCATCCATCTGCGCGATCCTGCGGTCTACAACGCTCTTTTCTAGCTTGAACTCGGGAATACCCAGGGCCAACAGACCACCGATGTGCTCATTGCGCTCAAATACTGTCACCGAATGGCCAGCACGGTTTAGTTGCTGCGCTGCGGCCAACCCGGCAGGGCCTGAACCAACGACCGCGACGCTCTTGCCGGTGCGTGTTTCAGGCGGTTCGGGCTTGATCCAGCCTTCCTGCCATGCACGCTCGGAGATGGCCTTTTCAATCATCTCGATGGTCACTGCGTCGCTGTTTATCGCTAGCGTGCATGCGCCCTCACATGGAGCAGGGCAGATGCGACCGGTGAATTCCGGGAAGTTGTTCGTGGCGTGAAGACGGTCTATGGCCTCGCGCCAGTCACCGTGGTAGACGAGGTCGTTCCACTCTGGAATCAGGTTGCCTAGAGGGCACCCGCTGTTGCAGAAAGGCACGCCACAGTCCATGCAGCGGCTTGCCTGAGCCCTGGATTCTTGATCCGGCCAAGCCGAGTAGATTTCTTTCCAGTCTTCAACGCGTGTCGACGCGTCACGGCGTTTTGGCGTTATGCGGCCGAGCTCTTTGAATCCGGTGATCTTACCCACGTGCGCCCACTTCCTCCTCGGCTGAGCCGATTTTGCTGTGGTTGCCGGAACCGTTCGAAGATACGCCATTCGCTTCTGCAAGGGCCTGTTCTCGCAGTACTCTGGCGTAGTCCTTCGGGAAGACCTTGCGGAACTTAACCAGCGAGTTGGGCCAGTCCTCGAGTATGGCCTTCGCAACAGTGCTTCCGGTGTAATCAAGGTGCTTCTCGATTAGACCTATGAGCTCTGTTTCGTCGCCTGAACCTGCTTCTACGTCGAGCAGGTCAGCAAGCTCAGGATTGAAACGGTCTTTGAACGTTCCGTCTGCGTCCCAGACGTAGGCGATCCCACCGCTCATACCGGCTCCGAAGTTTCGACCTGTTTCACCGAGAACAACGACGCGTCCACCGGTCATGTACTCACAGCCGTGGTCCCCGACACCTTCGATAACCGCATGGGCGTCGGAATTGCGGACGCAGAAGCGTTCGCCGCCCTTGCCGCGGATGAATGCCTCTCCGCCGGTCGCGCCGTAGAAGGCGACGTTGCCGATGATGATGTTGTCCTCAGGCACGTAACTTGAGCCTTCCGGCGGAACGACGACGATTCGACCACCGGAAAGGCCTTTGCCAAGGTAGTCGTTGGCATCACCCTCAATCTTGAAAGTCACGCCGCTAACGGCAAAAGCCCCGAAGCTCTGGCCACCTGAGCCATGCATGTTGAAGTTGATCGTCCCATCAGGAAGCCCGGCTTCACCGTACTTCTGGGCGATTTTGCCCGAGAGCATCGCACCAATCGTGCGATTACGGTTTTTTATATCGAGTGTCGCCTCTACCTTCTCCCCGTTTTCGATTGCCGGCCGGGCGATACGGATCAGTTCGTTGTCCAGTGCTACATCAAGTTCGTGGTCCTGGAGCGTGCACTGGTAAAGATGGTCACCGGGCAATCCTTTTGGCATGGCCAGCATGCGCGAAAGATCCAGCTTTTTCGCTTTCCAGTGGGTAACGTCTTCACGCTGTTTGAGCATGTCCATGCGGCCGATCATGTCGTTGACCTTGCGGAAGCCAAGTTCAGCCATGATTTCGCGCACGCCCTCCGCCAACATCATGAAGTAATTGACAACGGCCTCTGGAGTCCCAGAGAAACGTGCCCGTAACTCCGGGTCCTGCGTCGCAACGCCTACCGAACAGGTATTGAGGTGGCATTTGCGTAGCATGATGCAGCCCATGGTGATTAGGCCTGCGGTTGCGACTCCCCACTCATCTGCACCGAGCAAGGCAGCGATCACGACATCCCGACTGGTCTTGATCTGACCGTCCGTCTGCACGACGATACGATCACGAAGGCCGTTTTCGACAAGTACTTGCTGTGTCTCAGCGAGTCCCAGTTCCCACGGAATTCCACCGTGGCGAATTGACGAGAGTGGGGATGCTCCAGTGCCTCCAGAGTCTCCGGAGATCAGGACAACGTCGGCTTTGCCCTTCGCCACGCCGGCAGCAATCACTCCGACACCTGCCACGGCCACCAGCTTCACATGAACACGCGAGTCTGGATTGACGTTCTTCAGGTCGTGAATAAGTTGCGCTAGGTCTTCAATCGAGTAGATGTCGTGATGTGGCGGCGGTGAGATCAGCTCAACACCGCGCGTCGTCTTGCGTATGAACGCGATGTAATCAGAAACTTTCCAGCCAGGCAGCTCGCCTCCCTCACCAGGCTTTGCCCCTTGCGCCATCTTGATCTGCAGGTCAGTTGAGTTGACCAAATAGTTCGTGTTGACCCCGAATCGGCCCGAGGCCACCTGCTTCACAGCACTGATACGTCTGTCGCCATTCGAGTCTGGCGTATAACGCGCTGGATCTTCACCACCCTCGCCAGTGTTCGAGCGAGCACCGATGCGGTTCATGGCAATAGCGAGTGTCTCATGGGCTTCACGAGAGATAGAGCCCAGGGAGATAGCACCTGTCGCGAACCGTTTCACGATTTCGGTAGCTGGCTCGACCTCGTCAAGCGGGACCGGTGTTCCGGTGTCGACAAGTTCGAGCATGTTACGAATCGTTATATGTTCGCTACCCTCATTGTTAGAGGCTTCCTCGAACTGCTTGAACACCGCTTTATCGTTGCGAGTCGCAGCATCCTGCAAAAGCGCGATCGTGTCCGGGTTCCACATGTGACGCTCACCCGTACCGCGCCAGAGGTACAACCCACCGAGATCGAGCCTCAGGTTGGCCGGGATGTTCTCTTCTGGAAACGCGCTAGCGTGATTTGCAAGAACATCCGCTGCGATATCTTCAAGGTCCACTCCGCCAATCCGCGACTCGGTCCACCTGAAGTACTCGTCAGTAACCTGTTCAGACAGGCCAAGTGCCTCGAAGACCTGGGCTCCGATGTAACCCTGCAATGTCGATATTCCCATCTTCGACATCGTTTTCAGTACACCAGACTCGACCGCGTATCTGAAGTTCTGTTCAGATTTGTCCTGAGGTGGTAGCGGGCGCTCCGCAGTCGGCTGGGCCCTCATTCCGGCGATCGACTCAAATGCCAGATACGGGTTGATGGCGGAAGCACCGTAGCCAAACAGAGTTGCGAAGTGATGCACCTCGCGCGGTTCACCCGACTCGACGATGATGTCTGCCTGTGTCCGCGTCTGCTCACGTATCAGGTGGTGGTGAACAGCACCCGTTGCAAGGAGAGACGGTACAAATGTCCGCTCCGAATCTACTCCGCGGTCGGAAAGAATCAGGATGGTGTAGCCATCTTCGATAGCTTGCGACGACTCTTGCCTGATTCGCTCAATTGCCTTTCCAAGGCCAGCCGCGCCGTCCGAAACAGGGAACAGGGTCGAGATAGTTTTCGCCTTGACTCCCGGCTTGGTAGAGGACTTGATACGTGCAAGATCCTTGTTGAACATCAACGGATGATCGATGCGAAGGAGCTTTGCGTGCTCAGCGCTCTCATCAAACAGGTTCGGTCTGCGTCCAACCGGCACCGCCATCTGCGTAACCTGCTTCTCGCGAATCGGGTCCAATGGCGGATTCGAAACCTGCGCGAATTTCTGCTTGAAGTAGCTAAATAACGGCTGTGGACGATCTGACAACACGGCCAGTGGCGCGTCGTTGCCCATAGAGCCATTCGGCTGAGCTCCCTGTACAGCCATCGGACCGATCAGCCACTTAAGATCCTCCTGCGAATAGCCGAAGACGGTCTGGCGAGTCACCAGGGTGTCGAGGTCGATGGCCGGGACAATTTCTGGTGCCGAAAGATCATCAAGCGACAGTCGGTTGTTTTCCAACCAGTCTGAGTAAGGCTGGCGCGAAGCCAGTCCGCCAATCACTTCTTGCGGTGGGACGATGCGCTTCTGGTCGAAATCCACCAGAAACAGTCGGCCTGGCGCAAGCCTGTCCCGGTAAGCGATCTCTTCTGGTGGAATGTCCAACACACCTGCTTCGGAGGCCATAACCAGCAGGTTGTTTTTCGTCACCCAGTAGCGGAAAGGCCGCAGGCCGTTGCGGTCAAGTACAGCTCCGAGAGAGTTCCCATCTGTGAACGTGATCATCGCCGGGCCGTCCCACGGCTCCATCATTCCGCCGTGGTATTCGTAGAACGACTTGACATCATCTGGCATTGATTCGTTGCCGTACCACGCAGCCGGCAACATCATCGCCGCAACGTGCTCAAGCGAGCGACCGCCCATTCTGAGGAACTCGAAGCCGTTGTCCAGCGATGCGGTGTCGCTCGGTTCGTCGGCCTCGCACACTGGCGTGATATCAGTGATGTCATCACCAAAATAATCGGAACTCAGGACTCGCTCGCGGGCAGTCATCCAGTTCCGGTTGCCGCGGACCGTGTTGATTTCTCCGTTATGCGCGAGCATCCGATACGGGTGAGCGAGCCTCCATGAACCAAGCGTGTTGGTACTGAAGCGTGAGTGGACCATCCCGAACGCTGTGACCATGTCATCGTCATTCAGGTCTGCGTAGAACTCCTTCATCTGGTCAGCGAAGATCAGACCCTTGTAGACAACTGTGCGGGATGAGAGTGAACAGACATAGAAATAGTCAACGAGCTCTTTGTGTTCAGCGTCTGACGCACCCTCACGGACGGCGCGTTCTGCCGATTTACGTGTGGCATAAAGCCTGCGCTCAAGATCGTCTTCAACCAGGCCTGCCTCAGCTTCGACGAAGAACTGCCTGATAGTTGGCATAACCTCGCGCGCCATGTCCCCGATGGCGACCGGATCTACCGGCACATCACGCCAGCCAAGGAACTTCAGCTCCTGGTCTTCCGCAGCATCCTTCAAAGCGGTTTCACAACGCTGACGAAGGTCATCACTATTCGGTAGGAATGTCATTCCCACGCCGTAACGACCGGATGGCGGCAACTGAATTCCCGCCTCGCCGGCAACCTTACGCATGAACGCATCAGGCATCTGGATCAAAATACCTGCCCCGTCACCGGTACGCGGATCACAACCGCAGGCTCCGCGATGCCCGAGGTTAATCAGGACCTCAAGTGCCTGGTCGATAATCTGGTGATTGCGAGCGCCGTCAATGTTGGCAACAACACCGACCCCACATGCGTCGTGCTCGTTGTCCGGGTTGTAGAGCCCGTGCGTAGCGATGTGGTCCATGTCAGGGACCTGTGTTGAGCGTATGTTTTCGTTGCGTTCAGTTAATGTCATGTAGCCAACTATGAAGCCGAAGATGTTTCAGTTGTGTGTCGCGCCCCTCATTCAAATTGGTAATCGGCGATGGCGAGGGGAGCAACCAGGCCGATCTCGGTCACAGCTTGCGGAGATAACGAGATATCTCGTAGTCAGTGACGGTCCGCGAGTACTCAGACCATTCGAGCCTTTTATTGCGCAGGAAGCTCTCCATCACGGCGGAGCCCAGCGTCCTGTTAAGCAGTTCACTTTCACTGGCAAGCCGAAGAGCTGCATCAAGTGAGTCAGGCAACTGGACTACACCGGCAGCAGCTCGTTCCTCCACGGACATAGACGTCGGGTTGCTGCTCAGGGGATCTGCAAGTTCGTAACCTCCCTGGATGCCCTCAAGCCCGGCGGCGAGCATCACCGCGAACGCGAGGTAGGGATTGCAGGCTGAGTCCGGAGCACGATATTCAATGCGGAGGCTGTCTTCCTTTCCGACTCGGTGAGCCGGAACACGCACGAGTCCATCAAGATTCTCGGTGGTGTAGTTGGCGTATACCGGAGCCTCGACTCCTGGAACCAACCTCTTGTACGAGTTGACCCACTGGTTCGTGACTGCAGTGATCTCGGGTGCATGCCGGATGAGTCCGGCCATGAATTGCCTCGCCATTACGGACAGGCCGTCTGCCGAATCGGGGTCATAGAACGCGTTCTTGTCACCTTCATACAGCGACATGTGGGTGTGCATGCCGCTGCCGTTTGATTGCGCAAACGGTCGTGGCATGAAGGTGACGTACCCGCCTGACTGTGCGGCGATCTCCTTTACGACAACCTTGAACGTGATGATCGAATCTGCCATCGTTAGCGCGTTGGTGTGACGCAGATCTATTTCGTGCTGACCGTCTGATACCTCATGGTGAGAGTGCTTAACCGGGATCCCCATCTCTTCGAGCGAAAGCACAGTCTGGCGCCTAAGATCGGCACCGGCATTGTCAGAGGACTGGTCAAAATAACCGCCAGCGTCGTACGGTCGTGGATCCTCTGGTGATCTCAGATGGAAATACTCAATTTCGGGTGCCACGTAATAGGTTAGACCCATCTCAGCGGCCCTTCTGAGAACTCGACGGAGTACTTCGCGATTATCAGCCTCGGCAGGCTCACCGGATGCGGTCCGGATATCGCAGAACAGTCTCGCAACTGCGTTTTCGCGGGGCCGCCAGGGGAGGATCTGCCAAGTTGAAGGGTCCGGCATTGCGACCATGTCAGACTCACCCTCGCGCGCGATTCCTTCTATAGACGCTCCATCGAAACTTGCGCCTGTTCGCAACACGCCTTCCAGCTCATCGATAGTGATGGCGAAGCCTTTGAGGGTGCCCAGGATATCTGTGAACCAGAGACGTATGAAGCGCACATCGTGTTCGTGCGCCGAAAAGAGCGCGAACCGGATTGCCTCTTCGTTGGCGTCACGCTGCCTGTTTTCGTGCGTCTGGGTCATGGCTGGTACGTAGATCACCTCGCGAACAGTGTGCAGATTTGTTCGGGATTAGTGATGGGTAAGGGAGGAAGTATTGGAGATTGTGAAACTTTTGTCAAACTCCGCTCGCTGAGAATAGCGCTACACCGTTAAGCCGCTGTACACCGGGTGGCTAGCCTGATGGTGGGTCATTTGCAGATCTAAAGCGGTAGCCAACATTCCAAACGGTTTCAATAAATTGATACCGGACATCATTTATCTTCGAGCGAAGTCGTCGCACATGAACATCGACCGTCCGAGTCCCGCCGAAGTAGTCGTAGTCCCACACCGCTCGCAGCAGGGCTTCGCGGCTGAACACTCTGCCTGGTCTTGCAGCGATGTACTTAAGTAGTTCGTATTCCTTATACGTGAGATCGATCTTCTTGCCACCGAGCGTCACTTCATAACGATCCTGGTCGATTACTAGATCACCGTGGGTGATGAGGTTACGATCGGCAGGTCCGTTTGCTCTTGATGACACAATGTCGAGTCTGCTCAGCACTTCTGGAAAACCAAACGGTGCAAAAGCGATCTCGATATCACCATTGCTGAAATCGATTGGTGGGAGCAATGACTCCTGGACCAGAGCGACCGTCGGTAGTCCGTTCGAAACCGCTTCGCCAATCATCGCCGCCGCATCCGCCGAACTTCTCGGGCACCAAACAAGCGCGATACCAGAGTCGGTGCCGGGAGTGTCGGCAACGTCAGATCCGATGCTCTGGAATTCATGCCGATTGGCATTGCTGCGTAAGTCTTCGGCAAGCCTTGCCGCTTCCGGGTGGTCGAACCCTATAAGTAAAATTGTCGCCAACTTTGCCCTGCCGTCTCGTTCCAAAGCTAATGATCTTGCCGGAGTTCGCGTCCTCAAAAACGGAAGCTCCTGACTGATGCAGTTGTTGAGGATAGCTCATACTGCCGAGCGGAAGTACCTGACACAGGGCGACTCCGTATCGATCGCGAAAGACTAAAATTTGCGTTGACGCAAAGGTTGCTGCGTTCGTATACTGTCTGTTCGTGGCTCAGACATACCCGCTCTGGTTATGTGTTCTGCCCCCTTTTCAGGTGAGTTAATGCCGACCATCAATCAACTTGTCCGCCGTCCGCGCAAGCAGACGCGAAAAAAGCCGAAGACACCAGCGCTTCTCTTCACGTACAACTCGTACGACAAGACGATGACGCGCAGGCGTAAAGGCAACCCGCAGAAACGCGGAGTTTGTCTTCAGGTCAGGACTGTTACGCCGAAGAAACCTAACTCAGCTTTGCGTAAAGTAGCGAGAGTCAGGCTTACAAACGGCATCGAAGTCACGGCGTACATCCCTGGAGAAGGGCACAACTTGCAGGAGCACTCGGTGGTCCTGATTCGAGGCGGACGTGTTCCGGACCTTCCTGGAGTGCGATACCACATTGTCCGTGGCTCGCTTGACACGTCGGGCGTAAGCGACCGAAAGCAGAGTCGAAGTAAATACGGACAGCCGAAGGGCTAACCACCGGAACCAATATCGAAAAATCTGAGCCGCCTGTTCAGGCAATGCGCACTGGCAGGCGGCTACGTTTGCCCGGCTGATTGCCGGACTGATGAGACGAGACTGATAGAGACGAAAAATGGCACGCAGAAGACCAGCAGAACCAAGAGTTGTTGCGCCAGACCCGGTGCATGGGAGTGTTGATCTTGCCAAGTTCATCAACCGTTTGATGATAGGCGGCAAGAAATCTACCGCTCGTCGGGCAATGTACAACGCACTAGACCTGCTAGAAAAAGAGGCTAATCGCCCTGGTATCGAGGTGTTCGAGCAGGCGCTGCGAAATGCAATGCCTGCCCTGGAAGTAAAGCCCCGGCGAGTCGGTGGCGCGACTTACCAGGTTCCTGTCGAAGTCAGGCCCGAACGCCGAAGCGCTCTCGCTCAACGCTGGCTGATTGAAGCTGCAAGGGCAAGGACTGGTCGGCCCGTTGCCGAGCGACTCTATCTCGAACTCCTCGAAGCTTCTCGTGGTGGAGGTTCAGCGGTTAGGAAACGTGAGGATGCTCACCGGATGGCCGAGGCCAACCGGGCGTTTGCGCACTACCGCTGGTAAGAAGGATTTACCGAATCTCACTGAGTCACGGCAGGTTGAGCGCCTGCCTGAAAAACAGCGACTGAAATGACTACTGCATCTGGCAATAAAACAGACCTGGGGATGGTCCGAAATATCGGATTCATTGCTCATATTGACGCTGGAAAGACTACCGTCACCGAGCGCGTTCTTTTCTTCACCGGTGAGACCTACAAGATCGGTGATATTGACGACGGCACGACGGTGATGGACTTCATGTCGCTTGAACGCGAGCGCGGCATCACCATCGGTTCTGCAGCCACCAACGCAAAGTGGCAAGATCACCAGATAAACATCATCGACACCCCAGGTCACGTGGATTTCACAGCTGAAGTAGAGCGCAGTCTTCGCGTTCTCGATGGTGGAGTAGTCGTACTTGAGTCCGTGTCCGGAGTGCAACCGCAATCTGAGACTGTTTGGCGCCAGGCTGACCGTTACCAGGTTCCACGAATGGTTTTCGTGAACAAGATGGACCGGCTCGGGGCAGATTTCGACTACGCAGTAAGCACGTTGCATACCCGTCTTGGTGCCAACGCGGTTCCGATTCAGATTCCGATCGGCGCAGAGTCTGAGTTCACCGGCATGATCGACCTGGTGAAGCAGTGTGCCTATATATATGAGTCTGAAGACGCGATCGGTCACGCCACTGTCGACATCCCGGCTGAAATGGCGGAGAAGGCTGAGGCCGCCCGTCAGCATATGATCGAAAAGGTTGCCGAGACTGACGATGGTCTGATGGAGAAGTATCTAGAAGAGGAAGAGATATCTGAGGAAGAGTTGAAAGTGGCAATTCGGAAAGCCACGATCTCTCTTCAGATGTTCCCTGTCCTGGTGGGTTCCGCGCTCCGGCACCGTGGTGTCCATCCACTGCTTGATGCCGTCATCGATTACCTTCCATCTCCGCTGGATGTCCCGCCGGTTTCCGGATTCGACCCTTCTGATGAAGAAAAGAAGATGGAGCGCAAGCCGAGCCTGGAAGAGCCTCTCAGTGCGCTTGCATTCAAAGTGGTTACTGACCAGCACGTTGGGCGCCTCATATATGTCCGTGTCTACTCAGGAACACTCGAAGCAGGCACCCCTGTCTACAACCCTTCAACGAGAAGTCGTGAGCGAGTGGGTCGACTGCTCAAGATGCACGCTGACTCCCGCGAAGAGGTGAAGGTAGCGGGCCCCGGTGAAATCGTGGCCGTGATTGGCCTGAAGAACGCAGTGACCGGTCACACTCTCTGTGATCAAGGTAGCCCGATTGTTCTCGAGGCAATCAGCTTCCCCGATCCTGTGATCTCAGTTGCTGTTGAGCCGAAAACGCGCTCAGATCAGGACAAGATGACTGAGGCGCTGGTTCGGCTCGTCGATGAAGATCCCACTCTCCAGACATATACAGATGACGAAAGCGGTCAGACTGTTCTCGCCGGCATGGGCGAGCTTCATCTTGACGTAATCATCGAGCGGATGCGGCGAGAGTTTAACGTTGAAGCAACTCAAGGTCCGCCACGGGTTGCTTACCGTGAGGCGCTCACCAAAGTGTCCGAGCAGCAGGGCAAGTTCATACGGCAGACAGGTGGTCACGGCCAGTATGGTGACTGCACTCTGCGGCTTGAGCCGCTCGAGGCCGGTAGTGGGATCCAATTCGAATCTGAGATCACCGGTGCTACCTTGCCTCGTGAGTACTATGGCCCGATCGAAGCAGGCTTCCGTGAAGCAGCCCGCACGGGAATTCTCGCTGGCTACCCAGTCGTCGATGTCAAGGCTGTCCTAACTGACGGTTCTTATCACGATGTCGACTCGTCCGAAATGGCTTTCAAGATTGCTGCCTCGATGGCGTTCAAGGCAGCAATGGAACGCGGTGGCCCGACCCTGATGGAGCCGGTAATGCGGATCGAGGTGATCACGCCAGCGGACTTCCTCGGTGACGTGATTGGCGATCTGAACTCACGCCGAGCGCAGATCCAGTCAATGGACCAGCGAGGCCAGGTTCAGGAAGTGAAAGCCTTCATCCCCCTCGCCGAGACGTTCCAGTACGCAACCCACCTGCGTTCACTTACAACAGGCCGGGCGAGTTTCTCGATGGAACTCGACCACTACGACCCTGTGCCTCAGCACGTGGCGCAGGAGATCATAGGGAAGAAGTAGAGATATGCCCGGTCAGAAGATAAGAATTGTCCTCAAAGGTTTTGATCACCGACTGCTCGACATTTCGTCCCAGCAGATCCTCGAGACGGCGGAACGTACCGGAGCGAACGTGGCCGGCCCGGTCCCGCTGCCGACCGCTAAGAGGATGTTCACGGTTATCCGATCACCCCACATCGACAAGGCATCACGGGAACACTTCGAGCTACGTGTTCACAAGAGGCTAATCGACATCCTTGAGCCGAGTTCGAAAACAATTGACTCACTGACACGTTTGAACGTGCCGGCCGGCGTTGACATCGCCATAAAGCTGTAGAGAGATGGACGAACAAGAAAAGCGAGACAACTCCGAGCAGGAAGACGCCGGAGAAAAGAGCGAAGCCGAGGCGACGCCTGAAGCTGCCGTCGAAGACCAATCTGAACCAGAGTCGACAGAAGAAGCCGAATCTGAAGTTAAGTCAGATGACCAGCCGGAAGTCAGTGAAGAGCCTGAAGAATCCGCTCAGCCAGTAGCGGAAGAGCCTGTCGCTGAGGCGGCGGAAGAATCGGAAGAGCCTGAAGCAGAAGACGCTGAAGAGACTCCTGAGGCCCCGGTTGCCGTTGAAGACGAGCAGTCAGAGGACAGCTTAGAAGACGCTGATGAAGATGTCGCTGAGGTTGAGGAAGAGCTAGCTCCAGCTCCTGAGATAGGTGGTCTGCTTGGCCGCAAGCTCGGTATGACCACGTACTACACCGATGATGGTCGCGCTGTTCCCGTGACCGCCGTCGAAGTCGGCCCTTGCGTGGTGACCCAGGTTAAGACCGAGGCTCGGCATGGTTACCAGGCTGTACAGGTCGGTTTCCTGCATGCCAAGAATCTGAACAAGCCAATGGCCGGGCACCTTGAACGCTCAGGTGGGCGCTATCGGCACTTGCAGGAGTTCGAGGTCAAGGACCTTGGAGAATTTGAAGTCGGCCAGAAGATCATGGCGAATCTGTTCGAGACGGGAGACAAAATCAAGGTTTCCGGTGTCTCTAAAGGAAAAGGGTTCGCAGGTGGAGTGAAGCGTTACGGCTTCGCCGGCGGGCCGAAAACCCACGGACAGTCTGACCGCCATCGAGCCCCGGGCTCAATTGGGGCAGGTAGCTCGCCCGGAAGGGTCTGGCCGGGTACAAAGATGGCAGGACATTATGGTTCCGCAAGGATCACGCAACGTGGATTGAGCGTTGTGCTTTCGGACCCAAAGCGAAATTTGGTGCTTATTGGCGGCGCTGTTCCAGGACATAAGAACAGCATCGTCCGAATCGAGAAGCAGGCTTAGTTCGATGGACCTGGAAGTCAAAGACATAACCGGCAAAGTGGTCGGAAACGTTGACGCTGACGACACTGTTTGGGGTGCCGAAGCTAACGACGCTCTCCTGCATCAGGCTGTCGTCGCGCAGCAGGCGAACCGCAGACAAGGTACGCAAGACACACAGACTCGTGCCGAGGTTAGTTACTCGACTCGCAAACTTCGATCCCAGAAAGGCAGTGGCCGAGCTCGACTCGGCAGCCGTAAGTCGCCAAATCTCAGGGGTGGTGGAGTTGCTCATGGTCCGCATCCTCGCAGCTACAGACAAAAGCTACCCAAGAAGATGCGCAGGCAGGCTTTGCGGATAGCGCTTGCGAACCATGTTCGAAGCGAATCGCTCGTCGTTCTTGATGCAATCGATTTCGAAACGCCAAAAACACGCGCTGTTCTCGATATGATTGGTGCCCTAGACCTGGCGGGTCGGACCCTGATTGTGACTTCAGGAGTCAACGAAACCGTTATCACTTCGTGCGCAAACACACATGGAGTGGAGGCCCTTGAGGCCAGGAACCTGAGTGCTCTTGAGGCCACTTCCGTTCCGAACCTGGTAATTACGCAGGATGCCCTTAAAGAGGTTGAAACTCTGTGGGGTAAGGGAGCGGCATCGTGAACCTTTCACAGGTATTGAAAAGTCCGGTCGTTACCGAGAAGTCGACGCTACTGCAAGAGAACGGCAAGTACGTGTTTAAGGTTGACTTGAAGGCTACGAAACACGAAATCAGGCGGGCTATAGAGGCTGCTTTCGATGTGCAAGTGACCTCGGTCAACACGTTGCGAACGCATGGCAAGGTGAAGACGTACGGTCGCAACAGGACGAAACAGCCGGATACAAAGAAGGCGATAGTTACGTTGGCGGACGGCGAGACGATTCAGCTGTTCGAGGGTGCATAACCGATGGGTCTGAAAGAGTACAAACCAACAACACCGGGGCGTCGCGACGCGGTCGCTGACGATTTCAGCGATATAACCAAGTCGAAGCCAGAGAAATCTCTCCTGGCGCCGATGAAGAAGTCTGGTGGGCGCAACCACCACGGTCGTGTGACTACGCGTCATCGCGGTGGTGGCCACAAAAGACGTTACCGGATCGTCGATTTCAAGCGTGACAAAAGCGGCGACGCAACCGTCATGTCGATTGAGTACGACCCGAACCGAACCGCTCGTATCGCCCTTGTGCGTTATGAGGATGGCACCAAGCGATACATCGTGGCACCAGAGGGGCTCAAGGTTGGCTCGGTTATCAGAAGCCAGGAGTCTGGTGCTATCTCGACCGGTAACGCGATGAAGCTTGGCAGCTTGCCTACCGGTACAACAGTTCACAATCTTGAGACGCATCCTGGCCGTGGTGGTCAGCTGGTAAAGAGCGCTGGTGTGTCGGCTCAAGTCATGGCACACGAAGGCAACTACACGCTGGTTCGACTTCCTTCTGGTGAAATGAGGCAGTTGCTCAACGACTGCATGGCGACAGTTGGACAGGTATCTAACTCGGACCACAAAAACACCAAGCTCGGTAAAGCCGGCCGCACGCGTCACCGTGGTTTCAGGCCTCAGGTGCGTGGCTCGGCTATGTACCCGGCTGCCCACCCACACGGTGGTGGTGAGGGCAGGGCGCCGATCGGAATGCCAGGGCCTAAGACGCCATGGGGTAAGCCTGCGCTTGGATACAGGACCCGCAAGAACAAGCGGACAAACAAGTTCATACTGCGACGCAGGTACCAACGCTAAAGAGATCTATTTATGAGCAGGTCGATTAAAAAGGGCCCATGGGTCCACCCGAAACTGATGAAGAAGGTTCTTGCAGCCCAGAATTCGGGTGGCAGACAGGTGATCCAGACATGGTCTCGATCCTCAATGATCATGCCTGAAATGGTGAACCTGACTATCGCGGTCCACAACGGTAAGCAGCACGTGCCAGTATTGATAACTGAAAACATGGTCGGGCACAGGCTCGGTGAATTCGCAGCAACACGAGTGTTCAGAGGTCACAGGTCCGACAGGTCAAGCGCGGTCCGGTAAGAGTGAAATGACAGTCGCACGATCAAAAAATATCGGCATTTCGGCGCAAAAGATGAGACTGGTGATCGACCAGGTGCGTGGCGCGTCTGTCACCGATGCCGAAAACCGGCTTATGTACATGACGAGTCCCGCCGCTGATGTTGTGCTGCGGGTCGTACGGTCAGCCGCTGCAAACGCTGAGAACAACGATCTGTTGAATCGGGACGATTTGAAGATTGTGCGGATCACAGCAGACCAGGGACCGGTACTAAAACGCTACCAGCCGAGAGCACGAGGCCGAGCCGGGGCCAAAGATAGGCCCTCGTGTCATCTGACTATTGAGGTCGCCGAGGCGAGGAATAACTAATGGGACAGAAAACGCACCCGATAGGTTTCCGCCTTGGCGGAGTTATGGACTGGCAGGCCCACTGGTTTGCCCATCGAGGTGGTGAGTATCGAAGACTCACCGCCGAAGATCACGCAATTCGAAAGCTCATTGACGAGCGATTTGGTGAAAGTGGAGCTATTTCGAAGATCGAGATCGAGCGCGGTCCTCAGGACCTCGTTGTGACGATTAACACCGCTCGTCCCGGAATCATTATTGGTCGTGGCGGCCAGCGTGTTGACGAAATGCGTGCCGAACTTGAAAAGATGACGGAAAAGCGTGCTCGCCTGAACATTCAGGAGGTGCGTCAGCCTGAGTTGGACGCGGCACTGGTTGGCAGGAGTATCGCAGAGCAGATAGAGCGACGTGTCGCTTACAGGCGCGCAGTCAGACTGGCGATGCAACGGACTATGCAGTCTGGAGCCAAGGGCATCAAGGTTGTGGTGTCTGGACGGCTCGGTGGCGCTGACATAGCTCGGACAGACAAACAGATGGACGGGCAGGTTCCGTTGCACACGCTCAGGGCTGAGATCGACTATGCGATCTCAGAAGCGCGGACGACCTACGGCACCATTGGCATCAAGGTATGGGTTTACCGAGGCGATGTAGTGCCGACGGCCGAAAACCTGCGTGCGCGTTCGATGGCCAGACTCTCGCTTGGAACGGCTCCTGAGCAGCAGCAACGTGGTGGCGGCTCGGGTCAGGGCGGTCAGTCAGGGCAGTCTGGTGGAGACGGATCATCGAGACCAAGACGAGGTGGCGGCAGAGGTCGCGGTGGCTCACGTAGTCGTGGCGGTTCAAGTGGTAACAATTCCGGTGGCGCAGATGCCAGTTCTTCCGGCGCTGACAAAACCTCAACGGAGAGTTAGTAATGCTGCAGCCACGAAGAACAAAATTTAGAAAACAGCACCGTGGTCGAATGAAAGGTGCGCGCACCGTCGGATCCTCACTCGCATTTGGTGATTACGGTCTCAAGGCCGTTGGTCCAGGCTGGGTGACGTCTCGCCAGATCGAAGCAGCACGTCGAGCGGCCACCGGATATGTGAAGCGAGGCGGAAAGATCTGGATCAGGGTGTTCCCCGACAAGCCAGTTTCTGCCAGGCCTGCCGAAACCCGAATGGGTGGCGGGAAAGGTGCTGTCGACCATTGGGTTGCAGTTGTACGACGTGGCCGCATGATGTACGAGATGTCAGATGTGCCTGAAGATGTGGCACGAGAGGCGCTGCGGAGGGCAGCTCGCAAACTGTCTGTGCCGACGACGATCGTCAGCAGACAGGATGCGCTGTAATCGAAGATGCAGATTAGCGAAGTTAGAGAACTGAAGAACGATGAGTTGGAGAAAGAGCTCTCCAACCAGGAAAAGGCACTCATGAACCTGCGTTTCCGCAGGTCAACGATGCAGCTTTCTGATTTCACGGAAATACGCAAAACGCGCAGAGCAATTGCGCGCATTCACACAGTGCTACGAGAAAGAGAGATCGTGGCAGAGATGAACAGTTCGGAAGGACAGGAATAGCTTGGCAGGCACTCGCAGGCGACAGCTTGGGACCGTACTCAGCGACAGGAACGACCAGACGATCGTGGTCGGTGTTTCTTGGCTGCAAAGGCACAGGGTCTACAAGAAAAACCGAAGACGCCTTACGAAGCTGGTCGCACACGACCCGGCAAACTCGGCGTCGATAGGTGACCGCGTACTCCTGGAAGAGTCCCGTCCGGTCTCAAAGACAAAGCGGTGGAGACTTGTCGAGATAGTCGAGAAGATCGATGTTGCTGAAGTGCAGCCGCAGGAAATCGACCGAATGCCTGGTGAGGCGCTTGGTGACAATACAGAGAATGATGAGGATTAGGCCCTCGGGCGTGTTGCGATGATCCAGAGAGAGTCCAGACTTAAAGTTGCCGATAACTCCGGCGCACGTGAGGTGCTTTGCATCAATATCGTGGGCGGTGGATCGCGCAAGTCGGCCACGCTCGGCGACATCATCACCTGTTCGGTGAAGGATGCATTGCCTGGTGGTACGGTTCGAATGCACCAGGTGGTCAAAGCAGTGATCGTCCGGACGTCTAAGGAGATTCGGCGTCAGGACGGTTCATATATTCGGTTTGATGACAACGCCTGCGTTGTACTTGGGGATGACAACAATCCTCGTGGCACTCGCATCTTTGGCCCTGTCGCCAGGGAGCTTCGTGATCGCGAGTTCATGCGAATCATCTCACTCGCTCCGGAGGTGCTCTAACCAGTGGCACAACGAATAAAAAAAGGCGACACCGTGCTCGTCATCTCAGGCAAAGACAAAGGTGTCCGCGGGGAAGTGATGCGAGTGGAGCCCAAGAAGGGCATCGCTATGGTTGAAGGCGTGAACGTGGCGACCCGACACATCAAACAGCAACAGGGTGTTGCACAGACCGGCATCATCCACGGCGAAGCAGCAATATCTCTGAGCAAGCTAATGCTTGTTGACAGCGACACACAACTGGCCGGAAGGGCACAGTTCAAGTTCCTGGAGGACGGACGAAAAGTCCGGGTGGTTAAGCGTGGCAAACGCTCCTGACGAAGAAGTGAAAAACGAGACAGCTGGGGCCGAAGAGGCTTCACAGCCAGAAGACGCGTCTGAAGAAGCGGAGAAGCAGCCTAAAGCCAAGGCGAAAAAGCCTGCTGCTAAGAAAGCTGCGACAAAAACCAGCCGTGCTTCTTCGTCGCGAGCCAAGAAGGCCCCTGCGAAGACAAGCGCAAGCAAGACCGCCAACGGTTCCAATGGCGCTGTAGCTGTACCGCGGCTGCTCGAAAGCTACCGCAGCGAAGTACAGCCAGTGCTTATTAGAGAGTTTGGTTATAGCAATTCAATGCGGGCGCCGCAGCTTGAGAAGCTGGTGGTGAACATCGGACTTGGGGAAGCGCTCACCTCTTCTAATGCCTTGAGCGCTGCACTCGGCGATCTCGCGATCATCACCGGGCAGAAGGCTCGAGAGAACAAAGCCCGTAAATCGATTGCTGCATTCAAGTTGCGAGAAGGCCAGACTATCGGAGCCTCGGTCACACTGCGTGGCACCCGCATGTGGCACTTTTTCGACCGACTGGTGAATATTGCCCTACCTCGTGTAAGAGACTTTAGAGGCGTGCCTCGGCAAGCATTCGATGGTCGCGGCAACTACACGCTCGGTCTGACAGATCAGGCTGTATTCCCTGAGATTGACTACAATCAGATAGACAGGTTGCGTGGCCTACAAGTCGTCCTGGTGACTTCGGCACGTACCGACGAAGAAGGTCGGAGACTCCTCGAACTCCTGGGAGTTCCTTTTGTCAGACTGGACGACCCCAGGCTGGTTGGAGCGTAGATATTAATGGCTAAGAAATCTTCAATAGAAAAGAACGAACGGCGTAAAAGACTGGTGGCGAAGTACGCTGAAGAGCGTGCCGAATTGAAGTCGATTGCAGAAGACCTTTCACGTTCCGTCGAGCAGCGCATGGAGGCTCGTCAAAAGCTCGCGTCTCTGCCGCTGAACTCGAGCCCGATACGGGTACGTAACAGGTGCGAGATCACCGGTCGACCTCGTGGCTACTTACGTTTCTTTGGTCTTTCGAGGATCGCAGTGAGGGAACTGGCTCTGAAGGGCCAGTTGCCAGGCGTGCGAAAGGGCAACCACTAGTCGCGCGGTTTTGAGGCCAATTTCGGAGAGAGAATGCCAGTAACTGACCCAATATCTGACATGCTGACCAGGATTCGTAACGCAGTACAGGTGCGTCACGAGTCTGTTGACGTGCCTGCATCACGCATGAGAGGTGACCTACTCAAGTTGATGCAGGGTGAAGGCTTCATAAGGGGCTTCGAGAAGACTGAAAAGTCTCCTAAGAAACCTGAGACCTTCCGAGTTCAGCTTAACTACTACGAAGACAAAGAGCCTGTGATACAGGGTCTTAAGCGAGTGAGTACACCAGGACTGCGTGTCTACGTTGGCAAAAATGAGATTCCAAGATACTTCGGTGGCCTGGGCGTCTCGTTTATGTCCACCCCCAAAGGTGTGATGACAGGACGCGAGGCCCGGCGCAGCGGAGTCGGTGGCGAACTGCTGTTCTACGTCTGGTAGATATCGAGAGAAGAAGTTATGTCGCGAATAGGTCTGACTCCAATAGAAGTTCCGTCTGGTGTCGATGTGAAGATCGATAAGCAGGCGGTTTCGGTTAAAGGAAAGCTCGGCCAGCTTGAACGGAACGTTTCGCCGAAAGTCGATGTGAAGCTCGACAATGGTGTGATCACGGTTTCGCGTCATGACGATGAGCCAGAAAGCCGTTCCCTGCATGGTCTGACGCGCAGCCTTGTAAACAACATGGTTGTAGGTGTCAGCGAAGGATTCGAGAAGCGCCTGCAGTTGATCGGAACCGGTTACAGAGTTCAGCAGCGTGGCAAGGGAATCGAGATGAGCCTCGGCTTCTCTCATTCCGTTCCTGTTGAACCTCTAGGGACGAACAGCCTGAAGGCCGACGGCCAGGGCTTCGTCGTTGTTAGCGGGCCGGATAAAGAGCTGGTTGGTGAACAGGCTGCCCGCATTCGGAAGATCCGAAAGCCAAACGCCTATTCCGGCAAGGGAATCATTTACGAAGGTGAAGTCGTCAGGCGTAAGGCCGGTAAGGCCGCTGGCGGCAAGGGAGTCTAGATAGATGGCGAGCCGAAGATATGATCCGGGTCGACGTTCGATGCGTCATCGACGCGTTCGCAAAACTGTTGCCGGAACCCCAGCGCGCCCACGGCTATCCGTGTTCCGATCCAACAAGCAGATATATGCCCAGCTGATTGATGACATCGCCGGTAACACGCTGGCTGCTGCGTCAAGTCTCGAGACAGGTAGTGGAAACGACAAGAAGGCGACTGCAAACTCGGTGGGTGAGGCGATCGCGAAAAAGGCGACTGACTCCGGCATAAAACAGGTAGTTTTTGACCGAGCCGGTTACAAATATCACGGGCGTGTAAAAGCCCTCGCTGAAGGAGCGCGTTCCGGAGGACTCGACTTTTAATGGTTAATCAGAGACAGGACCGCAGAGGCGGCGGCCGGAGAAGAGACGAAGAGGATTCAGCCTACGTCGAGCAGGTAGTAAAGATCCGGCGCGTCTCCAAAGTTGTCAAAGGTGGCCGCAACCTGACATTCAACGCGATGGTCGTGGTCGGCGATGGCGCTGGAAACGTAGGTATCGCTCTTGGAAAGGCTGGCGCTGTTCCAGACGCTGTCCGCAAAGGCACAGCCAACGCTAGAAAAAGCATGGTGCCCGTCACTCTGAAAGACACCACGATTCCGCATGAGATCACTTACCGATTCAGCGGTTCTTCGGTCTTGCTGAAGCCTGCGGCTCCGGGAACCGGGGTTATCGCTGGTGGTGGGGTTCGCGCAGTGCTTGAGGCGGCTGGTGTCAAAGACGTTTTGACCAAAACGTTTGGCTCCACGAACTCGATTAATGTTGTGAAAGCCACGCTTGAGGCATTGAAGCAGCTCCGCAGTCCAGAGTCTGAGATCGCCAAGCGCAAGGCAGTAACTGTTCAGGCGTAGTCAGAAACCACACATCAAGATCGGCGAACTTGAAATGGCAAAGATTCGTATTACCCAGCTTAAGAGTGCAATTGGCACCACGCCCCGCCAGAGGGCTACGCTTAAGGCGCTTGGCCTCAGAAAGATTCGCCACCAGGTTGTTCAAGAGGAATCACCTGCGATTGCCGGAATGTTGAAGAAGGTCGGACACCTGGTTGAGGTTGAGCCGGCGAAATAGCCGCATCGATTAACGAAGAGAGCGAATCGAAACAGAGAGATGACAGGACTACACCAACTAAAGCCGGCTAAAGGCTCAAAACGAGCGCGCAGGCGCGTCGGTCGCGGTAACGGCAGCGGCATGGGGACGTACTCAGGCAAAGGCAACAAAGGCCAGAATGCTCGAGGTGGTGCGCCGTATCTTTTCGAAGGTGGACAGCTACCGCTTATCAAACGCCTGCCGCACATGCGCGGCTTCACGCCGATAAACCGAGTTGCGTTCCTGCCTATCAACCTTGCCACACTCGAAGATCGTTTCGAATCTGGCGACGATGTAACACCTGAGGTCCTGTTGGAGCGTCGAATAGCACGCAGAAAACAGGACCCAATCAAGGTTCTTGGGAGCGGTGACTTTACAAAAAAGCTAAACGTCACCGCGCATGCCTTTAGTAAGACTGCACGGGAAAAGATCGAAAAGGCCGGTGGTACCGTGACAGTAATCGAGGCTGCGAAAGGCGGGTGATCTGACCCATGATGAGGCAGGCACAGGCCCAGCGCGGTGAAGGTTCTGGACGGCCAGCGCTACTACAGGCGATGATCGATGCGATGCGGATCCCGGACCTCCGGTACCGCATCCTTTTTACACTCGGTATCCTCGTTCTGTTCCGCTTCATCGCGCACGTCCCTGTACCTGGCGTTGACCGCGCCGCGCTAGACGCCGCGTTCGAGGCAAATCCGTTTCTGGGCATTCTTGACCTGTTCAGCGGAGGCGCACTGCGCAACCTCAGTATTGCCGCGCTTGGTGTCTACCCGTACATCACTGCTTCGATCATTCTTCAGATCCTGACGCCGATCATCCCTAGCCTGAAGGCGCTCTCGCAGGAGGGTGAGGCAGGCCGGAAAACGATCAACAGGTATACCCACTACATGACGGTGCCGCTGGCTCTCCTCCAGGGCTACGGTCAGATCAATCTGTTCGCTGGCTCGTTCGGTGCAGGTGCAATCTCTGGTATCGGTTTCGGTAGCGACAACATCCTGAACACAGTTTCGATCCTCGCCGCTATGACCGCTGGAACGATGCTACTCGTGTGGTTGGGCGAGCTTGTAACCGAGAAAGGAATTGGCAACGGTCTGTCATTGATCATCTTTGCCGGTATCGTCTCGACATTGCCGCAGGTAGTTGGGCAGATATGGCTGTTGCGCGACCAGGAGTTCCAGGTCGGCATGCTGCTCGCTATCGGACTCGCGATCGTCTATCTGATTGTTTATTTCAACGAGGCTCAAAGACGCATACCTGTGCAATACGGGCGTTCTGTGTTCAGAGGTGGGAGGATGTACCGTCAATCGGGAGCCTCCCATCTGCCATTGCGTGTCAATGCGGCAGGAATGATCCCGCTGATCTTCGCTTTCTCACTGATCACCCTGCCCACGGTGCTGACCAGTTTCTTCCTTGATCCACGTTCTGACGGCTTCTTAGCGCTCGCTGCTCAATGGTTCAATGACAATCTCGGAGTGACCAGCACTCCATACTGGATTGCTATCTTCTTCATGGTCGTAGGTTTCACCTTCTTCTATACGCTGGTGACTCATTCCCAGCAGAACCTTGCTGAGAACCTGCAGAAGAACGGTGGGTTCATTCCGGGTATCAGACCCGGTCAGCCCACGCGTGAGTACTTGATGCGGGTTGTATTGCGGATCACGTGGGGAGGCGCACTGTTCCTCGGAATGATCGCAATCATGCCGTGGATCGCCGGGCTGATCACGAACCTCGACGCTGCGACGAGTATCGTCCAGAGCACCAGCCTCCTGATTATGGTTGGTGTTGCACTGGATACCATGCGTCAACTAGAAGCTCAACTGCTTATGCGTAACTACGAAGGCTTCATCAGGTAGGCACGGATCCAATGCGTATTGTTGTTTTTGGCCCTCCCGGAGCGGGGAAGGGAACCCAGGGCGTGCGACTCGCCGAAAGACTCGGCATCACCCACCTGGCGACGGGCGATATGCTTCGCTCAGAGGTGGCAGCCGGCTCTGACCTGGGTAAACAAGCGAAGACCTTCATGGACCGTGGGGATCTCGTACCGGACGATGTCATCATCGGCATGATCCGTTCGCAACTTACAGGTGGATCTGGAATGGTCCTGGACGGATTTCCTCGTACGATCACGCAAGCCGAAGCACTGGACTCTGCACTGAGTGAGGCTGAGTTGCCGCTTGATAAGGCGATTTACTTCAACGTTGACCGAGATGAACTGGTCAAGCGCCTTCTCAATCGTGCAGTGGAGGAAGGTCGTTCAGATGACACACCTGAGACGATCAATCGTCGAATGAATGTCTATCAGGAGCAAACAGCACCGGTATTGAGCTACTACCAATCGGCGGGAAAGGTGACCGAGATCGACGGTACTGGCTCTCCTGACGAGGTGTTTGACAGGCTCGTAGCGGCAGTAAGTTCCGGTAATTAGAGCCGTTATCCGTTGGATTAGCCCTATATCTGTTACAAATTCAAGTCAATTTGAGTTACAATTAAACTTGGCCGAATTTGCAGAGGATGCACCGCCCGGTTTCGACTACCTTTTGTTCCGGGGCGCAGCTTGACAGAAAACTGGCTGCAAACTGGAAAAATGGATCGAGTCAGGGCGGATTATCGCGTCTGCAGCGGAAAGAGGGCGGTGATGCAGTTCACTTTCCGATTTTCAACTCAGGTCGCAACACCGGACAGAACGGCAGCGTCTAATTGGTGACACTGTCCTGTCGAACCGGGAGACAGATGGCAAAAAAAGAGGCAATAGAGGTTGAAGGTCTCGTCGATGAGGCGCTGCCTAACGCGGTATTCCGCGTCGAGCTGCCGAACAAACACGAGGTTCTCGCCCATGCGTCAGGGAAGATTCGCAAGAATTTCATTCGAATCCTTCCCGGGGATCGCGTGCTGGTCGAGTTGTCGCCTTACGACCTTACTCGTGGTCGAATCACCTACCGCTTTAAGTAGGTAATGGCTGCGATAACGCTGCAATCGCAGTGATTGGAGATTGGTGAGATGAAGGTTCGAGCCTCGGTAAAGCCGATGTGCCCGAAGTGCAAGGTCATTCGCCGTCGAGGGACGGTTCGCGTCCTGTGCACCAACGTCAAGCACAAGCAGGCCCAGGGCTAGGCAGGAACAAACATGGCGATCATTTCCGGCGTAAACATTCCTGATAACAACAGGCTCGAAGTAGCGCTGACCCGCATTCACGGGATTGGCTCAACCACTTCGAAGAAGATCCTCGACGAGGTTGGTCTTGTCGAGAATCCTCGAGTAAGAGACCTTACAGAGGAAGATCTTGCTCGGGTGCGTAGCGCTATAGACCGCAGCGGAATGTTGATCGAAGGTGATCTCCGCCGTGAGACGCAAATGAACATTCGCCGTCTCACAGATATCCAGTCCTATCGTGGGATCAGGCACCGCAAGCGTTTGCCTGCACACGGCCAGCGAACGAAGACAAACGCTCGTACTCAGCGTGGCCGTCGCCAGACTGTTGCAGGTAAGAAGAAGACCGTCGGTCATTAGTCACTAGCTAATTGTGGTGAAACGCTGCGTTTCGCCTGTATGTATTAGTTCCAGAGAGCACAGATGCCAAGAAAGCCGCGTACACGCCGCCGAGAGAAAAAGTTTGTCCCACAGGGGAGGGCATACGTAAATGCGACGTTCAACAACACGTTGATCACGCTGACGGACCCTCAGGGCAACGTGATTGCACAGAACAGCGCTGGCGGTATGGGGTTCCGTGGCTCACGGAAGTCGACTGCATTTGCTGCTCAACGTGCTGGTGACACTGCGGCCAGATCTGCGATGGAACACGGACTTCGTACTGTCGATGTCTTTGTGAAAGGCCCCGGTTCAGGTAGAGAGAGCGCTATTCGCGCACTTCAGGCAGCCGGAATCCGTGTTGTGAGCATCAAAGACGTCACACCGATTCCGCACAACGGCTGTCGCCCGCCAAAGAAGCGGAGGGTCTAACTCGATCTGACGTTGATAGCCTCGTCACGGTGACGGGGGTGTTCGATTTGTTGAAGTAAGAGTGACCGCAGGGCTCATTTAGCCACAATGCGGAGCTAACAGGGAGTTCGATGGCACGGTATACCGGCCCACTAAACAAGAAAATGAAGGCACTCGGCATGGTTTCGCAGGAGCGAACCAGGGGCCGAGGACCTCAACAGCGCGGTCCTCGTCGCAGGCAGTCGCAGTACGGCATTCAGTTGCAGGAAAAGCAAAAGGCCAGGCTTCTTTACGGAGTGCTTGAGCGCCAGTTCAGCAACTACTACCGCGAGGCGGCGCGCAGATCAGGCGTGACCGGTGACAACCTGATTCAACTACTTGAATCCCGGTTGGACAATGTGGTCTACAGGCTCGGATTTGCTTCGACTCGGAGGCAATCGAGGCAGATGGTCAACCATGGCCACATCACCGTAGACGGCAAGAAAGTCGATATTCCTTCGTTCCAGGTCAAACCCGGCCAGAAGATCGCCTGGAAAGATAAGTCTCGGGGCAGCGGGCTATTTGAAGTTATTTCTGCCAACACCGGAATGGGCAAGACCACGCAGGTTCCTAGTTGGCTGCGGGTGAACCCAGACGACGCTACTGGCGAAGTGGCCGCGGTACCGAACCCAATGGAAGGTGAGGTAGGCATAGACACACGTCAGATTGTTGAGTTCTACTCAAGGAGGTAGCACTGTGCTAGAGCGCATGTATGGCATAACTCCGCGCGAGGAATTGCCACCTCCGCAGGTGGAAATCCCTTCTCTCGGAGTCAAGATTCTTGAAGCTGACGAAGAGTTTGGTCGATTCGTGGCTGAGCCACTTGAACGTGGCTGGGGAGTGACGCTGGGCAACCCGTTGAGGCGTTCGCTCCTTAGCTCGCTTCCAGGCACAGCGATCACATGGGTCAAGATTGACGGAGTTCTTCACGAGTACTCAACGGTTGAGAACATGCGTGAAGAGGTCGGCGAGTTCCTGCTGAATGTCAAAGGTGTGCGACTGCGCTCCCTTGCTGACAGGCCCGGTCGACTGCGTCTCGAGATTGACGGCGAGGGAGAGGTTCGCGCCGGAGACATCATGGCGACGGCCGATTTCGAGATCGTTAATCCTGAGCACCACCTGGCTACTCTGGACGGCCCTAATGCCCGGCTTTCCGTTGAATTCAACGTAGAGCAAGACACCGGTTACCGCCCGGCAGCCCACGATGAAGGTCTTCCGATCGGAATCCTTCCAGTTGATGCAGTGTTCACACCTGTACGAAAGTCAAACTTCCGTGTCGAATCGACGCGTGTCGGCCAACGTGACGACTTTGAACGGCTGATCATCGAAGTCTGGACGGATCGCACGATCACCCCGCTCGAGGCTATACAGACTGCCTCGAACCGACTGATGGAACGCTTCTACCTCTTCTCAACGCTCGACAAGGAGCCGGTAGAGGAAGCTGGGCCAGCCGCTGGACTTGGAATTTCACCAGAGATCTACAACACATTGGTTGAGACGCTCGATCTTTCAGCTCGAACCCTTAACTGCTTGAAGCGTGCCGGGATCAACCGTGTTGGTGAAGTCCTTTCCATGCCGAAGTCCGAGCTTTTGAAGATTCGGAATTTCGGACAGAAGTCACTTGACGAGCTGTATGACAAGCTGTCCGAGAAAGACCTACTGCCAGACGGTGTGACCAGCGAAGTTGAGGGGTCTGAAGAGGGCGAAGCCGCAGACGGTGCCGCATCCGGAGAAGAAGAGGAATGAGGCACAGAGTCGCCGGTAGGAAATTCGATCGATCAGGTGGGCATCGGAAAATGATGTTCCGGACTCTGGTTACCGATCTGCTGAAGCATGGACATGTACGGACAACAGCGGCGAAGGCCCGAGAGGTCCGGCCGCTGGCTGAGAAGATGATCACGCTTGGCAAATCGGGCTCGTTGCATGCAAGGCGTCAGGCTTCGGCGTTTATCACCGAAGACTCTGTGGTGCGGACAGTGTTTGATGATTTCGCTGACCGCTACAGGGATCGACCCGGCGGTTACACGCGGATCACGAAGCTCGGTCCGCGCAAGGGTGACGCATCCGAGATGGCCCTGCTCGAACTGGTCTAGTAGACGATCTCGGAGGCCGACGCAGCATGCGTTACGCTCTTCTCGTCGAGTATGACGGGACCGAGTTTCATGGATCTCAGTTGCAACCCGAGGTCAGAACCGTTCAGGGTGAACTTGAGAGAGCCCTTGCGGCCCTTTACGGCGCTGCGACAAGAGTGCACCTCGCAAGCAGGACGGATTCAGGCGTGCATGCGAAAGGCCAGGTGGCGGTTTATGACCAGGATGAACGCCACGATAGGAGAACCCTGTTCAAGGCCCTGAACTATCACCTGCCAGATGATGTGGTTGTTAGGGCGATAGATATGGTCGACGAAGGGTTCGATCCGCGAAGACAGGCAATCGAAAGGGAGTATGTCTACAGGCTCAATGATGGTTATGCCCCTTCGGCACTTAACCGGCACAGAGAGGCGCGCATAAAGCCGATAAGGCAGTTCGAAAATATGCGGAGGGCAGCACAGATTGTTGTGGGGAGCCACGACTTCGCATCGTTTGCCGGCCCCGCGACACCAGGTGAAGCCTCAACAGTACGCAACATTTATCGAGTCGAGGTAAATCGAGTCGAGGCTCACAGAATCACGGTCCGCATTGTAGGCAACGCATTCGTGCATCAGCAGGTAAGACGGCTGACCGGAGCAATGGTAAGAGTTGGCACAGGAGAGATGGGGACGGAGCAGTTGCAGAACCTCCTAGAAGAACCGGTTCGTGGCGCTGCAAACTGGGCACTTGCACCGAAAGGGCTGTGCTTAACTCGAATCGAATACGGGAATGGCGGGCCATTTCGGTCCGAAACTGAGTACAATTAGCAGGTTGTCCAATAAGACACCTGAAATTCGGGTCCGAGGCGGTTAATTCATAGATGGTTACGAAACTTAAGCCCTACAACCCAAGCGCCAGCGACCTGGTGGCAGACTGGCACGTACTTGACGCGAAGGGCAAGGTGCTTGGACGGATCGCCAGCGAAGCGGCAACTCTTCTGATGGGAAAGCACCGCCCGACCTATGTGCCGCACATGCTTTCGGGCGACTTTGTAGTGATTATCAATGCGGCCGAAGTCATGGTCACCGGAAACAAGGCTGACCAGATCGTCTACAGGCGTCACAGCCAGAAGCCCGGCAAGCTTAAGGAAATCCCTTACAGGCGAGTTCAGGACAAGTTCCCAGAGCGTGTCATCGAGCATGCGGTTCGTGGAATGCTTCCTAAAAACAAGCTGGGTGAACGGATGATCCGTCGGCTTAAGGTTTACGCAGGTGAAGAACACCCGCACGAATCACAGTTGACGTGGACCGCAGGTCGACCCGAACGCGAGGCCGCTGCTGCAGCTGAGGCGGAAGAGGTAGCACGAAAACGAGCTGAACAGCGAAAGCGTGCTGCTGCGAAGAAGGAAATTGCTGCCGAAGCGACAGCCAAGAACGCTGAACCTGATGTGGCTGAAGAGAAGCCAAAACGCTCCAGGCGAACACCCGCTAAGAAGGCGGATAAAACTGAAGCGGCTGCTGCGACCGCGGTGGCCGAGCCAGAATCTGGCGAGTCTGAAGAAAAGGCTGTCGAGAAACCTGCGGCCGAAAAGAAAACTCCAGCCCGTCGATCCTCCGGTAAGGCCTCTGCAACGAAGGCAACCACCACTCGGAAGCGGGCTTCAAGTACCTCAAAATCCTCAGAGGCATCTGAGGATAAAGAGGA
Source organism: Dehalococcoidia bacterium (assembly GCA_965243825.1). Taxonomy (GTDB): domain Bacteria; phylum Chloroflexota; class Dehalococcoidia; order Lucifugimonadales; family Lucifugimonadaceae; genus JAJCYX01. Next base: position 2,017,193 of record CBDEVT010000001.1, read on the forward strand.
CAAGCCGAAAGCAAAGGCTTCGGCATCTAAGTCCCGTACGAGTTCTAAAGCTAAGAGCTCTTCAACCCGCAAAAAGCCAACAACATCTAAAGAAGACGAGTAGTCCGGAGAATTTCGTTTGACTCAGCAGCAGTACTACTACGGCACAGGACGACGTAAGACATCAGTCGCAAGAGTCAGGGTGTACAACACACCTGGTGGCGTGACAATCAATGGCAAGCCTCTTGAAGAGGCGATCCCTCAGCAGGCCTGGGCGCAAATGGCCGTTGCTCCACTGGCCGTAACCAGGCTGGCTAACGATGTTACGGTGACAGTTAAGGCTCATGGCGGTGGTGTCGGCTCACAGGCAGGAGCTGTCTCGCACGGAATCGCGAGAGCACTCACTGTCATGAACGAAGAGCTCAAGAAGCCTTTGCGTGAAGCCGGACTTCTGACAAGAGATTCTCGAATGAAGGAAAGCAAGAAGTACGGTCTTAAGCGTGCCCGTAAGGCACCACAGTACACCAAGCGTTAGCCTTATCTGCTAGATACTAAAGTCTCCTACCAGAAGCGCACTCAAAAACGAGTGCGCTTTTTAAATTCTGGCATCAAGAATTACTGGATACGTTCGATGGTAAGACAGCGTTCTAGACCCGCAAGATCAGTGAGGACAGAATGTTGATCGTTCGGCAGATGCCGAACTGCTTCCTTAAGAGAGAGAAGAGCTACCGGCGGATCGATCTCTACAAATGCAGCCGCCAGTGGATTGAGCAGCTTGTCCAGGCTTGCTATCAGGGGACGGTAGAAGTCCATGCCATCCGCACCCCCGTCCAGTGCGATGCGCGGTTCTTGTGCCAACTCGGCCTGCACCTCATTCCCATCAAGGAAGGATGTCAGAACGTACGGCGGGTTGCAGACTACGACATCAAACGTTCGTTCCACTCCGTCCGCCAGCGAACCATGTAGAAGATCAACTCGCCCTGCAACGCCGCAGGCGACCGCATTTTCGGCAGCTACCGCAAGGGCATCTTCTGAGATGTCAGTGGCTATTACCGACGATTCTTCTATTTCGGCAGCGAGCGTGAGACCTAGCACGCCACTACCTGTTCCGACATCGAGAATTCTCGGCGCAGCGATACTTTGTTCATTAACGAATGCCAGTGCCTGTTCAACCAACAGCTCGGTTTCGGGTCGGGGTATGAGTACGCGGTCATCAACCGTGAACTTGCGGCCATAGAACTCAACTTCGCCGGTTATGTATTGGATTGGCTCGTGATCGAGGCGCTGGCGAGTGATTAAGTCGAGTTTTGCGAGGGCACCTGCCTCAACCTGTCTTTGAGGCTCCAGTAGCAGTTCAGACTGAGAAACACCCAGTGCATGACGGACGAGCGTACGTGCTTCGATACCGGCATCGGGGATTCCTGCGCTGGCAAGGCGCTTCCTGATCTCAGCAAGCGCTATCGAGGCGGTGACAGGTTCGGTCCACATGCGTGATGGTGATCCGCTGGATGATGTTGCAGCCAGTCGTACTAGCCGGTTGCTACTGCCGCGAGTTTCTTAGCCTGTTCTTCGGCGAGCAGAGCGTCGATGAACTCGTCAATTTCACCACTCAGAACGCGGTCCAACTGGTGACTGGTAAATCCAATGCGATGGTCTGTGACACGACTTTGAGGAAAGTTATAGGTTCTGATCTTCTCCGAACGGTCACCCGTACCAACCTGTGACTTGCGATCAGCGGCGATCTCGCTTTGCTGCTGTCGGATCTGCTCGTCCCAGAGACGGGCGCGTAGGATTTCCATCGCCTTGAGTCGGTTCTGCAACTGAGACCGTTCGTTCTGGCAGGTAACGACAATGCCGGTTGGAATGTGAGTCAGCCTGATCGCCGTAGCCACTTTGTTAACGTTCTGGCCTCCCGCTCCGCCGGAGTGGTAGACATCGGTGCGAATATCGGTGTCATTGATCTCAACGTCCACTTCTTCCGCCTTGGGAAGAACAGCGACGGTGGCAGTAGAGGTGTGAATTCGACCCTGTGATTCGGTCGCCGGAACGCGTTGGACTCGGTGAACTCCACTCTCAAGTTTCAGCCTTCGAAACGCACCATCCCCCGAGACTTCGAAGACCGCTTCCTTGACGCCTCCGACCCCGGTTTCGCTGCTGTCGATAACGTCGAACTTCCAGCCGCTGGTCTCGGCGTACCGCTGATACATACGCAGCAGGTCTCCTGCGAAAAGCCCGGCCTCATCACCGCCGGCACCCGCTCGAATCTCGATCACGGCATCGGCATGCTCAGTGGCATCTTTCGGTATTAACGCCGTCTGAATCTGTTCAATGAGTGGTTCGAGTTTCGCCTCTAGTTCAGCAATCTCGGCTCTGGCCATCTCAAGGATTTCACTGTCTGTCTCTTCTTCCAGCAACGAACGGGCCTGTTCAAGGTCTTTACTGGCAGTTTCGTATTCACGCCAGAGGTCGACGACTGCCTGCAAATCGCTGTATTCGCGGCCGAGTCGCTGGATAGCGTTCGGGTCCTGTGCGGTCTCCGGTAGCGACATGAGTCGTTCGACTTCAGCGTGCCTGTCGGAGATCTCTGAGAGGCGATTTAACATTGAGTCTTGCATAGTTTGAGAATAGCACGCACCAAAGGTGGCGAAGCGGTTACGGCGTGCAGCGGTGGTCTGCTACTTTGCCTTTAACACAGCGACCACAGAACTGATCTCTACCTCAACTTGAGCCGCATCTGACTGCATTGGCTTGATTGCGACTTTGCCTTCCTGCAGCTCTCGTTCTCCGAGTATTAGTGCGTTGTTCGCCCCAAGCTGGTTGGCATAACGCATCTGGGCTTTGAAGGAACGCGCAGGCGCGAGTACTGTTGAGATTCTGTGCGATCTTAGCTCTGCAGCCAGCCTGGATGCTTCAGCCCTGGCAGCTCCAACGCTGATGATCACAACGGTCACAACGTCGGAATCGGGGATCCGAACTTCCTGGGATTTCAGTTCGAGGATGATTCTTTCGATACCGGATCCGAAGCCAATTCCTGGCGTTGACGGACCACCCAGGATCTCGATGAGTGGGTCATAGCGACCACCCGCAATCATCGTGCCCTGACCACCTGCATCCCTCGGTTCGAACTCAAATACTGTGCGGTTGTAGTAATCCAGCCCGCGCACCAGTCTGTGGTCGATGTTGTAGTCGAACGCCGGGTAAACGGCCTTGATGCCAACCAGCAGGCTGAGCAACTCTTCCCAGTGTGCGCTGGATTCGGACCCGAGATGGTCGACGGCTCGTGGCGCGTCCTCGCCGATCTTGCGAGTGCGCTTTTCCTTCGAATCAAGAAGTCTTAAGGGCGCTCGTTGCAGGCGGGCTCGATCAACTGATGGCAGCTCGCTTTCATACTGCGAAAAATAGTCGTGGAGTTTCTGCAGGTACGGCTTGCGCTCTTCGACATCCGCAAGCGAGTTAAGTCGGAGTGTGAAATCACTTAAGCCGAGCCGGTCTAGATATGTGAATCCAAGCTCGATAATCTCAGCGTCCACTGAAGCCGAATCGTCGCCTATCGCTTCGACTCCAAACTGGTGGTGCTGGCGAAGCCGCCCAGCCTGAGGGCGCTCGTAGCGGAACATAGGCGCAAGATAGAACTGACGAACAGGTTGGGGCAGGTTCTGTAGGCCGTTCTCAATATAGGCTCGGCATACCGATGCTGTACCTTCAGGCCGAAGCGTGATGGAGTCTCCACCATTGTCCTCAAACGAGTACATCTCTTTCTGGACGATGTCAGTTTCATCGCCGACACCACGCTGGAATAGATCGGTTGACTCGAACATAGGCGTTTCTATGCGGCCAAATCCGAATTCCGCAGCCACTTTGGCGGCTGTGCGTCTCACATAGTCCCAATAGAACTGGTCAGCGGGGAGTATGTCTTGGGTGCCGCGAGGCTTCTTGAACATGTCTGTGCTACTTGGGTGGTATTGGTTAGGGAGTCTGACTAAGAATAGACTCGTTTGCCAGTTTGATCACGGTCGAAAGCGCCAATGCAAAACTCGTTTCCGTCAGGGTCGGCCATCGTAACCCCGCCACCGAGTCTTGGTTCGCTTAGTTGCTTCCCGCCCAGTTGGACGATGCTCTTTATCGCCGCATCAACATCCTCTACACGAAAGTCAAGATGAACACGGTTCTTCTGTGCCTTCGGTTCCGGTACTTTCTGGAGCACTAACCTGATACCTGTGTGCACCTCACCGACCGTCAGGTAATCGCCATTGCTGCGCGGTTGTCCCGGCTCCACATCCAACAATGCTGCCCAGAATGCTGCGGACCGCTTAAGATCGCTCACATCAAAGATAACGCCTGTACACGAAACCAGTGGCGAGTGATTCATCTGCACCAAATCCCTGCCTATCGCCAGATGAAGTCAGGATCTAGCTGCCGAGACCGGCCATCTGGTAGATCTTGCCTTCTGTTTTGATGGCGGGCGCGTACATCATGCGGGCGTTGTGCATCTCTCTGATCGTTTCAGCACCGACGTAGCCCATCGAAACTCTCAAAGCACCTACAAGGTTTTCTGTTCCGTCCGTTTTCGAAGAAGGTCCAAAAAGGAGCTGGTTCAGCGAATAATGAGTACCGACTGAGAGACGCGTTCCCCTTGGCAGAGAAGCGTGTGGAGTCGCCATGCCCCAGTGGTTTCCATGAGCGGGAGCTTCGGTCGTTTTCGCGAATGGAGATCCGATCATCACAGAGTCAGCGCCAGCAGCAAACGATTTGCAGACATCACCACCGGTGCGGATTCCGCCGTCCGTGATGATTGGTACGTAACGACCGGTTTCCTGGAAGTAGTCATCCCGTGCCGCTGCGCACTCGATCGTTGCAGAGACCTGCGGCACACCAATTCCGAGAACTTCACGGCTGGTACAGGCAGCACCGGGGCCGACCCCTACAAGAACGCCGTGAACACCTTGCGCCATCATCTCTTTGACCACGTCGTAGGTGACGGTGTTACCCACGAGTACGGGAACGTCCAACTGCGCTACGATTTTCGACAGTATTAGCCCTTCCAGCGAACGCGAATTGTGACGCACAGTGACAACGGTTCCCTGCACAACCACAACATCGGCACCGGCTTCCACGGCCACTGGAGCCAATGTCTTAGTGCTTGCTGGGACAAACGAGACGGCGGCCTGTCCGCCACCGCTCTTTATCTCCTCCACGCGTTTGCCCACCAGTTCAGGCTTCACCGGCTGGGAATAGATCTTCTGCATGAGGGCTGTAGCTGCCTCACGCGGTGTTTCGGCTATCTCCTGGTAGATGGGCTCAGGGTCCTCATAGCGGCTGTGAATGCCGTCCATGTTCATCACAGCGAGACCACCGGCCTTGCTCATCGCGATTGCGAAATTCGTATCTACAACCGAATCCATGGCGGAAGCCATAAACGGAATCTCCATCTTGATTCCGTCGAAACTTGTCGAAATATCGACAAGTTCCGGGTTGATGGTGATATCACCGGGGACGATTGCCACGTCGTCGAAACCGTAGGCTTGTTTGAGCTCTTTGAATTCACGGGCCAACTTGCTACACCCCTTTTCGGCCCTGCAGATAGGCCGTACTGTGCAGTGTACGGTTCGCTTGTCGCTGTCCCTTCGGTCACCATCCCGAGAGCAGACCTGTCAGCCCTTACGAAATCCGCACTAAAAAATTCAGAGAAGTATACGCCTGTAGTCAAGCCTGTGCAGCATTTCACAAAGTATCCGAATTAGTCTCACCTTCTACTTACCGCTGCGCTCGTTCCGTATATTGGACGCATCGGTCACTGATTAAAGCCGTTCAAGTTAAAGATGGTGTTGATTGACCCAAGAGCCTACGAAATACGGTGGTTCGATAACTGACGTGGCCGGTCTGACAGTTGGCCACTACACGGATGCGGAACACGGCACCGGGTGCACCGTTGTACTCAGCGATGAACCGGCAACTGCCGGGATCGAGGTGCGTGGAGCCGCACCGGGAAGCAGGGAAACAGAGCTTCTTCACCCGCTCGCATCCGCTCAATGGGTAAACGGTTTGGTGCTCACTGGCGGTAGCGTGTTCGGACTGGATGCGCCGAGTGGCGTCACGCGTTTCCTGGAAGAGCAAGGAGTGGGACTCCAGTTTGGCAGGATGACAATCCCATTGATACCCGCTGCGGTGGTGTTTGATCTCGCTTTCATCTCTTCGAAGATTCGACCGACTCCGGACAACGGCTATGAAGCAGCCAGTAAAGCCAAAAAAGAGTTCGAGCGCGGGTCTGTCGGAGTCGGAACTGGTTGCACCGTGGCCAAGGCACTGGGAACCCAACACACGGTGAAGGGTGGAGTCGGCACGGCATCCGTACGCCTTAGCGATGGAACCACAGTTGGCGCACTTTTCGCTGTTAACGCCATTGGCGACGTTGTGGATCCATCTGATGGTGAAACCATTGCCGGACCGGTTGGCGATGCCGAAGATGCCTTCGTCAGCACTGTCGAAATACTGATTGACTCACCTCCAAAGCCCCGTGGGTTTTTCAGGAATACAACGATCGGTGTGGTCGCGACGGATGCGAAGCTTGACAAGATTGCAGCAACACGCCTGGCAGTTGCAGGACAGGACGGGATAGCCCTTGCAGTCAGACCGGCCCACACCCAAAACGACGGCGATAGTGTGTTTGCCCTTGCAACCGGAAAAAGCGGAATCGAAGGCAACCTCGATGCTTTGCACGCCGCGGCGCTTGTTGCCACTTCCAGTGCCATTTTGGATGCTGTTTTGAGCGCTACATCTCTCGGTGGCGTAAGAGCGGTACGTGACTTCTCATTCGGTAAGCGTCTGATGGAGCGCTGGAATGAGTGATCCGGGGAACACTCCACGCTTCGACAGTTCATCAAGGATCGGAATAGTCGGTGCCGGAAGACTTGGGTCTAGCCTGGCATTGGCTCTGACGGGGTCAGGCTATCGTGTTACTGGAATATCCAGCAGGCGACCATCACACCTGGAATGGCTACGGGACAAGTTGCCAGAAGCAGCGATGTTCGAGGAGCCTCAGGCGGTCGCCGACAGTTCGGATGTGACCTTCATCACAGCGTCTGACAGTGCAATCAAACAGATCTCCCAATCGATGAACTGGCAAGTTGGAACAGCTGTCGTTCATTGCTCCGGGGCTCTACCGATCACGGAGTTGGCCGGTGTCGAAAGAAGTGGTGCATTTATAGGTGGATTTCACCCGCTACAGACCTTTCCCACTAACGACTCCGCTCACGCATTCGAAGGTATTACGTTTGGGATTGAGGCACCTGATCAAACCCTGTCGGAATGGCTTGGTGAACTAGCATCAAACCTCGGCGGTAATCCTATTCGGATCACTCCGGACCAACGACCCGCGTACCACGCTGCGGCGGTGATGGCGTGCGGTCTGCTTGCTGGTCTGACCGGTCTGGCTGCGGAGGTTTGGGCAGAAACGGGGGCAATTTCGAGGTCGAAAGCTATCGATGCGTTGGTGCCGCTTGTGAAAACGACTGCAAACTCCGTGGGTGTAAACGGCCTTCCGGACGCACTTACGGGACCGTATGTTAGAGGAGACATAGATACGGTTCAGGCGCACCTGCATGCAAACTCTGAGGTCTCGCCAAAGTTCGGAGCAGCGTATTCTGCTCTCGCACTGGCAACTCTCCACATTGCGAAAGAGCAAGGTGGGTTGACCGAAGAGACCAACCAGCGCATCGAGGAGATTTTGATCTCCAACTTGCGCACGAACTGTGAGAAGATAGTCGAAGCGTGAACAGTAAGCCCGACGGTGAGCCATTGGCAGCTGATCGGCAGGAGGATTTCATGCGTCCGAGAAGGATCACTACTCACAAGATCCAGGCGATGAAGGCGCGAGGCGAGCGCATACCGATGGTGACCGCCTACGATTACACACAAGCCCAGATCGTCGAAGCGGCCGGCATCCCGATGATTCTCGTCGGCGACAGTCTCGGCAATGTAGTGCTGGGTTTTGACTCGACAATTCCTGTGACCGTCGAAGATATGATCCGGCACTCCGCTGCTGTCGTCCGCGGCGCCGAAACACCGCTAGTGGTTGTGGACATGCCGTTCATGAGCTACCAGGTGGATGCTGAGACAGCCCTTCGAAACGCCGGCCGCCTATTGCAAGATGGTGGCGCACAGGCTGTAAAGCTTGAAGGTGGTAAGCCGGTAGCTCCGATAATTCAGAGGCTTGTTGACGCCGGGGTTGCTGTCATGGGCCACATTGGTCTCACACCTCAATCTGTCCACAAACTCGGTGGATACAGAGTGCAGGGGAAAACCAGCCGATCGGCCAATGAATTGATTGACGATGCGCTTGCAATCCAGGAGGCTGGTGCATTTGCCCTCGTTCTTGAACTAATCCCCGCCGAACTGGCGGCAGAGATAACTGAGCGATTGGATATCCCAACGATTGGCATCGGTGCAGGTCCTGATACTGATGGGCAGGTACAGGTACTGTACGACATGCTCGGACTGAGCCTTGGATTCAGGCCGAAGCATGCTGGTGACTATGCCAATGTCGGCGAGACGGCCAAATCGGCGCTCGAACGCTACGCGGAGGATGTGAAGACTGGCTCGTTCCCGACGGATGCTCAGTCGTTCCACGTGGACCGCAAGCCGTCCACTCCGACCGACAAAGGCGCTTCTCTGCTGACTCCCTACGGAACCGGCAATTAGTTTCCATAGATGGAAATCATTGAAACCGTAAGAGAGATGCGGCGGTTCAGGCGAGCTGTCAAAGGCAAGGCCGCGCTTGTCGCTACACTGGGCGGTATGCACGCCGGGCATGAAGCTCACTTGCTCAAGGCGAGAGAGATCGCCGATGTGACACTCGGTTCGCTCTTTTTGAATCCGACTCAGTTTTCGGCCGTTGAGGATCTTTCCACGTATCCGCATGATCGTGACGCAGACCTTGCCATGTTTGAAAAGCATGGTGCCGCAGCGGTTTTTGCCCCAACAACGGAAGAAATGTATCCCCCTGGAGACACATTCAAGGTTGATCCCGGGCCGATTGCTACCGTGCTGGAAGGTAAGCACCGACCTGGGCACTTTGAAGGGGTTGCCACAGTCGTCGCCAAGCTGTTCGCTATATTCCGACCGGACATGGCGACCTTCGGCGAGAAGGACGCTCAGCAGCTAAGAATCATCGAGAAACTGAACCAGGAGCTTCATTTCGGAGTAGAGATTGTCCGCATTCCGACCGTTCGTGAACCGGACGGTCTGGCATTGAGCAGTCGGAACCGGTATCTGTCGCCACAACAACGATCTGCGGCTCCGGTTCTGAACAGATCGCTAGTCGCTGGTCTAGGGTTGTGGAACAGTGGCGAACGTGATGCGGACAGGATTCGATCAGAAGTATCTGAGTTGCTGGCTGCCGAGCCTCTATTGCAGCCTGACTACGTCAGTGTGGCTGACTCAGAAACGTTAAAAGAGTTCGAAAGCGAAATCAGCGGTCCGGCGCTTCTCTCTCTCGCTGCAAGGCTTGGGAAGGCGCGTCTGATAGACAACGTGTCGCTCGAGTGAAGTCAATCTACCTGCAGCCTTGCTTGTCTCTTCGTGTTTCGAGGATTGTGAAAAGCAAGACCGCGCTCGTGACCAGCAACTCTTAGACAGGTTCAGGATGCCGGTGACCTCCTTTGCACCTGAAAGAGATTGAGGATGTTGCTCTGAGCCACTTGCGGATTGTTTTCCATCCTGAGTCGGTCAAAATCTGACGCCCATGATTCGTTTGCACCGACACAAACTCGAAATCCCCGCGTTACATGCCTGACTCATCTGCGCAACACCTGTGCAACCGGGCTGAAACATTGCGTCATTAGCTTCTTGTCGGGCGGTTCTGTGCTGCCACCTGTCCAAGTACCTGACCGGGAACCTGGCGGGATCTTAAGAACAAGTCTTTTCTAAAGAGGCAAGACGCTATGGAGTTCGATCCGATAAGCCTGGACATCGTCTGGGTCTTGATGGCGACCGTGCTGGTCTTCTTCATGCAGGCCGGCTTCGCGATGGTGGAAGCGGGAGCCACCAGGGCGAAAAACGCCGCAAACATTGTTATGAAGAACCTGATGGACATGTCCGTCGGGTCTCTCGTGTTCTGGGCGGTCGGTTTTGGTTTGATGTTCGGAGCCAACAGCTCGGGCTGGATTGGAACGGACAACTTTTTCTTGAGTCAGATTGACCCAAGTACATCTTCCGGGATGTTCGACATCTCGTTCTTCATCTTCCAGACTGTGTTCGCTGCCACCGCTGCGACCATCATCTCTGGAGCTGTGGCAGAGCGCACCAAGTTTGGCGCATACCTGCTCTACAGCATCGCGATCACTGGCCTGATCTATCCGATATTCGGCTCGTGGGTCTGGGGCGGAGGTTGGCTAAACGATGTTGGTGACGGCTTCATCGACTTTGCCGGCTCAACTGTGGTTCACAGCGTAGGAGCGTGGGCAGCGCTTGCCGGAGCGATTGTTGTTGGCCCAAGACTCGGTAAGTTCACAGGCGGAAAGCCGCGTGCAATACCGGGACACAGTGTGACTCTGGTGGCACTAGGTGTGTTCGTGCTCTGGTTTGGCTGGTTTGGTTTCAACGCCGGTAGTACCGTCTCTGGTAACGACACTTCAATTGCGATGATCGCGGTCACGACCAACCTGGCTGCCGCATCTGGAGCCGTTGGAGCGATGCTTCTCGGGTTCATACTTTGGAAGCACTACGATGCATCGCTTTCATTGAACGGTGTGATCGGTGGACTCGTCGCTATCACCGCAGGGACAGCAAATGTCAGCCCTGGCTCCGCGGTAATCATCGGGTTCATTGGTGGCCTGATCGTTGTGGGCGGAGTACTTCTTCTCGAGCGTGTGCTCAACATCGATGACCCGGTCGGTGCTATCAGTGCACACGGTTTTGCCGGTGCATGGGGCACCCTAGCTGTTGGTCTGTTCGCACAATCTGCCTACGGCGGTGTCGACGGCCTGTTCTTCGGTGGTGGCCTCGGACAGCTAGGCACACAGTTTGTCGGTGTTATCGCTGCGTTCGCATTCGTGTTCCCCGCATCCTTCATCGTCTTCAAGCTGATCGACATGACGATCGGAATGAGGGCTTCTGACGACGACCAGATCAGAGGGTTGGACATCTCTGAGCACGCTGCTGCCGGCTACCCGGACTTTGCTCCAAGCCAGGCTGCGGCTAGCGAAGGTGACCCTCTGTCATCCGGGACTCCGATGCGTCCTTCAGCAGCCCCATCGGGTGGATCTGATGGACCTGATGAGCATGCGGAGTAAGTAAAAACGGAACTTTCACTTCTGTTTCCTGCCCCGCTCGCGTCGGTCAGTTAGCCCTCTGACTGGCGCGGGCCGGCAGGCAGCAGTTCAGCCCCCTGCATGACGAAAACGAGATGACCTCATGCGATCGTCACACTCCTTAAGCTCGCACTATGGAGCCGGGCCTATGCTTGAGTCAGGAACGCGACCTCAGTTGGAGCCTCTGTTGATAGACCGTCGGCTTTTTGAGGTCTGGTACAGCGGTATGAAAATACCGTTGACAGCAACCGAATACGATCTGCTTGAGCTCCTGCACAGGGAACACGAAAAGGTGTTGTCAAGGCCTGAGATACTCGAACGAGTCTGGGGTGACGGCAAACGAGGTCTTCGCGTTGTGGACACGTATGTGTCAAGGTTGAGAACGAAACTGCGGAGGGCCGGCCACCCGGGAGTGCTTTCCGTCAGAAAGCGCGGCTACAGGTTGGTAGGACCGGTGAAATAGGCCACGCGTCTAGGGCGATGTCGGAATCAGTTTTGGAGGTGTCGATATGAAAGAGATAACCGCAATTATTCAACCGATCAGGCTTGGCCCTGTTCGAGATGCGCTGTCAGCAGCAGGTGTACATGGAATGACAGTCACCGACGCCCGTGGCTTCGGGTCGCAAGGTGGCTCAACCGACACGTACAGAGGCATCGAATATCGGGTTGAGTATGTTCCGAAAACGCGAATCGACGTAGTGGTACCAGACGACCTCGCAGATACGGCGATCAACGCGATTACCGGTGCCGCACAGACTGGCAACGTTGGTGACGGGAAGATCTTTGTGCGCGAAGTGGCACAGGTGTACAGGATTAGAACCGGGGAACGCGACGAAGTAGCGCTGAGCTAGTCCGACATTCACAATGTGGCGGTCAGAGTTCGCTGATCGCCACTTCACGATGTTCAACCGCGCTTTTTGCCGCTGCCAAACTGATCGCAAGCGTGTGAGCAGCTTCGTTAGCGTCCATCTGTGGCTGTGACCCGTTTGCTATTCCGTCCGTAAATTCATGGCCTGCTCGACGGAAACTATCGCCCCAGTCGACCTCCATATCGTCGTAAGAGCGCATCTTGCCGTCACGAAACATGACAAGAGGTGGCATCTCCGTCATGCGGGCGGTGCAGCGGGTCATCCACAGTATCCCCCTGGTGCCTGTGATCTCCACCCATTCGTCTACGGGGTAGTAGTCCGTGTCGATCACGAATTCTGACGACTCGTTCATGTCCCATGTACCAAAGACTTCGCTGCCAGCCTGTTTCCAGGTGATCACGGATCGTGAACCGGTGAATCTGTCTTTTCCTGCAGACAGATCAGACATGGCGTGGACCTTCTCGACTCTTCCCAGGAAGAACGGAATGACGGAGGTGATGTGAGCTCCGTAGTCGTGAAGTGAGTTGAATCCGCCCGAACGTGCCTTATCGTCTCGCCACTCCATTGCAGAATCCGGAATGTCCCAGCCACCGCGACCCTGGCCATGAACGGTTTTAACCCTCATGCCGATCGGCTCGCCAATCTCACCCGCATCCAGCATCGCTTTTGCCCGAATGTACGGTTCGTAGGTCCGGTAGTTTTCGACCATTCGGAACGTAACGTTCGATCTTCCGGCTGCAGCAATGATCTGCCTTGCTTCGTCCATATCCAGACACATCGGTTTTTGCAGCGAGACATGTTTGCCGGCTGAGAGCGCGTCGAGCGTTACTGGCAAATGGAGATGATGTGGTAAGAGAATCTCAACTGCATCTATATCAGGAGATCTCAGTATTTCTCTGTGGTCGGTGTAGGTCGTCGGCACTCCCCACCGCCTGGATTGCTGATACGCAAGTGCTTCGTCCTGATCAGCTACCGCGACCAGCTCACCTGTGGGGTTTTTGTCGTACGCCAGTGCATGGAGGGTAGAGATGCGTCCGGCGCCGATGAACCCAACCCTGACTTTAGTCATATATCTTGCCTCAACAGTTGACCTGTAGAATTGCGGAGTACGCAAGATACGATAGCGCAGTGCGATTATGTACCAGCGCGCCGGAGTACGGAAGAAAGCATATGTTCGCCACTATTGGCCACACGTTCGAGTTGATGAAGACTAGCTGGGGCGTCCTGATGAAGGACAAAGAGTTGCTGTGGTTCCCCGTGTTCTCAGCAATCGGGGTTGCGGTGGTAGTAGGACTGTTCTTTGCTGTAGGGTCGGCGACCGGAGCTATCGAGCGGCTTTCAGAAACTGAGACAGCGGCAGACGGCACAACAACTAGCGCGATACAGGCCGGCGACATTGTTCTCGCCGTCATTGCGTTCTTCCTGGTGTATTTCGTGACGATCTTCTTCAACGCTGCGCTCGTGTCAGCGGCACTAGAACGCCTGCGTGGCGGTGACCCGAACGTGAGTTCGGGATTCAATCATGCGCTGGCCCATATTCACACGATCCTCGGCTGGGCCATCATCGCTGCCAGTGTCGGCCTGATATTGCAGTTGGCCCGCATGAACCAGAGGAATGTGATTGGACGGATTCTGATTGATATAGTCGGTGGAATCTGGGAATTCCTGACTTTCTTTGTTGTGCCTATCCTCGTTTCGCAAAATGTCGGTCCAGTAGGCGCAATCAAGGAATCGATGAGCCTGGTGCGAAAGACATGGGGCAGGCAGATAACGGCCAACTTCGGGTTTACGATCGTTTACATCATCGCTGTATTGATTGCGATCATCCCGGCGCTCTTACTCGGGTTCATCATTCCAATTGCCGGTATCGTGACTGGGCTAATCACAGTGGCGATCGCTCTGGCGATTGTGCAATCGCTAGAAGGAATCTTCAAAGCGGCACTGTATGAGTACGCAATGGGCGAGCAGCCGCTAGAGTTTGACCTGAGAACGCTTCAGACTTCGTACAGACCCGCTGACTCGGCCAGCTATTAGGTCAGGTTCGTTGTGACCTCGTCATGAAAAGGTCACGGAGACATGCGACTGGCGAAGCTATCCGGGCGTAACTTATTAGCATGAATGCCGAACAAAGAAGCGAAGCCGCAGCTATCTCATACGGCCGCGAGAAAGACCGTCAACGTCTTTCTCGATTCGTGATCGTTATGGCCGTGGCCTCGATGTTTTCTGTATTCGCTATGGTGCTTGGGCCATTGAGTTCCGGTTTACCGGGGTCTGGTGCATCCCATTCGCATGTGTTCCTAACCGCAGAGGCTGCGGCTACACACAATCACGATGACCATGTCGCCGGCGAGCATGACGTAGTCAGCCTGAACGATCACTCTGCTGTATCTTCGGCTTTTCATGTCCTTTTGTCAGATGACGGAAACGCGCTCGAGTCGTTGGTGCTGGTCAGTATGGCTCTGAGCACGGCACCCGAAAACCTTTATGCTGAGCCAACTCAGCGCGTTCTCGACGAACCACCTCAACTTTCCTGAATAGTTCTGTCTGCTCCGGTCACTTAATTGCTCTGTCATCAGGCCGGACGCTTGTACTTTGCTCAGGAGAGCCAGATGGTTTACCAACGCTCACTCTATTCGTTCTTACGGCTGCGCCTGCCGATCGCAGTAGCGATAGCCGTGCTCATCATCTTCACCACGGCTGAGACGTCCGCTCATGAAGGCCGGGAAGCCGGCGAGATCGACCTTGTTGTTGGGTTCTTGCATGAACCTGCATTTGAGGCACAGCCCAATGCCGCGTATATCAAGCTGACCAAACCTGGAGTGGACCTTATTTCACACGGAGGACTATTTGGATCCGGTCCCGTAGAGTCAGGCTCGAACTTTGAATTCGAGATCCAGGAGAATCTTCAAGGACTTGAAATACCGTTTCACGATCATCTTTCCGGTGAAAGTGGGACGATCACGGTTTCACACGACGGAGAGGTTTCAGGTACCGCTATGGTGCAGTTTGACGGTACTTTCTCGCCAAACGCCCTAAACGTTACGCCTGGGACGACTCTCATGTTCATGAATGTCTCAAGCAGTCAGATCATGACAGTTGTCAGCGGACTGCATGAAGTCGGTGACAACCATGATCACGATCACGGCGATGGCACAGTCGTTGACGAACCGGTCCTCGGGCTGGCTTCAAACCTCCAGGTCGAAGTCACGCACATTCCAACCGGTGAGCAAAAGACGATGGAGGTGCGGCCACTGCTGGATGATCCGGGGGGTTATGTCGCCGACTTTGTGCCAACGGCGCCGGGTGCATACACCTTCAGGTTCTTTGGAGAAGTCGAAGGTGAGCCGTTCGACGAGGCATTCACTTCTGGTCCGAGCACGTTCGATGAAGTCGTCCCGTCCCGTTCGGTTCAATTCCCGATAGAACTCAGAGAGACGCGTGAGCTCCAGGGAGCTGTCGAAGGCTTGCAGACGGAATTGACGCTGGCTACCGAAAAAGCAGACGATGCCGACAGCGCAGCTTCAACGGCGCTGCTGATAGGCATAGTCGGCATTGTTGTGGGAATCATAGGCGTCGGTATTGGCGGATACGGCATGACATTGGCCAGGCGAAAGAGCTGAACGGTCTCAATATGAAACATGCAGCAGACTGGATCATGATGAGCCGTCAAGAGTTGTCCGACGGTCGAACATCTGTCGGTGCATGGGGGCTGCTGCCAGTCACCCTCGCACACGGGACTGGTGCAGCCGGTTTCGACGAGATATTCATCTTCGGCGGAATCGGGGTCATCATCGGAGCTTTGATCTTTATGTCATGGCGAGCGGGCCGTCAGCGTAAGAAGAACGGTGGACGGAGACGTCCTAGGTGAAGCTGACAAACGTCAGCAAAGTGCGGATAGCCGTGACTCTTGGGGCTGTGGCTATCGCCGCACTTGTTCTGCTGTTCATCCCGCAGCCAGACTCGGTAGAGGCACACGCCAACCAGATACGTTCACTCCCCGCACCTGATTCCGAGTTAGATGTGTCGCCAGACCGCGTAGTTGTGTGGTTTTCTGAGGAGATCGAAGCGAGTCTCAGTGAGGTTCGCGTACTCGATGAGCTTGCCCGCGAGGTAGACAACGGGGATAGTGCACTTTCGCCGACTGAGCCGACAGCGCTGATCGCAACGTTGCCTACCCTTGAGAACGGCACCTACACGGTTGTATGGCGCAACCTCTCTACAGTTGACGGGCACCGCGTGGTTGGTTCGTTCAGGTTTGCGGTTGGTGAGCCGCTCTCAACGACCAGTGTCGTGCCACTTCAAAGCCAGCCGTTAATTCAATCTGGCGCTGACCCATGGCTCCGGTGGGTGTTTCTGATAGGTGCACTGGGTTTTGCCGGTGTCTTGTTTTTTGACCTGATGGTTACCAGACCTGCGTTGCGGTCTGATGAAAAAGAATCACCTTCCGGCCATATGATCCGGCACTTCAAGCACATGATGTCCCGGATCATGCAGATCAGCGTGGCCTTGATGCTCTTTGGCCTGATTGCACTGCTGATCCAGCAAGCCAGCATCACGTTTGAGGTCAACGTATTCCAGGTGTTTGGAGACCCCCTTAGTTCCGTGCTGGGTACTGAATGGGGGAGACTCTGGATCTGGAGAATTTTTGCCGTAATCATCGCCGGCTTGTTAGGTCTTCTGGCGATCAAGCAGGCAAGTCCGGCAGATGCTGACGAAGGTGAATCCGACTCGGACAACGTTGAAGCTGAGTCAGAACAGGACTACGAGGTAGCGTTTACGGAGACGGTTCCGGGGGCATTGGCGCTTGCCGCTTCTCTTGCTGTTCTAGGACTCACAAGCCTCTCCAGTCACAATGCTGCGGTACCGGTTGAAGTTCGTACGCCCGCAGTGATTTCGGACTTCATCCACCTGGTTTCGGCATCGGCGTGGGTAGGTGGACTCTTTCTGTTGGCACTGGCGGTACCGACGCTGCTTCGGCGAAGCGAAACACCGGCCGATTCGAAAGACCTGCTTAGTCTGATGAAACGGTTTACGCCATTGGCGTTCGTGAGCGCTGGAACGCTGATCGTCACCGGGATCTTCGCCGGATACATGCAGGTCACTGTCCCTGTGGCCACGAACACCCCTTACGGCTGGGCTTTAGTCGCCAAGATTGTGCTGCTGATACCTCTGTTCGGATTCGCTGCGGTCAACTCCTACATGATCAGCCGTAGAGTTCTACAGGCAGGCAAATTCCAGTTCAGGAAGCTGGTACGCGGTGAGGCGATTATCGCCATTCTGCTGCTGGCCGCAGTTGGGTGGCTGATTGGTCTTGAGCCAGCTCGTCAATTCGCTGGACGTAACGGTATCGGCGTCGAGGAGACCGTTAGCTTCTCCGACTTCACAGAAGGCACCGGTATCGACGTCGAACTTGACCCCGGTGACGTTGGCCAGAACTCAGTAACGGTTAACCTGGCCGACCGACGTGGCGATCCGATCACTAATGCGAATGATGTTCGAGTGCGTTTGAAGTTCCTCGAAGATGACCTCGGCGAACCGTTGATCTCGCTCGAAGACCAGGGCAACGGCGTGTGGAGTCTTGATGACTTCAGAATTACGATCGGTGGTGTGTACCAGGTGGAGGTCAGGGTGGTTCGGCCGGACGCATTCGATGCGTTCACATCGTTCAGATTCGACGCATCCCCAGCCTCCGTTGCTTCCGACGCGATCCGCCCGACTCGAACGGCGACATGGACCCTGTTTGCGGTCGTGCTTCTTGTGATTGGTGGCCTGATTATGGTGGCTGGATTGCCGGTCATGAAAGAGGTTGTAACGGCGTCTCGAACGGTCGCAGTGTCCGGGGCCGCGCTGTCCGTTGTGGGCGTGGCGTTGCTACTGAATGCCCAGGTTTTCAGAGCAGGATTTCCAGAAGACAGGTTCAATCCATTTCCGCTCAATTCGGAGTCGATCGAGCTAGGAAACGCTTCTTACGTGAACACCTGCGCAGCGTGTCACGGCGATACGGGACTGGGTGACGGACCTCAAGCGGCTTCTCTGTCATCACCGCCCGCCGACCTGTCGGTGCACGTGCCTTTGCATACCGACTCCGAAATCTTCGGGTTCATTCGTGACGGTATACCCGGTACCGAGATGCCGGGTCAGGCCGGGATCCTGACCGACGAGGAGATGTGGCACCTCGTCAACTATCTACGCACGTTCGAAGATTGAAGTTACAGGTGCAGTGAACACGTCAAGCCGTCCCGAGCCTGCCGAAGGAGCGGCAGTAAGCCGGGAACGAGTGTTCGTACCAAGGTCAGCAAGCTCCTGTGCCGGCCGCACCAGCTGCTACAAGACCAGTGATTTCGTCTTCGCTGTAACCGGCCTGTTTGAGCACTTCAGATGTGTGCTCGCCCAGTAGGGGGGCGGGGCCATAGACCTTGCCCGGCGTTGAGTAGAGCTTCGCAGCAAGACCGATGTTGCGGACGGTTCCGGCAGTCGGGTGTTCCACGGGCGCATCCATTCCGCGGGTCTGTACCTGCGGGTCTGCCCAGACTTCAGCCATATCGAGAATTGGGCCTGCAGGCACGCCGGCTTCTTCCAGGACCTGGAGCCAGTGCTCTCTGGTCCGCTTCGTCATCGTCTCTTCGAGGTCGGTTTCGAGCTGCTCGCGATTGGTCAGCCTGCTTGCGTTGTCTTTGTACTCTTCCCGCGCTATGAGTTCCTCACGACCAAGTGCGTGGCAAAGGCGTTCAAAGTTGGATTGATTTGGTGCTCCGATATTTATGAAGCCGTCGCTGGTCTTGAGCGCCTGGTAGGGCGCGGACAGCCTATGGGCAGAGCCGAGCGGCCCGGGCACATTCCCGGTGGCGAAGTAGCTACTCGACTCCCACACAGTGTAGGCAAGCGCCGCCTCTAGTAGCGAAACCTCCAGGTACTGGCCTACACCGGTCTTTAGCCGGTTTATGTAGGCGGTCAGAATGCCGTAGGTAGCGAACATACCTGCGTTCATGTCGGCAACCGGGACACCGACTTTAACTGGCGGGGATCCGGGGACACCTGTGAAGCTCATCAAGCCGCTCATGCCCTGCGCTACGAGATCGAATCCGGCGCGTTTGGCATACGGTCCAGTCCTGCCAAAGCCTGAGATGGAACAGTAAACAAGAGCTGGGTTGATGCCTTTCAGGTCTTCGTAGCCGAGGCCAAGTCGCTCCATGACGCCTGACCGGTAGTTCTCGATAACGACGTCGGCGTCCTTGACCAGCCGCTTCATAGCCTCAACACCCTGTGGCTCCTTGAAGTTAAGGACCACACTCCGCTTGTTCCTGTTCATGGCCAGGAACGCTGCGGACTCTCCCTCGATGAAGGGCGGGCCCATGCGGCGGGTGTCATCACCACCAGTGGGTTTCTCGATCTTCACGACATCCGCGCCCATGTCCGCCAGCAGCATGCTGCAGAAAGGTCCAGCAAGGATCTGGCTGCAGTCCAGGACCTTCATTCCTTCGAGAGCCTTTGGCATTCCGGGCGCGATCGGCAGTTCCATATCTTTTCCTGAAGTATCCAGTGAGTTCCAGGGCGACAAAGCACGCCGGGCAACATTGACTTGTGTTCTGTTGACGGCATTTTAGGCGAGAAACTGCGTCGCTGATGGCTTCTGCGATAATTCGCCTGTTCAGCGGGGCTATCACATCAAGTTTCGGAGTCGCAGATGGCAGAAGGTATGTTTGACCTGTCGGGACGGGTAGCACTGGTCACCGGTGGCAACGGCGGCATAGGACTTGGAATGGCAAAGGCGTTTGTCGAGCATGGCGCCGGCGTCGCCATCGTTGGTCGAAACCAGTCAAAGCTGGACATGGCTGAGGCTGAACTTGTTGATGCGGCAGGGCAGGAGCGCGTGCTCTCTCTTCAGTGTGACGTTACCGATCGAGATTCTGTCGCGGGAGCGATCGATCGAACAGTGAACAAATTCGGTGGTCTCGACATTCTGGTCAACAACGCCGGTGTGAACCGCAGGGCTGATGAACCGCATCTGCTGTCACCTGAGGACTGGCAGGCGGTCATCGACGCCAACCTCACCAGCATCCACACTGTCACATCGTTAGCCTTCCCTCACATGAAGGAGCGTGGGCGCGGAAAGATCATCAACATAGGCTCAATGATGTCGATATTCGGAACCGCTTACGCACCTGCCTATGCAGCCAGCAAAGGCGGTGTTGTTCAGTACACCAAGAGCTGTGCAGTTGCGTGGGCTAAAGACAACGTTCAGGTGAACGCAATTCTGCCCGGATGGATCGTCACTGAGATGACCAACCAGTTTAAAGAGGCGTTCCCGGATCGCTACGCCATGATCGTCGGTCGAACACCAGCAGGCCGCTGGGGGCAACCGGCTGATCTTGGCGGAACTGCCGTTTTCCTGGCCAGCAGCGCGTCCGATTTTGTCACCGGCACATCAATTCCGATCGATGGTGGCTACAGCGTGTGGTAGATCGCAGTTCTGAAATTGATCCTCGAGAGACGACCGCGTACTGGGACTTCGCGAACAGGATCATCACGCCGACGGTCGAGCGGTTGATCAATGATCCAGCCAATGCTCATGCTGTGGAGATCGGATTTGGTGACGGCGCGTTATTGTGTCCGGCAAGCCAGTTTTTCGGTCGTGTGACTGGAGTTTCACTTGATTCAGTCGATGACGAGTCGAACGCCAGACAGCTAACGACCTCATGTGCTGGTGCGGAAATTGATTTCGCAACACTTTCAGAAGATCGACAACTCGCTGTACCGGACGGTTCTGTCGATTTCTTCTACTCGCTTAACGGAATAAGGCGTCTGTCCAGCCTGCAAGACTTTGAAAGGACTGCTGCCGAGATCGCCCGGGCCCTGAAGCCCAGCGGTGTCGCCATGCTCTGGTTCGGACGCATGAGTCGAATGCCCTTTGCGCCGCTGAACAGTAACTGGTTCCGTGGCTGGACCCTTCGTTCTGTCCCACAAAGATCTGACCTGCCTGAGATCAGGCACCTGCATATGCGAATGTTCCATGCCCGGCGGGCAGTGATGCGATCTGGCATGAAGGCTGTTGCGCTGAGCACACCTGCCCACCCTGACACGTCGTGGCGGCTTTTCCGTGGCGGCCAGATGTCTTACGTAACGGCTCTCAAGCCGGCCTGATCTTCGCTAATCGGCAGGTTTGAACGCCCGAATCGTCACACTGCGCAGCGATGCCCGCCACTCATCGTCTGAGTCGTCAGAACTGAACTGCGTGTCTGTCAGAACTTCGTTCTTCTCGAAACCACTGGCCGTGATTCGGTCCAGGTAACGGGACATCAGGTCAGCACCGCCGATACAGGAAACCCACTCGGCCATGTCCTGTCGCGCGTCTTCGGGCAGCTCAGTCGTCGATACGATGTCCGATACAACGAAACGGCCACCCGGTTTGAGCAACCGGAAGATCTCGTCAAACACCTTTTGCTTGTCTGGTGCCAGCGCTATGACGCAGTTCGAGATGATGAGGTCGGCCGTGTTGTCAGGTAGAGGGACTGCCTCGATCTTACCCAGCAGGAACGTGACGTTCTGAGCATCAAGCTTCTCAGCATTTTCGCGGGCAAGCTTGAGCATTTCGTGTGTCATATCGACCCCGTAGACCTGTCCCTCCGGACCCGTGGCCTGCGCCGCCAGGAAGCAGTCGATGCCGCCACCGCTACCAAGGTCCAGAACAGTTTCGCCCGGGTTGATGTCAGCAATTCCGACAGGGTTGCCGCAACCGGCCGATGCGCCTGCCGCCTGTGGCGTGACGTTGGAAAGACTCTCCTCTGAGTAGAGCGCGGAGGCGTTGCTGCAGCATGAAGTGTCGATGACTTCGTTACTTGCACCGCGCAATGCGACCTGCGAATAGCGTTCCTGGATAGCGCCTGTCAGATCGGTCGCCTCAAGCGCTTCTGCTCCTCCACAGCCACAGCCCGACCCACAACACGCGCCGGACTCTTCCGACTTAACGATCTGGACATCATTCAATGACTTCATTTCGCTTCTCCCTGCTCTCTTTGCCAGTTGGTTGCAACCGGCTGGCGCGTGTCGCAGCATTCAGTGATCCCGGCTGCATGCACCGCTGATTCGATTTGCGGTAGGGCTTGCGTCCATGCCTGTGCTGCTGACCTGTAGGCCTGTCTCCCTTTGTCTGTGAGCGAGCAAACCTTGCGCTTACGCTCACCATTCGACTCTGTTTCGCACACGATATAGCCGTTTTTCTCTAGCTTCTTCAGAGTCGGGTAGATCATGGCATCGGTCGGGCGAACACCATCGCAGCAGACGGAAACAGCGTCCGCTAACTCGTACCCGTGCATGGGCCGCTCGGCAAGTGCCGAAAACAGGAAGAAGCGCAACAGGCTCTTTCTGTTTAGCGACTGCCAATAAGGAGTCTCCGTCATCTGTTCCGACTTCGTGACCATGAAATACCTCGCTAGACAATATATAGGTAAGATAGGTATCTTGTCAAAATCACTTACTCGGAATGACTACGGGTGTACCTTCTGTCGTATCCGCTTCGCCAATAGACTTATGGAATCTGCTCTATGGGTTCGACCTCGAATCATGCCAATCACTTTTCACATCTATAACCACGCTGAAGACTACGAGCAGGTAGGCCGGTTCCTAACAAGCACCTGGGACATCACCGAAGGGCACGTCAACTGGATGCAGCCTCGCTGGGAGTACATGCACTTCCATCCATTGATCAACGAGGTTCAACTGGACTCTATCGGTGTCTGGAGAGAAGCCAATGAGATTGTCGCAGTCGTGCATCCAGAGCATGAAATGGGCGTCGCTTACTTTGAGCTACATCCTGACTACCAGTACCTGAAGCAGGATCTGCTCACGCATGCGGAAAGCCAAATCAAGAAGGCAGCCAACGGTTTCAAGGAGCTTGGTGTCTACGCGAATGACGCTGATGCCGACCTGCAATCGCTCCTTGAGGGTCGCGGATATGCGAACACCGGACGCCGCGATCCGATCTCGCGACTAATGGCCGACCGCATTACTCAGACGCCTCCGATTCCAGAAGGGTTTTCCCTGCAGAGTCTCGCAGAAGACAACGACCTATCGAAGGTGAATCGTTGTCTCTGGAGAGGGTTCGATCACGGTGACGAGCCTCTCGAGAACAGTCTGTGGGAGCGTCGCCTCATGCAGTCAGCGCCGAACTACCGCAAAGACCTGAACCTGGTTGTGGTCGCCCCTGAAGGTAACTTCGTGGCCTATTGCGGCATGTGGCTCGAGCCGGTTCATCGCATCGCCTACGTTGAGCCTGTTGCTACTGATCCCGACTACCGACGGAAGGGTCTGGGTGCAGCAGTAGTGCTTGAAGGCGTCAGGCGGTGCGTTGAGCAAGGTGCCAGTACTGCGTACGTCGGTTCGACAATGCCGTTCTACCTGTCAATGGGATTCGAACAGGTGTACAACAGCACGCTCTGGGTACGGGAGTGGCACTGACCGATGTTCTGAGTTCGGCAGGTTCACTGGCTATAATCGGCGGCAACTGCGTTAACAACAGGAAAGTGTGTCGCCCGAGCCATGCCAGCAAAACAAGCAAAGAAACCACTGCTGCTCGTCATGGACGGCCACTCGATGGTATTCCGAGCGTGGTTCGCTATTCCAGAGCGTCTCAGCACATCTTCGGGTCAGGATACGCGTGGGGCATATGGTTGGCTC
This sequence comes from Dehalococcoidia bacterium, assembly GCA_965243825.1. Lineage (GTDB taxonomy): Bacteria > Chloroflexota > Dehalococcoidia > Lucifugimonadales > Lucifugimonadaceae > JAJCYX01. Next base: position 2,041,020 of record CBDEVT010000001.1, read on the forward strand.
ACGACGTTTCTCAGGACACTGAGGGAGCGCAAACCAACTCACGTCGTACTTACGTTCGACACCAAGGCTCCGACATTCCGGGATGAGTTGTTCGACCAGTACAAGAAGCAGCGACCACCGACCGATCCCGAACTGCATGAACAGATACCGATGGTCGAGAGAATCTGTGAGGCGTTCAGCATCCCCGTGTACAAGCTGGACGGTTACGAGGCTGACGATCTTGTGGGCACCATTGCGAGGAAAGCAGAAGAGCAGGGCGCGGAATGCCTGATCCTCACCGGTGATGCAGACCAGTTGCAACTTGTCTCCGACGACACGAAGCTGTTGATGTACTCAGGTTTCGGTGATGTACGTGTCTATGACCGTGAGGCCGTGAAAGAGCGTTACGACGGCCTTGGTCCCGAGTTTGTTGCGGAGATTAAGGCTCTTGAGGGTGATCCTTCGGACAACATCCCTGGCGTTCCGAAGGTTGGACCCAAAGCCGCACGGACGGTGCTGCGCAAGTTCGGACACCTCGAGGATGTCTACGCCAACATCGAAGAAGTGTCTGAAATTCCAAAAGACGAACTGCGTGGCGCAAAGAGCGTGCAGACGCGATTGGAGGAAAACAAGCAGGTCGCCTTCGATGGACTGAAACTCACCACGATCGTGAGAGATGTGTCGATAGATTTTGAGCTTGGTGATGCTGAGTTCGCGAACTATGATCGCTCTAAAGTCGTTGAGGTTCTAAGCGGTCTTGAATTCCGAACCGTCCTGAGGCAAATACCAGACCCGGAAACCGACGATCCATGGGGGCCACCTGCGGATGGAGCTCAACTCGGGCTGGGCTCTAACAACGTCGCGAATGGCGCCCAAAAAGATAACGAGGAAGTCGAAGAGACGCCTGAAGGCGCCGAGCAGGTCGATTACCGCACGATCACCACCCTGAAAGATCTAAAGGAGATGGTCAAATCCATCTCTACGCCAAATGGATTCGCCTTTGACACGGAAACGACCGGCACTGACCCAATGAGGGCCGAACTGGTCGGCCTTTCCTTCTCGAACGAAGCGGGTCTCGCCTGGTATGTGCCGGTCGGACACCACGAAGGCGACCAGATCCCGTTCGAGAGGGCACTCGCGACTCTGAAGCCGATGTTCGAGGATCCCAAGATCCCAAAGACGGCCCATAACGCCAACTACGACATGATGGTGCTACACGAAGCGGGGATTTCTCCGAAGGGGATCGATTTCGATTCGATGATCGCCGCAGCGCTGTGTGGCAGACGAGCTATCGGCCTCAAGCAGCTATCAGTGGACTGTTTTCACATCGAGATGATGCCCATTACCAATCTCATTGGCACGGGACGCAAGCAGATCACGATGGCTGAGGTGCCGATTGAAAAAGCTGCTCCTTACGCCAGTGCGGACGCAGACATCGCCTGGAGATTGAGGCAGTTCTTCGAGCCACAACTCAAGGAGCACGGTGCACAGAAGGTAAACGACGAAATTGAAATCCCGCTTCTGCCTACTATCGTGTCTATGCAACGAAATGGATTCGAAATCGACACGTCGATGCTTGCGGAGATGTCGGAAGAACTCGGATCGGAATTGCAAGGCATACAGCAAGCTGCAACCTCGGTGCTTGGCGGCCGAGAACTCAATCTAAATGCCAACCAGCAAGTGGCTGCGATCCTCATCGACGAACTCGGCGCTCCAAAGACTCGGCGCACCAAGACTGGCTGGTCGATGGATGCCAACGCTCTCGATGGCATCATGGAGACACCGAATCTCGATGACAGGGTCTACGAGCTTGCTTCGGCGGTGCTGAAGTACCGAGAACTGACGAAGTTAAAATCGACTTACGTGGACGCGCTGCCGCAGCTTGTGAACCCGCGTACGAAACGAGTCCACACCAGCTTCAACCAGGTTGGCTCTGCAACCGGTCGGCTTTCAAGCACAGATCCGAACGTCCAAAACATTCCGGTGCGAACGGAACTCGGGAGGCGAGTCCGCTCAGCATTCACTACAGACCACGCAAGCGGATGGATGCTGTTAGCGGCCGACTATTCTCAGATTGAACTGCGTATCCTTGCGCACCTTTCGCAGGAACCGGGGCTTCTGGAGGCCTTCAAGAACGGCGAGGATATCCACAGCGCGACAGCCAGGGCGATGTATGGCGACGATGATGTGACACCTGATCAGCGTCGCATTGCGAAGATTCTCAACTTCGGGGTGATCTACGGGCTTGGTCCACACGGCGTTGCGCGACAGACGGACCTGACCCGCCAGCAGGGCCAGGAGTTCATTGATCTTTACTTCGGAAAATATCCCGGACTGAGAGAGTACATCGACGGAACGAAGGAACAGGCTCGTGAGCGCGGCTACTCAGAGACTCTGACTGGCAGGAGACGCTACCTGCCAGAGATCACTTCCAGGAACGGTATGCACAGGTCTGCTGCCGAACGAGTAGCGGTCAATATGCCGATCCAAGGCACCGCTGCTGACATCGTTAAGATCGCGATGATCGACGTTGATGCTGCGATGGCAAAAGAGAAGATGAGGTCCCAGATGCTCATCCAGGTGCACGACGAATTGATCTTCGAGGCCGCGCCAGGTGAGCTGATGGAACTCCAGGCGATGGTCACGGAGTTGATGCCGGCGGCTATGGACCTCGCCATACCGCTGAACGTGGAGACCAAGACCGGAATCCGCTGGGGTGACATGGAGTGAGCCAATCCCGTGCCTGAGCTTCCCGAGGTCGAATCGCTTCGGCTCTATCTTGCGTCACAGGAGCTCATCGGCCGGACGATCGTTGCAGTTGACGCCGATTGGCCAGGAATTGAGAACAGCGAAGATGGGCAGGGTGGTCTATCGAAACTACCTGGCCGCAAGTTCGAACGCTTCAGTCGAATCGGCAAGAACCTCATCGCTCGCCTTGATTACGGCGTTTTGTGGCTCCACATGGGAATGACCGGGCGCCTGGTTGTCATGAATCCGTCCGAAGAGCCGTTCAAGTACGCCCGCGTCACTTTCTACCTCGATGATGAGAGGCGAATCGAACTGGATGATCCCAGGCGATGGGCAGGAGTGCGGCTGGAAGAGTCAGAAGATCAGGTACTTGGCAATCTGGGACCAGACGCGCTGAACTCGATTCTGACGGAGGATGAGTTTGTCGCGCGGGTGAAGAAGAAGAAACGCTCACCGATCAAGGCCGTTCTGATAGACCAGGCGGTGCTTGCCGGAGTCGGGAACATCTATGCCGATGAGGCGCTGCACAGTTCTGGTATCCGCCCCACGAGGCGGGCGAGCGATATCTCGATTCGACGATTGACCCGGCTCCACGCGGCGGTGAGAACTACACTGCTGCAGGCATTGCGCTACATAGTGGATCATCCTGACGAGCAAGGGCGACCATACATAGTTGACGCCTATGACGACCGGATGCGGCTTCGGAGAAAAAAAGGATCCGTCTGCCCGGATTGCGGGAATGCCCTGAAAACACAGAAGATCGGTGGCCGCACTTCATACTTCTGCCCAAAATGCCAGACTTGATCAACTGGCTCCGTCAACATTCGGAGTCCTGAACTGCTCAAGGACTTCCGGCAGTTTCTTCATCTCGCTGTCCGCCCAGCCGGCCTCAACCTGGCAGTAACGCTCTACAGCATCCGCCACAGTTCTCGCCGCCTTCTCAGTCGCGTCGACATCCAGGAACAGCGATCTTGTTCGCCTGGCCAGCACATCCTCAAGCGTCTGCGCCATCTCGTGTTCAACGGCGTATACGGCGTGAGACAGCCGGTAAGGCAAGTTGCCGGTCAGGGCTTTCGCGAGATCGCTTGATCGCTCCTCAAGTGCGTGGATCTCACTGAGATGTGATCCGTAAATCGAGTCAGGTTCTTGAAGATTCTGCTGGAGAAGTATGTCGGCGCCTTCTTGCTGGTAACCGTCAATCCTGAGCGTACGGGTAGCAGATTTTGGACTGCCAAAACCGGCGACTTGACTCGCCTTGCTAACAGTCTGTTCGGCCATCAGGCGTGCAGTCGTCCACTTGCCGCCAGCGACTGTGATTAGCCCGGTATCAGCAACAAAGATCCGGTGCGATCGCTCTATTCCCGATGTATTGGAATCGGGATGATTGGAGACTAAAGGACGAATGCCGGTGAAGGCTGCCTTCACTTTGGCATTGGCCGCATTCGGTAGATAAGCGGCGATCTCTTCGATCAGGAAATCTATGTCTTCTTGCGGTGGTACTTTGTCTGCTTCAGGCGAATCGACAGGGGCATCAGTTGTGCCAACAAGGGTGCTACCAAGCCAGGGCAGGGCGAAAATCACTCTGCCATCAGACGTTTCCGGTACGAGCAGGCCATGGTCATTGAGTAGTTCGCCATCCAGCACGATGTGGGTGCCTCGACTCCACCGCATGATCCCGGAACTGCCACCCGAATCGAGAGCGAGGGTCTCATCTGTGTAGATGCCGGTCGCGTTCACAACCGCTTTTGCATTGATGATCATGGACGCACCGGTGATCTGGTCTTCCACTTCCACCCCACTGATCCGACCGCGCTCAAGCCGAAGCGCCTTCACGGCTATGTGGTTCAATATCGCCGCTCCGTGAGCCGCAGCGGATTTAGCGATCGCAAGTGCAAGGCGAGCATCGTCAGTTTGCCCGTCCAGGTAGACAGACCCGCCTTTCAGACCATCTCCCTTGATACCCGGTACAACTTCAGATGCACCCAGTGCATCAAGCCGGCGTCTTCCACCAAGACCGTAACCGCGCGACACGGCGTCATATGCCACCACGCCAGTGGCGTATTTGAAGCGTTGCCAGCGAGAGTATGCGGGCACAAGAACAGACAATGGCCGCACAAGGTGAGGCGCGTTATCCAGCAGGTACTTTCGTTCTTTGAGCGACTCGCGTACGAGGCGAAGGCGTCCCTGTTGCATGTACCGAACGCCACCGTGGATTAACTTTGTACTGCGGCTTGAGGTGCCTGATGCGAAATCGCCGCGCTCGAAGAGCACCGTACTCAAACCGCGAGAAGCGGCATCAAGTGCCGTATAGATTCCGGTCGCTCCTCCCCCGATCACGGCGATATCGAACGGATCATCCTTTGCATCGATGTAACTGAGCATCGACGCGCGTTCGAACGGGAGCGGTTGGATGTTTGACATTGCAAAAAGCCTAGCGGAATGACCGATAGTGATGGAACTTGCCTGGCGGCCATTATTTGCGCTGATGCTGTGACAGATGGCATCGTGAGATACTTCGAGTTCGTTAACAGGAGTCGTTGCACATTCTGCAACGTCGTTTCATTGATATCTGGACGAGAGCTGCAGGAAGTGGTCAGATCATGAATGTGCTTGCTGTAGATATTGGCACTTCTTCGATAAAGGCCGGGCTCTACGACCAAAACGCAAATTCGATACCAGGTATCGACATCACAGTCGCCCACGAACAGGATATTTCGGGTGATGGGACTGCAGAGGAGCCGGTCGAGCGGATCGTCGATGCGGTAGAACAGGCCATAGATGGTGTCCTGTCGCTAGTGAGCAACAAGAACCTGAAGATAGCGGCAGTTGCGATGGACTCTATGGCGTCCACTATTCTCGCAGTCGATATTGAAGGTGGGCCGCTCACACCTGTATTCACGTACGCAGACACTCGATCTGCCGAAGATGTTGAACTGTTGCGAATCGAACTGGACGAGTCTGCCGTTCACCGGCGAACAGGTGCAATGCAGCACACGTCTTATGTTCCAGGGCGGGTCAGGTGGTTGGAACGAACACAGCCCAGTATTGCGGAGAAAGTAGCGCGCTGGGTCGACGTTTCAACTTACTTGCACACTCGATGGTTCGGTACTCAGGATGTTGCGTGCAGCTACTCGATCGCATCCTGGAGTGGATTGCTGAATCGAAAGACGCTGGAGTGGGACCGAGATCTGTTAAGCCATTTAGGCCTGAGTGCTGAGAACCTGCCTCGATTGGCACCGTTTACTGAAATGCGATCAGGACTGTGTGCCGAGTTCAGCAAGCGGTGGCCTGAACTGGCTGACGTGCCATTTTTGCCGGCTATCGGAGACGGTGCCGCGGTGAACATCGGAACTGGATGCGCCAGTCCGGTTCGAATTGCCCTGTCTGTCGGTACGACGAGCGCCATGCGGATTCTGACTGACGAGGATCCGATTGAGGTTCCCAATGGACTCTGGGCCTATCGCCTGGGTGCGGATTCCACGCTGGTTGGGGGAGCATTCAGCGAAGGCGGGCTTTTGGTCGAGTGGGCAAAGGACGTGCTGCAGCTACCGCCCCTTAGTCAGTTGGATTCTCAGCTTCAGAAGCAGAACGTTGCTGGACACGGTCTGTCTGTTTTGCCATTTCTGGCAGGTGAGCGTGCGACAGGCTGGTCAACCCGCGCCACAGGTGTATTTGAAGGAATCCGCACATCCACAAGTTCCATCGAAATCATTCAAGCCCTGATGGAAGCGGTCAGCCTGCGCTTTGCGATGGTTGCCGAATTACTGCTGCCCGAACGGCCCGATGGGTTGGTGTTCGTAGCATCTGGCGGCGCGGTAAGAAGTTCGGAATGGTGGCTTCAGACAATGGCCAACGCCCTCAATGCGCCAATTGCCGTCAATGAAGAAGAGCAGGGGACCAGTCGTGGCGCGGCGATACTTGCGCTGTATGCACTCGGAGAGATCGACTCACTTCATTCGTTGCAGCCGAAAGTGTCAGCGACCTACTCTCCCCAGCAAGAAGCTGTTGTTGCACTGAGTCAAGCCGCGAGCCGGCAACGTGATCTCTACTCACGCCTACTCGGCTAGCACGGCCGGATAAATTCCATTCGATATTTGAGCCACTCGAACCGCGAGATCGTGGACCGCTCAGTCCGTCCAGATTAGCCGTGCGGTGCAGTCGTTTGGGATCTCGCTTTCTAGGATGAAATCTGTCCAAGCCGCCATCTGTCGCCATACCGTCGACTGGCCGGGTTACGCGTCCTACGACCAAGCCGAAATTTAGCTGCGGGTAGAATCAATGACACAGTCCATCCAGTTCATGAGCAGTGTTGAACACATAATGACACCCCCTGTGACCGTCGTATCTCCTCACGACTCTGCCGAAGACGCTCGGGCCGCGATACAGGCGAATGACGGTGATCCCGTCGCCGTTGTCACTTCTGACAACCAGCTCAACGGCATTGTGTCCGCAGATGCGGTGCTGTTCGATGGACCTTCTACGGTCGGGCAGTTGTCCACCACACCTCGAATGACCGTCACGCCGCATGAGTCCGCATTTTCTGTCGTGTCCCGGATGCTCCGAAGGCGCATAGACTGGGTACCGGTTCTTCAGGAAGGTAAGCTCGTTGGCACCATCTCCCGGAAGGGCGTGATGTCTGCGTTTGGAGAGACCTACGCCGGCTAACCGCCGCGTGGTGCATGCTCATCCGAGTGACGGTCTCTTCTCTCAGCGAGTAGTTCGTTAGCGGTGTTGCGTATTGATTCGACTGATTCCTCGAGCCTGAGGAAAACGTGCTCCGGTGAAGCTTCGACAGCATGTATCCAGTCGAAAAGCCGTTCCAACTCGCGTTCCAGTTCCGCAGCTGTCATCATGCGTGGCTGAAGTGATGTGATATCCGGTGGCTCTGGTATTTGCCGTTCTTCTTTACTCATCTGCATTGTGCAAATGCCATGTGCGCTGAGATCCAAGAAACTCTTCAGCCGCCGTGGGTCCCATTGACCCTTTGTCGTATGGATAGAGCTGTGATTTCAGCGAGTTCTCCCAGGACTTTACGAACGGATCAATGATTTGCCAGGAGAGTTCGATCTCGTCACTTCTCGTGAACAGAGATTGATCACCTTCGATGGCATCTAGCAACAGGCGTTCGTACGAATCGCGAATCACCTGCGGCGGAAAGTGATAGATCAAACGCTCTGGAGCTGTTCCCATACGGGTGCCGGGCTTTTTGTTTTCGAAAGTGAGATGCACACCTTCATGCGGTTGTATCGATATCTGTAAAAGGTTCGGCGTCACTTCCGGACCGTGGGTTTCGAAGATGGTGTGAGGTGGCGGTCTGAACTGGACGGATATCTCAGACGATTTTTCAGCCAGGGCTTTGCCAGAGCGAAGGTAAAAAGGCACTCCCTGCCAACGCCAGTTGTTGACGTTTAGCCTTATCGCCCCGTAGGTCGCTGTGCTCGAAGAACTCTCGACTCCTTCTTCGTCCCGATAGCCTTCGTACTGGCCTCTGACAGAGTTCTCGGCCGCAGATTCGCTTCCGTACTTCCTGACGGACTGCAGGACTTTCGCTTTCTCGTCGCGGAGTGCATTCGCTCCACTGGTGGCAGGAGGCTCCATCGCCACTAAGGCCATGAGTTGAAGCAGATGGCTCTGCATCATGTCTCGCAGCACACCAGACTGATCGTAGTAGCCCGCCCGTCCTGCCGTATCCACGCTCTCAAGTACCGAGATTTGCACATGATCAACGTAGTGACGATTCCACACAGGCTCGAAAATGGTGTTGGCAAAACGGAACACGAGCAGGTTTTGCACAGTCTCTTTGCCCAGATAGTGATCAATACGGAACACTTGAGACTCGTTGAGCACCGAATGAACTACTTCGTTTAGTTCTCGAGCAGACTCAAGATCGGTGCCAAACGGCTTTTCAATTACCACTCGCCTGTAACCGCTGTCCTCAACAAGCATCTTGCAGCGACCCAGAGCCTCAAGCGTGTCGGAATACAGTGAAGGCGCAAGTGCCATGTAGTACAAACGGTTGTCAGCGTCTCCGTCTTCGCAGTAATTTGCAATTGCCTTGTCTATCTTCTTCAGCGAGGCATCTTCGGTAGAGCTTCCGCCTATGTAGGTCACTTTGCCGACGAACTCTTCCCATGCCGCTGAGTCTTCACCAACAATGTCCCTTGCCGCTTCAGCAAGACTTTCTCGAAAGGCCTCATCAGTCATTTCTGATCGTGAAACGCCGACGAACTGGCACATCTGCGGAAGGACACCAGTTTTGTGAAGATGGAACAGTGCAGGCGCCAGCTTGCGGTGGGTCAGGTCCCCGGATGCGCCGAAGATGACCACGGTTAGCCGTTCTTTTCCGCTACTACTACCGGCCATCGCTCTTCCTGACTGCATGGCCTCCGAACGCATTGCGCATGGCGGCAAGGGCACGTCCTCCCAGCGGGTTCTCCTGCCGGGAACGGAATCTCATCTGTAATGCCAGTGCGATAACCGGAGCTGGTACTGCTAACTCAACGGAGGCGTCAACTGTCCAACGGCCTTCACCGGAATCGTCGACGTAAGAGGTCAATTGCTCCAGTTTCGGGTCGTCTGAGAACTCATCAGAGGTCAGTTCAAGTAGCCATGAACGGATGACCGATCCGTGTTCCCAGTTCTTGGCGATTGCGCCCAGGTCAAGCCCGAACTCCTCTTTCGCTGCCAGAAGCTCAAAGCCCTCTGCATAGGCTTGCATCATCCCGTATTCGATGCCGTTATGGATCATCTTGGTGTAGTGTCCCGAACCGGACGGACCAACGTAGAGCCCACCGTTGTTTTCAGGTGGGGCCAGTGTCTTGAAAATTGGCAGGTTGCGTTCGTAGACTTCCCTCGTTCCGCCGATGGTCAGGCAGTATCCGTTGTCGAGCCCCCAGACGCCTCCGCTGGTGCCGCAATCCAGGTAGTCGATACCTGACTCTGAGAGTAACTCGCCGCGACGGATCGACTCTTTGTAGTTAGAGTTACCACCGTCGATTACCGTGTCCCCACTGGTTAGGATCTCGGCGAGTGATTCAACAGTTTTCTGCGTGATTTCGCCGGCTGGAACCATCACCCAGACTGTCCGCGGCGTTTCAAGCTTCTCAATCAGTTCACCGAGAGAATTTGCACCCGTAGCGCCTTCACCAACGAGTCTAGAAACTGCGTCCTGATTCGGATCGAAGGCAACAATCTCGTGCCCATCACGCATCAGTCTGGCAGCCATGTTGCCGCCCATTCTGCCAAGCCCGACCATTCCGATCTTCATGTGTTCATCTCCAGACAGCGAGGGGTCGCAGGAGTTGTGTTTTGACAGTTCGTTATCAAGGACCGTGAGACCGGACGAATACGGCTGAACCCACCGGCTTGGGTACCAGATGAGGGTAACAGTACTAGTTTGCTATTCGTCGCAGGACGGTCTCATTCAGATCATTCGGGTCCTGAACAATCCACCGTTGATCGAGTCCTGGTTCGTTTCGTAGCGTCTCTTTTGAGAACTCAGTCGCAACACATATCCACCTTGCGCCTGACGCATCTGCAGCTAGTGCTCCTCTTGCAGAATCCTCTACAACTAGAGTTTCACCGGGAGTTACTTCGAGCCGTTCCATAGCGAGGAGGAATGCTTCAGGTGAAGGCTTTGGCTGCTCAACCTGATCCACTCCGACGATTGTTTCAACTATGTCCGAAATTCCAATGGAGTCTAGAACGCGTCGAGCCTCGGATGAGAATGACATTGTCGCAACACCAACGGAGAGATTGTCTCCGTGGGCGGATCTGGCAAGCTCAATGTTGTGTGGATAGATTAGCGATCTGAGATTTGCTGCGGTGCCGAACCGCTTGACGTATATCTTCATGCGAAGCCGATGCATTGCCTCAATCGGTGTTTCACCTACGCTCTGCTCGGCGAGAATCGATTCCAAGCTGAATCTTTCGATCATCGCTTTGCATACAGCGAGGTCCGTTGCGCCGACTATGGAGCGATACAGTTCGATAGCATCCGCCACTGGTCGGCCATGACCCGTCAGCTGACCGATCAGTTCAGCGTAAGCTTCCGCTTTAAGGTGCTCGGTTTCGAGTAGAGTTCCGTCCAGATCGAAGACAATGGCGCGGATATTGCTCGATTCAAACATCAGGCAATTGTCGGAATCGGCACGCTATGACTTGAGCCACTGATCAGCCCAGCCCAGGCTGCTGACGGTTTCGCCAAGTGGGGCATATTCACACCCGACCCAACCTCGGTATCCGATCTCGTCGAGGTACGGCAGCAGGTAACCGTAGTTGATCTCACCAGTGCCGGGTTCATGTCTGCCGGGAGTATCAGCGAGTTGTATGTGCGCGATCAAGTCGAGGTTCTCTCTCACGGTAGGCGCGAGATCGCCTTCCATGATCTGCATATGGTAGAAGTCGTACTGGATGAAGAGGTTGGGGTGCCCGACTTCTTCGATCAGATCGCGAGTTTGACTGGTCGTGTGGATGAAGAAACCGGGCTGATCTCGTGTGTTGATGGCCTCTATCAGTCCCTTAACACCTACGGACTCCAGCTGATCAGCTGCATAGCGCAGGTTGCTGACAAGCGTGGCTCTGGCCTCTTCCGGCGAGACGTCCTCTGGCAGCGGGCCGACGCCTACGTTGACACCTATACAACCTAATGCGGCGGCGTACTCTACTCCCTGGGCAACCCGTTCCTTGTAGAGATCTGTACGGTCAGGCCTGAGTGGAATGTTCTGTTTCTCGGTATCCGGGTCGCTCATAGGCATGTTGATGATCACATGCTTGAGCTCGTTCTTCTCCAGGCGTTCAACGATCTGTTCTGCAGGTATAGAGTATGGACTCTGTAGTTCTACGCCCTTGAAACCAGCTTTCGCGGCGGCGTTATATCTGTCGAGCACACTCAGTTCGTTGAACATGAACTGGAGATTCGCTTCGAGTCTTGGCATAAGAAATATGGACGCTGATTGGCGCTGGATCGGCGGTTACAGCTGTGGCTGAGCTCTGTGTTAAGTCAACCCTGGAGAATCTGTTCGAAAATGTTCAGGCGTCGATCTGCGAAATCGCCACGAGCACAAGAACGATCGAAATAATGAACGAAAGAATCACCGCGGCGGTGACCATCAGCTGCTCCTTCAAAGATATAGCGTAGCGCGGTTCGGTGAACCGGGCCGATCACAATTCCTAGAACCCGCAAAGGATACTCTGTAACAGTGCCAGATGCGAGAGTATGACGAGGCGAGTCGCTATCCTTCTGGTGTGGATACCAACGTTCTTCAGACTACCGTGGGACCATGCCGTGAACTAGAGGTATCGCTGAGCCCAGGTCAGTCCGGCAACCGTGTCTTCAGCCGGCTTGTACTCGCAACCTATCCAACCATCGTAGCCGCTGTCGTCAATGTGCTGCAGGACGTTCGGGTAATTGATCTCGCCTGTTCCCGGTTCATTGCGACCCGGATTATCCGCTATCTGGAAATGGCCGATCCGATCAGCGTGGTTATCAATAGTCCGCATTAGATCGCCTTCCATGATCTGCATGTGGTAAACGTCATACTGCAACCTGAGATTAGAGGGCGCACCGGCGGCATCGATAAGTGCCAGAGCGTGGTCGGTCTTTGTAACGAAAAACCCTGGTGCATCAACTGTGTTCAGCGGCTCAAGCAAAACGTTAATCCCGTGCGGGTCTGCTTGCTCTGATGCGAACTTGAGGTTGGACACGAGGGTTTCTTCCAGGGCTTCTGCGGAAGCACCAGCCGGAGTTAAACCGGCAAGCACTGTAAGGCGCTTGCAGTTCAGCGTCTTCGCATATTCGAGAGCCTGCCCGACGCCATCCTGAAACTCCCCTTGCCTGTCAGGCTGTATAGCGATTCCTCGCTCCCCACCAGCAAAATCCCCGGCTGGAAAGTCGAACAAGACTTGCTCCAGCCCGTTATTAGCGATCTGTTCTGCGATCTGATCAGCAGGGAAGTCGTATGGGAACAGGTACTCGACGCCTTTGAACCCGGCCCTGGCCGCAGCACCAAACCGGTCCATGAAATCGACTTCGTTGAACATCATCGATAGGTTCGCTGCAAGTTTCGGCACTTTGATCGTCTTTCTGAATGTGGTTGGTGATTTTCGGTGTCTAGGTTAGCTCACGACTGCGGGGCGTTGACGTCCAAAGTGAGTGGCCTCTTCGAACGCCTTTGCAAGCTGCAAAACAGGCAACTCCTGCCTGTGGGCTCCTACTATCTGCAGTCCTACTGGAAGTCCCTCTTCTGTGAACCCGGCAGGTACTGAGATCGCCGGTTGGCCTGTAACGGTGATCGCATAGCAAGTGGCCATCCACTGGATGTAGTTGTCCAGCTGCTGACCATTGATCTCCGTTACATATTCTTGCTCTATCGAGAAGGGAGCAACGCTCGTTACGGGGCAAAGCAGGAAATCGTACTTGCTGAAGAATGCTGCCATTCTTTCGTGAAGTTTGGTTCGTTTGATCTCCGCCTCAGCCAGATCCATCGCACTTAGCTTTAATCCTTCTTCAATGTTCCAGATTACGGTCTGCTTGAGCTTGTCCCTGCTTTCCTCGAGGTGCCGTCCGTAGTCAGAAGCGAACTTGTATGCACGGAAGACATGAAAAATGTCATCTGCGTCCGACAGATCAGGGTCAGCCTCTTCCACAACGCATCCCAGATCCAAGAAAACGGATCGCTGCTTCTCAAGAACTGCGCTGATTTCACGATCAACCGGATACCCACCGAGTGATGGGCTCCATGCCACCTTTACGTCCTTGAATGATCTTTGCAGGTTCACGTTGAACTCGCTTCCCGGTTCCTGAAGACACCCGGGAACTCGGGAGTCTGGTCCGGCAAGGACTGAGAGCTGCAAGGCAACGTCATCAACCCTGCGGCCCATCGGACCCTGCACTGAAAACGAATTGAACCCCAGGGTGTTTGGATATGAGGGCACCCTGCCCAGAGATGTCCTGAAACCGACCACGTTCGACCAGGCGGCAGGGTTGCGAAGCGATCCACCGAGATCGGATCCAGTTGCCAACGGCACCATACCTGTCGCCAGAGCGACGCCCGCGCCACCGCTACTGCCACCGCATGTCTTGGTCGTATCGTATGGATTCAGTGTTGGTCCGAAAATGGGATTAAATGTCTGGGATCCTGCTCCGAACTCAGGAGTGTTTGTCTTACCAATGACGACAGCACCGGCGTTCTTTAGCCGCTCAACCGGTAATGCGTCGTAGTCAGGAATCCAGTCGGCGAATATTGGTGATCCAAACGTCGTTCGGATGCCTTTGGTGGCAGAGAGGTCTTTGATTCCAACTGGAACCCCGTGTAGCGGTCCGGTGACCGGTCCATTGTCAAGTTCCTTTGCTGTTGCAATCGCCTTTTCGGCTGCCAGGGTACACACCGCATTTACTGCTGGATTGACCTGTTCGATGTGCTTTAAGTGCGCCTCAACAGCCTCGATCGCAGATATCGCTCGTTTTTGCAATCGCGATGCGAGAGCGGTCGCGTCTTCGAAAATGATGTCAGCGGTCATGTTCTACTCCGAACTGAAGTGGATTGAGGTGTTGACGAGGTTTGCGGGTAGGCCGATGCAGGGTAGCAGCCAAACTGACCGCACACCTACGGAGGCTCATCGTAGGACTTTCTTCCTACCTTGTTGAACTGAACACCAACTGACGACCGATGTTGAACGTGTGAACTTTATGTGCAGGCCTATGTGCTTTCTGAACAACCCGGGGGCACACCTGGAGAAACAATGGTCAGACGACGCATCATAAGACGTAAGGCGAGGTCCTCCCCGACGATCGAGCAGCGGGTTGCCGCACCGCTTCCGATGACTCGAGAGTCATTTGGGCTGAAGCCTGATGAGGACTGTGAAATTCTGGTCATCGGAGGTCCTGCCTACTGCTCGTTCACGCTTGCAAGGCTGGGCCGGTTAGGCATAACAGACCAGATCGGAATAACTAACTCTGAGAGCCATGCGGTATGGGCCGTCAAGAACCTCGCTCCGAAGGTGATCATCGCCAGTGTCGATTACGGACATAGGTCCGGTGGTATTGATCTGATGCGGAAGCTTGAGGCGATGAACCCCGATATCGCAGTGATCGTTACTTCATCCACGCTGGATATATCGATTGACGGCCGGGCGTTGAGAGATCTTGCATGGGCGATGAGTGACTCCTGGTCCTTCGTCACCCGGCGAAAGACTGACAACGGTGACCCACTCGGTATCGCAGTGGTAACCGCCCGACAGGGTGTCGGCTGGATCGACTACCCGGTTCGCAAGCAGCTTGAGCAGTGGCGAGTAAACGTGAACAGCACAACTAGAAGGCAGGTGTCAGTTGCGGTTTGAGAAGGTACGTTGTCAGGCCAAGATGGTAAAACCGTGTGGCATGGCCGGTATTCCGACGATCAGTAATGGATTGCACGACCGACACCTCCTCCAGCTGCAATTGCATCCCCTGATATCGCGACGGAGAGTGGTGAGGCCAGGAAGGCGACAATACTCGCGATGTCGGACGCATTGATGATGCGCCTGACAGAGTTGCCTTCTGCCATCTGACTCTCTACCTCCTGTTCAGGGACTTGCAGGCTCTTGGCCCTGGCGGCAATCACAGCAGGCGTTGCCTCCGTCCTTGTGAGACCGGGATGGACGACAGTGACGTTGATGCCGCTGGGGCCAAGCTCATCTGCCAGGTTCTTCGTCATAGCAGCGACCGCGACATTCCGCATGCTTCCAATGACCGTTCCTGAGTTCCGGGCTGCAAGACCGGAGATATTGATGATGCGCCCCCAGCTATTCGCAATCATGTGTGGCGTGACTTCACGGGCACAACGCAAGTAGCCCATCACCTTGACGTTCATGTCTTCGTTAAACATCTCGTCAGTGATGTCAGCCAACGCTGGAATCGGCCGCTGGCCGCCTGGTCTCGCTGCGTTGTTGACCAGGATGTCGATGCTGCCTAGCTGATTTGCCGTTTCGGCCACGAAACTCTTTACTGAATCGTCGTCACCGGTCTCACCAGGCACTGGAACGACTTTCTGTCCTGTGTGCAGCGATATTTCCCGTGCTGCTTCATTCAGTGGGCCAGCGGTTCTCGCGACAATAGCGACATCGACGCCTTCCATCGCGAGTGCAAGTGCGATCGCTTTACCGATGCCCCGGCTCCCACCTGTCACCAGGGCTTTTTTACCATCGAGTTGCAGGTCCAAAGGCCACTCCTTCGGTTATTCGGACTGGTTGCTGGTTGATCCACCGCGTTGCATGTCTAACGCTTCTTCGACAAGATTCGCGGCTAATTCAAATGCCGCTTCGTCCTTGAAGTTGATCTGCGAAAGAGCGAGTACGCGATACAGGAGGCCCGTCGAGGCTAGGGTCGAGACAGACTCGCCTGCCGGTGGAATTCTGACGCCCAGTGCTTCAGACATGGCCGCTGCCGCGTTCATTCCACTTCGGTTCAAGTAAACGCGTGTAAGCAAGCGTCCCTGGTGTTTCAATACCACCCCGTCAGAAACCTGCGCCAGTTCTACTCGGAGATGGGCGCGTGGTCTTTCGAGTAATGAGTAGGCGTATTCCAGTGCCTTTTTGCGGCTGGTGGCCAGAACTTCCTCCGATCCAACGCGACTTGGCTGGATGAGTCGTAGTCCAGCCCGCTGGCGCAGTATAATCCGCCTGCCTTCACTCCTGATGCCGGTGACTGAGCCACGGCGAAACTTGGAACGCTTAATGGGGGACAGATTTGCAGCTTAAGGACCGCGTGGCCATCGTTACAGGTGGAGCAACCGGTATCGGTCGCGCAATTGGCCTGAAGATGGCTGAACAGGGCGCAAATATTCTCGTCTCAGATATCAATGAAGATGCGGCGCAGAAAACGGCTGCGGATATTGAGGCAATAGGTGTCCGGTCTGCTGTGCAGATCACAGACGTTGTCGAACCCGAAGCAACGTCCGCAATGGCGGCCGCAGCGATGGACCACTTCGGCAAGATCGACATACTTGTAAACAATGCTGGCGTCGCCGGCGCGCCGGGATGGTACGAACGATCCGAGTCAACAGAGGAAGACTGGCGGTTCACCTTTCGAGTGAACGTGGTCGGCAGCGTTAATGCGGCTAACTCTGTAATGCCCCACATGAAACGAGCGCGCTACGGGAAGATCCTCAACCTGGCGTCGATTGCCGGTCGGGAAGGGCGTCCCTCGCTGCCACACTACTCCTCAAGCAAGTCTGCGATCGTGAACTACACGCAGGCACTGGCGGGAGAACTGGGTCCGCATGGCATCAACGTCAACGCTATCTGCCCGGGACTGCTCTGGACTCCGATGTGGGAGCAGGTAGGCGGGCGCTATTCACAGAATGACCCTGAGTATGCAGGGATGGAGCCCCGGGCGATATTCGAGAAGATGATCGCCGCTGCGATTCCATTTGGCACCGAGCAGACCCCGGAAGACATCGGTGATGCGGCCGTGTTCTTGTGTTCAGACGATGCAACCAACATCACTGGACAAGCCCTTGATGTCGACGGTGGATTCTTCATGCGGTGATCCATCTGTGAAGCGGAACGATTTCACTGCACCATTACGAGTTAAGCAATGACCACTGACCGAAGTTACATAGATCTTTCTGGCAGAGCAGCTATTGTCACCGGCGGCGGAAACGGCATCGGGAAGGGCATCGCAGTGAGACTGGCCGCAGCTGGTGCAAGTGTCCTGGTGGCCGATCTTGATCTGGCGTCGGCTCAAGGTGTCGCAAAGGAACTTTCGGAGAAGGATGGCCGCGCGGAAGCGTGTCAGGTTGACGTGTCAGATCAAGAGTCGACTGATGAGATGATCCGTGTTGCTCTTGAGAAGCTAGGCAAAGTGGACATACTCGTTAACAACGCAGGTATTGGAGGTGCGCCTGGTTGGACTGAACGGAGTAGTGGGTCACTTGAAGACTGGACACAAACCTTCGAAGTTAACGTGTTGGGGATCGTTCACTCCACCACATCCGTCTCCAATCACATGATCGAACGTGGCTCCGGCAAGATCGTCAATATCGCTTCCGCGGCAGGTAGGCGCGGATCACCGGGCTTTGCTCACTACTCCACGTCGAAAGCGTCGGCGATAAATGTCACGCAGGCATGGGCTTACAAACTTGCCCAACACAAGATCAATGTGAATTCGGTCTGTCCTGGGTTGTTGTGGACCGATCTCTGGAACGACATAGCTGCACGCAGGCTCAGAATGACCAGCGATAACGAAACATCCAGGCGCCAGTACTTCGAGGAACGACTAAAGAGTATCCCCCTCGGGCGCGAACAGACTCCGGAAGACATTGGCAACGCAGTTGCGTTTCTGGCTTCGGATCGAGCAAAAAACATCACCGGACAGTCGCTCAATGTTGATGGCGGAGCGATGATGAACTAGCTCGATTCGCGCCTAGCGTATGCCGCGAATCCAGTTGTTGTAGAACTCGCCGACCTCAGTCAGTTCGCCGTGCGGTCCCGAGTCGTTGAGCATCGAGAGACCGTTTCCGGAGTCTCCTTCGCACGTCGCGATGTCTTTGTACGTTGAGAAAGTGAACCACCTCTCGATGTTCATTGAGGCCGAGTTCGCTTCCAGCCACATGTAGACCCGTGAAAGGTAGTCGATCACTTCGTCAGCGAGATACTCACCGGTTGGCGTGGGCCGTCCATCACAACCTTCGACTCCGAATTTCCAGTCTTCGAACCCCCAGTGAAGTCCGAACTCGGTGATCCAGATGGGCTTCCCGCGCGACTCCGGGCGCGAATCGACCCACTCACGGAACTCTTCGATCTGTTTGATAACAATGTCGTCGCGAACCGTTGGAAACGCCTCACCAGGAGGGAGGTTAGAGGCAGGCCAAACGATTGGAAACACGTCGATTGCCCAGATGTCTATCGGAGGCGCTTCGCCAAAAAGGTCTATGTACCCGAAATAGAAGTCTGTGATCCAGGTCGCTCCGTATGCATAACCTCCGCAGTTGATGCAGTTGAAGCTGTAGTTGAGAATCGAGGGGCTGGTAATCAAAGCCGTCGGGTCGGCCGACTTGATAGCGGCGTACGTGTCATGCAAGGCCACGATCGAGTCTTCGACGGTGACTCCGTGTGCATTGGGCTCGCCAAGCACGTACCAGACCGAACCAGGTGCCCTATCTGCAAGCTCTTTGATCTGTTCACCGGAAGGCAGCGGATCAACTCTTGCTAAGTAGATCACCTTGCGTGCACCAGTAGGCACATCATCAAGATTCGACGTGTAGTCGATAAAAATCTCGGATTCAAAAACCTCGAACGCCCGCTCCCGGTCGCTTGTCACTATCAAGCTGTATCGCGGATCTGGCTTCGGAAGTGGAGTCGCAGTCGGTAACGACGTCGCCGTGGCCGTCGCAGGCGGAGCCACCACCGAAGTTGCGGTTGCGACAGCTGTCTCTGTTGAAGAAGCGGTTGGCGAAGGGGCCTTAGTAGGTACTGAGGTCGCATCGGGTTCGGATGTCGAGACCGAATCGATCGTCGGGGAAGGAGCGCTAGTCGGCACCGCGGTCGCGAAGGGGATCTCAGTCGAAGTTGGTTCGGTGGAACCGCAGGCGATCGATACCGCGGAAAGCAGTAACGTGGCTATGCCGATTGCTATGCGAGGACCGGAAAGCCTCAATTGAATCCTCACCGGAGCCTGCCAGCTAGGTTTTTGCCAAGCCTATCTCGCAGCTGAAGTCTTAATCCCTAGCGCGTCGTCTGTCAGATCGGTCAAGATTTCTGAGAGGGTTGCTTCGGTATTCGGTCCAGCGATCTTCTTAACGACTTCGCCGTCAGCGGTTACAAAGAATTTTTCTGGAATCCCGCTGACGCCCCAGTCCACGAGAATTCGTCCATTATCAAGACCGTTGATGTACTCGATACCGTGCCGCTCGATGAAGTCGTTGACCGGTCCCACTTCATCCCAGATGGCAATACCGACGAATTCAACGCCTCTGTCACGCCATTTCTTATATGTCTCCGCCAGCACCGGACCTTCTGCTCTGCATGGAGCGCACCATGATGACCAGAAGTCGACTACGACAACCTTACCTTTTAAGTCACTGAGACTGACTACGTTGCCGTCGAGTGTCGTCAGATTGAAATCGGCGTCTGGTTCAACCGTGAGCTTGACCTCTCCGAAGCTGCTGTTGACTCCGGGCCGTCCCGGCGTACCTCCATTCTCTGCAACTCCCCAGGCCAACAGAGCCGCAAGGAGTGCGAGCGGAATACCGATCCCTATGGCGATACCCCGACGTTGTGTCATTTTGACTCGTCTTCGTTCTTTCCAGCAGAGAGAGCGGCCTTTGTTAAAGCCGAACGCCGGGCGTTGTAGTCGGCCTCTTCTATCTCTCCAGCTTCGTGCTGCTTGTCCAGAGCAGCGATAGTCTCAACAATTTCGGCCCTATCAAGGCCCTCGTATTCGGGATATTGCTCAGACATCGTGGCGCCTGGCGGGGCATTCCTTCGTCGCGCGAAGAAGAATGCATAGACGAGGATTCCGAGCATGACTGCACCGGCAACCCATGCGATCACGATGATGTAACCGCGCCCGTCGAAGAAGTTCTGGGTCCTCTCGAGCAGGGAAGGCGTCGGTAACGAGCCGAAGACTACGTCGAGCTGCGATCCACGCGCATAGTTAGTTCCCGTCACAACACTGTACGCAGTGTCTTCGATAATGGCTCCCTCGGGGTCCGAAAGGCCGAGCCCGGTAATCGTGCCATCACTCTCCGGCAGCATCATTCTTACCTGGTCGGCTCCATACGCAAGCCGGAGAGGGAAAGTTAGTTCATCACCTTCATATCCGACAACAAACGTAATAAGGATGTCATGTTCGCCGGGGGGTACAGGATTAGTCATGGCAAACCCAGTAGCGATGTCGAGGACATTCCCTGGAGGCAAAGTACTTTCAACTGACAGGCTTGTGAAGCCTTCGGGCAAGTTGAATCGCAGTAGATCCAAACCTGTAAGGTTCGGATCGTCGAGGTCTGGTACCCACACGCGGTTACCACTGTTGACGATGCTTATCACTCCGAGCATCCCCATTAGCCGTTCGCTGCGGTCTACGCTGGGAATCAGCAGCTGAAAAGTAGAGACTCGTATGTCATCGAATGACTGGGTACGTTCATAGATCGTGACTTCGACGTCATCGAACGAACTTTCACCTGGTCGCAAGTCGACAGATGGCGTGTACTCACCGTCATCAACGGCGACACGATAGGTCAGACCCGGTCCGCTCAAGATATCGGTGAAGGAAAATATTCCGTTTGTACCGATGACGGTGGATTCGTTCGCCACAATCTCCTGGCGCGCCTCGTCGACGACTAGTAGCACAACGTTGAGTCCGGCAGGCACCTCGGCTCCGGGAGTTCCCTGGACAACGCGCCCGGTTATCTCCGAAGGAAACCCCTGCGCCGATGCCGGCTCGAATGTAAATACGAACGCAGCGAAAGTAGCCGCTGCTGCGAACAGAAGTATCGCTCCGCGCCTGAATAGGTGTGGAGCTCCATCGTATGTCGAATCCGTGCCGGGAAATATCAAGCTGTGTCTCCGCCCTCCGGCGGTCCAACCATGCCTCTGCGAGCCGCTTCGATCTCGCGTTCAAGCGCCTCAGCATCGGAAACTACGGATCCAAGCTGCTCTTCGCGCTGCATGATCTTTGCGGCGGTAACGCGTAGCTCGGTCATCTGCAATTCGTAGTCTGTTTCGGTCAGGTCCCCCGTCTGGTAATCGCCTTCCAAATCGGCGATCTGCCTGTACACGCGCATACGCGCGACGCGCAGCCGTTCAATGGTTGGATCACCCGCGAGTGAGTATCCGCGTCTGTTAATGAACGGGTATACCAGCACTGCCAGCGATATCAGAACGAGGGCTGTCCCCAATAAAGTGCCCATGCTGTCACTCAGTCAGTTCAATTTTGCGATTAGTGGGTTCAGATTGATCGACGGTACCTTCGGCAGCACCAGACGGAGCCGGGACATCGCGTCGTCGGCTTCTCGCCGTGGCGATGCTCCGTTCAACAACAGGTGCCGGCCACAACGCTACCACCGTACCGAGTATGAAGATTGGGCCCGAGATCCACAGCCACATTGCGAGCGGATTTATGCTCATACGCAAAGCGACACTGCCGTCGCTGTTGAAGTTGCTCGGGATGAGATAGAGGTCTTCAACCAGTGTCGAACGTATTCCTGAGCGGACTGACACCTGGTTGAAAGCAGGGTAGAAACCCTGCCAGGGCTCTAGCATCCCAATATGCCTGTCACCGGGGTAGGTTTCGCCGTTCAAGTTGTATTTGTTCGGCGCGACAAGGTAGGCGTTCGCATCTGCATCGTACTGGGAACGGTCGATCTGATAGATGTCGAGTTGAGCCTGTGTGGTGATCCTATCTGCACGGGCTCCTTCGACGGTTTCGATGAACTCTACTCGGTAGTTGTCGATAACAGCGCTCTCTCCTGGCAGCAAGGCGACATCAACCCGCTGATCGAAGAACTGGGTACCGATAATACCGATTGCCAGAGCAAGTACAGCAAGATGAACAATGTAACCACCGTGACGTGGTCTGTTGCCATTGATCAGGTTCCAGAATGCCGCAAACCAGTTATCGCCACTTCGGTGACGGGCTGTGGTCCCTCGCCACCACTCTTCGACTATCGCGATTGCCACGAAAGCCAGCACTCCGAAAGCGATCACGGCGACCCACTGATCGATTCCAGCTGCGAATAGCCCGATAATCACAGCGATGCCTGCAAGGGTTGGCCAGATAAACCATGTGCGAAGTGATCTGGCAGAAGTTCTTCGCCATGGAAGCAGTGGGCCGACCCCCATGATCGCAACCATTGCCAGCAGGAGGGGCCCGTTTACGCGGTTGAAGTAGGGAGCAGCAACGCTGACGCTAACGTCACGGGCAAGGTCGGAGAAGACCGGGAATATCACCCCCCAGAGAGTCACGGCCACTACTGCCAGAAGCAGGAAGTTGTTGACGAGAAATGACGCTTCGCGAGACAGGAAAGACTCTACAGTACGGTCGCTTTTGAGCTGTGGATAACGCCATATAAAAATGCCGAACGCGAACACAAAGCTAACCATCATGAAGCTGATGAAGATGACGCCGAGAGACGACGACGCGAAGGAATGGACCGAAACAACGGGTCCACCGCGATTGATGAACATACCCAGCTGGGCCAGCACAAATGCGATGTTCAGCAAGGCGACGTTCCACATTCGGAACATACCGCGCCTCTTCTGCACCATGATCGAGTGAATAAATGCCGTCATCACCAGCCAGGGCATAAATGCCACGTTCTCGATCGGATCCCAACTCCAGTAACCACCCCAACCGAGGATGGTGTACGCCCACCACGCACCGATAAGCAGTCCTAGCCCGAGGATTCCCCATATGAGAATTCCTGACACTCGGGCGATATCGACCCAGTCGTCTCCGTAGTTACCGGAAATCAACGCTCCTGCTGCGTATGCAAACGGAATGGTTATTCCAACCAGTCCGGCCATGATGATCGGTGGATGGCTATACATGCCCGGGTGTTCAAGCAGCGGATTTAGACCCAGACCCTCAGAGGGGGTTGCTCCGTTGAACGCCTCAAACGGACTCGCGAAGAAGATCAGGACCAGGTAATAGAAAGCCTGAGTTCCGGCAAGCACGGCAACCGTGTATGGAAGGCTCCGTGCGAAGCGTTTTGGCGCCCAGATCACTGCAGCGACGGACATCACTGCGAGGGCCATCAAAATGTAGAGGAGGGAACCTTCGTTGCCGGAGTAAAAGGCAACGAGTGTGAATCCGCGATCGAGAACCGTATTGCTGTGATCGTGTACATACTGGATCGAGAAGTCGTTCTGCATGAACGCGGTGAGGAGAGCGAGCGCTGCAGTGACCGATGCTGCACCCGAAAGGTAGATAGACCTTCTCGCACTGACTACGAGTTCGGGAACGCCGCGTGTCTGACCTATCACCGAGCCGACGGCGGAGTAAGCCGTTAGAGCGAGTCCAAGCAGCAGGGATATAACGCCTAGTTCAGCCAACTAGCGGGTCTCACTCTCTCGTCCCGATTCAGGGTTCAGCTCTTTTCGGTAGCCGATATCAGCGTCCACTTTGTCGAGGTACTTTTCCAACTGCCTATCTGCGAGCGTAACGTTCTGTGCTGTGGCCGCGTTCTTCGCAGATGTTTTTCTCATGTTTTTCAACACCCAGACAACGGCCAGCGCGCCTCCACCAGCGATCAACACAGGCATCACCCACACGATCAGGTTGAACCCCGATGCCTCAGGTGAAGCGAGTACAACCTCGCCATAACGAGCTACGAAATAGTCCCGGATCTCCTGGTTTGATTCGCCTTCTGCAATCTTCTCCCGCACGATCTGCTTCATGTCGACGGCGATCTGCGCGTGTGACTGATCAATGGTTTGCCCGTCACAGACTGGGCACATCAGTTCGCGGTCTAACGTGTAGGCGCGTTGATCGGGAGTGAGGTCGTTCTCAGAAACGCATGCGACGAACGCAGTAAGAACGAAGACACCCAGCATTAGCCAGGCAATCACGCGAGCTGTCTGAACACGATCTGGGACGATTTTCATCGGCATTGCACTGAGGAATTTGTATCTGGATCCCCGTGCAGGTGGATCTGGAACCAGTTTACTGCGCTGTTCCGAGTCCTGTCTGCTCATCGAAGAGGTAAGTCACGATGTCCCAGATGTCCTCTTCGCTCATAAGGTTTCTAAATGCAGGCATCACCACGATGCCGCCGTTGATGATTCCAAACCAGGCCTGCTCGTTGCGTTCACTACGCAGCGCCAGCAGGTTCGCGGGTGCTGCATAGGTCGAGCCGTTGGCGGTTGCCCAGTAACTCTGGTCTGACTGCAAGTGCCCCGCAGCCGGTCCGTTACCCTGGCCGTTGACTCCATGGCACATGGAGCAGTTCACCGCGTAAAGCTCTCCTGCAACGACAGGGTTGTAGGCTCTCCGCTGGAACTCTGGAACTGCGAGCGCCTCTTCAGGTCCACCTACAGATTCAAACGCAACTGATTGAGCGGGCGGTTGAAGGCGCGGTGGCTCCTGTGCACGCTGTGCTTGCGAGTAGTGCATTTCCGTGAAGAGGTCAATTGGGTACGTGTTGTCTTCCTGAACGCTACATGCAGCAGCGACCAGGGCAAACAGGCCAATGATCCCTAGCAGGGTCATTCGACGGCTTCTCACCGCCGATATTTTCAATCTCGCCCGTGAAATCATGAGGCGTGCTTAATCTCCAGGGCACCAGCCGTCTTGAGCACAGATTCCGCTTCCTGTGCACGTGTACTTTCGACACTCACCACGACGCCAATCCATCCTTCGGTGATGCGCTCGTCGTATGCACCGGGGTTCATGTTTGGCAATCGAGACTCGAAGATGATTCCGATCACGGTGGCGATCACGGCTGCCAGCATAGTCATCTCATACATGATGATGACCATTGCGAACAGGGAGAGGATCGGCTTACCCCCTGTGACTAGTGGGAAGGCGATCTGTGTTCCTGCAGTCAGCAAGATAGCGGTCGTGAAACCGATGATCGCTCCAAAGGCCGGGAACCTGAACAGCCGGTGCTGAGGCACGTGTTCGCCGAACGCACCTTCAGGGTACGGCGTTCCGGTGAGCACATCGAAAGTGCCCAGCTCAAAGCCGGCCTGAGCCAGTCCGTCCATTGCGTCTGCCGCTGGTTCTGCTTCCTGGAACAACCCAAGAATGCTTCGGTCAGCCATCGTTGGCTACTCCTGTTCCCTCAAGATCGCAGGCACGTTTGCCCGTCCGATCTTGATCTTGTCAACAAATATTTCGCTTTCCTTCTGCTCGAACAAGGGCACGAGAGGGAAGAAGCGTGAGAAAAGCAGCATGAGGAACGTAACCCATGCAACAGACCACACGAGAATGGACCACTCAACCATGCTTGGGCGGTACGAATCCCATGTGTAGACAAACGGTGTCCTTCGGGAAAGCCCCGGAACGATGATCATGAATCGCTCTAACCACATGCCGATGTTCACGAACAGTGAGGTCCAGAACATCAATGCGATGTTATTCCTCACACTCTTGAACAGCCACATGCCGACTGGAATCACGTACCCGGTCAACAGGAACACCACGAACATCATGTTCCAGGGCCAGGCAAAGATCTGCAGCTCTCGAAGGGCGATCTCAGGTGCATCCAGTGAGTAGATCGCAAAGATCAACTCAAGGAATGTGAATCCGAGCCATGCCGTAGCAACCACGATCAGCAGTCTGGCCAGAGCGTCGAAGTGTTCTGGGCGGATGAAGTCATCCCATTTCCAGAGCCAGCGCATCAACGCCATCATCGTGACAACAGCCGATACGCCGGAGTGAACTGCGCCAATGACGAAGTATGGAGCGAAGATCGTCGAGTGCCAGCCTTCAACAGCCGGAGTGACTGCGAAGTCCCACGAAACGATCGAGTGAACAGATACGAAGATTGGCAGCATCAACGCAGACAGCAGGATTCCTCCGATTGTCTGCATCTTCCACTGTCGTGGATTCCCACGCCAGCCAAGCGCCAGCACCGTGTAAAGCGCCTTCTGCCAGCCACTGGTACGGTCTCTGAGGTTGCCAAGGTCAGGCAGCAACGCCACGTAAAGGAACAGCGTGCTACCGGTGAGATAAGTGCTGATGGCAACCGGGTCCATGATGAGTGGAGACCGGATGTTCGGGTATATTCCACGTGCAAAGTCGTACGGCAGGATCCAGTAGGCGATACGCCACGGGCGTCCTGCGTGAATAAGCGGGAAGATCAGAGCTGTTAGCAGGGAGAACACTGTTAGCAACTCAGCGGCGCGTGTGACTGGTCTACGCCATTCAGCCTGGGTCAGCCGAAGAATGGCCGAGATCATGATTCCCGCGTGGCTGATACCGACCCAGAAAACGAAGGTCGTGATAAACAATCCCCAGTAGACAGGACGTGAAAGACCGGTGACGCCAAGCCCGCGGTTGACCATGAATCCGATGATCACGAATCCAATTACGACGACGATTCCAAGCCCGATAACGGTCGGCAGCCACCATTTGGGCGTGTTTAGCTGACCGTTTAGCAGGATACGGTTCGTCTCTACTTGGTCCAGGACGCGTCTTTGCTGCATCTCTCTTCTTTGCCGCCTTCGCTATTCGCTCCGGCTGTCGCTTTCTTTCGTCTTTCCGTTCTTAACTGTTAGTCAGGCTTTGCAACCAGTACACCGTGTCCACGGATGTACCGGACTGGCTTGGACAGCAACTGGTACTCCTGTGTCTGCCAGATAGAAACGATCGGAATCAAGCGGAACACCAGTAGCACCACAAGGGCTGCTGCACCGATTGAACCAACAATGATCATGTAGTCGAACACATCAGGCCACACAGTATCCGGAATGTGCTTCAGATAGCGGTCGTGAATCTCTTCCGGAGGGATCGACCAAGCTGAGACATAGATTCTCAGGCGGTCGAGCAGCAGTCCGAAGAGAACGATGACGGCACCTATCATAGGTCCGTTCACGCTGGTCCTGATCCTGTTCCAGATCAGCCACCACCATGGCACCAGGAATGACATGAACATTCCTGGTATGAATGCCCAGATCATTGGGCCGCGGATGAACAGGTCAACCCACGCAATGTCACCAAGTGTCCGGCCGTACCAGAACACTATGAATGCGGAGAAGAAGAAGTAGATCCACAGGAGTGAGGAGGCAAACAGCAGCCTGCCCAGTGACCAGAACTGGTCAAGTCTCAGGTAGTCCTGCAATCCCAGGTAGCGTCTGGCAGCCCAGGCAGCGACGATCGTAACCGCAACACCTGCCTGTACAGAGCTCATGGAGTGATACATCGGGAAGATTGCGTCACGCCATCCGGGCATGACTCCCATGGCGAAGTCACTTGTGAAAAGGAAGTGGACGTAAATCAGCATCAGGAAGTAGAACGTTCCGAACATGCCGATGCGCATCCGCAGCGTTCGCCATTGCACCGTAGATCCAACCCAGCCCCTGGCGAAGGTCTTACCCAGGCTCTGTCGCCAGCCCGTCGAGTGGTCCCGCATTGCTGCGAAGTCGGGAAGAGCAGTGGTGTAGAACAGCCCTAGTCCCGCAATTAATAGCGTGCCCATCGCAAGGAATATGAAGGTGTGTGGTGTCCAGTCAGGTGACTCGAACCAGATGGACCTGCGTCGAGCGCCTTCGGTAATCAGTGGAGGAAGCACCAGCACCAGCGGGATCATGATGATCATGGTCACGACGCCGATCAAGGAGAACGCCGCGGAAAGCCTTGTCAGAGGCCTTACCCAGTTTGCTTTGGCAAGAACAGGGGCAATCGCAACCAGTGGCGCACCACCGCCGACGGTGAGCAGGAATGCGGCCATCGCAGCCGTATAACCCCACTTTGTCTGGTCATCGCTGCTGTCTAGATACTTGATGATCAGACCGATCAAACCGATGAGTGTCAGGACGCCAAGTATTATTGTCCAGCGCTTGAATCCACCGGCCCCAGCTGTGGTCGTGGCAATCAGCGTGTTCTTGACGTCGGCAGGTGCAAGCACAACGTGCCCGGCGTCGTCTTCGCCGTGCCCGCCGTGGGTTTCCTGTGCCGCCTGGTTACCGGCTATAGCGCTATCCGTGGCCATCGCCACCTTCGCCCTCCGCGGCTGCATGCTCTACTTTTCGGTCTTCGTCTATCTTCGCCAGGTAGAACACGTTAGGACCTGCACCAAGGTGCGGCATTAACTGGTAGTACCTGTCGTCTTTCTTCATCTGGGCGACCTTGCTGTTCGGGTCGTTGATGTCACCGAACACCATGGCTTCCGTTGGGCAGGCGTCCTGACATGCTGTGCGAATCTCACCGTCTTCCAGTGCTCTGCCTTCACTATCTGCTTTACGCACACCGCGGCGAATCCTGTGAACGCAGAAGCTGCACTTCTCCATGATTCCGCGGCTGCGAATCGTCACATCAGGATTGAGGTGATTGCGCAGAGATTCCGGCCAAACCGGCTCCCAGTAGTTAAAGAACCGGACGATGTAGGGGCAACCGTTTGCGCAGTATCGAGTACCAACACAGCGGTTGTACACCTGCACATTCAGGCCTTCAGCATTGTGGTATGTGGCGAATACGGGGCAAACAGGCTCACACGGCGCATTCTCGCAGTGCTGGCACATGATCGGAATGAAACGGGCCTTGATGTTCGGGAATTCGCCTTCCCAGTAACGCTCAACACGCACCCATGACATCGAGCGATTACGCTCGAAGCGGTCCTGCGTGTTGAGAGGGATGTTGTTCTCAACCTGGCAGGCAAGCACACAGGCCTGACAGCCGGTGCACTTGTCTACATCGACCGCCATCACCCACTTATGATTTCCGAACCCTGCTTGTGTGACCATAGATATCGCTTGACCTTACTCGTGGGTCTCCGACCCACTGATTCGGTCTCCAATGCTGTCTCGACCTATCTCAGCTCTAGTTTCGTCGCTCTCAAAAAGCTTCTGGTATTCGTGGTGGTTGGCCTCTTCAGCCTCGTGGGCTGTTTCACCCGGAGCCACCACTAGTACAGGCACGCCTGGCTCGATCGGGAACGCTTCAACCGTTCCCTCAAACTTCGGCAGCTTCATTCTGCGACCAGTCTTCTGGACGCGAACTGACGTAGCTGCCCATGCCAGAGCCCCCGTCTCTTCATCCTTAATATCAGCGAGAATTCGCAGAACATTTTCGCCACGACCTTCCGCCCACCGGCCGCCTTCTGTCTTGCCGTAACCGATCGGCACGCCGACTGTACCGGGCGGGACGCCAGGGTGCGGATACGCGATGGCCTCGATCTCGCCGACAGACGACTTGATAAAGACGACGTCGCCTTCTGAGACCTCGATGGATGCCGCGTCCTCTTTATTCAACTCTGCCCAGGTTGCCCACGCAGCACTGGACATAGGGTCTGGGACCTGCTGGGCCCATGGAGCCGCGGCAAGGGTACCGACATCCAGGTTGTTAGACACAAACGGAACCAGTGTGGCATCAATACCGGCACCCAGTCCGGAACTCTCAGAGAACTCTGCCTCTGTCTTGCCACGGATGAAATTCGGGAAACTGAATGATGAACTGGATGCTGTGGCGCTCGTATCCCACCAGCCGCCGCGCTGCAGGACTCCATTGCGGAATAGGCTGTTGTTTGGGGCCGTAACAGAACCGGAAGATCGGTTCTCTCCGAACAGATCGTCCGTTGTCCGTTCTACGAGTTCACGCATCGAACCCGCACCAATCTGGTCGCCGGCAAGGCGCAGCAACTCGTCACCGAAGCCACGTGCGTCAGCTATCAGGCTGTCCTCGCTCGCGGTAACGGTAGGGCCTACAACCGGCTGCTGAAGTCCAACAGTCTGATAACCAGGCGCAGGCTCGGGAATGTCCGTTCCCCAGTCTTCGAGGTACGTCTTTTCAGGCAACGCCAGAGTGGCCTCGGCCATCGTGTCGTCCATGACCGTGCCGAAGACGACAACATTGGGCACGGAGCGTAGCGCGTCAACTGCTGCAACAGAGTCGGGTAGACCGTGAACCAGGTCAACGCCGCGAATGATTACTGTGTCGACGTTGCCGGCACGCCACTGGGCTAGCTCTTCTTCCCAGTCGCTGAACGAAGATCCCGTTGCTGAACCTGATAGTCCTGAGATTGCCGATTCCGGATTTAGCCTCACTCCCCCTGTTTCACCAACTGCGCCAACCAGGGTGTTTAGTGCGTAAACAGCCGAAAGCGCGAACGATCCGTGTGCGTGCGCCCCCGCGCTGCCGCCACCGAATGCAACACTTGGTCGACTGGAACCGAAGCGCTTGCCAGCCTTTTCGATCATTTCAAGCGGAACGCCGGAGCGTGCTGCTACATCGGCCGGCCGGTATGCGTTCAGGATGCCGCTGGGCAGGTTGTTCGTAAATGCGTTGATCTCACTCGATGAAGCGAGACCTTCGCCTATGACCACATTGGCGATAGCCAGGGCGACATCACCCTCAGTACCAGGTTTAGTAGGCAACCAGATGTCTGCAGCCGCTGCTGTCATCGACATGCGTGATTCGCCGTGAATCATGTAGCCGCGTGTTTCCTGGCTGCGGAACTTGCCGTACTGCATCGCATAGCGAGTTGGTGAAACCCAGCTGCCGAGCCAATCAGCTCCAAACGAAAGCACGGCGTGGGCGTTCGCAATATCGAAGTCTGGCAATACATCTGCGTCAAATATCTTCTTGACTGAGTTGTGCAGTACGCCCTGTTCAACCGGATCAAATGTCAGGTAACGACCGCCCTTGACCGCTGCGAAGCGGCTAGCGACCCACCCGAGGTGACCTCGCAACGGGTTGGTGACAACCGTTATGTTCGAGGTGTTCGTCAACTGGGCGAGCTGGTTCTCAGCCTGAGTCCAGGTTGTCTGTGCAAGCCGTCCGCCGTGAGTGCGCCTGAACAGAGGTCCTGCCAGGCGGTCAGGGTGATACAGCATCTGAATAGTTGCATCATCACGGACACTGTGTTTTCCCATGTTGACAGGGTGATCAACATTTCCTGCGATCTTCTTGGCCCGGCCCTGCATCACACGGACGATAAGACCGTCGCCATTTCGGCCATCAGGGTTCACTGTGGCGAACCAGGCGTCTTCGCCGCGTACAAGGTCTTCAGGCAGTTCAACCGGGCTCTGCACGATCAGCTCGCGCTCCGGTATGCCGCACGCGGCGAAGATCACCGCACCAGCGGTGGCCTTACCACTCAGCGCCAGGAACTCTCTCCGGGTGAGCTTCATCTGCCTGTAAAAATCCCTTCGTCCGTCAGCGTTTCAGTCTTGTCGGTTTAGTGGTGGCAAGCGGCACAGTCTGTAGGTGCACCGTTATCTCGGTGGCAGTCTACGCACTGCCCCATCTTCAATGGTTCTACCTGTTCAACCTGCTCCATCGCGGCCACATCTCCGTGACATGTGGAGCAGGTGAGTGCAGGTTTAACCTCACTCTGCGAGTTCACGCCGTCCGTGGCATTGCCTATTGCAGACGGATTTGCAGTCAAATAGCGAATATGCGGTTCATGTACGAAGCGAACATGGTCTGGCATACGGTGGACACGGCGCCAGTTGATGGGAGATGACTCATCTCCAATGATCCCGGCGTTAGTCCTCAACTGCGTCAGCGGCTCGCTGCTGTCTGGACCAATGGCCTGATGACAGAAAGCACATTGAGCGACAGGTGGCACGCCAGCGTTGGCCTGTGTTGTGACAGTGCGGTGACAGAAAGTGCAGTCGAGTCCCAGTGACATGAGCGGTTCACCGTTCTGGTTGGTCCGCAGAGCACCGGAAGCGTCAGTCAACTGGTCAGTGCCCGCGTGGACGGTGTGAGGGAAATCGATCGGCTGTTCGAAAGTCTGATCGAAGCCAAGGACGGGAACCGGCTGGCCGAGCCAGCCCGTAATCACGAACGCGACGACTGCTGCCATCAGCGCAATAGCGCCAAGTCCGCCTACCGCGAGTACAGGGATTAGAACCTTCAACCAGGTTGGCGTGTTTTTGTTGCGCTCTCTGATTAATGAAGTTAGCGACGCCAAGCCTGTTTAGTCCTCGTAGCCCTAGCCGTGCTTCTAATTAGTCGCCCGATATCGTCTACTGCCAGAACCGCGGGTACTGTTCCCGCAGCCAGTCAGTTTCGGTTGCTGCAAGGAACAGGAATATCCCGATACCTGCGACGCCGATGATTCCAACCAGGTAGAACAGCGGTCTTAGCCTGTTCCACCTTTCCGAAAGTGTGTTCGTTTCAACAGCAGACGGAATGATTGCATGTGCAGTCAGCAGGCTCGGTCCTGCGACAAGCGCACTGGCAAATGCAGCCCACAGAAATTTCAGGGCGAGGCCAACCTGCGCCCATTGATCAGTTGTTAGCGGTTGCGGATCCATTTCCTGCAGTCTGTCCTAATCCAGTCAGCCAAGCAAGCGAGGCGCGCGACAAAACCCGGCATCTTTGCGCCTTCGATCTGGCGAGTGAAAACTATCACGAACGAAAAATCAGTGTCAAGGAAATATTAAACTTGTTTCAATCGTGCTGAATGCGTGCAAAAAACGGTCGCAATCACTCCGTTGATGGATGCTGGGACGCGTTGGTGAAGGGATTCGTAACAATCCTCCTGATGCATACGAATCGCGTCTTTTAGTGTCGTGGTGATCGATGGTGGACTACACAGTTGATTCAGCTGGTGATCCGGTAATTAGCTGTGCTGTCGAGCAGGACGTACGGCTCTCCTCTTTGTGTTGAACTGTTCAGAGACCAGGCTTCTGGAGAGTCAACGGGACGGATCCTCACTCCATGGTCGCCGCCTTTCACAAGTCTTGACTCACCGGCCCCTGAATCACCGATCAAGACGACCGCTACGTCGCATGGTGTGCCGCCATTATCGGAACACCAGCCGACGATCTCCTGTGGCCCGGTCGTTCCATGGAGTTCGTCAACCGTCACAGCCGCACCGGTTTCGGGCGCACCACGTACCTCGAACGTCTGTGTCGGGTAGTAGCCACAGTTTTCGTTATCTTCGATATCTATCCAGACCTGAGCCATGGTTTTCCTTTTATTGAATTCAAGCAAAGGTGTTGGCGTGATTAGTCGGAATCCGCGCCCCGCAACTTCCGACAGTGCCGTAGTACCAGCGATACAATCCGGCCATTCACCCAGGCTCCGACAGTATTGCCAGCGACGCTAACCAATCAACCTTACTAAGAGCGATCTACATGCCTACCGCACTCGGAAACAGAATCATGCTTGGTGGCGACGAGATGCCGTCCCAGTGGTTGAATCCGATAGCTGACCTTCCGGTCAAGCTTCCTCCGATGATGTCGAAAACAGGCTTCCCTGTCACCCAGCAGGAACTTGAACCGATATTCCCTAAGCCGTTAATCCAACAGGAACTGCACTCAGGAACTCGTCACTTCTCGATACCTGGCCCTGTGAGGGACAGCTATCTCGACTGGCGCCCGACTCCCCTGATAAGAGCGAGGCGATTGGAAGAGACTCTGGAGACTCCAGCGCGACTCTACTTCAAGTTTGAGGGAGGGAGTCCATCCGGATCTTACGAGTCGAATACGGCAGTTCCGCAGGCTTTCTACGTCAGCCAGACGGAGTCTGAAACGATCGTCACCGGTGGAGCGGGTGGCTTATGGGTAATGGCCATGGGTCACGCGGCAGGCGCTTTCGGTCTGGAAGCTCGGATATATGCAGTGAGGCAGCCTGGCAGCATGCACGCGTGGGGCGAAGCTGCCGCGAATATATGGAACGTTGACGTCGAAGCCAGCCCAAGCGAAAAGACGCGCGTTGGTAATCATCGATTGGATTCGAGAGGGCCTGACTCCGGTTCGATCGCTGTCGCATTGGCGGAGGCTTACGAAGAGGCGACAGTACGCGAAGAGGTTAAATTCGCCATGCCGACTCTGCTGAACTTCACAGCGTTGCACCAGAGCATCATTGGCCAGGAAGCGGCGCTTCAACTTGGTGAAGTTGAAGAGGGCCCTGATCATGTCATCGGAGCGATAGGGGCTGGATCTCACTTTGCTGGCTTGATCGCGCCGTTCGTCGAAACACGAGTATCGAATGATGCACTCCGATTGACCGCAGTCGAAGAGGCCAGCACTCCAAGTCTGACGCGGGGCATATATGCGTATGACGCGGCCGATTCAGAAGGTCTGATGCCTTCAGTACAGATGTACACGGTTGGACGGGACTACGATCCTCCAGGTGTTTTGAATGGCAGCATGCGTTACCACGGTGTAGCTCCAGTTGTCTCTGCTCTCTTCAGAGAAAAGTACGTTGACGCGATCGCTCACACCCAGGTCGAGGCGTTCAGCGCAGGTTTAATGTTCACGCGCGCGCAGGGGATCATCCTCTCCCCGTCTTCCATGTACACAGTCAAGGAGGTCATTGAACAGGCGATGCGTTGCAAGCAGGAGAATCGGGAGGCTGTGATCCTGTTCTCGATCACGCCTTCGGTGGAGACCGAGCGGTCCGTTTATGATCCGCTTCTGGACGGCACGATGGAGAACCGCAGGCTTGAGGAGAGCCGTCTAAATCAATCTCTCGCAACTATCCAGAATCAAGGCGTGGAATAGGCCGCCGGATTGTTCATGTGCACCGCTGCTGTGCCTGGCGATGCTACGATTCAACTTACGCATACTCGGCGCAGAGCCCCTCGAAACCTCGATTTATCTAGTAGTTCGACCGAAACAATGGAGCAACAGATGACCGAACTGTCCCACGAAAAACTCACGTGGATCTACACCACGATGTATCGCATCAGGCGGTTCGAAGAGACGATGCTCGAACAGACCTTTAAGGGCAATTCGATGGGTGTAACCCATCCGTCCGATGGCCAGGAAGCTGTTCCGACCGGCATCTGTGCTCACCTTACGGAGAAGGACTGGATTGGCTCAACGCACCGAGGTCACGGCCACTGCATAGCAAAGGGCCTTGAGACTCGACGCATGATGGCTGAAATCATGGGGCGTTCGACAGGGCAGTGCAAGGGCAAAGGTGGCTCCATGCATATTGCCGACTTCTCAAAGGGCATGCTGGGTGCGAACGCCATCGTAGGTGCATCTGTTCCGCTCGCTGTGGGTGCTGCGCTGACAGCCAAGTACCAGGGAAAAGAGAGCGAATCGATCGGTGTGTCCTTCTTTGGTGACGGCGCCACGTCTCAGGGTGTGGTCCATGAGTCGATGAACCTCGCTGCTATCTGGAAACTGCCGGTGATTTTCGCCTGCGAGAACAATGGCTATGCCGAGGCAACCCCGGCGTGGTATGCCGTATCGACTGACGATATAGCAGCCAGGGCTGAGGGATACGGGATACCCGGAGTGTCGGTCGATGGGATGGATGTTTTCGCTGTGTATGACGCGGCTGAGCAGGCGGTCGCACGAGCGAGGCGAGGTGAAGGACCAACGCTTTTAGATCTCAAAACTTACCGCTACCACGGCCATTTCCATGCCGACGATACGAAGAAGTACCGCAAGCCTGAGGAAGAACAGGCATATAAAGACCGCGACTGCCTCAAGCTTTTCGAAGAGCGCGTAACCGGCCAGAGCCTGATGAAAGCGGAAGAACTCTCAACTATCAGGGATGCCATCGAAGAAGAGATGGAAGACGCGGTCAAGTTCGCACTAGACAGTCCAATGCCTGACGAATCGGAACTCTACTCGGACGTTTACGTCAGCTACTCGAATCCTGTGGCAGGACTGCGGTAACCGATCGTTCTTGCAGAACCTGCTGATCCCAGTAATCCCACAAGAGATTTACGAATGACAACGAAAGAACAGCCCTCCTCTTCAGCGAACCCACTCGGACCTGGCTATGACGTGCCAGGCCAGGAGATGCGTTATCGGGACGCATTTAACAAAACACTTCGCGATGAACTCAACCATGACCCTGACGTGTTCGTCATGGGCGAAGACATATCAGGCGGATTCGACAAAGACACGAAAGAGCCTCTGGATGCATGGGGTGGACCCTTCGCTGCCACAAAAGGGCTCGTCCAGGATTTTGGACCTGAGCGAATTCGAGACGCACCGATTTCTGAAGCGGGATTCGTAGGTGCTGCGGTGGGTGCCGCTCTAACTGGTTTGCGACCGGTCGTAGATCTCATGTACTTCGATTTCGTAACCGTTGCATACGACCAGTTGCTTTCAAACGCAGCCAAGTCCAGGTACATGTTCGGCGGCCAGACCAAGGTGCCGTTGACTCTATTCGCCCGCTCAGGCGCCGGCACCGGCCATGCAGCGCAGCACTCGGAAAGCTTCTATTCCATGCTCGCGCACATCCCGGGACTAAAGGTCGTCGTGCCTTCTGACCCATACTCATGTCGTGGGCTGTTGGCAGCGGCAATCCGTGACGACGACCCGGTTTTCTTGGTCAACGATAAGAAGTTGATCAATTTGACCGGCTTCGTCCCGGACGAGTCTTTCACGATCGAGATCGGTAAAGGACGCTACCTGAAGCGCGGCAGCGACGTGACACTTATCGGAATGTCATACACCTCTGTGGTCTGTAAAGAAGCAGCTGACAAACTCCAAGAAGAAGGCATAGACGCTGAGGTAGTAGACATGATGTCTCTCTCGCCATTCGATGAGGAGATCCTGCTCGAGTCCGTGATGAAGACCAACCGGGTTGTTGTTGTGGACGAGGACACTCCACGCGCTAGCATGGCTTCTGAATTTGCCGCTGTGATCGCCGACAAAGCGTTTGACTATCTTGACGCTCCGGTTAAGCGAGTCACAGCACCACATACGCCTGTCCCGTACAACAAGGGCCTGGAGATCGCTTTCATGCCAGACCCGGACGATGTTGTTGCGACTGTAAAGACGATGATGGGCAAATAGAGCGAGTTCTTGTCGAATATAAAACCGGGCGGGGAGTAATCCCAGCCCGGTCTTGGTTAAGGCGTAGTTGCCCTGCGATTAACCGTTTCCTGGCATGGGCGTGCCTTCGTGGTCTTTCATGTGACCGTCGTCGCCATGTTCCATCTTGTCGTCATGAGCATCATGCCCATTGTCTCCGTGCCCGTGGTCATGGTCGTCACTAGAGTCACCACCCTTCTCCACGTGCACCGTGGCCACTGCCTCAACCACTTCGCCATCAATCAAGTAGTCTTCATGGGTGTTGGCGTTCAGCGCAACGCGGATCTCGTGCATGCCTTCGGACAGGTGACCGAGGTGGATCGCTGAACCGTAAACACGACCGATCTTTTCACCGTCAACGTATACGTGCGCGTGACCTTCTCCATCCACATGATCCTCGTTAACGTCTTTGGGGCTGAACTCAAAGCCATCCACTGTGATGAACACGTTCGCACCTGACACCGAGTCCGGTTCGGCTGAGATCTGCACGCTCATGCTAGTGGCAGTCTCTATCCCGGCAGCATGTCCGGAATGCCCCTGACCATGATGATCATCAGGCTCCGGTACCGTTACCGCTTTCGTGGCTATCACCGGCAGGCCGTTTGAGGTGTAGTCGGCATGCGTATTTGCATTCAACGTCACGGCAATGTTGTGCTCTCCAGGTTCAAGCCCGGGGAGATGGATCCATTCGGTGTACACGCGGCCCAGCTTGACGCCATTGACGTACACGTGAGCGTGCCCTTCACCGTCAACATGGTCCGCGTTCACGCTTTCTGGCGTGAAGTAGAAGCCCGTGGGGATGATCTGGACGTTCACACCTGAGACCGCGTCAATCTCAACTTCAAGGTCAACCGCCATTCCTGGCGAGTCAACCGGGCCATGCGCATGCGAAGAGTGATCGTGCGGCTCCGTTGTGGGCTCGATTGTCGGTTCGGCAGTTGGGGGTACGGCAGTCGACGTCGGCTGAACAGCTGTCGTGGTTGCGGTGGATTCAGCGGCAGGTTCATCAGAACCACACGCAACAGCTATCACAGCGAATGCGCTCATCACGCCAATACCAAGTAACGTGCGCGTTCTACTCATTTTGAACAATGGAAAATCCTCTCGAATCTGATTAACAACGCGACGCCACACACTCGATGTCATGAGTGGAGCGCCACGGGAAAAAGGAGATCAGACTGAGAGTCGTGGAGGATTTAGTAGCGAAGCTGGCGACCATTGGCCGCTAGAGGTCTGATCTGGGACTAGATCAGCCATGAACTCTGCTGATGGATTTACTTGCTCTACCGAGGGGGCCACAAAAACCAGGGCACCGTTTGTACTGCCCGAATCATCGGTGGTGAAGATCAGATCAGACCGGTTGGTCTCAGCCGGGTCATGGGTATGCGGCTCCACGATTCCGTCGACCGAAACGTGGCCGTGGAAAGCATGGGCCCCGACAAGCTCAGGACTCAGGCCTGGCGTGATCACGGGAAGCAGCATGGCGACTGCTGCCAGCCCGGCGACTACCGCCGAACAGAGCGAACTTGATGCGATCTTTGCGAACATGTGCCTCTTGCCGATTCGAGCGGTCAGAAGGGCCATGGTGAAGGCGACCCAGACTACTTAGACGATAGAATTTCGCCTGTGGATTCGCCAACTTCACCGGATCAGATGAGGGATTCGACTCATCTGATCGATTCAGACTGATAATTATGGAGAACAGGGTGGGCCAGTTCCACCGTAAGTCACCGGAATTCAGAAATGTGCAGAAGTATCAAAACACTACGCCCGCCGTTTGAAGAGACTGTCACGGATGAAGATGTCCGCGCAGCCGCGCTCCAGTACGTTCGTAAGATCAGCGGTTTTCGCAAGCCATCACAGGCCAACGAGAAGGCGTTCAACAAAGCAGTCAGCCAGATCGCTTCGGCATCTCAGCGTCTGCTCGACGGCCTGGTGGTCGGTGCCTCACCCGCTCGCTCCTAGGTAGTGTTGTTGCCCGTTAAGCCCCATCTGGGTGCTAACCTTTGCGCGGCTTTTCTTACTGTGGTTATCAAATCAATCTGAACTCGTGCCCGATCAGGGTGCTCGTGAATCGAGGCAAGCAAACGAATGGCGAAAGTCACCGGTAGCGACCTACTAATCAAAGCACTGGAAGCCGAAGGCGTTGATACCGTCTTCGGGATAGCGGGCGACCACATCCTGCATATGCTCGACAAGATGCATGATGAACAGTTCCGGATGATCGACTTCCGGCACGAGTCAGGAGCTGTGCATGCGGCCGATT
Source organism: Dehalococcoidia bacterium (assembly GCA_965243825.1). Lineage (GTDB taxonomy): Bacteria > Chloroflexota > Dehalococcoidia > Lucifugimonadales > Lucifugimonadaceae > JAJCYX01. The sequence continues at coordinate 2,080,393 of CBDEVT010000001.1, forward strand.
CGTACTCTCGCATCTTGCGACGCGGTGCTGTGACCCTTTCGACAACTCCGGGCCATGCGAACGCGGTACCCGCGCTCGCCAATGCGATTCACTCAGAAGCTCCGATCATCAACATCTCAGGCGCTGCTGATTCACCGAACCTCGGACGCGGCGCGATGCAGGAGTTCGACCAGGTCGGAGTCGCTGCGCCTGTAACCAAGGGCGCGTGGCAGGTGCCATCGCCGGAGCGAATCCCGGAGTACGTGGCACTCGCGTTCAGAACAGCGCTTTCGGGCCGACAGGGTCCGGTTCACCTGACGATTCCGCACGATTTCCAGTCCGCAGAGGTGGATGAAGCTGCAGCGAAACGTTACACACCGCGTGAACACAGTGTGCCGCGCAAGGTGATGGGAGATCCGGTACAGGTTAAGCAGGCAGTTGAGCTACTCCAAAATGCGAAGCGTCCTATCATCATGGCGGGCTCTTCAGCCGGTGCGACGGCAGAGCCAGAGATCGTCCAACAGTTCGTCGAAACAACTCATATTCCCTTTGTTTCGGAGGACTCGGCACGGGCTCTTATTCCTGACTCTCACGACTACAGCATCGGTCTTGGCTACCAACCGCTGAACGAAGCCGCCCAGCGCATCCGTGAAGCCGATGTTGTCTTGATGCTCGGTAAGCGACTTGACTACACGCTCGGCTTCGGTGGCAGTCCGCCCTTTGCGCAGGGCGTTAAGCACATAGTTGTTGACCCCTCGCCTGCGGAGATTGGTCGAGCGCGAACCGTTGAGGTCGGGATACTTGGTGATGTTGGGCCGATCGTTGAGCAGATGCTGGATGAAGCCAGAGGTCAGAGCTGGACGCGCCAGGATGAATGGGTGGATTCGTTACGTGCAGATCACGCCGCCTGGCTTGAAGGACTGTACGAACTCGCCGCGGCATCTGACCCGATGCATCCGATGTTCATTAGCGAGTCGGTGCAGAAGTTTATCGACGACGACACCCACATCACCTATGACGGCGGTGACTACTGTCACTTCCTACGCGCCTCGATTCCACGCAACAAGCCATACAGGTTCCACAACGTATCAAGCTTCGGCATGATCGGCGTCGGACTGCCATATGCACTTGGAGCACAGGTCGCGTTGCCCGGTAAGAAAGTGATGCTTTCGGTCGGTGATGGGTCGTTCGGCTTCAACGGCATGGAGATCGACACAATGGTCAGACACAACTTGCCAGTCAAGACGATCGTTGGCAACAACTCGATCTGGGGCATCGACTGGCAGATTCAGAAAGGGCTTTACGGTCGACCGGTCTGGACTGACTTGCTGCCAACCCGATACGACAAAGTTGCTGAAGGACTAGGTGCGCATGCCGAGCATGTGACAAGTCACGAGCAGCTTGAGCCGGCGCTGAAACGCGCCTTCGACCATGATGGTCCGGCCCTGGTCAACGTCGAGATCGCGCAGGTCATTAGCCACGTTGCAGAGGCAGCGATCAGCCGCAAACTCGGTTCGCACGGTTAAGTTCTACGGTCGATTCGGAGCGAGTGGCCCAACTGATGAGCCGCGCCCAGTGTCCGTTTTAACTTGGCAACTGGTAAAGTGCCGTGAGAACAGACAGAGGTAACTAACACACCCCGCACAGGAGACTAGCGCCGGTGCTTCAAGAACGAACACAAACAGTAACCGTCAACTCCCTCGGCCTGGACAGTCACAACAAGAAGAACGACATCCAGGTACCTGACTACGACCGCACTCGCTTTGGCGACGTTGGCTTTCTAACTGCGATGACGTTGACCCTGCTCGGCAACTACTCGCAGACCGGCCACTTTGGCGGCCCGCTTGCTTACACACCGCTGGTGGTCACGTCACACCTGCTTGGAGCTGATGCCGGTGGCCTGAACTACGATTACCGACGACCTAAGCACCCTTACTCAGACAAGTTCATGCTGGCAGGCGGTCACAACGCGCCTGTGACGTATGCGATGTGGATGATTATGGGTGAAGCACTGGCGAGAAAGCATGGCCGGACCGGCGATGATCGCTTCGCTGCCGACCCGAACTCCTCAATGCTCTCTATCGACGCTCTTGGTTTTCGCCGCGGCGCCGGTGCACTGGCAACCCTCCTTGAAGAGCGCGGGCTCACGGATCATCCACTGTTTGAGCAGGCAAAGCTTCGTGGGATTCGTGCTCTTTCCGGCCATTCCGAAACGACAGATCTCACGAACGATGTGAATGGCGGACCTTCTGGCGTTGGTGTCGCCAGTGCCGCCGGTAAGGCTGCTTTCTGGGACATGATGGGTGCACCAATCGACTCTCCAAAGATTGTTGCGATTGAAGGTGAGTTTGCGATGACCTCCGGTCACTCGCAGGAGATGAAGACCCAGGCCGTCGCCCAGCAGGTCGGTAAGCGCCTTCGAGTGCTGCTCTCGTACAACAACGCCGGAATCGATGATGAGCTTGTCGGCAGTGTCGTGCCCGGGAACATTGGCTACGACATCGGCAGTCAGTGGGCGTCTTACGGTTGGAATGTCTTCAGCATCGATAATGCAAACGACTATGACCAGGTGGCTGCCGCCTACCGCGCGATGGAAGACTGGGACCAAACAGACCGCAGACCGATGATCTTGATCGGCAAGACTGTTAAGGGCTGGTGGCCGGGTGCTATCGATGGCGAGATTCCTGGCTACGGTAAACAGATCATCGACCATGCCTCGCATCCTTACGGCTTCCCACAGAACGGCGACTACTTCCGTGGCCTCGCTCGTACATTCGAGGAGCACTACGGAGTCAAGTTCGAGGGAATCGATGACGGGCCAATCAAAGACGATCGCGAGCGCTTGATCCAGTTCAAGACGAACATCGACATCGCAATGTCGATTCTCGAGAAGAATGGGCTCGGTGACTGGCTGGCAGATCGACTCGTGGAGATCGGTGGTGGCGTCAAAGACGACCTGCCTCTCAAGGTGAAGGCCGAGGGAGATCCGTTCAACGACGACAGGCTGAAAGTCAGCAACCTGCCGGTCGAACCCCAGACGGTCACCTCTACTAACCCGGTTGACGGTAGCTCGGCTGAGACATCGGTCAAGCTGTTTGAAGAGGCCGGTAATGTCCGAGGTACCCGGCGGGCTATCTCCGAGATCTTCAAGTACGCGAACCACGTCACGGATAACCGATTCGTAGCAATCGCGGCGGACCTTGCAGAGTCGATCAATGTCCAGCACAGCTCGCTGTTTGGATACTTCGACCCGATCACAAACCCCTCCGGCACGATCCTGAAAGCGGGTATCCAGGAAGCCGGCAACGCTTCAACAGCTATCGGGATGATTGGCCAATCCGCATCACTTGATCCCAAGGTGCACAACGGCGTCTGGGCACTGAGCGGAACGTACGGCGCGTTCACTCCGCTCATGTACCTCCCGGCTCGAGTCTGGAGTCAGCAGAACCAAGACAGTCCGTTCAGGGTTGGGGTGTTGCATATTCTTGCCGGTCACTCTGGACCAGAGACCGCAGCTGACGCACGTACTCACTTCGGAATCTTTGCTCCACAGGTGTGGAAGTTATTCCCGCGCGGACAGGCCATCACACTCAGTTACTGGGACTATAACGATGTGGCTCCCGGTTACTTTGCTGCGGCTGAGATAGCGGCGAACGATCCAAAGGTAGGAGTGATCGTTCTGGAGGTTGCCAGACCTGACTTCCCCGTCGCCGACCGATCAACCTTCGCAGACTCGGACCTGAAGGCAGCGGCCAAGGGTCTCTACGTCATCAAGGACTTTGACCCCGACAAGCCGAAACACGGCTACGTGCTGACGCAGGGCTCAAGCTCTACAGTCAACCTTGTTAACTCGTTGCCAAAGCTTGCGGATGCTGGCATCAACGTGAAGGTGGTCGCCTGCATCAGCGAAGAGCTGTTCGACCGGCAGCCGCAGTCGTACAAAGACTCGGTTCTCCCACCTGGAGCGAAGAACGACCTGATGGTTGTGAGCACCGGCACGCAGCGAGTGATGCCGCTGGCCAATGTTGGCCCACTCACTGCCGAGTACTCGCTGTTCTCTGACTGGGACAACCAGTGGCTCAGCGGTGGCACAGAAGCAGACGTGATCGCAGAGGCGCACCTTGATGCCGACTCGATCATCGCTGGCGTGACTCGCTTCGCAAACGAAAGAGACGCGAGGCTGGGCCGTCAGAGAGACGAGTTGACCGGGTTGTAGAAGACCGAAGAAAGACGATTCGATGGACCGAACCGGCACCGGGGATTTCCGAGTGCCGGTTCTTTTTGTTGCCGGTCGGAACCGTTAATTGGGTTAGGGCGTATATAAGGCCGAGGCAACTTTCCCGGAAGGATAATCTTGCGGATCAGACCGGCCGTCATTCCACCTTTACTCGTTCTACTCGTCGCGGCCTGTACATCGAGCGCGAACGAGACTCCCGTCGCCACGTCCACGGTGCTCGCCCCGATCCCTTCGCCGACACCTACCGCGATAACGTCGTCTAACCTCTCAACAGCTACTTCTGTCCCGACTGCGACTGTCATTCCAGCCACCGAAACACCGGTTCCCACCGTGACTTCATCGTTGCGCGACAGGTTAAGAGAGCTACCAACGCCAGTGCCTACCCCGAGCGCAGATGTGAGGGCAGCAGCTTACGCCGAAGTTTTCGAAGTCGACCTTGATGAGGCGATCAGACGAGTCGAGCTGATTGCAGAAAGCGAGCCTGTTGTTGAGCGAGTGGAGATGCTCGCAGGTTTCGATTTTCTCGGTGCCTACGTTTTCCATGAGCCGGAACTACGGCTGCTAATCCGCATGCGCTCCGAACCGAGCGGCTTTCTGGAATCTGTGATCGTTAACAACTTCCCGGTGCCAGTCGAGATTTCGACTGATCCTTTAGTTCCTGCGGAAGAGATCAGGGATCGAAGACAACTTGTGCGTGACAGCATGGAACAGCGCTTCCCCGGCCTGCAAGGAATCGGGACCGACTCGGTAACTGGCGAGATTACGCTGGACCTGTTTTTCGACGCGTTCTCCTATGCCAACCTCTATGAAGAGCTCGTGGCCAGGTACCAGATCGAGAAAGAAGCCCTGGCAGTCTGGGACGAGACGGGCGTGCCCGTGCGAATCGACTACTTGAGAGCTCCCCTCACTTCCCTACCCGCAGAATAGTTGGCCGCCGGGTTTCAGCAGCGCGAGTGCTGGCATCCGTTCGGTACTATTCTCTCGCACGAGCGACCACCTTGATTAAGATCGCAAGGAACCCACATGTACTTCTATGACGAGAATGAGGTTGAGAAACGCGAGCTTGTGCCGGGTGTCAACGCGCGGCTGATCTGGGGTGAGCGGATCATGATGGGCATTATCGATATTGAACCCAACGCAGTGGTTCCCCTACATAGCCATCCCCATGAGCAGTGTGGCAGGGTCTTGCAGGGCGGAGCGTGGTTCACAGTGGGCGGCGAAAAGAAACTGCTCACCGCAGGCGATCACTACGTCATTCCCGGAGATGTCGAACACCTCGTCGAAGCTACCGGTGACGGCTGCCAGGCGCTGGACATCTGGTCACCCATACGTGAGGAATATATCAGCGACGACGTGCAGTTCTTCAACAAGTAATCTCTGCAGAAAACGCGATGGGCCAACGGGACAAAAGTATGAAAATCACCGGAATAACTGCCTACGAAGTCGGGATCCCAATGCAGGGCACACTGCTCTGGGCATACTCGTTCTCCAATCACGGGTACACCGATCACATTGGAATCGCCACACCGCGCACGATCATTGAAGTGCACACCGATGAAGGCCTGACAGGTCTCGGCGAGGTCTGGGCTCCGAAGTCGCACATGGAAGGACCGGTCGCCGAATTCCTGAAGGGCAAAGACCCGTTTGACTGGAAACAACTCATCGCCGAGATGCCTCTGCCTGATGCGAAAAACCCTTCCGGAGATACTCAGAACCAGGCTGGTGTCGAGTACGCGATGTGGGACCTTATGGGTAGGTACCTTGAGCGTCCTGTCGCCGCCCTGGTGAACGGGGGGCGGTATTCGGAGAAAGTCGAGTGGGCCGCTTACATGTTCTTCAGGGCTCCAGGTGTTGTTGAAGAAGGGCTTGCAAAAGGTGGAGGACCCGGCGAAGTCAACCTCGACAACTATGCTGAGCATGTCGTTGGAGTGGCTGAAGAGTACGGGTTCAAATCGATCAAGCTGAAGATCGGTGTCTACAGCCCGCAAGAAGAGATAGCTGCTGTAAAACGCGTAAGCGAAGCGGTCGCGCCTGATGCTCGACTTCGCATCGACCCGAACTCTGCGTGGGACCTCGAAACAGCGAAGTGGGCGGCGAACGAAGTCAAAGATCTGGGCATTGAGTACCTGGAAGATGTTGCTCGCGGTCTAAGTGCACAGGCTGAGCTCAGGAAGGTCACAAATATTCCGGTATGCGTCGATGGCTCATATTCGATAGATCGACTTTCCAACGCCATTCGTGAAGAGGCTGGCGATGTTGCCATGTGTGACATCTACGGCTCAGGCGGTATCGCTGGCGTGCGCGACTGGATGACAGTTGCGCGTGCGTTCGGATGGAAGACTTCGATGCATTCTGGTCGCTACCTCGGTGTCTCACACATCGCTAAGCTTCATGCCGCTGCGACAGCCGGTCCGTTCGATTACCCGATCGACGCTCACTACCACCAGTTGTCGGACGATGTGTTGAAAGGTGGCCTGTATCCGTACAACGGTGACGGCACGCAGACTGTGCCGGATAAACCCGGACTCGGCGTGGAGCTGGACTACGACCGGCTGGAGAAGTACCGGTATACCGACGAACGAAAGCGTGAATACGCTGAGTATCACCGGAAGTTAACAGAGCGGTTTGGCGGCTCAGGACCGTCGGATCCAAACAAGCTGGGCTACGGTGACCACTCCCTGTACCTGGCCGAGCATGTCAACGCCGGTGGCAGCCACTGAGCCTGTCTCCGACTGCCGGTAACGAAAAAGGCCCGGGCGTCTAGCCCGGGCCTTCGATTGCCTCGTCAATCAGCAGAACCTATTTCTTCGACTCTGCGAATATCTCACCGATCTCTTCCAGCGCTGCCTTGAACTCCTGCGCCTTGGCCATATCGACGTGCTGCTTCACGTAGCTGCCGAGTTTGCAGGCATTCCAGACCTTTTCGTGCAGGTCCGGCCACTTTGCTGTGTGCTCAGGCTTGAAGTAGTCGGTCCAGATCACAAGAATGTCGTCTTTCGCCTTCTTGGCGTGCTCCTCTTTCACCAGCACGTAGCGAGCAAAAGAGTTGTGGTCTTCGACACTTGACGGTGCGCCGAGACCTTCTATCAGCTCAGTCATGCGGATAACGGTCTGGGCAGCCTGGATGGCGTCGCGCGGGTCGTAGATTCCGCACGGAATGTCGCAGTGAGCTTCTGCTGAGCCTATTGGCAGAATTCGGTCAGCAAGCCGCTTAATGTCCAGAATCATTCGGGACTCCTTGTCGATCTGGTGCTTGGTGTTGGCCAGTGCCTCTGAGATGATTGGAAGCCAGGGCCGGTCTGTATGGAGCTTGAGACATCTCCTCTGAGCCCGGTAAATCTATCACGAATATGTGGTCTATTCAGTATCAAGGCGCATGATCAACCGAATTCTCAGTATTCTCACAGCCAAGCTCGTCCGTATTCGCGGTTCAAGCATGGAGCCGACGCTGCCTGATGGTGCCTGGGTATTCGTCAACCGGCGCGCCTTCCGATGGCCGCGAAGGCCTCAGAGATTCGATGTAGTCCGTTTTGAAGACCCATCGAATACCGGCCGCTGGTTTGTGAAAAGAGTTGTTGGCCTGCCCGACGAAGAAGTGCGGTTGGAAAACGGCGACCTATTCGTCAACGGTTCAATAGTTGAGCAACCGCATCCCGCCGATCAGTCTGCCAGCGAGACCTCGGAAAAGCACGAATGGTGGCCCTGTATCAACGAGTATGTGCTGCTCGGCGACAACCGCGGTGCATCCACCGACAGCAGAAAGTTCGGAGCGGTGCCGATTGGCAAGTTCACCGGTCGGGTAGAGCGGCGCCTGCGATGAATCTGACTGGACTATCTGGCCTGGGGCTGACCGGTCAACTCAACAAGTAGTACTTCGGCACGGTTTCTGATCTCGTCACGAATCTGTCGGACCTCTGAGACAGGACGGTTCTTTGGGTCGGGCAGTCCCCAATCGACCACATCATCCAGTACCAGCGAAGGGCATGCTTCTGCATCCACCTGGCAACCCATAGTGATCACCTTTGGTTGGTGACTGAGCATGTCGTCGGTGAGCAGTCTGCCGCGCTCGGCGGACAGATCGAATCCCAATTCCTGCATCGTTGACATCACTTCCGGATGTACTGTTTTCGAAGGAATAGTTCCGGCGGAATCAGCAACCAGCTTTACTCCAGCTCGTGTGGCAGCGTCGTTGAAGAACGCTTTAGCCATCTGGCTGCGACCAGCATTGTGAACGCAGACGAACAAGACGTCAGGCGGTTTCGACATCTGTGACCTCGTCGATCTCATTACGGAGTCCAGGACGGACGATGTAGTCCCAGATTGCGGCTCCCAGAGGCGCCCCAACGAGTGGGCCCAGTATGTACACCCAGAATCCGGACCGTGGCCCCGGAATCGCAATGTCTCCCCAACCAGCCAGGGCCGCGACTATGCGAGGTCCGAAGTCACGTGCGGGGTTCCACCCGGCCTGCGTGATCGGTGCAAACAGGCTTATAAGGATGGCGACAGTGAAGCCGATGAAGAACGGCGCCATTCCTTTTGAGGGCAGAGAAACGTTGCGCCTGTCGATGACCGCAAAGATCACGAGGGCCAGTATTGCTGTTCCGAACGCCTCGACCGCGAAAGCGTGCCAGGGCGTCACTAGATCGTGCGCTTCGTCGTCGGTACCGTAGATATCCGGGTTCGGAAAGTACTCACCGAACGCCATCGCAGATCGTTCGCTGCCCGGTTCACCGCGCTCGATGCCATTGCTGTTCTCGAAATCCCTGATGAGCGGACCGAACAGAGACAGGACAATTATTCCGGCGAGTATGGCACCGAGCAGTTGTGATGCCCAGTAAGCCAGCATTCGCTTCGGTGGGAACTCGCTTCTACGCAGGATTGCAAACGCAAAACTGACAGCCGGGTTCAGATGAGCCCCTGAGACGGCCGCGGTGACATAGATCGCAATGGCGACACCAAACCCCCAGACGGCGGCAACCTGCCAAAGTCCGACCTGCGCGCCGGTGAAAACAGCCGCAGCAACTGAGCCGGTTCCGAAGAGAACCAGCAGGCAGGTTCCAGTTGCTTCAGCGGCGCAAGATCTGACAAGTGATGTCTGGGGCAAATTCAAGAGCTCCCGAATAGCGAGGCATTCACGACGCCAACGCGCCGGGAGTCTACCCAGATGCCGTTAACGCTGCATTAACCTTAGCCAACGCACTAACGCTAGGAATCCTCAGGCTCTTTCAAGGTGATGATCCCTGCGTTTTGCCGATCTTCCCGTGTTCCGAAGATTGTTACGTAAGCAACTGCTGCGATCATGGCGCCAACGATGGGAGCTACCCAGTAAAGCCAGTGGTCAGCCCAGGCTCCGTGAACAAGGGCAGGTCCAAAGCTGCGGGCCGGGTTCATCGAAGCGCCTGTGAGCGGAATAGCGACAAAGTGATCAAGTGCAACAACTCCGCCAATCGCCAACGGGGCGAACATCGTGGTCTTCTGCCTGTCCATCGCTGTCGCGAATATCACAAACACCAGCAAGAAGGTCAGAATCACCTCGAGTACAAAAGCGTCCCCAACGTTGATACTCGAGGAGACGGCGTGAACACCGAGATTCTCGACATCAAACGCGACCGTATCCAGGGCGAGAACCGCGAGTACTGCACCTGCCAACTGGGCGACCAGGTAAAGCGATGATCGATACAGGCCGATGCGACCCGTGATCAGGGCTGCCAGTGTCACAACCGGGTTGATGTGCGCTCCGGACACCTTGTCGATAGCCATGATGCCAACCGCGATCGCAAGTCCGTGTGCAAGTCCAATCAGAACGATTTGAGGACCTGGGATTCCACCGATCTCGCTGAACGCACCGACAGACCCAACACCTACGAACACGAACATGAAAGTAGCTATAAATTCTGCAGCCGAAGCTCTCAGGTTCTCACGGCTCAAGAAATCGCTCATCAACGGGCCCCTAGCTTGAAACTGACTTCTTCAACGGCACAGTTGCAACGGAACTCATTACCTGACAACCCGCCCTGGTTTCGAAACGTTGAACGGAGGCTTATTCGCCTCCATTTTCGGACCCGCTATCTTACCGGTTGTTCGGCATCCAGTGCGCAACATCCGGGGCGTAATAGGTAATTATGAGATCTGCTCCAGCTCGCTTGATTGCGGTGAGCATCTCCATCGCTGAGGTGCGTTCATCAAGCCAGCCATTTGCCGCCGCCGCTTTGATGGCCGCGTACTCACCGCTGACGTTGTAGGCAGCCAGAGGCGGTTCGGCAAAGGTTTCTGACGCGCGCCGGATGATGTCGAGGTAGGCCAGTGCCGGCTTCACCATGATGTAGTCGGCACCTTCTGCAATGTCCGCCTCGATCTCCAGCATTGCTTCATCAGACTGTGTCGCTGACATCTGGTAACTGCGACGATCACCAAACTGAGGAGCTGATCCGGCTGCCTCGCGAAACGGTCCGTAGAAGCTGGATGCGTACTTCGCTGAGTAGCCCATCACAGTGGTGTTGAGTAGGCCCGCATCTGAAAGCCCGGCCTTAATGGCGGCAACCTGACCGTCCATCATTGCCGACGGAGCGACAATGTCAGCACCGGCCTCAGCATGAGACACAGCCGCAGATGCCAGTAGGGGCAAGGTTGAATCGTTGTCCACTTCGCCATCGGTCGTGATCAGGCCGCAATGACCGTGGTCTGTGTATTCGCAAAGGCAAACGTCTGTGATGACGGTCATCCCAGGCACTACAGACTTAATCTGGCGAACTGTGGTCTGCACAGCCTCTTCCGGGTCGCTGGCTGATGAACCACTGGCGTTTTTCACCTGCGGAAGTCCAAAAAGAAGCACCTTGTCGATCCCGAGATCCGCAACTTCACGCGTGTATTCGACCGCCACGTCCACCGACATCTGGAATTGTCCTGGCATAGGTTCAATCGGATTTTTGATCCCATTGCCCAGAGTGACGAACATCGGATAGATCAGTTCAGTAATAGAGAGCGTGGTCTCAGCATTATGAAGACGCGTTGCAGCATCCTTGCGCAGATGGCGGAGGCGGCCGAAACTCAACTCGCTACTCATTGCGGTTCACCGCCGTTGACATTAGAAACGACCGCTGAAACCAGCCCGTCGATTGTCTGCGTCTCCGCGACTACGCCGATATCTATCCCGTTAGCGGTTGCTGTTTCAGCGGTGATTGGGCCAATGCACGCTACAAAAGTCTTGTTGATAGCAGAGACATCTCCATCCATCAGCTTGACCAGGTTCTCAACTGAGGAGGAACTCGTGAATGTAGTGATATCTACGCCTTTCTCAAACGCTGACCGAGCCTCTTGAGCGGAATTCTCCGCAATCTGTGTTCGATAGGCGGTTACTGGATCGACGTGTGCACCAAGCCCCCGTAATCCGTCCACAAGCGTCTCCCTGCCAATCTCCGATCGTGGGAACAAGACTCGTTTGGGAGGTTCGTTGAGCAAACGGAATTCCGTAAGTAGCGAATCTGCATCGAACTTCTCCGGGACGATATCTGCTATCAGTCCAATTGCAGCCAACGACCGAGCTGTGGCTGGACCCACGGCTGCGATTTTCACTTTGCCAATTCCACGGGCGTCGAGCCGATTTGCAAGGCACCGATCCCAGAAGCCGTGAACTCCGTTAGCTGATGTGAACACCAGCCAGTCGTAGTTACTAAGCGATCTTACGTATCCGTCCAGTGCGCCTGGATCTGCCACTGGAACGATATCGATAGTCGGTACCTGCAGCGTCGTAGCGCCGAATGCTTCGAGTTGCTGAGCAAGCCTGCTTGCCTGTGAGCGGGCGCGTGTGACAAGGACCTTCTTGCCGAACAGCGGTCGAGAGTCGAACCATCCAAGGCTTTCTCTTAACGATGAAACTTCTCCAACCAGCAACACAACCGGGGCACCTATTCCGGCGTCTATGCCCGTGCTGACAATCTCGTTGAGAGGAGCTGTGACGGTGGTTTGAACGGGCGTTGTGCCCCACTGGACCAGAGCGCTAGGTGTGTTTGGTGAAAGGCCGTTTGCGGTCAGCGAGTCGACAATCTGCGGCATGCTTTTCCAGCCCATGATGAAGGCAAGCGTGCCACCTACCCTGGCCAACGCCTGCCAGTCAATCAATGAGTCCGGCTTGTCTGGATCTTCACTACCAGTCACGACGGTAAATGAAGCGGCCATGCCACGTTGAGTGATCGGTATGCCAGCGTAGGCAGGGGCTGCGATCGGGGACGTGATGCCTGGCACTACCTCCCACGGTATCCCAGCCTCAACGAGTGCCAGTGCCTCCTCTCCGCCGCGTCCGAAGACAAATGGATCGCCGCCTTTAAGCCGGCACACAGATTTACCTTCTTTGCCAAGGCGAACGAGCTCTGCGTTGATCTCATCCTGGCTCATGCGATGATCGTCGCGCCGTTTTCCCGCATCGATCAGTTCCGCGTCGTCGCGCGCTTCTTTGAGCAGGATCTCCGAGGCCAGCCGGTCAAACACTATAGCGTCTGCAGAACGGAGTATTTCCATGCCGCGCACGGTGATTAGGCCGGGGTCACCGGGACCTGCGCCCACCAGGTAAACCGTTCCGGGGGTCGTCATAGAGAACCGCCCGTTGTTGCGCCAAGTAAGTTTGCTGCACCTCGCCCCAGCAGTTCGTCAGCAAGCTCTTCTGCCAGCCCGAGATTTTCGTTCACGTCGCCAACGCGTTCCGACCGGAGCACCTTTCGTCCGTCGAGCGAACCGGCGAACGCGTGTATCGAGATTTTGTCGTCATCGACTCTGGCGTGAGCCGACACCGGTGCGCTGCAACCGCCTTCGATCTTCGCAAGGAACGCTCGCTCCGCATCGACTGCGGCACGGGTTCCGCTGTGCTGCAGTGGTTCAGCTAACTTCATGGATTCCTGGTCATCGACTCGCGTCTCGACAGCGAGCGCTCCCTGTCCAACCGCTGCAACGAAGTCCCAACACTTGAGATACTCGGTCACGACGTCCTCCAGACCGAGTCGCTTCAGGCCAGCCGCTGCAAGAATCAGGGCATCGGGACCGTCTTCCGCAGAGAGCTTCTCCAGGCGGGTTGGTACATTACCTCGAATCGGCACGACCATCAGGTCTGGCCTCTTGTCCAGCAGCAATGTCTTCCTGCGGGCGCTGCCTGTTGCAACTTTGCCACCTTCAGGCAAATCCATGAGTCCCGCACCTGTTCTGCTTAAAACCACGTCCCGCGGATCTTCACGATAGGGCACAGCGGCGATCGTAAAGCGGGGATCCAGCGTCGAAGGCATGTCCTTGAGGCTGTGGACCGCAATATCGATCTCACCACCGGCAAGGACGTTTTCCAGTTCAGATACGAACACGCCGTAGCCAATCTTCTCGATGGGCGACGTCTTGTCCTGGTCGCCTGTGGTGCTGATCACCTGTCGAGTGAACTCAATCCCGGGATTGGCGTCTCGAAGCGCCTTGATAACAAGGTCAGCCTGAACGAGAGCGAGCTGACTGCCCCTGGTGCCGACCCTGATGGTCCTGCTCATGTCCGTTAAGCCTGTTTTAGTGGGGGGCAGGAGTCTCTATGCGCTGGCAGGAGCCATAGGGAGCACAAGACTTGCACGCCACGCTTTCGAGACCTGCGATTAATTCGTCCTGTGCCTTCCTCGAATCACCGTTCTCGGCCTCATCCAGCCAAGTAGGTGTCATGAAGTCCTGCCACTTCTCAGGGCACATGACGAGTCCGCGCCCGCGCACATCTTTTCGCGCGTCAGCGAGAATAGGTCCTACGTTCGCCCAACGTAGGCAGTTGCAGGTGTCTGCAGTCATCTCTTCGCGCAATCTGCGTGCCAGGGCAGGCGAACTTCCGGCCGTGCTGACCGCTACAGTCACTTCGTTCCGGTGAATTAGCGCCGGAGCGATAAACGTACACAGGGGAGTTACGTCCATAACGTTTAGAAGAACGTTCCGTTCTTTCGCTTCTGCCGAGATCGCTTCGTTGATTTCTGTACTGGATGTGTCTGCGACGATGACGACCCATGCGCCTTCGAGGTCACCGGATTCGTACTTGCGCTTTACCCATTCGATCTTCCCGTCTGCAGCCAGTTGCTGAAGTCGAGGAGATGTGTCGTCTTCCGGGCTGAAAAGCCTCACGTTCGAGCCGCACTCAAGCAGGTACTCAACCTTGCGCTGGCCTTCATGCGCATCCCCACCGAAGACCATTCCCAATCGGTCCTGAACGTCAAGAAATATTCCGTAGTAGCGTGGCAATCTCAGTTCCTCTGGCTGATTTCTGCGATGAGTCTCTGGCTATCTCGCAGCCAGCGGCTCAAGCTCGTCGACCTTAAACTCGTCCTCAACGAAGTAACGGACCCTGGTCTTCTTGTACTCTCTAGTGCTGTAGAGGAGCAGTCGATCGTCAAGTCCGGTCTTCTCCTCGATGTCCCGCGCAATTGACTCGCACTCGTCCTTCGTCGTGGCATGAACCATCGTGAAATGCGAGTAGTGCCAGTCTTCATATGTTGGCCGCTGGTAACAGTGGGTCACGGCGGGAGAGGTCGCCATGATTTCACCGACCTCCTGTGCTCGTTCTTCAGGCACCTTCCAGACGATCATCGCGTTGGCATTGAAGCCTGCACGCCGGTGGTACAGAACGGCGCTGTATCGGCGCATAAGCCTTCTGTCCACCATCTTCTCGCCATATGCGAATAGCTCATCGACTGACATTCCGAGTCGATCTGCCATGGGATCGAAGGGCCTGCTTACAAGCGGTAGATCTTCCTGCAGCTCTTTTATGAATGCCGTGTCCAGATCCGAAAGCTCTTGTGCCTTGTTCCAACCTTCACCGGGATCCCCCAGGTTGGTCTGGCCATTGCCGTTTTTTCCGCCCTCATCCGGCACGAAGTACTTTTCGGCGTTGGAGACTCGTTTCTCCATGTCGAAGTTGACGCCAATCTTGAAGAATCGGATCGTCGGAAGAAGTCTTGTCGCTTCCGCACCGGTAATTCGCCCTAACTTCTCTGTCTCTTCCGCGACTGATTGGCCCGGAGGCACCGCAAGCGTGAACCAGAGGTTGAACTGGCCTTCGCGAGCGTAGTTGTGGCTGATGCCAGGGTGCTGGTTGAGAAGCTGGGCCGCAGAATCCAGCTTGTCGTCAGGAAATCGCATTGCCACAAGAGTGGAGCTGTAGCCAAGGCGGCGCGTATCGAATATTGCGCCAACCTGGCGGACGACGTTTTTCTTTTTGAGGACGCCGACCCGGTCGAACACCTCTTGCTCACCAATGCCGACTCGATCACCGATCGCCTTCCACGGTTCCGGCACCAGCGGAAAATCTGACTGCAGGATGTTCAGTATTTTTCGGTCGGTGGGGTCGAACTCAGACTGAGTCATGAGCGTTTTCAGGATTCTCCGTATCCGCCGAAACGGATGGTGTGCTCGCGAATTCGATCAACCTCTAGATTGTATACAGAGAAAATCCGGTTCGACCGCATCAGGGGGCCATTTTTCGATTGGTGGTGCAGACAGACCACTCTGTGCTTCATCGATCACTTTCTGGATCTGGCCCAGGATTCGAGCGCTTCCTTCGACGAGTGCTGCGGTTTCCAGCCCAGTTCTGCTTCAATCTTCTCTGTGGAAACCAACCACGGATAAGTGATAAACGCCAGACCGGCTGACGTTGAACGTTTCTGCAGCCGCAGTTTCCAGGACAGGCTTATCGCTCCTTTTAGAAGAGGTCCCGGCGAGGGAATAGCCTTTGCTCCGGCAATACGGATCATCTCGCGCCAGCTTACGGTGCCTCTGCCCGCGATGTTAAATACGCCTCGTGAGCGCTGTGTGAAAACAGCCTCGATTGCCGAGGCGTAGTCATCCACGTGCAAGAACTGCATCTCGGGATTGGCACCTATGCGGACGGGCAGAAGACTAAGTCCCAGGGATTCTGTGATGAAGTTGTTCGCACCTGGTCCCATGACCACGCAGCCTCGCAGTACAGCAACCGCGCATTCCGGGTTAGCTTCTCCGTGCCCTATGACCAGTTGTTCAGCCTCAACCTTCTGTTCAGAGTACGGGAATCCTCTAACCGGGCTTGGTGTTTCGGCTTCCGTGAAATGCTTTTCGTTTCCCGGGTGCGCGCCGTAGACCGTGGCACTGCTCAGGTAGATGAACTGTTTCACGCCTGTGCTTTTACAAGACTCCAACAGGCGTCTTGTCGCCTCGACATTGACCTGTCGCGCTGCCTTCGGATCTCGTTGAGGTTGCAGGTCAAAAGCTAAGTGGATGACTGTGTCGATCGAGTTATCTGACAACACGTTTTCGAGCGGTTCGGTCACGTCACGGGTTACAGAGATAAAACGTCTCGTTTCGCCGGGAGGCCCTTCCGTCTGTCTGCGATCTACGCAAATGGCAAGTAGTGACTGATCACGCTCTGTAAGGCGGGCCAGTGCAGCTTCACCAAGAAACCCGGCTGAGCCGGTGATGAGTACGCGCCTGTTCTCGTCAGGCAAACTTCACCTCGTCGGTGAAGTCGAACCCGATCTTGCCGAAACCAGGGACGATGAAGCCCATCCACACCTTGTGAGCACCCGGTGAGAGCGATTCGCCAGCTACCGAGATGACGATCGACCTGTTCATCTTCAGCCCAAAAGTGGTGCCTTCTGTCACGCGATCAAACGTGATGTCCTCGCCGTCCTGGTGGAAGGATGCAGCGGTCATCGGCAACTCTCTATCGTCAATCTTCAGCGGCTGCATGCCCTTGGCGTAGCCCGAGCCAAGTGAGTTCTTGAGCGTGAAGCTCCACCCGGTGTTCGTGTTCTGGAGGCTGCCTTTTACATAGAGCCTGCGAAGTATGAAAGCCGGAACGCCGGGCATCGTTTCTCCTGTTCACTTCGTGTTTTGGCCGGGATACGAAGTCTAGTCTGTTCCCGCGAGTCCAGAACGCATCAAGTAAACCTGTCGCTCGGCTTCGACTGCGAAATCTGGAAGCTCTGTCGCTCCGCCGACCATCTCGGCCTGTACGTATATCTGAGCGACTCGTTCCACCAGGATTGCAACCCTCATTGCCTCTTCCAGATCGGATCCTACCGCGCACATGCCGTGGTTCCTCAGCAGCACCGCGCGGCGGTCTTCCAGAGCCTCAAGTCCCGCCGCCGCCAGTTCTGGAGTCCCAGGGAATCCGTAATCGGCGACATCAACCGGACCACCAAGGTAGACGACCATCTCATCTACGATTGGTGGGATTTGAGTGGTTGTGACCGCTGCCACCGAGGCATACAAAGAGTGGGTATGGACGACCGCGTTCACATCCGGTCTCCCGCGGTAGATACCCAGATGCAGCAGAGATTCTGTGGATGGCACAAGATCTGCGGCGACAGGCTCAAGGTCACCATCCACCACTACCAAGCCATCAATATCCAATCGGTCATAGGTCACACCAGCCGGAGTAATCAGGTACCTGTCCTCTCCACCTTCCGGTGCGAGTCTGAGTGATACGTTTCCACTTGATCCAGATATGAGCTCGCGTCGTTCCAACTCAAGAACCGTCTCGAGAAGATTCTCGCGTTCCAGTCTGTAGTGTGGAGCTGGCACTGAGGAGGTCCAATCAAGTAGTCAACTAATTCGCCGCAAAAAGGTAGCACGTCGAGTGTTGAACCGACAGTTAGAGTTCAATATCTGCGAGCCGACGCTCTCGCTCTCGCCATGCGTGATAGAGATCGTCGTATTCTGAATTGACAGCGCTCTCTGCTGTGAGCACGCGTAACTCTTGCTTCCGCCGCTTGGCAAGAGCGGTGAAATCCGCATCACCAGCACCTACGGCGGCAATCGACAGTGCTCCCAGAGTCGTTGTGTCACCGGTCTTTGAGAATCCAACCGCACCGCCCATGACTCCAGTGAGGATCTCGCGAAACGTTCGTGACTTGGTCATGCCGCCACCGATAGCGAACCACTTTGACGGTCCTCCGAACATCGCAAGGCGATCAGCGTTGTAACGAATCGCGAAGGCGAAGTTTTCCAGAGCAGCGCGGGCGAGAGATGCCCTATCGGGTGGCTCGAAGGACAGGGGTACCGGGAGGAGCATTCCACCTGTCCGCAGCGTCAAGTCCGCCATATTCACGAACGATGGCCCGAAATAGCCTGCCACACCATTAGCTCCTGGTTCGACGCGAGCCGCTTGCCGGTCGAGCCGTTCCATGGCTTTGACAGGATCTTCTCCCTCGCAAATCAAAGAGATCAGCCAGTCATAGGCTCCACCCATTTCGCCAGCATTGCCCTCCGCCGTCCACCTTTCAGGCATAACGTGCCGACCAGTCCACATCGCGTGTGTATCGTCGAAAAGAGGAATCCTGGTGACGCGCATCACGGACGCACTCCATCCGGCTATCACTCCCGAAGTCTCTGGCTCCGAAACACCAAGGCCGAGTAGGCCGACCTGTGTATCTGGTCCCGCTGCGACTACTGGAGTACCGGCCTCTAGGCCAAGACCGCGTGCCGCAAGTGTTACGAGCTTCCCCACCACGGTTCCTGCAGGGCAAGTTTGCGGAAGGTCTATCTCGTCCAGGCCAGCGTACGAAGACAACCCGGCTGCTGGTGCACCTGTCGCCACAAGTCCCAATCCTGATTCGCAGGCGAGTGCGGATTCCATCAGCAGCACGCCTGTCATTCGGTAGACCAGCCAATCAGCGATTCCGGAGACGGTGCGGACCTTTTCAAATACCTCGGGTTGCTCCTGTTTCAGCCAGAGTATTCGCGCCCATGCGGTCAACATCCCCGGCCCGTGGCCTGTCATCTGCCAGAGCATGTTTCCTGCGTCGGCGTCAATCTCTCCTCCCTGGAATACTGCACGCAAATCGCGATTGGGACCTGAATAGATCTCCCTGCTGTCCTGGCCGTAGATGACAAGTCCAAGCCTTTGACTCGTCGTGGTGATAGACCGTATCTGTATTGGATCGACGCCCGATTCAGTGATGGCTTTCCTGGATGCAGCACAGACGGTTTTCCAGGCTTTTTCAGGATCAAACTCGACTGCCGTATCTGGACCGTTGTCAGGGCGCTCATAGTTGACCGGCAGCCGCACGATAGCGAGGGGTCTGCCATAGCTCTGACCTATCGCCGCCCTGATGTGGCTGGTGCCAAAGTCGATCGCCATATAGAGAGGGCGAGGCTTGCGCTTAGCCACGGCGAGTCTCCCATACAGTTTCATTGACGAAATTCGATGGTTTCTCACCACGTGCGAACCGAAGCAGGTCGCGTGTGATGGCTGAAGAGTGCCTGGCGATGGTCTCGTCGGTTGCTCCTCCAATATGCGGCGTCAGCACCACGTTTGGAAGTCTGAGTAGAGGATGGCTCGGATCGACCGGATGAGTGGGGTAGACGTCGATGCCTGCCGCAGCCAACCGGCCACTTTCCAGGGCAGTAACCAGGTCAGATTCTCGGATCAGTTCCGATGAGGCCGTATTCACGAGAATCGCCCCCTGTTTCATCCTGGCCAACCTGTCGGTGCCAAGAAGAGCTGAACCATCTTCTGGTTGCGGCGCATGCAGCGTGATGAAATCGGCGTTCTCCAGCAGGAAATCCAGCTCGGCCCAGGTAACATTCGACCGGTCCGCGTCTAAAGGAGTCACGAACGGATCGTACCCTAGAACGTTCATCCCGAATGCGTTGCACAGCTCGGCGACTCTTTTCCCGATAGCGCCCAGGCCAATGACCCCAGCTACGTGTCCACCGAGTTCTACCCCTCGCAATGTTCGGTATGCCTCGGTCGGAGACTCCCAGTTATCACTTCGAACATAGCGGTCTGACTCTGCCACTCTCCGGGCCGCTGCCATCATCAGGGCGATCGTCATCTCTGCGACAGCATTCGCGTTCCTGCCCGGTGTGTTGATGACCACGATCCCTCGCTCCGTCGCCGCTTCCACATCGATCTGGTTGGTGGCTGATCGGCAGATCCCGACCAGCTTGAGATGGGGGGCAGCGTCGAAGGTCTCTTCAAAGAGAAAATCGGCTTCAACCACCACAGCATCGAAGTCTTCTTTGGCCAGTCGAGCGCCCAGCTGCTCCGGGTCTTGCAGTTCCTCTGATTCAAGCCAGCTTTCATGGACCGTTTCAATGCCATTCTCATTCAGCTCCTTAAGAGCCTGATCTGTGAATGGGGCGAGAATGAGGGCACGCATAACAGTGGAGTATGGGCTGGCTGGAAGTTAGTGCGAAAGGTATTTCGCAATCGAATCGGACGCAAGATTCCCACTGCGAACCGCACTCTCCATAGTCGAAGGCCAGCCTGTGCGGGTCCAGTCGCCAGCTATGAACAGGCCTGGAACCGAGGTCTCCTGAGGTAATCGGTATTGCTCTGAACCTGGAGTGACGCGGAACGTCGCATCCATCATCTTAACCGTGATGAATCTCTCGACAACCGCGTCTGATGCTTCAGGAAAAACTCGAGCCATTTCGGTGACGAAGATCTCTCGGAGTTCAGCCTTGCTGCGCTCTTTCCATTCCCATGCACCACTCAGTGAAATCGCTATGTGTTGGCCACTTTGTGGATGTTCGGCTTCTTGTTCGTGCATGCGAGTAACGTTGAATACCCACTGAAGCGGACTGTCTAAAACAGCAACAAACCGATCGTCAAGAATCTGGCGGTCATACCAGATGTGGACGCCAACAATGGGTGCGGTTTCCATATTCGTTGCGGGCTCAAAATGCTCGGGGATCAGATCGCTGTTCTTCGTCAGCTTCACCGTTTCAGAAGCAGGTACCGCTGTAAGCACGGCGTCGGCCGCGATCTTCTGACCCGTCTCAAGTTCGATGCCTGTTACAGAACCTTCACCGGTAGTGATCCTTGCAATGTCTGCAGACTTATGTACCGAACCACCGCGATTCTCGATCGATGCTTCCGCCGCATCTCCTGCCAATCGAGATAGACCGACCACCGGATAGCCGATTGCCGCTTTGTGTGGTGCTCCAAGTAACGCGGTTTGGAAGAGCATTAGTCCAGCATCCGCACTCACATGCGCGATGTCGTCGTTCAGCGCGGGAAGCACAATCAAGTTCCAGAACCGGGAGATCGTCTCATCATTCTGCCCGTGCCTCCTCAACCAGGCGTCGAACGTTTCTTGTTCGAGCAATCCACCCTGTTTTCGACGCGTGAACCTGATTCTCATCATCCCGTAAAGCAGTCGGAGACGCGCCCTGTAAGAGATGTGCCCATAGCCAAGTAGCGCTGGCAAATTGGCGGCGGAGCCCGGTATCCACGAAGATGCTTTCAGCCAGGATGATTTTCCGTCACGGATTACGCGAGCTTCCAAACGGCCGGGCATTCGCACATTGTTCCAGGCACCGATCTCTCGCAGGAAATCCATGTATTCGTCGCATGCTCCAACGAAGACGTGTTGCCCGTTATCTACTTCAACACCGGTTTCGGGATCTGTGAAAGAGAAGGCTCGGCCACCAAGAAAAGGTCTCTTTTCAAACACAGACACTCGGATTCCGCGCCTGGAGAGGTTTACACCGGCAGCCAGTCCCGCGAGACCGCCGCCGACGATCGCGACGTGTGTTGGTGAATGAGCGCTCATTGCGCTAGGCATGCTAACTGAGAGGGGAGCGGTCGTCAGATCGGCAGGAAGCGTACGCGGCTTCGGAGCCATAACTTCGCACCGAGCCTGATCTTGGTCCATTTGCTGAGTCGGACCCGGCCTGCCATGACATTGAAGTCCGAGCTCTCTATCTTGTCGAGGATCTGCATGTATGCCTCGGCCATACCCTGTGGACAAGCACGCGAGCGGCGGTCAAGCAATGGAAATAGCCGGTTTCCTCGTTCGAAGTACTCCCGGGCACGTTTGACTTGAAACTCGATTAGCCTGCGGAAATTGTTGTTGACTATTCCAGCAAGTAATTCTTCCTCGGAGTAACCGAACCTAACGATTTCGTCCTGAGGGATATAGATGCGGCCGTTAGCTGCATCTTCGGCAACATCTCGGGTGATATTCGTCAGCTGCATGGCGATACCGAGGTCGATGGCATGCTGAACGGCTATCTGCTCCTCGTAGCCGCAGACCTCTATGCAGACGAGTCCCGGTGCACTGGCCACTTTTTTGCAGTATTCAGCTAACTCATTGAAATTAGCGTATCTGGACTGCGTGAGATCCATCTCACAGCCCTCAATCAGGGCTGTGTAGTGCGACTTTCCGATACCGAACCTCCGCTGGGAATCAGCGATGGCTGTCCAGATGGCACCTGTCTCGTCACCCGAATAGGCATCATTGAGATTAGACCTCACCTCGGCCAACTCAGTAACCGGATCACCGGCTCGGTCCGGTTCGTCGACTATGTCATCACAGAGTCTGCAGAATGCGTATGTGGCGAAGATTGCTCGTCTCTGCTCGATAGGTAAAGTCAGAAACGCGTAGTAGAAGCTGCTGTTCGACTCTCGTGTAAGCCGTTCACAGACTTCGTACGCCTCATCAAGATCAACCTTGTCTGGCATCACTGGAGGTTGTTCTACCGTAGAGGTCAATGCTTCGTTCCGTAGGGTGAAGAGAGCTAGCTGTTTGCCGACTTGAAAAGCCGTTTCGGGAGCGGCTCCATTCCCAGTTTGGTTCGAGTGTACGCTGAAATTAGCAGCCGGAACTTGGAGATTTTCGAGACTTCAGGGCGTTTCGATAAGACATCGTAGTCGAGCTTCTCAATCGCTCTCAGCACCGTCAATCCACCACCCGTAAACAACGCAAGGTCAATTCGGGCCTGTCCCTGCACCAGCTTTACCAGTTCGTATCCTTTGATGAAGAATTGTCGTGTTCGGTCCACCTGAAACTTCATCAACGCCTTGAACTCAGGAGTAGCTATGCGGTCTTGGACCGTGGCTTCGGTAACACCAAACGTCTTCATATCATCGGCAGGGAGATAGATACGGCCGATTTCATGGTCCCTGACGACGTCTTGCCAGAAATTCGCCAGTTGAAGAGCAGTACAGGTATTGTTGGCGATCTCATGCAGTTCCGGCTCACGATGCCCGAACACGTATAACACGAGGTGTCCGACTGGATTTGCTGAATGCTCGCAGTACTCCAACAACTCGTCGAAGCTCGGATGCTTCAGGATTCGTTGGTCTCGCCTGTTTGCTTCGATCAGCTTTTCGAATGGTTCTCGCGGAATGTCGAACTGCTTGATTGTTGACTGAAGCGCGATGAAATACGGATGACTCGCTATTCCTTCGTAACAGAGCTCAAGTTGCCGTTGCCAATCGTCCAGCAAATCCGTCCTGTTGCCGCTCGCCTCGTCACCCAGGTCGTCTACTCCTCGGCAGTACGCGTAGATCGAATAGAAGTGCTTTCGTAGATCGCGAGGTATCAGTCGAGTGCCCACAGAGAAATTTTCGTAGTGGGTCTTTGCAAGTCGCTCGCATTGATCGAATGATGCGGAGACCTGTTCCTGGTTTAAACCAGCTGGAGAACTGCTAGGAGACGAAACAGACTGAGGTTCGCTTGCAGAGGTCTGCATCTGTTTAAGTGCCCCAGTTGTTGCGTGATCTGAGCGGTAAGGTGGCCTTATTAGCCAGCCAGTCCTGACACCTGAACGGCGATGTTCCTGGGTTTCGGTTCATCAAGCTCGACCACGAAAATCCGCTGGAACTCCCCGAGAAGCGGGGAGCCATCGATTACGGGAACAGTTTCGTTCGTGCCGAGGATCATGTGCTGACAATGCGAATGACCGTTAGGGCATTCATTGGGCCTGACGCTCACCGTGCGAATAGCGAAATCGTTGTGGCCGTAGTACATGTCCTTGGGAGCAGTACGGTCAAGGAAGTGCTCCATGTCAGTCAGGAGTAAGGGCTCGTTTTCGTTAATGATGACCGAGCACGTTGTGTGGGTGCTGTGGACAAGTACCTGGCCGTTTGCCACGCCCGACTCAGTCACGAGCTCCCGGACCGTAGCGGTGATATCAATGAAGTCTGGAGCGTCTTTAGTTTCAACAGACAAAATCTTGCTGAAAACTCTCCACTCGTTACCGGTGGTGAGACCGCCAGGAGTGGCGCCATTGAGTACGCTGATCCTTCCGGCCTCTACGGCCGACATTTCTGCCGCGTTCGCCCTCTGCAAGCTCATTTACCCCCTGCAATCAACGTGCGGAGACCTCTCCGGTCCGCTCCGTCGCCGATCCTGGCCCGATACCTGCCTAACGCCAGAAGCGGCCAGTAAATGCGGTACATATGGTACTTGATCATGAATCCGGCTGGCAGTTCAATCGGAAGAAGATCCTTCTCGGACGTCTCCGTGCTCTTAAACCGCCGGTCCCCAATTCCGTAGCCAGGAAAGCCTGTTGCCGTGTATTGCGGCTCATCCCAGGCTCCGTCCGACCGTTGTTTCCTAACAAGATAACCTACGCCGCTCTCCGCTGCCTCACTTCGCGCTCTTCCGGCGGCAACTAAAGCGAGTAAAGCCCACGCCGTTTGTGAAGCTGTACTAACGCCGTTGCCTCTCAAACTTGGATCTGCATATGACGCGCACGACTCTCCCCAACCGCCGTCACCATTTTGGCGGGATTCTACCCAATCTGCCGCCATTTGAACACGCTCATCGGACATATCAAAGCCGATAGCTTCGAGTCCGGGCAGGACCGCTCCCGTTCCGTAAATGTAGTTCACACCCCACCTACCAAACCAGGCTCCGTCCGGCTCCTGCTCCTCCCAAATGTACTCGAGGGCTTTTTGAACTGCCGGTGAGTCCAGAGGCCACTTGAGCTCGCCAAGAGCTTCCAGTATGTGACCTGTTACGTCAACGCTCGGCGGATCGATCACTTCCCCGAAATCGAAAAAGGGCAATTTAGTCGTTATCTGGCTCATGTTGTCGCGATCGAACGAGCCCCAGCCGCCGTTTTTGCTCTGCATGGCGACCAGCCATTGCAAGCCCGATCTGACGGACGTGTTCCGTTGTTCGGGATCAGACACACTAGCCCTTTCGATCGCCAGTATCACTTCCGCCGCATCATCAGTATCCGGGTAAGCGTTGTTGTCAAATTCAAATGCCCATCCTCCGGGTTCGACGGAAGGAAGCCTGACTTGCCAGTCACCCGGTTCGTGGATTTGCCGCGAAACAAGCCAGTCGGCCGCCTTCACAATGCTCGGATCATCTGGCGCAATGCCGGATTCGAGCATGGCGTTTACTGTCAGTGCCGTGTCCCACACAGGTGATACGCAGGCCTGAACACGCCAGGTATCGTCGACGCCGGAATCATCGATGGCAAACCCTTCCAACCCCTCAAGACCTTTTTTCATAACCGGGTGATCGAGGCTGTACCCGAGTTCTTTAAGTGCTATCAGTGAATACACCCAGGGCGGCTGAATCCCACCCCAGGAGCCGTCATTCTCTTGATGTTGGACGATCCATTCTTCGACACGTCGTCGCGACCTCCTGCGCAAAGGCTTGATCGGTAGCTTTTCGACATTGTGCAGAAGGCGGTCGGCGACAAAAACAAACCAGTCAGGACTCATCGCTGATGGCGTTGGCAGTGAATAGTCGGTGTTCTCACGGCCCTGTGGGAATAGCTCGTCAATTGCCTGCTCGGCCGGAAGTGGGTATGTAGGGTTTTCGGAGAGAATGACCGTCATTGGCACTACGGTCGCCCGCGTCCAACTGGCGAACGCGTAGATATTGAATGGGGCCCACTTGGGAAGGAAGATGATCTCCGGTGCCAGGTACGGTGTGCCCTCCCAGTCCCACTGGCCGATCATGGCGAGCCAGATTTTGGTAAACACACGGGACTTAGGCACTCCGCCACGCGAGAGGATGAACTGCCTCGCCCGCTCCATCGGTTCAGAATCTGGTGCCCGGCCAGCCATTTTCATCGCTGTGTAACACTCGACTGACGTGCTCACATCTGATGGACCGCCGTAGTACAGGCTCCATCCGCCGTCTTCGCCCTGCCGCCTTTCCATGTAGTTGGCGATCTTGCGATTACGGTCATGGTCTGTCGTGCCGAGAATGTGAGTGAGAAAAACATACTCGGACTCCATGGTGGGGTTAGATTCGAGTTCACCCCACCACCAGCCCTCCGGATGTTGAATGTCCTTCAGAAAGTCATGAGTTCTGCTTATCGCGGAATCCACTGACTCAGCAGGCAGCTCCGATTCAACACCAGAGAATCGCGTGCCTCTGACTTGAGGGATGCGTGCCGTCTCGGTTGTGAGTCCCGTTTCGATCATGCCCCTGCATTGACCTCGTCTTCGCTCTGCGGCGTTTCGGGAGTTGCGATTGTCGCCTTCGTGTAATCGTGGCTGGCGAACCATGTCGCTGAGCGAAGTAGCGACTCTGTAGCCGGCCTCGTTGGCAGGCCAAGTTCTATCACAGCTTTCTGGGTATTGACGAGCATCGGGTGCCGGGCAACTTTGAGGCCTTCGACCGGGATATACGGCTCACGGCGGAGTAGTTTGCCTTCTATGAGCGTGTCGACTGCACCTATTGCCAAAGCGAAGCCGAACGGAACGCGAATTGGAGTTCGTCGCAGACGTGTTACTGAGGCGAGCAAATCATAGATCTCGCGCAAGGTGAGGTTCTCTGAACCGAGGATATAGCGCTCCTTTGCCTTGCCTTTTTCGAATGCCAGGAGATGACCTGCTGCAACATCTTCAATGTCTGCCACATTCACAGCGGTATTTACGTATCCGGGAAATCTGCGGTTAAGGAACTCCAGCACAATTCGACCTGTAGGTGTCGGGCGGGCATCACCGGGGCCAAATGGAGCGGTCGGGTTTGTCACGACGACTTCGAATCCAGTGTCACTTAACGCCAGGGCAGTCTGTTCTGCCATCAGCTTTGAGCGTTTGTAGTGCCCCGGGAGATCATCAACGCTGGCCACAGCGGATTCATCTGCAATTTTGCCGGCGCCAGGCCACTTCAATGTGGCGACGGTACTGGTGAGAACCACACGTGGAACTGACGCAGCTTTTGCCGCCCTGAAAAGTCGTTCTGTTCCGTCGACATTAACCCGATAGGTCTGGGAGGGATTTCTGTGCCAGTACGAGTACACCGCGGCGACGTGGAACACTCCATCGACACCTTCGACCGCGGTACGCAGGGAAGATTGGTTTTCAAGATCGCCAGTGATGGGTTCAATTCTGTCAGCGGCATTGCCCGATGGAATCCTGTTTTGACTCTCTGGTCTGACCAGGGCTCTGACAGAGTGACCGGCCTGCAGTAGATGGCGCGTGACGGCTCCACCAACGAATCCGGTAGCTCCCGTTACCAGGAACTTCACGGCGCAACTTCACTTTCGATTCCCTGTACTGGCCACTCACCCGCAGCGGTCATTTCGGCTGAGAACTCGGCGAAGAATTCTGTCAGGGATCGACGAGCTCTCGCAGCTGCGCGTCCAAGTCCGAGCAACGACCCAACTTCAAATGGATTGCGTGCGGCGTAACGAAGTGCGGGTACAACTCTGCTGGGGTTGGGTGTCTGTCCGATATTGCTCACAAGGTCGGGGAGGTCCATATCGGCAGTGTCGATGATCGCTCTAATTGCGACGAATGGAACTTCCCGGTCTGCAGCGACCTCACAGACAACAAAACTTTCCATGTCTACACAGGCGCCACCAAGAGCTGTACCGATCCAGCGTTTCATACCGGCGGTCTTGGCAATCGTTGGCAGATTAACGATTGGGCCTTGCTCGAAGTCGATGCCCGCGACCTCAACGGCATTCCGGGCGGCTCCGAGCAAATAGCGATCAGGTATTAGAGGATCTCCAAGTTGGTCCTCGTCCCAGTAAAACGGAGATCCGTCGAGTCGAAATAGACGGGTTCCAAGTACCAGATCGCCCTGTTGCAAGGTGTCCAGGGCACCTCCGCCAAACCCGATCGACATCATCGCTTTCGGATCGAACTCTTCGAAGGCCCAGCGAGTTGCATTTGTAGCTCGTTCGCGGCCAGTACCAGTCAGAACAATGCCCGTTTCCAGGCTGTTCGTCTCAACGTCAGGCCTGGATCGGTATGCGAGCACTCCTTCTGGGCTGGAGACCGTTTCGAAGTCGCCCGCGCGCAGGATTCCACTCACTTCATCAGACAGTGCTGCGGTTAGAAGTAGCATAGCCGTGGTTCGTTGCCGGGTTCTGGTGCCAGGCCACCGCTCCGCTAGCCAGCAGTGATGCCGCTTTTAACCACAGCCCCGGATCGAACCAGCTTGGCCGCTGCCTTAGGGCTAGACATCGCCTCAAAGATCGTCGTCGACTCGAAGCCGCAGTGCATCATGCAGTTTGCACAGCGTGGATCTTTCTCAGGGCTGCCGTACTTGTCCCACACGTCGTCGGCCATCAATTCGCCAAGTTCCTGTGTGTGCCCATCTGCCAGTGGATAGCAAGGATTACGCCAGCCCATGATCGTATATGTCGGGTTGGTCCAGGCTGTACATGAACTGTATGACCGCTCACCTCGAAGGAACTGTAAGTAGAGCGGGTTATTGTAGAGGCGAATCTTCTTGGTCTTCTCCGGGTCAAGTACCTCTTTGAAGATGTTTATCGCCTGTTGTTTCTTAAGGAAGAGCTGCTGGTTCGGCACAGTCTCATAGTCGTAACCTGCTGTAACCATGGCTCCTTCGAAGCCCATCTCCGTGGTCTTCTCCCATAGCTCGTGCAGGTCGTCGGCATCAGAACCTGAGAAGAGTGTTGTATTGCTGCAAACCCGATAGCCTTTTTCAAGTGCTTTTTCAGACATCTTCATTGCTATCTGGTAGACGCCCTTACGGGAGACCGCAACATCGTGCCGTTCACCGGTGCCGTCGAGGTGAACAACCCAGGCAAAGTACTTGGACGGCGGTATCTGCTGCATCATCTTGCCCATCGTCAGGCCGTTAGTGCAGACGTAGACGAACTTCTTCTTGGCCACTAACTTTTCGACGAGTTCAGGCAGATGCGGCCAGATTGTCGGTTCACCACCGGCAATGGAGACGACGGGGGTGTTCGCCTCATCCACGGCCTTCATGCACTCTTCGACGGTCAATTGGCGGTGGATGACAGATTCATATTCACGGATACGACCGCAGCCTTCGCACGCCAGATTGCATGCCTCTAGCGGCTCAAGCATCGTAACGAGAGGAAAGCGCTTTCTACGTTTAATGAACTTGTTGTAGAAGAGGTACCAGCCGACTTTGACCGCAAGTTCCTTTGGCCTGGCCATCTGACCAATCTCCTTCTTACGTCCCTACAAGTCTCGCCAGGAGACGCGATGCTGATCGGGATGTCCCAAACTTCAACGGATCCATGCGCTAACTGGTCCGGATCAGCAGGAATTCTCCCAAATCTTCAAGGTCCCTGGCGGTTTCACCCGCAAGATCAAGTGACTGTAACACGGTGCGCGCGCGATTCCATCTTTCGTCAGCGAGTGATTGGCAGTAATCCTGGGTACTCAGGTCCTCCATCACCTGCAACGCATCTTCCACATCGTCACCACTCAACTCTTCTTTGGAGAAGATCTCCGTGATCCTCTGTTTCGCTGCTCCATCTGACATGCTGAGGGCATGAACGGCTGGCAAAGCTTTCTTCTTTCGTTGGATATCTGCACCAACCGGCTTGCCCGTCTCCTGGCCCCCCCAGACGCCGAGAATGTCATCTCTGATCTGGAAGATGCGCCCGAGCTCGTAGCCAACAGAGCGGAGGCCAGCGGAGAATTCCCGGTCTGGCCCACCAGGACGCCCCACAAACGAGCCCAGGAAAACGGCGGTTTCGATTAGTGCTCCCGTTTTTCGTTCGATCATGTCCAGGTACTGTTCGACCGTCACTGACGCTAGAGACTCGAACTGGATATCGAGGTACTGGCCTTCCATCATCCGTAGATAGTTAGCCGTGAGTGAATGCTGAGCCTCTAGGATGACTTCGGTGCTGATGTTGTGGTCAGCCAGCTTTTCCATCGCTCTGTCAGCGATCTTCAGCATGGCGTTGCCTGAGACGATCGCCGTTGGCTCACCCCAAACGGCCCAGACAGTTGGCCGATGATGCCGGATTCGGTCCTGGTCTTCCAGGTCGTCATGTATCAGCGAGAAGTTGTGGACATACTCTAGAGATACGGCAACCGGCATCGCACGTTCCGGCTCACCGCCAGCTGCATCGGCCGCCAGCAACGCCAAAGTAGGGCGCAGGCGTTTCCCTCCGGTGCTCTCGGATTCCGATCCGTCAATATCGGTCCATCCCATGTAGTAACTGTGCGTCTCGTACAGAGGCAGGGATAGGCCGTTCAGTTCGGCCCGCAGAGCGTTGTCGATCGGTTGCTGATAGCGCGCAAAGAAAGCCGGAAGGCTGGTAGGGCGGACTTCGTTCCCAGTGGTGCTCAAGCTCGCTCGCTTCGAGGTTCATCGGACATTTGCGCCTCTCTAAGATGTCAGAGCTTACCGGAGGGCGCAGCGTTGCCGAAACCCTTAACTGGGTATTCGTACCCTTTGGGAGTGTTCACCAAACGAAAAGGCCGGCCGGAAAGCGTCACCTCCGGTCGGCCTATCTGACTACTGTTCGTCTGGTTTGTTAGCCGCTAATCGCGAGCTTCCGAGCCTTCTTCTCCTCGGTCTTTGGTAGTGTGATCTTTAGCACTCCGTCGCTGTAGGTCGAAGAAGCCTCTTCTGAATCGACTGCATCGGGTAGTCGTACGGCTCTGTAGAATGATCCTGTCCGCCGCTCCTTGAGCAGATATCCGATCTCCTGTTTCTCGTTCTCCTCATCGATCTCGGCTCGGATCGTTAGGACGTTGTCCTCAATGGTCACGTCCACATCTTCCTTGTTTACGCCGGGCAGTGAAGCCTTCACAGTGACCGCATCGCCGTTACGCGTGACATCAAGCGGGATACTCCATGACTCTGGAGTTTCCTGGAAGTTTGAACCTCGCAACATCCTGCCGAAGATGTCATCGAATCGTCGCATCTCGGAAAACGGACTCCATCTCTCGATAGCCATCTTTTCCATCTCCTGTAAAGCAAATCCTTGGCCTAGAGCCGCGATAGCCACGACTCAACAAACTATGGACATAGTATAGAAATCTGATAAGATACTTGTCAAGTAATCTTTCAGCATCTGGTGTAGTAAAATTGCATCCAATGAGTTGATTGAACTGCCAGGTCATGAAAGGCGACAACTTGGCACAGGATTTCTACGGTGTTCTAGGCATCGCCAGGGACGCAACAGAAAAAGAGATAAAGACCGCATATCGCAAACTGGCGCGGCAGTTACACCCGGATGTGAACCCGGGGGATGACGCTGCTGCTTCGAAGTTCAAGCGTGTGAATGAGGCTTACGACGTTCTCGGCGACGCAAAAAAGCGCAAGGACTACGACGAGTTCGGTGAGAACTGGAAGCACGCTGATGAGTTGCGTAAGGCAGGTGCGAACGGATTCAGCGGGCGCGCTAACCCGTTTGGTGGTGACGCCGATTCGATCTTCGATTTCTTCGGTAGCTCAGGCGGTGGTTCTCCATACGACATCTTCGGCGGTGGACGGCCGATGCGATCCACCGTTGAAGGGAGCGTTGAGGTGTCTCTTGAAGATGCCTATCACGGCGCAACTCGCAGAGTGAGCCTGAGCGGAGTAGCAGGAACTAGAACACTTGAAGTGACGGTACCTGCCGGAATACGCGATGGTGGCAAGATCAGGCTCAACCCAGACGCGCAGACTGAGGTCCTTTTGCAGGTGAAGGTCATGCCGTCCCGACGATTCACTCGAAGGGGGGATGATCTGATAGCTGAAGTGCCGGTGAGCTACGTGGATGCAGTGCTGGGTGGAGAGGTGGAGGTGCCGATGATCGAAGGTCGCATCGCATTAACCGTTCCTGCGGGAACACAAAACGGCCG
Organism: Dehalococcoidia bacterium; assembly: GCA_965243825.1. Taxonomy (GTDB): domain Bacteria; phylum Chloroflexota; class Dehalococcoidia; order Lucifugimonadales; family Lucifugimonadaceae; genus JAJCYX01. Next base: position 2,112,381 of record CBDEVT010000001.1, read on the forward strand.
TTCGTTCCGAATTCCTGGTAAGGGCATGCCGAAGCGAGGTAAGGGCGAGTTCGGTGACCTGATTGCGAAGGTGAAAGTCCGTATGCCGGATCTGGTTACAGATGAACACAAGGCCTTATTCGAACAGTTACGGGATCTAGAAAAATCCTCGAACAGCACGAAGGCAGGTGGCTAAAGCATGTCATTCGGCCGAGATGAGCCCGTATTCGCTATCGGGATTGTTGCACGCAGAGTCGGAGTGCACCAGCAAACATTGCGCAACTACGAGCGATGGGGGCTGGTCATACCGACCCGGTCAGGTGGAGGCACGCGCTACTACTCGATCAGAGACATTGAAAAGATTGAAAAGATTCGGGAATGGATTGATGTACTCGGGATCAACAGGGCAGGGGTCGAGGTGATGACCCGGTTATTGAAGCGGATCTCCGATCTCGAGCACGAAGTTAATGAACTGAAATTGCAGATAGTTAAGAACGGTCTTGGACCGGATCGGCTGACCGGATCTGGAGATGACGCAGATTCTCGACGCGGACGAATAGACAACTAGGGCGAGCCAGGGACACAGGTCCTAATTCGTTCATCAGGATTAACAAGAAGCGAGGAACAAGTGGTCTTAAAACAGGAAGACTTCACAGAGCAGGCCAGAGAAGCGCTGGGAGCATCACAACAGATGGTGCTGCAGATGCGGCACAGCCAGTGGGACGCTGAGCACCTGCTGTTGGGGCTGTTGCAGGTCGAGAATAGTCTGCCTGCCCAGATGCTTGGTGCTTTGAATGTCGAACCAGGCGACATCGTCCGCGACGTAACGGCGATACTTGAGGAGACTCCGAAAGTCTCAGGCCAGGGTCAGGCGACCCAGATATTTGCTACGCCTCGTGTCGTCGCCGCAATCGAGAACGCACGCAAAGAGGCTGACCGGCTCAAGGACGAGTTCATCGGTGCAGACCATCTGATGGTCAGCATCGTGGCGGACGATAGCGGCCGTTTAGGTGAGCTGTTCAAGAAGCACGGAATAACTCAAGAGCGCATCTACCAGGCACTGCAACAGGTGCGTGGATCGGCGCGGGTCACGGACCCTCGCGCTGAGAGCAAATACCAGGCATTGTCCAAGTACAGCATCGATCTGACTGAACTTGCACGCGACGGTAGATTGGACCCCGTAGTTGGGCGCGATCTTGAAGTCCGTCGGGTTATGCAGACCCTGACACGCCGAACCAAGAACAACCCGGTTTTGATCGGAGATGCAGGTGTTGGTAAGACTGCGGTTGTGGAAGGGCTTGCCCAGCGAATCGTGGCCGGTGACGTACCCGAGAGCCTGCGTGGACGTCGAGTGATTGCACTTGAAATGGGCTCGTTGTTAGCCGGTGCTAAATTCCGTGGTGAGTTCGAGGAGCGATTGAAGGCGGTCATGGACGAAATCCGCCAGGCGGCCGGCGAGATCGTGTTGTTCATTGACGAGATACACACAGTAGTCGGTGCGGGTGCAGGCGATGGTGCGCTGGACGCAAGCAACATGATGAAGCCCGCTCTTGCACGTGGAGAGATGCAGACGATTGGCGCGACCACTCCGGGTGAGTACAGGAAGTACATCGAGAAGGATGCCGCCCTTGAAAGACGGTTCTCTCCGGTATGGGTCGAAGAGCCCGAGACTGAGATCGCGGTCGAGATGTTGAAGACTCTTCGACCTCGCTACGAGAGTCATCATGGCATCAAGATTGACGAGGACGCTATCGAAGCGGCCGTGAGATTGAGTGCCCGTTACATCTCAGACAGGTTTCTACCAGACAAGGCGGTCGACCTTATTGACGAGGCCGCCGCAAAGATACGCATACAGAACGATGCAATGCCGTCTGAGTTGACCGAACTGGAATTGGATATTCAGACCCTATCCGAGGAGGAAGACGCCGCATCGGAGCGAGGCAACTATGAGCTGGCAGCGGAGAAGAAATCGGAACGACTGAGGATCTCCCAGGAATACGACCAGCAAAAGGCTGAATGGGAGAAGACCCACGACAGATGCGATTGCGTGACCGCCGAGGAGATCGCCGGTCTCATAGCTGAGCGCACCGGTATTCCAGTTGCGCGGCTCGTTGAAGGCGAGGCCGAACGCTTGTTGCACCTGGAAGAACGGCTGCATCAGCGCGTGATAGGGCAGGACTCAGCTGTCTCTGTACTTGCGGACGCGGTTCGCAGGGCCAGGGCAGGTCTGAAAGATCCGCGTCGCCCGATTGGCTCGTTCATCTTCCTCGGTCCGACCGGAGTTGGGAAGACTGAGCTTGGTCGTGCTCTTGCCGAGTACATGTTCGATGATGAAGAGAACATGGTCAGGGTTGACATGTCCGAGTACCAGGAAAGACACACCGTCTCGCGCATGATTGGAGCACCTCCTGGATACGTCGGTTATGACGACGCAGGACAGTTGACTGAGGCTGTGCGCCGACGTCCGTTCAGCGTTGTGCTGTTCGACGAAATCGAGAAGGCTCATCCCGAGGTCTTCAACACGTTGCTGCAGGTGCTTGATGACGGTCGGCTGACCGACGGACAGGGCAGAACGGTTGACTTCAGGAACACGGTCATAATCATGACCAGCAACCTGGGGACTACTGGCGTGCCTCAAGAATCGATTGGCTTCAAGACCGGAGGCAGTGACGCCAACGAGTCCGCGAACAGACGCGCGGAAGTTGAAGATGCCCTGAAACGAGCTTTCAGGCCAGAATTCTTGAACAGGATCGATGATGTGATCATCTTCGATTCGCTGACCCAGGACGACACTCTGAAGATTGTTGAGAAGCTTCTCAACGAGGTGAAAGCTCGAGTTGCCGAGCTGGGGGTCAAAGTCGAAGTGAGCGATTCCGCGATGGAATGGCTCGCTCGGGAAGGGTTTGACCGCATGTATGGCGCACGGCCATTGCGCCGGGCCATACAGAGGAACATTGAGAACGAGCTTTCTAAGCGAATTCTCGGAGGCAAGCTGGGTGATGGAGCATCGATCAAAATCGATGCTACTGACAGTGGCTTGAAGTTCGAGGAGTCGTTAAGTAAATTGCCGGAGGTTGAGACTGTTCAGTCGGAACAGACTGCGAGTTAGCCTCTGACAGATCCACGGAAACCATGGTGATCAAGGAGTCCGGCCGATGTGTATTACGTCGGCCGGACTTTCGCGTTTAGGCCTGCCGAATGTTCATCGAGTTTAGTGAAAGATCACGCCAACTTTGCGTGGCTGCATCGGGACGTTAATGACCGTTGTCCACCCTGTGCTGAAGACCTCGGTGGAATAAGATGCTGAAGTGCTCGAAGATCACTCCGAACCCAGCGGCCAGGAAGACGTCACTTCACCACCGGCTCATGTCGATGAAGTAGACGTGGAGCGACGTTGGCTGCCTGACCGAGACAATCCGATCGCGCTGTGGTTGGCGAGCCACCCCAAAGTTATCCAGATAGTGATCTGGACGGTGGTTGTAGGGTCGATAGTCACGGGAACGATCTTCTTCGTCACCGGGCAACTTGAGCCAGAAGATGTCGGCTATACCGGCGCGTTTCTAATCAACCTCATCGGTTCGGCTTCTGTCATTTTGCCGGTACCTGGCCTCGCTGCAGTTTGCGCTGCTGCGGCACCCGAGGTCGGACTCAACATCATCGCCCTCGGACTTGTGGGCGCGATCGGATCAACCATCGGTGAGATGACCGGGTATCTGGCTGGATACGGCGGGCAGTCATTCGTACAAAAATCGAAGCACTACGATCGAGTGCATAAACTGGTAATGCGGCGCGGGGCTCTCGCTCTATTCATCCTTGCCGCGTTGCCAACTCCGTTCTTTGACATCGCGGGAATTGCCTCTGGATCGCTGGGTTACCCGGTCAGGCGTTTCCTGTTCTGGGTCTCACTTGGCAAGATAATCAAGTTCATTCTCGTGGCTTATGCCTGCCGTCAGGGCATAGACTGGTTTACCAACCTGTTGAATCTCTAGGCTCCCGGTCCTCGCTACCGCGAGTTTCCAATGGATTTGCTCGATGGGTCACTCCGAGGACATTCCCACCGCAGACTCTGCTGTCCACCTTAATCCGGTGCAGCGGTGGGCAGTCGCGCATCAGGATCTTCTTACCCGAGCCGTTCCCTTAGCGGTGGTATTCACGTTCATTGTGATCGGTCTGGTCCTCTGGGTGACGGGCCAGTTCGAAGTCGACAACGTCGGCCTTGCCGGCGTCTGGTTCTTCTCATTCATTGGCGCGGCATCCATATTTGTCCCGATTCCGGGTCTTGCTGCTGTCTGCGTCGCCGCTTCACCGGCAGTGGGTTTGAATCCGATCGCGGTAGGAATCGTGGCAGGGTCTGCCGAGGCACTGGGCGAACTGACCGGCTATCTCGCGGGGATGGGTGGTAGGAACTTTTTCGAACGTAACCGGTTCTATCCCCGCTTTAAGGCTTTGCTGTTGCGTCGTGGTGGGCTGATCCTGTTCTGCGGTAGTGTCATCCCGAACCCGCTGTTTGACGTCATGGGCATTGCGGCCGGTAGCATCCTGTATCCACTCCGCAAGTTTCTCCTCTACATATTCCTGGCTAAATCAATTAAGTCGACAGGCATTGCGTACGCGTGCTTCTGGGGTATCACCTGGATCGAAGGACTGATCAGTTGATCGATTCGACCGAAAATGAACGCAGTTCGGCCAACAACGTCGGTGTGATTGTTCTCGCCGCGGGATCGAGCACACGTATGGGTGATGTTGACAAGCAATTACTGGATCTACGCGGCTTACCCGTGTTTTTGCATTCGGTGAAGGCGTTCGAAGCGTCCGACCGCGTTTCGTGCATATGTGTTGTGTTTTCAACTGCCAATCTCAAAGAAGGCAAACAGGCCATTGTTGATGCTGGACTTGCCAAAGTTTCCGCCACTGTTACAGGTGGAGAACGACGGCAAGACTCAGTTCGTATAGGAATCGACGCTCTCGAGTCTGAATCAATCGACTGGCTCGTCGTTCACGATGCAGCACGTCCGTTTGTTGATGAAGTCATGATTGAGCGCGGTCTTGCCGCGGCAACTGAGACCAGCGCTGCAGTCGCCGCTATGCCGATGAAAGATACTGTGAAAGAGGTCGATGGCAATCGTGTGGTTGCCACACCGGACCGCGATTCACTCCAGATCGTTCAAACCCCACAGATTTTCAGGGCGTCAACTTTGCGGTCGGCTCATGCCTCCGTGGACGTCGATGTTACCGACGACGCCTCAATGGTTGAGCGGGGTGGCGGTTCGGTCACAGTGTTCGAAGGTAGCTACGACAACATCAAGATCACGACACCCGGCGACGTTGTTCTGGCTGAAGCAATCTTCGACCGCCGAAGCGGTCAACCGAGAGGTCAGGTCGATCGACGATGGGGTGTAGGCTTCGACGGTCACGCACTGACCGATGGCGGCCCGCTTAGGCTCGGGGGTGTGGAGATCGAGTTCGACAAGCATCTCGAGGGGCATTCGGACGGCGATGTACTACTCCACGCAGTCACTTCAGCTCTGTTAGGGGCAGCGGGTCTCGGTGACATGGGATCGAACTTTCCTTCGTCAGACAGATCTCTAGCAGGAATCGACAGTATGGAGCTACTGGCGCGGGCCCTGGTCAAAATCAGGTCCTCGCACTGGGAACCAGACCATCTCGATGCTACTATCATCGCCCAACGACCGAGGCTCTCGGGTCATGTCGCAGCCATTCGTGAGCGGTTAGCCACGGCCACTGGACTGGCAGTATCTTCAGTCAACGTGAAAGTGACTTCGACCGACCATGTTGGTGCTATCGGTGAAGGCAAGGGGGTAGCTGCGCAGGCAGTTGCCACACTTCGATCTTTTTAATTTTCATCTGAACAGCAAAATCCGATGGCACGCGCCACGCGAAGATAGTTATGCGCCTCTACAACTCGATGACACGCACTCGCGAAGACTTCAAACCACTCGGTGAAGAGGTTTTGATGTATGTGTGCGGTGTAACGGTTTACGACAAGCCGCATATGGGTCATGCCCTGAGCAGCATCGTGTTCGATGTTCTGCACAGGTATCTCGAATACCGGGGCTACGCGGTCCGTCGAGTGCAAAACTTCACCGATGTTGATGACAAGATCATCAACCGTGCGAACCGTGATGGAATCTCGTGTGAAGAGCTGACTGAAGAGAACATCGAAGCGTTTTTTCGTGCCATGGATGGCCTGAACGTCAGACGAGCCACTGTCCATCCGCGGGCTACAGAAGACATGGATGAGATCATAGGGATGATCTCATCACTCCTTGACCAGGGTGCTGCCTACGAAGCGAATGGTTCTGTCTATTTTCGTGTCCGAGCCGATGAAGACTACGGCAAGCTGAGCCACAGAACGATTGATGAGATGCTCGAAGGCACTCGATTCGATGTGGACGAAGCCAAAGAACATCCTGCCGATTTCGCACTATGGAAGGCTTCCAAAGAGGGTGAGCCTGAATGGGAGAGCCCGTGGGGCAAGGGCCGGCCTGGCTGGCACATCGAATGCTCTGCAATGGCCCTGAAGCATCTCGGTCGCCAGATCGATATCCATGGCGGTGGACTGGACCTTATTTTTCCTCACCATGAGAACGAACTCGCACAGTCTGAAACTGTGCTGGGTGTCGATCCGTTTGTGCAGTTCTGGATGCACAACGGGATGGTTCGAAAGTCAGGCGACGAAGAGATGAGTAAGTCACTGGGCAATGTGGTGAACGTTGAGGATGCGTTGGAGAAGTATGCTCCTGATGCGATTCGACTCTGGGCGTTACAGAGCCACTACCGAAGCCCTTCGGTTCTAAACGACAACAGTATTGATCAGGCTGAATCTGCGCTAAGAACGCTTCGAATCGCGGCTCGAGTTGAATCGAGTCCGGACGGAGAGAAACTGAACACATCAGAGTTTCAAACCCGTTTCGTCGAAGCTATGGATGATGATCTGAACACCCCTCGCGGCCTTGCCGCCGTTTATGACCTGGCTCACGCGATCAATCGGGCGGGTGGTACTGGAGGCAACGTTGGAGAAGCACAGGATCTGCTAGCGGAACTCGCCTCGGTATTCGGCCTGACTCTTGAGGAGCCGGAGCGCACCGTTTCAGAGGACGAGATAAGTGAATCTGAAATAGAAGGCCTGATTGCTGAACGGTCGCTGGCAAGGGCTGAAAAGCGTTGGGGAGATGCCGACAGCGTTCGGGATAAGCTTCAGGAAGCGGGGATCGCGATTGCCGACGGGCCCGATGGCACCACGTGGTCGAGACAGTGACCAGGGAGTTAGTTAGACACCCTGGCGTTGATAATCGCGACTGTTATAAACACCACGGAGACCAGAATTGTCGCCCGGAAGAGCAAGCGTTCGATACCCCGGCGAGACCGGAAGGTGCTTTCGGCTTGCCCGAACACCTGACCGGCGTTGCCGCGGACCTGCAACAGCAGAATGCCGATCAGCGTAAGGCTGAGCAGTAGAAGCACGATTGTGAATGCGGTTTCGCTCATCTAGAGATCTCGTATGCCGGGTTTGGGTACAACCTTGATAGTGTAAACGTCGCGCTGGCGACACGTCAGTACTTAGTGAACTTGCTTCCGGACCAATCTGGTCAGTTAATGATCAGGCTTTTGACCTCATCGCCTCTAGCTTTTCACCAAGCATCTTTAGTACCAACGGCGGGTCAGCCTGGCCTTTCGTCTCTCTCATCACCTGTCCCATCAAGAACTTAACGGCCGTCTCCTTGCCGCTCATGTAGTCATCTACCGCGCCGCGATTTGAAGCGATCACTTTATCGACCATCGGCTCGAGCGACGACGAATCGCTGACCATGCCGAGCCCCTGCTGTTCAATGATTTCCGATGGATCCGAACCTGTGTTCCACATCTCCTCGAAGACCTGTTTCGCCGTGTTGCTGTTGATCTCCCGCTTGTTGAACCGATCAATCAAGGTGGCAAGCGCAGAAGGTGTGATCTTAGTTTCCGAGGGGTTCTCCACAGACTCGGCATTCATGAGGCGCGCCATCTCCCCATTTAGCCAATTCGCTGCCTCTTTGGCGATCACCTCTCTGTTGTCGGACCCTGACGCGTGTCCCGCGGTCACCACATCCTCGAAATACTCGGCAGTGGAACGGACGTTGGTAAGCAGGCGGGCGTCGTACTCGGACAGCTTGAAATCTTCCATGAAGCGGCTCTTGCGTTCAGCTGGAAGTTCAGGAAGCTCGTTTCGGATATCGTCGACCCAGTCCCTGCTTATCTCAAGCGGCGGAATGTCTGGCTCGGGAAAGTAGCGGTAGTCATTCGCCTCTTCCTTGCTACGTTGGACTACCGTCTTGTCAGTGGCATCGTTCCAGCCTCGCGTTTCCTGGACAATTCGTTCGCCTTCTGAGATTGCCTTGATCTGCCGTTGGATCTCGTACGAAACTGCCCGAGCGACCGCTGATACACGGTTCATGTTCTTAACTTCGACTTTGGTACCCAGCGTTTCAGAGCCTTGAGGGCGAACGCTTATGTTCGCGTCACACCGGAACGAGCCCTCTTCCATGTTCGCTGTTCCAACACCGAGGTACCTGATGATCGCCTGCAACGCCTCGATATAGGCGACAACATCTTCCGCCGTCCGCAGGTCCGGCTCAGTGACCACTTCCATCAATGGAACCCCAGCACGGTTCACGTCCATCAATGCGTATCCTGGCTCGCTGTTCAGACCTTCGTGGTGAATGAGCTTCGCGACGTCCTCCTCCATGTGGACCCGGTTGATTCGGACCGTCCGTTGGGAGTCGCCGCCAAGGTCGATTTTGCCGTCGAAACAGATCGGCTCATCAAACTGGGATATCTGGTAGCCCTTGAGCAGGTCAGGGTAGTTGTACTGCTTGCGATCGAACTTGGTCACGTCGGCGATCTTGCAGCCCAGTGCAAGACCGATCTTGATGGCGCTCTCGACAGCTTTTTCATTGACCACCGGCAGCGTACCTGGAAGGGCGAGGCTAACCGGGTCAACGATGGTGTTTGGCTCTGCGGACTGATACTCGGCGCTAGAAACACTGAACATCTTGCTCTGAGTGTTTAGCTGGACGTGGGTTTCGAGCCCGATTACGGCTTCGTATTCAGTCATGTTTTATCCGGATTGGTCTTGATTCGGCTTTTTAGTAGCTGTCGATCGTCTTGCGAGCCCGGCTCAATTTTGCCACGAGATGAAGCGCAACGGGCCGGTTTTGTAACAGCAGAGCGGGTTAACGCTAAGGACGCACTGCCTAACACCGATCGGAAACATCTGCACCAGCTTCTCTTCGTAGTGACGAAATTCGTTGACTGGTCCTCTCGACGGCCATAGAATTTAATACCTGACTATTTAGGTCAGGAATAGAGTTCTCGTTAGGCGACCCGCTCTACAGGCCACCATATATGACCACATCCTCAACTCCCCCACAGAAGATTTCACGCGAGACCGACCTTTCCGACATGGAGTACAGGTGGGGCTTCGTCACTGATGTTGAGTCTGATATTGCTCCCAAAGGTCTCAACGAAGACATTGTCCGATTTATTTCTGCGAAAAAGAACGAGCCGGAATGGCTGCTTGAGTGGCGTCTTAAGGCGTACAAGCACTGGTTGAAGCTTGAGTCCGAAGACGCTGAGCCGACCTGGGCCAAGGTCGAGTACCCAGAGATCGATTACCAGGATATGTACTACTACTCGGCGCCCAAAAAGCCTGAGGACGGCCCGCAAAGCATGGACGAGGTAGATCCCGAGCTTCTTGAGGCCTTTGACAAGTTAGGTGTTCCTCTACATGAGCGCAGCAAACTTGCCGGTGTGGCGGTCGACGCTGTGTTCGACAGTGTCTCCGTTGCCACCACGTTTGCCGACAAGCTCGAAGAGCTGGGAATCATCTTTTGCTCTTTCAACGAGGCGGTACAGAACCACCCCGACCTCGTGAAGAAGTACCTGGGGAGCGTTGTCCCGTACACGGACAATTTCTTCGCCACACTCAACTCCGCCGTGTTTAGCGACGGCTCGTTCGCCTATGTCCCGGCGGGTGTGAAGTGCCCGATCGAGCTGATGACCTATTTCCGCATAAACACGGAGGGTTCGGGTCAGTTCGAGAGGACTCTGATCGTGGCTGAGGAGGGCGCATCCGTCAGCTACCTCGAAGGATGCACCGCGCCGATCAGGCGGACGAGCCAGCTTCATGCAGCGGTTGTTGAACTTGTGGCGCTGGACGATGCTGAGATCAAGTACTCAACGGTTCAAAACTGGTTCCCCGGCACCAAAGACGGTGTTGGCGGCGTCTACAACTTTGTGACCAAGCGTGGCCGCGCAGACCGGAATGCCAAGATCTCATGGACGCAGGTGGAAACCGGCTCAGCCATAACCTGGAAGTATCCGAGCGTGATCCTGCGTGGGGATAACTCGGTTGGTGAGTTCTACTCCGTCGCGCTGGCGAACAACCACCAGCAGGCCGATACGGGCACCAAGATGATCCACATCGGCAAGAACACTAAGAGCACAATCGTTTCTAAGGGAATCTCGGCAGGCCAGGGACAGAACACGTATCGAGGCCAGGTCAAGATCATGCCCGGTGCTGAGAACGCTACGAACCACACGCAGTGCGACTCGCTTCTCATAGGCGATCGATGTGGGGCTCACACTGTGCCTTATATCGAAGTTCAGAATCCAACCGCACGACTTGAACACGAAGCTTCGACCTCCAAAGTCAGCGATGACCAGCTCTTCTACCTCATGCAGCGAGGCATCTCAGAAGAGGATGCCCATCACATGATCATCACCGGCTGGAGTCGTGACGTGATTCGTGAACTCCCGTTTGAATTTGCTATGGAGGCCAGTCAACTACTGAAGGTTTCTCTTGAAGGAGCTGTTGGTTAGGCGCAGTGGAATGACTCTGAACATGGTGTCCTTTCCAGCTCGACGAATGAAGTAATCGGATCTAAGGAACGCACGAAAAACATGCTTGAAGTAACGAACTTGCACGCAAAGGTAGTTGATGTAGACGATGGCGAGATTCTCAAGGGTCTCAGCCTGAGCGTGAAGCCGGGTGAGGTTCACGCCATCATGGGGCCGAACGGTAGCGGTAAGAGTACGTTTGCCAACGTGCTGGCAGGTCGACTTGACTACGAAGTGACCGACGGAGACATCGAATTCGAAGGTGAGAGCATCCTGGAACTTCCCCCGGACGAGCGTGCTCACAACGGCATTTTCCTCGCTTTCCAGTACCCGGCAGAGATTCCAGGTGTACGCCCTTGGCAGTTCATGAAAGCAGCTCTAGACGCCAGGAACGAGGCTCGGGGTGAAAAGAAGATGAGCGTGCGGGAGTTCTCGAAACTCTTCGACTCGAAGGTTGAAGAGGTCAAGATCAACCCGGATCTGATGAAGCGCTCGCTGAACGAAGGATTCTCTGGGGGCGAGAAGAAGCGAAACGAGATGCTTCAGCTCGCCATCCTTGAGCCAAAGCTTGCCGTGTTGGACGAGACGGATTCGGGTCTAGACGTGGATGCGATGCGCATCGTGGCAGATGCCGTGAACGCTCTGAGGTCACCGGATCGATCGTTCATTCTTGTCACTCATTACAACCGCCTACTTCACCACATCAAGCCCGATGTCGTACATGTCCTTGCCGACGGTCAGCTTGTTGAGACAGGTGGTCCTGAACTGGCAGAGGAAGTTGAGCGTGATGGGTACAAGAGGTTCCTCGAAGAACACGCGCCTGCGCCTGCATGACCTTGCCTTGTTCGTAATCTCGCTTCCTTTAATTTTCACATTCAACGACGAAAAGAAATGACAACAGCTGCGCCAGCGAAGAGCATTGCAACCTACGCCAGAGACTTTGAGTCTTCGGTCTCTAAGAATCGCGGCCCAGAATGGCTGAACCAGCTGCGTAAAGATGCGTGGGCAGAGTTCGAGAAACTGGGCTTTCCGACCGCCCGCCGAGGCAACGAACTCTGGAAGTACACCGACTTGCGCCGACTCGATTCTGAGTCATTTGACCTGCCTGATGACGCAGGCTCATTGTCAGTGAGTGAACTTCAGGCGGCAACTCCCTGGAGCGAGGATTGGCACACGCTTGTGATCGTAGATGGCAGCTTTGCGCCGGAACTGAGCCGCAATCTAAAAGGCGATGGTATCGCCATTTCTACAATTTCCGAAGCCGCTGCTGAAGATCACTCCCGGGTTAAGGAAGCCTTTGCCCAATCCGCGGCAGTAGAAGGCAACGCATTCACTGCACTCAACACAGCTCTGTTCAGTTCAGGCGCCCTCGTTGACATCAGTGAAAACGCTGAGCCCGTTCAGCCGGTTCATCTTCTAAGAATCGTCACTGAAGGAGCGGATAATCGGGCTTTCTTCCCACGAACGCTCCTGTTGACGGGAGCGCACTCGAATGTCACGGTCATCGAGTCGTTCATAAACCTCAGTTCAGGGCCACAGCTGACCGTTCCGGTGTTCGAAGCGTCACTTGGCGAAGGTTCGAACATACGACATTTCCGTGTGCAACTTGAAAACGAGCAATCTATCCACATAGGGGTGACTCGCATAGAACAGCCTGCTGATGCTGTCTTCAACTCCACAACCTTCGCAACGGGTCCAGCAATCGGCCGAAATGACGTGCACACGAACCTTGCAGAAGAGGGTGCTGAGACGACACTGCACGGTCTCTACATCACTGATGGAGATTCTCACCAGGACAACGAAATCAGCACAACGCATCAAAAGCCGCACGGAACCAGCCATCAGTACTACAAGGGCATCCTTGCCGGCAATTCACGTGCTGTATTCAGCGGCAAAGTGTTAGTGCAAGAAGGCGCTATGAAGACGGTTGCTGAGCAGAAGGATTTGAACTTGCTGCTATCACACGGCGCCGAAATCGATACCAAGCCCAGTCTTGAGATCTACGCAGACGATGTGAAGTGCGCTCATGGCGCCACAGCTGGTCACGTTGATCAGTCGATGCTGTTCTACCTTATGTCTCGCGGCGTGAAGCGACAGGATGCTGCCATGATGCTGATCACCGGATTCGCATCAGAGATTGTCGATGAGTTTGAGCCCGCGCCTCTACAAGAGTTCCTTTATCGAAAACTTGAAAAGATCATTCCTGAACTGGACTCAGAAGGGATTTTGTAGATATGGCGGACTTGCACTATTTCTCCGTCGCCACGAGGGCGGACATCGAACCCGGCGAAGTGTTTGTAGCCGATGTGGAAGGTCAGCGACTGGCTATCTGCAACGTGGATGGCGAATTCTTTGCGATTGAGGACTCCTGTAGCCACGATGGATCTTCGTTCGACCAGACGGATCTAGAAGGCTCAGAGATCTTCTGCCCGCGACACGGAGCGGTGTTTGATGTGAAGACAGGTGCTGTACTGGGTGCCCCGGCCACCGCGCCAGTAGACACATTCCCGGTCCGACTTGAAGGTGACACGATTCAGGTCGGGATAGAGCAGTAACGCTCGCTTGCCGATTCAGACCGACTACACGCTCGATTCACCATAGTGCACATTTGCCTTGAAACAGCTAAAAGACGGTGCTTGGCAGCAAGAAGGTTTGTGAAGTGACGTTGGACGTCGAAAAAATAAGAGCCGATTTCCCGATACTTGATCGCAAGATCGGCGACTCTTCCCTTGTCTATCTCGACAACGCCGCCACTTCCCAGAAACCCAGGCAGGTAATCGATGCACTTACCGATTACTACACGCGATACAACGCCAATGTTCACCGCGGTGTACATACGCTTTCCGTAGAGGCCACGGAAGCGTTCGAAGCGGCCCGTACGAAAGTTGCGAAGTTCATAGGCGCAACGAACCCCGAGTCCGTGATCTGGACCCGCAATATCTCTGAAGCCATCAATCTTGTTGCGTACGCATGGGGTGACTCCAATGTAAAAGCTGGTGACGAGATCGTTGTCACCGCAATGGAGCACCACTCGGACATTGTGCCCTGGCAACAGCTCGCTATGCGTACCGATGCCGAATTGAAGATCATTCCGCGGACCGACAACGGCAGACTGGATATGCAGGCCGCGGAGCAATTGATCACTGGCAGCACGAAAATCGTAGCCGCGGTGCAGATGTCGTCCGTACTGGGCACGATCAATGATGTGAAAGCTCTTGGCAAGCTGGCTCATGACAATGGCGCTCTGATACTTGTCGATGGTGCACAAAGTGTTCCGCATATGCCGGTGGACGTAGAAGAACTTGACTGTGACTTCTTCGGTTTCTCAGCGCACAAGATGCTCGGTCCGACCGGCATCGGTGTGCTCTACGGCCGACCCGAGTTACTTGAAGCTATGCCACCGTGGATGTTCGGTGGAGATATGATCCTGACCGTCAGCTACGAGGACGCTGCATGGAATGACCTGCCGTATAAGTTCGAGGCCGGTACACCAAACATTGCCGATGCGATTGCAACTGGTGCGGCCGTCGACTACCTTGCTGACCTCGGGATGGACAACGTTCATGCGCATGAAGCAGAGTTAACCGAGTACGCTCTGATGCGCTTCGCTGAACTGGAACTGATCAGCGTTATGGGACCGCTCGAATCTGAAGATCGCGGCGGAATCATTTCCTTCACCCACGATACGATTCATCCGCATGACCTCGGCACGGCACTCGATCGCATGGGAATCGCCATCAGGACAGGGCATCACTGCGCCATGCCACTGGTTCGCAGCTACGATGTTGTAGCTGCAGCACGTGCCAGTTTCTATATCTACAACACGAAGGCCGAGGTGGATATTCTGATTGACGGTCTCAAGCAGACTGAGGAGTATTTCCTGAAATGATGGGAGGAATGTCGGGCCTCGACCAGCTGGATGAGCTCTACGAAAGCATCATCCTCGACCACTATCGCAATCCGCGGCATACCGACCTCCTTGAGAGCCCGGATGTTGATGTCGAAGCGAATAATCCCTTCTGTGGGGACGAAATTCACATCCAGCTTGAGCTTGATGACGATAACGTCAAAGATGTCAGCGTTTCGGGTCAGGGATGTGCCATCAGCCAGTCATCCGCGTCCTTACTCGCCGAGATGCTTGACGGTAAAGATGCGACTGAAGCGTTGGAATTCGTGTCCCTGGTGCGACGAATGATGCGCGGAGACGAATTGACGGAAGATGAGAAGGACACGCTTGGCGATATTCTCGCCCTGGAAGGTGTGAAGCGCTTCCCAGTGCGTATCAAGTGTGCACTCCTCTCATGGACAGCCCTGGAAGACGCGCTCAACGACAGGATTTCGGACTAGGACTTTTTTTTTCGGTCCGTGACTAGCGTACTAACCGGGCATCAGCCAGATGTTCTTGAGAAAGTCGCCGCTCGCTCCAGATGTGTCCGGATGCAGGTCCTGGACGTTCGCAGCCCAGATCCAGTGTTCCACTCCTGTTCCTGCATAGAATCGAAGTCGCTGGGCCATGATCTCATCCTGAACCTGTCGGATTAGTTCGCCTCGCTTATTCCAATCCGTTTCGACTGCCTGTCGATCTATCAGGTCATCCAGGGCAACACTCGCAAACTTGGACGTATTCCATGGCCCTTCCGAGTGATAGAGGCTGAAGAGTTGGCCGTTCAGACTCGAAACTGGCAGGGGCGCTCCGACAAATATGTCGTAGTCGCCTCCGAGCCAGACATTTTCTGCGAAGAGCCTGGTCGTGACCGGAACCACGTTGACTGCAAGCCCAAAGTTTCGCAATGACTCCGCCAGCGACTCAGCGGTGAGCACGTACCTATCAGTGCCTCTACTCTCACCGAATTCGCCCACCATGATATTGATTCGTTCGGTTGTGGTTATGCCTGCGTCATTGAAAATTGCGCTGGCCTGTGCTGCGTCTCCGAACAGTTCACCGTAGCTCTCCGAAAACGAGACGACCCATGAGGAATCGGGCAGATTCAAACCGACGGACGGGGAAAGTTCACCTCCCCAGATTCTCGATATCTCGGGCTCAAGGTCCCAGCCAAGAAACATAGCTTTCCGCACATCTTCTGAGGCGAGTATCCCGCGAGAGGCATTGATCGAAATTTCGATACCGGTGCCAAATTGTTGGACCGAAGCGGATCCAAGATCCGGAAATCGTTCGGTGGCTGATAGTGCCTCTTCGAGTGTCGTCTGGGCAAAGTCCAACAAGCCAGCCCTAACACCGGTTGCGCGTGTCGAATCTTCTTCAATGAATTGCACGCTGAGACCGTCAACATGCGGCCCACTCTGGCCGTAGTAGTTCCGGTTTGCTTCGAAAGTCTCTCCAGCAGTGGAGACCTCTTCCAGGATCCACGGACCTGTTCCCAGTGTCGGTCCGTCGAACAGATCACCGTGATGTTGAATCATTTCAGGCGCGATCACCACGGAGCGACCGTTGGCGAGCTTCTCGAAAAACTCAGCGTCGGGCGAATGTAGTCGGATTCGCAGCCTGTTGTCGTCAAATGCCGCGACTTCCTGAATGTTCGAAAGAAGATCGGCGTTTGGCCACCCTGGGGTCATCTGTCTCTGGTAGCTGAATACGATGTCGAAGGCTGTGACGCGTCGGCCGTTGAGCGGTGATACATCCGGCCAGAATGCGTCATCTCGGATCTGGAATTCGAACTCCAGGGAGTCCGTCTGTTTCCATGATGTGCACAGGTCGCATTCTGCAATTCGGGAAGGCACCGGTACGTTCGACCCCCGTTGTAAGGAAAAAAGCCTGCTGTAGGAAAGGCCTGCTCCCCAGGTTGCAAGAACGTTAGAAACCGACTGGTGTACATCCTGGTGCGGTGGCTTTTCCTTGATAGCGAATCTCAGTATTCCGCCCTGAGTCAAACTTGCTGAAGCGGGCACAGTCGCCGTTGCCGTCGGTTGTGGTGTTGCGGTTGCAGCACCGGAGGTGGGGATGGCGGTCGGGACAACTGTCTGTGTTGGCTCTTCGCTGCTGGTGCAAGAAACAGCAACAGCCACCAGCACGGTGATTACTGTTGCCCAGAGCATGCGAGATCTGCGTGGACTAAAGAAGAGAAGCAAGAAAATCAGAGCCGGTATGAATCGTGAGGAACCGCTGCAATGATATCGACTGTACGCTGCAGCTTAATCCCTGTTTCGTTACCGGTAAGAGCGGTCGTCAAACGAGGTTTCGCTCGACTTTTACCGATGCTTGGCCCGAAGAGTGTTGATCAACCCGGATTCTCGCGAAACCAAGCGACAGTATCTGCGAGGCCGTCGATGAGCGACGTTTCGGGGCGCCATCCGAGATCTCGTTCGATCGAACTGCTATCGAGACTGATCTTTCCAATGTCTCCTGCCCTGGGCGGTTCATACGCAGCCGATTGCTCATAACCCGTGAGCTCAGCCAGCACTCCGAACAGATCATTCACGTTAGTTCCGACACCCGTACCCACGTTGTACGGTCCGGTGCCACTGGCACCAGAAGCGGTCACCAGCGCTCTGACTACATCCTTCACATAGATGTAGTCTCGCTCGTCGTTTCCATCCCCGAAGATTCTGACAGGCTTTGCCTCCAGCATCGCCCTGGAGAAGATTGCAACGACACCTGCTTCGCCATGTGGGTCTTGCCGGGGGCCGAATACGTTAGCCAATCGCAATGTCGTGTGCTCGATGCCGAACAGTCTCTTGTAAACGGGCAGGTAGATCTCGACAGCGTGTTTAGAAGCGCCATAGGGAGCACCTGGCAAAGGCGGAAGCGTTTCTGGTGCAGGCAAGAGATCCGGTTCACCGTACATGCCGCCGCCCGTCGAGAAGAAGATGAACTTTGCGGGCTCGCCCGCAGTCTGGCGGATGGCGTCAAGGACGTTCAGCGTGCCGAGAATGTTGGTTTTCGCGTCGATGGCCGGCTCGCGCGCTGAAAGTGAAACGCTAATCTGGGCAGCCGCGTGAAAAACTCGATCGGGCGCGAATTCCGCAACGATCTCGTTCATTCGCTCATCGATAATCTCCATCTCTTCGAGTCGTGCCTCGTCATGCAAGTTGGCGGTCTTGCCGGAGGAGAGATTGTCGACGACGAGTACCTGGTCACCATCTGCGATCAGGCGATCAACGAGGTGCGAACCTATGAAGCCAGCGCCACCGGTAACTATGGATTTCATGACGGCATCGTTGTTCGGCTTAAGTACGAAGAAAACAGCGAAACTATCAACCGCCGTACTCCCGGCCGCCTGTGCGGTTCTTCATTATGAAGTCCCAGTTGTACTCAACGCCCAGACCGTTGCCCTGTGGGACGGGCACGTGACCGTTCTCGTCAATCGAGTCCAGCGCATCACGGTAATCGTCGGCGTAGATGTCGTGTGAACGGCCGACCTCATCGGTGTTCGGGTGAACAAGCGCCATCTCGTAGTAGTTCGAGTTGCGTAGCGCCGCCATCATGTGACGTTGTGCAGGCCCCGGCGAGTGAATCTCAACGTCGAGACCGAACCCCTCTGCTGCATGAGCGATCTTCATCGCCCCGGTGATGCCGGCGTCGTAGTCGGGGTCGACTCTGACCAGATCGGTCGCTCCAGAGGCAATGAAGTCGACGTGTTGCTCGACACCACGTATGTGCTCGGTTTGAAGCAGCGGTGTCTTGATGATCTCTTTCAGCTTCTTGTGGCCGTGCATTGAGACACCGGTGTCTTTGTACGGGTCTTCGAGCCACGTGAAGTTCGCCTCGTCGCAGGCGCGGCCAAGCTTGACCGTTTCGAGCCAGGTGTTTATCTCACACGCTGGATCGATCATGAGGTCCATCTCTGGTCCGACCGCGTTGCGTACCGCGTGGACGGTTTCGATCTCCTGCGAAAGGACGTAATCACCCCAGCCGTGAATTTTGAAGCCAGGATAGCCCATCTCTTTGCAGCGTACGGCAAAGTCGGCGTACGCCTGCGGCGAGTCAAGACCTCCGTTACGGTCGCCGTGCATCGTCGATGCATAGCAGGGCAAGGAAGCTCGGTAGCCACCGAGTAGCTCGTACAGGGGCGCTCCGTACCACTTACCGGCGAGGTCCCACAGCGCGATGTCGATTGGGCCAAGACCCATCTTGTCGAATTTGCGCATCGCCCGCTTCACATCGTTATAGATCAGCTCTCTTTGCGTCGGGTCCTTCCCAATCAGGTAGTTAGCGAACATGTTGAATTCTGCGAATGAAGGAGAGTCCCCACCAACATATTCACCAATCACGCCTTCATTGGTGTAGACCTTCGTGATGTAAGCGGTGCCCGTTCCGATCGAGCCTTTCTCGTAAACGATGTTGAACCCGTTGTAGTCCTTCGCCACGTCCTGCATGGGGAACGTAAATTCGTGGACCTCGATCTTGGTTATGCGCAGTTTAGACATCGTTCTTTCCGTGAATCGTGGAGCATCAGCGTGTTCGGCATTTTCAGACCGGAATGATACCTGTTGAGAAATGCCGGTAACGCGAGTAGCGGAGTGATCTACTCACTGTACAATCGGCGACCTGAACCCTGTGACATCCCATCAAGTTGTTCCGGAGCATGATCTTGGAAACCGTAAACCTCATCGCTTCTCGTCATTCGGCCTTCTACAGCCCTCTAATATCCTGCATTGCAGGTGGATTCCTTGAGAAAGAAGGGCTTGAGGGGACTTACCGGCCTGCCGGGCCAGGTGAAGCCAGCGGAGCAGAAGTCGCTTCTGGACGAATGGACATTGGCCAGGCTGCGGTCTCAGCAAGCTGGGGACCACTCGACAAGGGAGAAAAGCCTCCGGTAGCGCAGTTTGCCCAGATCAACCGTTTCGACGGCTTCATCATCGCAGCACGCGAACCTGACGCCGACTTCGACTGGGCGAAGCTCAAGGGCAAGAGATTTCTGCACGTTCACGGCGGACAGCCAGAGGCGATGCTGCGTTATGGTCTTCATCGAGAGGGCATCGACCTGGATGATCTGGACGATATCGACTCTCCTGGTGGCGATGAGATGATGAGCCAGTGGAGAGCTGGCCAGGGCGACTTCTTCCATGAGCAAGGTGCATTTCCGCAGCAGCTGGAGCACCTTGGAGAAGGTTACATAGTCGGTTCGGTCGGTGAGGCCGTAGGCCCAACAGCGTTTAGCAGCCTCGTTTGCCGTTGGGACTGGCTGGAGACCGATATCGCAAAGCGATTCACTGCGGCATACCGGGCTTCACGGAATTGGGTTAACACGGCCGACCCCATTGAGGTTGCGAAAGCCGAAGCCAGTTTCTTCCCTGATATGGCTGTAGAGGCCACGGCAGCAGCTGTCGAGTACTACCAGGAACTTGGCACGTGGAGCGGTGATATCACGATCGAACCAGATCTCTACGAGAGTGCCCTGGATGTATTCCAACATTCAGGCATGGTCGGCAAGCGCCACGACTACTCGAGTGTGGTTGTTCCTCCCCCAGCAGGCTAGGCAACAGAAGGTATGACAAGTCAAAGTCGCCCCGAACCAAAATTCGACTGGTTCATACCGATCGATGGTGATGGTGAGCGCATCGGCACATTGGAAGCCGAGCGCCCTCCCACATTCGAATATCTGAAAAGGGTCGTCCAGACTTCGGAAGCTGAGGGTTTCCATTCCCAGCTGATCCCGACCCGATTTGCCAACGGTCTCTTCAACGAAACTCAGCCGCTTGCAGAAACCTGGACAACGGCGACAGCACTCGCTGCCGTTACGTCAAAGATCAGGTTTCTCATAGCGGTGCGTCCCGGATTTGTCTCGCCAGGCCTTTTTGCCCAGATGGCGGCTGCTCTTAGCAACATATCTGGTGGACGCATCGACATAAATGTCGTTCCAGGCGGCATCCAGGGAGACTTCGAACGACTTGGAGTCACCTCGAGTCATAGTCAACGCTACACCCTGGCGGATGAGTTCATCCAGGCCTGCAAACTGCTCTGGGCATCGCCAGGTGAGCCGGTTTCCTTCGACGGCGACGTTGTGAAACTCGATGGCGCAATGGTCTCGCCCGGACCTGTTGGGAGCGGACCGCGCTGGTATCTGGGGGGAGCTTCTCCGAACGCACTTGGCCTGGCTGGAAAGCAAGCTGATTCCCTACTGATGTGGATTCAGCCGTTAGAGGAAACAAGAGTGTTGATAGACCGAGCGCGAATTGCGTTCGAGGAGAACGATCGTGAGCCGGAGTTTGGGCTCAGAACTCACCTGATAGTGAGGGACACCGAAGACGACGCATGGCAAGCTGCAGATGACCTGATCTCGGCGGCGGCTGATCAGGTCAGGGAGCAACGATCTGCACAGGTTCAGGGTACGGCAATGGTCGGAGCCGCGTTACAGGCAAGGCCAAGAGACCAGCATCGTGTCACAGAACGGCTCTGGAACGGAATATCAACCGTGCGAGTTAACTGTGGTACCGCTATTGTTGGTACGCCTCAACAGGTAGCAGACGAACTGACTCGCTACTGGGAGCTTGGAATCGACGAGTTCATCCTGTCTGGCTATCCACATGTTGAGGAAGCCTCGCGCGTCGCAAGAGAAGTCGTCCCCTTGGTTCGCGATCGGACAGGTTAGTCAATTCGTCTGGGTTCAATCACAAACAGCTCTCGATCGGGTTTTCGGTTCAGCCCGGTAAGCACAGTGTTCCAGCGCGATTCCATGTCTTCGGCGTAGATGAGCGGTTTCCAGCCGAGGGTGAGGTAGACATGAATCGCAGGCAATCGCCAGTCATCGGTGCTTAGATAGACGCGATCATAGTCGGCTGCAGCAAGCCTGTTGGTTACGGCAGCGACCGTGATCTTCCCGAGCCCCTTACCGGATTGTGCCGGGTCAGCCATCACCCACTGCAGGCTACCGGTCTCAGAGTGACCATTCCGTTTGTAGTCGGCAGCGACCGAGGACGCGATAACGTTGCCGTTTGACTCCTGGACGATCACGAAGAAACCGCCAGGCAACGCAGCGGTCCGAAGGTTGTCGAGCCGGGAGTTCGTCTTGAAGACTTCAGAGAAAAGCTTCCAGTAACTCGCGCGGTCTCCTTCGACGTACTGCCTGAGACTGTAGCCTTCGGGGACGGCTGGTACGTCCACCGGCGAGCTGCCGTACCTGACCATCTCTAGCTGCTGCTTCGACTGAGTCATTTAGCCCGACCCTAGGTGGCAGACCGGTCCATGTAGATGGTCTTGGTCTGGGTGAAGAACTCGATCGCAGCTTTACCCTGTTCACGATTGCCGGTCGATGAGGACTTCATGCCACCGAACGGCACCTGCGGCTCTACACCGGCAGTCTCGCCGTTGATCTTCACAATTCCGGCTTCAATGCGGTTTGCGAAGTCCATTGCGGAGTTCAGGTTGCGAGTGAACACGCCTGCGCTGAGACCGTACTCGACTCCGTTTGCTATCTCGATCGCCTCTTCGTAGTCTCGAGCGGGAATCATTGAAAGGACCGGGCCAAAGATCTCTTCACACGCTACGAATGCGTCTGGTGCAACCTTGGTGATGACAGTCGGCTCCACAAACGTGCCCTTGTCGAACCCGTTCCCGGAAGGCACACCGCCACCTGTAAGAACGTTTCCTCCGTCATTTACTCCCTTTTCAACCGCGGCTTTAATGTTTTCTCGAGAAGCCTCATCGATGACTGGAACGATGATTGAATCCTCTTCAAGGCCATCACCAATCTTCAGCGCTTTCGTCTTGTCGACAACGAGGCTGGTGAACTCCTCCATGATGCCGCCAACAACGATGGCCCTGGAGGTAGCGGTGCACTTTTGACCCGAGTACTTCATGGCTCCAGCTACAGTGATCTCCGCAGCCTGCTCGAGGTCTGCGTCGGGCAGCACAATCACCGGGTTCTTGCCGCCCATCTCAAGCTGGTAACGATTGCCGTTTTTCGCCGACTCGACCGCGATTCCATATCCGACCTTCGTCGAACCTGTGAATGAGATAGCGTCAACACCAGGATTGGAAACAAGTTCGTTGCCAACTGCACCACCGGAGCCTGTCACCAGGTTGAACACGCCTTCTGGCAGGCCTACCTCGGCCCACATCTTCGCGATCAGAGTTGAGACGAGTGGCGCTGCCGAAGCAGGTTTCAGGACGATCGTGTTGCCGTAGACCAAGGCCGGTGCCATCTTCCAGATCGGGATGGCCAAGGGGAAGTTCCATGGCGTGATCAGGCTGACAACACCGAGCGGCACCTTGTTCGTGTAGAGAAGTATGTTGGGGTTGACTGACGGAACGACTGTGCCAACCGGGTTTGAACCATCGACACCGTAGTACTGAAGCAGGGCAATAGCACGGCCAACCTCACCACGCGATTCCAGGATTGCCTTGCCTGCTTCACGCGTGATCGCCTGTGCGAACTCCTCAGCATTTGATTCAAGATATGCCGCAGCCTTCATCAGATACTGCCCACGTGCCAGACCGGATGTCGATCCCCAAACGGCTTTGGCTGCATGGGCCGCTGCGATAGCCTGAGCGGCGTCGTCAGAATTCGATTTCTGGAACTCTCCAACCACGTCGTCGCGGTTGGCCGGACTGATGCTTGGTGAGGTCTCTCCGGTCTGGCCATCCACCCAGTTGCCGTTGATGAAATTCTGGTACGCCGTAGCCATGTTGTCGCTCCCTTTTTGTCAGCGCTGGGTCTGCGTTGCCGGTTAGCCAGTTATCTTCGCGTCAAAGCCGCTGCTGATTCGAATGGCTCGTGACGCGATGCTGTAATCGAGTTGATCAATGCTGGCACCGGCAGCAGGTGGTGTCAACGAGGGAGCGACTGCCTGAGTTCCCGTCAGCAGAACCAGAGTAGACTGAACTTCAGAATGGAGGTGCAATAGTGGCCCATTCATTTCAAGTGACGTTCGACTGTAGGACTCCCGCTCTGGTGACAGAGTTCTGGGCGAAAGCCCTCAACTATCAGCTACAACCACCACCAGAAGGTTTCGATACGTGGGACGCATTTGCCGACGCGCAGGGGATTCCTGAGGAAAAACGGGGCGACATAAGTGCCGTCGTTGATCCAAACGGTGAGGGTCCACGCCTGTTATTTTTGCGCGTGCCGGAAAGCAAGACTGTGAAGAACAGAGTTCACCTGGATATCAACGTGAGCAACGAAGGCTCGAACCGGCAGGATAAAAAGCAGGAAGTTCTGAACGAGGAAGCAAGGCTGGTTAAGGCAGGCGCCACTCGTCTCAACGAGATTGAGGGAGAGAGTGGTTACTGGATAGTGATGAGTGACCCTGAAGGAAACGAGTTCTGCATCCAGTGATTTCAGCACTGGGACTGGGTTAAGTCCGCGTCATTAGCTGGCTAACGTATCGTTGCCCTCACCGGCTTCTTCTTCGGCGGCGAGGCGCTCAAGCTCGACAATGTTCGAACCACTTTGCTTCTTTTCGGCCTCGGCCCTCCGTCTTGCAAGCGCAGCGCGTTGCTGTTCCAGTGCGGTGAGCGCCCACTGGACTCTGAGCTCAACCTCTCCATTGCCCCACGGTTTGTTGATGTAGTCGAGTGCACCGAGATTCCTTGCGGTATCGAGATCGTCGGGGTGCCCCTTTGCCGTGATCATGATCACGGGGATACCTTTGGTCCGCGGGTCTTGCTTCAGTTTTCCGAGCGCGGTAAAGCCATCAACCTTGGGCATGGACACATCAAGTAACACAAGGTCCGGCTGGTAGGAATGGACCGCAGCAGTCACCTCGCTGCCGTCGGTAGCCTGAAACACTTCGTAACCGGCAGCCTTCAGAGACCGACTGAGTAGCAGTCGGATATCCGCGCTGTCGTCTACGACCAGGATCTTCGCCATCTCGATATCTCCTCGCACCGTCATAGATTTCTGATGCAACAGGTGCATCGGTTACTAGTCAGCTCCCAGCTCAAGTTCACCCGGTAACCCGTCGGGCCAAAGACGTGACCCTGCAATCACTTGCCGGGATGCCTCTTCCTCCACTGCAGCCCTTGTCGTAATTCCGGGTAGCCAGAACTCAATCTTGGTTCCCTCGCCAGGTTTGCTCTCGAGCCGAATCTCACCGCCGTGCAGCTCAGTAATCGACTTCGCTATCACCAGTCCAAGCCCCGTTCCCGCAACCTGCCGGGTTGTTTCGTTATCGACCCTGAAGAATGCAGTGAATAGCCGCTTCTGGTCTTCTTCACTCATCCCCACACCATGATCACTGACAGTGAAATGCAGACGATCATCGTCTATTGCACAGCCAAGCGTGATTTCGGTTTCCTCAGGCGAGTATTTCGAGGCGTTGCTGAGCAGATTCGTTACCACCTGTCCAATACGTGACCTGTCGGCCTCAATCCATATCTCATCATCAGGCATATCTACGCGCATCGTCTGTGTCTTAGCGCGCAGTAGGGATTGGAAGCTGGCTTCAAGATCGCTTATCAACTCGTTGATCTTGAATGGGGCGGGATTGATCTTGAACGTGCCTGCATCAAGTCGAGAGATATCCAGAATGTCGTTGATCAGAACGTCCAGTTGGTTCGCATTTCTCCGAATGATACTTAGCGTTTCTTGCATCTCTTCCTGGTCATTCGCAGCTTCTGGTGACGCTAGAAGGTCTACGAACCCAGCGATGATGGTCAACGGCGTTTTCAGTTCGTGAGAAACTGTAGAAAGGAACTGTTTCCTGGCGTTGTTCGCCTCGAAAAGTTCCTGATGCTGGCGGTCAAGAGTTTTTCTTAGTTCCCGTTCCGCGGCGAGCATGAGAGCGTTCTGGATCGCTGGTGTTACCTGAATAGCGACGCGTTCGATGAACTCAGCCGCCTGGCTGTCGTATACGCCCTCCTGCTTACTGGCGATGTTTAGAGTGCCGAAGAAATGCGGGTCGGTACCGAGTTGTGCCGTGAGTCGGCTCTTAAGTTCGCCGAGATTACCAAGCGTTTGAATATGTTCTGAAAGTAGAGACCAATCCCGTCCATCTACGATCTCGCCTTCTCTGGTGGAGGATGGAGCCGGCACAGTGTCACCTTGGCTGAATCCTTCGACTTCGATTCCTCGAACGAACTCAATCTTTCGCTGCCTATCGCTTTGAGAAATTGATGTGATGGAAAACCGATCGAACGGCAGCACTTTGTCGAGTTCATCTGCAACGTGGGTGTAGATCGCCTGTAGCTTCAACTCCCTGTTAGCTGCCAGACCGATTGCCGCTATAGCCCGCCGTTCATCTACCTGTCTCTTAAGTGATGCTGCCAGTTTGGCATTCTGAATTGCCGGAGCAATCTGCAGGGATACGTTCAGTAACAGTGCAGATTCTTCTGCTCCGAATGACTCAATGTTCTCGGAGCTGAGGGCCAGGAACCCGATGAACTCTTCCTGAGCGACAAGTGGTGCTTGCAGCCACGCTCTCTGATTATTGCCTGTTAAGTCTGCCTTGACCTCGAATCCGATGGGACCAATTGCCGTTCCAGCCAGGACTTCTCGATTCTTCGCTGCGTTACGGTCGAACGTCACCCGATCGCCGGTGTGCCATCCTGCAAGTCCATTTTTTGACCAGTAGTCCACCTGCCCATAAGGGGAATCCCCGTCTGCATCATCGGTGAAAATCACCCCCATATGGTCGTAGTTGATGAGCTTTGAGAGTGATCTATCGACCGACTGGACGATCGCTTTAGGACTTCTAGCAGACGTTGCGGCACGTCCAATCTCGGCTAACGCTGTGCGTTCATTCACCCGTCTTTCTGATGCCTGGAACAGAATTGCGTTCGCAATGCCCGGTGAAATCTGCGCTACCGCCTGCCTCAAAAGATCCAGATCCCGTGCGTCGTACTTGCCTTCACCTCGTCGCCGTACGGTCAGCGTGCCATTGCATGCCGGGATGGCAGCCGTAAGTCGGGAGCCGTACTGCGAAGCGTGTTCTGGCCAGAGTCCATCCGGTTCTTCCGGGTTCTCCGGCAAGACCGTTCCTGCCTCGATGCCTTCTTCGGTATCGCTGAGTACAAACTCGACCCGCATCCGACCTGTCGGTAGCGCTGCAGTGATCGTGAGCCTGTCGAATCCGATGATCGACCGCAGATCTTGAGAAATTCGCTGATAGAGTCGTCCGAGATCAAGATCCCAGCTTGCCGCGATACCGATAGCAGCAATTGTTCTCCGCACGGCTTCAGCCCTGTTAGCCTCAGCAAGCCGAATTCGAGCTGCTCGCATCTCGAAATAACTGAGAGAGGCGAGTCCGGTTGCCGCAATAACTGCGGAGAAGCCGATTTCTATAGGCGCCCAACCCAGGAATGCCTTACCTCCGGAGCCGAGAGGCTGGAAATCGACAAACGCCGTGAATATGACAACTCCGAGAGCCGGAACCAGAACCAGGCCAAGACGAATGAACCCACTAGCACGGGCTGATTCATCGGAATATGCAGGATAGAGAAGGTTCAGGACTTTTTTGAACCACAGAGTGACCCCGGTCGCCTCTCCAGCCGACTCAGAATTGGGTTTTGACACGTTAGAAGCTGACAACAGATGGATTCCGTGAGACCGGTTTCAAGTTGCGGTCCTAATTTCCAGTATCGATTGCCTGCTGGCTCTTATGACTGTCAGCAACGCGAACCCTGGTAGGGAATTCGTCCTATTCAGTCCATTTCACTATGCCTACTCGGCACGTCTCATCGAACGACTGGCAGTTACACTTGGCACCCTGAACACCACTCCATGAGAGGAGCGAGAAACTCAATGTCTGTGAACGCGCTTCCGATGAGAACGCTCGGGTTGGACGGCCCGGAGGTGCCCGTTATCTGCTTCGGTGCGTGGCCATTGGGGGGCGGTATGGGCGAAGTCGAGGTGGAGACTGGAATTCGCGCCGTTCACGCGGGCATTGATGCGGGCGTGACGTTCATAGACACCGCCGAGATGTACAGAACCAGCGAATCGACTCTTGGTAAAGCGTTGCGAGGAAAGCGTGATCAGATATTCCTCGCTTCCAAACTTTCAGGAGATCATTCGAAAGAGCACATTCGAACGGCAATCGAAAACAGTCTCACGCAGCTATCGACTGATCATCTCGATCTTTACCAGATACATAGCCCGAAACCACAATGGCCGATCGAAGACACGATGGGAGAACTGGTCAAACTGCAAGAAGAGGGCAAAGTACGCCACCTTGGCGTTTCCAATTTCAAGGCTGCCAACACCGAAGAAGCCATGAAGTTCGGGCGTATCCAGTCATCTCAACCTCACTACTCGATGCTGTTTAGAACGGCTGAGTCTGATCCACTCCCTTTCTGCAGGAACAACGGGATCGGAGTGATGGTCTATTCGCCGATTGGGCGAGGCTTATTGACAGGTAAATACACAGCCACTCACCGGTTCGACGACGATGACACCAGAAGCCAGCATCCTTCTCTCACACCGGAAGTGAGAACGGCAGGCGCGAAGATCTGCGAACGCTTGACTCCTTTCGCGAAAGACAACGGTCGCACGATGGCTCAGCTTGCAATCGCATGGACGCTTGCCAATCCTGCCGTGACGTCTGCCATATGCGGTGCAAAAACACCTGAACAGGCCATCGAAAATGCAGAGGCCGGGCGGTGGCAGCTATCCGAATCTGAGTTGGCCGAGATACAAACTCAGATTGAAGGACTGTCTCCAGGTGTCTAGGGCAAGGGCCAGAAAATTACACGCCCAGACGGTTGAAGGGCGGCGAGCTGTACTTGAGGCGCTGAGAGCGGAGCGCGAGATCACCAGGATCATGATGGCTGAAGGTGTTGAATTCGGACCACAGCTCAGCGAGGTAGTGGTTCTCGCCGATCAACAGGGAATCGCCGTGGATGCTGTGTCTAGGAAGGAGCTTGACCGGCTTTCTCACACAGCTAAGCACCAGGGCGTGATCGCAATTGTGGCTGACCCGCGCTATGCAAGTGTGGAAGACATGATCCATCTTGCCGACGAAAGGTCAGAAGCGCCATTGATCGTCGTTCTTGATGGCGTGCAGGACCCACATAACCTTGGAGCAGTTGCAAGGACCGCAAACGCCGCAGGTGCACATGGCGTCGTGATCCCTGAACGCAGATCAGCCAGTATCTCTCCTGGCGCAATACGGGCATCGGCTGGCGCGCTTGAGCATGTCCTGGTTGCAAGAGAGCCGAGCCTTGGCCGAACTGCTAAGTACCTGAAGCAGCTTGGTCTAAAACTGTTCGGTCTTGACGCACGTGGCGAGGTTTCACACACGTCAATTGAGCTCACCGAACCGGTTGCAATCGTTGTGGGTTCTGAAGACCAGGGAATGTCACCACAGGTTCGAGGTGAGTGTGACGCACTGATCTCGATACCTATGTTCGGCAGGATCTCGTCCCTGAACGCCTCTGTGAGCGCTGCCGTAGTGCTCTACGAAGCGGTGCGTCAGCGACAATCCAACTAGCCCTAGTCTCGCGAGAGTTCGGCTACCCGGTTCAACACCGGCTCGCCTTTGTTCAACCTGTCGATGTTCTCAGCTACCACTTTGGCGCGGCGGGTTCGAGTGCCTTCTGTCGCGCCTGAGTGGTGCGGCGTCATGATCAGGTTTTCCAACTCCCAGAACGGCTTGCCTGACGGCCTTGGAGCGTCGTCGCTCGTCACGGGGTACTCATACCAGGTGTCGATGGCGGCGCCAGCGATGCGGTGCTCTTTGAGCGCTGTGTACAGAGCATCTTCATCGATGATGTGACCGCGAGCAGGATTAATGATGTAGGCAGTCGACTTCATCATGGAGATTTCAGCCGAGCCGATCAGTCCGGTAGTTTTCGAGTTAAGCGGGGTGGAGACAAGTACAAAATCTGACTCCGACATGACGCGGTTGAGACCTTCCTGGCCGGCTTCATAATCGACGCCTAACGCCACTGCCTCTTCCTGTTGATCAGGTCGACGTCCTGCAGCGATGACCTTCATATCGAATGCCAGCGCCAGTTTTGCCACCCGTTTTCCGATCGCACCGAGACCCACGATCCCGAATGTTCGGCCCATGAGTTCCCGGTAGGATCCATGCCGTGATGGCCACATCTGCCATGAACCATCACGAAATGTCCGGTCAGACTTGATCAGCTCGTGATCCAGAGCCACTGCGCACGCCATCACCCACTCGGCAATCGGCGCTTCGTGGGCGTAAGCATTGGTCACCACGCATCCCTCTGGTACGGCCGCTGGATCGATACGGTCCACCCCGGCAGCTGCAACACATATCGCTTTGAGAGAATCGGCAGCAGCACCCATCTCTGCAGTCAGGTCGGTTCCAACTAGAACGTCGACACCCCGCAACTGTTCCGGGGCCGGCTTGTTGTCTTCAAAATCTGCAACAACCCATTCGACCTCGGTCTTGACCGGAAACCACTGATCTGGCTCGTAGCCTTTAGCAGGTGTGTTTATGAGTACCTTCAGCGCCAACTCTTAACTCCTGACCAACCGTTGGATAAATCTCTGTAATCGAAGGCGAATCGCCCAGCATAGCTCGATGCGCAACTATAATCGCTGCGCAACCATCTAACGAATCACCAGTTTCATCTATAGAGAACGAAAGCCACGAATTGACACAGGGCACGCTCGCCGGGTCTGAATCACCAGTAGATAACTACAAGTGGAAGGCGTTCTGGACAGTCGGTCTCGCCTTGTTCGTAATGGTGATGGACTTCTCTATCACCTTCCTGGCACTTTCCACGATTGCCGAAGACTTCGGTGTCACACTCAGGGCTGTGACCTGGGTGGCAATCGTCAGTTCACTGACGGTCAGCGCGGTCATGCTTCCGCTCGGTCGCGTCGCCGATCTCACCGGCCGGAAGCGGTTTCATATAACGGGGATGATCCTGTTCGTAGCCGGTGCAGTTCTTGCTGCTGCGGCACCTTCGCTCGGGGTGCTAATCGCTGCTCGGGTACTGATGGCAATTGGTGGTGCGATGGGCCAGGCAGTTGTCATGGCGATCATCACAGCGGTATTCCCAAGCAACGAACGTGGCAAAGGGTTGGGAATGTTAACGACGGCGGTCGCCATTGGAGCGACTGCCGGCCCAATCGTGGCCGGTCCCATGCTCGAGTTTTTCGGTTGGCGTTCGCTGTTCATCTTCCTGGCCGTTCCAACAACACTCGCCATCTTCTTCGCGATACGAGTACTGGATGATGCACGCATAGGCTCCACGAAGCCGGTGCCGGGTCGTCGATACGACTGGCCTGGTGCATTTCTCTCGGCCGCTGCGTTGTCGTTGCTGATCGTCACCATCAGCAACCCGTTCGGATTTGACTGGGGATCGCCGCAGATCATTGGCGGAGGGGTGCTGACCGTTGTGCTTTTCGCCGCGTTGATCTGGTGGGAGCTTCGGTTCAGCAGTCCAATCATGAACCTTCGCTTCTTCGAGAACTCGACGTTTTCGTACTCGACTCTCACCAGACTGCTTGGCTTCATCGGTTCATCAGCAACTTTTTTCTTAATGCCGATCTTCATCCAGAGTTTTCTTGGCTTCGGACAACTAACCGCTGGTTTGATCATGTTCGTCGGCGCTTTGGGCATGGGCATCGCCGGTTTCATGAGCGGTCGACTGTCGGACCGTTACGGCTTCCGCATATTCACGTTCCTGGGCATCGGAACCTTGTTGATCACTGGTATCGGACTGGCTTTTTTCAACATGGACACACCTGTATGGGTGATCATGCCGGTACTTTTCATCAACGGACTTGGAATGGGCATGTGGATGGCGCCGAACATGAACGCGACGCTCAGCGTGATTGAGCGGTCCGACTACGGTTCGGTCAGCGCGTTCCTGAACCTCGTCCGTAATGTTGGAAGTGTTACCGGCCAGGCTATTACCACCGCAATCATCGCCGGAGTGATGGCTGCTCGGGGTGTCGAGATCGAACTGAGCAAACTTGCTGAGAGCGCGGACGGTGCCGCCGGAGAGGCGTTCATTGATGGCTGGCGAATTGCATTCTTCGTGTTAGCGGGATTCACTGTGGCTGCGTTCGCTGCCGCGCTAATGACCCGCCCTGGCACCGTAACGGCATCTCCTGGGGCGACGGGCCGCACAAGTGCGGAATCAAGCTCAGCCGCAGCCGCTTCTGGGGCTGACTAGACTCCGACCGCTCTGTCGATGCCGAATCTTCGTGGTACTGTTTCGGCTGAGCAAAAGAACGCGCCAAGAAAGCTGGCCGCATTAACTGGAAAACCGGAGAACCATTGATGGGTAGTCTTGACGGTAAGGTCGCAATTGTCACTGGTGGCGGAACTGGAATCGGAAAAGGGATCGCAAAAGCCTTTGCGGAACAAGGCTGCAATCTCGTAATAGCCGCTCGTGATGTCGATCGGCTCGAAGTTGCTGCCGATGAACTTCGCCAAGTAGGCTCTGGCAGGGTTGTGGTGAGTGCCCTGGACGTCACCGACGAACAGCAGGTGACCGACCTGTTTGCAGTAACCATGCGGGAGTTCGATCGGCTCGATATCCTCGTTAACAACTCCGGTGCTTTCGACGGTGGCCCCATTGAAGACCTGACAATCGAGCAATGGAACCGGGTTATGGGTGTGAACGTGACGGGACCGTTCCTCTGTTCTCGTGAAGCGTTCAAGATCATGAAACCGGCCGGTGGGGGCCGTATTATCAACATCGGTTCAATCGCTGCTCAACGGCCAAGAGAACAGTCTGCTCCTTACAGCACCAGTAAGAACGCTATCTGGGGACTAACGACAGCAACGGCACTTGAAGGCCGGCCACACGGAATCGCAGTTAGTTGTTTGCACCCCGGGAATGTCGCTGTAGAGCGCCGATCGGATGGCCGTTCATCAACAGGTCGAGACATGGGTCCCGAGCCGTTGATTTCGCCTGAGGACATGGGTCGTACCGCGTTGCTGATGGCCACGCTTCCACCACAGGCGAACATGCTTGAGGCGATTGTGTTGCCTGTCGAGCAGACATATCTGGGTAGAGGTTAAGCCAGCCAACTGTCGTATCCACCGTATTCCCTTCGCCATTCGCGTAACGCCCGATGAAGGCCGCTCTTGCTAGCTTGCGAGTAATCGCATGTTCGCCTGAAGCGGAGTGGATACTTGCGCCCAACGTTCGCCGTGTTGCTCGCCCTGGCCTTTGCAGTGTTGTTCGTGGCTGCACTGTTGGTGAGTCGCGTAGTTAATACCGCCGGGGATCCTGAAGAGATTGCCGGAGTTATTGACGATGCGGACCTCTACGACTTTGTCTATGACCGAGTGATGGATGCAGCGATCGCTGACATGGTGGCGCAGGGTCTTACGGTCAGCACTGGATCTGGCAGCGAGGAAACTCTGGAATTTGAGGATCCGGCGCAAGCGCAGGCCGCAATCAAAGCGTTTATCGAGACAATTCTGCCTCGGGAGTATGTGAAGCAGAAACTCGAAGAGACCTTGGACGGAGTGATCCCGTACGCATCCGGCCGTAGCGATAGCTTCGTTGTTGACCTGGAGACATCAGAACGCATCGACGCTATCCCGGAAGCCGTTCGTATCGCATCGGAACGAATTGGGTTGGGTCAGGTCATAGTTTCGGAACTGATGGTTCCGACTGTCCGTGACCTGAGCGAAACGATAACTGATGATGCGCTCGGAATTGCATTTACTCCAGATGAGGTCGAAGAAGCGGCACTCAGAATAATGCCACCAGAGTGGATAGAGGCTCAGCTGTTCTCGTTCGTCGACCAGGCCGCGCCATATTTTGCCGGTACAGAGGACGAGCTCAATGTGACGATCACGTTCAGAGACCGAGTCCCTGTCGCAGGTCAGATCCTCAAAGACAAACTGAACGACGAAGACACGCTGGTTCGACTGGTGTTTGAGCAGGTTGTCGATCCGCTCGTTGGAGAGTTGGTTGCGGACAGCACCGTAATCGTGTTCGGAATCGAGATCACAGAGCCAGACATCCAGGAAGCAGTTGAGATTGTGGCACCACCAGAGTGGGTTCAGGCCCAGGGTGACGGCATTATCGATGCACTGGTTGCATGGCTTGTCGGTGCTACGGACAACATCGAATACACGCTTGAACTTGCTGACAGAAAAGCTGACGCCGCTGCGCAGCTAGATATCCTCGCACGTAGAAAGCTTGACGAGCAGGTTGCTGCTGCTCCTGTCTGCTCAACTCAGTTTCAGGTTGGTCAGGCGATCAACGACGCTCTCTCAGGTCGCTTCCCTTCCTGTCTCCCAGACAACTCAAGTGAAGTGCTGGACATCATGGAACCTGCGATCTCAAACGAGATCCAGAACTTCATCGTTAACTCGATCCCCGACCAGATCACATACTCCGACGCTGATCTCAGAGCTCAACTCGGCTCAGACTCACTTGAGACCCTCGACACACTCCGCGGTCACGTAATTAACGGTTTTAGCTTTACGGATGAGGACCTGATCAACCAGTTTGCCTCGGCAGAAGACCCCGACTCGGCGGCAAATATCAGAGAACGACTGGACCTTGTTCGAGCAGGGTTCGTGTTCGACCAGACAGACATCACTGATCGAATGGATGAGGCTCAGCTGGCCAGGTTCGAAGAGGTCCGCGGATGGATCGATCGTGGCTGGACGTTCCGCTGGTTAATCTTCCTTCCTGCTCTATTGCTTCTGTTCATGGTCGCCTTCGTAGGAGGACGTGGCTGGTCAGGCAGAGCGCGATGGGCTGGCGCGCCAGTAGCTATCGTTGCAATTGTCTTCTTTGCAGCAATCCAGGTTGGGTGGGCGTCAACAGCATCCTATCGAGAGTTCGAGATTTCCTCCGGTTCGCTCAGCGCAGACGGAGAAACTGGATTCCCGATGTTGACCGCGTTGGTCGAAGGCGGTGAACTGCAGAACATGGCTGAAAGAGTCGGTAGCTCGTGGATTTCCGGACTTGCCATGTCAGCGGTGCCATGGGCGTTGGGCGGGATGGCACTTTTTGCCATAGGAATGCTGTATCCGAAATATCGGCACCTGCTGCCAGAATCGCTGGGCGGGCCAAGAGGTGGAACCGGCACTGGCCCGAAGGTCATTACTCGAACGCCAGGAGCCTGGGTCAACAAGGGATCAGGTGAACGGACCGGCGATAGTGATAGAGAAAGCCCGGAAGAAGCGGCTTAGCGCAGTTTGACCTTGGTCTTACGCCTGGGTTCCTCGTTAGAGAAGTGACTCTCCGTTAACTGGATCATTGTCCTTGCTACTCGGTCTATAAGCGCGTAATCAAGCGTGTCAGGTGTGTCGGTCGGCAAGTGATAGTTTGGGTTTCTGAAATTTGCTGTATCGCCGATCATCACGGCCGGTATCCGAGCACTCCAGAACGGAGCATGGTCGGATCGTTTCAGGTTGTGCGGCACCGGCATCCAGCGCGGAATCTCCATTGGCAGCACATCAACTCCGTCCTGCGTAGCCCGCGCTGCCGCCTCAAAAGCACGACCGGCAGCCCGACTTCTCCAATCGGATATCGCAATCACAGAGTTGCCAGCAAATTTCGCATTCATCAGACGATCGAATGCACGTGGAAAAGCGAGCTGCAACCCGACAGGAACCTTTTGCCCTCCCTCGGGCACTGAATTGCCGACCATCTCGAGGATGTAAGCGGCTGAAATCCTCGGATACTCGGTACTGGCAAGATTGGAAACGAATGCGGTTGAGCCATGAAGCCCAACCTCAGGTTGCCGTTCTTCGGCATCGAACGCAGCGAAGATGATCGGCCTCTTTCGTTGGCTTTCACTGATTGCCCTGGCGCATTCGAGTAGCACGGCAACACCACTGGCGTTGTCATCGGCTCCAGGCGAATCAGGCACCGAATCGTAGTGCGCACCGATCAGAATCGCAGATGAAGATGCCCGCACATCATCGATGTTCGGCTGCATTAAGCCAACGATATTGAGCCCGGCACGTGGTTGAGGCTCGGAAGGCACGATAAAACTCTGTTCCTCTACCACGCATCCAGAGTCCTGGAGGCTGGCTGCGATGAATTTCGTGGCTGCCCTATGCGCCTTAGCATCCTGGCCAGAATGCCGAGGTGAAACACAGAGACTTTCAATGTCTGCTTTCAGCCGTCGAAGTCGTTTTTCATCACCAGAAACAGTCGCCATTCGATTGCACTTTCATCCTGTGTAACAGTGACGGTGAGTTCGCTCACGATTCTTTTAGACCAGCGCCTGTATACTGCCGCAGCCGGTACTAATTGTCTTCCGGCCAGTTCCGGAATCGTTCAAGCAGTGGAGACAGCAAATGTACATCCTGATGGTGCGCCTCAAGGTGAAAGAGGACAGGATCGATGACTTTATTGAGGCTTCGATAGGCGATGCAGAGGGGTCGGTCAGAAACGAACCAGGGTGCCGCCGTTTCGACATCATTCAGGACGCCGAAGATCCGACCCTGTTCGGCTTCACCGAGGTCTACAACGACGAGGCAGCGTTTGAAGCCCACAAGACCTATGCCCACTTCAAAGAGTGGGATGCCCAGGTCAAGGACATGTTCGATGGCGATGTTGAAGTGTCATTCTGCCGTCCTGTTTATCCGCGCGGCGACGCCAGCTGGGATGCAATGAGGGCTGAAGGCGCAGTAGACCATGAGTACTTTGCGAATAGCTCTCTACATGTGATTCATGCACCGCAATATGTGCAGAAAGATCAGGTGAACAAGTTCATCGAAGCTGTTGCACTAGACGGGATAGGTTCAACTCATGAGGAGCCAGGCTGCCTTCGATTTGACGTCTACCAGAACGTGAACGACCCTGCTGAGTTGTATCTGTACGAGGTCTACGCTAACCCTGCCGCTTTCGATTACCACCGCGACACACCTCACATAAAGAAATGGCAGGACACGGTTAAGGATTGGTATGACGAGCCCCGCCGTGCAGCCAGCACTGGACGTCGCGTCGGTCGCAATATCTGGCCCCCGGACAACTGGGGTTGGAGTTCAGGTAAACCTGCCTGGTAGCTCAGAGTTTTCAGCAGTCGTTAATAGACAAGGACCGGACAGATTCTATCCGGTCCTTGTTGTCGTTCATATGCTGTATCTGCCTAGGCAGCGGAATCCCGTTCCCGCACTAGCATCGTCAGTTGACGAGCCTCATCCGGTGAAAGCGTTTTTTCAACATCCAGCAGCAAAATGTTCCGCTGGTCAACCTTAGCAATCCCGGAAACGTGCTCGGAATGCTTCGCAAGCTCGTTGGGAGGTGCGAAGTCGCTCTCTGGGACTCTCACCACATCCGTAACTGCATCCACCAGTAGACCGACAACGCAGCGTGAGGACTCAACGACGAGAATTCTCTGCTCCGGGCTTTCTACCGCTTCTCCGTCGATGGACAGTCGTTCACAGAGATCCAGTACTGGGACGACCACTCTGTCAACGACAACAGCACCGCTTACGAAACGAGGAGCGTTGCTCAAGATCGAGACCTGCTGTCCACTCACAATCTCACGTACCGAATCCAGTCCCAGACCGTATGCCGCTTTTCCTACCTCGAATACGACAATCTGCAACTCAGGAAGTCGAGTCTGTTCGTCATTCATAGTGAAGCTGCATCCTGTAGGTAATGTGATTGTGGTCAGGTCTTGGAGGTCAATCTCCCCAGACCAATGTGTCCTCGTTCGTCGCTGAGGTACAGGGTGCGCCCAACAGTTGTGGGTGGTCAGCTCCCACAATTCTTGAGGAACTTAACCGAATTCAAGCCGCTTGATGTCTTCTACGGGACATCGATTGTGCGGAGCCGCCGGATCGACAGCGCAAGGAATATGACAATCACCGCGATCAAAACCACCAGCGAGACGGGCAGGCTGATGATCGGCTCAGAACTCTCTGCGAATCGAGTGTCGTCGAGTCCCTTGATCGTTCCGATCATGTAGGCCCGAATGCTGAGGAAACGAATTCCAGAGACGAACTGGGTAAAAAGCAGTTCCCAAAGGAACACGTACAGGAGGCCGATCAACAGGGCTCGTGATGACATCAGGCCGAGCCACATGAAGACAGTTGAGTAAGCGACTATGCCTAGCAAAGCCGCGACGATCACGGAAACCAAGACAGTTGCGTCGCCTTCGTAGGCAAGAATGACGCTGAGGACGATGCTTACGAGAATCAAAGCACCATTGATCGAAATCGCCGCCAGCAACTTCGGCATGACGATTTTCCAACGAGGCACTGGAGTGAGTGTCAGATTACTCAACGTCCGGTCCTCTATCTCGTTGCCGAACGATGCGGTGGCGGTTGCCAGGGCGATCAATGGGATCACGAGCGCCGCATAAAGTCCGTTAAGTACAGCTTCATCGATATTTGACGGTGAGTCATCGGTGAGTCCAGCGATCAACACCGGTAGGGCAGCGAACAGGATCGTAACTGCAAGTCGTACCCTGCCGGTGAGCTGCCTGACCGAGATCATGTACATCGGTTTCATCAGCTATCTCCCCACCAGGTAGCTGAAGACGCTCTCAAGCGAGTCATCCAACGGCTCAACTCTTAATAATCGCACTCCGGCGTCGACACTGAGCTTAGGCAGTGCCATCTGAAGCGCTGCGACGTTCGTGCTTTGAACAATGAGCGCTTCACCCGGGTCCTTCGTTATTGTCTCGATCTCATCAAGTTTCATCAGCTCTGACGCCAGCGCTTTTGCATCATTCGAGACGATTCGAACGTGGTACGGCCTTTCGTTCAACGCCGCTCGGATAGATCGGTAATCACCGGATGCCGCTAACTTGCCGTTGATGATCAGTAAGACTCGATCAGCAAGCGCCTCGACCTCTTCAAGGATGTGCGAGGAAATGACGATCGCACGTCCTTTGGCCGCGTACGAACGAAGCAGGTTCTGAAAATGGACTCTTTGCCGGGGATCGGCGCCGTTCAGTGGCTCGTCTAGGATCAGTAGTTCAGGTTCGTGGACAATGGTCGCTGCAAGCCGCATTCGCTGCTTCATGCCCCGGGAGTAGGTGCCCATCTTTCGGTCCGCTGCGAATCCAAGCCCCACCTGTTCTATCGCGTTCGCTACAGCGTTCTGCACATCAGTGACGTTCCGCATCTTGGCTGCGAACGTGACGAAATCTCGACCGGTCATGAAGTCATAAACGGTCTCATGCTCAGACATCACGCCAATGCGCTCATAGATCCCTGGATTGTTCCGCGCAGGCTCACCAAATACGGTTACCTTGCCCTCGGAGGTGGCGGCGAGACCTGTGATCATTCGCAGCAACGTGGTCTTACCGGCACCGTTCGGACCGAGTAGCCCCGTAATACCAGGGTAGATCTCGAATGAAACTTCGCTGACCGAGACGACGCTTCCGAACCAGCGGGAGACATCTTCGATCTTGATGATCGGCTGGCGAGTCGACTCTATCGTCATACGCTCAGCCTCCGGTACCTATCCCACATGATCAGGATCGCTGCAACAGTTACTGCTGCGAAGGTGCCGACCCTTGCGGTTATCGGGAGTTCGTTCGCCAGACTGCCTTCACGACTATCGTTGACAGAATCGAATAACCAGTCGTTCAGATGCAGAGGGAGTCCTGTCAGGTCGATCAGGGAGATCCATTGTCCTGCCGTGCCGCCTACAGACTCGGCAACGGCGAATGCCACGGGGGTGCTCACCACGAAGAGACCGATCAAAAACACGGCGGCATAGGCGCGCCGGGTGGTGAATGAGCCGACAAGCATGGCGAGGGACGTTGTATAGATGGCTATCCCGGCTCCTGCAGCAAGGAATTTCGGGATGTCTTGCCAGTTGTCGCTAAGGTAATCACCTGGCCTTTCAGCACCAAAAGCGAGTCCTGCCAGCAAAACAACCTGTGGAAGCCAGGCTACGATGACCATCACCGAGAGAAATGCCAGCCATCTTGCGGCGATGTAGTCGGTGCCGGTGAGTGGGCGAACCAGGTACAGGTTTATTACCCCGTTGCGCTTATCAGGGCACAGCAACTCTGGAGCAGCAGCAGCTGCGAACAGGAAAAGAATTAGAGATGCGATACCGTAGTAGTCCGAGTGGCTTGGCAGGTCCACAGCCTCTGCGGTTCCAGCGCCTGCCAGGCGATCGACCGTCCCCGCAATAATTGCCATGATCAACGCGGGTAAGATCGCAGCTGCTATGAAGACCCAGGGAAGGATTTTCGCTCTCCCGCCGCGGCCGATTCCCAGCGCAACTTTCACACCGTCAATGAAGACCGCCTGTCTTGCACGCGAACGACCTTCGCGTGGTCCTTCATAGCCCCGGTATCCGAGGTCAAAGACCTGCCCTTCGCGCGGCGCGGTCGGACTGCTCCCTGCCGTCGAGGTCATTGGGCTGCCTCCGGCGGTAGGGTAAACGCAGGATCCGATGGATCTTCGAATATCTCTGACAGCGCGTGCCGTCTTGGACCCATTCTTCTAAGAGGTGCCTGCGCTTCTACAAGAGCCCGCGCCACCTTGTCGTATGTCTCCTCGGCTGCGTCCGGGATGACTACTGCAGAGTCTTCGGCCGTTGCACTCACGCCGAGTCGTTGCAGTGCTGCGAAAAATTCGTCACGACGATCCTCAACTTCGATGAAGATCGTCTCCTGTTCTTCGGTGAAGCCGGTCACTTCACCTTGCTGAACGACCCTGCCATCTTCGAGCACGATGATCCGGTCGCAAGTGCGCTCAACGTCTCCCATAAGGTGTGAGGACAACATCAGGCTGATGCCAAAGTCGACGTGTGTCTTGCGGACAAGATCAAGCATCTCTTCGCGTCCGCCGGGATCGAGACCGGCGGTTGGCTCGTCGAGGAGGATCAGAGCTGGATCATGGACGAGTGCCTGTGCAAGCTTCACTCGTTGCTTCATGCCGGTCGAATAACCGCCGATTGGGCGGTAGCGCTCTTCGAAGAGACCGACGTGTCGGAGCGTGTCAGCCGCGCGTGAACGGGCGTAGGAGGGTGGTAGTCCACTGACCTGTGCCATGTGAGTCAGGAACTCAGCGGCTGATACGTTGGTGGGTAAGCAGTCATGCTCCGGCATATAGCCGAGTCGAGCTCTAACGCCGACTTCTGCTGAGCTTTCCACGCCAAGAACCTGCATGGAGCCGGAGGTAGGCGAAATCAATCCAAGGAACAGCTTGATCGCAGTGCTTTTTCCTGCACCATTGGAGCCGAGGAGTCCTGTGACACCTGCAGTAACGTCGAACTGTGCGGACTCAAGCGC
This sequence comes from Dehalococcoidia bacterium, assembly GCA_965243825.1. Taxonomy (GTDB): domain Bacteria; phylum Chloroflexota; class Dehalococcoidia; order Lucifugimonadales; family Lucifugimonadaceae; genus JAJCYX01. Next base: position 2,153,270 of record CBDEVT010000001.1, read on the forward strand.
CACCACGGGACCGTAGTGTTTCGTGAGCTTTTCTGCGCGTAGAAGGGTATCCATTCTTCGCCGTCCCCCCTGAGGTACGGCAGCGCCAGTCTACGCCGCCGCTGAGACCGGAGTCGTTAAGGAATCTCGCGGATATTGCGAAAACAGGAAGGGTTGTTAATTTGCAGACACGAGCGAACTGGCAGCTTCAGACAGTTCCGCTAGGGTCGTGAATTGCTCGAATCGCGCAGTGATTATCCCGTCTGAATCGACAAAAAATGTCCACGGCTCGGTGATCAGATTCCAGTCGGTCACGGGCTGTGCGACTTCGCCTATTGTGCTATCGCCTGTATCGAGCATCTCTCTGATGTTGTCGAAAATCTCAACGTGTATTAGGTCGATTCTTTCACCGTGTGTTTCTCTGAGTTCAGCCAGAGTCTCGAGTTGGGGCCCGCAGGTCTGTGTCACGCAGAATGCCGGAGTAGAGAAAAGCACAATCGTAGGTTTTCCATTTGTGAGAGCTTCATCGAGACTGATCGAGTAGAAACGCGGGTCAGGTGTAAACGCGCTGGAAATCTGTTCAACTTCTTCTACGGTGCTTGCGGTTTTCGTGACAGACAGAGGAGCTTTGTCACCTACGCCTGGTGCAGATGAGTTTTGTTCAACCTGTACGAACGTGCTTCCAATTCGCTCCGTGCCATCATCTGAGAACTTGACCTGGACCTCCCACGTTCCGGGGCGGTCAAAATCGGGCGCTGCCGTGTATGCGCCGCCACGAACCGGCCAGGGTCTCCAGATCACCCCCGGCAAAGTTGCGAACTGCTCGTCATCAATGAGCCGATACGAGAAAGTGAGGTCTTCAAGTCGATCGTCCAGACGAGTACGGTTTTCGTCAGAACGCATGACCACGACCGGAAGCCTGGCCTCTCCAACCTCTACATCGCGAGCCATCAACAGGATGGAGAGGCTTTCGTCACTGTCTCGGACTGCTGTGGCAAGAACCCCTGATCCTTCAGGACTGCCGCATGCTGCGGTGACTAATAACAGTATTAGTCCAGCCACTAGTGGAAGCGGTAGTTTTCGGATTGCGGAAGTCAGTGCCAACAGATAAAGATCCTTGCAGCGCGGATTAGGAGGATCGACCACGAAGAGGTTACGCCTCTATGCCAGCGCGGGATTCTATCGAGGCGTTAACGACAAAATGACGATCCGACGGTGATCACCTGAACCGACTAGTTGAACGTCAGCATGCGCGTTGGGTTGTCCACCAGAACCATGCGAACGTCTTCCTCATGCATACCTCTTGCTCGCATTCGCGGGACCACACGTGCAGGGATATGATCGTAGCCGTGGCCCCCGTACTTTTTCAGCCTGTGCTTCGAGCAGACATCGTGGGCCAGGAGAACCTGGCTGCTGCGACCGTCGCCGATCAGGTGTTCGATCATTTCGATTCGCTCATGGTCTGCCGGCATGTGACTCTCAGGTGCCAGGGGGTAGTAAGAGCCATCATGACCAAACAGGTCGAAGTTTAAATAAACGCCAGTCGCGGCGACCTCATCGAGTATTCCACGATCGTAGATGGTTCTCTCTGTGTGACCCATCACGGTACGGCGGAGATCTCCACCCCATTCGTCAACTGCTTTGAGCAACTCGAGAGGCGCATTCTCATTCCGACCAGGGTGGATCAGTAGAGGTGCTCCAGTTTCCCGCTGGGCCATCACCGCCGCCTCTAGCACTTTTTTCTCGCTATCGGTCCAGGGCCAAGAGCAGCCAATCTCTCCGATGATTCCTGCGCGAATGCTCGAGCCGTTCGCACCTTCGTCTACGTCTTTGATGATGGAACGGGCAAGCTCATCTACTTCCGCTTTCCTAACCCATTCGGAATGGGTCTGGTCAACGTAATAACCGGATCCCATCACGACGTTGAGTCCGGTAGCACGCGAGATACGGAGCAGGGCCTGTGGATCCCTGCCGATACCGATTGATGTGACATCGACGAGTGTAGAACCACCGGAACGAAAGAACTCTCCCGCCTCCGCTATCGCAGTCTGTTCGTCAAGTAGTCTCAGGTTGTCTTTGCTACTGGTCCAGTTATGTCGGACCCACCAGAGGTTCTCTAATGAGACCGGCTGGTCCATGAAAGCGATCTGTGACGCTTCTTCTGGCTCAGTTAGCACCGTCGAGAAGTTAATCAACAGGTGTTCGTGAGTGAGGGTCAGACCGACTTTCGCTGACTCGATAGGTCCCTGGACGGTCAGCACTTTACGTGCAGCTCGGTGCTTCGGTACTGGATGGGATGGTGATGTCATGTGTTGGGAATTGGTGGGATCTTGTTTTTGAAGTCTGCCTGGCATGTGTGCGCCCAGGCCTTGTGGAGCGCACGGCAGTTTATATCAATATGGATAGATCGATGTGGCGAACTGAGGGCCAGCTGTGAAGCTTGCCGACACATGCATACCGTTGAGTCACACGGATGTCTAGCTCCGTACCGACCGCCATGCCCTTTTGAGGATCCCCGGCCTTCGCGAAGTAAGGTTCGATGAGACAAAGCTTGCGATGTCCGGTGTAGCTGAAAGAACCGGTCCTTTCCACGACCGCATCCGCTTTGACGTCTCCACATCCCCGGCAAACAGTTCCCCCCAGCCGGTTATCTCACTCCAGCCATCAGGTCCGGGAGTCAGGGAGATGGCACCGGCTTCTCGGACGATCACGAGCCCTGCCGCATAGTCCCAGACGTTTGCATAACCGTTCAGCGCGTACTGCATTGAGCCAGTGGCCACCATCATTAGCTCGTAGCATGTGCTGCCCGTCATACGCACTTCGCCAAAGTTGCCCTGTAGCGGCTTCTTAACGTCGAATCCGCTTCTTAAACCACCGGGCACCGCGGCAAGTCTTCCTGGCTCGGGCACGCCGCCGTTGCTACCGGGCTTAAGTTGAACTCGTTCGCCATCGAGCCACGTTCCACCACCTGTACGGGCATGGACTAATGCATACCCTTTTTCACCCGGCCACGGCGTCCAGATCGCGCCGGCGACCGTAACGCCGCGGTGTAGAAGTCCAACTGATACTGCATGGACAGTTGAGCCGTTCACAAAGTTCTTGGTGCCATCTATCGGGTCTATGGCCCACATGAAATCTCTGGCCGGTGGCTGTTCTTCTGGTGGGTCTTCTTCGCCAAGAACCTGGTGATCCGGGAACTGCTGCTCGATCAATTCGACGATCAGCTTCTGTGATGCCTTATCTACATCGGTAACGATGTCGACTCCCGCTTGTTCCGCTTTTTGCATCACCTCCATCGGTCCGCCAAACCGTTCGCTGATGAACTCGCCAGCCTCCTGTACAGCGCGAACAGCAAGCTGTTCTGCAGCTTGCAGCGTGGAATCGTCTGGCATATCGGTCTGCGGCAGTGTTTTCTGGATGCTCAAACTCTCAATCCTTCGAACAGGCGTTGACGTACTACGATGTGTGTGACTGAGGGACTATAGGTGAATGTGTTTACGTTGTGCCGGTTAATGAGTGCGGATAGAATTCTACTTCTGGCGGATCGCTAGCCGATAAACCTATCACGCAGATGGCGAGCATTCGTTGACAGAAACCACGGCGCCATTCATCTCACCATTCTCGGAGGAGACGAATAGATGACCAGTCTTGGGATGCGCAAGTTCAAGCGCGACCCCGGTCTTACCTCACGCATGTACTTCACCATGTTCATGCTTGGGATCCTGTACGCAATATTTGCGATCGTGATGTGGAGCCTCATCCCGTCATTCATTTTTGTCGGTGTGATCGTCGGTGGATTCGCCCTGGTTCAGTACTTTCTCTCCGACCGGATGATCCTGTGGGCTTCCGGCGCCAAGCTAGTCACCGAGCAACAGGAACCTGAACTGCACAGATCGATCAAACGGCTTGCAGACCGCGCCGGTATGCCGATGCCGAAAGTGGCGGTCATCAACTCGCACGTACCGAATGCGTTCGCGACCGGTCGCAATCCTTCCAACGCACTGGTAGCGGTCACAACAGGAATTCGTGAACGGCTCAGTGATCGAGAGCTGGATGCGGTTCTGGGTCACGAGCTTGCACATGTTCGCAACAGGGATATGCGCGTGCTCGCGATCGGGAACTTCCTGGTTACGTTAACCAGCTTCCTGATGACGATGTTCTTCTGGAGCATGCTGTTTGGCGGACTCGGGGGGCGTAGAGACAACAATGGAGGGGCAATCTTCCTCGTGTACCTGGTAACAATCGTCGTTTACTTTGTCGGCCAGCTTCTTGTGCTTGCATTGACCCGCTACAGGGAGTTCGGAGCAGACCATAGCGGGGCCGAAATCTCCGGTGATCCAGGAGCGCTCGCATCCGCTCTGGAAAAGATCAGTGGACAGATGGCCCGCATTCCTGAGCAGGATCTGCGTAGACTTCAGACGGCAAGCGCATTTCTTTTCGCTCCTGTTGCCCTGCGCTCGGGTGGGGCTGGTAGCCTGTTCTCTACACACCCCCCTGTGGAAGAAAGAATCAAACGCCTGAGAGAGCTTGAGCGCCGTATGTCGTTCGGCATGAGGTAGGAGGCAGTAGCTTAGTGGTATTGGCCCGACTTTTCGGAAAGCGACCGGAAGCGAGAACCGACTGGTCTGTGATGTCCAGCATCATCAGGGCAGAGCAACGGCTAATGGCGCGAGGCGAGATCAGCCCTTCACGCCGGGGCGGCCTGATTTTCAGGAACGACGATTCGATTCCGTTCCTGCGAGACCTCAAGCATGAACTGGATCCAATTCTCTACTCGGGAGCGGGCGCAACAAAGACAGCGTTCGAGATCCAGGACGATGAGCACGGCATGCGCTGGGTCGTCATGGAAGACGGCAACTTCGAAGATCTTGTCTCATCTGTCTATACCGTCGGCAACGCGATGGGGGCTAACGGTGCTGCTGGTGGCCTGCTTGCAGCGGTGTTCGAACTCTACTTCACAGGCACAGTAGACGATAACTCCTTCCGGTCTGGGCTCAGGACGTACTGGATCTACCGGTACGACAGGAAGTCTTTCTACCCATTTGTGCCAACCGGCGAAACGACAGGTGAGCGGGACAAGCCAACTGAAGTCTCGCTGGCATCCAGGGCGCGCCGTCAAGGGATGGTCATAGAGCGGAGCATGGAAGAGTGGATGGGGCTTTGGGGCATACCGTTCTAGTAGTTCCAGTCGAACTTTTCTCCCGGAACTCGAATTGACCTCCGGTTCACCTGATGTCGGCGTGGTCGCTGTGTTGACAGCACCCGGTGATTCGCCGTCAGCGTATCTTCCTGCAGTAACTCATGCCTCAGGGACTCCTGTACCCGTGATCGCGGACGCAGAAATCCCCACGGAATCCGGTGCCTTACTCGCGATTGGCACCTCAGCATTTGACGGCAGCGTGCCACGGCAGCTTGCGAAAGCACTGGAGGACGACATGCCTGTCCTGGGCGTCGGATGGGGCATGCACGCCGTCAATGTAGCCATGGGTGGAGGTATGCCGGTGGCGATCCCGAAGACCCCGGTTGCTGCGACCAAGATGCCAGTGTTCATATCACCAGGTGCGAAGCTCTCTTACACCATTGCCGGATCTGGCTGGGTCAGCGTGCCCTTCAGTAATACCAAAGGTCTGAGACCCGGTGATCTTGCACCTGGCCTAATGGGTTCTTGCTACAGGGAAGACGGCTTTCTGGCGTCGATTGAGGCACCTGGTCGCCACTGGACCATTGGTGTCCAGTGGGATGCGCACGAGATCGATTCAATGCCTTCTGGATTCGACAGTCTGCTTCTGGCACTTGTTGAGCGAGCCGCAGGTATCCAGTGACCTTAGCTCTCTTCTGTGAGCCTGTCGGAGAATCGCGAAGCTGCCGTTCGCGTTGAGTCAATCAAAACGCCTGTTTCGAACGCCTCTTTTGCTTTCGCGTGCGCGTGTGTACGCGCGGGCGGGAAAGGCGTAAACTTGAACTGAAGTTGTTCTCATCTTCCGCCCCACAAACAACTATCCTCAGGTTGGCGCTTCAGGCCACTGCATGGAATCAACAGGTCTGAGCACGGTTCAAGCGCCACGGCGCGGCGGAAGTCCAGTTGACCGGTGACACCGGGAGTTAAGCATGGTTAGTGAAGGCATTGGCGAAGTCCGTCCTATTGGCATAGAAGAGGAGATGCGTAATTCCTACCTGGATTACGCCATGTCCGTCATTGTCATGAGGGCGCTTCCGGATGTTCGCGATGGTCTAAAGCCCGTACAACGTCGCATCCTTTACGCGATGCATGATCAGGGCATGCGACCGACCTCTTCTTACAAGAAGAGCGCACGTCTCGTGGGTGAGGTACTTGGTAAATATCATCCACACGGCGACAGCCCGGTGTATGAGGCGCAGGTACGCATGGCGCAAACCTTCAGCATGCGCCATCCGCTGGTCGATGGACAGGGAAACTACGGCTCAGTCGACGGCGACCCGCCTGCTGCGATGCGTTACACGGAATGTCGCCTCTCGTCGGTCACAGAATTTGTACTGGGCGACATCGACCGCGAGACCGTGGACTGGACGGACAACTTTGACCAGTCGCTCAAAGAGCCTTCTGTCCTCCCGGCTCGCCTGCCGAACCTTCTCCTGAATGGTGCTGCGGGTATTGCTGTCGGGATGGCAACCAACATTCCGCCGCATAATCTGACCGAACTCTGTGACGCGATTATTCATCTTGTCGAACGGCCGGACGCGACTGTTGACGACTTGATGAAGTTCGTCAAAGGCCCTGACTTCCCGACAGGCGCTGAGATCTGGGGCCAGGCTGGTATCCGAGACGCATATGCCACGGGTCGTGGCCGAATCATCATGCAGGCCAAACACGAGATTGAGGACGTGGCCCGCACCGAGCGCCAGCGGATGGTGTTCACCGAGATCCCGTACCAGGTCAACAAGGCGAACCTCGTGGCGCGAATCGCCGAACTGATCAAGCAGCGCAAGCTTGAGGGCGTCTCGGAAGTGCGTGACGAATCTGATCGCAAGGGAATGCGTGTCGTGCTTGAGCTCCGTCGTGGAGCCGCTCAGGCAGTGATTCTGAACAACCTGTACAAGCACACTCCGCTTCGTTCCTCTTTCTCCGTGAACATGATCGGCCTGGTGTCAGGCACTCCGCGAGTTCTGACACTAAAAGCTGCCCTTCGGCACTACATTGAATTCCGGGAAGAAGTAATCCGCAGGAGAGCAGAATTTGACCTGCGCAAAGCGCGTGCTCGGGTTCATGTTCTCGAAGGTCTGCGGACGGCGATCGATAATCTCGACCGGGTAATCGAGATTATCCGCGGTTCTGCTGATGTCGAAGATGCTCGTTCCAACCTGATGTCCGAATTCGATCTTTCTGAGATTCAGGCTCAGGCAATTCTCGACATGCAGCTCAGACGCCTTGCGGCGCTGGAACGCGAAAAGATTGAGAACGAATACAAAGAACTACTGGCAACTATCCAGGAGCTCGAAGAGCTTCTCGGGAGTCCGGAAAAAGTCCGCGGTGTCGTCAAGACTGAAACTCGCGAAATGAAGCGGAAGTACGGTGAGGACCGCCGCACCGAAGTTCACGAGCAGGAGCTTGGTGAATGGCGGCGTGAGGACATGGAGCCTCACCGTGATGTGGTCATCACTCTTTCAAACAGTGGCTACATCAAGCGTGTCAACCTCGACACTTACCGTGCACAGCACCGTGGCGGCAAAGGCGTTAAGGGCCAACGGATGTCGAAAGAAGAGGATGTCACGCCACACATGCAGGTGGCGGATACTCACGACACACTTCTCTTCTTCACAACCCGTGGACGCGTATTCTCATCACGAGTTTTCGAACTACCCGCAGATCAGTCGCGCACAAGCCGCGGGACACCTGTCCAGAACCTGGGCTTCAATATTGAGCCACGAGAACAGGTGCAGGCGATGATCTGTGTTTCCAGCATTCTGGAAGATACGTATCTCGTGATGGCAACTCGCAAAGGCCAGATCAAGCGAATGCATCTGCCTCTGCTGCGAAACATCAACCGTTCCGGCCTTATTGCTTTCAAGCTCAAGCCAAACGATGAACTTATCGGCGCATGCCTGGCCACTGCTGATCGAGATCTTCTGCTCGTAAGCAGAGAAGGTATGTCGATCAGGTTCCCATCAGAAGGGGAGGGCGGTGTTCCGCAGCGTCAGCGTAATTCAGGTGGCGTGAAAGGCATGGGTCTTGAGAAGCGTGACGAGATTGTGGCACTGGACGTCGTCGATGATGAAGGCTACCTGCTGATCGTTGGTCGAAAGGGCTACGGAAAGCTTTCACTGCTGCGCAACTACAGGGCGCAGAAGCGAGGCGGTAAAGGGCTTATCACGCTGAAGGTGACCACAAAGACAGGCAAGGTTGCAGCCGCAGCAGTAGTCAGCGAACAGATTCGTACGGACTCTGAAGGAAAGCTGTTCCTGCTTACAGAGAAGGCACAGGTGCTCCGGACCAACATCGGTGAGATCAGGCTGACTGGCCGGAACGCACAGGGCGTCAAGATCGTTCTGCCTGAGTCTGGCGACAACATTAGCGCCATTCGAGTACTCGATCAGCGACGGAAAGCAGCGGACACGATCGATCCGTCGAAGCTGATGAATGGGAACGGGACTCACAGCATGGTTGATGAAGCTGAAGAAATCATCAGTGATGAGGCCGCAGCCGATTCATCAGAAGACGATCGTGAAACTGGTGAGGAAGAGTAGACCCAGCCTGAGCTGAACCGTTTTTGTTGATGTAGCCGGGCCTGTTGTCAGCTTCGAACCGCTGACCAGGCCCGGCTTCTTTTGATGCGTATTGCCTCACCAGACTACTTGGATCAGGTACGGTTACTGCTTCTCAGGCGGGATAAGCAGGAATGCGTTGGTCGAATAGTCCACATCTATGGAACCATCCGCCGTGACCGTCGCAACCCTTCCGCCTCCGCTGAAGATAGATCCATCGTTCAGGACGACAAGATCGTTGACGATGTTGAAAATACCGGGGTAATCAGGAAGCAGCTCAGATTGACCGGATTCTGGGTCGTAGATCTCACCTCCTCTGTGCGGGGGGTTAAACGGAAGCTCGGGATTCAGGCCGAACATGAACATGACTCTGCCGTCTGGAAGATTTAGTCCGATGTGACCGCCTCGTTCGAGAAGCATTTCTGGACCTGGATTCCACGCGCCTGTCTCGACGTCGTAAACAAGCGAATCCTTCAGGCAACAACGAAATCCACCGCCAGCCAGAAGAACATCACCGCCAGGCAGCAGTGCAGCGGCTCCGCCTCCGATCAGCCCATCCAGCGACTCCGACTCCTCCCAGGAGTTGGTTTCCGGATTGAATAACTGAACGAACCTGTTAGGGCGAGCGAAGTCACCTCCTGCCAGCAACACCTTTCCATCCTCAAGCTTCACCCAGCCTTCCCACGTCATCTCAGCCTGCTTGATCGGGTCGACAGATGTCCAAGCTCCTGTGTTGGGGTTTAGTACTTCCGCACTTGTGATTTCAAGAGTGCCTGTTGAACCTCCGATCACCCCGTTTGCTCCGCCGAATACGAGTAGCCGCCCATCGTCCAGTGCGACTCCCATAGCCGATTCACGGCCGACGTTCATAGGTGACAGTTCCGACCAGGTTTCTGACGTTGGATCAAAGATTTCCGACGTCGCCACGGTCTGGCGCTCCAAGCCTCCGGCGGCTACAACTCGACCATCTCTGAGCGTGACAAGAATTGAGTCTCTTCGAGGATGCAGAGTGTCACCGGTTACAGTCCACGTGTCGGACTCTGGGTCGTAGATTTCTGACGATCGCAGGACACCGTCTGCTCCAAGCCCGCCTACCACCAGAACTCTTCCGTCATGCAGAAGGGCTGCAGAGTAGGCAGTTCTTCCTACGTTCATTGAGGCGATCGTGACCCAGCGACTGACTGGCTCTGGAACTGGAGTGAACACAGAGGTCGCGGGAATGCTGGTTGTTGTCGGATTGGAGGAAAACGCACCCGGAGTCGAGATCGGGCGATCGTCAGCCTCACTGGAACAAGCGGCTAGCAATGCCACGAGGGCTATTGCTGTGAGCGTCCACCTGTATTTCGGTTGAGTTGGATTCACGATGCTTGCTGCTCTGACTGTTTGGACGCGGGACGGGGGTTATCGGCGCGCTAACTTCGTCAATGCATCGATCGGTTCGTGTAATCTCTCGGATCTGGACCGTTGAATTGAACAAGGAACGTGAATTGGACGGAGATGCCGTCACAAATGAGAATTTCCGGGCTGCGTGGGCCTGCTTTGGTACAGGCGTAACCGTAATAACGTCCCGCGAGCCGGACGGTGGTGTGCATGGCATGACTGCAAATGGCGTAGTCTCGGTCTCACTTGAACCACCGCTTGCGCTTGCTTCAATCGGCCACAACAGAAACACATTCCAGCTAGTTCAGGCCAGCAGACGCTTTGGAATCAGCATCCTCAGTACTGATCAGGTGGAAATTGCTCGCCACTACACGAACCCACCCGAGATGCGTGGATCTGACGACATGATTCCCTTCGCCGAACTTGGAGAATCGACGATCATCGATGGCGCACTGGCCGCAATGGATTGCCGGGTCGTTTCAGAGCACGAAGAAGGTGACCACACGCTATTCGTAGCCCGCGTCGAGCATGTGCGTCTTGGTGAAGGTGAGCCAATGCTCTGGGTGAGAGGCCGTTTTGGACGGTTCACAGCTGACTGAGCAGATCCTCACCATGCGTATTCTTGCTGTCTCTGTCGCTCCACTATTCCCGGATAGGGTCATGGGCGGATCACAGCGCATTCTTGTGCAGGTTGTGGATGCACTGTCGAAAGCCGGGCACGAGGTAAGACTGCTCAGTTCGGCGATTTCGGATGATGCCCCAGATTTCAACACGCCAGCCGGTGTAAGAGTTTCGCCGGTTCTACCACTCAGAGGTTCATTTCCGGCCCAGTATCAGACCGCTCCTCATCGACTGAACTCTTTTTGGAAAACGCTTGCTCAGAACGCCGATTGGGCTGATCGTGCGTATCTGCATGCCGATGCAATCTACATGCGAAACGCGCTAGGCGATTTGCCGATCATTCGGTCGTTGCACGACTACGTCTACGAGGAAGCGCTTCTTTCTGCCTACACACTTTCTGCGAAACGGACAATTGTCCCTTCCAGGTACATGGCAGATTGCATAACAGCCTCGGCCAGAACCGTTACCGACGTGGGGGATTTGAAGGTGATCTCGAACGGTGTGGCTTTTCAGGATTGGCCCGTCGAGCCGCGGTTGCCACGAGGGATTGAACAACGGAACGAACACGACATCATCCTTCTGCATCCGCATCGGCTACAGCCGGAGAAAGGCATCAAGGAATCGATGAAGATTGCCGTTGGGTTGCAGGGTCGACTTCCTGGCAAACGCGTGAGGCTGCTTGTGCCTGCCCTACAACCCGATGGATCGGCCGATGATGCCGAACTTGCAAGCGAGTCGGTGAGTCGTCTCGCTCAATCCGTTGATGCTGAAAAACTTCTTGAGCCTCATTCCTGGCTATCCGCTGAGCTGATGCCTGCTTATCTAGCCGCTGGCGATGTGACGCTATGCCCGGGAAGCTTCGTTGAGGCATTTGGACTTGTGCCTCTGGAGTCGATAGCGGCTGGAACACCGGCAGTTTGCGCGCGAGTCGGCGCACTACGCGAGCAGGCTGGGATTGAAGGCGAGTTTCAGTTCGACTACGGCGATATCGAAACTGCTATTGACCGTGTAGTGCGGGCCCTTGAACTTGAATCGACCGTTGATCGAGAAGCTAGAGCACTGGCAATCACGGATCGCTTCAGCGAGGCGGCAATGGGAGAGGCTTACGTCGATGCTATTACCGACGATCTGAGTTCCGTCACTGACCGCAATACAGCGGAAGGATTCACAGCTGTGAGTCCATCGACCGAATACGGATCTGTCAAACTGGCTCCCTGGTGTTACATCTCCGGTAACCGGATCTACCACGACTATCTGGCCCGTTTCGAGCGATTTCCGCTCCTGACGGATGCCATTGCCATTCCAGGAGAGTCGCATGTCTTGCGGACGCCGGAAGCATCAGAACTCAGCCCCGAGCTGAAGTCCGAAATTGATCTGGCGATAAAAAACGGATTTCTCGTTCCCGCCTGAGTTTTGACCTGGAGGCCGAAGCTTACTTCAAGAAACCTCGAAGCTCGATCGCCTGGTTCAGGCGCTGGATCGCGATGTCATAGGCTGCGGAACGCATCGTGACTCCGCGGGAGTCTGAGTACTCTTTCGTCGCGCGATATGCCTTCATCATGATGGCTTCGAGTTCAGAGTTCACACGTTCCAGCGTCCACTTGAATCGCTGAATATTCTGTGCCCATTCGAAGTATGAAACGACCACACCACCAGCATTTGCGAGGATGTCAGGGACTATGACGATGCCTCGGTCTGAAAGGACATGATCCGCACCGGTAGTGGTCGGCTGATTAGCGCCTTCAACAATGATTCTTGCGTTGATCCTGTCTGCATTGTCAGTCGTGATCACTCCTTCGATCGCGGCAGGGACAAGCACCTCGGCTTCAAGTTCCAGTAATTCTGAGTTGGACACCATTTCTCCGCCGGTGAAATCGCCAAGGGATCCTCCTGCATCAAGGAACGAGTCCAGTCCAGGAATATCCAGGCCGTTCGAGTTGTACATCCCCCCACTTATGTCGCTGACCGCGACAACCTTCGCGCCATCAGCGTGGAACTTTCGAGCCGCCGACGAACCAACTTGGCCATAGCCTTGAACTATGACGGTGTGATGTTCCGAATCCACGCCGTCGTGATCGATAGCCGCTAACCTGCCAACGACCGCGGCGCCCCTGCCCGGTGATTCACTTCGACCCTCGGATCCGCCCAGCTCGACAGGCTTGCCAGTGACGATACCCGGGGTGTAACCGTGTATGGCGCTGTACTCGTCCATGATCCAGGCCATTGTTTGAGCGCTGGTACCGAGATCTGGTGCTGGGATGTCCCGACTGACGCCAAGGACATGATTGATGCTGCGTGTGTAGCGTCGGGTCAGTGAGATCAACTCACGTTCAGACAGTGCGCGAGGATCGACCTGAACTCCGCCTTTGGCGCCACCAAACGGGATGTCCACAAGCGCTGACTTGAAGGTCATGAGCATCGCCAGCGCACGCGTGTGAAATATGTCTGCGTGGGGGTGGAAGCGAATACCTCCCTTGAACGGCCCGCGAGTAGCGTTGTGTTGAGAACGGTAGCCGTGGAACACCTTCACCGATCCGTCGTCCATGCGAACGGGCAGTGCGGCGGACAGCTCGCGCCACGGCTCAATGATCACGTCTCGCATGTCATCACGGATGCCAAGCTCAGCTACCGCGCTGTTCACACATGCGATGGTCCCTTCAAGCATGTCTGGATTCTCGTCGGCCATTGCTCACCTCGCGTTTCAGTATGAAAGCCGCTTAAAGATCCGTCTGTGTGTGCCTGAGATGGCGGTCTGATTCGGAACTTCAGATATCTGCGCAGAAAGTGACCTACCTCGCGTCAGATACAGATTACATTCTCGAATGTCGAGAATTCTCGTTGACCCGCCCCTGTTGTGATCACTACAATAAGAAGGTTGGAATCCGAAAGAGACACGTGAATGACTGACGACTACGCAATAATCAACACCGGCGGCAAGCAGTACAGGGTGCGCGAAGGCGACACGGTACAGATCGAGAAATTGATCGGTGAGCCCGGTGACTCCGTTAAGTTCGACCGAGTGCTACTGACAAACCTCGAAGGCAAAGTCCAGGTTGGCCAGCCGGAGGTTTCAGGTGCCGAGGTAACTGGCGAGATCTCTTCGCAGGACAAGGCGAAGAAAGTGATCAGTTTCAGGTACAAGAATAAGACTCGTCACGCAGTAAAGACTGGACACCGGCAGAAATTGACTTCGGTCAAGATCACCGGAATCAAAGGCTAATGACGCTGAGGCGTCGGCCCCAGGGGTAATCAGATATGGCACACAAAAAAGGTGGCGGTACTTCCCGCAACGGACGCGATAGCGCAGGCAAGAGGCTTGGCGTTAAGGCCTTTGGTGGTGAATCTGTACCAGCCGGTTCTATCATCGTCCGGCAGCGTGGTACTCGATTCACACCGGGTGAGAATGTTGGTGTAGGACGTGACCACACGCTCTATGCTCTCGTTGATGGCACCGTCAGGTTTGACTACTCACAGAACGCTCGCCGAAGGGTGAACGTAGACGCTGCCTCCTGAACCGTTAGCTTCGACCGATTTGAGAAACTAGATTGAAGACAGATATTCATCCAACTTACTACCCGAACGCTCACGTGCGCTGTGCATGCGGCCATGAGTGGGAGACCGGCTCCACAAAAGAGAGCCTCGTCGTCGAAGTATGCAGTCAGTGCCACCCCTTCTGGACCGGTGAGCAGCGCATCGTCGACACCGAGGGCCGTGTGGAACGCCTGCGCCGCAGGTTCAACCTTGGCCAGCAGTCCGAAGACAGTTAGTCTTCTTCTGGTGTAGAGCTGACCGCGCCCGGCCCTTTTGCCGGGCGTTTTGCTTTAGTGAACAAAGTAGATCGGTCTCTCAGCACTAATGACACAGGCATCTTGATGTTCACCTGGCGCCGTAGGCCTAATAGCTGTGCCAGAATGACCGAGGCAATTTCCATCCAGTGAACCGATGATCTAAATGACGGAAGCACACGCACATACGCAGCCTGAACGCAAAGTCCTGTACGGAGGACAGGCGGTTGTGGAAGGCGTGATGATCCGCGGTCGCGATCATGCCGCGCTCGCTATCAGGCGCGAAGATAAGACCATCTCCCGCCGTGAAATCGACCTTACCGGCTGGAGCAAACTACGAGCCCGCAGAATCCCCTGGATACGCGGGGTCGTCGTTCTTGGTGAGACATTGATGGTTGGCATGAAGGCGCTTTCAATCTCTGCGGCAGAAGCAGCCCCACCGGATGAGGAGACCGGTGAACCGGAAGAGTTCGGCAAAGGCAGTATGGCGATCATGCTGTCGATTTCGCTTCTATTTGGCATCGCAATCTTCTTCCTCGCGCCTCTGGGACTCTCTCGTCTTATCGAAAACGCTGGAGCCAACGAACTGACGGCCAACATCGTCGAAGGTGCTGTTCGGCTTGTCATCTTCGTCGGGTATATCTGGTTGATCGGTCGGATGGAAGATATTCGGCGAGTTTTCGGATATCACGGCGCCGAGCATATGACTGTTGCTGCACATGAAGCCGGAGAGCCACTAACTGTTGAATCGGTACGCCGGTTCCCTGAAGCGCATCCTCGCTGTGGCACGTCATTCCTGATGACTGTGATAGTCGTCTCCATATTGCTGTTCATACTTATTCCGCGAGAGCCGCTCTGGCTGCTCATCGGTTCTCGCATCGTCTTAATCCCGGTCATTGGCGCCATAAGCTACGAACTCATCCGCTACGCCGGTACTCATCCCGGTCAGATATGGGTGCGGGTTATTGGTGCGCCAAACCTGTGGCTACAGGAACTTACGACCAGGCCACCCGACGACTCAATGATTGAGGTGGCTATTGAGGCTATGGAGTACGCTCTTGAGCTTGATGGCGTTGAGTATCGACCCCAGGACTCAATTGGTAACCTGCAACCTGAAGTTTCGCCGCGAGATACCGACAGCGATCCCGGCAGAAGTGACTAACACGCCGTTTACTTACGGCGTTTTTCCAGCTCTGCCCACACATCTGCTGGATCCGTACCGGTAGCCGCCATCAACACAAGCGTGTGGTATAGCAGGTCAGCGACCTCTTCACTGGTAGAACCGCCGTTCTCCGCAACAGCAGCGATCGCTACCTCCCCGGCTTCCTCAACCACTTTTTGGGCGATCCTGGGCGCGCCGTCCGAGAACAGCCTGGTTGTGTAGGAACCTTCGGGTTTATCTCGCTTACGCTGCTCAATAACCTGATAGAGACCGTCCAGCACGCTGGCTGAGGCCGATAACTCTGCGTGTGTGACAAGCGGGTCTTCAAAGAAGCAGGTCCGGTTACCAGTGTGACATGCTGGGCCAACCGGGTTGGCAACAACCAGCAGTGTGTCCGAGTCACAGTCTGCGACAACCTGGACGACTTTCAGGTAGTTGCCTGAGGTTTCCCCTTTGTGCCAGAGCGCGTTCCGACTGCGGCTGAAGAACCAGGCGTCAGGACCTTCGATGGTTCTTCGCACCGCATCGTCGTTCATGTAGGCGACCATCAGTACTTCCCGCGTTCGTGCATCCTGCACGATGGCCGGAATCAGGCCTTTTTCATCAAATTTCAGACTGGAGATGTCCACATCTGGTGATGCTGCCATAGTGATGTCCTGTCGCTCGGGCTTCTCAAACGTATCGCCGTTTGCTAACGATCGATCGAACTGATGATCTGCGGTAGCTCTCGCAAATCTGTGATCTCGATCGACGGTGTCGCGTCTTCTGGCCCTACCGTTGCGCGAGTACGATTAATCCAGACGGTGGTCAGGCCAACCCCGTTGCCGCCTTCAACATCATCGTACAGGTGGTCACCTACGTACCAAGTCTCTTCAGGTGCGGCGCCGATCAGGTTCAACAGATGATTGAACGCGTCCGGAGCTGGCTTGTATACGCGAGACGACTCCGAACTGGCAACGGCGTCGAAGCGCACCCCTGTTGACTTGAGAAGCGGGCGCAGGGAGTTGTCGTCGGCGTTTGAGAAAACACCGACTTTGACCTTGCCGATGAGCGCCTGTAAAGCCGGAATGGTGTCCTGAAAGACCGGGCGGCGCGCCAGGTGCTCCACGCACCGTTTGCCAGCTGCGGCTGCGTCACCTTTTATCCCTTCATCTTCGAAAACCTGTGCGAAGCATTCGCTCCATGCCTGTTCATAGCTCTTGAACGGCGGGCTTTCGTCAGGACTCTCGAGAACCGTGCGGTTTGCCCGGAACTGCAGCTCATATCTGCGCCATTTGTCCCACAGATCGTCCTGTATGAGTGGCAAGCTTTGCTCTTTGATTATGTTGCCGAACATAACGCGCCAGTCTGCGTGATCGTTGCTGACCAGTGTGCGGTAGCAGTCGAAAGCGACAGCCTTTGGTCTGGCCGCCGGTGTCGAGTTGATAGTCGCCAATCTAAACCTCTCTCACAGGAATCTTGCGTTCAGCCAGGTACGATTTCACCTCTGCTACTCGTAGTTCGCCGAAGTGAAACAGGCTTGCCGCCAGAACAGCATCGGCCTTACCGGTCTCGAGCGCATCGTAGAAATGGTCCATTTCACCGGCGCCACCACTCGCAATCACCGGTATGCCTACGTTTTCAGATACGGCTGCGGTCAGTTCGAGGTCATAGCCTGTCTTCTGTCCGTCAGCATCCATGCTGGTCAGGAGGATCTCTCCAGCCCCTAGCTGTTCTGCCAGCTTCGCCCATTTGATCGGGTCCACTGCAGTTGGCCTTCGACCTCCGTGTGTAAATACCTGCCACGGCGATTCGGCAAGTCTTGGTTCTTCTCCGGGGAGCCTCAGGACAGCCGGGTTTTCGACGCGCTTTGCGTCGATCGCCAAAACGACGCACTGTGCTCCGAACTCTTTAGAACACCGGCTGATGAGTTCAGGGTCTCGGATCGCTGCCGAGTTCACGCCGACTTTGTCGGCACCCGCTTCGAGCATTCGGCGCATGTCGTCAACCGTTCGGATACCGCCGCCGACGGTCAGGGGGATAAACACCTCAGATGAGACACGTCTAACCACGTCGACCATTGTGTCGCGGTCATCGGAACTGGCAGTGATGTCCAGAAAGACCAGCTCGTCAGCGCCTTCTGAATCGTAAAGCGCGGCCAGTTCTGCCGGGTCTCCAGCATCACGCAGATCAACGAAACTGATGCCTTTGACGACCCGGCCAGCGTCTACATCAAGGCACGGGATCACCCGGCGGGTAAGCATCTGGCGAATCTACTTCTTGAAAATGACCACGAAATGAGCAGGACCGATATCGCGGCTGCGAATCTTGGAGAGCCCGAGACCAACCCCCATCTCGATCACCGATTCCATCGACAAGCGTTGTTTGGCAGGCGGTCCAAAGTCCTGGTCACCCGAAGAAGGCAACCATTCGACGACCGCCAGCCAGCCGGATGGCTTAAGTAGGCGTGCGCACTCTTTGAAGAGCGACTTTGCCCGGCTCGCTTCGTTCAAGGTGCTGGATAGAACAAGCCCGTCGAGAATTCCGTCATCGAGAGGGATCGAGCTCTCTTTTGAGAGCACAGTCTCAACGTTGTACATACGGAACTCGGCTGCACGCTCGGCAACCTTCTCCAGCATGCCTTCCTGGACATCCACGGCGTAGAGCTTCCCGCCATAGAGATACTTTCCCAGCGGAATCGACAGCCATCCTGGGCCCGATCCCACGTCTGCCACCGTCTGATCCGTGTGGATGGGCACCAGTGCGATCAGGGATTGCGGGTCGTAAGACTCGTTGAGTTTTGGCTTTATGAGGAGATCGGCCTTTGCGACCGGTGTCTTTGTCGGCATGTGCTGTTGCCTGTCCTGTCCGTTTGTCTTTCAGGTCGTAGGGCGAATTAACCTGAGCCTGCTGCCATTGTGTTCACTTCACGTATTGCCCGCTTGAGGTCAAGCGCGCCGGAGTATATTGCCAGGCCTGTGACAGCCGCTTCAGCCCCGATTCGAGCCAGCTGAACAAGATCATCGATCGATGCGACGCCACCTGCTGCAATAACAGGGTAACTCACACTGGAGACAATGCTCTCAATTGACTCAAAGTTTGGGTGTGCGAGCGTACCGTCCTTCGAGGTGTCGGTGTACATAAAACGCCGGACGCCAATCTCACCCATACTATTGATAAGGTCCAACGCGGTCAGGTCGGTGGTTTCGGTCCACCCACGTGTCTGAACGTTGCCGTCTCGGGCATCAACACCTACGATGACTCGATCAGCTCCGAATTGCTGAACCGCACTGGCTACTTCATCTGGAGCAGTGACTGCAGACGTCCCGAAGATCACTCGTTGCACTCCAAGCTCAAGCAACTCTGACGCGTCACCGGCAGTGCGGATGCCCCCACCAAGTTGAACCGGCACGTTTGCGGCGTTAACGACCTGACGCACAGCATCTGCGTTGGCGCGTTTGCCATCCCGCGCACCATCCAGATCGACGACATGGAGTCGCGTAGCACCCGCTGAGGTCCACCGCCCCGCAACAGCTACCGGATCGTCATCGAAAACTCGCTGCTGTTCGTAGTCGCCTTGAACCAGGCGGACACACTTGCCGCCGAGCAAGTCAATTGCGGGAATCACTTCCATCATGCTGCCGATTTATCCAACTCTTCGAACAAAGTTCCGGTAGATCTCCAGACCAAGGTCACCACTCTTCTCAGGGTGAAATTGCGTGCCAACCATTTCGCCTTGCATCACGGCTGCGCAAACCTCTCCACCATACTGCGTTGTTCCTGCTTTGACGCTGGCGTCCTCGGGTATGCAGCGGTACGAGTGCACGAAATAGAAATGCGAATCCTGAGGGATCCCGGCGAAGACAGAATCTGCTGCTGCCTCCGGTGAGAACTGAACAGAGTTCCATCCCATGTGCGGCACTTTGAGCCGAGCGCCATTTTCGCTCATACCATCGGGAAAGCGTCTAACGTGGCCTTTCAGAAGCTCGAGTCCCGGAATCTCCCCTTCGTCAGAACCCTCGAACAGAACCTGCATTCCTACGCATATGCACAGTAGTGGTCGACCTGACGAAGCGTACTTTCGAACGGGATCAGCGAAACCGCCCTCGTTGATAGCGCGCATCACCGCGTCACTAGCACCAACCCCGGGAAGAACAACGCCTGCAGCGTTCTCGATGTCAGCCGGATCAGAAGTAACCTCAGCAGAAGCCCCAACCTTCTCCAGCGCCTTTGAAACGCTGTGCAGGTTTGCAGCCCGAGTGTTCACGATGGCAATGCGCGCAGGCACCTACTGTTCGCCTTTCGCCGTATCTCGACTGCTGTACGGCTCAGAAGGAAGGTTGCGGTCTTCGTATCTCGCCAGCATGAACAGCACATCGGACAGTCTGTTCAGATAGCGGGGCACCTCTGCATTCGCCAGTTCCCCGTCGTCATTCAGGGATACGGCTGCGCGTTCAGTTCTTCGAACGATCGTCCGCGCCACATCGATAGCTGCAGATCCTTTGGAACCGCCGGGAATGATGAAAGACCTGGGAAGTTCCACTTCCTCTTCAAGATCTGCCAGAAGCGTATCGAGCTCGGTTATGTCTTGATCTGAGATCGTCGGGAAGTGCTTTTCAAGGAGGTGCCTGGAATCGGATGCTGTCGCCAACTCCGCATTGACGGTGAACATCTTTTTCTGAATCGAGAAGATGTGAGACCTTACGTTCGCATCGGTACAAAGAGTCCGGGCCATTCCAAGTGCGGACACCGCTTCATCGCCGGCCCCGTACGCGTCGACCCGCGCGTCAGTCTTTCGCACGCGACCGCCGTATAAAAGTCCGGTGTCTCCGCGATCACCGGTCCGCGTTGCTATCGATCGGTTGTCCATGGTCTCTCCAAGAGGTGCCTTGAGTACTAATTGTAGTTGCGAAGCAGCGAACATATCGCTTTTCACCACTCAATCACGTGAATAGTCGGTCAACCCGCAATAGAATTCCTGACCTTTAGAGGTATCATTAGGTGAAGCAAGGCCAAAATTTGCGAGCGATTTTGCCGGAGCGGGTATGAGCCATGACCACAGCGCAAGCACAGCCAAAAGTCCCGATCAACAGCATTCACGTCACTGAAAAGGCCGCAACCAAGGTCAAAGAGTTTGCTACGCGGGATGGGAAAAACAAGTTTGGACTAAAGGTTGCCGTCAAAGGTGGCGGCTGTTCCGGACTGACCTACGTGCTCGATATTGTCGATGGTCCCGAAGACACCGATAAGATCATCGAACAGAATGGTATTGAGGTCTACGTTCCCAAAAAGGCGTTTGTGTTCCTCGCAGGCACAACGCTCGATTTTTCCGATGGTTTGAATGGCAAAGGTTTCGAATTCACGAACCCTAATGCCAAAACAAGCTGCGGCTGTGGAACATCGTTCTCTGTCTAGTTCCTTGGTCTTTACGGCGGCAATGTGGTGGCGCCCACCGATTTTGATCGGTGTTCCAGAGCGTTTGAGCCAGTCTCATGAGTAATCCTGCCATAGCCAGTTCTCCCCTTGGTTTTCTTCAGGCGCACTGTGGGTTTCAGCTCAATCCTGATGGCCGCATTTCGCACTTCGCTGATCCTGAACGTGAACTGACGGCATTCTCAGAGGCAGGGTCTGCGGCCCTTGTGACAAGACCTGAGATCAGCACGTTCATTCATCAGGGTCCCGATGCCCTGGATCTGCTCCATCGACTCTCAACGAACGATCTGCTCGCGCTCGAACCCGGTCAAAACAGGTTCACGGTGTTGACCTCGGAGAAGGGCCGAGTTGTCGATTTACTGAATGTGTCGGTGCTCGGGACGGATCGGCTTCTATTGTGGTCAGAGACCACCAAGCCTCAACCAGTCATCGATTGGATAGACCGCTTTACGATCATCGAAGACGCCGAATTGAGCGACGTATCCGAATCTTTACTGCGATTGGCACTGATAGGCAGCTCGGCATATCGAATGGCTAATACGGCTTTTGGAGTCGAACTTGAGCCAAACCACACTGCAACCCTGTCCGGTGAACTGGATGGCACTTTTATCGCGGCTTCGCGATGGGGGAGTGCAGAGCGAATAGACATCGCTGTTCCACTAGAGCGCACTGAATTGGCATGGACCATGCTCACGACCACCGGCGCCACACCGGCCGGTGACGTCGCCTATCAGGCTGCGAGAGTAATCGCCGGAATCCCAGCGGTTGGTCTCGAACTCGATGGGAAAGCAAATCCGTTGGAGGCTGGACTTAAAGACTTGATCAGCTTCACCAAGGGGTGCTACGTCGGTCAGGAAGTTGTCGCGCGCCTCGACACGTACGACAAACTGCAGAAGCAACTAGTGAAACTGACAGGATCTTCACCGCTCGTTGAGGGCGCAGAGTTGACTGCCTCTGGCAAGAGAGCAGGTGTCGTCACATCAGTGTCAGATCTGGCAGGTCAGCAGAACTTCAACGCTCTGGGCTTCGCCAGGCGTGGACACTGGGACGAGGGCACGATTCTCGAGTGTGATGGCGAAACAGTAACCGTCAGCGCGCTTCCGGTGATCCCGCCGTTCGCATGATTCGCGTGAGCTGACCTGTTATCGATGGTAGACCGTCTCGCCGCCATCAACGGTGACTATCTGTCCACGAATCATCTCAGCATCACTACCGCACAGCATCGCAACGACGTTGGCAACGTCCTGGGGAACCACGGGTCTTCCGGCAGGAGTTGCTCTTCCTGCGAGATCCTTCACGCCAAGTTCGTCTGGGAACGCTTCTAGGGCGTCTGTCTGAACGTATCCTGCTGAAACTCCGTTCACAGAGATGCCTTGCTCTGCGAGTTCCACAGCCATGTATCTGGTCACAGCTTCCAACGCTGCTTTGGATACACCAACTGCGAAGTAGGATTGCAGCACCATTTTCGAGCCAGGGCTTGAAATGTTTATGACGCGGCTTCCAGGAGACATGACTTTTGCTGCCTGGCGCGTTACTAACCATGGACCACGAGCATTGATGTCCATTGTCCAGTCCCAGTGTTTCGGTGACAGCTCGGTAGACGGGCGCATCACCCCAGAGGCCGCATTGTTGACAACAATGTCCAGTCGACCGAAACGTTCGTGGACCTGCTTGACCAGGCTTTCTACGGCATCTTCGTCGCCGACATGGGCTCGCACTCTCAAGCACTCAGTTCCAGCGGCAGCGATCTCTTCCTCGGCTTCCTTCGCAGCCGCGTGATTCTTCAGATAGTTAAAGGCGATACTTGCGCCCCTGCGTGCCAGCTCAACACAGATTGCACGTCCGATTCCGCGAGATCCGCCGGTAACCAGGGCGACTTGACCCGCAAATTCTTGTGAATGGTCTTGTGCTGACATGGCTGATCAGGCAGAAATCAATCTGACACAGGTACTAGATGGCCATCCCGCCGTCAGCTCGGATTACGTCACCGGTGATGTAGCGAGCTTCGTCGGTGCAGAGGAACACGATTAACGGAGCTACCTCGTCTACTTCGCCGAATCGGCCCATTGGGATCCAACTGCGAACGGTGTCCTTGAGCTTTTCGCTGAGCACATCGGTTGTCGCGGTCCTGATGTAACCAGGTGCAACCGCGTTGACAGTGATATTTCGTCCAGCGACCTCTTTAGCCAGAGACTTTGTGAAGCCGTGGACCGCGGCCTTGGATGCGGCGTAGTTGGTTTGCCCGGCATTCCCACGGATACCAACGACTGACGAGACATTCACTATGCGACCCCAGCGCGCCTTGATCATTCCGGGGACAACCAGGCGAGTGCAGTAGTAGGTGCCACGGAGATTCGTGTCGACTACCCGATCAAAATCCTCATCTCTCATCCGCATCAACAGGGAGTCGGAGATTATTCCAGCATTGTTGATCAGAATACCGACAGGTCCAAACGCCTCTTCGGTTTTCGCGATCATCTCTTCGACGGCGGATCTGTCTGCCACGCTGCCGCCGACGGCTATCGCCTCTCCACCGGCTTTCTTGATTGTTTCGACAACCTCGTCGGCATCTTCTGGGTGAGAGTTGTAGTTAACAGCTACACGATGCCCTAGTTTTGCCAATCGGATTGCGCTCTCTCGACCGATTCCGCGAGACGCGCCAGTGATCAGTGCCGTGCGTTGTTCGTCAGACAAATTGTGGTCCAGTTAGGTATGAGTTTTAGGGAAGCGGGTTGCTTGAGTTTACTACCCGGCGGACCAAGATGCCCGTCGAGCCGACACAGGGTTCAACGGTCCACGTCTAACTGACCGCGATCTCAGACCGAATCTGCTCAAGCTCTGCGTGCTGCGAATTGATGTAGTCGTTATCAACTACCACCTTCGCGGTGTTGATGGCTCCTGCGATTGCATCGACACCAGACGAGCCATGTCCCACTATCGCAGCTCCCTTGAGCCCCAGCAAAGGGCCGCCACCTAGAGCCTCGAGCCTGTTGGTGCGAGCGAACACCTCGTCTGCCAGTGCATCGGCTTCAGGTGAAGAGGGGAGAGCTGCACGAATGTGTTCAGTGATTGCTCGGCCAAGACCTTCGGTTAGCTTCAGAACAATATTTCCCACGAACCCGTCACACACCACGACTTCGGCTTTGCCATGCGGCAAGTCGTGAGGCTCGATATTGCCGATGAAATTGAGGCTGCTGCTCCGGAGTAGATCTGTTGTGGCCTTAACCTGGGCGTTCCCTTTGCCTTCCTCCGAACCCACGGACAAGAGAGCAACTCGAGGGTTGTCCTTGCCATAAATGAGCCGAGACATGAGGCTGCCGAGTGCCGCGAAGTCAGCGAGTTGTGCGGGCTTGGTGTCTACGTTCGTGCCAAGGTCAATGATCACGCTATCGGGAGCGTAACCAATTATTGGACCACCTAATGCACCGCGCTCAATCCCGTCCATCGTTCCAAGTAGAACCGTTCCAGCCGCAATAGATGCGCCTGTAGAACCCATACTCACGAAAGCTTTCGCCTTCCCCATCTTCACAGCTCCGGCCGCGATAAGGACAGACGCTTTCGGGTTTGCTCGGAGAGCAAGCGCCGGGTTGGCACCTTCAGGGATCACGCCTTCGGCAGGAACAACCTGAACAAGTTTTTTCGCAGGAGTGTCGTACTTGTCGAGTTCTGCGTTGATCGCTTCGGTATCGCCCACCAGCGCGATCGCTACACCGCCATTGCCGATAGCTTTGAGGGCGGCAGGAACGGTGACCGCCGGACCGTGGTCTCCACCCATTGCATCAAGTGCAATGGGGACAATTCCTTCAGGCAATTGATCACTCATATTAGGTTGAACCTCGAAACTACGGCCGAACTACATTCGGCATCATCTCATGCCAGCGGAACTGTTATCGATCCACCCAGCGCCTCTGTGCCGTCCGGTTTAGTACAGGTGACTGAGCATTGCGCTTCGGTCGTGCCGTCCACTTCACGTACGGACCTCACCTCACCGCTTACTTTCACAGTCTCACCGGGGTAGACCGGTGCTTTGAACCTCAGCTTCATTTTCCCGCCACGGTGCCACGTCTCAGGAAAATTTGCCTCCATCAGTTCACCGATGAATGCCATGCTTAACATGCCGTGAGCGATCACGCCGCCGAACTGGGTAGTGCTGGCATAGTCAGCATCCAGGTGCAGAGGATTGTGATCGCCGGAGGCCTCTGCATACTTAGCGATTCGATCCAGAGTAACCTCACGTGTGAACCCGGTGAGTTCATCGCCTTGCTTGAGCATGTCCATCTTCTTCTCGGCGCTCATAGCGGCACCATGATTGTGCTGGATGCCGTGGCGATCAGGTCGTTTGAGCTACTCCTGAATTCGGTGAAAACCGACACGAACCGTGTGCCCCGGCGAAGGGCATTCCCGGCGAGTTTTGCATTTGCGGTAATAGTCTCGCCCGGACGTGCAGGTGCGAAGAACTGGGCTTCCTGAGATGTATGAACAACGCCACCTGCACTCAGCACTTCTTCGCCGAACAGGTCCAGCTCATCAATTAACCGGGCCAGTCCCTCTGCGACGATAGCTGAAGGCGGCAATACGTTTTCCTGTTCCGTGGATTGCTCATGGCCAACAGCCGACCTGAAGCTGTCGGCTCGTGATGCGTCAAACGAAAACTCGTACGGTCCGAGAGTCGCGCCGGCCTCGGCGGTCGTGATGTCTATCGGAGTGGCTCCATGTAGTCAGCTCGGTCCGGGTCAATCCAGGTCAGCAACTTGAACTCACGGGATCAAACCGGTTGGTAGAGAGCGGATTGTATTGACGGCCCAACTTCGAGGCAACGTTGATCTTAACTGGGCGGTCTTGACTGATCCCCAAAAGCCGAGGGATACAAGCTACCAGGAACTAGAAATCTGGTTCCATGCTCACGTGTAGGCGGCCGATCGGGCCACGGTCATCTGCGTACCAGAGGATATTGTCCTTGATGGTCATACCGTGAACCTGCACCGGGTCTGGCACGCGGAATGCGTCATAACAGCGTCCGTCTTCCACGCGGTGCCTGCTCACGGTCCCCATCGATGTGTCCGCAACCCACATCGTGCCCTCTTCCTCAGCCCATGCGACACCGTGCACCCGGAAACCGGGTGCCTTGAAGCGGTGCACCTCTTTCCATGTAGCGACCTCGACCACATGTACGAACTGCGACGGTGGCGACGCGATGTAGATGTGCCCATCTTTCCACTCGAGGCCGTGATCACCGGTTGGCTGTGACTTGCGTCCGGCATCTTCGTCGAGGTGCTCACGCGTCGCGTTGATGCCAGCCCCGGGCGACTCGTACCGCTCGATTGTCTTGCCGGTTGCGATGTCACAGCAGACGATTTCGCAGCTGTACGTCGAAGCTATCCAGAGCTTGCCGTCACCGATAGTGATTCCACTCGAGTGCTCTGTCTCGGTCGGAAACTCGAGCAGCGTTTCGCCCGTCTGCCAGTCCAGCTTGTAGACATAGTTGTTGCCCTGGTCGATGTACCAGAGACCATCATCTGCGGCCTGTAGTCCGTTCGGCTTCGGGCCAGGTGAGACGAACATCTGGACTGGCGTTGCGACTTTGTGCGGCATTGTTTTCTCCGGTGCGTTGGGGAGTGTGGTTCAGGCCGGTGGTGACCCGGCCTCGCTGGAGTGACACGGTCGGCAGTGTAGCGCAGGCTGCGGATAATTTGTCGTATTGCCTGAGCTGCACGCCTCTCGGATCTATCCAAGGCCAGAGATATCGAAATCCTGCCTTCTGGCAGACATGGTCCAGTTCGCGCTGTGTGTCCCTCCTTGCTGTGGATAAGGAGGAGGCACGAACCATTGTGCCCACAATCTCAAATAGGACTCTCCACCTGGCCGGGCAGGTACAGGGAGCTGCACCGCCAACTCCCAACCAGGTGGGTCTCCGTCAGCTAAATACTTGAGTAGTCGCGCCGATTCAGCAGCGCGGTCGTTCGGGAAAACTATGGGGTGCCGCCACGCGATCAACGGGGCAGGCCCGCCTGTGTGATGGCCGTCTGGCCTGACCTCGTCGTAGTGATTCACAGTTATCTGGAGAGGGGCCGATTTAGCCGCAATCCTGATCAGCACAGCGCCAGATCCTGACACATCAAGGGGCGTTGGTCGTTCTATTGGGACGTCGGTCAGCGAGTGGGTAACTATCTCATCGCTGATGGTCCACTGTGAGAGCACAAGGAGCGCCTGCTGCCGTTTGTCACCGCTTCGAGGGTGTAAGAGATACACATCCGGTGGCTGCTCCGGCGGCGGTGTGGGGTCAGGGAAGTCAATTTGGCCGTCAATTGCCACAGCGCCTGCTCCGAAACTGAGATCAACCTGCGTTGTTAGGACAAGGCAGATCCATCGGCCCATCGGCCCTGCTCAGGTCAACCTTTTGATCAAGAAGACGGATGGCAACATATCCAATGAGTCCTTCTCCCAAGTTCTTCTTACCGGAAGCTCTCCACGATCACGCGGTTTTTCGGCCGCTACAAGACTGGCACAGACTCCATCGCCTTGGCGACTTCTGCTTCTGGATAGGCGTAGTCGACCATCTGTCCTGAGAAGTACTGCTCGTAAGCGCTCATATCGAAGTTGCCGTGTCCGCACAGGTGGAACAGGATCGTTTTAGCTTCCCCGGACTCTTTGCATGCGAGCGCTTCGTCAATCGCAGCCCGAATGGCATGTGAAGGTTCCGGCGCAGGAATGATTCCCTCTGTGCGTGCGAACTGAACGGCAGCGTCAAATACCGTCTTCTGATGGTACGCCCTTGGTTCAATCAGGCCATGTGCAACCATCAGGCTCACGAGCGGCGCCATCCCGTGGTACCTCAACCCACCAGCGTGAATCGGATTAGGCACGAAGGTATGACCCAGCGTGTGCATCTTCATCAGCGGCGTCATGCCTGCGGTGTCACCGAAGTCATATGCGAACTTGCCACGGGTTAGCGAAGGCGATGCTTCTGGCTCAACCGCGATGAAGCGGACATCCTTGCCGTTCAGTCGATCTGGAACAAACGGGAAAGTTATACCGCCGAAGTTGGAACCGCCGCCTGCACAGCCGATGACCATGTCAGGGTAGGCATCCGCCATCTCCATCTGCTTGATCGCTTCCTGGCCAATGACTGTCTGGTGCATCAGGACATGATTGAGGACACTGCCAAGCGAGTACTTCGTGTCGTCCCGCGTCGCTGCATCTTCGACAGCTTCTGAAATCGCGATTCCAAGGCTGCCCGGTGAATCAGGATCGGCATCAAGAATCCCACGACCGGCATTGGTGTCGGATGAAGGACTGGGCACGACTTCAGCGCCCCACGCTTCGATCATAGATTTGCGGTAGGGCTTCTGTTTGTAACTGGCCGAGACCATGTACACCTTGGCTTCGATGCCCATCTGGTTCGAAGCAAACGCGAGTGCTGAACCCCATTGGCCAGCTCCGGTCTCAGTTGTAATCCGCTTTGTACCTTCCTGCTTGTTGTAGTAAACCTGCGGAACAGCGGTGTTCGGTTTGTGGCTACCAGCCGGACTGACACCTTCGTACTTGTAGAAGATCCGAGCCGGCGTGCCCAGGGCCTGTTCCAGCCGGTGCGCACGGAACAGCGGAGTCGGTCGCCAGAGCCGGTAGATATCGCGTACTTCATCGGGAATCTCAACCCATCGTTCCTGGCTGACTTCCTGGCCAATCAGCGCCATAGGGAACAGTGGAGCGAAGTCATCTGGCCCAGCAGGCTGATGCGTTCCCGGATGCAGCGCAGGGTCAAGCGGCCATTCGAGATCGGCTTGCACGTTGTACCAGTGCGTCGGGATCTCAGACTCTGGAAGGGTGAACTTGGTCGTAGGGTCTGCCATTTCGTCCTCCGTTCGCCGCCATGTTCAGGCGTTCTCTGTCAGGAACGTACGCATCGCGGCATCTTACAAGAAGCGCCCGCGAACGAGCGTGAAGAGCCAAGGAAGAACAGGATTCAGCGCTGGCTAAGCTCGATCGAAATCGCGATGCCTGTGACCTCAAAAACAGAACGCTTTGGCTTCAGGCATCACACCTCGCTGAGCTTGCTGGTCGTGTTCTCGTCTTTTTCGAAAGACTCCAGAAGTTCCATTCCAACGCCAGCGTCTTCCGGTGCATGAACGAACCCGTTTTCTATGTGCGGCATCCGGTCCACGATGTCGCGGTACCACGTCGCGTTGTAGGCGCGAACTGTCTCCTGTATGAGCGCGTTTGGAGCATTCAACGAAAGGTGGACAGAGAACATCAGCGTCACCGGACCGACGCAGTCGTGCGGCGCAACAGGCATGCGGTAGGTCTCGGCCATCGTGGATATGCGCTTGGCTTCAGAGATGCCGCCAACCCAGGAGATGTCGAACATGCAGATCGTCATCGCCTGCTTCTCCATCATCTCGCGGAAGCCCCAGCGCGTTGCGACCGTTTCGGAAGCTGTGGTTGCGATGTGCGTCGAACGCCTGAACTCGGCAAGCGCTTCGATGTTATCCATCGGCACCGGGTCCTCGAACCAGAACGGCTGAGTAGGTTCAACAGATTTGGCGACACGCACCGCCGATGGCAGGTTCCAGAGCGAGTGCATTTCGACCATCACATCCATCCGGTTCCCGACCTTTTCGCGTATCTTGCGGAACGGCTCGGTGCCTTCGTCGAGGTCGGCCATGGAGATGAACTGGCCATTCGTCTTGTCAACGAATTGGTCGAACGGCCAGATCTTCATCGCGGTGATGCCCTGCGAGAGAAGGTCGTCCGCCAGGGCTCCGGCGTCTGTCATGAAAGCGTGCTGGTCTTCGTATGGCTGTTCTGGACGATAGTCGACTTCACCAGAACGGAGCGCGCCAGATCGCTTCACTCCGTACGAGTAGCCTGCGCAGGTGTTGTAGATGCGGATCTTGTCTCGGGAGAGTCCGCCGAGAACATCGTAGAGCGGTACATTATTTCGCTTGGCGTGCAGATCCCAGAGCGCCATGTCCACGGCAGACGTGCCGCTCATATCGGCCGAGCGAGCGCGATGCCGCGCCCCGTTCCAGTGCAGTTTGTCCCAGTGCCGATCGAGTTGAGTGGCATCGTTGCCCAGCAAATACTCTCCGGCAGTTTCATGGACCCATGTTTCGACCGTTGCTGGTTCGAATGAAGTCTCACCTAACCCAAACAGTCCATCACTTGTGCCCATGCGGACCCACACGATACGGGGATACTCGGGATTCCTCAGGGTCTCGATGCTAGTGATGGTGGGATTGTTGCTTGCCATTCGGTGTTCCGTTCAAGTTGCTGGTTTGGTCATTGACGATGGCGGCATTGTATTCGCCTATTTTGGGTGCAGTACCGCATCCGCTGGTTATGCGAGTAGCAGCACAATACGTGCTTGAGTTATTTCACATGCTGGTGCGAAGCTGGCTTAGCACCGATGTCTACCGTTTAGTTACCGATCGAGGCCGCGTAAAGTATGTCCCTGGAACAGGCGATCGTCCTGGCAATTGTGCAGGGCATAACCGAATTCCTTCCTGTCAGCAGCTCCGGACACCTGGTTCTTGCCTCCTGGGTGTTCGACTGGTCTGACCAGGGGCTCGTTTTCGATGCAGCTGTTCATCTCGGCACCTTGCTCGCCGTTCTCATCTACTTTCGCAGAACCTGGTACACGTTCGTCAGAGGCTGTTTCGATGGCGGGAACGTGGAACTCATGGAATCGGGTGAAACCGGACCCAGCCTTCCAGCACGACGATTGCTGTTGATGGTAATCATCGCAAGTATTCCTATTGCAATTGTCGGGCTCGTCCTGCGCGATGCGCTGGAATCTACGTTGCGAAAACCTGAGTGGGTAGCGGTCTCTTTGCTGGGTACAGCCGTACTACTTACGATCGCAGAACTTGTTGGAACACGGACGAAGCGACTTGCGAACGCCTCACTTCGAGACACCACGTTGGCCGGGATTTTTCAGGCAGCAGCCGTTCTCCCGGGAGTTTCACGAGCCGGCTCGACCATGGCCGGAGGAATGCTCGGTGGCCTTACTCGTGAAGCGGCAGCAAGACTGTCGTTCCTGCTCGCAGTTCCAGCTATTGGTGGATCTGGGCTATTTCTCCTTATAGATGTGATCTCATCTGAAGGATTGTCAGATCGTCCGTGGGGATTGATACTGATCGGAGCAGTCATATCGTTCGCGACCGGATATCTGGCTATCGCCTGGATGATGCGGATACTTCAGACCCGTTCGGTCAGACCATTTATCGTTTACGTGACGGTGGTTGGAGTCGCAGTGCTGATCGCACGGGCTTTTGGTGCGTGACACGTTCAACACCGGAGACAACCCACACGACAGTTGCACGGTAGAGGTCGGACAGTAGATGCTAGGAGATAGAAGGCATCTCGATATGCTGCTCAACCACGCACGGCGAACGCTGACTGCAACTCGTTTCCGAGTGGCGATTCTCATCGCGTCGTTCGTGCTGACAGCTGTGGCATGTTCTTCAAACGGTGACGCAACTGCCCCTGTTGAACCAACTGCGACTTTGGACCTCGGTGGCGTTCCTTCACCCGGGCCGGCCAGCACTCCTACTGTTGAGGCATCTGCAACGGCCACATCGCGCCCTTTCACTCCATCACCAACCAACACCAGCCTGCCGACAGCTACGGCTGGCTCCAATAGCACCCCTGCCAGCGGCTTGCCGACTCCAAGGCCAATCATCATCGATGAACTCCTGACGGAGCAAATCGGTGGGGACACGACAGCGGTAGCGTCGAACACCTTCGCTTTCGAAATACCGGCTCTAAACCTTACGAATTTGCAGAACATCACCTTTTGGGAAGGCGATGCGTTTTTTACTCGCGAATGGGTAGTCGCGCCCGGTCCAGAAGCTGACAGCCCGGACGGTCTTGGCCCGACATATAACGCCGTGACATGCGCGTCGTGTCATGTACGCGATGGGAAGGGTAAACCTCCACAAGATGAGTTTGACGACGAACGCGGATTGCTGATTCGATTAAGCATTCCGCAGGACAGCGAAAAAGAGCGCTTGTTAGGCCCGCTTGCCGATCCGGTTTACGCCAGTCAAATCCAGGACAGAGCAATCGCTGGAGTCCTGCCTGAAGGTCGCATCAAGATCGCACAGGTTGAGATTCCAGGCGTATTCGCCGATGGGACCGAGTACACGATTCTCAAGCCGGTCTATTCAATTGAAGACCTTGCATACGGCCCGCTGCATTCTGAGGTCATGATGTCACCGCGAATAGCACCGGCAATGCTGGGCCTTGGCCTGCTGGAAGCGATACCGGACGAGGCCATTCTGGCGCAGGCCGATCCTGATGACGCAGACGGAGACGGTATCTCAGGCCGAGTGAATCTCGTTCACGATATCCGCTCGGGTGAACTCGTTATCGGGCGTTTCGGTTGGAAAGCCGGCCAACCTTCAGTTGAACAGCAGGTTGCGGCCGCTTTCATAGGCGATGTAGGCATTACCTCTTCGCTGTTCCCGGACGAGAACTGTACATTGGTCCAAACCGCATGCCAGGAAGCTCCCAATGGCGGTGCCCCGGAACTGTCCGACGAAGACCTCGACCGATTGGTGTTGTACAGCCGGTCACTTGCCGTTACCGCCATGCGCGACATTTTCGATCCGCGTGTCCGACGAGGTGCCGAACTGTTCGTCAGCTCCGGGTGTTCTGATTGTCACACTCCTTCATACGTGACGGGAGAACACGAAATTGAAGCTTTCGAAAACCAGTTGATATTCCCTTATACAGACCTGCTGCTGCATGACATGGGGCCAGGGCTAGCTGACAATCGCCCGGAGTTCCTTGCTAACGGACAGGAATGGCGAACGCCGCCGTTGTGGGGAATCGGTCTTATTGAGACCGTGAACGGGCACACCCGTTACCTGCATGACGGCAGAGCCCGCAACCTGACAGAGGCGATCCTCTGGCACGGTGGCGAGGCGAATAAGTCCCTTGAGATCTTCAAAGGGCTTTCAGAGGAAGAACGCGACAACCTGATCCGATTCCTGAAAGCACTGTAGCTTCAGCCTGTCACGCCATTCAGGTTAACCTTTGGCTAAGCCAGCCACAGGAGACTGCTGAATGCCGAAGATCACGGGCGAGATTAGGGACGCAACCACCGGTGAGTTGATCCAGGCCAGGGTCCAGGTGTTAGGCCCGACCGGCGAACCGATTGCACCCAACGGAGCCATGTGGAAGCGTGGACCGGGTGAACCATTCTTCTACTCAGATGGCCAGTTTTCGGTCGAGGCGCCTCGTGGCTATTCACGAATCCTTGTTGAACGTGGCACCGAGTTCACACCCTGGAGCACCACTGTTGAATCAGGATCTGGAGGTACAACGCGGTCCGGCCAGTCAGGAGACTTAGCTCTCGACATAAACCTTGATCGTTGGGGCAATCTGCCAGAGCGTGGCTGGCATCCAGGTAACACCCATATTCACTACGACGAAAAAGAGACTGATCCCGACCGTCGACTTGCCTACGATTCTCGCGTTGAGAATCTGCGAATGACCGCAGTCTCGGTGCTGAAACGCTGGGACCTGGACTATGCCACGAATAAATATCCTCCTGGCATGTTGACCGAGTTCACGGACACGCATCACTACGTCCAGTCCGGCGAAGAATCGCGCCACAATCACGATCCGGACAAGCCGTTCGTGATCGGTTATGGCCATGTCATGTTGCTCAATCTTCGCAACATAGTTGAACCTGTCTCACGTGGATTGCTTGTCGATCCATTCACGCCGGACTATCCGCCGCTTTCCTATGTTTGTGACGACGCCAACGCACAGGGTGGACTGGTGATCTGGTGCCACAACGGGCAGGGAATGGAAGCTCCAGTGGCAGCGGCTCTCGGCAAAGTACATGCGATCAACCTGTTTGATCCGTACTGGAACGATGTTGAGTACGATCTCTGGTACCACATGCTCAACTGCGGACTGAAGCTTCCTGCTTCGACGGGTTCGGACTGGTTCGTTTCGTCTGCAAACCGCGTCTACGCGCAGGGTGGTCGCACCTTCGACTATGAAAACTGGGTTGAAGGCATCAAGGAAGGCAACAGTTTCATAACGAACGGACCGGCGCTTTATTTGACCGTCGATGGTATGGAACCCGGAAGTGCCATCGAATCTGGGAAGCTCGGCAATTCACAGGTCCGGCTCGAATGGCAGTCCCACTACTCGGTTGAGCGAGTTGAGATTGTCATGAACGGGGAGGTTGTGGCTCGTCACGTCTCAGACAACAGCGACGGGGTGTTCGAGACAGAAATTCCAATCAACACCGATGGTTGGATAGCCGCCAGGGTTGCGAGCTCTGCCCGCGACTCATTTCATCAACCGATCTGGGCTCACACATCTCCAATCTACGTAAACGGAACTGGACGGCCACCTGAATCACAGGCCGGTTCCGCGAAATTCTTCGTAGAAAGGATCGACGAGGCGATCAAATGGATAAGTAGAAAAGGGAAGTTCTACACAGACGCCCAACGTAACGAAGTGTTGGACCTGCACAGATCGGGTCAGGAGATTTACAAGAAGCTGTCAAGTTGAGGCTTTCATGGCATACGAACTGAAGACGAAAAAGAACAAGGCCAGCATCGAGAAGTTCATCGCCGCTGTCGAATCAGAAGAAAAACGCAAGGATTGTGAGACGCTGCTCAAGTTGATGCGGGATGTCACCGGTGATGAAGGTGCCATGTGGGGTGGCAGCATCGTTGGATTCGGCAAGTACAGCTACAAATATGCCAGTGGTCACAGCGGTGAATGGTTCCTGACCGGTTTCTCACCGCGTAAGCAGAACTTAACGCTCTACATCATGTCCGGTTTCGACCGATACGAAGAACTGATGGGCAGGCTTGGAAAGCACACAACGGGCAAATCGTGCCTGTACGTCAAGCGGCTCTCAGATATCGATATGAAAGTCCTCAAAGATCTGGTTGTAGAGTCGGTTGACGCCATGAAAAAGAGCAACCCTGACTAGGCGGCAGTCTGGTCGTCGTGTGTGTCACCCAATTCGACAGCCGCTTGTTGCTGTGACTCGGGGCCCTGACTCAAGCTCTTCCTGTCATCGATCACCGCGGCTACCCAGCGATCGCGGTGTCTGTCCAGTCTCATGACCCAGAGTGTCAGCACCGCGAGCCATCCAACAACTGCGCCTGCGGCGAAGTAGAGCCATCGAGGTAGATCAGAAAGCGAGATGCTGGACTCCTGCAGATCATTAATCGCATGATCATCGGCCATCTGCTCTCCGTCTTGCACATTCGGAGACGATTCGTTCGAATCTCCGGAAGATACTGGTTCCGTTGCTGATGGAACAGCAATTGCCCCCTCAGAGACATTCACAGGTGCTACCGCGAGAGATCCAGTGCTGCCCTCAGCTGAAAGCACTAGAGTTTCAGCCTGGTCGCGCTGCAGCTCGGGTAGGGCGGTGTTCGCGCTGAGATTTCCGTCGTTTCCTGCTATCCCACTTGCAACCGGATGGCCAGATAGTTCGACAGTGATCGATTCTCCCGGCTCGAAGTTCTGAGCTGTGATCTCTACTGTTTCACCGCCCCGTACATCAGCTGGGTCTGCGCTCACCACGGGAGCGTCTGCCGAGATGGTGATCTCAACGGAACTCGGTCCTGAAGTCGAGCCAGTAAACTCCAACTCCGTCTTCTGTGGCGCAGTTTCATTTGGCACGTTAACCAGCGCAGTTGCTTCTCCAGCAGCATCGGTCTCACCAGATGCGACATTTCCGACCGTTTTCAGGGCGATGTCGAAACTCTCGTTTGGTGCTGCGCCGGAGATGCTGACCAGCATTGAACCGCCAGGTGCTACCTCATCTTGTTGCACTCGAACGCTAGGTGAGGAGACTGGCATCTCGGATTCGTCTGGAATCATCGGTTCTGTAGGCGCGATCCGAGTACTGTTGGGCGTGGCGAGTGCAGTTGGGTCGATAGTGACGCCGCCACCTGCGCGTGCCGTTGCCGTGAACGCAGCTACGACACCGAGGCCGTCTGAATACAGATTGTTCTGGCCGCGCTCGGGTCTTGAGTCATCGCTTTGACTCAGAGCGATGACAAGCGCCGCTGTGCCGAGCATGATGCCCAGCAAGGTGATCACTGTGTAGCGATATCGCAAACTGGTGCCTGTTCATTGACTGGCCGATGTAACCCTTCTCCCTAAGCATCGGGCTGTTGGCGGCCCGGCGTGTAGTCGTTAACACCAACTTCGATAAGGCGCTCGAAAAGACTGAACCACATCGAAATGGAGTCAAGTATCACGAAGGGCCCTATTCAGAGGAGTAGGTGTTTGTGCGGAGCACATTGACGTTGCTGCCCCAAAGTACTACTCGGATTGCACACCAATGCGCGGAACTCGCCCGAGCTGGATTCCGTTCATTGGTCGTTCTTCAGCTTGGAGTTGGTGTCGGTGGCGGCGTGGGAGTCGGGGTGGGTGGTAACCCGGGATCTGGTGTTGGTGTGGGAGGCCTTGGAGTTGGCGTAGGCGCGTCAGGTCTGTTCAACTCGGAAGCGAGACCTGCTGGCACACGCTTTCCGTTGAATTGCCGGAGTTCATGCCAAAGGCTCCACCAACCTTCTGCCCACGCGTAGTGCTGGAATGCGAGCGACTCTTCGTTTGTAAGCCTTGGGCCAATCTGACCTCCTCCTCCTCTACCTCCAACTCCTGGGTACAGCGCCCCTGTCTCAGCATCGACGATGAAGTAGGAGACGCTCATCCAACATGTCGAATGAGTGGAACCCGCTGGGCCGCTAACGAAACACCCGCCAAAGCTCAACTCTCCAGGAACGATCACCAGCCAACTCGGACGGTCAACCACCGGAGTACGAGTGGGACGTGGAGCGCTTGTGGCGGTGGCTTCTCTTGTTGGCCCGGCTGTTGGTGTGGGGCCCGGATGCCCCACGGCCGTTGGAGTTGGGTGAGGCCCGAAGGATCCTTCGGCACCGGTCGATGGATTCGAGTAGCGGACGAGTACAGTCTCGATCTTGCTCAGGTCATGCCGCCGTTGGATCTTATGTTCTCGATCAATGATCGAAATTGCCTCCTCACGTGAGATACCCAACGAGCTGCGTGCTACCGAGTGTTCGATGGTCTCAATATCGACAACATCCTCCGGCAAAAACTCCAACGGCAGTATGAATGGCTCATTTTCGGACTGGACACGGGTCAGGATCTGGCCACTCAAAGCGTCCAGAATCACCCCGTTGAACCGAAAAATCACTGGTTCTTCATCAGGTTGCCGGGTGCTCTCTTTGGGTCGCGACTCCCCTTCAGTCTGAACGACCCAGACCAACTTGCCGCCGTATGTTCCGTAGATAGGGAGCGACTCGGCATCGGCCAGTTCGTCGAGCTGCATCAGACGGGCGACCGGGGAACGAAGACCTTCGACGGCCGTGGTGTTCTGATCGCTCTCTGATAAAGCGGCTACTGCAATGGAGATCGCCTGCTCGCGGTCTAATGCAGGCAGAATCTGCCCCAGTAATCGTGGTGACGTGGTGTCGGAGCCTGAAACGGTAGGTTCGGAGGCGGACCTGTCTGTTCCGCAATTAACGACGGTTGCTGTGACCATCAGCAACAAAAGGCAATAAACAAGCGGCGTGATACCGGTTTGGAGGTACCTGGTGCGTGAAGTGAGCCTTGGAAAGTTCATTCTTTCCACTCCTCAGGGAGCCGGAGGATGCGCCGGTCATACTTCGGCCATTGTGGTTGAGCGATATTGCAACTGGTGCAAAAGAATACAGGCCGCATGGCGCGGCCTGTATTACGCAGCCTCGGTGTTAGCTGGTCTACCCGCCGATTTTCCCTTCAGATCCGGCCATACGCCCTTTCGCAGGTAACTTTGATGCAACTTCTGGATTCTGTGCAGCGGTAGGCCAGTCACCTCTCAAAACGGCAGCGACTTGCTGGGACGCTCTCTGGCGACTGAGCCATCCCGAACGTGTTGACTGGCCTGCGATGTGCGGGGCGGTGATCACGTTACGCATCTGGAACAGAGGGTTATTCGGATCTGCGGGTTCCTGCTCGAAAACATCGAGACCGGCTCCGCGCATCTTGCCCTGTTGCAATGCCTCGATTAGATCAGGTTCGTTCACAACCGAACCGCGACACACGTTGACGAAGTACGCTGTTGGCTTCATCACATCAAACTGGTCCTTGCCGATCATGTGGTAGGTCTCTTTGTTGAGAGGTACTTGCACACTTATGTAGTCGGCGCGCTCGAAGAGTTCATTCAGTTCAAAAACCTGTTCTACTCCATACTCCTTCATGATCCACGGCGGACTGTAGGGATCGTAGACGAGTGTTTCCATGCGCCAGCCGAGACCGAGTTTCCTTGCTACCTGGCGACCGATATTTCCGAAGCCAACTATGCCGAGTGTCTCTTCGTCAATCGCACCGATCGGTCGAGCGCGTGACCCGTCCCAGATCCCTTCACGGAGATCATTCGTGGTCTGAACGATCTGCCTGTTCAACGCCAGAATCATGGTGACAGCCTGGTTAGAGACCTCTTCGGCGCACATCCCCGCGCCGTTGGTGAGGATGATTCCTTTTTCGGTACATGCTTCGGCGTCGATATGGTTGAATCCGTGTGAATAGACGGCGAGCACCTGGCAGTGGTCAGTAGCCTTGATCACTTGCTCTGTGCCCCAGTTGCCGCGCATCATGATCGCGTCAGCCTCCTTCACCGCCTCCATCGCTTCACCTTCGCTGTCTGGATTGACCTGTACGAACTCAACATCAAGGTCTGCCATTTCAGCGCGTTCGTGTTCCAATGGATCGTTCACATCGCCGCCAAGTACCAGCACTCTCTGTCTAGCCATCGGTTCGCTTCTCCTTAGCTCATTTCGCAAGCTGTGATACTTCGAAACCTGCCTGTCATATTTCAAAACGCGGGGCCTTTCGACGGTTCGCCGCCGGGTCCAGCGCTAACTTAACTCGCCACTACTTCGGTGTCAGCATCGCGTCAGCAATTGCTGTACAAGAGTCAGCCTCTGCGTCAGCTATTTCATGAGTTGACTGCTGACACCATTTCTTCAGCGACTCCGTCGAAAAGTGCCATCGCCGCCGGCCGGACATGCGTCCACCATCTGTCGAAGTAGATCGCCGTGTCGCGGATCAGACGCCAGCGAATAAAGATCGGAAGTACCTGCCACTCATAGCTGGTTAACGGAGACACGGCGTGATAGGCCCTCAGAAAACGGGCACCAGCTTCGATATCGGCCTGCGGCGTGCTTGAATGGCCAGACAGAGGCGAAAAACGCGTCACGGCGCCGCCAACGTCAAGAAGTCGGGTTGAGGTCATCGCCGTATCAAGATCGAAGACCGACACTACCGAGTCCTCGCGAAACCGTAGGTTTCTTGGCCGGTAGTCACCGTGGCAACAGGTCACTGAAAGCCGGTCGAAGTCGACATCGTCTAGATCGGTTGAACACTGCTCAGACAGGTTATGCAGATCGTCTCCATCTTCGCCCAGGTGCTCAGAAAGTTCTTCAGCGCGATTTGCCCATCGCCGGTTCCACTCTTCGGGCTTCGAAAAGATTGGCCAATCGCCCCTCTTTGCGGTCGGTTTGAAATCGGCTGTAGCCTCGTGGAATTCCGCCAGAGTTGTTGCCGCAGAGTCAATTCGGGAAGCATTCATCACGGGCCGAGGGTCGAGGTTGGCGTGTTCTATCCATCGGAACAGCGTCCAGCCATCGTTTCCGCGCCAGAAGTTCGTTTCACCACTTTCGGTCAACTTCAATTCGGGTGCCAGTTTGAACTCGCGGTTTCGTAGATGAAGCAGCAGTTCAGCTTCGAACTTGAGGTTCGAAGCATCGATAGGGCGATTGCTATGTCGGAGGTCGAACTTGCCTATTTTGGACTCAACCTCGAAGTGAACGTTGTAAGACCCGGTTTCAAGCCTCGCTACAGCTGCTTTCTCCAGTCCGTAGGCTGCCAGCACTTCGGCAGGAACGTCACCGGCATCTTCTCGCAAGCGAATATCGACATGCCGGCTGTTGTACGGGTCCGGAAAAGCGTGCATCGACATGATGGCGTCATTTAAGCATGACCATGTGGTGATTCCAGTTCCGACGTCGGTGCCTGATCCAGATTCCTAGTAAGCAGCTGAATGGCGGCTACTACACCGCCAATCATAGTGTTTTCGGCCATTGCGGATAGGTGTTTGTTACAGAAAATGGCCTGAAAACCGGTGTCCTCTGTTCAGTCATCCAGTCGGCGTCAGTTCCTACCTGATTTGAGCCAGTTTTCAGTACGTCGGCAGGTCGAGGTGCGCTTTGAGTAGCGAACATAATGAAGAGCGAGTTGATGCCGTAACGGCATTCTGGCGTCAACTGCGTGACTACATGGATGTCAACGTGGTTGTCGAGGGGCGAAACCTGGATGACGTACTTCAGATCCACCTGTCGTTCATCTGCACGGCCCCGGTAGGCCCTGACTATCCCGAGATACATTTCACCAACGTTCATTTTGACGGGCAGCGGACTCGATCTACGTTTTCCAGCCTCAGCAAGACAGGCAGGATTCAGGATCTCGATGACTCCGGATCCACTATCGTCACCGCGACGATGTTTGGATCTCTCGATCATCCGGGATGGGAAGTTTCCAGGACATTCGAATCGCTGGGACCTCTGTTCAGGCGAGACGTTAAGGTTTACCTCGATGCTCTAAGAGAGATTGGAATTTCCGATTTTGTCGATGAGTTGATGACGAACATCGAACTTCCCGATGAAAAATCCAATCTTGAGCAGCTTCTGCATCTGAAGCAGTCTCTTGAAGAGGCAACTCGATCGATTAATGTTCGAGTCGAATGGATGAAGGAGTTGCACTCGCCGTTTATGGGAGAGCTGGACACCGTGCGACCGAAGGCTATTGCCGGTTTGCAGGAGCTAAAGGCACGTATAAACGGCCTTGTGACCGCTCTTAAGTCAAGTCCTGAAGTCATACTGATTCATACTGAGCGCCTGACTCAGCCTATTCTGGAAATCGGTACGTACGAAGAGGCGGTTGCCGAACTGAGCACCAGATTCGAGTCGTAACTGGTCACTCCAGATTTACTCACCCCGGGAACAGTGTTGCAGTTGTCACCTCACTCTGACTGAACCCGGGAACCTTTCCTGAACTGATCGCATCGTTGCGTGTTAGACACACCAGCATAGGTGCAGTTTCTGAACGTTAAGTCCGACATCCCTTGTGCGTGTTCCCGCGACACTCTTACTTGGACCATTCGAGTCTGCCGGGGAGTCTGTCGGATTGGACACTTGTTACCGGGCTTATCCACATTGCAATTAGCCAGTAGCGTTCGCGTGTTGATGCGAGTAACTACCGACTAAGCTCGCCTTGGTTGCACTCAGTGACGGGCTGGTGCGCCCACCCTCTAACCGTCTCCGCTCAGTTCAGCCAGTATCACTTTCCACTCTTTTGGCCACTCCCGCGGCGGCACTGTTGAGCGGACATCAGGGTTGATCAACGACATTGGCCACTGGCCCAGTGCAATCCGCACGGCTTCTTCGCCAAGCTGAGTGTTGCCGCGTTCCCACGCCACCTCACTGTAAGAGGCGTAGTGATTTGTGACGGCAACATTGTCCATCTTTAAAAGAGGATTGTTCGGGTCGACCGGCTCTTGCTCGAACACGTCGAGTCCTGCGCCAGCAAGTCGACCTTCCTGCAGCGCCTTGATCAACTCCTTCTCGTCCACAACAGGACCGCGTGAGCAGTTGATGACGTACGCGGTGGGTTTCATGGCTGCGATGAACTCTTTGCCGACCATGTGGTGCGTGGCATCGGTGAGATAGACATGCGGAGAAACGTAGTCGGAACGTTCTGCAATTTCCATTGGTGTGCCGACAACTTCGATTCCATATTCCTTCATGTCCCACGACGACTTGAAGGGGTCGTAACCAATCACGTTGAGACCGAAAGCGCTGGCTTTGCGAGCGACGGCGCGACCGATGTTTCCGAGGCCGATGATGCCGAGCGTCTGGCCTGAGATGTGTCCCATAGGTGCCAGATGCTCTCGGGTCCAGGTTCCACCTTTGACTAGCTTGTCGTGCAGAATCAGTTTTCGTGAACTGGCGAGCAGAAGCATGATCGTGTGGTTGGAAACCTCTTCTGTGCCAAAGGACGCGGTGTTGGCAAGGATCACGCCGTTGTCGACAGCGGACTGCAGGTCCATGCGGTCGTAGCCGTGGCCGAATGACACGAGCGCCTTGCAGCGGCCGTTGTTGCCCATGTGCTGGAAGAATTCCGGCTTGAATCCGTGTCCCTGGTTGATCGCCACATCGGCGTCCTTGAGCGCTTCGATTAGCTCACCGTCGGAATCGCCATCGTAGTGGATCCATTCTCCGCCAACCGCTTTCACGGCCCGCGACTGCTGTTCGGTGTTGGCGTCGCTGTGAGCGATGGAGTTTCTCGGGCCAAGGTAGAGGACTTTCATGTTGTGTCTTTCAGAGCCAAGGTCTTCAGTTGAGAGTCGGTACTTTACATAGATCGGCTCAGTTTGGCAGGTATCCAACGTTTCGTGAGCCACAGTTCAAGTCCGACGAGCGCGACTGCCCACCCTGCAACAAGGGGGAGGACGATTAAGAACTGCATGAGCACTTTGATTTCGAAATTACCACTGCTTCGGCCCCAGAACAGAAGCTCGAAAAAACCGATAATCAACGCTAGGAGGATGAACGCGCTGACCTCTGGTGATCTGTGGGTTCGCTCTCTCCGTGGCTGGTCTTTCCCTGCGCGGTAGATCCTGATTGTGGTCCGATACACCCACGGAAGTTCGGCCTCGCCAAGTTTGGCCCCAGGAATCCCTCGCCGTTTTAATGCTCCGACGGAACCGAAGAAACCCAGTACTGAACCTATGAACACAAAAAAGAGGACCAATCCGACCATTTCTGAAGTCTGGATCCCAGGGAATGTTTCATTCCACGTACGCCCATTTTGTAACCACTCGAACACTTGGCAAACTCCGGGATCGGTTCACACAGGGGCGACATGAGCTTGATTCATTGTTGTTAATAGGACACGTTCTTGATGGCCACTACCTACACGCCCAACAGGCTTTCCGGATGGTCGCCGCTCAGAGACGCTGTCTTATTCGATCATCGCAGTGTTGCAGGTGCGGAATTTTACTGAGATTCGCCGCAATACTATCGGCATCCGGTGATCCGTTCACCGATTTGGTTTCGCTGGCCTCGGTTTCTCACCGTGAAACTCGGTGGTAGCCCGCTTTACCAGGCTGCCAGCGGTCGGCATCCTGAAAGGAGCGAGGTTCGTTACAGACTGTGTGATTGTTAACCGGGTGAAGGCTTCAGGGACCCAGTTAACCTTCGAATGAGCAGAAATATTGAGCGGAGCTAGAACGTGTCACCGTTGAGTAGATACATTGGACCAGTACTCGTGTTCGTCCTGTTCGCTCTGGTCGTCTCCTGCAGGCCGGAAAACCCGGACGATCCGACACCCAGGGTGATCCTGATCCAGGGCTCATGCTCATCTTCCGATCTGTTCGGCGACTCCAATCACTGGATGCCCACCGTCAAGTCGATTCTCACCACCCGATACGGCTTCACCGATGCGCCTCCGGGTGACCCTGCGGACCAGGTGATCGAGTTCGGATACTCGGAGTCGGGATGGGACCAGGAATACGCGCCCACAGACACGCTGAAGTCGATCGGTGAATCGTCCGCCGGTCTTGAAGACATCTATGCCCACTACCCGGACTCAGAATTCTTCGTGATCGGACACTCCCTCGGCGGAATCGTAGCCCTCGATGGATTCGCACGTTACGCGGACGCCGAAAACGGGATGGTCGAGAGAACCGGAGGCATCATCACTGTGAGTAGCGGCGTCAAGGGACTCGACCCGGAAAACAGCGATACTGCCAGCCTGTTGGTCGAGCTTGTTGCCTGTCGCCAGCTTCCACAGGCCGAACGATCACCGGTCTGGAGTGATCTCGAGACGACTGGCGACTCGATAACGCTGATTCACAACGCCGATTGGTCCGAAACTCGAGTAGTTAACTTCGGCAACAAGCGTGACCAGGTTGTGAACTGGCAGCGAGCGATTCTTCAGCCGCCATTCGAAGTCGCCTGTTACGACAATGCCGGTATTCACCTGCTAGACCTGAACCACGACACTCTTCTCAAGGAGAGAAGGTTTGCCCGGGAACTGCTCGAAGTCCTGATCGACGGGAAAGAGTCCGATCAGTCCTGCGAGTAGATGCCGTTCGACGTGAGAAACGCGGATCAGGCGCGGCTGCGGACTGAGTTCACTTCACGTCGGAATCCCGGCACTAGACGCCCACCAGGCTCTCCGGTTGTCCGCCGTTCCATACACGCTGCATATTCTCGAAGGCGAACTTTACGCGACGAGGGTAGCTTTCCTGGCTTTTGCCTGCCACGTGCGGTCCAACCACCACGTTTTCCATCTTGAGCAGCGGGTTGTTCGGGTCGACAGGCTCCTGCTCGAACACATCAAGACCTGCGGCCCAAATCTGCTTCTCGTTCAGCGCTTCGATTAGTTCGGGCTCATTGACGACTGGGCCTCGGCATGTGTTGATCAAGATCGCTGATGGCTTCATAAGGCCGAGTTCACGTCGACCAATCATGGCGCGTGTGCCATCATCGAGGGGCGTATGCAGCGTCACTATGTCCGATTCGCTGAGCAGCTCATCCAGCTCCACGCGTTTTGCTCCGTAGCCTTCCGCCTTTTCGCTGCGGACAGGATCTGCGTAGAGGGTG
Organism: Dehalococcoidia bacterium; assembly: GCA_965243825.1. Lineage (GTDB taxonomy): Bacteria > Chloroflexota > Dehalococcoidia > Lucifugimonadales > Lucifugimonadaceae > JAJCYX01. The sequence continues at coordinate 2,198,068 of CBDEVT010000001.1, forward strand.
TTTGTCTCAAAGCCTCGAAGCAGTCCGGCCACAGTCGAGCCAATACGGCCCGCACCGACGATCCCAACGGTCTTGCCGAACAGTTCCCAGGTGTCCCGGCCATCAAGGTCGTCGCGCATCCAGTCACCTTTGCGCGTGTCCTGGTCTGCGATCACCGCGTGTCGCAACGTGCTGAGCATCAACGTCAGCGCATACTCGGCTACCGGAATAGCGTTGGCGCCACCGTTGTTCGCAACCGGGATGCCCAGCTCCCCGGCGAGGACGGTGTTCACACCGTCAAATCCGGCAGAACAGAGCTGAACCAGTTTCAGATTTTTGCCTGCTCGTAGAGCGGCATCTGTGACTCCATGGCCGAAGACCAGCGCGAAGTCTGCCTCCGCAGCTCCCGCTTCGATCTCTTCATCGGTGCTGGAAGGTGTGACGATGTTCAGGTCCCAGCCTTCAGGTTTCATCTTTTCGGCCAGATCAAGCAGCGGCAGGGCGGGTCCGGAAAACACAAGTACGTTTGTCATGTTTGGTCTCTTGGGATTTTTTCTGTGGGGGCTTAACGAGATATTGTGTTTGAGCAGCGGCGCAGCGATAAACGGTTTCGGCATTCTAAACAACCTCACCGACCAGAGATGCCCGCCGCAGTACGTTATATCTGCAACGGTTGAAATCGAACACGTACACTTTGCGCATGTCCGCCCCGCCACAAAAAAACCGTATGTACGACGAGTTTGCCCATCTGTGGACGCAGATCAGCGCTCCAGAGGAGTACGCAGAAGAGGCCGGACTACTGACGGATGTGCTGTTTGAGCTCCTCCAAATGGAACCCGGTAACGGGAAGCCGCGAGTGCTTGAGTTCGGGGTTGGCGGCGGTAACAGTCTTTCGCACATGACAGGACTGGTCGACGCCGTCGCGACTGACGTTTCGCTGGACATGTTGGGCGTCTCGAAACGTCTGAACCCATCGGTTGAACACATAGTCGGTGATATGCGGACTTTGCGACTTGAGCGCAAATTCGATGCTGTGATCGTTCTCGACGCCATCTCGTATATGCTCACCGAAGCGGATCTGCGGTCAACGTTTCAGACTGCACGCGCTCACCTCGATCGAGGTGGCGTGTTCATTGCCGGTCCCGACTGGTTACGCGACATCACACCAGTCCCGAACCTTTCGTGCAAACTTGGCAAGTCCGGTGACCTCTCATACGCTGAGTTCGTGCATGATCCAGATCCCTCGGATACTGAAGTGGAGTTGATCTTCAACTACTTCATCACGCAGGCCGACGGCACGGTGAAAGTGGAAGAGGACAGGCACAGGCATGGACTGTTTCCGCTGGAAACCTGGCTGTCGATCATGCGAGAAGCCGGGTTCGAGGCTGGAACCCGCCGCTATCCTTCTGAATCAACGGGTGGGTCGGGCTACTACATCACTGGAATTGCCATCTGAGTGAACGCAAACTGAAAAATGAACGAATCTGAACTCCGCGAAGTGGCACTGACGACACTCGGGCAACTCGGTCGATTACCAGCGACCTCTTATCACGAACACTCTGCTGCTGCGTACCTGGCTGCCAAATGCGAATCGCTTGGACTCGATGTGCAGTCGGACGTCTGGGGCAACGTGCTTGTCTCAAGACCCGGTTCTGAACCCGGCGCTCGGGGACTCGCCTTCGTTGCCCACATGGACCATCCCGGGTTCGAAACGGTTTCGCAGCAGGGCGATGAAGTCATTGCGAAGGTGCTGGGTGGCGTGCCGCCGTGGACCGAAGAGTCTGAAGCGCCAGTCGTAGCAGTCGTCCTGGACGAGGACGAGGCTGCTTTGGGCCGTGTTAGAGAAGACCGCGTGCGTGGCAGGATCACCGGCAAGGCAGAAGGTACCGAAGTGCGGTCCGTCACCATGAAATTTGATGATCCGTTGCCTGACCGACCTATCCCTGTGGTCTTTGACCTGCCGGATTTTGATCTCGGTGATGGATTGATCAGGATGAGGGCAGCGGACGACCTGGCAGGATGTGCAACGATCACGTCCGTCATGGCAGCAGCAACCGATTTCGATACGCCTGGTGCTGTGTACGGACTCTTCACCCGGGCCGAAGAGGTGGGACTGATCGGGGCTCTTCTTGCCGCCGAAGACGCACTACTGCCAAGAGACACGGTTGTGGTTTCTGTTGAAACCAGCCTCGCGTTACCGGGAGCGCTTCAGGGTGATGGTCCCGTGATACGCACCGGAGACAGAGCGACGACGTTTGATAACGCTGCGGAGGCCTATCTTGTGCAGGCTCGAGCGAATCTCGTTTCAAGTAATCCGGAGTTCAAGTGCCAGCGACAGCTAATGGGAGCCGGTGGATGTGAGGCCAGCGCATTCGCTGCTCATGGATACTCAGTGACAGGTATGGCGTATCCACTCGGTGCCTGGCACAACGCAGGGCCTGATAACACGATTACAGCTGAATACATCTCACTCGACGACTTTGCGGGCGGTGTACTGCTGGCAACCGAAGCCGCAAAGCTTGCTGGCACAGACCCTGCAAGCCCATCGACTGATCGATTACGTCAACCGGTTGGAACTGACGAGCGGCAGTGGCTGCAGGAACGTTAGGTTACGAGACACCCGACAAGATTTGCTCCGAATTCGCAGAGCGTGGCTTTAGCGGGCATAATCTGCCTGCCGACTGATAGAGCGCAGGCCGATGAAAATCAGAACACGGACACAGACATGGCAAAAGTAGACGGAAGCTACCTCGTTGCACGGACACTGAAAGAGGAAGGTGTTGACCACATCTTTTTCCTGATGGGCGGCCCGAACTACGAGATCATCAATAACTCCGAAGACATGGGCATCAAGGCGATCGATTTCCGCCATGAACAGGCTGCCGCAATGGCCGCACACGCTTATGCACGCGTTAGCGGAAAGCCCGGAGTTACCACCGCTGCATCTGGACCCGGCACGCTGAATCTGCTCACCGGCCAGTACAACGCTTTCATCGACTGCGCTCCGATGATCACGCTTGGTGGAGCAGGGCCTATCTCGGACTTTGGCCGTGATGGATTCCAGGAAGTTGATCAGGTCGGGATCTTCGAGCCGATCAGCAAAGCTGTGATGCGTCCGACAGATCCGGCTCGCTATCCGGAGCATGTCTCGACTGCCTTCCGAATCGCGACAACCGGTCGGCCAGGGCCGGTGTACATCGACTGTAATGAGGACGTCTTGTACGGGGAGGTGAACGAGGAAGACGCGGCTCCGCCATCACGCGCAGAGAACCGGGCGCGACCTGCGGGCGACGAGGACGCAATTCGCGAAACGATCAAACTGCTGCGCGAGTCGAGCCGGCCTGTGCTTCTCGCAGGCGGCGGAGTCTGGTGGTCGCAGGCATGGGAGGAGATGCGGGAGTTCGTCGACCGCGCAGGAATCCCGTTCTATACCGCACCGATCTCACGAGGACTGATTCCGGAAGACCATCCTCTTTCGTTCCCTGCTGCTCGATCAAGCGCCCTCCGCGAAGCCGACCTGGTGATCGTCGTTGGTACACGGTTCAACTGGATCATGACGTTTGGCCGTCGGCTGGGAGCGAACGCGAAGATAGTCCAGGTCGATATTCATGAAGCCGAGCTTGGACACAACCGGAGCATCGACGTCGGAATCGTTGGAGATGCCAAGACGGTGCTTTCGCAACTCAACAACGAGATATCACGCGTCAGGTTCAAGAGCAGGGCAGATAGCGACTGGGTGACTCACCTGCGGGATGCCGACGCTGAACGCCGAGAGCGGGTTGCGCCACTAGAGAATTCCGACCAGGTTCCAATTCACCCGCTTCGACTGTGCAAAGAGCTGCGTGAAGTGATGGACAGGGATGCCATACTCGCTGTCGATGGCAACGAGATCCTGCACTACGGTCGCCAGTCGATCCCGACCTATGAGCCGGGTCACAGGCTCAACTCCGGACCAACCGGCTGCATGGGCGTTGGATTGCCTTACGCAATCGGAGCAAAGCTTGCAAAACCGGACAAGCAGGTGGTTGCGCTCCACGGTGACGGCTCGCTTGGCATGAACATCCAGGACTTCGACACAGCGGTCCGCTTCAACCTGCCGATCGTGATTGTCGTCTCGAACAACGAAGGCTGGACGGCACGCGTCGAAGGCATTCGAAAGCCGGGCCGTGAACTTGGCTGGACTCGATTCGACGAGATCGCAACGGCCATGGGCGGGCACGGCGAGCATGTCGAGGAGCCAAAAGAGATCAGGCCTGCGCTTGAGAGAGCGTTTGCATCTGGCAAGCCGGCTATTGTTAACGTCAAAACTGATCCAACAGCACGTGCTATCTCAAGGTTCGTCGGATCCAAGATGGAGTAAGGCTCGAGCCGGCGGTTGTCAGTCGTGATGCAAGACTGCGGTCAACGTGTTTCGGTATCATCTGCCTGACACAGTCAGGCCAGTTGACCGCCTCGCAGCAACCCGGAGGGTCACATGACGATGGAGCCACCCCGCAGACCGAGCAATCCGTGGGCGCAGTTCGAAGAAGGCGTCGAGTCGGCCCTTGAGACTCAGACGCAAACGGTTGCGCGTGGTGCCGACGACGACGAAATGCCCGTTTACATGATGCTTTCTCGTCTTACCGAGCGAGGACGTGACAGGGTAAAAGATCACCCGGAACGAATCCTCGAAGTGAATCACGAGGTCGAGCAACGCGGTTGCATGGTCGTTGCCCAGTACGCATTGATGGGCCAGTATGATTTCGTGACTATCATCAAGGCGCCCAACAACGAGGCGATGCACCGACTGGCAATTGAGCTAGGGGCACGTGGGACCATCGAGACGCAGACCTACCCGGCGATTCCGACCGAGGACTTCATCAACGCTATGAAGCAGGGCGGAGACTGAGCGACCGGTAAAATTCGCCACCGCTGATTGAATCCAGTTTGTCTCTTAACCGTATGTACTAATTGAGCCCGGCAGAATCGCACGGTGAGGCGGCAAAGGGCTGACCGCCCCAGAGTTCCAGTATCTGATTGTTCAAACACGCTAAAAAACAGCGAATCCTGGTCCTTGCCGGACTGTTTTTCTCCGCAATGCTGCTGGCCGCATGCGCGGATGAGACTATGGGAACGCCGACGCTCTTCCCCCAGCGTACTGTTACGGCCACGGCGACACCCCTACCGTCTGAAGTGGCAAGAGAGCGCGTGCGGACACTTTTCGAGTCGCAGGTCGCCTCGATTCAGAACGAGGACTGGGCGGCAGTCTATGAGACCTGTGCTCCAGGATTTAGGGCGTCGAGAGCTCAAGAGCGATACGTGCAGGATGCCGCGGCGCAGTTTGCAAGGAATGGCTACGTGGCCAGCGGATTCGAGGCACGAAACGTCGAACCGTTTGTGAGGGCCCCAGACCGTGTCCGGGTTCGCTGGGACGCCTTCCAGGATGGCGAGTTCATCAGGACCCTGGAAGTAGGGCAGACCTACGTCCTAACCCAGGGCCAATGGTTTGACGATGGCGCCTGGTGCAGGTAGGCATCACCCCGCCGCGTGCTTGCGGATCACGTCCCAATATTCGGGCTTTAGCGAGTTGTAGACGAAGTAGCAGTAGCGGGTCCCGCCGGCCTGTCTAATCTGAGCCAGCATCCTGTCCAGTTCAGAAGGCGTTAGCCACTTGCTACCAAAGTGCTCAAGCCCTACCCATGGTACGAACCGCTCGGCATCACCGCTCTGTTGCAGCATCTTCTCTGTCTGGTCTCGTACCGATGTTGCGAACCATGCGTCCGTCGCCTCTTCGCTATACCGAGAGACCGGGTAGTCGGATGGCATCGGGTAGTCGAACATGGCAGCGAACAGCCGTGATGCGAGTTCCTCGTCGAGTCCGGGATTCCAGTCGATCAGCGTCTCGACCCAGTTGACCACGGTGCCTCTGAAACCGGCGACTCCTTCAGCCCACCAGTACTCTTTTGGCATCTGGAAGTCTGTGTACGACTGCTTTCGGACGGGGTTGTGCCCGGTCAGCGGGGTGGCGAACGGCAGCCTGGATGAGTTGCCGACAGCAACTTCAGGTAGATGTGCCTTCACTCCCCGATAGGAGCTGCCGACGCTCCACTCAACCGCCTTCTGTTTGAATGAGTACCAGGCCGAGAAGTCAGGATGTTTTGACCACCATGCGTGATCTGCCAGCGCACCGCGCTGATTCTCGATGAATTCGCTCGCGACGTCAGGCGTGAAAGACCGCAGAAAATCCTGGAAGCGCGACCTGCCTTCTAGCACCTGGTTGAAGTCGATCTCATTTGATTTCGCGAAGGCACGGTTTGCAGGCGTGTCAACAGGCTCGACCCAGAGGTCGTCACGGTGCCCGGGCTTTATCTCCCACTTGAAATCGGGGCCATCAAGCAAGAGACCAGTTATTTCCGGGAAGTTGGCGATGGTGTCACGGGCGCGTGCCGTGGTCATCGCCGGGCCGTCAGGGTCGGTCACGCTTGGTGTTTTCTGTGCTGCTTCTGTGTTTAGTTTTCCCGTCCCAAAACTCCCGTGCAGGAAGTAGCCCTTGTCGTCAGAGGTGTAGATTCGGAAGCCCTTCTTGACTCCCATCTGTAGAGCCGCACGGAGGTCGTCCTGCTGGGATTTGACGCTGCCGGGCATCTCAGGCGGCGACCAGTCGAGACCCTCGTAAAGCTCTGGGTTCGGCTGATAGGCAGCTACCGGTACACGCTTTACAGGCGATCCGCCGACCGCTTTCAGGCCGCGTGGATGAGTGTCCTCCGGCTGAGGGTAGGGATTGCCTGCATCAGGCCCCTGGTCATCGAGCAGGCAGAGCCATTGGAGGGCAACCTCCGTGATGCCAGCTTCTGAAAGCTCGTCCCAGAATGACTCATCGTTCAGGATGCCGTTTGGTGGCCGGACAAGCATGATTGGACGCAATGGTTGACTCATGCGTGCAGAGTAGTTCTGACGTGCTGAACGCGCAACACTCGCTGGCGAAGTTCGGTAGCTCGCGAACTGTGAACGGATGCGGTCTCAGACTAAGTCCTGCTTAGACTGCCTTGATTCATCCCCGGGTTTGGCATCGCAATGAACTGCTCCTCGTACAGACGGCGATACAGCTCAGACGAATCCAACAGGTCGTCATGCGAGCCGCTTTGCACAATTGAGCCATTGCTCATAACGAGAATCTGCTGAGCGGCGATGATCGTTGAAAGCCGGTGCGCTATCGCTACGGTCGTGCGACCCTCCATCAACTTCGACAGTGCGCTCTGGATGAGTCGCTCGGACAACGTGTCAAGTGAACTGGTCGCTTCATCTAGCAACAGGATGCGCGGGTCTTTGAGCATTACCCGTGCAATTGCGATTCTCTGGCGTTCGCCTCCTGAAAGCCTGTAACCCCTCTCGCCCACAACGGTGTCGTAACCTTCTGGCATAGCGGCAATCGTGTCATGGATCTGTGCTGCCTGAGCTGCGGCTACAAGCTCTTCGTCAGTGGCGTCCGGCTTTCCATAGAGCAGATTTTCCTGCACCGATGTGTGCAGCAGGAAGGAGTCTTGCGTGACCACTCCGATCATTCGGGCCAGGTCACGTTGTCGTAGATCGCGTATGTCGACCCCGTCGATGCTGACGGAGCCTGCATCCGGGTCATAAAGGCGGGACAACAGGTATCCGACCGTCGTCTTGCCTGAACCACTCGGCCCAACCAGCGCGGTGAGCGTTCCCGGTCCGGCTTCAAATGACACCGGACCAAGTTTGAACGAGGCATCCAATGCCTCATCATCACCTGAATCCACAGAAGCCGTTCCTGCCAGTGATCGGAGAGATCGCTCTGGCGTATCGGAAACACCATTCGCCTTTGTAGTGTTTACAGCGCGTTCAGCCTCCGGATATCGAAAGACCACTTCACTGAACGCAATATTCCCTTGCACGCGTTCCAGCGGCATCTCAACCGGCTTCTCAGGGTCCTTTATGCGAGGTTCCATGTCCAGGTACTCGAAGATGCGATCAAATACTGCCAGAGAGCTGGTTACATCGACACCGCGGTTGAGCAGACCTGATAGCGGGAACAGTAGTCGAGTCTGGATGGCGGTGAACGCCACCATGTCACCTAGTGAGACCGAAGACTGGCCGGCCGGTTCGCTCAGGAAGATCAGGCCGCCGACGAGCCATACGAGAGCCGGTGCCATGGTGAAGAAGGTCTGAACGACCACGAAGAAGCTGCGACCGGTCATCTGCTGACGCACCGAGAGCTTTGTCAGTCGCACATTGTCCGATTCGAATCGCTCAAGCTGTTCCTTCTCCCGGCCGTATGTCTTTGCAAGCATCACGCCCGAGACAGACAGAGTTTCTCCCGTACGCGCTGTCAGTTCTGCCAGTGCACGCTGCGATTCTCCGGTAAGACGCCTGCGCTTTCTGCCGACTCGAACCGTGAAGAAGACAAATATCGGAACGATTGCCAGTGCCACCAACGACAGTTCCCATGAGATCAGCAGCATTGCGACCACCGATGACAGCACCACAGCACTGTTCGAGACAACGTTGCTGACGGTATCGGTAAGTACAAGTTCAGTTGACGCTACATCGTTGGAGACTCGTGACTGGATGTCACCGGTTCGCGTTCTTGTGAAGAACGAAAGAGGCAGTTTCTGTAGATGGGAGTAGACGCGATATCGCAGCTCTCTCATCACTCCAAGCCCAACACCGGTGTTCAGATACGCCTGTATCAGGTTGAACACACCACTGGCTGCGGCGACTCCGACCATAGCTACAACCAGCCAGATGAGTTCGTTGCGGTCTCTTTCCTCGAGAGCGCCATCGATAACCTGTCGGAGCAGCAGGGGAGTGGCGACGTTGAGTGCTGCGGTTAGCAGGACAAGAGTGATTACGACCGAAAGCTGTCCTCGGTAAGGACCGTAGAGCCGCATGACTCGACGCAGTGTGCCCCGCCGGAGTTTCCGTTTGGGTGCGTCGTCAGGCATCGCTCTGTTGAAGCCGCCTCGGCCACCGTGATTGCCGCGCATCATCGGGCAGGATTGCGTTCAGATGACATTCGCATATTTCGATAGTAACGCTGAGGCGGCGAAAAAGTTGCGCTAGCAATGAACATGCCGAATAAAGAGCAGCCGGTCCGCTAACTTGCGAACCGGCTGCCTTAGCTACCTTTTGGTAGCCCCTAGGGGAGTCGAACCCCTGTTTTGGCCTTGAGAGGGCCACGTCCTGGGCCACTAGACGAAGGGGCCACTGGCTGCCGATCTAGGATTCGAACCTAGGCTCCCAGATTCAGAGTCTGGTGTCCTACCACTAGACGAATCGGCAACGGAGTAAATCGCATTTTAGCAGCCTCAATCGGACAACCGGAAGCGAGATACGAGTGTGGTTGTGAGCCGGTTCGATGAATTCGGGAGTCGCAAGGCAGGATTTCAAACCTCACTGAGAACGCGGTGACCCCGGCGATCATTTTCGGCCGACTGCCTGTTACAGCAGGCGAACTAGCTCGCCGTAGACTCGCCGCCCTCGTCGCCGCCAAGACCACCCATGTCCATCGACTCAATAAAGTCTTCGAAGGCAGAGAGTTTCTTCAGCTCTTCTTTGCCAACAGGGGCGCGGTGCTCACGCTGACCCGAAGCCTGTGCAGTAGTCGTGCCTTCGCTGCCAACGATGGAGTTCCCCGTCTCTTTGTCGAGCAGCACGCCGGCCTTCTCCATCACTTCGTCGTCGACGAAGATCGGTACCTTTGCACGGACTGCAACTGCAAGAGCATCAGATGGGCGCGAGTCGATATCAACCGACTTCTCACCGACGCGGACGCCTATGCGAGCGAAGTAGGTGTCGTTTTCGAGACCTGAGATGGTGACCTTCTCAACAGATCCACCGAGCTCCTTGATGCTGTTGTGCAGGAGATCGTGCGTGAGGGGTCTCGGCACCTGGACTTCTTGCAGGCGCACGGCAATAGCTTCCGCTTCGTGAGTACCAATCCAGATCAGCAGGTACCTTTCACCCTCTTTTTGCTTGAGGATGACGACGCGCTGGTAGTTCTCCAGGCTAACGCGGATGCTGTCTATTTCCATCTCGTTCATGTTGAGCAGCCTTTCCGGGGATCTCGTACAGATCGTTAAATCTGCTCGGGTACGAGTCAGTTCACCTTATTCCCGGTACAGGTGCCAGTCAACGAAGCTGGCAACCACGGATTTGTGATTGTTTACCGGCATTAGAGCGGTCTCATTCCCCCACTTGTGGCGAATGCTGTTTCATGCGCCGTTCAAGATCTCTCCTCGCAAGCATCACTCTGCGGTCACAGGTCTCACACTTGACCCCAATATCTGCTCCGATTCGATACACCACCCAGTCACGGCCACCGCACGGATGCGGTTTCTTCATAGTGATACGGTCACCGACGGCAAAGGGAGTGCGGCCCGGTGAAGCCTGCGGACTCATTGTGCAGAGCCGGGAACCACTTCCAGGGCTTCGTTGATCTCACGCTGGAGACTTCGGCAGGCGATCTGGGCGTAGCGGGCGAACTCTTTCGAGTCTTCCGATGCGTACAGAATCCCACGGCTTGAGTTGATCAGCATTCCGCGCCCGTTACCGTCCGCTCCCGCCTGCACAGCCTTTGCGACGTCTCCGCCCTGGGCGCCAACCCCTGGCACAAGTATGGGCATCGTCAGATGGTTGCTGCGCAAATGCCGCAACTCATCTGGGAAAGTTGCCCCGACGACTATCCCGACATTCCCGCCTTTATCCCAGCGCTCGGCGGCGTCTGCGACCTTCTCGAACAGCTGAGGCTTCCTCTCCTCGTCGATGCGAAGATCCTGGAAATCTCTCGAGCTGGGGTTGGAGGTTCGGCAGACGATGAACACCCCTCGTCCGGGGTGTTGTAGGAAGGGTTCCACCGTATCGGAGCCCTGGTAGGCATTAACCGTGACTACGTCGAAGTCCCAAACATCGAACATCGCAGTGGCATAGGCGGTGGCTGTCGATCCCATATCACCACGTTTGCCATCACCAACTATCAGGACATCTGGCGCTACGTCTCGAATGTGCTTGATCGTTGCCTCAAGCGCGTGAAGGCCGGGGATGCCGAGGGCTTCGTAGAAAGCCATCTGGGGCTTAAAGGCTGCAGCGAACTCGTGTGTTGCATCGACAATACGCCGATTGAACTCAGCCACGTCACTGATAGGGATACGTCGAGGGTCAGGATCAAGCCCGACGCAGACCATGCTGTTCTTGCGCTCAGAAACGGTGTCGAGTCTTACTGCGAACGATTCCATCTTGCCCCTTGTGAACTGATATTTTTGCTCCCGTCACTGGATGCTATTGTCGCATAGATTGGCGGCTAAATTTGCAGAATTGTGGCGGTGGCAGTGACCGGCCTCTTAGGCTGAACACGATCACTCCCAACGCAGTTCGCATGATGACTCAAGCTCAGTAGATGAAACCAGACAAACAGGATTTGCTTGACCTCTATGAACGTCTTTTCGCTGAGCACGGTCCTCGTCACTGGTGGCCAACCAGTGGCGGAGGCGGCAGGTTTGAGATCATCTGCGGTGCCATCCTGACGCAAAACACGCAGTGGCGTAACGCCGAAAATTCATTGGCCAATATGAAGGAGGCTGGTTACTGGAGCTTTGCGGCGGTCCATGCCGCCCCTGAGCTGGAACTCGCCGAAGTGATCAAACCTTCCGGTTACTACAACACCAAGTCACGCAAGCTGAAAACCTTTGCCGCCGTTGTTGAAGAGGAACATGGTGGCAGCCTGGAGTCGCTTTTTGATCGTTCAGTACACGAATTGCGTAAGAAGCTGCTCGGTATCTGGGGAATAGGCGAAGAGACCTGTGACGACATCGTGTTATACGCAGCAGAGAAGCCGACTTTCGTTATCGACCGATACACAACCAGGCTGATCGACAGGCTTGGATGGGAAGTCAAAGGAGCCGGCAAATACTCGGACTACAAGCGGCTGTTCGAGGATCTACTGCCCGCCGATACGCCCCTTTTTAACGAGTTTCATGCCGTGATCGACGGACATGGAGCGCGCGTTTGCAAGAGCCGGAACCCGGCTTGCGAAAGCTGCTGCCTGTTGGATATCTGTTCGACTGGCATGCAAAGAACAACGACAAACTAAGTTCGCCCGAAGCTCTCTCGTATTCCCGCCGCCGCCTCGTCTAACGCCTCTTTTGCCGCGTCAAGAACGCCGACTCTTCCATTAAACCCGTGAGTCATACCGGGGTAGACAGTGCAGCGTGTCTTCACACCCGCGTTCTTTAGCGCATCTGCATATGCGACTGCTTCATCAACCAATGGATCGTACTCAGCCGCAATGATCGTTGCGTCAGGCAGGCCAGAAAGGTCTTCCGCTCTGATAAGCGACGCGTACGGTTCGAACCGAGAGTCATCTGAACCGGTGTAATGGTCCCAGAACCACAGCATGCTATCTCGCGTCAGGCCGTAGTCAGTTGCATTTGCCAGGTAGGAAGCGCGTTCGAAATCGGCGTCGATCACGGGACAGAAGAGCAACTGGTGCAGGATCCTTGGACCGCCTTTATCGCGTGCCATCTGGGCAACTGCGCCCGAAAGATTGCCGCCAGCAGAAGTTCCGGACGTTGCAACACGCGATCCGTCAATGAGCAGACGCTCAGCGTTCTCAACAGCCCAAACGGTTGCGGCGTAACAGTCTTCGACGGCACCCGGATACCGAGTTTCAGGCGCAAGTCGGTAATCGACAGAGAGCACGGCAGCGTCGACCCGCCTGCAGAGACCCCTGCATGTGGCGTCCTCGGTGTCCAGGTCACCAACCACCCAGCCTCCACCATGGAACAGCATGATGAGTGGATGTGGCCCGGGGGAATCCGGTCTGTACAGCCGGGTCTGAATCTCTCCAGCTGGTCCAGGCACGCTGAATTTCTGGATCATGCCAACCGGCTCTACCTCGACTTCGACAGCTTTTCGCGAAAGATCTGAATTGCGGCGAGCCTCTTCAGGTGTCACCTCGTGATTTGGAGGCAGGTTGAGGGCCGCCGTTTTCTTCATCATCTCGACAACCTGCGGGTGCAGGGGCATTGTGACTTACCTCCAAAACAGAAACAGGGCTTTACGCAACCTGTTGCTTAGCACAATCTCCGAAGCAGGAAACAGCTCCGCCAACTTACAGCACCATTTGTGCATGTGGAAGACGGTTTGCATCGGAGCGGAATGGCTCGTTGTTCCTATTCCTTCCGTGAGCTGGAAAACTTGACCGAATCTGTCGACGGCTTAACACGTCGGATCGGCCTCAATCTTTTGGCAGGACCTGTGCTCTGTTGCTCAGAATCGGTGACTGCACTACTCGGAACAGGTGATCGCTGTTGGGTCGGGTGCGTTGGTGTCTCTAAACCGCTTGTACCAGGACCCGGCTTCTTCACACCTTCACCGGGTGCTGTTTGCGGATCGGTAGCTGCCTCACCGGGGCCGAGTATCGTTCTTTCCATTGTCCCCTCCAGCGCGGAATGAAGCTTCAGGAAGCTACGCGCCAGTACGAACGCCACTCCGATTATGAAAATGATCGGGATTGGTGCTGAGAACTCACCGAGTGCGAGGAGCCTGCTGAGCAGTGGGATGGCCCAGACACCAAGAAGTATCGCTGAGAGTCCAAGAATTGAGTCGCGTAGCAGTAGCCTGACCTCTTCAGTACGCCACCTGTGCGATCCTGCGGTGCGCGGCCTGAACGCCGATGCTGTCAGTAGGTCCGCAAGGTTTCGTGACTCGCGCCAGAGAACAACTCCTGAAGGGATGCAAAGAGCGAGCACACTGGCGCTGATCACAAGGCCGATGATGTCCTCTTCAACGCGTAGGAAGTCACCCAGGTTCGACGAGAAGCTCAGGATGAACGTTCCAACTCCGATAAGTAGCGCCATGAGAACGAGGTTGACCACAACCACTCTGCCGGAACGCTGAATCTCTTTTGCAGAAGGGCTGTTGAATTCGAATGACTTCTGCAGGGCAGCAAGCCATTCGCCAAGGGAGTCGACGTAGGTCTTGAGTACCCTGGGTGACCACCTCTTCAGGAAGCCCGAAACACCTTCCGACGACCGATAAAGGATCGGGTACAGAACCGATGTGATTGCGGTAACCACTGCTATGACTGGATAAAGGAAGGGACCGATAACGCCGTGGTCTGCTCCTACTTTGACCATGGCAAGAGAGAACTCACCAGATTGCGGCATACCCATGCCAACCCTGAGTGAGTCGGTTCCGTTTGTTCCCGAGACGAATACACCGACCGTGTTCGCTACGATTTTGCCCAGTATGAACACGCCTGCCACTATCAGCGCGGGGCCTATGAACTCTCCTATCTGGTGCACATCGACCAGCATTCCCACAGACACGAAGAAGAGGGCCCCAAACATGTCCCGTACAGGCTGCATCCGCTCGCTGATGACATGAGCATGCTTAGTGTCGCCCAGCACTGCTCCAATGAGGAAGGCACCTGCCGCGGCGGAGATGCCGAGTAGCTCAGCTACCAGGGCCAGTCCGAATGCGAGTGCCAGAGCAGCAACAAGCAGCGTTTCGTTAGATTTCGTCTTCGCAACGAAATCTATGAGGCGCGGTACTATCAGCGCACCGGCCACGAGTGCCGCACCGGTAAACAGTGCCAGTTTTCCGGCGATCAGACCGACCTCTCCTGCGTTTGCGGTTCCTCCGGTAGCCACACCGGACAGGATGCTGAGTAGTATCACGGCCGCGAAATCTTCCACAACGAGGATGCCGACGATGATGCGACCTCGCGTCGACATCAACTCGCCTGAGTCCCCCAGCATCTTGATCAGCACCGCCGATGAGCTGATCGAGATAGCCGCGCCGAGGAATATCGCCTCCGTGTCGGTCCAGCCGAGCGCCACTCCAATCTGGAATCCGAGCGCGATCAGGAACGTGATCTCAAGCGCTCCGATGAACAGCACCTTGAACCCGACCTGTCTGATTCGCTCCCAACCGAACTCAAGTCCGAGTCCGAATAGCAGTAGCACCAGGCCAACGTCTGCGAGACGTCGGATGGTCTCGACATCGGCGACGATCGGGTTGTCGAACGTGAATGGTCCGACCAGAACACCGGCGACAAGATAGCCGAGGATAGAGGGCTGTTTAAGCTGCCGCATTATCACCACGGCAGCGCCTGCTACCGCCATGATGATGGCGAAATCTTTCAGCAGGTTTGCTTCGTGTTCCATTAGTGGAGGAGGGCGGAGGGGCGAAGGCGGCTCGGCAACCACCTGTCATGCTGACTTGGAGAATTATCAAGGCGCGAGGGTGAATCCACCTGTGGGGCACCCCAAACGCTCACCTGATTGTTAGAACGCGGATTGTCGTATTTGGCGCCACCAAGTGAGGAGTGTTTTCAGGTGAGAGCAGGTGGGCTTAAGGGGCAGATTTGGCGAGAGATTCGCTGACTTCAGGCGAACGACTGAAGGCGTCCATTACTGCAATACTGCTTGACTTGATGACCAGGAACACGCTTTTACCCGGTTCGATGTGCAGTTCTTCAATCGCAGATGCCGTGACCTCAGCCATGATTTCGGTTCCGCAGTCGACTGTCACGAGCCTGCGTTGACTGTCGCCATCTATCGCGACGACCTTCCCCTCAATGACGTTCCGGGCGCTGATTCCGACCGGGCGTTCACTGGCCAGGATTATCTCCCTGCTGCCTATCGAGATCACGACCTTCTCACCGAAATGCCGCTGTGCCGTAGGTGCAACGAGATCAACAGTACCGATTCGTACTCTGCCCTGTGAACCATCGGAGTGTGCTTCGATCACCTGGCCCTCCAGCAGGTTGTCCAGGGCGAGATCGGCGTCGTTGCCTTCATCGAAACCGGCCAATGGGGTTGCCAGGAGGTTCCTGACGCCTCCGAACCCAATCACCTCACCGTGCCCGAGTATCAGTGCTTCGTCAGCTATCGCCATCACTTCCGATAGTGAATGGGACACGTAGACGATTGGCATCGAAAGCTCGCGGTGCACAACCTTTAGGTATCCGAGAACGATGCCGCGTAGCCGAACATCCAGAGCAGACATCGGTTCATCAAGTAGCAGAAGCTGCGGGGATGTTGCGAGCGTCCTCGCTAATGCCACACGCTGTTTTTCTCCTCCAGAGAGTGCGTCCGGTCGCCGTTGCAGGAGGTGAGAGATTCCAAGCAACTCTGCCAGTTCGAGAGGATCAAGTCGTCGTTGTTCCTGAGGCGTAAGCCTGTGCCCGTAAAAGATGTTCTTCTCGACAGTCATGTGCGGGAATAGAGCCGAATCCTGGTAGACGATTCCAACTCTTCTCTGTTCAGGCTTGAGGTTAATTCCAGATTCCGAGGAATACAGATCACGACCGAACAGAGAGATACTGCCTCGAATTGGCCGGACGCTCCCCGCCACCGCGCCCAGTAGAGTCGATTTGCCAGCACCGGACGGTCCGAACACCGCTGTGATGCCCTGGCCGAATGAAGCGGCAGCGTTCAGTGCGAAGCCCGAACGTTCTACGTGGATATCGAATGACAGCACCTGTGGAGATTGTCCGGGTGACACGTTTTGCTGAATGGGACTCACCGCGGCACACTCCCCTCGCGGCTATCCGAGCGACGCAGCAGGTAGTTGTGTGTGCCAAGGGCGATGATCGCGATCACGACTGAGACGATGGCCAGTCTCCAGACCGCAGCGTCATCGCCGGTTGAAATCCGAGTGAAGATTGCAGACGGTACCGTCTGGGTTCGACCGGGAATGTTGCCGGCAATCACGATCGTCGCACCGAACTCAGAGAATGCCCTGACGAATCCCAGCAGCACTCCGGCGAAGATGCCCCGATAGGCGAGGGGCAGCGTGATGGTGAAGAAGACTCGGAGCGGACCGGCTCCCAACCCGCGGGCTGCCACCTCTAATCGGCTGTCGACACCGGCGATCGCCGAGGTGAAGGCTCGCACGCTGAGAGGAAATGCCACTACTGCGGCGGCGATTGCAGCAGCGACCCAGGTGAACACGATATCTACTCCGAACAGCGAATTCACAACACGCCCAGGCCAGCTGTTACTACCGGTCGCCCACAAAAGAACAAATCCGACGAGTACAGGTGGCAGCGCCAGAGGAAGCGTCGTTATCGCTTCGAGAAGGAATTTGCCACGAAACTCACGCCGGGCGAGCAGCCAGCCCGTGGCAATTCCGGCAGGTATGACTATCGCCATCGCCAGTCCGGCGATCTGCAGCGAAAGCACCACTATTGAGACATCTGAGCTCATTGACGGCCAAGTCTACCGGTCATCCACAAATACGAATCATGTGATTGCGAGTCGGACTGATCGCCTATCAAGCGGCTCTGAAACCATGGCTTGCGAAAATGCGCTGACCTTCGGCGCTCAACAGAAAATCGATAAAACTCTGTGCAGAACTGGTCTTGTTCGAACTCGACACGACTGCTGCCGGATAGATCACCGACTGATGCAGTGCGCGATCGATTTCCAGTACGACGTCAAGGCTCGTTTCGGTCAATGCATCGGTCGAATAGACGATCGCGAACTCGACACTGCCAGAACTGACAGCTGCCAGTGCAGCCCTGACATCAAGAGTCGGGACGACTTCGCTTTCAACCTGCACCCAGGCGTTTGCCGAGATCAATGCCTCCCTGGCGTATTGACCGGCCGGGGCGAACGATGGATCGGCGATCGCGATTCGACTGCCAGTCGTCGCCAGTTCACTGAGTGAGTCCAGGGGAGCATTGCCCTGACTCACAACAACAAGTGAATTTCGAGCAATGATTGCGACATCGGATGTTGCTACTGCTTCGGTATCAGTTAACCGGCTGATGGGACCCTGACCGGCCATGATCACCGCGTCAGCGGGTGCTTCCAGTCTTGCGATCTGGTTGGCAAGAGAGGTAGATCCTCCAAAGTTGAAATCAACCTCTTCGCCAGTCTGTCTCTCGTATTCTTCGCTGGCTTCGGTAAGTACGTCGGCAAGCGAAGCGGCCGCGAAAATGAGAGGTGTTTGATCATCGGAACGCGCGCATCCGATGATGCTCAGTACCGAGGTGAGGGTGGCTACAAGGTACAGCCAGAAATGCCTGCGCACTGGTAAGTTCCGTGAACCGGGTAATAGCAGATGTCTAAACTGCTGTGTTCTGATAAAATTCTAAGTTAGTTAAGGGCGGTTTCTGCTCTTACAACCTGTGAGGAGCGGGCTCACCCCGCAGAACGATAGTGAGGCCGAGTTTGGCTGAGAGCAGCAATACTACAGAAGAGTTTTCCTTCAGTGCGTTCTCTAACCTGCCGTTCTACAAGCAGGTAAATGCGAGGCTTCTTGACCTCGCAGAGGTCGGAAGACAACGACGGATCATCGACCTGGGCTGTGGCACAGGTGGCGTCACCAAACTGATCCTCGAACGTCTTCAATCTGCCAAAGAGACGGTGATTTTCGCTGTCGACCATTCCGCGTCAGCGTTGCGGGATGCTGTCACTGAGCTGGGTGGCCGCAAGGATGCAGTTATTCGGTTTGTGCAATCACCGGTGCAGAACCTGAAGACTGCGATCAATGGTGATGTTGATGCAGTTGTCTACTGCAACTCAATTCACTACGTGCCAGACAAGAAGACGTTGCTGTCGCAGATCCGAGAGAAGCTCTCTCCCAACGGGATCCTGGCGATCAACACGTCATTCTTCGATGGTTCGCACCCGCCTGAGAGTGAAGAGTTCTACCGTCGCTGGCTTATGAGATCCTTGCGAATCTTGAAGCGAGAGTATGGGATGTCGCCGGATGCGGCGAAAAAGGTTGAATCTCGTCAGCATCTTTCGGCGGACGAGTACCAGACCCTGCTTGAGGACTCTGGCTTCACGATCGTCAAATCTGAAGTCGCTGATATCGACGTGCCCGAGTCCGGATGGTTCCATATCAGCGGGTTCCGTGACTGGATTGAGGGCGTGATGCCCGGAGTCCCACTCAACACAGGCCGTGAGGCTCTCCAAAAAGGCCTGCGACAGGTATTTGAAGAGCGTGGCCTTGAGACTGTGCCGCGCCGCTGGCTCTCAATCTCCGCCGCTCGGGCCTGAGGACAGGCCCATTCAATAGTCGATTTGACCTGCGCCCGGCTAATGCAGAGGCCGGGCGCATTCGCGTCATCCCTCTTTTCTAAACACGGTCCTGGCAAGGCGTAAGTCCAGTCTGCTGACGCTCCTCTTTGTGCATCACCACCGAGGGGCGCCATAGGGGTCTGCCCCAATCGGCCTAATCCTATTGGCGTCGACGCGATGAGCCATTTGGCACGTGGACTCGGTGGGTATGGCGTTAGCTTTGAAACTGGCGGATTTTCCACTTAGTTGATCTCAAAATCAGCCCTCGATCAGAACTCTCCGCCCATTTTGCATGATCGACCGAAACACTAAAACGACGCCCACAGATCGTCGAAGTTCAACCCTAATCCACACCTAACAGGTCCATGCCCACCGTTGCTGGCACCGATGCGGTGTCCGTATACGAACCTACTATGAGAACTGCCGGAATAGGGACTGGTGCCGCAAATCGCGGTCTTGATTGACGCTATGCAGACCACTCAACACAGGTTGACGGAACCCAGGCTGACGACACTCCAGAGGGGTGCTGTCGGTCTCACTTTGGCTGTAATCGGCATGCTCAGCGTGACAGCGTTCGTCGTACCAATGCTTGTTCGTGCTGCAAACACAAGTCAACTCCAGACCTATGGTCCACTGAAGACCGAGGCTGGCCGGTCCGCAGTCGAGCATGCCACCTGGCGAATTCGAGAAGATCCGGCGTTCATCGCTGGCTTCACCGGCAGCCCGCCATCCAATAGTTACCAGCTGACCGAAGCTGGCCTGGATGCACAGATCTCAGTATCAAGCCCGGCTTACAACGCTCCTGACCAGACGCTCGACCTCGTGATGACAGCAAGTCCAGCGGTTATCCCGGTAAATACGTCTACGCAGGTCACGTTCACGCTTGAGGTCTTTAACAACTCGGAGACGGAGCAAGAGGTCGACCGAATCGAAATCTTCCCACAGGGCGGTGCGACGACCTCGTTCGTGTCCTCAAGCTCGGCAGGATTCGAGTCATCTGACCCTTCGTCGATCACCGGTGGTTGGCGATGGGATGTCTGGCCATTCAAGAGCATCGACCAGATGGGTGCCAGCGAAACACACCAGTGGGCGTTGAACATCCAGGGTAGCGAAGGCAACTACTGGCTCAACGCAACGGTACGCACTGTGGGCGGTGAAACCTTCACGGTCCCGATTGAGACGACTGTGAAGGCGACTGGCTTGTCTGATCTGTCTTTAGAGACGAACGTTTCGCCAGAAGTTGTTGAGGCGGACACTTCGAACCAGTTCGATGTCCAGATCGTCCTCAATAACACCAGTGGTTCGACTGAACGCGTTACACGCATACGCCACATTGCTCCGGGCGGCATGACGTACGTTGCCGATTCCACGGGTGGGGTGACATCTTCAGCGCCCACCGTAACCACGAACTACGGTCCAGACGGGGATATGACCCTGTTCGAGTGGGTCTTCTCTGGCTCCGGGTTCGCTCTCGAACATGCCCAGCCCCAGCAGCTGACTTTCAGCTTTGGCGGCACGCTGACCATTGGCGAATACGGAGTCGAGAGCACGTTCCGCATAAACGACGACGGCGCCGCCTCAGACGACTACACGGCGTCCACCGGTCAAACAACCATCATCTCATCAAGCAGGAAGTTTGATGTGTCAGTTACGCAGGATGACTTGTCGGTAGATGTGGAGGCATGGCTCGTTTCGAACGAAGCGGTCATCTCCTCGGTGAAGGAATAGAAAAATGACATCCAGGTTTGCACAACAGTCGGTCGAAGACTTTGGTGATTCCGCACCAAAGAGTTCACAGCGGCTCTCTGCCTCCGAGGCGTGGAGCAGTGTGAAAAAGGCCAGCCAGAACAGGTGGGTGTACCTCGGGGTTTTTGTTGCCGCTCTTGTGGCACTTGGCACCTGGAACGTCCAGATCACACTCACCGAGAGGACACTAAGCGATCAAGAGGCAGCCTTGGCTGGCACCACGAACGTCGCTCTTCCTGATCCAGCCGTGGTTGCACCTGATATCGAGGCTGCGCAGCAACGGCTAAACGACACTCAGGACGCATTCCTGGCAGGTTTTTCAGACCCACAGATTTCACGACTGCTGATTGACCTCGGTGCGGAGCACTCAGTCACGGTGAACTTCACTGATATCGAGCCAGAAAGCTTCATGGAGGTTGAAGGTCGGACCTTCCCTGCGAAGCTCGTCGCGATGTCCGCGGACGGCTCGATTGATGATCTCGTCTCTTACACAACAGCGTTGGAGAACGGTGCAATCGAGGGACTTGAGATCCAGTCGACCAGGATCGCTAGCCGCACCGAAGAAGATTTCACAGCGCAGATCAACGTGGCGGTCTACCGACAGCTCCTAGATCGGGACGAAGAGTAGAAAGATGACGGCTCTGGCCGAATTTCTTAACCAGTAGAGGTTCTCCGAATGATTAATCCATTCCGACTGCGATCAGACAGAAAAAGCCGCCGCCGCACTCTTCGTTCCGGCGGTCGATCAATCAAGCTTCCCAGTATGGCCTGGGTACGCCGCTACGGTGTCGCTGCTGCAAATAGTGCTGTTCGTGGCTACAAGCGAACGACCGGAGTCGTCGCTGACACGTTCAGCGTATTCGGGAGCATGTTGATCAGAACGGTGATGTCACCGTTTGAATCACTTGTTACCGTCACGCTGGACGACCATGTAGTTCGAATCGTTGTCACACGTGGTTATCGAGTGACCTGGTGGACCGAAATTGACCTGCCAGACGGTGTTGTCAAAGATGGTCTGATTGAGGACAGCGCGAAGTTCGAGGAGATCCTCGACGGGGCTATTGAACCGATTGTCGGCGGCTTCCACGTCGGCGACAGGCGACTCGCCATCGCGGTCTCAGGTCGTAACCACACTCACAGGCGCTTCAATCTCTTTGTCCCCGCAGGTACTGAACTCGCGAAGGCGGCTCTGTCGACCCTTCGTTCTGACCTTGACGTCACATCAGACGAGATGCTGCTGGACTGGGAGGCTGAAGGCTCAACTGCGTTGGATTCCGAGCAGCGTATGCGCATCGCCGCTGAGTTGAACGCCACGCCGGACCAGATTCCAGATGGACGTATTTACGAGGTGTATGGAGTCGGTCTGCGACGCCCGGTCATTCAACGGAACGTTGAAGACCTTTCACTGGTGAGTAAGCGTATTGCCGGTATCCAGTCCAAGACTCTTGCACTTAGTGCCGCAGCAAACGAACTGTCCGCAATTATCGTGGACGTTGAATTCGACACATTCTCGGTGATCGTTCTTAAGAACGGCCTTCCAGAAGTGGTCAGGGAATCATCGTTTGATCCGAATGTGCGACTCGGCCTGCTGGCCATCACGATTGAGACAGAAGTCAAGAATGCCGTCGAGTTCGCTGAATCATTTAAAGATGCGTCTGCGATCGATGCAGCCACCCCCGTATTGGTTACCGGGGCCGGTGCAGCAAACGAAGAGTTCGTGACGCTGTTGAAGAACGAGCTCTCTTTCAAGGTCGCTGATCTTCAGCACACCTTGCGAGCACCTGGTGACTTCTCATTCGAACGCTTTGCATCCAACGTGGGATTGGCCCTGGTCGCCGGGAAGCGATTCTGGCAGTTGACGCCCACCGCGATGATCAATCAGCCACAGTTCGATCTGAGGCCACAGCAGTACAGGCCCCGCCAGATACCGGTCCGAGACCTGGCGAAGGGGATGGTAGTCGCCGCTGCTGCCGCTGGTTTGTTCGTTGGTTACAACTTCACGAACGCTCGTGCTGATGACCTGGACAAGACCAGGGCGAACATCGCCTCAATGGAGTCGTATTCAGAACAGATCTCCATTCGTACCGATCAACTACGCAGTGCTCGAGCTGAGCTTGCTGAGATCGAAGAACTTGACGAAAGACTTCAGGCTGAAACCGCCATGCTGCGCACTCGCAACAGAGGTTTCGCTGAGACGTTGGACGGTCTGTTCACCGATCTTCCGGAGAACGTTTCATTGGTCACCGCATCGGACTCTGGCACCGTTGTGAAAATCGAGGTCGCAGGTGACAGCCACGATGCAGTCCTCGACTACATAGAAGCCCTTGTGGCAGACGACAGTTTCCTTGATGTTCACGTAGACCGCCTCAATCAGAGCCAGTCTGCAGATCCGTTAGAGGGGAGTCCCATTACCGTGACCGCGAATGTTCAGATCCGGCGACTTGGCATCAGCCTGGATTCCTGAGGCCTGCGGACCCCATGAACCATTCGGTCACAGACACGGCGATCTCATCGTTCCACGCGTTGAGACACTTGCCAGCCACAGGCCTGCAACTGGGCAATACGATGGCAGTGAAGGTCGTGTCTTCTGATCAAGACAGTGACTTCTTGAGAAGCAGAAAGCTTCGTATGAGCCGAGACACGAAAAAGCGGGCAGTGCGACGACCGGGCAGACAGTCCGGGATTGCAATGATGTCCGCGATGATCGCTCTGGTGATCATCAGCACGACGGTAGTGACCGGACTGGCTGGTGTTTCAACAGCGTCACGTGTGACGGGCAATACGTCTGACCGCACAACCGCAGCGGTTGTAGCTGCTTCTCAGATAGACATGATCAGAGACTCAAACTACGTCGCCACCGGCGGGCAATACAGCCTCGTAGCTGCTCCCTCCGGAATGACGATAAGTAACGAGACGGCCGCAGTAGCCGGAGGGAATAGCAATATCCAGGCCGTGACGGTCCGGATAACCAAAGGCTCGGAAACGGTTCTGGAGACAACAATAATCAAGGCAGCCAGATGATGCAGGCATTAGATTCAAATAGTCGAACGCAGCGTGCTCGTAGGCAGAGCGGACTCATGCTAGTCGGCCTTGTTGTGGCCGTCGGCATCATAGGTACCGTGGGTGGTCTGTTAACCACTTCTATCTTCCAGTTCTCGCGGTCGAGTTCGGCCAACGGAGCACACAACGAAGTGTCTGAACAGGCCAACAGGGCAACCCGTTGGCTGACCAGGGACATCAGGAAGCATGCCTCAACCGACTTGCCTGATTCCGGTGTCTCCTCCACAGCCAGCTTCTCATTCCTGGACCCGAGCTCAGGTGCCACAACCTGCTCTTACAGTCTTAGCGGAACGGACCTGATTCGGAACTGTGACGGAGCGGCAACGATTGCCGGTAACAACATCGAAAACCTGGAGTTCAGTCGATCAGGATCGTCGATCGTCGTTTCATTCGACGCTGTTTCTAAGTCCCGGACCGACATACGGGAGGAATTTGACCTGACTCTTAGTTCAGATGTATCACCGATCGCCGTTAACCGCCTGGCGCTACTTCCTGATCTGCCGGAGTCTTCCTTCATACCAATGGAACGGATCGACTTCGAAACGGACGGTCACGGAGACCCGCTGAATCCAGGGGACGTGATTGCAGAGCAGTGGGCGAACCACGGCATCCACGTTTCGATCGAGAACACCTCCGGCCTGGATGCGATGATCTTCGGTTCGACCAACCCGACAGGTGGCGATGCGGATCTGGGGACGCCTCACGAGGACTTCGGAGGTAAAGGTAAAGGCCACGGTGGTGGCACTGGTCAGCCAGCTCCGAATGACACAGCGCTCGACAACCTGCTGATCATTTCAGAAGACGGTGATTCGAGTGATCCTGATGACGCTGCTTCTGGTGGAACGATCGTGTTCACGTTCGACACACCCGTCAGCATCTGCAGTGTTGGCATGATCGACGCTGAAGAGCAGTTCGGCACTATCGAAACGCTTGATTCATCGGGCGAGCGAATCTCGCTTAAGTCGATCCTGCCGCTGGGTGATAACAGCGTCCAGGACGTCATGTTCGACGACCACGCAGTATCTGAACTGCGGATCAACCTGGCCGGTAGTGGTGGGGTGGTAGACATAGACTTCAGCTGCTGAACAGGCAGCTTCAAGGGGGTTCGGTGATGACATCGGAAGCAAAGATCTACATCCCAAAGGATGTGGCGCTCTCTGATCCAGAGAGTTCCGGAGGCAAAGGCCTGAATATTGGCCAGGGCCGGTTTATTACGAAGACCGGCGGTGGCCTCTGGTACAAGCTGGCGAAGTCAGAGTTCTTCGGTAAGAAGAAAGTTACTCGTGATGAAGTGATCAGCTTCACCCGGGAACTTGCCACTCTGCTTGAGTCCGGTGTTTCCATTGGCAGAAGCCTGGAACTGCTTGCTGCACAACGAACTGGCGAGCCGTTGGCTCCCATCATCGACCAGGTTGGCGAGGACCTGGTGGCGGGTGCCACGCTTTCTGAAGCTTTCGCACGGCACCCCGAGGTATTCGACGAGGGATACATCAGGTCAATTGGAAGCGCCAGCAAAGGTGCCCCCGTTGCACGATCCCTGTATCGCGCTGCCGAGTTCATGTCTGACCGTGCCTCGATCATGTCTGAGTTGCGCCGCCAGCTGACCTACCCGGTGCTCGTGATGGCGATCGGTCTGGTCATTGTCGGCATACTGCTGACGGTGTCACTGCCGCAGATGGTGAACCTTTTCACCAGTCTGGAATCGGAGCTACCACTGCCGACTCAGATCTTGATCTCGATCTCGAACACACTGCGTGGCTACCCTGAGTACATCGCACTCTCGTTGCTCGTCGTCGTGATCGGTTCAATTCGGTTCATGAAGTCTGATAGCGGCAGGAAATTTATTCACAGAGCCACGTTGAAGATACCGATGATCAAGAAGATCGTCCTCTACAACGACATGTCACGTCTTTCAGAGGTGATGTCCTCGTTGTTGGAGAGCGGCCTGCCGATCAACAATGCACTAGATGTCGCCAAAGATGCCGTCAGCAATGACGTAGTACGAGAGGCGCTCGTGAAGGTCGGAAACCAGCTGGTTGCTGGTGAAGGAATAGCTCAGCCGCTTCGGAAGACCGGCCTGTTCCCTTCGACGTTTACTCAGAGCCTTGAGGTTGCTGAGAACACCGGTTCGCTGAACGAAACGCTTGCTCGTCTGAGCAAGCTCTACCGGGAAGAAGCCAGAACCAACATCAAGTCGATGGTCGGCCTCGTTCAGCCGCTTTCGACAATATTTGTCGCGCTGGCAGTCGGGTTCATTGCCATCTCGGTAATCATGCCCATGTACACAGCCCTCGGCCAGTTTGAGTAGCAACTAATGGCGGAATGTACCGTGCTGATTGCGAGTATCAACTAGTAATAGACAGTCGTTCTAGCAATATCTTGTAAAAGGGGCAGTTCCGGTGCGAGCCAGTTCAGATAGCTGAGACGCTACCGGGGTTGAAATCAGGAGAAGAAAAGATGGCCAAGATTCTTGTGGCCGATGACAACGATCAGATCAGGGAAGCTCTGAGAGTCACTCTCGAGTCAGAGGGCTACGATATCGTCGAGGCGAATGACGGCATCGAAGCACTTGATGTCTCCTCCGAACAGACTCCTGATGTGATCCTCCTCGATATCAGTATGCCCAGGATGAATGGGATCGAGGCGCTGAAACGGCTGAAGGCGTTCTCAGTTACCCAGAACATTCCTGTCGTTATGGTGACAGCGCTCGCTGACCGAGACACTGTGGCCACCGCGGTCAAGCTTGGACTGCGTGACTACATAGTCAAGCCCTGGGCCATCGACGAGTTGCTCAAGATTGTGGAAAACGCAATCGCAGCGAAGCCCCAGGATGAAGGCGCCCACCAGCTGAGCGCTTAGTCATTTGCGCCTAGCCTAGGCAGTCACTACCAGGCAGACATTCAGTCCACCGAACGCAAACGAGTTTGAGACGGCTACCTCTATCGAGGCTGCCCGCGCCTCGTTCGGCACGCAGTCAATTTCGATCTCCGGGTCCGGCGTGAGAAAGTTGGCCGTTGGCGGAACTTTGCTCTCATTGATCGCCTTGACAGTTGCGATCAACTCAAGTGCACTGGAAGCGCCCATCGCGTGTCCATGAACCGACTTTGTAGAAGACACCGGCAGATTGCTCATGCGTTTTCCGAAGACGCTTTTCAGGGCTGTCGTTTCCGAAGCGTCGTTTGCCTTCGTGCCGGTCCCATGTGCGTTTACATAGTTCACATCGGCAGGAGTTAAGCCGGCGTCTTCAAGTGCGCGGTATACGGCCGCTGCCATGCCCTCAGGATCCGGATTGACCATGTCTTTCGCATCGGACGACGAGCCGGTTCCAGCCAGGACTGCCTGGATGTTGGCTCCTCGTCCGGCCGCAAATCGTTCAGACTCGAGCACAAGAATCCCTGCGCCCTCGCCAAACACGAAGCCGGAACGTTCGAGGGAGAATGGCCTGATCGTGTCGTGGCCAAGGACGCCAAGACCCTGCCATGCTTTCCAGAGACCGATAGACGGCAGGGTTTCGGTCCCACCGGTGATTACTACGTCGGCCGCACCTGACTTGATCAGGAGCTCTGCAACGGCGATCGCGTGAGCGGAAGACGCACAGGCAGTTGATGTACAGAGAGTAGGCCCAGTTGCACCGAACTCGATAGCAACTGCGCTGGCGGGCGCGCTGGACATGCCTCGAGGGATCGTCATGGGAGAAACACCGGTGTGTTCAACGTAAATTGAATGGACCGCGGTTTCGCGTGTGAGCTCGCCTCCAGCCGCAGTGGCGATGACGACGGCAACCCGTGATGGGTCCACACTGGAAAGATCGAGGTTCGCGTTGTTTACTGCTTCACGAGCGGCGACGACGGCGTACTGGCTGACCTTGTCGAAAAGCCGCAGTTGCCTCTTACGCATGTGGTCGTTGCCATCAAAGTGGCTTGCAGGGATTGCCGGGGACTGTGTTTCCACAGAGCCGATCTTGCCTTCCCAGTTGACCAGTGGGGTGCTGCCGGAAGACACGGCGTCCCAGAACGGTTCCACTCCGGTACCGGCGGCTGAAACGACGCCCATGCCGGTGATTACGCTCTTCAATACGGCCGCCTCTTACTGGCTATTCGGACTCGTTCAGCCGTGTTGACAGGAACTCTTTAACTTCGCCCACGGTGTAGAGCTCTGGAAGTTCAGACACGTCGATCGAAACGCCAAACTCCTGTTCAACTTTGAACAGCAGCTCAACGAACTCCAGTGAAGTGACGTCGAACTCTTCCAGCCGAGTGTCATCAGTCATCTGTTCGACGTCCATGTCGAACTCTTCAGCCAGCATCTTCTCTATCCGCTCAGTCAGTTCTGCGTTCTCAGCCATGGGAATCCCTCAGTGTCAGTGCAAAGCGCTGATAGCCGACAGGCGCCTGGAGAGCCGCCTGCGGTCACTCACAGCGTCAAACCGGTCCCAGGCGATTCCGGGACTGTTCTGAACCATCGCACCTATCGGCTCGCCGTACACGTACAGTTCTAATCTCAATCTAACCGGTTTGAGGGTCCGGCACGAGGCGGTGTCCACGTACCTGCGGCAGCGTAGAAGGCATGTATTTATCGAGAAAATGCGGTTCACGCAGGAGCCGTTGCAGCTAGATGAAACCCCGACGGCTAGCCGGTCAGGTGGCAGTCGGACTGTGAGACCGCATCACGATTCACCGACTGTGTTCGGAAACCGAGTACTAACTCGGTTTATGAGCACCTTCGACGGCAAGTTGAATCGAGTAGATCGAAGTGTCTCCGGCTATGTAGAGCCGGTTCCAATCCGGTCCACCCCAGCAGCAGTTCGCCGTCCGCTGCTCAGGTACGAGAATCTTCCCTATCGTCTTGCCTTCAGGAGTGATGCAGTGGACTCCGTCATGCGCGCTGGTCCAGACGTTGCCTTTTGCATCGCACCGGAAGCCGTCTGAGATACCGGGCCGGACGACGGCGAACTCTCTGAAGTTAGAGAGCGAGTGGCCATCTGCGCCGACGTCAAACGCAAACATGCGTCGCGGTTCACCGGAGTCGGCGACATAGAGGATGCTTTCGTCAGGTGAGAACGCTATGCCGTTCGGGCGATCAAACTGGTCGCTGGCGACGGTCAAGTCTTCAGTCGCAGGATCGAATCGGTAGACATAATTAGCACCGATGTCTGACTCACGCTGGTTTCCTTCTCGGTCGCTCAGGATGCCGTAGGGAGGATCCGTGAACCAGATCGTGCCGTCAGATTTCACCACCAGATCGTTCGGTGAGTTAAGACGCTTGCCTTCGTAGCTATCTACAAGAACGGTCACGCTACCGTCCTCTTCAGTGCGTGAGATTCGGTGCGCCTGGTGCTCGCAACTGACGATTCTTCCCTGTAGATCGAGCGTGTGGCCGTTCGTGAAATTTGAAGGCTCTCTGAAAACGGTTGTTTCACCCGAACCGGCATCAAAGCGGAGCATGCGGTTGTTCGGAATGTCCGACCATACGAGAGAGTTCAAAGATGGTACGAAAACAGGACCTTCCGACCATTCCGCGCCGGTCCAGTGTTTCTCCAGTTCGGCGTTGTCGCCCACGAGTTCTTCGAAAGACGGAGCCAGGACCTCAACGCCTGATCTCAACTCGGACGCTGGTCGGTACTCGGTGCGGTCAGGCCAGGTTTTCTGTTCTGCTGTCATGTCTTCTTATCCCGTTGGTTCTGTTTGGTGTTCGCCAAGTACCTTCGCTTGACCCGCAGACGGTGATGTTCTCGCCATACTGATGCTGTGGGCGCAATCGCAGCAGTTAGAGTAGATCTTTGGGCGGAGTTAATTGGTCGCGCCGCGAGGTAAACACTAACTTTTCATACGATTGACCCGTTGGAGGCCAGCCTGTTGATTGATCTCATTCGATTGGTTGCGGTTCGTATCTCAGACGTTATTCAAACTTACTAGCGGCAGTACAACATCTACGAAAATTTTTCGCTATTTGCAGAATGGATCTGAAGGCAAGGACGCAGGTGTCACGCCATCCCAGGTAAGGCTTATGTGTGAGACAGTCAGCGATTCTGTGTAGCAACCAGCGGGTGCGTTTGTGAGTCTGAACGATGCCAACCCATCAACGCTTGTCGTAGATAGCGTTCTGTACGGCACTCCGTCCTGGTAAATCGTCGCCTCAACAGTCGCGCCATCGGCAACGAGGCCGGTCCCATCCTCCACTGAAATATCTATGTGAAGGTGTTTGCTTTGATCCTTGCCACCCGAGGTCAGATATTGCACCTGTGTCACCAGTAGCGCGGTCGCTGGTGGCGGTGTCGGCGTCGCCGTAGGCGCTGGAGTTGCAGTTGCAGTTGGCGGTACAGGAGTAGCTGTAGGCGGTATCGGGGTCGAAGTGGCCGTAGGCACCGGTGTAGGTGTTGGCGGGACTGGAGTAGCTGTAGGCGGTACCGGTGTCGAAGTGGCTGTGGGTACGGGTGTAGGTGTTGGCGGGACTGGAGTAGCCGTGGGCGGTATCGGTGTCGATGTGGCCGTAGGTACTGGTGTAGGTGTCGGCGGTACAGGAGTAGCGGTAGGTGGTATCGGTGTCGAAGTAGCCGTAGGTACTGGTGTAGGTGTTGGCGGGACTGGAGTGGCCGTGGGCGGTACTGGTGTGGAAGTGGCTGTGGGTACGGGTGTAGGTGTTGGCGGGACAGGAGTAGCCGTAGGCGGTATCGGTGTAGGTGTTGGCTCCGGAAGATCTACTACAAGGTTTCGTATTTCCGAGAACGGCCCAAACACTTCGCCAGGCAGGAGTCCGCGGACACGCCAGAAATACGTGGTCCCGTCGATCAGACCCTGTCCCGGCGGAACGGTGAACTCTGGTTCAAACACAACTGCGTCGAGCAGGATGGGTTCGTCAAAAGTGATGGTTGTGGATATCTGTATTTCGTAGAACACGCCTTCGTCAGGCAAGATTTCCCAAGTGAATGTCGGCGTGGTCGTCGTGATCGTTGCGCCGTCACCAGGACTTGTCAGTGTGGGAGCAGTGGGCGGTACCGGTGTGGAAGTAGCCGTAGGTACTGGTGTAGCTGTTGGCGGGACAGGAGAAGCCGTGGGCGGTATCGGTGTCGATGTGGCCGTAGGTACTGGTGTAGGTGTTGGCGGTACAGGAGTAGCCGTGGGCGGCACCGGTGTAGAAGTGGCTGTGGGTACGGGTGTAGGTGTTGGCGGGATCGGAGTGGAGTAGCTCAGGCCAAAACCGTAAGGGAAGAGCGGAGCGTACTGCGCATCACCCGTGTTGATAGGCACCTGTGATTCGCTGTCAGGCCATGACTGAGGCAGAGTGCCCGTGAAGTTGTGGTCCCCAAAAATTACGTCTGCGACTCCTTGCCCCTCCGAGCCAGGCAGCCAGGCTGCAACAAACGCGTCCCAATCAGGCAACCTGTCAGTGACGACCATTGGACGACCTGAAACGAGGATCACTACTGTCGGTATCCCAGCAGCCTGCACATTGTCCAGTGTGGCGATATCTTGCTGGTCGAGTCCGATATACGAGGGCCTGTCGCCATCGCCCTCAGCGTATGGTGTTTCGCCGATGATCACGATGGCCACGTCGTGACCTGCTGCTCCAACGCCATCCTGGCTAAAGGTGACGCTTGTTGATGGATCTACAGCTGTCTGTATGCCTTCCAGTAGCGTGGTCCCAGCGGTAATGTCTCCGCTGCTGCCTTGCCAGGAAATAGTCCAGCCACCAGATTGATTTCCAATGTCATTGGCATTCTTTCCAGCGACGAACACACTGCTCAGATCTTTGGAAAGAGGCAGGATGTCGTTCTCATTCTTGAGGAGAACAAGCGACTTCCGTACGGCTTCGCGGGCAACGTCCAGGTGCTCCTGAGAACGAATCTCTGATTGGTTCGACCGGTCTACTAATGGAGACTCGAATAGCCCCATCTCGAACTTCTTGGTGAGAATCCTGCTCACAGCATCGTCGATGCGCGCTTGTGAAACGTTGCCGGCGTTTACCTCGTCGATGAGTGTGGTCGTAAACAGCTGGTAATTGTCAGGGATCATCACCATATCGATGCCGGCGTTGATTGAAGTCCTGACATCGGATGTGTAGTCGCCTGGTAGCTGGTTGATGCCGCGGAAGTCGGAGACAACGAAGCCTGTAAAACCAAGCTCGTCCTTTAATACATCAGTGATCAGGTACTGATCTCCATGGAGCTTGACTCCATTCCAACTGCTGTAGGAGATCATGATGGAACCGACGTCACGCGCTATGGCGTCCGCAAATGGCGGAACATGAATCGCTCTTAGCTCCGCCTCGCTTATCTGCGTGTCACCCTGATCGTCCCCACCTACGGTTCCGCCGTCTCCAACCCAGTGCTTGGCTGTAGCTAAGACTGAGTCAGGGTCAGCCAGGCTGGCTCCTTGATACCCATCGATGATCGAGGTCATCATCGAAGCAATCTCTGGATCTTCTCCGAAGCTTTCGTATGTGCGACCCCATCTTTCGTTCCGGGCTACACACAGGCAGGGCGAGAAGGTCCAGTTGAATCCTGTCGCAGCAGACTCGATTGCTGTGATTCGACCAATGGACTCAGCGAGAACAGGATCGCGAGAAGCACCAATTCCGATGTTGTGAGGGAAAATCGTGGCGTTCAGCAGATTGTTATGCCCGTGTACTGCATCAGTGCCGAATACGATCGGTATACCGAGCCGTCCACCGAGAGCCACAGACTGGTAGGTATCGTGTTTGTCAGCCCAGTTCTGGGGCGTGTTCTGATCGTCTGAAAGATTTTCGCTTGTCGTCATCAGGGCACCGAGGTGATACGAGGCGATATCTGAATCAGACGAGAGATGTGGCCAGTCGACCAGCGCCATCTGGCCAACCTTCTCTTCCAGAGTCATCCTCGATAGAAGATCCTCGACTCGGTCTGAAACAGGAAGGCCTGGATCCAGATAAGGAAATGCAGGCGGTTCTGCAGTCGCTGTTGGCGGGATGACCGTCGGAGTCGCAGTTTCGGTTGGGGTTGGAGACGGGGTTGAGCCGGGGAGGTCAGTCGGTGTTGGTGAAGGACCAACCGAACCATAGGAAAGTTCAAGTTGAGGACGTTCGAGCTGAATGGCGGCGGTCATATCAAACCGAACCGAGTTATCACCCTGAACCAGAAGATTCACCGGAACGGGAATTCCGAGGTGCTGCCACTCAGTTCCTTCGAGAAAATCGTGTGAAGTTTCAGCCCTTCCTACAAACACATCGTTGAGGTAAACGTCTGCAAACCCACTCGATCGCCTTGCATCAAGAACGAGATAGGCACCTGCCAACCCATCAAGATCGGCCACCTCATAAGTAATGGTGTGGGTACCTGTCGGATTTTCGTTGCAACCCCAATCGGAGCAGACAGACATGTCCGGGTGGTCGGTGAGGTGCTTGTGGTAGGGGGCAGCATTCGGTTGATCCGGTCCCGATCGCTGCGTGTCTCTGAAGTCGAATGCGAAGAATCCGTCGGCCACCTCATCGTCATTTGGTACCGCGAGCGTGTAGTCATGGACGAGCGGATAGATATCAACTTGTTTCCAGCCCAGTTCGCGTACCTGGCCCTGGAACGCAATGTCCTGTGGATGATGATCGGCCTGGTAGGCCACGCCAATCAGGTGGACATAAGGCTGACTCCATGGGATTTCGACATCAAAAATCTCAACTAACTCACCGTCTACCGAGATTTCGACTCGGTCCGGGAAAAAGACAATCCTGTAATTCCTCAGTCGATTGACGTTGGCCGGATCTGTCGGAACTCTTGCAGTTCCAATCTGCTTTGTTCTTGCCTCCCCATCCTGTTTGGTGACGGCAAATAAGTTCTCCCACCCGACGATGTGAGGAACATCTGAGTCACCCATGTAAACGACGTTTAAAGAATCCGTCGAAGGTGCATTGCCGGGTCCTGGATTCGCAAGAATCGTGTCGGTAGTCGTGGGTACAGCCGTCAGATCCGCGCCAACTGGCTCCGGGGTGATTGCGATCTCCCACCAGTGACCGGTCGTCACGAATTCATTGGCAAAGAAATCGACAACCAGACCATCGGATGTGATGAGTCCGCGGTTGCGCAGCCGAGCCCCAACTATTCCCTCAAAGTCCAGGTGCATAACGCCGATGCCAGGTGAACCGTCAGGGACAAACACGTCGTTCAGCCTGGCACCGTCTGTTGGATCACCCGAGGATCGATGTACGTCAATGTGTAAACCATCGCCCTTGCTATCAACAGAGTTGTGCGAAGAACTTGTCCGGGCATCCCACACATCTGCATCCCACCAGACCGTTTGGGAAAGACCTCCATTCACCTGAGCGGCAAGGTCCCCTTCCCATGCGAAATCTTCGAGACCGGTGAATGATTCCGCCGGACGCGTTGAAGTTAGGATGGCTGCAACAGCGAGCGCGACGACCAAACACACCGACACAAGAACTACTGCAGCTCGATTGCTTGCGTGATTCAATACCTGAAGATTTCCTGGCAAATTGGCGAGCTTGCGCCTGATACTAATGCTCCTGTCAAGCTGCTCAGTTGTTGCATTCACCTAAACAGAATCTGCTCCACCACTTCGTATCAGGTGCCCAGAGCTACCTTGTGAAAATGGATCAATAAGCACGTTGCCTGGAGCCCCTTCGGCGGGGCCAAGAGCGCCTTCCGCCACCTGACATCTGAGTAAGTTCGATATCGGTGTTTCATTTCTGTCCTACAGTTCAAGCGTTACAACATCGCCTGCCAACGCCTCGAACACCACGTTAGTTGGCAAAGATTTATCGGTGCTGACCGGACTACATGTTTGGGATTGAACCGAAGTGTTCGGATTAGCACCAGCCTCGAGTGCAAACACTGCTTTCAGGTTTGCTGGGCCACCATTCATGAAGAGAAGAACACGAATGTCATCTCGAGGATCTGAAGTCTTGTCGGCATCGTAGCACGGGTTCCCGTTGGAACAAGCGAGTCCGAATGGCAACATCAGTGTGAAGAAGGCACTTTTCGCCCCGGTACGCATGAGGAATCTCCTCTTCACCTGGTGAACAAGAGCCAGAGTCTGCTATGGGTGAGCGTAAGCAACGTTGCGGCCAAAAGGTCCCAATCAATTTTGATTGCTCAACTCAAAAATCCTCGCAGGTATTTACGGTTGGTTATGAATAACTACATAGCGCGTTTGAATCCTGTTCTCTTAAAATCAACAAACCTTGATCGGTGCAAATCGTTGTCGTGAATTTGTCTGTTAATATGCCCAGCTATGCGCTGTATTGCAGTAATAGTTCTGGTGGCGCTGGCAGCTGGGTGTTCTACCGATGCGACGAGTACCCCAACTGTGCTGCCGATGGCAACTGCGCGTCTTAGCCCGACGGCCACCACGACACCGACATCGACTCCAATACTGTTGCCCTTTCCAACTGCCGCCTTACCTGCGACACCTAACAAGCTGGCAACTCCTACTCGCACCGCTACGCCGCGACCGACGCTAACTCCAGTTACGAGTCCTACGCCGGTACCTGCTGCAACAACGGTGCCAACAGCCACTCTGCCACCAATCCCTGCTTTCCAGTCTCCGGAACCTCCTACGATCGTCGTCCCACCAGGCGTCGAGTCGGTTCCTTTCTCTCAGTCGATTCCGGGGGGTATCGAAAGAGAAAAAACACCGGTATTCCTTGTACTGGGTTCCGATGACAACCACCAGGCGAACGGGATCAACTGGTTTGTGGATGAACTACTAGGAGGACTGGCCAACCCCGCTGGGAATGGAAATCCAGCTACGTTCGATAGCGAACCTGCACGAATGACGTTTTACGTCATGGGTGAAGTGGAAAATCGTGGTTCCGAATTGGCAACAGCGGTTCGCAACGCATACGACCAGGGCCATGAGATAGGTAACCATGCCTATCTTGGCTTCGATGGAGGGCTGGGCAGTCAAGCGGAATGGCTGGAATCACTGACACGAACGAACGAGTTCCTGACGCGTCCTGTTGGCGGAGATGGCACGATGGTCAAGTCGCCCGGTGGCCAGCAGGTTCTAGCCACAGGAATTGGTATGCCGCTGGACGATATTTACGGCTTCAGGACTCCACTCGACCAGTACAACGAACACCTGTTTCCAGTACTAACGCAGATGGGATTCCTCTATCACGCTTCCAGTGCACAGGGCCATCGCTCACAGACCGTAGACGGATCGACAGACCTTTACTGGCCAGGAACTCTCGAGAACGGTATCCCTTATGCAAGCTCAGAGGCTGGTACTGGGTCTATCCCGCCGACACTGGGAATCTGGGAGTTACCTCAGAACTTCTTATGGCGACCGGCCAGTCTCGGTGGTCTCCACATCCGTTACTGCGATAAGGATTGGTTCTTCGCATACCAGGACGATCCACCAGAGGTCATGGCTGACAAGATGATTGAGATCCTCAAGTACAACCTCGACCTGCACATTGCAGGGAACAGGACTCCGCTTCATCTGTGTCTGCACTCCCAGGAGTGGGATATGCAGGACTGGCAGAGAGGCGAGCGTACACCAAGGTTCCTAGCGAAACAGAGGATACTGACCGAGTTCCTGGATTACGCCCTCGCTCAACCTGAGGTCCGGGTAGTTAGGCAGATCGATGTGATCAACTGGATGCGTAATCCGGTGCCACTCAGTTGAGCGCTTAACAAGACTAAATTTTAATCCTGTGCTGATCGCCTAACCCCGTGCACGGACCGTGCAGAAGATTAACGCAACTCTTCGAGCCGGGTTTGCCCGATTACTGATACGACAGAGGCGTATCCGCTGTTAGTTTGGAGTTTGCTAGTAGTTTCTCACGCTAACAACACGCGCCGTTAGCACAATGTTTTGACACATACCTATTTCTTCGTTACTTTTTTGCTAGTCCGATCGAATATCTTGATCGGTATCCAAGAGCACGGAGGATAATCATGAAGTGGCTCGCAATATTACCCGTTTTGGCATTGATTGCCGCTGGTTTTGTATTTGCCACAGCGGACCATGCCACTGCGGCGACGGACTGCACATTTACAACCGTTGGTACGACCCTGAACCTGGATGCAGACTGCATGACGGATGAGTCGATTGTGATTCCTGAAGGAATGACCCTTGATGGGAAGGGTCACACGATTACCGGCGTGGATCCAGCAGCGGGGCATTTTGTGGGGGCTGTTGTCACTAACGGCGGTGCCACAGCGAACGTCATCAACCTGACTGTGACTGTAGACGGTCTAACCAACACATGTGACGCCGGCGCCAACCGACTGCGCGGCATCATGTTCGAAGGAGCGTCTGGTTCGATCACGCACTCGACTGTGGACGGGATCAATCAGGGGCCATCCGGTTGCCAGGAAGGCAACGCCATCGAGATTCGCAATGCACCTTTTGATGGAACTCACCCTGACACACAGACAGTGCTTGTCGCACACAATGTCGTAACGAACTACCAGAAGACCGGAATCATCGCTAATGGAGATGTTGACGTCACGATCGCACATAACCATGTAGGTGCAAGTGCTACTCAGGAAAACCTGGCAGCGAATAGTATCCAGGTAGGCTTCGGAGCACTGGGTGAGGTCGTGCACAATCAGGTCGATGGCAACCAGTGGAAGGGTACGAGTAACTACGCAGCCACTGCGATGTTGATCTACTTAGTCGAAGGTGTGACGGTCGGTAACAACGTCATACGCGGCAATTCAGACATTGGACTTTACGAATACGGCACTGACAACTCTCTGATCAATAACAAGATCTTTGACATAGGGCCAGATCATCCCAATAGCGGTTACGACATCGGTCTCGGCGCCTGGGGCGATAGTCCAACCGTTGAGAAGAACAAAGTCCTTGGGTTCGGCACTGCTTACGACGGGACGATTGGGGAGAAAAACATAGCTCCTGCCGGTCACAGCTGAGGCAGTTCTCGACAATCGTGAAACGGGCACCTGAAATTAAATGGTTTCAGGTGCCTTTTTTTTCGGCGCAAGAACCGGCGCTCCGGAGATGACCGTGGAGCTGAGGGGACGATAGGCAGAACTTTTCGAGATGAGTTCGGTCTTAGCTGCATCTGAAGCGTGCGTATCGGAAGTTTTCAAATTCAGCGTCAGTAGATCTCGTTGTTGGCTCATTTGAACAGCCGACACAACTTCAATATTCAATGACGGTGTGTTCATTTCATGCGCGGGCACAGCCGATTTCCGCTGGTCAGGGTTACAGAAATCGCGTGCTTCGAGGGTTGAATCAAACCGCGCGGAATCGGTGACCGGTCGGTCAGACTAAGTGCCCCAGCGAAGTAGGTGGCACATGTATCGATGCGGCCCTACGCGTTGTACTCGTTTGCTTGTGGTTTCTAGTTATGGGTGGATTTAACTCACAATTCCATATGCGATCTGAGGGCACCGGGTAATCCCGGTGCCCTCAGATATCGTCCGAGTTTTAAGTTTTGGTCGAGCTATTAATCCTCTGATTCTGACCCGACCGACTCTTTGACACATTCAACTTCAAGAGTATTGGGGTTGAGTATGCATGCCACAAAGTACGTGTCGATCGTCGTGTGAACGGTTGACTGAGACCGTTTTTTGTCAGTGCACGCGGAGATAACCGTAATTAGCTCGGACTCTACGATCAGCCCCTCGGAGGCGATCCGCTCCTGCACCGATTTCTGCACCGTGACCATGCATTCATCGTGTCCGACTACTGCAGACTCAACAAACAATTGGTTCGGGTCAACAGGCTCCCCGTCGATCGTAGAGTCTTTCCCGTCACAGTCCTGGTCTATCCCGTCACCCGGTATCTCTGGTGCCCCGGGGTAGATACTCACCTCACTGTCATCACAATCGACAGATTCTGGGAATCCATCACCGTCTGCATCAGGATCGGTACCTTCGTCGATTTGACCATCACAGTTGTTGTCGATGCCGTCTGCGATTTCCGTTGCTCCTGGATTTATCGCAGGGTTTGTGTCATCACAATCGACAGATTCTGGGAATCCATCACCGTCTGCATCAGGATCAGTACCCTCGTCGATTTGACCATCACAGTTGTTGTCGATGCCGTCTGCGATTTCCGTTGCTCCTGGATTTATCGCAGGGTTTGTGTCATCACAATCGACAGATTCAGGGAATCCATCACCGTCTGCATCAGGATCGGTACCTTCGTCGATTTGACCATCACAGTTGTTATCTATCCCGTCGGCAACTTCGATCGCTCCCGGGTAGACAGCATCGTTCAATGGATCACAATCTTCAAAGTCTTCGAAACTATCATTGTCGTCATCCGTATCGATTGAGTCTGGAGTTCCGTCACCGTCGAAGTCGGATGTGCCTTCATCAATCTCACCGTCGCAGTTATTGTCGAGACCATCTGCAATTTCCGTTGCAGCTGGGTTTATCGACGGATTGCTGTCATCGCAGTCCTGGTTATTTTCGACGTAGCCTTCAGGATGAGGTTCTTCATCCGGAATGCTGGATGAGAAATCTCCATATCCGTCCCCGTCAGCGTCTTCGTATAAGACGTCGCCGTGAGAAGCGAAAACCGGCCCGATGCCGAGAACCATACTTGTGCCTGCTGACAACGTAACAGCGACCACGAGCAACGCTAGGAGGATGCGATTCGCTGGTGCGAGGCTAGATAATCGAAGTCCAGTCATTAAGTCATCCCTCTGTTTCCCGCAAAGACGACCCAGGCGTTCGACCGCGCGCGGCTCTGCACGCCTGAGTCTCATCGCGCTTCATTCAATTCGCCGGGAGTTCGGAGATCGTACCACCGGTCCTTCTAGCCGTGGAAGCACCGGGCCGAAAACGAATGGAGCTTGAGCTGACGGGACGATCTAGGGAACATATTGAGAGCCGCATGATTGTGCTTGCGACGGAGGTGGCCTGAACAACCAACCCCCACTCCTCAGCCAACAGCAACTGAGACCACACGTTACGCGATCCCTGCCTCGTCTTACGAGATCAACGGACAACACTACGAAGCGTCCCAGTTCGAGAGACGCCAGGCACTCTTCAACGAAAGCGAATGCGAGTCCGACTACTACGGAGCGAAAGTTCTCAGACATATCCCTGAGGGAGAGCCTGACAACGGCGGAAACAGCATGTTCTATGAGCCTCAGTTGGTGTACCCGTTTGAGGAACCGTACCGGCCAGACCCCCTCACTCCTGGAGTCTGTGGTTTTGGCACAGTGGAGCAGCTAGAACCACTAACCATATTCAAAGTTGATATTCAGACTCTGACTGAATTCTGCGAGGTGTATGAGGTCATGTTGTCTAAGACCGGCGTCGAGGAAATTCCCGACACCCGAGGAACAACGCCAGGAGCCTGCCAAACTGACATTCTAAGCCTGGAAAATCTGAACCAGCGATAGTCACAAACTGCTTACAGTCGGCCCGGCACGCACAGGCAAATGTGGAGCTGATGGGATGATAGGCAGAACATTTCTAGACTGTTTCGACCTCACGCTGGATTCATGCAGCATTTTGAGCGTGTAACCCGGTTCTCCTGGCGGGGGTTGGGGAAGGGAGGCCTGTACATACCAACCCTACTGCCGATCCTTGGATAGGTTCTTCGCGCCACTGGTCTCCAGAGACTTGGCTTAAGTTCACTAGCCCTGGAGAAAACGTCAGTGGAAACGCAAATACCGATGATCGCCGGAGTAATCTCAACCATCGTGTTCGCAGCAGGTACGTTGCCAATGGTCGTGAAGGCCTGCGTAACGAGAGACCTGGCTTCCTATAGCTTCGCCAATCTGTTGATGGCCAACATCGGAAACATGGTCCACGCGGTATATGTTTTCAGCCTGCCGCCTGGACCAATTTGGATTCTGCATGGCTTCTACATAGCCACAACTGGTCTGATGCTCGCTCTTTACCTGCGCTATGGCCGCAAGCGTGGGATCACGAGGACATCGCCTGCCCGTCTGGAGACTGCCTGACTACTGTCGACCAAAAATGATGTCCGCAGATAGCGCCGGATACTGGTTCCGATAGAATCTGCCCTGGAGCCAGACTATCGCCAGATGGACATTCCAACCCTAAATACGGTCCTGTACGGGAGAGACAGCGAACTCCAACAGATCGTTACGTATTTGGATGATCCTGGTCATCGGCTCGTAACGCTCGTCGGTCCTGGTGGAATCGGCAAAACATGCCTCGCTATTGAGGCCGCTCGACGATATGGTGACCGCACAAAAGACGGCGCAGTTTTCGTGGACTTACAGGCAGTCGAGCAATCTGACCTGGTCATCCAACGCCTCGCCGATTCGCTCCAGCTAGCAATCCAGGACAGTGAACCTGCAGTTTCACAGGTCATCCGCTTTCTGCAAGGTAAAGAAACGCTGATCTTCTTTGACAACTTTGAGCAGGTTGTCGATGCGGCGCCACTGGTCGGCCAACTCCTTGTCGAATCGCCCGGCACAACGGCCCTGATCACGTCCCGGACACCACTTCGCATCAGGCAAGAATGGGTGCTCCACGTCGATGGGCTTCCCGTACCCGATGCTGAAGTCGAGCACACGTACGCAGACGAGGCTTCAACGCAACTATTTGTCGATCGCGCAACGAAGATTCGAACGGACCTGCAAGTCCAGAGCGAGTTGCCCGCCATCGAGCGAGTTTGCCGCCTCGTTGAAGGTATGCCCCTGGCGATTGAGCTGGCTGCTTCATGGGCGCACGTCCTTGATTGCTCGGAGATCGCAGACGAGCTCGAACGGAGCCACACGCTGCTGGAAACTGAGATGCGCGATGTGCCTGAACGCCATCGGAGCATCGAGGCGATATTTCAGCAATCGATGTCCATGCTCCCTGAGCTAGATCGACAGGTGTTTGGGAGACTTACGATCTTCAGGGGAGGCTTTACTCGTGATGCTGCCATCAAGGTGGCTGGAGCGAACCTCGGCATCCTTTCGTCACTGGTCAATCGCTCTCTGATTAGACCGGCAGGAAGTGGCAGATACCGCATACATGAACTCGTCCGCCAGCACGGAGCCGAAGACCTGGCGACCGATGAGGGCAACCGCAGCTCGACCGAGCGAGCCCATTGTGATTACTACATGGAATTGCTTGCTTCGCTCAGAGACGATCTGACAGTCGCTCGGCAAGTGGAAGCAGTGGCCGAGGTTGATGCTGAACTGGAAAACGTGCGGACTGCCTGGAATTTCGCCGTAGAGAACCTGCTCGCTCCGCTCATCGCGTATGCAGCAACCGCTTACGGACAGTTCATCCAATATCGGGGTCAATATGCGGTCGCAGGGCGGACTTTTGCCGACGCTGTGAAGGTACTGGAAAGTGCGGAGCAGACGACGGAGGTACAGAAGGCATTAGCGCTGGTACTGATCGAACATGGCAGGTTCAGCCTGCGACAGGGTCACATGTCTGACGCCCAGAGCGCCTATGAGCGGAGCGCTGCACTTCACCAAGCACTGGATATGGAACCCGAATTCGGGTTCCTAATGGACCCGCAACTCGGCTTCGCTTATATCGAGTCGACCAGAGGAAACATCGACTCTGCCATAGACCATGCAACTGAATCGCTGGAGCGCGCCCAAACACAGCGACATCGACCACACGTCGCTATGGCGAATCAGCTGCTCGGCCACCTTGCCCTGAGAAAGGGCGATCTGGAAAATGCCCGACGCTTCGACCAGACGGCAATGGAAGGATGCATCGAGCAAGGTGAGCGCTGGTTTCTGGCGTATTGCTACAACGAATTGGGCGAAGTCGAGGTCGCCGAGGGCCGGTACTCAGAAGCCTCCGAACTGTTCCAGCAAAGCTTAGAGATAAGCACGCAGTTCTCTGACCGCGCCAACATGGGCCTAGCGCACACCTACCTCGGCGAGGTGGCCTCACTGGCAGGCGACTATGAAAACGCTCGCCTCTGCTTTGAAGAAAGCCGGTCTGCCTATGAGCAACTTGGAGATCGAGGAGGTAGCACGCGGGTCCAGAGCGGACTCGGTCTCCTCGCAGTCTCACTTGGAGACTTCGCCACTGCGGCGGAATACCTGTCGCAGGTACTGGATACGGGCTTAGAGATGCAGTATCCAGCAATGATCCTCTGCGCCCTTGAAGGTGCCGGGGAACTCGCACTGAAAAATGGCCAGCGTAGCCAGGGAGTTCCATTGCTCGAATTCGTGGCGTCTCATCCATCTACAGAAGCTCGGACAAGCGCCCGTCTGACAGCCACCGCTGAACACATCGAACCTGCGAAAACGCAGGTAGGCTCCCTGGAAGAATATGTATCCATCGCCAGGGACCTCCTGGACAATGTTCGATCTGAGACCACAAAGTCCGGACTGACAGTGGTAGGCACAGCAGCAACCACAACAACTAGTTCGACTCAGGCACTTCCAGACCCATTGACCGACCGTGAACTAGAAATCCTCGACCTGGTTGCCCGCGGCTATCCGAACAAGCAGATCGCCGACGAACTGTTCATCACGCTTGGAACGGTCAAGTGGTACAACAACCAGATCTACACCAAGCTCGGAGTACATAACCGGACAGGCGCCGTTTCCAGGGCCCGGCAACTCGAGCTGATCGAATCCTAAAGCGATTCTTCTTCGTTCCGACCGCGCCCATCAACCCGGGTTAGGTCAGCCCGCGTCTCAACAACAATCCCTCTTGCCCATCCTTGGATAGGTTCGCATTCTTCTTGCTGCCACGAGACTGGTTCTTGTCGGGGACACAACCTCGGCAGACACAAAAAGTCGTGCGAGGCACGAAAGGAGAAGTCCGATGGCAGAGAAGAAAAAGCTGGTAATTGTCCTGACACGTGGATTCGATGACGAGCGTTCGTCGGTTGCCTGGAGTATCGCAAACGGCGGTATCAATGCTGGTCTCGACGTAACGATGTTCCTGGTCAGTTCAGGTGTGGACTGGGTCCGCAAAGGCGCGGCAGTCTCGGCCAGGCTGAACCCTCTTGACCCGCCGATTGGAGAGATGATCGAGAACGTGGTCTCAAATGGATCGACGATCATGGTCTGCCCGCCGTGCGCCAGGGTCCGCGGTTACGAGGACGACGGTCTCGTTGACGGGGTAGTTGTGACGGGCTCGCTCGCGATGCACGAACTCATCAAGGATGGCGCAGCAACCCTCACCTTTTAGAGATGGCAAAAACGCGGACGAATGAAGGGCTGGCAACGACAGAGATGCTGGCCCTTCATTCCCGACCGTGTCTTCTTAGTCAGAAATTTAACCCGCTCTTAACTTCAAGGAACTCACGTAATGGCAGCAGCAATCAAAATTTCGTGTCGGGGTATGGGCATAGCCGATGGAGGCTATGTGGCCGGATCTTCCCTAGAGGAACTCGTAGAAGGCGTACGGCGCAAACTATCTGAGAGTTCAGCCGGATCTGTTTCTTCATACAGGAGCAGCGATCTTGGAGACCTCGCTCGTAGCATTGTTATTCAGTCTTGTAGACCCGCACCGATACGCAGTGTGAAGGTGACGTCACAATCGGAATTTGCCAGGGGTTTCGCCGGTTAGTCGATTCTCATATTGTGGAGCTGAAGGGGTAGTAGACAGAACTTTTCGAGATGCTTTCTGGCTGGCGTGAAATGAGGCTCATTCTTTGGAGTTTCAGTTTCGTTGCCTTGGTCGATCCGCTACCATGGCCGGCGCTTAACCTTCCTTTAACATCCCGTGCACTCATCGGAGGCCGTGTTTGAACGTCCTTTTCTTTGACGACAAAGGAGCAGACGACTCTTCGATGTGCGGTGGCAAAGGCGCGAGCCTTGG
The DNA here is from genome assembly GCA_965243825.1 of Dehalococcoidia bacterium. Lineage (GTDB taxonomy): Bacteria > Chloroflexota > Dehalococcoidia > Lucifugimonadales > Lucifugimonadaceae > JAJCYX01. The sequence continues at coordinate 2,242,573 of CBDEVT010000001.1, forward strand.
GCGGCTCGCCGGTTCGGCGAATGTCCCGCCGGGGTTCGTGATCACAGCGGATGTTTACCGGGATTGGTCGAGATCGGGCAGCGGAGAACTATCGGATCAACTCGACCAGGAGATTCGTTCCGCGTACGCCGAATTGCAGCGACGCAGTGGTGCCGAGGATGTAGCCGTTGCGGTCAGATCATCCGCCGTCGATGAAGACGGAGTCGACGACTCTTTTGCCGGGCTGCACGACACTTATCTGAATGTCCGTGGAGCAACCGCAGTTGTAGCTGCGACGGTGAATTGCTGGCGTTCGCTGAAGAATGAGCGCGCCATTGACTACCGCAGATCACGCGGGCTTGATGTTGACTCTGCGGTCATGGGAGTGGTGGTCCAACAACTCGTACTTGCCGACGCTTCAGCTGTTGCGTTCTCCGCCAATCCCATTACGGGTGATCGAACAGAGGTTTTGATTAACGCTAACTATGGCCTTGGCGAAGCTGTGGTTAGTGGAGCGACAACTCCCGACACGATTGTCGTCAGCAAGACCGACCTCGGAGCACAAGAACTAACTGTTGGCTCTAAGGAAGTGATGACAGTGAGGACCAGCGAGGGGACAGAGGAGAAGAGCACACCCAGGGTGATGCGGGACCTACCGGCTCTGAACCAGGAACAGGTAGCGGAAGTGGCGAGGTTGGCGATTGGCATGGAGGAACAGCATGGCTGGCCAGTCGACCTGGAGTGCGCCCTGAAGGGCGAGCAACTGTTCTTGTTGCAGTGTCGGCCGATTACGACACTTTGACAAATCGATTAGTCGGACTACGACCGATCTCATCTATCAGGAGATTTGGATTGACGGAGGAAAAATCATGACACAGAGTCCACCTGAACCGAGGCCGATTCCAGTACCGGAGGATTTCCAGTTTGAGTGGGATGATCCGGCTGATGCGAACCTGTCATTGACACAGGACAAGCAACATATGGCATCGCCTATGACTCCGTTCTCAGGCTGGGTCCACCAGAACTACTGGGCCGCCGGTGCTTCGGCCGGTATCGGCGCGTTGAGCCAACCTCTGATGGCAGATGTACGTCGGATCAACGGCTACTACTACGTCTCGTTCCACCCGAATGTCCCGCCGGAGCAGATGGAAGAGGCAGGGCATCGCGCTGAAGAAGGCCTCAAGGCCGCCATGCCTGTGTTCGTCGACAGGTGGGCGAATGAGTGGGAGCCAGAAGTCAGGAAGTACCACGAGTCCTGGGAATCATTCGATCTGCAGGGAGCTTCTGACGCGGAATTGATTGAACACTTCAAGTGGACTATCGAGACCTATCAAAGGCTTTGGCACATCCATATGGAAGGCCTGCTGCCAGCGCTGGTTTCAATAAGCATGTTCGCAGACCTGTATGCGGATCTCGTGGAGGGTTCCGGGCCGCTTGATGCCTACAAGCTTTTGCAGGGCGTCGAAAACGAAAGTCTACGAGCGGGATCGGACCTCTGGGAGATCTCAAGGACTGTCAACGGAGATGTACGCGACACGCTGTTGAACACACCAACATCTGAGGTCATGTCCACGCTCGAGGAATCAGAAACTGGCCGAGAGCTTTCCGAGAAGATCACTCAATACATCGACAAATGGGGACGACGCTCAGACACCGTTATCGAATTCAGTGACCCTAGCTGGGTCGAAGACCCAACGATCGCGATCGACAACCTTAAGGGCTATGTGAGAAATCCAGATTCAGACCCCATAGCCAAGTGGAACGAACTGGTTGCGGAGCGCGAACGGCTTGTTGAAGAGGTGCAGGACCTGATTGCAGGATATCCAGATCCTGTCAAAGAGCAGTTCAACCACCTTCTCCACGCGGGCCAACACGGTCAGCGTCTTCAAGAGGACCACAACTGGTGGATCGATCAGCAGGGGACTCACTACGTACGACAGGTCGCGCTCGAGATCGGTCGCAGGTTGGTGTCCAACAGTGCAATTGCTGGACGCGATGACGTTTTCATGCTGACAGGCGACGAGATCCTACAGGCGGCATCTATTGGGTTAAGCGGCGATCTCAAATCAACGGTTGTGGAGCGCCAGGGCGAGATGGAGCGTTGGTCGAAGCTCGATGCTCCTCTCTTGCTCGGCACGGACTATGGGCCGCCGCCGGACAACCCTATTACGCGTACCCTGGGCAAGTTCTTCAACTACGGTCCTCAGCCCGGCGAGACCGATGACGTGCCGCCCGACGTGCTCCCCGGTGTATCAGGCTCCGCGGGCAAGGTGACTGGAACCGCTCGCGTGATCTTGAAGCTGAGTGATGCTGGCCGACTTTCCCCCGGGGAGATACTCGTGACGGTTACAACGTCGCCACCATGGACGCCATTGTTTGCAACGGCGGGTGGCATCGTTACCGACACCGGCGGTCCGCTGAGCCACTGTGCGATCGTTGCGCGAGAGTACGGTTTACCTGCGACGGTCGGCACCGGCCGGGCAACGAAGCTGATTAAGGACGGCCAGAAGATCGAGGTGGATGGTGTGGCCGGGACAGTAAGGCTCCTCAGCTGACATTACCGAGGGTTCGAATCGAAGCGACGAAAACATTGACGGAAAGTGACAGCGGCGAGCGAAGATTGCTCGCCGCTGTCGCGCTGATCTCAATTCTTGCTCCACTCAACTCGACGATGATCGCGGTGGCGCTACCGAATGTTGTCGATGAGTTCGACACCAGCCTATCAAGCGCTGCATGGTTGGTCACTGCATACCTGTTGGCGATGGCATCAGTTCAGCCGCTCGCAGGCAAGCTTGGTGACGTCATTGGGCGACGTCGTCTGATACTTGCAGCACTCGTCATGTTCAGCGCCGTCTCAGTTGGTGCCGCACTGGCTCCGAACATCTGGGTGGTGCTCATCTTTCGCGTGGGGCAAGCCATATCGATTTCTATCGCCCTGGCTAACGGCGTCGCCGTCATGCGACAGCGAATACCGTCCGAGCGCCGCGGCAAAAGCTTTGGATTGGTGGAGGCTGCAACTGGCCTTTCTGCCGCGGCAGGCCCTCTAGTAGGAGGACTGCTGGTTACGGGCCTGGACTGGCGCGCAATCTTCTTCGTCAACATTCCATTCTTAGCCGTCGCGATCGCGCTGGCCTGGAGAGCGCTACCGCATGACGCAAGGAGTGACGGAATGAAGGGGTTCGATTATCTCGGTGCGGCCCTGTTGCTGATCACACTGTCCGCCTTTGCCGTTTTCTTTCTGATGCTCGCACGAGGTGGTTCACCCGCGATCTATGGGCCCGTCGGAGTTTCGGCAATCGTGCTGGCTTTACTCCTCATCACAGTGGAGTTGCGCCATCGTAGCCCGGTCCTGCAACCACGGTTCTTCAGAAATAGAGGGTTCGCTGCACCAAGCGGAGCCGTCGGAACTTCCAACCTTGCGATGTATTCGATGCTGCTGGTGGTGCCGCTACTACTTGCATCACGTGGAAGTTATTCAGAGCTAGAGATCGGCGTAGTACTGACATCCCTTTCCGTAGGGATGGCCCTTCTTACGCCGATAGGAGGCCGGATGGCTGACCGGTTCGGGCGAAGGTTGCCGGCAGTGCTTGGACTCTCCCTGGGCGCTTTCGCATCCCTGTTACTTGCATTCAGCGGTGCTGAGATTGGAATTGCTCCGCTTGTGATTAGCCTGGGTTTCATCGGAGTCGGCATGGGGCTTTCCAGCACAGGCATGAGAGTAAGTGCTGTGGAGTCGATACCTGTTCATCATGCCGGCTCAGGCGCCGGTGTGTACTCGACTTCAAGGTACTTTGGATCAATTGTCGGTTCAGCGATCCTCGCGGGATTGATTGGCGTTGAAAGAACGAACACCGATGGCATAGGTAACGTGTTTATTGTTGTGTCTGTATCGGCATTCCTCGCCGTCGGAGCGGCAGCGTTCATGGTTGCAAGGCCGGCAAGACAATCGGACTAACAACACCGAAAGTCGTCTCAGGGAAACGCGGACTTGCTCTAGACGATCTCAGCGTATGCATTGCCGTCGTTCCTAATGGTGTTCTGTGAGTTCAAAGTCTGGAGCTGAGGGGATGATAGGCAGAACTTTTCAAGATGAGTTCTTCCTGCCGCGCAATTGAGCGAAATCAGCGTGAACGCTGATTCACACAGCAAGGGCCAGATCCGTAGACTTGGCCCTTGCTTGAGGAGGAAGGATGGCCCGTCTCAGGCGAGCATCACTGCGCTCGCAACTCCTCCGCCTACAACCAGTGCGATGACAACTGATGCGGCGATTTCAAGCGCACGGACATGAACGAACCGGCTGATCGCGTTTGCATACAGACCAGGTTCCTCGCCGCTCTGCGGTCCAATGATCTGCCTTCGACGCTCTCGTTGTGCCTGAGCGACCGGATCGTTGATCTTCGCTTTCGTGTCCATCTCCAACAGTGTGTGATTTGATCCGTGATTCATTTCCATCCTCCGTCTGGGTGAGTCCTGTCGCTGGCATCCCGGCGACGCAATCAACTGTCGGCTTGAAAACAGGCAATAACATCCGAATCGATTGCCATTTGGTGCCCATCGCGAGGAATGCAATCAATAACAATCGAGTGTTATTCCTCGATGTGGTTAGCTGTTTCGATTGGGCTGGAGACGGATTCCCCTAGCGGCATCGGGCACATATGGGTGGTGCCTGTATGACGCCGCAGGGCCAGGCTTTAAGAGTCCGGGGTCAAGCCATTGCGAAGCGCATAGTTCGTGGCTTCTGATCTGTTTGTTACACCGGTCTTGTCATAGATATTGGCGACGTGTCGAACGACTGTGTAACGGCTGATAAAAAGTTCGTCAGCAATCTCCTGGTTGGAGCGGCCTGTCCCGACGAGCGCGAGTACCTCGACTTCTCGGTCAGAGAGCCCGTCGGGATTTAATTGAGGTGACGCGGCCGATATCTGCTCTAGCACGCTCTCCAGTCGCTCAATAAGCGGTCGCATCCCCAGGCGTGTTGCTGTGCCCAGACCTTCTTCAGCAACGGCTCGCACACGGTCGAAATCTTCGTCCTTCGAACTGACTGACCACTCCGAGAAGTCTGCACACGTGTGGACAAGCTCAGGCAGGTAGCCAGCTGACCGGCAGAATGCCAGAGCCGCTTCGTAGTGGTTCCGCGTTCGGTTGGCGTCATCAGTCAGCGCTGACAATCTGGCAAGTACTCGGTCTCCTGAAACATTGAGATCGGGATGAGCGCGTCCAGAAATGTGTTGCAGCTGATTCAAAAGCGCTGTGGCAAAGTCTGAATCTTCTTCAGCTATTACGATGAACGCGTCAGCAAGTAGGAATCGAAGTCGGTTTTCAGGATTGTCGTGGAAGCGAAAATGCTGCTCGCCGATCCGGCGCGCCTGTAGCAACTCGATCTCTCCGGCATCCATCGCAATTCCTGCTGCCCCGACCAGCGTCCAGTAAGCCCTCCCTTCTCCTCCGACAATGGCTTTGTCAGCCGCATCTAGCAGGGCGTCAGGGTCGATAGGCTTGCCTTCAAGCATGTACTCAAGGATGGCGAGATTCACCTGACCGCGAAAGTCATATCTGGACAGCTCTTCAGACGCGGCCTTGAAAAGGTCCCAATCCCCGGTGAGTCGGGCTAGAGACGCTTCGTCATCAATAATGCTGGCGATCCACTCTGGAGCACCCATCCGCACACGCATTGGCTTGACCTGATCGAGGAGCAATTTCGCTTCATCTGCTCTTCCCAGGGCCGCCAGGCTGATCACAGCCATCGAACCTATTCGTGTAATCGAACCGTAGTCGCCGATGGGCCTGGCCAGGTCCATAACCTCCTGGTAGAGGTCCACGACCGCAGTATGATCGCCAGCACGCTGTCTGTTCTGTAACAGGTGCGCGTTGGCACGAGCTGCGAGCCGGTCGTTGCCAATTGATCTCGCTAACTCGATGGCTTCTTCAATGTGCTTCTTTCCCGAATCGACAGCTCCTGTATCCGAGAGCGCTACCCCGTAACGCGCTTTCAGCCATCCGTACTCGAACGAACCCGCCTCAGCCAATTCGATTGCGCGCTGATAAAACTCTGGGACGTTCTCAAGTCCACCAAATATCGCCGGGTACATCGATATCCGTAGCGCGCGTTCCGTCTGACCGGCGGCCAGCGACAGGTCGAACGCCGCTACCAGGTTGCGCCAACCCTCGGCCCTTTCGAGGAGGAGGTGCGACGCGGTGAGGGCTCGTCCGAGCCCATACTTGATAGCGATTTCGGTATCAGGAGCCTCACCGTCAAGGAGTTCACCGGCCGACGTGAAGTGTCTGCTTGCATCGGCATAGGCAAACGACTCGAGGGCGTGTTCACCGGCAAGAATTGAGAAACGGACCGCCTGTCCCGGGCCTATGAGAGCTTCCGCATTCATGAAATGGACCGCTAGTTCCTCGGCGTGGTCATCCGCCTCGTCTCCGTACCGATCGAGCAACGCGTGGCCGATTCTTCCGTGCAATTTCACTCGACTGCCAATTGATAGTTCAGTGGCTAATGTCTGTCGAAAAAGGGCGTGGCTGAACTCGTAGTTTCGTCCTGCCTCGTTGGCCTGGAGGAAGCCGTTTCGCTCGCCTTCCTCGATGAGGTCCAGTAACTGGTCTGTGCTGGAGTCAGGAAACAGCAACGATAGGAGTTGCACATCGAAACTTGAATCAATGAGAGAACAGTCCTGCAGGAACCTGTTGCACTCTTGTGACAGTTGGTTGAGGCGTTGGCCGATCGCTTCCTTGACCCCCTCAGGTACACGTTCAGACGCCGGATCGAGGCGACCTGAACCAATGCTCCGCGCAAGTTCAGACACAAAAAGCGGGTTCCCCCCACTGCGGTTGTGGATTGATCCGGCGATTTCCTTCTCGTGTCGCTGACCTGATAGGGACTCAAGCAAGGCTGACGATTCACCCAGAAGTAGCGGCTGTAAAGAAACCCGCGTCATATCAAAGCTGTGCAGTTGAGCAAGGGTGCCTGCCAACGGATGTGCTCGAGACAGTTCAACGTCCCGGTAGGTCCCGATTACCAGCAATGGCATTGAACTGATAACCGGCGCAAGGTGGGCAAGCAGTCCCAGCGAGAGTTGGTCAGCCCAGTGAAGGTCTTCAAGCACCAGTACCAGGGGTTGGTCGGCTGTTGCGTTAGAAAGAAATCTCGTCACTGACTCAAACAGCCGAAACTCCGATTCGGCTGGAGCTGATTCCTGAGGTGTAGCCGGTAAGCCCGATTTCTCGGTTAACTCAGGGATTAGCTCTCTGAGATCAGGAAATTCTGGGTCGAGCCGATCACCGAGGCCATTCGATATCGTCCTCGCTAGGCTTCGAATAGCTTGTGTCCACGGCCAAAGTGCAGGGGCACCGGAGTGCTCAGTGCAATGTCCCCAGTGATCGGAAAAGTTGCTTTTTTCGTCGCCCTGGATTGCTCGGACAAATAGAGTGGTTTTGCCGATACCTGGCTCACCTGCCACCAGCGCAATTCCGCCGATACCGTCAGACGCCCGGCTCACCGCAGAAACAAGCTCAGCAAGTTCCTTCTGGCGCCCAACAAAGATTCCCGAAAGTTCCTTACCCATGATGCCAAGATGATAGCCATATCTGCTTAACTCGGTGTCATGCGCGGATTCCCGGGATCGATCCGCCGATCATTGCGGCAGTAATACTGTCAGTTCAAGCGATCGAGCTGAGGGGATGATAGGCAGAACCGTTCAGAATGCTTTCAGGCTCGACCGATAGTCGATGACCGAATGAAAACACCCTTGCCTGCCACGCTGCGGGTAGGTTAATCGTTAAGGTGGAGTCGGTGTGCTGTGCAGGCGCGTGCACAAGAGTCAACGATATGATGTGGCATCATGCGTCCCTTCACGTTTGTACAACTTGCAGATATCCAGTTCGGACTGTTCGCATACTCAAGCGGCAAATCGGATGAAGAGATTGCTGACCTTGCTAAGAAGGGGGTTAAGCTCCGACCAGCCAAACCGATGTCCGGGATTGAACCGGAGAAACAGCTACTCAAGCGCGCTGTAGACGCCATCAACGACTTGAACCCGGCTTTCGCGATCATGTGCGGTGACATCGCTAATGATCCCGCAGATCAGGCTCAGTTCCAAGCCGCTCGCCAGATCGCATCAGGCGTTGAAAGTTCGACGCAGTTCTACTGGATGGCAGGGAATCATGACCTGGCATCCGATTTTGTTAAACCCGAGCAAAAATTTTTGGAGTCGTACCGGAAAAAGTTCGGCCGTGACTACTACGCATTCAGAGTAGAAGAAGCCGCGTTCTTCGTTGTCAATTCCTCGGTTCTGGATTCACCCGAAGCACTGCCTGGCGAAGCAGATGCACAGATGGATTTCCATCGAGATGCCCTGGCAAATGCAAAGGCGGACGGAGTTGCAGTAGGCGCGGTCTTCAGCCACCACCCGCCGTTCATTGAATACCCGGACGAGCCAAACTCTATGTGGAACATCTCCGAACCGTACCGGACTCAGCTCCTCAGCCTGCTGTCGGAGCATTCAGTCTCAACCGTTTTCGCCGGGCATATGCACCGCAACCACATGGTCAGCCACAGCGGTCTGGAAGTGATAAGTTCTGGCCCTGTTGGATACCCACTTGGAGACGACCCCTCAGGCTATAGATTGGTGCAGGTAAGCGAAGATGGATTTAGACATCACTTCGTGCCGATCGATGATCCTCCTAACAACCTAGTTGACCGGACGTTGCAAGAATCATGAATTGCGCACATTGCGGGGCAGAAAACCCAGCTAATGCGAAGTTCTGCATGTCATGCGGGACTGCGACTTCGCTTACCTGTGCATCGTGTTCGACTGAACTACCTGTCGATGCTCGATTTTGCTTCGCCTGCGGGACACCGATCGCACCTGATGCCCAACCGGAGCCGCAGACTCAATCCGACTCCACTGCGAGTCCAAGCCAACTTGAGAGATTAAAGCAGTACATACCTCAAGAACTACTGGCCAAGCTGGAGACGGCTCAGTCGGGACACGAGATGCTTGGAGAACGGCGTGTCGTGACGATGTTGTTCTGCGATGTTCAAGGATCAACCGCGGCAGCAAACTCAATGGACCCGGAGGAGTGGGCGGAAATAATCAATGGAGCGTTTGAGCACCTTATTTCGCCTGTCTACCGATATGAGGGAACTCTGGCGAGACTGATGGGTGATGGCATCCTCGCATTCTTTGGTGCGCCCGTAGCTCATGAGGACGATCCGCAGCGGGGCGTTCTCGCCGGATTGGGGATCCTCGAAGCCATGGAGCCCTACAGCGCTGAAATCAAGGAAAAATGGGGTATCGATCTCGCTGTCCGCGTTGGAATCAACACAGGACTGGTGGTTGTCGGAGAAGTTGGATCAGACCTCCGGGTCGAGTACACGGCTCTCGGTGACGCCATAAACATGGCAGCACGTATGGAGCAAACTGCCGCCCCGAGAACTCTGCAGATTACTGAGAACACCTATCGGCTAGTCGAGCCATTTTTCGATTTCGAAGACCTGGGAGAGGTTGAGGTCAGAGGATCGGCCGATCCCATCAGATCATTCAGAGTAAATGGTGTACTCGTTGAGCCGGGGCAGATGCGAGGCATCCGCGGGCTGGACTCTCCGATGATCGGGCGTGATGGAGAATTCGACAGGCTCAAATCTGCGACTGAGGAAGTGACCAATGGGCGTGGCCAGCTAGTTGCGTTGATGGGAGACGCCGGACTCGGGAAATCCCGGCTGCTGGCCGAGCTTAGAAAACACATCGAGACAGATACTGATGCGTTGTGGTTGGAAGGCCGGTCACTTTCATATGAAACGGAGGTTCCATATTCGCCGTTCAATGACGTGTTCAGATCTGCCATCTCGTCCGTGGACAGCGCCCCAGGTGAACCTGACTACCTCAGACTCAAATCTGCGCTAACGGCGCTCTCTCCTGAAACGGGGACATCCACCGCGCATCATATCGCTGCAATCATGGGTATCAGCGTGACCGGTCCAGACAGCGACAGGGTCCGCTTCCTCGATCCACCTCACGCGAAAGCACGGACCTTCGGCGCTGCTGTCGAACTACTAGAGTCCATCACACAGGAGCGTGCGGTGATCCTCGTTCTCGACGACTTGCACTGGGCAGACCCAACGTCCACTGAACTTCTGGCTGAGCTCATGCCGTTAACGGATAGAGCAAAACTGATGCTGATCGGTGCCTTCAGGCCATGGCGAGACGCAAGGTCTTGGGAATTCAGAGAGTTGGCTTCTCGGCAGTTTCCTCACTGCTTCACCGAGATCGAGATAAGTCCTTTGGACGATAGCGAGGTGGGGTCTCTGGTCGAAGGTCTGCTGAAGATCGACGGACTTCCTGACAAGGTCGAACAGTTGATATTCGAGAAGGCAGAAGGAAACCCGTTCTTTGTCGAGGAGATCATACGGTCCCTCATTGACCGCGGACTGGTTAGCCGCGATGGAGAGCGGTGGATGGCGTCCGATCAGATTGATCAATTTGATGTGCCCGACACATTGAATGGAGTCCTGACTTCCAGAATGGACAGCCTGAATGATGCTTCAAAGCGGCTGCTCCAGGTCGCATCCGTAGCCGGGCGGGAATTCGAGGCTCCGGTCGTTGAATCGGTAGTGGGTATCGGGCAGGAATGGAACACGGCCGTGCTGGACCTACAGAGACGGGAGCTGATCCGCGAGACCTCCCGCGTGCCAGTCCGGTCGTTCATTTTCAAGAATGCTATGACCCAGGAAGCGGCGTACGCCTCATTGCTTTTGAGTGATCGTCGTTCGCTCCATGGCCAGATAGCTGAACAGATCGAAACAACTCATCCGGACCGGGTAGCAGAGCTTGCTCGACATTTTCTTGAGGCAAGAGATCATGAGCGTGCGTTGCCTTTTCTCGCGGATGCGGCGGCCCAGTCCGCAGATGCATACGCCACTGATGAGGCGATATCCCTTTATCAGAGAGCGTGCGAAATAGTCGAGCGATCGGGCACAGATGCCGATAACGCGGTTGCGCGCCGCGTCTTCGAAGGCCTGGGAGGAGCATTGGGCTTCGCTGGCCGTACCGATGAAGCTATTGGTGTTTACCGACGCATGTCGGATATGGCTGCTCGTTTAGAAGACGACGAGATGGCGGTTTCTGCGATGAACAAGACCGCCTTTCAGTACGCGCTTGGCAAAGGCGAACTCGATTTTGCTCAGCAAACCCTTGAGCAAGCCGAGGTTAAAGCCCTTTCTTGTGACGATTTGGCCGGGCAGGCTGAGCGTCACATGACCAACTGCTACATACAAACAACGCTTGGAGATTTCGACAAAGCGTACGCGAGTCTCGACACCGCCGAGCGGCTCGGCAGAAGGACCGGTTCGGTAGAGACTCGCCTCTTTGGCATGACCCATATTGCGAATACCCTGACATTCATGACCCGCTTTGACGAGGCACTGGAGATTGCCCAGGAGGCCCTGGATCTGGCGATAGAATCGGGAAACCGGGCGTTCGAAGCAGAGCTTAAAGCGTTCTCTATACCGTTTTACTACCTGTGCCAGGCACAGTTCAGCAAGGCTGAGGAGATAGCAGGCGAAGCTTTAGTGCTTGCCGCAAATATCGGTGCTTCTCAGGCTGAAGTCGACGCTGCGTACGCGATCGCCGCAACGGCTCGGATGACCGGCAAATTCGATGTTGCCATCGAGGCAGCAGGCAGAGTGGCCGAAGTAGGAAAGGACGCAGGCCTCACTTACGCGGCTGCCGCCGGATATGCTCTCGAAGCAGCGACAGGAGTCGAGCTGGATGTCGGGCGTGTGGATGAATCCCGGGCTTTGGAAACAGAGGCCTTCAAATTCATGGATATGCCCGTTGGTACTGCAATGGGCGCTCTTGTCTGGGCTGATACGGGCTTCGCAAGGCTATTAACCGGGGACGTAAATACTGCCAGCCGGTTCTTTGAGAGCGGTCTGGCAACTTCGTCAGCTCCAAGGCTGCTTGCCAGACCGCAGTTGCTTTTAGGGAAGGCCATGGTCTCCCTACTCACCGATTCTCTTGACCAAGCAGATGAACTCGTCGCCGAGGCCGACACGTTCGCGTCAGAGGCCCGTCTGGTTCACTACACGCCTTATGTAAGCCTGACGCGTGGAATGATCGAGGCTTCCAAGGAACAGAGTGAGGAAGCGGATTCGCACTACCGAGAAGCCTGCATGACTGCGACTGAGCTCAGAATGTTTCCAACTGCAATTCAGGCATCGGTGTTGAGGGCCGAGATGCACAACGCGGCCGGGGAGTCGGCTGGGACTCAGAGTGCCCTTGAAGAAGCTGAGCATGCAATATCTCAGGTCTCATTGTCGATCAAGGCTGAGGAAGTGCGTCAAGCATTCCTCAACACCACGCGATCGCGCCTCGCATCATTGAGCTGACGGATTCATGCTCGGCAGACCGAGACTGATGTCACCAGCCGTTGCGGTAAGATGCAGGCTATAAGCGACATTCGATTGGCAGGCTATTCAATGGGTTCAAAGCTAGACAAAGACGACGCGAGTCAGATGTGGCATGAGATCCTGGTTGTTGGACACCGGGACAGACCATCCTCGTTCCTGCCGGGCGGTCCACGGTGTGCTATGTGTGACATACCAATGGGCGGGGTAGGTGGCTTTCTGATGAAGTCGCTCAGGGGTAGAGTGCCGTCTCGGAAAAATCCACACATGTGCAATATGTGAGACGACATTCTTCCGACCGGTGGTGCGGAAATAGATATCGCTGTCATGTTTGCAGACGTGCGAGGATCCACGGCGATTGGAGAGAAGATGGAACCAGCGGCTTTTGCCGCGCTTCTCAACAGGTTCTACGCTGTCAGCCAAGAAGTCTTGCTTCCTCAGAGGGCAGTTATCGACAAGATGGTTGGCGATGAGATCATGTCATTCTTTATCCCATCGATAGAACCGGCCTACCGACGCAGGTCTATTGAAGCAGCTATTGGGCTGCAAAAAGCACTTCTGACTGCGGACAACGGGAAACCCCTCCTCCCTGTGGGGATCGGGATACACGCGGGTAGCGCCTTCGTAGGAAAGGTGGGGTCAGACGACGTGTCAGACTTCACCGCCATCGGCGACACGGTCAATACGGCGTCGCGCTTGCAGTCAATTGCCCGCGCTGGCGAGATTGCTATTAGCCAGGATCTGATGCCCGATGCTCCACCGGAGTTTGCGTCAGCAGAGCTGAGGTCAGTTGATATTCGCGGCCACGAGAAGCCGCTCGAAGTCAGGGTAGCGAAAATAGGTTGATGCTGTGAAATCCGTCAGCTCATACAAAGCGGAACACCGGCGATGACGACACAAACGCAATTTGATTTTCTACGACAGGTGCCAATGTTCTCTGAGTTGGAAGACGCAGAGTTATCCGCGCTGGTCAAAGAATGTAGTGTCGTAGATCTGGAGCCCGGTGAAGTCCTCTTTGAAGAAGGTGCTGTGGGAGATGCCGCGTATGTTGTGCAATCCGGTCAAATCGACATCCTCAAGCGGTCTGGCAGCAGGGCCGTACGGTTAAGCGAGCTGAAGCCAGGCGATCTTTTTGGAGAAATGGCGCTGCTTGACGACTCCCCGCGAATGGCCGGTGCGACAGCAAACGGCGATACCCAGGTCGTCTCCATCAGCAAATCTGATGTCCAGGCCCTTCTGCAAAAAAGCCGTGTGTTCCAGAGCGCGATGTTCGACCTGGTTCTGGCAAGACTGAAGTCCACAGAGGCCCAACTCCGGCAAAGCGAGCGGATGGTACAGCTGGGGACTCTGACTGCAGGAATCGCACACGAACTCAACAACCCGGCGGCCGCGGCCAAAAGGTCGGTGGATCAGCTCGCAGAAGCGGTCGCAACGTTCTCCGCTGCATATGGGGAATTGGCGGTTGCAGAATCTAACGAATCCACCATCGCGTTGGCGAATGAGCTTATTGACCAGGCCCGAGCGCGTGCTCTTGAGCCGAATGAGATGGACCCGTTTGAGCAAAGCGACGCGGAGTCAGTGTTAGGTGACTGGCTCGAAGATAACGGCGTTGAGGACTCATGGAACATTTCGTGTGACATCGTGGCCGCTGGGTATTCCAGGAATGATCTGGAAAGATGGGCCGAGGCCAACCAGACTGTCACTTCGATCCGGCTCGCCAGACTCGTCTCAAGCGTGATCTCTGTTTCAACCTTGCTTGCCAGTGTTGGTCAAGCCACGAGCCGGATATCAGATATTGTCGATGCCTTGAAATCGTACTCGTTCTTAGACCAGGCGCCGATTCAGCGGGTTGATATCACTGAAGGGATCGACCAGACACTTGCTCTGATGGGCTCTCGGATTGGGAGCGATGTCAAACTAGTGAAGCAGTTCGAACCGAACATACCCGTGATCGATGCCCGAGGGTCAGAGATCAATCAGGTCTGGACCAACTTGCTGAACAATGCGATAGACGCGGTAGACGGGGACGGTGAGATAAAGGTAAGTGTCCGGAGATCAGTTGACGGCGGCGTCACGGTAGAAGTTTTCGACTCCGGCCACGGGATCCCCGCTGACATTCAGGATCGTATCTTCGATGCCTTCTTCACGACCAGGGAGCCCGGGCATGGCACCGGCCTTGGATTGCATACGGCATATGACATCGTAGTGAATAAGCACCAGGGCACCATCGCTGTGGATTCACTGCCCGGTGACACGACGTTCACCGTCACACTGCCGTCCACCCAGCAGGGTGATTAATGCGATCGTGCTGTTCGGACATTCCGCAAGTTACCAACGGCGGTTACTGGCGCTCGCCGGCAAGTGGCACACCGGGGCAAGCATCGAAGGCAAGTGACATCTCAACATGCGAGGTTGAATTGGAACTGACGGTGGACCTGAGGGGTTGATCAGCAGAACTATTCAAGATGAGTTTTGGTTAAAGCGGCCGCAAAGTCAGAAATTCATGCAGCATGTTGCTGATTTGTACTGGTGGTACACCACAGATTTTGTCGTTGAGAAGCAAGAAAACGTGTCAGCCTAGGAGCACTCGGCAGACGGCTTGCTCTGACGCGAAGCCTTTCAGGCGCAGAGATCCAAGCTTCTCAACTCGAATCGACTTGTCATCAATAGCGTCGGTAAAGTCTTTCGACAGATATATCTCACCTGGTTCGGCGGCATCGCACAGTCGACTCGCCAGGTTTACCGATGTTCCGAAAAGATCACCGTCCTCCTCAATGGGTTCACCAGCGCTCAAGCCGATCCGCACCTGGAATTGACCCGCGAATTCGGTAGCGTCCGAGTTTGTCGAGGACTGTATCTCCGTGGCACATCGAAGGGCGTTGTTGACCTTGTTGAACGACGCCATGAAACCATCGCCTGTGTGTTTGACTTCACGACCGCCAAATCTTCTCAACAATTCCCTAACCGAATTATTGTGCTGCCTGAGAAGCTTGATCGCTGCCTCATCTCCCAGCCGATCCGTCATTGCGGTGTAACCGACAAGATCCGTGAACATGATCGCCCTGAACGCACGGTCTATTGGGCGACCATCGGTCTGTTCATGAGCGGGGATATCTGCGATGCGCCCCATAAACGACATGACGGATGCTTGTTCAACCTCGACTATGTCGTTTGGGATGGACCCGTGGGCGGCAGAATGGATGTCGGTTATTACGTCCGATGATGGCGCAGAGACCAGGCAGAACGTGGAGTCTCTACCCTCATCGAACCAGTAGGTCAAGAACTTGACGCCGTACTCATCCTGCAGCGCAATGTCTTTCTCGTGGTCGTACTGAATCTCGTGCCACGTAGTGCCAATGTTGTGGTGCCTGTCCATGTAGAGAGGCATCTTCACTCCAGTTCAAACTTCAGGAAATCGGTGAAGGTAACAGTACTGCATCGCTGACGATATCTCTATTCGACCATTTCTTGAGTGGCGAAGTTCCACACCCAGTCTTCACCTGGTTGAATAGACCTGGCATAGGCATGTCCAGTTTCCGAATAGTGATGAGACGCATGCTTCATGGGAGACGAGTCACAACACCCGGTCTTGCCACAGACGAGGCACATGCGAAGGTTCACCCAGCCGGAGCCGATGCTCAGGCAGTCTTCACACCCGGCATCGAAGGCTTTCTCCACGTCTTCCGCTGTCACATTGATCAGGTCGGTCATCACAGTCCTTTCAGTGTGGCATCAATATGTCGCGGGCCAGGTTTCGTTCTGAGTGGCAGGCGATCTGGCGGTAAAGGTCGTCCAGCCAGGTTCTGATTTCGCGCTAATGTCACCACCGTACTTGTTCGAAACAATGTCGTTTGCTGCCCGCAAGCAAAATCCGGTTCCCTGACCTGGCCTTTGGTGGTGAATAAGGCGTCAAAGATACGGTCTTGAATCTCATCAAAGTCCTGTTGAGAGTCCTTCGTGATACACGGACCGATTTTCAGCCGCGAGCCAAAGACTGAAGGCGTCTGTTCGATTCCATCTACGATGTTCACCTTCTGGGCGGTGCTTGGTCCAGGAATGCGTAAGACCTCAGCATCCATGATGGATCTTTACATCGCGAGTTGCCAACGCTGTCGATGCAACGATCAGTGTACCGATGTCGCCAGTTCATTTAGCCTGGAAATGATCCGCTCGAGCTCGGGCTCCGGAGACTTCGCCAGACGGGCAGATTCCAGCGCGCTTGTGTAGTGGGACGCCGACTCCGACACGGCGTTGATGCCGTCTGCTGCTTCAGCCGCCATCAAGTAATACTTCAAGGCGTTTTCGTGCTCGCCTGCCTCATTGAAGTGGTATGCCAGCCTATGGGCTGTCTCCTCTAACTTGTCCCGTAAAACTTCCTGCATTGCTTCGGCGACCTGGCGATGGAGCGTCCTTCTCCGGCGCAAGAGTATCGTTCCATACGCAGCATCTCTTGCTAGCTCGTGCTTGAAGATGTATCCAAGCTCTGGCTGTCGCATCTGCTCCTTGATTAACTCCACCCGTTCGAGATTTGATAGTTGTCTGTCCAAGGCCAACGTCGAGTCTGAAATCCGTTCCAGTACCTTGTGATAGAACGTTCGGCCGATGACCGATGCCAGTTGTAGTGTGGCTTTGGCCTCAGCATCCAGCCGGTCCATGCGAGCCATCAAGAGCGCCCGCAGCGAATCCGGTACCGAGATATCGGCAATCTCCGCACCACTGTTCCATTCCAGTCCGTTTGGAGTCCTCAAGACTGCGCCCTGGTCAGCCAGCGAACGCACCACTTCTTCTACGAAATATGGGTTGCCCTCAGTCTTTCTCATGATGAGCCCTCGGACCTCGTCCGGCAGACCACCGATGTTGAGCAACGCATCGAGCAGATCATTTGTACCGGTCTCATCAAGCGGGCCGAGTTGGATTTCCGTGTATCGGTGGGGGAAGTTGGTCTCTACAAACTGCTTGACTGTCCACGCTGGAGATTGCCGCTCAGGTCGGAAAGCTAGGACGACTAGCAGTGACGCCTCTTCAACTGTTTTCATCAGATGCATCATCAGATCAGCCGACGCCTCGTCCGACCACTGCAAATCATCGAACACTACCGCGGTGGGTACCGACTTAGCTTTTTCAAGCAATCCGGGGTAGGCGACTTCGTACAAATCCTTCTTGATGGTCTCTGCTGAGTAGTCGGTCGTGTCGTGAAGAACCTTCGCGGCTATCACGCGTTCCATTGTGGTGCTGCAGAGGTCAACGGCCTCTGGAGGACCACCGCCCTGAGCAATGAAATTCCTCACCTTTTCATGAATAACCTCTGGAGGGTCTTCGAGCCCGATCCCGAAAGTTTTTTTGGCCAAGCTCTGAAAAAGTGAATAGGGTCTTGACGAGTCGTAAGGAACACCTTCAGCGAAATCCCATTGGGAGTTCTGTTCAGATGAGGTCCACTTCTTGTGCAGCTCATCCAACAGACGGCTTTTTCCCAAGCCAGCTTCACCTATGATGCTGACGATCTGGCCTCGCCCAGCCAGCACACTATCGGCGGCAGAAGTGAGCTTCGCGAGTTCGGTGTTTCTCCCAATCAGCGGAGCAACTACCTGTGAAGTGACAGCGGTTCTTTCTGGCTCTTCGTCTACGCTCAGGACCTGGAACGTCTCGACTGGGTCGGATTTGCCTTTCACATCCACCTCACCAAGGGTCGCCAACTTGAACTGTCCCTCAACGTACGAGGCGGTTGTAGAGGTGATCTGGACTGTACCGGGTTTTGCGGTCTGCTCCATACGAGCAGCAACGTTGACCGTGTCGCCCATCGCCGTGTACTCAGCCATAGTGTCTGAGCCGATCTCACCGACCACTACCAACCCGGTATTGATGCCTACCCGAACGCTGAAATCAAGGTTGTAGTCGCGTTTGAACTGTTCAGCAAACGGCTTCATACCTTCGATCATGTCGAGACCAGCGCGGATGGCGCGCGCAGGGTCGTCTTCGTGACTCGTTGGAGCACCGAAGAATGCCAGGATGCCATCTCCCATCAGCTTCGCGATGGTGCCCTCATACCTTGAAATGGGCGCGGTAAGCAGTCCGAAGGCCTCACTCATCACCTCCGCCCACTCCTCAGGGTCGAAATCCTCGGCCATGGAGGTGGAATTGGCGACGTCACAGAAGAGAACGGTGATCACTCTTCGTTCACCTGACCGGCGGTTCACAGATGCGCCCGTCTGATTGACCAAGGCTTTCCTCCGTCTCTTACTAGGGAGATGATCCGTCGTTCAACACCGTCATTTGGTTCGAATCGACATAATAACGGCAAGCTCAGCATCTAGCACACCCGCTCGTACTTGCAGGCGATCACAGGTCGATATCGTGGATATTTAGCGTGATTTCAAACTGGAGCTGACGGGATGTAGGCAGAATTCTCCGATATGCCTTGCGCATAAGATGGAGTGAACGGGCCCGCGCTAGCCGACGTATCTCATTAGTTGGATTTCGAATGCCGTCAATATTGTGTTCCGAAAAAATCTGCCTACAGGACTTGGTCCAATGTGAAGACGCCACAGGTAAATCCCGTGGCGTCTTCTAGTCGACTGGTTTGTTAGTTGGTTATCTCTGACGGATGCACAACTTGCCGTGGGTTGGGGACTAAGCCTCCGGCTTAATTGCACGGAATGTGATGCCCTTTGTGCCGTAGGCAGCCGCGTTGGACGCCTGTGGTGCGCCATCGAAGACTTCTGCGCTCCAGGTGATTTCGAAGTCGACAAAACCGGCGCGAGTCACGAATTCTTCAAGCTCTTCCTCAAGCAGGCCACCGGCGATGCAGCCGCTCCAGAGACTGACAATCGACTTGGCGGAGTTGGACACAGCCTTCTCCAGGATGATGTCTGCTATCTGCAGGCGTCCGCCCGGCTTGAGAACTCGGAACATCTCTGAGAGAACTCCGAACTTGTCGGGGATCAGGTTGAGTACGCCATTGGAGATCACCACGTCGATGTAGTTGTCTGGTAGCGGTAGACTCTCCGCCTGTGACTTCACGAACTCGATGTTTGTGGCTCCGGCTGCCCTTGCCGATGCTCGGGCCTTGTTGAGCATAGAGTCTGTCATGTCGATGCCGATCACGCTGCCTGAAGGGCCGACCTTTGAAGCTGCGATCAGGCTGTCAATACCTGCCCCGCTTCCGATGTCGAGTACGTTGTAGCCCTCTTTGATCGCGCCAAGTGAGAACGGGTTGCCGGTGCCGGCGAACGATTCGATCGAGGCCTCTGGAACGTTCTTCAGCCAGGACTGATCGTAGTTCAGCAAGGTTGCCAGCTTGCGACCAGTGTGGAAGTGGAATCCCTTGTTGGGCGTGTCCGCCACCTGGCTGTACTCCTCCGAGATTGCTTCTCGAAGCTCGCCCATGTTCAGACCGGCCGGGATTTCTTGTATGTTGGTTGCTGTCGTCATTTTCTGTTCCTTTCATCTGTTTAGCGGACTGGTTTAATTGCCCTGAAGTTGATTCCCTTTGTGCCGAATGCGGCGGCACTCGATTCCTGTGGTGCTCCTGCGAATACGTCCTCCCTCCATGTGATCTCGAAGTCGTTGAAGCCTGTTCCCTCGACCAGTTCCTTTAGCTCTGCTTCCAGCAGGCCGCCGGCAATTCAACCGGTCCAGAGGTCAACCATCGCTTTCGCCTCGTCCGAGAGTTCACGCTCAAGGAGGATGTCTGCGATCTGCAGCCTTCCTCCAGGCTTGAGGACTCTGAACATCTCCTTCAACGCCGTTGCCTTACCGGGCACGAGGTTGAAGACTCCGTTGGAGATCACAACATCGACTGACTCGGCTTCCAATGGCAGGGCTTCTGCCTGGCCTTTGACGAACTGAACATTGGCGGCGCCGCTGGCCTCTGCTGACGCCTGAGACTTCTCAAGCATCGCCACGGTCATATCGACGCCTGTCACCTTGCCTGCTGGTCCGACCATCGAAGCTGCGATCAGGCTGTCTGTCCCTGCGCCGGAGCCGACATCAACCACCGTCTCGCCACTGTTGATTTCGCCCAGGCTGAACGGGTTACCTGTGCCGGCGAACGAATCCATCGAGTTTTCCGGCACAACGTCCAGCCACTCGTCCCTGTAATCCAGCGTCTTCGCCAGCGGTCGTCCGGTATTGAAGTGGAAGCCCTTCTCAGGCGTGTTGGCTACTTCGGCGTACTCAGCAGAGATCGCCTCCTGCAGCTGTTCCACGTTCAGTCCTGTTGGTATCTCTCCGGCTTTCATATCCCTGGCCCTGTCCTGATGCTCTGCCGTCAATCTTGCGATGAGTCCGAGTGAATCGATTCGTTAGACCGCTACTGCTCTCGGGGTCACCTGCGCTACAGCGGAGATGTGGCACAGCGAGCGGTAGGTGCCCTCGGACTCGTTAAAGAGGAGAAGGCCCTGCTTTACCTTGTTTGTTAGCCATTCGTGCACGATTTCGGCAGCTACTCCTGACTTCTGAGCGATCTCACGGATGCAGGAGCCTTCGCTCCCGGCCATGGCGCCGAGAACTCGGTCCGGTGTGTCGATCGGCCATGCTGTAGCTGCGGTCTTGCTTATGGTGGCTGTGTGCGTCATTTCGTATCTCCCGTGGGCGTTTCGTTAACCTGTTTGTTTGTGTCGGTCGGTGCAACTGGTTGGTGCAACCGCTGACACAAACCAGATTAGGAAGCGCCACTTACCTGCCACTTCAACCTCGCTTCTTTTTCCACTTCATCTCACTTCTTTTTCACTTCATCTGGCGTTTTTGGCCCGGAAATCGGGCGCGCGGAAACATTCAGGCGACTGGATAGTCGCCTGAGAATCGAGATTGAGAGGAGGGTTTTAGCTAAACGACCATCTGGCCGAGTAGCTCTTCCAGGGACTCTTTGCGCGGAATAGCGCCGAGCTGTTCATAAAGGTCCAAGGCCTCACGGAGTAGCTGCTCAGGATCAGGGTCGCTCTTTGCCCGGCCAGCGCGCAGTATTACCTCACCAAGAGTCTGTTTCGCCTGCGCAGTCTCGTATGGCTGGTCAAGCTCTTCATAGATTGCCAGCGCTTCACGCAACACGGTCTTGGAACGGTCCCATTCCTGGAACTCACCGAGCAGCATACCTCGCAGGTATCTGGCCTGTGCAATCCATGCCCGTGACCCGAAACCGTTGGCGGCCTCTTCAAGCTGAGAGCAGGCCCAGTCGGCCTTTTCGAGGTCACCGATGCTCACATACAGGGGGACTGCGGCCGGGTACATGAGCACATCACAGGGCACACACCTACCGACCGCGTTCTGAATGCGGAAACCGCGAGAGATGTATCGTTGTGCCGCCCTGATGTCTCCAGCGTCGAGGCGGTTCTGTGCAAGCGCGCCGTAGAGCCGCGTCATGCTGTGAACCTTGACCATCGGGACATCTGAAGCGGTCGCAATCTTCAGCACTTCGCTCAGCCGTTCATGCGCATCGCTAAGTCGGCCAGTCGCTGTCTCGATAATCGCTTTGCGCTGCTGGCCAAGCACTTCTCCGAAGGTGGAACCAACGTCACGGGCCTTATCAACGCTCGCTTCGAGTGCGTCCTCAGCAGTGTCCCACTCTCCGATCAGGTAGTTGACGGCACCCAGGGCATGTTCGCAGAGAGACTGGGCGCGAATGCTGCCCACTTCCTCAGCCTGCTCCAGCGATTCGACTACAAACTGCCTCACGTCCCGGTAAGGCCGATCACCATAGAGGTGATACTCCCACAGTCAGAGATGGGCGTCGAAGGCAGTGTCGCTGTTAAACCCGGGCACATCGGTCTGTGACCGACTCAGTTCATATTCGATGCCCTTCTGCCAGTCACCCAGCGAATGGCAGGAGAGGGCAAGCGCCTCGTAAGCCCGGGCAGCTTCGGCTTCGTCTCCGCTTGAAAGCGCCGCTTCGAGCGCTTTTTCAGCTGCCTCCAACGCTCCAGCGTTCTGATTGCTGTGCCATTCAATCTGCGCCAGAAGGAGATACGTCTGTGAAAGAGAATGCTCAGGCTGTTCAGGACTGATATTGTCGAGCACCGATTTCAGAAGCTGTTCGCCCTCGTCAATTTTCTCAGCGTTGATAGCGGCAAGCGCTGCCTTGCCACGCGACCGAATCCCTGATTCGTGGTCGATGGGAGCGAGAACATCCATCGCTTCCTTGAAGAGTTCCAGACTCTGGTCAGCGTTGCCAATCCTCGCCTTCACATCACCCATAGCCTCAAGCACCGTCCCATACTCTTCAGTCGAACTTCCTTCAGGTTGTTGCTCTAGCAACTCTTTCGCCTTCGAGAACAGCTCAAGCGCCTGCTCATTGGCAAAGACTGCAGCGGCTCGCTTACCAGCGCTGATGAGGTACGGAATCGCCTTCGCTCGCTCGCGCGATTCATAGAGATGGAAGGCTAGCGCATCATCGAATTCATCCTCGCGACCAGCGGAGATTGCCAGCAGGCCGTTTGCAACATCTGTGTGGACCCTGCGCAGCCGCGCCCGGCTCAGGTTGGCCAGCGCCACAGCTCGGTGCAGGCCGTGGCTAAATCGGTAATCGTCGCCAGCTTCAACTACTATCCGCTTTTCGAGAAGTTCGTCCAGCGCATCGAGCACTCCGTCTTCGTCCATTGAGCTGGCGGCCCGCAGCACTTCGTACTCGGGTTCATTTCCGATCACAGCGGCAACCGAAAGCAGCTGGTGTGCCGGCTCAGAAAGCCTGTCCAGCCTGTCGTTGACCAGCTGGCTGATGGCATGAGGCACTTCGTCAAGCGAGCCCGAAATCTTCCAATGCCCGCCATCAGCACTGATGGCTCCAGTCTCCTGCATGGTCCTGACAGTCTCTTCGACAAAGAGAGGGTTGCCTTCCGATATCTCTACGACGGAAGTGAACAGGTCTTCTTCGACGTCGCCACCGAGCGTCTCCTCAACAATCGAGCGCACGGCTTCTTCTTCTAGCGGCAGGACCTCAATTCGTTCGACATCTCCGATACGGCCGATATTCGCCAGTACGCGTGAGAGAGTCCGCTCCACCGCCTCGCCTTCAGACCGGTACGTGCCAAGCAGCAAGAGCGGCAGCGCTGGTGCTCGTCGGGCAAGGAAGTGGAATAGCTCAAGCGTCGACTCATCCGCTGTGTGAAGATCATCGACTATCAGGACCGCCGGAGACGCCTGCGTGAGGGTGCGCAGGAAGGTCTCGACAGCAGCGAAGAGGAACTCGCGGTCGTGGCTCTCAGTTACCGTCTGATTGAGGCCAAGTCCCTGAGCTGTCCTGGGTAACAACGGATAGATGTCTATTGGTGCTGAATCGACTATCCGCTGCCTTTCATGACCTCTGAAGTCTGCCAGGAAATCGTCCAGCGCCTCTGAAAACGGGCCATACGGAGCCTGTCTTTCGAACTCGTACGCGCCACCTCGCAGGACGTGTGCGCCGTTAAAAGAAGCCTGTGCTGCGATCTCCTGCGCCAGGCGCGACTTGCCTGCACCCGCCGGTCCCGAAAACAGGGCAACCGACCCGTTTCCATTCGAAAGCTCAGAGAGCCGCGGTCCGAACTGCCGTAACTCATCGTCACGGCCAACCAGTCGGGCGCCACGCGGTCGGAACGGTCTTGCCTTCAATGAGTTTTCGGATCTGGCGCTGTCCTTAACCAGGGCATCCGGCGTTGCAACAGCCGCCGGAGCCTCTGCAGCCTTCGCGAGGGAGACCCGACCACCGATGATCGACTCGTAAAGCTCTCTGGTTGATGGCTGCGGCTCCATACCGAACTCGGTGCGGAGAGTTTGTGAGAGCGATTGGTACTGCCTGATGGCGCGGTGACGGTCGCCTTGCTCAGTAAACAGGGTCATCAGACGCGCATGTGCCGACTCCAGCTCAGGCTCGATCTCCAGCATCTTCTGCAGGGCCTTGATTGCTTCTGCTCCTTCACCCTGAACTCTTGCAAATTCTGAATACTTGGAGAGGACTGACTGGCAGAGTTGCTGCAGTTCGTCGCGCCTGGAAACGCTCCACTCTTCGTAGATGTCGTCCGGGAGCAGCTGTCCTCCGTAGGTTTCAACCGCTGTCCTATACGCCTCAAGTGATTGCCCCGACAGCGCTTTCGCAGACGCAGACTCGAACTCCGATACGTCGGTTGTAAGGCTGCCCGGAGCCTCGAGAATGAGAGTGTCAGCCTGGAACTGGATAAAGCTGCCAGAGCCTGACACACCGGGTTCAAGTGCCCGGCGCGTCACGAACAGCGCCTTGTGCAGGTTGTTCAGGGCAGCCTCGGGCTCTAGGTCTGGCCAAAGGGTGTCGAGAACCATGTCGCGAGGCAGCCGGTGATCGCGCGCTATCGCCAGGAGCTTCACAACAGACTTCGATTTCTTCAGCTTCCATGAACTGTCTGCGATGCGGCGACCGTCAACGGAGACAGAGAAGGTGCCGAGTAGAGATATGTTGAGTGAGGCGGAATCAGGCAGTTCTGGTGTTCCCGTACTTTCCGGTCCGTAACTTTCTACGGGCCGTAGCGAGTTAACAGTTGGCGATTGAAGAGTTTACAGGCCGAACAGATCTCTTACATCGTGCGCATCATTCGTATCGGCCTTGTGGACTCAGTACAGGTTCAGACCGGTCAATGTGACTGTTGTCAATGTGTGGCGTAAGCCAATCTCAACGCGAATTCAAAACTGAAGTAGGCATGTGTACTAAGCCTGTTCGGATCCGTAGATGGTTCCTGGTGTCTCAATCGAATCAAAACCTGGAGCGGAGGGGATGGTAGGCGGAACTTTTCGGGATGCATTCTGTCTACATTGAGATGGACTTCTTCGTTGCACAGCAACACGTTGTGATCCACCATCTTCAATGACACGACAGAAATATTCTGCCAGGGCTAGGTGGCCACTCTGAGTTACTGGAACGCGGAATGTGTTGAGCTAAGGATTGGGAGGGATCACGGGGCGGTGAGTGTGTAGCCGTTGCTGTTCGCGGAAGGAGCAAGCGCCGTGCCGTCAATGTTCAATCCTGCGAACGACGCAAAGTCACCGGTAACGTTTCTGTAAATTAGCACCTCGAAGACATCAGAACCATTGGGACTGAAGCCGTCGATCGCTGAAACACTGAGCGCACCATCCAAGGTGACCGCACCTCCTCCGGTTGCACGGATATCCAGTACGTCGTGGGTGCCTGAGTCCCCGATTTCGATCAACAAGGTTCCGTTCGATTCCTGACGATACCTCTGCGTGACTACGATCGTGCCGATCTGGCCCTCTCCGCCGACATGGATGGCGGCACGGTTAACGACGGAACCGGTTATGGTTCCAGAACCCGCTAGAACTCCACCGTTCAGAGCAAGTGTCCCGTTCGTACCGACCGAAATGTTACCTCCAGTCAGGTTGATGGCACCGGCTGTCTGAACAAACACCCGGAAGAAGTCGAGCCTACCCGCTTCGAGGTTCACCGAACCGGTGTTATTGAAATCGACATCAACAAGCGCTGCGCCACCGGCAGTCTTGTTGATTACTCCCTGGTTCACCAGCGTTGCCGGGGCTGAGCCTCGAAGATCGAAGCCTCCTGTTGAAAGGAAGTTGATAGTTGAGGATGGGCCGTTGACGACTGACCCGTTTTCGATCTGTAGTCGACCTGAGCCCTCAAGCGACATCACTCCATCGTTCTGGAAGATGCCGGACATCACTGTCTTCGCGCTGTCTCCAGAGACGGTCACCGTCTGACCTGCCTCATTGACAACACCGCCGTTCGTTCCGAACGTTCCACCGGACCAAATCGTATCGCTAGCCAGTCGAATCGAACCGCCACCGTTCCATGTCCCGTCCAGGAACCGCAGACCACCCGTGTTTTCGAACACGACCTCTGTATCGTCCGCAACCGTGACAAAAGTTGGAGAGGCACCGACAAGAATCAGGCCGTCGCCAACTGCTGAGAAGGTGCCGTTGATTGTGTGGTTGCCGAAAGAGATCCTGAACTGGGTATCTGCTGAAACATCAATCACTGTGTCGGTCAGGTTTGCCTGGCGTCGTGTGCGGATGATGCCGGTTTGTACTTCAACTGGCCCAGTGTTGGTCCATACCACGTCGAGATCAGACACATCGGAGCCGCTGGTCTTGATTAGAGTCCCTTCGTTCACAAAGAAGTGCGTGTTGTTGTTGTTCCGGCTGTCGATGTCGCCGTCACTGGCGAAGTTGTAGATGCCTGAGGACGCGTTGGTCAGTGTGGCGTTCTCTATCTCGAGAGTCTTGTTCTCCGTGTGGAGAATGGTACCGAAGTTGATCAGATCGCCATCCAGCTGAACCGGAACGGTCGGCACGCCGAGGATCTCCAGTTCACCGCGGTTCTCGAACGGCGTGTTCGGCTTTATCGTGCCGATTCTCCAGATGAACTTCTCGTTGTTGACGAAGCTCCCGTCGCCAGTGAGGGATACATTCGAGTTCAGCCTGAAACCTTCGCCCGTCATGTTCAGATTGACGACTGCACCCTGCGCGGCATCCATGCCATTGTCGACGTTGACCAGTCCTTCGCCTTCGAATGTCGTAGTGCCCCGGAACTCCATCAATACGCTTTCAAGGTTGAGAATCGCACCTTCAGATACGAGATAGGTCGCGTCTTCCGATACCGAACCTTCTCGCGCTCCGATCCGGTACGCACCGCTGACGACCTCCAGTAATCCGTTGTTTGTGAAGTTTCCAAACAGCCCGTCACCGCCGTCCGATCGGATCACACCGAGGTTCACAATTTGAGAATCGACGGTGAAGGCATTGAACTGGCCGTCTCCGATGATCTCGATAAGGCCATCTTCATGGTTGGTGAACGTGATCGGCCCTTCGCCGCCGAGCCGGAATCCAGGGTTCTGCCCCAGTGTGAATCCACGCGATCGTATGAAGCCGCGGTTATCAAAGTCTCCGGCAACGAATGCAATTCCGCTTTCAGGCGACAGAATCGAGCCCGTGTTCAAGAACGTTGCTGCTCTGAACCTAGTGTTCAGTCCACCGTTCAGCGTCCCGCGAAGATCGAAGACGCCGTCGCTGATCAGGGTCGTATTGCCTCCAAACACTAGAGTTCCAGAAACTCCTACATCATCCTGGATTACAAGACCACGTCTTGCGACCTCGAGCCTCTCATCAACGTAGAGTTGGCCCGCTTCGCCATCGATCTGCACTCCGCTGAACGTGACCGTGATCGATCCAGGCACGCTGATCACCACGACATCAGTCGAGTTCGGAACACGGCCGGCACTCCAGTTTTCAGGATCTGACCAATCGCCGTTGGCTGGACTTATCCACCTGTTGTCGGCGTCGATCACCTCGAAGCTTGATGTAATCGCACCGCCTGCGGGAACGCCACTGGTATCGGTAACACGAGAGCCATCGACGGTAAGGGTGTATTGACCGGCAGTTAGCGACGGATATGTCAGTCGGACGCGTCTGCCGGCATCCAGTACAGAGATATCGGAGGGGGTCACCGGTGATCCAGACGAACCGGTGAGGCGGACGTTTTCTGCTGTGACTGTTTCGGCTGCCAGTGCTTTGCTGAAGAGCGCTTCGACCTGGACTTCCCCGGTGGCTGCGAACCCCCTGTCATTAGGGTCGATGCTGATTAGGCGGGCGCCACGGTCATCAGGTAGCAGTTCTACCTCAACCGTGTTGGTTGCAGATGAGTTGCCGCCGGTATCGGTCACTCTCGCCTGGTACTCCACCGAATCGCCCTGCGAGAGTGCAGGCAATGTCACAAATAGCTCGAACGGGAATGAGGCATCGGACTGCGCAACCACGCCGTCTCGAAGCAACTCGACGGACTTGACCTGTACGTCGTCCGATGCATCGACACTGAACACGGCAACCGATCCTTCGCGAAGTTGAGTGCCCGGCGTGTTTGGATCTTGATCCTCAGTGACGATAGACATGATGCCCGTTGGAGCGACTCCGTTCGCATCGGCGGGCTGGAAGTTGATGACCATCAAGCCACTGACACCGTCTGCGATCACGACGAGTCCCGCTGCGAACGCAGCATCCTGGGGATTCTCAGGAAGATCGAACCGCGTTATGAACTCGCCTGTACGCGCCGGGTTCGAGATATCCATTAACTGGACTGTCGGTTCACGGTCGAACAGCGCGTAGATCAATGCACCGACGCCGTCACCGCCCGGAACCAGTTCTACTCCAAATTCGTTGGGTTCGCCGTTGGCGGTATCCGATATGAGCTCTACATTGCTCGGATCTGACACGTCGAAGGTCGTGTAGCTACCTTCGGCTGCAAGGTATGCGACTTCTTCGAGTACAGTCAGTCGCTCGACTCGGTGTGTTGCGACCGAACTGGTAACGGACATCTGGCCATCGCTCAACGCTGTGGAAACATCGACGGCAACAAAATTTCCACTCTGATCAGTCAAGAAGACGTGGTCGCCTTCCGACCCGATGGCCTCGAGCACTGAACCAGTCGCCGGGATGTTGACGATGACTTCGGCGAGTCCGATATCGATCGCTAGCAATTCGCGGCCTGAAGCCGCAAACAGTCCAAACTCACTCAGGGTCAATCGAGTTGGCTGGCCAGGAGTCGAGATGTTCTGTACCACTCTTGGCACCGCAGGGTTCGATATGTCGATCACGTGGATGCCAGCAGATCCCGCAGCCACGAACACCCGGGACGTGCCCAGGTCGATCGCCAAGTCGAGATTTTCACCGGGAAGGCTCAACTCCGAGAGAGTTCGGGGTTGAAGTGGGTTGGTGATGTCCACGGATGCGAATCCGGCGTCTCCTGTCGCCACGTAGGCGATGACTGCATCAGTATTGCTTGGTGAAGAACCGATCGCCACCGCTTCCGCATTGCCATCCAAATTAAGTTGCGACACGATTCCCGTTGGTAGTGAAATGTCGCCCAACGGATCATCGCCGGCAAGGACGGCGGTGAAATCGTCAATGCCATCGCCATCCGAGTCCTGATTTGAGTCGGACGTACCAATCGCGAACTCGATATCCGCCGGCAGTCCGTCGCCGTCAAAGTCCGGCGTAACACTGGCAGTGAACGGGACTATCGGCATGGCGGTGTCAGTGCCGGCCTCGGCCGTCACTGTGCCTCCCGATGACACGAGTCCGCTTACGGGATCAAATGTGATAAACGTCGCTGTCGTCTCCGGCGGCAGGAAGAACTCCCAGTTTCCTTCGTCGTCAGTGATAGCGCGAAGCGTCGGCGAGACATCGGAGTCAGGAGTCTCTACTGCCGTGAAGTCGTTGCCCCAATCGACGAGTGTGCCTGGGAACTCGGCTGTGCCTGTTCCGGCAAGGCCGAGCCCAACCTGTGGAGTATCCGGGTCGTTTGATTCGATGACCACAGTAGCCCGCTGCAACCCGGTTTCGACAGGAGCGAAAGCGGCGGTGATGTCCAGCGACTGGCCGGGCTGTAGGTTCACCGGCCCGTTGATTGATGACACTGTGAATGGGGAGCCATCATCTCCTATCTCCGCCGAATCGATTGTGAGGAGCTGTGAGCCGATGTTCGTGATAGTTCCGACAACCTGTGAACCAGATGTGCCAGTCTCTGCGACCACGCCGCCCAGATTGTTGTTTACTACCTCTAGGCTAATATCGGGTTCCTGCCTCTCACCGATACCGGTCAGGCCGTAGACGCCGCCTCCAACCTCCTCGTCAGTAACGATTATTAGCCCGCCCTCATGTCTACCGCCTGACTCCGGATCAAACGTGACGACTACATCTACAGATTCACTTGGGGCAATGACTGTGCCACCGCGGATCCTGTTAACCGAGAACGCGGAACTCGACCTCGGATCGACAATGACCATATCGATAGTCAGGTCACGGTCGCCGATGTTGAATAGTCCAAAAGTCTGCTCACGAGCCTCGGCAGTATCGGCAGGAACAGTTCCAAAATCGACGAGGCCAACGGGCTCTGCCTCGGTGCCAGGGTTTGAGACTAAGAAGGAGGTGCCCTCACCTACGAAGTCGATAATCGGCTCGCTGTTGTCAGAGCCTCCACCTTCTACATTGAATCGTTGTGGTCTTGGAAGCCCGCGCTCCCTGGCAACCTTGACCATTGCCAGCCAGTACTTTGCGAAGTAGTTTCGGGCCCGGAGCACGTCCTTCTGCTCCCAGAACTGACCGAGAGCAATCCCATAAGCTTCTCCGGTCACTGGAAGCGTCAACTCACCTCTGAAGTCGGCTCCCTGCGCCATCAGATCGCCGTTAGCGTCCGCGTCATCAATCTGGATACGCTGATCGAGTTGGGTCTGGTCCTTGGGATCGAAGTTCGTGGAGGTGTGCACTATCCCGATGCTGTGGCCGATTTCGTGGGCGATTGTTGACGCAACACCCTCTATGAACGCGACTGTTGGGGAATCGAACCGGGTTCTGTCAATGATTCGAATCCAGCGATCGAGGTATATGTCGATATTGCCGCTGCTCTCTTCATTAAGCGACTCCGTCAGCTTGAAAGCGAAGCTCTGACGGTTTGGCTGATAAGTGGCCCCTCCAAACATAAACGGCTTATCCGCTTTCACCAGGTCCAATGGCGAGAAAGGCTCCCAGTCAATACCGGTTGCCTGTCCGAGTTGAGTGGTCCTGCCGCCGGATCTTCGTTCAGAATCGGTCGGTCCGGCCGGTCCGGTCCAACTTCTAATATCGAGTGTCGTTCCCCTTTCCTGCGTTGATACGAAACGGATTCCACCGTCGTCGTTAGTTCCCTGCCTTCCATCGGGTCCAGGTGTGATGTGGATGAACAGCCTGTCGATCGTTTCGCTGATCACGGAATCGAAAATTGCCTGGCGTCTTTCAGGCGTGTCTATCAACCGCCAGAAAGCGTTCGGCCTTTGGTCCGGGGAGCTGCCTCCGTTCCGAAAAACATTCTCCAGCGTGTCCAGGAACTGCTGCTCATTCACCCAGACTTCGGCAATGATCCCATCGCCCTCGACCGGTATCGTCCCGGTCTTCTGACCATCCGGGCTGATTACGTCGATCCCTCCAAGTTGATCATCTTTGACCCGAATGGGGTCGAACTGGAATCCGGTGAATCCGAGTACGGTGTCCTCAATAAATGAGAATGCCGGATCGTCTGAGACGAATGTAACTGCCTCAGGCATTCGAAGCTCAACCGGCCGTCGTGACGCGCCTGATCCTCGACCGTCCACGGTTGCGTCAGGCATCGAAGCGAATCCGTCGCGGTCGTTGGCATCGCCGATATCGGTCCAACTGTACAAATTGATCTTCTCTCGGATCAGCAAGTCCTCGGGTGTCCGCCATTTGAAGGCGCGAATCTCTACCGACGTACCGAAGAGGATCTCGTCGCTTATTACGGTTTCGACTGTGGCATCTGCGTTCGAAGGATTGAAGTTCGAGCGACGGACCAACACCTTGGGAGTGAATACGATGTCTTCGAGTTGCCCTGGTTCGAGCATGAAGCCGAAAATCGCCTCTGCATCAGGCTGCGAGTTCGGCGCCTCACCGAACAGGACTGACTTGCTAGCCGGATTCAACAGGGTTCTATTCTTCCCGTGGCTATCGAGACTAACCGTCAAGAAATCTGCAGCGGGGCCTCGGATTATCACTTCCACCATTAACGGGGTTTGGCGTACACGTTCGCATTCACTCCGGTCGGTCCTTTGCGCCGCCTTGCCGTTCTCATCCCGGTTCTCAACTCGGATCCTGTATGCGCTCTGCTTGTTCCGACCCTTGATGAGTTCCTCGATCGTCCAGAGCTCGTCATCCAGCGGTCCGGTAACCGTTCTGTCTCCCCTTGACAGATCGAGCAGCACACTCCCTCCGACAATGGAGCTGACCCTTCCAATCGCTGGATTCGGATCGACATCGACCTGAGGTTCCTCCTCGGGGTTACAGCCCGGCAGCACCACCGAGCCAGGCCGCGTCAATCCGTGCCAGCCTGTCCGCACGATTCCTGCTCCTGGATCTGTGCTGACGCTCTCTCCGTTTTCTGAAACGGTCGCCGTTCCTTCTATCTCGAGTAAACCGGTGTCATGGTTAAAGCTCAGGAAGTTGAGCTGGGTTCCGGGAGTTGCGTCGAACACGTTAGGGAAGGTCATCGGTGCCGGGACTGCGAAATTGGCGACGCCTGGCGCCTGGACGGTGATGTCGAAGGTGTGCTGGAGCACTCCTGGAGGCAACATGTCGACTACAAGTTCGGGTGGAACGGTGCTGATGCCGATCTCCGCAGAGTCGAGGCTGGTCCCATCGGGCGCGATCAGACTGTCCGGCTGAATCTCGATCGAGAGCAGCTCTTGCTGATCGGAAGGAAGCTGTGGGGCAGAGACGCTGTCACCAACGATCATGGTCCTGTCGGAGGCATCGACCGTCTGCAGTATCTCGTCGGGCAGTCGCGGCAGATAGGCGATCCTGTGGCCTGGCATGATGAAGTTGTCTTCACCTGCCACAGCCCTTACGTCCATCACCATCTCTGGGAAGTAAAAGTCGGACGGTGCCGTGCCGGTGAGACCATCTATCTTCACCTTTACCGAGCCTGCGGGGACGCTGTTAATCGAGTAGCTTCCGTTTGCGTCACTTACCGCCATCACACTAGGCAGCCCAAGAAGCGAGATCTCTACGCCGGGGATTGGCAGAAGCGGAATGTCATCGCCTGTGCCGATCTCTCCGTCAGGTCCAGGGTCCAGATCGTCGTCAGTCATTGGCTGGTTGTCGGGGCCTGGATCAGCAATTATCCCCGTGATCCTGGTGCCAGCAACCGGCTGGACGCTAACGGTCGAATAGCTAAAGATCAAGTCTCCGCCGGGTCTTCCATCGGAGTCGCCGTCTAGCAGGGCATCATCACCGGCTGACCGGATCTGATCGCCATCCAGTGTGACAGTCACTGAAGAGTCGCCGGGTACCGGTTCATCGGGGAATATCCATACGAACTTGCCGTCTCCTGCAGGCACGATGCTGGCGGGAAGATCGCGGCCTCCAGAAGATATCTTGACGCTCTGCGAGTTGAGCGTCTCCACATCGACCGGAACGCTGAAGTAGACCTCTGGCTTTACCGTGACGCCAACGCTCCTGGCACCATTCACCGGTCTTGTTTCGGCAACAGCGAATGGCCTCTCTATTTCGACACTGACGTCGCGGTTAACTTCGGTCATATTCCCGGCGACGTCGAATGCGGTCACAGTCAGCACCTGGTCACCGTTCAGGTCATCGTCAACAATCAGCGCTCCGCTAAAGATGCCGCTCTGGGTGTTCGTCGAAACCGGGAAGTAGCTGCCTTCACCGATCCGGTAGTCCACGCCGGCTATGCCCGATCCTTCGTCTGAGAATGATCCGGTTAGAGTCTCAGTGCCTCTTAATGTCGATTCGTCGTCCGGCGAATCGACTGACAGTACGGGCGGTGTGAGATCAAGAGTGAAGGTGTACGGACTGGACTCGATTCCTACGTTGCCTGCTGCGTCCTCGGCGATGGCTGTGATCGTGTGTTGGCCCTCATCCAGCTTCCGTAGCACAACGGACCATTCACCTGTCACATCGCTAATCGATTCGCCGGCCGTATCAGCGCCGATCATCACCCGGACCGTGTCGCCAACACCTGAGTTACCGCTGATCGCAGGTGCTTCGATGCTGGTCAACCCGTCGTTTATCGAGAGGCCGAGATCGGTATCAGGAGAGAGCCGTACCGCTGACGGTGGACTGGGAGCGATGGTATCGATCGTGACAAAAAGAGGACCGCGGACTAGTAGTTCCGCACCGTCATCGCCGAGAAGCCTTGCTTCAACTCCGAACACGCCGTCAGGCAGCTCTTCAGCAAACTCGAACTCGATTTCGTTCTTGCTGTCGAGCGTGTCGATGACTTCCCCGTTGAAGAGGATCTCCACAGTCGTGGAGTCACGTGCATCAATGATGAGCTTGGGTTGAATCGCGGATGTGATGCCGTCCTGGTCACTACGCCCAGTATCGGTATCGCTCGAAAGTCGCAGGCCTTCGACCTGGTTCGGGATCGCGGTTGCCTCGGGTCCATCTGATCCCGATTCGCCACCTCCGATGTTAGCCAGAACGATGATCAGTATGATCACGACAAGCAATACAGCGGCGATTCCGCTGCCGTAGTAGGCGCGCATGCGCGGAGTCAGGTTCTGGTAGAAAACCTGAACCGATTTAACGATTGAATTCCCGGAATCGGGGGCAGACTTTTCGTCTCGTGAGTCCTGGGTCATCAACTTCGCCGGCGTTTGCTTGTGACACTGCCAAGGACCGCCGCAGTCTATCAGCACCTTCCGAGCAGCAGTAACGAACTGACAAGCACAAGAAAGTTCACCCCACTCCCTGGTGAGGTGAGGGGATACGAACTACTACCGTCTCTGATCTCTGACCGCCACCCGGAACTCCGTAACGTTGTAATCGCCAATGCATGCTCCGGGCACGGGTTCAAGGTTGCCCCGGCGCTCGGGGAGATCCTGGCCGATCTGGCACAGGAAGAACAACCGGAGTTCGACATCAGTATGTTTTCACTGAACCGGTTCCTTTTGAATGGCACCTAGCTCTGTACGTGCAGCGGGTTGGTGCTTGAGAGCCACGGAGGCTAGACATAGAACGGAACAAAAACCGGCGACGTCTTTCGCAACAAGGCTCCAACACATTTTCCTCTGTTCATCACCAGACCCTCAGAATTGATCAACGCAGCATCAAATGGCGTTGCTGAAGGGCCTTAAAAGTCGATGATGTATGATGCGTCGTCGCCAAGACAGGACGCCTGATTAATGACTGTGCGAAGAAGATTCCAGACCCTGCGCGAGAAAGGTGCTTGCAAAAACGTGTCAGGCTGGAAGCAACGGAAATTGGCAAACCATCGCTGAACAGATTCACCTTGGTGGTCAGTCAGCTGATTCTCAGTAAGGAACACGATGAGCAACTACCGATATGAAACCCTCCAGCTTCACGCTGGACAAGATCCCGACCCAACAACGAACGCCCGCGCAGTTCCGATTTATCAGACGTCTTCGTACGTGTTCAACAGCGCAGAGCACGGCGCAAACCTTTTCAGCCTTGCAGAATTCGGGAATGTCTACACCCGCATCATGAATCCGACGAATGATGTGTTCGAGAAGAGGGTTGCTGCTCTGGAAGGTGGTGTGACCGCACTAGCAACAGCTTCCGGCCAGTCTGCCCAGTTCATCGCATTCACCAATATGCTCCAGGCGGGCGACAATCTCGTTTCGTCACCATTCCTGTATGGCGGAACTTATCAACAGCTGAAGGTTCAGTTCCCCCGCATCGGCATTAACGTGAAGTTCGCCGCAGACGACACTGCGGAAGAACTTGAGAAACAGATCGACAGCAACACCAAGGCGATATTCCTCGAGTCAATGGGTAATCCGCGATTTAACGTTGCCGATCTTGATTCGATCTCGGCCATGGCTAAGAAGCATGATCTCCCCCTCATAGTCGATAACACCCTTGGAGCCTGTGGTGCGTTGATACGCCCAATCGAACACGGCGCGGATGTCGTTGTTCAAAGTGCAACCAAATGGATTGGTGGACACGGGACGACGATTGGCGGAGTTATTGTCGACGCAGGTACGTTCAACTGGGGGAACGGCAAGTACCCGCTTTTCAGTGAACCGACAGATTCCTATCACGGACTCGTGCACTGGGATGCCTTTGGATTCGGATCCGACATTTGCAACATGCTCGGCGTTCCCGAAGGAAGAAACGTCGCATTCGGACTGCGGGCACGGCTGGAATGCCTCCGAGACTACGGTCCATCACAGTCTCCGTTCAACTCATTCTTACTATTGCAGGGGATCGAAACTCTCAGCCTACGCATCGAACGGCATACGGCAAACGCGCTTGAACTTGCCAAATGGCTGGAGTCAAATTCTGCGGTGAAGTCGGTTAGCTATCCAGGTCTCGATTCCAGTCCGTACAAGGAACTCGCTGAAAAATACACGTTGCGTGGCTTTGGGGCGATGCTGAACTTTGAACTGAAGGGTGGCCATGAAGATGCAGTCACATTCATCAATAGTTTGAAGCTTGCTAGCCACCTGGCGAACGTAGGTGATGCGAAGACTCTGGTTATTCACCCATCTTCCACCACTCACCAACAACTGAATGAAGCAGATCAGCTTGCCACAGGCGTAACGCCGACGATGGTTCGCGTTTCGGTTGGCCTTGAACACATTGATGACATCAAGGAGGACTTCCAGGCTGCATTCGACGAAATCGGATGAAATACCCGTCTCAGTAGGTCGGCGGCGGATTGAACATGACATCCGCCGCTGACTACTTTTGTTATGACTCTGATCCTTCCCACGAACTATCACGCATTGCCGCAGATCGAGCGGAACCGCGTGAAGTGGGTTCCGGTTCCACAGGCTGAACGGCAAGATATCCGCCCGCTCCGCATCGGAATCATGAACATCATGCCGCTTGGTGAGCAGTACGAATTTAATCTTCTGCTTCCGCTCGGCCTTTCGGTATTACAGATTGAACCAGTTTGGATCCGCCTTGAGTCGCATCAGTACAAAACATGGGAGCCGGGTCATCTGGATGACCACTATGTGAGCTACGCGGAAGCCACAAAAGATTCACCACTAGACGGCCTGATCATCACTGGCGCGCCAGTGGAACATTTAAGATTTGAAGAAGTGGCGTACTGGCGGGAGTTCACTGAAATAGCGAAACATGCCCGCGAGAACACACCTAATACTTTAGGCATCTGTTGGGGTGCATTCGCTCTCGCATATCTTGAAGGCATCAGCAAGGTCGATTTTGAACACAAATTATTCGGTGTCTTTGAAGTAAACAACCTTCAACAAGATCACTACATAATGGGTGCAATGGATGACGCGTTCTTGACACCACAGAGCCGCATGGCAGGAATGTCAGATACCGACTTATTGAAAGCACGAGACGAAGGCAAGATTTCGCTTCTAGCACATGGAGCTGAGTCTGGTTACACCATTTTCGAGACGACCGATCACAAGGTCCTAATGCATCAAGGTCACCCTGAATACAGTGCAAGCAGGTTGGCTTACGAAGTCATTCGCGATGCCGACAACAGTTCTGTTTTGCAGATAGAGAATTTCGACCCAGCAAATCCCATCAATCGTTGGCGCATGCATCGCAACACGTTCTTCCACCAGTGGCTGCGCTACTGCTACACCCAGATCAGCAACGGCTAAGTGGTCTGCGAGGGTTCTGTCAGAACCAGTTGTTCGCGGGCAGGGCGGAATTTGCCGCGGACGAGAAGATACTTGTGCATACTGTGATCCTGCCCCAGACAGGTGGGGATCGACCCGCTACATTGCGAACACGCCATCCTGATGCTGTCGAAGGGTGGCACTTCGACGCTCTAACCCGGCCTCGCCGCTCCCGCCGTGTTCAATTCGATGCTCCATACCGAGCTCGTAGCGGCGATGAAGAGTGTCTGTTTGTCTGACATCCCGAAGGAGCAGTTAGCCGCAACTTCCGGTGTTTTGATTTTGCCGATTAGCTCGCCAGACGGGTTGAAGCACTGAACTCCGTCACCGGCCGCAACAAACAGGTTCCCGTTCACATCAACTCGCATACCGTCTGGAACCCAGGGATCTACATCCGCGAAAACCCGCGGGTTGGTCAACTCTGATCCGCTTACATCAAAAGCCATCACTCGATGAGCACGGAACTCCCCATGCGTGCGGCCAGTATCGCCAACATAGAGAACGCTTTCGTCCGGCGAAAATGCAATGCCATTTGGCTTGTCGAAGTCTTCGGAGACTGCGATTAATTCGCCGGTTTCGGGAACGAGTCTGTAGACGCGGTTGTGGTCCTGTTCAGGACCTTTGCCATGGCCGAGTTCTGGATGCAGCGCTCCGTAGTCCGGATCCGTGAACCAGACGGAGCCATCGGACTTCACCACTATGTCGTTAGGCGATGTCAGTCTGCCGCCCCTGTAGCGGTCAGCGAGCGTCACGACGCTGCCATCT
Source organism: Dehalococcoidia bacterium (assembly GCA_965243825.1). Taxonomy (GTDB): domain Bacteria; phylum Chloroflexota; class Dehalococcoidia; order Lucifugimonadales; family Lucifugimonadaceae; genus JAJCYX01. Next base: position 2,280,820 of record CBDEVT010000001.1, read on the forward strand.
AGCTCAGTCCGGCTGACCCTGCGACCACTCGTTTCGCATGACAGAATTCGCCCCTCGAGGTCGGTAGTGTGACCGTTGGTGTTGCCGCAAGGCTCCCGAAACACCGAGACTCCGTCAGATTCTGACCAGCGCATGATTCGGTTGTTAGGAATGTCGCTCCAGATCAGGGAGCTATCGCGTTCCAGCCAGTGCGTTCCCTCGGAAAATGCCATGCCGCTGGCAACCTGCGTCAGGTCTCTATTAGATCCGAGCAGTCTTTCGAACTCGCCCGACAGTATCTCGATTTCACCAGTCATCTCGTTCTACCGTCCTTGAACCATCGCTGCATATAGACGCTGATTGTGAGCGGTGCGCAGAGTATCATCGGCGGGCACAACCCGCTAAGACTAAGGACCTTTTTCAATACTCGTTAGCAACAGGAGTGACCGATGAAGTTTCTCGGGGTTGACCACATAGACATCGTTGTCAGCGATCTTGCGGCTTCGATCGAGTTTTATCGCAAGTTCGGTATGTCGCCGGAAGGCACTGTAGATGACGGCCAGACTGTGTTCCTGTTCAACAATGATAAGGAGCATCCTGTGCGTATAGAGCTTCACCAGGCTGAAGAAGGACAAAAGACTGGAATAGATCACATCTCCTTTGCTGTCGAAGATCCGAAAGACGCCACCAAGGAAGTACAGATGCTCGGTGGCGTGGAGTTCCTGTTCGAACCATTCGAGAACCAGCAGTCAGGCAGGACAATCTCCAACTGTTATGACCCAGACGGCGTGCAGGTGCAGATGGCACGCAAGACCGGTCCCGGAACTTACAAGAACTGGGAGTAGCCTTGACAGCCAGCGAGAAAGCCCAGTTCGCGCCCGGTGACGATGGACTCCTCCGTGCAGGCGCTGGTCGGGCTCCGATCACTCCGCCAGTCGGGTTCAAGGTCAACGGTCCTGAGTTCACGGGAACCGTGTCGACCGGTGTTGACGATGACATGCTGGTGCGTGCATTCGTTTTCGAGGCGGAAGGCCGGCGTGTGGCTATCTGCTCCCTTGATGTCTGGGGTCTCGAGCCGAAATTGCAAGAGCGAATTCGAGACGAAGTAGCCGGTGCGGCGAGCACCTTCGCTCCATTTGTCTGGCTCACCTGCACAGGCAATGCAACATCACCCCCAACCTGGATCGACGCGCCTGGGTCCGACCATGCCAACTATCTCGGGTATTTACCTGAGCTTTGCGGTGGCGCAGCGGCGCAGGCTGCTTACTCAATGTCACCGGCTGCAATCGGCGCAAATGCAGCTCAACTCACCGGGGTGACGACTGGTGTGGCTGGCAAGGGAGCGGAGGCCGATGAATCGGTCACAGTAGCTTCTGTTACGACGGCTTCAGGAGACGGCATTGCACAGCTGTTTTCTTTTTGCTGTCCTGCGTTGATACGCGGTGACGACGGAAGATGGACAGGTGACTTTCCTGCCTACGCAAGCTGGGCTCTGGAACAGGCAGGCGGTGGAATAGTCGCATTCGCCAGGGGTTCGGATGCTGACGTACGCCCGTACGACTGGTATCGGGGGAACAGTTCAAGGACCCACCTGGGTCGCGGAGCACAGGATGTGCAGGCACTGGGGCTGCTGCTGGCAACACAGGCATCCTCTGCAGCAAGGAATATCGAGTATCGCCGTAATGTATCGATTGAAACGTCGGCAAGCGATGAGTTAGGCGTACATGTGCTGCGAATTGGCGATCTAGTTTGCGTGTCAGTCGACCGACCGCAACCCGCAGTTTTTGCGCGTCACCTCCGCAAAGCGATGCCGCGTTCACGAGTGATCGTCTCGACAAACCTGGCAGGACATCCGCTTGAGACAGGCGAAGAGCTGGATGTTGACCTGGAATTGGACGCGCTCGAAGTGGCACGAGCTGCCGGCGCGAAGTGAGATTCTTGAGACATGCCAAACCTGAGCGCTGGAACAGCTAAGACGGTGATCACGCCTCCCATTGGCTACAGGATGGGGCAGTGGGGGCTGCGACAGGGCAGATCAACCGGCATCTTCAGGGACCTGTTCGCCCGTGCCCTCGTGCTGGATGACGGAGAGAACCGGCTCGCTATCGTGTCGCTCGAGGTTTGCGGCATCCCAAAACCGACGATGCTGGAGATCCAAAGGCAAGTTAGTGGTCTGACCGGAATCCCGGCGGAATCACTGCTTGTCAACTCCACCCACAATCACACTGCACCCGACATTTTGCTTGGCGTCACCGCTGAATGGCAGACGTATGCCGCATATCTCGCGGACCTTGTTGCAGGGACCGTATACGAGGCGTCGAAGGCGATGCGTCCCGCTGTCTCGGGGCATGGTTCCGGAACACTGAAAGGCTGGACTGTTAACAGGCAGTACAGGGATCGACCCGTGGACGAAGAGGTTGGTGTGCTGCGTGTCGATGAACCTGATGGCTCCCCGATCGCCCGTGTAGTGAATTTCGCTGCTCACGGCGTCTGCGATGGCGGTCAGTATCTTGAATGGTCTGGCGATTTTTCGGGAGAACTCTCTTCGATCATCGAGGAGATCGAACCTGGCGCGGTTGCGTTGCACATCCAGGGTGCAGGCGGCGATATTCACCCGTTTGACTGGTGGTTCGGAAACCGCAAGTCGGAGCATTTGCATACCCACGAAGACACGGCGAAGTTTGCTGAGGCGATCGCCCGGGAAGCGCTGAAAGTCGCAGTGAGCATAGAGACATCGCCGGACGCAGTTCTTGACTCCAGATCTGTGAGAGCAGAGTTGCCGCGCCGAAAAGTGCCGTGGACCGTTGAGGAAGCGGAGAGGCTTCACACGCGCCTCGCCGGTGAACTCGGTGACTACAGCGGTGAGGTGTGGCCCGAAGGCACAACCACGGCTAATGCGGCCGAGAACCATCCTGAGATGTACGGAAATGGTCGCAATGAACTCAACCTCGCCAAGAATCAGGCGTTGGCACCGTTGCGGATAGAGCTGCAAGCTCTGCGCATCGGTGACCTGGTGATCAGCGCTCATCCTGGCGAAATGTTCAACGAGCTTGGGACGGCAATAAAAGATGGAGCAGCCGGTGGAAGACCATGGGTTGCCAGCTACAGCTCGGAATACATCGGCTATGTATCCACTCGGCAGCCCTACACAGAGTTGATCGGGATTGCGTTGACCGATCTTGTGGATATGAAGCGTTTCAGACGCTTCTACGGAACCACAACCAGTCCGTTCTCTCCTGAAGCTGGTGAGATCATGGTCGAAGCTGCGATAGACCTGCTCGAAACCGTGTAAGAATATCCACCGTTCGTATCGGTCAGCTTTGAGCGATTCTGGAACGGTCCAGGCGCTAAAGTTCCGACAAATCCCGACCTGAGCGACAGAAGAAAACAGAGGCACTCGTAATGAAGGTTCTTGTACTGCCTGACTGGGCAGCTCCTTTCTGCCATGCATTGCAGCAGATCTACCGCGAGGTCGATATCGTCAACCCACAATCGGAGTCTGAGGCCAGTTCTCACTTCAGGGACGCTGAGGTCGTCTTCGGTTATCCGACCAGTCCGCAATTCGAATCCGCTTCCGAACTGAAGTGGATCCAGACACTCGATGCTGGAATGGAAGGACTGTTCAACGAAGTGCCGCAGGTTGTTAACACTGATGTGACGGTCACGAATGCCAGAGGAGCCGGTGCGCCGATGATTGGCGAGCATGCGCTGGCAATGATGTTTGCCCTGGCTCGCCAGTTTCCACGGTTCTGGGAAGACAAGGAGCATCACCGCTGGGACCAGGACGGCGCACTGGAGAAGGTGGAATTTCTTGGCGATAAGACGGTTGGCATTATTGGCTTCGGAAAGTCTGGTCGTGAAATAGCGTGGCGTTGCCAGGCGATGGGCATGCGTGTCCTTGCGGTGGACAGTGAGGCGATTGACGCCGACCCGATAGTGGAATTCGTCTGGACGCTGGACAGGCTCCCAGACCTGCTGAGTGCCTCCGACTATGTGGTAGTCACAGCGCCTTTTTCGGAAACGAACAGGAACATGCTCGGCAGGGACGAATTCGCAATGATGCGACCCAACGCCAGGCTTGTCGTGACCTCCCGCGGAAGAGTTTTCGACAACGCCGCGCTGGTCGATGCTCTTAACAGCGGAACCCTTGCGGGTGCTGCGCTCGACACGGTTGAAGAAGAACCGCTGCATGCCGACAGCAGGCTCTGGGATGTGCCGAACCTGATCATCACGCCGCACATTGCGGGTAATGCAGAAAAGACGATGTTGGACCAACGAACCTTCTCGATATTCGAGGAGAACCTGGGCCGCTACATCGCCGGACGACCGCTTCTCAACGTCGTTGACAAGGTCAAGCAGTACTGAGAATCTGCCCACTCTGAAGCCCGCAGCCCGATCTGGTCGCGCGAGAAACGGAGCGTTCAATGTCACCCAAAATCTCTCTAATTGGTGCAGGTAGCGTCGTGTTTGCTCGGAGGCTCCTGCAGGATGTCGCCTGTGTACCTGAGCTTGCGGATGCAACCGTCTCGCTGATGGATGTCGATGCCGAACGACTTGATGTGATCGGGCGGTTCGCAACCAAGTTGATGAACGATACCGGGACCAGTATTCGTGTCGAGACCACCGATGACAGGAGGGCGTCGCTGGACGGCGCCGACTACGTCCTGACCACAATTCGAGTTGGGGATGACTACACGAAGGACATTGGCATACCGCTGAAATATGGAGTGGACCAGTCGGTTGGTGACACAGTCGGCCCAGGCGGCGTGTTCAAGGGCCTTCGGACAGCACCTGTCCTGGTCGATATCTGCCGCGATATTGAAGAGCTTGCCCCGGATGCGTGGCTGCTCAACTACACGAATCCGATGGCGATCGCCTGCTGGGTGATCAATGACATGACCGATGTGCCAACCGTGGGTCTTTGCCACAGTGTTCAGCGCACCACTGAAGACCTCGCCGAGTACATCGGTGCGCCCAGAGAATCGGTCACGGCATGGGTTGCCGGCATCAACCACCTCGCATGGTTCATGCGCTTTGAACGTGACGGCAAAGACGCCTATCCGGAGCTTGTCGAAGCGATGAACAACCCTGAGATTTTCTCGCGGGACACCGTTCGCTTCGAGGTGATGCGGCAGTTCGGATACTTCGTGACTGAGTCGACTCGACATATGTCAGAGTACACACCGTACTTCCGCACGAGTGAAGAACGGCTGGCGGAGTTCAAGCTCGATGAGATCAGGCAGGACCTGCAGCGTCGGGTAAAGCGGGTAGATGACCACTACGAACAGCTGCGCGCAGATGCGGATACATCGGAGCAACTGACGACTTCTCGATCGGACGAATATGCTTGCCGGATCATCGAAGCCATGGAAAGTGGAAGGCCGACTGTAATCAACGCAAACGTCGCAAACGCCGGTCTGATTTCCAATCTGCCTGAAGGCAGCTGCGTTGAGGTGCCATGCACGGTGGACAAACTTGGCATTCACCCTATGGCAGTCGGTGACCTGCCACCGCAGTGCGCTTCCCTCAGCAGGGCGAACGTGGCCGTCCAGGAGATGGCTGCGCTCGCTATCGAAGACCTTGACCGCGAAGCCGCATTCCACGCGATCGCACTGGACCCGCTCACTGCTGCAAAACTTTCACTCAGTGAGATTCGGAGTATGTTCGACGAGATGTGGGAGGCCAATGCAGACTATCTGAAGGGCTTCTCCTAACCCGGCAGCTCACCAAGCGGCTTTACTGCATGGTGGTCTACTCTCGCGTTAAGCGGGTGTTCCATCCACTCGTTGGTGAAGTCGATCAGGTTCTTCACAGCCTCATCGAACAGCATCTTGCCCTTTTCAGGAGTGGCAAGGTTCGCCTCGCCGCAGATGCCTGACTCTGTGTACTGACTCGTCCATGACGTGATGTTCACCGGTCCTGCTGCCCAAAGATCAACCCACTGGAACTTCGACTTGTGCTCATGGAAGGCGATCTCTTCATGCTTCGCGTTGTCCATCTGGATAAGGTCTGCGTCGAGATGTAATGCAAGCGACGTCTCAGCTTCTCCTGCATGGGCACAGCCGCCGGGGAAGTGGGATTCGCGCCACTTCTCCATGAACTCGGGGTCCGTGGCGGCGAGTCCCCACCAGGAAGACAACGCAACCTCGGCTTCGGTTTCCATGTTGGCGCGGCGGCATGCGAGATCGAGCGGCGGCATGTTTGAGCCGTGGCCGTTGACAACGAAGATGCGGGAGAAGCCGTGATAGGCAAGGCTTTTCAGGATGTCGGTGACGTAACGGATGAAGGTCTCGTGGTGGATCGTCACGGACCCAGGGAAGTCCATCACATGCGTGGTGTAACCGTACGAAACCGGAGGCATGAACAACAGACGGTCTGAGGCCTGCTCGCATGCAGCCTGCGCGACCTCGGTTGCGGTCCAGCGATCCATCTTCACAGGCAGATGCGGTCCATGCTGCTCCATGGTTCCGACTGGCAGAACAGGGATCATCTCCGCTTTGATCGCCTCGTTGATCTCAGGCCATGTCAGGTCTTCGTATCGCCACTTTCCATTGATCGCCATGTGTTTCCTCCCTAGTTAGATCAAGCTCCGTAATTGTCTGCGCCCTCTGCATGTGCCTTTAGTGCATCTTCGTCTATCTCTATGCCAAGTCCGGGGCCGTCCGGGATCGGCAGCATGCCGTCCTCATCCAGCAGCAACGGCTTCGCCAGGATCCCGCTGACATATGGCGCTGGATGCCAGTATTCGAGGTACTTGCCGTCTGGCATCGAAGCTGAGAGCTGAAGGTCCGCCGCGGCTCCGACGGCGGTGTTCCAGCCGTGCATCACAACCTGGATATTTGCGTCGTATGCCGCCTGCCAGATCTTGCGAGACTCTGAAAGCCCGCCGCAGATCGTCTGGTCCGGCTGCAGGATGTCGCAGGCACGATTCTCGATGAACGGCTTGAAGTTGAGTCGACCGCGCACAACTTCGCCTGTAGCTATGTGGACTGGCGATGCATCTCTGAGCTTCTTGTAGCCTTCGATGTCGTCGGCGCGGAGTGGCTCCTCGAACCAGCGAACGTTGTAGTCCTTGAGCATACGGGCGGCTTCCATCGCCCACTTCAGGTCGCCGTGCCAGAACACGTCTGAACCGCCGGGATCGACCATCAGTTCAGAACTGTCTCCGATTGCCTTGCGGGCCGTTTTCACTAACTCTTCATCGTGCCGTAGGTCGCGCTCTCTGCCAAACGAGCCCCAGCCGAGCTTGAATGCCCGGAAGTTGCGTTCGAGTCCTGACTCAAGGTTGGCCACCATTTCGTCGGCAGGCCACGAGAACAGCATCGACGCGTAAGGTTTGACTCGCTCGATGTAGCGGCCGCCGAACAGTCGGGAGATTGACAGTCCTGTGTGCTGGCCAAGGATGTCCCACAGAGCATGGTTCACAGCGCCGATGTATGCCGTGATGCCCCCTCCACGGCCATACCAGAATGTCCACTGATGCAGCCGCTCGGTTACCGACTCCGGTTGCAGAGCGTCCTCACCGATCAGGTGCGGCCACAGCACCTTTTTTACTGCGTCGACCATCTCCCATCGCACTCCTGCACAACCCCATCCCGAGAGACCACCTTCAGTGTCGACTCGAATAAGCGTCTGGTCGTAGCCCCACCATGATGGATGAATAGGCTGGCCGACCTTCAGCGGCGGACGTTGACTGGTGAGTGGAAAAACTTCGACGCCTGTGATTTTCATGCGGTGCTCCGGGCCGTGTTATATGCGTCGCCATCCCTTACAAAAGGCTCGGGATGGCCGTGTATGTGCGGTTGATACATCGGGACCGGCGCAGCATACCGCAGATGGAGTTAATATCTGGCACCGCAGCTATCCAATCATCTCATCCGGGCAGGGACACCTTATGAAGATCACAAAACTGACCGCCACCGCATTGGCCATTCGAGACCAGCCGCTGCTCAACTCTGGCGGCATCCACCCGACGCATGCCGTACGCACCCTGGTACAGATCGAGACCGATGAAGGTGTGACCGGCGTTGGAGAATCCGGACATGACTGGGTGCAGCACATCGAGTCCCAGAAAGATGTCGTCCTGGGCGCGGATCCGCGGAACATCACCAAGATCAGATCGCAGTTCAACGGAGCGACTGAGCCCCGAGCCGGTGCGTGGGCTGCTGTGGAAACAGCGATCCTTGACGCTGCGTCGAAACACGCTGGCCTACCTCTCTGTGACTATATCGGCGGCCGAGCACGCGACAGGGTCGAGTGGGCTGCTTACCTTTTCTACAAGCTGGCGGACGAGAACGGTGAAGGAGAGGTATCCACCGGCGACACGCTCTCGCCTGATCAGTATGTGAAGCAGGCAGAGGAGTTCGTAGACAACTACGGCTTCAAGGCTCTCAAGATCAAGGGTGGCTTCTTCAAACCGGAACTGGATATCGAAACGTTCGCCGCCCTACGTGAACGCTTCCCGAAGTCAGAAGGCTATGAGATCCGTATCGACCCCAATGCCAACTGGACGCTGGAGACGTCGATACGTGTCGCACAGGCGATAGAAAAGTACGAACCGCAGTATCTCGAAGACCTTTGCGGGCCGATCGAGGAGAACGCTGAGCTCAAGAAGCACACTTCGACTCCGACCGCTTCAAACATGTGCGTTTCGGCATTCGCCCACGTCAAACCCAACACCAAGCTGGAGGGAATAGACATCATCCTCGGAGACCACCACCACTGGGGTGGGATTCTTGCGTACAAGGAGACTGGCGTACTGTGCCGCGTGATGGGCTGGGGCCTTTCCGGACACAGCAACAATGCGTTTGGTGTGTCGCAGGCGGCTATGCTCCACGCCTGTGCGGCGACACCTGAGTTGAACTACCCGGCGGATTCTCATTACCCGTGGACCGACACCGACGGTGACATCATCAAGGGCGGGAAGCTGCAGTTCAAAGACGGTTACATGGAGGTCCCGGACAAGCCCGGACTCGGTGTCGAAATCGACCAGGACAGGGTCGATGAATATGCGGAGATCTACAGCTCCGGCAAGATCGGCAAGCGGGAGGACATGGTGAAGTCGTTAGACGCAGCCTGGCCCTGGGACAAGCCGCGCTGGTAGGTCCTGAGTGATGGGCACACCAACGATAAAACTGGCTGTCTTCGACGTGGATGGAACTTTGCTGAGAGGCAATACAGCTTGCCAGACGATCGCTCGCGCTATCGGAAAATACGAGCGCATGTGCGAGCTTGAGCGCCAGTCAGGCAGAGAGGCGGTCTTATCTGCACGTGAGGAGATGGCCAGCTGGTATCTACAGGCGGGCAAGCCTGTGGTTGAGGAGGCACTGGAGAACCTGCACTATGCGCCCGGCGCAGCAGACGGGATTGAGTCGCTGAAGCAGGCTGGAGTGGCGCTTGCTCTGGCATCGGTCACCTGGTCGTTCGCTGTAGACCGAGTGGCTGAAGAACTTGGAATCGAGCACACAAGCTCAAGCTATCTCGATTTCGAGACCGGCGCCATTAGGCACACGTGGGCCTCGACCAAGGCTGAGTATCTCCAAAAACTGGCTGCAAGGTTTGGATTGGAACCCGCGGAAATCGCAGCGATTGGTGACAGCTCAGGAGATTTCGAGATGTTTCGTGTGGCTGGCTTACCGATCTATGTTGGCGAATCTACTTCCGGCCTGCATCATGGTGTAGTTCACATGCTAGACGCGGATATCCGTGATGTGGCAGACGCAATCCTTGAGCACAAGAGAGCCGGTAGTTGAACACTGAACTTGTCGTATTGAGAATCGTCCACATAGTTGCAGGAGTTTTCTGGGTCGGTACAGCGGTTTACCTGGCACTCGTACTCGAGCCGAAGCTGCGGGCGCTTGGCAACGAGATAGAGAGAGACGTCCTGCAGGCAATCAGCAAGCTGAACAGCCTGTGGATCACGCTTTCGGCGATTGTCACAATCCTCTTCGGTTTCGCTCTAATTTCCAGGACACCCGGCCGAGAATTTGACCAGTTATTCAGCAACGGCTGGGGAACGGCAATCGGGATCGGGCTCATTGCCTCGCTGCTTGCGTTTTTCTTGAGCGGCTGGGTCGGTGCGAACACGGCGAAGTTGCGACGCTCACTTCAGGAAAATGCTCAATCGGACGACGGCCGACTAGATGAAATCCGATCAAAGATTGCGATGGGAAGTCGGATCAACGCAGTGCTTGTGATAGTTGCGGTCGGGACAATGGCGGCAGCGCGGTACGTTTAGCGCGAGAACCCGCTGACTCATCTGCAGGATGGGCTGCTCAGTCGCCCGGCTAAACGTACAGCTCCAATTGCCCGCCACCGAGCATGAACAATCCCGGCTTGCCACCGCGAGGGCCCTCAGGGCCCATGCTGTAATTGGCTTTGAGCCGGAAGCCGGGCTTAGAGAAACTCAAGCCATGCTTTACTGCCAACTCTGCGGCTGCTGGCGCGCCTTCGCCTGTAAGAAACTCGAACTGGGATGAGGACAATTCGTCACGATAGAGGTCGGCATGCGGCGCTTTCGCTACCTCCCTCCGTTGTGAACGGACCCTGTTCTCCTTCGACCAGTCTTCAAGCGGCTTTGATTCTGCGATGTTCGAGGCAATTCCCGAGATGACGTGGATGTGCGCATGAAGCTGGCTCTGGTGAGCACCACGTCCGAAGTTCGACAGCACTCTGAAGCCTTCAGGACAGTGCTCTTCACCGACTCTCACGGCCAACCGTAGCGCGTCAAGCAGCACGTCATCCAGCCAAAGCTGTTCCTGAGTCATGTATTCCCGCGGAACGACGAGGAGCATCACTCGTTCCCACCTGAGGCGGTTGTGAAAGCAGACGACGGGAGAGCCGGGATCGTTTTCAACCCACTTTGCCGGTAACTCGCCGGCTATGAGACGGCTGAAGGTTGAGTCACTACCTGTTCCTCCACCGAGCGGCGCGGGCGATGGACTCATCGGGAGCTTCGAGACGCGTCAGACTCCGTTGTGGCAGACCCAGGCGAAGAATCCGTTGCTGGCCGACGGGTGCTTGCCGATCCGCGATGACGATAGTCAGGGGCAAACATCGCGTATTCCCACACGACATGTGTGTCGCGCAGGCGAGAAGCTATGGCATCTGCGTAACGTGCAGTGAAACCCGCAGACGCGGCCTCATCAAGCAAGACTCGTGATGTGATGACAGTAGGTAGGCCTGCAGCATGTCGATGGACTATCAACTGGTACAGCTTCTCTTCAGCCCACGCGGTTGACGCCTGTGCTCCAAGGTCGTCGAGTATCAACACCTCGCAGTTGCGGATCACCTGGAATTCCCGGTCAAATCCTCCAGGCGAACTTGGCTGGTAAGCACGGCGAAGCTGGTCAAGCAGGTCAGGCACAAAGCGGAAAAGCACAGAACGGCCCTGCTGGATCTGGACATTGGCGATGGCTACAGCCAGGTGGGTTTTTCCAACACCTGTGGGTCCGGCCAGATAGATCCAACCTTGCGGAATTTCAGCAAACGATCGTGCTGCAGAGCGAGCGGCTTCAAGCGTGTGTCGCTGTCGTTGCGATGTTTCCCTTGCCCCTCTTTCATCGAACGTATCGAACGTCATGGCCTTGAGCTGCGAAGAGTCGAGGCCGATAGATGACCGGTCTGCGTTGCCCGCGCCTGAAAGCAGCTCGATTCGTTCAGATATGAAAGGGTCTGTCACACGAGTGCGTAGCCTGTCAGGCATCTGGTCGATTGACAGGCTGGTTGTGAGAACGGTCGGCAAGCGGCGCGCGTATCGATGGCTTAGAACCTGGTCGATTTTCTCCTCTGCCCAGCGCGTTGGACTCTGCACGCCAAGATCATCCAGTACCAGCATCGGAGCCTCGATGATATGACTGAAAAGGTCTTCGAAGTCGTCCTCACCTGGATCAACAGAGTTGTGGTCGAGAGTCGCGCGCATGTGGTCCAGCAGATCTGGCACAGAAACGAACTTAACCGGACGGCCATCGTTTACCAGCCGGTTGGCTATGGCAGCCGCTATGTGCGTTTTGCCGGTACCGGAAGGACCGCTGACAACCAGCCAGCCCATTGGGTCATGCGAGTACCGCTGCGCTGCATCCCGAGCCTTTCGGAAGCTTGGCGGGTCAACAAAGCCTTCTCGCCCCGTCGGTTCCATAGACTCAAACGTCATTCTTTCGAGCGGGCCTAGATCGGAGTAGTCGCGCAATCGCTTGTTGACGTGCGCGCCCCAGGCCGTCTCCTGGCATTCGCATGGCACAACCGTACCGAACTCAGGAGAACCAACAGGCGCGTCAACATTCAGCCATCGGGCATCGTCACAGATCGGACACGGATCCGGCTTCTCAGCGGTTTCCTCTTGCTCGCTGCCGTTCAAGGTAGCGTTCAATGAACTCGTCGCTGCGATTCGCTTCAGAATGTCGTTCAGGCTTTCCATCAGACCCCTTTAGATCCTGTATATCTCTACCTTCGACCGCCCAGCGGTTGAGAACTGCAAGCACATACTTCCAGCTTCGCGCATTCGCTTCAACAGCCACTCGTATTGCATCGATCACATCCGATTCCGGGTGCTCCTGCAGTGCGGAAGAGATGCTCTCTGCGATCAGCGGCGACATGACGCCGATGTTTTCTTCATACACACGGAAGACACCTGTGTGTAGTTCAGGACGCGGCTCCCCCTGCTGCGTTTCCGCTCTTGGAGAGATACTGCTCGCAGATGGTTCCGGTAGTTCAACACCTTTCCGAACCAACGCAGCGCGCACGGGCTCAGTGTTCAGAAGAAAACGCTTTTCACCGGTGCCTGAGGGTACTTCGAGCAAGGTCCCGCGCTGGACCGCCAATCCAACGGCATCAGTGACGACTCGTTCTAGTTCATCTCCCGATGCGTTCAGCATTGCACTGACCGAACGGTCCTCGAACAGCTCCTGTTTCGTGATGAACGGCAGCGGGGCGCGTTTGCGATGTAAGGCCCATATCACTCGCAGAGTCACCTTGAGCTCATTTATGTCGTCGATCTCTTCAAGCAGGTTGGCAAGCAGTGGATTCGGAACCGGCGTGAACTGCACTCCACGTGGGAACGGTGAGGCAGCCCTGTTTTCTGTCTTTTCAGTAGTCATTCGGAAATTCTGCGATGCCTGACTCGTTACGACCAAATCCACCTGGCGCATATTCGCTGTGTATATGACAGACGCTAGAACTGTTCGACTGGCGCCTGGGCACGCATCTCCATGTACCGGCCATGCTCGTCTCGGACAGACATCCACAGCGAGTCAATCGGACCGTGGCGATGTTTCGCGACGATCAGTTCGGCAAGCCCTCGCGGGTATGGCCTGTCTGGACTTTTGGCGTTCCACTGCTCCTCTGTCGTGAACCTGTCCTCACGATGAATGAACATGACGATGTCGGCGTCCTGTTCGATGCTTCCGCTCTCGCGAAGGTCGGACAGGACAGGCCTGTGAGATTCACGCCGTTCGATTGCTCGGCTCAACTGAGATACCGCAATAACAGGTACGTCCAGGTCACGAGCCATCGCCTTCATCTGGCGTGATATCTCGCTGACCTCCTGTGCTCGGTTGCCTTCCCGACCTCCTGCTGACCCGTTGATCAACTGCATGTAATCAACGATCACGAAGTCGAGGCCGTGGGTGAGCTGCAGCCTGCGGGCCTTACCGCGCATCTCCGCAACGGTCTGGAAGGGCGTGTCGTCTATGTAGATATCAAGGTCGGAGAGTAGACCGACTGCGTCAACCATGCGGGTCTCTTCAGTAGGGGAGAAGCGGCGAAGGCGAATGTCGTGCATGTTTAGCCGTGCTTCGGATGCAAGTAGACGCATTGCAACCTGTTCTCGACCCATCTCAAGCGAGAAGATCCCGACCTTCGCGTGCTCTTTGGCGGCGTTGGCAGCAAGATTTAGCGCGAGAGTGGACTTACCAATGCTTGGACGGGCTGCAAGCACGATCATGTCTGATCGCTGTAGTCCACCGAATAGCTGCTGCATGTTGTTGTAGCCGGTAGGTATCGGTTGCTTCTCGCCTTCAAGTGAGTCCAGTGCCGAACCCTGTTCAAGAAACGGGTCCAGCGCCTCACCGACATGCACAAAGTCTCGGGATGCCTGGCCGGACCTGATCCCGAAGATGATGTCTTCAGCTGTGCTCAGAGCCGAGTCAACATCAGCCTGGTCTGCGAATCCAATCTCGGCGATATCGGAAGCGGCGCTGATTAGCCTGCGCATAGTCGCAGTCCGCTGAACCAGTCGTCCGAAATGGACGATATGGACTGAAGTCGGGACGGTGGCCACGAGGTGAGCCAGATACGCGGTGCCACCTACCTCTTCGAGCAGGCCTTTAGATTCGAGCTCGTGGGCAACTGTGACTGTGTTGATCGCCTCGTCACGATTGAACAGGTCGACGACCGCTTCGAAGCAGATGCGGTTTCTCTGCCTGTAGAAGTCTCCAGGATTCAGGAATCCGTGAACATCGGTGACCGCCTGCCCATCGATGAGCAGTGAGCCGATGACCGATTCCTCTGCCTGGATATCGTGGGGCGGAAGCCTGTCAGCCTGTACCAAGGGCGGTTGTTTCTCCAGTGAGCATCGCCCTGGGGCGAGGTAATTTCGTGACTGTGCTTACGGCCACACGAGGAGTGCGGCAAAGGTCAGTCCAAACGGTTTGGCTTTGTCGACCTAACCGAGAATCAACTGAGCCTGATCACACTCGGGTGACAGGGGTTATATCACCAGTCGCCCTCAATCTCCTACCCCGATTGCACATGCTTTTCAGGTGTTTCCCGGGCAGTTTTCAAAGCCCGGGGAAAAGATTCGCCGAGCGGTGCTCAAACGATACCTTGCCTTCACTGCAAGCTATACCGCAACCGGATGATATTTGGCGGTTCGCACCACCATGACCCCAATTGCGATTTGCGAGTTAACACGCATTCAGGTTGCATTCGGCTCCAGACAGGGAGCAGACTTTCCCGTCATGACCAACTCTCAGAAGATCGCGCACGGGTTAGACACTGCAATGTTGTTCGCGCTTGAGCTGCTCTTTCTTCGACAGGTCGAGCTGCGCAGAATGTCCAGGCGTTCCTCATACCGAAGAGGCAACCTTCGGTAGTCGCCTGGTTTCTTAAGACAACTCAAGCTGGGCCACGGGTTAATTAGGCAAACCCCGTAGGCCGCTTCGTCTCATCCCGGACGGTACATCGGCTGCTTAGGACTCTTTTTCCTCGGAGTCCGTTGAGTTCTCGCCCTCAGCAGAGTCTTCTGTTGACGTGTTCGCGTCATCAGTTGTCTCTGATTCGTCTGCAGCGTCCTGCCCGAGCGCTTCCTCGAACGTCGGATCTGCCTGCGCTTCTTCAGCCTGTGCCTGTTTCGCCTGGGCGATCCTCTGCTGTGAGTCTTCGTCAGGCTCAACGAGTACATCGAGCTTTGCTTCGACTTCATCAGCAAATGACACCGGAATCGAGTACTTGCCGAGTACGCGGATGGGTGCCGGAATTCGGATCGATCGGCGGTCCACATCTCGGCCAACCGTCGTCTCGATTTCGGTGGCGATCATGGCCGCGGTAACCGATCCGTAGAGACGACCAGTTGGTCCGGTTCGGACCACAACTTTGATGGGGTCTTCCTTGAGCTTCTCTACCAGCTCACGCCATTCAGCCGCTTCGGCCTTTCGACGGGCCTCGGCCTCTTTTCGCAGACCTTCAGCTCTTTCGATCTCGTGGGTCGTTGCAAGCACAGCGAGTTTCTGTGGGATCAGATAGTTGCGGGCGAAGCCGTTCTTGACCTCTTTGATGTCACCGGCACGCGCGGTTGGTCGAACATCTTGCAGGAACAGTACCTTCATCTTTTCTGCCTCTCTTACACCTGACGGTAATAGCTAGCGCCCCAATGGGCGGACCGGTTTACCGGCCCGGACTGCGATACGTTTTTTTGCAGACCGCCGCCAATGTGTTTGTTGAGCTGAAGGGAACTGATCCAGACGGCGCAACCTTTAAATGATACCTGCGCTTCGTCTGGTTTTCACCGTGTGGCGAAACCAGTATGGGTCTCAGGGCGAATCTGCGGTTTTCGAGGCGACATGCCGCTATCTCTGGAAACCGAACACATCCATGATTGCCGCGTCCGCAACGAACTTGGTTGAGTAGCTGCCGTCCTGGAACTCTCTGCGCTGCAGATTGTCGATGATGAACTCGATGTTGTTCGCCTGACCTCCGAGGTGCGTCTGCCTCAGCGCATCCAGAAGTCGACCGTTTGCCGCTTCTGCATCATCTCCAGTCACCAGGATCTTTGCGATGTGGCCGTCGTAGCCACCGGGCACGAAGTAATCCCTGCCGAAGTTGGTGATCACCTTGATGCCTGGACCGGATGGTAACGAAACATCTGTTAGGTGCCCACCGCTTCTTTCGTCAACGTTGACCAGGATGCGAGCCTCCACCGCATGGCCGCGGCACTCATGAGGGAAGGATTCGATCCGTTCACCGTTGGCAATCCTGATCTGCGTTGGAATCAGGTCGAGCGTCTCGTTTACTCCTGTCCACGTGACGAGTTCAGTGACCTTGTGCTCAACCTGCAGCCTGGGATTCACTTCAAGCGCGAACAGTTCACCCCCGTTCATCTCTTTGAGGAATTCCACTGTGAAGATGCCGGGCGAATATGCGCCTTCGATGAGCTTCTTCGCGTACTGCCGTAGGGCTTGTCGCTCGGCCTCGGATATCTTGGAAGAAGGACTCTGCTCAACCATCTTGCGTTCCCGTAGCTGCCAGCTACAGTCCCGCTCGAAACCCATCACGTGCACATTGCCGTGCTGGTCCGCAATCACCTGCATCTCGAGATGGCCTGCTGTATCGATCAGCTTTTCGAAGTAGATTCCACGCTTGTTGTCGCGGATGCTTACGCGGTTTGCGGCGAGGATTGCCGATTCGATTCGGTCTCGAGCTCGCTGTGAGTCGGCATTCAGTTCTTGTTCGATATCTCGCAACAGCATCGTGCCCATACCGCCTCCGCCATATGGAGACTTCACGACGATGTCACCGTTCTGGCGGATGAACTCAACTGCTTCGTCCACGACAACATCGAGACTGAGCGGAATGATGCGTTCTGTCACGACACCTGCCAGTGTTCGAGCGAATTTGACACGGTCGTTGTCGAGTCGGTTCCAGACCCTTGGCAATCTGCTGACGGAGTATCCCCTGTTAACCAGTGAACCTACGCGTTTAACGCTCCGGTCAACGCGCTGACCGATTCCGACACCGCGCGATGCGCCGTCTGTGAAAACGTACTGGCGTGATGCCGGTATCACGGGCACATCGTTTTCGCGAGCGTGTTGCCTGAAACGAGTCTTGCTTCCAAAAACTCGCAAAGCTTCAGGCGTGGGCCCTATGAACCGTTTGCCCGTCAGTGCAACCTGTCGAGCAAACTCCGGCTCTTCTGAAAGAAAACCGTAGCCGGGGTGGATTGAGTCGGCTTCCAAACGCTCCGCGGCATCGAGAATCCACGGGATGTTGGTATACGAGTCCCGCTCGACGTGGGAAGGACCGACGGGTAGACCGGTCTTAACATCGGCCCTGGCGTAAGAGGCCGATGATGTATCTGAGGGAGTAGCGGCGATGGCAGCCTCAAGCCCCATGCCCTGAACTGCTTCAATGATCTCGATGGCAGGCAGGCCACGATTCGCGACAAAGACTCGTTTTATAGGGGGCGGGTCAATCATGCTTAAGCAGGTCTCTACTTTTGACTAGATAGGGTAAGCCTGGTGCCGGCGGTCTTCAGTGGTGTTGTCCCTGGCTGAGGAGCTGCAGTTGCATGCCCCTTGTTACCAAATAACAATGTCTGCGTATAACCATACCGAGGCACCGTGACCGTAACGTGTTGATTTTCTGACGAACTAACGGCAGGGCGGAGCTAAGCGGGCTAATACCGATGCCGACTTCGCCGGTACAGTGTCTCAACACTTTGGCACATTCCGCTAGATTCGCTATATTCCCAGCACGCGGCGACAGTTTGCCAACGTGCGTTCGGGAATCGCAGTCGAATAACAAAAGCAACCGAGCAACATCACAAACCTTTTACCCATCCAAAAAAGAGACACGGAAGCAGCCATGGACTACCAGGAGATCGCAAAACCCTCAGGCCCGTACCAGAACGTCGACCCTAATCTGGTCGATTACTTCGGCACGCGCTCCGATTTCGACTGGTGGCGCGATGCCTTCCAGCAGATGGACTGGCTGCCTGGTGGCGGACTGAATAACGCCTACGAGGCAGTCGACAGGCACGTGGTTCACGGACATGGCGACAAGCTGGCCATGATCTGGGTGGGCAAGAACGGCGAGGAAGAGCGCTACACCTACGCCGACTTCAAAGAGCATTCCGACCGCTTCGGTGCCGTGATGAAGGGGCTGGGCATCGAACGCGGTGACCGTGTCTTCATATTCATGGACCGTCTGCCTGAGTTGTACTTCGCAGCAATGGGAATCCTCAAAGCCGGAGGCGTGATTGCACCGCTGTTCTCGGCGTTCGGACCTGAGCCAGTGAAAGACCGCATCGAAGACGCAGAAGGCCGGTTCGTCATCACATCGCCTGACCTAAAGGCAAAGATCAAGGACATCTTTAAGGATCTGCCGAGCGTTGAGAAGATCATCATCGTCAACAAAGATGGACGCAGCTCTGACCCGCTGGACGACGGCGACCTCGACTACAACGAGCTGATGTCGAAGGCGTCCGCTGACGATTTCTCGATTGAGAACACCAGTCAGTACGACTTCTCGATCATGCACTACACGTCCGGTTCCACAGGCAAGCCCAAAGGCGTGCTGCATCGGCACCAGGCAGTGGTGCAGCAGTGGCTGACCGGCCACTGGGCGCTGGACCTGAAGTTTGACGATATCTACTTCTGTACTGCTGACCCCGGCTGGGTAACAGGCACTTCGTACGGGATGATGGCGCCGTGGACCAATGGCGTGACACAGATCATCTACGAAGGTGGTTTCGGAGCAAACGCCTGGTACGACGTTATCGACAAGTACAAGGTCACGGTGTGGTACACCGCGCCAACAGCTATCAGGCTGCTCATGCGCGCTGGAACCAAGCCGGTAGAGGAGCATTCGCTCGAGACCCTGCGCTTCATCGGGTCGGTTGGTGAGCCGCTGAACCCTGAAGCGGTTGTCTGGGGCAACGAGAACTACAAGATGCCGATCCACGATAACTGGTGGCAGACCGAAACCGGGGCAATCATGTGCGCTAACTATGCGTCGATGCCGGTTCGGCCCGGCTCAATGGGGCGTCCGTTCCCTGGTGTCACGATGGCGGTTCTCGACGATAACTTCGAGCCGAGAACTGACGGTGAGGCCGGCATCCTTGCGGTACGTCCGGGCTGGCCTTCGATGATGTACGCCTACTGGAAGAAAGATGAGCTCTACAACGAGAGGTTCCGCAAGGGCTGGTACATAACCGGTGACCAGGCTGCTATCGACGATGATGGCTTCTTTTGGTTCCAGGGCAGGGCGGATGACGTGATCAACACCGCTGGCCACCTTGTTGGACCGTTCGAGGTTGAGAGCGCGCTTATCGAGCATCCGGCAGTCGCTGAAGCTGGTGTTATCGGCAAGCCGGACAAGATCGCCATGGAGGTCGTGAAAGCGTTCGTCACGCTGACTCCGGGCCATGAGCCGACGACCGAGTTGCAGCGAGAGCTGATCCGGTTCTCACGTGACAAGCTGTCGGCCGGTGTAGCGCCTCGCGAGATCGACTTCATCGACGTTATGCCCAAGACACGGTCGGGCAAGATCATGCGACGCCTGCTCAAGGCAAGGGAGTTGGGCCTGCCGGAAGGGGATACCTCAACGCTTGAGGACGACTAAACCGACCTCCTTCGCCAACTGTTCTCATACTGGCCCACTTCGGGCCAGGCAGGAGTAATCTTGATACCCGGATTGCGGTCTGCGCGGAGTTTTTGACCGTAATACTGAGAGAAGCCTCGGAATGTGATGCTTTCGGAGGCACGGTCATGTCACTGCAGTGAAGTCTTAAGCCAAATTACCGGCTGGTAAAGGTGAGATCGATGCTCGCTCAACTCCGCGAACTCCTGCCTGGAACGAATCTAAACAGGCGTACTTCAGGCTCACGTTTACTTATTGGATTTCTCTCGGTGCTGGCCATCACCGCAGTTGCATGCGGAACTGACCGTGGCGCAGAAGGGGCGGCAGCGCCTTTCCAGGTTGATGGTGACACGCTCACGTGGTCACCACCATGGGAGGAAGGCGATTCGCGCACCGTCACAGTAATCGCATCGACCGAACCCAACGACGCTTTGAAAATGCTCACATCCGCTCCGGATAGTTACATTGCTCAGCTTGACGATGATCAATCTGGGACGACCGGCACCGTCACGATCGTTTCGAAAGGCCCCGATGGCTCAACGGCCCGGTTCGACTTCTCGATAGATGAGTTGATGCGACAGCTTGAAGACCAAACTCTTGAGCAACCGGGTTTTGGTGAATCTGATCTCAGTCAGTTCACAGGAATCGTGGGTTTGCTCGGAAACATCGATCTTGGAGTTGAGTTCGGCGTTGATGACTCGGGTGCGGTCACCGGTGTAACCAACACGGAAGAGTTGATCGACACGGTGCGGAGTCTGTTCAACTCGCTCCTGCGGTTCGCTGCGCTCGCAGGTGAGGACGCGATCACAGCGGAGGATCGCCAGAAATTCGAAGACGCTCTGGATGCTGCACCGGAAACAGAGCTTGTTCGAGTTCTTGGTGAACTTGGGTTGAATACAGCCACTGCCAACATGTTCTTGATGAGGTCAGGCGAATACACAGTTGGACAACCTGTTGTCCTGAACGGCCGAACAGCTACGTTCTTCGGCCTGGAAACCGAGGGGTCATCCAGTTACGAGGTAACTGAAATCGGCGCTGACACAGTGACCGTCGAGGTGATGGTGTCGCCGACAGAGTTCGACGTTATGGCAATGTTCGAGAGGCTGATGCTGGAACTTGCCGGTCTCGCAGGTGAAGATACCGAGGAGATCACAGAAGACTTCGCTGATCTCGAACCAGATGAGAGGGCAATAGTAGATGCGCTCCTGCCGCTACTTTTCGAACCATACACTGTGACCCTTACCCTCGATTCTGAGACTGGATGGGTTACAAACGCTGACTGGTCGGTTGACCTGGCGCTCCCTGAAGGTTTCGATGACCTAGTGCCTGAGGAAGACCGAGAGTTCGATGACGAATTTGCTGATCTCCAGCTTTCAGACCTGGAAATGACGCTGCGAATGAGCGCTGTGTTCGAAGAATCTTCCGGCGGATAGAAACAATCCGAACAAAATAGTTGAGGCAGTTATGCGAGTCCCTGATAGCTGGGTCCGTGCAACCCCTGCGTTTCTGCTGGTGGGTTTTTTTGCCGCGGTCGCCGCATGTAGCAGTTCCAGTGACCCGGGAGTTGGCATGCCTGACGCCACTCCTACCGATGTCGTTGTCGTAGTACAAACAGAGACGCCGGAGCCTACAAAGACGGCTGTTCCTACGGCCACACCGACACCGTTCTCAGCCGTCGACCCGTATCCGACCAGTACGCCATTTCCTCCAACCCCAGAACCGGCGGAAGTTGTGTTTGTCGACGTTGAGACCTTTGGTGAGCCAGTTGTTGGTAGCGTTTTTGAAGCGTTGCTGGCGCATCTCCCAGACAACGAAATCACGCGTTCCTACACCAAGCTTTCGGACTACGGTGGAATGCTCGACCTGCTCGGGTTGGAGAGATTCCCACTTGGAGCGACCGACGAACAGATCAAAGAACATGCACTGACGATTTTCAACACCAGTGCTGGCGGTCTGCGGATTGGACTACCTGAGTGGCCTGGTTATCTGAGGATGAGCTCAGAAAAGCCAAACTGGTACCCGTTCGTTGGCTTCGAATTCGTGAATGTCGACCAGGCGGCTTACTCCACATCAAGGTTTGAGCCTCGCAATGGTGAACCTCGCCCGCCCCAGGATTACAACGTGGCGTTCGGTCCGTTCGATTCCGCGATCACAGCCAACAGTCTTGCTACATGCGATTGCACACAACCCCTCGTGAGAGTCCATGAGGGTCTGGAATACTACGCGTGGGGAGAAGAGTTAGCTGGCGATTTACGGCGTCGCTGGGCCCCACCTGTCTACGACGATACCGGTCGTGGACCGCGCCTCTTTGTCGTTGAAGGAGTTGCTTACTGGACGCTGCTCAATAGCGCCATGGATGATCTGATCAACGTTGAACTGGGCCATGCAGCTTCACTTGCCGAGAGCGAAGCCTACGTATCTGTGATCAGGAAGATGCTCGTACTGGGCCAGATGCGTGATATCACACTCCGAACCACTCACCTGTCCGTGGCTGAACTGAGCGACAACGGTATGAATGACTATCCCGAGTATCCAGACGTTGCTCAGGAGGTTCCGCTGCTCGAAAAATTCACACTGGTCGCCGAAGGTGTGGGCTTTGATGGTGAGCGAGCATTTACAGGACTTGTCATTGCCCATGAAGACGCTGAAACGGCCCGTCGAAATGGAGATCTGCTGGCTGCACGCGTGAAAGAGATGCGGCGCCAGGTCCGAGACGAGGAGCTCTGGTCAGACATGCTCGAACGTGCAGAGATCGGAATTGATGGCAGCGACTTGCTCGTCCGGCTGTACTACAAGAGTGCGGATGTTCACTCCTACAGCTTCCCCGTCCTGCAACACGAAACACTTGTAGTTCATGAATAGCCATGGAGTTCAGCGTTTACATGAAATCACTAAGCAAACGCCTACATGGTGCAGCCATTGCCTTGATCGTGGGCGCGTTCGCACTGGTCACAGGTTGTAGCAGTGTCGGCGAACCAACAGCCACGTCGGGATCCCCAGACGCAACGCCTACAGACGTCGTCCTGGTTGTCGAGACGGCAACGCCCGTGCCGACCGCGACGCCTACGCCGATATCTGCGGTCGAGCCGTATCCCACCAGTTCTCCGACTTCAACACTGGCCATCTTCCCGCCTATGGAGGTTGTCTGGCTGAGTGTGGCGGATTTTGGCGAGCCAGTGGTGGATACGGTCTTCGAGGAGTTGCTGGCCCGGCTTCCTGACAACGAGTGGACTCGTGCGTACGCAAAACTCTCTGACTATGCGGGAGTGCTGGATTTCCTGGGTATTGAGCGGCCTGAACCCGGAGCTACGGAGGAAGATCTCGAGCCATTTCTCGAGGAGTTGAGTGCCACGTGGCAGACAGGTTTCGGGCCAGACTTACCCGCCTGGCCGCTACATCTGCGCGACTACCTTTCCATAACTGAATGGTTCCCGTATGTGGCGTTTGATGCGTGGACCGTCGATCAGTCGGCGCATGGCGGCAGCACCTTCATCAGTTCGTTTTCCGGCGGCAGCAATGGCCAGCGGCAGATCTATGACATAGCGTTCGGGCGGTTCAACCCGAATGAGACTGCAGACGCACTGGCTGACTGTGAATGTGATCAGCCGACGGTGAATATTCACGAGGGCGTCGAGTACTACTCGTGGAGTGAGGAAGGCCAGGAATTCATCGGTGAAATCCAACGTAGGCACGGTCCGCCGTTCTATGACCATGTTGGGCGAGGGCCGCAACTCCTGGTCAAAGAAGGCGAGGCCTATTACGCCATCCTGCATGCTGTTATGCAAGAGATGATCGATGTGTCAGCGGGGGATGAACCATCCCTGGTTGATGATCCGGCTTACACGGTCGCGGTTCGAAGGC
This sequence comes from Dehalococcoidia bacterium, assembly GCA_965243825.1. Taxonomy (GTDB): domain Bacteria; phylum Chloroflexota; class Dehalococcoidia; order Lucifugimonadales; family Lucifugimonadaceae; genus JAJCYX01. Next base: position 2,304,511 of record CBDEVT010000001.1, read on the forward strand.
TTGCGAGTCTCGGTCTGATGCGCGACATGACTTTCTATTCCTCTGGCTTATCCCTAGAGGAGGCGCTGGCTGCCCCGGGTCAGCAGAGCAACAACCCTGCCCTGTTTGAAGAAACTGTGCGCATGACCGACCTGTTCGAGCCCTTCGACATGGTTGCAACTGGTATCGGATTCGATGGCGAACGAGTGTTTACCGGTTTCGTCATAAGCAACCCGGACGAGGCAACCGCCTCGCGAAATGCTGAGATATTTGCCGAACGGCTAAGAACGGTACCTACCTCAGTAAGATCTGACGAGACCTACGGGGATCAGCTGAAACTAATAGAGATCGCAGTAGAAGACAACCTGGTTATCGGCCGTGCCTACTTCCACGACGTCAATCGGCATAGCTTCGGCTTCCCTTTGCCGTTCTCTAATACCTGGCTGATCTACGAATAATCGAACCAGCGAAGATGATTTACTTCGCACGGTCCTCGATCCACTTGAGGTCAAACTCGAAGCCGAAGCCTGGCGCATCGCTTGGCGTCAGGTAGCCGTCCTTGATGACCGGGGTTCCTGGCAGTGAAACGCGCTCTTCCAGCGGAACTCCAGGAGGCGAAACGCCTTCAGACCGTTCACCCCACATGATCGCTGGCATAGCGAATGAGACGTGCTGACCGAACGGGTAATTCATGCCCGCGTGCGAAATGACCGAGACTCCATGTGCCTGCGCCATATGGCAGATCTTCATGACGCCAGTAACACCGCCGACCCACTGCGGGTCAGGCTGCAGGATGTCGACTAGTCCGTTTGCGCAGGCGAATGCGAACGGCTGGAGCGAGTACCAGTGCTCCCCGGTAGCGATTGTCTGGTAGGGCACCCGCTGCCGGAATCGAGAATAGCTACCAAGGTCTTCGGGCGTAAACGAGTCTTCGAGCCACTTGATGCGATACGGCTTTAGCGCCTCTGCCAGTCGCACCGCGTACTCGACGTTCATTGAAATCCACGAATCGACCGCTATCTCCACATCGTCCCCAACTTGCTCCCGCGTCTTCGCCACCATCTCCTCGTTCTTGCGCAGGCCTTCGATATTTTCCTCGGGTCCATGCGTGATGAACAGCTTTACCGCTTTGAAGCCGAGTTCAAGGAACCACTCGATGCTGTTTTCCACGCCATAGGACATATCAGTGCAACTGGCGTAGCAGAAGATCCTGTCTTTCTGCGGACCGCCCATCAGCTCGTAGACTGGCCTCTCGAGCACCTTGCCTTTCAGGTCCCACAGAGCGTTATCCACCGCACTGATCGCATAGCTGACAAGACCTGCCGTGCCGAACGCGTTGGTCGACCGCTGCATGATGTCCCACATCTTCTCGATGGCCATGCAGTCCTGGCCTTCGAGCATGGGGCCAAGGTGATCATTGATCAGCGAGACGACGGGTCCGCTGAAGAGCGACATTCCAAATCCCCAGGTTCCGTCTTCGGCGGTCACAAGGCATGCGGTGCGAGACCAGTTTCCGCGTCCCGGTGCTGTCTGCGCTTTTGAGAATTCCGGATACCGGCGCATTGGGCTAACGAAACTTGTGTCACCGGAAAGCTGCGGTACGCGTGGTGTCGTTTTCGCCTGCGGGGTTACGTCGATAGGAAATGCGCGAATCTCTTGAATCTTCATTTACTTTTGTTCCGTGCTCCGTACCTGTAAGGGCTGATTGGTCGGTGATGGCCGAGCCGTGGCCCTGCTCATTCGTTCTGAGCCGGGCCGAATGCCGGCAGTTTCGTGTTTCTGGGCGAAGGTTACACGTCCCAGACACACCGTCAGCGTTAACTATTTGAAGACAACGCCTGGCTCAGTCCCTGAAGTCAGAGTTTCGCAGCCGGTCTCAGTTACCATGACGGTATCACTGCACCCGAATGCGCCTATTCCCGGCAACCGCATCGTCGTGATCAGGTGGAACGTCATACCGGGTTGGAGGAGCATCTCTTCTTCGGCACTGATCGACAGGATGTCGCCTTCATCCCACCCTGGCGGAAAGGCGATGCCGATGCCGTATGCGATGCGGCGTCCCTGTTTATACGGTAGTCCAGACCCGTTGATCACAGCGCTGCCCGCCTCGAACACTCTTCGCGCTTCGACTCCGGGTCGGATCACAGATTTCGCTCTCTCAAGGGCAGTTCGAGACGTGCGGTCCGCCGCCAGTACAGTGTCGCTCGGTTCTCCGATAAACACGCCTCTCGAATGGGCCGCGTGATATCGGTTATGACCGCCGGGAATCTCCAGAAACACGAGATCACCTGATTCGATGGTCTTGGCTGACCACGTGGCATGCACCAGTTCCGATCGTGCACCTGACGTGATGAACGCAGGCAGTCCGGTGTATTCAGAACCGGCGAGGTCCAGCGCAGAGTGCACAGCCGCAGCAACCTCTAACTCAGTTGCTCCTTCCGCGACGGCGTCGATTCCGGCGCGCATCCCTGTTGCAGAAAACTGCGCTGCCTTACGCATGTAGTCGAGCTCGAGCGTTGATTTGATCAGCCGTACAGACTCGATCAACCCGCTGGCGCTCTTGAAGCCAAGTCTGGGTAGCAATTGGCCTATTCGGTCACGGTTATCGACCGTCAAATACCATGACCGCTCCTCGATGCCGACGACAGCAGAACGCAGCCCTTTTTCATTCAGAACATCCGCCGTTACCTGCGACCAGTCCGATACATCAGGGAACAACCGAACATCCTCGACCCAGCAGAACTCTGGCACCAGCGACGCCTCGTGAGGCGGCGGGATGAACACCGGCTCCGATTCGAGTGGGACGATCAGCGCCTGGTGCCAGTAGTAGCCCGGCGTCTGGTAGCCGGTCAGGTAGAAGATATTCTCCGGAGTGTGCACAAGCAGAACGTCGAGCCTGCGCTCTGCCATTTGCCTTCTGACGGCCTGAAGTCGTTGCTCGTACTCTTCTGCCGAAAATAGCTGCACGCGCGGTGGCTTCAAAGCTAGATCTTCCTGACGTCGTAGTGAAACGTCGCCGCATTCTCGCAGAACGATCGCATGTGCGGGCTATCATGTGCCGAGCAACCAACTGAAAACGACAGAACAGGAATTCCGTCACCATGACCATCTTCGTTGAAGACCTTAAAAATCCCGAAGCGCCGGTGCTGCTCCCGGACAACAGCCTGTGCCTCGTGGAGATGCACGCATCCCGCGGATGGATACTTTGGCTCAGCGAAGACGGCACGGAACGAAAGGTCATAGCCAAGACAGGGCGGCCGAACGGCATGACACTGGCCGCCGACGGCACCCTCTGGGTGGCCGAATCGGTCAACCCGCCTGCGCTCCTGCACGTAACGTTAGACGGCGACGTTGAGGTGGTCGCAACGTCCTGCGAGGGCAAGGAGTTCCTGTTTCCGAACGATCTGCGTTTTGGCCCGGACGGCATGCTCTACATGACAGATACAGGAGTCCACATGGACAACTGGCGGGACCTGCCGCCGGACCAGCGCCAGACTGCTCCGACGGATGCCCGCGTCTACCGAATTGACCCTGCAACCGGCGAAGGCGAGATCATCGGCACCGGATACGAGTTTGCGAACGGAATTGCGTTTGATGCTGAGAACAACCTGTACGTGGCCGCGACTCAGTCTGGCCTGATCTACCGGCACACATGGGCGAACGGAGTGGTGAGCCGAGACAAAGAGGTCTTCGGTTCGGTTGTTGACGAGTCGAAACCGCCGCAAGGGTTGCGTGGTCCAGACGGCATGACTTTCGGTACAGACGGCAACCTGTACGTCGCAGTAGTAGGGCAGCAGGACGTTACTGTGCTTGGACCGGACGGCACCGTTTTGCGTCGCATAGAGCTCGAAGGCCCGGCGCCCACCAACGTCGCATTCGGCCCCACAGGCTCAGGCAAGCTCTACGTCACAGAGCAAGGCGTAGGCCACCTGGAAGTCCACGAATTAGACACGGACGGACTAGCGCTGATGCGGGGGTGACATTGATGAAAACTCTGCCTTACGCCGGTGACGGGCTACCCGCGGTGACAACCACTACCTGCCCTGTTTGATTGTCGATCAGAACCCTGTCTCCTAAAGGATCACGAAGCCGCACTGCGATGTGGTCGAAGCCGGTACAACCGCCTCGAAATGGAGTGGATGAGGCGACCACTTGAAGCCGTACATCTAGGTCGGATTGTTCCAGAGAAGATACCGATGGATGTCCGCCGCATGAATTGACGATGAGGATCAGTTCAGTGGGCGATTGTAACCACGCTTCCGCAATGCTCACATCGCTGCGCCACACGCCTCCACCTAACGTGTTCCATATTATTACCGCCACGGCGAAACCAGCCCCGAAGCACAACGCCATTGTGGCAATTAAATAGGTAAGATGAGTATTTGTTATTTGTTTCAGACGAGAGTCTTCAGAAGTGGGCATTTTTACGGCATGTCATATGTTGACTTCTTCGTAAGATATATTTTGCAGCACCAGGCTTGCTGTGCAAAACTGCAAGCCTGGTGCTCGATGACCTGTTCTTTTCAGCTAAAGCGAAGATCCACATCAATGGCGTCGTCAGAAAGGAAGATTTGGGACCAAACTCCTCTGTCGAACGGCCAAGGATCGTGCATCCAACCCTTGGTGATACCGTAGGCCGTATTGCCCCAGTAGACTGGCCCTCCACTGTCTCCGACCTCGGTTAGATTTGCACCCATTTGTACCAGATTGCAAGCGCCGGCTGCGCATTGGTTGAGTTTGCGCACTTCTTGACACTGCTGATGGGTTATTCTGCCATTGTGGCAAAGTGACTGACCAACTACTGACCAGCCCATCGAGCTCACATCACGCCTGTCAGTTTCAGTTGTTGAACTGCTACCGGCGTAGAAGTCGTCAGTATGTGTACAAGAAGAACCGGAGAACCAAGCGAAATCTCCATAGGTGCTAACGTAGCTGTCCTCTAGGCTCAAAAAGCATCCGTCGTCCCAATAACCAGATAAATCGCAATGACCGGCCGTCAGGATACCTGGCACAGCACCTGGGCCCCAGACACCAAATCCTGTTGTGCAAATAATGTCTTCACCGCCTAGATGTTCGGTTCTGCTGTGATTGCCACTTAAAACTGGGCTAGCCGACTGAACCACTGAAACGATCATGTCGTTAAGAATGTTCACTCCCACTGCAGAAGCGAGATTCAACTCGACTTCTGCAAGAAGATTATTCAGCATTGAAACTGGAACAGAATCCTGAAGCATTACTGATGTTGTTATCACGCCTGTGGCGTAATCGTGTGAGGTGACAGCATCACGTACTTCGGACCTCTCGATGACAGTGTAGTGGGCCACTTCAATTGCACTCCGGAGTTCGATTTCGGAAAAACCCATGTCAGATCGCACATCGACAAGAATGCGAGGATATGCATCGACGAAAGAGTCAACCATCTCGGCACTAGCTTCCGGGGTGCCATTCTTGAAGGCAATCCAAGCGTTATTAGCGTCTACGATCTCTGCTCCCGCGAAATCTTCAGGGAATGATTTACGTATTTCGGCCACAGCCAAGGCAAAATTATCATTCCAAGCGTATCGATCAATCGCTGCTTCAAGCGTAATCCCGAACTGCTTAGCAACTGCCTGCAAGTCACGAAGTTCGGCATCACTGATCGGATCATCGACTTTTGGTGGCGCCACGTCCGGTTGCTCAGCGGCAGACGGTCCCACCGGATCAGACGAAGCGGTCCCAAGGCCGCCAGACGCGGCGATCAAAACCAAGGATATTGTCAAAGACAAAACAAGCAACGGTAAGACCAGCATTACTCTTGACCGTAATTTGCTACTTATCATCGAAAAATCTCCTTATTTGATGTAAAATCCCGTCTGTATGCTAGTGAAATCAGGTATTCACGTAGAGAATTAAGCGCAGGTGCAAGGCACTACAACTTGCAAGATCTCCATCCGTCAATGACTGCCTATGTTCTGAGGGCATTCGAGCACTAACATCGCACGAAAGTGCTAGCCCAGAAGTGTTACGGGTAGTCGTGATAGCGACGGTTAATCACGCGAAGTAACCAGCCATTGAACCTGGTGATCGAAAGGTTGCGGATTGTTGGTCAGGCGCTTCGTTTCGGGTTCGCAGCCATCTTTGCCTCGGTCATGATCCGGGCGATGTCTGCCCTGTTGTTGGCGTCCAGCTTGTCCATGATGTTGGACACGTGACGCTTGACCGTATCGAGCGCGATGTCGAGTTCGCTGCCGATGCTTGCGTTGGTCTGGCCGTGAACGACCAGGTGAGCTACTTGCAGTTCGCGTTCTGTGAGAAGGCTCCGGTTCCTACGTGGACTCATAGTGGTCTCCAATATCCGTTACTGGTATTGAGAGTTGGACCAACCGTGCGCGTATTGTTTAACACATTTATGGTTAAGGCATGATTACGGTGAGAAGTGTCGTGGGACTTTGCAAGACGAGTGAGATCCCTCTGCTGCGATCGGGATGAGGGAATACGCGGTCTGGCTAGCCGTGGGCGCGAACAGGCCTGGATGCGGGCCGCCACCATTCGACTGCGCCCAGGACTGCAGATCAGAACCGCTCAGCACCCTTCGACAGGCTCAGGATGGCTGTGTCCTCACTGGCGCAGGATGACGGCTGTCGAACGCCCGCGTGAACCCTAACTAAAGCTCAACACAGTCCTTGCTACTTCGCCGGCTTTCATTGCTCGGAAGGCCTCGTTTATGTCGTCGAGGCTGCCGCGGCGGGTGACCATCTCGTCCAGCAGCAGGCGGCCCTGCATGTAGAACTCCACGTACTTTGGCATGTCGAGCTTGAAGCGGTTCGAGCCCATGCTTGAGCCCTGCAGCTTGCGCTCCCGCAGCCCGCTTCCCTCGATCTCGATCTTCGTGCCGACAGGGATCATGCCGATGATCGTCGCAGTGCCGCCTGGCTTCAGCGACTCCCAGCACGCCTCGGCCGTCTCTTTCAGCCCGACCGCTTCGAAGGTGTAGTCTGCGCCGCCGTTGGTCAGCTCGATGATCGCCTCTACCGGGTCGTGTGAGGAGGAGTCGACAACGTGCGTCGCTCCGAGGTCGAGTGCCGTCTTGAGCTTCGATTCGTGGACATCGACGGCGATGATCTGTGCCGCGCCGCCGATGCGAGCGCCCTGGATGGCGCCGAGACCGACTCCGCCGGTGCCAAAGACGACCACTGACGAGCCTGCTTCTATGTGCGCGGTGTTTAGCGCCGCGCCGACTCCTGTTGTGACGCCGCAGCCTATGAGCGCCGCGCCCTCGAACGGCATGTCTTCCCGGATTTTGACCACGCTGTTCTCGTGGACGAGCATCTGTTCGGCGTAGGTTGCGAGCAGCGCCATCTGGCCGACAGGCGCGCCGTCCAGGCTGAGTCGGGGTGTTTCGTCAGCGCCGCGGGCAGGCTTTGTCTGGCATCGTGCGGGATGTCCGCTAATGCAGTGTTCGCACTTTCCGCAGTAGACGGAGAGGCAGAGGATCACATGATCGCCGGGCGCAAAGTCGGTGACCGAATCGCCGACCGCTTCGACGATGCCCGCGCCTTCGTGGCCCATGACGGTGGGCGTCTCCATCGGATAGAGCCCTTCGACGAAGTGGAGGTCGGAGTGGCAGACTCCCGTTGCTGCGGTACGGACGAGCACTTCGTGGGAGGCTGGCTTATCCACCTGCACGTCCTCGATGCTCAGCGGCTGGTTGACTTCAGTGAATACGGCGGCACGCATGTCAGCACACTCCTGATTCATCATCGGAACTGCCCTAGATGGCGGCATTATGACAGGATGGCACCGATTTGTGGATGGGCGGCCGGACGCCCTAAGCCTTCGGATCTATCGGCTCTGCGCCTGCTGAACTCTCGTACTCCATGTACGGTCTGGCGAGCTGATCAAGAAACCAGGTGACAGACTCAGCGAGCGCAGTGGGGCAGTTCTTTGTAGGCTGGTCGGCACAGCCATCGAGTTCGATCAACTTGCTGTCGGGTATGTGGCCGTGGGCCGCGACTGCAGCTTCGTGCGGTTCGGTTGAGCTGTCTCTGCCAGTGAAGAGCAAGACGGGTACCGGCAACGGCGATGCTTCTTTCACGTTCGTGGGTGGCGCGTAGTCAGCGAGCACAAGCGCTTTGATTGCACCCGGGGCGAGTCTTGCTGTTTCGCATGCAATACCACCGGCACGACCCTGCGCCAACAGAATCACCGGATCGGCAGCCCACCAGGAGATTGTCACCGGATCCATTCTTGCCCCGAGTGAGATCCCGACAACCCGGAACCTGTCCATTAACAGTTCGGCCACGGGCCCGACAAGGTTCGCTACATCGCCATCCACTGCCACTACGATCGTCGAGACAGATCCTGGCGTGCTCCACTCGAGCGCGTCTACGCTACGAGCGGTGTGTTCGATCTTTACCGGCGCTGCTCTGCGGTTGCTATCGGTTGGGGACATGTGCCTCAGCGTTAGTTAATGACCATTCTTCGACAACTCAGGATGGCAGGCCAGGGATTGTTGTAGTGGCATCTTGATGCGCCGAATCACGGGGATTCGGCGTGCGCAGCAAGTATATCCCGGTTACTATTTGCGCCGACTGGCAGCGTTATGCTGCGGACACGTTAGGACACCGACTGTCGATAAGTAGCGGAATCGCATGCGCGGGTGAGTTCAGCCGCCGACTAAGGAGTTAAGCATGGTCACGTCAGAGTGGGGCGCAATATACAAAGAGCTTGGTGCCAAGCCGGTCATTAACGCGACCGGAAGCGTGACTCTCCTCGGTGGCTCAACGCCGGTGCCAGAAGTCAAAGAGGCGATGGACTCAGCGGACAGCGCCTACATTCCGCTGATTGACCTGCAGGTGGCCGCTGGCAAGGCGGTGGCTGAGACCATTGGTGTACCCGCAGCGTATTTCACATCTGGAGCCGGCTCAGCACTCACGCTTGTCACGGCCGCAATGATGGCGGGCGACGACGACGACAAGATTCAACAGCTGCCGGACACGACCGGAATGAAGAACGAGATTCTCATCCAGAAGCGTCAGCGCTACTGGTATGACCGGTGTCTCGAGCTTGCTGGCGCGAAGCTGGTGGAGTTCGGATCTGACGAAGGCACGACTGAGCAGGACCTTATCGATGCCATCGGGCCGAACACGCTCGCCGTTCACTTCTTCGCGCACGAGCAGGACCCGGAAGACCCTCACATTCTCCCGCTTGAGAAGTTGATCGAGATCGGCCACGACAACGGGATCTACGTGACCGTGGACGCGGCCGGGCAGATCTATCCGCTTGAAAACTTTGGCAAGTACGTCCGCATGGGTGCCGACTTCCAGTGCATCGCCGCCAAGTACATGGGAGCGCCGCACTCGACCGGCATGGCCCTGGGCACCGAGGACTTGATTCACAAGATCAGTCTGCAGTCGTTCACCGGCTACGAAACACGACGCATTCGAGGTGTTGGCCGTCCGCAGAAGATGGACAGGCAGGAGATCATTGGCGTCGTGGCCGCGGTCAAGCGCTGGTTCAGCATTAACCACGAGGACAGGCTTGCACAGGCTGAGCGAATGTCTGGTGAACTGGCTGCGCCGCTTCGAGGCGTGCCCGGTGTGACCGTCGAGATGAACACAAACATCATCGGTCACCAGCCGTTCGGAGTTTTCGTGTCTGTCGATCCTGCAGTCACAGGCAAGACCAACCAGGATGTCGTTGACGCGCTGCGTGAATACGAACCGTCGATCTGGACGCGTGTGCCGGATGGTGCGGACCGCATCACCCTCCACATGTTCGGGCTCGACGAAGGGCAGCCAGAGATCGTTGGCAACGCGATCAAGGATGTGGTGACCGGTTAGCGCCAACACCGGAGACCTTCTGATGTCGGATATCCAGCAGCCAGTCACATTCACGGTCTGGTACGACTACATCTGACCGTGGTGCTATATCGGGCTGGCTCGGCTCGAAAAGCTGCGTGCTCAGTTCCCGATTCGCGTCAAGCACCGTGCCTACTTTCTGCATCCCGAGACTCCGCCGGAGGGACATGTATGGACTCCTCGCCCGGGTGATTACCGAGAAGCGATGTGGCCGCGAATCGCCGCCATGGCGAAGTTCGAGGGGATCGTGATGAAACGAGAACCTGGATCACTGATTCCGTACACGCGTCCTGCACAGGCGGCGACGATCTTTGCCGCAGAGACTGCTGACGAACAAACGGTAGATGCTCTTCATTTGGCCATTTATCGAGCGTACTGGGAGGACGCTGAGAATCTTGGCGACGTAGAAGTGCTGAAGCGAATTGTGCTGGAAGCCAAACTCGACTGGGACGCGTTCGCTCCCCGTCTTGAGACGGGCCTGTATGACGGGATCATGCAGCAACAGCACGACGAGGCGATGCGCATAGGGCTTAACGGCGTACCGTCGTTTGTGATTGAAGAGAAGTACGGCATAGTGGGTGCTCAGCCAATTGAGACCTTCATCGAGGTGGTAGAGAAGGTGCTGGCCGAACGTGAAAGTGGCACTGAATCCGCCGGATGAAGAAGCTCGCGATTGTTCTGCTACTCGCGCTCTCCGTGTGCGCTACCGCGGTCTGCACCAGCAACACTGCGGAACACCCTGAGCCGCGTCCGCTGATGTTCGAGTCTGAAACCGGGAATTTCTTCTTCACCGACACCAATGGCAACCGGGTCATCTATACCCGAACCGACAACACGCTGACGGTCGAGCCAGACATTGACGTTGACGAACTCGCTCTCGCCTTCTGTCGCGCTGAACAACAGGCTCAAAACCCGGCTCGGTTCTCTGCTGTGGGACTTGTCCTTGCAGAGGCAGTGATACCTTTCGTCGAGACTGTCGAACGAGTTTGCGACCGCTGAGTCCGACGCAAGCTCATCCTGAGAACATCCTCTACGGTCCTCAAAAAAACTGAACTACCTGCAACAAATTCTGAGAGGAAGAAAACATGCCAGTTGAGACAGTTGGAATACTCAGCCCCGGTGACATGGGCAGCGCTGTGGGTGCTGCCCTCAAATCGAACGGTCTGAACGTCATCACTGCGCTGGATGGCCGGAGTGAACGGACGAGGGAGCTGGCTGAAGCGGGCGGAATCGAAAACGTTGGCACCGTGACAGATGTAGTTGCGCAGGCTGACCTGATTCTCTCCATCCTGGTGCCCTCTCAGTCCGAAGCACTCGCCGGCGACACAGCAGCTGCAATATCTAAAACGGGAAACACGGTCGCGTTCGCTGATTGCAACGCAGTTTCACCAGAAACCGGCAAGCGGATGGCAAAAGTGATCGACGGCGCGGGTGGGCAGTTCATTGATGCAGGCATCATTGGCAGTCCTCCACGCGGCGGTACTCCACCGCGCTTTTATGCGTCGGGCCCACATGAGGCGATTCTTGGTGAACTGGACGGCCGTGGGATAACGGTGCCCTTGATGGGCGGGGAGGTTGGACGCGCCTCGGCAATCAAGATGTGCTACGCATCGGTGACAAAAGGCACGGCAGCTCTATACACGGCAGCACTGGTGGCGGCAGAGTCACTCGGGACCTACGAAGAGTTCATAACTGAGATGCAGGGCAGCCAGCCCGAGACGCTCAAGCAGATGCAAAGAGTCTCTACGCTGTCGGATCGGGCGTTCCGGTGGATTGGTGAGATGTACGAGATCGCTGATACGTTTAGCGATGCTGATGTGACACCGAAGCTGCACCAGGGGAGCGCAGACATTTTCCAGATGATCGCCGACTCACCGATAGGGCATGAGCGCCCGGAGACGGTTGATCGCTCGCGTAGCCTCCATGACACGGTGAAGTTGTTCGCAGATAAGTGATGCTTCTCACTTAGACCAGAAGCCACCCTCCCTTAATCAACACGCCACAAACACTCCTCGAATGATTCACGATGGGAGAATGGATGTGAGGAGGAGTCCGTGACACCGACACTTCGCAAACATGGTCTCAGGGCGGTGCTGGTTTCGATAGCGATCAATGCCTTGATCGGGATCGTTGCGATAGTCAGCGGCGACTTCTCTGAACTCGATGCCAAGATCCTGGTCACGAGTCTGTCTGTGACAGGCGGTGCTGTGCTTGCTCTCGCCAATCTAGCGACTCGAACAGAGAGATTCTTCACGTACATTCCCGAGGTCGGTGCGGTCTTCGCGTTAGTCGGCTTTGGGTTGCTTGCCTACGTTGCGTGGGACGAATTTGACGGCGAAAACGTCGCAAGGGTGTCAGGGACATCGATCCTGTTCGCTTCGGCCACAGCACACGCCGGGTTGATGTCTCTCAGCAGGTTGCTCCCGAAGTACCTGGTGGTGTTGAGAGCCTCCTGGCTGCTGGTTGCCGTCCTGGTCGTGATGATTACTGTGTTGATCTGGGCATCAGATGCCACTGACAACGATGCATACCCGAGGGTGATGGGGGTTGTGATCGTTTTGTTCGCGGCCGCGACTCTTGCAATTCCTGTGCTGCACAGGGCGAGCCGTGACGAGTTGGCTGCCGCAGAGAGTTCAAGTGGACTGTTGAAGCCAGCGATCCGACACTGCCCCAGTTGCGGAAGCGGTCGTTTAGATCTTGAGGAAGGTGAACCGGGCAGTTGCCTTCAGTGCGGTGCCCGATTCGTCGTGAATTTCCAGCCGGTTGAAGATGAGAAGGCTTAGGCCGAGGTCTGCGCTAACTGCCTGACCTTCAACGCGATATCGGAGAACTCGTCCGCCACGGCGTCTGATTCAAGGACTGCAGGTTGCTTTGGGTCCAGGAACTCTTCGCGTAATGTCACTTTGCCAAGGAATGGCAACTGCATCTCATGCGCCAGGTCCTCACCTGCGCCTGTGCCGAAGATTCCGCCTGACATGTTCTCGACGACGCCGTAAACGTTCAGATTCATCTTCTTGATCATGTTTATCGAGCGCTTGGCGTCGAGAGCGGCAAGCTCCTGCGGCGTGCTGACCACGACGAAACCATCCAAATTGAGAGTCTGCATCACGGTCAGTGGGGCATCGGACGTTCCGGGTGGCAGGTCCACGATCATGTAATCCAAATCGCCCCACTCGGTCATCTGCAGGAACTGGTTGATCGCGTTGTGAATCATCGGCCCGCGCCAGATGATTGCCTCGTCTTCCTTCTCCTGGAAGAACGACATCGACATCACCTTTACCCCGAAACGGGAAGAAGGATGAAAGCGTCCCTCTTCATCCTGCCGCGGGCTTTCCGAGATGCGCAGAACGCGAGTAACGTTCGGGCAGTCGATGTCGCAGTCGAAGATAGCGACGCTGGCGCCTTCCTGCGCCAGCATGACAGCGAGGTTCACCGCCACCGTTGTTTTACCGACTCCACCTTTACCGCTGTAGACACCGATTCGATTCTTAATCTTGCCGAGCTGGTCGGAGATCGCTTTGCGTTCCTGGAATTGCTTGCGGACCTGTGCCAGCCGGGCCTCTTCCTGCGGTGAGAGTTTGCGTGGTGAAGTCATTTTCGTGCGGCGCGTGAAGAGCGCAAAAACCTTTCGGTATAGAGATCAGGCCGGGTTAGTCGATACCGAGAAGACGCTTACCGTCTTCTGTGATCATCTCAGGATTCCATGGCGGGTCAAACACGACGTCAACTTCGACGTCTTCCACGTCATCGATTTCGGCCACTCTCCACTCAGCCTGCTGGGCAATGTACGGTCCCATTCCACAGCCCTGGGCGGTAAGAGTCATCTCGACATGTACGTCACCGTCTTCAACTTCAACGTTGTAGATCAGTCCGAGATCAACCACATTCACCGGGATCTCTGGGTCGTAAACATCTTTGAGGGCTTCGTAGACTTCTTCTGTGGTCAGTGCCATCGTTCAGGCTCCGGGTGGCTAAGCTGAATCAGCCGGGTGAGGTGCGACACGGCATCTGTCGCCGGGTATGACGCAAGTTTATCAAAAATTTTGCTAATTCTGGACTAATTTGGTCAGCAATTATTGCTCTGCGTTGCCGAAACGCTCTGCCATGTTGATCGGGAGACCGCTCGCCGCCGATTCATAACCAGCCTGGATCACTGCCAGGGAACCGCGTTCATTGACTCCAGAAGTTGTCGGCTTGGTGCCCTGGGCAATCCATTTCGCAAACGCCTCGAACTCCAGCGCGTAGTCTGAAAGATGTTGGTCAGGCAGGTTCAGTTGGAGTCGTTTGCCCATCTTCCGTGAACGAAAGCTGATGCCGTCACGGCCGGAAAACAGTGTGCCGTCGGTGCCAAAGATCGTTGTGCCGAGGCGGGCAGGGTCGAAGTCGGTCTCGCACGATTGGACAAGCTGGACAGTGAGTCCGGACTCCATGGTCAGCGTGCAGGTCATAGTCCCTTCGATGTCTTCTCGACCGAACGAAGGTGACTTTGATTCGACGCAATGGACGCTGGCTACTTCTCCGAATACCCCTCGTATTGCGGCGACGGTGTGAACGCCGTGCAGTAGCCACGTGCCGGAACCTCCGTCATTGGGCAGTGCAAGCCATGCACGCCGACCCGGATAGCCGTAATCGTCAGCGCGAAAACCTGCCGTGACCGTGGCAAAGGTCGGTTCACCTAAGTGTTTACCGCTCTTCAAAAAATCCCGCAGCGTGGACACTTCTGTCCCGTAGGCAACCTGTTCAGTCACAAACAGCTTCACGCCTGACTGCTTTGCGGCATCGATCATTCGGTCAGCGTCTTCGACCGTGACCGCCATTGGCTTCTCAACTGCGACGTGTTTGCCTGCCTCTGCTGCGGCCACGGCAGCGTCCGCGTGATGCGCATGGGGTGTAGCGATCGAGATAGCGTCGATTTCAGGATTCGCAAGAGCAGTTTCGAGTGAGTTTGCGGTCCTCTCTATGCCAAAACGCGTCGCTGTCTCCGCAAGATGGGCCTCGTCTGAGTCCACGAGCAGCGCAACCTCAATGAGCATTTTGCCACCCTGTTTGGAGTAGTAGGAGTTCAGCTCGGATATGGCCTCAATGTGCCGAGTTCCCGCCCATCCAGTTCCAACAATTGCCAGCCTGATAGTCAATGGCGTCGCCTGTTCTAGTTCAGATTAGATGACTGTGCTTGCGCGGCAGTTTGTCATAGACGGATGATCGCAATGTCAGGATTCAAACACTGCACCGCAGCGAGGATCTGTTGTTCAGCTACTCAGCAAGCCACCCATCGACCTGACCGCCGTGAATACTTGACTCAGCTCGCAAAGTGCGCATGTGCCGACGCGGGATCCGGTGACCCTGTTCAATTGGGTAGCCAGTCGTATCGACCCGTCTGAACTCCCAGTTTTTTAGCTGTTTCCGCCAGGTCTGCTAACCCGACTTCGTTGAGGGGGATACCTTCTCGGAGATACCGTTCTCGTTTCTCCGACTCGATCTCTCCCGGTACATAGATGCTGTCTACCCCTGGAGCTTTCCGCGTCTCGCGCTGTTCGCGAATTGCGGAATCCACACGCTCTGTGAACCGGTGCATATCTTCGAACGCCGCTACGCTGATTGCGGCGACGAAGTGCCCGTCCTCTCCTGCCTTCGGGCCCCCGTAAAGATCGCCAAGTTCAGTGCCATACGCGGCTCCGGAGAGCATCGACGAGAGGATACCCATGACCATAGCCATTCCGATTCCCTTGTAACCACCGACAGGCTGAATCAGGCCGTCTATCGCTTTGACCGCATCGGTGGTCGGTGAACCGGTCGCGTCGAGCGCCCAGTCGCCGGGGATCGGTAAACCTTTCTGGGCGTAAACCCTGATCTTTCCGTGCGCGGTCGCACCGAATGCGGCGTCATAAATGATCGGCGGTTCGTCACCTGCAGGAACTCCGAGGCCGAGTGGGTTAATCCCGACGATCCGCTGCGCACCTCCGATAGGCGCCATGGTCGGCAGGGCGTTGGTGGTAGCGATACCGATCATGCCCCTGGCGGTTGCACGGCGCACGTAGTACGACATCGCCCCGGAGTGATTGCTACCCCTGACCGCTGCCGCGGCGATGCCTGTTTCGACCGCTCTCTCAATCACCTTGTCCATGGCGAAAGTCATTCCGACCTGGCCCATTGAGTTACCGCCGTCGATCACCATGATGGCGACTGAGTCTTTTACGACGGACGGCTCGCCGGTCGGGTTAACGCCTTCTTCGGTCAACTTTTTCACATATTCGGGAACGCGCAGGATTCCGTGTGAGTGAACCCCTTCGAGGTCGGCCAGGACCAATGAATCCGCAAGCAGGGCGGAGTGCTCATCGCTCATTCCGGCGGCTGCGAACACCATGGTCACAAGCTCAAGCAGCTCTGGCTGCCCGACTCGAATGTCGTTCTCAGTTTCCTGGACCACGCGAAACGGCCCTTCCTTTCTGGTGTGATTAGGAACGGGCCGTAGTTTAGCTGGTCGACTGAATGCGCCTAATCCGGACTGTCTGATGGCTCGACGACCACGGAATAGAGATCACCGTCCCTCAAGAGAGCTATGTGCGCACGTTTGCCGATGAGATCACCTGTAAGCAGGCGGTGTAAAGAGTCGGTCGTCGTCACGGGATCCTTCTCAAGTGCGATCAGGATATCTCCCTCCTGCAATCCTCCTGACGCTGCAGGTGTTCCCTCACCGACTGCAGCTACACGGACTCCGGTTTCAGTTGGCAGACCGAACCTTGTCACCAGCTCGGATGGCACCTGGACCGTATGCACATTGATACCCAGGAAACCTCGCCTGACCCGTCCTTCTTCGATCAGCGTTTCGCTGACCCATTTCGCCGTGTTGACCGGTACGGCGAAGCTCAATCCCTGTGCCCATGGAATGACAGCGGTGTTGATGCCGACTACATGGCCATAAGGCGTAACCAGCGGTCCGCCGCTGTTGCCGGGGTTCAGGGCTGCATCAGTCTGGATCACGTTTTCGATAAGACGTCCGCTTTTGGATCGTAGGCTGCGACCAAGCGCACTTACGACACCGGCGGTTACCGTGTGCTCGAGAGCATGTGGCGATCCGACTGCGACCACAAGCTGACCCACGCGCAACGAAGCCGAGTCGCCGAGAGCTGCGACGGGCCGAGTCGATGCATCCACCTTTACCACGCCGATGTCGGTTGCCGGATCGTGACCAACCACGACCCCGATCATTTCTGACCCATCTGCAAATGAAGCCGTGACCTGCTTTGCTCCTTCAACTACATGACTGTTCGTGAGGATGTGGCCGTCGGCAGAAAACAGCATGCCGGAGCCTATCCCGCCACGGCCACCACGAGTTTTTCTTGAGAGGCTCACAACACTGTCGCGAACTGACTCCGCCGCCGCGATCACCGCACGCGAGTAAGCGTCCAATAGATCTTCGCTCGCGTGAGCGCTTGCATTGGTCTCTGTAGTCAATGAAACCTCTTAGTGTGAGAGAAGCAGACGACTAGAGTCGTATGGGCTCCATAACGGTTTCCAACTGTCGACTGTTCCGCCTGCTCCACCTACCTCCGCCTGGTCCACATCCGTAGCCCGAGCGCTTTGCCATCAGCATGTACCGGAACATGCGAGGTGCTCGCAGGATCAGGCGCGGTCGCATGATGACCATCGGCAGCAGTAGCAGCACAGCGAACGGGACAAACAGCGCTACTCGTAGCAGCATGAACGCTGCGAACAGCGGCAACAGAATCAAAAATCCGATTGCTTTCAACATCTCAACCAATCCTTACTCGTGAACCGTCAACTTCCTAACCATGTGCGATCGATGCGCGCGTTCTGCCTAAGTGGCCGGGCCTTTTGATCGAACTTCAGAGACCGACTTGAACGCGTCTTTCAACTCGGTCAGCCACTGTTCCTCTTTTTTTGCGACGTATCGGACGCACCATCCGAGCGCTTCGCTACGGGATGAGGCGACGCCTGCATCCACCAGAGTGTCGAGTACCTGTCGCTCGGTGATCTTCAGGCGAGTCATTGTGGGTACGCTGATGTGAGTGAACAGGAATCGGTCTGCACCGATCGCAGCGCCCCAGGAGACGTGCTTGCCAAACTTGTCCTGCGCGTCCGATGCGATTTCCATCCGCTTCTCGCGCGTCTCTTCGCGCCACTCTTTTACTGCAGCCCGACGGGCAGACTCGACGGTGTCCTCGTTGTCACCGTCGTTAGAAGGATCATTGATCGGACCGATAACGACGATCTCATCGCGGTCGACAAGTAACTCGACTTCGGCGTCGACCCCTTCGGTCAAGGCGTACCACTCTTCGGGCAGCCGTCTCTTGAACCATTCCTTCGTCTGAGTTGAGTCAATTGGCATTCCATACCGCTTTCTACGTAGTTGTAATTCTGTAATTACATGATTACATAGTATGCAGGCGCAAGCAAATGTCGGCTCTCAAGTTCAAGAACCAGGCCATTGAAGCGGTAGTTGAGAGATCGACAGAACAGCATGGTCTGTTTCACAGGTCTATACTGGCCTGCACTGGTGACCAGGCCCCGGGCTTCCCTGCCTGCTGCAGCGCATCGAAGCGTCGCCACACTCGTATCTCGTCAACCTGTGAATGGACACAGCCTGATTGGCTTCTCGCTCAACAGTTGAACCCGCTCAATCGCCGCCCAAAGATGGTTCGACTGCCGACGCACCTGTGACCTCGTCCAGAAAGTCGGAAAGCGGGTTTTCGACGTGGGTGAAGCTGACCTTCTCCTCCCTGGATAACAGGAGTTTCAGGTTCCTCTGGTTCGGAATGCTGCTCTCGATGGGTGGGTTCCAGATGCAGATGATTGCCCGCGGAATCCTCGTCTACGACATCACAGGTGACCAGGCGTTGACCAGCATCGTGGCAATGGGCTTCGCACCCAGCCTGCTCGTCGTTTCACTGTTTGGCGGCGTTCTCGGAGACCGCATGGAGCGGCGCACGCTGATCCAGATTGGGCAGGGCATGAACGCTCTCGCCGCCGGTGTGGTAGCGGTGACTGTCATCGCCGGAGTCGTTGAATGGTGGCACCTGTTCATTGTTTCCGTGGTGCAGGGGGCGATGTTTGCGCTGCAGATGCCGGCTCGTCAGGCCGCAATACCGAAGCTGGTAGGCAAGGAGCGGGTTGGCAACGCAGTCGCTCTGAACGCAATGGCGATGAGCCTGATGAACGTCGCCGCGCCCGGTATCGGCGGAGGGATCTACGCTATCGGCGGACCGGAGGTCACGTATCTTGTCGTCACCGGCATGATGATCACAGCCGTACTTGTGACCGGCTTCATACCGAAGATGTACCCCGGAGGTGAGGCTGCCAAGAAATCGGTGGTCGACAACATCAAGGGCGGTTTCAGCTACCTGAAGATCAACCCGCTGGTGAGAATCCTGCTGATCTACAGCATCGTTCTGGCGTTGCTCTCTATGCCGTTCCGCATGCTGGTTCCGGTCTTCGCTGAGGACCTCTACGGCGCAGGTGAGTTCGGAGTGGGTATCTACGCGATGATGATCGGCGTTGGCGGTGTTGCCGCGTCCTTGCTTTCGGCGAGTCTGCGGAAAGGGCAGCACCGGGGCAAGATCTTCCTGAGCGCTGGAATCATCTCTGGAGTATCACTTCTATTGATCGGAGCGGTGCCGATCTACATCGTTGGCGCGGCACTTGCCATTGGGATCGGATTCGGCGAGACGATCAGGTGGGGACTTGGCCAGGCGCTGATAATGGAAGAGACAGATGACGAGTACAGGTCACGCATCATGAGCCTGATGATGATGTCGTTCGGCCTCATGCCGCTCGCCGTTGTGCCACTGGGCTTCGCTGTGAAGTGGTTTGGTGCAGAAGAATCTGTGCTCGGAATGTCAGCGATGCTGCTGGTTGCTGCTGTCCTGTTCATCCTGGGCAGCTCTCGCATTCGCCGATTACAGTAGGGATCCATTCCCGAAGCTCATCTCGGCCGAAGCGGAGAGGTTTCCCGTACCCGCCGTCGCAAATAGTTTCCATGTCACGGAGCGGTGCGCAGGCATAGACTGTCGGAATGCCGATAGAGATCACGTACACCGAAGACCCTTCGTTTGTGCTTTCCGAAGCTGGTGAGTTCCTTGCTGCAGACAGGGTGCGCAACAACGTGATGATTGTCCTGCTCCACGACCGTGCAGAGACAGGCGATGTTGGTCGCTACTGGATTGCAAAACAGGAAGGCGCCGTCCGTGGCATCGTGTTCCAGTCGCCACTCAACTTCAGCGCGTTGGTCACTCCCATGGAGCGAGATGTGACCGCTGCCTTAGTCGACAGGATCGCTGGAGACGGCGTGGAACTACCTGCCGTCGGCTTCGAGACTCAGACATCTACCGCGTTCGCTGGTGAATGGGCGGCACGCACGAAATGTGCCGTACGACCTTCTCGAGCAGGGCGGCAGTACGAGTGCTTCGATGTAATACCACCCGCTAAGCCTGCAAGCGGAGAGTTGCGGTTGGCGAAGCCCGATGAACGAGATCTGATGATCGACTGGATCGCTGAGTTTCGAGGGATGGTTGGTGGGCCGGACTCAGACGTAGCGGCTGGAGTCGACAGAGGGATTGCGCGGCAGCTGATACACGTCTGGGATGACCAGGGTCCGGTATCGGTGGCAATACAGAGTCCGGCAGTGGATGGCTTCGTGCAGGTCCGCACTGTCTTTACGCCATCGGAACACCGGGGCAAAGGCTTTGCGTCGGCATGCGTTGCTGAACTAACATCCCAGGTGCTGGCTTCTGGTGACCGCTGCCTTATCTACACCAACCTCAACAACCCGACAGCGAACCACATTTACCAGCAGATCGGCTACGAGGTGGTGCAGGAAACGCTTCAGCTGGATTTTGAGTAAGCGCCTACCTCAGCTCTTGCGGTACCTCGTCCAGCTGGGTGTCGCCGTCCTCGGAATCTTCGACAAGCGGTACTTCGCGGTCGGGTTCTGGATCGGGTGAGGATGAGCCCTCGGTTCCGGCTAAGACTTTGCGCAGGTCCATCACCTGGTCACGCAGCATGGCGGCTTTCTCGAACTCCAGCTCCCGTGCCGCCTGCTTCATCTGCTTTTCCAGGTCCTTCACCAGGCGCAGCATGTCGTCCTTTGGAAGGTCTGCGGCCGTGACGTAAGGAGTCTTCGTCTCGGCGACCTGGCGCACCCGCTGCGTGATGTCCTTGACCTCTTTCACGATTGACTGGGGCACGATGCCATTCTCAGCGTTGTGGGCAGACTGAATCTCCCGTCTGCGCTCGGTCTCGTCGATGGCGTTGCGCATCGAATCGGTGACCTTGTCGGCGTACATCACTACGCGGCCGGCCTCGTGTCGGGCGGCGCGGCCGATGGTCTGGATGAGCGAGGTGTTGGAGCGCAGGTAGCCCTCTTTGTCCGCGTCGAGAATTGCTACAAGCGAAACTTCAGGCAGGTCGAGACCTTCACGGAGCAGGTTGATGCCGACCACTACGTCGTAGACACCAAGACGAAGGTCGCGCAGAATCTCTGTGCGCTCCAGAGTATTGATCTCCGAGTGCAGGTAGTGAACGCGGACGCCCATCTCTCGGAGGTAGTCGGAAAGCTCCTCAGCCATTCGCTTGGTGAGCGTAGTGACAAGAACACGCTGGTTGAGCTTTGTCGTCTCGGTGATCTCGTGCATCAGATCGTCGATCTGGCCCTCCGTGGGACGGATCTCGATCATCGGGTCGATCAGACCTGTCGGACGGATGATTTGTTCGACTCGCTGCTCTTCATGCGCGATCTCGTATGGCCCGGGGGTTGCCGAAACGTAGACAATCTGGTTGACACGGGACTCAAACTCCTCAAACGAAAGCGGCCGGTTATCGATGGCTGAAGGGAGCCTGAATCCGAAGTCGACAAGCGTGCGCTTGCGGGCGAGGTCGCCATGGAACATGCCCCGTATCTGGGGCAATGTGATGTGCGACTCGTCGATGAAGATCAGGTAGTCGTCAGGGAAGTAGTCGAGTAGTGTCCATGGTGCCGAACCCGGTGGGCGGCGTCCAAGAGGCCGTGAGTAGTTCTCAATACCAGCGCATGTCCCGGTTTCGCGCAGCATTTCCAGGTCGAAACGGGTGCGTTGCTCGATACGTTCGGCCTCCAACAGCTTCCCCTGGTCCCGGAACAGCTCAAGCTGCTCCTCCATCTCCTCTTCGATCTCCTTGAGCGCCTCTCCGAACTGCTCCTCAGGCGTGATGAAGTGCTTGCCAGGGAAGATGTCGATCTCATCCACTTCGGCCAGGACCTCTCCTGTGAGTGGGTCGAGCTGCGTGATGCGCTCCACTTCGTCGCCGAAGAACTGCACGCGAACGGCCAGTTCCTCGTACGCAGGCATGATCTCCAATGTGTCACCGCGCAGACGGAAGCGACCGCGGGTCATCTCCATGTCGTTGCGCTCGTAGTACATGTCCACCAGTTTGCGGACGACCTTGCGCAGACCCGGTTCAGTGCCCTTCTTGATGTTGAGTACGATCGCCCTGTATTCCTCAGGTGAGCCGAGACCGTAGATGCAGGAGACGGAGGCGACGATGATGGTGTCGCGGCGAGTCAGGAGT
Organism: Dehalococcoidia bacterium; assembly: GCA_965243825.1. GTDB lineage: Bacteria > Chloroflexota > Dehalococcoidia > Lucifugimonadales > Lucifugimonadaceae > JAJCYX01. The sequence continues at coordinate 2,326,893 of CBDEVT010000001.1, forward strand.
GATCGGGTTGCTGCGTGGCGGAGCCGGTCGATCTCTTCGTTAACGTCCGACTCCTTCTCGATGTAGGTGTCGGATTGTGGGACATAGGCTTCGGGCTGGTAGTAGTCGTAGTAGGAGACGAAGTACTGAACCGAGTTGTTAGGGAAGAATTCCTGGAACTCGGCGGCAAGCTGGGCGGCGAGAGTCTTGTTGTGGGCGATGATGAGGGTGGGTTTCTGGGTCTTCTCGATGATGCCGGCCATCGTGAAGGTTTTACCTGAACCGGTTACACCGAGAAGTGTCTGGTGATGCAGGGCGCGCTGGACGACGCCATCTGTCAGCTTCTCTATCGCTGCTGGCTGGTCACCGGTCGGCTTGAAGTCAGAGACGATCTCGAACTGTCGGTCTGTTGAAAGAGTGGTCATGCAGATCAGTACCCGAGTGTGACTTCTGTGGTTCAGTTCCATTCTAACTTGGGCAATTAAACGAAACCCTGACACGATTTTGCACTCGCATGGACGATCAGCGCAGGTTAATGATCACCGTGATTTACGCGCACTGAACAACGGGCCGAGATGGACGAGCAGTTGATAGGCAACACGGTCACTGAATTGTTGAAACGCTAGGAGCCGGCTATCTCAACCGGTATGCGGATAATCGTTTTCAGTTTGTCCGGTGCCGCACGACGAGGATCTGAAAGATAGATCTCATGATGAGGACCGATGCCCGGTCTTGACGCATGCTTCATACCGTGTTCCGTCATGAACTCCAGCATTTTCGAAACGGTCTCTGGTTCCTTCGCATATGGACCGATATGCATAGCCTGGACGCAAAGGCCTTCCGCGATCGACTCCAGCTTGACAGCGAAGACCGCTTCAATTCCCTTGCTCTCGTTAACCTGGGTCTGGGCTGTTTCAAACATCTCAGTAGTAATGAATTCCGGTAGCTGGATCATTGCCTTCCAGGTCCATTCGTCCCTGGGGATGTCGCGGATTCCTGATGGGTCGACTGCAAGATGCTCTCCGTTGTCCACCCACCAGAATGCTTCGAGCGGGGACACAACGAAGTCCCTTCCCTCAGCCTTGCAGGTGAACTTCAGCGTGTACGCCAGCGAATAGAGCGCACCGATGGCATTGGCGAATGCATCGCTCTCCGGAGCCCCCTCACCGGAGTAGGTGAGAAACAACCCGGACTTCAGATCAACAACCGATGGTTTTTTCCCAGCCTTGAAGTAGTCAGGCAAGGCCTTTTTGAGATCAAGTTTTGTTGTGGTCATGGATCGATCCTACGGCTTTATTGGCGATGTCTTAATGTTCGCCCGATCGATCTCGCGGGGCCGCCACTCACGATAAAGATAGTGTGAGGGCAGGACGGTGAAAAGGTTCTCGGGTCCTCCGTCGGATTAGCTTTCGGGATACGAGAACCTGAAGGACGAGGTGTGCTGGCCTCCGTTTAGCCGGCCGTCCATCTCGATCATCATCGGCACACTCAGATCCAGCATGACGGCGGCGTGGAGTGGTCCACAGTCGACAGGCCTGAAACCCAGGTCAGAGATGAGAGATGAGACTGTCTTCTTTGCGCCCTCGTCATCCCCGGCGAACAGCACGTCCCGCGGGTCTCCGGTGTGATCAACGGGATCCAGTAACGTGCCTGAGAAGTTGCCTTTGAAAGCCGCCACAACTCGAGCTCCTTCGCCTATGGCCTTGGCAGTGAGTTCAGCACCGGCGCTTCCATCAGTTGGTTGGGCAGCAAACGGATTGGTGATGTCGATTACGATCTTGTCACGCAAGAGATCGGCATGTTTCGTAACAAGAGGAACAACATCGCCGTAGGGGACAGCTATGACGACGACTTCGCCAGCGGTGATCGCGCCTTCAAAACCATAGACACGGCTGTCTGCACCGACATCTGCCTGGAACTGCGTTTTCGTTTCGGGTGTGCGGGACCCAAACGCCACGAAGTGGCCGGAATTGAGCCAACCTTTGCCAAGGCCCATAGCCATTCGTCCAGTGCCGAGTATTGCAATGCGCATCTGTTCGTTTCCTGTTAACTCACTCAGTACACAATTTGAAACTGCTGTGAATAATAGCGACCAATTTTTACGGAACTGCAGATATCGCACCGGATCGTCTTTGCCTGAGCATCTCGATCCCCTGTGCCACGGTTAAACCTGGCTCAAGCTCTACGCCGTTCAACACCGGGAACGGATCGCCAGCCTTAACCTGCACAGGGTGTTCAGGATCTCCAATGTTCACGAACTCTGCGGCTGGCTCGCCTACCCATGCTGTGCGGTCCAGGATGATCCATCCTGCCCCTGCTGCGTCGATCACTTCACCTGGCGCCAGTCCAACCGTCACCTCAGCCCTGAGACCGGCGGAGCCATCGAGTAAATAGATGCGACCACTGTCCGCGTTGGGGTCGAAAACCTTGACGGCCAGGCATCCGGTTCTTGCCCCCCAGTCCGGGATTATCAGCCCCTGGCTTAATGGTCCAGGAACTTCCAATATCCCGGTTACCGCCTGCTCCGAGTTCGACATGACCACAATCCAGTCTATGGTGACTGAAAGGAACGAGGAACCTTCACGGGGCACGCTTCTCCGTCGTTCCAGCACCACCGCTGAACTGAGATGATCCGGGCTGACGGTTGGCCGAGACCAGGTCGGCATCGCCAGCCTCGTCCGGCCAGGGCCAGTCTCACCAGCGACGTCCAGAGCAGAAAGGACCTGCTCGAAGCTTAATCCGCTATCTGTGCCATCGGGCAGAATCCAGATGTAGCCATCACCCTGATCTGTCACGACGAACACCGAGCTCGAATCTAGGTGGTTGATGGGGCCACCACAAAGCTCGACCGCTGGCGTTGGTGAATTAGAGGGTGACGGATCTGGAGTTGGGACGGCCGAAGAACACGCAAACGTGAGCACCAGAGCGATCGTGATGACGAAGAGCAGGCGGCTGCGGGATGTGAAGAGAAAAGGCAAAGAAGATTATCCTTCCCGTGCCTGCCGACTATATCCCAAATTTTCCGAAGACAGCACTCTTAACAGACTCAACCGTCTGCGCCGCGAACGTGTTGACCTCGTCGCTCACATCCTCAGGTAGAGCAATCGGACCCGGCACGTCGGCGAAGGTGGTCAGCCCATTGACGGCGTCGTAGCCTTCTGGCACCTCGTCGGGTAAGTGGAACTCGGTCATCGTTGCGAGGGCCATCGTCCATGCCCTTGCCACGGCACCCATGTCATACCCACCGCCTCCGACTGCGATCGTCCCTCCGATGCTCGAACCCAGTTGCAACAGCCTGGCAACCGCTTCAGTAAATCCCTGGGTAGTGATCTGCAAATGCGTCAACGGGTCTCGAAAGTGAGTGTCGATGCCAAGTTGAATGAAAAGAACGTCCGGCGCATAGCTGAAGACAATTGGTGGGACGATTTCTTCGAACGTGCGCAGCCACAGTTGGTCCTGGGTGTAAGGGGCGAGCGGCACGTTAACGGAGAATCCTTCGCCAGCGCCTTCGCCTATCTCCTCCACAAACCCGGAGCCCGGAAACAGCCATTGACCACTTTCGTGCAGCGAAATCGTGAGAACACGATCCGTGTTGTAGAAGGCGGCCTGAACTCCGTCGCCGTGGTGACAGTCAATATCGACATAGGCGACGCGCAAACCATCATCGACAAGTTTCTGAATGGCGATTGCGGCGTCATTGAACACTCCGAAACCTGAAGCCCGGTCATACATTGCATGGTGATGAACGCCACCGGCAGGGGAGAACGCCACCGGTACCGTTCCAGAGCGCACCAGTTCCGTTGCGACCAGAGTGCCGCCGACGACGAGCACCGTGGAGTCATACATGCCCTCTCGCGGTGGGTTGTCCCCGGGTCCGATTCCAAACTCAAACATATTCGGCACGATGCCGCCAGAACCGATCACCTGTACCGCATCCACGTAATCGGCGTCATGGCTGAGCAAGATTTCGTCCCGACTCGCTAATCGGGGTTCGGATTGCAGAAGTTGTGGGGATTCGAGCAGTCCCGATGATTTCATCAGGTCATGCATGTAGCGAAGCCTTACTGGACGCATTGGATGGTTCGGACTAAGCACGTGCCGTGAGAGCTCATGCGTGTAAACGAGAGCGGAGGTTTTTCTTGTCGAGTGCTGACTCAATGGAGTGCCTGGATCAACACTGGGTGTTGGCTATCTCGTCGGCTCAGCGCGGCCGAGATGAATGTACCTCACCACAGGTAGCAACGGACACGAGGCTGAGGACCTAGCGGCGACGAGTCCGGAAGCGACGCCGGTTAACCCTGACAGACCAGATGAAGAAGACGATTCCAGCGGCAGCGGCTCCAATTAGTGGGCCCGTCCAGTTGAAGCCGTCGCCAGATTCGTCATCGGCAGGTGAATCGTCAGAAGCTGACACTCCGACCTCACCAATCGTTGCCTCAGAAGTTGGCTGCGCAGCTACTTCCGTTGCCGGTATCGTCGTCGCATTTTCACCTGGATCCTGCGCTGTCGCGGTCGGCTGCGGTGGCGGTGGCAGCTCGCTCGCCCCGAGTCGGGTACGCCACTCGTTTTCAAGCTGCCATAGAGGCTTCCCGTAAGCGGTCTCAATTGCACTTGCCGCATCCTGCCCATCGTCAATCAGCCCGAGCGTGTTTGCCATTGGCTCAGGACCGAATTCCTCGATCAGTTCACCAATGAAGCTGCCAACTTGCGTATAAAACAGACCTATTTCGTCACGCCGCGCAGGCACGGTGTTTCTGTTCCGGAGCGTGAGCAGGCTGTCATAACTGGCAGCAGTGGCAAGTCGGGCTGTGTAGCCAGCTGAAGTACCTGCTTCGAAGTACTGCGCAAGACCTTCGTGCAGCCATGAAGGAACTCCTGGCGATAGCGTCGAGTTGACCCTTGTGTCGATAAGGAGATGCGTCAGTTCGTGGACAACGCTGTCTTCGTTAGGACCTCCAAGTACGAACAGACCAAAACGATGCATGGCGAAACCGCCGAAAAATGTACCGTCAGTCGCAGCCGCGCTAGTTGGTGGGAACACTGGTGTCATCTCTCGAACGTTCGGATAGATGATCGCCCTGAACCGTTGAACGGCTTCGGTATCGACGCCTGTCGCCTCAGCAATCTCGAGCCATGAACTGGAGACTCGTTCTTCTAGACTGTTGGCAACCCCTTCAGAAAAGCCGTAGTAGTAGAAATCGAGCGGAGTCGCGGGTGATTCAAGCAGTTGCCAGTCTTTATCCGGATCGAGGTAGAGGATTCGTTCAGTAGAGGTCCGTGTGACCTCGCCAGCTGTGTCTGTAAGTTCGAAAAACACTTCGAATTCGGTTCCCGGCGGAAAGTAGGCACTGCCGCCGGTGCGAATTGCGAACTCGGCTCGAAGCGTTTCTCCATTGGAAAAGATCGTGAACTGCGGATAGGCGTAAGAAGAGACGCGTCGCACACCTATCGGAGCGAAAACCGCTCTGACCTCTGTGATGTTTTCGGTGACGTCAGCCAGCAGCTGGACGCGAATGCTGTCTCCAAAATCGATCTCGTGTTCAATCATCACACCGCTCACGAAGTCACCGTCAGCAGCCGGTTGATCGGCCGATATCGCCGGGCCATTGGCGAGAACGAAGCCTGTGGCAGCGGTGATCACAGCCGATATCAACAGGAGCGCACTTTTCCAAGGCGTATCCGGTCGCCGGCGTGATCTATCACCAGGAGGCTTTTGCGGGAAGAAGCTTCTCATCTAGTGATTGAAACGTACGAACCGGCAGTGCGGGTTGCGGCAAGCAGCCAATTCCTGCGTCATTCCCGGCGATATGTGTATCGCTCTAGATGCCCGTTACCTTGATCGAACCGTGGGCCTTGTAGATCCGGTTGATGTTGATAAGCAGCGCGGTAGCCCCTTCGAGATAGCGTGCGTTCTCAAGTGCCCCGGCATTAACTCCACGAATGCCTTGCATCTCGTCTGCCAATCTAATAACCGTTTTCAACGCCTCTTCATCGTCTGAACAGACCAGGGCATCGGTATTCAGGCGTGATCCGGGCCGGAGAAGACCACGAGCAGGGACGGTGTGAAACGCTGCAACCCAGCGCGCTTCTGGGACTTCGCGTTCTGCTTCTTCTGCGGCCGATCCGGTCGGAGGGGCAATGCCTCGGACGTGACCGCCTACGAACTCGAGCGGGGCGATCGTGTTTACGCAGATCTTACCTCTGAGCTGCCTTCCTATGGAGTGCAGTGTGGACATCATGCCGGAGTAAGGCACAGTCAGAAACGCAACTTCACATTTTGATGCAGTTGCAGCGTTATCGGCACCGGAGAAGTTGGCGGCTATCTCCGTACTACCGCAGGTATCAGCAAGCTCACGTGCCGTCTCAATGGCACGACCTTCATCACGAGAGCCCACGATTATGTCGTGTCCGGCGAGTGCCAGCTGCATGCCAAGCCCTCTGCCTTCGGGTCCTGTCCCACCTATTAGGCCAATGTTCAAATCAAGTCGTCCTCAAGCACTAGATCCACTTTGACACAGGCATTTGGCCATCGTAGCATCCGGCTCCTTCGCCGTAACATCTCCGGATCTCGTTTTCGGTATGCCCAGCGGCCGCCAGGTATTCAACTGACATCGGACTGGATCACTTCAGAATGCGTTTCTATCAGTTTGTAAAAGATGGACGTCGACACGTCGGCGTCGAAACCTCGACCGGAACGATTGCGAGCCTGACTTCAGTTGAGCCTCGCGTCAGGACTACCAATGATGTGCTGAATGCGGCCACGATCACGCACAGTCCTGCTGATTCTGTAGCCCGGGCATTACTGGACAGAGGTGGTGCAGAAGAGCTCACCTACGAATCGATGTCTTCGAGTAGCTCAAACGTCACCTTACTCCCGCCGGTCGACGCTCCGGAAGTATGGGCGTTTGGTGTCACTTACATGGATTCCATGCGGGAGCGACAGGCCGAAAGTGGCACGCCCGATGTATATGCCAAGGTCTACAACGCAGATCGCCCCGAGGCGTTCTTCAAAGCGACAGGCGAACGAGTGCAACCACCATTTGCTGATGTAGGGATTAGAGCAGATTCAGGCTGGGACGTTCCCGAACCAGAGTTGGCATTTGTTCTTTTCGACGGGCAGGTGGTGGGTTACACGGTCGGTAACGACATGAGCAGTCGAACCATCGAAGGCGAGAACCCTCTCTACCTGCCACAGGCCAAGGTTTATGATCGTTCTGTCTCGTTTGGTCCATGCTACGTGACGGCTGAGGAGATAGGCGATCCCCAGAAGCTCGAAGTGACACTGCGGATCGAGAGAGAAGGTAGCGAAGCGTTCCGGGGAACCGCGAACACAGCAGAGATGAAGCGAGATTGCGCATACCTTGCCGACTGGCTGCAGCGTCACAACTCGATCCCAGACGCAACGGTTGTGCTGACGGGAACCGGAACGATTCCTCCACCGGATTTCACTCTTGCACAGGGCGACGTGGTTTCAATCTCAATCGAGAAGATAGGAACCCTGGTCAACACCGTAGTCACCGTCTGATTCGCTACCTAAATCAGTATGGATGGAGCCGTACGGGAGCCGTTGACCGTAAACTCGTCACGAGAACCGCAGTAATCGCCTGTTGGTAGCTTGGTTGAGGAACCTGAAGTAAGGACCAACAGTTGGCGCACGTGAGGTTGCATGGTTTTCGCAGATCGGCGTTCATTGCGATCGCTCTCGCCGTCCTGGCGATGCTCGGTATAGCTTGCGGTACAGATTTCGTGGAACCGGCTCCTGTCGGGGCCAGGATGGAGACACCGACGGCTCAGGCGACCGTGTTTCGAGTGATTCCGGTCACGCCCGTTGCCACTCCGACACCGCTACCGCCAGCGATTGGCCCGAACGGAGAGGTGCAACGACCTTTCCCGCCTGAAATCGATCCCGGGCAACGAGGCCCTGGCTTACCTCAAGATGCTGTACTCGCCTTTTGGTCTGACTACCTTGCGGATACCAGATTGATAGTTGAAAACCAGAAGGTTGACGTGCACATATGCAAAGATGGGACGCTGTTCCCTGGCTCATCATCGACCTTTGTTAACGCTGGGACATGGGGCCTCAGGCCGTCTGCGAGAGAGTGGTTTGAGGTTATCCTAGGCCGGGAGTTCAGAGCCGGTCGTATTTCCGGATTCGCAAACCTCTCCCGGGTCGGTGAAAGTACGGTCTCGCGGGGACAAGGAGCGTCGATAGACGTAGTTTCAGTAACCGATTCTGATCTCTGTGGAACGCTCTGAGGAGAATCTTCCTGGTAGAAGCAAGCAAATCTGATGACCTTGAGGCTACGAACGTGGCGTCTGTGCAGACCCTCGCTACTGCAGTTCGAGAGAACGTGCAGCGTGTGATCGTCGGTAAGGGTGATTCGATCGACCTGGCGATAATCGCTCTGCTTTGCCGTGGCCATGCGTTGATCGAGGATGTTCCCGGTACTGGAAAAACGACGATGGCGAAAGCTTTGTCAGACTCGCTCGGTTGCGATTTTCACCGAATCCAGTTCACACCAGATCTTGTCCCGGGCGATGTTCTCGGGGTCAACTTTTTCAACGCATCAAAGGGTGAGTTCGAGTTTAGACCGGGACCGATCTTCTCCCAGGTGCTACTGGCTGACGAGATCAACCGTGCCACACCGAGGACTCAATCGGCACTGCTCGAAGCGATGCAGGAGTCGCAGGCGAGCATCGACGGTGTCACATCAGCTCTGCCAGAACCGTTTTTCGTCCTTTCGACGCTGAATCCTGTCGAGATGGAAGGCACGTTTCCTCTGCCAGAAGCCCAACTGGACCGGTTTTTGCTGAGGATTTCACTCGGCTACCCTGAAGTCGCTGAGGAGTCGGCGATGTTGGAGCGTTTCCGCGGGGCCGGACAGACCGTGAGCGTTAATGCGGTTGCCGGCCCTCAAGACATCGTCAGTGCTCAGAAGATGGTCGACGAGGTCAGTGTTGATGACACGGTCCGGGAGTATCTGCTGAAGATAGTGTCAGGAACCCGTAAATCATCTGATCTTCGGCTCGGTGCCAGCCCACGGGCCTCACTCGCCTTGCAACATGCCGCACAGGCCCTTGCCGCCATGCACGGCCGCCAGTACGTCCTGCCGGACGACGTTAAGCAGCTCGCTGTACCGGTTTTGAGCCACAGGGTCGTTCTCGACTCTTCTGCGCATCTACGTGGGCGCTCGCCAGACGATGCGATCCGAGCTGTACTCGACGCTACAGAGGTGCCCATAGAGAGGGATTGACCCGGAGGAAGCGATGTTCACACCCGTTAGGTGGGTGGGTCAGGCGCCTGAAGACCCCAGCGTTGTCCTGCGCGATCTCTTTGTAGTTCTCCTCTTCGTCGTCATCATCGTCGGGGCAGTCACCGGTAGTGCGCTTGTAGTGGCCCTTAGTGGATTGGCTTTTGTGGTCGCTGTGACGGCTCGGATTTGGTCAGCACTTTCACTTGAGCAGATCAACTACTCGCTTCAAAGCGAAACGACGCACGCATTCATTGGTGATGAGATCGAGATGGTGCTCAACGTTGAAAACCGAAAGCCACTACCCATTCCGTGGCTGAGAATCAGTGAGTTCATCCCAAAAGGATTGGAGGTAGTAGGGCAGGAAGAGGAGTTCATCGACTACATGGGTGGTACTCCGCTCGAGGAGGCTGTCAGCCTGGGTCGATACGAGCGATTGAAGCGGCGCCACAGGCTAAAGGCACTGGGACGAGGGCACTATCACTTCGGCCCCAGCGAACTTGTTAGCGGCGATCTGTTCGGTTTGTATGTGAGAAAGGCTGCGCTGCAGCGGCACAGTTGGAACCTGATCGTCTACCCGGACACGCAGCCGCTCCCAGATTTGGAACTTTCCACCGCCAGGCCGATTGGAGACGCGAAACACAGGTTGCCGGTGTGGCGAGACCCGACTCGTCCGGCTGGTATTCGAGAGTATCGACCAGGTGATCCAGTTAAGACCATTGACTGGAAATCTACCGCTCGACGCAACGAACTGTTCGTAAGAGTGTTTGACCCAAGCGTTTCGCAGTACGCCGTGGTTCTCACGGAAGGAACGACGACGGACCGTCCATGGGAGGGGTTCCGATTGGACGTCTTGGAGGCGCTGGCAAGTTGTGCAGCATCGGTCGCTCGACACGCTCTAGAGCACGATTTCAGGACAGGCCTGATAGTCAATTCGACGCTTAGCCTTGGCGGTCGAAACGTTGTTCGCCCGGCATCCGGACCGACGCAACTCGCCTCGATAATGGAGTCGCTGGCGATGATGCGCCCAGCGACTATGAGCAGCCTTCAGCAACTTGCAACGGCGAACGCTAGAGATGCAATTCCAGCCGGGGCGACGATTTTCTTCGTTGCCGGCCAGCTGAGACAGAGCGCCGTTGCTTACGTGTCCGAGCTCTCGCGACGGAGGCATCCCGTGACCACTCTCTGGGTCGGTCGCGAAGATCCCCCAGAGATTCCAGGTCTGAATATCGTTGACTACCGAAGCCTATTCGGTGTGGGCAGCACACTCGAAGAGAGCATGTTCATGCGGCCGAAGAGCCGACAGTACCAGGAAGAGGTGAGTATTGGCTGAAGGCCGATCAAAACTGATTCTCATCTCGGTCGCCATTGCGGAGAGTGTCTGGCTGTTCGCATTGCTGTCGATGATCGGCTTGATAGGCGACCTCGGTGGTTCACCACTGCCGTGGCTATCCCTACTTGGCCTCCTTGTCTTATCGATGACGACCGGTCACATACTTGGAGACACACCCGGTGACGAGGTCTCGATCGCCATCAAACAGTCACTTTTCGGAATGGTGGTGATCTACCTGTTGCTCGGGACGGGGACCTTCCTGGGGGATCGCACGTTCGATCCGCTGTGGATATTCAGACTTCTTGCGGGTGATCTTGGGACGGCGGCGGCGGTTTCCGCTGTGTTTGGCCTTCTCGTTTCTATCTGGTTCTGGCGACACGGCATCCGGCTTGGGACAGACCGCTATCCCGAAGACCGGCTGGCGCGAATCTTCAAGATCGGCGTGGGCGTTCTGGCTGTCGCAACACTGGTAGACCAGGCAAGTTCGGAAGACCTGAATTCGGCGCCGTTGCTCGTTCCATTTTTCGCCGCAACCTTGACAGGGTTGGCGGTGGGGCGGCTGCCCGAAAGCGGAGTTGGTCGAAAGACAGGCGAATGGGCGCGCATCATTGCTTTCTCGGTGTTCGGCATCATGGGAATTGGGCTCCTGATCGGTCTGCTCGGAGGGCTATACGGGAACGGTGGTGTGCGCCTGCTTTTTGCCGGGTGGGGCCTGCTCGTTGATGGCTTCTTGTGGGTCCTCAGATATCCGGTCACCTGGGCGACGGCGATCTTGCAGTGGTTCTTTAACCTGTTTGCAAGTGGCGAAAGAGAGCGTGAGGGCAACTTCAGACCGGGTCAATCCGGCGAGGAGATTTTCGGTCCTGACGCTGAGCGCGCAGTCGATGCCGGGAATGCAACGGTCGATACGATTCTGAACATTCTCCAGTACCCGATGATTGCGCTGATCATCCTGGGCACCTTTTTCTTGCTGGCAATGGCATTCAGGAAATTCGGTTCACGCGACGTAGACGAGGACGACGACGAACGAGAGTCGATACGCGAGGAGTTGGACACAGACGGTGACATGTCCAGGTTACTCGGTGGTCTTTTGCCTTCATGGTGGAAACGCAAGAAGGCCCGTGACTGGCGCCACCCTGAGGATCCCGGCATAGCTGAAGTATTCAAGCTCTACTTCGATTCGTTGAAACTTGGCGTCAAATGGGGAATGGAGTTCCAGCCACAGATGACGCCCGCAGAACGGTTGCCGCTTTTGCAGGCGGCTTTACCCGGAGCTCCGGTCCAGGAGGTCACGGACCGATTTAACGCTGCATGCTACGGAGGAGTTCCGTCCGATCCACAGACGGTCGATGACCTGAGGGAACGCATGAAAGCTGCTGAGCAAGCGATCAAGAATCGTTAACTGCTCAATCGACGAACGTTCGACTTCGGTTCAGGCAGGGTTATCACTCGCAGCAGGTTGGTCGTACCTCCAATGCCAATCGGCATACCAACGACGACGAGGGCCAGCTCTGTTTCCTTTGCATAGCCAGTCGAAAGTGCCAGTTCAGATCCTTCGTAGAACATTGCCTGAACAGTGTTGAAAGTCGAAACGACCAGTGGAACGACTCCCCACCTGAGCGAAAGCTTGCGACCAACAGCGGGATCAGGCGAGAGCGAGACAACTGGCATCTGTGGCCTGTAGGCCGCGACTCTTGATGCGGTGGCACCTGATTCGGTAAATGCCAGTATGACCTTTACATTCAGGTCCTGCGAGGTTGAGACAGCGCTGTATGAAATGGCGTCACCAACACTATGCTGACTACCGGTTGTGTGCTCCTGACGACGACGAGCGATCTCGGCATAGTCGAGGAACTTCTCTGCTCTCTTCGCGATGCGCGCCATGTACTGGACTACGCGTGCAGGGTTCCTGCCGATAGACGTCTCTCCGGACAGCATGATCGCATCCGTGCCATCTCGAACGGCATTGTGTACATCTGTTGCTTCTGCCCTGGTGGGCGTGGAGGACTCGATCATCGACTCAAGCATCTGGGTTGCTGTGATGACCGGCTTACCCCGCTCGTTTGCGCGCCTGATGATCCGCTTCTGAACCCCCGGGACCATCTCGATCGGTAGTTCTACGCCAAGGTCGCCACGCGCCACCATGACAGCGTCCGATGCATCGAGGATTGAGTTGAGGTTGTCTACTGCCTGCTTGATCTCGATCTTCGAGACGATCAGGCAGCTCTTGCCTGCTTTGTTGACGCGGTCTTTCACGCGCTCGAGATCACTGGTGTCACGGATGTACGAGAGCCCAATGAAATCGACGTCAACATCAAGCGCAAACTGCAGCGCCCCGACCGTTTCGTCTGTGAAGTAGTCCAGTGTTGAAGTGTGCCCGGGGGCAGTCACCGCCTTGTTGTCCTTCAGAAGGCCTGGACCGATGACTCTGCACTTAATGTCCTGTCCGGCCACTTCCAGCACCCGCAACTCAACCTTGCCCTCATCAAGCAGGATCTTGGCGCCTTTCTTTACGTCTTTATGAAGGCCGACCGGCCAGACATTGACGCCTTCCTGAGTGCCCTTACGTTCCTTTGCAAAGAGGGTGAAATCTGCGTTCCGCTCCAGTTCGACATCACCGGACTTCATGACTCCGACACGGTACTTCGGGCCTGGCAGGTCGGCCAGGATGCCAATACTCACACCGAGCTTTGCGGAAACTTCCCTCACCGTCGATACGAATGCTTCATGGTCTGATCGCGACCCATGTGAAAGGTTCAGTCGGGCGACAGACATCCCCTGGCGGATCAGACGCTCAACCATGGTGGGCGTGGCGGTCGCGGGGCCGATGGTGCAAACGATGCGGGTTCTCGGTCGATTCTTGACGAAGCTGGGAATCTCGTACTTGGTAGGCAAATTCGGTGTCCAGACGTTTAGGGCAGAAAGTTCGCAGTAGTGCCACAGGATACTGATGCGGGAGACGGATGACGCCATGCCAAGGACATCACACGATAGTTAAAGCAAATCTACTCTCTCCCCTTGGAACCACGCAATCTGACCGGTTTTGACGACTGTCGTTTCGCACCTGTTTTATTTGACACTCTTTGACGTTACAACTAGAGTAGCTGCTACTCAACCGAACCCTAATTCAGCGTGAGGCTTTCCAGTTTGAGCACAGCCCGCTCCCTTCTTGGACTTCAGGAAACAGACCAGCAACTTGCGATGTGCCGCAGGGCTTATCGCCAGATAGTTGAAGAGCTGGATTCAGAGGGTGGAATTCCCGATCTCAAGACCGCTCTTGAGAAGGCCAAAGTCAGGCAACTTGAACTCAAGGTGGAAGCTGCTCGGAACGAGTCAGAGGCTGCGAGCCTCCGAGAGCGAGTTAAGCAACTGGAGGAACGGCTCTACAGCGGCGCGATCACAAACGTGAAAGAGTTGACCGCTATCGAAACGGAGCACAACACAGCGCGGCGAGAGCTCGCTCGTGTTGATGAGGCCATCGGTCCCTCTAAACTTGCCGCGGAAGAGGCTGAACAGGCCCATGAGCGTTTGAGTGCGGACCTTGCGCAGCGAGAGCAAGAGTGGGCTGCGCGAAAGAAAGAGCTCAAGAAAGAGCGGTCCCGCATCGGCGGTGAGTACAAGAAGATCGGCGCCGTTCGGGAGACCGCAGTCGTCGGTATTCCCGAACCAGACCTGGAAACCTATAACGCGTTGTTACCACGCATGAACGGCGTAGCAGTTGTTCGTGTCGACCGAGGCGTGTGCCAGGGTTGTCGTGTCCGGCTTCCAGTCGGTGAGATATCGCGAATGCAGACCGCAGCCGGGCTGGTCAACTGCAGCAGCTGCGGCCGAATCCTCCTGACGGAGTAACACAGTGAGAGCAGTCGGTCTCTATCGCACAGATAGACCGTCTAGTACCGGTCTACCCGGTGATCCTGTGAGCACCGGTGATTTTTCTGATGAGATCAAGCGCTATTGCGAGCGCAACCATCATCAGCTGGTCAATCTGCACGCCGCCAATGACGCCGCAAGTGTAGAGCGTGGTTACGCGTGGATCACAGAACTCTTCAAGTCTGGTCGACCCGCTGTTGTCATTCTGCCGGACGCAGCCCACTTAGCAGACGATCTGGAGACGTTCGTTGCGCGCATGATTGAACTGACTGAGCTTGGTGGTGAGGTCCGCTGCACCGATGTCGATCGTCCAGATCCCTTGCAGAGTGCAGAGGATTTGCTGACGTTTAAAGGACGATCGGCTGTGCGCCAGCGCCGGGTTCGCGAAGCGATCATGGCCAAAGCATCACGGGGACAGGTCCTTGGCAGGACCCCGTACGGCTACGAGACAGGCACTAACGGTCAACTCCAGGAGAAGGCGGAAGAGTCGGAGGTGGTCAGGCAGATTTTCGAATGGTACGCGGGACCATGGACCGCACCAGAGGATCCACCTGCCGGTGGGATTGGCCTCCGCTTGATCGCTCAACGGCTTAACGAAAAAGGACTGCGGACAAGACAGGGACATCCCTGGACACAGGTTGCGGTCGCAGGAATCCTGAGAAACCGAGTCTACCTCGGGACCTATACCCGCTATGGCGTGCGCATTGTCGGTAGTCATCCGCCGATAGTCGAACGTGAACTTTTCAACCGGGCAGAGGCGGTCACTGAGACACGCCGACCTGTCCGCAAACGCAGGCAGGCTGAACCGTTCCTGCTTTCCGGTCTTCTTCGCAGTCAAACATCAGGACGTGGACTGTTTGGACTCACACGTCGACGCGCATGGAAGCGGCAGGATGGCACGCCAATGGAGAAGACGTACCGCTACTACGAGTGCCCTCATCGTGAGCCCAGACAGAACGGTGATGGCGGCGAGATCAAGCTCTCCTGGCCAGCTGAAAAACTCGAAACTGCCGTGCGAGAGCAATTAGCTGAATGGCCTGATAGCTACTTCCAGGGTGCAGTTCTTGTTGAGGACGAAGCCGCGCAGGGGCCCGGTGATCATGTGAAGATTGCTGAACGAGAGTTCACCAGGGCAGTGCGCGCTGTTGCCAGTGGATACGGCAATGTTCGTGACCTGAGCCGCCCTCTGGAAGAGCTCGCGATTGCCAGGCGACTGGCAGACGAGCCGGTTGAAGCATCATACGATGACGCGACGTTGCGCAAGATGGTCATGGCAGACGATATTGCCACGGCGCGTCCCGCATTGCTGGCGGTGATTGAGCGCATCAGCGTCGGCCCCGATTCGGTCGAAGTGACTCCGAAGTTGAGTACCAGCGCGCCGTCCTAGACTCCAGTCGTGGAGCGACCTCGGAGCCCAACAAGCTGTCTTGGCACGTAGAAGTGTCGCCACGTATGCGCTTCAAACCTTCTCCTGTAACCTGATATTTCGCGAGATGGACGGACGGTCGCTTGCTTGCCACTGGCAAGTGAGAGGAAAGTCCGGGCACCACCGGGCCACGACGCCTGCTAACGGCAGGGCAGGGTGACCTGACGGACAGTGCAACAGAAAACACACCGCCGTCTTTCGGACGGTAAGGGCGAACCGGTGCGGCAAGAGCGCACCGCCCGGCTGGCAACAGTCCGGGGCACGGCAAACCCCGTTGGGTGCAAGGCCAAATAGGGGAGCAATGGGCGGCCCGGCCCGCTCCCGGGTTGGCTGCTAGAGCGTGCTGGCAACAGGACGCGCAGATGGATGGCCGTCAGGCCGAGAAATCGGTCGACAGAACCCGGCTTACAGTCCGTCTCGTTGAACGTGAGGCCGCTGGTAGAGATACCGGCGGCCTCTTCAGTTTTTCAAGACGAGCATGCATGTTCATGCTGCGTTAGGCTTTCATCGTTAATCTCGCCTTGAACCCGACGGAGACCCAGATTGTCGATACCTGAAGTAGACCCGATCGTTATTGCACCAAGCCCGACACCATTCACCGCGGACGACAAAGTCGACCTTGCAGCCGTCGAGCGGAACACCGAGAAGTGGCTAAAGACGCCGCTTTCGGGCTTCATGCTCAATTCGGAGAACGGTGAGGAGTCGTTCCTCAGCGAAGAAGAGCGACTGGAGATAATTCGCACCGTTAATAGTGCGCGGTCAGGGCAGAAGTTTATTGTCGGCGGCATCGACAACCCGTCTGTCACGGAATCCCTGCGCATAGCCGAGGCTCTTGCAACTGCAGGCGCTGAGCTCGTGCGGGTGCGGATACCCCGACTGACCGACAACGTGCGCGGCTACTTCGATGACCTGATCCCGCGTCTGCCTGTACCGGCATTGCTCATCAACCAGCCTGCTCCCGGCATGTTCGGACAGAGCCTGCCGATGGCAGCCGGCTCACCGGAGATGATCGGCGGTGTCTGTGAGATGGAAAACGTTTACGGCTACATCGCGGGAGGCAACATCAGGTTCGAATCCATGACCCGCATGCACGTTCCAGCAGACAAAAAGTTCTGGATCGGGAACGGCGTTTTGCTGCTGCCGGGAGCGGCTATCGGCGCGAACGGCGCGTGCCTGATGTTCGGCAACATTGCCGCCGCTGAATGCATCGAGATGCTGACACTGGTGCGCGACGGTAGGCTGGCTGAAGCTCAGGAGATGCAGTTAATGCTCAATAACGGCGACTGGCAGGTGCTGAGTCGCGGCGCGGCAGGCATCAAGGCGGCACTTAACCTGCTCGGTTTTGAGGGCACGCAACCCCGACAACCATCAACGCCGCTGAGCGAGTCAGAGATCGGCAGGCTCAAGCTGGCGCTGAAGGAAGCCGGGTTGCTGTAGGTTTTCCTTACTGGTCTTGGCCGCGCTTGGCCCAGTTGGCGTTTTCGAACATGTTGAGACCGGGGTCTGCGACCACGCCTGCAGAAGTCATGTCCGGCGGCTGAGATCTGATGAAGTCCTCGTCAAGCTCGATGCCCCAGCCCGGCTTGTCAGGTACCGGGAAGTAGCCGTCGACAACCTCCGGGTAGTTGGTGCCAGCCTTCTTCACCTGTGGGTCTGCGAAGTCGTTGAAGTGCTCAAGGATCTTGCCGTTGCGGAGAGTCAGGCAGAGGTGAAGCGCCGCCATGGTCGACACGATTCCGCCGACGTTGTGCGGGGCGACCATGATCGAGTACGCCTCTGCGGTTGATGCGATCTTCTTAGTCTCAAGTATTCCGCCAGATTGCGTGATGTCGGTCTGGATAATGTCGACATTGTTGCTTGCCCAGACCTCGCGGAACTCCGGCGCTCCGTAAAGCCGTTCGCCTGTAGCGATTGGCAGCGATGTGTGATTGCGCAGACGTCCAAGTGCGGGCGTGTCACCGGGGCGCACAGGCTCCTCTATCCAACCGATGTTGTAGCGCTCGATGTGTCGTGCAATTTCGCGCGCCTGGTGCGGAGCGAAGCGTCCATGCATTTCGATCATCATCTGTGCACGAGTGCCAGCGACCGCTGATACGGCTTCGATAAGGTCGAGTGATCGATAGAACTCTTCGCGTTCAAGCTCGAAGTCGCCGTTGCCGAACGGGTCAAACTTCATAGCGCGGTAGCCGCGGTCCATCACTCGCTGGGCTGCCGCCGCAAACTGCTCAGGCTCTCGCTCGACCGTGTACCAGCCGTTTGCATACGCCTGCACGCGGTCCTTCACCTGCCCACCGAGCAGCTTGTAGACCGGCTGGCCCGTCTTCTTGCCGATGATGTCCCAGAAAGCCAGCTCAACCATGGCGAGACCGGTGTAGACAACCTCGCCCGGTTTGCCGAAATCGAGCAGCGTCATGCGCCTGTAGAGAGCCTCAACGTCGAACGGGTCATGGCCGATGAAGTGTCGCTCAACATCTTTCAAGTACTCGGCGACTGTGTGAGTCTTGCCAAGCACGCGGGCCTCGCCGATGCCGGTGATGCCTTCGTCTGTCTCAATGACGATGTAGCTGAGGTTGCGCCAGGGCGTGCCAAGGGCGAAGGTGCGAAATCCGGTTGTCTTCATTTTTCCTGTTTCTACTGTCTGGTTGAAGGAAGGCGCCACCCGTCGATGCGCATAGGATGGCGAACTATTTGAAAGCCAGTGTTTACGGCGAGTTATCTTACCGGTCAATCAAGCCGAAGGCGGTAGACGGCGATAGGAACACCTTCGACGCCCGTTGGAAAAAGCTCATCGACTGCCCAATTGTGGTGTTCATAGAACGCCCTGGCTCCCGTGTTGGCCTGGATCACACCAAGCGTCGCCGACAGATACCCTGCCTTCTTCATAAATTCGGTGGCGGCTTCCATAAGCAGATTTCCAATGCCCCGCCGATGGTGATCAGGGTGCACATGCATGCTGTTGAGCTGGGCATGGGTATCGGTCTCCCTGTGGATCCTTACGGTGCCGACCGGCGTGCACGAGTCGACAACTTTCCAGGCGCAGGAACGAGGATCACTTTCAGCTGCCGACAGGGCATCCTTCCATCGCTTAACGTAGTCTGACTCCTGGCGCGTATTTATCCACTCGGTCGGAGTGAATGGCGCGAACGAGACGATGTGGCTGATGTAGTGGAGGTGCCCAAGGGCCTCGGCATCGCCTGGACCTGCGATTTCTACTTTCAGGAAACTCATTTGGCAGGTTGCGTGAAGTCTCTGTATCCCTCAGCGAACTTCCTCAGTCGAGCAGCCGCGAGACCGTTGATCGACTCTGGCGGGTATTTACCTTCTGAGTCCGGCACACCGGCTTCGACACCGGTTAGCACCTCGATTCCGTCTTCAACTGTTTCCGCAGAGTAGATGCTGAACTCGCCGTTTGCTATCGCCTCGACCACTTCCGGCCTCAGCATGAGGTTCCGCTCGTTCGACTTCGGGATCAAGACTCCAGCGCCGCCTAGCTTCCCGGCTTGCTTGAGCAGATCGAAGAACCCCTCGATCTTTTCGTTGACACCGCCAATCGACTGGATCTCGCCCTTCTGGTTTACAGAGCCGGTCACGGCTATGTCCTGTCTAATCGGCACGCCTGAAAGCTCAGACAGGATGGAGTAGAGCTCAGTCGAGGAAGCGCTGTCACCATCGACAGGTCCGTAGGACTGCTCGAATGCGATCGAGATATTTACGGATAATGGGAAGTCCTGTGCGAAGCGGTCGCCGAGGAAGCCTGCCATGATCAGCACACCTTTGTCGTGCGACTTTCCGCTTAAAGCAACCTCTCGCTCAATGTTGATAAAGCCGTCACTTCCCATGAAAGCCTGCGTGGTTATGCGAGACGGTTTACCGAACGAGACATCACCGGCGCTGTAAACGGCGAGTCCGTTGACCTGTCCGGTCTCCGATCCTTCGAGATCGACGTTGAGGGTTCCTTCGAGCAGTAACTCCTGCATGCGGTCCGATATCTGGCCTGACCTCGATCTCCTTGCATCCAGGGCTGCGCGAACGTGCTTGCCTTCCGTATTCTCGGCACCCTCCTGGGCCGCCATGTATGCAGACTCGCGGACCAGGTCGACGAGCAGACCGAACCGCGCGCTGAGTTTGCCCTGGTGATCTGCAATGCGCATGGAATGTTCGATGACTGCGATCACTCCATCGGCTGAAAAATGCTTCAGGCCGTTCTCGTTACAGATTCCGCATACGAACTGGGAGTAGAGAGTCAGAATCTCAGTGTTTAGATCGATCTCATGATTCAGGTCGGCCCTCACCTTCACGATCTCCCAGAAATCGGGGTCGTATGCCGCAAGCGCGTGATAGATGTCGGGCTCGCCGGTCAGTATGACCTTGACCTCAATAGGAATCGGCTGGGGTCGTAAAGGTTGTGGCGGTATGAACCCGGGCAGCAGGTCTTCGGGGTCTTCAGGTCTGACCTCTCCTCCTTTAAGGACTCTTTTCAGCGCTGGCCAGACCGCAGCGTGGCTAAGCGCAAGGCGTGCATCGATGACCAGGTATCCGCCATTTGCCTGCACCAGTGTTCCGGGCCGCAGCATCGTGTGATCCGTAATGTACGCACCCATCAGGGGCCGTCTGTCGATGTGCCCGAACAGGTGGCTGTATGTCGGATTATCCTCCATGATGATCGGCGGTTTGGTGCGGCCAGAGTTATCTACGAACACGTTGACGCGGAATGGCAGCCGGGGATCGAAAACTGGTTGCGGACCCTGGGATTTCTGGTCGTCTCCAGATTTACCAGTGATGATGTTTGCCGCATTTTCGTGTGAGTAGTTCCTTAGGCCATCCAGGTACGCGGTGGCTGTCTCCGCCTCGACCGAGCTGAATCGTTGAATGGCTTCATTGAAGGCGGGACCTATCACCGATTCAGCCGCAGCTTTCTGAACCTCAGCCAGTTGCTGCATGGCCTCACGATCCATCTTTCGGATCTGCTCCAGCGCCTCTTCCACCTGGCGAGTAATCTCTGATCGGACAGCTTCCATCTGAGTTCGCTGTTCATCTGTCAGAGCCGTGTACTGCTCCTGTGTCATAGGCTGGCCGTCCTGCAGGCGCGGTATGACAGCGATGCCTCCCTGGCCCGCCTGCACGGTGAAACCCCGCTGTTCAGCAGACCTCTCCACTTCGGCGATGATCTCTCGCCGGTTGTTGGCGATCTGCTCATTGAGCTCACGGACACGGTCCGTATGCGAGTCATCGTTTAAGGCCGCAGGTAGATCGTTCAATATCACCTGCAAAAGCCTGTCGGCTGTGCGGGCAAGTTCGTTGCCCATGGCCTGTGGCAGGCGCGCTGCGGTCGGCTGATCTGGACGGTCGAAGTTGTGGAGATAGACCCAGTCGTAGAAGATCTGCTCGTCACCGGATTCAACGCGGCGCTCAACGGCCTCCTCAAGATGCCCTCTGATCACGCTCCGCTTTCCTGTGCCGGTCATGCCGCTAACGAAGATGTTGTAACCGGGCGCATCCATCCCGAGACCAAACTCGATCGCCCTAACTGCACGCTCCTGGCCTATGAACATCTCGGGTGGCCTGATCTCATCAGTGCAACTAAAGGGTAGGTCGGCGGGGTCCATGGACCAGCGAGCCTTTTCTGGCGGAACTCGAAACTTCGAGATGTCAATCACTTGGAGCGCTCCACTCTGAGTAAGTACTTGTTTGGAGACGAGTTCAGGCGGTCAGTGCGATGCACTAAATCAGTTTACCGGGTTCACTAGCGCAGATATTCGTTGCCCTTGTGCTTCGTCGGCAGGTGGCCGCAAAAACTGACTTGGCCCGCGTCTTGGTGGCTATAGTGGCATCGACACCGAGATTGAGAGAATCATCTAATGAACGCCCGCATCATATGTCTTCGCCACGCGGAAGCTGAGCCATTCAGTTTGTTAGCAGCTGGCGACACCTCAGCAAGAAAATCTCCCTCGGACCCACCGCTTACTCCGACGGGGCAATCACAGGCAGAGGCTGCAGCTGTTCTGTTGCGTGATGAGAACGCGCAAAGAATATTCGTCAGTGATGCGCGTCGTTCCCGCCAGACAGGAGAGATCATCGCGTCCAGGCTGGGACTGGAGGTTGAATCCGTTCCTGCGCTTGCCGAAACCCTGATGGAGGCGGTTGGCACCGAAACCTCAGAGATGGGCAGTGCAGGTGAAGTGCTGAGGCAGTGGTTAGTTCGAGGCGACCTTAGTTGCCGATTGGACGATGGTGAAACCGGGCAACAGGTCGCCCAACGCATGAAGCAGGCCCTGTTAGATATCGCTTCCAGATGTCAGGAGAGAAGTGCAATTGTTGTTGGCCATGTTGCCAGCCTGACGGTTGGAGTTAGCGTCCTCTGTCATAACGGCTCCTCACTGTGGGGGAAGCCTCTCGCGCACGCGACACCGTTTTCGCTCACACTCAGCGACGGAGTCTGGCAAGTGGACTGGCCACAGGTAACAGAAGTGGGTTGAAAAGAGGAAGACGGCCATTGCTGACCGCCTTCCTGACCATGACAGAGTAGTGGCAACTGACTCTAGTCTGCATAGACGCTGAACTTCAGTTCCTGCTGCGTCTTCACGTCGATCAATGCGCTCTTGCCTTCGGCGTTCTCCCGTCGAGCCTGCTCGATGGCGGGACCGATGCCTTCCGGTTTGTCGACAGTGATACCTGTTGCGCCCAGTCCCTCAGCGATCTTGGCGTAGTCACCGGTCATGTTGCCTGCGCCGAACTGCTCCATGGCGGTCGGCAGTGCCCGGTTGTAGCCGCCCATCGTCCCATTGTCGAGAACGATCGTGGTGATCGGATTCCCTGACCTGACCGATGTCTCGATGTCGAGTCCGGCCATACCGAAAGCGGCATCACCCATGAAGTTCACGCAGAACTTGTCCGGCTGAGCCATCTTTGCACCAATCATCAGACCGATTCCATAACCGAGGTGTGTGGTCTTGCCCCAGCCAATGTAGCTGTGAGGGACCGTAGCGGTGTAGAACGGCATGATCTGATCACGTGGGTGACCGGCGTCATGCGTCATGATGGTGTTCTCGTGGTCTACCGCCTTGTTGATCTCGTTGACAAGCCGGTACGGGTTAATCGGGTTCATGTTGGAATTAAGCAGCGGCTGCCACTCTTCCTGCCACTCCTTGCGAACCTGCGCTACGGCTTCCTGGACAGACGTGTCGCCGCTGCGTGAGTCGCCAATCAAGTCACGAACCGCATCGATCATCATACGCAGGGTTTCTCGGGAATCACCGGCAAGACCGATCTCGGTCTCGTACTCCTTAGCAATGTCCTCAACGTTGTTGCTGCTGTGGATGATCGTCTTCCCGGACGGAATGTCTATGCCATAGTTGGTCTTCGTCAGGCTTGCACCGACAGCGAACAGGACGTCCGACTCTTTTAGCCAGGTCCAGACCGGTTTAGGTGCTGTGCGGTTCGCTGCTCCAAGAGCAAGTGGGTGCCGCTCGTCAATCGCTGACTTACCCGGCATCGTGGTGATGACCGGAATCTGGGCGAGTTCGGCAAGCTCCTTGAGCTCAGCCATCGCACCTGAATACAGCACGCCCTGGCCAGCCCAGATAACAGGCTTCTTCGCTTCTACAAGCTTTTTGGCTGCTGCTTCGATTTCGCTTGCCGGAGGAGTGGTGCGGTACTGGCCTGCTGTCCGGAAACCATCCAGATTTGCCACCTCACCCTGCATGGCGTCTCGCTGCATCTCGAGCATTACAGGACCCGGCCGACCGTTTTTGAGTGCAGTCATAGCTCGGCGCATCAGAGCCGGTATGCGGTCAGCGCTGGTGATCGAAACTGCCCACTTGGTGATGTGCTGGTAGTTAGCCGGCCCGCTGAAGTATGGCTTGATATCTGTCTTATCGTTTCCGGGTCCGTCTGGAATAAAAAGAACGGGAACGCCGTCTGCCCAGCACTGTGCGAAGCCCCCGAATGCGTTTTCAACACCGGGACCTCCCTGGCAGGCGAACACTCCGTACTTACCCTGCGCAGCCATCAATCTGCTGTATCCATCCGCCGCCATGATTCCGCCGCGCTCCTGGCGGAAGACGATCGGGCGAATGCCAGCCCTGGCTACAGCTTCAATCAGTGGATTGGCAGGGAAGCAGGCGAGCCACTCGAATCCTTCCTGCTTGAGCATCTGGGCGATGGCGTCGTAGCCGTTCATATTCGTGACTCTCCTGTTAGTGATGTTGAAGACAGTCGCCTATGCGAGCGACCAGCAAGGTGAGGAACCGGAAATTTGACCAATGTTCTTCACGTTAACCAGATCGCAGCGATGGGTGAGACCGGCCACAGTTTATGCCGGGGTTGGGCCAGCATCAAATGGATCCGGTCCACGCTGAACCGTTCCGCCGAAATCGGCGACCTGTAGGAACGTTGGCTCACCGGCAACTCTCGCGAACTGCGCAAAGTGCTTCAAACCCGAATCTGATTTCTGGAGAGCTTTTGGACTCATCCCACTAGACTCGTCCTCACCTGCCATTCGCACCACCCCCTGAGGCACCAGTTGGCCGCTGACAGGGCGTGATATGTACCCACCGGGAGACGGAATATGCCGGAGCATTTCGACACAATCGCACCCGACAAAGTCGGGACCGCCACCATCAAAGTGGTCGGTGTGGGCGGCGGCGGCCAGAACGCCGTAACCCGCATGTACAGAGACCCTATTCCAGGGGCTGAGTACATCATCGTCAACACCGACAAACAGGCCATTGAGCTCTCACAGGTTCCTGTGAAGCTGCGTGTTGGTGACAACACCGCCCGTGGACTTGGCGTTGGTGGAGACCCTTCACGAGGCCGCCAGTGCCACGAAGAGGACAAAGAGGCCATCAAGCAGGCACTTGATGGATCTGACCTGGTTTTCGTCGCTGCTGGTATGGGCGGTGGCACCGGTACTGGTGGCGCACCAGTCGTCGCAGAAGTTGCCCAGGAAATCGGTGCACTCACCATCGGTGTCGTAACGAAGCCGTTCAGCTTCGAGGGCTCCCACCGCAAGCGTAAGGCGCTCGAAGGCATCGAAGAGCTGCGCGACAAAGTCGACACGCTTATCGTCATCCCGAACGACCGTCTGCTCGCCATGAGCGACGAAAACCTGACGATGGACAACGCCTTCAAGATGGCTGACAACGTGCTACGGCAAGGTGTTCAGTCCATTGCAGAGCTGATCCTCGTGCCCGGTGAGATCAACCTTGACTTTGCAGATGTCCGAGCAGTCATGCAGAACGCAGGACCCGCCTGGATGGCAATCGGAAAGGGCAGTGGACCAGACCGCGCTGCTGAGGCCGCAGAAGAGGCGATCAACAGCCCGCTGCTTGAGGTTGACATCGACGGTGCAACCGGTGTGCTGTTCAACATCACAGGCGGCACTGACCTAACGCTTGATGAGGTTCACCAGGCATCGGAAGTGCTCTCAAACAGGGTCCACCCGGACGCCAACATCATCTTCGGTACCGTCACCGATCCTTCTATGGAAAACGAGATCCGCATGACGGTGATCGCTACCGGATTCAGGGTCGCTGGTGAAGAGTTGGAGACAGAGGAAGACCGCCTTGCAAAGGCTGCAATCGAAGACCCTTCACTGATGGCAATTCCGCCATTCCTCAGGCACCACCCGTCTGCACGACGCCGCTACCGCAACGGTGGCATGTTCAAGCAGCAGGAAGCTGAAGAGGTCGAGGAAGAGACCGAGACTCTGGTGGCAAACGACTAGCTTCTGATCAGCGGACAAAGAATTTGGAACGCCCCGGTTACGATGCGCCGGGGCGTTTTCTTTTTTGTGGTCAGAATGGATGTGCGCGACAACAATGAACCGAGTCGCAATTAAGGCGAGCAGAGGCGTTTGACCTTATTTGGGCAAAGCATCCAACGCTGCGTTGGCACGGGCGGTTGGGCCGTTGTAGCGAGGGTCGGAGACTACGGCAAATGCCTCGGCGAGTAACGACATCTGGGTTGGAGAAGCCGGGACTACTCGGTACCGAAGCTTCGCAATTCGTTTGTTGACCCGGTTCGCCAGTGGACCGCTTTTCGCTCGTGTGGCGGCGTTCTTCTTCGCCGCGCCTAGTTCTGAAATGGCAAGCAAAGTCCTTAATTGGGATTCGGCTCCACCGGATACGGCGACCTGCAGCTCTTTGCCCAGCTTTTCTGTTGCTCCAATGAATACCGGTTCGCCGTCATCGAACACAGCGACCAGTCCCGACCGGTCAGCCAGCATCCAGGTGCCCTCTTCGGTGAGCGGCAGCGTTTCTCCCTCAAGCAGATCCTTGAACAGGGATTCCCACTTGCCAAGATGTGCTGGTGTGAAGATCGGCATGGATATGGCCGGTGAAAGTTGTTAGTAGTGGAGCGGACACCACGGCTGCTTTTCTGCAGCAAAAGCCCGGTCTGCAACCAGCAAAGAGCCGTCCGTCTTCTCGGTAGCTCGTCCTGCCCGTGCCAGGTCCGCAAACCTTGCATTGCCAAAATAGCACGTTGCGAGCGTAGCGGCAGGAACGGTGATGTCAGCCGAGTCTTCAGTGCGGTGACACTCGGCCTTGCCAGAGGCACCTGATTTCAACCTGTAGTTGCCTGCCACCCACGGGCAAAATTCGTCCTCGACGCTAAAGACCAGGTCAATCTCATCGGAATAGGTCCGCGCAGAAAGCGCTCGCTCGACGTCCAGTATCCGCAGCCAGATCGCATCGTATGGCGTGCGTTTTAACTGACGCGGGTCAGCCAGCATCCACCAAAGCGGATCATCGACCGGCATCGTTTCGTAGGTGACCTCATCGATCAGGTCGATGCTCAGAATGAACCGCCACAGTGCAGCGTGAGCCGCATCGGTGGTCGCAATCAGGTCACGCACTCGTAAGTCGTTCTGATCTCCGCCTTCAGGCTTACGCCTAGTTTGATACTGGACGTAACCGTCTGCACGACCGTTCTCTTCATACACAGCGTAGAAAGAGCGCTTATCAGGTTTTGATTCATCTTCTGGAAGCGGATGGTCCCACTGCCACTTGGCATCTGAACGCTCCGGCATCCCCGGCCGGTCAGCCGCGGCCCGTTGCCAGATTTCAGGACCGACCTCGCGTACGCGCTGTCTGTCCGCGTAATGCACCGAACCTCGTATCTCAGGAAGGTGGACGAATTCTGCGGCCCCCGAGCTGACACTGGCGTCATACTGCTGACCTGCCATACCGTAACCAAATCGGCCATAGATCACGCTCTCGGATGCCCACAGGGTCGCAATCGGCTCGCCTCGTTCATGCGCTCCTTTGAGCAGCCTGCCCATCATGTTGGTCAAGATACCCTGGCGACGATGGGTCGCTGCTACGGTCACGATCGTGACGAGAGCGGCTGGCAGCTTGGCTCCGCCTGGAACGGTTGTTTCTGCCTTGAATGAGCCGGAGGTTCCGACAACCTGTTCACCATCCCACGCACCGACACTATCGGCCGCGTCGAAGAACCGGTCCCAGTTGCCACGAGACTGCTCATCCGTGGGCGGATGGCCGCCGAAACCGCGTGATACGGCTGTGCCGAACGCAGGCCACTCTTCTTTTGTAGCGCTTCGATACTCGATGTTCATATCGTTAAGTCTGTAGTTGATCTGTTTCCTGTGACAAGCAGTCGGTTAGGTTAACCGCAGTTGGCCGTCTCGATTCGCTGGAGCGTGGTTAGAAGTGGTGAGCACACCATGGTGCTCTGTCAGCGAGGAACATCCTGTCGAAGAGCCTGATCGAACCAGATTTATGCTCCGTTGCTCGCCCGGCTTTTGCAAGGTCAACCAGCCTGACACCGCCCAGGTAGGTTGCTCCAATTTCGGAGGATGAGATGGATATGTCTGGCATTTCGGTGGTCCTGGTACATGTCGCTACACCGCCTGACGCCTCAAGACTGAACACACCTCCAGACTCCGGTATGAAACTGTCTTCAATCGCGATTACGAGTCTCCCTTCGGCTGCATAGCTCCTTGCAGAAAGCGCCTTCTCCGTGTCGATGACTCGTACCCATAATCCGTCCGTCGGAGCGCGGTTGAGACGACGAGGATCCGCAAGCGTCCACCAGAGTTGATCGTCCGGTGGCCTGTTGTCAGCAAGTACCGAATCTACAAGGTCTATGCTCAGCAGGAACCGCCAGAGCGCGGCATGGGCATCGTCTGTCTGTGCGATGCATTCGACCACCTGCATCTTCAACGGATCGTCATCGGGTTCCACTGGCATTAACCGATAAACGGCATATCCGCGGACAGATCCGTCCACCTCGTACAAAACGAAAAAGAGACCGCTCCAGCCATCGCGGACTCGTTTGGCGTCGAAGAAGTTGTATCGCCAACGCCGCTCGGAGCGATCAAGAGAACCGGCTCGCATGCTTCCCGTTTTTGCCCACACCTGTGGCATCTTTTTCAAAGCCTCTTCAGGCTCAGCGAACCGCACTCGGCCGCGTATTTCAGGAAGGTTTGAGAAGCTCGCCCGGTGCGTCTCAATCTCCCACGCTTCGGCAATCGTCGCCTGACCGAAGCCGAATCGCGAGTAAATACCGGACTCAGAGGCCCATAGCGCTGCCAGCGGTTCCTGGCGATCCGACGCCTGGTCGACGATGGACTTGATCATGCCGGTGAGAACACCGCGCCTGCGGTGAGTCGCTGCTGTGCCTATATACGCCACCCCGGCCGTTGCAACCTGATTTCCACCCGGAACCGTCATCAGGTGTGAATCGGCACCGCCTGTGCCGACGATTTGATCACCGTCGAATGCACCGAACAGTCGGTCCAGTTCAGCGCGATCGTCCCGCAGGCGAGCGATGTCCTCTGGATGGACGCTGTCTCCGAAACCTCGCCGTACCAGAGTTCGCCAGTTGGGGAACTCATCCGCGGTCACCTGCCTGTACTCAATGCTCATCCGGACTCACTTAAGCCTTTAAACTTGCGGGGCATTCACTCGATCGACACCAGTTTGGAGCCGCTATCGCATGGACAGAAGAACTTCCCTGGAGGGCAAGACGGCAATCATAACCGGAGCCACTTCCGGAATAGGTCGAGCAACGGCTGTGCTGATGGCGAGAATGGGTGCCAATGTCGTGGCTGCAGGAAGACGGGTTGCCGAAGGCGAGGAGACTGCTCGACTAGCAAGCGCTAACGGTGGAGTGTGCAGATTCGTTCAGTGCGATGTGACCGACGCCGACCAGGTAAAGGCACTGATCAATGCTGCTGTGACTGAGTTCGGCAGACTCGACTGCGCGTTCAACAACGCCGGTGTCTTCCTCGACACTGGCAAGCTTCATGAAGCTGATGATGCCGTTCTCGCCCGTTCTCTTGACGTAAACGTGCTGGGGACATGGAACTGCATGAAGGCTGAGTTGGCGGTAATGGCGGAACAGGGCGCTGGCGTGATCGTTAACGACTCGTCGCTTTCCGGGCTTCAGGGCACCCGGAGACACCCTGCATACACCGCAGCGAAACATGCTGTGATTGGCCTGATGCGCGGCTCAGTGGCTGACTATGTCAGGAGCGGAGTACGCATTAATACGGTGTGCCCTGGGCCTATCGATACCACGATGATGGACGAAGTCGATTCTCAAGACGCAAGCCGCAGGGCACGCAGAGAACAGGTGTTGCCGATGGGCCGTTATGGTACGGCCAACGAAGTGGCTGAACTCGTCGTATGGTTATGCTCAGATGCTGCATCACATGTGAACGGTCAGGCAATAGCGGTCGACGGAGGCCTTTCGCTCAATTAGTCAAACAGTCTCTACCTTGTCCACGGAGCCTGGTATTGAGGACGCTCGTGGGATGCACCTTCAGGATCGCGCACGGTTCCCTCTCGCCACGATTCAACCGGCTCCCAGTCGAGCAGCCTTGCAGCTTTCGAGATGTCCAGGGGACTGGTGAAGTCTGGCAGGGGCCTGCGGTAGTTCACATCGCCGTACTCTCGCTTGATCGCCTCCTCGGTCGGCAACTCGAGCACGGTGTCTTTCGCGTTGATGAAGAACGCCTCGTGACCGCCAAAGTCGGCTTCAAGCGCCAGCCTGCATGCCCGGGCTGCATCGTGCCTGCCGACCCATGACCAGAATCCCATGGCAGCACGGCCTGAAGTGTCGGTCTTGTTTCCGTTCTCCATGTGGTTGCGAGCCGTTTCCGGGTTCCAGAGCGCATGAAACCGCATCGACGCAATCTGCAGGTCCGGCCTGCGACGGCAGAAAGCGTCTGCCATCTGTTCGCCAAGCCACTTCGACTGTGAATAGGCGTCCTGCACGCGAGGAGGATGGGCTTCGTCGACAGGGAAGTACTCCGGCACGAAGATCTCGGCTCCCCAGCCTGCGCCGACTGCATTGATGGAAGACGCCATGACGATCTTTTTAACGCCGTAGAGCTCGGCCGCCTCGAGCACGTTCCAGTTGGAGAGCATGTTGACCCGGAACACGGTGTGTTCAGCGTCGGTGTTTGGCGCGGGGATGGCAGCCATGTGAACAACGGCATCGACTCCCTGCATTACCGAAACGGTCTGGCCGTAGTCGGTGAAATCGACACGCTGGAACAAAGCGCCAGAGTCGTGCATGTCAGGCTTTGGAGGTGCCACATCGGCATTGACGCAGGTGTGACCCTGCGCTGCAAGCTCGGCCATGATGTATTCACCGGCTCTTCCAGAGCCGCCGGTAACTAAGATCTTCATTCTGGTCTCCGGGAGATCGAGAGGTGGTGATTGGATTGGATCAGGTTATTGAGTCATCGCGAACGCCAGGGCTAAATTCCGGTCTCACTCAGAGTCAAAGCTGGGCTACCTGGTCAGCTGTCAGGGTGTTGTAGTTCTTTCCTTCAAGCAGCAGGTATAGCCTGGCGGTCTGTTCGAGCTCTTCGATGGCGTCCACAGCGCTCGGCAGGTCTTTGCCTGCCACCACAGGGCCATGGTGCGCCAACATGATCGCATGATGATCCTTCGCCTGTTCGCCTACCGCGTCGGCAAGGTCCGTCGCACCAGGTGGAAAGAAGGGAACAACCGGCAACTTGCCAACCCGCATCACGTAATAGGCCGTGACCGGCGGAAGCATGTTGTCTGTGTCTATTCCGTCCAGGCATGACACGGCGACCGAATATGGCGAATGCAGATGGACGATCGCGCTGGCGTCAGGCCTGGCATTGTAGACAGCGAGGTGCAGCACCGATTCTTTCGTAGGCCGATCGCCTCCGACATGCTCGCCCTCTTCGGTAATCACTGAGAGTCTGTCGCCATCGAGCGTACCCATGCTGGAACCGGTCGGCGTCATCAGAACTCGGTCACCGATCTTCACACTGATATTGCCTGTGGAACCGCCGGTCAGCTGCCTGTCGAACAGCGATTTGCCAAACTCGACAATCTGCGTCCTGGCGAGGGAATCGTTCATGGCGCGCTCCGCAGTGCTTTCTCGAAGAAGTCGTTTGTGCCAAAGTTCCCGGATTTTAAAGTGAGTGCCAGCCTGGGCTCTCCGATCGAAACCGTCCACGGAACTCCGGGGTCGATCTGCGGGCCAATCCTGAGTCCGGTAACGCCAAGGACCTGGACGACGGCTCCCGAGGTTTCGCCACCAGCGATCACCAGTTTGCGTACGCCTGACTCAAGAAGTTCCGCAGCTATAGACGCAAACGCCTGTTCAAGCTTCTCGCCCAGGGCCTCCCTGCCGTATCTGCTCTGCGCGGCGGCGACAACTTCAGGTGCTGCAGTGGAGTACATCAAAGGCGCGCCGTCGTGGAGATGGCTTTTAACCCATTCAATAGCTTCGATGACGATGCCATCTTCCTCGGCTACCCGGGCAGGTTCCAGGAAAAACGATGGGTGCTTCCGCGAATACTCCTCGACCTGGGTATTGGTTGCGTCGGAGCAGCTACCAGACAAGACAACCGCAAGACCGTCGACGCTCGGAAGGCTTTCTGACTCGACGTCTTGTTCAAGCAGACCAGATTGGCGGTAGTTTTCCGGCAGGCCCAGTGCTACTCCGGAACCGCCTGTGATCAGCTTCATGTCTGCACAGGCGGTGCCGATCGTGATCAGATGCTCGTCGCTCAGCGCATCGACAATCGCGAACGACTTGCCTTCCTGTTGCAGCTCTCTGAACCTGCCCGTCAGGGCTTCAGGACCTTGGTTCACCGTCGTGTAGTCGGCAAGACCCACTTCGCCTTGTGTCTGCTGGTCGAGCACGCGCACAAGGTTTGAGTCGGTCATCGGAGTCAATGGATGGTTCTGCATGCCGCTCTCGGACAGCAACACATCCCCCACGAACAGGTAGCCGTGGCATATCGAGCGCTGGTTTTCAGGAAACGCAGGGCAGGCGATTGTGAACGATTCGCCGAGATCTGCCATCAATGCCTCGGCGACCGGACCTATGTTTCCTGCTGGAGTTGAGTCAAAAGTGGAGCAGTACTTGAAGAAGAACTGACTGGCTCCTGCTGCCTGCAGCCAGCGGAGGGACTGAAGGGAATCGCGGATTGCTTCGTCGACTGGAGCTGTACGGGATTTCAACGCGATTACGACCGCGTCGACATCATCGATGCTCGAGTCGCTATCGGGTACGCCCAGTAACTGCACAGTTCGCATGCCGTTCCTGACAAGAGTGTTTGCGAGGTCTGTTGCGCCGGTGAAGTCGTCGGCGACGCAGCCGAGAATGATTGCCATGGCCAACAATCTACCAGT
Source organism: Dehalococcoidia bacterium (assembly GCA_965243825.1). Taxonomy (GTDB): domain Bacteria; phylum Chloroflexota; class Dehalococcoidia; order Lucifugimonadales; family Lucifugimonadaceae; genus JAJCYX01. The sequence goes on from CBDEVT010000001.1 coordinate 2,359,401, forward strand.
GGCGCATCCCTTGCACTATCGGGCGACGCGCAATCTACCTGACCATTTTTTCCAGTCCGAGTTCGATTGTGCAGGAGTCGAACCACTCGACGACCTCGCGATGTAGCGGGATGCCGTCTCGAGTGCGCCTTTCGACCTCTTCATGCTCAGGTAGACCTGCGTAGTAGACGCGATCGTGTCCCGGGGCAGGAGGTGTCTCGACGAGATAGGTCAGGAACTCGTCCATCGACTTCTTGAAGCGGTCGGTATCTGTGAAAGCGTCTATCGAGTATGCAGCGACGAACTGGGTTCCGTTGCCTGGCGGGTTGGTTACACCAAAGACACCCGCAGACAGGATTCCTGCGAAGATCTGGCCTATCACTGCCATGCCGTAACCCTTGTGCGAACCCATCTCACGGGTCGCGCCGAACGGCAGGAGCCGCGTGACCTCAGGTACATCGTCATCTTCAGACATGATCGGCGTACCGTCTTCGTCGGCTAGCAGGCCAGGTAAGACGCCTGCACCGGTGCGGCGGAGCAGAACGATCTTGTTTGCCGCGACCGCAGAGGACGAGATGTCGAGTACGAACGGTGGCATCTTGTCGGTCGGCACCGCCCACGAGTGCGGAACGGCTCCGACTCGAGGCTCTGCACCGAAAGTCGGCACCGTCACAGCGCCTCCACCGGTGATTGCGTAGCCGATCATGTCATGCTCAAGCGCAAGCATTGAGTGGTAGGCCATCATGCCGGGATGGCGCGAGTTGTAGATGGTGACCGCGCCAACGCCGACCTTCTTCGCCTTTTCAATCGCTATTTCCATCGCTTTCGGGCAGGCGACGAGTCCGTGGGCACCATCAGCGTTCATAGTGGCGGTTGCCGGGGATTCCCGCTCGATCTTCAGGTTCGGCGTTGGGTTCATTCCGCCTTCGGCGAACGAACGCACGTAGTGCCTGAGCATGTTCGACACGCCGTGCGTCTCGCAGCCACGCTCATCTGCGACGACCAGTGCGTCCATCGCTAAGTGGGCGTGTTCGTCGGGCATGCCCATCTTGAGGAAGATCTCTTTGGTCGTCCTCCGAAGGTCTTGCGGCATGACGATCACACGGTCTTTTTCCGGTACATGAAAGTGATCAAGCATCTGTTTTCACGCGATCTAGATCGCAGGCCGTTGCTTCCGTGCTTAATGATGCGAGTCGAACGAAGGCTGTTCTAACACTGTGGGCCGAAGTATTTGCCCGCTCTGACCGATAGTCAAGCAGTGCTTTCGCGCTTGCGTCTGAGGATGACGTCGACCACAACGGCAATGTCTCCGAATGTCACTACTCTCAGCAGCAGTATCAGCGCTGTGTACGCCACGAGAGCGACAGCGTTCCAGATTGCCCAGTGAATACTGGCTTCTGTTCCTCCGAGCGCGATCAGGAGCATCAATCCCGTTGCGAGTGCCACGTAACCGATATTGAGGAGTCCTGTTCTTCCGAACGCTTCTGTCGAGAGCACCCGGAACACAATGAACAGGATCATGACTTCTGAGATCAGAGTGGCGATTGCAGCTCCGATTCCACCGTTGTTTTCGGAGTTCTCGTAAAGAGGGATCAGGATGGCATTGAGAGCGATGTTCGCCAAAAGCCCTGAGGCCATTACAACCATGAAGATCTTCTGGCGGTCTGAACCTGCCGAAACGGCGCCCGCGATGGAGAGCATCGCCGTGACGGGAATACCGACGGCAAGCCAGGTTAAAACCGGAGACGAGTTGTCGAACACATCAGGGATCGGTAGAAGGTCGATGATCCGTTCCGAGTTGGCTCCGAGCACAAACGCAACTGGAACAAGGAGCGCGGCCGTGATTGCGACTGTTCTCTTGCCAAGTGAGCTCGCAGCAACGTGGTCCGAAATATGAGTTCGAGCCAATGTGGGCATGAGAGCACCGGCGATAGCGGCGGGAATGATCTCTGTCGCTCCGACCAGCCTCATCGCCGCCGAGTGCCAGCCAAGAACGGCCTCGCCCGAGAACACCCTGATCATGATGGTGTCTGCCTGGTCGTACAGAGTGAGAATGCCGGCTGTTAGAGCAAAAGGCATTGCACCTGTGAAAAGCCTGCGCACCTGGTCGTTTGAGTAGCGCGGTCTGATCGGCATCTCACGATTGGCAAATATGAAAACGAGTACGCCGTTGATTGCCGAGCCAACCAGAATCGTCAGTGCAAACTCCAGCGCTCCCTGGCCGGTGAGCAGGACCGCAACTCCAAGTCCTGCTGCGATCACTCGTGCAATAAGGTCGGCGAGTGCAATCTTCGAGACATCTTCTTTACCGCGGAGAACGCTAACGCCAATACGCCCTACCGAAAGAAGCAGCATCGAGGCCGTCGATGCGTACACGATAGCGGCAGACTCGCCTCGTATTCCGCTGGCCCAGACGACTACGAAGACAATCACCAGTGCCAGCGGAATGGACGCCAGACGCACTGTGAAGGCCGTGTTGAGCAGGGCCTGTGCATCATCCTTGCTCCTGGCGATCTCTCGGGTCAGCATCTGGCCCATGCCAAGACCGACACCGATCGAGACCAGCGCAGCGAACGACTGTCCGAACTGGAGCTGCCCGAGCCCCACGTCACCGAGGTAACGAGGGATCAAGAGAACGAGAACAAGCGCGATCAGCCAGTTGGCAATCTGCCGCGCGATCATGATCGCGGTGTTTCGAGCGACTATGGTGGATGCCGGCTCACGAGGGTGAGTCGGTGAAGCCGGATGGGAGTCCTGTTGATCAACCACGGTCAAAAGTCAGGCCCATCCTTTTCGCCTGTCGAGGAGAACTTATCTTCGAGTCCCGTGATCACAGTCTCGGGTACCCGGACAGGTCAGGACAACTCTTTTCTCACCAATACCCGCACCGGCTTGAACCCAAGAAGTTTGCCCAGCCGTAACGAATCGGTGTTCTCTGACCAGATAGTGCCTTCGATCGCGGTGAGGCCCCGCTGTCGGCACCAGGCAGTCAGTTCTCGAAAAAGTGCAAGGCTCATGTAGCTGCTGCGCTTGCCGGGCCGGATCACTATGTGATCCAGGGTGCCGACCTTGCTATTGCCCATCCCTCTAGTCATTCCTACCGCGGACAATAGCTTCCTGATGAAAACTCCGACTTTGCCTACCAGGTCGGAATTGCGACGCCTGTGTGCACGCAAGGTGACGAATCCCTGGATTCCGTCTTTGTCCACGGCCACGAAGATCGCCTCATCATCAGCCTTGAAAACCCCTCGCAAGAAAGCCTCATGGTCGTCATTGGGATCGTAGTTCTGGCCGGCAGTCAGATGAGGAGATGATTCCAGCCATTCCTTCAAAACGACCGCACACCCTTTTAAATCAGACTCAGTGGCCGGTCTGACTGATTCGTCGTCTCGAAGTGACATTCCGCTGGCCATCTCAGGAAGCCTCTTCAATCAGACCCGCTTCGGTAAGTCGTTCAACAAGGGCCTGTGTGCTTTTCTGAGCTCGTTCCGGCTCGATACCGTACTGCTCAACAAGCTTCTCGGCGATCTCTGATATCGCCGTGCCCGATTCGATCAGCTTCCAGATCACGGCTCCTGATTCGTTCAGACTGAAGTACTTGTGAGTTTTGAGATCAAGCAACACAGCTGCACCTGAATCAAGTTTCGTGTGCACAACATCCGATCTGGGTGAGAAGGACTTCAATTCAGCCAACATGGTCTCCTTGGGACGATATCGTTAGGGAGTTTCGGTTATCCGTTGTCCGCATGACCGGTTCGAGCTGCCATCAGTATTCGCTCCGATACCGCCTCAGCCCTGGCGCCACCGCTGATCACGTCCCTCCCCGCGACAATTTTGTAGCAGGCGCACTGGTTGATCAGGTCACTGAGCACCGACAGGTTAGACGCTGTCAGGTCAGGATCAGCAAGCAGGGCCGCGGCCTGTTCAAATGTAGACATGAGTGCCACGTGGTCCGGTATCTTCTCTATCACGGTCTCGTCTGTATCACCAACCTGGCTGAAGAATATCGCTGACGGTCGGCACGAAGACGTGAACTGTCTCTGAACCTCAGCTGTTGGCATTGCCAGGAACTTACCGTTTCCAAGTTCCTTAAGACAGTTTGCATCCCACAGGGGCGGGGGAGTAGTGCGTTCAAGTGCGTTCACTGTGAGTGCGAACCCGCGCCTCAAGGCCCATGCATCGAGACCAGAATCCGAGGAGCGCATCGCTATCGCGTCATCTGCCAGGAACCGCCAGCCGCTGTTTATCAGTGAATGAGTAAGTGTGGTTTTGCCAGCTCCAGAGTTCCCAGTGAGGATTATTCCGGTGCCATCCTTGATGAGACCATTCCCATGGAATGGGAACACGTTGTTCTGGCGAAGTACGGCGACAATTGCGACCAGCAAGAAATTTCTTTGATCGAACAATGTCAGAGTCCAGAATGATGGGTCAAACGCAATGTCAGCGTTTCCAGAAACTACATGGCAGACCATGCCACGCGTTCGGTACCAGAACTCCCTGTCTGATCGAAATACTGCGGTCTCTTCTGGATCCGTGATGGGTTCAGCGGCGTCAGGGATTGGTATGGCGGTGCTACTGTCCCGAACCTGCGTCAGGTGTACCGTCGCGTCATTCGAGGCTGAGATTGAACTCTGTGACGCGAAAAGGTCATGCCACAGTTCAAGAAACCGGGAAGTGTGATCGCCCTCGCCGGTATTGAGGGCAAATTCGAGGCCTGCTATTCGCGTCTTGATGCTCAATGCGTAGATGTGTAGGTGCGTGAGTGTCGGACCGGTCAAGCTTGCTGTAAGTGCACTCTATGAGAAAGGCTAATTCAACAGATGCCACAAGACGCGACTGAAAGTGGAAGATTCAGTGATTTAACAGGATCGTGAGGGCTCAGGACGCTTTGGCACGCCGCCGCATAGGCCAAGGCACACGGTGCAGAAGGATTGCAAGCTTCTCTCGTCTTCTACCCATCAGGAGAAGGCTGGGGATCGTTCCGCGCCAGGATTCAGTGACACTGAACTGGACTACTCTTCGGCGCGTGACCGCTTCAAGTGCAAGTACCTGTTTCCGAGGCCAAATCAGTTGCCAGCCCATGCGAGTGAAAATGGAGGGCTTAAGCCGGTCGACAAGTCCGTCAGGTAGGTCCGTTCCCAGCATCTCCTCTAGCAAGCTAAGAGTGAGCCACAACGATGATGTTGCGCCTTCAGCTTCCGCATCAGCGATGACGAGGTCCCAGTCGATCTCGTCACCGTGCTTTGTGATCAGCAGATCTATGTCCTTGAACCATGACAGCCGCGTGAAGCCATGACGGTGAAGGTGGATTGGAAGCATCAAGGCAAGATCGCGATATGAGAGTGAGAGTACGGTTGAATTGCCAACCTTCACAGGAATGGCACGCTCCCAGATCGAATCTGAATTCGATGGCTTCACACCGAGTTTGATGCCATCAACATGCAACTCAATAGGGATGCCGTCTTCGGACGTCTTGAAATGCTGCTCAAATGCCGTCTCGAGTGAAGAGCACTTGCCAGGAAGCCGGCGCTCATCTTCCGCCTCAAAGCCCGCCTCTGTCATCGCATCGTGGAGGCGGGTGTAATCCTCCTCCTTACACAGAAGGTCAATGTCACCCGAGAACCGAGCGTTTGGGCTGTCGTACAGGATCCGGCCGACGACGGCACCCTTTAGAACCATGAGTGGGACATCGAGAGAGACGGCGATTGCCTGGATGCGCTCGATAACTGCCGTGATCCGCATGGACATTGCGGCGATTCCAATCGCCTTGGCGCCTATTTCGCTCGCGACTGGATCGGGGACCAGCCCTTTTTCGTGAAGATCGGCTATAGAATTTGCGATCAGGCCCAGAGCACCATGCTCATCCGCTAGCTGGATGAACTTGTTCCAATCGATGTCTCGACCTGCGAGCGCGACTGGCGACTGGTGGCCCGGGAGGGCCGTATCCAACATCAGAACCCTCAGAAGAGCGGCCTCTGTAGACATATCGGAAAGGTCGATGCGCAACGTTCTCGAATTCCGGAGAGAATTACGTTGTATTGGTCTGTAAAACTGGTCAGCTGTGTAGGTCATATAGCTGGCGGTAACTGATACGGGGGTCGAACTGTTCGTAAGTCGGTTCATCCTCGACAAGTAGCCAGCAGTGAAACCTCAGTCCTTTTTCGTCGGCTGCCGTTCCGAATCGTACGTTTACGTCAGCCCCTGCTCGCTTCATCTGATAGTAGAGCAGGCATGTTCGTGACAGGCATTCTGTTCGTATCAACGGCCGACCCAGAAGTAGCACCGAGTCAGTCCGCCTGACGATCTCTTTCAGCGTGGCTTCATCGGGTGCTCTCTTGCCAGTAGGCCTGTCACTCAACCAATTTAAGAGCCGCTTCGACATTCTCAGGCGCAAAACTGTGGTGATAACCAACGCCATGAGGAAGACGTGGAGTACAGCCAGGAACTCACGAGGGGACTTGATCTCACCAAGTGCGCGAAGTCGCCTTGCAATCGCAAATCTCAACTTGATCAGCATGGCACGAACGATCCGCCCGGTGTATTACAGGATTACCAGAAATAGAAGAAACCAGACAAGAATAAATCCTGTCTGGTTTCAAAGTTACCAAGCGTTGTGCCTGACGAGGTGGTTGCCACCCCGCAAGCAAAACCCTACGAGAAGTCTTTGTAGGTCTTGGTCAGTGTGGAGAGGTCGCCCTCAAGGGTGAGCGTGGGCTCTTCGAACTTCTCCAGCTGTTCTGGTTTGTCCATACTTACTCCTATATGCCTCGTGCAGCGGATATAAACCCGTCCGACACTATTGCGGGAGACCGGAGAAAACTACCACAGGTTGAGTGCGGGTGTAAAAAACGATCTCGCCGGTACTCGTAAATACGAGCAAATAGATGCGGCGTGAGTCGCCTCATCTAAGTCAATCTGTCAGATGCGGGCGATACTCTCTGCAACACTCTCGTGACGCGTCGCCACAAGTTGCCCGCCTATTTATCTAGGCAGTCAGCAATGAAGCTAACACCCCCGACTGCCTAATACGCCTGGAACGAGGGATTGTTGGTCTTACGTCCGCGATACCAAGGTATCTCCTGATAGAAATTATTGGTTCGAGCACGGTTATTGGCCTATTACGGAGATTCCAATTCTCTCGATTTAGATCTATCTCACGAGCGGTTCAGTACCAAGTTCGGCAGAGATCGAGTCGAACCATTCCACCACTTCTTTGTGGAGCGGTATCCCGTGCTCAGCTCTCCTGATTGCCTCTTCATGCTCAACCAGCCCGGCATAGTAGACCCTGTCATGACCGGGAGCCGGTGGAGTGTCTGTCAGATAACGCATGAAGTCATCCATCGATGATTTGAACCTGGCAACATCGGTGAATGCGTCAACCTTGTAGGCGGCAACGAAGTGTGACATATGGCCCATGCCGTAGTCACCGAAAGCGCCCGTTGAAAGAATCCCGCCAAAGACCTGTGCAACCACACTGAGCCCGTAGCCTTTGTGGGACCCCATCTCGCGGGTGGCTCCGGTTGGCAGTAGCCAGGTGTGCTCAGGCACCTTCATTTCACTCATGATCGGAGAACCGTCGTCTGCTGCCATAAGGCCGGGGATCGTCGGCTTATTCATTCGTCTCAGTAGCGCTATTTTGTTCGCCGCTACTGATGAGGATGAGATATCAAGCACGAACGGTGGCATCTCGCCAGCAGGGACGGCCCACGCATGCGGATTCGCCGCCATTCTTGGCTCTGCACCGAATGTTGGAACCATGTTCTGGCCACCGGCAGTTATCGCATAGCCGATCATGTCGTGTGGCAGAGCGAGCATGGCGTGATACGCCATCATGCCAGCGTGCCTGCCGTTACCCAGGCTCACAGCACCGATTCCATTCTTCTCGGCCTTTTCGATAGCCAGTTCCATCGCCCGTGGGACGACCACGAGGCCAAGTCCTGCATCGCAATCAATGTTCGCGGTCGTCGCGGACTCCCGAACGATTTTCCAGTTTGGATCCGGGTTCAAATAACCCTCAGCAAACATCTGCACATACCGTCGCATCATGTTCGAAACACCATGCGTGTCTGTCCCACGTTCATCGGCAGAGACCAGAGCGTCAGTCGCTAACGCAGCATCTTTGCTGTTGAGACCTACTTTGCTAAAAAGCGAACTCACACTGAGCCTGAGGTCAGCAGACATCACTCTCACTTCATCTTCAGGCGGAACATGAAAGTGATCGAGCATGATTTTCCCTTCGGATGTGGAGTATCAGATGATGTGAACTATCGAGCAGCCTGCTCGAAAACCGCAGCCGGAATCCAGGCTGATTAGCGGCATCTGAGTTCGACCAGCTCGAGGCCGATTCTACTCTCGATTCCCATCGATGAAACGCCTGGGGATTCTGCTGTACCGCGGTGGGGACTGGTCGAAGCGTGAGCGAGCCGTGCTGTGAGCCGAGAGATCGCCCTGGGGTTCTGTTGGCCCAGGCGTGACGAAATGGATGCCTGGATTCTCATCGTCATCGGTCAACCAGCCATATTTGTGTTTGTTGTTCGGCACAACTGAACGGCTGGCGAACATCACCAGGAAAGCCGTGGGGAAGGTGATGAAGGTGTTAGCTGAACCAATGATCAAAACAAACATGACGCCACTAAATGGCCCGAAGCGGTTGAATCCCACTCCGCTCTCCGGTAGATCCCCTGTCAACCTGGCAATCCCGACCCAGACCAGCAGCATTGCCATGCCTGCGAATGCCGCAAGCGTACCGACTCGTCCATCTGCGAATACCGGTCGCTTACTGAATCCGGCGATTAACCCGGCTACGATGCCGCCGTACATCGGCGCGAATATGGCCCCAGCGGCTGAATCTGGCCCCAGTCCGGCTACTGAATCGCCTGGACCCTGGGTCATGGCTAGCCAGTTCGCCGCTGCAATCGTGGCACCGCCTATAAGGACTGCGGCCGTGATTCGGCGGTTACCGGGCGCGATTGCGGTCCTGAAGCCGAAAATGGCAGACCTCAAGGTTAAAGAGATGAGTTGAAGCAACTCGCGCATGGTTCAATTCTAACTACTGAACGAGAAAGATCGAGCCTGGAGCCTGAATGACTGCCGGTCTAATTGCATTCATTGGTCAGTTGAATCTCGCCTCTAGGTGATCCGTTCGGCCTTAACGATTATCTCATCGCTGTCCTCGGCGAACGGAGAACCGTCAAACCAACCGAAGATGTCTGTCACTTTCAATGCTGTTTCCTCCAGCATTGAAAGGACTTCATGGATGTGGCTGTACCTCAATGTGACAGGCAGGCGGGCGATCTCCCTGCGTTGTGAGTCGATACCGAACTCTCGTACGATCTGCTCGGCATTGTTGATCTGTGTGACGGTGTCGAATCGGTTGATAGCAGATAGCTCGTACATCTTGCCGGAGTGCTCATCTAACGCATTGCCGATCTCGATAGGTTCTTCCGAGTCGTCGTGGATGAGGTCTGGCGTCGGATTGAAGAGGTTAAATACCAGCTTGCCGCCGGGAGCCAGGTGCCTGGAGGCGCAGCAGAGCGTGGAGAGTTGCTCCTCAAAGGTGGTTGCCAGCAAAAGCGTCCTTGCCGGAATTGTCACCAACGCGAAATCTTTGCGCTGCAGATCGAGGGTGCGCATATCGGCTTGTAGCAAGGTCAGCTCAGCGGGCAGGGGAGAGGAGGCTGAAGCTTTTTCTTGAGCGACAGCAAGCATTTCGACGCTGGCATCGACTCCAAAGATCTCGATACCCTGCCTCGCGATCGGAATCGCGATCCGTCCTGTGCCGACCCCGATTTCAAGCACCGGTCCAGCTGAAGCGACCGCCTCTTCAACGTAGAAATCGACCTCTTCACTACTCTCGGTCGAATAGAAGAGGTCGTACCACCTGGCCCATTCAACGTAATTCATGACTTCGGGGCGCTTAGTCGCTTCCGACGATCTCCATGAACTTGCGCCCATAGTTACTCATAAAGGTCGGAATGTGGGTGTAGTGGTAGAGAATTCCTGCCTCAGCGTTCTTCTTCGCCTGCTCGGCTGCTCCGGGTGTTCCCGAAGCCCTCCCTGCCGCATGAATGCGATCAAACGTCTCGTTGACGACTTTCTGTACTTCTGGATGACTATTCTGGCCCGGGAATCCGAGTGACTGTGCAAGGTCAGTTGGACCGATGAAGAAGACGTCTACACCTTCGACTGTAAGAATTTCGTCCAGGTTTTCGACGGCTTCAACATCTTCGATTTGAACGCAGACTAGCATCTCGCGGTTGGCTTCTTTGACGTATTCAGCAGTTGCGACGCCGAACCCAAAATCGGCCATACGCCCACCACCAAGTCCGCGCTTACCTTCCGGGTGAAAACGGCATGCTTCGACCACGGCACGAGCCTCATCGGCAGTGTTCACATGAGGGATCTGAACACCCATAACGCCGCGGTCCAGGTACTTGTTGATCACAGCAGGATCGTTCTTCTCAGGCCTCACCACCGGTGTTATTCCATGTAACTCAGCCGCCATAACCATCGGTCCGATGTTGTCCGGTGTGATCGATCCGTGCTCTGCGTCGAGCATCACCCAGTCAAATCCCAGCTCTCCAATCATCTCTACCAGATCGGGCGACGGGAACTGGAGTGAAACGCCGAAAGCTGGCTTGCCGGCGGCTATCAACTGTTTCATGCGGTTTTGCTGCATCTCTACGCCTTTCGTATCCCAGCGATGTCGGCTGGACGGAACCAGAATGTCGGGATATCGACTTGAATCACTCTCTCATCTACGAATTGGGCCGACGTTGCTGTTGACAGGGTTATCGCGCGGGCTGAAACTTCCCTCTTACGTCTCAATTTTCTCGCGCCGCTGCGAGCCTGAGCTTACCGAAATTCGGAGGTTACTGGCGTATCGCAGTCGCAATACGGAGAGCGCTCGTGACACTGCAGACAGACTTCAAGGCAAGGCTTGCATCCCGACAGTCAAGGCTCGGGACCGAGACCGCATTCGAAACGCTGGCCAAAGCGAAAGCCCTGGAAGCGCAGGGCAAGCACATTATCCACCTGGAGATCGGCGAGCCCGACTTCGACACACCTGAACATATTCGGCAGGCGGCTAAAGATGCGCTGGACAATGGCTTCACCCATTACGGACCGTCGCCAGGCCAGATGGAGCTTCGGCAGGCTATTGCCAGGCACCAGTCAGAGCGGCAGGGCTATGACATCGGACCGGAGCGTGTGATCGTAACCCCCGGTGGCAAGCCGGTGATGTTCTTCACCATGATGGCGCTTATTGAGCGCGGTGACGAGGCGATCTATCCGAACCCCGGATTCCCGATCTACGAATCGATGATCGAGTACATGGGCGGAACCGCCGTTCCTGTTCCTCTAAAAGAGGAGTTCGATTTCAGCCTGGACGTTGAGCAGCTTAAGAGCCTCGTGACTGACAAGACGAAGCTGATCATCGTCAACACGCCCAACAATCCTTGCGGTTCGATCATCCCCAGGGAAGACCTGAAGAAGATTGCAGAGTTGGCCGTGGAGCGAGATCTCGTAGTTCTGTCCGACGAGATCTACAAGGACATGTACTACGAAGGCGACCACGATTCGATCACTCAATTCCCCGACATGATCGACCGCACGATCATCCTCGACGGATTTTCAAAGAGCTATGCCATGACGGGGTGGCGGCTCGGTTACGGGGTCTTCCCGGAGTGGCTTGTCGAGCCGGTTTCCCGCCTGATGACCAACAGCGTTTCCTGCACATCGGTCTTCAGCCAGATGGCGGCGATTTCGGCGCTGGAAGGGCCCCAGGACTCTGTTGGCGAGATGATGGAAGAGTTCACCGCCCGACGCGACCTCGTTGTCGATGGGCTTAACTCATTGCCAGGTGTTACATGCCGGGTGCCAAAAGGTGCCTTCTACGCGTTTCCGAACGTGTCAGGAACTGGTCTGAGCAGCAAAGAGTTTGCCGATCGTGCGTTGAACGAGGCCGGTGTCGCATTACTCGCCGGTACTGCGTTCGGCGACTACGGTGATGGCTACATCCGCATCTCTTTCGCCAACTCCCGAGCCAATCTGCAGGAGGGTATCGAGCGCCTGCGCAAGATGCTGGTAGGCGAGTAGCGTTCTTCAACCATTCGTAACTGAGAAGGCCCGGCACCATGCCGGGCCTTCTGTTTTAGCGAACGTTTCGGCGAATACGTGTTCGGCGTTCGTTCGAACTAATTGAAGATAGGCCCGGCCAGCACTTTGCCGATGGCCGCAGTAGTTTCATCAACGTTATTGTTCTCGATCGCCCATGCCAGTCCGCCGACATCTCGGCCTTGCCAGAACAGTTCAAGGCGATGCCGTTCAGATTTGGTGAGTGCACCTGCAATGGACTGGTAAGTGTCGATGAACAGTTCGGTGAGGTCCAACCCGAAGTGATGGATTGCTGCAAAATCGTGCATCGGATCTCCGATCTCGATGTGTGACCAGTCAAGCACTCCCGACAGGTGGCCGCGTTCATCGACCAGTAGATTCTCGTACCAGAGATCTGGATGACAAACGGTGAACCGATTTTCGACAGCCGGAGTCAGGCGTTCAATCTCACTCCACCACTCCTCCAGGCGTCGAAACTCTGGGTCACCAACTCGCTTCTGCAACACAGGCATAACGACGGGTTTCGCACCTAACAACCGGGCGTGTGAATCGACCGATCGAACACCGGCAGAGTCCGCCTCTTCAGTCAGGATGGCATGTAGCTCTACCAGGAAACTCGCCAGTTCCGGGATGAAATTTTTCGCCAGACGGGGTTCCCCTGGCTCTGGGGACCAGCCGTCGAGTTTGGGATAGCCAAGTGCCCCGAATGGCAGATTCGCAGTCGCAGTTACATACAGAATCGGATCGGGTACAGGTGCTGAAACATGCTGTTTCACAAGCGGTAGAGCAGACGTTTCCAGAGCAAATCCGTCAGCAGCCTCCTGTGTTTTACCAATCCTGATGAGCGTACTGTCTGCTGTTGCAACCGCGAGGCTTCGGAATCCTTCGCCAACTATCTCAAGAGGAGCGACCCGGTCGAGATTCGGGAAAGCTAAAGACAGCGCCAGCGCCAACTGTTCGAGATCGTGAACTGAGGTCATGACCGCAACTATAGATGGCCAATCAAGGGTGTATGGCCGGTCTTGTTCACAGTTAGTTGTGACCGGTCGGCTAACTCTTCAGGTAGAACGTCATCGACTGAAGAGCCAGCACAGGGTCGACACCTTGCACACGCACGTCTGGTGGCACCACGGGCGCAATCGGCGCGTAGTTCAGGATCGCCTTAATGCCGGCCCGAACCAGCTGATTGATAACTTCCTGTGCATAGGATGCCGGCACGGTCACGATACCGATCTTAATGTCACGTTCCTGTACGGTGGCTTCAAGCTCGCTGAGCTGCTGCACTCGCATTGTGCCGACTTCGTGACCGACTAATCGCACATCTGCATCAAATGCGGCGACTATCCTGAAGCCTTCTGGCTGGAAACCTGGATAGGCCACGACAGCACGGCCGAGTCTGCCCACGCCAATCAGAGCTGCGTTCCACTGTGAATCGAGCCCTAAAATTGAGCGCAGGCGAGTGGCAAGATTGCCGACATCGTAACCTCGGCCCTGCTTACCAAACCTACCGAAGTAAGATAGGTCTTTACGAATCTGGGCAGGAGTCATCTGCAGGTGGGCACCTAGTTGCTCAGAGCTGATGACCTCAATACCCGCCGACGCAAACTGGCTTAGTACACGTACGTACAGTGGAAGCCGCTGCACCACGACTTCGGGTACCGACTCGACATCAATCGCATCTATTTCGTCTTCTGATCTGACCATGACATTGTTCAAGCGCTTGTGAAATTTCGTTTTTTTCTATCACATAGTCCTCTAAGCCGCCATTACGAATCGATTAAGCCGGTGTTACCGATAGGTTCAGATTTGGACTGGCTAAAGGCGGCTGAACCATGCACGTAGCTGCGGCTAAGGTGAGCATTCATATACCGGCAAGCCAGTCTTTGAAGGACCGCCGTAGAGTGGTTCGTTCTCTAGTTGATCGAACGCAGAGTAAATTTAATGCCGCTGTAGCCGAAGTCGGAGAGCAGGGCACCTGGCAGGTCGCCGAGTTGGGTGTGAGTGTGGTGAGTTCCAGCACTACTCATGCTGGCGAGATGCTGGATCGCGTGGTCCGCTTTATCGAAGATCTGTCACCGGAGGCTATAGTCACCGCGGTAGAGTCTGACGTGATCCCGTTCGAGGATTGAGGGCTCTAACTGTGGTGAACGGATCAAAATAAAACGCCCCGAGGCCCGGATCAGCCTGCGGAGCGTCTTTTGTCTTCCTGCAAATAGGTGCTAGGCAGCGACGGTCTTTTTAGCCTTCTCGGCTGCAGCTCTACGCGCAGCCTCGGGCGAGTCGACCGTGAATGCGCACTGCAAGCACTGCAGGATGCGACCGTCTGGCGTGTTTGCCAGTTCTACGTCGCCTGAGCACTTGGGGCATGCCTTCAGGTAGATCACTTCGGTCTCTCTTTCTATCGACTTCCAAGCTGTCCCCGCTCTATTGAGTCAGGGCGTTTGACCGTCATGGCCAGTCTTATATACGCGACGAATCCGGTCGCGGATTCAAACTTGACCTTTCAAGTCGGCGGCGAAGCTTACAGCGCAATTCCGCCAATGTCCACCGATTTTCGACAGGATTCGTAACGACTTTGTTACACGCGATATCGGAGCGAATGCCCTTGAAGCGGCTTCATCTCGGTGAGAACGTGTAACTTCGTGAAGCCTGTCACGCAATACTTTACACGACTTGTGTTAGTTATTACAATGCAAGACGTGTAATTTGTAAGGGCGCTCCAGTTCAGGCACCTGTGAATTCACCGCTATGCAAGAAGATGCGCGGAACAGAAAAGAGATCACCGACTCAGGACGAGTCGATAGTTCAGGCGGCTGGGTGATGGCTGCTGAATTCGATCGGATCTTGAGTGAGATTCTCTCCGCAGCCGGACTTGGTGACGAATTTCGGCAGGCGTTACCTGCCCCGAGAAGGGAACGGCGCCTATCGGGAGCAGAGACCTACGAACGGGAGGGGTTGGGAGGAGACAGGTACGAAGCGGTTTACGTCATCAGTGTCGCCGCTCGACTTGCCGCGATGCACCCGAACACGTTGCGTAAATACGATCGAGAGGGACTGGTCAGTCCTTCACGATCTGAAGGGCGTCAGCGACTGTATTCGGAAACAGATGTGCAACGTCTACAGATCGTTAGGACTCTGGCAGAGCGGTATGGCATCAACCTGAGTGGCGTTCGGCTGGTGATGGACTTAGTACGTCTCGTGACCGGTGTTGTGAACCTGCTGGAGAACAGTGAAGAGCTCAAAGGCAAGGCCAGTGCAGAGGTGGCGGCCAGAGAACTGCGGAGCATGCTTGCAAGCCTTGGAGCCCACGACTGACGAATCTTCATTTGCCGGAATGGCTGTGAGCCAATTGACTGACTACCGAGGGAAGAAAGCAGCAGATGAGTAGCGACGAAGAGCAGAGAGATCGAATCGAGCCGCTGGAACAGGATTCCGAGGCGGAAGCCGTTCAGTCCGAGAACCAGATCGAAGAACGACTGGCCGAGGCGGAGCGTGAGAAAGAGCAGTTCAAAAAACTGGCTCAGCGAGCGCAGGCAGACCTGGTGAACTTCCGCAATCGGATGCGCGCTGACCAGGAGGCTTTGCTAACTCGCACTTCCGAACGAGTCGCTGCAAGATTCATCGAAATCGCTGATCAGCTAGAGAAAGCTCTAGCGGCAGACGCTTCTACGGACCTGCGGCAATGGGTTTCAGGTGTTGAAGGTATTTACCAGAATTTGCTTGGCGCCCTGAAGGCGGAAGGTTTCGAGCGGTTTGACGCTGCAGGAGAGGATTTTGACCCTCGGCGACATGATGCGCTGCTCGCCACCCCCACCACCGAGCATCCACCTAATCATGTGATCAACCAGATGGCCGCCGGTTATTCCAAAAACGGGGAGGTGGTGCGGCCAGCACAGGTAGAGATCGCTTCAGCACCATCATCGGAAAACCAGGATGAGGCAACCTGATCAAGATGTGCCGTCCGGCGGCGCAAACCAGATTTGACGGAACCATTCGAACCCAGAGGAATTTAAGCAACAGCAGTAGTCGGGCAGTTCAACCCCGTGACTATCAAAAGGAAATGAAATGGCGAAAGTACTCGGAATCGACCTCGGCACCACCAACTCCGCGATGGCGGTGATGCAGGGTGGCGAGCCTGAGATAGTTGAGAACGCAGAAGGCCGGCGCACAACACCATCAGTTGTAGCAGTAAATACGAAAACGGACGAACGCTTCGTCGGAGAGTTAGCTCGTCGCCAGGCGATCACCAACCACGAAAACACCATCTACTCGGCTAAGAGATTTATCGGGCGGAGGTTCGACGATCCCAGCGTCCAGGAAGATGCCAAGCGCGTATCGTTCAAGCTGGCGAAGATGGACAACGGTGATGTTGGGATCTCATTGGCTGGCAAAGACCATGCTGCGCCTGAGATTTCTGCGATGGTCCTGCGCAAGCTGAAGGAAGATGCGGAGGCCAAGCTCGGCGAGACCATAACGCAGGCTGTAATCACTGTTCCTGCTTACTTCAACGACGCTCAGCGCGATGCCACGAAAGTGGCCGGACAGGTCGCTGGTCTTGAAGTATTGCGAATCATCAATGAGCCGACTGCGGCATCGCTTGCTTACGGGCTGGACAAGAAAGCCGACGAAACGATTGCTGTGTACGACCTCGGCGGTGGCACGTTTGACATCACCATTCTCCAGATTGGCGATGGCGTGTTCGAGGTGAAATCCACGAATGGTGATACTCATCTCGGTGGAGACGACTTTGACCAGGCGATCGTCGACTTCATTGCGGATCAGTTCAAAGCGGAGAACGGCATCGACCTGAGGCAAGACCCTTCTGCGCACCAGCGGGTTCGAGTCGAGGCGGAGCGCGCCAAGATCGAGCTATCCACGGTCACCAACACCGAAATTAACCTGCCGTTTATCTCGGCCGACGCTTCTGGACCCAAGCACCTGCAGATGAGCCTTTCGCGGGCAAAGCTTGAAGAGCTGACGTCAAGTCTGCTGGAGCGCACAACGGCACCCTGTAAAGCCGCTCTTAAGGACGCAGACGTAGATGCCAGCGCCATTGATGAAGTGGTGTTGGTGGGCGGCATGACACGAATGCCTGCCGTGATTGAGAAGGTCAAAGAGATCTTCGGCAAGGAGCCAAACAAATCGATTAACCCTGATGAGGTCGTTGCAATAGGAGCCGCGATCCAGGGTGGAGTGCTTCAGGGTGACGTTAAGGACGTTCTTCTGCTTGATGTGACTCCGCTCACATGGGGCATCGAGACGCTTGGCGGGGTGAAGACCACGCTTATTGAGCGCAACACGACCATTCCTTCTTCAAAAACCGAGGTATTCACAACAGCGGCGGATGGCCAGACAAGCGTCGAAATCCACGTGCTCCAGGGAGAACGGCCGATGGCTTCGGACAACATCTCTGTTGGACGATTCACACTGGATGGCATACCGCCGGCACAACGCGGTGTTCCACAGGTTGAGGTCACATTCGATATTGACGCCGACGGAATCCTGACCGTTTCCGCCAAGGACAAAGGGACGAATAGGGAACAGCACATAACCATCACGGGTCGCTCCGGTCTGGCTGATGATGAAGTCGAACGCCTGATGAAAGAGGCGGAAGACCACGCTGATGAGGACCGTAAGCGGAAAGAGTCTGTGGACGCGCGAAATGCAGCTGAAAGTGCCGTGTTCCAGGCCGAGAAGATACTCGGAGAGCACGGTGACAAGGTGTCCGAGGATGTCAAGTCAGAGGTGCAGTCGAAGATCGATGCGGTTAAGGAACTGCTGCAGAACGAGGATGCAGATCCCGAGCAGCTTGTGACTGCTACTACTGAATTGCAGACCAGTCTCCAGAAAATTGGTGAAGCTATGTACGCTGCAGATCAGGCAGCCGGGGCCGCAGGGCCTGCGCCGGATGGTGATGCAGACGGCGGCGATTCAGAAGACGATGACACAGTTGAAGGAGAGTTTCGCGAAGTAAAAGACTAAAACGTCTCCAACGCTTCCTGAACTAAACTGACGTAGCCGCACCGAATACTCGGCGCGGCTAGGTTGCGATTTGGCAATTTCACAGTGCCGATGGCGCGTGATGGCACCGATTCGGGTAAGCTGCCATCTCGAACGTGTCAGTCGTAATCCTCAACCCGAGTACACAGCAAGCGGGTCACGGACAGAGCATATGAAATCCGTAGACTCAATCAGGAGAACCAGTTGACTCAGGAATGGCTGCCATTGCCAGGCACCCCGGTTGAAGAACTAGATACCCCGGCGATCGTAATCGATCTTGATGCCGCAGAAGCCAACATCGCTCGCATGCAGGAATTCGCGAACGAAAATGGCATAAGCGTCCGTCCGCACACCAAGACCAACAAGAGTCCCTACTGGGCATGGAAGCAGATGAATGCCGGGGCGATCGGAATCTGCTGCGCAAAGGTCGGCGAGGCCGAGCAGATGGCCGCGGCTGGTATTCCCGAAATCCTGATTCCGAACCAGGTCATCACGGGTCGCAAGATAAAGCGCCTGATGTCGGTCGCCTCAACTACGAAGACGATCGTAGCTGTAGACAGCGAAAGCAACGTAAAGGACCTTTCAGATGCCGCAACAGCAAGCGGTGTTGAACTTGGTGTTCTGATTGAGATCAATGTCGGCATGGACCGCTGTGGCGTCGATTCCGATGCCGCCCCGGCGTTGGCACAGGCAATCGTCAAGGCGCCGGGCCTAAGGTTCGATGGATTGATGGGCTACGAAGGTCACACTGTCGCAGCGAGAGACTTCGAAGAACGCAAAACCGAAGCACTGAGGGCGATGGACAAACTCCTGAGCGCAGCTTCATTGATCCGCAAGGCGGGTATTCCCGTGAACATAGTGTCCGCAGCGGGAACGGGCACGTACAACATATCGGGGGCGCTGGATGGGATCACAGAGATTCAGCCCGGCAGCTACATCTTCATGGACGGTGATTACCTCGAGGTATTTAACGATTTCCAACCTGCAATGACATTGCTGACCACGGTGATCTCACGCACTGGCGATCGTGCAGTGCTGGACTGTGGCCTGAAGTCGGTAAGCGTCGACCGCGGCACTCCTTATGCTGTGAGTGTTGACGGTATAGAGGTCGGCAAGCCCTCAGAGGAACACACGAAGATAACGCTGACTGGTGACGCAAAGAGTCTCCGAGTGGGCGACCAGGTGAGCCTTCGTGCCATGCACGGCGACACGACGATCAATGTTCATGACTATTACTTCTGTGTGCGTAACGGCAAACTGGAGACCGTTGCGCCCATTCTTGGACGCGGCAAGTTCAGGTAGATGAGATCGGAGCATCCTCATGAAGGTTGAGGTCAAGAGAGCCGGAGGGTCCGGTACATCGCGATCACCGGGCTACGTATTCCGTAAGTGGGTGGTCATCGGTGCAGTCGCAGGTGCGGTTCTTGTTGGCACGGCGGGTGCACTGTTGCTGGGCGTGGTTATGATTGGCGGAGCGCTGGCTGGTTCTGTTGTCGGTGCCGTTGTCGGTCTGTTCAGAGCAGCGATAGCGCTGGTAGCGCGCTAGGACACTCACACCGAAGCCTTCTAAGCTCCATTCTCCAGCAGTTCTAACGCCTTGATGCCCAGCTTAAGAACGTCTTCAGGTGGTGAGACCAGTTCTCCAGCAGGGGTCTCAAGCGGTTTTTCGTTAACCAGCGATTCCCGATCCACCCAGTGCCAACCTTCAGGTACAGAAGGAAGCTCAACCGCACTACCAGATTCCTTCACTGGTGTTGTGAGGTAAGTGAAATCGATGTGCTGGTGCTTGCCGATCTCCTGATCGAACACATTCTCGATCATGACGGTGTAAGGCGGAATAACCTGCTCAAGGTTCGAAAGTTCCGGTAGCACCACGGTCGGAATGATCCGTACGTCCAGTCCGGTTTCCTCTTTAACCTCACGATGCATCGCCTGGACCGGATCTTCGTTGGGCTCAACGTGACCGCCTGGAGCCAGCCATGCCTGAACCTTCTTATGCCAGTGAACGAGTGTCGAGTTGCCAGCCACGATGATGGCGGTTGATGTGAAGTGTCGAATCATCTGTTTTGCGTCAGAGAAATCTGGCTGGTTAGCCTGAAATTTCCGAAAACTGGGTTTGCTGGTAGCCACGCCACACCTGAATCACACGTTGAGGTGAATTCTGGTGATACCTAGCGGCAGCAGACATGAGCCTCCGTTAGCCTCATTTTGCGCGAAACAGCCTACACTGAACGGTCGGTCAAGGAAGATTCTGAGTCAGAGTTTGCAGATACTTTGTGCCATGCGGGTGTTCAACCAGTTCAACCAGTGCTACGTTTTAACTAATGAATTATCTTGAGTTCATAGAACTTGTGGGCCGAAGGGGCCGCATTCAGAAACCTGACGACATTTCTCGCGCCGTTCAAGCGACGCTGGAGACGCTGGGTGAATGCCTGCCTAGTCGCCAGGTCGCCAGTCTGGCTGAAAAGCTACCGCGCGAAGCGGCGATGTACCTGAAATCGTCCAGTTCACCTGAAGAGTTTTCGGTTCACGAATTCTTCGAGCGGGTCAGCGAGCGTTCGCAAGTTGAGAAACCCGTCGCCACCCAGCGTGCGTGGGCGGTACTTTCGGTCGTCGAGCAGCAGCTTTCACTTGATGAGTTCAACGAGCTACGAGCTGCTCTTCCGAAGCAGTATGAGCGGCTGTTCGAGTTCGCCGTCTAGCTTCTTCAGCTGTCCCGTTCCCTGCTTCCGGGTCTAACTACGTGGTCACGTCGTGGCTGATTGAAAACTGCTTCCGGTGACACAAATCCTGCCTAAACGCAGGAGGGGCCACCGGGTCAACAGCCTCGTGGCCGCTAACCGGGTGACCCCTCCTGTTGAGGTGCCCTGCTAAGAATGGGCGCCCTACAGCAGGACACCTCCGGTACTACTATTCATGCTTAGCAAACACCTCCTTTCATAATCGTTTGCAGTCCGGGGCCAATGCCCTCGGCTGGACGGATACGCGTAAGCATCGCTGGCCGTCCCGACTATTATGCCATAGCGACTGTCAATTCCGTTTCAAGACGACTGCGCGCAATCCCCCAAAGAACTGCAGTGCAGTCTCAGAAATCCGGTCATAAACGCTCGCTAGACTGGCATTCAGGAACCTCGGAAGTCACGTACGTTTAACAGGCGAGTCATCTGCAGTCGCTAACGTTGCGAGATGCCGTTTTATTGCGGCAGTTACCAACCAACCATGGTTAGCTGAGCCGACGAGGCAGGGCGCAATTGAACCAGGTACCGATCACACCATCTCAACTCTCGTCCCTTGGCCAAATCATTGGCGAGCAGCGGATGCAAGAGTTGCAATCGGCTGCAGTCGATGTCTCTTCGTTGCTGTCCGGCAGATCTGTGATCAATGTCAACTCCACGGCCAAAGGCGGCGGAGTTGCCGAAATGCTCCAGTGGCTGCTGAGCTACATTCGAGGCGCAGGCGTTGATGTCAACTGGTATGTGATCAGTGGGACACCTGAGTTCTATGCCATCACGAAGCGCGTTCACAACATGTTGCATGGGCATTCAGGCGACGGCTTCGGACTCACTGATGCAGACCTGGGTGCCTACAGAAAAGTCGCGTATGAAAACACCGAAGAGTTGAGGGCAGTGGCCCGGTCCCAAGACGTGATCGTGCTGCACGATCCCCAGACGGCCGGACTCGTTCCCGAACTGAAGGAATTCGGGGCCACCGTAATCTGGAGGTGTCATGTTGGCACCGAGAATCCCAGCGATCTGAGCAATACCGCGTGGGAATTTTTGCGGCCAAGCCTCGAAGGTGCTGATGCGTTTGTTTTCTCTCGCAAAGAGTATGTCCCGGATTGGGTACCCGAAAACCGGCTCCGGGTAATTCCCCCTTCGATCGATCCTTTCGCAACCAAGAACCGGCCAATGTCAGCAGACGCTGCGCTGGCGATTTTGGCCGGCACTGGCATCCTTCAAAACAGCAACGCGTTCGGTTCTCCTCAGTACACGATGGCCGACGGTTCGATTGGCCGTGTTGACCGAATGGCAGACATAGTCAGGACAGGGCCGGGCCCTGACGCCGACGCAAAGCTGGTCGTGCAGGTTTCACGCTGGGACCGTCTGAAGGACATGCAGGGTGTCATGTCCGCATTTGCCGACCATGTTGATGGAGAGAAAGACTCCAGGCTGGTCCTTGCCGGACCGTCTGTAACTGGCGTGCAAGACGACCCCGAGGGGGCCGAGGTTCTTACCGAGTGCATCGCGGTCTGGCGGGAGTTGTCACATTTTGAGCGACACCGGATTCAGCTCGTTTGCTTGCCTATGACTGATGTCGATGAAAATGCCGCCATCGTGAACGCTTTGCAAACTCATGCATCGGTGGTCGTTCAGAAAAGCTTGCAAGAAGGCTTCGGACTCACGGTCACTGAAGCGATGTGGAAGGCAAAGCCGGTCGTGGCGTCGGCCGTTGGTGGCATCCAGGACCAGATCGTCGACGGACAATCTGGCCTGTTGGTGAATGACCCTGGCGATGCTTCAGAGTTCGGTTCTGCTGTTCAATCGCTGCTTGATAGTGAACAACTCGCCAACGAGATCGGAATCAACGCGAAGCAACGAGTCCAGAAAAAGTTCCTGGGTGACCGTCACATGCTCCAGTACGTTGACCTGATCAGAGATCTGCTGTCAGGCGTCGACTAGAACCAGTTCTCTTTGTCGACTACGTTGCGCAGCGGTTCACCGTTCAGGAGGTGACGCACATTCTCGGCGATGATCTCGTAGCGTCGCTCCGTCAGGTGCGCACCGCCCTGTGCTGCGATGTGGGGCGTCAGAATCGTGTTCTGCATTCCCCACAGCCGGTGGTCAGCAGGCAGCGGCTCTTCTTCGTAGACATCGAGCCCCGCTCCGGCGATCTCGCCTGCTTCGAGGGCATCTGCCAGATCATCCAGCTTTGTTGTCATGCCGCGTCCGATGTTTATAAAGATGGCGCTGTCTTTCATCAGTCTGAATTTCGACCTATCGAATAGACCCTCAGTCTGTGGCGTGTGCGGGATAGTCAGGATCACGAAATCAGCAAGAGAAAGGAAGCGATCGAGGTCGTCGGAATCACCCATCTCATCGACCCATTCCGGCTTGTCTTCCCTGCGAGCGTCCGTTCCGATCACCTTCATCCCAAGTGCTGCACAGAGGCGGGCGGTTTCGGCGCCGATACCACCCAGTCCAACTATAAGCGCCGTGCTTTCGGGCAGAAAACTTGAGTGAAACTCTGGGGAGGGTAGGGGAGACCAGTTACGCTCCAACTGCTGATCACGGTAAATATTCAGGTGCTTTGCGAAAGACAACAGAACGGCAATGATGTGCGTGGAGATGTGATCGTTGTATATCTCTCGGAAGTTCGTGACCTGCGCCGGATGCGCGATTAACTCCGGGTAGTAGTATCCCGCATGAGGCGCCGCAGCCGGTGCCTGGATCCACTTGAGGTTCTTTCCCGCTTCAAGAACCCGCTTTGGCAAAGTACCGAATGCAGCATCTGCGTCGACTATCTCTTTCACCGCTTCGTCCTCAGTTTCCGGGGCGACGAACTCCATGTCTGGAACCGAATCCTGCAATCTCTTCACCCAGTCGGCAACAGGCTGACTTTGGGGCGGGACGAACACGAATTTCATGGCTGAATTCCTTCTGGCAAATTGACCTGAAGCGGAGCGTGCGGACAAGTGTCGTGAGGGAGGCGATTCTAGCACTCGGGTTAAGGCATCTGACGGATGGCTTCGACCATTCCGCTAAACTTGTGCCATCAAGCAGGAACTGTTGAAGCGAGGGGTTATGAGAGCTGGCCATTTCGAGTTCACGCCACCAGACCCACCACTGCAGTCTCCGCACTGTATTGCGATGCTGCGCCCCTGGGTAAATGTAGGCAACGTAGGGCAGACCGTTCTCGGCAGGTTGGCCCGCCTCTACAACGGTCGGCAGATCGGTCAGTTGGTGAAACCCGGCCAGTTCTATGACTTCACCCGGTATCGCCCGGAAATCAAGTTCGCGGACGGGCAGCGCACGGTTCAGGTTCCAAACACGACGATCGTCGCCGGCCGAGCCACTGAGACGACCACTGCGACCAATGATCTTGTGCTGCTGTACATGTTGGAGCCCCACAACAACGGAGAAGACTTCAACGATTCCGTACTCGAACTACTCAAGGCGATGAACGTGGAACGTTACGTCCTCGTCGGTGGCATGTACGACTCGGTGCCGCACTCCCGACCTCTATCAATAACTGGATCGGCGAGGGGCTTCACCCCACCTGAGGACTTTGGTGGCGTCCGGCTTGGTCGTAGCACCTACCAGGGACCAACAAGCATCACAAGCCAATTGACCGATCGGGCCAGAAAGGAGCTCGATGTCGAAACACTCTCGTTGATTGTCCATCTACCGCTATACCTGAAGCTCGAGGACGACTACACGGGGGCATACCGGGCCATTCAGGCTCTCTCCGCGCTTTACGGTTTCTCGGCGGATGTTCCGGAGAAGAGTCTCGCCGACCAGCAATACAACCAGGTGACCCCGGCCATGGCCAACAACCCTCAGCTGCAGGAGTTGGTCAAGAAGTTCGAGGCCGACTACGACCGGGATGCTGGCCAGGAGGTAGATAACGAGTCAGTTGAACTCTCACCGGAGATCGAGAAGTTCCTAGACGATGTGGCGCGGCGCGGCCAGGGAGAAGGTGGTGAAGAAGGGCCCACCAGCGGGGGTGTTTGATACCGGTTAGCTGCTCGAAGCCGCCGCTTCGATCTCGGTGACGGTTTTTGGTACTGCCTTTGTCAACACCTGGTTCCCATCATCGGTTACCAGAACGTCGTCCTCGGTCCGAATACCGATTCCCTTAAGTCGTTCCGGCGCATCCTCTGCAAACGGGCCGAAGTACAGACCCGGCTCAACCGTCAAAACCATGCCAGGTTCAAGCTTGATCGACGGACCTGTACGACCGCCTGTTCTGTAGATTCCAGAATCGTGCACATCAAGCCCGAGCCAGTGTGACGTGCCGTGCATGTAATACGGCAAGAACTTTCGTTCCTTGATTAGTTCATCAATATCCCCTTCGAGCGCACCGAGTTCGATAAGCCCTCGCGTGAGCACTTTCAACGCGACATCGTGTACATCCATTGCTCCATTTCCGGGCTTCACTGCGTTGATACCCGCCTCATTTGCCGCAAGCACGACTTCGTAAACATCCTTCTGCTCAGGAGTGAATCTGCCGTTTACAGGCCAGGTGCGCGTTATGTCAGCCGAGTACATGTCGTACTCAGCTCCGGCATCGATCAGCAGCAAATCACCGTCTTGCATCTGATCGCGGTTGCTGATGTAGTGCAGAATGCAGGCGTTGTGACCAGAGGCGACAATTGATGGGTAGCCGTTACGCTCGGAGCCGAGTCTGCGGAACTCGTTCTCCATTGCCGCCTGCACCTCATACTCATACGCGCCAGGCTTGGCAATCCTGAACGCCAAATCGAATCCTGAAGTCGTGATGTCTATCGCCTTCTGCAAACACTCGATTTCCAGCGGCGTTTTGATCAGGCGTAACTGATCCAGGATTGGCATAGGATCAATGATCGCCTTTAGCGATTTATCACCACGGGGAGCCATCCTGCGTCTCTTCACTGATTGATCAGTGAGCATCGCATCGAGCTTCTGGTCAGTTCCCAGCGCGTAATAAACGTTTTCATACTCGGCCAGTAGTTTTGGTAGCTCTTTGTCAAGTTCAGTCGTGGGGAACGCTACGTCTGCGCCAAACTTCTCCTGGGCGGCATCGACACCGGTTCTGAGACCGGTCCATGTCTCCATCTTTGGATCTCGCGGTAGCACGAAGAGCACGTACGGCTTTTCGTGTCCGGGTCGCAGCACCGCAACTGCGTCCGGTTCGCCGAAGCCGGTCAAGTACCAGAATGGAGAGAGCTGCCTGAATTCGAAATCCACGTCATGATTGCGGTTGGCAAGGTGCCCGGCAGGGATTACGACTACGCCGTCTGTTATCTCCTTGAGCAGCCTCTGTCTTCGCTCTGCGAACGGGTCCATCTGAATTCCTGTCGTATCGTTATCTTTAGAACTTAAGCTTGATTGTGCTGCCAGACTCACACTCAGTCCAGTGATTCAGGCAATAGCGCATTATCGACGCGAATCCGGTCAAGCTGATCAAGCATCGAGACGGTTAGTGACCCAGCCGCTTCTCAACAGTATTCGCATGACTGCCTAACATCCGAAGCGCGTTTTCAGAAGTAACTTCTGCGATCTTATCCAGCTTCACTCCCCGCAACTCGGCAAGGCACTCCGCCACCTCGAGCACATGGCGCGGCTCAGTCCAGTTGTCTCGGTTCTTCTTGAATGGCTGGGGGTACGAGTCTGATTCGAGAACCATGCGGTCAGCAGGTAACCACTTTGCTATCTCCTGAAGGCGCTTGAGCCGGAGAAGTGGTCTCGCAAAGGAGATCATGAAACCGGCATCCAGCACCGCTCTGGCTGTGTCAGCATTGCCCTGGAAGTAGTGTGCCGTGCCACCGAGATCACCGCCAGAAGTCTGCTCTAGCGATGCGAATGCAACTGGCCAGGCGGAGTTGGCCTCCGGGTCATCACCTGGCTCTCGGACGTGAAAGACCAGCGGTAAAGAGTGCTGCCTGGCGATATCTATCTGTTGGCGGAACGCTTCTTCCTGGATTTCTGCCCGGGGACGGTTTGAATCAGATTCACGGGCCAGCACATGTGCCTGGTGGTCGATCCCTATCTCGCTCATCACGATCACATGTTTGTTAGCCGCCATCTCATCCAAACTGCTCAGGTCCTGGTTGGTTAGTGGACCCGTAAGATCGGTCGGATGGACGCCAACACCTGCGAAGATTAGTTCGTGGTCCTTCGCGAGTTCGATACAACGCTGGCTGTCGTCCACCGTGACGCCGGCCGCTATAACTGCACCGAGTCTCGCTTCCTCCGCCCGGTCAAGTATCCCACTCAACTCTGCCGGATCGTGCTGCTGGATATGCGCGTGAGTGTCGATCAGTCTCATTCGGAGGAGTCTCCGTTTTGCCGGGCATCGGATGACGGCTCACGCGTATCAGCGTCAAGGAAGGTATTGCCAAGTTGACCAGCCCAACCTCGGATCGCGTCCCAGTTGCGACGGTCTCCCTGAGGTGTTCCAGCCAGCCTGTCCATGATTCGCAGACAGAACGGCAAATTCGAACGATCGAACGAACCGTGGAACAGCGCTGTCGATACCGGGTTAAGGCCATCGACCAGTTCATCAAGCGACCTGACAATGAACTCGTGTTCTCTTAGTGCCGATTTCGGGTTCTTAACTCCAAGCATGCCGACTGTGAACAGGGCTACTGGCAACCGCTTCAGTCTTTCTCCATTCCCGGCAGTGAAGATCACGGCATCGGGAAGCCATTTTCGACCGTAGGCCGGCGATCCGATCACAACGGCGTCGTACTTCGCGACCTGAATCTGTGGTGCAGCAACCAGCACGTCGACGTCGAGACCGGATTCCGTCAACGTTTCACCTATTGCGTTCGCAACTTCGGCCGTTGATCCGAACCGGCTTGCATATGTCACCAGTATTCGAGCCATCAGTTCAGTCTACGTGGCTGTTTTGGTTTCGGCCCATTCAATGCAGTTTTGTGGGTGTAGACTGCCGCCCGTACGTTGACCTTGATCCTAGTTCCAGAGCAGAAACCGAACTCACCGCGACAGGAAAAGAAAATGAGACCAGCATTCGGACAGTTCAAAGACGCCACACCTGAGTTCCTGAGGTTCGCTGCCCAGTACGGCGCAACCGACGTTCTGCTCAATACGCCTAACCTGCCCAGCTACGGCGGCAAGTGGCCGCTGCACGACCTGGTCAAGCTGCGAACGACTGTGGAAAGTTACGGCTTGAAGCTGTCTGCGCTGGAGAACGTTCCCACACAGTTCTATGACCACATCATGCTCAATGGCCCGAAGCGTGATGAGCAGATAGAGAACATGATCGAGACTGTGCGCAACATCGCACGCGCTGGCATCCCTATCTTCGGCTACAACTGGATGCCATCGCACGTCTGGCGTACCACTCCAAAGCTGATCCGCGGCGGCGCGGTTGCAACGGCCTTCAACCTCAAAGAGGCCGAAAAGATGCCACTGACCCATGACCGCGAGTACACAGATGAGGAGATGTGGGAGAACCTCGAGTACTGGATCAAGATCATCACCCCGATCGCCGAGGAAGAGGGGATCAGGCTTGGTATCCACCCCTGCGACCCACCGGCAGACAAGCTCGGTGGTATACCGCAGCTATTCAGATCATACGAGAACTACCGGCGCTACCTGTCGATCTATCCTTCGGACAACTGCGCAATCGAGTTCTGCCAGGGCACGATCTCCGAGATGTCGGACTCGGCTGGCGATGCTCTCTACGAGTTCATCGACGAGATGGTGCGCGCGAACAAGGTGCTGTACGTGCATTTCAGGAACGTTTCGGCGCCGAACCCGAACGATTTCCACGAGACTTTCATCAACACCGGCCACGTTGATATGTACAGGGCGATGAAGACCTACAACGACGCCGGGTACGACAGCTTCTTCATCGACGACCATGTGCCACACACGCACCAGGACACCGAATGGGGGCACAGGGGCCGCGCATTCGCCAACGGCTACATCCAGGCCATGATCGAAGCGGTCACCAAGCAATCGGCAGGGAAGTAGGGTGTTGCTCGAGATGGCGAAAGACACCTCCGTGCCAGACTCGCCTACCTGGACGTCGACAGCGATGGAACACTCGTCAATGTGATGCAGGGTAGACCGGCTGTGTCCAGGCCCGATACGACTCTCGTGAGGAGTAGACCGTGGCGCGTACATAGGGCTGGCTTCGAGGTGGAGTGAACCGAACCGAAGGCCCATGCTCCTCCGCCAGCTTCCTTCCGTCCTGGCCGTAGAAAACGGTTGTGAACAGCTCCGAGTCGTAGGGCTCCATCTCCAGCACGATTTCGTCGACCGTGTTCTTCATCTCCGCAATGACGACGCCCGATGACGAATAGAACTCACCATCGCTCATCGCTTGCATCAGATCAGGCCGATCCAGGTTTTCCGCTTTCACCACGATCCAACCCCTGCCCGGATTCGCAAGTTGTGGACTGGATTCGTGATAGTGGTGCGAATCGTCGGTGGCCACGCCGAACATACGGTTCCCAGCCGACAAAGCCAGGTCCCACATCTCTTCAATCGACATCATTCCACCGCCGCCGTAGGAATTCGAGCCGCTATGGCCGTTGTAGACCTCAACTGCCCAGGCCCCGGTCGTATCGACCAGGTTCTTAGCATTGAGTGTCCACTTGTAGTTCGGGTGATTGATTGACGGCAGGCCGCCTGCTTCCCGGATACGGTTGACGTTTTCCTGGAGAGTTTTCTGTGCGGTCTCCTCGTAGGCCGGCTCGATAACAGAGTCGATCCCAATCGCGTTGACATGCACCGGCACCGTGTTTCCGAACAGCCGTGACGTGACCTCTTCGCCGGGGATCAAATAGGGCCAGTCCTCGGCATGATTGGCGGCTTCATCGAGTACCGTCAGATGATTGTGATCGGATAGCACAAGAAAGTCATAGTCGTGCTGCTTGTACCACTCGGCAACGTGCTCGGGAGACGCGTCGCCATCGCTCTCAGTGGTGTGAGTGTGGATGTTGCCTTTCAACCACTTCTTACCGGGCATAGAGATGTCCTGACCTCGTTCCTGTGGTGCTCACCCATACGTGAATCTGCGGTCCGCCAAACTTATATCACGGCTATGATGCTTTGCGCTCTGGTTCCTATTCGCCGATCCTGTTTGAACCTCAATGCGGAGAAGACGTCGTATGCGCGCACTAGAATCCACGGTTTTCGGCTCCACCAACCGAGTCGTTTCTCGTCTCGGTTTTGGTGGCGCGCCTGCCGGTCTTACGAACTATCTCGAGGAGTATTCGCCCGACGAGATTTACCAGCGTGAACAGGTGATCGCAGCCATTCAGCACGCCGCAGACTCTGGCATTACGTACTTCGACACCGCGGCAGCTTACGGCAAAGGTGAAAGCGAGCGTATCTTCGGCGAGGCACTGATGGGTCGAGTGACAAGTCCCGCGCAGGTGCTGCACGCTGAAGAGCCTGAAGTAGACCCGCGTTCAAATGGCGGCCAACCTTCGACCAGCGGAGATGGCCACACCGAAGGTGAGGAACAGTCTCGTCTCTTTCTTGCTACCAAGGTCGCCCACCAGGAGCCCGATATCCGCGGCTCTGTTGAGCGATCACTTCGCAACCTGAGAGTTGATCGTATCGACCTCGTGCAGGTTCACGGCGGAACGTATTCAGCAGAGGATGAAGAGACCGTAATGCGGCCGGGTGGTGTGCTGGAGACGCTCGAAAAAGCACGTGATGAGGGACTTATCCGGCACATTGGCTTCACAACCGAAGACCAGAATGCTGCGGTGTATCGGTTCATCGAGTCTGGTCGGTTCGAAGTGATGCAAGTGCAGTACAACTTCCTGTTTCAGCATCCGTATTCACCTGACCGACCATTCGGGTGCATGCTTGCCGCGAAAGAAACCGGCATGGGCATCGTGACCATGCGGTCTCTGACCTCTGGCGTGCTGCAGCGCTGGCTGAAGATGCTCCGGCCAGAAGACGACTTCGACTACTCTGCGCCTTTGCTGCAATTTGTGCTCTCAAACTCGCTCGTCGATGTGGCGCTGGCGGGAATGCGGACCATGTCTGAGGTGGACCAGAACATCGCCGTGTTGAATGACACCGAAAACCGAATCGACCTCGAAGAGCTTCACCGAAAGTTCGTCTAGCGCCGTTGATCTAAGGCAGTGGCCCGATATCCGGCACCGGAAGATAAGATGCGTTCGATTGAACGGGGACCGCAAATTGGCGCAAGCAGATCAAACACAGAGAAACAGAGACATGAACGAATACGTTGCCACGCTGAAGAGTGCATTCGACGAATACCTGGATGAGTTGAAGAAAGCCGTAGACGGCGTTTCGCAAGGAGAGGCGTACTCGCAACCCGCGCCGGACTCGAACCACATCGGATGGCTGGTTTGGCACATGGCGCGCGTGGAGGACTACTGGATCAACGGTGTGTTGAGCGATGCGGGACAGGTCTGGAACCGCGGTGGATGGGACGAGAAGTTCGGAATGGATCCGGAGGACAGAGGAGCAGGGCAGACAATCGACCAGGTACGGAGCATGAAACAGGTTTCGCTATCTGATTTACTCGCATATTTCGATGCTGTGCGAGCTGAGTCTGGCCCCGCGATTGAAGCCCTCGACGAGGCGGCGCTGGCCAGGAAGATTGAGCACCCGCGATTTGGCGAGATCACAGGTCGCTGGCTGGTCGGCCACATCATCGTCGAGGAGAGTCAGCACACCGGGCAGGTAGCACTTGTGCGTGGCATGATGCGCGGCTTCGGGAAGTAGCTCCATATGCGCCTCGGTCTGGGACAGTTCAGCACACCGACTCCGGATTACCTGCGCTACGCAGCGCAGTTCGGTGTTACCGATGTCCTGTTCAATCGTGCTCAATTGCCGGTGGTCGACGGCACGTGGCAGTTGCATGACCTTGTGAAGCTACGACTGGCGGTCGAGAGCCATGGGCTGAAACTCTCTGCACTTGAGAACGTACCCGGCCACTTTATGCTCGACATCATCCTCGGCACCCCGGCGCGTGACGAGAAGATCGAGAACATGATTACTACTGTGCGGAACATTGCCCGTGCCGGCGTCCCGATCTTCGGTTACGGCTGGAACCCTTCACAGGTGTGGCGCACCACACCGCAGCTCATCCGTGGCGAAGCGGTTGCGACTGCTTACTCACAGGACGAGATCGACGCTGCCGCCAACCCGCCGGTGCACGGTAGAGACTTCACCGAAGAAGAGATGTGGTCAAACCTCGAGTACTGGATCAAGGCGATCACGCCCGTCGCCGAGGAAGAGGGCATCAGACTAGGGATCCATCCGCCTGACCCTCCGGTTGAGAGTCATGGCGGGGTGCCGCCTGTCCTCAACAGCTACGCCGGCTACCGTCAGCTTCTCGATATCGTCGATTCGCCATCCAACGCCATAGAGTTCTGCCAGGGGACGATCTCTGAGATGTCAGATTCGGCAGGTGACAACATCTACGGCTTCATCAGCGAGATGGTGCAGAGAAGACGGGTGCTGTACGTTCACTTCAGGAACGTATCCGCGCCAAATCCAGATGATTTTCAGGAGGAGTTCATCAACACCGGGCATGTTGATATGTACCGGGCGATGAAGACTTACAACGATGCGGGATACGATAGCTTCTTTATCGACGACCATGTGCCGCATACTCATGGCGACACTGCCTGGGGGCATCGTGGCCGTGCATTTTCAATGGGCTACATCACAGCGATGATCGAGGCGGTGACCAAGAATGCTTAATAGCGGACCTGACACGCAAGAGTTGCTGGATCTGACACAGGTCAGCTCAGTGAAGATCGTGCAGCGCAAAGAAGCTCTAGAGATTTTCACAGGCTTCGAGGGTGCCAACGCCTACGATGTGTTTGGCCCTGATGGCAACAAGCTGATCGCTCACGCCGCAGAGACCACGGGTGGCTTTCAGAGAGTTCTGCTTGGCAGCAGCAGGCTGGAATCCATAGATCTCCTCAACACGACTGGAACCAAGGTAGTGTCGCTGAGGGAACGCTGGGGCTTTCCTTTCTCAACTAACCACATCGCCGGTCCTGACGATCAGCCTCGATTCTGGATCAAGCGCCGGTGGGCGTGGTTTCGCCGGAGATTCTCTATCTGGGGTGACGGCTCTCCCGAGATAACCATCAAGGGACCGATCTTTCGGCCATGGACGTTCTTCGCGTATGAGGGCAACCGCGAAGTCGCCAAGATCACCAAGCGTTTTTCGGGGATCGGCACTGAGATGTTCACTGACGCCGACAAATTCGATGTTGAGTTCACCGGCCCAATCGTGAACCAGGAACAGCGCCTGCGCCTGCTTGTGGTGGCGTTTGTGATCGACATGAAGTACTTCGAGGACAGCAACAGCCGTAATCGCAATGCGGCGATCGGCTCCGGCATCTTCTTCGGAACGAGACGCTAACGCCGGCAGGAGAACAGATGAGAGTCGGATTCAAGTTCTCGCCTGCCGCGTTCGGTGAGACGCCTTTGGACGACCTGCTTTCGTTTGCAGCGCAGTACGGCGCGACCGATGTGATCCTCGGCTCATACAACAGGGAGAACCTGGTTCCGGGCGAAGAGCGCTTCGAACTGGACGACCTGGTCGCGCTTCGCAAGCATGTCGCTTCGTTCGGCCTCAACCTGGAAGCGATAGAGAATGTCCCCACCCGTTTCTACGACCAGGTCATGCTTGGTGGGCCTGACCGTGCTAAGCAGATCGAGAATATGAAGCACACTGTTGCTGCGATGGGGCGGTCAGGTCTGCCGATTTTTGGCTACAACTGGATGCCGTCAAACGTCTGGCGAGGCTCGCTAAACACACCGGGAAGAGGTGGAGTCCAGTACACGAACTACAACCACGCCGAATACGCTGATGCCGAGCCGACACACGGTCGTGTCTATGACGAAGACGAGATGTGGGACCTGCTCGAAGACTGGATTCGCATCATCACACCGGTGGCCGAAGAGGAGGGCATCCGGCTAGGCATTCATCCTCCCGATCCGCCGGTCGAATCGATTGGCGGGATTCCGCGACTGCTGCACACATTTGATGCGTATCGGAGGTTGGTCGACATCGTTGACTCTCCGTCTAACGCCATCGAATTCTGCCAGGGGACCTTCTCCGAATTCGAGGACGCTGCCAATGATGGGATCTACAAGTGGATCGAGGAGATGGCCAGCCGGAAGAAGATCCTCTATGTCCACTTCCGCAACGTTTCCAACCCCGGCATACCGTTCGAAGAGGCCTTCATAAACACAGGCTATGTAGACATGTACAGGGCGATGAAGATCTACCACGAGGCGGGATTTGACGGCGTGTTCATCGATGACCATGTGCCGATAACCATTGGTGACACCGAGTACGGGCATCGAGGCAGGGCGTTCGCCAATGGCTACATCCAGGCATTGATGGACGTAGTGAAGCGGAACGACGCCCCGTAGCACTGAAACTCGTCCAAAATAGCGGTCATGCTGAGCAACACATCGCTGGCGGCGTTTAAGTACCGCGAGTACCGAATCTTCTGGATCGCAGCGGCATTCTCCAATATCGGCATGTGGACGCTGATATTTGGTCGGCTGTGGCTGATGCGGACTCTAACCGACAGCGAGTTCATGCTTGGACTAGAGACTGCGGCGAGCCTCGGCCCTGTTCTCATCTTTTCAGTCTGGGGTGGCGTGCTCGCTGACAGGGTGAACCGTCTCAAACTGGTTCGAATAACGCGCCTCATGTTCGCCGCTATGGCCGGGCTCACAGGACTACTGATCGCCACCGATGTCGTGCAGCCCTGGCACGTGATTGCCATTTCAGCCGCTACAGGTGTCCTGCTCTCGTTCGACATACCGTCCCGCTCTGCAATGGTCGCAACGATAGTGCCGAAGGAGCACCTTGCTGGTGCCATAGCCATGTACTCCATCGTGTTCGGCGTTGCTGCAATCGCCGGACCGGCTCTTTTCGCTCCACTTGTCGATGCCCTCGGTCTCGAAGGACTGTTCTTCATCATCGCTGCTGCCTACGTGCTGACGACGGCCTCACTGATGCTCATGTCGCCGGTCGGACACAAGATGGCCAGCAACAGCGTGTCTGCCTGGCGGGGCCTGACAGAAGGTTTCGAGTACCTGCGCGACAACCGGACCATCGGCGGGTTGATCGGGCTCGGAATCTTTGGCGGACTCGTGGGACTTTCGTACGCAACCCTGCTGCCGGTATTTGCTGACGAAGTGTTCGGCGGTGACGAGCAGACCTACGGGAACCTTCTACTCGGCTCTGGCATAGGTGGCCTCGTGGCGACAATCACGGTAGTCATGCTCGGTAAGCGAGTAAAACCGGCGCTTTATCTCACTGCCTCCGGCACAGCATTCGGCGTGCTGCTGATCGTATTCGCCCAGTCCGAAAGCCTTGCTTTTGCCGCCTTCGCACTCGCGCTGGTCGGAGCTTCGAGAACCGTTTACCAGACTATGAGCCAGACACTTGTACAGACACTTGTCGAACCGGAATACAGAGGACGAATCCTCGGGATCAGCCAGTTCACTTGGGGTGCATCCAGTCTTGGCGGACTCTTCATGGGGGCATTGGCGCAGGTCTACAGTGCCCCGCTGGCGCTCACGGTTGGTGGAGCGCTCATGTCGTGTGCTGTGGTAGGAGTCGGACTCACCTTGCTTAGGCCTGCGATGAGCATGGACAAGAAAAGCTCGGAAGCCAGTGCTTGAACAGTTCTTGCAACTTGTTCCTGGACCTGTCTGCGATTCTTTTGGCTACGATGGTCACGCATCGACCCTGTCGTGAGTTCAGGAACAGCTATCAACATGACCGGTCCAAACAGTTTTGATTCCCTTATTGAGGAGGCCCAGTCGACGCCGTTTGCCGGTTGGGATTTCTCGCTTATTCACGGTCGGATGACGCAGGATCCGCCTGCCTGGGATTACACGGACGAGATCAAGAAGTTGCTGCCTGAGGCAACCGCGGTGTTAGATATGGACACAGGCGGCGGAGAGAGGATCGCCGCATTGGCAGACCTGTTACCAGCGAAAGTTGCCGCCACGGAGTCCTACCCACCGAACATCGAGACCGCCAGACGGCTGCTGGAGCCGCTTGGTGTCACGATCTCCGTCACTGACAGCGACGAACTGCTGCCATTCGAGGACGGCACATTCGATCTGGTTATGAATCGTCACGGGTCGCTCCCCGCTAACGAGATCGCACGCGTGCTGTTGGACGGAGGTCAACTGGTGACGCAGCAGGTAGGAAGTGAGAATCTCGTCGGTCTCAACGAAGCACTCGGATTTACTGCGGGAGCGTTGGATTGGAATCTGGCCAGTGCAGTTGCTCAACTGGAGGCAGTTGGATTCACGGTAGCCGATAGCAGAGAAGGGCATTTCAAGACGACTTTCTCCGATATCGGCGCAGTCACGTATTACCTGAAGGCAGTGCCGTGGCAGATTCCCGAGTTCGATTTGCAAAAACACGTCGACCGGTTGCGAAGGCTTCACGAGCAGATCGAAGCAGACGGCCCGCTCGAAGTTTTCAATCACCGGTTCTTTATCCGAGCGACCAAACAATCTGTCTAGTCGCCCCCGAACGTCCCCGAACGCCGAGACCGTTATTCCAACTCCTCAATGAATTTGTTCCTGAAAGCGGCAGACGCATCAAGCTGCTGATCGATCAGGCCTTCCGACTTCATCCAGTTAGCGAAACTCTCCCAGCGCGCTGTCTCCTGCCAACCGAAACGCGGTGCTACACCGTCATCCCACATTGGCAACAGTAGATCGACTCCCTGCCTTTCAACGTCTTCGAGTACCGTCTCTCCCCCAATGTCGACCAGCATGTCAATAGAAGACTGTGGGTTGGCAAGGGCGTACTCGAAACCCCTGCTGAACGCGCGGACAAGCTTCTGGACAACCTCTTCCTCGTCTGCGATCTTGTTTTCGCTGGTCACCAGTACAAGCTCGTAGTAGTCAGGTACTCCCCATTCCTCCATGCGCATGATGTTGACCGGCAGGTCTTCGAGCTCAAGGACGATTGACTCGTGCGTCCAGTAAGCCCCGACCACGGCATCGACTGTTCCGGCTGCTAACGACTGGGTGAGCGCGAATCCGATGTCGATTAACTCGACGTCATCCAGTGTGAGGCCGTCAGATTCGAGCATGGTCGCAAGCAAACCTTCATTCGACGGGATGCCGGGATAGCCCACTTTCTTACCAAGCAGGTCAGATGGTCTTTCGATTCCAGAGGTCTCTAACGCCATGACCGAGTTAAGTGGGTGCTGGACGATGCCTGTCACGGCGACAACCGGAATGCCCTGATCGCGCGCCTGGAGAAGATCGGTCTGGTAGCTGATTCCGAAGTCGTCGCGACCGGCACCAACCGTCTGGAGCACCGAAGAAGGGTCAGAGGGTGTGTAGACATTGACGTCCAGGCCTTCCTCTTCGAAGTAGCCCTGGTCGAGCGCTGCGTATATGCCGGCATGGTTCGAGTTCGGGAACCAGTCAAGCGCCAGAGAGACGCCGGTTGGCGAGTCATCACCATCGCTCGAGCAAGCTGCAAAAACGAAAACTGCAGAACCAACGAATGCTATACACAACAGCAAAACACGTCTGCTCAAAACATCTGTCATATCGGATCTACCCAACTTGTTTACTCGCTTTCAACTTCAACTAACTGCCTCGAACCGACTAACGCGTCGCCTTCGGACCGTGATGTCTGAGTGCCCATCTCTCTGCGAGGGCGACCAGGGCAAACAGCAACACTGCTGCTACCGACAGGACAAAGATGGCCGCGAAAACTCTATCTGTGCGGAACTGGGGACCAGAGACCTTCATCAACCACCCGAGTCCGCCGCGTCCACCTACCCATTCACCAACAACAGCACCGATCACGGCAGTCACAGCGGCGACCTTGAGACCAGAGAACAGATAAGGAAGGGCGGCAGGGAACCTAAGCTTCGTCATGACCTGCAACCTGCTTGCGCCCAGAGTGCGCATCATGTTCGCCATCTCAATATCGACGGACCGCAGACCGTCTACGAGACTTACCACTACTGGAAAGAAGGAGATAAGTACCACCACGATCACCTTCGATGTCATTTCTGGTCCAACCCAGACCAGCAACAGGGGCGCAAGTGTGATGATCGGGATCGTTTGAGATGCGATGACGATGGGATAGAGCGATCTTTCAATCACGCGCGACCACGAGATGGCTGCAGCGAGAGATGTGCCGAGCAACGCCGCAAGAGTGAAGCCGATCAACACCTCTTGCAGGGTGATGCGGGCGTGTTCCATGTGAAGTGAGAAAGAATCACCGAGTTCTGTCGCGATCTCGGTCGGGGCAGGCAGCAACCATGGCTGGATATCCAGTGTATGAGCCAGCAATTCCCAGAGCCCGATCAGAGCAGAAGTCAGGATCAGTGCCGGGAGCAGATTTCGGATGCCTCTACCGAAGGTCCTTGAGCTTCCGAACGTGTGTGTGCCACTCATACGCCAACTGCCTGGCTGGCTCCGGCCAACGATTGCATCAGCCGTGATTTGAGGGCTATGAATTCGCGTGAAGTGACTATGCTGTCAGGTCGTGGTCGAGGCAGATCCACTTCAACCTGGTCGATTATCTGTCCGGGTCCCGGTGACATCACCAGCACTCGGTCGGCCAACAGCAATGCCTCTTCGATGTCGTGTGTCACCAACAAAACGGCGCGGCGACTACGATCAAGGACATCGTCAAGCCACTGCTGCAATTGGCGACGAGTGATCGCATCAAGAGCTCCGAACGGCTCGTCAAGAAGTAGTGTTCCACTTTCCGGCAACGTCGCCCTTAGCAGCGCCACTCTTTGCTTCATGCCGCCCGACAGTTGCCATGGGTAAGAGTTGAGAACCGAGCCAAGTCCAAACTGAGAAGCACGTTCTGTGGCGAGTTGGTCAGCCTGTACGCGGCTCACACCGGCCAGTTCAAGGCCAAGACGTGCATTGGCAAGCACGTTGCGCCAGGGCAACAACAGGTCACGCTGTTGCATGTACGCGACTTTTCCAAGACGATTGGACGTACTTATTTCTGTGTTTTCACCAACTGTGATGACGCCCACCAGAGGCTCAAGAAGACCGGCGATCGCGTTCAGCACACTCGATTTACCACAGCCACTGGGACCGATTAAGGCGACGAACTGACCCTCGCTGACTTCGAAACTGATATCGTGTGCCGCGACTACGGTTTGAGAACCGTCGCGATAACCAACAGACACACCGGAGAGAACGACACCGGTTCGTTGGTCGTTTTCGATTAGAGGTTCCGGGTTTGAGTCCATATCAGCCGTCGTCTCACCCTGTGGGCCGGGATCAGGTGGCAACAAAAACCGCCAGGCGGATTTGCTGGCGGTTCAGGTAATTAGGCTGAAGATCCGCAGTCCCTCCGCTGGAATTACCCAGTTCAGGTTCATGGGTCGGTGAAGCTACGTTCACCCTCTCAGCCCGGCTTTTCCGAGCTCCCCACCGCGTATTCAATTTGCGTTTGGTTGCTGGCGCCCCGAAAGGCAATAACTAGTTCGTTATTCGCAGTGTTGCAACATGGCTGGACACTGTCAACTTTACGTTTCGAACTTCGAAATTCCCGTGCTTGTCAATCTTCGCACCACAGATTGCCACTCATGGCGGGCATTGTTAGCATCGAACACATCAGCGGTGAATCAGTCCCGATGTTCTCGGTATCTCACTCGCTTCTGTTCAACTGTTCAGCTGTTCCAGGGACTTCGCAATGGAAAGTCACGTCGAACAGGCCCGGGCCGACTTTACGCAGGCTGTGCGGCGAACTGACGCGGACATTGACCTGTTTTCTGCCTGCCTTTACATCGCAGGTGAAGAGTATCCGGAACTGGACCACCAGAACTACTTCGATAAGTTAGACAGGCTTGCCGCCACTGCCCTGAGTCGACTCCCCAGTCAACCAGGCACATATGATCAGCTGGACGG
The DNA here is from genome assembly GCA_965243825.1 of Dehalococcoidia bacterium. GTDB lineage: Bacteria > Chloroflexota > Dehalococcoidia > Lucifugimonadales > Lucifugimonadaceae > JAJCYX01. The sequence continues at coordinate 2,399,120 of CBDEVT010000001.1, forward strand.
GATCAGGTCAGTACTATTCGACGCTGCTGAACTCCGGGGCAACAGCGGCAACTACTATGATCCGCGAAACAGCTACGTGAACGAGGTGCTGGATCGAAAGCTGGGCATCCCCATTACCCTGGCCGTTATTTACCTTGAGGTGGCACGAAGGATAGGTTTGGAGATGCGCGGTATTGGAATGCCCGGCCATTTCCTACTTTCCGTGGGGTCCGGTGAAGAAGAGATATTCGTTGATCCGTACCATCGTGGCGGACTACTTTCGCGAAAAGAGTGCTTATCGCTGGCAATGCGCGGGCGAACCTCTGCGGAGCCTGCACCCAGCGCGCTGAGTCGGCGCCTTCTTCCTTCGTGCGGTAATCGGTCGACCCTGCGACGACTTTTAACGAATCTGAAGCTTACGCATGCGAAGAGGCGGGACTACAGGCGAGCGCTGGCATCTGCTGAGAGGATCCAGCTACTAGATCCAAAGAACTGGCGAAACCTGAGCGATCTGGCACGACTCCAGGCGGAGGTAGGAGAGTACACACGGGCGGTGGAGTCACTTTCCGAGTTTCTGGATAGGGCTCCTGAGGGGGCGGATACCAGAAGGGCTAAGGACGCCTTGACCCAACTCCGAGAACTCGCCAGGAAACAGTCCGCTCCTGAACCGAATGGCTAGAATGTGAACACTAACCTTCACATTGTCTGAAAACGAACATTCGGGAATGAGTTAACATTCGTTTACCGCAACCGGTGCTAGCAGAAGCGCTCGAACCAGTTAGCGACTATGCACAGCACGGACGGCGGGTCCCCAGTGGCCGAGTAACGACCTCGAGGACCGCAAAATGGCTACAAATTACGTGGAGCTTGAAGACCTCGATCTGCTTGAGATGATCTCAGGCGGAAATCGGGATGCGCTCGCTCAACTGTATGACCGTTACGGCAGACGGGTGTTCGCACTTGCAGCACGGATCCTGAATGACCCTGTTAGCTCCGAAGAGGTCACACAGGATGTCTTCCTGAGCGTCTGGCGCAGAGGAAGCAGTTACAGCTCTGCGAGAGGTAAGTTCACAACCTGGCTATTTAGCATTGCGCACAATCGGACGATCGACGAGTTGCGTAAACGCCGCAGGGACCGAAATCGTCAAAATGACGACATAGAAGACCACCTGAATATCGAATCGGCAGAAATCTCCCCGCTCGAAAACGCCGTAGCACAGTCAGAGTACGCCAAAGTGCGCGATGCTATGGCGGACCTCCCTGAAGAACAGAGGCAAGTAGTTGAGCTCTCGTACTTCAAAGGGCTGACGCAGGCGGAGATTGCTGAGAAGACCGGGCAACCGCTCGGCACAGTTAAGACACGGATGCGCCTTGCCCTGAAGAAGCTGCGGAATGCTCTCAGCAGCGAAATCAGTGCAGCAGTATGACCGATCCGAATAGTCTGGATTTCACGGTCCCTGATCCGTGGGGTGATCTGGCGGGTTACGCCCTCAACGCTCTTTCGCCAGACGAACGAGCGCGAGTTGACGCGCTTCTCGAGTCCTCTCCGGAAGCTCGCGATGAACTTCGGCGCTTCATGGAAGCTGCCGAAAATCTCAGTTACTTCGCCCCAGACGCAGAGCCATCTGCCCGAGTCCGCCGTCGTCTTTTAGCCCAGGCAGACAGCGACCTTCACCTTATGTCTGTGGCCCAGCAGGAGGCGCGTTCGGTCCAACCGAAACGAACTCCTGTCCTCCAGAGAATTCTCAGGCCGGCACGCGTTGCGTATGCGGGTACAGCGGCCGCCCTAATATCTGTCATTGCGATAGCGGTGATCTTTGGACTCGAAAACTCTCGCATGGACTCCGAGGTAGAGCAGCTTAGAGCCGAGGTTGACGCCGAACTGGCCGCCGTAGCTGCACTCAGAGATTCGATAGAACAGACTAACGCTCAGTTCGTTGAACAGGATGCAGAGGTTGCTCGCCTCACAGCGGTCAATGCAGCGTTAAACGAGGCCCTGGAGAATCTGCAGTGGCTGACGTACGTGACGCAGAACAACGAGTATCGGGTTCCGAGCTATCTCGAAGGTAGCTCAGAAGCTCCTGAAGCGAGCGCTATTCTGACGGTGAAGAACTTCGATGATCCGGCAGTTCTGCTCGTTTCCAGCCTGCCGCCCGCACCTCAGGGTTATGAGTACATGCTTTCACTGGTGCGTGACGGGATGCCGGAGTCTGTTGCATCGTTCCAGGTCAATGAAGCAGGTATGGCTCGAGTCGAGTTCATGCTCCCCGACAACATCATTCAGTATGAAAGCGTCATCGTCACGCTAGAACGGCAAGACAACGAAGTAGAGTCTCTGTCTGGTCCTGAAGTTCTGTCAGCGGCTGGCGCTCAGAGGTAGACAATAGCTGGTGTTCTGGTTTCTGTTGACAGGACTTTAACGTTGGCTGTCTTGGGGAACTGTAGTTTCAATATCACACTGGCGAGTCAACCAGTCTCCAGGCGGTGGTAGAAATGACCGGCCAAGTGACAGCGATCGAACGTCCGGTAGAGAGCGTTGAAGCGTTCTGGCAATGTGACATCTGTGGTACAGCTATGCTGGACTTGCACTGCAAGCTGAGATGTACGAATTGCGGCTTCATGCGGGACTGCTCAGATCCGTAAGTTAAGCCTCAGGCGGAAGTACGGCACCGGCGATACGCGTACAGACTGCTAACTTCCCAGATGCCGTGGTATTCCTACACTCGCTCCAGTCAGCGCTGCCGTATATGTTGAGTGAAGATGCAATTGCTCAACGAAAAACGCTTCGGCTTTCAACAAGTAGGTATCGTTTCAGTTCTGATGACGATGCTCCTAATTGTGGGTTGCTCCTCGGATGAATCCGGGGATTTGGATGTCCCTTCTGCTGAAGACTCACTGGCAAACTCCCGCGTCGCCATGGCCGAAGTGCCGCAGTTTGAATTCGAACTGACTCACCCCGAAGGAAAGACGTCTCTGGATGGTGGTCTAGAGCTTCGGCGCGCAGATGGTGCGGTCATTTCACCGTCACGCCTCAAGGTCAACGCGGAAGCAGATTTTGAGCAGTTCTTTGTCAGGGTCAATGCTGTCGTGATCGATGGCGAGACCTGGATGACCAATCCCCTGACCGGAAACTGGGCGGTCATTGCGCCAGAGGACAGCCCATTTAGTTTTCTTGATCCTGTGCGCCTGGTTACCAACGTGCTTGCGCAGACGACAGATCCTGTTTATCCGGACGCCGGTGCGACATCGAATGGCCAGATTGTACTCAACGGTAAGGTGCCTTCCGAGGCTCTCCAGCCGTTGGTAGGTACGGTGTTGCCCGGTGAACTACTAGATGTCACCTTGAGACTCGACCCTGAGACTTTCTTGCTCAGCAGCGCCCGCTTGAACGGCCGGCTTCAACCCGAAGATCAGTCAGATTTCGTGCGACTTATCGAGCTATCTGGATTCGATTCAGAACTCGTGATCGAGCCACCGATCTAGCCATGCAACGGATCCGGAGTTCGCTAAGCCCTTACTGGCTTTTCCTGCCACTCTGTCTCGGTGTATTCATTGCGGCAGACGACCAGACAGTCGTTGTTACGATCCTGCCGGACATGCTTTCGGACCTGCGCGTTGCCGTCAGCGAACTTGATCGAGCTTCGTGGGCAATTACCGGATACCTGATCGGATACACAGCGGCAATGCCGCTCATGGGGCGAATTTCTGACAGATTCGGCTTCCGAAACACCTACATAGCAGCTATGGCGGTATTTGCGCTTGGTTCCATTGGTGTGGCTGTGAGTGCCGACCTGCCACGCTGGTTGTTCGACCGCGATCCGGAATTCAGCTGGATGGTCGGCGCAAGAGTGTTCCAGGCAATCGGTGGCGGAGCTGTCATCCCAATATCACTCGCCGCAGCAGGTGAACTCGTTGATGGCAAGCACAGGGCCATTGCATATGGATTAGTTGGCGCAAGTGCTGAGGCTGGTGGCGTCATCGGTCCTCTCTGGGGTGGAGCGATCACCGAGTGGTTATCGTGGGAATGGACATTCTGGTTGAACCTGCCGCTGGTGTTTGTTGTTGTTGCGTTGCTGATGCGCCTGCCGGCAGGGCAGCGACATGGTGTCAAGATTGATGCCATTGGCGTGACGCTATTCGCTGCTTGCCTGAGCTTCCTGACTATCGGCCTTACTCGTACCGGAGATCCAGATTCTCTGTTCGTTGTCTCTATTTCCGCGGCCGCGATAACCGGAACCTTGTTGGTGGTTCGTGTTGCTGCGGCAAGGCACCCGCTGTTTCCACGAATCCTGTTCACATTGACCGGCTTTGTCGCTGCAAACGTCGCTCATTTTCTCGTTGGAGCAGCGCTGATCATCGGTATGGTCGCTGTGCCACTCATGGCAGGAACCGTTTATGAGGAGCCTGCTCTTGAAGGTGGCTTGAGGCTACTTCGTATGACGATCGCGATCGGTGTCGGTGCACTCATTGGTGGAGTGTTGACTCAGCGGATTGGCTCGCTTGTACCTGCTGTCACAGGGGTATTGCTGGCGTTGGCAGGCTTCTTGATGATGGCTACCTGGGATGTCGATACCGCCGATCCGATTGTCACAGTTCACCTTGCAATAACTGGAATCGGGTTCGGGTTGTTGGTGGCTCCGATCGCAGAGGCTGCCTTGCAAAGAGTCGCGACTAACATGCGTGGTTCGGCCAGCTCATTGCTGACTGTTTCGAGAATGGTGGGAATGACAGCTGGTCTCGCCGTGATGACATCGGTAGGGACAGTCCAGTTCGTGGAACTGGTTGCCGATCTGCCAGCCTTTTCACTGGATCCCGCGGTTCAGGATGAGATCGAGTTGGGTACCAGGCTTGCAGGTCTCGAAGTGTTCAGACACTTCTTCAGAGCTGCCGCCATATCGATCGGCCTGGCACTACCGTTTGTCATATGGATGTCGCTGCGAAGCAGGCCGGACAACGGTAGTGAAGATATCCAGGACTAGACTCATCGGTCGCCTTCCAGGTCTCGCTTCATCTGGAAGAATTCGGCGCGGTCAATCTCACCGCGAGCGTAACGACGTTTCACCTCTTCGATAGCATCGCCACCGGAGTCGTTCGGTGACATGGCGTTAATGAACTTCGTCGCTAGCCAGATGCCACCGGCGATGACAGCTGCCCAGAACGCCCCGTAGACGACCATAACGCCGAGACTGGCGGCAAACCAGGTGCTGTCACCGATCAAGAACATGATTGTCAGCGCCAGCGTGACTGCGCTAACGGCCGTCCAAACACGAACTGTACGGGTAGTCACTGCGCCTCCTTTATCGGAGTTTGTCTGAGTGCAGGCTGTAGAAGCCAATTTTATCAGTCGGCAAGTTGCTTCGATCTTGATCTCTGCTCGTTCTTGCGTTCCGATTCGAGACGCTCAAGACCGTATTCGTTGTGGTCCACATAGCTCATGGCATCGGCAATTGCGCCATGTCCTGCCCGTTCACGGATAAGCCGGTGCATCTCCTGGCAAATGCGCCTGTAATCGGCATGACCCTGCCGGTCGGTGCGTAGCTCGATGAGGTGGAAAGCCTCGCGAACGTTGAGGTGCATGTAGTACCGCAGTCTGAAGGCGAACGGGACCGCGTATTGCGCCACGTCCGGCCCGAACGCATCGGTTAGCTTTCCATGCAGATCAGTCATGCGGGCCATCGCCTCATTCCAGGTATCGGAAAGGCCGTTTTCTTCGACGGCCTCGGGTACCGAGTATCCGAACTGCGGTGATAGTCGTTGCCAGTCTATTGTCAGCATTCGATGCCGCTGGAGATCCCGGAAGCTGCCGAAATCGGACAGAATGTCGAAACGATAGAAGGATCGCTCGAATGCTCGTCCAGGCATGTGTCTGCGATTGGACCGGCTCCCAACGTATGCGGTGAGGATACGTTGGCACTCGTCCCCTGACATACGCTCTCCTATCTCGAGCAGCTGGCTGTCCGGCAGCTCAGAAAACTCGTACAGCGCAGCGGCAGCAAGCCGCTTCTCAGCATCGGGTTCCCACTCTGTGAGTTGTACTTCAGGAACATCCTTCGGCTCTGCGTCCAACCTGCCTGCAATGTCTTCCATCTCGTTGCGAATGTGTGAGAAGTAGTCGCTCCAGACGCCGCCGCGGTCCGGCATATCTACCCTGCGAACGAAAGACGGTATGACATGCCGCAGTTCAGCAAGCATCATGTCAGCGTAGTTTCGGGCTTCCTCCAACGGATGAGCTCGCATGCGAATCAGCATCGATTCATACGCCTGTCCTGTGGCGAAGATGCCCAGGTTGGACGTTGTAGATGCTGGCAGCAGTCCACGCGCTGCATCACAGGCTTTAGCCCGTATGCTGCTTCTCCAGACGCCTGCTGAATCTCCCGGCTGTCTCGGAAACCGTTGTTCGAAGTGAACCTTGCAGGCCTGGACCACCTGTGAATACGTCTCGAACTGGCGGTCCATCTCAGCGATGTACTCTTTTTCGAGGGCCGATCCCTTCACTTCAGGTGGTGTCAGATACCTGTAGGAATCCCCAAGCTTCTGGTCGTAGTAGATGTAACGCGTGCTCTGTTCGAGGTACGCCGCTATCCGGCCCCGCTCAAGTATTTTCGTCAACAGGTTTGAAGATTGCTCACATGCCAGGTGGGCTCCCCCGAGCTGTGCTACAGAGTCGTCTCCATAGCCAGAAAACACTCGTTCGTAAAGCTTTTCGGCCTTCTCCAGTTTCAGGGAGGAATCCTCTTCGCCGAGCGAGTCAGCTATGGCCGAGATACCGGTTTCTGGCTCGTCATAGAACTCATCGAGGAACAGTCGGCGGAGCGATTTCGGAGTCCGACTGTAGCGTGCGAACAGAGCGCCTTTCACGACTTCAGGCAGGTTAATGAGTGCGAAAACCGGCCTGTCTGTGTTGGAAAAAAAACGGTTCAGGACGGTCTGTTCGGATGGCGAGAAATCTTCCTTGAAATACATGGCCTGGATTGTATCTGTTGAACGGCCCATGGATGGGCCTGCTGTCGCTCTTTTCGAAACTCGTCCCAATAAGCTGTGAGACCCCGACCTGCTGCCAATGGGTGACTCCCCGCATGTGCGTGCGCGTGAAGCATCGTTCAATTTCGAGAGACGCCCGCGATCTGTGACTCGGAGAAGTCTTGCTAGATTGCTCGGCTCATTTTTGACACTCCCTTCGAACGATGGTTCAACTGCCTATGCGTCAGCCTCCTGGCAAGCCGTTGGTCCAAACTGCGTCTACTCACGTACTCGCTCTACTGGCTGTTTTTGCTCTCGGCTTCCTCACCGTTTACCGATCGTTCGAAGAGTTCGGCTTCTACGCTGACGACTGGGTACACGTACAGCAGATTGCGCAGCTGGGACATATCGAGACATCCGGTAGTGCATATCCACTCCGAGCAGCGCTGACGGAGTTGGTTTTCGAGGTCGTAGGCCTTACGCCAGCCACTGGATACTGGCTACTTGCCGGGATGTTGCTTGCTTCAGCCCTGTGCGTTTACTGGATGCTGAACGTACTTTTCCCCCGCCGAAGGGCACTCGTGATCCTCACGACGACGTTCTACGTTCTGTACCCCGGAGATCTCTCCAGAACATTGATAACCGAAGGTCTGACAGGCGGTCGGTTCACCGTGCTTCTGGCCTTACTGTGTTTGGCCTTGTTGTTTACGGGATTCAGACTTCGAAACCGGACCCGCTGGGCGTTTCGGAGTCTTTTCATAGCTTCACAACTCGTCTACCTGTTCAGTCTGTTGCTTCATGATGTACAGGCGCTTCTTATCCCTGCAATGGCATTCGCCGGTACGGCCTGGATTTTGACTTCAGATCGTGGACTTGTACATCGAAGCACCACAAGAGAGACTCTCCGAGACGCATCAATAACAGCAACGCCGTACTTAACGGTGTTTACGGGAGTCATACTGTGGCGAGCGGTGCTTGTCGCAACCGGAGGACAGGACGGATTACTTACCGATAGTGACCTGTCGCCGGTGCATCTGGTCCAGCAAGCTACGGGTCTTCTGTACCTCAACTTTCTGGGGCAACCTTTCAAGGTGCTGTTTGAGTCGCTTGCCTTCCTAGGCGAAATTCCGATAGTGGTCATCGCGGTGGCGGTAGTTGCGGCCCTGGTGATCGTGGCTATAACGATCATGTCTCCCAGGCCGGTTAACAGCGTTAGGGCTAAAGGCATTTCAATGGCCACGAAGCCGTTGACCGCTGATGCGCGTTTCTATCGCAACCTGGCACTTGGGAGTCTTGCGCTGACCGTTGTCGCGTACCTGGTTCTGCTGCCGCATGGCCAACCGGTTTCTACCGGTGGTTTCGACGGTCCGTTTGTGTCGCGGCTCAATGCAGCAGTTGCATTCCCCGTCGTTCTGACCGCTGTCGCGAGTGGAATGTTTCTATGGAGCTGGTTGATATCAGCGTGGCACCACCAACACTCAAGAATCAGCATCACGGCTGGACTGGGCGTTACTGCTTCGCTGGTGCTGCTTGTTTCGTTCCATGGCATTGTCCAGCGTGACTATTCAGAAGCGTGGAATCTTCAGCAGCAATACGCGAATCAGGTCGTTCGGTTAATGCCGAAGCCGGAATCGGGATCACATTTGCACATTGTTGGTGTGGAGTCCAGGCATGGAGCTTCATACGTCTTCACCGAATCGACCGAGCAGATGTTGCAACTCGCCTATGATGATCCGACGATTACTGTCTCGTTTTCGACAGGCGAAGGCGACGGATACGTGTTTGCGCGCACCGGTCTGTACCTCGAAAACGAGTTCGTCGCACCGGCAGAACAGGTTTGGCGTCTCACTCTTAAACCCGATACGTGTCAGAGCGCCTGGGAACCTGATTGTCCTCGATTGGTGGCGCTGGCACCAGACGGCAAACTTGTGACTTTGAGCGGAGGCGTATCGGAAGAGTCTCCTGTGCTGGACCTGCTTGAAATTGATCAGACGGAGTTCGTAGCACCTGAGATCGGAAGCAATCAAAGGTTCTCGGCCCCTGCTGAACCGCCTCACGTTCCTTAGACGATCAGGCGCGTCGGATTCTCAAGGTTCTTCTGGACCTCGCCAAGGAAAATAGCTGCTTCGGCACCATCTCCAACTCTATGGTCTGCCGAGATGGTGGCGTTCATCATCTGGCGAACGACAATCTCGTCTTTGCGTACGACTGGCGTCGGTTTGACGGCTCCGACTGCGATAATGCCGGACTGTGGCGGCACGATTATCGCTGCAAACACGTCTGTGCCGAACATGCCGAGGTTCGAGGTGCCGAATGTGCCCTTGGTGAGTTCATCCTGTGTCAGAGTGCCACCGTCACCACGAGCACGCTTGCCCAGGTCCTTAGCTGCCCGAGAGATCTCAACTAGAGACATGCGCTGTGCACCCATGATCGCTGGAACGATCAGGCCCTGATCGAGTGCGATGGCGATGCCGATATTGACGTCGGAATGGCCTTCGAGCTTGTCGTCGGCGAAGAACGAGTTCCACTTAGGGATCTTGATCAATGCATTGACGATTGCCTTCAGAATCAGGTCATTCACAGAGACCTTGTCGCCATGCTCCGCCAGCGCTTCGTTGAGCTGGGCGCGGAACTTCATAGCATCGGTCATGTCAACGGCGTGCGTCACGTAGTAGTGCGGTGCTTCAGTCTTGCTCCTGACCGTGACACGAGCGATAGCCTTACGCATGTTGGTAAGTGCAATATCTGAGCCGTCCACTTCCCGGTTCACCGTTTGTGGCATCACCTGTGCGAACGCAGGTGAAGGCCTGAATCCGAGAACATCGTCACGAGTTACTCGGCCACCGGGGCCCGTGCCGGTGATCTGGGCAATGTCGAAGCCCTTTTCAGTTGCGAGTCTTCTAGCAATTGGGGAAGCCTTAACGCGGCCTGCGCCGTTCGTAGATACAGGTGCAGGAGCTGCGGCTACAGGCTGTGGTTCCGGTGTTTTCTCAGGAGCTGGCTCAGGTGTGACGGCGGCTGCGGGCGCGGCTGCCTGAGTTTCTTCCTGCTTTTCCTCGGCTTTCGCTGGTGCGGGTTCCGATTTTGCCTGAGCCGCAGTTTCCGGAACCTCTTCATCGGCACCACCGATGTAGGCGATCACCTGGCCGACCTGAACAAGGTCACCTTCTGACGCTACGAGCTTCCTGAGAAGCCCTTCGCTGTAAGCTTCCATTTCCACGACGGTCTTGTCTGTCTCAATCTCGGCAAGCTTGTCCCCACGCTTGATTTCGTCACCTTCGGACTTAAGCCACTTAACGATTGTCCCTTCGGTCATGTCGGCACCCATTGAGGGCATGGTGACTTCGTTCATCGCCGCGGTATCTCCCGGAAAGCTAAATGCTCGCGGACCCAATCGTGGCCCACGGGTGGAAATTCGAGATTAGAGGGTACTAGAAATTGCCGGGTGGCGGCGAGTTGAAAATGTGACCACCAAGGACGCTCCGGGGTCAAATAGCTAGAATTGAGTTGTCTGGTTGTACCCGTCACTATCGGTAGGGGTGATCGATTGCACGTACTTGTCACAGGGTCGAACGGCTTCGTCGGGGGCGTGCTGGTTAACTCTCTGGTCCGTGATGGTCACAGGGTCACAACTCTAGTCAGGGGCGAAGCTCCACCGGTGAGGCAGATCAATCGCATGCGGTGGGACCCTGGCGCAGAAACGCTTGATCTTTCGACCGTTGGCAACGTTGATGCTGTTGTTCACCTCGCTGGCGTCGGGATAGCGTCCAAACGGTGGAGCGCCCAGCACAAGGCTGCAATTCGAAACAGCAGGGTGCAAGGCACCAGGTTACTCGCGAAGTCCCTTGCTGCATTGACCTCGAAGCCTCGCGTCATGATCGCCGCTTCTGCGATGGGTTACTACGGGGACCGTGGTGACGAAGTGTTGACCGAAGCAAGTGGTCCTGGTGAAGGCTTCCTGGCCGATGTTGGGTTCGAGTGGGAGCGTTCTGCCAATCCGGCGCGTGAAGCGGGGATTCGAGTGGTCCATGCGCGGTTTGGGAATGTTCTGGGCCGCGATGGTGGCATGGTGCCACGATTGAAGATTCCGTACCTCACGGGATTCGGCGGTCCCATCGGCTCCGGCCAACAGTGGTGGCCGTGGATCGCGGTAGAAGACGCAGCGCGGGCGATACGCTTCGCGATCGACACGGCGGAGATTGTCGGACCGGTTAACGTTTCCGCTCCGGGTATTACACGGCAAAAACAGTTTGCAAAGGAATTTGCGGGCGCACTCCACCGCCCGTCGTTCATGCCGCTGCCAGGCTGGGCCGCGAAGCTGTTCATCGGCGGATTGGCGGAAGAGCTACTTTCAAGCAAGCGCATGAAGCCGCAGGTCTTCGAAGACAACGGCTTCGAGTGGCTCGGTCCGGACCTGCAAACCGTCTTCCACCACATCTTCCGCTCTCCGTCAGAGAGCGAGTGGCGGTAGGTTAGTTCGGTTTCTGTAGCTGACTTTCCATGGCCGAACTTAGCCGACACACCTGGCACTCAGTTTTCTGACCAAAATGAAAGCTGTGGCAATCTAGAATCATCACCGGGGTCGAGTGAGACGTTGAAACTCCTTTCCGGAAATGAGTCGTGCAGGCAGTATTGCCATGTCTTGGCCATTACTTCAGAAAGCTCATCGAGCACTCGATACTCAAGCGCATCAGGCAGACCGTCATGAGTCATCACGTGCAGGTCTTCGAAATTTAGATTATTCAATACGGTTTCGATTCTGCGCTGATCACCGTCTACTGCATCCCACCAGTGCTTAAAATGCGCCTCGCTGTAATTCTCCTTGAGAAGAACGCAGCCTTGGACCTCGACAAACTCCGGCCAAAACCAGTGTGATAGGGCAATCAGCCCCGTTAGGCCCGAATCCATCAAGGCCCAATGAACAGGACTTGGTTCAACGTGAGGGTTTCTTTCAGCCCACCTCTGAAAACGCGGGAGTTCCAGCAGATCGAGTCGTCTTGTCGCTGCCATGGCATCTCCCGTGTCTAAGGCTGGTTAACTCGTCCCCATCATGTCTCGGAGGACGTAAGGCAATAGACCGCCGTGGCGGTAGTACTCTGCCTCGATCCCGGTGTCAACGCGTGACTTCACCTTGAAGGTCGTCTCTTTGCCGTCGTCACTGCGGGCAATCACCGTCATCTCGGCACCAGGCTCGACCTTCTCCTCGACACCCGGGATGTCGAAACTCTCCTTGCCAGTTAGCCCGAGTGATTGCGCTGATTCACCCGGCATGAACTGCAGCGGAATCACACCCATACCGATCAGGTTTGAGCGATGAATACGCTCGAAACTCTCGGCTATCACGGCTCTCACGCCGAGCAACATCGGCCCTTTTGCCGCCCAGTCTCGAGAACTACCGGTGCCGTACTCCTTGCCAGCAAGAACCAGAAGCGGTGTGTCCTCTTCCTTGTACTTCGTCGAGGCGTCGAAAATACGCATCACTTCGCCGTCAGGAAGATGCTGTGTCCAGTCACCTTCGTGTTCCGGTGCCAGCATGTTTCGAAGCCTGATGTTGCCGAATGTGCCGCGCTCCATCACGAGGTGGTTACCGCGCCTTGATCCGTATGAGTTGAACTCTCTTCTCGGCACGTCGGAACTCACTAGAAACTGTCCAGAGGGAGCCGAAGGCGGGATCGAGCCAGCAGGTGAAATGTGGTCTGTTGTGACCGAGTCACCAACCATGACCAACACTCGTCCATTAGCGATTTCGCCACGTGACTTCGGAGTCTGGGTGAACCCCTCAAAGTAAGGAGGCTTCTGGATGTAAGTCGAGCCGGGGTCCCAGCCGAACTGCTCGCCTGTTGGAGCATCCAGTTCCCGCCACTTATCAGGACCGACGAAAGCCTCGCCGTACTGCTCCCGGAACATGTCCGCAGTCACTGAGTTAGCAACGGTGTCAGCAATCTCCTGCTGTGTAGGCCAGATGTCCTTCAGGTAGACGTCAGAGCCATCGCTGCCCTTGCCAAGCGAATCGTTAGCAAGATCAATGTCGACGTTGCCTGCAAGTGCGTAAGCGACTACGAGCATCGGAGAAGCCAGGTAGTTTGCCTTCACCTGCGGGTGTACTCGACCTTCAAAGTTCCTGTTGCCGGAGAGAACGGCAGCTGCAACCAGGTCGTGATCGGTTATGGCGTCGGCAACCGGCTGTGGAAGCGGACCAGAGTTACCGATACATGTCGTGCAGCCATATCCGACCGTCTGGAAACCGAGAGCATCGAGGTCGTCGTCGAGTCCTGCGGCTTCAAGGTAACGGGTGACCACAGTTGAGCCGGGAGCCATAGAGCTTTTTACCCAGGGCTTTCGAGTCAGACCCTTTTCACGGGCTTTCTTGGCCACAAGTCCAGCACCGAGCATGACGTAGGGGTTTGAAGTGTTGGTACAACTCGTTATCGCTGCAATGACGACAGAACCGTCGCCAACGTCGCCTTTCTCACCGTCAACTTCTATGGCGACGTCGCCGTCTGAACCTGAGCCATTCGGGAAGAAAGTCTGGAAGTTCTCGGCTACGTCCGGAAGTGACACACGGTCTTGCGGTCGCTTCGGCCCGGCCATACTTGGAACCACGTCGCCAAGGTCGAATTCGACACTTGTCGTGTACTCGGGCGCATCGTCCGGTGTCACAAACAGGTCGTTTGCCTTCGTGTAGGTCTCAACAAGCTCGACCAGCTTCTCTTCACGCCCGGTGTCTCGCAGGTACTTCAGGGTCTGGTCGTCGACCGGGAAGAATCCGCAGGTCGCACCATATTCGGGAGACATATTGCCAATAGTGGCGCGATCGGCGAGGGGTAGTGCGGTGAGTCCGGGTCCATAGAACTCGACAAATTTTTCGACGACTCCAACGCCGCGCAGCATCTCTGTGATGGCGAGTACGAGGTCGGTAGCAGTCGCGCCTTCCGGAAGGGAACCGCTCAGTCGCACCCCAACAACTTCAGGGACAAGCATGTAATAAGGCTGTCCAAGCATGACCGCCTCGGCCTCGATTCCGCCCACACCCCAGCCAAGTACACCGAGACCATCGATCATGGTCGTGTGAGAGTCCGTTCCTATACAGGTGTCGGGGTAGGCGACCGGCCCATGATCAGTCTGGTCGGTCAGCACCCCCGGCGCGAGGAATTCGAGGTTCACCTGGTGGACGATTCCCGTGCCAGGAGGGACAACACGCATGTTGTTGAAGGCGCCTTGAGACCACTTAAGAAGCTGGTAGCGTTCGGTGTTGCGCTCGAACTCCCGTTCGATGTTCATCGCCAGAGCGCCCTGGGACGCAAAGTAGTCAACCTGTACGGAGTGGTCGATCACCATATCTGATCGGACGATCGGGTTAATCAGCGAAGCGTCGTGCCCTGCCTCTGCCACTGCATCACGCATCGCCGCCAGGTCGACTACGACAGGAACGCCTGTGAAGTCCTGAAGCACCACGCGACCCGGCATGTACGGGAATTCGGTGGCAGGCTTGTGGTCAGGGCGCCAGGACGCAACCAGTTTCAGGTGTTCCTCGGTGGCAGGACCGCCATCGGAGTTACGCAGGGCATTTTCGAGTAAGACGCGAATCGTGAACGGGGTCTTTGAAATGTCTATCAGACCGGCATCTTCGAGAGCCTTGAGCGAGTAGTAGTTGAACTCGCCCTCTGAAGTGCTGAAGGTCTTGCGAGCGTTAAACGGGTTACTGCCTGTCGTCATTTAGGCCTCAATCTGGTCTGTACTGCGATGTATCCAACGTTCCCCAGACGTGCAGGAATCTCGCCAGAAAGCAATCGCATGAAGGTGTAGTACAGATCACTTTATCAATCGGTCTTAACTCCCGCACGGGCCATGTAACATCATCGACTCCAGACGGCTAGCAGCCAGACATCAGTTCCGCGACCCTCGGGAGAGGGCATCGACCCAGAGACCGGGGAGCCAAGCAATCCAGCAGCAGATGGTCCGCCGCACGCCATTCTTCTATGGCTGGGTCGTGGTAGGTGTGTCGGGCCTGACGATGTTCTTCCGCAACGCTGCTGCAACCCTGACGATTGCCGTTTTCGTGTTCCCTATGGCCGAGGACACTGGCTGGACTCGCACGGCTATCGTCGGTGCGGCATCGGTCGCCGGGATAGTTTCGATGTTCGTTTCACCGTTTGCCGGGTGGGTGCTCCAGCGGTTTGGCCCCCGAGTGTTGCTCGCCGGCTCGATGCTGGTGCTCGGCGGAGCTGTCATGTCTATCCGCTGGGTCGACAACATCGTGCTGTTTTATGTGCTTTTCGGAATCGGGCGCGTGATTTTCAGTTCACCGGTCCAGATCGGTGCAGCGACCGTTGTTGCCCAGTGGTTTGTCAGGCGAAGAGGCCGCGCGACTTCGGCTCTGGGTGTGATGCATTCCCTTGGCATGGGTTTCTTTCCGCTCTTTGCCCAGGTTTTGATGAATGCGTCCGATGGTGATTGGCGAATGGCCTGGTTCTGGATTGGCATTTCGGTCTGGGCGGTCGCCCTGCCTCCAACTCTGGTCGCCCTGGTGAGGAGACCAGAGGACGTTGGTCTAAAACCAGATGGCGATCAGTGGAATGACGATGAAGATGATGCGCACCAGGATCAATCCAGTGGTGAATCTGAGGTTCAGTGGACACTAAAAGAGGCGATGCACACGCCAGCCATGTGGATGCTTGCGATCGCCGGTGGACTGGTGTTTTTCATCCACACGGGAGTCAATATTCATCAGGCTGCGTTTCTGCGAGACCAGGGTGTTTCGGCAAGCGTCGCTGCCTCTGCTCTCACCGTGATGGCCGCTGGTACCGCTCTGGGCAGCATCTTGTGGGGCTGGTTGCTTGATCGATTACCTGTAAGAACGGTGTATGCGCTGACTGCGGGCTGGCTCGGCGGAGTGGCATTGCTCTTCTTGTTGGTGGATACTGCCGCTATCGCGTTCGTAGTCGCCGCCGTGTTTGGCATTGGCCTGGGTGGATTGCTGGTCGTGCCTCCTGTAGCAATGGCAGACTATTTCGGTCGAAGTTCGCTTGGAGCGATTCGCGGGGTGACTGAACCGTTTGTAAGCGGCGGGCAGGCTATTGGCGGAATTGCGGCAGGCCTGATATTCGATCTTTCGGACTCTTACGCCGGAACATTCCCTATGTTCACCGTGGCTGCGTTAATAGGTGTCCTACTGATCATGCTTGCGAGGCGACCCAGGTATCCGAACAGCCCTGCGAGCGCAGCTTGAGGTTGCCGACACTGACTTATCTCGATACTCTCCGCTCAACGCAGCGAACCATGTGTTGCGTTCTACCCACGGTTCCCGAGCCTCGCTTCGAGACGGCAGAATGATCACTGGAATACTTCACCCCGCCAGGGTCGTCGAACAGCTTGTAGATCAGGGCGTGACGCATATGGTGACACTCCCTGACTCGGAAACTCGCCACATGTACGACAGGTTGATGGCCGAGCCGTCAATCCATGTGATTCCGGTTGCCAGGGAGGGCGAGGCGATTCCAATTGCCGCAGGTCTGTGGGTAGCAGGACAACGGCCAGTTATATCCATCCAGAATGCAGGGCTTTTCGAGTCAGGTGACGCGTTACGCGGTTTGGCAATTGGTGTCGACCTGCCACTCGTGATGTTCGTTGGTTACCGTGGCTACACACGTCACGGCGATACGCCGGACAGCGCCGCACGCATCCTTGAGCCGTTTCTTCATCTGTGGCGCGTTGACTACTTCACGGTAGAAGGGGATGACGATCTCGATCGGGTTCCTCTCGCATTTGAACGTGCAGAGCGAACCAATCAACCGGTGGCCGTTCTGATCGGCACGGAGTATGCGAAAGAATGATTGGCTACAGGGATGCGGTAGAGATAATCAACAGGGTGCGTGAAGACGCCATCTGTGTAACAACGATGACACAGACGGGCTACTGGTACGGGGCAAGCGAGCGACCTGAATTGGACATCGGCATTTCGAATGGCATGAGTAAGGCGTCATCCCTTGGCCTGGGGATCGCCGTGGGTTCTCCCGATAGGCGAGTAATTGTGCTTGATGGCGACGGTTCTCTTTTGATGAATCTTGGCAGCCTCGCAACCGTTGCCGGACAGGAGCCAGCCAATTTCTACCACTTCGTTTTCGACAACGGGATCTATGCCGTCACAGGTGGTCAACCACTTCCGAATCCCAAAGTCGACTACGCTGCGATGGGACTCGCGGCAGGCTACACCCAGGCTCACACTTTCTCAGATGCTGAAGACCTGGCTTCGGAGTTGCCGGGGATTTTTTCTGAGCCTGGACCGGCACTGATTCATGTCCTGGTCGTACCTGAGCCGGCCGAAGAAGGCGTGGACCAAACATGGGAATCGAATGCGAAGATGCCGGCCCAGTTGAGAGCTACCAGGAAGGCATTGGAGCAGGACTGAACTGCCTCAAAAGCTAGTCTTCGTCGTCATCTCCGCTGCCAGACTTTCGGCGTCTAGCAAGGACGACCAATCCCACCATGCCGAGCCCTATGAGCGTGTAGTCACCGCCTGCGACTCCTGAATGGGCAACAGGGAGACCGCAGCCGTAGATTGTGTAACCGGCATCTTCGCCTCCGCCGAGGTCGATACCGCCGCCACCTTCGTCGTCACCTGAACCGTCAGCATCACGTATCGCCTGAACCGTGGCCTCGACATCGATTGTGGGCTCAGGCGTGATCTCCGGGTCCGGCGTCTCTTCCGGTTCTGGAGTTGGCGTTACTTCCGGAGTTGGAACCTCGGTAGGTTCAACCGTGGGAGCGGGCTCAACTGTTACTTCTGGCGCTGGAACCGGTGTCGGGGTGCCGAGCAGGTCTGGAGGTGGAGTTTCGCCAGGCTCTTCGACAGGAATCTGTGTCGGCGTCGGCGAAGGCTCGATCGTCGCTTCTGGGGTCGACGCTGGTGGTGGGTCCACAATGAACCGAAGGATCGGAGTGGCATGAATGTTCCCGGCGTCGTCTCGGGCCTGGATGACAAACTCATGTGGGCCTCCGCTCAGAGCACCGGGCTGGTAGGTCCACGAACTTGCGGTAGTCGCCTGCATGAGAGCGGTCACGTCGAATCCATCAAGCTTCGCGCTGATGACTGTCACAGAGCCGTGAGTGTCGCCAGGATACTCCGATGCCTCTTCAGCGTATGAAACGGTGATGACCGGGTTGGTCACTTTCACGATATCGTTCTGGGCGGGCAGGATCACCGGAACCTTAATCTCACGGTCGAGTTCGAACAGGTGGGCATTTTCCGGCCACGTTGGCTCCTCTCTGCGCACTCCACCATGAGCCCGATTGCCCTGTTTGTCGAAGCCAGCGATCTCAACATTCTTCACGCCATCACCGGCAGCTGATCCCGTCAAGAAATCGTCGTCAATCTCAATCATCCACTCTCGAGAGATGCCTGTTGTTGTCATGGCGCCGAAGGTCACACCGTTGATCTCAACCGTAGGTGCAGTGGCCAGATTTTCCGGTGATCGAGATGTGATCACCACTTTGTCGCGAGTGATCACGGTATCGAACAGAACTTCGAGCACGGGCCCGAGTCGGTCTTCGACCTGGAAGATGATGCGTTCAGAGTTCAGTCCAAGAAGGTCTGTCACGGCACCTGCAAGAATCTGCATAGGTTCTGCGATGCTCGGTAGATCCTCGTAGGTGAGGAAGACCGCGTCTGGAATGTCTTCGTAGACCACCGCCGAAACCGCAGGGCGACTGCCGAACAGGAAGCGACCGGGTACGACAGTGTTCGGGTCGACCGGTTCTGTGAAGTTGACACGGATTCGATTCTGCCTGTTGGTAAGTTCACGATCTCGCTCGTCGTCGTAGTCGTCACCAAGCAGGACTTCGATAATCCCCGGCGCAACCGTGTCAATATCAAAGGTGTGATTCTGGTCGCCGTCAGCTCCGTCGGCGTCTGTGCGAGCTGTGTTACCCGCGATATCTGTGGCGGTTGCGTACCAGTTGACCTTGCCGTCAGACATCCCGGGCAACAAAGCAAATGCCGCCCAACCCTGGTTGATCTTTGAAGAGAAGTCTGTAGAAGCCAGGATCTCTTCTCCAGGTTCGCCAAAAACACCGTCGCGATCCAGGTCGACAGAGAACACGATGTCTGACAGATCGATTCCAGAGCGGTCGTCAGTGATGTCGACTGACACCCAGTTCTGGGAGTTGCTTGTGGTCACGCCGTTGGGAAGTTGTTTCACTTCGAGGACTGGAACCGTCGTGTCTATAACTACGGCGGCGCTGACCAGCGTGGGAGGTGCAAGATCTGCGTACTCGACGGTGACGATGCCAGCGTCTTCGACTTCGATCACAGGCCTCGGCGAGGCTGCAGGATCCGTGATATTGGTCGTTGAGGTTTCTGTGCCGGTTTCGAATGTGGCCGTGTAGATGTTAGTCGAAGGCCCGGTCTCTTTCAGCGTCATCACAAAACCGTCGATATCAGAGGAACTCCGTATTTCAGCGGTCGTTGTGTCTACTACATCGTGCCGATAGGTAACCGTGAAGTTGATTGGATCGGTCGTGTCGTCGAACTGTGAAACTGAGAATGTCCCGTTCTGTACGTTCAGCCAGTTCACCGTCACATCGGCGACGTCCGGCAAAGACGCCGCGATGTCTGAGCCGTCTACAACGCCATCGCCGTTGAAGTCTGCAATTGGGCTGTTTTGAACCCGAAAAATATGCTGGTCACCGGCACTACCAGCAGGCATCGAATACGGATTACCCGTGAAGTCAGTCGATTCACCGAGGTTAGTCACAGTCGTTTCCGGACTGACATCATCCACTACAACGGTGATGGTTTTGCCGGAGTTTGCGTATTCAGGGGTGACTGTAAGTGTCCCGGATTCGTCAGCATTCACGACTGGAATCGTTACTGAGAGCATGCCCTCAATCAGTACGAACGCCGCCAGAGCAGCCAGGGCAGCGACTCGGCTTAAACGAGCGCGGCGAGTCGGTACTTCTGCGCTTCTGCGCAAGAAGTCCATCAGCGAATTCCTGTGAAGACCAGTAGGGATAACGCGGTCCATAGCTGAACTGTAGTTGGAGCCAGTTCAACTTGAATGAGAAGGCGCCACACGACGAAAGACGCCTCAGCCACAAGCCACAGTCCGTGTGATCACTGGTGATTTCCGCAGGCCAACGTGATGGTTAGCTGTTGAAGCCTTGCAGAAGTACGCAATCAGCTTGCCTACATGCCGGCCCCACCGTCGACGGTGATCATCGATCCCGTGATCATGGCTGCTTCGTCGGTTGCTGCAAAAAGGAACGCTTTGGCGATGTCTTCAGGCGTTTGCAATCGACCCAGCGGGGTGTTGCCCAGTCTGCGCTGGAAATTCTCAGGGTTGTCGATACTTGTTGACCAGTCGTTCGGGCTGTGCGGGTTGTTGCCGCGGATAAACGGCGTGTCAACGTGTCCCGGTGAGATGATGAGGCATCGGATGTTGTCGGGTGCGTATGAGTGAGCTGCGGACCGAGTAAGGCCGACCATACCCATCTTCTGCGCTGCGTATGCGGGACTTCCTCCACCGGGTCTGATCGAAGCCAGCGAACCCATGTTCAGGATCACTCCGCGGCCTGCTCGACGCATTGACGGCACGACGGCCTTGATGCCGAGAAACGCGCCGGTGAGACCGATCTCCATGATCGTGCGCCACTGTTTCTCGGTCTGCTCATCGAAGCTGACTCTGAAATTGGCACCAGCGTTGTTGCATAGAACAGTGACGGGTCCGAAAGCCGCCTCTGTCTCCTTGACCGCTGAGGTCCAGCCGTCTGCCTGTCGTACATCAAGCTGAACAGCCATAGCGCGACCGCCCGCCGACTTGATCGCTTCGGTGACCTTCCCAGCAGCATCCAGGTTCATGTCAGCAGCACACACGGCGGCACCTTCTGACGCAAACAGCTTTGCCTGCGCGCCGCCCATGGCCCCACCACCGCCGGTGATGATCGCTACCTTGCCTTCAAGTCGTCCGGTCAATGTTCCTTCTCCAGTTAGCGTTCTACATCAGCGCTATTGAGCCGTCCGGCCGTCTTGCCTTCTCGCCGTCACCAGCTTCGTACGGATGCTGTTCCATCTCTTCGACGACGATGTCCGTGCCAAGTCCGGGTTCTTCAGGCGGGATGAAATATCCGTCTCGGACTTCTGAAATCCGAGTCACGATCCTTTCCTTGAATGTTCCTGTTTCCGGAGCGAACTCGTTCATGTCCCAGCTCGGAGTAGCGGTGGCGATATGGGTAAGGGCCATATTGGCGATTGGTCCCAGGAAGTGGTGCGGAAGGATGCGCTGGTGGAAGCTTTCGGCGACCGACGCAATCTTCTTGCAATGGGTAAATCCGCCTGCGAGTCCGATGTCCGGCTTCAGGAACTGAACTCCCGGTTGCTGCGAGTATTCTCGGAACTCCCAGAGCGTGTTGTTGCGCTCGCCAACCGCCAGCGGGATGTTGATCTTTTTGCCTACTTCACCCATCGCCAGCACGCTGTCGGGGGCCAGAGGGTCCTCGAAGAAGTAGGGCAGGAATTTCTCAATCTGCTGTGCGAAGACGACGGCGTTGGCAGGATTCATATTGCGGTGAATCTCGATACCGATGTCGAAGTCCCATCCAACCGCTTCTCTGACTGCCTCGACTATCGCCGTGTTCTGCCTGACCAGGTCACCGTGTGATAGCTCTCCCCAGTTCGGGGGGAACGGCGTCATCTTGAGAGCCGTGTATCCGTCGTCGCGAGCCTGCTTCGCTGCGCGTGCAAATCCTTCGGGTGAGTCCAGCGGACCGTAGGGGCCATATGAGCCCAGCAAGACGATGGCACGCACTCGGTCACGGTACTTGCCGCCAAGCAGATCCCAGACGGGGGCGCCCAGCCGCTTGCCCTTGATGTCCCAGAGTGCGGTGTCTATTGCCGACATCACGGCAGTGAGGGCAGGGCTGCGGAAACTGTATTTCCTGTAGATGAGATTCCAGATTCGGTCGACATCTCGCGGGTCAAGACCCCGGATATCTTCGATTACGCGATGTGCAATCACCTCTGTCGCGTCAGCGAAACTCCAGAAGTTTCCCTCGCCGACGCCGTACGTGCCGTCGTCGCACGTAACGCGTACCGTGAGCCATTTCGATACAAGCCAGGTTTCGATCTTCTCAATCTTCATGGTGTGTCCCGTTTGAGGTCGGCCGCAGCGTGTCTGGTAGGTTCACCGGCGAGCCGAAATGTAACACTACTAATGCGATGTCGGCGGCAGTGATTCGAGGTGAACCATGGATATATCAATAAGAATGGCCAGTCTGGATGATCGTGCAGCGCTCGCGAGGTTGCGTTGGGAGGATTCGAATGCAAATAAGCTCGAACCTGAGGCTTCGAAAGAAGCGTTCATGACCGAATACCAGAACTTCGTGGGAGCCGCTGTGGAAGACCCGAGATTGTCGATCTGGGTAGCTGAGCATAAGGGTGAAGTCGTTTCTCACTCCTTCGTTCAGATCGTGAGCATGGTGCCCAGACCGGGCCAGTTCGGACGGTCATGGGGATACGCTTCAGCGGTTTACACGACACCCGAGTACCGGAATCGCGGCATCGGCACGTCATTATTGGCCGAGATGATCGAATGGGCCAGGAACGAAGTCCTAGAGTCGCTGTTATTGCAGTCAGGTGATCGGAGCGTCCCGCTGTATGAGCGTGTCGGTTTTGCCAGGCCTTCAGACACGATGGAGTTAGAACTTCAGCCATGACACAAAATGACCGGTCTCCACGTGCAACTGTTTCCAGTGGATCGTGAAGACCGGCCAATCTAGAGCAAGATGGGTTTGTTCTACGGCTGGATCTCGTTCAGCTTGATGACCGAGAACATCGCTCCCTGTGGATCCGTGATTCCGGCGAACCTGCCAACCGGTGTGTCCATCGGCGGAACCATGATCTTGCCGCCAAGTGACTCGGCTTTCGCCGCTGTGGAATCAGCGTCTGCGACTGAGAAGTAGGTCACCCAGACGTTCGGCATCTGGCCCATCTCAGGTGACTTCGCCATGAAACCACCAACCGGCCTTTCGTCCACCGTAAGTAGCGTGTAGGGGAACGGCTCAGTCTGATTCACAACCGTGACACCGAGCACGTCAGCGAAGAACTTACTCGCCTTCTCTACGTCGTCGGTGATCAGCTCGTTCCAGCAGAGAGCACCGACTTCGTTCACGATCTCGGAGCCGATGTGTTGCTTCGGCTGCCAGAAACAGACCACGCCGCCTGTGGGGTCCGCCACCGCCGACATCCGGCCTGAGTCGAACACATCGAAGGGCTCCGCAAAAACCTGTCCGCCAGCACCAGCGACCTTGCCGGTTACTTCATCGACGTTGTCGACCGTCAGGTAAGTGGTCCAGTGAGCTGGAATGCCCTGTTCGGCCTCGTCAGGACGCTGGGTGTAAACGGCAGCGGCGGATTTGCCCTTGAGCTGGGCCATGGAGTAGAACTGGCCGTCGCCCATGTCATTGTCTTCCCAGTCCCAACCGAACAGGCTTCCATAGAAGCTTTTGGCGCTCTCCTGGTCGGTAGTGGCGAGGTCCACCCACGAAGGCGTTCCCTGCTTGTAGCTCGTTCGGATTCCCATCTTCATTCCTCCTGTGATCCTGTTTCGTTTTTTTTGTGCGATAGCCGGATGCGGGATCCTTCACTTCTCCGGCCACCGCATGACCTAACGACGTGTGATGAAATCGATTTTCGACACGACACCGATGCGCCTTCGTAATCTGTTTGCTCGGTTAGCGTCGCCAGTCAGACGCGGTGTGCGGAAGCTATCAGGCAAAGATGACGAGATCTGTCAGGGTTGTCGTAGGGCTACCCGCCGTAGGCGTAGACGAAGCCATCGTGGGAGCCGAAGTAAAGCTTGCCGTCTACTACCGCAGGTGATGTCCAGACAAGATCGCCTGCCGAGATAGTCCAAAGGATCTCGCCGATTTCACGGTCGAAGGCGTACACATTGCCGTCACTTGATCCCACATAGAGCTCATTACTGGCAACTGCTGCACTGGAGAGGATGTCGCCGCCCAGCGACACTCGCCAGATCGGGTTGCCGTTGAACAGGTTCAGCCCATGCATGAAGCCGCTTCTTGAGCCTATGTACAGCCAGCCGTCATCGGTTGCCGTTGGCGACGCGAATACCGGAGCGCCAGTATCGAAGCGCCAGCTGAGCCTGCCGGTGTCGGCTTCGAGCGCATACACAAAACCATCGTCCGAACCGACCACGACGATGCCAAAAGCCACTACCGGGGATGAGAAGACCGCATCGTCAGTAGCTGTCGACCAGCGCTCATCCCCTGTCATTACATCCAGTGAATAGATCACGCCGTCTGTCGAGCCTATGTAGAGCGCACCATCAATGACGGTCGGAGAGGATAGGATTCCGCCCCCGGTTTCGAACCGCCAGATCTCGTTCCCGTCTTCGACATCGAGCGCGTAAACGTTGTTGTCGAAGGCGCCAAAGTACACGACTCCGCCCACAACAGCCGGTGAAGACTGCTGTCCACCAGAACCGAGCTGAAAGCGCCAGCGCTCTTCACCGGTGGCAGCATCGACTGCATAGAAAAGATCGTCGTCAGCACCGAAATAGACGACGCCGTCAACGACTGACGGAGAAGCCCTCAGCAGACCGCCGACCTGGAAACGCCACCGCTCCTCACCTGTCAGGGCGTCCAGCGCAAAAAGAGCGCTAGAGAACGAACCGACATAGAGAACGCCGTCGACGACTGCGGGGGACGACTCGACTATTCCACCGGTATCAAAGTTCCAGAGCAGATCCGGATCTGGAGTGACAGGCACCTTGTCAGGCGAGCCACCATGAAATGGATCTGACCTGAACATCGGCCAGCGGTCACTTCCGCGCACCGCGGGTGATTCCGTCGCTGCCGAGGTGGGTGATGCTGTCGCATCTGGTCCAACTGTCGTCGGACTTGGAGCGATGACTGCTCCGTCAACAGTCGGAGTGATATCGATAGTCGGTTGAACTGCACGCGTCGGTTCAGCGCCGGATGTCGAGCATGCAGCACACAGCGCGGCGAACATGGCGATGATCACTGCAGTTAGTCGTGATGTTTCGAAGCCCAGGATGCTTACTCCGCGAAAGGTGCCAAGGTTCTGAATCTATTTACGCCTTTGCACCCACAACGGACGCTGCGGTTGAAAGATCGTTTGCGTTCAGAATCTTCTTGCCGGATAGGCCACGTGACCGGTCATTCCTGTACCTGTCACCCTGTAGACGAATCCTGTTGCGAATGTCACGTAGAGATCGCTCAGGGAGCCACCTCCGAAGGTGCAGTTCGTCGGAGATTCAGCGGGTGTTCGATGGGTGGCGAGTACCCGACCGCTTGGGTCGAAGACGTAGATCATCGATCCAGGACCTTTATCAGGACTTCCCGCAGTGGCGACGATGAGGCCGTCGGTCGTGAGGGTCATGCCATCAATGCCGCGATTTTCGCCGAAGGAGAACAGCTGGCTGGAAGGTCCCAGCAGACCATTTTCAAGCACCGGATATGCCTTCAATTCGCGTGTAACGCCTGGGGTGTGCGAGCTGTCAGCGACGTATAGGGTCTTTTCGTCGCGGGAGAGCAAAACACCGTTCGGCTTAACTGTGTCGAAGGTGACTCGGGTTACGCTCCATGCACCTCCGAAGCTGTGCTCGGCCATGTAGACCGATTCATGTGGAAGATTGTTCGGGTCCGAGCTGTAGTTGGGGTCCGAGAAGTAGACGCGCCCGGATGAAGAAACGGCCAGGTCGTTCGGCCAGTTCAGAGTTTCGCCATTGAACGCACCCGCAACGACCGCAGGCTCACCATTCGGGTTCTCAGGGTCGATCGTAGTAACGCGGTGCGCATCACCTTCACAGGCCCACAAACCACCCGAGCGGTCGAACGTCATGCCGTTCGCTGCTCCGGTGCCAGTCCGCCAGACCTCGGACTCACCAGTCTTCGGGTCCCAGCGAAAGGTTGTATGCGCTGCGCACTCGTTGTAGAGCAGGGCGGAGCCATCCCACACCGGCCCTTCGGTCAGGTTGTCGTGACTTGCGATCTCTTCCCAGTTCCATTCAGTCAATGCTTCAGCCTCTTGTGCAGTCTTTTGCTGTTAGTGACGACATCGTAATCCGCATCAGCTGGACCAAGGTCAAACCTAGGTCCAAGTTACATCGGCCTAGTTCGGGTACAGCAAGTAGCCTTTGAGTCCGGTGTCACGGACAACAAGCGTGTGACCCTCGATGCTGCTGATGTAAAGGTCCGACAGGTCTGGACCGCCGAACGTGCAGTTGGTCGGGCGTTGTGCCGGTGTGGAGTGCTGCTCGACTATTCGACCGTCCGGCTCGAACACCGTGATGTTGCCGCCGGGGCCTGAAATCTCCCAGCCAGTGCACGCGACGATGTTGCCGTTGTCTGCCAGCGTCATCCCGTCGATGCCGCGGTGCCTGCCGAAGTCGTGCAGGACTTGTTTTTCGCCAAGGGAGCCGTCTTCATTTACGGGATAAGCCAGGAGCGCACGCTGTTCGCCAGTCCTGTAGTCGCTCTGCGCAACGTAGAGCGTCTTGTAGTCCTTCGAAAACAGGACGCCGTTTGGCATGCTGGAGTCGAAGGTGCGCCGAATGCAATTCCAGGTGCCGTCGTCTTGTGGCTCGGCTGACAGGACTGCTGAGTACTCGATGCCCACTTCCGGGTTGATGTCGCCTGCGCGGTCAGAGAAGTAGATGCTGCCAGATGGAGTGATTGCAAGGTCGTTTGGGCCATTGATCCGGCGGCCATCGACACTGTCAACGACGGTCGTCATCGTTCCGTTCTCTTCGAAGCGAACGATTCGGCGCCCGTTACCCGCGCACCCGTAAAGGTTGCCTTTGGCATCGAAGTTGAGACCGTTTGTGCCTTCGGTGTCTTCTCGCCAGACGGTGAGCAGGCCGTTGTCGACATCCAGCCGCATGATGCGGTTCATGGCGATGTTGCTGAACAGCATCGCGTCGCCGTCCCAGCAGTTTCCTTCCGTGATGTGGCCCATGACAGGCGCTGCGTTCTCAATCTTCCAGCTCATGAAGATCCCTCTATTCGAACTTGTTTTGATGTTGTGTAATGCTTTCCCTGAGGTCTACACGCCCATCTTCTCTGCAAACTCGATGTAGTTAGACGCCGCGACGTCTATGCTTTCATCGGCTTCGGTCTCAGCCTTTCCATTGCCGACTCCATACTCGTCAGGTCTTGCCACGAACCCGGTGCTCAATCCGACCTCTGCGGCCGAGTGCAGATCGTGTAGGTGAGCCGCCGTCATCATTACCTCTTGCGGTTGAAGACCAAGGTACTCGACTGCGCCGAGATAGACCTCTGCCGCCCCTTTGTAGGTCCCGAAGTTCTGGCCAGAAAGAACCAAATCCCACGGGAGGCCACCATGCTTTGCCATGTTCACGAGTAGCCCGACGTTACCATTGGATAGCGTGCCGATGATGTACTTTGTCTTGAGACGAGTCAGGCCTTCAACGGAATCGGGCCATGGATCGAGCCGGTGCCAGGCACGGTTCAGGCGCACGATCTCTTCTTCGCTCAGGCCGGTCAGGCCGAACTCCGGCAACAGCAGATCAAGCCGCTCACGGTGCATCTCATCGGCTGTCAGGAAGGGACGCTTGCCTTCACGTACATCACGCGTGCCATCTGAGTAGCCAGCCCGCCAGCGATCTGCGAACGCCTCCCAGTCACCTTCTACTCCAAGCCCGCTTGCTACTGAGGAAACCTCCCGCGTGATTGACGTCCGCCAATCGACCACAGTGCCGAACACATCGAACACGAGAGCTTTTACCTGTGAAATGTCAAAGGTCATGGTTGTCCTCGAAGGCTGTTGAACCTGGCAATCGACTTTGGCTGACTGCGTTATGGCCGGTATTCTAGTCGCTGGATAGCAACATCATCGACCGGAAGAATCCTCAACAAGAAAACATGTCGCTGACCTCACAACTAAAAGAGAAACACGACCGACTATGGCAGGCGGCTATCGCCCATCCATTTATCGAAGAACTTGGCAACGGCTCGCTACCGGCCGAGAAGTTCCGACGGTATTTCCTGCAGGACTACGTGTTCGTCAATGACCTGGTGAAGATGGCAGGAATTGCTGTCTCAAAGGCTCCTGATTTGACCCTTGCCAGGCCCATCGAGGAGTTTTTGCAGGCGATCCTCGGTGCGGAAGATGCGCTGTTCATCGATGCGTTCAAGACACTCGGCATTTCCGAGAGCGAGTACCGGAACGTCGATCCGCTGCCGACGACCGCAGCTTTCGGAAACTTTCTTGTCCGTCTGGCCCACGAAGGATCGTTCCGCGAGATCTGCACGGCGATGTACACCACAGAAAGCGTCTACATGAACTGGGGCGAACGGCTTAGGCGTACCGGTGCCAACCCTGCTGCCGGCGGTTCCGAAATTGGTGAGTTCTACCAAGGCTGGATCGATCTGCACACCGAGCAAATCCTTGGTCCAATCGTCAACTTCACGAGCCAGGTTGTGGACGGCGCAGAGGGTAGTGAACGGGCGAGGATTGAAGAAGTGTTCGTGCGAGCGCTGCGCTATGAGATCGCCTTCTGGGAGATGTCGTACCACGGGGAGCAATGGCCATGACAACGCCGGAACGACCGCACGCTCTAACCATCGCAGGGTCTGACTCAGGTGGTGGAGCCGGGATCCAGGCGGATCTCAAGACGTTCGCGGCCTTTGGCGTGTACGGGATGTCTGCCATCACCGCAATCACTGCGCAGAACACACGCACCGTTGCGGCTGTGCAGGAGATTGACCTCGATGTGATTGCTGCACAGATCGGCGCGGTAGCCTCCGACATTCGGATCGACGTGGTGAAGACGGGAATGCTGTCGTCGGCCGGCATAGTTGACCTGGTTGCAGAGAAGGCGAGAGCACACAACTTCACGAAGCTGGTGGTTGATCCTGTCATGGTTGCTGCGACCGGAGCGCGTTTGCTCGAAGAAGATTCAGTCGAGAGTATCCGGAAAAACCTGCTCCCGCTCGCGACCGTCGTAACACCAAACCTGCCCGAGGCCGAGGTGCTTGCAGATATGGAAGTGATGGATCGGGCGGGAATGGAAGAGGCTGCTCGCAGAATCCATGGACTGGGCCCTCAGTATGTCGTCGTGAAAGGCGGCCACTTCGAAGACAGCGAAAACGCAGACGACCTGCTTTTTGACGGGGCAGAGTTCGAGGTGTTTTCGGCTAAGCGCGTGAGGACCCGCAACAATCACGGCACTGGCTGTACATTCGCTTCAGCAGTGGCTGCTGGAATCGCACTCGAGCACGACATAACCTCGTCGGTTGCCAATGCGAAGGCATATGTGACTGAAGCGATCAGGAACGCATTCCCGGTAGGTCACGGTCACGGACCTCTAAATCACTTTTACAGGTGGTGGAACAAGTAATCGCCTTGCGGAAGTGACCGCTTGATTGGCCAACCAGCTGAAAGCAAGGAACATGAAATGAAAGTGCTTGCCTGGCGGTTCGATCATGTCGGTGACTGTAATCGGTACGGGAACTGTACGGATCACCCGTACTTCGAGTTGCCTCGGCGCGAAGAACTGGTCTCATACCCAGAAACACTGCCCGGTGGAAGCATCGGTCTCGAGTACGTTCCGTTGGATGCTTTGTCTGACGCTGAGGGAATTTCAGGTGAATCCAGCCGGGCATTTGAGCAATTAAGAAGGCATTCTGAAACTCTCAGGGCTTCGATAGGTGAGGCCTTGCACAGCATTCAGAGAGGCAGGGTTCACGAAGTTGAAGGAATCCTTGAAAATGCGTCGGTAGACTTCGACCGTGTTTGGAGCTTTCGAACGGCCGAACCTTCAGCAGCCAGTGAAAGAAGCGATTAGATGGCTCTGTACTTGACCGAAACGGATGTGAACCAACTGCTCACGATGGAGATCGCACTGGACGCCCTGGAAGGGGTGTTCAGAGCCCGGTCTGAGGGCAAGGTCGGCAACATCCCACGGACGCGGTTGCCGCTTGGTCCCGTCGGCAAAGGTGCTTACAACCTCATGGCTGCCTCGTGGCCTGAGCAGGGTCTGGTGGGGCACAAGTCGTACGCAGCCGGGTCGGGTAGCACCAGTTTCCACGTCATGCTCTATGGCTCGAATGGCGAAGGGTTGCTGGGCATCATCGAAGCCAGTCGAATGGGACAGGTACGAACCGGAGCGGCGTCTGGGATCGCCACGCGTAACATGGCGCGTGAGAACTCGAGTTCGGTTGCAGTTATCGGCTCCGGCTACCAGGCAGAGACCCAACTGGAAGCTGTCGCAGCGGTGAGGGATATCAAGACTGCCAGCGTCTATTCACGGACTCCGGAGCGACGCAATGCCTTTGCAGACAAGATGTCGAAGAGGCTGGAATTAGACGTTCAACCCGCTGAATCAGCGGCGAATGCTGTCGAGGGTTCAGACGTCGTCATCACGGTTACGAACTCAGCGGAACCGGTGGTTACGGGCGAGATGCTCGAGATGGGCATGCACATCAACGCAGCCGGTGGGAATTCCTGGTTGCGGCGGGAGCTGGACACGCATGCGGTCGCCATGAGTGATCTCGTTGTTACAGACGACATCGACCAGGCAAAGATCGAGTGCGGTGAACTGATGCGGGCCGCCGAGACAGGGCACTTCTACTGGGAGCGTCTGACACGACTTGATCGAATTGTGGCTGGCCTTCGATCTGGCCGTGACAACGATGAGCAGGTCACGCTTTTCGAATCCCAGGGCGTCGCATTCGAGGATGTGGCCGTGTGTGGTCGCCTTCTTCAGATGGCGAAAGAGCAGGGCATGGGCACAGAACTGCCTACCTGATTCGCGATACCACTGGACAATCGCTAGCTTCGGCGCATAATCCGGGCGTCTGCTTGTCTCCACTCTTTAAACGCTCGTGACTGAAAGGCCTCTCCGAATGAGCAACGTCAAGATTCGCGATATTAAGGTCATCATGACCCAGCCGGTCTCCGGCGGACGGTTTACGGTCGTGAAGATCGAAACCACTGAGCCCGGTCTTTACGGTCTCGGCGATGCTTCATACCGCACCCGTCCACTTGCAGTACGATCTGCGATTCTCGACTACCTCCGCCCGTTCCTGATTGGCAAAGACGTCTCAAACATCGAGGACATCTGGCAGTCGGCATACGTCTCTTCTTACTGGCGCAACGGCCCGGTTCTGAATAACGCCCTTGGTGGAATCGATGAGGCGCTGTGGGACATCAAGGGCAAGATGGCCAACATGCCGGTGTACGACCTTCTTGGTGGCAAGTCTCGTGAGGCCGCGGCTGTTTACGGGCACGCCAGCGGCGCATCGCTGCAGGAGACAGAGGACAGCGCCTTTGCCATCCTGGAAAAAGGCTTCCACTACATCAGGCTCCAGACTGCCACGCCGGGGTTTGCAACCTACGGCACCGGTTCAGGAGGTGATCGAGACCCACACGATGGCCCGAAGTGGATAGCCACGAACGCTAAGGCCGCCGCTGAAGAGCACGCATGGGCGCAGGAGGCGGGAATTTACGAGCCAGAGCCGTACATGCGATCCGCACTGCAGATGATGGACCATATGCGTAACAAAATGGGCTGGAAGGTGGAGTTTCTGCACGACGCCCATGAGCGATTGCCTGCCATCCAGGCCGTCCAGTTTGCCAAGGAGCTAGAGCAGTACAAGCTGTTCTTCCTGGAAGACCTGTTCTCGCCAGGGCAGGTTGACTGGTTCCGCAGGGTTCGGGAACAGTGTGCAACACCGCTCTCCATGGGCGAGATCATCAACAACTCGCACGAGATCGTCCCGCTGGTTGATGAAAGGCTGATCGACTTCATCCGACTTCGCGTTGCTCATGTCGGCGGCATCACGCCCGCCCGCAAGTACGCATCTCACGCCGAGATGTACGGAGTTAGGACTGCGTGGCAGGGTCCAGGCAACATCTCACCGATCGGTATCGCAGCCCATCTGCACCTCGATCTCGCGATCCACAACTTTGGTATCCAGGAAGCATCGGAGCATCCGGAGAGCCTCGCCGAGATCTTCCCGGGAATGCCGACGGTGCGAGACGGTTACATGTGGGCTAACGATAAGCCTGGGCTTGGCATCGACATCGATGAGGAGGCTGCGCTAAAGATGCCGCACGAAGACCACCCCGGCGGTGTGTTCGACAACGTGCGGCGCGCCGATGGTACCGTCGTCACACCGTAGTGGTTGGCAATCGGTATCGATCACCAATCTTGAGTTGCACGCGTTCTGATTGATTAGCAGGCCTCATTGGAGGCCTGCTTTCATTAGCTCTAACTGCAGCCCAGGGCCGTTCGTAGCGATTCGAGGTTAGCCCTCATGATCGAGAAGTAGTCTTCGCCTGCGTCCTGCTCAGCCGGCGTGAGTGACTCCAGCGGGTGCAGAGGCAAAACCTCCGCGTCAGTCTCCGCAGCGACCGTCTCTGCGAGATCCGCACTAAGAATTGGCTCCTGGAGGATGTGACTCACTCCGAGTGACCGCATCTCGTCGATGATCTCGGCGATCCGACGCGGTGTTGAGTCGAACTCTGCTGACAGGTCAGCGAGACCGATCTGCTCAAGACCGTAGCGTTCGGCGAGGTGACCGTAGGCCTCGTGCGAGACGACGATATGGTCAAGCGTGCAGGAGTTCAGAGCCTCACTGATCTCTCCGTCCAGTTCCAACAGCTTGGCAACAAGGTCATCTGCGTTGGCCCTGTAGGTTTCGGCACCAGCGGGGTCTGCGTTAGAGAACGCCTGCTGGATGGCTCGTACCTGCTCGGTTGCCTCGATCGGGTTTAGCCACACATGTGGGTCTTCACCCCCATGGTCGTGGTCGTGACCGTTCTCGCCTTCGTGGTCGTCATCGTGAGCATGATCGTCGTGCTCTTCATGCGCATGTTCACCAATCAAAGTTTCGATCTGCTCAATGCTATCGTCTGCGGACAGTGAACCAGCTTCCACCTGTTCAACGATTTCGAGGATTTCGGCCTTGAGCTCTTCGACATGCTCATCCTCGTGCCCGTGCTCATCTTCTGAACCTTCGTCCTCGTGAGCGTGGCCACCTGCGAGTTCTTCGATCTCCTCGATACCCTCGTCAGCGGTGATG
Organism: Dehalococcoidia bacterium; assembly: GCA_965243825.1. Classification (GTDB taxonomy): domain Bacteria; phylum Chloroflexota; class Dehalococcoidia; order Lucifugimonadales; family Lucifugimonadaceae; genus JAJCYX01. The sequence continues at coordinate 2,432,144 of CBDEVT010000001.1, forward strand.
TCGCCGTCTTCCACCTCTTCGATCACGTGGCCGATAGTGTCAACGAGTTCTTTCTCCTCGTCGTGGCCATGTTCATCGTGACCTTCGTCGTCGTGTCCGTGCTCATCGTCCTCGTCGTGAGCGTGACCGCCAATCAAGGTTTCGATCTGCTCAATGCCTTCGTCGGCAGGCAGTGAACCAGCTTCCACCTGCTCTACGATTTCAAGGATTTCAGCCTTCAGCTCTTCGACATGCTCGTCCTCGTCTGCATGTTCGTCTTCTGAGTGCGAGCCTTCGTCCTCATGTCCGTGACCGCCGGCGAGTTCCTCGATCTCCTCGATGCCTTCATCAGCAGAGATGTCTCCGTCTTCAACCTCTTCGATCACGTGGGCGATGGCGTCGATTAACTCTTCCTCTTCGCTGTGCTTGTCGTCGCCGTGGTCATGAGCCAGCTCAACATCGTCAGGTAGATCAGCAGTCTTTACCGCAATGAGACTCGAGTTGTTAGCAGCTTCAATGGCACCGTCAATCCAACCTTCGAATGCCGGATGGTTATACAGAAGGACATCGGCATCGCTGATGGTCAAAATGTCGCCAGGTGTCGGCTCAAAGTCATGCGCGTCTACGCCGGGTTTGATCATCGGTGTGATCTGCACTCGATCACCACCAATCTGCTCGGCAAAGTACGTCAGTGGATAGATTGTCGTCACCACATCGAGCGTCGGTGTTGGAGTGTTGGAGCCTTGAGCAACGTCCGCGGTAGGGGTTTCGACGTTGTCACTTCCACACGCGATCGCTGCGGTCAGTGTGAGTGTCAGCAGGGCAACCGCAGCGGCTTTGATTCTTGTTTTCGTCATCTGACTTAACTTCTCCAACACCTGGTGGTGTGATTTTTGGACTGCGGCGTATCGAGCGCCGCAGCACGAGTCCAGTGGGAGGTGAAGGTTCACCTCAACATACTTTCGGCCTGGCGATTTCAGACTTTCCGAGGGCTTGGAACAGATTTGTTGGCGAGGCTTTCTGACGCCAGGCCGTTGGCTGCATTTCGCCTGTACTAACGGTTATGCAACGAGGCACGTTGGCCTATTTGACCTTATTAGGATCTAGTCGGTCTCCAGTCAGCTTGATCAAAATCTCTGCCTTGTATAACGATACCCAGTATCATGTTCCGGCAAATAAAAAACTGAGAATTAGTCTCAGTAATTTTGGTTAGTTGTTTAGATCAATTTTGCCTGTTTTTGAGCGTAGCACTGGTGTTATTAGCCAGTCAACATGTTTTTCCAACTAACCCATTAAATGAGAATTAGTCTCATAACATTGTTGTCTCAGGTGGCATGAGCGATCAATTCAGTTGGAGTCTACGCAAACTCTGTTCGACCGGTTCGATGCTTCTCTATGTATTCCCAGTCGAGCTCGACACCCAGACCCGGCCCTTCCGGCACCGTCACCTCGCCGTTCTCGTCAATTGAGTCAAGGTGATCCTCGTAGTTCAGGTAAACCGGTGCGTGGAACGGATGCACTTTGGGGTGAATCAGGCCGAGCTCGTAGTAGTTAGAGTTTCGCATTGCTGCCATGCACTGCCTGCGAGTGGGACCAGGTCCGTGTGGCTCGACATCTAGCCCGAACCCTTCAGCTGCATGCGCGATCTTCATCACACCCGTGATCCCGCCGTCGTAGTCTTGATCAATACGAACAAAGTCGGTGCCGTCGGCGACGATGAAGTCGACATGGGGCTCAAGTCCGCGGGTGTGCTCAAGCTGTAGGATCGGAGTCTTGACCAGTTCGCGTAGCTTGCGGTGTGCGAACGCAGACACACCTCCGTCTTTCATCGGATCTTCCCACCAGTAGTAGTTGTACGCGTCGCACGCTCGCCCTAACTTCACTGCGTCACCGAAGGTCTGGATGGCGCAGAACGGGTCAAGCATCAGGTCCATCCTGTCGCCAACCCTCTCACCAACGGCTTCGACCAGTTCGATGTGTTCTTCGATCGGTGCGTCCTGCCATGGGTGGATTTTGAAGGCCTTGTAACCCATATCCAGGCACTGTTCGGCGAAATCAGCGTAGTGTTGCGCAGTGGCTAAACCGTCATTTTCACGATCACCACAGTACGTGCTTGCGTAGGCGGGCATCGTCTTCCTGTGTTCACCTAGTAGCTGGTAGACGGGTGCATCGAAGAACTTGCCGGCCAGGTCCCAGAGCGCCATATCCACCTGCGACATACCCATGCGAGCGTGCTGGCGAAGCGCCTGTTTTGCGTCGTTGTAGATCTTCTCTCTAGCGAAGGCGCTCTGGCCCAGAGCTGCGCCGGCAAACATGCCTATGGCTGAGTGTTCCGTATTACTGCCGCCAAGATACTCACCGGTCACACCTTGGTCAGTGAAGATTCTGACAACCCTGGCTCGACTCTGTAGCGTGGATCCAGCCGAATAGACAGGGATGCTGATCGTGCCCTCGGCCGCAATGTTTTCAAGCGTATACTCGAACTCGGTCAGCTCAATCTTGGTGATAGTTGGTGCGTGCCCCATCGTCAATACCTCCGGAGTTGGAAAACTACATCAGTGCGAACCCTGCCCACGATCCAACGCAAGCATACTCTCAAGGTAAACGGAGTAAGAGAACAGCTCGCTGCACCGCAAGTCCAGTATGAATCAGACTGTCGATGATCGAATAACCAGATTGCCAACAGCAATAATCCTGGGTTCCGCCGCTCTAGTAACAGTCCTCATTGCGGCATGCGGAAATCCAGCATCTGCAGTACCGGCAACACCGTCGCCCGAATCCACTGCTACTCCGGTTGCGACTCCGACGGAAACTGTAATCCCGACGACCGTTCCATCCCCGACGGCCGTTCCCACACCGGCTCCCGCACCGACAGCAACCACGATTCCTTCACCGACACCTGAGCCCAGTCCCACGCCTTCCCCACGACCAACATTTACTCCTTCGGTTTGGATACCGCCAACACCTGTTGGGGGGCGTGGAGCTAACACATTCCCGACACCACGACCCTTGCCTAACTTCACGCCCCGCGAGCTCTTCCAGCTGACAAACGTTGATGGAGGCTTGCTGCTGCTGCCATACATCGAAAATTCTGGTGCGCAAACTGAGTACTCCCTGACTATGCAGACTTCGGTCGAGACCAGTACCTCAGCATTTGGCGAGGGACAGGCTGTATTCGTGCGGTTCAGCGCGACTCTCAGAATTCGAGAAGATGGTCAGTACGCCCGCTTCACCGAATTCGATCTAGGACCAGTCGAAGAGCTAACCGAGCTTGAGCGCAGTCAAATTGCAACGTTTAGTTCGCTCGAGATGATTGGAGACGATAACTTGATGTATGGCAGGGGGGGTGAGTTTGATCGGTGGATAGACATCACCTCGGTGCTTGATCCTGGGGCTGGAGTAAGTACCGGCATCGTCCCGTTGCAGGCAATGATTGAGGACTCTGAGCTTGCGATTTTGCTATTCGAGCAGGCGTCTGGTGACTTTGATCCTCGCGATATCGAAACTATTGAAGAGCAAGCAGGGCGATCACCGCTGCTGAAGTTCGAGGAGGTGCCGTCTCTGCCAGATCGAATTGTGTTGGAGCACCACGACGAATTGGTGCAAGTCGAAGAAATCGCCACTGTCACCCAATCGACTCGAATTGCGTTCCGAATCGATCCAGAAACCGAGTTCATCATCCAGACCATGAAGGCCACGCATGCATCCATCTCCGGACAGTTCGAGCTAGAAGCCGAAACGAGTGAGGAGTATCAGATCGAATATGGCCCACAGGAGTTCGAACTACCTGATCCCGGCGACCCTTCCATAGAGACTGATCCCGATAAGATCGCGGCTTTTTTGGAGCTGTTCGAATGACTCAAGACTCTCGGCCTTCAGCGAATTCCGCGACGGATGCAATCCAACACCATTCGGTGATCATTGTTGGTGGCGGGCCCGGTGGTCTAGGTGCAGCTGCTGTTCTGGAAGGGTGGCACCCATACTTCAAAGGTGAGTTTCAGTTTCCTGTGCCTGAAGCGCAGGAGCTTGCCGAGCAGTTCCGCGACTGTCCGCTCGAACTTGATCAGAACCGGATCATGCAGGCCGGGCTGCGCCCAATCGAGTTCTACCGCATGCGACACCACCCAACGCAAGAGGCACAGCCCCTGGATAACTGGACCCTCGGATTCAGGAAGCGACCGCGCGTAGACTGGAAACTGCTGTCTACAGATAAGCCGGGCGGGCTCTGGAACAACGTGCCGCGTGAACAACTCACACTTGGACCCGGGCACTGGATGGAACTGGCTCAATATCCGGTGATGCAGTTCTATGAAGACTCTGGCCGGGAACGCGATCCGAACGAGCTGATCCATCGCGATGATCTTGTACCGTACTACCACGCGTTCGCAGAAAAACTCGGTCTGAACGAGCACTTCCAGACTGCCACAGAGGTGACATCGATCAGACCTATGTCAGAAGACGCAGGTCCGAGGTTCATGGTCGAAGCCGAGTCAGACATCGGTCGGCAGTGGCTCACCTGCGATTACCTGGTGTTTGCTGTCGGACCAAAATCCTCGGAGCGGTACCTGACTGCTTCCGGTGCTGGCCAGCCCTACGTACAGCATCAATACCATCATTCTGACGACCTTCCCGGAGAACGCGTGATGGTGATCGGTGGCGGTAGATCTGCCGATTGGGCAGCAACAGAGTGCCATGATGCCGGCAAAACGGTGGTGTATGTGATGAGACAGACGCCTGAGCCGCATCTCAAGCTGATCAACGAAAGCCTGCATCTCCCTTACTACCGCCGACTGGCGCAGATCTTGAACGGAGACCAACAGCGAATGGGTCTGCTTTATGGCTCGGAAACACGGGAGTTCAAGCCCGACGGTGAAGTCGTAATCGACACACCGGAAGGGCAAGTGGCTGTAAGTGTGGATCACGTCATCGTCGAGATTGGTGGCGAGCCCGACTACTCTCTCATCCAGGGCTTTCCGCCGCTCAGCTTCGTTCCGAAGCGGGACAATTTCAGATTCCAGGTCATGCAGATGCAGGTGGACCAGGCAACTTTTGAATCGGTCGACATACCAGGGCTCTACCCGGCCGGATACCTTGCGCAGGGAACCGGGTTATCTGTAATCGGCTTCCATTGTGGAGCGTTCCTGATGGGTGGCGACATCCTGCGCAGGCTCGGTTACTTCAGCAACCATTAGCAGGGCAGTACCTGGAAGTCGTAAGTAACTGGAATCCCAGTTAAGAACTCAGGCCCCGACTCTGCGGGCAACGAAGGTTCCATACACGGTGTCGCAGTTAGGGCAACGCCTGTTTGCGTATGCGGGTTCAACCTGGCCGCAGCGCAAACACCGAACATTGCCGGCCTTCTGAGCCATTGCCGCATTTGGCTTTGTTGCAGCCCCGCAGCTTGAGCAATGTGGCGCAGTTGGCGGTACGTGAGACTGGAAGATGTTTCGTGCGCACACAGTGCACACGAAAGCCGGTCGCTCTTGATCTGTCATAGCTTAGAAGTTTACCTACTCACCGCCGCCTGTCGGTGCCGGGCTTTCCGTGAGAGAAGGAGCCGCGGCGGGGCTCTTGCCTTCTATGGAGATGTTCGGCAACCACTCCATCCAGGTCGGGAAGTACCACGCGTGCCTGCCGAGGATACGCATGATGCTGGGAACGAGGAGTGACCTGACGATTGTGGCGTCAAGTAGCACCGCTGCACCGAGACCAAAGCCCATCGACTGGAAGAACGCAATTTCACCCAGTGCAAAGCCGCCAAACACCGCCACCATTATCAGCGCTGCGCCTGTGATGATGCTCGCTGTGGTGCGGAGTCCAAACGCCACCGATTCCTCGGCGTTGCCTGTTTCGTCAAAGCGTTCCTTGATACGACTCAGCATGAACACGTGGTAGTCCATGGAAAGCCCGAACAGGATGCTGAACATGAACAGAGGCAGCCAGAATTCAATCTGATCCACCTGTTCGAAGCCGAAGACATCGATCAGGAATCCCTTCTGGAACACCAACACGACAAGGCCATAGGCAGCTCCGACTGACAAAAGGTTCATCAGGATCGATGCTATTGACACCGTGATCGATCGGAACGCGAACAGCAGCAGGATGAAGCTCAGTCCAAGCACAGCTATGAAGACGATCGGCAGATACTGATCGGTGATCTTGACCGAATCAACGACCTCAGCAGAGTCACCACCTACCAGGGCCTCATACGAGTCTGACGGGACTCCAGCGAATGCCTCTGGGATCAGGTCATTCCTGACCCTCCGCACTGTCTCCAGCGCATCTTGATTGAGTGGATCGCCCGGTACCGTCGCAGCTATCCGAGCCAGGTTCACTGACGGTTCGATCCGTGTCGAAGGTTCGTTTAGTCCCTCGTCGCTTGCGATCAGAGATTCAAGGTTGGTAATCGCTGCGGCTATCTGCGGTGAGTCCACATCACCATCGATCACCACGATGGCCGGAGCATCCGAGCCGAAGCCGAACTTCTCGTCCAGCTTCTCGAATGCCTGTTTGATCGGCTGGTCGTCCGGAAGAACCGATATTCCAGAAGTGCCCTTCTCAAGCTGGAAGTAGAAGAACGCTAGGACAATCAGGAACGCGGTGGCCGCCGTCATGCTGAGGTACGGACGTTTCATCACCGCAACCGTAATCGCGTTCCAAATACCGCCTCCAACCTCAGGGTCGGTCTGCGTATTCTCCTTCACTCCGAAGGACCAACGGCCCTTCGTAACGTTGCGGATGATCGTCAGAGCGATCAGTATCCCGAAGACAAGCAGAGAGACTAGGAGCATGGTCGGGCCAAACTCACCTGAAGCAATCAGAATCGCTGCAAAGATCACGAAGAGCGAAACGGTCAGTATGACCGGGGCTGGCACGCTGTTGATCCTGTCACCGAGGATGCCGATGATCGCGGGCAATAGTGTGACGCTCATGAACACGGCAACAAAGACGACCGTGATCGCCCCGATTCCGAATGCCTGGAAGGTGCGCTCCGGGATGATGAGCATGCCTAGTAGAGCGAGGACAACGGTGATGCCACTGAAGACCACAGCACGACCTGCAGTGCTGCTCGAGATCTCGATCGCTGCCTGTTTGCTTGCCCCGCGGGCGCGTTCTTCGTTGTACCGGGATAGCACGAACAAGGCGTAGTCGATACCGACAGCGAGGCCCATCATGGTGATGATATTCGGCACGAACTCGTTCAATTCGAAGACCTGACCAACGATGCCTGTGAGCCCGATGGCCGTGAACACAGCGACAATCGCCAGGAGAATCGGAATAAAGGCCGAGACCACGGCGCCGAACACCACCGCAAGAATGATCAAGGCGACCGCAATACCGATAGATTCACCTGTGAAAAGATCCTCTTCGGCGAGTTCGCTGAAGGTTGCATTGACGCTGGCGTTTCCGACCATGAAGAACTCGAACTCGTCATCGGTGAACTCTTCGGCGACGTGTACGAGGGTCAGAATGTCGCCTTCGCGGTCAGAGAAGATGCGTATATTGGCGAGAGCCGTTGTGCCATCCTGGGAGACCTGGAAGTCATAGTCCCTGACGGTGCCATCAATAATTTGCACGCCCTCTTCGTCCTGGACATGTTGCAACTCTTCGCTGAACTGATCGATTCGCTGCTCAAAGGCCGCGTCACCCGGGTTGGATGAGGTCGACGCGACGATGATGGACTCAGACTGGGTGGCTCTTACGCCTTCGACTTCTCCAGGGTCAGGTTCTGGTTCGAGCGAGCCGAAGCGTTCGTTGATGAGGTTCTCAGCCCGCTCGTACTCGAGGACTTGAGTAGGGCCCTGCTCGCCGTCAAGCGCGTCAGGTACAAGAGTTGCGGAAAGCGCAGCAGCTCCTACCAGCACCAGCACCCATCCAAGAATTGTCAGCCATGGCCTTCGCCCGCTGAAGCTTGCAGCACTCTCAATCGATAGTGACATCGTTTTTCTCTAAGCTGTTGCCGGCATGATTGCCGTCCTGTGGCGCTGTATTCGCGGCGTACGAAGTTAGCCAGCGTGATCGTATCTGTTCTACTTTTGATAGTTCAAAAAGAACTATATTCCTGGCATAAGATCAAGTCAACGGCTCCTCTTATGCCGTACCGGATCGACGCACCATGGTGACATTGATAACCGAATTTCAACACGTGACTCGACTCGGACGGCGAACAAGTATCCTGCGATCTGCAGCGGTCGACAATACCTCCTCGGAGGTATTCGAGGGGATATCACTGTCTAATCGAAAGGCAGCTGCTACTAGGTACTGAGAATTCCTGTTATTTCGCCAGTTTTATCGTTTAGATCGATGTCGAGCGCATTTGGATTCGACGGAAGTCCCGGCAGAGTGATGATGTCTCCGGCCAGGGTGACGATCTGACGAGCACCTGCCAGTACCCGAAGCTCCCTGATAGGTAGAGTGTGTCCGGTCGGTGCTCCACGCAGCTTGGGATTTGCTGAAACCGAAAGATGGGTTTTGGCCATGCAGACAGGAAACTCCCAGCCGTTGTCAGCAAACCGACGGGCTGTTGTACGAGTCATCGGCCCCCATTCGACTTTATCCGCCCCATACAGCTCTTTTGCCATGCGTTCGACCTTGGCGAAGAAAGTCTCATCGTTCTGGTAGAGCAGCTTGACGTCTGCTTCACCCGAATCTGCTGCGCCGGCGACGGCTTCTGCAAGCTCGGTCATACCTGCGCCGCCTTCCGCAAAGCCTTTCGCTTCTTCAACGCCAGAGGCACCGAACTCTCTGGCAAGCTCCTTGACCAGTGCAACCTCGTCCGGGGAGTCGTCAGGGAACCGATTTATTGCAACGACAGCAGGAAGCCCGTACATCTTCACAATGCGAATGGCATTCTTAAGGTTCTCGGCACCTTTTCGGACTGAGTTGGTGTCCGGCGTTCCCATGTCCTTGAGTTCGGTTCCGCCGTGCCATTTGAGTCCCCGAATGGTTGCCACGACGACTGCTGCGGAAGGTTTTGGTCCTCCCTGGCGGACCTTGATGTCCATGAATTTTTCGAAACCGAGATCTGCTCCAAAACCTGCCTCGGTAATGACGTATTCACCTGTATTGATAGCCAGTTTGTCGGCGACGATTGAGCTGCATCCGTGGGCAATATTTCCGAACGGGCCCATATGGACGATCGCAGGCTGGCCTTCAAGCGTCTGGCAGAGGTTCGGTTTCAGGGCATCACGCAAGAGCGCCATCATCGACCCGACTGCACCAATTTCGTTAGCTGAAACGGGAATGCGGTCGTTTGTCCAGCCGACAACGATGCTGCTGAGCCGCAGGCGAAGGTCTTCGTAGTCATGAGCTAAGGCCATGATCGCCATGATCTCGGATGCAGACGAGATATCGAAGCCTGTCTCGCGGAGCGGTGCGGCGGCTCGACCACCGACGCCGGTGACCACGTTACGCAATGCACGATCTTCAGCATCTGTGACTCGCCGCCACGTGATCCCATCGGGAGTGAAGCCTTCGATCAGTCCTCGATGAGCAGCATTGTCAGTCATTGCCGCGAGAAAGTTGTGGGCAGACTCGATGGCGTGAAAGTCGCCGGTGAAGTGAAGGTTTATATCTACAGCAGGTTGGACAGTGGATTTGCCTCCACCGGTCCCACCGCCTTTGTGCCCAAACACAGGTCCCAGCGATGGTTGCCTGATGGTTAGCACCGGTTTCTTGCCGATCTTCGCCAGTCCTTGGGTGAGGCCAACCGCAGTAGTTGACTTGCCTTCACCCGCAGGCGTAGGGGTGATCGCCGTCACTACTATTAGCTTTGCCGGGGTGTCGGCAACTGGAAATTCGTCCAGCGGGATCTTCAGTTTGTCGTTGCCGTGGGGTTCGAGACGATCAACCGATAGGCCGAGGTCATTTGCTACGTCTGCGATTGGGCGCATCGTGTTCTCCGGGCAGTGAATAGCTGTCGCGCTGAGGCCAGTAAAAGTAGGGTTGACTGGCGGCACCTAACGTAACAGATGCGATCTGCCAGCTCTAAAAGCCGGTGGAGCCCAATTACGGCTCAACATGAGATACAAGGGTTAATTCGGCGCAGAATGGCCCATCAGGGAATCAGGTGACTTGCCGACAAGCATAGCCACCATACAGATCAATGCTCCGGCGACTGACGTCTACCGGTATGTCTCCACGCCCCATCTGTTGCACACATGGATCGGTGGCCTGAGGCCTGATGGGCGCATTGGTGGCGATTCAGAGATCAAACTGGGAATGCGAGCTCAAGACCACAGTTCCAAAAAGGTGATTACACCCGAATCAGAAATCGTTTCGTTTGAGCCTGACCACTCGGTGTCTATGCGAATCGAATCGGCGGGCTTCATCATGCATTCTCGCTTCCACCTGTTTGAATCTGATGGAGTAACAACAGTCAGACAGTCAGTGAAACTCACCTACAAACGCTGGTACAGGCTTTTCGTGATGATCACCAACCGCTCTGTTCAGAAGAGAATCTCTGAAAGTCTCGGAAGGTTGAAGAAACTGTTGGAAGACGAGGAGTACAGGCTCAATAAGCCTGCTTAGGGCTGTGGTTATCTACCGTTCCTGTACGGGGAGCTCCTAAACGGTCCGGTATCGCCGACCGATCGACAGAAAAACAAAGCCCAGGATGCCGAGACCGGTCACTATCTCCCAGTGAATCACTCTGCCAATCAGGGCATTCACGCCAACAGCAACGCCCAGCAAAATCGCCATTGTCACGGCAGCCCAGGATGCACTCCGCAACCAGGGTCGGTTTAGCTGACGCTCCCTGTCACCGGAGGCAGAGTTCTTGCTTTTGTGTGCGGACTGGCCCACGAAATCTCACTTACCGTATCTCAAATAGTCGGCGCCAACCGGCAGGGCGGAGGGACGGTTCGCTCTTCCGGAAGACGCCTCATCCACTTAGATGCTGTTTCAGAGCCGGCGTTGCAAGAAACGTCTTTTTGCCCGAGGTTGAGGCGGTCCAGGTCGAGTTGCAAACAGGATGGTTATCGATGCCATCACTGCTGCTCCAGCTAAGACAAAGAGAACAGTTTCATACGTGTTCTGCTGATCAAACACCCACCCAACAACTACAGGCGAGACGGTCATACCAATTGCCATTGGGAATGCTGACATTCCAAGTATCGTGCCGTAGTGCTTTCTGCCGAAGTAGTCGCCACGCATGGCATGAAGAATTGGCGTCCTGCCTCCGAACCCAATTCCCCAGAGCAACGCAAAAACGACCGCGATTGCATAGCTACCTGCGATAGCAAGTACAACCAGACCGGCGGCCTGTATCAACGCAAGCACTGTAATAGCGAATCTCTTTTCGACTCGGTCACCGGCGAAACCGCCGGTCAGCTGAGCCGCGAAAGCGACTATCGTCTGCATCACAAGGATCGAACCTGCAGCTTGAGCCGAAAGATGAACACCGTTTTCGTCAGTCAGATGTAAGAACAGGTGCGCGCTTAGTGCTCCTACGGAGAAGTTGGTGAGCATGTGAGTGATCGATACCCCCCAGAAAGCGCGTGTTCGCAGGGCCTCTGATGGAGTGAAGTCGTGTGCCGGTATGCCTGAATGATCTGAGAAGCGCCGCCCGCGATTTGCTCTGCGCACCAGTCTGTTCATCGAAATCGGGTCTGGCATGCGCTTTCTCAAAACCCTTGCGACGATCGGCCCAGAAACCAGGGTGACGATGCCGATGACTGTGACTGTGTCACGCCAACCGTGCACCTGAATGCCCCAGACAATTGCCGGGACCAGAAACCCTCCAGCACTGCTGCCTGCGACCACGAATGACATTGCGGTAGCGCGTCGATGTGGCATCCATGAGTTGACCGCGGCCATTGAGGGCGTGAACCCTCCGATGCTGAATCCCAGCGACAGTATGAAAAAGGCGACGTAGTAGGTGAATATCGACTCAACCCTGGCGAAGAATATGAGGCCGAGTCCTCCCATCGTGAAACCGAGCAGGACCATCTTTGCCGAACCGAACTTGTCGGTCATCCAGCCTTCCATTGGTCCGAGCATCGCCCCGCCGAAGCGACCGAATGACGCCACCCCTGCTACTACTGCGCGTGACCAACCGAACTCATCTTCAATCGCTTTGAACAGCACGCTGCTGGCCTGAAACGTGGGCCCGGAGCTGATCACCATATTGAACGCGCCGGTGATCGATACCCACCAGCCGTAGTAAACGCGCCTGGCACGGCGACGGGCTGATGCGATCGGCGTCAATTTGAATCCTGCTTGAGCGGTGATGGATCGGGAGGTTGAGTGAATCGGAAGCGCATAGCCTACTCCCGTTTTAAAGGTGCAACTACTGGTGATAGATAGGACGCCTGCTCAACGCGCCAGACCGTTGAAATCGGTCAACGCGAAATTGAAGGGGGGCAGGAAGACATCGCTGACCGCTGCGGAAAAAGGTGACGGACCTCTGTCAGGGTTGCCGTTTATGCTCTCGCTGTAGGTCCAAGACATACTCAATTACGTGTGCCTGTCAACTGTCAATTTGTGTGCCAAACGGACGAGCTATGGAACACGTCGCTCGTATACTTTGTAGTTGCTGCGGTAACCAATACCGCAGTTTTTTCTGCCTGCATCAGTGAAAAATGTCGAGCCAATCACCAACAATCAGCGTCGAAAATGTCTCGAAGAGCTACGGCAAAATCGAAGCTCTTAAAGGCGTTTCTCTCCAGGTCGAACAAGGAGCCGTGCTCGGTCTGCTAGGACCAAACGGTGCTGGCAAAACGACGCTGGTGAAGATTCTCTCATCGCTGATCAAGCCGTCTTCGGGGCGAGCACGCGTTGCAGGATTCGATGTCGTCGAAGAGACGAGACAGGTGCGCTCAATCATCGGTCTGGCGGGTCAGAGTGCTGCTGTTGATGAGAATCTAACTGGAAGAGAAAACCTCCACCTTGTCGCCCGGCTCTATCACCTTGGCCGTGAAGATTCACGCAGGCGTGCCAGCGAGTTGTTGGAGCAGTTCGACCTCGTGGAGTCTGGTGACCGGGCAGTCAAGACATATTCAGGTGGTATGAGACGCCGATTGGACCTCGGCGCAAGTCTCGTGGCGAATCCCCAGGTTCTGTTTCTCGACGAGCCGACAACGGGCTTAGACCCACGTAGCAGAAACGAATTGTGGGACGTGATCAGAGGACTGGTCAGATCTGGCACGACCGTTCTGCTAACCACACAGTACCTTGAAGAGGCGGACCAACTGGCTGATCTGATCACGGTGATAGACCACGGATCGATTATCGCCGAAGGGACAGCCAGCCAACTCAAGCAGAGGGCCGGATCTGAGTTCATATCAGTTCAGGCTGGAGAAGAGGACCAGGTTAGCAAGACTGTCGAGGTTCTGCGGAGGTTCAGTGATGATGAACCTGTGGTCACCGATCACGATCGCAGAGTTACCGTCGCAGTGAGGGACGGTTCCTCGCTGCTTGCCGGGGTTGTTCGCGAACTTGATGCGGCGGAAGTCTCAGTGACAGATCTTTCCATGCGGCAACCGACGCTTGATGACGTATTCCTGGCACTGACCGGTCGCACGGCAGAAGAGGCTGAGACCGGTGGTGCGGAGGACGGAGGCGGCTCTGATGACTGAGCTAGTGGCGAATCTGAAAGCTGAAGCACGCTGGATTGTGCAAGACACCAGCACCATGACCTGGAGAAACCTGGTCATCACAACACGTACTCCTGAACTTCTCACGTTCGTGACGATTCAGCCGATCATGTTCGTATTGCTATTCGTCTATGTATTCGGTGGTGCGATTCAGACAGGAGGTAGCTACACCGACTTCCTGATGCCAGGGATCATCATTCAGACTGTGTTATTCGGGACCAGCCAGACCGCTGTGGGGCTGGCGGACGATCTGAGCAAAGGCATAGTTGACCGGTATCGCTCATTGCCTATGGCGCGTTCAGCCGTTATCGCTGGTCGTGTAATTGGGGACATGGTACGCAACCTCTTCGTGGTCGGAGTCATGCTGGCCGTTGGACTCGCTATCGGGTTCCGGTTTCACGGTGGTGTCGTCGGGGCCATCGCATTCCCGTTCTACGCTATCTTCTTCTCCATTGCTTTCCACTTCATGATGGCCTACTTCGGTGCTCGGTCTTCGAATGTTGAGTCGGCGAACGTCGTCACGTTCCTCGTGATCTTCCCGATCACCTTTCTGAGCAGCGCGTTCGTTCCTGTGCAGACGATGCCGGGCTGGCTGCAACCTGTCGCTAAGGCCAATCCGATGACTTATGGTGTCGACACTGCCAGAGCACTGGCCCAGGGTGGACCGATCACCGAAGATCTACTGATATCCATCGCCTGGATAGTGGGCATCACACTCGTCTTCGCACCGCTAGCGGTCTATCAGTACCGCCGGGCTAGCTGAAGGTCCAACTCCTCGAAACTTTGCCCTGCCGTACCTGGCTCCCGCCAGCGGTCTTCCTGCGCCTATAATCCCGCCGCGTCACTTTCTCATGCAAGACTCAACTCACTTCCCAGGAACTCGCTAATGAAGATCACAGATGTCAAGACCACCATGCTTCGTAACCCGGAGGGGTTCGTCATCCAGGACGCGACTATTCCGCCGCTCAAACCCGGCGCCAGAGGCTCGATGGGGCTCTGGGTGCACATAAAAACCGACGAAGGCACAGAGGGATTGGGCGTTGGCACCGGCAATCATGCGATCCGGGCTGTGATTGAGAACAACCTCAAGGAACTGTTGATTGGTCAGGATCCATTCAACATCGAGAAGCTATGGAACGACATGTTCTGGCGAGTGCGTGGTTACGGCCGGAAAGGCGTTGCTTTCCAGGCTTTGTCCGCGGTTGACATTGGCCTGTGGGACCTTAAAGCCAAAGCACTGGGGCTGCCGCTTTACCGGCTGTTGAACCCAATGTTCGACAAAGTGCCGATCTACGGATCCGGCGGCTGGACAAACTATGACCAGAAAGAGTTGATCGCGGAGCAAACCGGTTACGTGGACCGGGGAATTCCTCGAGTAAAGATGAAGGTTGGCAAGGACTTTGGCCAGTCCGAAAAAGAGGACATCGCTCGCCTCGCGGCGGTACGCAACGCCGTAGGAGACGACGTTGAAATCTACGTCGACGCGAACAACGGCTACTACGCCAAGCAGGCGATAAGAATGTCCCGGGCATTCGAGGATTTTGACGTTAAGTGGTTCGAGGAGCCGGTTCTGGCGGATGACATTGAGGGACTGGCCACCATCTCACGATCTACAAACATTCCGGTAGCCTCCGGTGAGCATGAATACACGAAGTATGGATTCAAAGACCTGATTGCCCGCGGTGCGGTAGACATCGCTCAGCCAGACATCGGGCGAGTCGGTGGCGTCACCGAGTGGATGAAGGCTGCATATCTTGCACATGCCTTTAACCTGCCTGTTGCACCTCACGCCGTACAGCTGGTGCACCTGCACTGTGCGATGGCGACACCAAATCTCAAGGTTGTTGAGTACCTTGGCTCGGTCGAGAAGAACGATCTCTTCTTCTACACTGATTTCCCAAAGCCAGAGAACGGGATGTGGGCACCGTATCCTGACAAGCCTGGCCTGGGACTGGAGCTAAACCCGACAGTGGTAGCCGAGCACAGCGTGGGCTGACGAACTGGCATAGACAGGAAACTGGCGGGCGCACCAGGTGCGACAAGAGAACGTAGCTAATCGGAACATGATCGACGAGCAGATAGGCGGTAACAGATGACGGTCGGACCGAGACTTGCAGGCAAGACGGCGATAGTAACCGGAGGTGCTTCGGGCATAGGTGAGGCCTGTTGCCGCCTGTTCGTAGAACACGGCGCGAAGGTGGTGATCGGCGATATCGATGAATCGAAAGGCAACGCGCTCGAACAGGAGCTTGGTGATGCAGCCATCTACCGCCGCCTTGATGCGACAGACGAAGCGAACTGGAACAGTATTGTCGACGAAGTCATGTCTCTCTGGGGCCGACTTGATGTGGTGGTGAACAACGCCGGTATGTCTGGGGCTAAGGGCCGCCCTCCAGTGGAGGACACGATCGTTGAGAACTGGGACACAGTGTTCGCTGTTAACTCGACAGGTGTGATGCTTGGGACTAAATCCGCCGTCGCGGCTATGCGTAAAAATGGCGGCGGGTCTGTGGTCAACATATCGTCGATCTTCGGCATTGTCGGTAGCCCGGCAGGTGCCGCCTATCACGCTTCAAAGGGTGCAGCACGTACCTTCTCGAAAGCGGCAGCGGTACAGCTGGCCAAAGACAAGATCCGGGTCAACTCGGTGCACCCTGGATTTACGGACACGCCGATGACCACCGATATCCACTCTGATCCCGAGATTCACCAGAGACGATTGGACATGACACCGATAGGGCGGTTGGGCAAGCCAAACGACATTGCGTACGGGGTGCTTTATCTGGCGTCGGATGAAGCGGAATGGGTAACAGGTACTGAGCTCGTGATCGACGGTGGAGAGATTGCCTGGTAGTTCGTCTTGGCAGGTAAGCGTTAAACGAAGAAACGCCCCGCACATGGCGGGGCGTTTCTGATTTTTCTATCGGCAGTACTGGCTAAGAAGCGCTACTTGCGATCTGCTTGGCGTGCTTGAGGTACGCCGGCTGATCATCCTCTTGAATTTTTGCGGCTGGTGCAGCTGCCTGCTGCTCGTCCTGTGCCTTAGGAGCCACGCGCTGACCTTCCTTCAGTCGGCCAGTGTCGTGCAGGAATGCAAGTACAGCCTGGACTCGTGCGTGGGCCTTAGGCTGGGGCTGTAGTCTCATCTTTCCGAAGATCGAACCGATGTGACGCTCAACCGTTCGAGGTTGTATGAAGAGATCCTCTGCGATGGCTGCGTTCGAGTGACCACGTGCCATGCAATCGAGAACTTCACGTTCACGTTCCGTCAGTTCAGAAAGGAACTGGCTCTCGACCTTGTTCTGCGTGCCGGCAAGTTTTGCGACGATCTCGCTTGCGAGGTAGGTCTTGCCTTCGGCGACGTCCTTCACCGCCTGGACGAGATCGGAAAGGCTGTCCAGTGACTGCTTCAGCAGGTAAGCCTTGCCTTTGACATCGCCTTTTAGGAACTCTCGGACAAATTCGTCGTCATCGAACGCGGAGAGCAGGACGATTGCCATGTCGGGGTGCTTCTCGCGAATGATGCGAGAGGCGCTGACTCCATCGAGTCGCGGCATTCGGCCATCCATGATTACGACTGTAGGGTTGAGCCTGTCCACCATTCCAAGGGCTTCCTGGCCATCACCTGCAAACCCGACAATCTGAATGTCCGGGTCTGTATTCAGCAGCATCCCGTAGGCCTGCCGCATCAGTTCATGGTCATCAACCATGAGCACTTTAATCGACTTAACTTCGACCGAATCCGTAGTCAAAACTGCCTCCATGTCCAATATGGACAGATTCCAACATGTCAGCCAGCTAGCTGGCCTGTCCGACGGCTCCTGATGCTGCCGGTAATCTCCCTGAAACGATCCATGCCAGAGCAGACGGACCTCCGCTCTTCATGCTCACTCCGGTCACAGGGTCCAGAGATCCACCCTGCGACTCGAACCATTCCTTGACCTGTGCGTCGACAGGCCATTCATTTGAAGAAACTTCTCCCCACGGCTCAGCCGTGAGAACGAACTCACCTCCACTTTCACCATCTTTGGCAGACCTCACCGCCCAGTAGACCGTTCCACCTTCCGGCAATGTCTGTGTTGATGAGAGCATTAGCTGGACAAGGCTCTGCAGTGTCAGTGTCCTGTCACCTCTCACCGCTACGTTTTGTTCAATCTCGCCCCTTGGGACTATTTCGAGACTTCCAACCTTTACCGCGGGACCGGACAGTGCCGCAGCGTGGCCGAC
Source organism: Dehalococcoidia bacterium (assembly GCA_965243825.1). GTDB lineage: Bacteria > Chloroflexota > Dehalococcoidia > Lucifugimonadales > Lucifugimonadaceae > JAJCYX01. The sequence continues at coordinate 2,449,945 of CBDEVT010000001.1, forward strand.
CAGTTCACCAAGATCGAAATCGTCGATCTTGCCTGGTTCGGATTTTGCGAAATCCCATACATTTCGAGCCAACTCACGTGCCCGTCTGGTGGAGCTCTCGATCAGGTTCAGATACTCGCTAACTTTTGCGGCAGACTGCCCATCAATCGCGCCGCCATCGGTATCAAGCGCCTCTTTAGCCAGCTCCGTAAAGCCGAGTGCGATACCAATCGGACCGTTAAGTTCGTGTGCGAGTCCGGCCGAAATTCGGCCGATCATCTCGAACTTTTCGTTTCTGTTGTGGTCGCTGCTTGTTGTCATTCAGATCTTGGAGACTGTGGTTGAGGAGTTTGCGAAACGCCGTTTTATTGAATCCGGTGTTAACGAATACACCATTTGAAGATGCGGGTCTTAGCGAATCTTGTCCGGGTAATCGGACGTTTCCCTGCCTGACTCGCTTTATTCAGTCCTTGTGATGGATTCTTGGGAACGACGAACGTGGGGTGGGCTTTTGGGCCGTGTGAATATGTCGGTCGCTCCTGGGGGCAATAGGCCAGAAGCCCTGGCAGCATCTGCCCCTGTGTTGACACAAAGTTAGCCCGGCCAATTACTGGCGAGTATGGGGGATGACACGTAAAGGAACCGAACAGCTTAGGGGAGGTTTACACGGAAGCGAATAGGACTTTGGGACTATGTCAGCTACGCGATCGTCCCTGGCTGGCCACGGCTTCCATCGCAGCCTTGATGGCATCCTGGTCTCCCAGATACCGGCTACTGAGCGGTTGCATCTCTTCGTTAAGCTCGTAAATCAGAGGCACTCCGGTTGGAATGTTCAGTCCTACAATCTCCTCGTCCGAGATGTTGTCGAGGTGCTTGACCAACGCCCGAAGGCTGTTTCCATGGGCGGCGATGATGACCTGCTTACCAGTCCTTATCCTGGGTACGATCCGTTCTTGCCAATAGGGCAGAACTCTTTCGACTGTGTCTTTCAGGCATTCGGTAAGCGGTAGCTCTTCGTCTGTGAGCTCTGAGTAACGAGGGTCGTTACGTGGGTTCCGCTCGTCGCCTGGCTCCAATGCTGGCGGGCGAGTGTCATAACTCCTTCGCCAGATAAGTACCTGCTCATCACCGTGTTTCTCAGCGGTTTCGGCTTTGTTTAGTCCCTGGAGTGCTCCGTAGCTGCGTTCGTTCAACCTCCATGAACGTTCAACCGGGATCCACATGCGGTCCATCTCACCCATAACTATCCACAGAGTGCGTATCGCTCTCTTGAGAACAGAAGTGAACGCAAATTCCGGGATGAGACCTTCGTCAGCGAGAAGCGCAGCAGATTTTTTAGCCTCTGCCACGCCGGTTTCGGTCAGGTCCACATCTTTCCAGCCCGAGAACCTGTTCTCAAGATTCCATTCGCTTTCGCCGTGGCGAAGGAGTATCAGCTGATAGGTCATACCGGTTCCTTGAATCTGCCAGATATCACTACCCTCAGTCTATCGAAACTGAGATACCGGACGTATCGGAAAGATCAAACCCAACGCTTGAAAGCCACCCTTGTGGCAACTCAAGTGCGGCTCTGTAACTGATTGCCGGTCTGTAGTCGGCCGATTCGATCCCGCACCGCGAACTCCATGCGTTCGTCTCTTCTTCAGGATCCCTGGGACATGGATTCATCTGCACGACTGCAAGTTCACCGTTGTCACCAGCGAAAAAGATGATGTCCAAGGGGACGTAGGTGTTGAACATCCAGAAGCCGCCGGTCCTCTCGGTTTCGAATGGAAACAGCATCCCAGTACCAGCGGGCACGCTCTCGCGGCACATCAGGCCCTGCGACTGCTCAGATGGCGATGCTGCAGTTTCTGTGTGGATCGCGACACTGAGTTCACCCTGCGACAGCACAACTCTGGCGCCGGGCAGGTGCCAGCGATTGATGTTTAAGCAGTCATCGTTGTCCAGGTACTGAGGTGGTGCTGGGGTTGGACTCGGCACAATGGTCGCAGTCGGCAGAGGGGGCGCTGGAAGAATCCGTGTTGGAAGCGTCGTGATAGTTGCCGCTGTGACGGTAGGCGTGGGTGAGGGTGAAAACGTAACCGTCGGAATTACGGATGACGCAGGTAGCGTGGGTGATGAGTTAGTCTCGTGAAGTTCTCCCGAAGTGCAACCTGTGAAGATGGCCATGGCTAGCAGCAACCAGGCGATCGGGGTGGTGATCCTAAGGATCACGATGTCGGGACCGCATCACGTCCAGGTCATACTCAAGGCCCAGTCCAGGTCCCTCTGGTACTCGGATGTAACCGTCCTCTACTTCAAACGGTTCTTTCAGTATTGAGCCTGCGTCGCGAATACCTACATGTTCAATGTTGTATTCCTGTGCATACGGAAAATCGTCTCTACCAGCAATCAGGTGAAGATGTGCTGCTGTGGAGCCGTACGGCTGCGTGTTGTGGATGGTCATTGGAAGACCATGAGAGCTGACCACGGAAGTGATCTGCTGAAACTCGGTGATTCCACCAGTCTTAACTACGTCTGGCTGGACGATGTCTGGTTTTCCTCGCTGGACAAGTTCCTGAAAATCCCATCGCGTGAAGGCGTTTTCACCGGCCGCAACCGGAATGTCCAGTGCGTCAGAAAGCTCTGCCAGCCCTTCTAAGTCCCGCACATGCACCGGCTCTTCGAAATGAAACACGTCCAGGTCCTGGAGCGCTTTGCCGATTTCAATAGCATGATGCACCGAGTAGGCACCATTGACGTCGACCAGGATCTCCATATCGTCGCCAACGAGTTTCCGCATCGCCTTCACGTTTTCAACGGTCGTGTCAGCAGGATCGTCGATATGCCCTGGTACAGCCGAATGCATTTTGTACGCCGAGAATCCACGATCCCGGAATTCTGCCACCCTCTTTGCTTCCACCTCCGGCGCCAGATCACGTTGGAGTGACGATGCGTAGACACGAACTTTGTCGCGATTTTTACCGCCCAGTAACTTGTAAAGAGGAGTGTCGAGGGCTTTCCCCTTGATGTCCCAGAGAGCGATGTCTACTCCCGAAACTGCGGTCAGCAGGGCTCCTGGAGGGCCTGCGACGGCACCGGCACGGAACAGGGTGTTCCAGATACCGGAGGTATCGAACGGATCCATTCCGATCAGTAATGGCGCGAACACCGTTTCGATCGCCGCACTTGAAACGTAAGGCGCCCTGCGAAAGCATTCACCGAAACCGGTGATGCCAGCATCGGTCTGAATAATCGCGTAGGGATACTCGGCATCGAGAACGAGACACTCTACTGACGTGATCTTCACGTGTTCACCTTTTGAAATTTGGGGTTATCGGCGAACGCCGGTCCGGACCTTAGAGGTTTTCTGGGTCTCTTCGAGCTCTTTCGGCATCCTGAAAGTGATGTTTTCATCACCCTGTCCGACGTGGATCACGTTCTTAGGGTCGATCGCCTTTATCACCGCAGCTACGCTCGATTCTGGAGTTGATGCACCAGAAGTAATTCCAACCCGGGTGATGCCTTCGAACCATGACATGTCCATCTCTTCAGGGCCGTTGATCAGGAATGACCTCACGCCATAGGACTCAGCAACCTCTTTCAGGCGGTTGCAGTTCGAACTGTTTTGAGCTCCAATCACCAGTACCAGTTCAGCGACCTCTGCGAGCTGGCTGGCAGCCTGCTGCCGGTTCGTAGTCGCGTAGCAGATGTCGTTGCGCACCATTGCATTCGGGTAACGATCGGTGATTTCGTCGATCGCTGCGGCGGTGTCTCGGACTGATAGGGTCGTCTGCGTTAGGACTGCAACTTCTGCATCTTCCTGATCAAACTCGGGTACATCGATCCCTTCTCGTTCATCTATGAGCGTCATGTCGGTCTGGCCTGTTGAGCCGATAACTTCCTGGTGCCCACGATGCCCTACGAGAATGATTTTCTTGCCTTCGCGTGCGTACTTTTTCGCCTCGTTGTGTACACGCTTAACTAACGGGCACGTGGCGTCTATCACCGTCAGGTTGCGACGCTCCGCCTCCTCGTAGTCAGAAGGCGGGGATCCATGAGCAGAGAAGACGACTACGGACCCCTCAGGGATTTCGCTAACTTCCTCGACCGTGATTGCGCCTTTGCGTTCTGTCTCTGCAACGACTATGGGATTGTGGACAATTTGATGTTTTACATAGACTGGTGCGCCATACTTTTTCAGCGCCAATTCCACTATGTCCACTGCGAGCACTACACCTGCGCAGAATCCACGCGGGCTGGCGAGATATACGTCCATTGAGCGTCCTGGAATCTTTTCGATGATTGTCATGGTCCGCGTCTACCTCTCCGATCATCATTCACAGAAGCATTTCGCGGCATCGAGCAGCGCGATTGCCGTTCATACGAACTCGATTATATAGGCGGGGCTACAAGCAGCGATCGGTTATGCCGAGCGTCTCGGCGTTTCTCAACCAGCCGGATGTTCCTGGAAAGATTCGGCCTGCTCAGCACCTCGCCGTGAGTCGAGACGAGTCATTAGCGCAACGGCGATCAGGAAAGAGACCGCGACCGCACCCAGAACCACCTGGTAACCAAGCGCGTCCTGCACCTCATTGAGCCTGTCAACGCCAAGACCGGAGATCCGTGAGATGGCTGACCCGATAAGTACGGCCACACTTGCGTATCCAAGATCGCGTGCCGCATTTCGCCGTGAAACGAGGTCGTTTGCGAGCGCCCAGCTGACAGTGAGGAACAGGCCGATCACAACTCCGATCAGAACCCCAACGACCACGACGATCACTATCGAGGTAGCGAAGATCAGTATCACCGTTGCTGCTATTCCGAGTAGTCCACCAGCGTAGATCATCGGATCACGTCCAACCCGGTCCGCTAACTTCCCAGCAGGCATCACCGTCAGGCCTGTTGCGACTGCAGTAGCAATAAGCACGGCGAGCGCTCCATCGGCCGGGTTTTCCAGGCCAATGACGTCTTCCAGGTAGAAGAAGGAGTAGAGCTGGAGGGCGGAAAATCCTCCGATTACGACGGTCAATGCGACAAGAAAACGGAGGTAGTTGTCGTGAGGTAGCAAAGCCTGGCGTTCAGCGTTGTCTTTGGGTTCAGCAACCTCGGGATACTGCTCAGGCTCAGACACAACCGCTTGTTGAACCGTTATCGAGTGATCAGATCCCTTTCGCACTCGCCACAACGACGTAACAGTCCACAGCGATGTGAGAATGGCCACGCTCGCCATGAGGGCCAGGGCTGCGTTCATCCACCCGGGTGAGGTTTCAGCGTCGTACTGGGCCATCATCCAGAGAACGATTCCGGTTAACAACCCGGCCCCTATCACTCTCGACAGATTCAAAGCGCCGGCGGCTGTGCCTTTGCGATTGGTATCAACATGGTCTGATATGAGACCGTTTGCGGCTCCCTGTGCGAAGTTACCCATCCCTTGAATCATCAGATTCAGGAATATGAGAGCGGCGAGGGTTCCTACCACTCCGAGGAACAGCACCGAAGTCGCCATGCCAATAGCACCGATCATCAAAAACGGAAGTCGCCTGCGAGGACCAATCCTGCGATCACTCAGTACACCGGCAATTGGCTGAGTTAGTGCGGCAATGGCCAGCCCGATCAGCGAAACGATGCCTAAAGCACCGTTTTTATTGTCTTCATCGAAATCCATCCACAGGATCGAAGACCCTCCGTCTGCGAGGATCTCTTCTACTTTGATCGGCAGCAGGGGTGTTCCAAGTGCGGTCCACAACCCCGAAAGGCCGGCTGCGTAGATGCTCAGGTTGGCTAGGCTTCCTGCACCTCTGCGATGAACAGCGAGGGCATTCCGGAAGGCTGTGAAGGGGGGCCAGGTAGAAGAATCGGACAAAGTGTGGTCAGCCGTGGTCGCTCCGGTGTCTGCACCGGAACTTGAACTTTCGTGTTCGCTGGTTGCCAATTCGACCTTCCGGTCCGCCCGGCAATCTCCGTGGATTCGCCGATTGGGCTGGACTACACTCGCTTGCTAGCGTACATGACGACAATTACGAAGGGCTGACCATTGGCATCGCAACCCGAGTTTTACCACTACACCAGTTGAGACACCTGCCGCAAAGCGAAAGGTGTCCTTTTGCAAGTTACGGACCAGGCACGGGAACGAGATTTTTTCAAAGAACGATTTACCCGTGATGAGCTCATGCGAATCGCCGGCATGGCCTCGCTCGACGAGATGTTCTCCTGGCGCAGCCCCAGTGCTAAACCATATCGAGACCGCCGTGGGCAGATTCCAGACGATGAGTTGATCGATCTGATGCTCGAAGAGCCAAGACTGATCCGAAGGCCGATCTTGATCACCGGTAAGACCGTGTTGTTCGGGTTCGATGCAGCAGAATATGGAAAACGCCTTGAACGCCTTGAATAGCTTTCCCTTTCGCTCAGTCTGCGTGCTAGCACCCACGCGCTAGTGGTGAAATCCACGCATACCGCCCTCAAACCGCCACATAGGCTCTCCCCGTTTTCGGCGAAAGTGTCGTCGGGATTAGTCGATAAGGCGTTAAAATGCTCTACACAAAAGCCTGCCCGCGTTGCACAGGTGACATCAAACTCGACCGCGACAACTACGGCGTATATGCGAAGTGCCTGCAATGCGGTTTTAATCGGGATTTCTTGACCAGGCGCGATACCACTCCATCCGTTGGTGGCACTGGCTCGATGTTTGGCCCGGAGACCGTGCCGGCTGAGACGATGTTCGCTGATGAGCAGGATGAAGAAGCCGCGTAAGAGCTGAGGACGGTTTCTGATCGGTTAACAGCCCTTCTCACTGTTAACATTTCCGCATGGCAGAAACCTCATCCGAGCCGGAGAGAATTCCGGTTCTGACTACCACCGAGCCTGACCTGGGTGTCGGGACAATCACGCTCAACCGGCCATCACGTCGCAACGCTCTGAACGCAGAGTCCTTAGCTTCGCTAGACCAGGCGGTCTCTCAACTTGCTCGTGACGAATCTGTTCACGTCATCATCCTTACCGGTGCCGGCGGCTCGTTCTGCTCCGGTGTCGACACCAACGAGCTTTCTGGTGGCTCCAGCATCGGACCGCATTCGCCAGGGCCCGGCGGACCAGAGGCACTCCGTCAGGGCTTCAAGCTCTCTCACCGCGTAATCCTGAGTCTGTTCAATATCGAGAAGCCGGTTATCGCTGCGATAGACGGACCTGCAGTTGGTGCTGGACTTGACCTTGCGTGCGCGTGTGACCTGCGCATAGCAACCCCCGAAGCCCGATTTTCCGCGGCTTACATTAAAGTCGGATTATTCCCGGGCTATGGTGGCGTCTGGTTCTATCCCCGGCTTCTTGGAATGGCTAAAGCTGCCGAGTTAATGTTGACCGGTGATTTCCTTGATGCAGAACAAGCACTTGCAGCGGGGTTTCTTAATAAAGTCGTGCCAAAGGAAAATCTCGTTGAAGAGTCTGGCAAGCTGGCTAATCGAATTGCCGCTGGCCCGCCTATCGCTACCCGGCTTGCTAAGACGATGACGCACGCGAGTCTTGGTGTAGACCTCGCAACAGCCCTCGATATGTCCGCCGCGGCCGAGTCAATCACGCTATCATCGGCAGACCACGCTGAAGGCATGGCGGCGGCACGTGAAGGACGGTCGCCACACTATCGAGGAGTCTGATTTGTTCCTAAATGGCGGGCCGATGATCTTCAGCGGACGTGCGCATCCAGTACTTGCAGAGCGGATCTGCGAGTATCTTGAATGCGATCAGGGAAATGCCGAATTTTCCAAATTCAACAACGACAACACGTTCGTCCGCATCATGGACAACGTTCGTCATCGCGACGTGTTCATCGTCCAGCCCACGGCCTATCCGGTGAACGACAACATCATGGAGATGCTGATCTTCATTGACGCTGCTCGAAGGGCGTCTGCGGGGAGAATCACGGCTGTAATGCCGTACTTCTCTTATGCGCGTACCGACAAGAAAGACCAGCCGAGAGTTCCGATCACAGCACGCCTGATCGCTGATCTTATTCACACTGCCGGTGCTGACCGTGTCGTTCTTGTGGACTTACATGCCGCTCAGGTGCAGGGATTCTTCTCGACAGTTGTTGATGAACTGACGGCGCTTCCGATGCTCGCCGACTATTTCATCAACAAGAAATTGGGTGATGACCTCGTGGTAGTCGCGCCGGATATCGGCTCATCTCGCCGTTCTCGTGTGTTTGCCTCACGTCTCAACGTACCCCTGGCGATTATTGAGAAAAGGCGGCTCGGTAACAACGACCGGGTTGAGACTCTGAACGTAATCGGTAATGTAGAAGGTAAGCACGCGCTGCTGTTCGATGATGAAATTAATACCGGCAGCACGATGATCTCGGCGGCAAACATACTTGCCGAGCACGGTAGCAAGGGTGTGTATGCGTGTGCCACACATGCTGTTCTGCCGGGTGACGCCGCACAGAAACTTGCGGCAGTGCCTAACCTTAATGAGTTAGTAATCACCGATACGGTTCCTCTGGAAGAGCGAAAGAGGCACCCAAAAATTAACGTAGTGCCGATAGCGCCTCTGGTTGGTGAGGCTATTCGGCGCATACACGAAGGCCGGTCCGTCGGCGCACTGTTCAGATAGGCCTCAGCCCTGGCTGAAAATTCTGAACAAGCGACGAAATGACAGGCCATATCAAAGGCTTTCCTGCGTATGTTTGGCCTGCTTAACAAGCTAGTTGGTGACTCCAACGAGAAGGCGGTAAAGGCTCTACAGCCTATCGTCGATGAGATCAATTCACTCGAAGAAGAGATGAAGAGTCTCTCTGACGAGGAGTTGAAAGCACTCACACCAGAGTTCAAGTCCCGCTTTGATACCGGTGAGAGTCTTGACGACCTGCTTCCTGAGGCCTTCGCTGCCGTACGTGAGGCCTCTAGGCGTTCGCTGGGCATGCGCCATTTTGACGTGCAGTTGATCGGTGGCATGGTTCTTCACCAGGGGAAAATCGCAGAAATGCGGACCGGTGAAGGAAAAACTCTAGTCGCAACGCTGCCCGCGTATCTGAACGCACTGACGGGCGAAGGAGTTCATGTAGTCACAGTCAACGACTACCTTGCCAAACGAGATGCATCCTGGATGGGTGCAATCTACTTCGCGCTCGGTCTAAGGGTTGGATGCCTCGAGACCGGTACCTCTTATGTCTACGATCCCGATAGGGCGGAGGAGCAGAGGCAGGCCCGGGCTGAAGCCGATCCGCAAGCAGAGGACGGAGAGCACGAAGACGGATCGATGGCGTTTGCCGATGTTGCCGGTGAACACATGTATGAGACATCGAAACGAGAGGCGTACGAGGCAGACATTCTCTACGGCACGAACAACGAGCTGGGTTTCGACTATCTGCGCGACAACATGGTCGACTCAAAAGAGCGCATGGTCCAGAGCAAGCTAGCGTACGCAATCGTTGACGAAGTAGACAACATTCTCATTGACGAAGCGCGAACACCTCTGATCATTTCTGGGCCTGCTCGGGAGTCTGGTCAGGAATATCGACGGTTTTCTCAGGTTGCGCGTCAATTGCGACGCGATCGTGACTTCGAGATTGATGACGCTAAAAAGACCATCGCGATGACAGAGGATGGCATCGAGCGCGTTGAACGGGCACTGAAAGTCGACAACCTGTACTCACCTGAAAATCAGGCGCTGTCTCACTTTGTCGAGAATGCGATCCGCGCCGAATCGATGTATCAGCGTGACGTGCAGTACGTGGTTCGCGGCAACGAGATCGTCATCGTTGACGAATTCACCGGCCGCCTAATGGAAGGTCGACGCTATTCAGATGGTCTTCATCAAGCGATTGAGGCTAAAGAAGGCGTCGAGATCCAGCGGGAGTCGATCACCTACGCCACTATCACGTTGCAGAACTATTTCCGCATGTACGAGAAGCTCGCGGGCATGACTGGTACCGCAGTCACCGAGGCCGAAGAGTTCTTCAAGATCTACAAACTCGAGGTCGTAACGGTTCCGACGAACAAAGAGATCCAGCGCGACGACAAACGTGACCAGATCTACATGAATGAAGACGCCAAGTGGCGTTCAGTTGCGAACAAGATCGAAGAGCTCTCACATGACGGTCGTCCGGTTCTGGTTGGAACCACCTCGATTGAGAAGTCCGAGCACCTGGCAACGCTTCTACGGGAACGTAACCTGCGCTTCAATGTGCTGAATGCCAAGCAGCACGAACGTGAAGCTGAGGTGATTGCTCAGGCGGGAAGACCTGGCTCGGTGACTGTCTCGACCAATATGGCAGGTCGAGGTACAGACATAATCCTTGGGGGCAACCGCGATGCGCTCGATATGTCCGAAGAGGAGTGGGAGGAAGACCACAAAAAGGTGATTGATGCCGGAGGTCTTTTCGTTCTTGGGACAGAGCGGCACGAGTCCCGAAGGATAGACAACCAGCTTCGCGGTCGCGCAGGTCGCCAGGGTGACCCGGGTACAACTCAGTTCTTCCTGTCGACCGAGGACGACATCATCAAGTGGTTCGGCGGCGACCGCATTCGCGGCATTATGGGTGCCTTCAAGTGGGATGAGGACGAACCCATCGAGAACCGAGTGATTTCAAGAACCGTCGAGAGTGCTCAGAGTAAGGTTGAAGGCCAGCACTTTGAGATTCGGAAGACACTCGTCGATTACGACGATGTGGTCAACACACAACGAGGGGTCATCTACAAACTGCGTAAGCAGATCCTCGAAGGTGAGGGCTTGCGAGAGACCATCTCTGGATATGTCGAACGCGAACTATCAGCGATAGTTCAGCAGTATCTCTCCGGTGACCCTGAAAACTGGGATGTGGAAGGGTTCCAGCGCGAGCTGAACAACGTCTTCCCGATCCCTGAGATATTTACCGATGAAGATGAAGTTTATGACCTTGAACCTGATGAGGTCGTAGACAAACTGGTGGAGTACGCGGAAAAGCTGTACGACCGCCGTGAGGAGGAGTTTGGGGAAGACATGATGCGCAAGCTTGAACGTGCCATCATGTTGAGGGCGGTAGATGGGTTGTGGGTAGAACACCTGACGACGATGGACGGCATGCGACAGGGCATCGGCCTGCAGGCCGCCGGTCAACGCGACCCGCTGGTTCAGTACAAGCGACAGGGTTTTGAGATGTTCCAGGATCTCGTCACACAGATCGAATCGAACATTGCCCGGCAGGTGTACCGAGTTGCCCTTTCGCAGCAGCCTCCACCTCAGCAGACTCCCAAAAACATCACCGCGGCGAAACCACAGGCCGCCGGGGTTGCCGCCAGCGCAAACGGCGCTGACGGAGATGGTGCTCGCCGCCGTGCGGCTGCAGTCGCCGGTCAGAAGTCAGTTATGGCCGGAGTTGAACGAGGTCACGGAGCTGAGAAGCTGAACGTGCCAACCCATACGTCGGATGGCCGTAAATTGACTCGACAGGAACGTCGAAAGCTCGAACGAGCAGCGCAAAAACAGGCGAAGAGCCAGAGGTAGTCCCGTCAAGTTGACCTCACCAGCAGACTCTGAGCCGAAAAAGAAAAATGCCGGCGCGAGGCTGCAAAATGCCGACTTTGCGCGGGTATTTTCCGATATTGCGGTCCTGCTTCAGGCGCGCGGCGACTCAGTGTTCAAGACCCGAGCCTACTCCCGAGCTGCCGATGCGATAGACAATCTTCAATTTGAACTTTCTGAAGCCGCAGACGAGGAAGCTCAACTGAGGAAGATTCCTGGATTCGGCGATGCCATCGTTTCCAAAGTGCAAGAGTTAGCGGAGACAGGCAAACTCCAGTTCTTCGAACGACTCAAGGACGAGATGCCACCGGGCATTCTTGAGATTACCCAGGTGCCGGGAATTGGCCCGAAGACCGCAATGCGGGCCGCCGAAGAGCTCGGGATAGATTCGCGGGAGGCGTTACAGGCGTCCATCGAGTCTGGCGAGTTCCAGACTCTGCCCAGAATGGGTAAGAAGAACGCCGAGAACATTCTGCGTCATCTAAAAAGCCGTATCAGCCAGGGCGACCGAATCGCCATCGGAATCGTGCTGCCGGATGCTGAGAGGGTCATCGAGGCCCTGCAACAGGCAGCTCCAAGTATCCGAAACCTGACATACGCCGGATCGTTGAGGCGCTTCCGTGAGTCGATCGGCGATGTTGACTTGTTGTGCTCAGCTGATGATCCAGAAGCTGTGATGGATGCGTTCACCTCCTTGCCGATGGTCAACGACGTGATGAGCAAAGGTGCGACCAAATCGATGGTCGTGATGGATTCTGGTCTTCAGTTTGATCTGCGCGTAGTGCCCGACAAGGCGTTCGCCGCAACCTTGCTCTATTTCACTGGTAGCAAGGAGCACGGCATAAGACTTCGAGATCGGGCAAACAAACGCAGTCTTTCGCTGAACGAATACGGTGCGAAGAATCTCGAGTCGGATGAACTCGAAGAGTTCGAGTCAGAAGCAGATATCTACGAACGGCTTGACCTGCCGTACATCGCGCCAGAGCTTCGTGAGGATTCCGACGAGATTGATGCAGCCGAGAAAGGTCAGCTTCCTGCTCTGATTACAGTGAAGCATGTGCTGGGTGACCTCCATTCACATACCGATTGGACCGATGGTCGGTTCAGCATGACGGAGATGGTTGAGGCTGCCAGGCACACCGGTTTTGAGTACCTGGCGATCACCGATCACTCGAAATCCGCCACCGTCGCAGGCGGTTTGTCGGTGGACGAACTGGCTGAGCACAACGAAGCGGTCAGGGAACTCGACGACAGGACGGATGGAATCGAACTGCTCACTGGCACTGAGATGGACATTCTGGCCGATGGCTCGATGGACTACCCAGACGATGCACTGGCAGAACTGGACGTTGTGCTTGGTTCCATCCATTCCTCAATGGACCAGGATCGCAAGAAGATGACTGCTCGGATCATCAAAGCGATGGAAAATGAGAACCTTGATATCGTGGCCCACCTAACAACGCGACTTATCGGCAAACGCTCCCGTGCGCCGATCGAGGTGGACTTCGATGCCGTCTGCAAGGCTGCAGTCGAAACCGGGACGCTGCTTGAGATTAATGCATCGACCTCCCGCCTTGACCTCAAGGACACGCACATCAGGCGAGCTATGGATCTCGGCGTTATGTTCTCAATAGGCACAGATTCTCATCGAACACGCCAGTTTGGTGACCTGAGGTACGGTGTTGGTATGGCGCGCAGAGGATGGTGCGTGCCGGAGCGTGTTGTCAATACACTTCCACACGCGGCATTCATGGACTTTGTCAACACGCCAAAAGACCGCCGGTATGCTTTCATGGAGAACTATGACCACAAGTCCTGACAACGCAGACGCAATGCTCGCTGCAGAAGTCATGAGCGAAGGGGCGACCGATATCACGCGGTCGTCGCGACCGATCGCGGAGTTGCTGGTTGATCTGGAGGTAAATCTGATTGCACGTCCGGACGACTGGAAGCTGCTGGTGCTCGAAACGGTCGGCCAGTGGCCGGAGTCAGCCGAAGATTTTGAAGATCAGCCTCACGTGTACCTGATCGGTGGTGAAGCATTCGACTGGCGTTTGCTGGCAAGCCGAATTCTCAGAACGGCGGAAAATGGTCCCGTCCAGGATGAGTGGCAGAAATGGCTGGATACTCCTGATCTGTTTGGAGGCTTCAGCGAACCTGAGTTCATGCGGATTCTCGGTGTTGATAAATCCCGCGCCAGTCTGAGTTTCTTCTATGGTGTGACCGTTGAACAGGGACTGATTGTTGCTGCGCGCGAAGAGATAGCGAAGCGGCGTGTGGCCAGCGGTCGTGCTCCCTCGGATGACCGTTGCGACGAGGTCTACTACCGGCTGTATGGCAATGACCGTGCCGGACTGTGGGACGAGTACTGTGCTGAAACTGGCCTGGCCGAGACCGCTGGTGAGACCGTTAATCCCCTCGGGCATTCCCTCGGCCAGGGAGACAGCTTCACGTACTGGCTTTTCAAACGCCGCATGGAACGTCTCGATCCTGCCAGGGTTGCAAGTGATACGCGTAAAGGCCTGGCTCAACTCGAGAAGATGCTTCGCTCTCATGAGAAGCGCGGACGCCTGCTCAAGCAGATGCAATTCGCCTGATCAGACGCTGCAAAGATTCACCACCAACATGTGTCAGAGGCTCGATTGACCCCTTATCTGGCGCATGTTAGTTTCAAAAGCGTTCGAATATCGCAAACGCTGCGACGGGAAGTAGTACCGGGGAGTGCAGGCCTGAGAGAGGCGGCAGTAGCTGAAAAGCCGCTGGTCTGGCACCCGTGGGAAGTCGTCCCTGAGCGGTCTGGCTGAACGTTGACAAGAGTCAGCAAATAGGCTGGAACGTCGGCCACGTTACGGCCTGGAGAGGTCACCGGAGGAGAATTTTCGTTCGGTGGCAATAAAGGTGGCACCGCGGTAAACCCGTCCTTTTGTGGGATGGGTTTTTTTTGTGCCGGGAATTTGACGGCTAAGAGACAGGTCAAAGTCATGACGATCAGCAGGGCAGAGGTCAGGTCCATAGAGTTCGGAGAGCTTCCAAAGCGATTCGATGTTGCCGAGCGAGAAGCACACTGGCGAACTCGCTGGGACGAGCTTGGCATTCACAGCCACGATCACAACGTGCCGCGTGAGCACAACTACGTGATCGACTCACCGCCGCCTACCGCATCTGGATCTCTACATCCCGGACATATCTTTTCTTACACGCATCAGGACGTGATCGCCCGATTCCGCCGTATGACCGGCTGGAACGTTGTCTATCCAATGGGCTGGGACGACAACGGTCTTCCTACCGAGCGGCGCGTGCAAAACTTCTTCAATGTTCGATGCGACCCGAATACTCCAGGTCGACCACAGCTTGCTGAGACTCCAGGAATCAACAAGACACGTGCCGTCCTCGACTCGCTTCGGCCTCACAAAGAGAGAGCAAAGGATCCTTTGCCGGTCTCGCGTGAGGACTTCATTCGCATCTGTCATCTCGTGACCGAGGAGGATGAGAAGGCATACAAGGATCTTTTCTATCGAATGGGGTACTCAATCGACTGGGATGAGGAGTACGCCACCATCGACGATCGAAGCCGTCGGATCGCACAACGCAGCTTCCTGGATCTCAACAACAAGGGTCACGTTTACTCAGCGGAACTGCCCACGATGTGGGATGTCGATTTCCAGACTGCAGTCGCACAGGCTGAGGTTGAAGACCGCGAAAAACAGGGTGCCTACCACGACATCGAGTTCGCCGTTGAGGATCCGGAGGACGGCCAGCCAGCGAGTTTCGTGATTTCAACGACGAGACCGGAGTTGCTCGCCGCATGTGTTGGTGTTACAGCTCACCCCGACGATCCTCGATTCAAAGGCCTGTTCGGCAGGCATGCCATTACACCGGTCTTCTTCTCGCGTGTGCCCATCTTCGCCAGCGACAAGGCTGACCCCGAAAAAGGGACCGGAATTCTGATGGTCTGCACGTTTGGTGACCAGACTGACGTGGAGTGGTGGCGTGAGAATGATCTTGCGTTGAAGCCGATGTTGAATCATGCGGGTCGTGTTCGAGAGATGGAATACGGCAGTGAATGGACAGCCGTTCAAGGGAAAGAAGAGCAGGCACAGGCGAACTACGCTGCTCTCCATCACAAACGAGTCAACCAGGCGAAGCGGATCACAGTCGAGATGCTTCAGGATCCTGACAACTCTGCAACCGGAAACGGCGCACCGCTCCAGGCTGAGCCAAAGCCTATCTCTCACCCGGTCCGCTACTACGAAAAAGGCGACAACCCGATCGAGTATTTGACTTCGCGCCAGTGGTTCGTGCGCCTTCTGGACAAGAAGAACGCACTCCAGGAGAAGGGCGAGAAGGTTCAGTGGCGGCCGGCATTCATGCATAAACGGTACGCCAACTGGACCGAAGGACTGAACGCAGACTGGGCGATTTCTCGGCAGCGTTTCTTCGGCGTTCCCATACCGATCTGGTACCCGTTGAACGCGAGCGGTGAAAGGGACTACGAAAAATACATAGTGGCGACAGAAGATATATTGCCAGTTGATCCGACCGCTTCGCCGCCACCTGGTTATACCGAGGAGCAACGCGGCAAACCTGGTGGCTTCGATGCAGAGGTCGACGTGTTCGATACGTGGTTTACCTCGTCATTAACGCCCCAGATCGTGGCTCGTTGGGGTGACGATGGTGATCGAATGGATCAGCTCTTCCCGATGGATATTCGACCACAGGCGCACGACATCATCCGCACATGGGCCTTCTACACGATAGCCAAGGCGATGCTGCACCACGACGACGTTCCCTGGAAAAACGCTGCGATATCCGGGTTCATAATCGATCCCGACAGAAAGAAGATGTCGAAGTCGAAAGGCAACGTCGTTACACCGTTGCCACTGGTTGAGCGTTTCGGGGCGGACGCTGTTCGTTACTGGTCAGCGAACGGTCGTCTCGGAACAGACATGGCTTACGATGAATCTGTCTTCAAGATCGGCTCAAAGCTCGTCACGAAGCTGTACAACGCCGGGAAGTTTGTGCTCTCACAGACAGGATCTCAAGGCGATATCACCAACGAGCTGGACAGGGCGTTTGCCTCCGAATTGAGGGAGGTTGTCAGGAGAGCGACTGCTGCATTTGACGAGTATGAGTTCGCTATAGCGCTGCAGGTAACCGAGGAGTTCTTCTGGAGTGCGTTCACTGATAACTACATCGAGCTGCTAAAAGGCCGTACTCGTAGCGATGAAGACGCAGAGGGCAGAGCATCGGCAGTTGCTGGTTTGCGACTTGGCCTGTCCGTGATGCTCAGGCTCCTGGCACCGTTCGTTCCGACGATCACTGACGAGGTCTGGTCCTGGGTGTTCGCGGATGAGACTGGAATCCCGTCGGTCCACATGGCGCCCTGGCCTGGTGTTTCAGCAAACGCAATAGGTGGAGCGGAGGCAGCTCAAGTTCCGTCTTCTCACGATCTTGCTGACGTTGCTGATCCCGCTAACAGCAGTTCGTTCTCAGCGGCGTGCGACGCAATTGCTGCCGTGCGGAAAGCCAAGTCGGAATCCGGGATATCACTAGGTAAACCGCTTTCTTCGCTTGTGCTCGCCGCGGACGCGCAGGGCAGAGCTGATCTCGAACTGGTCTTGGCGGATGTTGCATCGGCCGGTGGAGCACCAGAAGTGAAGTTCAGCGATGCCGACGATCGTGCAGAGACAAGATTCTCGGCAGAGATCGTTCCTCTCGAAGAATAGGTCCTGGGCGGCAGCTTCAGATCGGAGTTTCAGGTGAGAGTTCCTCACGGGAAGGACGAATTCCATGAGTATTCCGTGTGGGCGACCGACTCTAGGTACTCGTTGGCTTGAAACACTGTTAAGTTGCGGGCAGAACATACGGGTGGTCTGCTCGAATCAGGCTTGCAGCATTCTGACTTTGGGATAGGCCACATCGAGTCGAGTGGTGCGCACCACGTTCGGAGAGTACTGACAATGGCAACTAAAAAACCGGTCAAAGGTTCTGAAACTGCTGGAACGAATGGTGAGACAGCGGAATCGGAACTCGCCGAGATCAGTGGTGCGTTCGGTGCACACAACGCCAACGATCCGATCGTGCGAACTGCCGTATTTGCAGAAGGCGTCTATCCGTACCAGTGGAAGATGAAGCGCAAAGAGTATGAAGAGGCCAAGGCTGCGCTCCAGGTTGAACTGCTGAAGATGCAGAACTGGGTCAAGGAGACAGGGCAGAAGATTGTGATCCTGTTTGAGGGTCGTGACGCAGCTGGCAAGGGCGGAACGATCAAGCGCTTCATGGAGCACTTGAATCCTCGTTCTGCGCGGGTAGTGGCGCTACAGGCTCCAACTGAATCCGAACAGACGCAGTGGTACTTCCAACGCTATGTACAGCACCTGCCTGCCGCAGGGGAGATCGTCATGTTTGACCGCTCCTGGTACAACCGTGCTGGAGTGGAAAAGGTGATGGGCTTCTCGACGGCGTCCGACTACCTCCAGTTCACCCGGCAAGCGCCAGCGTTCGAGAAGATGTTGGTAGAGAGCGGTATCAGGCTCATCAAGCTCTACTTTTCGGTGGGGCAAGCCGAGCAAAGAAGGCGGTTCGAAGCTCGGATTAACTCGCCACTCAAGCGTTGGAAGCTGAGTCCGGTTGACCGTGCATCCCTCGACAAGTGGGACGAGTACACCGAAGCGAAGCGGCTAATGTTCTTCCACACCCACACGGCCGACGCACCCTGGCATGTGATCAAGTCAGACGACAAGAAACGAGCCAGAATCAACGCTATGAGGCTGGTGCTTACGATCCTGCCGTACCCGGAGAAGAACGAATCGGTCGTCAAACCTCCGGACAGGTTGATCGTCGGTACCGCTGCCGATGTGCTTGAGGCAGACGAAGTCCCGGCCGCGCTGAGGGAAGAGCTGATTGCTGGATCGGTCGCACCTCAAAAGAGGCCCAAGAGGTCTACGGTCGAGTAGTTGGCGGCGCGGAACCTTGTGGTGATCCTACAGGTGGCTCACTCGCGTTCGCTGCGCCACTTCTCGAAGTTGAAGTCAGGCGAATTGAAGTAACGGTGCGATTTCGATTCTTTAGTTCGCACGTCTGCGCAAGCTTTCGCTACGTCACCTGCGATATCGACGGGGACCCGGGTCACTCCGTCTCCGTCGCACACAAGGATATCCCCTGGTGAGATTGCAAGCCCCGCAATGTCCACATCAATGCCGTGCTCGATCATGCTGAACGGACCGTGGCCCGGGACTCGGCCTGTTGCCCAGGTGTCCAACCCGGCTTGTTCGATACCGGGGATATCACGTGCGTTGCCGTCAACGACGGCGCCGATAGCTCCAAGCGCTTTCATGATGTAGGCCATGCCGTCGCCGATGATCGCTCCGCGACGCGGGGGGTGATCGATATCTTTCAGAACGGCGATGACCGGGACGTCGGACTCTCCGATGGAATCCCAGAATCCGTTTCGGTCTGTCGGATCGATCCTGGGCTCGTTGAGCGGCATCCATGTGGAAGTCATTGCGTACCCAACCTTCACCGATTCGGGTTCGCCTGCGAGCTTGCTGAGTTCTGGCCCTGTGTAATCCACACCTTCTGGCACGTAACCACGTACGAGAATCGCCGCGTTCTGAACCGTCGCAGAATCGTACTCTGCAAACGCCTCCAGAATGCCTGGATCAACCTTGGTAATCACTCAGTTGTCCTCCAGAGGCTCTGATCATTCTTGCGGCATTGGTACGATGCCGGATTCCAGTTCAAGTGGTTCACCAGGGAAGAAGTCTCGCCACGGTTCAAACTGTTCGACGAAAGCACGACCCTCCTCCATGCTGGAGAGCCCTTTGACGGCACGACCGGGATCGTAGCCCATTGTCTTCGCCATCGCTTCTATACCACGCTTCGTTTGCCTGACCCCACCGACAGAAAACTGAGAACCGTCGTCCTCTTCCACGCACAGGTCAAATCCCTTTTTCCGTTCTCTCCAGTACAGCTTCATGGTTATCTCCGAGAATGACGAGTGAAGTTCCGGGGCGAAATTGATGCTAATGACGCGAACGTGCAAAGCGTATCAAAGTGTGGGACTGAAGAACTGTCCGCCAGTAGTTCGACTGGATCTCTGTCTGTACCGGCCAAGGTCTCAAGAAAAATCGGCAACGCTATCTGAGGTGACGGATTGCCCTGTCGAGAATGGCGTGAGCCACTTCCAATTTTTCCATCAGGGGCAACTGCTCGGTGTTGCCGGAATCGTCGACGAACGATACCCGATTCGTGTCTGTGCCGAAGCCCGAACCGGCCTCTGAGACATCATTCGCGACGGTGAAGACGGCTCCTTTTGAAGAGACTTTGGACTTTGCCTTCTCCGCTGCATTCCCCGTCTCCGCTGCGAACGCCACCTTTACTAGATTGGGTCCGGTCGCCAACGGCATCCAGTCTTCGTTTTTGATCAGATCAAGAGTCAATCCCGAACCATTTTTCTTAATCTTTTCAGTTTCGGCCATTGCAGGGCTGAAGTCGGAAACTGCGGCGGCCATAACCAGAAGATCTGCAGATTTCGATGCGTCTAGCACGGCGTCACGCATCTCCACAACGGTGCGAACATTGACCACTCCCATCCCGGAGGGCACGTCAAGTGCTGTTGGTGCGGTGACGAGGGTTACATCGGCTCCACGGTCACGAGCCGCTTCTGCGAGGGCATAACCCATCTTTCCAGACGAGCGATTCGATATGAAACGAACGGGATCAATGGGCTCCTGTGTACCACCCGCTGAGATCACCACTTTGCGACCGGAATAATCGCTGTTGCGTCCGATCGCTTTCCGGATGAGGCCGATAATCTGGCGCGGTTCCTGCATACGCCCCTTGCCAATAAGGCCTGAGGCAAGTCTGCCTTCTCCAGGTTCGGCGATTAGCGCACCACGGCTACCAAGAGTCTTCACGTTCTCCTGGACTGCAGGTGCGCTGTACATATTCGCATCCATAGCCGGAGCGATGACCAGAGGCGCAGATGTGGCGAGAACGGTGGCGCCCAGTGCGTCATCTGATAGTCCAAGAGCAAGTTTGGCGATGGTGTTTGCAGTGGCAGGTGCGACTACGATGCAATCCGCATTGACCGCCAGTGAGACGTGGTCAATTGCAATAGGTGAGTTGGCATCCCATAGATCCAACGTGACCGCTCTGTGAGTCAAAGCAGAAAAGGTCGCTTCTCCGACGAATTTCCTGGCTGATTCAGTGAGGATGACATCGACCTGAGCACCGGCCTGTATCAACTTGCTGGCGAGATCAGCAGATTTGTAGGCTGCTATGCTTCCTGTCACGCCAAGAACAACATTTTTGCCGTTCAGTGGCAGAAATGGCTGCGGGGCAGAGTTGGTGCGAGGCGTGCTCATGTGTGATCGCAGTAGTGGAGTCAGCGATTCATTTCGTGAATTAGCCGAAGGCCCTTTAGAGTCAGATCAGGATCATGGACATCGAAAACGTCAGTCAGGGGCTCGATCACTGCAGCTAGTCCGCCGGTGGCTATCACAGTGCATTCGTCTGGTGACGCCGGATGAAGCTCTTCCTTGAATCGCTCCACCATCCCTTCAATAAGTTCAACATTTCCGAGAACCAACCCTGATTGCATAGCGGCGACAGTATTGCGTCCTATTACAGAGTCGGGTGCGGTCAGTTCGACCCTGCGTAGCTGGGCGGTGTTGCTGTAAAGGGCTTCGGCAGCAGAGCGCATTCCCGGTGCTATTGCACCACCGATGTATTCGCTATTGTCATTAACGGCGTTGAAAACCGTCGCGGTGCCAATGTCTACGATGACTGCAGGTTTGCCGTAGAGCGTCACAGCGGCAACCGCATCCGCAATGCGGTCAGTCCCCACATCCTGCGTTCTGTCGTAGCTGATCCTGATACCGGTTTTTACACCGGGACCCACTACTAATGGTTCAATCCCGGTTAGTTCCGCTATTGCGGCCTGTACTGTGCCAGTAAGCGGCGGAACGACAGAGCACATGGAAACCGAATCGATTTGAGAAGGAGCGATGTCACGTGCCTTTAGCAGACCGTCGATCAACAGACTTAGTTCGTCATCTGTCCTGGTCGGGTCGGTCGAAAGGCGACCGGTTGCACGTAACTCGTCATCCTCAAACACACCTAGTGTGAGGTTCGTGTTGCCAATGTCTACTGCGAAAAGCCTGTCCATGTTCCCACGATTATACGTTTAGCAGGCGTTCGCACAGGTCGGTTACACGCCAAACTGCTATCGCGGTAGCAAGAATGCTTGAGTCAGAAAATCCGGCTGCTGAGTCTAATCACTCAGAGCCAGTTGAGTTCTCAAGTTGGATGAAAGCAGACGGTATCGATTCAGCCACATCACCCGCGGTCATCCCGCGTTCTCCATTTTCCGATCTTGCTGCTTCAGCGGCTAAACCGTGTAAGTAGACCGCAAGTGAAGCCATTTCAAACGGTTGCTTCGGCTCCTGTGCAAGGAGGCCCGCGAGAAGTCCGGCCAGCACATCACCGGATCCTCCCTTGGCAAGACCAGAGTTCACCCACGGGCTGATTTCGATAAGACCGTCGGGTGAAGCGACGATCGATGCCGGACCCTTGAGCACTACGGTGGCATTAAATCGCTTTGCGGCGTTCGTAGCGACTTCCAGGCGATTTCGCTGGACATCTTCCACTGAAAGGCCCATTAGGCGGGACATTTCACCAGGGTGAGGGGTGAGAACGACGGGGCCTTTGATCGCCTCATGCCAGTTGGGCATTCGGGAAACGATATTGAGTCCGTCGGCGTCGAGAATGGTGGATACGTCATAGGGGAGTTCTCGCAGAACATTTTCCACCAGTTGGACTGCACCATTCGATTGCCCGAGGCCCGGTCCGATAAGAATCGAATCCATGCCTGAGGTTGCTTCGATGACCTGCTTGACCGCCCCGTTGACTTCCGAATCCGTGTTACCAAAATCAAGCGAAAGATAGATTGCCTCTTCAACCCGCCCCGCGATGATGCGATAGATAGGTTCTGGGGTCGCCAGAAAAACGAGACCGACCCCAGAGCGAACAGCGGCGCTGGCGGCCAGAAGAGGTGCTCCGAGGTAGTTTGGAGAGCCACTGACGAGTAGAGTCTTGCCATATGAGCCTTTGTTGGATTCACCCGATCTCGCTGGAAGCGAGGAACTTGCTGTTCTGTGCGTTTGCCAGTTCGTCGGCACATCATCGGCAAGCCCATTCGGGATTCCTATCTCCAGAACCCGAATATCTCCGCACATGTGCTCTCCAGATTTGAGTAGTGGTCCGAGTTTCGGATGACCGAGCATGTAGGTCACATCGGCAGGCAATCCAAGAGGGTCAAAAACGCCGGTATCCGCGTTTATTCCGGTAGGAAGATCGACCGCGACGACGGGGCTTGCAGCTTGTTTTGCAGTGGCCAGAAGTTTGCCAATGGGTTCACCAATCGTCCGAGATTGGCCCGTACCGAGGACAGAATCGATCAGCAGGTCCGCATGCTGTACAGCTCTCTTGTATGAACTTTGAGACTCATCATTGTTGGTGACTGAAACAAAACGGACTCCAGTGCCTTCCGCAAGATGGCCCTTAAGGTCTGGTACAGGCCGGCTAGTGAGAGCGAATGCGTTGACATTGGCACCTCTCGCAGCCAGATGGCGTGCAACCACAAGGCCGTCGGAGCCGTTGTTTCCCGGCCCAACCAGGACAACTACAGACTTGCCGTAAATGGATTCGAAATCCTTCGCGATCGAGTTTGCTACGGCGAGGCCGGCGTTCTCCATCAGCTGATCGAGAGACACGCCCGACTCGACCGAGCGATGCTCGATCAGCCTCATTTGATCGGCGGTTACTGCTTTCACGGTCCCCTGCTTTCGATCACATCACTCATGTGGGCGCCAGGCGTCGTCATTTGCCTCTGCAACGACGGATGCGATCGCCATTTCCCGCGAATGGGAGAGACTCAGGGCCAATCTAAAAATACCCATCAAGTCTGCACGCTGCTTGGCCTTACGATGCAGCAGGATTTCAGGGGCCATTCCCGGCCGCCGTGTCACCTCAATGTCTTTCCACGGCACTCCTCTCACCCCGGTTCCAAGCGCTTTCATAACAGCTTCCTTGGCTGCGAATCGGCTGGCGAGTTGATGAGGGCGCCCTCGGCTGTATCTCTGCTCGCCTTCTGTGTAAACCTTCTCCAGGAAACGTTTCGGGTAGCGTTCCAATACCCCTGCGATTCTAGGGATTTCGATCAGGTCAACTCCGGTGTAGATCATTTTGCTCCTGTGGCTTGAGAATCAGCCAGCCGATGCTGGTTTCAAAGGGTTCAAGGTGATTATGCCGAATGTTACGATTTGCCAGTTCAGGACCCGTTGCAAGCTTTTTCACTGTGCATACCTTGGACATGCAGAACATCACCGGAGATCAAGTTGCCTGCCAGGATTATTGACGGTAAAGCGATAGCAGCGAAAGTTCGATCAGAAGTCGCTGCTGGAGTAGTCGAACTCAACCGGGAACGCGGCTACGTTCCTGGCATCACGGTGGTCATCGTGGGGGACGATCCTGCTTCCCATGTTTACGTTCGCAACAAGGAGCGGGCTGCGAAACAGGTAGGCATGAACGGCCAGGTAATCAAACTGGCTGCCGATACGACGCGTGATGAGTTGCTCGGTACAGTTCAAAGCCTGAATGAAGACGATTCGGTACACGGCATCCTCGTGCAGATCCCTTTGCCAGGGCATCTCGACGAAGATGAGGTGGTCCTGGCTATTGATCCAAAAAAAGATGTGGATGGCCTCCATCCCGAGAATGTCGGGCTGCTGTTCAGCGGTCAGACGAGATTTGCTCCGGCAACACCTTCGGGTGTCCAAAGAATTCTTTTGGAGGAAGGAGTTGAGGTAAACGGTGCACACGTGGTGATCGTCGGTAGAAGCAACCTTGTTGGCAAACCTCTCGCGGGGCTTTTACTGGCTCGAGGCAAAGGTGCCAATGCAACAGTGACGGTTTGTCACACAGGAACCAAGGACCTGGCCTCTGAGACCGGTAGGGCAGATGTGCTCGTTTCGGCCACGGGTATCCCGGGTTCAATCCGAGGTGACATGATCAAGCCTGGCGCTGTTGTTATTGACGTTGGAACTACGCGGGTCGAGGACGCTTCTAAGAAATCAGGGTATCGACTCTCCGGCGATGTCGTTTTTGATGAAGCGATTGAAGTAGCTTCGGCCGTGACGCCGGTTCCCGGCGGTGTCGGTCCAATGACCATCGCCATGCTGCTGAACAACGTGCTTTCGGCAGCCAAAATGGCGGTTCGTTAGTCCGACTAGCTTCGATTCCAAGATTTGGTGGTCGCGCCGATGCGATTGAACTGGGCTTGTGTAGAATACTTGGCCTGCCAGACGCTGATAGAACTGGTCTGAGTAGTTCGAAATCACTCTCCGGAGAGCTCATGGCGAGTCAAACTAAGGCAAAGTCACCAAAGACGAAGAAAACCGCCTCGTCAACGTCGAAAAACGGCGCGACAGGAGTTGGTGCTTACGACAAGGAAGAGATGCTGGAGATGTTCCGGCAGATGTACCTTATCCGTCAGTTTGAAAACGCATGTGGCGAGAACTATTCGAAGGGCAATATCAGAGGTTTCCTTCACCTCTACATTGGCCAGGAGGCAACTGGGGTCGGTGCGATAAGGCCGCTCCAGGACCAGGACTACATAGTCACGCACTACCGTGATCACGGTCACGCTCTTGCGCGAGGCCTGGATGTCAACAGATCGATGGCTGAACTCTTCGGTCGAAAGACAGGTCTGAGTAAGGGCAAAGGCGGTTCGATGCATCTTTTCGACGCCGCCAAGAGGTTCATGGGTGGCCACGCCATCGTTGGTGGCCAGTTCCCACTTGCGCTTGGTCTGGCGTTCTCACAGAAGTACAAAGAGACAGACGGTGTCACGGTCTGTTTCTTCGGAGATGGATCTACGAACCAGGGCATTTACCACGAGACGCTCAACCTGGCGGCTGTCTGGGACGTGCCAATGTTGTTCATTCTCGAGAACAATGGCTACGGCATGGGATCAGCTGTCGAACGGGTTCGCGCTGGTTCTCCAGATTTTTACACCGATGTCGACAAGTACGGTATTGACGCTGTAGCGGTAGACGGGATGGATGTCCTCGCCGTACGCGAAGCGGTAGAGGCTGCTGTGAAAAGATTGCGGGCCGGAGACGGCCCGCTTTTTATTGAGGCAAAGACCTTCAGGTACGTCGGACACTCATATGCGGACGGTCAGAAATACCGTGGCCAGGAAGAGGTCGACGAGTGGAGGAAACGCGATCCAGTCGAGGCATATCCGAAGATGCTGGTCGATCACAAACTTGCCACCCAGGCCGAGATTGAGAAGCTGAGAGCCAGCGTTGATGCCGAGGTAACGACAGCTGTGCGGTTCGCTGAAGAGAGCCCTCAGCCAGATCCTGAAGAACTGTTTGATGATGTGCTGGCTTAATCGCCTGATCTCACGAATCCGCTAGCCGAAAATGGCGAAACATAACGACAAACATGGCAGAAATCCTATTTAGAGAAGCTATCAAGAGAGGTCTTGCGGAAGCGCTGGACTCAGACCCGAACGTCTTCATCATGGGTGAAGATATCGGTGAATACGGTGGTGCTTACGCCGTGACCGATGGGTTTCTCGACAAGTACGGCGAGAAGCGGATCATCGACACTCCGATCTCGGAAGCCGCGTTTGTGGGTGCGGGGATTGGTGCTGCAGCCGGTGGCTTGAGGCCCGTTGTCGAACTCATGTCGATCAGCTTTTCTCTTGTCGCATTTGACCAAATAGTCAATATGGCCGCCAACCTCCGCTACATGTCAGGTGGACAGATTGAAGTGCCCCTGATTCTCAGAGCCCCGACAGGTGCCGGTGTTCAGCTGGGCGCGACTCACTCACAATCATTCGAGACCTGGTTGGCGGAAGTCCCGGGCATGAAATGCGTCTGCCCTTCGAATCCCTACGATGCACTCGGTCTCATCCGCTCTGCTTTCAAGGATCGTAACCCGGTGATGTTCGCCGAACCTGCGCTGCTGTACGGGATGCGAGGCGAAGTTCCGGATGAGCATTACGAAGTCCCGTTTGGAAGTGCCAACGTTGTCCAGGACGGCGATGACGTCACACTGATCTCTTACGGAGCTGGAATTCGAGTGCTTGAGAAGGCCGCAAATGAGCTCAAGGAAAAAGGTGTTGACCCTGAAGTGATCGATCTTCGATCACTGAGTCCTGTCGACTACGACACTCTCCGATCTTCCATCGAGAAAACCAACCGAGTTCTGCTACTGGATACCGCCAGGCGCCGCGGAGGAATGATGGCCGAGATAGCTGCGGACATTCAACAGCAGGCTTCAGAGTGGCTCGACGGTCCTGTGGTGCGGGTTGGAGCCGAAGACGTACCGTGGCCGTACAATCGTGGCCTCGAGCAGGAGTCATACCCGCAAGCGTCAGATGTGCTTACAGCGCTCTCGGAGCATTACGGGCTTTAGTCGTTTTCACTCTTTGCCGAGATCAAAGGTCCCTACGGGATGACCTAGACGATCTCCGCGACGATCTTGCCCCTGACATGACGAGTCTGAAGCTGTTCCAGCCCTTGGGGAATCTCGTCCAACGCGATTACCTGGGTGATCATTGGATCGATCTTGCCTTCTGCCACGAGGGCTATCATTTCAGTAGCCATTCTCGCCAGATCTAGCTGCGCATCGCGGTTATTGGAGGTGTGAGCGCCTCCGTATGCAACCTGGTGCACAGATTTGGCTCCTGCGAACGTGTTCGCACCGAAACTTGGCAGACCGGCGACGCACGCAATCCCACCTCGGAACGCCAGGACATCGATGCCCTGATCGGCAGCAGCTGAATCCACCGCTCCAAGAACACGGTCGACGCCTCGACCGTTCGTGATCTCCATGATCCTGCCCACAACGTTTTCTGAGTTGTAGTCGATGGCAAACTGTGCACCAAGCGATCGAACGAACTCGTGGTTTTTGGCAGAAGCGGTAGTGATCACAGTGGCGCCGATGTTCCGACAAATCTGGATACCGAAACCGCCGACTCCTCCCGCGCCACCTTGCATCCAAACGAGATGGCCGGGCTGCACGTCCAGTCGTCGAACGACCGCTTCGTACGCCGTGAGGCCGGCGCAAGGTATCGCAGCCGCTTCCTTGAAACCTACATTCTCCGGAATCGCAGCGGTCGTGTGAGCAGTCGTAATCGCAAACTCGGCGAATCCACCGGCCTTGCTGAGATCGCCGTGATAGAAGACGCGATCGCCAATCGCCCACTCCTCTACACCATCTCCCAGCTTGTCCACCTCACCTGCCACATCCAGCCCGAGAACGTGTGGCCACGACCAATCAGGGTGGCCTCGTCCTGCCAGCTTGTAATCAACAGGATTCAGGCTGACCGCCTTTACCCTGACCCGGATCTCTCCAGGTCCGGGTTCAGGGATGTCCAGGTCGCCTATTCGCAGACCGCTAACCGGGCCTGTTTCTTCCAGCAATAAGGCCTTCATGAAAACCGGTTTACCTGTTTGCCTTGACCTTCTCGAGTTGTTTAGGTGGCAGCGGGTAAACCCAACCACGGTTCACGATTATCGCCTTCGCTAGCTCTGGTGAGATTGCCACGATTATTTCTGGCTCAAGGGCAAATCGGCCGGTGAAACCACCGATGGCGCTTCGAGCATGTACTCCACCGTAGTTCTGGTCTTCGCCGTTACTTGCGAACTCGCCCAACCCGCCGCCAAACACGGATTGCCAGCGAAGCGAGAAGCCGTTTACGACTGCAGGAGCCCCGTTGAAGTGAACATCGGTCGAAACGACCATACCGAGTGCTTTAACCGTGTAGAGGACGTCGTTCAGGTCTCCACCTTCACCCCCACACGTCAATGCCCAGTGAAGCCGACGGATCATTGAGTCGGTAATTTCACGTCCGGCCTTCTGGCCTTCCTTGATTCTCTCCGGGTCGTCGTACATGTTGCCGGGACCAAGTCCGAGACCAGACAGGTAAACGAGTCCGCTTTCATGGAACACCGCCCCAGCAATTCCCGCACCGGCAAGAGACTTCACGTCTTCGTCAAAGCTCCCCATCGGGATACCTAGTTTGTCGATCCGGTCATAAACGTCGAAATCCCTTCGCAGTTCCTGTGGAATGATCGACTCGTCATAAAACCTGCCCACGGTGTTCTCCTTGTGTTGTCTCGTTCGCTTTTAGCTAATCCGGTCGGCTACCGACACTGCCTGTGGTTTGTCTCAACACACGCGGATTGCGCCTCGGTACCGAAAGTGATGTGCCGGTCGCGGACAATTTCAGTCCGATGCTCGGCTAAATCCGATACTTGTGCAGCAAACCCCGGAAAAATTCGTGAGCTACGGGAAGTGCGTCCATGTCCGGCATGAACTCCCACCCCTCATATACCACCGACATGATTCCGTTGAATCGCTGCTCCTTCAGCATCGGGAATATACGCTCATAGTCGATCCACTCCTCGACGCCGGACGCCATCTTATACGCCTTGCAACGCACTAGTTGGGCTCTAGGCAGGGAAGTTTCGATCTGTTCATAGAGATCGTAGTCCGGATCAACATCGCCCTTGTTTCGACCCGGACCTGAGGCTCCAGGTGAGCCCCTGTACTGGCCGGTGTCCATGACATGAACAAAGTACGGATCGTTAATCTCGTCCAGCATCCTGACTATCGCAGCGCCGGTGGCAGGGAACATTCCGTGGTTGTGATTGTGCAGACCGACCTGAACGTGTTTTGTCTTCGCGTAGTCGACGATTCGTCGCATATACGCTGCGAGCCATGGCCACGCTTCTTCCTCTGTCTTCCCGTCCGGAACATCTCCACCGATGATCCGCAGAAGTGGTATGCCCATCTGCTGACAGACGTCGGTCCAGCGCATCATGTGCGCTAAGTGATCTTCATCGGAGCCGTGATAGCCCGATCCGAAGCCGGCTCGGATGCCGATGTAACCAATTCCGAGACCACGCTTCATTGCGTGCTGCCGCAGCTCTTCCGTGTAGGAGATGTCCGTGCTTTCGATCAGCCGTTCTTCAAGATCGATACCATCCCAGCCTGTGTCCGCAGCCAGATCAATGAGCTTGTGAAGGTCCAGCAACCCATCGGCTAGAGAATGACTGTATGAGAGGGCCTGCAGATGGAGCTTTATCAAGTGGGCCAGCCTTTCGTGCTGATTGCGGTAACGGCATGATAGCCCCAGGCACCGCTTTCGGTACCAATTGTTGGAGGAGTAACGGAAAACGCGTACAGGGGACTCCATGGGCGGAGCCCCCTGTACGCGTTCATTTCTTGAGCCTATGTTGCTAAGGCGCGAGCACCGCGGTGGCGTCGGTCATCGCAACAACACCACCGAACTGTGCCTGGAAAAGGTCTGTACGTGCTTCGACTCGAACGTCGCCACTCATTCCGAGAATCTGGGCGAGTTCGCCGGTTCCCTGGCCAATTGCGAACGAACCTTCGTCCACAACATCCAATGCGATTGGGAAGAACTGGCCGCCTGTTCCAGCAATACACGAATCAAGAGAGTCCAGAGGTACTGGACCCTCCGGTGTAATGCCAAAGCAGGCGTAGGTCCCTGAGCTACCTGGCTGGATCCGAAGCGAAGCAGTTCCAAGCGCGGCATCAGCTCCTTTGGAGATGAAGAACGCGCCGTCGATCTGCCCCGTGAGAGTGCCACCAACAATTGGCAGGTTGATGAAGACTCCATCAGCAGGATCACCAACCGGAATCGGAATCGCGGCTTCCACGAGTACGTCCAGTGTCGCAACCGACGTATGCAGGCTGGCCAGAGTCGATCCGGCCAGGTGACCCGCCAGGGCAGAGCATGAGGCGCCGCCATCATTGTCCGAGCAGGATGTTAGTGGACTCGTGCCTTCCGGACCGATTAGCAAACCAAGAACAAACTCATTGACGGTTGTGATAACGACCTGGTCGATGCTTTCGTCTTCATTGAAACTGAATTCAGCGGTAGCCGAAGTCGGTGTGGACGGATCAAGCGACGGTCCCACAAACAGCACCTCACCGATGCCGTCCCAATTCACCTCGGACGGTCCTGGCTCAGGCATTATCCACTCGATGTGGAGTTTTGCGGCCTTGTTCGGGTCTCGCTCGAATGAGTGCCACTCGTGATACTCGTTCTGCGTCACACCCTGTCCGCTTTCGAGCATCACAATGGAATCTATTGCTCCGTAGCGGTCAACCAGTTCCTGCACTCCTGAAGTCAAGTCTGGCGTCATAACGACCGTGTCTGGTACACCTTTGCCCCATGTCCATTGAGCGCTGAAGTCTGTACGGTCACCCCAGCGATGAGCGGGCGACGATTCCGGACTGAAGGAGTCCGGGCTGGCTTCGTCTTGAAGCGCGAGTTCTGTCTGAAAGAGATGTCCCCAACCTTGCTGTGTTAGTTCGACGTGTGCACTGGTGATGATTGCGCCTTCGGGTATTGCGAGGTCATCCCATCTCCAGCCGCCGTATGTCGGTCCAGCGATCCCTGGCGCTCCTGCCAGAACGCGATCGTCGTCATCTGAGTAGTGAGGCCATCCATTGGGGTCGTGGTAGGCGTCATCCTGACCTGAATCTATGTGTGCCCAGATCTTTCCTGATTTAGGTTCAGGCATTATCCACTCGATGTGGAGTTTTGCGGCCTTGTTCGGGTCTCGCTCGAATGAGTGCCACTCGTGGTACTCGTTCTGCGTCACACCCTGTCCGCTTTCGAGCATCACAATGGAATCTATTGCTCCGTAGCGGTCAACCAGTTCCTGCACTCCTGCAGTCAAGTCTGGCGTCATTACGACCGTGTCCGGTGCACCTTTGCCCCATGTCCAATGTGCGCTGAAGTCTGTGCGGTCACCCCAGCGATGAGCGGGCGACGATTCCGGACTGAAGGAGTCCGGGTTGGCCTCGTCCTGAAGTGCGAGTTCTGTCTGAAAGAGATGTCCCCAACCTTGCTGTGTTAGTTCGACGTATGCGCTGGTGATGATTGCGCCTTCGGGTATTGCGAGGTCATCCCATCTCCAGCCGCCGTATGTCGGTCCAGCGATCCCTGGCGCTCCTGCCAGAACGCGATCGTCGTCATCTGAGTAGTGAGGCCATCCATTGGGGTCGTGATAGGCGTCATCCTGACCTGAATCTATGTGTGCCCAGATCTCATGTGGTGGCTGATCCGAAGCGATCGCAAGATCTCCTCGTTCGCCAGCTGCAAGTGATGCGAGTACCGCCAGAGCTAAACCCGTAAACAGCAGGGTTGCCCTGGACAGGATGGATCTTTTCGAGGCCTTGAAACCGGATGATGATCGGACTTCTGTGGAACGCATTGGCCACCTGTTCACACTTGGGGGTTGTGCCGAACCGCGCGACTGCGGTCA
The DNA here is from genome assembly GCA_965243825.1 of Dehalococcoidia bacterium. GTDB lineage: Bacteria > Chloroflexota > Dehalococcoidia > Lucifugimonadales > Lucifugimonadaceae > JAJCYX01. Next base: position 2,481,786 of record CBDEVT010000001.1, read on the forward strand.
GCTGGTGAAGCGACGTGGAATGGAGGATGAATCTCTCATAGTTCGAAACTCCAACCTTGTACTGAAGATAAAGAAAATCAGCCTGCCTGATAGTGTGATCAACCGGCAAGCATGTATGGTGAAATGCGAAAGCCGCTAGCTTGAGTAAACCCGGGGATAGTCTCAATGTGTTGAAGTGCAGGGAACTCGAACCTGGCGCTGCCGCGTAAGATAGGCGTCAGCTACTTCATTTGCCGACTCTTCAAGGCGTTAGCCACGTGAAAGTCATATCCGTCTACAGCATCAAAGGTGGCGTTGGTAAGACCGCCGCAGCGGTCAACCTGGCTTATCTCTGTGCACTCGAAGGGGCTCGAACTCTCGTCTGGGATCTGGACCCGCAGGCCGCAGCGACCTACTACCTTGGTCAGAAGGCCGGGGTGAAACGGAGCGCCAAGAAGCTGATATTCGGTGATGCCGAACTCAGCGACATTGTCACCGAAACCCAGTACACAAATCTCGACGTTATTCCTGCTGACTTCCGCAACAGGAAACTCGACCTGTTCCTTGATCGAGGCAAGAAAAACGCACATCGAAGGTTGGACAAGTTACTTGCGCCGTTAGCAGCCGATTATGACTGCATAGTTCTTGACTGCCCGCCGGGTATCAACTTGCTCTCGGAGAGCGTTTTCTATGCCTCCGATGTCCTCCTGGTTCCGATCATTCCGACGACGCTTTCGGTGCGGGCATTCGATCTGCTAACCAAGTACGTTCAGGAAGAGCAAAGGAAGGATCGCATTCGCGATATTTCGATAGCCGCGTTCTTCTCAATGGTCGACCGGCGCAAGCAACTGCACAATAGCTTCGTTGAGGTGTTGCCAGAGGAGCGTGCAGGTGTCCTCAGATGCGTGATCCCAAGTGCAACGGAGATCGAGCGGATGGGTGTGAATCGTGCCCCTGTCCATGCTTTCGCGTCCTCAAGCCGCGCTGCAGCCGCCTACGAGGATCTCTGGCACGAGGTTAAGGCGCAGCTAGGGAACAGCTGGCTCGGCTCAAACCTTGCGGTGGCGGCCCAGTAAATGCGGCGGTAATAAATCGGGTTATTCACCGCCTTCCATCAGTCGGTCGCCCGACCTATCTGCCTTGGCAACGGGACTGGAACGAAATCCTCAGTCTCGATCATCCAATCGGCCAGCTTCAGGCGAAGTTTTGAGACGACGTTCTCATATTCGGGCTGAAAGGCAAGATTCTCAAGTTCCCAGGGATCATTTTCAAGGTCGTACAACTCGTCGATATCCCCCGGCCCGCCATCCGAACCTGACGTTACCGTTGCATCGCTGGCCATCGGATCGTGAACGTATTTCCAGCGCTCAGTTCGTACCATTTTTCGACGGCCCTCAGCTTCGCGTGCCCACAGCGACTCTATAATAGTTCGGTAACCCCAGGGCTTTGGTAGTGCCTCAAGCATTCTCAACGTGAAGGCTGGTCCGCCAGTGCCGTACTCGGAGAATGCCGCGTTTCGAGCCGGGGAGTCAGTGACAGTTGGCAGCGAGACTCCTTGCATTCTCCGTTCGACAGATCGCTTCAACGTTCCGTTTTCGCGCCAGATGTCTGTTGAATCGTAGTGCTCCTCGGACTGGGCGTCAGAGCCTTCGAGGGGCTGGTCCTCACTGCCATCAAATGTTGCTAGGTCCTGGAGCTTCAAGGCGGTCGGAAGAATATCGATCGTGTTCACAGGTGAATTTTCGACGATGCCTTGCGGTACATTGCCGCCCGGCCAGGAGACGATCAGCGGTACACGAACGAGACAGTCGTAGAACACTCCACCTTTGACCGCCATGCCGTGTTCGCCCATGAAATCACCGTGATCGGCCGTGAACACAATAATCGTGTCATCTCTGAGGCCGAGTTCTTCGAGCTTGTCAACGATTCGTCCGATCGAGTCGTCCACGAATCTTGTCATGGCCTGGTAGACGGAAATGACCCCTCTCCGATGCTCTTCTGTGTCTTCGTCTTGCCTCATCATCGCGGCCAGAACACGGTTTCGTTCTGGCGCTGTACCGTCTGTGTATTCGTCAGCACGCTGCGGGGGCAGCTCAACGTCCTCAGGTGGGAACATATCTGCATAGCGTCGTGGAGCTTCGAACGGCTCATGAGGATCTGGGAAAGATGTCCAGAGAGCAAAAGGCTTCGGTTCAGCCTCTTGCCATTCGCCACCTGAGTATCTATCCAGGAAGGATTCGACCTGGCTGGCGATCACTGAGCTCCCGTAATGAGATTCATCGTTGTCGGTCACTGCATATGCGATCCGAGGGCTCTGGGAGTTCTCCCGAAGGGTTTCACGCACCTGATGTCCCGAGTCGATCAATGGTTCCGGAACGGTCCAGTCCATCCCAGTGTTCCCGACGTTTTCACCGGCGTAACCGCCTTTTGGCAATCCGCGGTGAGATATCTCGCAACGGACGTCGAAAAGTGCGAGGTCCTCATCACGGACGAAACAGTGATTCTTACCTATGAGCCCGGTCACATATCCGGCCTCTTTCCAGATCTGGAAAGCGTGCACCTCGCCAGCGGGCATCAGAGTTTCGTTTCTGCGGCAGCCAGTCGAGTGGGGATAGCGTGATGTCATCACCGAAGTCCGAGCTGGAACACAAAGGGGGTGGGGAGTGATTGCCGTCTCGAAGCGAACTCCCTGCGCGGCCAGCTTCTCAAGTGCGGGAGTTTCGATACCGATTTCAGAGTACATGCGAAGTATCGACCACTTCATCTGATCGGCCATGATGAAGAGGATGTTCGGACGTTTGTGTGAAGTCACCAGGAGGTCTCCGCGTCTAATGGCAGCAAAAGGTGACTGCGATCTTAAGGCGCGGAATGAAGTTCAGCCAGTGGCGATGGATTGGATCGCTAATTCAGCCAGACGACTGCCAGGGTGACTAACGGTCCATCAAGCGCTCGATGAAGTGACGACCGGTCTTGAAACCCAATCCGAGCATCGCACCGGCTCCCATCCCTGCGAAGACACCGACAAAAGGCTGATTGGTAACGATTCCGAAGACGACCCCGGCGATTGTTCCAAGAGTGAGAATGCCGTAGAACTCGGCACCGTTGTCCTGGTCTGGTTGCAGGTATTGCGACTGGGAATATGGTGAAGCTTCGAAGCTTGCTGGCGTTGAATCGCTGTACTTGAGCATGACGGTTTCCTTTTGTCTTGCTCAAATTTTGAGTGAATTGGCGTTAAGGAAAAATTACCAGCGGGGAACTCCCAACCTTATTCACACAAAATGATCCGTTGCCGGATAGGAATCTGGAGCCGGTACTAGGAAGGCGAGCCGGATTTTGCTGCCTGAATGAACAGGCTTGCTTGTCGCTCCGGCAGATACCTTGTTGCTTCTCGAACGGTTAGCACTGAGCACCTGTGAGCGTTCCGTGTGAGCCATTCTGCCGCCAACTCCGGTCTCTTTTTCGAGGTTTCGCGAAGGATCCAGCCGATTGCTTTTCTGATGAAGAATTCCTTTTCTTCCATCATCGACTCCGCATATCCAGCGAAGCGTTGAAAATCCCCAGACCCACTTCGAAGTGGAACCAAAAGAGCAAGCATGGCCGCGCGCCGTAGCCAGAAATTCTCACCAACAACCCAACGGTCCAGCACCTTCGTTTCCTCTGGGTACCGTTTCAAGAGGTTACCCATGGTATGTACAGAAAGGTTGTCGACATACGCCCAGGTGTGTGATTGATCGATTAAGCGTTCTATGAGTGCCGTGTCTTCGGCTACGAGGAGATCGGATTGAGCATTGAGGATCTCAATGGCCAGCATCTTCGCCTCATGCACGTTCTGCGACCACAACTCTTCTGCGATCGCGACTACATCGGCGCGACTCATTTCTGGATGAGCCTTTACATATGCCTTGGCGTGCACCCGAATGACCGGGACCTTCACACCGATATGCTGCATATTCTCGGGGCTTTTCAGATACCGCTTTTCATTGACTGCACGAATGGGGTCGGCCTCTCTTTTCAGATTGGTGATTAGCTCGTCAGCGACATCTAAAGTGGTTGGCATGGTGGTATCCCTACCGACCAATCCAACGGCTATGTCGGACCTCTTTGCCGTCCCATTCCTCTAGCGGCGCGTTATGCCACATCCAGTCCTCACCTGGTCGACTGCGATCTTGGAGGTCCTCCCGGTTGGTCGCAAAAAGCAGCGTTTGCCAGCGTGGAGTGTCCGTAGGTGCCCACGGGAACAGGCGACGAAGAATGCGGTCCGAGATCATTTCATCGCCTGAAATCTTTACCTCCGTAGCTGCAGCTGCGTCCCAGCAGTGCAGAAGCACTTCAGCGCACCCCATGGCTAGGTAGCCTTCCGCGTCTGGCGAACCGGCGGAGTGCCATGCTCGAGTCCCCGGAGGTACGCCACGAGCCACCGCCGCCAGCAAGGCCGATTGAGACATGATCAGTTCCGGCAGGTTTTCTCCCGTGATGACGGACTCATCCTGACGGATCGTCTGCGTGTAAGCAGGTGATCCACTCGCTAACTGTGTCGCATATGACAACAAGGCGCCGCATATGTGGGATGCGATGACCAGCCTGCTCCACGTCATGTTCGGAGGATTTCGTGACCAGAGGTCGTCGGATACAACCTTAAGCGTTTCGCGCGCTGTTTCACCGCAGATGATCAGGTCGTCCGGCGTCACGGGATCTCGTTCTGCCATTGATTGACTCGTTGTTACTGTGCCTCACACATGTCGTGGGCCAGGGCGATCATGCATTTCGTTCCGCTGATTAGCGAAGCGATGCCGACCGATTCGTTTGTGCCATGCGCCATCGAAAGCATCGGGTCGTCATCGGGATGAGATCCTGCGAATCCGTAAGTCACGATGCCCAGGTTGCGAGTGAACCTTGAATCGGTGAAACCGTTGCTAATTGCAGGTACCCACTGGATGTCATCACGCTGCACGGCGAGGGACTGCGCACGCTTGATCGCTTCAGCAAGCGGCGTCTCGAATTCTGAAGAGTTAGGAACGGACATGTAGTCGATTTCGTACTCGACGCCTTCAACGCCATCCAGCACCTTGTCGAGTTGCTCACGAACGTATGCTTCGGTCTGGAATGGCAGCGTTCGTACATCGCATACGAGGGTGAATGTCTCAGGAACGCTGTTTGACTTAATGCCTCCGTTGATCATCGTGGGAGTAAGAACCATTCTGGAGAGAGCGCGCAATAAAGACGCCAGGCGAGGACTCTTTTCCTGGGCCTCTGCGATCACTGCCTCGACGTTTTGGGGAGTTGGCCGTTCCTCGATGGTGAATTTTCCAAGGTGGTCCCAGATCGGTAGCGATGTGTCCAGTTCCGGCTCGTAATGTTCAATCGAACCGAGCGCTTTCGCCAGGGAATAGCTTGCGTTTCGACCTGTCCAGGGCACAGAGGCGTGTGTGCTCTCTCCGCGGAACGTGATCTTGATCTCAAGCCGACCCTTTTCACCCGTCCCAAGGAGATACGAGAGCGAATTGCCAATCTCTACAGGGGTTCCGCCACCTTCATTTACTGCAAAGTCGGACTCGAGAGATTCGGGGTGGTTGTCAGCAAGCCAACCGAAACCCCAGCGGCCTCCATGCTCCTCGTCGGCGCCACTCACAAGCCTGAGACTATGCTTAAGCTTCACATCGTTACGTTTCAGGATTGCGAAGGCCATTAGCTGGCAGGTGAGCAATGCCTTGCAGTCGCTCGCACCTCGGCCATAAATTCGGCCACCTTCGATCGTCGCGGAGAATGGCTCATAGCGCCATTTGTCGTAGTTCTCGACCGGCACGACGTCCGTGTGGGACATGAACATCAGCGGTGTGCGTTCCTGCTCACCTGGATAGACAGAGATGATGTTGCCGCGCTCTGTGTCACGCGCCAACACCTCGGACGCTAGTCCCTCATTGTCAAGCCAGCTGCTGATGTAATTGGTGACCTTCGTCTCATCGCCCGTTGGCATGTAACCGGTGTTTACCGATGGGATGCGCACCAGGTCTTGTTCAAGGCTGACTATCTCCTCAGTCAGCGTGTCGACTTGATCGAGCATGTCTTGCAGGTTTGCCATGTTTCCTCGTTAGCTCCCAGCGATTCGAGTTATCGGCTTACGTAAAGGTTGCTGTTGTGTTCGGAGATGTCTGGTGAGTCGTTGGGTGGACCGCCAACGCTAGGAATCAGCCCCGCCTTGCGGTCATCAAGTGTCTTTTGCCATGCTCGCTTGAGATCAGAGGTGTGGCCTCGGAAGTGCGGCATTACATAGCGCGCAAATAGTTCAAGCGAGTACTTGATTCGCGCCTGATCGGTCCATTCGTGAGTGGCGATCATCAGGCCGCCAAAACCTCCAGTCTCATCATAAAGCTGCTGAATCTGTTCTATAGCCTCATCTGGAGTACCAATAATCCACCGACGTTTCTGGACGATCTCTTCGGCCGTGAGGGAGTCCGGGTCTTGGTCCGGATGCATGATCCACTGAGAGGGAGTGTTGATGGTGTAGAAGTACTTGTGGACGTCCCGTTTGATCCCTTCGCGAACTTCAGCCCAGGCTTGCTCGTGGGTGTCTGCAAGATGCACATAAGTCACGACCCGGAAATCATCCCGATCGGGCTTCTTGCCGTGCCGACCGCCGTGATATTCGACTTTGTCCCACTGCTCGTTGAGCGGAACCGCGTTTGGTGGACCACCTCCCGCAAGAGAGAACAGAATCATGTCGTACATTGCGGCGAACTCCAAAGAGCGTTCGCTGCCGACCGATGCCGTGGCCAGCTTCAGGCGGGGCTGCTGGTAAGACCTGAGCTGGAGCATCATGTCTTTGATCGACCAGTACTTCCCATCGTAGGTGACCGGACCTGCAGTTTCGAGTAGCTTCACGATGATCTCGGTCGACTCCCGCATCATCGGATTGAGGTCCTGGGGTGGGATGTTGAACAACTGGATGTCTGGAGGAAGGCTGCTGGGACCCACACCGAGAACTGCTCTACCGCGTGTCATGTGATCAAGGAACGCGAACCGTTCGGCGACATGAAACGGGTGATGAAACGGCAGGCCGACGACAGATGTGCCGAGCCTTATTCGATGCGTCGTGGCAGAGGCTTTTGCTAACACCATTTCCGGGGAGGGAATGGTCTCCCATCCTGCGGAGTGGTGCTCACCGATGTAGAACTCGTCGAAGTCCAGCTCTTCGGCGTAGTTGATCAGGTCGATATCGCGGTCGAAGGCCAGTGATGGATTCTCGCTGGGCAGATGCAAAGGCATCATAAAGAACGAATATTTCATTGGGCTCTCAGTTCCGTTTCGCGGGATGCAGAGCGAGGCGAACTTTGTTCGCTGGAACGTAGCACTGGCTCCGTTCGCGGTCAATCTGGAGTGTATCGGCAGAAAGTCGCACTTTTAGACAACAGGCTTGATCGTGTTCGTGTGGCTAACATCTGAATCGTCCCGGTCAAGCTCTTTCCGAAGAGTTCACCGCATCAGCCCACAAATTCACAGAACGATATTCAGACACTTGCTCGGACCGATTGCGGTGTTACGCCGCCTCTCACATAAGCATCGTGTGGCAGCTTGTTGCCTCGCTTTGGCACTAGCGGTGATTGCTGCATGTTCAAGCGGTGTGCCAGAAGTGGAGACCGTCGTCTTCACGTCGACTGATGCAAACAGCGGCCCTGGAGAGACCAGACGGAAAGACGTCTACATCACTCGGTCGGCGGAGGAGCCAGCAACTCGGCTGACCCTGGCAGGTAACAACGACTTCTCCCCAAAGTGGTCACCTAACCGGCAGCAGATCGCGTTCCTTTCGGAACAGCGCACTGGCTGGGAGTTGTGGGTGACAGACGCCGTAGGTACCGAGAAACGGGTGCTGTTCACAGGCCTGACTGAGAATGCCCGGTTCGAGTGGGCTCCTGATTCGAGACGCATCGCATACGAAAAACCTTCAGATAGTGGTCGTCGTCAGATCTTCGTCGGGAACGTCTCTGATGGAGAATCAACACCACTAACTTCAGTTGACGAGTCAGCCCATCTTGGCAGCTGGTCACCCGATGGCGAATGGCTTGTTTACACGCTGGTGTCGTCAGGGCGGTCTGGCATCTACAGAGGTAATCCCGATGGCGTGAATGAGATTGAAGTCTCTTCCGCTGTGACCAGTACAGAATCTCGGTGGTCGCCGAACGGGCGATGGATTGCGTTTACTCTGACTCTAGAAGGACAGATGAACATCTTTGTGGTGTCCTCGGACGGTGGGGACGAAACCAACCTGACGCCGAACGCAGGCAACAACCACAGCATCTCCTGGTCACCGGATGGCAACCGCCTCGCCTTTGTTTCGGACCGCGATGGCAATGACGAGGTCTATGTAATCGACTCGAACGGTCGGAACGAAAAAAGACTCACCAGCAACCGAAGCGAAGACCGCGCTCCGTCGTGGTCGAAGCGCACCAACCGGATCGCGTTCATGTCTGACGTGGACGGAGATTTCGAGATCTTCACGATGAGGCCGGACGGCTCAAATCAGCGTCGTCTCACGTCAGATGACCGCACGGTCGTCGACCTCGATTGGTAGCAGCCAGTTAGCTGTCCGTCGCAACTGGCTCGCTTGCCTTTTCCGAATCCTCACTACTTGATGAACTCTCAGCCGAACTACTGGAAGTACTGCCGGGCGTTCGTAGCGCCGGCGGGCGAGGTTTGGAAGTAGCGCTGTCGGATCCATCTGACGACCCGTTGAGCAACGTACCGCCGACCTTTCGTCGGGACGGCGTGCGACGAATGTTGGTCCGCTCAGGAGCTATTGCAGCTTCTTCGGAAGCGGTGTCGGTTGCTTTTGCTGGGGTTGATGATTTTTCGCCGGCCTTCTCTTTGTCCGTAGTGCGGGAGCGACTGGCCGCTGTGCTGCGAGTCGAGGTGCGCCGGGTAGTTGAGCGTGTGGTGCGTCGAGATGTCGCCTTAGTAGCAGCTTTGTCCTCGCCGTTTGGTGAGGCGGCCTCATCACTGACCTCCGGCTTGCGCGCTGCTGCGCTGCGTTGCCTGAGCTGGGCCCGGGTCATCCAGAGCCCAGTGAAGAACGTCTTTGTGAGCTTAATGTGCAGGTCTGCAACACGGGCCGCTTCAGACGAGATATTAGTGTCAAATGCGGCTACTTCGACATGCTTGCCGACGTCTTTAACCGCCTGCAGAGCAGGGTAGAAGTCAGCATCGCCAGAAACGATGATCGCCGTGTCGTACTGATCGTTGTATGCACGGGTGACGAAATCTACGGCGAGCATTACATCCACGCCTTTTTCAACCATAGTCGAACCGCGCTGCTTCCAGATGCCGAGCTTCACTTCCAAGTGAGGAGTGTCGTAAAGGGAAGAAAGGAATTTATCCTGGTCGGAGGCATTGGAACGGTCTTCGAAAGCCTCTTGCCGAATGTTGTAGTAGTAGACCCTTCGAAGGTCTCGACCGTTGGCAAGTTTCTGAGCGAACTTGTCGAACTGAAGGTCGTGGCGGCCACAGGTCTGGCCAAGGACGTGGTAAAGGTTACTGCCGTCAATAAAGACCATCACGCGTTCGTCCTGCCGGGACGAAGGCCTGGTCGTAGCCTTGGGCATTAATGCCTCCAGATATTCGGTTGTGCTGGACGCACTCCCTGGGCGCGGTGCGGGAAGTTTGCCGGACCGCTTGTTACATAAGCGGGATGCGTCTGGACATTCCGGATGGTTGTCATCAGTAGATACGGTGCTGATTCGCACCTTATTTCACTATTCTACTCCTGCCCGGGATTCTCTGAAGTGGGGTGATCTGCCATGTTGAGTGGATTTCACGTGCATGTGACACGCGCCCGAAGGGACTTGAGCAGAGTTGGATGCATGAGCAGCCGAATTTGACGAACATCAGTAGTCCGACCATTATGGCGGCCAGATCGCGCACTGAATTGACTTTTCGGAGGACGACTATGCGACCAGTTTCGACATTTGAATCACCATGCAAGATGCCGAACGGACTTCAGTGGTTCGATGACGAGCTTTTCATAATGGATCAACTTACCGACGACGTACTGGTTGTTAACGAGTCTGGCCAACTACTTCGTAGGATCAACACACCAACCGAAAACGGATCGGGAATTACTGTCGGCGGAGGCTTTTTGTGGACCGCCTCAAACGGAGGCACTGTGTCACGACCGTATCGCTCAACTGACACTCACCTCGGCTATATCTACAAGCTGGATATGGAGACGGGCCAGGCTGTTGAGCGATTTCGCACGCCTGACGGCGGAGGGATACATGGCATCGAGTGGGACTTTGATCTCGGTGACAACGGGTTGATGTGGGTCACAGCTTTCGCTCCAAAGGCAATTCATCTGTGTGATCCCTTCGACGATATGCGGATCGTAAAGACCTTTCCCGTTGAAATTGAGCGACTGCATGGCCTGGCACGTGATGGTGATGGTGTCTGGTGCGCTCACACCACGGACAACGTGATCGCGAAGTACAACGTTGAAACCGGAGCGGAGACCGATCGAATCACGATGGGGCCGGAAGATGCGTTCGTGCACGGACTCTCAATACGCAACGGAGAGCTGTGGTACGCAGATGCGAACTTCGCCGGCAAACACGGCACTGCTACGAGAGGCAAACCAGAGATCGGCAGACTGGCGGCCTGAGTCAGGCAACGCAAACCATTTGGCTACCGATTCACATGTTGTACCTCAGCGAGCATCAGAACCCACCAAAGCAACACCGAATATTCGGAAGGCCATGCGAGTGAAGCTGGTGGCTTACCTGCTGGTTCTGTCAACGATACTTGCCAGCGCATGCGGATCTAACGAAGCCGACTCCGGCGGCGAACCGTCATTCGTAAACGGATCGCAGGATGGTGAGTTTGACGGACTGCGGTTCGAGAAGGTCAGTATCTTCGATCCAGCTGCGAATGGTGAAGCGTTTACCTTTCTGAAGCCTTCAGGTTGGAACGCAGATGGTGGTGTGATCTGGAGGCATGAACTTTCGACTCTCGCATCAGCCTCGTTCCAGGCTTGGGACCCGAACAGCGCACGCGCTGTAGAAGTGTTCCCGATCACTCCTTTCACCTGGCAGGAAGGTGGCATCCCGTTTTTTCCAGTTGGCACTGTCTATCTCGGAAATCAGGTGCAACCTCCTGTATTTGAACCGGTCCAGTTTGTGAATCAGTTCGTACTCCCAACGTTTAGGAACAGTGTCAATCCACAGATCATAGACTGGTTGGAGTTGCCGGATGTCTCGCAGCAGGTTGCGATAGCGGTTCAAGAAGAGGGCCTGAACAAAACGGTTCGCTCAGGTCGAGTGCGTGTGGAGTATTCTCTCGGGCAAACACTCATCCAAGAAGACTTCTTCGTAAGCCTAGTCTTTTCGCAGTCGCCTTTTGCGCCGATAACACTCTGGTCGCCCGAGCGCCTCTACTCATTTAGAGCCGAGGCTGGAACACTTGACGATGCCTCAGCGGCCATGCATCCCATCGTCTTTTCGACACGTGCAAATACCAGGTGGCTGAACGAGTATCTGCAGGTTGTCGATCTCTGGCATCAGGGCCAGCTACAAGCTATTCAAAACGCAGGTGAGTTGAGTAGATACATCGCCCAGGTCAACGACGAGATCCTGGATATCACAACGGAGACTTTCGAACAGCAGCAAGCTGTGCAAGATCGACTGTCCCGGGAGTGGAGCGAAACCATTAGGGGCGTTGATTCTTACCGTGATCCGTTTTTAGGTGACTCTATAGAGTTACCGACCGGGTTCGATGATGTCTGGGCGTCTGCGAATGGGGAATACATCCTTTCAAACAGCGCTGGTTTTGACCCTAACCGTGGCTCCAACATCGACTGGGAGCGCCTGCGTCCGGTGCCGTAGGCTCACTTCACCTAACTGCTGACTTCAGTACGCTGTTCATTGACTGCGCTCATACGCCATAATTTCTGTCTTGCCATGAAACGTAGTTCGGATTGAGAGACCGATCGTTCGGAGAGTCATGAATCACAAGTCCTCACCAGTTATCGACAGTCACCACCATTTCTGGGACCTGCAGAAATTTGACTATTCTTGGATGGGCGAAGGAAGCCCCCTTGCGGTCAACTTTGGCCCGAACGAACTTCGACCGTTGATCGAAAAGGCTGGGGTTGATCGCACCGTGATAGTGCAGGCAGCACAATCAGTAGATGAGACTCGCTGGCTACTTGAAATAGCAGAAGAAACTGACTTCGTGGCAGGCGTTGTGGGCTGGGTGGACCTGAAGGACCCGAATGTTGGTGAGACTCTTGATGAGCTGAGTCAGAGTAGCTATTTCAAAGGAGTAAGACACATCTGGGAAGGAGAGGACGATCCTTCCTGGCTGTATTCATCTGGTGCGCTCAATGGCCTCAAGGAGGTCGAGAAGCGCAGGCTTTGCTATGACTTCCTGGTGAAGCCACCGAATTTGCCGTACGTGCCGCAGATCATGAAAGAGGTTCCCAGGCTTCGCTCTGTAATCGACCACATCGCGAAACCGTTGATAAAGGAAGGAGTCATGGAACCATGGCTTTCCGACATGAGGAGGATCGCCTCCATCAACGGGATGCGGTGCAAAGTCTCTGGAATGGTGACCGAGGCTGATCAGGAGAACTGGACCATCGATGATCTACGACCCTATGTGCACCACATCCTGGGAATGTTCGGATACGACCGATTGATGTTCGGAACCGATTGGCCTGTCTGCACTCTTGCCGCCTCGTACGAAAGAGTGGCTGATACAGCTCGCGATCTTTTCATGTCGTTAAGACCTAACGAAAAAGATGCTGTGTTTGGTGGTGTGGCAAAGTCCTTCTACCGTCTGGGTGCTTAGTGGCTGAAGGAGATTCAGCCAGTGCTCAGGCTGGAAGTTTTGCCTCAATCGTCAGGTAGTCGGCCTGCGCAGCGATTACTCGCACAGCAGCTTCGAACTCGGTAATTACTACCTCTACGGCGTCCGTGGGCATTTCGTCCTGTAGGTGAATTTCAACGCCGATCAGCACTTGTTTGAGGCCAAGGTGCATCGCGTTAAGGTCGATCGGATCATTGACTCTAGGGTGAGACGTGACGGCCTTTTCCAGTTCCCGCCTGATGGCAGAAACGATTGCCTGCATCAGGTGGTGAGTGTGCTGTCTCGGTGAACAGACCACTGCTTCCAGACTGTATTGCGGCGACAAGCTTCAGAATGGCGACGATCAGATTGCCGAGAAAAGCGGCATAGATTGCTGTCTCTTCGTGGACGCTCTTGGACCTAGCGATTACATGTCACCTTTATGGGACCGTTCAGCACGTTAGTCGTGATGATCAGCGTGCTTGTAGTGCGCGGCCAGAATGTCCTCGCCCCAGTCGTTCTTGAAATCACGCAGCACGGAATGAATATGGTTCGCACCGTTCTGTGTGTTGTCGTACTCAACTACGAAGTTTGGTGCGTTGATCGCATAGTAGTGACCTTCTCCTGGCTCTTCGGGACCAGCCCATGCAAAGGACCAACGATCCATGCCCACAGATTCGATGTGACGCCAGTAGTTCGATGCCAGATCGTCAGCAGCCCGGTTGACGTAGTGCCTGACCAACTTGACCAGAGATTCCCGCTGGGTATCTGAGAGTGCGCTGAATGAAATGCCGTTTGGCGCGGCGTCTGGATCGGCGATGCGATAGTTTTTGGTGAGAATGTCCGCCGGTGCCACTGGATCAACGATCGCGATCTTCTTCTGATCGCCGGAAAGTGAACGTACGAGGGAACGCGCCCAGTCTTCTTCTTCAACGAGTGTTCGCATGCCCTCGTGTGGACCGTGCCTGACTACGGCGGGGTTAGCGCCGAAGAAGAGGGGGTTGAATGCCACAAGCTCACCGTTGACGATGGTCGTCGCCAGTCCGATATGGTGACCTCCCGCGCGCCAGCCCCAGGGGGCGTCACCACCTGGCTCACCGAACACGCTAAACCAGTATCTCTCAGGTGACCGTTCCCAACGGGATTCATCGTTTTGAATTGATTCCCACTCACCCAGAATCGTTTCAAGCTGAATGATCTGGTGGGCTGTCTTTTTTCCGTGCTCGCTATATGCAGTGTCCATGAGAGCGAGCGCAGCATCACGTTGCTGTTGCGACATATCACTGATCAGCAGCCCGTTGCGGTCAATCGGGGTGTAAGCCCACTCGTAACGTTCATCGCCGTCAAACGGAAACGTAGCGGTCTCGAGCTGGTTCGGGCTGAGAGCGTTAAGGAATTCGTTTGCTGCCGCGGTCATTCGTTTGACAGCTTCAGGCGCAGCAGATGGTGCAGGGGGAATCGTTTCAGCTGGCGAGGTCATGATGGTCTCCGGTCGTCCGTTCCTAAGTTCAAATTGCGGATTGGTGGCCCGATTCTAAACCCAAGCAGTCTGACCTGCTGAGTAATCCAAGAGTACGCCCCGGGATTTACTGACGATACTTCGGATCAATCAGAACTAGTCGCTCGGCTCGTATGCAGCAAACGTAGCGACGGTCCGATGGCTAAACTTGCGAACCAGATTGAGTTTAGTTCGTGATGTATCGATACTGTGCACCCATGACACTTCGCTACGCCTGTGCAGATCGACAGAGCAAATTGGAAACGTCTCTCGGATAGATAGGGTTATATTGAAGATAATCACTGCAAATGCTGCTCGAACGAGGATCTCTCTTTTCCTCGCGGTGACGTCTTCTGTTTTCGCTTTGATCGCATGCGGTGGTGATGTTGAGCGAGGAGTCTTCGATCAGCGATCTGCGACCAACACCGTCATAGCCGGAGAGACTCAGACGGCAGTCGCCGCAGTGACTGCGACTGCAAACGCCGAGCTCCGGGATGCTCGTGCGACGATAGCGGCCGGTCCTGTTTTCCCGAGCGGAACGGCAACTCCAACCGTCGACCCTGATATCCGAGTACCAATGGCCAGGCCGACGCGTGTACTTCCTACCATCGAACTCCCTCCAGGTCCCGACGAAACCGATAGTCCGACTGACGGTACCGAGCTTGAACCAACACCTGAACCGACTGAGCCTGAAGTAGAACCAACGCCGGAGGAGACTCCAGTTGAGGAACCTCTACTCTTCCTGGGACCGCTATCGCGACCACTGGAGCATCTCGCAAGTGGTGAAAATGCAGAGGAGTTTCGTTCAGGTGCTGAGGTCGCCAATTTCCTCGCAACTGCCACTTTCTCAAATCCATTTGCAAGCGAAGAAAAGGACTGGAGTATCGGCCTCTGGTTTCGCGTGACTCGTGACGATGGCACATTCTGGACCAGGGGAGTTCCGTTCCCTGGAATCCGTAACAGGGGCTTGATGATTGTCATCGAATCGGATAACCAATGGAGGTTGATCAACCGTAGAACCGTGATTGCTCCCCAAGGAAGGAACACGACTGATACGTTGATTCAACAGGGTGTCGTAAGTGGTCTAGACGTGGAGTTGCAAGGCGAAAACACCTTGTCGGTTGCGGCGTACGGAGACCGCGGGTCGCTGATAGTGAATGGAATCGCCATCGCAACGCTTGATCTCTCTACTGCAGTGGAAGCAGGTGACGTGGTTGCAGTTGCAGGAATTGAGGCGGACGACGAATTTGCAGGCTCGTTTACCCGGGTGACTGGCTTCACTGTCCAGGAGGCCGGCACTGCAACAGAGGCTTCATTAGAGGAAGACACGGCTGACCGACTGCTCGCTGGTACGGCCCAAGCAGCATTCACGGCAATTGATGGGGACTTCGTGGCGGACGCTGAGTTTCCGGTTGTTACGCCGATTTTCACAGGTCACTGGAGCTGGGAGATTGCAGTTGAAGGAGAAGATGAGGTCGTCCGCTTCAGCGTTGGGAGCGACTCAGTGACCAAGCTTGAGATCGAGACAGCGCATGGCGACGGGTCAGTTCAGACAGTGACTCCGTTCGAGTCAACACTAAATCTGATCACCATACAGCCAGACGAGATCAACTCCACTCAGGTTTTGTTCCTAGACGGTCGCCTGCAATTCGTCATCAATGGGTTTGCGATCCCCGGCGTCGATCTCGATCCGGATGCTAGCTATGACATTTCGCTGAGGGCCTTTGTCCGAGGTGAGACGGCGACTTCGAACCCGATCGTAAGGGTCGAGACCCTCAGTCTCTGGCAACCTGTAAGCGAAGACGAGGCTGCCTAGCCGGTCACCGCGCCCTTGGCCGCAGGCTGAACAAGCTTGATGTACTTCGAGAGCGTGCCACGGTCGTAAGGCGGTGGTTTCGGCTGCCACTTCGCCATTCGGGCTTTCAACTCTTCATCTGAGATTCGCACGTTTAGTTCGAACTTATCGAGGTCGATCTCCACTACATCGCCGCTCTCAACAGCTCCAATCGGGCCACCGACTGCAGCTTCAGGTCCAACATGACCAATCATCGAACCGTGCGATGCTCCTGAAAAGCGTCCGTCTGTTATAAGGAACACCTTTTCGCCAAGACCCTGGCCAACCAGGGCGGCGGTGACAGACAGCATCTCGCGCATGCCGGGACCACCTTTTGGACCCTCGTAGCGAATGATGATGACGTCGCCAGCTTCGATCTCTCGACGCTGAAGCGCTTCCATCACCTGTTCTTCCTGGTCAAACACTTTGGCGACGCCGGAGAACATTTCGCCGAACTGGTGTCCGGCAACTTTGAGGACGCAGCCGTCTGGGGCCAGATTGCCGTGCAGGACTACGAGGCCACCAGTTTTGGAGAGTGGTTTGTCTACCGTTGCCACGATGGTGCGATCAGATTCATCGACGTCCATCTCCGCAAGATTCTCTGCGATAGTCTTTCCGGTAACCGTCATGCAGTCGCCATGCAAGAGGTCGGCTTCCAGGAGGCGCTTCATGACCAGCGGCACACCGCCAACCTTGTCCAGGTCGAACATGACGTGCTTGCCGCCCGGCTTCATGTCGGCGAGGAGCGGTGTACGCATCGATATCTCGTGGATATTCTCAAGGGTCAGGTCGATGCCTGCCTCATGAGCGATCGCCGGGAGATGAAGTGCCGTGTTGGTCGAGCCTCCCATGGCAACCACCAGGGTCACCGCATTCTCAAACGCTTCTCGCGTAAGGATGTCGTGTGGGTAGATGCCTTTGCGGAGCAGGTTCATCACGGCCTGACCGGCGCGGCGTGATGATTCAAGTTTTCGCTGGTCAACGTTCGGCTCGGAGGCGCTTCCAGGTAGTGAAAGACCGAGTGCCTCGCCGATAGACGACATTGTGTTGGCCGTGAACATGCCTCCACAGGCTCCCGGGCCCGGGCAGGCATGTGTCTCGATGGCTCGCAGTTCGTCATCGTCGATCTCGTTTGACTGACGTCTGCCGACAGCCTCGAAAACCGACTGGATCTGCAAGGTCTCACCCTTCCATGACCCAGGAAGAATAGAGCCTCCGTAAACGAATACACCGGGGATGTCGAGACGAGCGATGGCCATCATTGCGCCCGGCAGGGACTTGTCACATCCTGCGACCGCAACTACGCCGTCGTAGCGTTCTGCAAAGCAGACGGTTTCGATGGAGTCGGCGATGATCTCGCGCGACACGAGCGAACCCTTCATGCCCTCGGTACCCATTGAGATAGCGTCCGAAACCGTGATCGTTCCGAATTCGAACGGGGTGCCGCTGGATGCCATGATTCCGGTCTTGATCTGTTCGACCAGCGGCTTGATGCCAGCGTTACAAGGTGTCACTTCGTTGTGGGTTGATGCGACGCCAACGAATGGCGCATTGATGTCATCGTCGTTCAGACCCATTGCTCGCATCATTGAGCGGTGCGGGGCACGGACGACACCTTCAGTCGTCTCCCACGATCGCCACTTTCCGGGCGCTCGTTTCTCAGCTCTTCGTGCTGCCAGTTTTTCCGATGGGTCTTGAGTGGTGGTCATCTCAGCTTTGCCAGTGCTTTTCTTCTTATGCGGTGGGTGTATCGGTCAGATGAGATTACCGATGGTGAATCAGCGACGCAATACTACATCGCTGTAACGGTTCATACGCCATATCCGAATCGTCCATCGAACCCCGGCTTACTTCGATGCAACTACTGCTTGAGGAATATGACCTCGGTCGCGCCATCGACTTCGGTCAACATCTCAGAGGCAAACTTGTAGCCTTCTGGATGTGAGAACTCTTTGATGAGTTCAAGCGCAGCACTGACTGAGCCGGAACCTGCCGGGTTGGCAACGATATGGCCAACGAGCGCACCTTTCAGTGCTTTTGAGAGGTGAGTAACGGTTTTCAACTGTCCACTTGCACTTTTCAAGAAACTTGAAAGTGAACCGAGCCTGGCAGGGAACTTCCGCTGGATCCCAGGCCGCACTGTGTTCTAGAGGCAGCAAGTCCCAGATAACTCCACCGTCAGCGATCTCCTTCAATGATCCGGAGTTCTGCGTTTTCCATATAGACGCACAGGTTTTGCGCCTTATAAGGGCTGCACCCATTTTGAGTTTGTAGTCCGGTATGAGATCGTGCGGCCTGACCATTCCGAACAGACCGGACATGACGACAGCGGAATGATCGAACACCCCGCGGGCGTGTTCACTCAAAGACCGGTAGCCGATCGAGTCGTACATCACACCTGTGTAGCGTTCGATTGCAGGCATGGTCGGTGATGTCAAAACGCTGGAGTTGCTTTCCATCGCCTTTTCCAGCGCTGCCCCTTTTACCCCAAGTAGCTTCTTAGAAACTCGCGGACGGCTACCGAGCTGTACCAGCGCTTTTAGCATCCTGGTACGAGTCGGATTTAGTTCGGGGAACGAGACCGTTTCGAGTTCCAGCGGGGGGCCATTGCCGCCACTGGCTTTGCCTTCAGAAGGAGGCAGCAGGATTAGGAATTTGTAGTCCATCGACGATTGTCAGTGATGTGTGTTGTGTGCAGAACTAACGGTCGGCAAGCCAAACAAGTATCGCATTGATCTTGGCGTGGGCCACCGCGGATCAGACAACGGGTCTACAATCCGGCCTCACTATCCATCCATCGAATCGTTCAGAAGATGCGGTTGACTCAGCAGCATCAATTAGAGGGACTCAGGAATAAAGCATGAAGATCACTGACCTTAAGTGCGCAATCATCGGCAACAACCCAGTCGTCCGTATCACCACCGACGAAGGGATCGACGGTATCGGCTGCGGAGAGTTCGCAAAGCCGTACCTCAAGCCGCATGTTCTCTTCTACAAGGACATGATCCTTGGCGAAGACCCTCGTGACGTCGAGCGGGTCATGAACCGGGTTCGACGCATGGGAGCTTTCAAGCCGTGGGGTACTGCGGTAAGCGCGATCGAAGTCGCACTGTGGGACATCGCGGGGAAGGCAGCCGGACAGCCGATTTACCGGCTGCTCGGTGGCAAAGTGCGTGACCAAGTCCGGGTCTACAACGGCAACATTCGCAAGCACCTCGACAGCTATTCGCCTGAAGACATGGCTGCCAACATGCAGTGGATGAAGGACCTGCCTCAGAACTTCTCCATCATTAAGCAGGGCATCGCATTTCACGGTCGCATGGCGGTGAAGACGCCTGACTACTACTACGGCGAAGTGGTCACCGGTACTCGACACCCAAACCGAGGCCGAATGACCGAGAGAGGCTTGAAACACACGATCGAGTGTGTGACTGCGATGAAAGAGGTGCTCGGCGATGAAGTCGGCCTAGCGCTTGATGTTGGCCCCGGGGTTGTGCCGCAGGACGCTCTCAAACTGGCCCAGTCGATGGAGCATCTCAACTTGATGTGGATGGAGGATATGATCACCGGCGACTACACGCCTTATGTTCTTGCGGACCTCTATCGGGATGTTTCGATCAACACAACAACTCCAATTCACACCGGCGAGCAGATCTATCTGCGCCAGAACTTTGTCGACCTGATTGAAAAGCGAGCGGTTGATGTTGTCGGGCCTGACCCACTTGATGTGGGCGGTATCGCGGAACTGAAATGGATAGCTGAGTTCGCCGACCTGCACGGCATCGACATGGCACCTCACGGCACAGGCGATGGCCTCATTGGCCTCGCTGCGTTAGTACAGGTCTGTGCAACGCTGCCGCAAAACTACATCGCATTTGAACTGCCAAACGGAGATCCGGAATGGTGGTGGGACATCGTCGACGGATTGCCTCCGCGGGATCAGCTCGTGAAAGACAGCTTCATCGATGTGTGGGACACACCTGGACTCGGAATCACCCTGAACGAAGAGGCGACCCGACCGCACCTGCGTGAAGAAGACGCCGACTTCTTCGAGAACTAGCTTCGTAGTCTGCAACAACAAGAACGAACGTCGGCGAATGGTCACAGCGATATAGGGAACACAGCATGCCAGACAAGGTTAGATACGGACTCATCAGCACCGCTCGCATTGGATTCACGGCTCATGTGCCGGGCGCGAAAACATCTCCGAACTCAGAAATCGTGGCGGTGAGCAGCCGGAACCTTGATTCCGCGAAGGCCAAGGCGGATGAATACGACATTCCGCTTGCGTTCGGAAGCTACCAGGAGATGATTGACAGCGACGAGATAGACGCGGTCATCAACACACTGCCAAACTCCATGCACCACGAGTGGACGATCAAGGCGGCTGAAGCAGGCAAACACGTCCTATGCGAGAAACCTCTTTCAGCCACGATGGCAGAGGCACGCGAGATGAAAGCGGCCTGTGAGGCCAACAACGTTGTACTTGTCGAGGCCTTCACGCCCCGCTGGAACAAGCAGATGAGAACTGCTCGAAAGCTAATTGCTGACGGCGAGATCGGGGACGTTATTAGGCTCGAAGCCGGCCTGTCCTTCAACCTCACAAACCCTGACGACATCCGCCTGAGTAAGGACCTTGCAGGTGGTTCGATGATGGATGCCGGTTGCTACGCCGTGTATGCCGTTCGCTATGCCATGAGCGCTGAACCCGTAAGTGCGTCTGCCATCGACAAAAAGAGCAATGGTGCAGCGGTAGACACCACGATGAGTGGCTTCCTTAAGTTTCCTAATGGTGGCGTGGGTTACGTCTGGAGCAGTGTTGAGGGACCGCGTCAGCGTGTCTTCAAGGCGATCGGAACGAACGGGATGATCGAGATCGATGACGCTTTTGGTGAGGATGCTCCGGTTAAGGTCACTCGAGGTGACGGCGAACCCGAGGTGATGGAGATGACCAGCACGAATCGTTTCCAGGTGCAGCTCGACGAGTTTTCAGAGTGCGTTCTGACCGGCAAGCAGCCAGAGTTCCCTGCTGATGACGGTCTGCGCAATATGGCTTCTGTGCTGGCCATTTATGAGTCAGCAGCGTCAGGCGAACCCGCTACCGTGGAGCAGATTTAGGATTCTGGTTCACTCTGTTCGGTATCGATTCGTATTAACTCGAAAGATGCATCAACGTGAATCGTTCTGTCTTTTTGGTATCCCTCTTCTTGACGACGTTGGCAGTAGCGTGCGGAAGTTCGTCACCTGACGAGGTCGGCGAGCAGGTAGGCGCACCGATTCCCACACTCATCGTTGAGCGAGAATCCGGCGTGCCGGAGCTGACACCTGAGTGGCGAGTTGGTCAGAGCTGGGAATTCGAACTAGTCAAGACAAGACAACGAAGCACGAGCGGCGTTCTGACATCGGACGCGTCATCGACCTCAGTTGTTCTTATTGAAGTACTCGAAGCAAACGAGAACGGATTTCTGATCGGCTACACGCTCAAATCGATCGACATTCCATCCTCCGGGAGTGCCGAAGGCGATGCACTGGTCAGGGATCTAGCGGAGGTAACGGTTGATCTGACGTTTGAGGTCATCGTGGGCAAAGATGCGGTGATTGAGGGTATTAAAAATCTCATCGAGATCTCCGCGGCGGTTAATACAGCGATCGAAAAAGTGATCGAGATTTTCGCGATTCATTCTACGCCTGCTGAATTGGCCAGCATTGAGGCGGTCTACGATCAGGTTCGCGATACCTTCACGTCTGAAGAAGGAATAATCACCTCTAGCTTGCCAGAGTTGAACCTCCTTTTGCTTCCGTTCGGATGGGATATGACGGTGGGCGAACTCTACGAAGTCGACAACGTGTTGCCTAATCCTCTTGGAGGTCCTCCAATCGACGCGGTGGCAATAGTGGAATTGACAGATCTGGTACCTGGAGACAACCGATACACATTTAGCTGGACCCAGATATTGGCAGGCCCGCAAGCTGAGCAGTCGATAATTGAGTCGATTCGAAACCTTGCAGAGGCAACAGGTAATGACCTCGAAGGATTCGACGCCCAAACCGTTGTGGGTTTGGAGCGCCGAGACAACGGAAGATTCGAGCTAGATCTATCCGATTGGACGGTACTGGAGTTGGAGTTCACAGAGGAAACTCGAATTCAGGATCAATCGAGATTGAACTCCACTCGGATGCGGTTGCTAAAGTGAGACTCGAACTAAAGCCAAGCTATTCAATACAACATGAAAATCACTGACCTTCGCGCATACGCCATCCGCATTCCCAGTGGCGCGACTGCCTCCTCAGTTGGGGCTCCGTCTAGCGGCACAACAGGTTCACCTTCACATGGACGGACGGAAGATCGTCCACCCGTGGATGACTTCGGCGAGTACTTCATAGATCAGACCGCTTTCACATCGATCTACTCGAAGCACCATGAAACGACCGTTGTAAGACTGGAGACGGACACCGGAATAGTCGGTTGGGGTGAGGCACAGTCGCCTGTGGGCCCGCGCATCACGAGAACGATCTTCGAAGAGTTGATCCGACCGCTGGTGATCGGCCGCGATCCTTTCGATATCGAGGCGATCTGGACGCGGGCTTATGGAGCGATGCGGGAGCGTGGTCACCCGACCGGCTTCTATATCGATGCGCTTGGTGGCATGGATATGGCTCTTTGGGATATCTGCGGCAAAGCGACAGGGAAGCCCGTGCACAAACTGGCCGGTGGCCGTTACCGGGATAAGGTCCAGCTTTATGCCGGAATGGGTGGGACGGATCCGAAAGATGTGGCTGACAAGGCCGAATATCACGTTGGTCACGGCTATAGAGCTCTGAAACTTCATCTGCTCCTGGACAGAGATGGAGTCGCCGAAATTGCAGCTGCAGTGCGGGAACGTGTCGGACCAGACATCAAACTGATGGTCGATGTTCATATGCGACAGACCGTCGCCAGTGCCATCGAACTGGGCCGAAAGCTGGAAGCATTGGACTTCACATGGCTGGAGTCTCCTATCGACCCGAGCGATATACCGGGACAGGCGGAGATCACCCGTTCGCTGGACATGGCTGTGGCGATAGGGGAGTGGAGCCGCACGCGCTACGAGATGCGTGAAGCATTCGAGCGACGTGCATACGACATCGTCATGCACGATATCGGCAGGACTGGAATCACGGAAGGGCACCGCATCGCGACGCTGGCTGATACGTACAACATTCCGGTTGCGCCTCACGTTGGTGGCGGCGGGATCCTGGCGGTAGCGGCGACCGTCGAGTTCTCCGCTTCGTGTCCCAATTTCATGATCATGGAGCACAGCCACGACGCCAACGCGACCAAGGCGGCAATCTTGAAGGAGCCGTACGATCCGATAGATGGATACTTCCACCTGACAGACAGACCTGGCCTGGGTGTTGAAGTTGACGAGGCAAGGCTGGAGCAGTACAGCTTTCCAAAGTAACTGTCCACTCGAAGTTCACTAACCAAAAACCGGCACTGGGGATCAGTTGTCCCCAGTGCCGGTTACTTATCCAGCTTTTGTGCGAGGTCAGCCAGCCGCGTCGACGATGGTCGCTCCGTCTATCATGGCGTCAAGGAAGATGTTCAGCGTGACAGCGTTCATCGCGAACGCTACATTTTCAACCTCTCCCGTGAAGCGCGAAGTGACGACTCCAATTACGTGACCAGTCGTAGTAACCAGTGGCCCTCCACTGTTACCCGGGTTGACCGCTGCGTCCGTCTGAACCCAGGTTGAGACGCGACCGTCGTCCACCAGAAGCGCTGATATGACACCTCTCGTAACGTTGAGGGTGTCCGACCCGAGCGGAAATCCGAAAGCGACCACGTCTTGTCCGAGATTGTCATCCGAGATCTTTGCGAATTCGACGACTTCATGATCGTCAAGTTCTATTTTCAAGACGGCAAGGTCATGTGCCATGTCTCTGCCAAGCAATGTGGCCGGGTATGACTCTCCACCATCAACAGTGACGGTGATTTCTGTCGCCTCAATGATCACGTGATTGTTGGTAAGCACATAGCCACCTTGGCGCACGAAAAATCCGGAGCCCGAACCTAGATCGGTTTCGATCTTCACGACCGCAGGTCTCATCTTCTGAGTAAGTTCCTGAGTCGAAAGATCTTCTGTCTCAGGGTCTGGAGACAAGAAAAGCGCGTCGGCATTTACCAACACTCCAGTTTTTCTCGGCATCCAGGCCGGATTGTTGTCACCGACTGAGTTGTCAGTGATCTTCACCACTCCAGAACCGTCTGGGTCCATCGTGTAGATCTCGGTATCGCCATCCCGTGAAGAAGAGAAGATGATCTTCTGGCCATCTGGACTCCATGAAGGGGCATGGCTCGGCGAACTTTCGTCAGTCAACTGCCTGAGGTTCGAGCCGTCGGCATCCATGATGAAGATCTGTTGAGTGCCCGCTCTAGACGAGACGAATACAATCTTGCTCCCGTCCGGCGAGAAAGCTGGGAGGCTGTCATTCGCACTGTGAGTGGTGAGACGTTGCTTCTCTTTCGTCTCGACGTTTATCGTGAAGATGTCTCCATTCTGTCCGGTCGGGGTGTGATCGTATACGACGAGCTTGCCATCCGGTGACCAAGTTGGTCTCCACTCAGTTGCGTCCGTCGTGTTGGTGAGGATGTCCAGTCCTCCGCCATCAATGTCGATAAGCACAAGGTCTCTTGTGTTGGTCTCGAACAAGATGAATTCAGCGACGACCGTCTTTCCATCAGGGGATAGGGCGCCCGCTTGGAATCCTCCGCCTTCCTCGTTAGGAAGAACTAATTCGGGAAAGGTCAACTCCTCATCAAGAAGGTAGACACCACCTGGAAGTGTCCACTCACTAATCAGGAATCGTCGCCCGTCTGGCGAGAAGGTCATAGGTCCTCGGTTCCCGCCGCCAAATTCCAGGGACTTGATGAAGTTTCCTTCCAGATCTGTGATTATCCATTCGAAATCTTCATCGTTCCGATCTGAAAGAAACGCGATTCGCTCAGGTTCGACCGTGACCGAAATATCTTCTGCAATTGAATTGCCGTCGAAGCTTGCAGTTAGTGTTATTCCGTCAGCATAGGTTCCTGGCGTAGCGCTACTCGTGAACGTACTTCCAGTGATCGAACCAGCGTCAGCATTCGTCTGCCATGTGAAACTGGCCGCCGAGATCAAATTGCCAAACTGGTCGCCGGCGATAGCGACCAATTCCTGGTCCATCTCCATGCCGAGCACGACGGTCTTGGGCAGGAAATCGACCTGGGTTATTGCAGCAGGTCCAACAACAACGTTGGCGAAGCCGTCCACACTATTCCCATCGAGAGTAGCTGTTACAGACACTGCGCCCAGATAGGTGTTTGCAACGGTACCGGCTGATAGCACGCCAAACTCTGAAACCTCACCGGCAGCCGTGTCCACTGTCGCCCATGTGAACTCAACCGATTCCAGGGTGTTTCCGAAGCGGTCGGAAGCAATGGCGGTTAAAGCTTTAGTACCTCCCGCTTCAACAGCCACGGGCTCTATTTCCACCTGGCTGAGCTCTAACGGAAGCAAAGTGACTGCAAGAGAAGAGGTCGCTTCTCCGCCGTCGAAAATAGCCGTTGCGGTGATGCCTTCCTCGTACGTACCGGCGGTCACTCCAGCTGTGAAGACTCCTTGATCGTTGATGACGCCAGCGTTCGCATCGAATGCAATCTCAGCGTCGGAAATCTCGTTACCAAATTCATCCAGCGCAGTCGCAGAGAACTCATGCTCAGAGTCAACTTCCGCGGTTAATTCAGATGCCGAAAGGGCAACCTCCGCAAGTGGCCCATGCGAAATCTTGACCGGGACAGTTACCGCTTCCCCGTCAAAGCCGACTGTGGCGGATACGGTAACGCCAAGAGAGGTCGGCCCGGCTATCGTACTGGTGGTCAGTAATCCAGAATTCGTAATCGATCCGGCGGCTGCGGTCGCTGTGAAGGAGATATCAGCATCTGCGATCGGATTATCGAATTCGTCATATGCTGTGGCAGTGATGTGGACGGCCTGGTTCGGCAGTGCCTCAATTGAGTCCGGACTTACTTCGAGCCGAGCTAGCTCTGCCGGAACGACATCGGTATCAAATGTTTTGGTGACAGTTGCTCCACCGTGCTCAACCGTTACTGAGATAGCTTCCTCTATTGAATCGACCTCGGTTGAAGCGGTGAACGCGCCATCGGGACTTACTTCGCCCGCGAGTGAGTCTGCCTCAAATCGTATGACCGGATTCTCAATTGCGTTTCCGAATCCGTCCTCGGCAACCACGGACAAGGAGGCAGAACTGCCTGCAGCGATCGATTCGGGAACCCCGGTGACCGAGATCGACGCGACCGGCCCTGGCAGTACGGTGAAGTTGATGCTGGATTCGACGAAATCTTCGCTTCTTACGGACCGGACGGTTGCAGTGAACTCACCTGCCTGGGTGAACGTTCGGGTCACCGTCGCCGGTTCGTCTTCGACAGTTGTTGCGGACTCCGACCCGTCGCTGAAGGTCCACTCACGCCTGTCTACGCTCAGGTCCTCTAAGTCAGTGAAAGTGATCTGAAGCGGTGCAGTACCGGAAGTTATGTCGGCACCAATTGTGGCGACCAGAGTAGGAGGGCTGCATGCAACAACGGCCAGCATAGCCACGGAGGCGAAGAATAGGAATATCGCTTGAAACCGCCACACGTGTGCCGGGTTTCGCTGCGTACTGGCCAGCGCTTGGGTGTGGTTATTCACAGTTGGCTCCTTATAAGCCCGTCTAACGCAAGGTGCGAGATTCTACCTGAGCCACAGAACGACCGCCGAAATTACGACCAATAATGTGAGCCAAATGGTTAATGGTTGGCCAGAGTAACCTTGCTGCTCGTACAAATATGCACTGAGAGTGAAAACTTACTCGCAGGCTGTACGGCCAGTTCAGTTACCAGAGCCTATTAGTGTCTGCGTACTCGCTCTTGTAGCAAGCAGACGTTAAGGTTGTTCTATGCACCGCGCATGATGCGATCGCCCGTGATTACATCATCGTCCTGGTTGGAATTGATCCTGCGGAACACTCAACTCTCTAACACTGATGCCAAATTTGACTCCGGATTGTGACCAGACCGTGAACAGGCTCGTCAGCGACCGAGTCGCGTCTCGAATATGGAATAAAGACGCATCTCTGTGGCCTGCTGAATCTCATGGTGCAGAACCTGCAGCTGAGATTATGGGTTGGCTGGAACTGCCTTATTCCATTCAGACTGGAATGGAACCCATAAAGGAAATCGTATCGAAGCTGCGGGTTCCTCAACGCACTGGCGAGGAGATTACCGATCTCGTGGTGATGGGTATGGGCGGGAGCAGCATGACTCCTGAGGTATTGCGAGTCTTGTTTGATGTTGAGCCAATCGGAGTAAGGCTCCACGTGCTGGATACTGTCCACCCCGAAACCATTGGTTCGATAACAAGGGCGCTTCCCCTAAACACCACCGCATTCGCGGTCTGCAGCAAGTCAGGCACCACGGTTGAACCGCTTTCGCTTGAGAAGCACTTCAGACAGGCGTTGGCAGAGGCCGGCATAAAAGACCCCCCAAGGCAGCTAATCGCAATATCTGACATCGATACACCTCTCTCGAAACGTGCACAGGACGGTGAATTCGCCCACTGGATAGAGACACCGCGTGATGTAGGTGGTCGATTCTCTGCTCTCACCGCATTTGGAATGCTTCCTGCGGTAGCGCTTGGGCTAGATAGTGATCGACTTGGACAATCAGCAAGAGAAATGGCGGATCGGTGCAAGATTGATTCTGTTGATAACCCGGGACTGAAACTTGGTGCATGTCTCGGGACGAATGCACTAGCCGGGCGTGACAAGGTGACGTTAATAACATCACCTGGAATCGAGAGATTCGGTCTGTGGATCGAGCAATTGCTTGCTGAATCAACGGGTAAGAATGGAAAAGGCCTTGTACCCATTGCCGGAGAACCGCTACTCGATCCTGAGTACTACGGGAAGGATCGCAACTTCCTCTATATCCGCCTCGAGTCGACCGACAATGCAGCAACTGATGCCCATGTATCTCGTCTTAGGTCTAACGGACATCCGGTGACGACGTTGGAATTCGCTGACCTTTACGACCTGGGTGGCGAGTTCTTCAGATGGGAGTTCGCCACTGCTGTGGCCGGACACATTCTCGAAATCTTCCCTTTCGATCAGCCTGACGTTAACGCGGCAAAAGAGGCGGCGCGGGCAATCCTGGACTCCGGAGCACTGCCGTCGGCAACCTCTGAAGTGGACCTGAAATCCGCAATTGCACAACTAATTGAAACCCCAAAAGCTGGAGACTACGTCGCAATCGGTGCTTTCATGCCCGAGTCACCTGAAGCGGATCAAGCGTTCACCGAACTCCGAACTCGGATCACTCGTAAAACAGGTATGGCTACAACCTTCGGATTTGGACCCCGATATTTGCACTCAATCGGGCAGCTTTATAAGGGCGGTCCAAACACGATGAGGTTCCTCGGAGTCGTTTCACACGGTTCCGTGGACATAAAAGTGCCTGGCGAGCAATACACTCTCGGCGCCCTGACGCCGGCCCAGGCGTATGGCGACTTTGAGGTAATGCGAGACATTGGGCGTCGGATTAAGACCGCCGTGTTAGGTAAGAACTCTGTGGTCGAAATAGAGGAAGCTCTGACAGATTAGAGAAGCGATGTGTAGACCAGAGTCACTGGAGTGAGGACCGGTGAACTGCGTCATGGCAGGTGAGGCTGCTGCACATCTTGGCTCTAGATACTGCGACTCCCGACGCTGGAGTGGAGAAAAATCCGATGATTCAGGACATCACCGGATCGCCGCTGACCTTTATGGCGGGGATCGACCATCGTATTAACTTCTGCCGCGAACTGGTAGGAGCGGTGGGTGAACCGACGGCAGCCGAACGGAACCAGGCAGCGCGGCTTAAGGCTATTGTGTTTCAGTCGATGAAACAGGCCATTGAGTCCGGTCTTTCTAAATCATACGCAGCTATCTGGTCCGATTCGGACCTTGGCGAGGCTGTACTTCTGCGTGGCCGAGCTATGTCGATACTCACAGCCGTTTCGGCTGATCAGCGAACCGAAGGCGGTTCCTCCGAACTCTCTCCGACTCGGGGATGGGATGTTGCCACGAGACTCGATTCAGACTTCGCCGGTGTTCGCGTTAACTACAATCCAGACTCTCCGCGCCACATCCGAGAACAGGCGCAGGACAACCTGTTCAAGCTTTCCCGCAAGTGCAGGGCCGGGAACCGCGGCCTTCTCGTGGAACTGATTGCTTCTCCTACTCGCCGCCAGATTGAGCGGAATGGTGGATATGAGGAAGCACGAACCATGGTCCTGCTCGAATCGATGAGGCAGTTACAGGACGCTGGCATTGAGCCGAGCGTTTGGGTCCTGGAACCTCCGTCAGACAGACGGGCAGCTGCAGCTCTCGCTGCTCAAGCCCATCTCGATGAGCGGTATGGCATACAGGTCTTATTCGTGGTTGGATCCGAGCCAGATCCATCTGATGAATCCGACTACCCGACTCGTTCCGAAGAAGAGATGGCGACCCTTGCAGCTCGAACGCTGGGAGCGACCGGCATCTTGATCGGGCCTGCGGCGTACTTCTCTCAGCTGGCCAGGTTTCAGCGTGGACTGATATCCGAAGAGGAAGCCATAGAGCGAATCGCTCGCAGAATTCACAGCCTGCAACGTGTGTTCTCAGACGCTCGATCTACTGTCGACGCAGTTTAAACATCGCTGACATACGGAGCATTCGATTCGAAATGGGAGGTGCAACCAAGCTTGCGCCTCCCATTCATCTTGCTGAATAAGTTCTATTCAACTTAGCCATGCCTGCCAGGATCCAGTAAACAGGTCCGAGCTTACTCTTCCACCGGCGATAGGATGAGTCTCCACGGACGGTACGACGGGCGGCATTCCAGACGGGTGGTGTACGCATCACCATACGCACAAAGAATGAAGGGGCGACGTAAAAGGCGTTCCTGAGCGTGGCACCTATTCGGTACTCTTCAAGAATCGCCTCTTCCATTGCCGCCTGATAACTACTTGACCCTGTTGCAAGGCCGGCTATCACATGTTCAGCTGCCAACCCGCCTGTTTTGACCGCACCATAAATACCGTCACCACTCAAAGGGTCGACCATGCCAGCGGCATCGCCCGCAAGCAGAATCTTGTCGTTTCCTACAGGTGAACCAGGCAAACGGACCGGGAGGTGATGGCCTCGAAGGTTCGTGATTTTGTCCGGATTCAGGCCGTAAGAGCGAGTCACGACTGCCAGGTGTTTTCGAAGTCGTTGGGCTTCGGATCGAGGTCCCCACACGCCGACGTTGACATGGTCTTCTTTCGGAAACAACCAGCCGTAACCGCCGGGCACTGCACCGACCGACAGACTCACCGTCTCCGCCCAGTCGTCAGTCTGTTCGCGAGGGATTGGAAGGTTCCCTTCCAGCGCCACCGTCATGTCGCGATTAGGCTCTATCCCGGCCAGTTTCGAACCCTGGCCGTTTGCGCCGTCTGCAACTATTAGTCGATGTGCTGAAAACGACCTGTCGCCATCGTCAATCCCGACATGCCCGTTGAGATCGATGGAGTTAAGTTTGAAACCTTCTTCGAGCTTCGCTCCGGCATCAATAGCCTTTTCGAGTAAGAACGCGTCGAGTCTTGTTCGCCGTGTGATCAGCGTAAGCGGCTCCTCGCTTTTCAAGACGTACGGATGTTTGATTCCGGAGTAGAAGCGGACGTTGTGAACCGTTCTCTCGACAACCGGTGCCAGATCAAATGGCAACAGGCGGGCGGTCCGCATGTTGACTCCGCCACCGCAAGGCTTATCACGCGGGAACTCAGCCCTGTCTACGATCAATGTACTTAAGCCGGCGGCAGCACATTCGCGTGCCGCGGTGCTCCCGGCAGGACCAGCTCCAATAACTGCAACGTCGTAGATCATTTCTCGTAAGTAGTCCTGGCGCTAACGCTCAAGGCCGGCCTTACTGCCCGTCGAACAGCTCAAACAGTACCGATACTAAGTGCCAGCACTGGTTAGAGGTCACTTATGCAAATAAGGCGCGAACGTGTCTGAATTCTAGCCGGTTCTCAAGGCTGTTTAACTTGGTCGCCCGAATTTGCCTAGAGAGCTTTGACCTCTCGCACGAGATCTTCGACTGATCCCCGAGCGTCACCAAAGAACATCATCGTCTTTTCAAGGAAGAAGAGCTCGTTCTCAACACCTGCGAAGCCCGACGCCATCGAACGCTTCAGGACAACAACTGCACCTGCGTTATCCACGTTCAAGATGGGCATGCCAAAGATCGGGCTGGCAGGATCGGTACGTGCCGCAGGGTTTGTGACGTCGTTCGCACCGATAACGATCGCAACATCGGTGCGATCGAACTCTGAGTTGATCTCATCCAGATCTTTCAGTTCGTCATATGGAACGTTTGCCTCAGCCAGAAGTACGTTCATATGCCCCGGCATTCTGCCTGCAACTGGGTGAATGGCATATTTGACAGTTACGTCTCGGCCCTTCAGTTCGTCGGCAAGCTCTCTGACTGCATGTTGTGCCTGTGCCACCGCCAGTCCGTAGCCGGGCACGATGATCACGCTTCGGGCATAACTTAGTACGAGCGCAACATCTTCTGCGCTGACTGATCGCACAGGTCGTTGTTCAACCTGGCCAGCGGCGCCTGCCGCGGCTGCTCCATCGGCCGCGCCAAAGCCACCGAGCATGACATTGGCGAGCGATCTGTTCATGGCCTTTGTCATGATCTGAGTGAGGATCAACCCTGATGCACCGACAAGCGAACCGGCGATGATCAGCATATTGTTCTCGAGCACAAATCCTGTTGCAGCTGCCGCGAGTCCGGAGTAAGAGTTGAGAAGTGCCACAACCACGGGCATATCGGCTCCACCAATCGGAATAACGAGCAGAATTCCGAGTGCTAGAGCGATCACTCCCATTGCGGCGAATGCGGCCGGGGTGTCGGGCTCAAACACCAGGAATGCTGCCAGAGCGATCGCTGCAGCCAGTAACACGGCATTCAGGTAGTTGCGGGCCGGCAGCAAGACCGGTTTCGATGCGATGAAGCCCTGGAGCTTTCCAAATGCAATGAAGCTTCCGGTGAGTGTCACCGCGCCGATGATGGTCGATGCCATGATCGTGACAGCGGCAACGTCGTCAACGGCGTCACCTTCTCTGACAAGTTCTGCTGAAGCCACCAGCGCAGAAGCCGCTCCTCCGAATCCGTTGAAGACGGCAACGAGCTGAGGCATGGCCGTCATCTGTACCCGACGGGCAAGTACAGCACCGATTGCAGCACCGATGATGAATCCCGTGATTATCCAGGGGATCTGCACGATCTGACGATCGATAAGCGTGACCACGACTGCGATGAGCATTGCCACAGCAGCCATTCGGTTGCCGGTTCGAGCTGTCGACGGGTGGCCGAGTCGCTTCAATCCCATGATGAACAAGACTGAAGCGACGATGTACACGGCGTTGGTGGTATTCGCTACCGTGCGCGGATCCCAGTCTGAGCCGAATAGTCCCTCTGGCATCACTTACGGTCCTCAGGTTGGCGCCGGAACATCTGCAACATACGGTCCGTCACAAGGAATCCACCAACTACGTTGATCGTTGCCAGGGCCACAGCGAATACACCGAGTATTGCACCAGCAATCCCGAAGTCCTGCCCGGCAATGATCAAGGCACCGACGATTACGATGCCAGAAACGGCGTTCGTTCCCGACATCAGTGGTGTGTGGAGGGTCGGAGGGACCTTGGTGATGACCTCGTAACCGACGAACACGGCGAGCACGAAAACAGTCAGTGATATGAGTAGTGTTTCAACCATGATTCATCCAAACGGGTTGTGAGCCTGCTAGCCGTTGAACCTGACCTCTCCGCCGTGTGTAACGCACATCGCATCCAGGATTTCGTCTTCCAGATTCAGATTGACATTCCCATCTTCGTCAAGCAGAAGATCCAGGAGAGCGGCCACGTTACGTGAATAGAGTCGACTGGCATCGTTGGCCACCATTGACGGCACGTTCACGGGGCCGTTTATGCTGACACCGTTACCCGTCAGCACGATTTCGCCTGCTTTGGTCAAATCACAGTTGCCACCAGTCTCTGCAGCGAGATCAACGATTACAGAACCCGCTGACATGCGGGCGACCATCTCAGTCGTTACCAGCTTCGGGGCGGGTCGTCCGGGTATCGCTGCGGTCGTAATTACAACGTCGGCTTCTGCGACGTGATCTGCAAGCAGTTGCTGCTGTGCAGCCTGCTCCTCTTCCGTTTGTTCGCGTGCGTACCCACCAGCCGCTTCTGCATCGGCGGCTCCAGGGAGCTCGATGAATACGCCTCCCAGAGACTGCACCTGTTCCTTGACCACAGGACGGACGTCATAGGCCTCGACCACCGAACCCAGCCGCTTGGCCGTGGCGATGGCCTGTAGACCCGCAACTCCAGCACCAAGAACAAGAACGGTGGCCGGGGGCACCGTTCCGGCAGCGGTCATCATCATTGGCAAATACTTGCCAAGCATGTTGGCACCGATAAGCGCTGCTTTGTATCCCGCTATCGATGCCTGAGATGAAAGCACGTCCATACGCTGCGCACGAGCGATTCGTGGTACAAGCTCCATGGCAAGGCCGGTGACGCCGGACGAGGCAAGCCGCTGAAGACCCTCTGGATCAGTTCGAGCGTCGAGCATCGAGATAAGCACGGTGCCCGAAGAGATTACTGATGCGAGGTCGGCGTCGGGTGGTTGGACGCTCACGAGAATTTCGGACGATGTGGCAATTTCCGAAACGTTCGCAGTGATTGAGGCACCGGCTTCTGTGAACTGCGAATCCGGGTAGCCTGAATTGTCGCCCGCGCTTGTCTGCACCTGTACAGAGTGCCCATCTCTTGTCAGTCGGGCAACCGTTTCGGGGATCAGGGCAACCCTTCGTTCCCCTGCCTCGGTCTCACCGCGCACGCCGAGCTTCATCTAGATATCCCTGAGGAAGAGTCCGGTCTGATATCGCCAAGTTCGCATGGCAAACGTTAAGAATGGGCCCATGATAGTCACTGCCCGAATAATTGTCAGGCGGGCGAAGGTGGTTGATATGAGTTATTCGTTAACTAACCGCTGCTTGCCCTAAACATGTAAGCATCGGACGACTTCAAGGTGTCACCGACTACTTGAACTCATGTCAACTGGACAATCTTGCGAGACATCAAGTCCGTCACCGAGTAAGCTTCCGGTTCTTGATCAACAGTCCTGCATAGACTTAGATCCTGAAGCACAAAGGAGCAGCAAATGTCATATGTGATTCGACGTGTCTACGAAGTGAAACCGGGTTCTGCAAGGAAAGTGGCCACCACCGTCGCCAGGCAAGCTGCGTTATATGAAAAGGCAGAGCAACGTTCTCCTTCCCGCGTGTACTTCAACGGCGGGACTCTTCCCGGCGAGAAAGACCGTGTCTATATGGAGTGGACAGCGGATGTGATCGACTCTCCTTACAGGGAGGGGAATGTGATACCGCAATCTGTTAGGGATGCCGGGGCTGGAACGCGAGACCTGGTTATCGACACCTACATAGAGTTCTATGAGTTGATGACACCGGCGAAAGAGCAGGAATAAGCAAGAAGCCCGCCAGTTTCTTGCTGGCGGGCTTTGGATTCCCTTTTTCGAGGACTGGAGCGAACCAGGCTAGCTTCTGCCCCTTCAGGCCTTCTGCCGCCTCTTCTCGCTCAAGCGTGTGGCCCTCCCACTAGTCAGCTGGTTTCAAGTTGCCAGTTTAGTAGGGCCTACAGCTTGCATCCGCCTTTCGGCTCTCCTGCTCCGTTATGGGGCTTACGGTCACCCTCACAAGAGAAGCGCCTTTCGGCACCGAATACAACACTTTACGCGTGGGCACGTTTTTCAGTCACAGTCCACGAGGTGACGGATTCTATACCTCACACGACGAAAAGCGCAAATGATGAATGGTTATTCCTGGTTAACAGGTTGATCTAAGACGAATATCGTCGCACCATATGGCGAGACTTCGTTGGCGTTCGGGTTCGAATCTTTTCTGACGTGAACTAGTCGTCGCCACCGGCCGGGGTGAGTTTGCCAAGCTTCTCGCTAATCTGCGCAAGCAGTGAATCGTAACTGTCTGAAAATGCAGTCACCCCCGCCTTGAGCAGGTCGTCAGTAACCTTCTTCATCGACACTCCGGCCTCGTCGATCTGGGACATCAGGGATTTCGCTCCATCGACCTCCGAAGACAGCCGGTCTTCAACAGTGCCGCGCTCCAGCAGGGCATCAAGTGTGGCTGCGGGTACCGTGTTCACGGTCTGCGGCCCCATCAATTCGTCGACATACATCGTGTCCGGATACTCAGGATTTTTCACACTGGTTGACGCCCAAAGAGGTCTCTGTACCTGTGCTCCTGTTGTCGCCAACGGATGAAAATTTCCAGATCCAAGTGTGATATCGAAGAGCTCCTGAAACTCGCCGTAAGCGACACGAGCATTCGCTATGCCTGCCTTACCGGTCAGTTCGTGCCCTTCGCCCAGACCCTTATCGACGGATGTGTCCACCCTGCTTACGAAGAATGAAGCAACCGAGGCGATACGGTTCGGAGAGCCCTTACCGGAACTCATGTATTCACGAACACCATCGATGTAAGCGTTGGCGGCGGCGCGGTAGGCATCGATGGAGAACAGCAAGGTGACATTGACGTTAATGCCTTCTGAGATCAATTGCTTAATTGCCGGAACACCTTCCGGAGTGCCCGGCACCTTGATCATCACGTTAGGTCTGTCGATTGTGCTCCATAGCCTGCGCGCCTCCTCGACGGTGCCTTCTGTGTCGTATGCGAGTCTCGGTGAGACTTCGATGCTCACGAAGCCATCCTTGCCGCTTGAATCGTCATAAGCCGACCTCAACACATCGGCCGCATCGCGAATGTCGTCCACGGCGAGCTGTTCGAAGATCCTCTCTGGTGTGGCCCCATTGCGTGCGTACTCGACCAGAGCTCCGTCATAAATGTCGCTCTCGCTGATCGCCTTTTCGAAGATGGTCGGGTTTGATGTGACGCCGCTGACGCCGGATTCAACCAGTCGCTTCAACTCGCCGGAACGCAACATGTCTCGGCTGATGGAATCGAGCCAGATTGACTGTCCAAGTTCCCTGGCCTTGAAGACGTTGTTTGTGTCGCTCATGTTGTCACTCCGTGTCGGTTTTTGAGTCGATTCAATCGTTTGAAGTAGGTGAATATCAGTAACTAACACTACCATTCTGGGAATTGGCTCAGATCAAGGTTGTGTTAGCCGAACGGTTCGAATTTGCCGATGACGGAGGACTACTTGGAGGCCGGACTGATGTTCTCGGCTTCGATTGCCAGTACTTTGTCGAGTCGCCGCTGGAACCGTGGATGAGTTCCGAACTCAGCGGATAAGAACGCACTCACTAGCGACTTCGCCGTCTCAGGTCCTATGATGCGGGCCCCGAAGCAGAGTATGTTCATATCGTCGTGCTCGACACCCTGGGCTGCGGAGTATGTGTCATGGCAGACGGCTGCGCGGATACCGCGGAACTTGTTGGCTGCAACCGAAGCGCCTACGCCACTGCCGCATCCAAGGATGCCCCGATCTGCCGCACCATCTTGTACAGCCTTGGCGACCAACTCTGCAAAGTCCGGATAGTCGTCATCGGCGTCGTATTCATGAGCACCAAGATCGACCGGTTCATGTCCGAGCGATCTAACGAATTCAATGATCTCTGGCTTGAGAGGCAATCCGGCGTGGTCGGCTGCAATGGCGATTTTCATGTTTAAGCGAGCGGTCCTCTCACCGGTGAGTAGAAAGCCTCCACTCCCGTCTTGTCCAAATGATGGTGCATTTTAGCCAACCACCAGTGTTCGGCTACCTGGTGAGGACTTTGCGTGCGGCTTCCAGTACGTTTTCCACTGTGAATCCGAAATGTCTCATCACATCACCACCCGGGCCAGATGCGCCAAAGGTATTCATGCCAACTACGCTGCCATCAAGCCCCACGTAACGTTCCCAACCGATGGAAAGTCCTGCTTCAACGGCGACCCGCGCACGAACCGAGTCAGGCAGCACAGACTCTCGGTACTCAGGAGTCTGCGAATCAAACAGGTCCCAGGATGGCATCGAAACGACCCGGACTTTGATGTTTTCTTTTGCCAGGATTTGGCCTGCAGCTAAAGCAAGTTGAACTTCAGAGCCGGTGCCGATAAGAATGAGTTCGGGAGCGTCGTCGGTTTCGAAAGCGATGTATGCGCCTTTCGCAACGCCTTCTTTGCCATTTGCCAAAGCACCGAGAGATTCCAGCGAGGGAAGACCTTGCCTGGTCAATGCGAGTGCAGTCGGTCCATGCCGGTTTTCGATTGCCAACTTCCACGCAGCCAGTGTCTCATTTGCATCGGCGGGTCTGATCAATGTGAGATTCGGCAGCATGCGTAATGACATCAACTGTCCAACAGGTTGATGTGTAGGACCATCCTCGCCAAGGCCAATCGAGTCATGTGTCCATACCCAGACTGAGGGCAATTCAGAGAGTGCCCCGACTCTAACCGCGCCCCTCATGTAATCAGAAAAGATCAGGAAAGTTCCGCCATAGGGCAGTAAACCACCGTGCGCTGAGATTCCGTTGGCGACAGCCCCCATCGCATGCTCCCGGACCCCGAAGTGCAGATTTCTCCCTTCCGGGGTTTCTGGCTGAAAGCTGCCGCGATCAGCAACCATGGTGTTGTTTGAGCCTGCGAGATCCGCTGAGCCACCGATGAGTCTTGGCAGGTGGCGTGCGATCGCCTGCAATGCTTGTCCGGACACTGCTCGGGTTGCGATGGGCTCTGTGAAAGTGCCGAATAGGTCGCTCAGGCCATCGTCCCATCCTTCAGGCAATTCACCGGACAGGTCTTGGTTGAACCGTGCGGCCAGCTCCGGGTGAGCCGATTCATATGCCTTGAATCGTTGCTGCCATTCCGCTTCGTGTTCAGCCCCTCTTTGTCCGGGCGTTTGGCTGTGAGTGCGGACATCTTCTGGTACCTCGAATGGATCGTGTTCCCAACCAAGTGCCTGTCTGGTCAGACCTACCTCGACTTCACCCAGCGCTTCACCGTGGGAGCTGGCTTTGCCGGCTTTGTTCGGCGATCCGTAGCCGATAGTTGTGTGGACGACTACGAGGGTTGGTTTGTTGGTCTCGTCAATTCCTTGCTGAATTGCAGCCTCAATAGCCTCCAGATCATTCCCGTCAGCGACATCCAACACGTGCCAGCCATATGCCTGGAACCTGGTGTGAACGTCTTCGCGGAAGGCGATATCTGTATCGCCTTCAATCGAAATTTCGTTGTCGTCATACAGGTAGACGATCTTGCCCAGGCCGAGTGTTCCGGCCAGCGATGCAGCCTCCGATGCCACCCCTTCTTCAAGGTCGCCGTCCGAAACAACCGCGAAGGTGCGGTGATCGACGATCTCATGACCGGGCCTGTTGAACTCGTTTGCCAGAACCTTTTCCGCCAAAGCAAGCCCGACACCGTTTGCGAAGCCCTGGCCAAGGGGCCCTGTGGTGACTTCGACTCCGGGTGTCAGTCCCCGTTCAGGATGACCGGGAGTCTTGGAGCCGAGTTGACGGAAATTCCGAATCTCTTCGATAGGTAGGTCGTAGCCTGTCAGATGCAGGAGCGAATACAGGAGCATTGAAGCGTGCCCGTTGGATAAGACAAAGCGGTCGCGGTCAGCCCAACTCGGATTGGCCGGATTGAACTTGAGGAACTTCTCCCACAATACCCAGGCGAGTGGTGCTAGCCCCAGCGGTGCGCCGGGGTGCCCGGAGTTCGCAGCCTGGATGGCGTCGACCGACAGGAATCGGATGGCATTGATCGTCCGCCAGGTGATGTCGGTGCCCGTACCG
Source organism: Dehalococcoidia bacterium (assembly GCA_965243825.1). Lineage (GTDB taxonomy): Bacteria > Chloroflexota > Dehalococcoidia > Lucifugimonadales > Lucifugimonadaceae > JAJCYX01. Next base: position 2,520,846 of record CBDEVT010000001.1, read on the forward strand.
CTTTCAAGTTTTTCGGCTGATGTCATTACGGCTCCTGCTGGGTCTTAGCGTCCAGGATGTACTGGTCAATTTTTCTTGCGAACTTCAGTTGATTTGAAAAGGCACCACTCATCTTGCAGAGCGGTATCCAATCTCGGAGATAGCTGAGTGTAGCCGAACTGAGCGTGTCTTCTGAACCGAACGCAGCTGTTTCATGTGGCCTGGGCAACTGGTTGCAATCTTCTTGATGCGAGACGCAGCGGGATTAGCGTCGCAAGTAACAAACCGGCGGCGATTAAGTAACCGCTCTGAAAGCCGAGGGCTTCTGCAATAAGGAGACCGGCGAGCGGTCCAATCGCTCCACCCAGATCCTGCCAGTTTGCATATTTGGCCATTACCGACGCCCTGGCATCATCCGAAACCAATTCTCCGGCAGCCGCATCCATGGAGGTCGTCGCCAATACCGCCGTCACGAAAAGCCAGGGAATCGCAAGAACGAAGAGTTCAGGGCTGTCCAAAAGCCCAACCACTGCTAGCACGGTGATCATTACCAGCACACCACCTGTGATCGACCGGGTTCGACCAAGCCTGTCTGAGAACTGCCCCAGTGGAACTGACAGCGCCAGGTCACTGAACCAACGAACGCCAACCAGAAGTCCTCCAAGCGCGACGGCCGCAATTGGCAGTCCGAATGCTCGACGGTCGTCCGCCAGAAGTTCGACAAGATAAGGAGATACCGTAGCGATTGCGAGCCCATTTGATGCAAACGCCACGGAGAACCGCATCAGACTCAGAGATGCGACCGCGTTTCTTATGTCTTTGCTCAGAGCTGATGGAGCCGGGGACAGGGCGCTTGTGATTGTCCCTGTCAGTGAGCGCCGAGGCGTCTCGACTTCACTATCAACTCTGGGTTTTAATGAAGGGACGGCGATTGCCGGTGCCTTCAGTGAGATCAAGATTCCGATCACTCCGATTCCCGCGAGCACGGCGAATATCGGCTGAGGGCTGAAGACAGCAACCAGTCCGGCGCCGGCGGTTACTGCGAAGAGACTTCCCAATCGCTGACCCGCGTTGAAGAAGCCCAGATAGCGTCCTCGAGCTGAACTAGACCCAAATCTGAAGGCCACGATCTGGGATGCGAGTCTCATGAATGAATAGGAAACTCCCCACAAAAGCCTGGCTAAGAGAAGGATCACGATTCCCGGTGAGATTGCGTAGCCGAGAGTAGTTGCGGCACCGAGCGTGACGGCCAGCACGAAGGGCCACTTGAGTCCGTAGCGCTCATAGGTTCGAGCTGCCACGGAGTTCGAAAACAGGCGTACAAAGCGATTAATGCTTAGTGCCAAACCAACCCAGAAACTGATGCTGAGTCCGAACGTGCGGGTGATCCCGAAATCTGCCGCCGCCGTTGGCAATACGACATACATAAGCGAGTCGCCCATGATCACGAGAGTGAGCGGCAGGACGACAACAATAAGCTGAACCGGTATGGCGCCGAATTTCACCGGCGCAAGGTTACGTCAATCGCGGCTGGTCCAAGACCCACGAACGATCTTGCCTGGACTCTCATAGAAATCAGACTCTGCTTTCTACTATCCGGAGAGTCGCCCAATGGCCTCGATTTTCTTTTCGCCGAGATAACAGTAACGGTTTATCCAGATCCCGGGTGTTCCAGCATCCCACGCTACGTGAAGCCTCGATTCAAAATCGTCGACGGGTCCATAGCCATGGACAACCGGGTAGAGACTCGTCTCATCGCCGATCTCAAGCTGTGCCTGTCTTATTTTTCGGCGTTGGGCTTGCTGGCCTGCGCGATGAGGCTGGTCCGGTGGCGGGTAGAGGTAGTCTTCGAGACGTTCGCCCAGTGGCCCATCTTCGAAGTCCGACAGGTTGGACAGGGCTGAAATCAACCGTCGTTCGTCCAGCGGTCTGTCATTGTTCGCGATCAGCTCTTCGGCATAGAAATGCACCATTTGTGGCCAGTGCATCGTGTACAACTTCATGTTTATCGAATCAGCATGCTTTGCTACCGCTCCGAAGTCCATTCCAGACAGAAGAGATAGTGGCGGAGGGAACGCGTTGGGTGAGAGTTCCTTTCCTGGACTTACGGAATCGAGCGCTTCACGAAGCTCCCTGACATAGAGCGTTGTCAGGGCCGCTTTGAAACGTAGGACCTCCGCCAATGCCGGGACCCGTGCGAGTACCCGGGTAATCGTGTACGGCATTGCGTGAACGTCGCATAGTGGGTCCAGATCGCTGTCAGAAAGGCTCTGAAGTCGCTCGTAAAGTTTTGCAGCGGCGTGCCGCATCGGTTCGAAGTCGAAACCGAGTTCAGGAGCGATTTTCTTGGCATTGTCTGAGAAATCCAGAAATGCATCACCAAGACGGTAGGGCGGATGTTCCGGCCAGTCATGTCGTAAGCCGTCGATGTCCGGGTACGACGTGACGAGGTCCTTTACCCTGGCACAGACATATGCACGGGCGTCGTCCGAAGCAACAGACACGGTGTGAACCATTCGGTGCCTTGGGTAGCTGCCGTCCGGTAGCAGCGGCATGTCTTCGTCATACTTGCCGGGCACCTGCACTGCAGAAACCTGAAAGTAGACCTTCATGCCGCGAGCGTGGGCACCGTCAATAACCTGCTGGATCAACGGGCCTTGTTTTTCAGTCAGACCGGTGGCTTGCGAAGGCTGATACTTCAGACCGGAGTAGAACTCCATGTTGGGCGGAGTGGAGGGAGAAGGGTTTATCAACACCTCTTCCTTACCCCATAGCAGCCGCTCAACCAAGCGTACGGATCCTGCTCCGGCGTCTACTGGTGGTTCCCTACGCGGCAACTCCTCGCTCGAACCGGCGTCGTCGTCACCGGGTAGCCGGTCCACAGCCTCATACACCGAAGGCGCAGTTGCAATGGCGTTGACGCCCGCAGCAGCCAACGAGTCGAGCACAGCATCGACTCCTTCCGATTGGAAGTACATCGGCTGCACCGTAACGCCAAGAAAACGAGCGTCAGTTGAGTTCATCGGAGCCTTTCAAGCGGTTAAGCAATAGCAGTAATAACCGCCGTGACGATAATCACCGGTATGTAGGCAATGATCACAACGGCAAGGGCGCGCAGTGTGTCGTTGGTTTCTGTTCCGTAGTCCAAAGCCTCACGAACAGCAACCACGGATGTCGCGATGATCCAGATAGCGATCAGGAACAAGATCAGTGAACCGAGAGCCGACACCGCCGCTCCGACAATAGCGAATATGCGAAGCATGCCTGGCGCCTGAGCGAACGCCATTCCACGGGCTACCTCCCCCCAATCAGCCTTCGTCTCTGGCTTTGGAAGCAGATTGACCCCGACCCAATAAACTATGCCGGCGAATATTGCCCAGCCAATCAAACCGAGTAGGACGCCCCAGATGATTCCCAGAGGACCTGTTATTCCGATGGTTCCGACACCTGTGGCTATCGCCACTAGGACCACAACGAGAGCTGCCTGCCCTGTAGCCCCCTTGTCTTCCTCGACCTCTTTGTAGGTTTTGAGATCGAACCTGGCAGCGCCGAGCATGCGGTTGAAAAGCTGTTCTGCACCGCCGGATTGCTGCTGGGTTGGTTCGGTAGGACTCTGCCCCGTACTCAATGATCCCGCTCCATTCGTAATTAGTATCTCCACAGTCCCTGACGGTGCGACATGTTACGCCGTCCCGGGAACAATAGCCGGACTAATAACAAAAAGGCGTGAACGTAAAGACCCCCGGGCGATCTGCCCGGGGGTCTCATCTATCTATTTTCGAACTGGCTTTAGGCTGACTGGACTACCAGCGACCGCCACCACCACCACCGCTACGAGGTGCCTTAGGGCGAGCCTCATTAACGGTAAGAGGGCGTCCGCCGAGGTCTGCACCGTTCATGGCTGAAATCGCCTGCTGAGCCTCACCACTGTCAGGCATCTCAACGAATCCAAAACCTCGTGAGCGACCGGTCTCGCGGTCCATGATGACCTGCGCAGAGTCAACTGAACCAAATCGTGCGAAGGCCTCTCGCAACTCCTCGTCGTTCGTCTGGAACGAGAGGTTACCTACAAAAATATTCACAAAGAATCTCCTAGGGCTTGCAAACTGTTCCGGTCCCTCAGACACCGACATTCATCACCGGGAAGCGAACCAGGAGAACGAAATGGTCAGATCAGGCGGGCTCGGACTCTTCTCCATGCATTGTAACCGCGTAGTTGGGCGCTGGGTTAACGATTTGTCACGTTTTAACACCCGAAAGCATGACCAATCCGGGCTCGCCTGCTGCCGAAACTGTCAGTATCCTGAACCGTCCAGCAACGGTGTAACCGATCGTTTCCAGATGGTTGTGATCGGGGTAGTTTTACCTTCTGAGACACTTTGAGGCTCAATAGTCGTTTCGGATATCGGACAATAGTCACAAGAAATCACACATGAAATTCGACAAATCGGAAAAACTATTCGAAAAAGCAACGAAACTGGTCGCTGGAGGCGTTTCCTCACAAATACGAGTAAATGAACCGGCACCTGTTCCATTGTTCTTTACACATGCCGAAGGTTCGCGAATGTGGGATGCCGACGGCAACGAGTACATCGACTACATCCAGGGCATGGGGCCAAACTTGTTCGGGCATGCTCCAGAGTTCATCAACAAACAGGTGGAAGCGGACATGCGTTCCGGTTATGTCTTCGCTGCACAGTTTGAAAGAGAACTGGATGTGGCCGAGATGGCAATCGACATGATCCCGCTGGAAGATGCCCGCGTTCGTTTCGCCTCCTCAGGAACAGAGATTGATCAACTAGTTATCCGTCTCATGCGCGGCTTCACGGGACGGCCTAAGTATTTGAAGTTCGAGGGGCACTACCACGGCTGGATGGACTCCGTGAACTACTCCATCCACCCACCACTGGATAAGGCAGGTAGCTCGGACTCCCCGAATGTTGTCGGTGAGTCCGACGGTATGGATCCGGGTACTGCAGATGGTGTGGTTGTGTGTGAATGGAACGACGTTGAGGCACTGGAGCGGGCGTTCGAGCAGAATCCTGGACAGATCGCTGGCGTGATCATGGAACCGATTCTCGCCAATACCAACTGCATCATGCCGCAGCCCGGTTATATGGAGGCGGTTAAGCGAATTTGCCAGAAAAACGGTGCTTTGCTCTGTTTCGACGAGGTCATCACCGGTTTCCGTGTGGCTGCAGGCGGGGCACAGGAGTATTTGGGCATCACTCCTGATCTCGCGACGTACGCAAAATCGATGGCCGGCGGCTTTCCGGTAGCAATGCTCGCAGGACGTAGCGAAATCATGGAGATACTTGGAAACGGCAAGGTCTACCATGGCGGTAGCTTCAATTCGAACGTCATGACAATGGCTGCTGCGTACGCTTCGCTAAAGCACATCTCAGATGCCGGTCATTCGTTCTATACGGAGCTCAACGGTCGGGGATTGCACTTGATGGACGGCCTTCGGGAAGTAGCTTCCGAAACCGAGTCGAAGTTACACGTCCAGGGCGTTGGTTCGGTCTTTTCGATCTCGTTTACAACCAAGCCAGAGATCGTCAACTGGCGTGACCATGCGCGCACCTGTGATGACGCGATGTATGGGCGATTTGCCAGGGCGATGCTTGAGAACGGCGTGCGACTTTCGTCCAATGGACGGATTCACATGTCTTCGGCACATACAGATGAAGACGTTCAGCAGACGGTCGAGGCTGCACGAAAGGTGCTTCCAGCGCTTTAGTGCTGCTGGTCAGGTGATACGAGTCTGCTGAACCGTACCTGGGGGGCACACTCTATTGCATTGGACGTCAGCGGTTTCGGACGCGCCATCCTTTTCTGAAGCGATCGATCAGGTTGCTGAACAGATATCAACCAATCTTGACGGTCAACTTCCGGACATCACGCTAGTTTTTGTCTCCCGGCACCACGCACCTTCGTACTTTGTGGCACCCGAATTGTTCGCTTCTCGCCTGAACGGTCATGTACTCGTCGGGTGCTCTGCATCAGGTGTCATTGGAGCGGGTCGCGAGATAGAAGGAAGGCCGGGAGTGGCCGTTTGCGCTGGAGTGACCCCTGAGACCGATATGCAGGCCTTTCACCTGAAACAAGACGACCTTCCTGATGCTGATGCGCCCCCTGAAAAATGGCATGATCTGATAGGAGTCGATCCTTCAGAGATCCGCAGTTTCTTGCTCTTTCCAGATCCTTACACGATCAAACCAGACGCATTGATATCGGGGTTGGACTTTGCCTTTCCGGATGCCAACAAAGCAGGAGGCTTGATCAGCGGCGGTTCAGGACCCGGCACAAGTGCGCTTTTTGTTAACGGGACTGTGAAGCGTTCAGGTGTAACTGGTATCGCGTTCTCTGGTGACATCGATCTCCAGTCTGTTGTAGCTCAGGCATGCAGGCCTTTAGGCCGACCGATGGTTGTCACCGAATCCAGCGAGAACGTGATTAGCAAACTCGATGGTGAGCAAGCAATTGACGCTCTCAAGTCGGTGTTCAAATCGGTGACGCCCAGGAGCAAGGCCCTGTTCAGAAGGGCAGTGCAGATCGGCATTTTGAATCAACTTGCCGGTGAGGCGGATCAGACCGGGGAGTATGTGGTCAGAAACGTGTTGGGTCTGGTTGAAGAGACCGGTGCCATAGCGGTGGGCGAAAACATCAGGGAAGGCCAGGTTGTGCAGTTCCATGTAAGTGACGCGGAAACTGCCGAGCAGGACCTGCGAGCTTCGCTTGAAGACTTCATGGATGGCGACCATCGAATCCCGTCATCAGCGTTGATGTTTTCTTGCCTTTCACTCGGTAAGCGATTGCACGGGCAACCGGATCATGACACGTCGTTGTTTCAGGATGTTGTGGCACCGGTCCCACTTGCAGGTTTCTTCTCAAATGGTGAGATCAGCACGACCGACGGGCACACCCGGCTTCACGGCTACACTTCCAGCTTTGCCATGTTCCGTGAAAAGGCACGCGAGAGTGCGAAGGGGTTGTGACCTGCGGCACAGTCATATGTGACGGAGCCTTGACGGCCTTTCGGCCTGGTTGCATTTAGAGTTGTGGCGCCAGTCCCGACATTCGGTCAGACTGTGCCTGGTGCACGACTTTGATCTGAGTGCGGCGTATGACTGCAAACGCGTGAGACGCGTCAACGAACATCTGCATGTTCATTCACGAAGTTCCGCCAAGCGCAGTGGTGAGTGGCAACCGATTTACTTAAGCCCGTTTGCGCTGCTGACCTTGCGCCCTGCCTCGATCATGCTGACTCAGAACTACTTTTCTAAGTCGAACGGCTTTCGGGGTCACTTCCAGGCATTCGTCCGGCATGATGAACTCGAGAGACTGCTCAAGCGATAGGTCTCTGTAGGTATCCAGGTGCTCGGTTCGATCTGCAGATGCAGCACGCATGTTTGTCAATTTCTTGCCGCGCGTGGGGTTTACGTTCATGTCCTCCGGACGCGGATTCTCACCGACAATCATCCCCTCGTACACGTCCGCACCAGGTCCGATAAAAAACTGGCCGCGTTCCTGGAGGTTCATCAGCGCATGAGCCGTCGCCGATCCTCGCCGATCTGCCACAAGGCTGCCGGTGTGGCGAGTCTTCAGATCGCCATGCCATGGCTCGTACCCTTCAAACACGTGGTGTGCAAGGCCGGTGCCGCGGGTTTCAACCACAAACTCATTGTGAAAGCCGATTAGTCCGCGAGCCGGAACGACAAAGTCCATGCGCACGCGACCCTGGCCATGGTTAACCATCTGTTCCATGCGGCCTTTGCGAGACGCCATTAGTTGAGTCACAACGCCCATATGGGATTCAGGAATATCTATAGAAAGCCGCTCGACGGGCTCATGCAGTCTCCCATCGATGGTTTTAGTGACCACCTCGGGTTTACCGACCGTTAGTTCAAAACCTTCGCGCCGCATCGTCTCGACAAGAACGGCAAGTTGTAACTCACCGCGGCCCCGTACGATCCAGCTGTCTGGACGCCCTGCGTCCTCCACTTTGATCGAAACATTGCCGACAAGCTCTTGCTCGAGTCGGTTTTTGACAAACCGAGCCGTCAGTTTGTCACCGTCCTGACCTGCGAACGGTGACGTGTTGATTCCAACGGTCATCGAAAGGCTAGGTTCGTCGATATGGATAACCGGTAATCGGACAGGATTGTCGGCGTCAGCCAGTGTTTCGCCAATCGTCACGTCTGGCAGACCGGCGATGGCGATAATCTCACCTGCCTCGGCCTGAGTGGCTTCAACTCGCTCTAGCGCCTCGGTGACGTAAAGCTCGGTGATCTTTACCTTCTCGATGGTGCCGTCGCGTCGGCAATGGCTGATCAGCTGATCCTTCTTGATCGTTCCGTTTCGGATCCGGCAGAGAGCGAGTCTTCCTACGTATGGTGACGCATCTAGGTTTGTTACAAGAGCCTGGAGTGGATGACCTTCTTCGTATGTGGGTGCCGGTACATGCGAAGTGATGGTTTCGAAAAGGGGAGTTAAGTCTTCGCCAACGTCGTCTGGGTTCAAGGCGGCTGTTCCGGCCTTGGCATTCGTGTAGACGATCGGAAAGTCGATCTGGTTCTCGTTCGCGTCAAGATCGAGAAACAGTTCGTAGACTTCGTCAACAACCTCTTTGATCCGAGCATCAGGTCGGTCGATCTTGTTGATGACCAGGATCACGGAAAGATCGGCGGCCAGTGCCTTACGCAGGACGAACCTTGTTTGCGGCAGTGGTCCCTCGCTGGCATCTACCAGTAAAAGGGCACCATCGACCATCGTCAGGCCGCGTTCGACTTCTCCACCGAAGTCGGCGTGTCCGGGCGTATCGATGATGTTGATCTTTAGATCTCCACGCCGTACCGCGGTGTTCTTGGCAAGGATGGTTATGCCTTTTTCGCGCTCGAGGTCAGTGGAATCCATGACGCGATCAACTGGCTGTTCATGTGCCTGAAACGTGCCAGATTGCTGCAGCATTGCGTCGACCAGGGTTGTCTTGCCGTGATCGACGTGGGCGATGATCGCGATGTTGCGACGATCATCGCGAGAAAGTGTGGTCATCGTTTAGGAGGACTCCAACACGCGAGACGATCCGGGAACAGTCACCCGGATCGAATCCAACTCTAGAGAACTGATTGGGAGAGGGACCAGAACGTCGTAGACGTAACTGAAATTCGAACTATTTTGAGAGTATCACTTCTGAACCACAACCGGATGGCATTAGAACCGGTCTCAACACAGATCAACGCAATATTGGCAATCAGAGAGCCTCAACCACGGACACGATCTCGTCTCGATCACAGGCCGCGATCACGCGGCTCTTGGTGAAGTCTGTGCGGGTTTCCGGACTCGCCGCCAATCCCGCGAAGTCGGGATCATCACTCAGAAAAGTCAGGCTTGCGAGGTATCCACATGTCGCCAGATAGATATAGCGTTCGAACTCCGAGAAAGAGACATCGATGCCGTAGGTGCTCAATGCCGCCAGATACGCGCGGATCAACTGCGGCTGCTGCTTTGAGACTGTTCCTGGCTTGAGACACGAGGACGTGAGCTTGGCGACATCCTTAGCGGGGTTGGCTCTCTCCGCGAGCGCCCAGTCGATGAATGCCGGGTTGTCACCATCGAAAAAGATGTTCTCCTGGTGCAGGTCGCTGTGGGTTAGCGCTTCTGGTCCGGCATGTACGGCTTCATAGACTGAGTCCAATTTCTCGGACAGAAGCTCGCCCAACCTGATCTGCGCTGGAGAAAGCTCATAAGCTCCGGATGCAACCAGCTCAGGCCAGAACCTAGTGAAGCGGTCCGCGGAAACCTGGTCGACACCTGTCAATTTAGGTCTTGCAAGCCAGTCAAACTCCCCTAACTCAGAGCTGTTCCAGTATTTGGCGTGAAGCTGTGCCAACTCAACCAGAGCCCTTTCAATTCGTTCAACCGAGATATTGTCATCATCATCGAAGGTTTCCATCCAGCCGAGATCTTCATAGACAAGGGTAGCTGCGCCTGATTCTTCATCGATCTCTGTGACCCATGCTTTAGCCGTACGTAGGCCAACCTCCGGGGCTATCAACCGATGAAACATCGCCTCACGGCGGAACATTCGCACAGCATCTGGAGTCATCGCGTCCAGTCGGTCTTGGAGCGGAAGCTTGGCTATGAGCGTTGTTGGGGCGTCGTTGGCTCCAACGCCTCGCCACTGTAGTGATAGTTGAAAGACGGTAGAGAGATATCCGTAGCCACTATCGAGTTCGGTGACTTCCACCGAGGTGACTTCAGGAAGGTCGGTACCTGTCGCCTCGAAGAGACTGTTGAGCGTCTCGGGGTTGATTTTTTCTCGTTCAGCCGGGATGAACATGGACGCATCCTACAGACCTCATCAAGAGGTGGTAAATTGCCATCCAAATCGCATGGTCTTCGGCACAGTAATCAGATACCACGGAGTCTGAGCAATGAAACTCTCACAGGAACAGGTCGATTCTTATAACGAAAACGGCTACATCGGTGTCGAAGGAGTTTTTTCGGAATCAGAACTCGAAGACCTCAGACGTGTGACCGAGGAGTTTGTTGAGCATTCGCGTGAACTGAGCGAGCACACCGATATATTCGATCTTGACTTCGGTGCCGGTCACTCGAAAGAGACGCCGAAACTACGCCGGATCAAGAGCCCACATGAACAGCACGCTGTCTACGACGCTGCGCTTCGGAAGCCCGAACTTCTGGACATTATCGAAACCCTGATCGGTCACGACATTCGTCTGCATCACACCAAGCTCAACATGAAGGCTCCGGGTGGTGGACAGCAGGTTGAGTGGCACACCGACTGGGGCTTCTATCCGGCCACAAACGACGACATTCTTGAGGTTGGTGTCGCGTTCGACGATATGGAGATCGAAAATGGATGCCTGATGGTGATCCCCGGATCTCACAAAGGACCTGCCTACGATCACCACGAGGACGGCGTGTTCGTCGGAGCCGTCTCGCAGAATGACTTCAGCATGGAGGACGCAGTTCCGATTACGTTGAAAGCCGGTGGGGTTTCATTACATCACGTCAGGACGCTGCACGGCTCAGCGCCAAATGTCTCGACTCGGCCTCGGCGATTGTTGCTGATGGGATACTCAGCTGCCGATGCTTTTCCTCTGACCGGCTACGGAGACTGGGACGACTGGAACTCGATGATGCTAAGGGGTGAGCCAACGAACGAACCTCGGCTTGAGCAAGTGCCCGTACGGGTTGCTCAGCCCAAACCGGATGGCGGCTCGATATTCGAGATACAGGACACGATGAAGAAGTCTCACTACGCAGATGCCGTTAAGCCGACTTAACGCCGCGCTTGATGGTTTGATCAATTAGAAGCAGGAACGGAGTACGTTATGCAGGTTGGCAGCGGTGACTTGACGTTTGAGTGGATTGAGGACTTCGCAGAGATTCCTTTCCCGGATGAGGCCTCTCGCGGTTGGGCTCATCATGGCATGGCGTTTGCCGCTAACGGCAACCTGCTCACGTTTCACCCCGCACGCTCCACGGTTCTCGAACTGACGACCGAGGGGAAACTTGTGCGCCAGATGGATGTCCCTCTTGCGGAAGCGCATGGAGTGACGATCTGTACCGATGGCACAAGAGAGTGCCTCTGGTTCGCCGACAACGGTCGTAAGCGACAGCCAGACAAGGACTATGAATACATCTGGGGTCCAAAGGCCGGACACACCGTAAAGATGTCGCTCGATGGCAAAATCGAGAAGGAGTTGGTCGCGCCAGATCTGCCGATATACAACCCGGGTACTTTTTCTCCGACCCAGGTGGCCGTGTGGCAAAAAACTGACGGTGGCAATGATGATGTCTGGGTGACCGATGGCTATGGTCAAAATCACATTCACCGTTTTACCGCGGCCGGTGAGTATGTCTCAAGCATCAACGGCAACGAAGGTGATGCGGGTGCCTTCAACACTCCACACGCCATCCACATCGACACTCGGAATTCTGAACCGGAGCTGCTTGTTGCAGACCGCGCGAACGGACAGGTCCAGGTGTATTCCCTGGAGGGACAGTTCAAGAGAAGTTTTGGCAAAGATTTCATGATCACGCCGAGTGCATTTGCTCCCTATGGAGACCTGCTGGTTGTCGCTGAGTTGAACGCCCGACTGACCATTGTTGATGCCAAAGGCGAACTGGTGACACATATCGGAGACAACCACGAGGTCGCAGATGAGCCGGGTTGGCCGAACATGCTAAATACCGAAGGGATCCCGACTCGGACAGATCGGTTGCGAACCGGTGTATTCAACAGCCCTCATGGTCTGGCTGCAGACGATTCTGGCAACATCTACGTGTCGGAGTGGCTCATCGGCGGGCGCTACATCAAGCTGGCCAAAGTCTAGGGGCGGTCTTCACGGATCTTCCCGAAATGCTCACACCGATCAGCCTGCCGTGTAGGATCTATTCACACTCAAGAACTTAGCATTGTGTGCTAGGCGGACCGATCGTCAGCTCAGACAGGGGAGGGCGCAATGGTGGACAATCAAGAAGAGAATCTCGTTGCTGGAGCGGGAATGGCCGGACCGCCGAGTTCCGGCAATCCGACCTACGCTCTAACGTTTGATGTTGATTATCCAGACCGGGAACTTAACCGGCTTTCCAGCGCCTTCCGAATTTTCTGGGCCATACCCATCATCGTCGTGTTGATAGGGATAAGTGCCAGTGGCTACTCCTGGGAGGCCGCCGGTGGTGCTGGCATGATCTTCCTGGCTCCGGTCCTGATGATCGTGTTCAGGCAAAAGTACCCACGTTGGTGGTGGGATTTCAATGTTCAGCTTTTGAAATTCCAGGCGCGTATAAGCATGTACCTGGCCTTGACTACCGACACTTATCCATCAACCGACGAAGAGCAATCTGTTCATCTTGATGCCAGGTACCCCGATGTCGAGAAGGACCTAAACCGGTGGTTGCCTCTGGTCAAGTGGCTTCTCGCCATACCGCATTTCATTGTGTTGGTGTTCCTGGGCATAGCGGCGATCATCGTGCTGATCTACGTTTGGATCGTCATTCTGTTTACGGGTCGATACCCTCGCGGTGCGTTCGATTTCATCGTTGGCGTAAGCCGATGGAGTTATCGGGTTGAGGCCTACGCTTTCTTGCTGAACACGGACGAGTACCCGCCGTTCTCTCTGAAATAGATCCTGTTGATGTCCGATGCCTCAACGACAGAGGATCGCAGATAGCCCTGTCTTCCGCGCGGTGAGACACTAGACTGGATACGCCATCAATCTGTCTAACCGCATCTTCGAGTCGGTCCTCAGTCTATGAAGAAAAAGAATCGCCTGGCCAAAGAGACGAGTCCTTATCTCCTTCAGCATCAGTACAACCCGGTTGACTGGTTCTCCTGGGGGGACGAGGCGTTCGAGTTAGCACGATCAACCGACCGACCGATCATGCTCAGCGTTGGATATTCGGCCTGCCACTGGTGTCATGTCATGGAGCGCGAATCCTTCGAGAACGAAGAGATCGCCGCCATTATGAACAGGCTCTTTGTGAACATCAAGGTTGATCGTGAGGAGCGGCCAGATGTTGACTCAATCTACATGACAGCTGTCCAATCAATGACAGGTCATGGTGGATGGCCCATGACGGTGTTCATGACACCGGATGGTAAACCGTTCTTTGGTGGTACTTACTTTCCGAACGAAGACCGCGGTGGATTGCCAGCGTTTCCTCGGGTTCTTGAGGCCGTCTCTGAGGCTTATCACGACCCTGAACGGAAAGAACAACTGCTTAGCACCTCATCAAATGTGATATCTCGAATTCAGTCGCTTGCAGCAGTACGCCAGAGCCAGGAGCCGATCTCACACGATGTTGTTGATGCCGCAGCTACCGCATTCCAGCGCGAATTCGATCCGGAGCATGGCGGGATGGGAATACAACCCAAGTTTCCGCAACCGATGGACTACGAACTGCTACTGAGGCACTGGACACGTACCGGCGATGAGGCGTCGCTAAATATGGTCATCACAACCCTCAGAAAGATGGCCCGAGGCGGCATCTATGACCAGGTTGGCGGAGGGTTCGCCCGGTACTCGGTGGATACCTACTGGCTAGTACCGCACTTCGAGAAGATGCTGTACGACAACGCCCAGTTAGCGTCGCTGTATCTGCACGCCTGGCAAGCGACTGGTGAGCCCCTTTTCAAACAGATAGTGGAAGAAACTCTGACATACGTCGAGCGAGAGATGACACACGAGGACGGAGGCTTCTACTCAGCACAAGACGCCGATTCTGAGGGCGAAGAAGGCAAGTTCTATGTCTGGTTGGCACAGGAAATCGACGAAATTCTTGGGCCCGAACTTGGCAAGACAACTCGTGCTTACTGGAACGTCACAAGAGATGGTAACTTTGAGGGCAAGAACATCCTCAATGTGCCGAAGGATCCGGCAGAAGTCGCGGCCGAGCTGGAACTGACTGAAGGAAAGCTCAGGGCTCAGATCGATGAGGCGCGCACGAAGCTCTACAACTCGCGCTCTGAACGGGTCTGGCCTGGCCTCGACAACAAAGTGCTCACGTCATGGAATTCGCTGATGATGAAGGCATTTGCCGAATGCGGCGCAGCGTTGGACAGGCAGGATTGGATCGATGCTGCTGTAAAGAATGCCGATTTCATACTGGGCACTATGCGAGTCGAAGGCCGGTTAATGCGGACCTGGAGTCAAACTGAGTCCGGTTCGGGCAAGTCTCATCTCAAGGCTTATCTAGAAGATTACGCGATGTTAGTTGATGGTTTGCTCACGCTTTACGAAGCTACATTTGATCCGCGCTGGTTTGAGGAAGCAACGCGCACCGCAGATGAGATGATCGAGCTGTTCTGGTCTTATGACGAAGCCGTGTTCTTTGACACTGGCAGCGACCATGAGGAGTTGCTGGTCAGGCCAAGAGACATTTTTGACAACGCGATTCCATCAGGCGGCTCAACCGCGGCTTTTGCCTTGCTCAGATTGGCGATATTTACGGGCGAGCCCGCGTATCACCGGACAGCCACGGCATCTCTAAGGGCCGTGCGCGATATGGCGGTGAGCGCGCCACAAGGGACTGCCCATTGGATCAACGCGATCGATGTCTACAGCACTACGGCACAGGAGATCGTGATAGTTGGTTCCCCGACAGATCCTACGACACAGCAAATGATCAAAACTGCACGCCGTGGATTCAACCCGAATCGCGTGATTGCGTCTGCGGTGGATAGCAGCGCTATCGAGTCGCCGCTATTCGAGGATCGTCCCCAGGTCGGAGGAAAACCGACCGCGTTCGTTTGCGAGAACTATGCATGCAAACTGCCCGTTACATCTCCCGACGAGTTGGCCAAACAACTAGTCTGAACTGGACGTAGATGCAACGCGGTTGCTCTGGTCGATCCGTTCGAGAATATCCATTGCATCCCTGAGAGTTCTCAACTCGGCTACTGGCAGCCCGGAAAGCTCCCTGGCGACATTCTGCACACGCTGCCTCCTGCCTTCCTCCATGAGTGCGAGCCCTTTCGCCGTCGCACTAACCCTTACAACACGACCGTCGTCGGATCGTTTGCCTCGGTCCACCAGACCCAGGTCCTCGAGATAATTGACGATGCGAGTTATCGCCGGTAGCGACACCATCTCCATAGCTGCCAATTCACTGATCGACTTCGGCCCCGCAAAGGCAAGTATCGATAGTAAAGACAGCCTCTCCGGAGTCAGGCCCTTGGATCTGTCTGCAGTTCTCGACCGACGCAGTACATGTATCGCTACTGAATGGAGACGATTCGCAACACTGTTGAGAAGGTCATCTGACATACCTTTCGGCAGGGGAGGAGTTGACATGAATACTTAACACTGTTAATTTTTCAGGCGATCTGAATATGCTTAACAATGTTAAGTACAATGGCTTGGGTCTGCAAGCGCCACGAATCACCAGATGGAGACGCCAGAGTGATGGACCAGGGACCGATTCAATCAGTGGGTCAGATCCACATCTCGGTGACCGACATCGACCGGGCAGTCAGTTTCTATCGAGATACGTTGGGTATGCCGCTTCTATTCCAGGTACCAGGTCAAGACATGGCGTTTTTCCAGTGCGGTGAAGTCAGGCTGTACCTTGGGGTACCTGAATCGGAAGAGTTCAGATCAAAGTCCGTCCACTACTATCGTGTGAGTTCGATCGACAACGCTTTCGATGCACTTAGCCACAGAGGGGTCGAGTTTCGAGATCGGCCGCACATGGTGCACAGTGATGGAACCACCGAGCTCTGGTTAGCGTTTTTCAACGACCCTGATGGTAACCACCTCGCTCTCATGGAAGAGCGATCAAGCTAGCTACGAAGCAGGTGCTCCACAGCAGATGCGTTGAGTTTCTTTTGATCTCTTCACCGACATACAATTCAGCATATGTCGCGATTGATTCTGATCAGACACTCACTGCCACAGATCTCTGAAGAGTTACCTGCACGGAAGTGGGTTCTCGGCAGTGAAGGACGACTCCGTGCATCGAACATGGCGATAGCCGTCGCGGCGATGCGTCCGGCCTCCCTTCATTCGAGCACGGAAGTCAAGGCATTACAAACTGCGGAGCACATAGCCGCCCTGACCGGTTTGGAACCGGGATCCGACTCTCGTTTCGATGAGCAAGATAGAACGAATGAGATTTTTTTGGAACGCGATGCGTTCCGGGCATCAATCGCAGCAGCGCTAAACAACCCGACTGAGCTGCGGTTCGGGGCGGAAACGATTTCTGATGCGACTTCGCGGCTGGAGCGAGGTGTTTCTGAGGCTGCCGACAATCTGCCACCAGAAGGAGACCTTGTTATTGTCTCTCACGGAACGATTTTGTCAGCCTACATAGCCGCCAAGGTAGGTATAGATCCGGTTGAATTCTGGCGTTCGCTGAGTCTGCCGGGGATAGTGGTGTTGAACTGGCCGGAACCGGATCGCATCGTACTTCGGCAGAATTTCGATTAACTGCCTTTAGAACGCTCCGTGTCTTCCTGATGGTGGGGTGCGCATCTGTTTGTTCCACAGAGCTTCGACGTGGTACCGAGGCCGCCAGCCGAGAATATTTCGGATTTTGTCATTGTTGAATTTGCGATGTGGAATATCCGGGAAGACGAAGAATGTCTCGATGCTGGAAGGTAATTTCGCTTCTGGCACCTCGACGGCACATCGAATGGCCGTTCCGCAGTCGGGCCAAGCAGTCGAGTAGGGCGTCATATCGCTGTGATAGTCCGGTTCTTTTTCAGGTCCACCCAGATTCCACGTGTGCTTCATGTTGTAGTACAGGAGCGTCAAGGCAGTGATTCCATGACGCTCAGCGAAGACGCGGACAATCTCCTGACCAAGCGCCTTGGTGTGCGCGTAAAGTCGGGTACCAGGCGCGGGTGGCATATCTGGATTCAGATCGAAATCCCAATCTTCGTACTGTGGCCCGGCGAGTTGGTAGTGCGGCCCTGTGTTGATCACTCTTGGTACGCCGTGTTCTCTCGCGGCGACCATCATGTTGTAGTTGCCGCGTGTGTTCACATCGAACGCTATCTGTCGATGTGGTCGGAGCACAGAAAGGTTGATGATGCAGTCTGCGCCTTCTGCAGCGCTGATCACGCCGTCCAGGTCGTCCACAGACACCTGCCGGTATTCGTGCTTCAAACCTTCAGGTTTTTCGTTGATATCGGTTACGAGCAACTCGTGGCGCCCATCGAGCGCACGAATCACCCAGGGCCCAAGCATTCCGTTGCCACCAAGTATCAGTATCTTCATGAGTCATTCTTGTCGGACATCTCTGCGTACCGGCGATAGCTAGCTGGTGGCTCCAAGGGAATCCTGAGCCGTGTGCGTCAAGTAACGCTGGTTAGACACATGCCCTTGAACGTGAATATCTTGCCATTGAGGTGCTGACTCTGACGTCAGAGCACCAGTTATCGCGTCGATGGCATCCTCGCTGCAGGTGGCGGCAGATTCACCGGTCGATTCCGCAGAATCAAGGTTGCCTGCAACAATTGGGAAACCCAGGCGTAGGGTTACGACCTGTATCAGGCGATCTCTGGCGAATTCTTTGCAGACCACTTCGCCGAGGTGGCAAGCCAACAGCGGCACATCATCGGTTGGCGGCAAGCTACGCCATTTTTCGGTCACAGTCAGATTCTCTTCATAATCAGAAAACAGCTTCAAACTGCTGATATACACGCAGCGTTTCACCCCGGCCTCTGACGCGGCAAAAAGCAAATTGTAGAGCTGTCTCGTAGAGTGATCTATGATCGATGTTGCGTCGGTTGGTTCCCGGTTGTAGCCAAATACCACCAGAGCGTCGACGCCCTTAACCAGAGAGTCGGTGGAGTCATCGTGCCCAACTGCCGTGTCGTAAGGGACGATGGTCACTTGATGTCCCTGACCCTCAAGAGCCCGGGACAGCTCATGGCCCAACCACCAGTCGCCATCCCTGATAAGAATCTTCAACGTACTATTCCGCGTTATGGGGTAAAAGCTTTTCCGCCGTTATCTTAGCGCGTCGCGCTTTCTGGTGTGGCGGTCATGAGCTGAGTGATTTAAGGGCTGTTCGTGGCGATCTTTGAGTTCGAAGTGCGGTGATTGTATAGAGTTAAACAGATATGCTCCCACTGTCACTGAAATCGACCTCTCTAATGGCGGTGTTGTCCGCATTTACCTGCGTCGCTATCTCTTGTGCAAGTGACTCACCATCGACGGCTGCTCCAGACTCTAGCGCGGAGCCTACAGTTACCCCACTTACCTCGTATGTGACCACCGAACCGCATGCTGGAATCACCTCGCTCAGGTGCGAGGCCTGTGACCAGGTGGAAGTTCTCGGAGTCACGGGTCCCGAAACCATCGAAACCGTTGAAGGCCCGATGAGGCTATACGGCGCTTTTGTTGCACCTGAGGAGGAGAACTGTGTTGAACTGGCTACTATGCGTTTGACCGAGCTCGCCTCTTCAGCTGTTCGTGTGGAAGAAAGCACGCGCCTGTTTGATTCGAGCGGCACCCCGATCAGGTACCTCTACACGGAAGGCGGTGACTCGATTGATGAGATCTTCATTCGCGAAGGGTTGGCGCGGAGCAACGCATTTGAAGGCGTGCATTCACCGTGGCTACTGATCACGGCTGATAAAGCCCGACGTGACCGCAGCGGATGCATCTGGGAGAACTTTGACAGGATGTTTCCGCAACGCACCCCTCGTGCCCCTGGGCCAGTCAATTAGATTCAGTGTTATTCCTTTTGACCCAGCCTCTCCGTAACCTCTTTGACCGCTTCCACTGAGTTCTTGGAGATGTCGTCTACCGCGTCCAGAACCCCCATCGACACCTCAGCGATCGCCTCATACCTGTTTACATCTGGCATGTTTTCCGCGAACTCGCCGGCAGCTTCAATGATCGTTTCTGCAGCCTCTTCTGGTTTCAGGCCCGAAGCTGCGGCCGTTTCCACAGCACCGTACCCCGCACCGTAAGCGGCATCGAGTGAACTTCGCCTGGACTTCCCAAGACCCCGCATCAACGTTCGCGCTGTACGGCCTAATACCCGAGTCGCATCTTCTTCCAACGCGCTGGCAGACCGCAGAGATCCGATCAACATTTGCCTCGCCAGCGATTCTGTTTCTCGCCCGGCTCTTTGCGCTACGTTGCGTGTTGCGTCCGCCGCGCGAGTCGCGACTCTTGCAGTCTCGCCAACTTGATACGCCGTGACTCCGACAGCTACATCAAGCCCGGGTACCGAAGTGCGTCGAGCGGTTTCAAATGGCAGGTTGAACAGGGTTGACACACCGGGGACAGACGACATCGGCCTCGCCAGACCTCGCATCGGACCCATCAACTCATCCATCACCACATTCCGGTCGACTTCACCCTCCTCTTTGACCAGGGCTAGTACTCCGAGAGTTGTCAGGCCAAGCAAGAATGCAATCGCGAATAGGAAATCAAATCCTGTGAGGAAGAATGGGCTGAAACTCGTGACATCACCATTGTTGAGGAACTCGAACGAGATTCGAAAAGATCTGGTGTCAAAGAAATCTGCAAAAAGCCCACCGAGAAGTGGTCCTAAAGCAGCTCCCATGCTGATCGACAGGCTTGAGGCCGCCAAATACGAAGTGCTTTTACCGTCTGGAGCCAACTTCATAGCGATTGTCCCGTGGGTGACGTTCATTCCTGCGGTGGCTATTCCGGCAAGAACATGAAGTACGACGAGAAGTGGAATCGTCAGGAAATAGCGGTCCGGCAAGGTTGTGAAGGCCCAGCCGAGTATCACCAGGAAGTACAGAGAAACAGACGCGCTCAAGATTGGCTTGGCCCCAAACCGGTCAACCATACGTCCCCACGGCCCGAGGAACAGGATATTGGCCAGCTGGCTCAGTGCCGTTAAGGCCATCACTGCCGATACGGGCAGCCCAATGACCTGGATCATGTAGACAGCAAAAAACGGGATGGCTAGATGCATCGCCAGCGTGGAAACGAACTTGAAGCGGACAAGGTGCTTGTAAGAAGGGTCTTTAAGCGGCTCAAGGACAGACGAAATGAGGGAACGTTGGTCACCTTCCGGTTTCGGTGCCATGCGTCGTTCTGGCATTCGCAAGATGAAGACCCAGGTGAGTACACCGAGTGACAGTGCTGCCCCAAGAATCGGGTAGGCAAAGCCCTGGGCTATGGCCGTATCACTGTTGGCATTCTCACGCCAGTAATCGGCAAAAATCGCTCCGCCAAGTCCCAGAGACATACCGAGCGCCGTTGCGAACCTCAACCTCCGAGCGAAGAACGCACCTCTTTGCGACGCAGGAACAAGTTCTCTCATCCAGGACAGCCAGGGGACATTGAAAAAGGGAGTGATCGAGCTCCGTATTGCGATGAAAGCGAGCAACAGGCTGATAGCCAGCGTCCCCGGTGCGTCTATTAGGAATGGGATTAACGCCGCTGGGAGCCAGATCGTGTTGGCGACGATCATCGTCACTACAGCTATCGCTTTGCGTTTCCGTATTTTCTCGGTCAGCGCAATCGAAACGATCTGGAGCGGTTGGAATATGAAGGGGAGGGCGGCAAGAATGCCAATCTGCGCATTGCTGGCACCCAGTGAAAGTGCGTAAGCGGCCATGAAGCCGCCTGTGGTGATGGCATCGAACCCCATCCCCGTCGTTCCCTGCAAAGTGAGCGCGCGAAGACCCGACTGAACATCGGATTCGTTTAGTTCCTCTTTAGGTTGAAGTGCAGAGAACATACTGTTCTAAGCCGATAGGTGTCCGCGCTGTGTCAGAATTCTAAGCATTGGCGAAAAATTGTGACGCCTACAACCCACTAGGGCATGTGCAGGAATTTTGGCGATCGGTGCTCGTCAAAACAGCACTAGCTTGATTTATGACCGTCTTGCATGCAATCTGTTGCCGCCACATGCGAATGCAGTTTCACTAACTCGAGAAGACAAATGACAACAGACGCGAAACAACGCCCCAACATTCTGCTCATCATGTCGGATGATCTCGGCTATGAGGCAATCGGATGCAATGGAGGGACCTCCTACGCCACTCCTCGGCTGGACAGCCTTGCCGAAAACGGTATGAGGTTCGAAAACGCACATGTGATGCCGCTGTGCACCCCAACGCGTGTTTCACTTATGACTGGAAAATACAACTTCCGTAACTACATTGGTTTCGGCCTGATTGCCCCGGACGAGATTACGTTCGGTCATCTTTTTTCAGACGCCGGGTACAAGACCTGCATCTCCGGCAAGTGGCAGCTCTACTCTTATTCGCCACCTGACGAGATGGCGGAACTGCGAAACAGAGGTCAGCAGATCGAAGACTCGGGCTTCGATGAGTTCTGTGTTTGGCACCCCCACCAGACTGAGGAAAAGGGCTCTCGGTACAAGGACCCCATCATCTATGAGAATGGGGAGTTCCTGGAAGACACCAATGGGAAGTACGGCGACGACATCTTCTCTGACTACATCATGGATTTCACTGAGCGCAACCAGAATGAGCCATGGTTCGTCTACTGGCCAATGGCTCTGACACACAGACCTCTCGAGCCCACGCCCGACTCACCAGAGTTCGATGAATTCGAGCCGCCTTCAAACAAGACTCTCGGGGGGCGAACCTGGGATGAACTGGAAAACTGGCCGGATGACGCGAAGTACTACAAGGACATGGTGGAGTACCACGACAAGCTGATCGGTAAGGTCGTTGATCACCTTGAGAAGACCGGTCAGCGGGAAAACACTCTCATCATCTATCTCGGTGATAACGGTTCACCTACTGAGGTCTGCTCGATAGTGCACGATCACACCGAGGTTTGTGGAGGGAAAGGACTCACCAAAGACCGTGGCACCCACGTCCCGTTGATCTGCAACTGGCCCGGAACTGTAAAGCCCGGTGTGGTCCAGACAGATCTCATTGATAACTGTGACCATTTGCCGACGATCATGGAGGCGGCTGGCGTACCCGTGCCTGAGGGCTACGTGATCGATGGCCGCTCATTCTTGCCCCAACTCAAGGGCGAGGAGGGCAGTCCGCACGACTGGCTATTCTTCCACTTCGAGCCGATGAACGGTCGGCACGGGGTGTTCAAACCTGCTCAACGATTCATCCGTGACCATCAATGGAAGCTTTACGAAGACGGTCGCCTGTTTGACTTGACCTCCGATCCTGACGAGGAAGTCGCAATCTTTGATGAAGCGGATACAGAAAATTCCGGAGCGGCGCGCTCGAGGTTGGAGCCCATCTTCGCTCAGATGGTGTAGTGACGCATAGGTAAGTGAGGGAATCTCTTGAGCAGTGATAGATCTACGGCTCAGAAAATCGTCAGCGCGTGTACTGCACCTGTAGAAGACCTGTTTTTCGAGTCAGTAGTGATCATCGCCGGAATCATCGGTGTAGTTGTGTTTGGAATCGTCTCCGGCACAATCGATGAGTTCTACACAGACGTCATTGACCTGACTTCAGATGGAGTTCCGTGGACCGAGATCATGAGGAGCAACCCATGGATCTGGCCGCTGGGCTCTCTGGTGCTCATTTATCTAGTCGCAATGACTGCGACGATCACGCGTCGATCGCCCCGCACTGCACGGCTATGGCTCTCTACTGTTGCACTCGGTTTAGGATTCCTGGGCGGTCACCTTTTCTGGCAGTAACGCACAACAGGCTAGGCAGGGAGCGAGTCACGAAGTAGATCGATATTGCCGGGACTCGGGGCGAGTTCTCCACTTTCCACACGATTCATAACATCTGTCACAGCGGCGTTGACCGGTGTCTGCACACCGGCCAGCAGTCCTTTGTCGACGACGTAACCATTCAGATAGTTAGCTTCGGTCTTCCGGCCCTTGATGACGTCCTGAAGCAGCGACGCGCGACCCGGTACTCCCAGTTTTTGACGCTGCTCTTCACTGAGACCGAGTGTGCCGTCTGACGGAATGGCGTCAACTCTTGATTTCAGTTCTTGTAGTTGGGCAGCTGTGTTGGCTTCGATGAACTCCTGTTGTGGTAGCTCGCCGAATGGACCTAGTAGCGGCTCAAAAACGAACCCGAGTGATTGGCCAACTCGCAAAACCTCAGCGGTAATCGCGATTTGAATCAACCCCAGTAACTCTTTCTGGTCAGCGGTCATCCTCTCGGGGTGCGGGCCTATTAGTCCGGAGGGCGCGTTACCCATGCAGTTTGCTATTAACTTGGACCAGCGACTACCCCAGATGTTGGAGGTAGCATCGGCCGGACCAATTACGTTTAAAGCCGCTGCGACTGCACTTGCACGCGGAGTGATCGCTCCATGAAGCTCACCAACGTGGAATCCAAGACCTTGCATAGGGTCGGTGCGTACAACATGGCCAGGCTCGTAGATCGCCGCACTGATGGTTGGAACGCACCCGACGGTTCTGTTGAATCCTACTACTGAGCCGACAGCCTCGTCATTCATGCCGTTTTGAGCCGGGTACACAGCACCAGATGCACTGACAAACGGCTCGATAAAGGTGGCGGCCCATCGAGTGTCATAGGACTTGACGGAAAAGAACACCGTATCGAAGGTGACATCTTGAGCACCAAGGTCGCTAAGGTGTAGCGCATTGACATCGACTGTGAATTCGTCCTTTACATCAGTAAGCCGTAGGCCGTCTGACTTGATCGCGTCGATGTGGTCTGCCCAGTGATCAATCACCGTGATTTCGTAGCCATCACGTGCAAGGTACGCTGCGATCGAACCTCCGATCGCGCCTGCACCCATCACTGCGATATTTCCCGGGATTCTCATGTAGTTCATCTCCTGATCGCACCGATCGCGCGTGACTCAAATCATCTCGAATAGGTCGTACGATGCCTTGCCGAGCATACATCAGTTGTTCATGTGATTCAGTGGAGGTCGAATCTAGAAGATAGGAGTAGGATTGGCCCCCAAATAGGATCATCCCGATCTGATCCAAATAACCTGTTCAAAGTGAACCAAAAGGGCGTCTTGTGGCCCGACCACTGTCGCATAGTGAGTCAATACACGTAACGCTCAGTGGCGTTGACAAAGCTGATCTCTCGTCGGTGACGCGTTAGAGGTTGCACAGTCGACATACCTGAGTCGCAATCACCTAAAGTAGGAAACCCGACTTGGCCCAACACGCACTGAATCTGCAGCACGGCAGGCGAATACCAGTGGAACCAACCCTTCATGAGGTGATTTCGCAGATCGATCCAGTCACGGATCGCGCATGGAACCGGCTCATCGACCAGAAACCCGTTGACCTGTTCCACTCACCGAGATGGATGAAGGTCGTCGCAGAATCGTTCGATGTCAATATCAAAGGCGCGGTGATCGAGCGTCATGGCAATCCCCTGGCTGGCGTGGTTTGGTCAGAGCTGGACGACATCTTCGGCACTCGTCGAGTCACCCTGCCTTACTCGGACTACTCAGACATCATTGCGGCTGATGACAAAGACTGCCTTGCTCTGATGAATGTTGTGATGTCGTCTGGTGTTCCGTGGACACTCCGTTCACACAAAACAGACCTTGCAGATTCAACCGACTGGGACACATCCACCAGGAAGTTTGCGCATCACGTCATCGACGTGACTGCCGATGAAGATGACCTTTTCGCATCTTTGTCGTCCATGGCGCGACGCAACACCCGCAAAGCGGATAAGGCCGGAATTGAGGTTGTTGAAGGTTCTACGAAGGACGATCTTCGAGCGTGGGTGGACCTGCACATAGGGCTGCGGAGAAACAAATACCGGATGCTGGCTCAGCCATACTCATTCTTCGAGAACATCTGGGACGAGTTCATTGCCAATGGCGATGGCTTTCTTCTGCTTGCGAAACACAACGGCAAAATCGTCGCTGGAACGGTCTACCTTGTGTCTGGCAACACGCTTTTCTATAAGTTCAACGCATCCGACATGGAGAGCCTGAAGCTAAGACCAAACAACGCACTGATGTGGCAAGGCATGCTGCGTGCGAGGGAGCGTGGCCTGGAAGCCGTCGACCTGGGTCGTACGAATGATTCACAGGAAGGTCTTAAGGACTTCAAGGCCAGTTATGGCGGCGTGCCTTCAGTTATGACCGAGTACCGATTTACACCTCCGGGATATGAGCCCGACAAAGCCGCTGTTGACGCACGTGAAGTCATCAGCGAAGTGACAACGCTTGTCACCGATCCCGGTGTGCCAAACTCGGTTGTCGAGCAGGCATCGAGCCTTCTGTATCGATACTTCGGATAGGTTCAAGGCCGCACTGCACCTGAACTACTCGTTCCATATGAACACGGGGCGAGGTGTGAGAGTGAAGATCTCGCTGCCGTCAGAATGATCGATAAATCCAGAATCGAGTACCGGTTCGTTTTCGTTGACTCGTTCGATCATCCATTCGGTTACGACGTCACCGAACCCTGTCGGCACTCTGACCTGTGCTTCAGGTACATCATCCCCATGCAACACCAGTCGGGGTGGGTCGTACCAACCGATCCATAGAGTGCGATTGCCGACCAGCAGCTCATATAGGCGCACTCCCTCCGGTCCAGGCACATCCAATCTCTCGATGCTTGAATAGCCGTCGATGTGACCAATCAGCTGCTGCATCGCGAAGTAGTTGGCATATCTCTGGCCGGTACCAATGACAACCATGCCACCCCAGCCTGCGTTGCCTGAACCGGCGAATCCTAGCGGCGTACTGAGGATCGGAAGATCAGTGGTAAACGCCGTGTTGATGAGTTCGACGCCCTGTTCGGCAGCGATCACGGTTTTCTTGCCCATGTCGGCCGCCACGAATCCTCGCATCCAATCGACCGTTTCATCATCCCTTTGGAGCACTCGCTGGAAGTAGTCGGCGGCACGGCAACGATCTGTCTCAACAGCGGGATAGATCATCAACCCCATCAAGTTTGCCGGCAGGTTGCAGACGTTGGCTGGTCCCCATGAAATGAACGGGTTTGGAGATGTGTCACTGATGATTATTCCCTTGCTGTACCCGCGTTCATCCATCTCCAACCCGAGCCAACGGACCAACTGCTCAATCTCGCCGGGATGAGCCAGAGCGTGGATGTTCAGAACATCAAAGAGATCGGGCCGATCGAGAATTGCGCGAATCTCAGAGATCTTGTGAGGCCCATACCGGTCGACGCCCGTATCGTCATTGAGCTCATCAAGTGATGGGTCGTTAAGCAGGAAATCGGTCATCAGGAACGCCGCATGAGACACGCTTACATCGGCGTAAGCGGCGTGCGCAGCTTCATACGCGATCTCAAGCATCTCAAGGTATTCATCGACAGGCTCGGGCTCGAAAGATGAGAACTCAGAACCGATCTCGTAGTGCCGAATTGGGAACAACAGGCCTTCCATGTCTTCCAGCCCATCTGCGTCATAACGTTCAACGATTGCCGTGATCCAGTCCGCGTACAGATCTCGATACTCAGGTTTCGGAGCAGCATTGATCGACCTGAACGTCGAATGGTCCACCGACGCCCATTCGCTGTGAGACTTCAACGCCAGCGTCGTTTCTGAAACCCCAGCCGCCTGGAACTCACGCACGTAGTTGTCCAGTTTGCTGAAGTCGATCTCTGAATCGGGACCGCTCTGCATTGTCCCCCAGTCATGAGCTTCAGCGATTGGCTTGGCTCCGTGAAATCCTGCAGCTCCGAACAGCTCTGCTTGCCGCGAGATAATGAACGGATTGTCCAGCAGCACATACTCAACGCCGATGATGATGCTGGACTGTTCAGCGGGCTCCACTGTTGCTTCCACAGTAGGTAGTGGGGTCGGTGAGTTTGAAGTTTGCGTTGCTGTGCCGATAGTCGGTGTTGCAGGAACTTCAGTTGAGCGTGGTGTCGGAGATGGCTCAGGAGTGGTGGTTCCGTCAACCGGTTCGCACGCCAAAGTCAGGCCTGTGAAAGAAATGAGTAAGGCACTAAGCACGAACCGATGCGAAAGCAGGTTCGAAATTCTGCTCAGCATTGTCTCGTCTCCCACAGGCCGGATGATCGATGACACACGGCAGTGTGTCTCAGGCCGCCGCCCCAACAAACCATGAAGGTTTTGGCTCAAAGCCTCGGCTGGTCTTGTCTACTTTGCTGTCATCCTTGCAACTGCAGCTTCGTTCAGATCGATTCCAAGCCCTGGTTTGTCACTTAACTCCATGTTGCCGTTCCTGGGAATGACTCCATCACCGAACAGTTCTTCGACTTCATCAAGAGGTCCTGAAAACTCGGTGGAGAACTCATGCGGCCGCACCGCGTTCTGCACGGTTGCGTAGGTGTGCAGGGATGCCATGCTGTTGATACCGGCTTGAGGGCTGTGGGGCATTACCGGTTTGTTCCAGGTCGTAGCCAGTTCGTAAATCTTCTTGACTTCAGAAGGCCCACCTGCGCTCAAAATGTCTGGCTGAAGTATGTCAGGGTTCCCAAGTTGGACCAGGTTCTGGAACCACCAGCGATATGCATCCTGCTCTCCGGCTGAAACAGCCACATCCAACGCATTCGCAACCTGTTTCAAGCCGGGCAGATCTTCGCGGGGCAGAGGTTCTTCGAAGTGATCAATGCCCAGTTCCTCAAACCTGCGACCTTGCTGAATAGCGGTCGAGACTGAGTAGCCGTTGTTGGCATCGAATCCAAGGTATATGTCCGGAGCAAGGAACTCTCGTACCAGCTTGAACATCTGGTAGTCCTTTTCAGGATCAGCGTCCTGTCTCCAACCTTTCCAGTCCATACGGATTTTGAAGGCACGGAACCCCAAATCCCAGCCATTCTTAACAAGTGCCAGCATCTCTTCCGGTTGAAACTTCCAGCCAGAACCAGTTGACCAGTAAAGCGGGATCGTGGTCCGCGCTGCGCCTCCCATCAGCGTATAAACCGGCTTCCCGGTCTCCTTGCCGAACAGATCCCACAGAGCAACATCAATCACACCGACTACAGCAGCCGGTAACTTGTAAAGACGGTCTTCTTTACCCTGCGCAAGAGTCTCCCAGTGCCGATCGATTTGAAGCGGGTCTTCTCCGATCAGGGTCGGCTTGATGATACTTTCGAGGTACGCCTCGAAAACTGAGCTGTTCCGACCTGGAACAACACGGTTGCTACCTGGAGCCTCGGCCCACCCTTCAATCCCTGCATCAGTCTGAACTCTCAGCAGTCCCTTTCCAATGGTGAGAGGTGTGACGGTGATGTCTGTGATCTTCATTGATGACTCCAAGCGATGTTCGTTTCGAGAACCTTGGCGCAACCTTATCGGAAGTCGAAGCGGTGAGAGTCGCTTGCCCGAGCGTCGGCCCCAGCGTAGAGTGCCCGCATCCTAAGATTCGTTTGAAAACGGGCTACTCCGCCATTCTGGGCGGCTCGAGACATTTCATGGAGGCTTCAAGATGAAGCGGCGTCAGTTCACAGGTAACCCTTCGCAGGTGATGGTGGAGCAGCTTGCTGCTTCTGGAACGAAGTACCTCTTCTACAACTCAGGTTCTCGTGAAGCACGCTTTTTTGATGCTCTGCATAGCCATAAGGACATCCATGGGATACTGGCTTTGCATGAAGGAACCGTGACCGCAATGGCCGGCGGATACTCGCAGGTGAATGCAGAACCGGCTGTGATGTCGGTGCATCTTGGAGCCGGCCTGGCCCAATCACTCGGACAGTTCATCAATGTGTGGGCTGGCTCGTTGCCGGTGGTTATGCTGACATTTGCGGGCGACACTGGAAGCTATGCAGACCGGATCACACTCGATCTCGGTCACAACGTAGCACCAACCTCCATTGCTGCGCCCATGACAAAGGCGAACTGGTCGATTATCGAACCAGGCGGGATCCCTTCAGCTTTCGAGCGGGCAATAAAAGTTGCCGGAACACCGCCAGTTGGTCCGGTCCATATGGCAGTTTACGACCGTAATCTTGGGCCGGAGCAGATAACGACCGAGATCATCGAAGGCCCCGTTGCGCGCCCAAGAGCCGGTAACCCAACTGACTCCGAGGTTGAGGAAATTGCGCGCACTCTTCACAATGCCAGGCGCCCGGTGATCTATGTTGGTGACGGCGCCTGGAAGAGTGGGGCACAGGCAAAGCTAGCCGCAATCGCCGATCACTTTGGTGCTGTAGTGGCATCAATGTGGGGTGACCTTCGCGGCGTCTCAGTTGCTCACCCGCAACACGCAGGTTATTTTCGCCAGCCAGTGATGGATCTTGAGCCTGATGTAATTCTCGCGATCGGCGTGCGGCATGGAGCTTCTGGTAACTCGACCGATTTCGATCTGTTCCGGGGTGCCGAACGGATCGTTGCAGTCGGCCCGGATGTGGAGATATTCGAGAACATCCCCGGTCTCGATGTTGCGGTGATGGCTGATGAACTTCGGACCACTGAGTTGCTCGATGAACGTGTCCGAAGCGAGCAAGAGCCTGAGCGCTACTCTGAACGCCGGGAATGGGCCCAAAGTAATGCCTCACGCATCCGTGAACTTCGCCGAACCAACTTACAGTCGGCGAGCGAGGTGCCCGGTAAAGTTCGACCGCTTGCGCTGCTGGACGCGGTAGATACCGGGTTGGAGAAGCTTGGTGGTGGTCTAATTACAACTGAGCAGTTTGCAGTTCCTCTCGAATGCGTGAACGAAAAGGCCGGAGGTGGGTCGGTCGACTACATAAGACCTGCAGGTGGTTCAGAGGGCTTCGGAATGGGTGCTCCGCTTGGAGCAAAACTTGCGGCGCCTGACAAACCGGTGATCGGACTGGTTGGAGACGGTTCCGTGTACTACTCAGACTCTGCGCTTTGGACGGCAGCGCATCACCGGATTCCTGTCTTGTACGTCATTGCGAACAATGGTGCCTACGGGATCGTCGCCGGTGCGTTTGGTGGCGCAGAGGGCACCATGCACACAACTGGAGACTACGCCGGTGTTGTCCTTGATGGGACAGATATCGTGAAGCTGTCAGAATCGTTTGGTGTAGAAGGCATCAAGGTCGAATCAGAAGATGCCATAGGGGGTGCGGTAGAGAGTGGATTGGAAACAGTCGAACGAGAAGGAAGACCGCTTTTGCTGGATGTCAGAATGCCACTGGGTATTCCAGAAGGCGGAAGAGCGGCAAAGCAGTTCCAACTCGCCAACACGAAATAAGCGGGTCAGGGTCAAATCGGCAATGTAAGACTAGGCAGCCTCGTCGCCGACGCTCGCCGCTTCTGTCTGCGGCTTGTTGGGTAGCCAGAAGTGCATGGTGGTGTGGCTATCAGGAACGCTGGTGACCCCGATCCTGCCTCCGTGACCCTCAACGATCATCTTGGAGACATACAATCCGATTCCTGTGCCTCGGGCGCTTTTAGAGGCCTCCGACTCAGCGCGGGTGAATCGATCGAAAATCTGCTTCTGCTGCGATACGGGAATACCCGGTCCTTCGTCTCGAATGTAGACCGAGACGCCATCGCTGGTTGGGCGAGCGAGTAGTCGTATCGGCGTTCCACTGGGAGAGTACTTCGTAGCGTTGGTGAGCAGATTGCCGACTATCTGACTCACCCTGCTTGGGTCGATCTGAACCTCGATCGGTTTGGTCGGAAGGATCGCGGTTAATTCGTGTCCGGCCACTTCAGCAATGGGGCCAAATGATTCCATCAGTCCACTGATTAGCGAACCAAACTCCACTTCCTCGTACTGAAGCTCAAAGCGACCGGAGTCGATGCTGGAGAGGTCTAGCAGATCATTGATGAGAATGTTTAGCCACTCCGAGTTCCGCTGCACGATCGAAATCTGCTTGCGTTGACGCTCGCTCATCGACTCAGCGTCTCTGTTTAGCAAGTCTGCGAATGCGCGTATGGAGGTGAGGGGTGTGCGTAGTTCGTGCGACATAGTCGCGATGAAGTTCCCTTTCGCCTCGTTGAGCTTCTGCTGATTTTCAACTTCAGCTTCCGCTCTCTCTGCGCGTAGCTGCTCCTGAGCCAGTCTGAGTTCAGCTTCGTGAGAGAGAGCTGTATCGATGGCTGGCGAGATATGTCTTGCGAACTCCGAGGCCAGTTCGACCTCCTCTGAGTTGAACGGGCTCTGAGATCGTTCCAGGTGTATCCAACCCTGAGGACGATCCACCGCACTCTCCCAAAGTTTCGCCCCAACACAGAATGTTGCGCCGCATGGAGATTCCGTTACGCCTTCAGATCCACACTTTTCAAGCGTCGGAGTGGTTGTGCCGATCGTCACGATTCGGGCACTGCCATTGGCGAAAACGACCGACTCACTGGAATTATTTTCGGTTTCTTTCGATTCGTCATTAGGCGACTGAAAACGTTCCGGCGGCATGTAATACGAGATGCGATCGACTGGAACGACTTTGCTTAATTCCGGAGAGATGCTACCGACGAGTGAGCTCAGATCACCTGCGGCACTGGCCAACCGTGCAACCTCCGCAAGCGCCCTGCGAATCTCGGCTTCACGGGAAAGGGAGCGGATGAGTTGAAAGTGCTCGACAGCGCTTGTCAGCAAATTAGCGACGTGCTCAACATTTCTAAGGTGTTCGGCTCGGTACGCATACTCGTTTAGCGAATAAAACTCCATCGTTCCGAGCAATTGGCCCTTGTCCATCAACGGCATGATTAAGAGGGAAGGAATCTGCTCCAGAAGCTCCAAGGCTTCGCTGTCGTTGAATATCTCAGGACTTCCTTCATCAATGATCATTGGTCCCAGGCGCTCTACGGCCATTGGGATCAGTTGATCTTCTACGACCTTGAAGTGTGGTCCTGCTACCTCTTCCGCGTCCAGGTGGCCGTACTTGTATTCGATCTTAAGTACCTGGTTGGCGTGATCGTCAATCCTGAGTAGCGCCGCGTCGATGCCCATTGAACTTCTTGCGAACCCGACCACGGCGTCACAGACTCCGTCGAGGCTAGACTCCCTGATCACGGCCTCGGCGACACGTTCGATCGAGGAGGAGATCTGGTCCTCAGCCGCACTTTCGACGCCGGCTAGAAACAGTGAAATGTAAGGAGAAATGAGCGGTGTGACCTGCTCTAGGGCATCCATAACATCGGCGCTGAACGGTCTTGGTGAGAAGAGTTGGACTGACCCAAGTGTAGAGTCGTGAAGTTTGATCGGTGCGGCAGCCAAGAAGCTGTGCCTTGCCGATAGTGCTACGGAGAAATCCTCAACACCCCGAAGGCTGGCTTCCTGTAGCTCTTCGTGTGCGAACAGGAATGGCCCCTTACTGGAGATGATGCTCATGGAAGAGCCATGTGCTGGTCGACGAAGACCGGATGGAAAAAGATCCGTGAGGTTGCCCTGAGAGAAAATTTCGACGACACGCTCTTCGTCAGGAGTGAGCGCGTTGATCTGCACTGCCTCAGCATGCGTATGCTTACGAAGTAGAGTTCCAGCTTTTGCAATACCTTCGACCGCTGAATGGCTGCCTATGAGAGCACTGGATACGCGCTGAACCAGATTGTGCACAGGAAGTGATGTCGAATGTTTGTTTGCGGCCAAACCTTGAACTCCGCCGTAGGCGATGGAAAACTAGCTCATACCCTATGACCGATTGATATCTACCGCATTGGGGCTGGCATCACCATCGACTATGGAACTCGTGATACTCTTTTGCGCGCTGTAAGTTTGATCAAATAGCTGAAACTGGCTGGGACGTTACCTCGATCTGGCACTTGGAGACCGACATAGAATCTGAATAACCGGATATTCGGTTGGTCTGGATGCGTGCTGATGATTCATGAATTTGGTGACATAGACCTATTCCATGTGGCGATCTCTCAAGATCGGCTCGATCCACCTATAGACAAGTACCTCGCCAGTACCGGGATGAGCAAGTCCGAGATTGAAGAGGTTCGAGATCTGTTCAAACAGTTCTGCGCAGCGATCGAGAACTCCCAAACACAGCCGCTTCCAGACGTCGCCTCCGGACCTCGATCAGTCTCGCAATTCAAGCAAACGTCCGCTAACTGAGGTCAACTGTGGTGCAAGACCATTACAGCAATGCAGTTGAACTCGTTAAGGACGAGTGTGCGCGGCAGATTGAGTCAGCCGGACTACCATCAGGTCTTAAGGCCGATCTGGAAAAGAGACAAATCCTGTTTGGTGAGCACCCTGAAGCTCTCGTTGTTTTGCCTTTGGTGATGTATCGAGCCCTCGGAGGCGCGCAGGCAGAGAAGACCTCTCCGGCGTGTGCCGCGATGGAGTTTCTGTTGGCAGCGGCTGACGTACTTGATGATGTTCAGGATATGGCGATTCCGACCGCTACCGAGCCGAAAGAAGAGCTTCATACCCACTACATCAAAGAGATCGAGCTCGTCACAGCACTCCTTTTGTTAGGAGAGCAGGCGATGGTCTCCTTATTTGGCAGACAAATCGCTTCTGATCGAATAACTCACGCTTTGGCGATATTCAACACTTTCAAGATGCGATCATTCTCCGGTCAGTATCAAGATGCCCACGGAAAAGTGGGTTTTGGGAGTGGTCTTGAGGCTTCCGCGAGCATTACGAGCGGTAAGTCCGGTAGCCTGGGCCGATGTGCGGCTGAGATGGGAGCAGCTCTCTACACTTCTGATTCTGAGTTGATTGACCGTTGCGGCAAGTATGGCGAGCACTTGGCCATAGCACGTCAGTTCCATGACGATGTGGCTAATCTCTGGCCCAGTACCGGCAAACTCGAAGATCTTGAACAGCTCAAGTTCACGTTGCCGCTCACGTTTGCTCTAAACGAATCGAAAAATGGCGGTCAGCACAATGAGTCAACCCTCGGTGCGTTAGTCAACCTTGACGATCTGGATGGAACTCCTCGCCCCCAGTGGACTGAGTCGCCCCTCAACGGCCAAGTGAAGAAAGCTCAAGAAGAGATATTCAGTGGCGGGGCCATCCATTTTGCTCTTCTCCAATCGGTGATTCACTTGGTGCGTGCCCGCACAATCGGCCGTCAGATCGAGACTCTTGCGCCGGAGCAGCGCATGTTAGAGGAACTGGCCTCGACATAAGAGGCAACACCTAACATCGTCGAGAATCACGCAGTGTGCATTCTGGTGAATGCTCCTATTACATGCTGTGCTTGCATGCTTAATGTGAAAGTGCGAAGTCCGGTCAAAGAAGTTTCTGCGCGCACGAGCAAACTAGATGCACACACTTGTCAGAGCACGTGTCAGACAAGCCGCTTGGCTTTCTCTATTAGTCGCCTATATTGCTGCCATCGTTGGCGGCATCATCGGCGTGTCGACACCTGCATCGCCCGGGACGCATCTGGCCATTCAAGATGGCAATCTGGTCATCACGGGGTTTGATCCGGGCAGCGATGTGTGGATCGATGGTGGGCGCGAAGGTGATGTTGTTGAGTTGATCAATGGCGAACCAGCGCTCGCCGCGTTCAATGCCGGCACAGATATCGAAAGTGTCACGATCAGGCCCGCTGGCTCGCTGCCTGGAGAGGAACTTGCCGAGATCGAGATATACGTTCCGGCTACATCGGTGATCGATATCACCGTTGGCCTGAACATCATCGCTCTCGCGTTCGCAGTCATTTCAGTGCTGATCTATCTGAGAGCAAAGCGCTCAACGGACACCGTAATGTTCGCTCTGATGGCTATGTCTTCGGCAGCTTCACTTGCAATAGGTCCGGCGTCGGTGGTCAACCACCCATGGGCACGATTGGCGATCGGTGCTGCTCTCTATGTTTCTGCCACAATGTTCCTGGCTTTCTTCCTGAGCTTCACCCGATCACAGTCGGCACGGAATAGCTGGTTTAAGACGTGGCTCCCCGAAATGACTTTGATCGTCTCCGTGTTCTTCGCTCTGTTGTGGGGACTCACCGCGATCGGTGTTGTGGATCTATTCAATGTCCTCAGGCCTGGGATGTTCCTCATGCTCGGAGTGTCGCTCCTTGGCGGGATCGGACTACTCGCATACAGGCTGCGTACCGCAGACCGCTCTAACCAAGAGCAGCTTCGTATAGTTACGTTGGGTACTGTGATTGCTCTGATTCCATTCATTTGGCTTACGATCATCCCGGTCATCGTCACAGGACAACAGATCGTAAGTGGCGAGATTTCAGTTCTCGGCTTCATCTTGATTCCGGTGGCGTTCGGCTACGCGATCGCTAAACATGACCTCATGGGAATCAGGCGTCTGTTCCACCGTGGTGCCGCGTACGCAATAATCTCGGCCGCGATCATTATCGTTTATGGAACCGTCCTGACCGGTCTGAACCTGTTGGCGCCTAACAGCGATGCACTTGGACCGATCCAAGGCGCACTACTCGTTTTGATGTTTGCCGGAGCTCCGACACTTACTTCTGTTCGCCGCACCGCTCTCCGAATTGTGGACCGAGTCATTTATGAAGGTGCTGTAACGCAGGAAGACCTGGTAAGCGCGATCAGCACGGTGTCCGCAAACGAAAGTGATCCTCAGCGCGCACTCGATCGCGCAATCTCTTTCACAGGTCAGGGTTTCGATGTTGAATATGCCGCATTGGTCTCATTCGAGGGTGACCAGGCGACAGTTGAACACTCCTTCAACAATCCGGACATCGAAGTGACGCGTGCACTTCAGTCGATCACGAAGCAGGAGTCAACGAGAGCCCGGCGAACCGTACTCCCAGGCACAGACCAGACGGTGCTCCTTTCCACTCTTCGTGAATCAAGACGGGAGCCACGCATCATGGTCCTCGGGCCGAAGGTCAGCGAAGACATCTTTACCGATGAAGATGTAACTCTGCTCGACACTGTGACTTCCGTAGTTTCGACGGCTCTCACCAGAATTCGCCTGTTGGATGAAGTTCAGGAGCAAAGTGAGCAGCTCAAAAACATGGGTACGGAGATGCAGAACATTCAGGAGATCGAACGACAGGAAATCTCCGCCTACCTGCATGACGAACCGCTTCAGAAACTCGCATACGTGAACTCACGAGTACGCGAGATGGAAGTCTCGGACGATCTCAAGAAGCTACTCGACGACGTGGTTAGGGACCTGAGAGGCACATCGGCGAGTCTCAGTCCAGAGATGCTTCGCAGCCACGGGCTAAT
Source organism: Dehalococcoidia bacterium (assembly GCA_965243825.1). Lineage (GTDB taxonomy): Bacteria > Chloroflexota > Dehalococcoidia > Lucifugimonadales > Lucifugimonadaceae > JAJCYX01. The sequence goes on from CBDEVT010000001.1 coordinate 2,557,243, forward strand.
GTCTGCTCTCAAATGGATGGTCCAAGAGCAGCAACAACGTGGTCCATTCAAGGTTTTTCTTGAAGTCGGAGGGGTTCAGGATGACCAGCGGTTCTCTGATGATATGGAGCTGACGATCTATCGGGCTGCACAGGAAGCGCTGAACAATTGCCGCAAGCATGCGAATGCCAGATCAGTCTGGGTGAAACTGAACAAGACCGCCTCTCAGCTTGAGCTCGCTGTTGAAGACAATGGCGTCGGTATCAAGTCCACCACGACCGACATGGAACAGCGAAGTCCCGATCAGGGTCTGGGTATTCGGGGACTGAAGCAGAGGGTCAACAACCTTGGTGGGACTTTGGAGATTTCACCCCGGCCTTCCAGGGGGACAGCCTTCATAGTCAAACTGCCGTTGGAGACTGAACAATTAGAGGTGGCCAGCTAAAGCCGGTTGCAGCGGTCCGGTCGGTCATAAATGGTATTGCGGGAGACAGCTTTGCCAGAGAATGTAGGAAATTTCAGAGTGATGTTGGTCGACGACCACCCAGTCGTTCGACAGGGTATGCGTGGTGCGCTCGAAAATGCCGGCGGCTTCACGATCGTTGGCGAAGCTGACAATGCCGATGATGCTGTCTCGGCAGTACAGATGCTATCTCCGGACCTCGTGATGCTCGACATACGGATCAAGGGTGGTCGTAGCGGCATTGAGGTTGCGAACGAGTTACGCGAAGTTGCCGGATCCAGCATTAAGATCGTCGCACTTACTAATCACGCTCAAGAACCTTATCTGAAGGCGATGATCGAGGCCGGTGTTGACGGCTATCTCCTTAAGGACACTCCACCTTCAGAGATTGTAGAGTCCATCAAGAAAGTTGTACGGGGCGAGAACGTGTTCTCTGAGGCGCTTGGAGACATCACTCCCAAGGCCTACATAAGCTCTGAAGCGACCGGAGATCTGTCCTCGACTGAAGCCGAAGTTCTCCAGATGGTCGCTGATGGATTGACCAATCAGGTAATTGCACAACAGCTTTCGCTCGATCAGAAAGATGTGCAGATGCACCTGGCGCGATCATTCATGAAGCTCGGTGTGCCTGATCGGGACGCTGCGATCCAGAAAGCTGCTGAAGAGGGCATCATCGTTCTCGACGACCTGAGCGCCTGATCCTCGAAGATCGACTACGCTGCTTTCTGTCATCAGAACACTGAACGTTCGTGCTTTCGGGTACTTCGTTACTATTCGGTGAAGCGGTAGTCCCGCCGCTGGTTTCTTACGTAGACACTATTGCACTACTTAGGCAAGCGCGGAAGTTTTCAGTTGTCGCTGATCGTCCATTTGCATGAATCTCCGTTTCAGTTGGGCCGCCATAGTTGTCCTGATATTGACTATTGCCGTAATCGGGTTAGGTTGCGTGGCGAACAACGTGGCACCTCAACCGACGGCGACGCCGATCAGAAGTCAGAGTGTTCCAGTTGAGCGATCACCTGGTGTGGTTCCTGTGTCGTCGGACGCTGTGCTCTGGGTAACTGCATTGGACGACGTGGTTATCGAATCCAGCGACATCGAAAAGGCCCATCCTGATGTACTTGCCGGGCAGGATGTGAGCCTTAGTACAGTTGGCAACGAGGTTCAGGCCGCGGTCAGCGATGATGAGTCTGTCGTAGCTTTACCAGTTCGAACCTCCAGCGGAAAAGGCGGTGTTGCCTTAGTTCGTGCCGACGGCTACAAAATGGCGTTGCATCTCTACGGTGCAGCCGACATCCCGATCGGATCCATTAAGTTCATGCCGGAGTTCGGAATTACGTTGTTGAGTCTTGGCGATGAAGTCGCAGGTGGAAAAATTGTCGCGATCAACAACTACGGCATGAAGCTATTTGAACTCCCTGTGACCGATTTCACAGGAACGCTCAGGTACTCGCCTGACGAATTCCGCTACATGGCGATTGATCGACGGCCGCTGATCAGTGAGATCGAGTTGGTGCCGTTCGACGAGCCCGGTGATACAGCGCTATTCCGGGCTGACGATGAATCGGAGACTTCAAACGAACTCTATCAGTCGATCGTGACTGCAATCGCCGACTGGAAATAGACAGGGAATGTTGCATCTTCAGCGTGTGGAAACTATCTAACTGGGTAGTAAGAGAAAGGGAGTCGATTTATGTTCAGCCTGCGTCGTCAGCCAGCTGGAGTGCCTGACCCAGCAGATTGTCTACCAGGTCGCGAGACGCCAATCGCGACCTCATCAGTCCACTATGTCAACGGTAACCCGATCAAACCACCCTTCCCGAATGGGCTTGAAACTGTTGTAGTCGGGATGGGCTGCTTCTGGGGGGCTGAGCGCCTGTTCTGGCAGCTTGATGGGGTTTACACGACCGCTGCAGGCTATTCCGGTGGAACAACCCCGAATCCTACTTACGAAGAGACGTGTACATCTCGAACAGGTCACACAGAAGCAGTACTCGTCGTGTACGACCCGACCAAGGTGAGTTTCGATGAACTGATGAAGGTCTTCTGGGAGAACCACGATCCCACTCAGTACATGGGCCAGGGCAACGACATTGGCAGCCAATACCGAACGGCGATCTACGCTACAAGCAATGAGCAACTGGAATCAGCAAAGGAAAGCCTGACTCGCTACCAGGAGAAGCTAACTGAACAGGGTTTCGGTGAGATTCAGACTGAGATCGCACCAGCTGGTGAGTTCTACTACGCCGAGGAGTATCACCAGCAGTACCTGGCCAAGAATCCGTTTGGGTACTGTAACCACGGCTTCTGCCAGGTCGCATACGACTGATTGCAGTTTCCAGACCGTCGACGAAGCAGTTCACTCGTAGATGTTCACAGTTTCTCTCCTCTACTCTAAACCTGCGAGAGTACGGTCTGATGCGTCGTTTCGCGCGTAACATCAGAATGCAAATCAACACGCGCTAAGACACGATTCATGAAACTGTCTGTCCTTGATCAATCGCCCGTCGTTGCAGGCTGCACGGCCACCGATGCTCTTGAGGCGACGATTGAACTAGCTCAGCTCGCTGATCAAATTGGATTCACTCGCTACTGGTTGGCTGAACACCACAACAGCACATCCCTCGCCGATGCAAGTCCAGAAATACTGATACCTGTCGTGGCCGGGAACACAAACCGGATCAGAGTTGGTTCTGGCGGAGTGATGCTTACCCACTACTCACCGCTCAAAGTCGCCGAGACATTTCGAATGCTGGCGACGCTTTTTCCTGATCGGATAGACATGGGAGTTGGCCGCGCCCCAGGTAGTGATCGTATGACGGCAGCGGCGTTGCAGACCGGTCCTGTTTCGTTCCCTATCGAATCCTATCCGGACCAGGTGAATGATCTTTTGAGGTTCCACACTGACCGGATGCCTGAAGATCATCGATTTAAAGACATTCAGGCCACGCCTGCAGGATCGGCGCAGGCAGAACCGTGGCTGCTCGCATCTTCCTACGGCAGCGTCTCTTACGCCGCTGCACTGGGATTACCACTGTCCTTTGCTCATTTCATCGCGGAGTCGCTGCACAATCAAGTGACACTTTCTGAAGATTCTGGTAGCGCTAGTGGGCGAGACTTTGGTGCTGGACCCGAACTGGTGCAGTGGTACAGAGAAAATTTCCAACCTTCTGAATATCTCACCGAGCCTGTCGTGAACGTTGGCGTATCCGCTGTATGCGCAGAGACGCAAACAGAGGCTCACAAACTAGGCTTCGCACGACGGTATATGCGCCTGCGGCGAGATCAGGGCAGGGCACTACCAACCGTTCCATCTGCTGAGCAACTTGACTCCGTTGAGTTGAATGAAGCGGAATCCCGATTGATGGAGGTCTACCAGGACCGAGCCATCGAAGGAGATCCGGTCGCAGTCAAGACAAGGCTAGAACAGCTCGCTAAGGCTTATGGCGTGGATGAGTTGGTTGTACTTACGATCACGCCTACTTACGAATCTCGAGCGCGGTCTTATGAGCTCCTTGCAGATGAATTCGGCCTTCCGCGCTCGTGAGCATCTGAATCGAGTGTCCTGAACGTGAATTTGCGGTTTAGTTCCGTCTGCGCCATTCTTGGCATACTCGAAATCAATTCACTCGACTCCATTCCCAGAAAGGTCCAACCACGTCATGCTTGAAAGGTTCCTAGTACCCGAAGAAGACCGCGTCTACGTGGCGCACGACGATATGCATGCAGCTACGAAGGCGATCTTCTCGAAGATGGGCCTTTCGGAAGCCGATGCAACCACTTCTGCCGAGGCGTTGCTGACCAGTGATCTGCGGGGGTGCGAGTCGCACGGCGTGTCGAACATGCTCCGCAGGTACGTTGGGTGGTACGGAACGGGCGAGCTGAACCCGAACCCGCAGATCAAAGTGACTCGTGAGTCAGACACGACAGCCAATCTGGACGGTGATGAGGGACTAGGTCTGCATGTCCTTCCTGTGGCAACTGAGATGGCCATTGACAAGGCCCGCAAACACGGAACAGGAACGGCCGTTGTGCACAACTCCCGTCATATCGGGATGCTTGCCTATCACGCAATGATGCCTCTTGAGCACGACATGATCGGTTGGTGTGTTACCTCGGGCAATCCACTGAACGCCGTGCCAACTTTCGGTGCCGAAGCGCGTTTTGCAACCAACCCATGGGCATGGGCCATCCCCGCGGATAAAGAGGAGCCCTTCGTCTTTGACGTGGCGACCACGCAGGTTGCCGGGAATAAATTGGCCTTGGCGGACCGCATCGGTGCTCCAATGGAACCTGCCTGGATCACAGGCACGGACGGTGACCCAGTGATGGAACAGGGCACCACATTGCCTCCCAAGGGCGAGTATTTGATGCTGCCGTTTGGTGGTACTCGTGAGCAAGGATCCCATAAGGGCTATGGATTCGCTGCGATCGCCGATGTGCTTGGCAATATCCTGTCCGGAATGAGTGCCGGATTCCTGCTGCCACCTCAGCCTCAGATGCTCAATCACTTTATTCAGGTGATCAATATCGATGCTCTGACTGATGTCGGTAAGTTTAAAAAGGATATGGATGACTTCTTGAGAGGCTTGCGGGAAACGAAGCCTGCTCCAGGTCATGACCGAGTGGTTTACGCCGGATTGCCGGAAGCGGAGGAAACCGAAGTGAGGCTTCGCGAGGGAATCCCTTATCACCGAGAGGTAATCGAGTGGTTCGAGTCGTTACGCAATGAACTCGGACTGGACTACGAACTTCGCTGACATCCGGGCAATCTTAGTCTCGAAAAAACGCCCGCTCCATCGGTTTGGATGGGGCGGGCGTTTTGATGTCGATTGAGCTTCTAACGACTAGTCTGCGGAAACAGGCGCTGGATCACTTGCTGAGTCACCCTCCGCAGCGGCTGCGAGGTTTGTCTGCTCGAGCTCAGCTTTACGCGGATACCACCTTGCTACCACAGCTGCGGTGACTACCAGCAGCCCGGCAGCGACCGAGAATGCGAGCGTCATCCCGTCGGTAAACGCCGTACTGGCCGCGGCGATCAACGTTTCAGCCTGCTCGGGTGGGGCATCGGCTGCCACAGCTATCGCAAACCCTATCGAGTCTTCGGCTAACTCAGCAGCCTCAGGAGGTAATCCTTCAGTGGCATCACCAAGCCCGCTTCGGTACCCGACGGCAAGCATCGAGCCCATCACTGCGATTCCAATTGCGCCACCGACTTCTCGTGTCGTGTCGTTGACGGCCGATCCGACACCTGCTTTGTCCTGAGGCAGCGAAGCCACGATGTTCTCACTTGCGGGTGGCATCAGGATGGCCATTCCGGCGGCCATCACAATAATCGGTATCACGATTATTCCGTAGGAAGTGTCGGCATCAATCGTTCCCATCAAAACCAGCCCAACTGAGGCCAGAATCAGACCGGCCGGGATCGTCACTTTGGGGCCAAACTTCTGGGCTAAGGTCACGCTTAAAGGTGCAACGACGAAGAACACAGCCGTCAAAGGAAGTGTTCGGACAGCGGATTGCAGCGGAGACAGCCCTTGAGCGAACTGAAAGAACTGAATGATCAGGAAGAAGAAACCAAACATCGTCAAGAAGACCATGGTGATTGCAACGCTTCCCATGGAGAATGCACGGATCTTGAAGAAACGTGGATCAAGCATGGGCCAGGTAGCTTTGAACTCCCACTTGATGAAGCTGGCGATAAAGACACCTGCGAGGATGAATCCTGCCAGCGTCAACGGATCGGTCCAGCCACGTTCGGGACCTTCAATAATGGCGAACAGAAGGGCTCCGAGACCGGCCACCGACAGGATAGCCCCAGCGTAGTCCAGTGATCTTTGCTGCGAGTCCCTGGATGTTGGCACTATGGCAATGGCAGTTAGCAAAACGACAGCGGCGATCGGAACATTTACAAAGAAGACCGAACCCCACCAGAATCGCTCAAGCAGAAGGCCGCCACCCAGCAGTCCGAGTGCTCCTCCGGCTGCAGCGAATGCCGTCCATATCGCAATCGCTCTCGAACGCTCATCCTTTGGGAACACCACAGTGATGATCGAAAGCGTTGCTGGCATGATCAGGGCGGCACCGAGCCCCATGGCGGCTCTCCATGCGATCAGCGCCTCGGAAGTTGCAGCGTAGCTGGCTCCAATCGACGTAACGAGAACTATCACCATTCCGGCAAGTAACGCCTCGCGTCTTCCGTAACGATCACCGATTGCCCCAGCAGGGAGTAGGAATCCTGCAAACGCCAGGGCATATGAGTCAACGATCCACAGCAAGTCGGTGCCGCTGGCGTCGAGTGCATTTCGAATCGATGGGAGTGCGAGGTTCAGAGAGCTGACCGCGGCCACGATCAAAATCAAGCTCAAGCACATCACCACCAGGATCCACCATCGTCGTGGATGCCCTTCGAATTCGGTCTGTGCCGTATCAACAGCAGTCGTCATAATTTCCTCAGAATCTTTCTAGTTACGAGAGCGTCCAGAATCTGTGCCCGCTATGCGTATACCACAGGTGATATCGAACGCCTGACATGTTGGCCGAATCCAGCAAGCCAATCTTCCATCTCAGACAGAGCCGTTGGATCTGTGAGCTGTTGTCCATCGCCAAACTTGGTGTTAACTGAAGCTATGCCAAGCGTTTCTCCGTAGAGTGAGTTCGACATCAAGCCGATCACATAGCTCAGGTGCTCACGGGCCCCTTTTGCTCCGCGTCTTCCTGGTGTGGCAGCCACTATACCCACTGGCTTGCTAGATAGAGGAGATCCGGTGTCACCTGTCCTCCGTGATAGCCAGTCGATAGCATTTTTCGTTACTGCTGAGACGCTGCCGTTGTACTCAGGAGTAAAAATCACCAATCCGTCTGCCTCGCGCACAGCATCCTTCAGTTGCCTTACCGACGAAGGGTCACCTTCTTTTTCGACATCTGCGTCAAAGAACGGGATCCCTGAGATATCAATCGGCGTGACAGTCATCTCCGGTGCCGCCAGCTCAACCGTTGTTCTCAGCAACGCGCTGTTGTAGGAAGCTTTCCGCAAGCTTCCTGCAAAACCGGCAATGTTGAGGCTACTGGCTGCCACGAGCGGATCTTTTCTTCGTAGAGTCTGGCCCACGATGTGAGTCTGTCAGGTAGTGAATAGTCTGGAATGTCGATATTGTGAACTAAAATAGTCGACATTGTCAACTATTAATTGATAGTATTGAAGTCATGGTTGAGCAAGACACAGAACTGACCACTCTTGCAAGTGCCCTCGCAGGACTTTTTTTTTCGCTCGAAGAGGTTTACGAAGCAGCCAGCAAGAACGCAGGTGTTTCACGCCAACAGGCGCAGCTACTTTGCGCCACGCACTGGCGAAAACCGGCCCTTGGAGAGCTTGCCGAGACTCTACGGTGTGACAAAACGAACGTGACTGGTCTGGTCGACCGAGTTGAGAAACAGGGACTTGTCGAACGTGTTTCAGACTCTGGCGATCGACGAATAACGAGGCTCGAACTCACCCGAAAAGGCAGGGCTACGGTTGCCGAATTTCACGATAACCTGAACACCAGGCTTTCGAATGCAGCCGCAGAGTTGGATATTGATCCCAGCGAGCTATCTAAACTGGCCTCACTACTTCGTGCTGGTGTCTGTGCCTAGTGCGTCGCCACTGGGAATCATCCTCGGTTCTTAGTCAGCCATCCGTCTACTAGGCCAACGATATTATCCAGTTCGTCCAGCTGCATTCCCTTGCTGGACGCAATTGATTGGACCAGTTTGTCAACGCGTTCTATATCCGGCGCGCCGCCAGCTAGCGCTCTTGCAGCCGATGAAGGTCGGAGCAATGATTCGGCTGCTTTCGCGTATTTCTCGAAAGGCACAAGATCGTTTCGGTCTGCGCCGAGTCCGACACATAGGTCGACAACCCAGTTGTAAGTGGACTTCGATTGCTCATAGTCTGAGTGCACGGCCTCTTTGATAGGTCGCATCTCTTCTGCCTGAATGCAGCGGTAGTTGCCCGCGATCAGCATCGCCCATTTTGCGAGCGGCACGAATATTGAGTCGTGAACCCTTAGCTTGACTGGGAGTTCGACATCATCGCCATCAACCGGATATCTGATTCCCTGTATCTCTTCTTCGAATTGCCTCAAGATCGCTGTGTGTTCGGCGGATTCGAAAGCAGCGGCCTTGAAGTTCGTTGGCAATCCGACCTGCAGAACATTGACCTGATCTTCAGGAGGTCTGAACGCCTGTGGGTCCGGACTGCAGAGAGTCATTAGATCTGGGTCGAGGTCGTCCCACACCGTGGAATCTGTGTAGCTGCCGCGTAGTGCATCCGCATCCAGATCGGGGATGCGCTTCAGATAGGTCAGCGGCGGCATGTTCATGATCGACATGGAAGGGATCCCGGAGCTACCGATTCGACCAAGCAAATCACGGACCTCTGGCGCTCGGTACTGAGGTTCCTGCATCGCCATGCCAATCAGATCATAGTCACCAGGATTGGCATCACCTGCTCCTGAAGCTGAGACGGTTCCGCTCATCTCCTTTGTGTTTAGCTCAACCGTTTTGTTCAGCCCTCTTAGAGGCAGGCGAACCCGAGCACCTTCGTCGTTGATGAGTTTTGCCTCATCAGGTAGACAGACAAGCCTGACATCATGTCCTGCAAGAGCAAGTTTGGCCCCTAGGAGTGAACCGTAAGATGCGCCAAGAATCAGTACGTTACGTTTAGTTGACATGATGAGCCCCACCGCTAAGTGCCTGGAATCTGATTGCTAGCGGCGATCATAAGGCACAATCCGGAGTCTTGCAGTCTCTTCCCGACACAGGAATGAAACGCAGCTTGGCCGAAAACCGATCATTGCGTTAATCCGACAGGTTTGCCTATCGAATTGGATGAAATCTGTCATGTTGTTAGCCGCGGTTTTACTTCACACTTACGTACGAAATGGCCGCTCAGGGATTCGTTTCTTCACCGCCTCATGGTGACTATGACTTCCACCGTACTGCAACTTCTTCACTCAACATCTCGCAAAGCCCTCCTGTTTCTGATGCCTGCAGTTGCATCAGCCATAGTTGCTTGCTCATCGATCGAGCCACCTGCAACCGATACGCCGGAGGAACCAACAGCGCGGGTAATTCTGATTCAAGGCGCATGCTCTTCGTCAGCGCTGAACGATGTTCCGAACCATTGGACGAATACGGTGTCGAACGTTCTTGCTGATAGCTACGGGATGGTTGATCTACCGGCCGGTCACCCGGATGATCAGGTGATCGAGTTCGGCTACTCACAGGATGGCTGGGATCAAATGTATCTTCCGCAAGATACCTTGCGCGGCGTAGGCCAGTCATCGCGGGGACTGGTGGACATTTATGCCATGTACCCAGATTCAGAATTCTTCATAGTCGGGCACTCCTTAGGTGGAGTGGTCGCACTCGACGGCCTGGCAAGGTACTCCGACGACGACAACGCATTAGCTGCGAGAACTGAGGGCGTGATCACCGTGAGTAGTCCGGTGCAGGGACTTAATGACACGACCGCCGGAGTTGCAGGGGCTGCCATCGAAATCCTAGTTTGTCGTCAACTGCCACAAGGTGGCGAACCTGCACCAGTCTGGGCAGACATGAAACGTTCCGGTGATTCGATCTCATTGATCCATGATGCGAATTGGTCTCCTGTGCGGGTGGTCAACTTCGCAAATGCCATGGATAGGGTTGTCGCTCCTGAAATCGCGGTGCTGGAGTCACATTTCGAAGTGTCCTGCTATGACGCAGGGCGCGCAGGTCTCCTCCAACTGAACCATGACACTTTGTTGAGCCGGGAGCAATTTGCGCGGGAGCTGTTGGCGGTTCTGATCGAAGGCGAAGAGCCGAAAGTTGGATGCGAGTCCTCCTAGGTAATGCGGTCGTAGTAAGTTCAGTGACAAGAATTAAGCGAACCAGATCTCTCGGATCGTGTAAAGGTAGAGACGCAACGGATGGGCACTTTGAGCAATGGTAAAGACGACGAAACTACGACCCTGCTTCGGCAGGAAATTGATCTATTACTCACTTCGCTTCCATCGCCCTTGACTACTGTCGAAGAGTTGCTGCGTCGAATTGGACCGGCGAGTTGGGCTTTGCGATTGTTGACAGAGGGTCGTGTGATCGATCACTTCAGCGCTCTCGCAATCATCAAATCAAGAGTTGCCGGACGGTCACCGGCACAGCCCTGGCAATTCATTTGACCGCTTCTCTCCGAAGTGCCGTCAAGGTTTGCTCAACTCCCTGTCAGGCACTCCCTGCGATTACACCACTTAGCTCACGAGGTGCTTTCTCAGCACGTCCTGGTCAAACTCGACGCCGAGCCCTGGTCCAGTTGGTGGCGTTATGAATCCACTCTCAAACGCGAGAGGCTCTTTAAAGATCTGTTTGTGAAGCGGCCCCTGGTTTGCTTCCTGGATCATGAAATTGGGGGAGCAAGTGTCGATCTGAATCGCTGCAGCTGATGCGACTGGGCCGCAGTACATGTGGGGCGCAATGACCGCGTAGTGAGCCTCGGCCATGCCTGCAATCTTCTTCGCCTCGGTGATTCCACCACACTGTCCGACATCCATCTGGATGATCTGCGCCGCCTGTTTTTCCAATACCTGTGCGAACTCGTACTTGGTGACAAGGCGTTCACCGGTAGCGATTGGGATTGAAGTGTGGGAGGCAACACGTGCCATCTCTTCGATGTTTTCTGGTGCTACTGGCTCTTCGAACCAGAACGGGTGGTACGGCTCGAGGTAGTCTGCAACCCTGATGGCACTGTACGTGGTTAACTGCCCATGCGTGCCGATACCAACTTCGAGTTTGTTTCCAACCGCTTTCCTGATGCTCTCGAAGATTTTCGCTGCTTTCTCGATCTCCCATAGTGGAATGTCGCGTACTGGGTGCGTTGGCATGAAGGGATCAATCTTGCATGCCGAATTGCCTTCCTCAAGGAGCTGAACAGCCACATCACCGGCTTTGGTGGGATCCTCATTGATCCCTGCGCTCGGCATATACGCATAAGCGCGGAGCTTCTCGTGGTATTTACCTCCGAGCAAGTTGTAGATCGGCTGGTTCATCGCCTTGCCGCGAATGTCCCATAACGCCATGTCGATGCCGCTTATCACGGGAGTGGCGAACAGGCTCGGGTGCCGGAGATCATGCCGGGAGCCGTACATCCTGTCCCAGATCAACTCGTTGTTCATCGGATCCTGACCGATGACAAATTGACCCACAAATTCATCAAGGAGCCGGACATGCGTCGCGATGTCCTTCAGGTTCCGAGAATAGGAACTACCGGCTATGCGCTCACCAACGCCGACAATGCCTTCATCCGTAATCAGTTCGAGGAAAAGAAAGTAACGTCCGCCGATATACGGCTCGACGTTTTCAACAAGGAAGGTTCTGTGATCGACGACTTTCATCTATCTGCACCTTTCTGGTGACGTGAACACCTGCCGACCGGGATGTTAACCCTTATCCGATTCAGTTGTGCTTAGCCACGCACCGGGGACCATGGCAACGACATGATCGTTTCCATCCCAGACTGATCGATTTCAATACCCAGACCTGGACCTTCAGGAACCGCCACGAACCCATCGTCATCCAACTCGAAAGGCTCCCTGAAATAGCCTTTGCCAATCAGTGTTTTGCCATCAACTCGGGAGTCATTCACCTCGTTGTGTTCCTGAACAAGGAAGTTAGGACTGCACGCGTCGACCTGGATGGAGGCTGCAAGCGCAAGCGGACTGAGTGGACAGTGCAGGGCGAGTTTGGCGTACACGGCCTCACCCATTGTGGCTATCTTCTTACACTCAGTGATGCCTCCCGCGTGGCAGATGTCGGGCTGGAGCACCGAGAGAGCTCCGTTTCTTAGAGCATCGAAGAAGACCCACTTGCCCATCCAACGTTCACCTGCCGCGATGTTCGCGGTCGATCCATCCACGATCTGGTTGAACGTCTCAACGCTTTCTACTGGCATCGGTTCTTCGATGAAGAGCGGGCGATGGGGTTCGAGAGCCTTGATCAGCTGGCGCCCGATTGCTGGATTCGGGTTATGAATATCGATCGCAACGTCGACGTCTGAGCCAGCACCATCCTTCGCAGCAGCAAACTTCTCGGCCACAGCGTCAACTTCGGTAGTCGCTTCCAGTCCATCGCCTAACCCGATATGAACCTTCAGGGCGCGGAAACCCCACTCTTCGACAAGAATGCGGGCCGCCTCTCTGTACGTTTCCGGCTCTCCGCTGACGAGGTCTGATGCTGGGGACTTGCCAGATCGATACGGCTCACCAGGATTCACAGTCCAGGGCAGTTGTCCCGCTGTTGCTCTGTACATCTTGATTCGCTCATGAACTGCACCACCGAGCATTGCGTGAACTGGAACACCGGCGGCCTTTCCTGCAATGTCCCACAGCGCTATGTCAATCCCGCTGATCGCACTCATCTTGACCGGACCGCCAAGGTAGCCTGAGCCCGATTCGTACATCTGCTTCCATAGCGCCTCGACTCTCGTCGGGTCCTTGCCGATGAGCAGCGGCTCAAGTCGCTTGACTTCGGCGATTACCGTCTCAGGATGATTCTCGAGATACGGTTCCCCGAGGCCGGTCAACTCGGTGTCGGTGTGAATACGGACCCACACCCAGCTTGGTGGAACCTTGATGATTTCGAGTCTTGTGATCTTCATTTGGGATCCTGACGCGGTCAGTTTTTTTCACAGTTGGCATGTCGTGGCGACATGAATCTCTGACGAGGTGCTTTGCGGTTAATGGTGGTGGCTGTGGCCGCCGTGAGTGTGTCCGTGCTGTGCCTGTTTTGCACGAACATCTGCTATTGCTTCCTCGAATACTGATCTGACCGCAGCATGACGTGCAGAATCAGCGCGCGTAGCAAGAGTGTCGAGCCAGGCAACCCCGCCCTCCATGACGGTCACGAGATACTCGGCCGCGGGGTTGTCGAATAGCTCTTCACCTTTGGCCTTAACGAAAACGGGTGAGGTATGAGCAGCGATGTGCTGGGGCCAGACGCTCCATGCCCGATGCTTCGAAACGCATCTTGCAGCGAGCCACCCGCTACCCGGCAGATTGATCGAATCATCGAAGCTAAGCCGGTCAGCCCCTTCACTCTCCTCGACGGAGGCGATCACCGAGCCATTAAAAACGATCTCCAGTTTATGCACTGGGCCCGTCAGCGACACGGATTCGGCGCTGACATGAACAGTGCCACCGCCTGACGGCATTTGCAGTTCGTCTCCGACCTCCGCACCGTCCACGCTGAATGACATCAAAGGACCACTCGTCGTGTAGGTGCGACCTGCCCGCACCGCGTTTGCCCACGATTCAAAGCTCAGTTCCTCGTCGCGGATGTTCGCATAAGTGCGGACATTGCCAACGGGCATTGCCGCTGACATCTTGTCTGTACCGCCGACAACTGCAGATCTATATCCGCAGTTAAGTAGTCGGTAGTACTCGTGGAACGAAAATGTGTCCATCGTTGGCGTCCAGAAATCCCAGAACTCCAGGCCATCGACTCGCCCACGTACCACTTCGGCGATAATCTCGGAGTGAGGGAACGGGAAGTGCGGGACGACCACGAGTCCGCCTTTTTCACGGCATTCGTCTGCCCATTCAGACATCGCCCGTTCCGTCGGATCGCCAAAGTAACCTTCAGTCGCGCCTGACGTACTCATCGGAAACACGGGGTCACCTTTGACGCCGAGCATTGAGATGTGACCGAGGAAATGCTGCCGGTTTTCTGTACCGACCCAGACGATGGTTTCGTCTGTGCTTGAACCTGACTGTTTGCCAGTGATGTCACCTACGTTCGTAAACAGGTCACCCCACTGAGCAGCCAGGAGGTTGATGACGTTTATCCCTTCTGCTTCTGCCTCGAGCCTGGCCGTTTCCGGGCTAATGAAATGGACGTGAGTGTCGGCTGTTATCCAGCCATTCTGCCTTCGTTGATCCACGTGCTCAATGGTCAGATCAAGCTCTTTCTGTCCGGGCTTGATCTCCACCTTCTGGCGGACCGGCTCATATTCGAATCCTCGACTGACCTCTACATAGATGTCACCAACAGGCAACTCAGCGCTGAAGTGTCCGTCGATGTAGGCGTACTGAGTGTCACCGAGTTTCACGTCGGCGCCGTAATCCTCGAACCAGTTGTCATTCACCTCGTGACGGTGACCGTATGGCGGAAGATAGCGACCATCGGCCGACCGCAGGTGAATTCTGGCGGATACCGGAACTCCCGATCTGCCGTCTAGGACCCTCCCTTTCAGCCAGGTCTTTTCCTGGCCAAGGATTTTTATCGAAATATCTGAACTCTCCGATTTCGACGACTGCCCATCAAAAGTGGGCTTCAGCTCGATGGAATGACCACTGACTTCGACAGTGGCATCCACACTGGCGGAGATGTCCAGAGCAGGGCGGAACTCAGGCACTTCCGGTGCTTCCCCACGGCCTTTAACAGGATCTGCGAGCCACTGATCCGGATCGAATCCCTGTACAAGATAGCGACGAGCAATCACGCCTAGATCGATGCGGGCAGATTCGAGTGCGGTTTCTTCGTTGAAACCTGGCCCCAGGGTTAAGTCGAACGTCTGGAGCCTTTCATGACGAAGCGGGTGTGCTGTCCCACTAAACAGAGTTATTGCCCCTACGCCTACTGTCGCCGCCCCAGTCGGTCTGATTCTCAACTCGGCAATTCGCTTTTCCGGGTTTGGATTCTCCAGAGCGTAGATTGACCACGAAGCTGCTGGATACATCTTTGCTTCCAGGTCATCTCGAGGGCTGGCTGGCTGACCTGCAGGTCCGACCGATGCCGTTGTCTGATAGCGTCCCCACATGTTCTCCGGGTAAGGACCTCGCATTGGGAGAGGCACCAGGTCTTGATGTGGGCGGCAGGCAAACCCGCTTTGCATCCGCGTGTAGACCTGGTTTATCTCGAACCTTCTACGGATTAACGTTGAGTGAGTCTCACCGTTTTCGTAGAAAACCACGTAGTCTGCGAGATGTTCACCAGGTGCAGTTACGACTGGTGTCGGGTAGTCGGCCGTTTGACCTGCAGTTGTGGTAGTTGCCCGCGAGTCGCAAAGGTGGGCGAAGACGATGTGCGACGCCGTACCGGCAACATCAAGTGAAACTTCAGTGCGATCGCTATTCGCACCCAGCGCCAGGATTGCGGGTCCATTTGAGTCAGCCTGCCCGATTTCAAACGGGATGCCCCAGAAACGCTGCTTGTCTCCTGGTAGTTCTCTGATGCCGCGCCTTGTGTGTGGGTCCCAATCTGAGTCAGCAATGGGCGATTTCAGTCCGCTGAGGTCTATCGTTTGAAACTTTGCCAAGGGAGCCTCCCGGGTTGGCACCTTCGTTCTCGTGATTGGTCGCATCATGCACCATGCGTCGTATCGAGACAACAATCCCTTTGAGTTCCTGTGTCGCTATCTAAATGGGTCGCGCCTACAATCCGCTGAAATGCAAGAATCTGGCTCCAATCAACTGCAGGCTTCGGCAATCGACCCCATTCGATTCGAGGTTGTCCGAAGCGCATTGACGCAGGCGACAGAAGAGATGGCGGCCACTCTCAGACGGAGCGCCTACTCAACGAACGTTAAGACACGTCAGGACTTTTCTTGCGCCTTCTTTGATGCCCAACTGCGATGTGTTTCACAGGCATTCACCCAACCTGTTCATCTCGGATCGTTTGTGCGCCATGTGCCGTACGCCGTCGGAGAATACGGACCTGATCGTTTGATGCCAGGAGACATGATCCTCTCTAACGACCCGTATGGCGGAGGAGTTCATCTGAACGATATTGCTCTGATCGGTCCGGTCCACCATGGTGGAAGATTGATTGGGTACACCGCCTGCCTCGCTCACCATGTCGATGTCGGCGGCGGAGCACCGGCATCTGTAGGTGCCTTTCGCGAAGTATTCCAAGAAGGCGTCATTATCCCGCGGATCAAGCTTGTGCGTGAGGGTGAAATCGTTAAGGACGTTTTCGACCTGGTGCTTGCCCAGATCCGGTCCAAGCGCGAGACGGCCGGTGATTTTCGTGCCCAGATAGCGGCTAACAGGACAGGAGCACTACGAATTGGTGAGATTGTCGACCGCTACGGCATAGATCAGTTCAGGCAATATGTTGATGAGTTGATCGAGTACACCGCGCGTAGAACTTCAGCGGAGATACACGCTCTACCGCATGGTGTGTTCAAGGCCGACGGGTTTGTTGACAACGACGGATTTACTGATCAGACCGTCAAACTGAGCGTCACAGTAACCGTCGATCAACATGGGGTTCGGTTCGATACGGCCGGATCCGACCCACAGCGCCGCGCTCCCGTCAACTCCACATATGCTCAGACATACTCAGCCTGTGCGTATGCCCTTCGCTGCTTGATGGACAAAGACTTGCCCGTGAATGAAGGGTTTTACCGGTACGTTCATGTTGATGCACCGGAAGGGACAGTGACGAACTGCGTACATCCGGCACCTGTCGTTGGTGGCTGGGAGACCCATGTTCGGTTAAATGACTTGATATTCAGGGCACTTTCAGACGCTATGCCAGAGGCCGTCTGCGCTGGAACAAAATCGATGCAGTGCCACGCCGGTTTCGGTGGCCTGGTTGATGCCTCAAGCGAAGATGGTGACCTCGGCTCGCAAGAGTATTTCTGCTTTCTCGAAACGCTCGCAGGAGGCTACGGTGCAAGGCACGCTTCAGACGGTCCAGATGCGGTTCAATCCCATGGTCAGAACACCGAGAACGCACCTGTCGAGGAAACTGAAGCCAACTATCCAGTTCGTATCGCACGCTATGAGTTAGTTCCCGACTCGGAAGGGGCTGGAAAGTTCCGTGGTGGCCTCGGGTTGAGGCGTGATTATGTGTTCCCGCAAACAGTGACATTCACGGTGCTTGCAGACCGAGATCGTGCTGGTCCTCACGGTCTATTCGGTGGAGAAGTTGGTTCAAGATCGCAGTATGTAGTCATCACTGATGAGAACGAGGCGCCGATCAGTTCGAAGACTACTGTTGAGCTGATCCCGGGTCAGATAATCAGTTACCGGACCTCCGGTGGAGGTGGTTACGGTTCACCGAGGGAGCGCGCGACTGAGCTAGTCCTGAACGATGTACTTAACGGAAAGGTCAGTGGAGAGCGAGCCAGAGCTGTGTACGGAGTTGCGTTGGACATCGAACACAGACGAATTGATGAAGCCCAGACTAACTCGTTGCGCAGAGGTGATGATTCTTGAGCACTATCGACCCGATTCGCTTTGAGGTAATCCGAAGTGGAATAGTCCAGGTCGCCGAGGAAATGGCAGCCACACTTCGTCGGTCTGCCTATTCGACCAACGTCAAAACGAGACAGGATTTCTCCTGCGCATTTTTTGACCGGCAACTCCGCCCGGTCGCTCAGGCCTTCTCACAGCCGGTTCACCTCGGCTCTTTTGTACGACTGATTCCACAGGCGATCAGAACATACGGTATCGAGAACCTCGATGCGGGCGACATGCTGGTCGTGAACGATCCTTACAGCGGTGGTAGTCACCTGAACGATACGACAGTACTTGGGCCCGTCCACCACAACGGCGAAGTGGTCGGTTTCGTGGCATCGCTGGCCCACCACGTAGATGTTGGCGGTGGAGCTCCTGCAAGCATTGGGCCATTCCGGGAGATTTTCCAGGAAGGAATCATCATTCCTCCAGTGAAGCTCGTAAAACAGGACGAGATAGACGACGATATATTCCGACTGATTCTGGCCCAAATTCGTTCAAAGCGCGTCACCTCCGGCGATTTCCGAGCCCAGATCGCTGCGAACAGAACAGGCGCGATGCGGCTGTCTGAACTTTACGAGCGTTATGGAGTTTCAGAGTTCGACTCGTACATCGACGAGGTGATCGAGTACACCTCACGACGGACCGCTGCAGACATCAAGAAACTTCCGAATGGAACATTTCATGCCGATGGATTCGTAGATTTCGACGGATTCTCCGACCAGGAAGTAGGGTTGAAGGTCGCGATAACGGTCTCTGAGAACGAGGTGCTGTTCGACATGACCGGCTGCGATGAACAGCGCCGGGCGCCGATTAACAGCTCCTATGCCATGACCTTCGCCGCATGTGCCTACACTCTTAGAGCCCTCATGACACCTGACCTTCCTGTGAACCATGGCTTCTACGATCACATCAAGTTGATCGCGCCTGAGGGGTCCGTCGTTAATGCACGCCATCCAGCACCAATAGTGGGCGGCTGGGAGACCCAGGTTCGCCTGAACGACCTGATGTTCAAGGCCCTCTCTGTGAGCATGCCTGAAGATGTTGCAGCCGGGTGCAAGGCTATGATGGCGCAGGCGGGATTTGGATTGATCGATCCTGAAAGTGGCGAATATCACTGCAACTACGAAGCCCTTGCAGGTGGCTACGGTGCTCGCTTCGACAAAGACGGCCCGGATGCCGTCCAACAGCACGGCCAAAACACGGAAAATGCTCCAGTTGAAGAGATCGAGTCTCACTTTCCGATGCGGATATCTCAGCTGTCGTTGATTGAAGACTCGGAGGGTCCAGGTGAATTTCGTGGCGGCCTCGGAATGCGTCGGGATTACTACTTTCCGATTACTGATGCCACATTCACAGTTCTTTCTGACCGCGACCACGCGGGACCACACGGCCTGTTCGGTGGTGGCGTCGGCCGAAAAGCCTATTACCTTCTCAACCCATCCGGTGGCACTTCAGAGTCCCGATCTCTGCCTTCTAAATGCGTTGTAGATCTGCAGGCCGGCGACACCGTCAGTTTTCAGACTCCAGGTGGCGGTGGATATGGCACCCCACGGGAACGAGATCCTGAGAGTGTTCTCCACGATGTGATGAACGGGAAGATCAGCGTGGAGCGCGCGCGATCGATATATCGAGTTGAATTAACGGTCAATAAATCCCAGGTCGACGTCACGGCCACTGAACAGTTAAGGATGAACGGTTGACCGATAGTAACTACAGGATCGGTATCGATATCGGCGGCACTTTTACTGACGGGATCCTGATTGACGCAGAGTCAGGTGAAGTAAAAACTTCGAAAGTGCTGACCACGCCAACGGACCCTTCCCAGGGATTTATTGATGCCGTGCGTAAGCTCCTGGATGATGGAGTTTTGGCCAACGAAGTAGAGCATGTTGTCCACGCGACGACTGTGGCGACTAACGCAATCATTGAAGGGAAGACTGCACCTGTAGCGTTCATCACCACCGCCGGATTCCGCGACATGCTGGAGATAGCAAGGCAGATTCGACCTTCACTATACGATCTGCAGTTCGAAAAGCCTCCAGCTCTAATCCCGCGACGATTCTGCTATGAAGTAAAAGAACGACTCGAAGCGTCAGGCGATGTCGTGACGGCTCTGGATGAAGAATCCGTTCGTGCGGCGGCGAGTCAGATTAAAGATGCGGGAATCAGTGCCGTTGCCGTTTGCCTTTTGCACTCCTATCGCAATCCGGTTCACGAACTGGCAGTTGGGCGCATTCTTGAAGAGGAGATTCCCGGGGTCGCTGTCTCGCTGTCGTCTTCAGTGGTGCCTGAGTTCCGAGAGTATTTTCGAGCCAGCACGACTGTCATCAATGCGAGCGTTCAACCTATCATCGCCAACTATCTTGAGACTATTGAACGGCGACTCTCCGAAGATGGGCTGAACGGCGAACTACTGGTCATGCAAAGCAATGGGGGAGTTTACTCCTCGGACGCTGCTGCAAAACGGCCGGTCTTCATGGTCGAATCCGGTCCAGCTGCAGGCTCAGTCGCCGCGGCATCGATAGGTACTGAGCTGGGTTCTGGAAATGTCATTTCGTTCGACATGGGCGGAACAACTGCCAAGGCATCACTGATACGGGATGGTAGACCATCAGTCACCAAGGACTACACAGTCGGCGCAGCCGCACAAAGTGGGGCAGGTGCGTTTGGAGGCGCCAGCGGATATCCAGTGAGGACACCTGTAGTCGATCTTGTCGAAGTGGGCGCTGGTGGTGGGTCAATTGGCTGGGTGGACTCGGGTGGAGCCCTTCGTGTTGGACCACACAGCGCTGGTGCCGAACCTGGGCCTGCATGCTACGGGCGCGGTGGAGATCAGCCAACGATTACCGATGCAAACCTTGTGCTTGGGCGACTTGATCCCACCTATTTCGCAGGTGGTGACATTCAACTGGATCAAAATGCTGCTCGACTAGCCATCGAGAAGCAATGCGGCTCAAAACTTGGTCTCAGTGTCGAGGCTACTGCGCACGGAATTATCGAAATCGCCACGACCGCGATGGTTAACGCCCTCCGACTTGTATCTGTCCAGCGCGGTCACGACCCACGAGATTTCCTTCTAGTCGCGCTTGGAGGAGCGGGGCCGGCTCACGCAGTCCGCATCGCGGAGGAACTCGGTGCTAATCGAGTTCTCATCCCGACCGAACCAGGAACAGCCTCGGCGATGGGACTTCTCTCAACCGATATACGGCTTGAGAGAATTACGACCATGATCAACCGGCTAGATGAGGTTGATCCGGTGAAAGTTGGCGAAGCCTTCGACCAAATGAAGAGCCGCGGACTAGCTGAACTGGAGGAAGCCGGTTCGGCCCACTCCAGTGAACGGGTGGAGCAAGCGATAGAGCTGCGGTACTACGGTCAGAGCTTCGAGTTGACCGTGCCAGCCCCCGAAGGTGAGTTCGATGAGAGATGGCTGGAGGCGCTCGCTGACCGTTTTCATTCTGCGCACGAGCAGGCTTACGGCTTCCGAGTCGACAACGAACCCGTTGAGTTGGTGAATCTGCGGTCAACAGCAGTAGGTGAGATACGAAAGCCTGGAATGCGTCCACTCAACCGCAGTACGGCAAGCCTGAACGATGCCCTGAAGTCGAATCGACCTGTCTACTTCGATGCTGACTCCAACTTCCTGGACACGCCTGTCTATGATCGGGTAGCACTGCCGTCGAAGGCAGAGTTTGATGGTCCTGCAATCATTGAGGAGAAGGATTCGACCACAATGGTGCCGCCAGGCTGGCACGTCAGTATCGACCGCTTCGGAAACCTACGACTAAACCGCTAAATCTCAACCAGGCAACAACTGCGATTGTGCCGACGCATGCACGCCGAATTCGAGGGGTTCCCGACGATTTACGAGAACCACCGCTGTCTCCTTGATTCCAAGGCGACCACTGCAGTATTGACCGGGGCCATAAGTACCGAGAGCAGGAAATGATGGTGGGCCCCGTGGGATTCGAACCCACGACCTGCGGATTAAAAGGCAGCAGCTTGACCGCCCTGGAATCCCAGTCTGACTTCAGTCAAATCGCAGGCTGAAATTCGCCTTAACTGCATAGCCTGAAGCCCGGGATTGGCCGAATTCCGTCTGTGACATTCGTTTTTTTTTGCGTCACAGCGATGCCGCCCGTGTCTCGCAGTTCCTCAGGCGTGTGAAATACAACATACCCGTTCGGATCAAACAGAGCAGATGGGAATTTGTACAACGGCTGGAACCAGGTTCTGTCTCTATGGAAGTACGACTGAATCACCTTCAGCCCGAGTTCTCGCGCTTTTACTGCGCTCCTACATGATTTGGACTCCCCGCTAAGGCGTCTCGATTTTGTCGACTCGTCGATCGCCGGAGTTTGTTCTGTCGCGGAATCGACTCCAGCCACTCTCCTCAGGACACTGTTTGGTGCGTCCTAAAATGGGGTGGCGTACTCCGGGAGCCAACAATAAACGTCTTCATCTACTCGAACGACTGGCGACATCAAGCTACCCTCCGGTGTTTGCTCATGATCAGCGCTGATCGATACTTACAGTGGCGATGTCCTGAGTCGTTCGAAGAGCTGGTGGCCTTTGTGCTACGATCCAGCCGCCGGCCGGCCGATTATTGTGATCCAACAGATAATTATTTATGAATGAAACTGTGCAAGAAGACAGGCGATTCAACAAACCAAGTTTAATCGCTCTAACCGTCTATCACCTGGTCATAGCTATTGCACTGGGTTATTTGTTGTTGGAGATTTGGCCACCCGATGCAGACGCAGGCAATCAGTCGATAACGCTATTTGGCGAAGCAGTCACCTTCGACGCTACGGCTGATTTGAGACTGATCTCAATCGTTCTAGTCGTGGGTGCCTTGGGGAGCTACATTCAGGCAGCAACCTCTTTCGCAACCTACGCTGGAAACCAAAAGGCGTACACCAGTTGGACCTGGTGGTACATACTTCGACCCTTCATCGGCGCTGCACTTGCGGTCATTTTCTATTTCGTGATTCGAGGAGGGCTGTTGTCCGCGGGTGCCGGGGCGTCCGATTTGAACGTGTTCGGCGTTTCCGCTGTGGCAGGCTTGGTCGGTATGTTTTCTAGACAGGCCACGGACAAACTCGCTGAAGTATTTGAGAATCTATTCAGCCTCTCGAATAAAGATCAGCGCAAAGACAAACTTTGATCGGCAGTTTCAGCTCTTGAAAATTCCTGTTTTCGTTTCGATTCCAACCAAGCTAAGTCCCACGCAGGTAGCGGCGAAAGAACTCGTCTTCGAGGAGCTTGACGCCCTTGGGATGGAGCCTCGTTCGCTTGGCACCACGGATTTTCCCGCTGACCTTCCACTGAGAGAAGTAACTGTCATTGCCCGGCAGTGCTCGGGCGCAGTCATACTTGGCTTCAAACAGATCGCCGCCACTACCGGTCGGATCAAAGAGGGAACAGCGCAGGAGAAAGTGATTGAGAAACCAATCTACTTCCCAAGCGCGTGGAACAACCTAGAAGCAGGAGTACTGTTCGCATTAAAAAGACCACTTCTCGTGTTCCGAGAAGAAGGAATCGAGGGCGGGGTTTTCGACAACGGCGTGACCGACGTTTTCATCCATCAGATGCCCCAACCGCCTCTGGAACCGCCGAACCGATCCGCCTTACGAGAGGTTTTTCTGAACTGGCAGCGCAGGGTACGAAATCTCTACTACGGAGACTAGACGTAGCCGATTCCAAACTTGCCGCGGCGGCGCAGGCGTTCTTGATCTTCAAATTTCGATTTGACCAGACGTATTTGGCTGCAGATCCTACGAAGCTTGACTGACATCCAGGCTACAAATCTTGATGCCTCGCTGGGAGATAGACTTCGTCGCTGAGTTCCTGTGATTGTTCAGCGAACCACTCATCTTCAAACGCAGACCGTGCTGCTGCTAGTAGAGCAGCATGACCCGGCGGTACCGAATTCTCGACGTGTGTCAGTAGCCATTCCTTTATCGTCGATTCAGACCAGGCCAACGGCTCGAGCCTCTGGTACTCCCATGCATCCGTTGCCTTGCGAGACAGCAGGTCTTCAGACGTCGGCATTACCTCACCGCGGATTAGCAACTCCGGCTTGTGTAGTTCTTTGTTGAATGCAATTCCGACCAGAGTGAGTTCTCCACTGATCTCTCCTGCAGAGACGTCCAGTTCCTCGTGCAGTTCAGCCAGAAAACCATCGCGGATAGATTGAGGCGGATGCAGATGGCCTGCAGGGGTGACATGCCAGATGTCAGGGTATTCGCCGGTCCGCGACGTACGAAGATGCATCATCACGAATCCATCAGACGTAACCATCACCCCGGACACCGCTATTGGATCGGCCATCAGCGTTTGATTGTGTTCGAAGACCCAGTCAGGCTTTGCCACATTCGTTCCCTGGTACTCCTTGTAACTCGTACGTCCCAGGTTGACTTGCATTCGCTCAGGGGATAAGTGGATTCCGGTAAGCCGATAGAGCGGCAGATTCTTGTAGCGGCGACCTGCAGCTACAAGCGCGTCCCAGTTGTCTTCTATGCTTTGCCGCTGTGATTTCGAGTACGAAACTGTCCAGTCATCGTCATACGCAAAAGTGACTTCAGACAGCCTTACACTCCCGCACCACAGCAATGAGTATCGGCGTGAAACAGATTCTGTGAAATCCGAATCAGGCGTCGGATTTGTCTTCATCGTCATTGAACTCCCGCCATGATCCCTTTCCTGCGGCATCTGTGTGCCAGTATTCGAAGTCGATAACTCTATATGAGGGTTCCCATCGCTGGTCAGTCTCAGCTTCACCACCGGTTCCCGGTCGGTACACCGTTTTAGCTGACTTGTAAGTAGTAGGATCACCACTCGAGAAGTCAACTTCGACTGCCTGTTTTGCCCGAACCAGAAGACAGGATGTCCGGAGGGTATGTCCGTTGGTTGTAGGCACGTGGGTATAGGGTATCGGCTTGCTGTTTTCCAGGTTGGATAGAATCTTCCTCATAGCAAGCGATGCAGCCATCGTACCGGTGTTTCCGAGCCCTCCCAAGAACACCAGCCAGCGCGGTTCAATATCTTCATCAATTGCAAACGGATTCGGCGTGACCATCAGAAATCCGGTGTGGCCCATCGCTGAGCCATAGTCTTCACGTTGCTGAAGATCATGCTGTGTGATGTTCCAAGCATTGATCCAGACTCGGTCTTCTGACTCTGATTCTCCTTCAACATCCGAGGCAAGGTCATGCCACAGCCGGTCTGAGTCTGCTCTGTATCTGCCCGCGAAGTGCTTGTTCCAGAAACGAATTGGCAGGCGATAAAGGGCATCGCTTTCCGAGGCCCGGTCCGCCAGCTGTTGCTCCAGCAACATGGCCGCTTCTATCACCCATCTATTGGAGTCCGGACCTCCGATCAAGATCACGTTGTTCTTCGCCAGAGATTCCCGGCTCACGGTGAGTTCGTTCTCTACGAACGAGTCGACGAGTTCGGCTTCGTCTGTGTCTGGGAATTGATCCCTTGCAAAGGTGTAGTTCAGACTTTTTAGTCCTTCACCAATATTGTGGACATAAGTGTAATCACGCGTGTGAGCAAGATATGGCACAGGTGCAGGAGAACCAAATGCCGCACTTGCAGGGAACGTGGATCCAACAACCGCTGACGAATCTTCGAGTTTTGAACGATGAATCGGTGAGTAGAAGTAATCCCGCATTCGCACGAGGGAGTTCGTTTCGGATTCTTTCGTCCACTCCCGTCTCCCCGGAATCTCCTTCGTGTTCGAGGCCACCACCACTTTTACGGGTTGGGAATCCTTGCCCGTCAGGTCTGCGAGGACACCGTAGCCGCTTTCTGGGAAAGCAAAATCGGCCACTTCTTTGTTCCACATGTAGATAGGCACGTAACGTTCGTTCCAATCTATGACCCGCGGATCCGATAGCGGGCGCAATGGATTCCCATCTTCCAGGGACCAATCGTTTTGGGAGGGTTTTTCAAGTGTTCGAAGCAAGTCCAGCATCGGTTTTTCCTGGTCATGCGATTTTTTACTCGCACCGCTGCTGGACAAAATGGCATCTTGGTAGTTAGATGGCCGACTAACCACAGACTCGACATCATTCGGAACACTGAGTCCCTTCGCTATCTCGGACCAAAATTCATCTGCCCCGTTACCGGGTAACGGGATGAAATTAGTAGCCGAGCCCCATTTGGCCAGTACTTGTTGTTGCGCACTGGTCGCCTCTTTGACATCCACCATAAACATCTCTTGATCGGAACCAGGTCTTGGATGGCCGAGGGCCGGGATGATGTCGTCGGCGCCACAACTCCAGCCGATTGCAATGACACCGTCAATTTTGTAGTCCGGGTTGATCAACAGATCCCTGGTCAAGGTGACTCGGAAAGATCTCTCTTCGACGACATCTGCTATGGATGCTTTAATCGAGGAAACATCCGAGATGGTGCCATGCGGCTTGAGCAGCAGTGGGGTTCTTCGCCCGTCGTATTCCCAGCGTTTCAGCGCCTCGTACCAGACTTGAACATCGTCCTGCCATGTCCAAAGGAACTGCTTGTGTTCCCTGTCCAACGCGTCCTCAAGGATCTCATCGAAATTGAGATTTACTACGGCAGGAAATGAGAGCTTGCCCTGCTCCTGGTGATCTAGCATACGGGCAAGAAGTTGAGGACCAGCAGCCGGTTGCTGCCAGGGCAGGGCAAGTGCCGATTTCAGAATCTCCAGCGCCGCCTTATTACCGGAATGATCGATGACGTACATTGTGTACTCGAAGCTGGCGGCGAGATTACGGTAGTATGCTTCTGAACCCTCAGTCTCCGTTAAGCGTGAGGCGTGGTAGTCCTCTAATCGTTTTTTTCTTGCATCCGCTACCTTTTCCCCAAACTCCGCACGCCATTTGGTCCATAGCTCATTCAAATTGTCTGGTTCGACAATTTTTGCGAATTCGTTGCTAATTGCTCTAGCTCGAGCTAGTTCGCACGATTCATGTCGATAGATCGAATCTACAACGCCTTTCGCTACACCCGGTGCGAGAGGAATCCACGAAGAGAACGAGGCGCCGGCTCCGAGTAGTACGCAATAACTTTTGCCCTGTTTGATGTTCTCGACAAGCCTTGTAATCACCGCTTCGCTGTTGCTCATTGGATTCCCCGCTCTCCATTAATCTGGTTGCCGGATTGTAACGGGGATCGATGCATCACAAAACGGTGGCAGAATCCTTGGGTTCGTTTTCGGTGCTTGTCGTTTCCAAGATTCTCGTATAGCTCGTATGGATAAATGATGTGCGTGTCTGAAATGACCAGTTATGAATAGTCGCGAGTATTACAATCGGTCAAACCAGGCGAATGCTTACGGTCTGTCGAAGGGGATTCTGGGTGACCAGAGGATACGATGCCTTCTGGTCACCCATAGGTGACAGTCAATCTTTATGCCCAAGCGATAAGAATGTCGGAGAAATTCAACGATTAACCTCAGTTGAAAATCAGGCTGCAACCTAATCACCTACGGGGTAGCCAGCAACTGCCGTATACAAAGCAATCTCAGAAACTCCATCTAATCCGAGGAACTGCTCGATGGCCTGATCGTCTGTCGCTGCCGTCGTAAATGGGGCCAGTCCAAGTGCCGTACTCACGAGATGGAATGTCTGGCCCAGATGACCCGCGTCCAGCAGCAAGACTCTATACGCATGAGACTGGCGATACTTCCACATACTTCGATCGACAACGGCGGTCATGAAGCACACGGCTGCAGCGTCACGCACCCAGGCCTGTCCTCCGCACAGATCCACAAGCTGTTTCTCACTGAAATTCTTGCCTAGCAATTCGAGTGCGTTGTGCTCAACTGAATAGTGATAAACCCCAGGGTCCACCCCTTCTACACGCATGACAACCGGGTAAACCTCGATCGGATGACGGGCGCCACCTGAAGGTGTCGTTTTGAGAACAAACTCCCCGATGTTTGGGTCATCGACAGAGCTCGTTTTGCCCCAGGTCGACGCCACCAGTTGTGAGAACGTCTCGAAGGGAATGTGAGAACGATCGAAATTCCGCACCGTCCGGCGTGCCGAGAGCGCGGACCAGAAATCCACAGGGGCAGTTTGATCGTTCGTCAGGTCGATGCGGTCATTTTCGTAAGTTTTGTAGCAGGGTGGAGGTGGCTCTTTCTGAGCCAGCTCGACTAACTTACGAGACTCTTCAGCTGGTTCGTGTGTGAAGCGTGTATTTCGGGTGGAGTAGTGGAAGTGCCTGGCGTCAACATCCCATTTCCACGTGCTTTCGATGCGATCTTCGACCAACGATTGGTCCGAGTCCCGAATCGTCAACATTGTCGAGTCAATTAACAGGCTGATCAGTGACTCTGCATTTGGAACACCCTGCAGCCGCTCAAGGATCTGAGAAACAGGCCGAAATTCGGTCAATTCACCCATGAATTTCAGCGCCAGTGGATCCAGGGTGACCTTTCGGTTCGTGTAGTAATTCTGGAGAACTAACTCACCGGATTCCCAGTAGGCCACCAGGGTACTAGACGTTCTCGCCTGGAGGGTAGGATCGGACAGATCAATTTGATCAGACCTCACGCGCAGCAGATGTCTCCGGTGTAGCGGTAACCGGCGACCTTGAGCTCGGATATTGGTCGCTCCTCAACGAAGAAGGTGATCTCTGCAGGCATCTTAGGGTCACGATCGTTCCATCGCTCGAGAATCGCCGACATCTGCTCTTCAGTCAGCTTGATTTCTATTCGATTGCCCTCCGCATGTCGCTTGACTGCTCGGGAAGCCTCATCTGGTCCAATTTTGCTTTCGTCAACCATCGAAAGGTCCTCTCTTTCAGGTTTGTGCCCATTTTCGCCCGGATTCACATTTCCGTCCATGACTCTAGATTTTTCCGTCTTGTGACCCGCAATTCGAGAGCACCCCGAAACGAGGACTGAACTCGACTGAGCGGCATTGATTCCTCCGTCATTCAGCGGTTGGATTCATATAAATGTCCGCATTTCACAACACAGGTTCATTTGAGAACAAGTATTAAGGGGTACTTTCTGTTCACGGACACCGTTTTGCCTGTACCTCTGGACTAACCGATGGTTCAACCAACCAGTCTGGTAATTCAGGGTGTAAAGCCGTTAATTGGACAATGCCACATAAAGGCTGAAGTCGCAGGGACGCCGAGCTGCTTTCTCCGGGAGGGATGGAAACCTGTATCGGGAATAGGAGAGAGTGGTTGATGGTGGCGTTGACCGCTGTGAGCTCAAAAGTGTGAGGTTGGCCTGTGGACGAAACCCTCTGCACCACGAACCTGCCGCCTGTCATTATTCCAACGACTACGTTGAACTCGGTATCGTTGATTTGCCAGCGGACGGGCTCCTCATCACACCACCACCACCGCCACAATCCGCGACATAGATCTATTTCATTCCAGAATTGTGAGAATTCGTATTGTGGCCCAACGACTTCAACTGCCTCCGTGGCGGACTCGATTGCAGTATCGCCTTCAACCGCACGTGCCTCGATTGTGATTTCGCCTGCCGAACCGAGCGTAGCATGCGCCACGAAATGAAAGTCGATCGTTCCGGCAGGAACAAAAATCTCGACTATCGAATCGGCCGGTCCCGTTTCATTAGCGGAGAGCTTCAGGGCGTCCGGGCTCAGGCTGGTGATTGATACCGTGACCCCGGAATGATCACGTCTGTTCAACTTTCCGTACTGTGTTTCCATCAACCCACTGCCAACCGGGTAAGTCGTCAGATAGATTCTGGGCATACTTATCCGGATATCGAGATGAGTGCCTACGAATCCTGGTGCGCTTGCTGAGATCCGAACCTGTCCGCTGGCCTCGGGGATAAGCTCAAATTCGGCCTCCAATTCCCCTCCCTCGAAACGGTGTTGCGCGATACGGGAACTGTCGCCATCTGTCTTTAGCTTCGCAACAGACTGGAGGCCGCTGACCACATTTAGCAATGGCGAATTCTCGGTGCGAGCAATGGGCTGACGAAAGACCGCACCTGAGCTGGCTTCGACGAACCAGAGCACACTGAACGGAACGGTTTGGTCAGGCAGGTGAAGCGTTTCTTCAAGTCCATGGATCTTTAGCGAAGGTCGGACAAGAGGAATTCTTAACAGGGAGGCTTTGAATCCAGGCGCGGAGAGAGCAACGTCCTCCGATGTGCTAGCACCGTTCAGTGTCAACGAATGAACCTCAACGACAACCGATGATTCACCGGCCGGGATTGCAATGGTCAACGCAGTTGCTGGCAATTGAGAAGCACCTGGTTCCCTGAATCCGAGTCCTCTGTCAACGCTGTTCAGGCTGAGTGAGATCGGCTCGGGCTGGGGAGAGGACAGTGTTACTTGAAGCTCTGTTTGTAGTCCTGAACCGAGTATGGGCTCCGAGATGCTTCCAGTGATGATTCCAAGTGCGCTAAACAGCGACGTATCAGGAATATATCCACTTGCAGAGGCGCGGATCGCGGTCGATCCCAGATCCTGAGAAACTACACCAAAACCTGCAACGGATTCGCCCTCTGGCACCGTTACATCGAGAGCAGGACCCATAAGGCCGCCGACCTTGATCAGGGCGAATCGAGGCGATTCGCTGGCTATTTGAACCTTGACTGGTTGGGAGTCAACCGGCTGAATTTCGAATTCACCGGACGGCTGAATCGCCCCTGTCGACACGATTGAGTTTAACCCGCCATCGGAGATCTTGAGCTTTAGCCCTGGTGTCACCACATCAACGGTGACTCTTTTTGCGTCGAAACCTCGTGCGTCAAAATCGAAAACTGCAGGCGTAGCTGTTTCGTCAATTCCGATTACGTTTAATGGGCGATCCTGAGAGGGACTCAGAGTCAGCCTGTCAGTCACCTGATCTCCGGCGGCCTGGTCGAGAAGCTCAACTGAGCCAGGAGAAGAACTGGACACGCGGAATTGAACAGAAGTGTCCGGTCCCCGCATCCCGATCGAAAACATCGAACGCAACCCGGAGCCCAGTGCGAAATGGTCCCGGGTAGAGATCACCTCGGCATCTTCGTACAGAACCTCGTGCAACTCGGAAATCTCTGAGCTGTTCCCGTCAGATGTCGTCAACTGGACGGAAATCATCAGGCCGGGCTCGATGCTTGGCTCAAGATCAATCGAGAATTCATGTTCTCCGGCTTCGGGGGTGGCAACTACCGTGCTTCCGATAAACCCGATTACATTGTGACGCGGGCTTTCGTCATGAGAGCCAGTCGAATACACATCGACCCTAACGGACTTGGTTTCGTTCGATTCCGTAGTGAACGTCCCCTGAACAAGGTCCAGGGTCACCGAATCGATCTCCGGGTGATTCTGCAGTTGGTTAGGCCCGGAGTCGAGATCCCCATGGTCATTTGGAGTACGGCCATCGCGTCCAAGATCGACGTTCAGGCCTTCATTCCATGCGAAGTAGTTCCGTTCGACTGTATGTTCCAGAGACCCGGACCCCGTGACCGCGACGGTTGCGGTTCCGCCGTTGAATGCAAATGTATTCAGGGTTACGACCGAACCCCTTCCACCTTCTAATGAGATCGCACCAGTCTGGTTCCCGTAGTTGTTCAAGCAGTCGGGAGAAAGACAATCGTCATCAATGTATGTCGCCCCTATCTGGTTATGCTGAACCAGGGTGTCGATGCTGGAATTGCCAGACTGCCGGACGGCAACCCCTTCATGTCCACCGATCCTGTTTTCCAGCACCGATGTGTCAGAGCTGTTGTCGATCGAGATCCCATCACCAGGATTAGGTAAGGACTGCTGAGTGTCGATCAGGATGCCGATGTCGTTGCCAGTAACAGAGGTATCATCACTGTCGCTGACAAGAATGTTTGTGGAGCCATGCCCGATCACCGTGTTTCCACCGGTGGATTGACCGATGGTAGTACCCGAGGAGTCCGATACTCGGATTCCTACAGCTCCGTTCGAGGCCACCTCACCACCTGTGTCGTCAACGCCGATGAAATTGCTGTTCAGACTGTTTGCATGGCTATTCTGCTCAACTGCAATGCCGGAAAGACTGTTTCCAAGAATTACATTGGATGGCAGTCCTGCTACTCCAATATTGTTACCGTTTGATCGGGTTACCAGGATTCCGTTCTGTTCGTTGCCGGATTCTCCCGAACCCACCGTGTTTCCATAGATATCATTGCCATCAGCACCTTCGTCGATCGAACTGCTGGAACTCACAGAACGCAACTGTATACCGTTGCCACGATTGTTTATGATCGTGTTACCCGGACCGATGGTATTGTCGTCGCTTCCGGATACAGTTATTCCGTTCCCTCTGTTCTGCAGCAGGGGGATTATTTCTTGTCCTTGTATGTAGCCAATCCGGTTACTCTGTACCTGGTTGTCCAGCGCCAGCGTCCCCTCTAAGAGCACGCCGTCATCGCCACTGGCCACGATTGTGTTGCCAAGATCAGACTCTCCGATTAGATTTCCGTTGGCGTCCTCGACGTAAATCCCGTTCAGACCATTGCCTGCCACCTCAAACGAATCTGGGTCGAAACCGATCGCATTGTTGAGAACTTCGTTGCCCTGAGAAGAAGATCCCAGTATGCGTATGCCATTGCCCCCGTTACCGTAGATTGCGTTACGCTCTATAAGATTGCTGACACCGGTGACGGTAATACCATGTTCGATATTACTTCTGACGATGTTGTCAGTAATCGTTCCAAATGAAGTCTCTAATAAAATGATTCCTTCTCTATTAGAGATTGCTTCATCGTTCCCAAGATCAACGCCTATTTTATTGCCCGTTATCTTGATTCCGCTTGAACCGGTGACCAGAACGCCGGATGCCGCATTGCCGCCAATAAAATTCGAACTATCGGGATCAGTGCCGCCGATGCGCACGCCGGTTACGCTGTTAATTGCTATTCCATTGGCGCCGTTTGAATGAGATCCACTTGAGGTGCTGTCCGCGCCTATGATATTTCCCGAGAAAATATGATCGCTACCGCCATTAACAAGGATTCCGTCCCCCGGAAAACTTCGGATATTCAACCCCTGAATAATCACCGTCCCGTCCTCAATCAGCAGGCCAGGCGTATCTCTGTGGCGTTCGAACATCGAACCATCGAGGGTGACCAGTTGAGGTGGCGATTCATAGTTGGTCGATGTCCCTATGCGGCCATTGATAGATACACTGCCAGTGATTGCAGGTAGCGGTGCCTTGAGCGTAATTACGGGACCGCTGGTGCCATCAGGTGTGTTGAACACAGAACCGGCAAACGAAATTACTGCCGGCTCTGGTGTTTTATTCGCAATAGTGATGGCGTCGCGAAGCGTGCAGTGTTCCTCGCATCCATCGGTCAGGACGTCTTCAAGACTGCGCACGACCAGTGTAAATGCCGGCACCAGTAAACCCTGGTGGATTTGATACCTGCTGCCTTCAGCTGTGTCGACTGCAGTCTGGCCGACTGAACTTCGAATAGACCATCGTTCAGAGGAGGCGAGACCGGAGTCGACCGACGAGTGTGTTATCGCCACTCTGGGTTGCCAGTTGGTGGTCGAGGCATCCGAAGTCATCATCAATGCAGCACCGGCTCCGAGGGCAGCCAGGAGCATTGACGTGTGACGAATTGTTGACCTTAGAGAGATCAATTCAGCTTAGTAATGATTGCCAGGTTTCCAGTGGCCGGTTCATCTAATACGTTGGTCCCGGTACTTTCTAGGATCACTCTGATCCAAGCCCCTCGCGAGCCAATGATGGCGATGTTTCGGCAAGACATAGGAGCCGTTTTAACCAATGTGTGATCGAACGGGCGAGAGGGCAGGTTTGTGTACTCGAAGCGAGTGCTGCATAATACGCGTGTGTCGTCTGTATTTATTGGTGTAATTTCTATTCTTAACTCAGATTTCTCACCAGACCAATTAATATCGGTCAAAGTGATTCTGGCATCAATATCGTAAATACCTTCATCACTTATCCATACTGATTCACTTGATCCAGAAATCGTTTCAGAATCCGATGAGTACAGATTCTCAATCCATAATCTGTCGCTAAAAACGTTCGAAGGTGGATCGACAAGGTTCCACGTTGCGAAGACTGGTTCTGAATTAAGGCGTCCTTCGTATGTGAGTGAATCGGTTACGGTCAGTCTGTCTATCGAAGCGCGTTCGAATTCAGTTCTGTTTGCTGTAATCTTGTCAGTAACCTCGAGATCATCTGAGACAACGAGGTCATCCGACACCTCCACATCGTTAAATCGAGATGCATTACGCGAATCAGGCTCAGCGACGAAGTAGGAGCCACTAACCGATCCTCCTGCCTGTAGACTTCCAGCGGAAATTCGGGTCCTACTAGTACCTGTGCCGCCTATCTTTATTCGGGTCCCAACATCGATCCCATCCTCAACATTGAGTGTTTTGGCTGTAATAGTCCTTGAGTCGATTAAGGGGCTTTCCAGACTATTAATAAACCCATTCAGAATTACCGTCTTTTCGTGAGCTAGACCGTAGATGAAAAGCTGACGGGCTCTCACTATCTCATTTGTGGTTAGTTCGGCCCCAACGATGATCCTTCCAAATGAATCAACATGGATTGGTCCGGATAACAGTTCGCCATTTTGATCTGACCAGACAGGGAAGGTGCCATCCTCAATCTGCCCGATCTGGGCCGTGGTTGCTGAGCGTTGCGAATAGGGCACCGACCTGATCTTAGACCGGGGTGACATAGCGTCAAAATCTTGCCGCTCATCCGGGTTATCAAAGTGCTCCCGAACCGAGACCTGAAGCCATCTGGGTGAGCCGTCGAATACGTCACCGAAATCTATCGTGTGTGAAAAGACTCCACCGCTGACGAATACATTGTCGAACCGCTGCGGCTCGTCAAGACGGTTGCCTTCTATTTCGGCGTCATAGAGCTCGAACAGGAAATCGAAGTTACCCTCGACCGGGACATGTCCATCCAGTAATTGACCCTGATAGGTGATCGCGTTGTCATCGATATCCGCAGAAATAACCGTGTACAAACTGGCGGAAACTGCGAACATCACGATTAGAAGGTAAATCGCGTTCACTCTGGGCATGGCAAACCTACCTGGCGATGAAGACTCTCTTTTTTCGATAACGCCGAATAGATACACCAAGATGACGAATTGAGCAATCGTCAGACTGTGGGAGCGGTGGGATCCGGCTACCTGCCCGCAGAGAGTGGTCGGAGCCCCGCGTTTCGTCCGATAGGCGAGTCGATATGTCTGCCGACACTGTTTGCACTCAAATCACAGGCGTGACGTAGAGTGGGTACACCTACTTTGTGGTGACGGCTATGGCCTGGGGTTTCCATCTGCCCCTGGTTGAAAAGCTTGTACCTCTGCAAAAAGGAGAATTCAGACGATGAGCAAATCCGAAATCGCCATCAACAGAACTGAGGCGAATCAGGAATCATGCCTTCCTCTGATTGCTGTCTATGCAGATCACTCACCTCTGATCGATGACCTCAATATCCTCTACGGCACTTACTTTGACCGATTGGGAATCCTTGGCCAGTCATCCTTTGCATCATTGCCACGACACAATCTCTCGGCTGGCGTCGTAGGTGAGTATTTGAAAGGAGTCGAGCAGATCGCTGGCAAGCATGGCCTTGATCGTTTGCCGCCCGTTGATACTACGTCTGACCAGTCCATTGGTTTCGAGCTGATCCATGGCTACTGCATGAATCTCCGTTACTGCGAAGAAGCAGGTGTCGACTGGTCAGCGCGCTCTATGTTCATCAGTGCCGCCCCTGTTTCGTTCATGGCCTCAGAATCACACATTCACCATGCGAGTCTGCAACTGGATCTCGAATGGGATCCTGTCAACGAATCGCTCGCTGATGCACAGTCAAGGGTTAAGAACGCGGCCACCGGGAAAATCAATGCCTTACTGCGTGAGATTGCCAACCAGGTAGAGCATGAAGGCCTCACATTTGGAGAGCGAGCCCCGAGGGATCGCGACATAAAGTGGCTGTTTCGCAAGATGGCTCTAAAGGAGTCATATCAGCAGATTGCAGAAGACGAATCCGAGGACAGAGAGATGATCCAGAAGGCAGTGATAAGGGCTGCGGACAGGCTGGGAGTTGATCGCGCAGGGTGGTGACAGAAAATCTGGTCAGAATTTCTGTCACTACTCATCGCCGTCCTGAGCCGATAGCTTCGATTCCACGCAAGCAATCAAGCGTGGAGGTGAGCTATGCGAACAGAATTTCTTCAGGCTCTTCCCCCTTATCTGGGCGGAAAACGCCGGCTGGTGCCCCTAATATTTGGCCTGATCGCCCGAACCATTTCACCTGCACAGTGGATCGGCACAAGTTTCCTCGATCCTATGTGCGGGGGTGGAGCGGTGGCGCTATCAGCCAGGGCTTACGGCTTCGACGTCGTCGCATCCGATGCAGCACAGCGAGGTGTGGTCGTCTCGCGAGCTGTCATTGCCAACTCCGGGGTCAGGCTTACCAGGCACCAACTGTTAGATTTTCTTCATCGAGCGAGCTCAACTGAACGCGGCTGGGATTCCCTGTTTGCCGCCGCGGAATCTTTCACCGGACCGATTCAACCGCTGATTCAGCTGGTCCTGATTAAGGCGTACCTGCGCTCATTCCCGATGTCATCCCCTGGCGCTAGCGATGCACCCGCTTTCATTGCCGGGGATCTTGACGCTGTGTCACCCAGAAGACTCAACACCTACCTGAATGGCCGGCAGAACCAGACGCCGGACACACTCTGGCGAATAGCCTGCAAGGTAAACGCCGGGGTGATCGGAGGAACGGGGAGCGCACTCAAGGGTGACGCTCTCGAGATCATCCCGAAGAGCTCCCCGGACCTGTTGTACCTCGACCCTCCGTATGGCGGCACGGTCGGCTATCGCGACACCTACCGAAATCTGGACCGGATGCTGGGTGATGAGTCTGCAACTGCTCCTCCCGGTGTCAATGAACTGCTCGAATCGGCAACAGAGGTCCCTATGGTCGTGCTCAGTTACGGAGGGCCAGATATTTCCGCCGAACAGATATCCAGAACGGTCGAACGTCACCGCCACGTGATCAAAGCAATTGAGGTCCCTTATGTACACCTCAACTCGATAGCGACAACTGAAAGAAGGAGAAAGACCCGTGAAGTCATCATCATCGCAGAGCGCTGAGGCGAAGCTGAAGAAGATTCAGATCAAGCGACTCAGGTCCCACCCGGCCAATTCCAACTACATGCCGGAGAACCTGAAGCAGAAACTCACCGAAAACATTCGTCAGACGTCCGATTACCCGCCGGTGATAGTCAGGCCTTTCCCCGACGAACCAGAAACCTGGCAGATCATCGACGGTTACAACCGTGTGGAGGTCCTGAAACAGCTCGGGCACCAGACCGTCACCTGCTACATCTGGCCATGTGACGATCAGACCGCATTGCGGCTCCTCGCAACCCTCAACCGCCTGGAAGGGCAGGACGTCCCTGCCCGGCGAGCCTCCCTCTTTAAAGAGCTGGCTGACCTCACATCACCTGAGGAGCTTGCGCAGCTGCTACCCGAGTCTGCGAACGAGATCGAACAGACGCTGAGTCTACTCGAGTTCGATGTTGATTCATTGATGGCAGATCTCGACAACGCAGCGAAGAAAGAGCATGCGACCGCACCACGCCTGATCTCGTTCGGGGTTTTGCCTGATGACGAGGAGATCGTGATGTCGACTGTCGACAGACTGGCCGCAGAGATGGACGGGAAGAACAGACGTGGCAGGGCACTGGCTGAGATCTGTCGATCGTTTAGAGGGGAGCTATCCGATGCGTGAGACAACCCGCCACCGCGAAGCCTTCGATATCTACTTCGCCCTGGGGGCGGAACGCACGATTGAGAAGCTCAGGGCTGAGTTGATTCATCGGGGGAACAAAGCGCCAACTGCCAGAACCCTCTATGACTGGTCGAGTCGCCTGGGCTGGCAGTACCGGATCGACAACCTTGAACGCGAAGCCCGGCAGTCGGCCGATAAGACCAGGATCAGAGCCATCCAGGAGATGAACGAAAGGCAGGCACGAGAAGGACTTCTGCTTCAACAGAAGGGATCATCTCGACTTGCCGAAGTTCCTGTTGATGGGATGACCGCACGGGACGCCATACGCGCTGTGACGGAAGGTTCGAGGCTTGAACGTCTGGCTCTTGGTGAAGTGACAGAACGAACCGAATCTATCGAGGATCCGGACCCGGTTTTAGGAGGCCTGTCCGATGACGAGCTCAAAGGAATTGTCGATCACATACAGCAGAGCGGCACGCGAGCTGACAAGAAGAGGAATCGTTGACGCGAAGTACTGGTACATGGCACATCGGAAGTTCAGAGGTGCACCACCAGAGCTGATCTGGCCTTTGCTGGACATCCTCGACGATGCGAGTCCGTTCATCGCCATCCAGAAATCGGCTCAGGTCGGTGTGACTGATCTGCTGATCACACTGGCTCTCTATGCTGCAGATACTGGCTACGCAGATAGAGGAAATGTGCTCTATCTGATGCCCACACAGAACCAGATGGACGACTTTGCCCAGGCACGATTCGACACGGCTATAACGGAGAGTTCGTACCTGAGGAGTCGACTGCTCGCTGAACCCCCTCGTCGAAAGGGGGCTGACAACAAGCGTTTGAAGCGGCTTGGCAAGGGCCTGATCTTCATGCGTTCAGCCGAGGAACGGCAGGTCGCCAGCATTGATGCAGATCTGGTGATCCTTGATGAGTTCGATCAGATGCCAGAGGGCACTCTTGAGCTTGCGCAGAAACGACTGGTATCCAGCGCCAACGGGAAACTGATCGTTGCTTCAACACCTCGCTACCCTGAGACTGGCATCAATGGCCTGTACCTGAACTCGGATCGTATGCGGTACTGGATACTGTGCATTTCCTGCGGCACCGAGCAGACCCTGGACTGGCCGGCGAGTATCGACTTCGCGAAACTCGCCGTAGTCTGTAAGAACTGTGCAGAGCCGCTGGATCGATCCGTAGTCGGGCGCTGGAGGCCTGCAATTCCAGATCCGACTGAAATCCGCGGATACCACCTCAGTCGACTCTACAGTCCCTGGTTGAATCTTGGCACCTTAATCAGAGCGAGCGAGTCGACATCGCTACGAGAGGCAAAAGAATTCCACAACTCGGATCTGGGCGAGGTTTATTCACCACCAGGCGCAGGTATGACCCTTGCTGATCTGGACAACTGCCGCGACGGATACACCTTCAACGAATACTCCGGGGAACCGTGTGTCATGGGTGTAGATGTCGGCAATGTTCTGCATGTAGTTATTCGTGAGGACACCGGCAATCTCAGAACGGACGATCCGGTTCCATCCCGGCTCTGGTTTGCGGGGACAGTCAATGGCTTTGAAGCCCTGTCTGATCTGATGACCCGATATTGCGTGACTAGCTGTGTGGTAGATGCACTTCCTGAGACACGTTCTGCAATGAGTTTCGCCCGGGGAAACCGCGACGTAACCCTCGCCTATTACACGAACACTGATATCCACAGGCGAGAACGGATAACACGAACTGACGTATTCCGCGTCGTGATCAACCGGAGTCTGGCGTTCGAAGAGCTGGTTGATCACTACCGTGGAGGATTCAGGCCCATTCCATCCAATGCCCGTCAGATCGGTGGGGGAGGGCAGTTTAGCTACGGTGACTACTACAGGCAGGTGATGGCCGTGAAACCGGTCAGGGAAGAAGACACGTCGGAGAACTGGACAGACAGGTGGAGCAACAGAGGTAAACCGGATCACTATGCGCACGCAGAGCTCTACGCGATGATGGCGGCCGGGGCAGGTCGTCGAATTCCCTGGACCATGAGCTAACTTGACTTAGTTACTACTCAGAGCGTCCATGTGACTGACAGAAGGAGGTCACATGAGTACTCTCGCAATCGGGGCAGGAACAGAACTCGAGCGTCAGGTGAAC
Organism: Dehalococcoidia bacterium; assembly: GCA_965243825.1. Taxonomy (GTDB): domain Bacteria; phylum Chloroflexota; class Dehalococcoidia; order Lucifugimonadales; family Lucifugimonadaceae; genus JAJCYX01. The sequence continues at coordinate 2,596,825 of CBDEVT010000001.1, forward strand.
GACTACCTGGTCGCGTGCCGGGTAGAAGGCAAGACTGAGCGGACGATACAGGCTTACTCGGAGACGTTGCGGCAGTTTCTCGTGTACGTCAGGGTCGACAATCTTCCGGGGACAGCCAGGAAATTCACTCCGGCAGACATCTACCGATTTCTGGATCGCGTACGTCGCCGGGGCGTATCGATTGGCACAAGGCACCGCAGGCACAGAGAGACCCGGGCCTTCTTCAACTGGTGTGTTCGGGTAGGGGAGTGCCGGACGAATCCATTCGATCGCATCCCGAATGTGCGGCCGGAACAGAAGGTTATCCGGCCGTTTACCGAAGATGAGATTCAACGACTGCTCGCGATCTGTGATCCCGGTACCGAAACCGGCATCCGCAATCGCGCAATCATCCTGACGCTGCTGGACACGGGAATAAGAGCTGCAGAGCTACACCGACTGGAATTGCGGGATCTGGACCTGGCCGTCCGGCGAATCCATATCAGGCACGGAAAGGGACGAAAACAAAGGGTTGTGTCGTTCGGAGAGCAGCCGTACGAAATGCTGCGTGCCTACATCGAGCGCTACAGGGGTCAGAAAGCTGGGGCGCTGTTTCAGACGATCCAGTATCAGGGGCATCACAGGAAGCCAATGAACTTCTACAACCTGGGTACGATCATGCGCCGGCTCGGGCAGAAGGCTGATGTTAAGGCCAATCCCCACAGATTCAGGCATACATTCGCGACATGGGCAATTGAGAATTCAGCGAGGGAGCTTGATGTTCAGTATCTACTGGGGCACTCAACCCCGGTGATGACACGGCGTTATGCAGCGACATACGATGCGGCAAAAGCAGCCGAGAGGCATGTTGAATTCAGTCCTGCGGATCGTATCCGACTCTGAAAACAGCATCTGTTGGATAGTTCGAGGGGGATCAGGTTCATTTACCAGCCGCATTCCCTCACGTCTGAGTGACTGTACTGAACATCGTGATTCCAAATCCTACCGTGAGCGCGGAGAAGCCAACAGCTTTCAGCCTACGACTGTTCACCGCCTGGTCAGCGTCTTCTATTTCGATGACCTTGATTGCCAGCAACGTCATTTTGAGTATCAGCCAGACACTAGCCGAAACCAGGGCAACCCCTGGCACCATTCCGATGATGGCGACCAGAGTGCGGTCAACCCAGTACGGCACGGAAGGTTCGCTGATTCTGTCCGGTTCGGAGAAGAGATATGCCGAAGAGAGAAGTAGACCGCTGACCAGCAAGCCCAGCTGAAGTAATCGAGTTGCACGTCTGTCTTCAAATTCAGATTCTGACCAGAAGCTGAGGGCACTGTTGACCCGCCTTCGAATTCTCTCCAGTGTGGTGCCGCTAAGTTCCTGAAGCGCCAGAAACAGCGCAGAAAGGATTTCGAATGCTATTCCCGTAATTTCTACGGCTACCATCTTCGACTCCTCGAATACTGCCTATGCGTTCTCTGCGACCTCGATCTCCAGACGGTAAAAGTGAACTGTAAGCTCTGACATCGGAGCGTGTATCGAAAGAGTTCGAAATCGAAGAAATTGATCAGGTCCGGACCGCCGAATTCAGACAAGCTCGGCTTGACCGGCCACCTCAGGGCCACCAATGGTTCCCATGGCGAAAGAAGATGCCACTTACGATGCAGCTAAGGCAGCCGAACGCCATGTCGAGTTCAGTCCAGCGAGCCGAATACCAGGCTAGGTTTCAGCTGACGTTGGAGCAATTGATGCAGATTTCTCCTTTTTGCCACTGATTCACAACACACTTTTGAAGGGGCGAAGCGTTCATCACTTTCCCGCTGACAGTTGTTCTAGGACAAGCTGGTCTCTGCGAAAGTCTGCCCAGCGTGAGGCTTCCAAAGTAAATTCCGGTTGTGGATGTGACAACTCTCTTGACCTTTGGACAGGTCACCGATAGCTTCAGAAAAACGCGGTATGACTACTCTCACTGACACCTCAACGGCACACTCCGTTGCCGATGACCGGCATTTCAATCCGGTGGATTTCAGTTTTATCGATCTCTTCGCTGGGATCGGTGGGATGCGACTTGCATTCGAGGCTGCCGGTGGCCGGTGCGTTTTCACCAGCGAATGGGACAAGTTTTCACAGAAGACTTACGAGGCTAATTTTGGTGATGTCCCTGCTGGTGACATTCAGCAGATTGAGGCGTCTTCGATACCCCCTCATGACGTTCTCGTCGCAGGATTCCCTTGCCAGCCGTTCTCGATAGCCGGTGTGTCAAAGCACAATGCCCTGGGCACGAAACACGGATTTGATCATCCCACACAAGGCACTCTTTTCTTCGAGATCGTCAGAATTCTCAAGGCACATCGACCGCGGGCTTTCCTTTTGGAAAATGTGAAAAACCTGAAGAGCCATGACCATGGACGTACGTTCCGTGTGATCATGCAGACTCTGCGCGAAGAACTCAAGTATGACACCCACGAAACTGTTCTCGACGCCAGAGGTGCATTGCCTCAGCACAGGGAGCGAACTTATATCGTTGGTTTCCTGGAGAAAACCGAGTTCCGCTTTCCAGAGATCAGCCTGAACGGTAGCAGGCCTTCCTTTAGATCGTTACTTGAACCAGAACCTGATCCAAAGTACACGCTGACACCACGCCTCTGGCGTTATTTGCAAGACTACGCAGCCAAACACAGGGCGCGTGGAAACGGGTTCGGATTTGGACTGGTTGATCCGAATGTGTCGGACGTAACGACTCGAACTCTAAGCGCTCGTTACTATAAAGACGGATCAGAAATCCTCATCGACACCGGAGGCCCCAGGCCACGTCGTTTAACTCCCAGGGAGTGTGCCCGGCTGATGGGATTCCCGGAAGACTTTCAGATTCCGGTGAGCGATACACAGGCATATCGCCAGTTTGGGAACTCTGTTGCGGTGCCGGTTGTCAACGCGATTGCACTCGAAATCGCCACTAAACTGAGGTAGCCGGTGAGTCGGGCGAGTGTTCGCCAACATGCACCGTTGATCTCCCGAAGAGTCACCAGGTGGGGACGGGCCAATTTTCGCGATTACCCGTGGAGGACGACGGACAACCTCTGGCTCGCATTGATCGCTGAGATCATGCTTCAACGGACGCGCGTATCGTCAGTGCTTCCGGTGTGGCAGAGTTTCGCTGACCGTTACCCAGAGCCGGGACATGTTCTGGCGCTTGGCTACGAAAAACTCGACGAGTTAACTGCCCCCATTGGCCTCCGCTGGCGTGTACCGCTTATCTGGCAACTTGCAAGTATTCTCAGTGAGAGGGGTAGCGTGCCGAGGAAAAGGGATGAGCTAATGACTCTTCCTGGAGTAGGCGAGTATGTCGCGTCCGCACTACTGAGTCTGCATACCAACCGCCGTGCAGTAATTGTCGACGCCAATATTGTTCGCTGGATCTGCCGATTGAGTGGTGATAGCTGTGACGGTGAGACCAGACGGAAAAAATGGCTAATCAATCTGGCCGAATCATTGACTCCAGCCACTACTTTTAAAGATTACAACTATGGTGCGCTTGATCTAACAATGACCATCTGTAAGACGAGGCCCGACTGCAGGGTATGCCCCTTGCTTGAACTGTGCGTGTACGGCCGGCATAAAAGGCATGGCAATCACTGAACTGCATTTAGCCGCTGACACTTTGGCCTGAATCATTAACCGTGAGTCTCTGTTAAATTCGTCAAGGCCCCAAATGTCCTGAGTTCCAGAAAACTGTGATCACACAGGGAGGATTTCTTGAGCAACCTCGAAGAGTGGCTAACAAGTGTGTCGGGACACCGCTGGTCATGGTTTGTGAAACGCCTGTCCGCCAACGATACCGGCCAGACCGGTGGACACGGCTCCGGATTCTATGTCCCGAATGATTTCGCGCATCATGTGGCGCCGGAACTCAAGGTCGATCTCGTCAATCCGAGACGTTCACTCGAGTTTCAACTTGCAAGTCATGATCAATCCGCCGACGCCAGACTGATTTACTACAACAGCAGACCGCGAACTGGCCAGACAAACGGGCGGAACGAATTCCGCGTCACCGGATTCGGAGGACGCAAGTCAGCGCTGCAGGATCCAAAGAGTACGGGTGGCATCCTGGTGACTGCCTGGCAATCCGGGTCGAAATCTGTGCAAGCATGGCTCACTCAGACACTCTCCGATGAAGAGGTTGTCGAAGGAGTTACAGGACCGATCGATCCCGGCACTCATGTAGTTCGCACGTCAGGGTCATCTGGCCAGCTGGTCCTGTTTCAGGATAGAGGATCTGATTGCTCGCCGGACCTTTCCGAATTGCCGAAGTCCTGGATCGCAGAATTTCCAGCTGGCAGTCAGCTTTGCGATGAGGCGGTTCGTCGGGTGCCGGGTAGAGGAGAGTCAGCCGATTCAAGGCTTGTCAAAAGATATCGATGTGAATTCGGGCTTTTCAAAGTCGTTGAGGCAGCTTACGTCCAGCCAGAAATCTCAACCGGATTCAATTCTGTAGACGAGTTTGTTCAGTTTGCCCTCCGGGTCACCAATCGCCGAAAGTCCCGCTCGGGAAGATCGTTAGAACTGCATCTGGAGAACGTATTTCGGGAGGAAGGTGTCAGGTTTGATGCCAATAAAGTGACCGAAGTTAACCGAAGGCCAGACTTTGTGTTCCCTTCGATATCCGATTATCACGCGGGCAAACCAACTCGAATGCTTGGTGTGAAAACTTCGGTGAAAGACAGATGGCGTCAGGTGCTTGATGAAGCAGCGAAAATTCCCGAAAAGCACCTTTTCACTTTGTCAGAGGGTGTATCCGTTGATCAATTCGCTCAGATGAATAGTGCTGGGCTCACGTTAGTAGTGCCCGAAGGAAACATGAAGACCTTTCCGAAATCCATTCGATCAGAGTTGATGACGCTTTCTGATTTCTGCTCATCTGTTAAGAGTTGAGTGTCGTGCCTTGTACTTTATGTTGCGGCCGTGGTCCCGGACCGGCTCCATGAAAGATGTTCTACTGGTGGACTGTACGGCCGTACCATCGGGTAATACCAGGCCTGGTGACTGTCGGCAACAGGCGGTGCCTCATATTGTCCGGTGCATTCATTCCCGTCGTTACGCTCCGAGTGTGACCAGCCTCTGACCTCCTTCGGGCACGTCGCTCAACAACTCTCTGTCAATCTCACGTCTCAAGTGCACGAAACAACGCGCAGTGAATCGCCATCGAGTTTCGTGAGGAACGGTCTCAGTCCGAGATGTTGCAGGTATGCAGGTCATTCTCGATAAATTGCACCGCCCTGATCTTCCGGTGTGATTCGTCGAACTGGTCTGCATCAAATTGATCACCCGACCCCGCGTACCGGTCAATCCTGGAAATCTGTCGAATGGTCGCATCGAGTTGAGCTCAGAGATATTCCGGACCTGAAGGTATTCGACCGAAAGGTCCGTCTGTGAGTCTAGAGATACTGCATTGGATTCCGCCTGAGTGCCGGACATGGGTTGACACAGGCCTTAATAGAGTACTACAATCATGAAATGTAGTGCTGATAAATAGCCGTCAGTTGGTGCTTTATTTGTATGTAGGAGCAGGATATTGACGGCAGAGACCAAAGAAGAACGTTTCAAACGGCTTGCAGAAAACAGGGTAAACCGCATCTTAGATGGGCTTCGTTTGCTGAAACAGGCCTCTAATAGGAACAATTACGCTTATACAGATCAGCAAATTAGTAAAATATTTAGGGAGATACGCAAGGCTGTTCGTGAGGCAGAAGACGCCTTCACGGGCCGTAAGCAGTCAGAAAAGCGGTTTCGGCTTTGAGAGAAGGAAGGTGAGGCTTTGGGTGGCCTGATCAGGACATAGGACGAGGTTGCTAGTTCAAGGCTGGAGTAGTGGTAACCGAAACTGATTCCCGGTTCGAGCACGGAAGTACGCGGAAGTTCGACCAGGATCGATTCGGCGAGCACTGTTTGAGGTGTAACCGCCTGACGGATCGCTCCGGCGAATCCGGCTTAGCCGAGCAGGGTGTCTGAGATGCGAGGATCAAGGAATAGGGGCATTGAGATGACTAACTCAGATCTGTCAGTTGGCTGTTGCAGAGTTGAAGTCGGCGGTGTTTGCACTGCTGGAACGAAACGACAAAGGCCTCACAGATGCTGACATCGGCCGAAGCCTGGGGATTTACATGGGACACGAAGGCCACATTTCAAGGACGCTATTCGCCTTAATGGAAAACGAGGATGCGATCTGCCAACGCAGAGACCGAGGGCCTTGGGCGATCAGCACGGCCAAGGACTCAAGCACTGCGGAATTAGCGGATTCAGAGAAAGGATGAATCGATGCCGGAGACGAATAAAGTTCAGTGGGTGTTCGACCCAGCCCCTCCATCCGGATCTCGCCACTCGGGAATTCCGACATCATTCCTGTTCGAGGGAAACATTGAGACCTTTGTACGTGAGGTCCTTCAGAATTCGGGCGATCAGCGTCGCGAAGATGTCGACACCGTTCGGGTGAGATTCACCGTACAGGATCTCGTGGGTGGCCGGCTCGATGACTTCTTAAATGCGACCGGCTGGACCACGCTTTTGCCACATGTTCAGTCAATGACCGGAGAACGATACCGCACGGTACGTGGAAGAATCCGCGAGGGACTCGAAAGCCTTGACTCGGGCAAGTTGAGGATACTGCGTATTGATGATTTCGGTACGCACGGCCTCAATGGTGACGAGGATGATCACGATTCAAACTTCAACGCGCTATGTCGCGACATGCTCGAAACTACAGAAGATCGACCTGGACAGGGCAGAGGAACCAGGGGGGGCAGTTACGGTTTGGGAAAATCAGTGTTGTTGTCGTTTTCGAGCTTTTCGACAGTACTGTTTTCTTCCAGAACCAGTGAAACTAGGCGGGGTGAGTTGCGGCTGTTTGGCAGAACAGAACTGCCATCACATGAATGCTTGGACGGCAAATGGAACGGCCCAGGATTCTTCGGCCAACGAGAGCCTGTGGACAACGGTGATCGCGCTAGGTCGATTTGGGGCTCTGATGCTGAGTCCATAGCCCAAAACTCTCATCTTCATCGGAACGATGAAGATGGCACAGGAACTTCGATTCTGGTTATCGGGTTTTCCGAGCCTGACGAGGAAAATCAGCCCGATCTCGAGTCACTGGTTGGATCGATCACGACGGCTACTGGGAAGTGGTTCTGGCCGAGTATGGTTGGAGATCCACCAAGATTGACGGTCGAGGCGGTCGCGCTGAATCAGGACGGATCGGTGTTGTTGACCGAGACTGCGGAACCAGAGGAAGGGGTTCGTCAATTCGTATTTGCGGCCACGTCCGAGGATTTTGTGGAAATGATCGAGGAACCTGGCTCAACGGCAAATCGCCGTTTAGACGTTTCTGTTCCTCAAAAGCTTTCTGAATCACGCGGTATGTCAGCAAGCTCAGCCAGATTGAGAATTCGGCGGATCTCCGGTGATCAAACGCCTGAACAGTTGCGTAACTCAGTCGCTCTGGTGCGTGGAGCTGGCATGGTGGTCAAATATCGGAAGCTAGGACGAACTGGGCTCCTCGATTATCCCGTTTGCGGAGTTCTGGAAGTCGGCGAAGCGGCTGGACTATCGCCGGATCACGTACATGCAGATGAATTCTTCAAGTCGGCTGAACCTCATGCCCACGATGATTGGATCGCGACAACTGAACAGATTCGGGGTGAATACAAGCGTGGTGCAGGTGCCTCTCTCCAAAGACTGTGGTCTGCTATCGAGGATGCCGTCACCTCCGTCGCTGGTGCCGAGAACCGTGAAGATGATCGCGGGCCGACAGACTTGGAGCGCCTGTTTCTATTGGGCGGTACCGCTGGAGGTGAGGGGCATCAACGCGAATTCGTGTCCCATGGTGAACTCCAAGCTTTCTTCAACGGGGTGAATTGGGAGATCAGCGGAGGTGTCCGACGTCGCGTGAGGCGGAGGGAGCCATGGATCGCTCGCATACGCGCAAGCGTGCTAGAAGAGTCCGGAACCGGCGAACCTCTCAAACTTGGCGACATCACTGCTAACGGCGGCACAGCGAGCATCGAAGATAACGGCGACTACGCCCAGGTCGAAGTGCCCGCTGAGAAGACACAGGTCGAATTTGTCGTTCACTCGAGGGCGGATTCACAATCGTTCGGCGTGCTGAGTCGAAGTCAAGTGCAAGTGTTCACATCCGGTCAGTTCACGACGGAAGGTGCACACTCATGACAACCCAAACGTTCTTCCCTTATCGACATTCCGTAGTCCCACTTGAGCTAGATGTGGAGGTTGAAGAGCGGGACGACATCGGTCGATCATCTGATGGTTCATGGGAGCTCTTTAGAGCGGATCCCGACATCATTCATGCCAAATTCACGTTGTGCGTCCCGGACGATCTGGCCCCTACCGTACTGCCGGCCAATGAGGCAGCTGAGCAGGCTATTGAGTATAGGATTCGGTGGTATTCGGATGAATCGCGAACGCGGGGCTCTGAAGTGGTTTCTTCCAGCAACAACTGGAAACACGATGTGGTGCTATCTAAAAGTGATTGGGTTGGGAGCCTGACGTTTACAGCAGTTGCACTCCGCCGAGATATTGAAGGTAGCCCGTCTGCGGGATACGCAGCCGCCACAGGTAGCGTGTTAGCCGAATCGGCACCGGTCAGGTTCCTGTTCGACGAGCCACGGATGCCACCGGGTGCATACTTGAGAACCGTGTGGCGCCATTTCGCTTCCGACGATGAGCGCTGGTTGAGAGAACAACCTGCCAGCTATTTCGCGCTGGATCCTGGTGAGTTTCCTATCGTTCTCTATTTGAACGAGGACATTCCGGACCTGAGGCGTATTTTGGACACCAAAGCCGGCTCAGGATGGCGTGCAGCCATGCGTGACTCGATATTCGCCACTATCTTTCACCAGGTAATGAGTTCACTGATCTTGCAGGCCGTAGATTCGGTTTGGGATTCGGTCAGAAACGAAGATCAAGACTTTGAAACAGCGGAAGATTTAAGGCATTTTGGTGAATGGCATGGCCAGTTGGTGCACAGGTGGCTTACGCGTCTTTATCCAGACAGCGGAGGAACATCACTTGCACTCAACGAACTGCTGAACGGTGCCAAAGATGAGGTTGCGGCGGAAGAATTGCGCGTACGTCGCTTGCCAAAGGCACTGCAATTCTCACCACCCCGTGCCCAACGTAGCCGTGTTGCTGCGATTGACAAAGGATTCAAATCCATGGTCCGCGAGATAAGCCGCTGAAAGGAGCCATGCAGATGACGATTCTGGAACTCAAGAGAGTTAGCAGAACACCGACTCCAGGTCAGCTCACCAGCGCGCTGAATGACCCGGTTGAACTTCGTGTTGAGTCAATTGGTACCGAATTGGACTTCACAACATTCGAGACCATGATCGAAGAGATCACATCCGGAAGCACAGCGTTGACGAGGGAGGTTGTTGCAGGCTGGGATCGCCAGCTGGCGCCCGTTCTACACGGAGTAATGTCGGTGCTTCCTCGAGCGATCCTCGCGGATATGGGTGTCTGGCATTGGCTATGCATCGTTCCCTTTAAAAACCTGGTGTGGCTCAGGTGGCGCCGCGAGAATTTTCCAGGGCGAGTTGAAGGGAATCTGCCCGTCGCCCAACGGGCCAGGTTTCTAGGAACACCAACCCTAAACGGAGTAAGCCGCAATACACTCGCTCGACTCTATTGGGTTGCGCATGCTTTGCACACTCCTGAAGATGGGTACAGGAACGTTGACGCCGCCCTTAGAAGGCAGGACGCGTTTCAGGCAATCTTTGAGCGGAGATTCGGACTCTACTCGCCGGCAGCTCGTGCGATGCTGGAGTTCGCCAAAGACCGCTCTGAGCTAGAGGTTAGAGCGAAGGCTCGAGACCTCAATCACGCCCTGACCACCATTGCGGTCGAAGCCCTTCCACAGGATGGGATTCAATCGCTCATCCAGGACATCGAGTCGCCCTAGAATCAAGAAGCTCGCAACAATTGTGAAATCCTCTCTCTCTAGTGAAGCGGATGGCAAGGCAACGCGTTCAGGAGTGGTAAATGGCAGAGGTAATCGAGAAGGTTGTAACCAACGCTGGTTGGGAGATTACGGGCAAATTCGAACTGGCGAGACCGGTATGCAGGGCATACGCGTTCAGCCCAGAACTTGACCCGAACCTTCCCTTGGGGCCTAGTTTCACGGTAGTGGTCAATACGCGTGCAGTCGACGGCGACCAGAATCACAAACGGGAGATCGCCGCTGCGCTCGCTGTCAACGTATGCAAGGTCAAAGTTTTGCTCGGCAATTGGGATCAGAACGCTGTATACGAGTACGACTACCCGCATGCTGGCTCGCGGAACTGGACGCTGGAAGCCGTCGCCTCGATTTTGCTGAATGCCATGGCTAGACAGTACGAGCTAGGTTTCGGAGTTGATATTGATGCACAAGCTTTCGCCCTAGAACGAGGCATTCCGGAACAAGCTGCAAATCGAGTTATTGACCATCTAATTCAAACAGGGCAGATAGAGCTGCGTACTTTTGGGGGTGAATACCATGTCACGCCCAGCGCATATGAAAACTCAAGAAACAGGCCGAGAGCGCTCGGTCTGCAGTTGGAAATCACGCTCTCTAAAACCGTTGATCGACTGGAAGCGCTGTCGCCTGGATTGGGAGTAGCGTTCGAAGCACATGTCAACGAGGCAACTCTTCCCGATTCTGGAGGGCTTGATGGCACGGGTTTCGCCAATTCAACGCGTGTTATTTTCGAACGTATCACAGACGTGATAATCAGAGTTATTGACCCGGACACAGATATCGAATCCCGGCAGACTCAGAGAAAGGCCAAGAGGATCATCGAGCTGGCCGAGTCAGAGAGCCGCGGCGCCCACATGATGTCCATAGCGGCGGTTTTGGATGACGAGACAGTTGGGTTTAACCGTTGGCTCATGCGCTCTTTGCACGAACATGGGGACAGTTTGGCGAAGTTCGCGACCTACCAAATCCTCTTGGTCTCGGATTGGCTCGATGTACTCGACTCGTGGAAGGGAGCTAACTAGTGCAGCGGTGCCATCCAAACATACTGTTTCGCTGCTTTCGACTAATAGGTTCACGGGAGGAAGTCAGTGTAGCCACCTCGGATTGGCACTGAAATTGGCACACCGACCAGACCTCGGCCGGCCAATGTGAACCTCAAATCACGGGGTTGAACTCGAAATATTGGTGGGCCCCGTGGGATTCGAACCCACGACCTGCGGATTAAAAGTCCGTTGCTCTACCACTGAGCTAGAGGCCCGTTGACGGGATCACGTCAAACGCAACGATGACAACCGCATGGCCGCGTAGCAAAAGCACGTGAGGGCCGTTGTTCATCGAAAGCTTCAAACGTTATCGACCCAATATCTTACTTGGTATTCGGCCATCAAACAGTACATAAGTCCGACTATTGATGCGAAGCCCAGTCAGGTCCGCGTTCGTTGTGGCTATTTCGGCCGACTGATCAAGGGAAGGTTGCCCACGGCACGGCAGTTCATCTAGTACAGAACAGAAAATAGCGGCCTCGCAAGCCGAGTGCGAGGCCGCCTTCCTCCAGTTCCACAAAGGCAGGTGAATCAACCGTGAAAGCAGGTGCGAAGCCCGTTTCACTTCCCCTGCGTTTACTCGATTATGGTCAGATTCTCTTCGTAAACGCTGTCTGGAAGTGATACGTAACCGACCTCTTCGGCTAAGGCACCGCCTTCGGTCATGAAGTACCTAAGGAATGCTTTGACCTCAGGTTTGCCCATCTCGGCAGTGTTCACGTAGATGAACAGAGGTCGTGAGAGCGGAGCATAGGTTCCGTTGTTGATTGTCTCTTCGGTGGGTTCGACGCAACCTCCACCAGAGTCAACACCAACCAGTTTCAACCTGTCAGTATTCTCTGTGTAGTAGGCATACCCGAAGTACCCAAGCGAGTTGCGGTCCCCCGAAATTCCCTGGACCAGCACGTTGTCATCTTCGGACGGTGTGTAGTCTGAGCGGGTTGCGCCTTCTTCACCGTTGATCTCATCTGTGAAGTAGTCAAACGTACCTGAATCGGTACCTGGGCCGTAGAGGCGAATCGGCCGATCAGGGAAGCCGTCTCTCACCTGGTTCCAGTTGTCGATCTCTGATCCGGGCTCCCATATTTTGTTCAGTTCGTCGGTGGTCAAGCAGCTCACGAAGTCATTGTTCGGATGAACCAGCACAGAGAGACCATCCAGCGCTACTCGCAATTCGACGAACTCGATGCCGTTATCGGCTGCCGCCTGAGCTTCAGACTCTTTGATCTTTCGCGAGGCGTTCGTTATAGCGATTTCGCCCGCCGTGAAACGTTTCATACCGCCGCCGGTGCCTGAGACACCGATCACGATCTGGACACCGTTGTTTCCGTCGGCCCTGAACTCCTCTGCAACCGCTTGCGTAACCGGGAACACCGTGGAAGATCCGTCGATCTGAATCGTACCCGTAAGATCCTGGGAGACAGGTGGGTCGGTCCCCTGGTCACCAGACGAACCGTTCGGTGTCGATTCATCACTTCCACATGCAACGGCCGCGACCGCGAATGCCGCAAGGATTCCGGCAAGAAGCAGGATCCTATTCCGACTGGTCAGTAGTTGACCTGCCATTTTTTCGATATCTCCTAGAGTCTTTTCAGCGTTCTTGTTTCGCCCACCATTCGCATGGCTGGGGCTATGTTGGCCGCTCTGTTTGCACTGCAAGGGGCCAGACTTACCAATTACCGCGCTCATTTGTTAAGAGAAGTTAAGAGATCAAGCGCAAACCGCCGATTTTCTGAATTGATCGAGTGTCTCAGGCGCCCGGCCGGGTTCGCGTGACGGATGCGATTGGCCGATGGATTAGGCAATCCGGGCACTCTCTCATAGCCTGTAGTATTTGCCCCTCAGACCTACCATCGATTCGGCGAAGGGACTGTGATGATCACGGCAAATGAACAGCACGATCGGCCTATCTACGACCTTCTACTCTCGGGAGGTACTGTCTACGACCCCGCTAATCGGATAACTGGCGAAAGGCTCGATGTCGCGATCTCGGGAAACGTGATAGCAGCAGTGCAAGCTGATATTCCGAAAGAATCCGCGAGACGCATTGCCGATGTGACTGGGATGATTGTGACGCCAGGCTTGATCGATCTGCACGCCCATTTTTTCGGTTACTTCGGCGCTATTCAGCCCGACCCGCTCTGCCTGTCAACGGGTGTAACGACAGCGGTCGATGCAGGCGGCGCCGGTCACTTGACGTTTGACGAGTTCAATGAATCGGTTATCAGCCAGGCGACGACGCGCGTATTCGCTCTGCTCAACATAGCTGGCGAAGGCATGGTGGGTGAGCCGGAGCAAGATCTAGATGGCATGAGTGCAGAGCTGTCAGTGAGCAAAATAGCGCAGCGTCCTGATTTGATCGTCGGAATCAAGGTGGCGCATTACGCGGGCCCGGGATGGGAGCCTCTGGACCGCGGCGTCGAAGCAGCTCGGGACACGAACACGTTCGTCATGGTGGACCAGACCCCTATTGCGTCCCGGCCCATGGACGAGATGATGCTGAGCCATATGGGTGATGGCGACATCGTCACTCACTGCTATGCGGTTAGCAAGCCGATGACGGATCCTGAGGATAAAGTGCGAGAGTATTTCTTCAAAGCGCGTGACCGCGGTGTTCAGTTCGATGTAGGTCATGGTGCGGGCAGCTTTTCCTGGCGAATCGCCCAGGCAGCAGTTGACCAGGGATTTCTGCCGGACACCATAAGTACCGATCTGCACAGAAGCAGTTATCTGACAAATCAGGCGACTATGCCTGAGACGATGAGCAAGATGCTGACATGTGGTATCCCGATAGCCGATGTTGTTGACATGTCCACTTGGCGTCCGGCTCAGAAGATCGGGCATCCAGAGTTAGGGACTCTAAGCGTTGCAGGGATAGCTGACGTCACAGTGCTCGATCTTTCCGAAGGTAGTTACGGCTTTACCGACAACGGATCGTCTGGCAACCGAGTCCGGAGGGCAGGGCAGAGGCTTGATCCGCAGATCACTGTCAAAAGCGGCCAGGTGGTCTGGGACAGGAACGGCCTCAGTCGAGATAGCTGGGAGCACACAGTTACCCAGGATGGTCGATTGCCATAGGTTAATCAGAATCGTAGATCTTCTGAGGTTCCAGGATGGTGCGAACACAATTTGTAGCGGTCGATGGTCAGCGGTACAGGTTTGTAAGCAAGGGAAATGCGTTTTTACAGTCCTGGCACTCGCCAGCGAACGAGCCGCCAGGTGTCAATTTCGGCTCAGCTGCAATCTGCGTGACTGCAACAGGAGACTGTGTGGTCGGTAGCGCTGGCGGCAAACATGGCTGGGAGGTGCCTGGTGGCCGCCCTGAGGCAGGTGAAGACTGGCGGACGACACTCAACCGGGAAGTGCTCGAAGAGGCTTGTGCCCGAATCGATGCCGCACAGTTACTGGGATTCGCAAGAACAGAATGTGTATCAGGTCCGGAGCATGGAAAGGTCCTTGTCCGCTCTCTCTGGCTGGCACAGGTGACTCTTTTGCCATGGAACCCGTTGCATGAAATCAGGATCAGGCGGATCGTTCCGATTACTTCACTGCTAGACGTACTTGAAATCCCTCAGGGTCAATCTCCTATCTACTGGCGGTGGAGGGAGGAGTCGAAGCGAGCGCTTGCGAAGTAGTGTGCTTCGGCTTGTTTGGAACTCTGTTCATCAGAGTTGGTTCGATATCAGAACTGGGTCCACGAGACTAAGCGTCAAATGTTTTGAGGCCAGAGTCACTGACTGAAAAAAATCATGAAGCCGCCAGCATATAGCCTTTGCCGCGCACCGTCTTGACTATCTGCTTGCCCATGCCGTTTGATGCCAGTGAAAGCTTCTTACGTAGCCTGTAGACAGTGGCATCGACCGCACTTAATGCGGGGAAGTCGTTCGGCCAACACGTCTCCAGTAGGACGTGATGAGGGACGATTTCATTAGGTTTGCTTCCTAGCGTGTACAGCATCAGAAACTCCGTCCTGGAAAGTGATACATCGGTATTTCCGAAACGGGCCTGCTCCCGAATAGGATCAATCTGGAAGTCATCAAAATTCAGCGGCAGCAGATCTCTGACGGATGCGTAGGATCTTGATGCCATAATTTCCGATCCATCTTCGTCTGTGGTGTTTCGTACCACAACCGGGAGCGTGCGAGATCCGTGCGCCACCGCCAGCTCAGCGAGATAGATTTCATGCTCAGTTGGAACGGCGACGTCGCGGCGAAGGGCATACACCGCGCCGAAAGGAGTGCCGTACTTCAGTAGGGGAACGACGATGCCGGTGGTGAACCCACGCGCAGCGGCCCAAAGTGGAAGGTCTTCCGGAGAGTTATCCGTTTTGCTGTAGACAAGAGTGATCCCGAGATCGAGTGCGCGTGATCCTGGGTTGTTCCCAGATGCTGATTCAGTTAACTCCGCCTCTCCCGGAACTCCTCCTGCGAGTAGCCACGCCACTGGTGATAACACGGCTCCATCTTCGGACTGTAGAAGCGCCACAACGGCGCTGAATCCCGAAACCGTGCGAACGGCGTCACACAGTTCAGCTGCTTCTGAACGAGTATGGTCACTGATCTGCAATTTGTGTGTCCGTGGTTGAATAATGAGGGATTAGACTTGAGACAGGATGCCTGTTACCCACTGTCTTGTGCGTAGATTAACCACTGCCCATAACGCCAAAAACACTGGACGAGTGACCTGAACAACCTCAACTACCCAGGAACTCGTTGTAGCTGGTGCCCAGCGAGTATCATGGACGGATATGCACAACGAATCTGATACTTCTCACGCGACTCGAAAAGTGACTGCTCCAGACTCGGAAGACAACTCATCAAGTCGAGCCTCTCGTAACGATCACGAATCCGGGGAGCCACAGGCGAACTCAAAAGGCGGCACTCAATCTCGGAGGAAACTGCCACGACGTCGAGACGCCGTGGTCAAGCGGACTGGACCTCCTGTCATCAAGCGCCGTGAGGCGCGTGTGGATGACAGCGATGACGGAACCGTTCAGGCCTCGAATCTTGGCAAGTATGTTCGCTGGGGCACAATCGACCTAACTCCTGAGATTGCCGAATCTCTATCTTCGATGGGCTACGTAGCTCCGTCTGAGATACAACGACTCGCAATACCACCCCTTCTCGCAGGACGAGATGTTGTCGGTCAGGCAGTAACGGGTTCGGGAAAGACTTCTGCCTTCGGAATTCCGATGTGCGAATCAGTCGATCCTAGATCACGCCGAGTTGAGGGCCTTGTTCTGGTTCCCACAAGAGAACTTGCCCAACAGGTAGCTAAAGAGATCTCTGCCGTCGGAACCAAACTAGGCGTCAAGGTCGCCGCTGTTTACGGAGGGGAGCCAATCAATCGTCAGATCGATCAACTTGAGCGCGGTGTGCCGGTAGTTGTCGGTACGCCTGGTCGAATCAAAGATCATATGGCGCGTCGAACTCTCGACTTGGGCGATGTTCGGTTTGCGGTGCTAGATGAAGCGGACGAAATGCTGGACATCGGTTTTGCCGATGACATGGAATTCATACTCAGGCGAACACCTTCCAATCGTCAGACGGCATTATTTTCTGCGACGATTCCAGGCTTCATCTTGAAGCTGATCCGCCGGTATCTCGACGATCCGGTGTGGGTGAAGCTAGTTGATAAATTCGATGGGATCAAGACTGCTGCTGAGGTCAGGCAGGTCTACTACGATGTCGCTGAGCGCGACAAGCTGCGAGCGGTCCATGAAGTGTTAGATGAGATGCCAGATGACTCACAGACGCTCATGTTCCGTCGCATGCAGATCGGAGTTGACAGGCTGGCACGCGACCTTGAGCGCGCTGGATACCCGGTCAAAGGTATTCACGGTGGTATGTCACAGCGTGACCGTGACAGGGTGATGAAGGCGTTTCGTGACGGCTCCCTTCGAGTGTTGATCGCTACAAATGTGGCTGCACGAGGGCTCGATATCTCCACCATCACGCATGTCATCAACTACGACATGCCAGACAACGTGGAAGAATACGTTCACCGCGTTGGGCGGACTGCACGGATGGGCAAAGAAGGGACTGCGGTCAGTTTCGTCGGAGAGCATGACCAGGAGATCATTGAGAAGGTCCTTGCCAAGGTGGGGACCGACGTGCTCGATCGTAAACTCCTTGGCATTTACGGCGGCTAAACTCTGGCAGAGCGCGGTTCGATGAGGTGTACCCAGCGATGGCAACTGCCATCGACATCCCTTAATCTCTCCACATGTCCGAATCCACACCCCCACAACAGCAGCATTCCCGGACGGGACTTCTCCACTTCATAGACGGTCTTCGCTACTCATTACGAGGTTTGCGCTCAGCATGGGTACACGCTGAGGCGTTCCGTCAAGAATCCGTGATCATTGTTGCAGCAGCCATCGCCGCGGTCTTTCTCGGTGACTCAACCATAGAACGTGCTCTACTGATCGGCACTCTGTTTCCCGTTCTTGCAGCTGAACTAATCAACACGGCAATCGAGACTGTCGTAGACCGCATTGGCACGGAACACCACGAACTGTCCGGGCGAGCAAAAGATTTGGCCTCGGCGGCTGTTTTTGTAACGATAATTGCAGCGATTACGGTGTGGGCGATAATTCTTTTCGGATGATCCTCAGTCCAGTTCTGGACTTGATGCGTTGAGAGGGAATCACCAGACGTTTTTCAGCCGACTCAGAGTGATCGGCCCGGAATCTAGCGATCATTTGTCAAACGTCGGATCAATACTAAGTGACCTGAGTCACATCCCGTGCTCGGCGAGTTTCCGGCGAAAGAAGTCCACAGCCAGGGGGACAGCTTCCGGTTCGGAAATCTCATCCTGGCCTTCGAATACCACCGACATCCAGCCATTAAAACCGGCTTCTTTTATGATCGGAAGGATACGATCGTAGTCGAGCCATGCCTCTTCGCCAGAAGCTATTCGATAGACCTTGCCGCGGACATGCACAGCTCGCGACACAGAAGTCGAGATTGACCGGTAAAGATCCTCAATATTTTCGGTGCTGCCTCGCTCTCCCTTTGAGACACCGGGACCTCCGAGGTACTGTCCCGTATCAAGAATGTGGCTGTAGTAAGGGTTGTCAACTTCGTCCAGCAGTCGCAACACATCGTCGCCCGTCGCAGGCATGCAGCCATGGTTGTGGTTGTGCAGGCCGACCACCACGCCCTTTTCGGCACCGTATTCAACAACCTCTTTCGTCGAAGCAGCCAATCGCGGCCATACCTGTTCTGCGCTATGCCCGTCCGGTACCCAGGCGCCGAACGCTCGGACCATCTGGATTCCCATGGTCGCAGCCACATCGATCCACTTCTTATAGGTTTCGATCTGCTCTCTTAACTCTTCGCTCTCAAGTCCAAAGTTATTGCTGATACCGATGTAGCAGATGTGCAGTCCACGTTTGAGCGTGAGGTGGCGTAACTCTTCGAGGTATGCACGGTCCGTGGACGCAAAATGAGTGAAGTGCAGGTCCACTCCGTCCAGCCGGTATTCGGCTGCCTTTTCGATGATCCCGATGAGATCAATCTTGCCCTCGTTAAACGTGTCCCTGTATGAGAGTGACTGCAGACTGAGCTTGATCATCTGTTGATCTCACTTTCGTTGTTGGCTGGCGAAGATCGGGTAACTGATCTGGTTGCGATACGAGCATCAAGCCGGATGAACCTAGACGCGGCGAATGTATCACGTGGTGTATCTCAGTCGGATTCTATGCATCAAATAGTGTGATAAAATTCACAAATAGTTGTCGATCCAATGGGTGATCCATTCCAATGAGTAGCAAGAAACACCGAGTCGTCATCGTAGGTGGTGGTTTCGCCGGGCTAAACGCAGCTAAAAAGCTAGGCAAGGCTGAAGCCGAAATCACTATTATTGATCGCTCCAACCACCACCTGTTTCAGCCGCTTCTTTATCAGGTTGCGACCGGCGGGCTGTCACCTGCGGATATCTCGGCTCCTATTCGCGGACTAGTCGCCAAAAACAGAAACACTAAAGTGTTACTTGCGGAAGTGACCGGATTAGATGTGTCATCTCGGACACTGACCACAACAACCGGTCCCGTTGGATACGACACCCTTGTTCTGGCGACTGGTGCCACTCATTCGTACTTCGGCAATGATCAATGGTCCGAAAACGCTCCGGGTTTGAAATCGCTTGATGATGCGACCGATATTAGAAGGAGAATCCTCCTGGCTTTCGAGGCCGCGGAACAAGCCCAGACTGAGAGTGAACGCAGGGCTCTACTGACGTTCGCGATAGTCGGCGGTGGACCCACCGGGGTTGAGATGGCAGGGGCGATTGGTGAGCTTGCCAGGCAAACGTTGAAGCGAGATTTTCGTAACTTCGACCCTACTCAGACTAGAGTGCTGCTCATAGAGGGCGGCCCACGCCTGTTGCCGACGTACTCCGAATCACTGGCTCCAAAAGCTGAGAAATCGCTTCGCAAAATCGGCGTTGAGGTCATGACGAACACCTTGGTGACGAGTGTCCAGGAGGGCAGGATCACGGTTGAACGCAAGGAGATAGCGGAGCAGCTCGACGTTGAAACCGTGATCTGGGCTGCCGGTGTTCAAGCGTCCGGTCTCGGCAAGATGCTTGCTGAGTCGATCAAAGATGCCGATACTTCCGGTGAAGTCAACATCGATCATGTGGGTAGGGTGCCTGTTGAGACAGACCTGACGATTGCAGGCCACCCAGAGATATTCGTGCTCGGAGATCTGTCCAGTTACTCCCACCAATCGGGTCAGCCTCTTCGAGGCACAGCAGATGTTGCCGCAGCTCAAGGAGCATACGCAGGAAAAGTAATCTCCCGTCGGCTGAAGCAGAAGTCTGTGCCAAAGCCCTTCAAGTTCCGTGATCTCGGTAAGTTGGCCGTCATCGGGCGCTCTTCGGCCGTTGCCGATCTGAAGTTTTTCAAGTTTGCGGGATTCATTGCCTGGCAGGTGTGGCTATTCATTCATGTCCTGAAGCTCGTTGGCTACCAGAATCGCGCAACAGTCCTGGTTCAGTGGGCTTCAAGCTACTTCAGTCGCAACCGGTCCGCCCGGCTAATCACGGGCGACCTGGATTTGAACGAGATTCGCGGGCGAAAACGATCTGATTCTGAACATGCGAAACCTGATCGTGATGCTGCGTGAACATGGTAGTGCTGGAACTTGTCTAGCTTCCTACACGTGAATGCCCGGCGCTCGCTTCGGGACCGCTCAGGTACTTCCTGATGGCTGCCTCGTACTTCACTTCCGAGTCATCCTGTGGTTCGTACCCCAGCTTGTTGCGTGCAGTCTCGAGCGACCAGAACCTGCGCGTGTTGCCGCTGATGCCATAGACGACCAGGTACGGAATACCGTACTCGTCGGTTATGTCAGGAGTCTCGATCGCCTTCGTGAACAGCTGACGGAGATCACGAGCTGAGAAGTGTGTCCCAAGGTGACGCTTGAAATTCGCTATTGGCCCACCAGCCGGTTCGGCACCTTCTGGCTGAGACATGAACATTTCGGCGTCCACTTCTCTCGGGTACCCGATGCGTACCTGGACGAACTCCATCTTGCGGCCGAACTTTCCGCACGCATAAGGCCAGGCCAGTAGCTCATACGCGGCTTTTGCCCAGCCGTAAAAGTTGTCCGAGACCGGGTACTCCCAGGGCTGAACAATATCTTTTTTCTGGGCGTGGATAAGCGCATGTTCGTACCAGTCTGCGGCGTGGTTTGAGGAAGCAACTACCATGCGACGGACAGCTGCATCGTATGCAGCGCGGTAGACGTTATTCGCCATCACGACGTTTTCGTTCTCAACAGCAAACCGCTCGATGTGAGGAACCTCATCGCCCAGCACGCCGCCTGCCGATGAACGCTTGTAAGAAAGATGGATGACCGTGTCCACACCTTCAAAAAGGTGCTGATATTGCGAGCGGTCAGTGTTGATGAAGTCCGCAACCTGGATACCTTCCAGTTGATTTCCGTTCCGGTCTGTATCTGTTACGTCTGCTAGTACAAGCTCGTATATCTCAGAGAACTCTTCAAGCATCTGAGATGCAACGTAGCCCGATGCACCGGTCACCAGAACTTTTCTTTTATCGGTCATGACAGTCCTCTCGAAAACATGTGTCTACGGTCGCCTTAAGTCATCGTTTTTCGAAGCAGGAGTGTAACGGTGCTAGACGGCGATTTTGGCCAGCCAGTCCGGTGCTGGCAGGCCGAGCCTGATTGCCGCCCAGGAAAGTGACACTTTCAGTTGTGCTCTTTGCCATGTTCTGAGTCGAGGCAA
Organism: Dehalococcoidia bacterium; assembly: GCA_965243825.1. Taxonomy (GTDB): domain Bacteria; phylum Chloroflexota; class Dehalococcoidia; order Lucifugimonadales; family Lucifugimonadaceae; genus JAJCYX01. The sequence continues at coordinate 2,618,129 of CBDEVT010000001.1, forward strand.
TCCGCTTATGTCAGGCAACCAGGCACGGCTGGCGAAGTAACCAGCGACTACAACCAAGGACGCTGTGGTCAGTTCATGATCAAGCCTTTTGTGTTTCTCGTACCAGCCGAGAACCGACTCACTGTCGAAATAGCCCTCCGCCTCCACGGTTTGAGCAAAGGCGACCACATCAAGCTCATGTGGCCCTTTAATCGCAGAAGCCCAGTCGAACAGCCTTAGTCGCCCGTTCACCACTCTCAAGTTATCCGAACGCACGTCCATGTGCAGCAGGGAGTTGCCAGGTCTAATTCTGGTCAACGAAGACGATGCCTCAGCTAACACAGGTGTGTAAGTTCTGAGCCAACTTATGGCTGACCTTGGTTCAGTCGAAAGGTTTGCCAGACCCTCTAAACCTTCATAGTCAGCCGACCTTTGCCACATGCTAGTCGCTAGCAACTCTGAATCGGCACCGATCGTTGAAGTCCATTGGGGCAATTTGATATCAGTCGTCGAGTCATGGAGTTCAGCCAGGCCTTGCACCACGCGTTTTGCATCGACTCTCGACCACGGAGGTGCTGATTTCGGCCCGAGGTCTTCGAGAATCATCGCGTGCCACCGATCCTGCACAACTTGACCCTGGAAGTCTGGCGCCCGACCGGCGATCAGGTGCCCGAGTTCCTGGTAAACGCGCAATTCGTGAGCGAACATCTTTCGTTGGGTCTCACTGGAGTCTGGCGAGATTGCTTTAACGAAGGCCCGTCGATCATCCTCCAACACCAATCGAAAGGTTGGACCTGGGCCGTAACTTCCCCACACTCTCGTTCCTCGCTTTACCGGCGAGTCCAGCATTTCACCTATCGCCCGCCTCAGTTCAACGGGCACTTTGCTCCATGGTGGTTTTTTCTCAACTCCAGTGCGGGACAACTGTTCACCTCCGTAAGCACGGAGTTTGCCGTAACAGAAAGGTTTTCGGGCACTGCGTTCTGGTGATTCTGACGCCTGACTATTCCCACCCTCTTACCGTGTGGTAGCCATCGTTCGGCAGACGAACGACTATCGGCTCTCCGAGATTGTGCTTAATGCGTTGAATGTTGTAGAGATGCGTCAGGTACTCGAAGTAGATGTGCCGGAAGGTGGCTTCCAGTGTCAGAGTGCCACCTCCCTCACTGTTCAGCGTGACTCCGCGCGGATGGGCCTTGACCATCATTGGCCACTGAAGACTGGGGCTACGCGTCACAGAAAGCTGCCTTCCTTCAGCGATCGAAAATCTCTGCAAAACCGATTGGGCCACTGACATCGCCAATGACACCGCACCCAGTATCTGATCAGGTGAGTGAAACAGATCGTCGTTGAGTCGACGGTCATGATCTGCTGAATTCAACGAAGACAATTTGTTTTCAGGTATCGGGAGTCCATCCGGGAAAAGTGTGTTCCTCCAACGCACCAACAGCCAACGAAAAACAAGAGATCCAAGGTGGCTGGACTGCTGACGTATGCTCCAGCCGGCCCAGCCAAATTCTGCGCTGGTCCAATCAAGCATCTGGTCATTCAGTCCAGTGATTTCACCTCGAACCATTGCGTCGAGTTTCCAGAACTGCGGAAACAGGACTCGCATCGGTGCTTCTTCAGCTTGTAATTGACTCAAGTCTCACTTCCTGTAAACGAATAGATCCCCGCAATTTCCGCAGAAGCGAGCACCGATCAACGAGTCCTCCCGGCAATTTGCGCACTGCTGGATGCGGGCATGGATGAGGCTAACCTGCCTTCCACAGCCGCTGCAAAAGTTATCCTCGGGGCGAAACGCAGTCCAGCAGTGTGGACAGACTTGCAACGGGATGTTCCGTCTCAAGTGATAAATGGATTTTGCCTTAGCGCGTCGGAACATCCGGATGACAACCGCACCGCCAATCGCCACCAGCCCTAAAGCAGGAAGCACTCCCCAATCGCTGAACGCAAAAACATTGAATAGCCCGTGCAGGAATGCTGCGCCTGCTAACGATGCCAATCCAATGACGCGGCGACTCGATCGGGGAGCTCGCGGGTTCAGGGAAAGTGCCCAGATCGATCCGAACACAACGTGACCCAATGTACTGATCGGGCCTCGCAGGATCATGACCTCTGGACCGAATGATGACGCATAGCTGATGTTTTCGATGGTGGCGAAACCCAGGCTAGCCGCCGCACCGTAGATGAGCCCGTCCAGCGGCTCCCGCAAATGATGGGTTCTGTATACACCGAGCCTGACGGCGAGGAATTTAAATGTTTCCTCTACCGGACCGACGATGAAGAACATTGCCACAGCAACCGTACCAACACTGGCAACAGCGAGTTCCGATATGTCAAGCTCGAACACCCACCTGTCGATTGCCCAGTATGCTGCTGAGACAGGTGCGGCTGCGAACACCCCCAGAAAAAAGGTGATCACAAGAATCTTCAGCGGGGCTCCCCGGTAGGAACGTCCGTGCGTGAATACCCATAGCCAAATGACGCCGGGTACTACTGCGCTGAATACTGTGATCAGACCGAACAATCCGTGATCCTTGCACTCACCGATTCATTGACACAACTATTGAATCATCTGGCAGCCGATTGAATTTCTGAATGTCGTGTTGGGAGTTCCAGCGGTTCTCCGGCGACTGTCGTAGGAGTGTTTCAGTCCCGGAAATATCTGGCCGACCGTCAGAAGCTTCAGGTGCAAAGAGAATCAGGAAATCTGATCGTGCTGCTGGTTTTCGTGCTTACCGAATGTCCGAGGTGGCGTGCCCGGATTGAGCGAGAAATGGGTATGCACGGCCAGCCATTCACCGCCTGGAGTTGTATCTGTCTGGCGGCGTTCCAGGATCACAGTTGAACGACCGCGCCGATCGAATGGCTGTCCCCGTTGATCGAAACCGGTCGAACTCCACACCGCGATCCCCCAGGCTGAATCCCCATCACCGCCACCTCGAACGGAATCAAGATCTATGCGGAAATTCGCGATATTGGGCCAGATGCCTTCCCATTGGTTCGACTGCAACGGATCGAGTCCAACCACGATGTCTGCCTTCGTGCCGAACGAGGCCACATCGCCTGCGAAGATTCGTCGCCCAGCTTCATAGTCGACCGACGCACATGCCGCACTCAATCGCTCGAACCACTCCCTTGCAGCCTGCTGGTGGTTGTCGGTAACTATTGGCTCTGGATGTGTATTCATGTTCTGCATACTAGCCGCCAACCGATATCCGCGCTGAGGTCTGACCGGCTCGACGGCCGAATCTGTTGGTCGATTCACTCAGCAGTGTCGTTACAGACGATAGACTGAACACACGACGGTTGACAGGTACATTCGAAAGGACCGCTGGGTGTCGACGCAGTACGCTGGCAAAGTAAACGCGCCTGACTTTCCTGTTGAACTTGACTGGCTCAATTCAGACGAACCAGTATCGCTGAGCCAACTACGCGGGAAGCTGGTCGTACTTCACTTCTGGACTTACTGCTGAATCAACTGCATGCACGTACTTCCGCAGTTGCGGAAGCTGGAGGAGCGGCACCGAGACACGCTGGTCGTTATTGGTGTTCACTCGGCCAAGTTCCGCGCGGAAAAGCTGACAGCGAGCGTCGCTGAAGCGATAGCCCGCTATAACATCGGGCATCCTGTTGTTAACGATTCCAACTTTCAAGTTTGGAGCCAATACGGAGTCCGTGCCTGGCCGACTCTGATGTTCATCGATCCTGAAGGCAAGGTTGTCGGTCGGCATGAAGGCGAGTTTTCGGTTGACGAACTCAACCGAGTGTTGCTTCAGATGATCGGAGAATACGACGCAGCCGGCCTTCTGAACCGAGACCTTCTCCCTTTCCAGAGGAGAACTATAGAACGAGAGCAGAGGACCTTATCGTTCCCGGGCAAAGTAGAAGTCGATGCTGAGAATGATCGACTCTTTGTTGCCGATTCAAACCACCATCGTGTGCTGGTTACTTCACTGGACGGCCAGGTACAGACGATTATTGGCAATGGGGAGGTGAATGAATTCACCCTTGAACAACAGGGGTTTGATGATGCTGCCTTCGACAATCCGCAGGGCATGGCCCCCAATGGCAGCACGTTATATGTCGCTGATGCTGGAACACACACGATCAAACTAGTTGATCTTGACAACGAGACAGTTTCCGTTATCGCTGGTACCGGAGAGCAGTCTCTGTACCGACACCAGGGTGGCGAAGCTCTGGCGAATCCTCTCAACTCTCCTTTTGACCTCGGAGTTCATGGCGATCTTCTCTATATCGCCATGGCAGGTTTTCATCAACTCTGGTCGATGAACCTCGTGGAACAAACCGTACAACCGTTTGCCGGGACCGGTGCAGAGGCGATCAAGGATGGACTGCGTATGGAGTCGATGCTGGCGCAACCTTACGGTCTGGCTGTCCAGGGCAGCAACGTATTCTTTGCCGACTCGGAAACCAGTTCGATCAGGCTGGCAAAAATCGGCGAAGGAGGGAGAGTTGTGACGTTGGTGGGGACTGGCCTGTTCGATTTCGGTGATGCCGAGGGCATTGGCAAAGAGGCGAAGCTTCAACACCCGCAAGGTGTGGCGGCCGGTCGAGACACCGTCTTCATAGCCGATACTTATAACCACCGCATCAAGCGCATGAGCCTTTCGACGCTGAAGGTCGATAACGTTGCAGGAAGCGGAAGAAAAGGTAATGCGGACGGAGCCTTGGGGAGGGCCAGCTTCAACGAGCCCGCTGGATTGGCCGTGGATGGGAACCGAGTCTGGGTTGCCGACACGAATAACCACTCTGTTCGATTGATCGATCTGGAAGAGCAGACTGTCTCAACGCTGAGTATCACCGGCGTTTAGAGCATAGTCGCTTCACTGTCCGGGTTCCGCCGGTTGTTGATCGCTAATCGGTGTAAGATTCCGCCAGGCGTGGGCAACCAGATTCGTCATCGAAGGGCACTTCTCAATGAAACTCCTTTTCTTCAATGATTTCTCTCTTGGCGTTGTTAAAGGCGACAACGTTGTAGATGTTTCCGATGTTGTAGCGGAAATTCCTAATGTTCATCCCCAGGACATCATCAGTGGAGTTATTGAAGAGTTCTCTGCCTATCGGTCGAGGCTCGAAGCCACCGTTGCCTCGTCTGACGGTGTTCCTCTCGATAGCGTTAGAGTCCGACCACCGTTGCCGAGGCCGGCCAACATCGACTGCATGGCCGTCAATTACATGGAGAACGGAACACGGTCTGAACCTGCGCTGATCAACACTTTCCACAAGTCACCAGGTGCGATCATCGGTCCAGGTGACACGATGGTGTTGCAGGACATACCGGCGACCATCTTCGAAGGTGAGGCGGAACTTGCCATCGTGATCGGAAAACGCGCCAAAGACGTACCTCAGTCCGAGGCCATGGACTACATCTTTGGCTACACCAACTTCATCGACGGTTCAGCGAGAGGCCTTCCCGGCGCGAACGTGTTCCATGCCATGAAGTCACGAGATACGTTTGCTCCGATAGGTCCTTATATCGTGACCGCGGACGAGATCGCCAATCCACAGAATCTGCGGGTGCAGCTCTGGAATAACGGTGACCTGATGCAGGACTTCAACACCGACGATATGGCCCACAACATCGCCCGCTGCATCGAGTACGTCTCATCCATCCATACCCTCGAACCGGGTGACATCCTCGCCACCGGCACAAACCATCGCGGTCTCAATCCGTTCCAGGACGGGGACGTGATCGAACTGGAGTGCGAGGGTCTAGGGCGGCTCAAATTCAACATCAAAGATGACCTAAAGCGGACGTGGGCGCGTGAAACTCGCCTGCAGCGACAGGAGCAGGGTCATGACGATGCCACTCCACAGGTCAGCGGCAAGTACGCGTAGCCAACTAGCTAACCTGTAGTGTCTCGTTCTTTGAAGCTGAAGGCCATGGTCTTGGTGTAGGAGTCTCACTGATGGCAGAAGGTAGGAAACCTGGAAAGCTCTCATCCGAGGAGATTGACGCCTTTCTGGCGACCCCTGTCATTGCTCGGCTCGCCACGGTACAGTCCGGTGGGGCTCCCTACGTTGCTCCGGTCTGGCAACACTGGGATGGGACTCACCTCTGGGTAATCCCAAGGGCAAAATCCCGGTTTGCTGAGCACATACTCAATGAGCCGCGCGTCTGTGTTTCCTGCGCGGATGACATCAATCCAGAGCACACTCGCGTGACTATCGAGGGCAGGGCAGAGGTGGTAGAGGGACCGGTGCCACTGGAAGGTCGCACGAAAGAGATCGCAGACGAAATGGCGATTCGATACATGGGTCCGGACGGGCCAAAGTACGCATCGAAGACCGCCGATCGACTGCGATACCTCGTCAGAATCACCCCGGATAAGATCACTTCATGGGCAGGCACCGAATGGCATGAGCGATACATCGTGACGAAGGACTGAGCAATTGTCGGATGATCGACTATCGGTCGAACTAACGGAAACGGAGTTGAGGATTATCAGCGGCGCTGTGAACTGGGTAACTGGCGGTCCCAATTCCATGAGTGAGCTGGAATTCCGCATTGTGATTGGAGCCGACAAACGCGAAGGTATTGAATTGATCGGCAGGATCAATGAACTGCTCCGGCGCCATTTTCCGATAGATGAGTGATCCTCATCTTGCTGAAACCTGACCATGCAGGCTCAACGCTGTTTGCGAGTCCACAGCGAAAGGAACCCCGAATGACTATCGTAGGCGATAGCGATTTCAAGTACGAGGTTGTAACCGATTGGGCGAAAATGCCGGAGTGGTGGTCGTTCGGGCTGGCTTCAGACGTTGCAGTCGATTCGCAGGACCGCGTATGGGTCTTCTCGCGTGGTAACCACCCGGTCACATGCTGGTCCAAGGATGGCGACTTCATAGGCAGTTGGGGCGAAGGCTTTTTCCGTGAGCCGCATGGGATGTACATCGACAAAGACGACAACATCTGGCTAACGGAGAAGCAGCGACACATCGTCACCAAGCACTCGCAAGATGGCGAGATATTGCTGGAACTCGGTCAGCGCGACTACGCGCAGGTCACTGCCGGGCAACACGGGGACTTCGGCCTGCCGTTCAACTCTCCAAGCGGAGTCGCGCTGGCGTCGAACGGTGACATCTATGTGTCAGATGGCTACGGAAACCATCGCGTGCACCACTTCTCTCCCGATGGCGAACTGAAAAACTCATGGGGCAGATCTGGAACTGGACCTGGTGAGTTCACACTCCTGCATAAGGTTGGAATCGACTCCCAGGACCGCGTCTACATCTGCGACCGTGAGAACCACCGGATCCAGCGTTTCGATCTCGCAGGCAATTACATTGACGAATGGAACGATGTAGCGGGCCCTGGAGACACCTACTTTCATACGGACGGCATGGTCTATGTGGTCGAGCAGGGCGGAGGCAACGGCGTTTCTATCTGGACTGGGGATGGTGAACTTGTCACTCGCTGGCGCGGCGTGGCAGAGGCCTGCGAGGCGGCGCACGGCTGCTGGGTGGACAGTGAAGGCTCGATCTACGTCGCTGAAATTGGCCAGCCGGACCACGGCCAACGTGTCAGGAAATTCGTCCGAATCTAGACCCGAATAACCCAAACTCTTCTGTCAGCAACTCGAAGGTCGTGAGAGCAAAGTACAGCCATGTCACCTCAACTTCCATCCTCAGCTGACGACCTGGGCTTCACTCCTGTTCACGAATTAAGGGAGCTGATCGCCCAGAAGAAACTTTCGCCGGTCGAGCTGACAGAGGCGCATTTCCGGCAGGCAGATGACCTGGATCCGAAGCTGGGCATCTACATCAACAGGCTCGATGAGATGGCGTTTGAGCAAGCCAGAGAAGCCGAGCAAGCCGTGATGAATGGTGAAGACCTGGGACCTCTCCACGGCATTCCGCTACCTGTCAAAGACACCGAGGCGATGGCCGGAGTCATCTGGACACACGGTTCTTTGCCCCACAAGGACTCCGTTGCTGAGAAGGACTCGATTCCGGTTCGTCGATTCAAGTCTGCAGGCGCTGTCATAACTGGCAAGACCAACACACCTGAAAACGGGTTTGCTGGAACCACAGAGAATCGACTTGGCTCACCTGCCCGCAATCCGTGGGATGTCGAACGGACTCCAGGTGGTTCATCAGGTGGAGCGGCAGCAGCGGTCGCCGCTGGACTCTCAAGCATGGCCTCAGGAGGCGATGGTGGTGGTTCAATCCGAATCCCAGCTGGCTTCTCTGGTGTCTACGGCATCAAGCCAACCCAGGGGCGAGTTCCCCGCGGAGGCTGGTCCAAAGATGCCTTAAACATCATGAACAACGCGTGTTCGGGGCCAATCACCCGCACCGTGCGTGACGCCGCGATTGCTCTGCAACTACTGTCGGGACCAGATATCGACACTGAGTACGGCATCATCCAGGAAGCTCCTCCCGATTTCGAAGCTGCCCTCACCAAGGGAGTGAAGGGACTAAAGATTGGCTGGAGCCACGATCTCGGAGGTAATCCGGTCGATCCTGAAGTTGTCGGTGTCGCCGAAGGTCTTGCTCGTAAGTTTGAACAGCTCGGTGCTCATGTGGAAGATGTGGACTTCAGACCAGGTGACCATACCGACGTGTTCTGGACCTGGTTTGACTATTTCACCGTCAAAGGGCTCTCTGCCTACAGGGAAGACTTTGATAACAGCAGGGACCAGTTCACCACCTATTTCGGCGAATACATGGACCGAGCAGACACCTTGCCCGCAGAACGTATGTGGGAAGTCTTCAACGAGATCGGCGAGTACCGTGACTACACCAATCGGTATTTCGAAAAATACGACCTTTTGCTGTCTCCGTCACTCGCCGTGCCGGCGTTCAAGATCGGTGAAGAGCCGGAAATGATCGACGGAAAATCGGTGCCACACCGACTGTGGGGATTCACCCCATTCACTTACCTGTTCAACCTGACAGGAAACCCCGCCGCATCGATTCCTGCTGGCTTTTCTGAAAACGGTCTTCCGATTGGCATACAGATCGTGGGACACATGCGCGACGAAGAGAACGTGCTCGCGGCTTCGGCTGCGTTGGAGCAAGCCAAGCCCTGGGCTGATAAGCGCCCGGTTGTCTAGCCAGGCTAAGAGGCCGGGAAAGATTTCTCTCTGCTGAGCACAGTTGCTTCATGCATTTGCAAAAAAAAACTGCGGCACTATGTGACTTTTAGACAATCGTGTCAGTTTGACTGCGCGTCTTCTATGTCGATACTTCAAGAACATGCCGAACCCTCGTTCTGCCGCTGCCTGCTATCGTGATGATTCGTATCCTTTATTAAGTTCTGTCTGCTCGCGTTACTCATATGAACCTGTTTAGCCTCACACTTGCATCTTCAATTCGCATTGAGGCCGAACGTGAGAAGGTGTGGCAGGTATTCACCGATATTTCAGGTTGGAGTAGATGGTGTCGAGTGTGTTTGGAAGCAAACACCAACTCCAACTTCAATTGGTCGCCAGGACAATGCATAGCGCTCAGATTCAAGATGGCAGGACTGGGAATACCGTTTGAAGTGGCGCTTAAAGAAGTTGAACCAAACGATCAGATCGCCTGGATTTCGACGAAGCTATCGGTAACGGCCGTCCGAACGTTTACTTTCGTAGATTCTGATGGTGGCACGATGGTTACTGACCACAAAGTGTTCAGGTCTCCAATAGCGCCGTTACGGCTGTTTTACCCTCGACCAATAATCCGGCACTTGAGTGAATCGATGTTGGCAGATCTTAAGACGGAATGTGAACGAGCGGCGTCTACATGACCGATGATAGAACAGGCAAGAAGGCGCTCGCGGTGTTCGCACACCCCGATGATGAAACGCTGTTGGCTGGCGCACTGATCCCCATGCTCATTGCAGAAGGTTGGAATTTCCAATTGCTCTGTGTAGCACCGGGGGACGAAGACGACCGCGTTCGCAGGATGGAGAGCGCCGCGTATGATCTGGGCATCTCCCGGGTGAGCTCGTTGCGTTTCGCTCCACTGGTCAATGATGCTAGTTCGGACATTGGGCCCAAATTACCCCTGCTAGCATCCGCTCCGGAATCAGTGGTTGCCGATCAAATCGCAGGGAAGATTACCGAAGTCGGCCCTAATATGATCTTGACTCATTCACCGAAAGGTGACTACGGACATCTCGATCACATCATCTGTCACAGAGCGACTGTCAAGGCTGCTGTTCGTACCGGATCTGAAGCTGTGGTTTACGCACTCGCATGGTCGAAAAGGGCTTTGTGGATACACTCTCTGATTGGCCGTGTAGCGCGTCTGGTTACACGGTCTGTTGATAAGCCAGTGCTGGACCAGATGTCCTCAGCAGCAGCAGCAATGGGCGAAGGTTCGCCGGACCATGATCTGGCTGACACAAGGTACAAAACACACAGAGTGAACAGATTCCTGGATGTCAGAAAGCGTGCGAGCAGGCATTATGCCAAAGAGCTTGCTCAAGGGCCGTTGTCTCTGCGGCTCCTGGAGGCATCACCGACTTGGTTGCAAAGACCCATACTGGGCCAAGCTCGTCTCATGCGTGTGAGATAGGCACACGTATGAACATCCGAATAATGAAATCTGTGTTTAATTATCGATCAAGTTCGACAACTCTCCCCCGAGGTGATTCAGGGTAGAACATCCGAATCGCGACCTTTTACAACCGTGTGCGACTAGGGTTGGCACCCAATGGATACATCGAGTTCCAGTTCAAACTGAGTAACAATTGGAAGTTTGAGGCAGCCGCGAAACGGCTTCAACTATGTGGGCTGAACAGAAACCCCATAACTACCAACGCGTGCTAGTCGCCGCGATAGTGCTGACCCTAGTGTCGATTGCACTTCACTTGGTACTGTCCTCGTTCACGCTCTCCGGGGGTGTTGTCTCCCACGTCGCAGGCGAAGCTATAGCAGCCACGTTGGCCGGACTCGTTGGCGCCACACTGATTAGCATCTCAACTGCGGGTGGTCAGCGGTGGATCAGGATTCTTGGCCTGGGTCTTGTTTTCGTCGCCGGACTTGACCTACTTCACATGGTGTTTAGCACCTCTAAGGCGATAGAAGTGTTTGATGGAGATTCTGTCTTAAGTGACTGGACCTCCTTGCTGAGCAGGGTGGTGTTAAGCGCCGTGGCTTTGGGCACCGTTTTGTCATTGGCGCGACGTGATACCGAAAGCGAAACGGATCACCGGCCACTACCGATCATTCTGTTACCCGCAGCTCTAGTAGTCGTCCTCGTGGCTGCTTCGGCAGCTCTGGCACTAACGGGTAGTCAAGCGCCATCTGATTTGTCTATCGAGACCGCTCTTTCACTGTTGCCCGGATCGCTATTTCTAATCGCCTTCGTGATCTTTCAGCATCGGAGTTCTGAGCTCAGCTTCATGTTTTCGGCGTTCGGAGTGTTTTTGTTCTCAAACGGTATAGCTGATGGGAGTTTCATGGCCTACTCATCGGACCCGTTCGACAATTACTATGGCGTGTTCCATATCTTTAAGCTGTTCAGTTATGGGGTCCTTCTGTTTGGCATACTCGCAGAGTCTCAGAAGCTCTACAGGTTCGAGTTCGAAGCGCGTAGAGAGCTGGGTAACATTAACGACAGTCTGAACGATGCGAATTTGCACCTCACAACAGCCACGAACGACCTGAAGGCCTTGAATCAGATTGGGCGCCTAGCGAGTGAATCTCACGATCTGGCCGAAAGATTCGAAGAAATTGCATCTATCCTCGAATCACGCATCAGAACTGACAGGACACTCGTCGCAACGATGCCGCTCGAGGCTGGAGACTGCACCATAGAGGCGGTCTATGGCGTCTCGATACCAGGCCGTGGCCGAGGTGACCCTCTTCCACTGGCGGGAACCATAATCGGCGAGGTGGTCAGGAAACGTCAGACACTTCACTTTGACGACTCCAACATTGAGGAGTTCGAGAAACTCGACCCGAGGCTGGTTGCGGATCGCGAAGTCGGATTCCGTTCCTGGCTCTCTACTCCGGTGGTCGCGGAGGATGAAGTGGTTGGAGTACTGATGGTGCGAACGAGGGTCAGCCACGCATATGGCGAAAGGGAGACTCAATTTTTAGAGCAGGTCGCCTCGCAGATAGCTGGCCTTGTCCGAGCGATTCGCCTGTCTAGACATCGCGCAGCCTGAATCCGTCACTGCCGCACTTCGGCGAGCTTAACCTCTCCGTCATCAACGTTATAAACGTGTGTTGCGATCTCATCGACTATCGCCGGATCGTGGCTTGCGCAGATGATGGTCCCATCGTATTCGTCAAGAGCAGAAAGCAACTCTTCTCTCGTGACAGCGTCCAGGTGGTTAGTCGGTTCGTCGAGCAACAACACGTTGTTAGGTTCGATCAGAAACTTAGCCAGGGCCAGGCGACTTTTCTCGCCTCCGGACAGCATCGAGACGGATTTGAACACATCGTCATTGCTGAACAGAAACCGACCCAGTACCCCACGCAGCGTTCCGTCTGGTTCGTCACCAGCAGCCTTTCTTACCTCACCCAGCACAGTTTCCTTGCGATCCAGTGACTCATCCTGATGCTGGGCGTAATAACCGACTCGAGCTCGTTCTGCCCATCTGACGAATCCTTCGGTCGCTCCCACCTCTCCCGCAAGGATGCGAAGCAAAGTTGATTTGCCACCGCCGTTGGGTCCGACCAGTGCAATCTTTTGGCCTCGTTCTATCTCAAGTTCGACATCCAGTAAAACAGGCGATCCTTCCCATTCGTGCCCGAGCGAATCCACTTCAAGCACAACCCGTTCAACTCGTCCGGTGGACCTGATACGGAACTGGGTGGTCGAAGCGGTCTCAGGTCTGTCGATTCGTTCGATCTTTTCCAGCATCTTCACTCGGCTCTGAACTTGCCGGGCTTTCGTTGCCTTAGATCTGAATCTCTCGATAAAGCGCTCCTGGCGGGCAATCTGCCTTTGCTGCCGCTCAGCGGCTCCGAGTTGTTGCTCGTCGTTGGCAGCACGCTGATCAAGGAAGGATGAGTAGTTACCGGCATACTGAACTACTTGCCCTCGCTCGATGCTCAGGATCTTCGTGACTACATGGTCTAGAAATTCACCGTCGTGAGTAACGATTAGCAATGTGCCCGGATAGGACGCCAATTCTTCCTGAAGCCAGTGACGCGCTGAACGATCGAGATGATTGGTTGGCTCGTCAAGAAGCAGATGTTTCGGTTGCCGTACGAGGATCTTTGCCAGGGAAATTCGCATCCTCCAGCCACCTGAGAACTCGCCACAGAGCTTGTCCATATCCTTTTTGCTGAAGCCGAGACCTTCGGTCACCCTGCTGATATCAGGTTCGGCTCGTGTGCCACCAAGGATTCGAAACCTGTCTTGAGCACGATCGAACTCGGTCGAAAGTTCCTGAACTCGTTCAGGATTTTCGATCATCTCGGCTTCTATATCGGCGATCCGCCGTCGCACCTCGTTTGCCTCAGGTAGAGCGTTCCACATCTCCTCCCTTAGAGGCAAATCAAGCCCGATGTCCGACTCCTGGCGCAAATACGCAAGTTCCCCACCTGACACGATTGCACGTCCAGAAGAAGGAGTCATCTGACCGGCAATAAGTTGAAGGAGTGTGGATTTCCCTGCACCGTTTGGGCCAACCAACCCGACGCGCTGGTCGTCGGATACCACGAAGCTTGCCGGTGCAAAGAGCTGCCGCGCGCCGAACGACATTGCGAGGTTTTCTGCGGAGATCATGCTGATTTAAATCCAGGACTGAGAGTTTGAAGTCACACGTAATAAATGGATGCGCCGAACACACCCATGTATCGACAACCACTTGAGAGTTGTCGTATGTCACTTACTCAATCAGCAGCATCTATTCCGATTCCTGAACCTGGTGACTATCACCGAACCCGTTGAAGTTTGGCAGTGGGCTCGTCCACCTCTTCAGAATAACCGAACTAACTCGATGACTGCCGTTTCCTGAAACCCAATATTCCTTCGATAGGATCCGGACAAAACAGCCGATCTGCCAACGAATCCGGGGTTTAACGAATGCAGGGCAGGGCTATCATCTGCTGATAAATCCCGGCTTGAAATTCCAGCAGGAACCGATATTGCAGCTAGGCGTTATCTACCCACAGACCGAGTTACCCCGCGATCCTGAAACGATCCGTTCTTACGTTCAGGCCGTTGAGGCGATGGGCTACCGACACATTGCCGCATATGACCACGTCATCGGAGCCAACCCGGCTTCTCGGCCAGGCTGGCGAGGAACTTACGACGTCGACGACGCGTTCATGGAGCCTCTGACCCTCTTCAGTTTTATGGCTGGAGTAGCGAAAAAGCTCAGTTTTGCAACAAGTGTCCTGATCCTCCCTCAACGCCAGACCGTTCTCGTGGCCAAGCAGGCTGCGACACTCGATGTACTCTCCCGCGGCCGTCTCCGATTGGGTATCGGAGTTGGATGGAACAGCGTTGAATATGAAGCACTGGGAGAACGGTTTGAAAACCGCGGTCAAAGAGTCGAGGAGCAGGTCGACTTAATGCGTCGGCTCTGGTCGAACCGGTCCACCAGTTTGGACGGTAAGTGGCATATTGTGAGCGACTCAGGCGTCAATCCACTTCCGGTTCAGAGACCAATCCCAATCTGGATGGGTGGTGGCGCCGAAACGGTGATCAAGCGCATCGCGCGTATGGCCGATGGCTGGATGCCGCAGTTTTCACCTGACTCGCGAGGAAAGGCGTTGTTCGATCGTATGCGTACCTATGCAGAAGAGTTCGGACGTGATCCGGACAAGATCGGATTGGATGGAACTGTCCCCGCACGGGGTGAAGATGCAGACGGTTGGGCTGAGCAGGTAACTCGTTGGCGGGAAATAGGTGCCACACATGTCAGCGTGACGACGATGGGCAACGAAGGTACGGACAGCCGAACACTGGATTCGCACCTTGAGCGACTAAGACGTTTGCAGGATGCGCTCGCTGCTCAGAAGATGGTCGTCTGAGATATCGGTCGTCGCCGACAGGAGTCATTGGCGTCTACGTTAGTGGCTTTTCGGGACTCCCAATTGCCAACTGGCTATGTCGCTCGCTCGAAAGCATTGCCATTCAGTACCGGCACCGTAGTGTTCGCATCCAGTTCTCCGGCCAACTCGACGTCTCTGGTGAATCCACGCTCGATCAGTTGTCTGCCTGATGAACACTTTGCAAGACGTTCTTCGAGAAAAGGCTTAGCTTCCTGAAAAGCGTCGTTAGCACTCTGTGCTTCTGGAGATCGAGTGCCAGCCAGTCCACTGATGACTGCCCCTGCTCCAATCAGGTCCTCGTACGCAGGTCTTATCGAATCGTCGTCCCAGCGTTCCCCGGCCGGAACAAGAGAGACCGTTCGTTTGCCACGATTGATCCACTCAGCGACTCCTGAAGCGTTTCTGAGTGATCCTGCAACAACTATCGCCCCACCAACAGCCGCTTTGAACGAAAGGTTAGAGCCGTTGGGAGATGGAATAACCACACGCCTACCGCTTTGGATGTTATTCAGCGAATTCGGTGAGAGACTCAGTTCTCCCGGAGCTGAGCTTCTTTTACGAACCAGTTCTGCGTCGTTAGATTCGGCGTATGTTGCAGCATCATGATGATCCGGCGGATAGGGCAAAACCGTTGCATCCCGGCTCACCGCGATCACCACTGATGTAGTGAAAGAAAGGACATCTACAACGACGATCACATCAGATGCTGCCAGGTGGTCTAGCCCTTGTACGCCCCACTCAAGCCGAATATCAAAGTCTTGTTGATCGTAGTAGGGCATGATGCGAAATCTACTGACGCACCTGACTTAACACCAGGTGCATCGGACTCGTCGATGTCTGTGCCGCAAGCGAAAGTCGCAAGGAGATTTCGGCCGACTACATCACTCCATGTTTGCGGAACAACTGGGCCAGTAACGCCATTCCGTCGTAGTTCTTTTCGGGAGTCTCGAAAGCGAAGCAGAGGCGCGCCATGTTCTGTCCATCGCCATTTGGAGCAAAGTTGGTACCAGCCAGGTAACCGACGCCTCCTTCGAACACTTCGTCTCTTATCGCAGAGATGTCGTTGCCGTCCGGCATAGTCAGCCATGAGTAGCAGCCGCCCTGTGGTTGCGACAGCGTCGCGCCGCTACCGGCGAAGTGCTCCCTAAATCCTTTTTGCATTGCGTCGTTCTTCTCTTTCAGAAGTGGATTAAACGATTCGCGATGCTTGTGCAGGTTCTCTTTCAGATAACCGGTGATGGCGTATGCAGCAAACTGATTGGGACCTGAGCCATGCTTGAAGCTAAGGGCGCGTTCGGTTAGCGCTGGGGACGCCACGAAGTATCCCATGCGGAGACCCGGTGCAATCAACTTGGAGAACGACGCGACGTGCATGACGATACCGCTATCGTCAATTGCCCGGAATGCCGGCTGCGCATCGCCATCAAACCGGAGGTCTATGTAGCATTCGTCCTCCATGATCGGGAGGCCGTATTTATGACAGATATCCAAGATGGCCCGCCTGCGAGCCTCTGGAAGTGTCGAACCTGTCGGATTCTGGTTCTCGGCGATGGTGTAGAGCCACTTTGGCTTGCGACCCTCAGCCGTTAAGCGATCGATCGTCTCCTCCAACGCTTCAGGAATCAGGCCCTGCTCGTCTATCGGAGCGCCAACTACGTCGGCCTGGAATTTATACAGTTGGTTGAGAGTACCCCCGTACACGAACTGCTCAGTCAGCACTACATCCCCGGGATTAGTCAGAGCCTGAATTAGAAGCGCAATAGCCTCACCGGAGCCCGCCGTCAGGACAATGCCGTCCGCATCAACATCAATGTTCCGGTCGGACTTCAGCTTTTCCGATGTGTACTCGCGCAGTTCAGGTGAGCCAAGAACGTGAGGGTAGTAGGCCATCTCACGTGCAACCTGTTCGCCGTCAGAGTCAACTTTTGCTTTCAGCGCATCGATCAATCCGTACATCGGTAGGGTTTCGGGAGCTGGATACGCGACCGCGAAGTCATATTTGGCGTGAGCGACTTTGCGAATGGGCGTTGCTTCCGCTCGTTCGGAGAAAAGATTGTCGAAGTTGAACTTCTGAGTAGTTGTCATTGTTTCCGAGGTCCCGTGTTTTTTTTGGAGATTCCGGTGGTCATACCGAGTTGGCGACAGTGTAGACCCGCGGGCAGGCGCAGGCAATTTGATTGTTGGCCTAGGCTGGGTTGATCCCAGCACACCGTTCTTAGTAAATGTTTTGTTCTCATTCGGGACAGGGAGAATTGGGGCTACACTGCCGGCATGCCGTCGAAGCTGAATCGTTCAAGGCCGTTTTTTTTTAAGATCGCCTGAGAGGAACAAACCATGAGAGGCATCCGTTTTCTGGGTAAATCTTTCGCTGAGACCGGCGACTTTCCGGATTTAGAGCCCGGGCCAAACGAGGTGCTGATCAGATTGCGTAGCTCGGGTCTCTGTGGATCTGACTTGAAGCGGTATCGTGAAGATCTCTCTGGGCAGGCTGTGGATATCCGTCCCGGTCATGAACCCTGCGGTGAAGTCGTCGCTCTGGGACAGGGCGTTTCGCTAGTGTCCGTTGGTGATCGGATCATGCAGCATCACTACGATGGTTGTTTGCGATGCTTCTACTGTCGTTCAGGTTGGCAGCAACTCTGTCCTGTGACTGAAAAGCGCGGTTACTACGGTGGAACTCGCCACGGCGGTCACGGTGACTACATGACTGCTCACGAGTCGACCTGCGTGAAGGTGCCGGACGAGGTGTCCTTTGAAGAAGGTGCGTATCTCGCATGCGGAGCCAGTACCGCTTTTCATGCCCTTAAGAAGCTGGAAGTGTCGGGCAGAGATGTTCTGGCAGTATTCGGGCAAGGTCCCGTAGGTCTGGCCGCCACAATGTTCGGTGAGGCTATGGGTGCACGTGTGATTGCGGTGGATATCAACGCTGAGCGCCTCAAAATGGCTTCAGATGCAGGTGCGTGGAAGACGATCGACAATTCAGACGGTACTGCCGTCGACCAGATCAAAGAACTGACACATGGTGAGGGTGCGGATTCGACACTCGAAGCAGCCGGACTGCCCGCCACGCGAGTCGCAGCAGCGGAAGCAGCGAGAGTTTTTGGTAAATCCTGCCTGGTGGGGGAGGGCGGCGAAGTTACCTACGAGCCGACTCCGCACATCATTCATCGCCACCTGACCTTGATCGGTTCTTGGACATTTTCCACATTCGGCCTGGCGGAAGCGGCCCAGTTCGTTGCCGATCGACGAGTACCGCTAGACTCACTGATCACAGAAAGATGCTCTATCGAAGATGGCCCGATGGCTTACACATCTTTCTCAGGTGGCACACCGGGTAAATTCGTGATCTCGTGGCCAGAATAAGGATGCCGAACTATCCAAACAGCAAGAAGCGCAGGACTCTTCCTGCGCTTCTTGATTCATCTATTTGATTGGCCAGGAAAGCCGGGACTCACCTAAGCGAGCAACTCCCGCAACTCTGCGACGTGTGAATCGCCTCGCAGACGGCCAAGTGCCTTGCGTTCGATCTGCCTGATGCGCTCGCGTGTCAGTGAGAGTTCTCCGCCGATTTCCTCAAGCGTTCGCGGCCGGCCATCAGCAAGGCCGAATCGAAGTTCGAGGACGCGCCTTTCACGTTCACTCAGGTGAGCCAGTGCACGGTCCACCTGCTCTCGCATTGAAGACTGAGCTGCGACATCTGCAGGTGCAGGTGCGCCACGGTCCTCGATCAGATCCCCGAGTTCGTTCTCGGCATCTTCACCGATCGGAGTTTCAAGTGAAACCGGCTCCTGCGACATCTGCAGGATCTCGGCAACCCTCTCAATTGGCAGGTCGACACGCTCGGCCAACTCTTCAACGGTTGGCTCACGGTTTAGCTCTTGTCCGAGCTCTCGTCTCGCTCGCATGATCTTGTTCAGCGTTTCAACAACGTGAACAGGAATTCGGATCGTTCTTGCCTGGTCTGCAATCGCCCGAGTGATTCCCTGCCTGATCCACCAGGTCGCGTACGTCGAGAACTTGAAACCTTTTCTGAAGTCAAACTTCTCGATGGCCCTCATGAGGCCAATGTTGCCCTCCTGGATCAGATCAAGCATGGAAAGGCCTCTGTTCAGGTGCTTCTTGGCAACCGAAACCACAAGGCGAAGGTTCGCTTCACCAAGGTGGCGTCGCGCCTTTTCACCCTCGTCGCGTACACGCATGAAATGCGAATCCAGCACGGTGGACAGCGGTGCCAGAGCAGCACCCAGGCTTTCCTCAACAGCATCTGGTGTCTTAGCCAGTTCCGGATCTTCACCAACAAGCTCGGTCAAGTCCGGGGGAACCAGCCTCGGCAGCACTGAAAGCTCAACCAGGAGCTTGTGCGCATCTTCTGGCTCAACTCCGACGGCGTCAGAGATGTAGTTGATTAGATCCTCATCCCGTCTGCCATCGAGTACCGTGCGAAGCGTCGGGTCTGAGATGATCGACGATAGAGAGAGTGGAGTAGAAAGACCGTGGAACTTCGCAACGAAGTTCGCAGTGTCGGCTGCGGAACCCATTCGCCGAAGGATTTCTGCGGTGACTACCTCCGGTGCAGGTGCGGGCGCTTCGTCGCCTGCCTCTTCACCATTGATCTCTTTTTCGATCTGCTCAAGCCACTGGGCAAGCTCAACAGCTCTCGCGAGAACAACCTCGTCGTCCGCGGTCAGCAGGGCGACTCGTCCGATCTCGCGTAGATACATTCTGACCGTGTCTTCGGTCAGCTCAGATTGATCAGGCTCCAACATCTGTTGGAGTTGTCCTGCGGCCTCGACGTTGCGAGCCGCTTCCCACATGTCCAATTCGGACCTTGTGAGGGCACTCGGCGAATCCACTGATCCCTGATTCGCCTCGTCATCGTCATCGGCCATGGAGGAGGCAGCGGAGAACCCAGTCTCGATTACCTCGTCCTCACCCTCTATTCCCCGTTCAGTAACGGCCAATTAATCCGTTTCCTTTCGGTAGTGACCACGTAGCCACAGTTTCTACGATCATGCGCTACGCGGGCGCGCACCAAGCTGCGTGACTAATGCTGCCTCTTGGTGGCAGCAACTTGGAATGGTGGCTCTCACCCAGTTAGATGACGGGCAGGCCGGCCACGGTTCCAACCCATGGCAGGTTGTTTTTGCGTTATTAATAGTCTGCCTAGCGATGCGCGCAACTTAAAATTATACACCTTTTACGTTATACGTGACAATTTGTTTACCGTATTTCGTAACAATTGGCCTCACGGACAGCCAGGTGCGCATTCCTGAGTTCAGGCACTCACGAAACGTCAAAAATCTCGTAGTTGCAGGTCGAATTTCGTATTGTGGTTTTTGGCGCTAATTCCTATGCGCCGGGTGCATTACGGTGTCACGAAGGCCGTTTCCCTGCCAGGATTTCTGGTCGTCGAAGAACTGACAGTCAGCAGAAAACAACGAATCCGGTTAATCGACTTCAGGTAAGTCAGCACATGCAGCGAACGAGTTGAAGCTGTTGTCGTCAACACTGACCACTAAAGTAAGGTCACCAGCAGTCAAGTCTTCCATTGAGTAGTCCCTCAGCTCCTGCCTTAAGATTCCACCAATTGCGTCGTCTAGTGAATCCTCAAAACCTTCTGGGCTTGGACATTGACCGCGCCTTAGTGTGACGGTCTGTGCCGGCACACCGGGAGATAGCCGAATCTCGACATGAGAAGTGTCCCCGCGTCGCGTGAAAACCGCATTCCCTTGTTGCGGACTGCCGTTGATTGCAAGGTTGACTTCGAATTGCTGCACATCACCTTCGAACGAAGTGATGATCGGTTCAGGTGTGCTAGTGGGATTAGGTACTGGCGTAGTTAGCACAACTCCATCCGGCACAGGGGTGGCGCTGCCTCCGGAGCAACCGATCGATACCGCAATGACCAGACCAACCAAAACGGTGACAACAATCTCTGTTTTCAACTTCATTGAAGATTTCACGCCCCTATCGATTGCGCCTCCTTGAGCGCTTCACTGAACCCTTTGAGTGACCCCTCAAGCACATCATCTTCAACGCAGTAAGAAGCTCGAAAATAGCCGGAAGTACCGAACCCAACACCCGGGACGGTCAGCACTAGCTTTGATTGCAAAAGCTGGACGAACTGCACATCGTTCGGCATTGGCGATTCCGGGAACAAGTAGAAGGCGCCATCCGGCTTTGTGCACTTGTATCCCATCGCAGTCAAGGCTTCGTACAAAAAATCCCGTTTCTTCCGATACTCGGAAACGTCCACAGTCGCGTCTTGGATTTCTGCCACAACACGTTGCATTAGTGCCGGCGCATTCACGAAACCCAGGGTCCGGAGCGCAAACGTCGCCGCGTCCATGAATTCAACTTTGCCCGGATCTTCCGGATTGATAGCGATGTGGCCGATCCGTTCGCCGGCCAACCCGAGGTCCTTGGAGTGTGAAGTGGCGACAACTGAACGCACGTGGTGCTTGAATATGAACGGAAATGAAGCATCGGTGTAGATCAACTTCCGATATGGCTCATCCGAAACAAGATAGATTTCCGTCCCAAAACGCTCTTCCGCCTGACGTATGGCATCACCTATCTGGGCGACAACTGACTCCGGATAGATGACACCCGACGGATTGTTTGGAGTGTTGATGATGACGGCGCGGGTTCGTTCGCTCAGCTGCTCCTTGAGAGATTCGATGTCTGGTTGAAAGTCTGAACGACTCTGAGCTTCTTTGACCACTCCGTTCTGATGCTCGATGTAAAAGATGTACTCGGCAAAGTAGGGAGCGATGATGACGACTTCGTCGTCTTGATCGAGTATCGAACGCAAGATCACGTTGAGCGCGCCGGCCGCGCCTACCGTCATCAGGATATCTTCCCCTGTGAATGGAACACCGGACTCCTTCGCGAGTTGGGTGGCCACGGCAGCCCGAACATCCGGAAACCCGCCGTTCGGCATGTAGCGATGAGTACCCTGATCGTTCGCGTTGACAATCCGGCGAAGTACCGCGTTGAATTCGTCCGGTGGCTCTAAGAGCGGATTGCCGAGGGAGAGATCGAAGACGTTTTCGGCACCGTGCTTTTGCCGAAGCTCCATACCTTCTTCGAACATCCTCCTGATCCAGGATGATGCCTTCATCTGCTCTCGGACTTTTGCGGATATAGCCAAGTTGAGTTCTCTCGTTCTTGAAACAACTGCGCGAATTGACGTGAGATCTGGTGCGTCAAACTGATCATGCGCCGGGAGATTATATTCGGTGAATCTCCGAGTGCTCTGCACCTAAGTTCCTAGTCGAATGGCAGTTTGCCTTCACCCATCGTCTCGTGATGCTTCATCGGAACTAGAACCCTCTTGAGAAACGACATCACCTTGGTGCCGTCCTGGTTTGTCACAGCAGTCTCTGTCAGGACGGTGCCCCGGTCTCCCTTTGAAGTCACCCGTGTCTCCAGCACTTCGCTTTCTGTGTAGATAGTGTCCCCATGGAACACTGGTGCGTGGTGGGTCACACGCTCGTACTCTAAATTAGCGATGGCCCGCCCTGACAGATCTCGGACCGTCTGACCAACGGCAATTGCGAATACGAGCGTACCGTTTGTGAGACGCTTTCCATGTTGAGTGTGAGTCTGGGTGTAATGCTCGTCGATATGCAGCGGATTATCGTTCTGACAAAGCAGAGAAAACCAGGTGTCGTCAGCATCGTTGATGGTGCGGCCTGGCCAATGCTTGATTCTCTCTCCAACGGTGAAATCTTCAAAAAAACGACCGTACATAGGTGCCCTCGATGAACGCGGTTGAGTTACCTCAAAGAGGTTAGCGAAGAATTGGAACTGATGGACTGGTCCAGCACCCTTTAGGGCGGATTACCGGCGTCAACCGTTCGGTCGCCTCGTCGCGGTGTCGGCGAACTCGAAAACCTCCACCACCAGTGCCACCCTCGGCTTCGTTCAGGGATTCTGAGTGAATGATTCGAACTCAATGGGAACTCTAAAATAGATGGTGCACGCGATTCACGATTCAAGATCTGCCTGGCGTAGAACGTTTTGTGCCCGTGCAATAACAGGAGCGTCGATCATCTCTCCGTCGAGTGATACTGCTCCACGTCCTTCAGATTCAGCATCCTTAGCCGTCTTAAGAACCTGCCTTGCACGTTCGATCTCTTGATCGGTCGGCTTGAACATCTCCTCAATGATCGGCACCTGGGCCGGATGAATTGCCATCTTGCCCGTGAATCCGAGCCGCCTTGCCAGTAGGCAGTCATTCCGCAATCCTTCCTCGTCGCGGAACTTCACAAACGGCGTGTCGAGAGCCTGAATGTTGGCCGCGCGAGCGGCAATCGCTACCGTTGATCGGGCGTGTAGTAGCCCGGGTTCACCATACGGTCCTTCATCTGTGTCCGTGGTTGAGTCCACAGTACGGGCAAATCCCATATCGGCAGAAAAATCTTCGGCACCGAATGCCACCCACTTGACTCTCTGGGACGCTCGACAGATAGCAGCTGAATTCACTAGTCCTGCGGCCGTTTCGACCCAGGCCAGGATTCCAACCGACTCAACTTCAATCCCAACGGCTCTTTCATGAGCGGTCAACATCGTGTCGAGAGTGCGGATGTCATTTACTCCACCGATCTTGCCCACGCTGATCGCTATTGTCTGAGGTCCAACCACAGTTGCAATGTCTTCCTCTGTCAGGTCTGTAGGGAGAGAGTTAACCCTCGGGATCACTGGCAAGCCAGTAGCTGCAAGGCCTGATACAGCAGCTGCCACTGTCTTGCGCGCTGCATCTTTCTCTCTGATGGGCACAGAGTCTTCCAGGTCAGGTATGAATCCTCCGGGTTCGTACCGAGCTGCTTTCTTGAGCATGTCGGCACGATTTCCTGGGACAAATAGCAGACTTCGAAAATATGGTGGAGTCGATGTGGGCATGCTGAGAAAACGCGTCAGAAAGGAATGTTCGTTCGTCGAACTGAGAATCGAGTGATCTCTACTGTGCGGATAATATAGCCGAGATCAGCCGTGCCGAACCGATACTGGCAAACCAGAAACGGAATGCGAAACGCAATGAACCATGTCCTCTTCATCACCAGTGCAGCTGATCCATTGTTGCAGCTGATAGAAGATGAATCCGGTGGACAGCTAGACATAACAGCGGTGGAACCAGGCGCTATTCCCGAGTCGTTCGAGGGCTTCGAGGTGTTGGTGGTCGGCGAAGTGGACCTGAGCAATTCGATCGCTACGACCGGTGCCAACGGTCCAAAATTCGTCCAATTGTTGCGGGGCCATCACAATTCAGTCGATGTCCTGTCCCTAA
This sequence comes from Dehalococcoidia bacterium, assembly GCA_965243825.1. Classification (GTDB taxonomy): domain Bacteria; phylum Chloroflexota; class Dehalococcoidia; order Lucifugimonadales; family Lucifugimonadaceae; genus JAJCYX01. Next base: position 2,642,378 of record CBDEVT010000001.1, read on the forward strand.
ATCGTGAAGGTGTCAGCGTCGCCGGGACCGCACCATTGCGCGCCCCACAGGTTGCTAACCAGGCCCTAGGACTTGCGAGAGTTGTATGTTCGAACGGTCATCAGAAAGCGTCAGTTACACCCGAAGAGATTGCTAGCGTGGCTGCGACGGTCGGATCTGAACTTGCCGGTAAGACTCTTGGTTTGGTTGGATTCGGGCGTATTGGGCAGGCGACGGCGGGTCTAGGTGCGCAGGCCGGGATGAACGTTATCTATGCGGACGTTCGGACCGCGTCGCATGGATCTACGTCATCCAGTAAGGCTCGCAGGTCAACACTTGACCTGCTTCTCTCGAATTCGGACGTCGTATCGCTACATGTCCAATGGGGTCCGACATCCGACCCCCTTATTTCCGAACGGGAGCTACGGCTGATGCAAAAAGGCGCCGTGCTGCTTAACACTGCAGACGAGCGTCTGATTGACCAACTCGCACTCGAGGATGCGTTGCAGGCAGGTCGAATCTTTGCAGGGTTGGTTGTCGAAGATACAGCTGCTTCAGCCTTTTCGAATCTCCCAAACACCATCGTCACCACCTACTCCCAGAGATCAGCAGACCAACAAATTGCGAAGTTTGTTGTAGCCAATATCGAATCTGCGCTGTCTGGACAGCATCCCACCGGTCTTATCGAAATAGTTGACTTTCCTCGTGCAGGTGATCCGGCGTTCTGGTCGTCAAGGATGTCGCCCAGGGAGTGCTGAAGGTTTAAGAAGCGCCGATAGTTCGCCCTTGTGCTTTCGAGGAAGAAAAGACGAGGTGCCGGTCACACATCTTCTTCACCTGTATCGCGTTGCACAGATTCGACGAGATTGACACTCGTATACTGTTGAGCATCGGTCGGCTTGCAGTTTCCGTCAGGTTGGCACTTTGACAACCACCACAATTGAATCCTCGAAAACCATGAAGCCACTGGATCTTCAGGTCAACGGTGTTGGTGTCTCGGTTCCTGCCAACTCTCGTGTCCTGGACGCTCTGAGAACGGCTGGATTCGACGTTCCCACGCTGTGTTACGACGAACGTCTTGGACCCAAAGGCACTTGCCGGATGTGCCTGGTTGAAGTCGAGGTCGATGGTCAGACACAGACCGTTGCTTCGTGTACTTCGTTAGTGGCCCAAGACCAGAAGATTGAGACCCACACCGAATCTCTCAGGGACTATCGAAAAACTCTGCTGGAAATGCTCCTTTCAGAAACGTCAGCGCCAAAGACGTTTCCTGATGGCGACACGACCGCACATTCAGAGTTCTACCGTGCTGTTCGCGAATACGACGCCAAACCGGACGCCCTGCCATTTCTTGAACGACGCAAACCTGCACCTGACCCAAACCCATTTATCCAGCGTGACTATGATCTCTGCATAGCGTGCTATCGCTGCACAAGCATCTGCAACGAATGGGAACAGGCAGGAGCGATAGCCGTAGATGGACGAGGACAGGACTCGTCCATCTTTTCGTTCTTCAACAACAGTCTTCTAGATAGTCCGTGCACGTTCTGTGGCCAGTGCATCAACACGTGTCCGACCGGAGCATTGACGGATCGGAAACTGGCCGGTGTCGAACCACACGAAACGGAAGAAACGAAGACAATCTGCCCTTATTGCGGTGTTGGTTGCGGAATCAACCTGATAACGAAAGATGGCGAGTTGGTTGGTACTCGGCCAGATTTCGATGCCCCATCACGCGGCTCCCTGTGTGTGAAAGGTCAGTTTGCCTCATGGGAGTTTGTGAAGTCTGAACAACGTCTGAAATATCCACTGATCCGAAAGGACGGTGTGCTACAGCGAGCCAGCTGGGATGAAGCGCTTGATCTCGTAGCTGCGAACTTCAAAAAGATCATTGCCGAGGACGGTCCTGACAGTATCGTTTGCTGGGCATCTGCTCGCGTAGTTACCGAAGCCAACTACCTGCTTCAGAAGTTCGCTCGTGTCGCTATTGGTACGAACAATATCGATAACTGTTCTCGTACTTGACACGCTCCCACGGTCGCCGGTCTGGCGGTCCAGGTAGGCAGGGGAGCGATGACCAACTCGATAGAAGAGTTGGCCGACTCCAACCTGATCATCGTGACCGGATCCAATACGACGGAGGCGCATCCGGTCATTTCGCTCCGGATGAAACGTGCCGTGCGCAACGGCGCGAAGCTCATCGTAATTGATCCACGGAAAATCGAGCTTACGAAATGGGCTGATCGGCATGTTCAGATCAACGTCGGAACGGACATACCGTTCTACAACGCTGTCGCAAACGTGATCATCAATGAGAAGCTCTACGATGAGAACTACATCGGTACTCGTACTGAAGGCTTCGATGAGTTCGCTCGACATGTTCAGAACTACCCGCCAGAGTACTCAGCGGAAGTTTGCGGTATTCCGGTTGAAGACATCTACTACGTGGCACGTGAATACGCTAAAGCGTCACCCGGTGCGGCCATCTGTTACACGCTGGGCATCACCGAGCATTCCTGCGGCTCCCACAACGTTCAGAGTCTTGGCAACCTCGGCATGCTGGGTGGCAATTTTGGCGCGTACGCAGGGGGCGTGAATCCACTACGCGGCCAGAACAATGTCCAGGGAGCGGGCGACTCAGGGGCTATACCAACCGACCTACCCGGCTATCAGAAGATTGAAAAAGCTGAGATACGCGAGAAGTTCGAGAAGGCATGGAGCGTACCGCTGCCGAAACGTCGAGGCATCACGAAGATCACCGCCATGGACCAGATGATTCGCGGCAACGTTCGTGGCGTGTTCGTGATGGGCGAAAACACCGTCGTTTCAGACCCTCATGCCAACCATGCTGAACACGCGCTGAGGTCTGCTGACTTCATGGTCGTGCAGGACATATTCCTTACCGATACAGCACGGCTGGCGGATGTGGTCCTGCCCGCGGCGTCTTTCGCTGAATCAGAAGGCACATTTGCAAACAGCGAGCGTCGCGTGCAAAGAGTACGCGCAGCCATCGAACCACCTGGTGAAGCCAGGACAGATATCGAGATTCTGCTTGATCTATTTGCCAGGTTCGGAATACCCCAGGTCGCTACGGAACCCGCCGAGATCTGGAACGAGATGAGGTCGCTTACGCCGATACTCGCCGGGATTACCTATGAGCGCCTTGAGCAAGGTCAAGGGATTCAATGGCCCTGTCCAAGTGAAGACCACCCTGGCACTCAATACCTGCACTCCGGTGAGATGGAATCCGGCATGCCCGGCTTTTTCGCACCTGTAGACCATGTTCCGCCTGCCGAAGAACCTGACGAAGAGTTCCCGGTTTTACTGACCACCGGCCGTCGGCGTTCGACATATCACACCGGCACACAGACTGGCAGGGCGTCGGGATTCGATCTGCTGGTACCGCATGAAATGTGCGAGATCAATCCGCTCGACGCGGCCGATTGGGGTATTCAAGATGGTGACACCCTTGTTGTGAGTTCTCGCCGGGGATCTGTGACCGTGGCGGCAAAACTGACTGAACGATCACCACGCGGCGCAGTGTTCATGTCCTTTGCCTTTCCTGAGTTGACACGAACCAACGATGTCACTTCCGACGCATTCGACTTCATTACGGAGACGCCCGAGTTCAAGGCGTGCGCAGTAAAGCTCGAAAAGGCTGCCGAACAGAATCCAGAATGGAAACGTGCGCAGGAAGGAGTGAGGTTGGCAGGGGAATTCGCTGCGCCGACTGCTCTGGACTCCCCTTCTCAGCGTGGCGAATCGAATCTAATTCATGTAGATGACTAATTCCCGGGGGCTTCTAGACTGGCAGTAGCGTGCCGTACTGAAGCCTGAATTTGCTGACCGGAATAGTTCTGTTCAAAAAGGTGCAGCCGTTCTCTTGGTAAACTCGCCGAGGGACGGTTTCAGGACTTGTGAAACGACTAAAGCATCGATCTGTTCATATTCATGAGCAGATCTGGAGATTTAAATGTCAGTAGAGACACCGGTCCGACTGGAAATATTCATCGACTACACCTGACCATGGGTGCGACAGGCTGGCATTTGGCTGGCCAGGGTTAAAGAACAGATGGGCGATGACCTCCAGATTCGATGGCGAAGCTTTGCTCTTGAACAGGTCAACTCCAAGGAAGGCGATGATTGGAAGGCCTGGGAACAGGGTTCAGACTACGTTTCGCGAGGATTGTGGCCTCTCCGAGGCGGAATAGCTGCCCGTCGGCAGAGCGAGGCTACTCATACGGCCTATATGGAGACCGTGCTCGAGTTGAAACATGTTGAACGGGAGGACATTCGGTCTCGTGATGCCATCATGGAGATTGCAAGAAGGTTAGGCGGGACCATCGATCTTGACCGATTCATTCAGGACATGGATGACCCGGAGACACTGGCGGAAATTGGCCGAGACCACGAAGATGCAGTTTCACAGGGTGTCTTCGGCACCCCAACGTTCGTGTTTGAGGACGGCAGTGCCTCCTTCATCAAGACCTACACTCCACCTGAGTCAGACACTATGAGTGCTTTTGAACACCTGATGGGTGTAATGCGTGGCAAGAAATACTTTGGAGAGATAAAGCGTCCTCAGCCACCGTGGCCAAGAGGCGCGCGAGACTAGTCTCGGTGAATCGAGCTACCCAAAACGAGAATGCCAACTACCTATCCAGATGAGAGTGCGCTTGCTGAGGCCCAGGAACAGATCGGAATTCGGTTCAATGACTCGAGCCTGCTTCGAACAGCGCTGACGCATCAGTCTTACCTGAACGAGAATCCCAGCCAAGTGGGAGATTCCAACGAGAGACTGGAATTCCTTGGAGATAGTGCTCTCAACTACATCGTCGGCAGACACATGTACGAACAACTGCCAGACCTCCCAGAAGGCGACTTGACTGTTCGCCGAGCGGAGGCTGTTCGCAGGGAAACTCTTGAGGCCGCAGCTCGGAGACTCGGACTTGGCGATGTGCTCGTTATGGGCCGAGGGGAAGCGGTCAGCGGCGGTGCTACTAGGTCGTCCAACCTGGCCAACGGATTTGAGGCATTGGTAGGCGCTCTCGTACTGGATCAAGGGCTAGAAATAACGCAAAAACACGTTCTCAGATGGCTTGCTCCTGACCTTCAGAATCTGATGGACTCTGAGACGCCAAAGGACCCGAAGTCTCAACTTCAAGAGTTACTACAGGCCAGAGGGCAGTCTCCTCCGTTGTACCAGGTAGTGAAAGTAGAAGGACCCGACAACAGTCCAGAGTTCACAGTAGAAGCCGTAATTGGTGGTGAATGCCTGGGGTCCGGTACGGCCGGTCGTAAGGTTGATGCTGAGCGATTGGCGGCGATCGAAGCCGTAAACACGCTGCGGTAGGTATTGTGAACGCCGAGTTGCACGAAGCAGGCACCGTAATACCGCTGGATCGAAGTAGTTATTCAACGTGAAGAGTTTAAGGAACACGCACGCATGTTTGGCCGCTTGAGGCGAAAAGAGAAGACGGAAGAGAGCGCTCAGAAAACCGGAGCAGCGTGGAAACGTGCTCTAGGCGGTCTTTTTCGACGAGGTGGAATTGATGACGACTTCTGGGAAGAGCTGGAAGAAGCTTTGATCGTCTCGGATGTCGGTGTTCAAACTTCGTTGGAGATCGTCGAAGAACTTCAGGAGCAAACCAAACTGAATGGCTGGAAGGAGACCGATCAGGTTCGTGAAGCATTACATGGAAGAATTGTAGAAACCTTCGACAGTCTCGGAGAGGAAGATCCCCTTCCAGAAGACTCACCGACAGTGCTGCTGGTGGTTGGGGTGAATGGCGTGGGTAAAACGACAAGTATTGCTAAGATCGCCAGTTCTGCGAAGGCTGAAGGTCGCAACGTGCTTCTGGCCGCAGCTGACACATTTCGAGCCGGGGCGATAGAACAGTTAAGGATCTGGGGGCACCGTCTGGAGATTCCTGTCATTGCTCAGCATGCTGGCGGAGATCCCGGTGCTGTAACGTTCGACGCTATGACATCAGCGAAGGCTCGTCGTGTGGATCTTGTCGTTGTTGATACGGCTGGCCGGCTTCACACCAAACACAACCTGATGGAAGAGTTAAAAAAGGTAAGAGGCATCATTGATCGCGAAGGCGAAGGCTTCGTTGTTAAGGTTCTTCTGGTCATAGATGGCAATACTGGCCAGAACGGACTCGCTCAGGCTAAATCGTTTACTGAAGCCGTCCATTGCGACGGCGTGATGCTCACGAAACTCGACAGTACCGCCAAAGGCGGCATCGCACTCGCTATCGCAGGTGAACTCGAACTTCCGGTATGGTTCGCCGGTACCGGGGAGAAGGTTGATGATCTCTCTGAGTTCGATCCGGCAGGATTTGCCGACACAATACTTCCTGAGTCCATCGCCTCGTAGCCGGTCGTAGACCTGCAGTATCCACCCCGTGCCGTCCGGTTGGTCGGCTGTTTCAGATATCCGCACAGATGACAGACCTCATTCCCTGGCTACTGACCGCTGAGATCGTCGGTCTTGCAGCGTTTCCACTTGTATTCAGAGCGTTCCCACGTCTGGCAGATCGCGGGTTCGGACTGTCAATTCCGGCGGGTATGCTGATCATCAGTACGATTGTCTGGCTGCTCAGCTACGTGAAACTCTTCCCGAACGACACGTGGGCCTGGTGGCTGGTTGTATTCGCTGTCGCATTAGGCGGTGGCTTCGCCGTACGGCATCAAGTGTCTGATCTGGTGAATCTCGTCCGAAAGCGGTGGCCTGCGCTTGTTACTGTGCAGTTCGTGTTCATCGTTTTTTTTCTGCTGTTCGCTTTGTTGCGGTCGCACGACCCAAACATCGCGAACACGGAGAAACCGATGGAGATTCTGATGCTCAATGCTGCCGTGAGCGCAGAACATGCCCCTCCAGAAGATCCCTGGTTGGCAGGGGAGCCCGTCGCTTATTACTACGGCGGTTACTGGAACCTGAGCGGCATTTCTAGACTCAGCTCAGTTCCAACAGCGAGTGGGTTCAATCTTTCTCTCGCCTTGATCGGAGCTATGGCCGCAAGCGCCATGTTCACGGTTGTCTACAGCATGGTTTCCCGCGATGGTGGACGTGTCACCTGCGCATCGATTGCAGGTATCGGTGCCCTCGGTCTGCTTCTGCTCGTAGCGAGTCTCGCGGGCTGGTGGGAGCTTGCAGCAAACGTTGGTGCCGGTTCAAACGGCTTCTACGAATGGCTGGCAATTGACGGACTCCAGGTGAATCCTGACTCGGTGAACTGGAGACCTGACCAATTCTGGTGGTGGTTCCGAGCATCACGGGTGATCAACACTTTCGATGAAACCGGAGTCGGACTTGATTTCACGATTCAGGAGTTCCCCGCGTTCAGTTTCATCCTGGGTGATCTGCATCCGCACGTTATCTCGATTCCGTTTGTCATTTTAGGAATCGCTGCGGCTTATAACCTGTTCACATCGCCGGGCCGCTGGAACTGGTCATGGCTCCGGAAAAATCCTTACGCAACCGTTGCCATTGGTCTGATATTCGCGACTTCTGGATTTATTAACCAAGCTGACATTCTTCTGATGGCTGCTTTGTTTGGCGGAACGGTGGCGCTGAAGAGTTACGGGGAGAGCGGAAGAGGTTTGCTGCTATCTACTGCGCGCGCCTGGATTCCGCTCGCCGTTATCGCTGGTGTCGGTGTGCTGGTTTTTTCACCGTTCTATTTCGGAACGCTCGGTGGCCAGTTGCAGTCACCACCAATCGCGCCCGTCGAGTTCGGTAGCCGTCCGATTCATTTTCTGACTGTGTGGGGCGTTTTCCTGTTGCTATTGACTCCGTTCGCGGTGCATTTCGCGGGACCGACCACAGCACGTTATGCGGGTGCCATATGGCGGTCCCGCAGCGGGACATCGCCCGGTGAGGCGTTGAGAGCAATAACTTCGAAAGGCCTACGTGAGCGATTCTCCGAACTACGTTACGCAGAGGACGACGTTCCGCCAGAATCAGCGAACGTTAACCGAACCTCTGAAGCCTCAACGGAGGAACAAGATAGGGCAGTCCCTGACAACACCGAGTTGCAGGAAGGTCTGATCCTGTTGCGACGTCTCGAGCGCCAAGTGCTATTCATCCCAATCGCAATGGTTCTAGTTCCGTATGGCATCTGGATGATCACCCACCTCGCGTTCAATGATCATGCGACGTTTAGTCATGTTTTTACCAGGCTGGGTACGGCACTTCCGCTGGGGGTAGCGTTCGTTGCCCTTGCGTTCGTGACCCTGAGGAAGGCTCACGGCGGAGGAACACCAGCATCACTGTTCGCTCTGTTGCTGCTGTCTCTGTCGCTGTACATGCTTTTTGGCGCAGAACTGTTCTTCGTACACGACCTATTCGGCAACCGCATGAATACGGTGTTCAAGTTCTACTTCCAGGTCTGGATTATGCTTTCAGCTGTCGCAGGCTACGGTGCGTTTTACTGGGCCAGGACTCACAGAATTCTCGACGGGACGCCAGCTTTGTTGAGTAGAACCGCTGCAGTTGCCATCGCCGTACTACTGGTCGGCCCGCTCTGGTATCCGGTTGCGGCTGGATTCAGCAAGGCTGACGGCTATTCGGGCCCGGTAACATTGGACGGTTGGGCGTTCCTGGATCGATTCAACCAGGGTGATGCCGACGCTATCGACTGGTTGGACAAGGAGGCAGAGCCTGATTCCCGGATTGTAGAAGCGGTTGGTGGCAGCTATACAGAACACGGACGGCTATCTGCCGCCACTGGAGTACCGACGCTTCTTGGTTGGCCGGGGCACGAGCGGCAATGGCGGGGCACGGACGAGCTATTCGCCGGTCGGATCGGGGATATCAAGAACATATACGAGTTGGTCGACATTCCCGAAACAAGAGACATTCTTCAAAGGTACGACGTGACATATGTGGTCATAGGCCCAAGAGAACGTGCGGCATATCCGTCTCTCGATGCGGGAAAGTTCGATAGTCTTGGTGAAAAGGTGCACGAAAGCAACGGCGTTTCGATCTACAAGGTTCAAGGGCAGGTGAGTTGACGACCGATTCGCAGGTGTCCTCACACGACGTTCCATTAACCGGGCGTTGGGTAAACGGGAAGTGGGTCGCCTCTGAAGAGGTTGGACGCGCTCAGGCCGACGCTGAGTTACAACGCAGTAATGCCGGGCTTCGAATCCCTTTCCGATGGGAAGTGGCCGCTTACATCGCGTTGATAACTATTGCGCTGTTGCTGAGAGTGTGGGGTCTGGGCGATAGGGCAGTGCATCATGATGAATCTCTGCACGGATTCTTCGCGTGGGATCTGTATCAGGGTCGCCAGTACTTCCACAACCCGCTGACACACGGGATGTTCCTGTTCCATATCATCGCAGGAACATTCTTCCTGTTTGGTGATAACGATTTCACACTGCGCCTTCCAATGGCGTTGTTCGGAACCGCACTCGTGGCGACTCCTCTGTTGCTTCGGCCGAGGATGGGGCAGATTGCGACGCTTCTTGCGGCAGCAATGCTTACCTTCTCGCCTGCTCTTCTTTACTTTTCAAGATTCGCCAGGAATGACATATTCATCGCCGTTTTCACGATTGTTCTCATCGGAGCGATGTTCCGTTACATAGACGAACGCAAGCATCGCTGGCTCTATATCGCTGCGGCTGCCATAGCACTTGGTTTCACAGCCAAAGAGAACATGTACATCGTCATAGCAATCATTGGAGCCTATCTGTTCTGGCGGACGGCACCGGAGATCTGGGATTGGTTGATGGGGCGTCACTCGCTGAAAGAATTCTCTCCAGAAGCGGGATTTTTAATATTCATTACGGCCCTCACGCTCCCCCTGTTCGCTGCCGGTATCAGCGTGATAGATACGCAAATCGGACTGAACCTTTCTGCTGACAACGGCACGCCCGGCCTGGCAACCGGTGAACCCGCAGCGGGAGCCGCGTTCGCCGTTGCAGTGTCGACTGTGCTCTTGCTGCTCGCCGTGAGTTGGACTCTCGGCATGATGTGGAAACCGAAGGCCTGGGCGATTTCTTGGGTGATATTCGCTGTTCTTTTCGGCCTGATCTTCACCAACTTCCTGACCCATCCAGGTGGTGTTGGTACAGGCATCTGGCAGTCCCTTGGTTACTGGCTTGAGCAACAAGGTGTCGCCAGGGGTAATCAGCCCTGGTATTACTATTTCCTTATCACTTCCGCTTATGAATTCCTGCCGTTCGTGTTGGCAGTAGGCACTGCCGCCTTCTACGCATACAAGACCGGACTCTTCTCCTGGACGCTCCTCGGGATTGCTGCAGTCTTACTTTCTGTTGGTGGTTACTTCTCGATCAATGAAGGTTACGACCATGAAAACCTGCGAGTCCTGATCCCTTCTGTTCTTGGTGTCGTGACCCTAGCCGCCTTCGCCATGTACGTCAGAACAACCAGTTTCATGCGATTTCTGCTGTTCTGGTCAATTCTCACGTTTGCCGGCTACACCTTCGCCGGCGAGAAGATGCCCTGGCTTTTGACCCACCTGACCTTGCCATTCATTTTCGTAGCCGCAAAAAGCCTTGGCGACATCATCATGCACATCAGGTGGCGGCCCTCGCTCAATCGTGGCATTTGGCTATCTCTCGCCGGAGTACCGCTGTTCTTACTGCTCCTGTGGCGACTCATCTTCATCAACCTCGCAGGAAATCTGGGCAGTTTCCTGTCACTGTTCCTGATTCTCGCCACGCTCGGGATGCTTGTGGTCGGCCAACACTACCTCGGCACACGTATCGGCCATCGAGCGGCCTGGGGGTCAACCGCGCTTGTGTTCGCTGTGATCATGTTCGGATACACGTTCCGCGCCGGCTGGATTGCTAGTTTCGTCAACAAGGATGTGCCGAAAGAGATCCTCGTTTACACCCAGACATCTCAGGACATTCGGCAGGTTGCCAATGAGATTGAGCTGGCTGGTGATCTGACGGGAACCGGAGTTGATATCTCGTTGTCAGTGGACACGTCGGATAGCTTCGCGTGGCCATGGCACTGGTATCTCCGCGGCTACACTTCTGCCAGCTTCCAGGACCTTTCACAGGACTCGGTTGGTGCCACTCAGGGCGTCGACATCGCTGTGATCAACGCACGCAACAACAGCAAGGTCCTGCCGGACTACGTCCAGGGCTACACAGAGCCTCGGAGGATTCAGCATCGGGCGTGGTTCCCGGAAGACTACCGAAACATGACTCCGAAAATTTTCTGGGACACCATCTGGGACAGAAATAGATGGCGAAGATCGGTCGATTTCTTCGTCCACCGTGAGATCTCCAGTGAGATCGGTTCGGTAGACTCTTTCGTCTACTTCAACAACTCCTTGCCGCTCAGCCCGCTCAACTAGCGTTCAGGTCGGCGCACTAGCTCAGTGAGATTTGCCGCTTGATTGGCCAACGAGGATTCTGGCTCGGCTTCGCGGGGAGCGCCGCTTTCCTGGCTATATTCATCTGGTTCTTCGTCGATTTCGACACGATCGGCGAAGAGATGCGCGACGCGAATTACGCCTACATCCTTCCTTCACTAATCTTCTACTTCCTCGCTGTTCAAGCTCGAACGATGCGATGGAAGTATCTGCTAAGGCCGCTGATCGGACGACCCAGGCGAGCCATCTATCCAGTTGTGGTTGTTGGGTACATGGCGAATAACCTGGTGCCAGTTCGCATCGGTGAGCTTTTGCGGTCCTATTACCTTTCGCTGCGAGAGCCTGTAAGTGCAGCAGGAGCATTTGGGACAGTGGCGGTGGAGCGAGCTTCCGATGTGCTGGCTCTCCTGTTTTTTCTCGCAGCTGCCTGGGCATTCCTCCCCACAACGGGTGCGTTCGGTGATTTCGTCGATGAAGTACCCGGTGGCGCACCGGTGCTAGTTGCAGTCGCCGTTGTTCCCTTCGTGGTAGTCCTGGCGATAGTCATCGTTATTACCCTGGTATCTCAAGATACGATTCTGCGTTTCATTGCGAGACTGGTTGGACCCTTTCCCGAGAGATTGCAATCGCGAGTGCTCGCTCTTTCCGCCTCGCTTTTGCAAGGTTTGACAGTGGTGAACTCTCCGAAAGCATTTGCAGTCGTGTTCCTCTATTCCCTTCCTGTTTGGGGGTTCGAGGCCGCAATGTATTACCTGATATCAATAGGATTTGAACTAGATTCACACTTCAACTCCCCGGTGGAACTCGTGGCAGTACTGCTGGTATTCACGGCGGCAGCCAACCTGGCAGGAGTACTGCCTTCCAGCGCCGGAAGCTGGGGGCCGTTTGATTTCTTCGGTGCTGCTGCGTTGATTGCTCTTGGGGTCCCAAATGGAGTTGCTTCAGGGTTTGCGCTCACGGTCCACGTGGCTTTGTGGGTTCCCGTGACGGTACTGGGTGCAATTTTGCTACTTCTGGATGGCTCTTCACTCAGGAAACTTATCGATGGCCTGAAACGCGACCGCAAGAAGATCGAGGATCAAAACACACCGTCTCCAGAGCCGACCAGTTGAAGCAGTTATCTCCCGATCACTACTGGAGGATTCGAATTCAGCCAGCTGCAAACGCGATGCTGCCAGTACAGTCCTTCTGAACGGCAATTGTGAAAGACTTCTGGCGCTGACTAACCAAACATACGGATTACTGAATGAAGATCGGGATCATCGGCGCAGGCGTCGCTGGCCTTACAGCGGCGTACGAATTTTCTAAAGCCGGCCACAACGTCACAATCTACGAATCTGCTCCGTTCATCGGCGGACAGGCTTCGACTATTGAGGTCGGCGGCGGCAGGCTTGAACGCGGTTATCACCACCTTTTTACAAACGACACCGACATCATCGAGTTGATGGCTGAGCTGGGTGTAGATGAGAGTTTGCAGTGGTATCCGTCAAAAGTCGGCACTTATGTGGATGGCAAGGTGTACAAGACCACAACGCCGTTGGACCTGTTGAGGTTCGGGGCGCTGCCTATCTGGGACAGGATCAAGCTCGGCCTATTCGCCTTGCGGGTCCGCAGGATCAAGGATTGGAAATCTCTTGAACCCTTTACGGCAGACGAATGGTTGCGAGAAAAGCTTGGCGGTAAGGCGTACGAAGCTGTCTGGAATCCGTTGCTTCGAGGTAAATTCGGAGATTACTACGATCAGGTTGGTATGCCGTGGTTCTGGTCGAAGATCCAAACACGTTTCGCATCGCGCAAAGGTGCAGGCGGCGAACAACTTGGATATCCGGTAAAAAGCTTCGACGAATTGCTTTTCGCACTTCGTGATCACCTGACAGAGCACGGTGGCGCACTACACCTCGAAACACCGGTTGTGCGAGTCTTAGTGGATGATGGCAGGGCTACCGGTGTCAGGTACCAGCGAGGCGATGGGGAGTTCGGAGAAGAGCAGTTCGACGTAGTCTTATCTACGGTACCTTCGTTTTCTTTTCCGGGTCTCGTGGATTTGCCCGACGATTACCGGACCAGGCTTGAGAGTGTTACCTACACGGCGGCAGTCGTGTTGATCCTGGAGATGTCGCGGCCGCTCACCGACTACTACTGGATGAACATAGCGGATCGATCACTGCCGTTCCTTGGTTTGATTGAACACACCAACATGCTGCCAACTGACTGGTACGGCGGTTCGCATGTTCTGTACCTGACAAACTACGTTGACCGGTCTGAACCTCTGTTCAGAATGTCTCCAGAAGAGGTTCTTGAGCTCTATCTTCCGCACCTGAAGAAGTTCAATCCAGAGTTCGACAGGTCGTGGATCAAAGAGACCCACTACAACAGCCTGAGCGCTGCACAGCCAATAATTGGCACCAACTATTCGGAGCGCTTGGCATCCCATCAGACTCCGATCAAGAATCTTTGGCTGGCCAATACAACTCAAATCTACCCCGAAGATCGTGGAACCAACTACTCGATCCGCATGGGCAGAGAGGTGGCGAACACGATGATGGGTAGTGTGTGATGCCTGGCTGTGCGTACCACGCCTGTCATTCGGCCCTGTAAGATTCGCAACTTGCAGTGGATTTTCTGACTCACGGTCCTGCAAACCGTGAGGATATGAGGCAAGAACATGGGCACTCTTGAAGGCAAGATCGCGATCATCACCGGAGCCGGTACAGGGATTGGAAAATCTGCAGCGATTCAATTCGCTGAACAGGGGGCCACGGTGGTCCTTGTCGGACGCAGGTCGGGACTTCTTGAGCAGACGGCTGCAGAGATCGATAGCATCGGCGGTACCACCCTCATTCATCCAACCGATCTCGAACACGGCGACGCAGCGGCTGCTGTAGTCGATGCGACCATCAAGAAGTTTGGTCGAGTCGACATTCTCGTCAACAACGCCGGTCACAGCAGCCGGGTTCGCTCGATCAAATACGTCGATCCCGAAGAGTGGGAATCCGTCTTCAAAGTCAACGTTGAAGGGGTCTACAGAATCACGCAGGCAGCGGTCAACGACATGATCAAACGCAAGGAAGGGACGGTGATCACCGTGTCCTCCATGGCTGCTCTGACCCCCGGATTGATTGGCGGTGCGCCATACAGTGCGGCAAAAGCCGCGTCACTCACGATGATGCGTGGTATGAACTCAGAGTTGCGTGCTGAAGGCATCCGCGCCTGCGCGATTATTCCTGCTGAGGTCGACACCCCGATTCTGGAAAACCGACCCAAACCACCAGACGCCGACGCCAGGGCGACCATGATGGGTGCCGATGATGTAGCCAGCGCGATATTGCTCTGTGCTGCGATGCCACAGCGAACGCTCGTTTCTGAGATAGTCCTGATGCCTACGCAACCGCGTGACATGTCCGAAGACATGGAGGCCGCACAGTCGATCAGATCGCCGGAGCAACAGCTCTAGACATGGCTGACGATGCCAGACAGGTGATACGCGAGACACTCGAGTTTGCCGTTGCACTTGCGCGCGAAGGCGGTGACTCGACTTTGCCGTACTTCTACTCACCACATCTCAAGGTGGACCGTAAAGCTGATGACTCACACGTAACTGAGGCTGACCGTGGGGCTGAACGTTTGATGAGGCAGCGTATTGAGGAACGGTTTCCGGAGGATGGAATTATTGGTGAGGAGTGGGGCAGCGCCGTTGGTAGTAGCGGTCGAACTTGGTATCTCGATCCTGTGGACGGAACGGAGGTGTTCGTCAGGGGCGTTCCTCTCTACGGCACACTGGTTGCCTGTGTGAGGGACGGACAGCAAAAAGCTGATGTTGGTGTCATATATCTGCCGGCTTTATCCCAGATTGTCTACGCGTCCTCAGGTGGTGGAGCCTGGCAAGCGAGCGAACTGCCCCGGTATGCGGCTAACAAGCATCTACCAGAATCTATTCAGCGAGCGAGCGTATCCGACATACAGGACGCCACGCAGGCCTATCAACTCACGACTCACGACGAGTGGTGGCGGAGGACGGGACGGGAAGCGGTGCTTGACGAGATAATCGCCAGTTTCGGATTCAGGCGTGGGTGGGGACATTGTTACGCGCCTTTTCTTGTGGCGACGGGCAGGGCAGAAGTGTGGGTGGAACCATCGGCGCACGAATGGGACTTCGCTCCAGTGAATCTGATCGTCGAAGAAGCCGGCGGTCGAGCCACTTCAGTGTCTGGTGTGCCGACGTTCCGGGCCGGAAACATCGTGGTTTCAAACGGTCATCTCCATGAGCATGCGCTCGCTGCTCTGGAGGGCTTCTAGCGATCGGCATCGATCGCAAGGGTGACAACCGGCGATGGTTTCGCCGTTGCTCTTCCTACGATTAGACCGTTCACGGCTTTTCTACGGAAAACCTTTCGGGGACGTGTAACAATGGCTCGGTCGGATCCATGTGCCGGATACTTTTTGTGTCGACTAAGAGAGTAACGATGTCCATAGCCACGACAGTTCGCTATCGAACCATACTGTTGACCCTGGTAGTCGCCATGTTCGCGTTTGCGGCGGCATGCGGAAGTTCGGGTGGTGATGAGGAACCGACCAACGGTGATGAGGGCGCAGCCAGCCAGCAGGATGGCAACAGTGGAAACGATTCGAACTCTGGCACCGGTGACTCGAACGGTAGCGGAACGGGAAGCAACAACAGTGGCCAATCAGGCTTCGGAGATATCTTTGGACTAGGCTCGAACTCTGGCGAGGCGACTTGCGACGCCATATCTGCTGTTAGTGGAATCCCTGGTGGAGCCTTAGCGTCGGCATCGACGAACGATCCCGTGACCGACTTCGGAAAGGATGCTTCCAGTTTCTTCGTTGCGGTGCTGGAAGACGCACTAGACACCGAGGTAAAGCCCGCCTG
The DNA here is from genome assembly GCA_965243825.1 of Dehalococcoidia bacterium. Taxonomy (GTDB): domain Bacteria; phylum Chloroflexota; class Dehalococcoidia; order Lucifugimonadales; family Lucifugimonadaceae; genus JAJCYX01. The sequence goes on from CBDEVT010000001.1 coordinate 2,658,605, forward strand.
TATTTTTGACATTGAAGACGATGGCGACTCAGGGGTCTGGATGACGTTTAGCCACGATGCATCTGTAGATTCGAGCACTCAATCTGCCATCGAGGAAGCTGTGGATTCGGCGGGTGCCTCAGTGGCCACGGGCGGATCGTTCTTTGGAGGATTCGCCGGAGTTGGCTTTGCCACCGTTTCAATCAGTTCTTTGCCTTTTGGCGGCTCAGACTCCGGGGCTGTGATTTTCGTGTCTGATGGGAACATCGTTGCCACCGCAGGGTCAGACTTCGATATAGACGACGATGACCCGTTTGAGGGTGTGGACATCGGCGATGACAACTCCGGATCTTCTTCTGGGAGTTCGGGGTCTTCTGGTGGATCCCAGGCCGGTCCTACACCTACCCCCATCACATTCGATCCGGGACTCGGTGGATTCTTTGGAGATACCGGTCTTTCGAGTGACATTGCCGAGGCGTTTCAAGACGCGTTGAACTCAGCATTCGACATCGATCTCGAGCTCGAAAGTAACGTGGCAATAGGTGTTGATGATGTCGTGACTACGGTGGTATTCAACGTGGCCACCCTCGACTCGACAGACGTGATTGACGGCCTCACAGAAGTGGCTGAGTCTTTTGGTGGAACCGTCACCGGAAGTTTTAGTTTTGGTGGCTCGTTCAACGTTCAGTTCGAAGGCGGCACTGTCGCGGGCCTGAATGTGGCGAACGGAAATATCACACTGGCCGAAGGGCAGATTATTGTCATTGCTTCAGGTACTACGTAACTGGAGCGTTCTAGAAGACTTGGTTCGGTTTGATCGAGCACTCTAGATATAAATAAACGCAAACGACTTTGCTGAGCCATCGGTTGTGCGAACGGTCGAACCATGCGATCGAGCGGGCCAGGGTTAATTAATTACCGAAGTAGGCCTTCATCGGCTCAAAATAGTGGTCATGCCAGCCAGTTCGGTAGTGGTCGCCGTCATCTGGTACTCGGGTGTGGTGAAGCGTGACGAGCGTTTCACTTCCCGATGGGGTGAAGGTCACTTCGATCTGTGAGTCCGGTTCTGATTCATCGAACTGGCTGGTACGCCAGGTCTGGACAATTCGACTGTCCGGTTCGAGGGCGATGTTCTTACCCTCAATGTAGCCGTCCCAGGCATCGAATTCCGCCCCAACTTCGTCTGAGCAGTTCGCCTCACCTCCGGTCATCGCTGTGTGACCTTCACTCGAAAGCCACGCCTGGTAGATCACCTCGGGGCCTGTTGGAATCGTCGCACTGACTGTGAATTCAATCATCGAATGGCTCCTGGTTAACTCTTCGAGCGAACAGCGTAAACATTGATGAAGGTGAGTTTAGTCGATCAACTGATATCGTCAGTACATCGGAGCTGACGTCGCATCTTCAGTGACACAGATAGTTCGAATGCCTTTCAGGTGGCATCGGACTGCACAGCACCGGAAATGTTCAGCAGTGAGTAGCTGATCGGAAGTAGCCGAAGATGCAGAACGAGGTTGACGCATATCTCAACTACGCCTCGGTCGAGCGAGGGATGTCGCCAAATACCGTCGCCGCCTACCGAAACGACCTTGCGGGATTTGTCATCTACCTGGCTGACGAGACCGAGCACGGACGGATAAACGATTGGCGAGGCGTCAATCCTGACCACATAAACGATCTCGTGGCTGATATGGATGGCCGGGGATACTCTCCGGCGACACGTTCACGGAAGATCGCTGCACTACGGTCATTCATGAGATTTCTAGTCGAGGAGCGCGTACTCGACGAGAGCCCTGCGGAACACATTCGAACCCCGCGTTCTGGGAGGTCCGTTCCTCACGTACTGAGCGCTGAGGACGTTGAGGCCATACTTGAAACTGCGGCAAGCGGAATCTCACCTGAAGAGCGACGTGACCACGTGATGATCGAGTTGATGTATGCAGCAGGTCTCCGGGTAAGCGAACTTATCTCCCTGAATATCAATGACGTCAATCTACAGGGTGCGACTGTTCGAACCGTTGGTAAAGGGTCCAAAGAGAGAGTCGTTCCACTTCATGCGTTCGCTGTGGATGCGGTCGCAAGTTACTTGCAGGGCGTCCGTCCTATTTTTGCGAGGGCCCACACTGAGGCGATGTTTCTCGGCAGGCGTGGGCGCCGCCTTTCAAGACAGACGTTCTGGCAACGCCTCAAGGGAGTTGCAGAAAAAGCCGGAATAACCAGTCACCTAACTCCGCACACGCTCCGGCACAGTTTCGCCACTCACCTGTTGCAAGGCGGAGCGTCACTCAGGCACGTCCAGGAGTTGCTGGGGCATTCATCGATTTCTACGACCCAGATCTACACGCATCTCACTTCGGAGCATGTGAGGACTGAGTACGACAAAGCTCACCCCAGAGCTTGACGAAGTCCACCCTTGAGCTAGTCAGTGACTTTCGTCTCATGATCTGAACGTCAGTCGATCTCCGCCCGTTGACGTTCCTCGCGTGCCCGATTCCGCGTGATCGTAACGAAACGGTATACGTAGGCAATGATGATTGCCGCGACCACAACGTACGTCACAGGGTCCAGCCAGGCCGAGACATCTTCGTATCGTTGCTCAAGAGCGTAGCCCGCCAAAGCAAGAAACGCAGTCCATATCGTCGTTCCGATAGACGTGAAGAAGAAGAACCAGCCGAGGTTCATTCGTGACATTCCGGCTGGAACAGAAATTAATGTGCGGACAGTCGGAACAAGCCGGCCGAAGAACGTTGCCTTGCCACCGTGCCGCTCGAACCACCTGTTCGTACGATCCATGTCCTTCGGTTCGAATGCGAACCACCTGCCGTATTTGGCCAGGAAAAGCCTGAAACGTGCTGCAGTCAGCAGTCTGCCGAGGATGTACCAGGGGATGGCACCGGCTATGGACCCTAGCGACCCTGCGACGATCACAAGAACGATGTTCAACTCACCCTGTGCAGCAACGAACCCAGCGAAAGGCATGATGAGTTCCGACGGGATAGGAGGAAAAATGTTCTCCAGGAACATCAAAAAGAAGATCCCGCCGTAACCGGCATCTGAGATCAGGTTCGTAATCCATTCGACCATGTTGTGTTTGTTCCTGTAGGCGTCAGTTTCTGGCTTGCGTGGCTATTAAGAGAAAACTGAAGTGCCGAGTGACTGTTACTTGAATGTGCCTAGAGCAGGTTATACGGCTCCGCAGTTTGCCAAGACGGTGATATCCACAGCATTCTCGGGATTTATGAGTGACTTAGTTGTGACTGGACCTGACTGGCAAGCTGGCCGGCTGTCTGATTCGGCCTCATGAGGCTGACTAGGATTCGCTGTCCAGACAGTGCATACCGATTCATGACGTCGGTATTTTGGCGTTATGATCTGCTTCAAAAATCTTTAAGGATGATCACACTGTGACTCAATCCAGCCAGAGTAGTGCCAGATAGACAGGTCGTGAATTCGTTTCGTAGTCGATGGATTCCCGGCAAAACTGTCAGCCATTCGCAACTTCACCGGTTTCCGCAGGGTTGCTAGCCTCGAACCGTGAAAGAAGATCCGAGCAAGGCAAATGTCAATGATTCAGGCAAGAGCGGAGACAGGTACAGGGAGTGACGTTGAGGTTGATCTGATGAGTGTGTCAGAAGCCCCTCTTAGCGAGACCGGTGGCAGGAGACTCGTCATATGCTGTGACGGAACGTGGTCGCAGCCTAATAATCCGCTGGTCACTAATGTTGTCAAAATTGCTCGAGGAGTGACAGAAAATGTTCCACCAGAACCTTCGGCAGGTCAGTCGTCGGTGTCTCAGATCGTGTACTACGACAGCGGAGTTGGTACTTCGGGTTTCCTCGACTCTCTGACGGGCGGAGGGTTTGGACATGGACTTGAACTCAATGTGGAACAGGCATACCGATTCCTTGTCCACAACTACCGTCCAGGCGACAAGATCTACATTTTTGGCTTTTCGCGAGGTGCTTACACTGCTCGTAGCCTTGCTGGTCTCATCAGGCAGTGCAGCATTCTGAAAAAGCGAAACGCAGGTCGGATCAAAGAAGGCTACGATGCCTACAGGTCTGCCGACCTTCGACCGAACGCCGCTGAATCTCGGCAATGGCGTACTGACTACTCCCACACCATGCCGGTAATTGAGTTCTTGGGCGTTTGGGATACCGTAGGCGCACTCGGAATACCTGCGAACCGTGTCGTTTCCATGCCGAAGTATCATGTGAGATCGGCGATCGAGTTCCTGAAGAAGCTGCCTTTCACGGTAAACAGTCGACTGTTCAAGGAAAAGGATTCTGATGATCCTCAGCGTCCGAGGCCATCCAAATCAGTCCAAAGTTCAGCAAAGTTCAGGTTATTCAGAGGTCGTCACCGATTCCACGACATGGAGCTCTCCAAGTATGTGAAGACGGCCTATCACGCGCTGGCGGTTGACGAGCGGCGACCGATATTTACCGCTGCGCTGTGGGATCAGAAACCAGATTTTGTTCCTGGAACGAACGGAAGACACCAGTTGATTCGCCAGGCATGGTTTCCGGGCGACCACTCTGACGTTGGTGGTGGGAATCGAAACGAACGCAACTCAGCAATCACGCTTCGATGGGTTGCGGAGGCCGCCCATGCGAGTGGACTGGTGTTTGAAGATAACTTCTGGGAGGAGATACAGTCTTCCGAAGGAAAAAGCTGGGATATTAGCCGGTCTCCATCGACGATGTGGTTGCTGGCGGGATCTAAGCGTAGGGCGATGGGCGTGAACGATGGTGAAACGGCATTCATTCACGACTCAACGCTTAAGCGAGCCGCCGATTCAACACGTAAATACGCGCCGGCCAATCCTGGATACGAGTGGCTCGTCCGGTCAACCGTTGAAGCAGGCGATGCCGACACAACGGTTCCTTTGATCGCGGCTCACTGAGACGTTTGTCGGCTTTCGGCATCGATTCACGAGAGTCCATGCATCTGACTCAGGTCCGGAGAGCGCTTTCAGCGGCGCCGGAAGTGTTGCATGTTGTTTGGTTCCCATGCCGGCCTCTCTCTGCGCGTCTTCGTCCGATCGATTCAAGATCTGCGCACTAGTATTCGGTGAGGTCTGATTGAGAATCTCCAGTCAGCAAACCGTTCAGTTCGTTTACTCGTTCGATCAGACGCCAAGTGAGCGTGTGAATCTTTGAGACAAAGCTAAACTCGGGCGCAGTATAGGATTCGTACTAGTATGGAACGTGTACTGAGAATGTATTGAACAGAGACTAAACATGTACATTACTTGTTCTTGACATGGATGGAACCATGTCTGTACGATGCGCCTGCGCGATTTCAATTGTTGACAACATGCAAAGGTGGTTCAGGGCGATGACTACTGGCGGAGGGTTGAAGAAGACAGCAAAGATGCTTCAAGTTGAGAGACGCATCAAGAGGCCGTTGGAACGAGCCATCCCAGAGCTTGTGAACGAACACGGTCTAACAGGAGCCGGTAAGCATCTCAATGTTTCCAAGGCCACATTGAGTTACTGGATGCTGAAGCTAGGTATCCAGATGAGACATGTTGCGCTAGCGCCTGGCGAGACGATCGAGGTCAAGCGAGTCAGTGACTGACCGGTCAGCGGGTCAATGGAATCCATAGCTGCGCTGAAGGTGATAACCATTCTGAACCACCTGAATGCACAAGACCTTCGCGTCCACATGTCCCATATTTAAGTGGTCACACTCGTTGACCGGCGCACGGGTAGTGAGTAGCCTGAATTCGGTGAGTTTAGAGTTGTCCACTGCAACCGCTTACAGCGAACCTTGCGATTGACGTCGCCACGTGGATACACGAAGCTCGCTGCCGATGGTGCTACAGCAACTGTCTGTGAATTCCACTGTCCGAAGTTGGAGGCTTTTCGATCTGATGAGTAAGCGCTTTGTTGGCCTGTTCAGTCTGCTTACAGTCGGCCTGTTCATATTTGTCGCCTGCGCGGATCCGCAGCAGCCCACTGCCACCCCAGTGGACCACAATCCGACACCAGCAGGTGGCGCACCGGCGACTGCGACGCCATCAGATTCCACGCCAGATCCTCAGCCGACCCCCACAGCTTCGGGGCCGGACGTTGGCGCAGGTGAGACGATCTTCACGAATAACGGCTGTTCTGGTTGCCACAGTGTCGGTGATCAGGCGATTGTAGGCCCGGGTCTACTTGGCATTGGAGCACGAGCCGAGACCCGCGTGCCCGGGCAGTCTGCAGACGAGTACCTGATAAGTTCGATTAAGGCTCCTCAGGATTTCGTAGTGGCAGGTTTCGAAGCAATAGCTATGCCTGCGTTCCCGCAACTGAGTGACCAGGAAATAAACGATCTCGTCGGTTACCTGAAATCACTTCAGTAGCAGAGCAGAAGTACGGACAATCAGTAGATCAAACAGGCGTCGGAACTGGTCCCGAGGGCTGTTTTTAATACACACCGGGTTCTAACCTCACACACTCTCAATCGCTCGAGTGATTAGAGCTGCCTGAAAGCCTGCTGCGAAGCCACCATCTATGTTCACGACCGAAACACCAGAAGCGCACGAGTTCATCATTGCCAGCAATGCGGCTAGCCCCTGGAAATTTGCACCGTATCCGACACTTGTTGGGACTGCGATAACTGGTGTCGAGACGAGACCAGCGACCACGCTCGGCAGGGCACCTTCCATGCCTGCTACGACTACGAGCACTTTTGCCTTGCGTATCTCGTCCAGCTTGCCAACCAAGCGATGAAGCCCGGCTACTCCGACATCGGTTATCTGTTCTACCTGACATCCCATCAGCGTCGCTGTGGTAATGGCCTCTTTAGCAATTGGTAAGTCGGACGTTCCGGCGGATACTACTGTTAGCCCACTGATGAGTGTTTGTGCAGTTCGCGAATCGGCCCAGATTAATTTGGCATCTTCGTCGAATTGCGCTGAGGGAACCAGCTTCAGAACGGACCCATACGTTTTGGCGTCGGTCCGGGTCACAAGCAAAACACCTGATCGATCGAAAACTCGGGACGCGATCTCCGCCACCTGGTCTGGCGTTTTGCCTTCCCCGTAGATCACTTCAGGGAAGCCGGTGCGGCGTTCGCGCTGGTGGTCGATCTGAGCGAATCCGATGTCTTCGACTTCTTGTCTCTGTTTGTTAGCCAATGAGAGGTCGGGTCGGGAGAGTTTCAGAAGCGCATCGTCAGGAGAAATCTGGCCAGACGCGATATCTTCGAACAACGATCGCAGTACCGCATTGTCCACAGGCTTACGTCCAGTGTTATCTGTTGAGTACGATTCGTAGCGTCTCTTTCGAGGCCTACAGGATGTCGATCGAGAGGCACGCACGTTAATCTTACCGAGTGATATGCCACCACAGGTGTACAGGAGTTCACGAGTGACAAACATTGAAGTAGTACGAGGCGTTGGTGGATCAGTTATCAATGGGTGTCGCACCACAAAGATCTACTGTCGCCCGAATTGCCCTCCGGGACGACGCACCAAGCCGCAGAACCGTGTCCACTTCTCGACTGTAGGAGAGGCGCTAAACGCTGGATTTCGTGCCTGTAAGGTATGCACACCTGATGCTCCCACCGATGGGCAGCCATGGCGACCTAAACGGCCGGACTGACTGTGTAGTTGATCTTTCCTTTTTCAGCCCGATAGCGGTTCCTGTCTCTTTACTCGGTAGTAAAGGGAAAGGGTGAAACTCGGCGTCGCTGTGTGAAACTGCGTTCATTTGACTGAGTTAGCGAGCCCCAGATTTGTCCGTCCCGCGAATTGCAATAGCCGATATCGGATCTAATTCAGCCCGCATGGTCGTGATGCAACGATCAGGGGAGTCTGGCCTTCTTCCAGTTTCTGAATCTAAGGTCGCATTGCGCCTTCAACGCGAAGTCAGCCCTGATGGAGAGATATCTGAACAAGGTATCCGGCGAATCATCTCGATATTGCGTGACTTCGACGCGGTATCAAAATCTGCCAACGTCACCCAGATGATCACTGTCGCTACCTCTGCTGTCAGAAACACGACTGACCAGGACGGTCTGCTCAAGTACATCGAGAGCGAGACGGGTATCAGAATCAAGGTGCTGACGGGCGAGGAAGAGGCCGAGGCGACATTCAACGGGGCGATTGCTTCACTTCCTATCTTAGACGGAGCCGTCATCGATATCGGTGGTGGAAGCATGGAGATCGTGCATTTTGAGAGCCGTCAACTCGTGCGGACAGTCACATTGCCACTTGGAGCGTTGAGGCTCAGTGATCAGTTCCTCAGTGTCGGACACGTCTCTGAGCGCGACCAACGGAAACTGGTCAAACACGTCAACGCCGTGCTCAACGATAAAGGTGTGGAAAAGATTGCATCACATGGAGAGATCATCGGCACAGGCGGAACAGTGCGGAATGCGGGCAAGCTTGATCGTCGCCGGGGCGGCCACAGATTCAGTCGCCTACATGGACATAGAGTCAAACTAAAGAGCCTCAGCGAATCACTGGCTGAACTGAGCGCAATGGAAGCAAACTCACTGCGTGGCGTGCCAGGACTCAACCCAGAACGCTCCGACTCAATCCTGGGTGGGATGGCGGCGCTCGGAGCAGCCGTCCAGTTTCTGAATCGAGACTCTTTTATCGTTTCGGGTGCCGGATTAAGGGAGGGCATCGCTCTCAAGGCGTTCGGAGTCACAAACGGTCGGCTCAACCAGACTGCGGAGCAATCTGTCGCGGACATGTGCGGACGCTTTTCTACTTGGGAGCCTGATCGCGCCAGTCGAAGATCGGATGTCGCCACAGTAGTTTGTGAAGCGTTCCATGAGGCAATTTCGGAGGAAGTGGCCGAAGCGGTTAGGCTCGCTGCCGCGATCGTCGATGCCGGATCTGCAATCGATTACTACCAGCGTTATAGAAGCGCAGGATTACTTGCCGTCAACAGTAACGCAGGTTTGTTGACCCACCGGCAGATTGCGTTAGTGTCTGCTCTGTGTGCCGCCGCCGATCGAGACTCCATCGAAGTTGCACGTTATGCGGGTGAAATCTCGAAAAACGAAGTCGATGAGTTGCGGCGGGCCGGCGTGCTGCTGCGTATCGCAGATCAGATCGAAATGCGTCAAAAACGTGGCACCGAAACGACATTAAAAATTGTGCGATCTGGCAAGCGTAGTCGAGATACTGAAGTTTTGTTCGCAGGCGGATCGAATTGGCCAAAGGGTTCTTTACACCGTCACTACAGTTCAGTATTCCGCGGTCTTCTCAAGTCGTCTGAGTCGACACAGGTTTAACACTCTGCGGTCAGGTAGACGGTAAAGTAGCCAGTTCCAGACGACGATTCACAATTGTGAGGCTCCAAAATGGGTGGTGATTCACCGCAGCGCATTCGCGGTTTCTATACCTACTTCTACGGTGATACTCATGAACCGCCGGATGATCAGGCACCGATTCCTGGTGCCGATGAGATCAAAGATCCGAATTCCATCTCGGTCGAAGAACGACGTCAGCTATTTCTGACCAGGCGATACCCGTACACCCAGCGCATGGAGCTGGAGGAATACTACGATCAGAAATTTCCTCTTCAGATCGAACTGGTCAAGATGCAGAACTGGGTTAAGGCCACCGGTGAAAAAGTGATCGTCGTATTTGAAGGCCGAGACGCGGCTGGAAAAGGCGGGACGATACGCCGCTTCATGGAGCACCTGAATCCCCGAGGGGCCCGGGTCGTGGCTCTCGAAGTACCCACCGAAACCCAGCGTGGCCAGTGGTATTTCCAACGGTACCTTGAGCAGTTTCCGACCGCCGGTGAGATCGTGTTATTTGATCGTTCCTGGTACAACCGCGCCGGGGTCGAAAAGGTCATGGGTTTCTGTAACGATACCGAGTACAGGCAGTTTCTTGAGGACGTGCCATTACTGGAACAAATCTGGGTCCGGAACGGTATTCGCCCACCCCCCCCCCCCCCCCCCCCCCCCCCCCCCCCCCCCCCCCACCCCCCCCACCCCCCCCCCCCCCCCCCCCCCCCCCCACCCCCCCCCCCCCCCCCCCCCACACCCCCCCCCCCCCCCCCCCTCCCCCCCCCCCCCCACCCCCCCCCCCCCCCCCCCACCCCCACCCCCCCCCCCCCCCCCCCCCCCCCCCCCCCCCCCCCCCCCCCCCCCCCCCCCCCCCCCCCCCCCCCCCCCCCCCCCCCCCCCCCCCCCCCCCCCCCCCCCCCCCCCCCCCCCCCCCCCCCCCCCCCCCCCCCCCCCCCCCCCCCCCCCCCCCCCCCCCCCCCCCCCCCCCCCCCCCCCCCCCCCCCCCCCCCCCCCCCCCCCCCCCCCCCCCCCCCCCCCCCCCCCCCCCCCCCCCCCCCCCCCCCCCCCCCCCCCCCCCCCCCCCCCCCCCCCCCCCCCCCCCCCCCCCCCCCCCCCCCCCCCCCCCCCCCCCCCCCCCCCCCCCCCCCCCCCCCCCCCCCCCCCCCCCCCCCCCCCCCCCCCCCCCCCCCCCCCCCCCCCCCCCCCCCCCCCCCCCCCCCCCCCCCCCCCCCCCCCCCCCCCCCCCCCCCCCCCCCCCCCCCCCCCTCATAAAGCTGTACTTCTCTGTCAACCAACTGGAGCAGAAACGGCGTTTCGAGCAGCGAGAATCCGACCCGCTTAAGCAATGGAAACTCAGTCCGGTCGACATCGCTGCACGTCAAAAATGGGACGAGTACACGTCTGCAAAAGAGACTATGTTCCGCAAAACTCACACCGACGCAGCGCCGTGGACCCTCATCAAAGCTGACGACAAGATGCGGGCGCGCATTAATGCTATGCGTCACGTACTGCATGTGCTTCCCTATGAAGGTAAGGACGAGTCTGTCGCTCACCAGGCCGACCCTCTTTTGGTTGCGTCATCCGATGAGGTCTACGGTGCCTCCACATCACCACTCACCGTTGCGGAGACAGCACCAGTCGATGTCGATGAGGTCAGAGCCTCTCAAAACTGATGAACATCTGCTGAAACAGGTCAATGGGCTAGGTCTCGAACGAACTGTCCTCGAGGTTGTTGAATCGGCCTCACCTTGATTGACCACCCATTGTGTCCGAACATATACTCAACACCCTATATTGTGTATCCAAGCGGTCTCAACGGAGGCCGTTTTTGAGCAGGTTTTTCAACGGCCTGTCAGTCAAGCAAGGGAACAGTCAGCATGTGGGTCACCTGTCTCCAGGAAAACCTCGCCAAAGGTCTCGCAACAGTCGGTCGGGCAGTCGCTGCCAGGGCGACGCTGCCGGTGACACAAAACGTTCTTATCCAGACCGATTCCGGCAGACTCAAACTGACCGCTACCAACCTTGAGATCGCCATAAGTACCTGGATCGGGGGACAGATCGAGAGCGAGGGCGCTATCACGATCCCTGCGCGGATGTTGACTGATTTCGTCAACTCACTCCCGCCTGAGAAGGTCGAAATAGAGTTGATCGGCGAGCCAAAGGGAATTCACATCAAGTGTGCGAACTTCGAGGCGACGATAAACGGAACTGCCGCGGATGAATTTCCGCCGATCCCATCAGTGGACGACGGCGCTTCGATCACGATTCCAGGAGACACTCTCAGAGGGGCCCTGGAACGAGTTGTTTTCTCAGCGGCGACCGACGATTCACGTCCTGCGCTTACCGGTGTCAACATGGACATCAGTGAGAGCTCACTCACGCTTGCGGCCGCAGACGGCTTTCGAATGTCCGTTGAAAAAGCGGAGTTAGCGAATGGCCCCGCTGACGATGTCAGTTGCATCGTGCCTGCGAAGACTATGTCTGAGCTTCAGCGCCTATTAACCGATCCATCCGGTGAGGTCGAGTTCACCGTTACCGAGGCGAAGACGCAGGCCCTGTTCAGACTGGCGAATGTCGAAGTCGTAACACAGCTGGTGCAAGGCACCTTTCCGGACTACGAGAAGATCATGCCGGTCACTCACGCTACTCGAGCTGACATCGATCTTCAGCGTGTATCGCAGGCAACCCGGGCCGCTTCGGTGTTCGCACGGGATGGGAGCGGAATCATACGCATGGTCATGACCCCTGGTCAGAACGGAGACGAGGGATCCGTGGCGATCAGTTCACGTGCGGAAGAGATGGGTGACAACACAGGTGTTGTGGTGGCCAAAGTTGACGGTGAGGAATCGAAGATCGCGTTCAATGCTCGGTTCTTAACGGATGTTCTCAATGTCATGCGCGGCGACGACGTCATCGTCGAAACCACCACGCCTTCGAGTCCTGGCCTTTTTCGTTCCGATACTCTCGCCGGCTACTCGCACGTCATCATGCCCATGTACGTGCAGTGGTAGGTACCGTTCGACTGTGACTGAGCCTATTCTATTGCTGCATTAGCTGACCATTGCGTTGATCCATTCCGGCGCAAACGGTGACGTGCATCCTCTAGACACCGGGTAGTCGCGGAAGACACCCAGCTTCTCTCCAATTGCGATAGCTCTTTCTCTGTGCTCAGTGAAATTGATTCCAATCTCGACAAGAGCGGCGTTCATTGTCCACTGCACAACCGGCGCTGCTGAACCCATCTCAGATTCGATACGGTGCAGCAACTTTGAGATATCAAGGTCCTCGGGGTTTTTTGCGACTCTCTCTGCGGTGAGGTTCCACCCAGCGCGGGCCGCCATGGAATCTTTATCAGCCAGCCACCTTTGGCGGAGGCTCTCTTTATCCGGATGACGCTTCACGACGTAAGAGTTCAGCCAATCCGCCACCTGTTCGAAATCGACCGATCGAACGAGCCGATCCAACTCCTCGGGCGAGAGCTGCTTAGGTTTCATTAAGAGGACCGCGAGTAGCTGACCATCGATATTGCCGGTCTCCCAGAGAGCCATCGCTAATCGGTGATCTGACTTGACTTCCTTTGCAAGTTTGCCGATGTCACCGAGTTTGACGCCGTACTGATTGTCCCCGGCACCATGCTGCTTATTTCGAACTCGCACCTTTTCGGAACCGAGTTCGCTCAATCGTTGTAGCGATTCTTCAAGTTTCATGGGAGGGATTGTAGTGTCTATAGGTTATCGATACTCTCGAGCTACAAATTTCGGATCGATGATGGTCTTACGATCTACGAGTTCAATCGCCGACGAGCGCATAAGCAATGGACTCTCTGATCGTCCGCCTACACTTGGCGTTCAGCATCTCTGAGAGCGTCGTAGCAGAACTTAGCCGTTGTCCATGGGTCGTAGTCAGGTTGCAGTGACTGCTGCACACTTACCTCGGCGAAGACTGGTAGTTCACCCAGGCCGTTTGTCTTCAACGATTGCAGAAAAAGCGGTATATCAATGGTTCCGTCACCGGTCAGGCAGTATCGAACCTCGCCACCAACTTTTTCTCCGTCCTTAATGTGAACCATCGTGGCGTGAGGTGCGCATAAATCGACACTGTGCGCAACCTCAGCTCCCTCAACGTAGAAGTGAGATATATCGAGGTCTAGTTTCAGGTTTGGATGCTGGGTCTGCTCCATCATCCAGACCGCCTTCTCAGGCGTCTCGAAGTCGGTGCCTGCGTGTGGTTCGATAGCGATGATCGCTTTGTGATCTGCCGCAAGGTCCGCGAGTTTGAGAAAAGAGTCCCTTATCCGTTCCTTCCCCGACTCCCAAGGTGGGGCCGAGTGTCCGGCGGTAGTAGTGATCTGGATCGGTGTATCGTCATAGTGCATGCGACCCGCCATCCGCAATTTGGCGAGGGTCTTATCCATTTCATCTTCAAGGGCACAGACATCAATGTTTCCAAAGAGGATGGGCGACGGAAATCCGAGACTCCTGGAAAGCGCAGCCAGCCTGATCTGATCCGGAGGCGAGAATTTCTCCGGAGACGTGGGCCAAATGTCACCTGCTGCAATTTCTATGGCTTCGTATCCAATGTCTCTAATCAATGGCAAGGCCTCGAATGGATCGAGCATCGAAAGGGCATAAGTCGAGTAGCCGAGTTTTATGGGCATGATCTGATCCATGTTCCTGGAGAAACGAAAGTGATTACTCAAGTCAGATTGAGAGCCGATTGTATCGGTGTCTTCCTACGTCTATATCGATGCCATTCAGAGTCTAACGACTGTCTCCACAGATCTGCCTTAACATCTCACTCTGCTGAACAGTGATCAATCGGCAACCGCGGAGTGAGAGGAATGCAGCCGTGTCTGATATGAGGATAGGTATTGTCGGCTGTGGCAGACGTGGATTAAGTCACGCGGAACTGTTCGACGCGCACCCACTTGCAGATGTAGCAGCTGTGTGTGATCCGTTCGAAAACTCAAGATCCGCAGCAGCAGCCAGGTTCGTTGCCAATGAATACTCGGCCGTAACCGAAATGTTGGCATCGGAACACCTGGACGCGGTTGTTGTCGCCGCTCCAGCTCATCTAAACACTGTGACAGCACTCCCGATTATTGAGTCGGGTATCCCGACGTTACTTGAGAAACCGCCCGGTCTCAATGTTGCCGATGTTGAAGGCCTGGCAGAAGCCTCTGTTAGGTCAGGTGGCAGAGTGATGGTTGGTTTTGACCGCCGTTTCAATCCATTTGTGAGAGCTGCTCAATCGTCAATTGCGATGCGTGGCCAAGTGACGCAGATCGTCGCTGAGTTCCACAAAGATATCCGCGACTTCACCCAGGATCGAAGATTCGATGAAACGCTGCTGGACAGGCTTCTTCTCGAATCACCAATCCACAGCGTCGATTTGATCACGCACCTCGCTGACTCGCCGGTTTCCAGTGTTCGAAGTGTGGTTAATCGCGTTGGATCCGATTATCGAGATCTGCACGCGGCGCTAGTAGAGTTTGAATCCGGATGTGTCGCTCAATTCACAGCCTGTCTTACAGCTGGTGGCCGGCTTGAGCGATACGAGATTCATGGCAATGAAGTGAGTGCATATCTTGAAGGAGTTCACTCTGGTTCAATCACGGAAGACGGACAATCTTCCGATATCGTGGCAACGGTGGAGGGGAAGGCAAGCACCCATCTTCAAGACGAGTATTTCATCAACGCTGTAGCTTCTGGCGATGAGTTCGGCAAACCTGCGGCGACTTTAGAGAGTTCAATTGCAACTCTTGATCTTGCCGAGAAGATCCTGGCAGGGACGCGATGATTTGGAGTGCCCTAAACTCTGGTTGTTTCTACCCGTGGTCTGTGGATGATCTCGTCGTCAGTCGTGAGGGGCGCGGCGCGCTGGATTGACCAGATCGGCACCGCAACTAAGAAATCCAGCGTAGAATGCGGCCCTTCGGAGCGAATCATTGCTCCTGCCTTCTTCGAACGTTGCATGTGGCCTGTTTGTCGCCTGTGATAACAGTCCGCTGCATATTCGCACCTGTAGTTGAAACAAGGATTCTTATATGTTAGTTCCCTCCTCAGACCCGATAATCGTCGCACCAACCCCGATGCCGCTGCGAGAAGACGATTCGCTGGACCACGACAAGCTAGCGCGCAATATTGAACGATGGCTGGATACCGATCTTTCCGGCTTTGTGGTCGTTAGCTATGGAGGTGAGGAGCTTCACTTCGGTGAGCCTGACAAGCTGGCCGCAGTCCGCACTGTTTCTCAGGCTCACAAGGGCGAACGCTTCGTGATTGCCGGTATAGATACACCGTCTCCCACAGAGGCCGTGCGTCTCTCCAATCTCTATGCAGAGGCCGGTGCGGACATGGTGAGAGTCCGCATTCCTGGTTCTGCGAGGGGCGGCAGGGCAGCGGGCGGCCCTATTGAGTACTACCAGGAAGTGACCAAAGGAAGCCCTGTCCCAGTTGTAGTGATCCATCAACCCAGAGCTGGCTTGAATCCGGACGCGACGCCTGAGCAGATCAGTGAGATCACTGCGATGGACAATGTGTTCGCATACATCATCTCGCTGAACTACCGATGGGAATGCCGGATTCCTCCGTTTATCGCCGATGGAGTCAAGCTGTGGACATGCAACGGCAGCATAGTCCTGCCTGGAGGAATGTTCGGTGCAAATGGAGCCTGCCTGTTTTTCGGAAACTGGGGTCCCGGCCTCGTTAAGCGCATTCTCGAACTCTCGCTGGACGGCAAGTTCGAGGAGGCAAACAAGATCCAGCAATCCATGACTCATGCGGACTACCTCGGTATGACCTGGGGGACCGCCGCGTTAAAGGCCGGCCTTAATATGCTTGGTTACGAAGCGACTGTGCCGCGAAAGCCGACACTCCCGCTGACAGCGGATCAGGAGGCAGAACTAAGATCTGCGTTCGTGGAGTGCGGATTACTTGAGTCATAGTTCGGTTCCGAATACCAATCACTTACGCAAAAACTCAAATTAAGAAAGCCGGTCCATGCATCTGACCAACAAAGAAAACCTTCTCGCCATCACGTCCGAATGGAAGGGTGAGCGTGACGACGACGGTCGCCCCCTGGTACCGGACGACATTTTGAAGAGAATGGAGCTTGTCACTACCGAGGAAGCCTGGGGCATGTGCAGGCGGAACGGTTACAACTTCCAGTTCACCGGAGACTGGACAACCCTTCACCCGGACAAAGTGTTGGTCGGTCGAGCCGTAACATGCCGATGGGTACCTCGTCGGCCCGACGTACACGATTCAATCGATCGCCAGGGTGAGAAAGACGGTCGTGTAGGGTTCCAGAACTCCTGGGTTATCGACATGCTAAAAGATGGCGACGTGCTGGTGGTCGATCTTTTCGGCAAAGTCAAAGATGGCACCTTTGCAGGTGACAATCTCGCCACAGCTATTCAACAGAACACCCGCCGAGGCCTCGTAGTGGATGGCGGTGTGCGAGATGTTCAACGGATGCTGGAACTCGACGACTTCAACGCCTTTGTACGCGGCTACGACCCCTCGGCGATCCTCGACGTTTCGATGCCGGATATCAACGGCGTTACTCGCATTGGAGAGGCGACATGTGTACCAGGTGATGTCGTTCTTGGAACGGTCACTGGATTGGTATTCATTCCACCGCATCTTGCTGAGGAAGTGGTCACGCGCTCTGAAGAGATCAGGCTCAAGGACGCGTTCGGACAGCAGCGAATCCGTGAAGGCGTCTACACGCCGGGAGAGGTAGACCGCGAGTTCTCTGACGAGATGAACGCTGATTTCGAACGCTGGAAAAAGGAACGCGGCGAGGCTTAGTTCAGGCCGCCTACCACATTCTGGCGATGCTGGTTCCGTGGGGTTACAGCATTCTCCTGGGTAGTCGATAAGGCTACTGTTCAGGAGGAAATGCCGATGAAGTTCAAGGCGATGACTTTCAACGTCCTCGGTGCCACAGTCCGAGCGGAGCATCAACCATGGAAAGCTCGTGCGCCAATCTGCGTAGACCTCGTCAACCGGCGCTCTCCAGACCTGCTTGCTGTGTAGGAGTTGGAGCCTGGGAACCTCGAGACCTTCGCCAGTGAACTCACTGAATACGCGTACGAGCTGGGGCCGATTGGCGCTTACAGGCAGATTGGAAACCAGAGTCGAAATCCGCACAACTACAACGCGATCTACTGGAATCCGGAACGTCTGGTCAAACTGGATTCTGGCGGATTCTGGCTGAGCGAGACACCTGATCGACCGTCGCAGGATTGGGGTGCGAATCTCGTAACATCGGCGAACTGGATACGATTTTCGTTGAGCGATTCAACCAGAATACTGGTGTTGAACACTCATCTGGACATTGGACCGATGAAGGTCCGAAGCAATTCAGTCAGATTGATTTTGCAGCAGATCGAATCTCTTCGCCTCAACCACGAGCCCGTGATCATATGTGGCGACTTCAATGCCATTCCAGGGGATGAACCATACGAATTACTTGCGCAAGCTGGGTGCCGAGACGTATTCAGGGATCTTGGCAACGTTGAAGAGCCTCAAGCATTTACGGCACACATGTTTTAAGGCTCATCATATTCACCCTCCGAGCACGGTTTTGAACCCAGCCGTATAGATCAGCTCTGGACCTTTGGCAGCTCGGAAGCAATCTCAGCAATTTCGTATTCGGTGATCAGGGAACATGTCGGCGGCCAATACCCGAGCGACCACTATCCTGTGGAAGTGGAGTTCGTGCTTGGTACTTGACCAGTAGAGCGTTGGCTCTGGCGTCGCGGGTACGAAACCGCAAGCAGGTGTGATGCTGGTTATGCGTCGTCGCGCAAGGGGGTCGAAAATCAATCGCGAACTGACACGACCTCCCCACCGCCTTGACCTTTGGCCTGCATTTGACGCCGGACGGCAACGAGTTCAGCGCCGATCAGCACGATCATCGCTGAGAAGTATGACCAGACAAGGAGAATGACGAGGAGTGCCATACCTCCGTAGACCTCGAAACTGGCGAATCGGTTCAAGTACACCAGGAACAGGATCTTGGCAGCCTCGAACAGAAATGCTGCCAGCAGTGCAGCTGGTATCACGTTGCTCCACTTCACGGTGGTGTTTGGCAGAAGTTTGTAAATCAGTGTGAAAGTAGCGACCGAAACTGCAAACGGCAGAAATCGAGCAAAGATCTGCACCCAGGTAAGCTCGCCAATGATAGGAACGCTGAAGTTCGAGACCGACTCGATTGCAGCGGAGCCGAAAAGCGACAGGGCGAAGGCGCCGATGATGCCGAGTCCAAGCAGTATCGTCAGTGGTCGTTGCTTGTAAAACGGTCTGTCATCAGTGATCCCGAAGGCTCGATTCACTGCTCTCGCCAGCGCGGAAAGCATGGCTGTTCCACCCCACAACAGGCCAAAAAAACCGATAACCCCGAGAAGTCCGCTCACACCAGCGCTTTGGCTGGATATCTGATCAACAAATCCGACCGAGTCTGGCAAGTAGACCGAGAAGAAGTTTTCAAGGTTTGCTCGAGCCGTTTCTGAGTCTGAAAAGATCCTGAGTATGCCAAGCATCAAAAGCGTTAACGGGAACAACGAGAGTATTGCGTAGTAGGCGACCCCCGCAGCCATAAGGGTTACGTCGTCACGGCGCATCTGCCGAACGGTTTCTATGGCCTGTCGTACGATTGGATTGTCGAGGTCGTCTAGCCTCTGCCGCACTTGGGTCCGGTACACGTCTCGAACTGCGTTGTAACGACCTCTGAAGAAAGACACTATGCCCATTTCGCGTTCTGCCACCGTCGTCCTGGCTATGATTCCAACTGTTCTTTGCACCGCTCCCCAGCTTAAGTCGGTCTGAGCCAAAATGAGGGATAAGCAAAGACTGTCTCATCTGATTTTCGTTAACTTATGTGACGTAATCACTACCGGATGATGTTGGCAGAATCCAGTCCTCGGTCACGGTGACTCGAATTCCCTTGCAGTTCGCTGCAGCCTGTATTCTCGGCATCCTTGCTGGCAATTCATGAGAACGCCGTAGAAAGTCACGAAATGAATCAGAAACGGCTCCCCATTTTTCAGGTCAGTGCGTTTGCAAATCATCCATTCTCCGGTAATCCGGCTGCGGTCTGTCCGCTCGTTGAGTGGCTACCGGATGAAACGATGCAAAGCATTGCTGCCGAAAACAACCTTTCGGAGACTGCTTTCTTCGTCGGACGGCGCGATGGCGCATACGATCTCAGGTGGTTTACGCCCAAGGTCGAAGTAGATCTTTGTGGTCATGCCACACTCGCCTCCGGATATGTGGTTCTTAATCACCTTGAAAGCGACAAGGAAATTGCCAGGTTTCACACTCACAGCGGAGAGTTGATAGTTAGCCGAAAGCAAGACCTATATTCGCTCGATCTACCAACGAAAACTCCAAATGAAGTCTTTGATGAGCAAGTGTGGCAATCGGTAACAGAAGCAACTGGTAAGCGACCTATTCAGATTCTGGACGCAGGTTTGCCAGTCGCTGTTCTGGAGCACGAGACCGATGTGGCTAATCTAGAACCAGACCTTAACCGACTCGTTGAAACTGGACTCAACTGGCTAAGTGTCACTGCGCCGGGTACGGAGCCTGAGACAGACTTCGTCAGCCGCTATTTTGCACCGGCCTCAGGGATCGATGAAGATCCTGTCACCGGCTCAGCACATGGCTGGTTAGTTCCGTACTGGGCATCGAGACTTGGAAAGAATTTATTGGTCGCGAGGCAGGTTTCGGAGCGTGGTGGATGGCTTTGGTGTGAGTACAGTGGAGAACGGGTCTCGGTGGCAGGTCGTGTGCGAGATTACCTGCGGGGTGAAGTTGTTATCAGTTGATGACCACGGAGTGCGAATCGGCCCGGACTCCTGAGTTGAAGAGTCCGGGCCCATGTTTACTCGCTTGAGTGGGGCGAATTACGGCTTCCATTCGGGATTGCGCCCGGCGAATCCGAGCAGCTTCTGCTGTTCTGTAGCACCGCAGTCCACGTGAACTTCGGGACCAAAAACACCTCGCTGGCGACTCTCATCGTTCGCGAGTTGCTTCACTGTCTCATGTACCGCAACGGCGACCTCGGGTCGCATGTTGTAGTCCTGTCCCGTGGCAACAGCCAGATCCCACCCGTGCACCGCCACCTCCATCAGCGTGATCGCCCCGGCCATCCTGGCGGGCATTTCACCTGGGCCGAATTCTGCATTGCCTTCGAAGGCACCAGACTGACCCCACGCAGCTGTAGCACCATCGATCAAAGGCGCGTAGTTGGTTCCGGGATCGTTGCCGATCAGGTCTGGCAAAGGATCTGGAGGGGCAATCCGTTCCA
This sequence comes from Dehalococcoidia bacterium, assembly GCA_965243825.1. GTDB lineage: Bacteria > Chloroflexota > Dehalococcoidia > Lucifugimonadales > Lucifugimonadaceae > JAJCYX01. The sequence continues at coordinate 2,679,149 of CBDEVT010000001.1, forward strand.
GTTTCTTGGCGGCTCGCTCTGATCCCATCGCTAGTCCCGCCATGTGGTTGGCCAGCTCTTTGACTGTGAACTCACTGCATGGCGTGTGGCTGTCGAACTGGGACGGCTTAACTCTCGACATTACTCGTTTGGTTTCCTGTGCCGCACTCGCTATCAACTGATCCATGTGAATGTCCTTCCCGCCAATTCTGCCTAGGGCTGACCACCGCGCGTAGAAACAGCCACAGAGTGTCTTTTGCGAGCTGATTAATCGCGCTGAGATTAACCGGCTCGCAGGTCATCCCCACCTTCCAGGTAGTTCTTCAGGTTGCTGACAAACATGCCCCAACCCGGGTCCATCATGGCTCGTACCTGATCCCATGGGCCGCCTTCGCCGATGTCATTGTGGACCATCTTCACCTGTGTACCTGAACCTGACGCAGAGATGATCCAGTCGACGCTGGTGTCTCCGAGACCTTCCATTGGCCAGCTGGTTGTCACCTTGCTGTTGGAGACTTCAGTGAACTCTCCTTCAACGATGTGATCATCTTCACCCGGACGGACAAACTTGAGGTGGTACTGACCACCCTGTTTTGGTTCTGTCTTTGCCTCAGTTGGAAACCATTGCTCCAACTGCTGTGCTTCCGTGAGAGCTTTTACAACTCTGTCGGATTCGGCATTGATCGTCACGGATTTTTCTATCGTTCCCATCGTGATTCTCCTCCGAAAACGCGCGCGCTGAACGATGGACACGACAATCGTGTGTTCGAAACTTGAGTGCGCGAAATCGATGTTTTTCTGCAGGCTTTTGGCGAACGCCGAAAGCCGTTACCTGTCTTTTTCGAGTAGCTGTCTAAGCCTGTCCAGCGAACTGGCCCAGCCGTGTTCGTGCTGATCCACACGAGTCTGATCTGTGAATCCTTCGTGCGTGAGGGTCAACTCAGTTCCGTCTGCGTGTGGTTCAAGTTCAAGAGTTACGAGAGTTTCCTCTGGCAATCCTTCCCATGCAAAGGAGTAGGTCAGCAGCTTTGGCGGATCGATTTCCTGGTAGGTGCCATACAACACTTGTACCGACTCGTCAGGGAAGTGCATCTCCACTCTGAAGGCGCCACCAACCCGAAGATCCAGGTGCTTTACCTTTGAGTTGACACCTTCAGGACCCCACCACTGTCCGTACCAATCCGGGTCAGTGAATGCTCTGAAAACCTCTTTCGGCTCGGCTGCCATTACCCGGCTCATGGAAAAACTCAAGCTTGGGCCTGAACCCTGTGTCGTCATTCCCCGGTTTCCTCCTCTGAGTCTCCGTCGTTCAACGAGTCGGGCTCCTCCGAATCCCCGATCCGCGACGTCGCCACGTCCAGAAAAGCTGAAAGCCTGTCGAATTGGACGTCCCAGAACCGCTTGTAGTGGTCCACCCATTCGGAAGCTGTCTTCAGGCCATCTGGCCGGAGTCGCATTCTGTGCGTGCGACCATCGACTTCACGGACAAGCAGACCAGCTCGTTCCAGAACCTTCAGATGCTTAGAGACAGCTGGAAGCGACATTTCGAAGGGTCCCGCAAGCTCCTTAACGCTCGCTTCGCCGTTCGTCAGTCTGTCCAGAATCCCTCTGCGCGTTGGATCCGACAGCGCGTAGAACACATCATCCAGTTGTTTTTGGTTAACCATATGGTTAACTATTTCATGAGAGAGTCACCGTGTCAAGCCTGAAGAATGCAATACCCACACCCAATGCAAGCCTTGCTCAAACCTTTGAGACTCCGCTGAACTTGACCGGTTCACTACCTGGCTCATCGCTGACCTAAGTGGCTCGTTGGGGATGAACCAGCGACCGGTCGCCGCCCAGACTTCGATATGGGAACTTCGATAGGTACCGAAGTGGGACAGGTCTGTCTACACCACGTCGTGGTTGGCCAATCTTCAGTGCTATTCGGAGCCGACAATGCCGTTGCGGCAACAGCGACCAAATATTGAGACAGGGGAGATCGCCAGTAACGGCGGGCTCTACTGTCTGGCATGGCATTCCGCGAAAATTTCGCTGGTCATTTGGCTCATAGGAGCACTTGCTATCTCGATAGCATGTTCACCTGGACACAATGGTGATGAACACATGTACGTGTCTGATCCAGAACGGGCCGAACACATCTACACGATGAACGGTGATGAGCAAGAGGCAGCAGAGATGCTCGAGTTGCTCGTGCGGGAGTTCGATCCTGAACGCGGAATCAGACATGAAGCTACAGAGCCGGTAGGCTCAGGGTTACTTGAGTCGGATGGATATAGGCCAAGCTCACCTGCCGATGCGCCTGGGCAGGGTACTGATGGGCGCCCATCTCCAAGACCAGAGTTCAGCCGGCAGGAATTGGTTGAGGAATACTTTTTCTCGGCCGACGGTGACGACGTCCCAATCGGTCAGGCTGACGCGCGAATCGTTGATGCGATGAGTATGGTTGCCGGGAGTATGCCCGGGAAGCCGATGGATCAGCCAGGGCCGAGTGGCACTAAGACGCCAGTCATCAACATTTCGCCCAGCCCAATTTTAAGTACTGTTTCAACCACAGTGCCCGTTTTAGATACCGGTGCCTCCGCCGGTCCTCGAGACGAGGACTTAACTCCCAAGGTGACACCGACAGTGGTAGCCGAGGATGCCGGATCATCGACTTTGAGGTCAGATCGAGAATTGCCGGGTGCCGGGGATGAATCTGGCGAAGATGGCGACGAACGGAATCATGATTCGATCGTCAAGCCAACTCGGTCACCTGGAACGGTACCTCCAGTCGGTAAAACGCCTAGTCATGAAGTGGTCGCTGAGACGGTTTCTCCTGAAGAAACTGAAGGTTTACAGCCGGATGCCGAAATAGAGCCTTCACCCTCCGTTACGCCTGAAACAGACGCTGACACGCAAAAGGACGCCATGCTCGATCAAGAACTCAACGTCGAAGATCGAGACGAAGGTCGTGATAACCAGGCACCTGTCCGCAGGTCAGACGAGGAACGCGTTGATGCCGATGGATCATCGGAATAGAGCGTGTTGGCGATCCCCAGAACTGACCTAGGCAGATTCACCAGTCGAAAAGAACGGTCACATCGGACTAACCCAGATGAGAAACCGATTTAAGCTCACAACAGGATTTTTACTGGTAAGCGTGGCAATATTTGCCATCGCGGCCTTAGTGATTACTCAGTCGGCCAGGCGAAACGAGGAATCTAGCCTGGTTGATCTTGTCAGTGAACAGTCTGGCCGAGACGCCCGAGTCATCGCGGGAGTTGTTACAGGCATCGCTGACAGCACCGATGCAATTCGTCAAGGTGTTGCGGCACCTTCAGACAGTCCTGGAAGTTTCGAAGGACTGGCCATGTCCACGTTCCTGCGAAACTCGAACATCGTTCAACTGTCTCTATATCACGTAGACGGATCGTTGGTCTGGTCCTCGATCGAGACTACGCCACATCTCATACCTGATTCAGAGAGAGCGTTTTTCGGGGCGTTGGAAGGTGAAACTGTCACTGCGTTACACAAAGACGTTGCATTCACCTCTTTTGAAGGCGAGGCGGCACATGGAGATGTCACGGCAACTTACATTCCGCTGTTAGACGCCGTAACCCGACGGCCGGTGCAAGTGCTAGAAGTCTCACGTGATGTGACCGCAACTCTAGATGCTCGTATTGAGACCGCCAGAAGCTCAATGTTCATCACGGTGTTCAGCACATTGGGCGGTGCTTTCTTTGCGTTACTGGGTATCGTCTTGACAGCAGATATCTTGATCGGAAAATCCCGCGCGAAGGCGGTCAGGCAGGAACGAGCCCTGGCCGATGAGAAAGTGGTCGCCAACAAGTTGGAGTTAGAAAATCAGCAGTTGCGACAGATCAATGAGGAGCGTGACCGTTTTCTGTCGATGGTTTCGCATGAACTACGTACTCCACTAACAACCATCATGGGATTTACTGAGGTCCTCCGCAGACGTCAAAGCGGCATTGAAAAATCGCGCAATCTCGAGCACCTGTCACTCATGCGTAAGAACGGTGAACATCTCAACTCGCTGATTGAAGAGATGCTCGAGATATCGCGAATACAGTCCGGTAAGTTCGAAGTGGTCAAAGAAGGCTTCATGCTCGACGGCCTACTTAGCCAGGTTGAGGAATCAGGGAGGATGATGCTCCGACCGCGGCATCAAAAACTGCACATCGAATCAGACATCGAACGTGTAGAGCTTTACGGTGATCGAAAACGCGTTATGCAGGTGCTTCTGAACCTCTTGAGCAACGCCTCGAAATATTCGCCGAATGGAAGCACAATCACGTTGATAGTTGAGCAGCGTGGCGGATCTGTCCAGATTTCGATCGGAGACGAAGGAGCGGGCATTCCAAGAGACGAACAGAGGCTGCTTTTCGAGCGTTTTTATCGTCGTGAAGATGAGGTTACTCGCGCTGAATCAGGTCTCGGTTTAGGGCTTTCGATTGTTAAGGCCATCGTCGAGGCGCATCGAGGTTCTGTGGATGTCGAGTCGAATAGAGGTACTGGTACAGTCATGAAGGTGACCCTGCCCGGTGCCAGGAAGGCAGACATGCCGCAACCACGTACCGCTAGTTACGGTGAAGTCGGCTATGAGTTCGAGCGACTCGAACGACTCAATGATTTGAGAAGGCTGCCGCCGAGTGCTAAGTCGGCCTAGTTAGCTGAGACCGTGTGTCGCGAAGCTAACCTGGCTAGTTGCAACTGTGCAGACTGCCACTTTGTATCAAACACGGCGCTTGGCAATCGTCTCGGCCAGGTACTGAGCGTCCTCACTGACACCGATAAACTGTGCCGATTTTGCGGAGTACATCCACTGAAGTCCGGCGAAGAACAGACCGGGCCACGCGGTCACTCCGCGTCGCTGCACCGGGTACCCGCGATTGCCAGTTACCGGAAGTTTGATCCAGGAGAAGTCATAGCGATACCCGGTTGCCCAGATTACTGTTGAGATGCCTTCACGCCGAAGGTCCAACTCACCTGGCGAATCGGGGACCTTGATCGACATGATTTCAGTTGGATCTGGCGTAAGCTCCGTCGGAGCATCGATTTTGTTCTCGGCGACAAAGCGGTCCACCCCAGCTCTCCAGCGAACTGCGTGCTGATCCGTCGCATCGAGTGCAGCCTGAAGATCTCCCTCGAAAATCATCCGGGTACCAGATGCGCCTTTAAGGCGGCCGACCAGTTTGACCCCATCTCTGGCGAATGCCCTGAGGTAGATGTCGTGCCCGCCTTTTGAACCCGAGGTGTGTGCAGATGCCCCAAACCGAACGTTCAGAGAATCCACATCGTTGATAGTTCGGTCAAAACCGCCCATCTCGTTGTTCCACCAGGAAGAGTCCTTGCCGCGGTAACGCCTTGGGCGTCGGCCAGCGGCACCAACCGAGAGGAGGACCCGTCGACCAGCATCGAACAGGTCTTCCATGATCTGTGCCCCAGATTGACCCGAGCCAACGACGAGTACGGCTCCATCGGGAAGCTCATTCGGGTTTTTGTAATGGTTCGAATGTACCTGGGTTACGTGGTGTGGAAGGTCGGCGGAAGCTGGCAGATAGCTGGGTACACCGAAAGCTCCGGTGGCGACGACAACGTTTTCAGCGATCAGGTCTCCACCGGTGGTCCTTAGGATGTAGCCTGTGGGGCAAGACCGTTCTATCGCCAAAACTTCCGTGTTCGACTGTACCGGCGCGGAGAAGCTGTCAGCATAATCTCCGATCATCTTCACAGTTTCAGCTTTGGAGAGATAGCCATCCGGGTCGTCACCGGCGTAGTGGAATCCATGAAGTCTAAGTGCCCAGTTCGGATTCACCAGATGAAATGAGTCCCATCTCTCGTTCAGCCACGTATTGCCTGGTTGGCCTCGCTCCAGAACAACGTGCTCAAGACCGAGGCGCTTTAGGTGATAGCTGACGCTGAGGCCGGAGCCGCCTGCGCCTATCACGACGATTTCATGCTGTTCTGGCAAGTCGGGTCCCAAGGCTGTGGATGAGGTGCCGACCTGTGATGATACTCGCGGCTGTCTGGCACTGAAGTTTTTTTGGGAGTGTCGATTGAAAGGTAGTCCCGCCGCCCTGAACCTTTGAAATGCCAGGTCTTTGCGAAGACACGTCGGTGCAGTGCGGCTAAACTCGAACAGTGATGATCCATTCAGACACCAGCGGGCACCAATCCGCGACCAATCCCTTTTTAGCCGCGTTACGCGACGGTGTGGTTCTTGGTGACGGCGCAACAGGTTCCCTTCTATTCGAACTGACCGGCCGATTGTCTGAGCGCAACCACGTTTATGAGGCGCTAAATGTCAAGAACCCGGAGCTAATTCGTCAGGTTCATCTGTCCCACCTGGCAGCGGGCGCAACGGCATTGAAAACAAACACGTTCGGTGCCAACGAACCGTCTCTTGCAAGACTTGGTGTGGTTGGACAATCCGATGCCATAAATCGTGCCGGTGTTCGCCTTGCCCGAGAATCTATCCAACAGTTCGCTGAGACCGGGGAAGAGTCACACGAACGATTCGTCGTGGGCTCGATCGGACCGGTGCTAGGTGACGAACCGGCAGAGAAGGTCTATAGCTCGCAGCTGCTGGCACTAATAGAAGAAAGTGTCGATGCATTGCTGTTCGAGACCTTTGAGTCGCTCGACCGCGCCACAGAACTCGTTCGATTCGCGAAGAGTCTCAATGACTGTCCACCAATCATTCTTCACATGTCACTTCGCCAGCGTCGACGCGACGGTAAGTGGAACATCGAGCCAGAGGAATTTGTGACTGAGGCTACTCGGGCTGGCGCATCGGTTGTTGGAGTGAACTGCTGTGCGCCCTGGGAAGCCGAGGCGTTCGTGCAGCAGGCAAAAGAGACATCGGAAGTTGTATCGGGGATGGTCATGCTATCCGCCATGCCGAATGCCGGAGGGTTCGAACGGATCGGTCATCGGTTCATGTCTCGGGTGAACCCTGAGTTCATGGGGCGTAACGCTCGAACCCTGGCCGAAAACGGTGTGAGGCTGGTAGGTGGATGTTGCGAAGTCCACGCCGATCACATCAGAGAGATGAGTGGGTTCTTGCGTGCGAGTGTAGGTGGACGGACAGATGTGCTCCCGCGCAGCGCCGCGAGGGAACCTGTTGGCACAGAAAAAAAGATCGACAACGGACCGTTCTCCCGCAAGCTTTTCGCGGGCGAGTTCGTTGTCAGCGTCGAGATGATCCCACCACGTGGCACCGGTCCAAAACAGCTGCAAACAAAAGCCTCGTTGGTACAGATGCTCGCAGCTAGCAGACTGGCCGATGCGATTGACGTGACAGATGGCTCACGTGGAATTCCTCTGATGCCACCTGGAGACTTCATACAGTCGATCAAGGAAAAATCTGCCAGTGGACGGGCAGTGCAGTACGGTACCGACACTCAGACAACGCCGGATTCAGCCAGTGAAATCATCCGCAACATCGAGTTCATTCCTCATTTCACCGCCCGTGATCTCAATCTCATGGCGGTGCAAAGCCGATTGATTGGCTATCACGCTAGAGGAATACACAACGTCCTGTTTGTAACCGGTGATCCCCCGAAAATGTCACCGACCTATCCGCGATCAACAGCCGTGTTTGACCTTGATTCCACCAGGATGATCGAGCTTGCTCACGAGGGGCTCAATGCTGGTGTGGATTTTGGCGGGCAACCCCTCGGTAGACATCAGCATCCTGAAACCCACTTCACCATCGGCTCGGGTTTCGAGCCTGAGGCGGTGGACATGGCAGGGGAGTTGCAGAAGCTGGAACGCAAGCTCCATGCAGGAGCCGACTACGTGATGACACAGCCGGTTTTTGACTGGACTGCGCTTGAGCAGCTCGAACAAGTAAGAAATCGGGCTCGGATAATTGTCGGAGTGATGGTGTTGACCAGCTACGCACATGCTGATCGATTTGCTCAGGTGCCCGGTGTGCGAGTGCCTACCGATGTCTTCGATCTATTCGCTAAGTTCGATGATGCACCCGACCAGCGCAAAGTTGGCCTGGAAATGGCTGTGTCACAGGTTGAACGAGTGAAATCTGAAGGGTGGTCCGGTCTCTATCTGATGTCTCCCGCATCGCCGCAAGCAATCCCAGAAGTTCTTGGTGCAGTCTGAACAAGGCCCCTTGAAAAATTCAGTTTTCCTGGTCACTCGTATAACAACACAGGGCGCCGGAGTGATCCAACGCCCTGTGTATTCAGTCCCCATCTGCGCAGGAAGGGGCTACTGTCTGGAGAAGTAGGGCAGACAGAACTCATTTGAACAGTGCAGTACGTAGAGTGTTTTCAGGTCCAAACGAGCGAAGACGATTACTGGATTACCATCCGTCCCAACGGCCAGCGCAACCTTCTGCCCAGACACGTTCACGTCATCAACCTTCGTGAAAGTGGCCGAGTTGCATGCCAGGTCCGAGCAATGGACCACAGCAAGGTCGCTTGGCGTCAGGTGCTCCATTGCGATCACCGGTAGTCCGTTCGAATCGAGTGCCGCCGATATCCAGCGACCAAACCTGCCGGGAGAGGTGAGCTCAACGGCCGTGGCACTGTCGCAGAAGACGTTTTCGCATTGTGCAACCGAGATGGTTGAAGCTGTCGCATCGCGATAGAAGATGAGTGGAAGACCACCAGCTCCTATCAAGATTTCTGAGTTCTGACCAACATCTCCAGCGGCAACGAGTCTCGTCCGTAGTGAACTGCTGCATTCGAGCTGATTGCAGTGGGCGACCATGAGGTCTTCGAAATCGACATCGTAGTAGGAGATGATCGGCAGGCCGTCAACGCCCATCGCGATCGAGGAATGAATTCCGGTGCGGTTCAGTGAATCGACTGTCGTCACTATCGGGCTGGTGCATAGAAGTGAGCGGCAATGTGCGTACTTCAGGTCTCCATTTGTCTGGTCTTCATAGGCGATTGAAGCGTAACCGTCGGACATGATGGCGATCGAGTTGTATCTTCCAACGAAACCTGCCGAATCGATCGTCGTGCGTGTGGACTCTGTGCATGCCATGTTGTCGCAGTGGGCGACCTTCAAGTCCTGCTTCTCTTGGTCCCAGTAGGCGATGATCGGCAAGCCATCGCTACCTAGAGTCACGGAGTTGTGTGATCCTGTCACGGTATCTGGATCTAGGCGAGTCTCGGTGGAGCTTGTGCACGCGATGTCGTTGCAGTGAACAGCGTGGATACTCCGCACATCGAGATTGGCGTAGACGATGAATGGGAGCCCATCCGTACCGATGATCATCGAAGTGCGCTGACCGGCGTCGAATCCGGACGCAAGTGTTGTGATCACATTCGCTCGAGGCGCGTTGTCCAGATCTGCAGGAGTAGGGGTAGACGGTTCGCCTGTGCTGGAGACCGAGGCACAGACCCAGTTAGAGCCGTCCCACTGAGCTACCTCTCCCGATGCGCATGAAAGCGATCCCAGGATATCGCTGTTCGGGTCGAATGGAACATCGAAGAGATTTCCCCAGTTGACGAGTTGTCCTCCGTCAGCTTCAAGGTCACTTTGAGTTGCGTAGACCCCATCGTGGTTGTGGTCTGACCGGGCAGCGGTGTCAGCTGCTCCGCTGCCCGCGAAGTCGACACTAACCTCTCGAACAGTGTCACCAACGGCATTCACCTCGAAACCTGGACCACCTACGATGTCTACTGTGTCTCCCGTTGGTCCAACTTCACCAGGGAAACCCTGGACGCCTGCAGGTCCCTGAGGACCCACTTCTCCAGGGAATCCTTGAGGCCCAGCAGGGCCCCGCTCTCCTTCGGGTCCCGGATCCCCTTGGGGACCTTGAGGGCCTTCTCCTCCTGAACATGCGACAGCTATTGCCATCAGCAGGCTCACGAGAAGGATTCCGGCATATTTTCGGTTGGAGCTTTGTACGAGTGACATTTTTGGTTTGTAGAGCCTGGGATTCATGTATCTGGATCCTGGGTGACTTAAGGTCAAAACCGCGCGGAGCTGAGCAGCTCTTCATACAGTGTGAATTACTCGCTACCGGATTGCTTTAACGTCGCGAGACGAATTTTCCCCGAAGGGCACAGAAAAACGTTCTAAGTTGCGACCTTGAACGGAATATTGCTCAGTTCTGCGGCTTTGTGCATCACCGAGTGCGTCACAGCTTCAGGGCTTCGTCCATCTATGTACTCAGGGCTCCCAAATCGAACGGTCACGTTGGACCCAAACGATGGAACCGTCCAGCGGGGAAACATGGGAATCACCCGCGCCAACCGGTCAGCAGTTTTAGCAAACTGCAATCCGGTACCTTCAAAGTCGTACTCGATTCCCACTGGCACAATCGGGACCTGAACCTTTGTCCCGTTCTGCCTCTCGTATCGCGTTTCATATCGCTGCAACATTCCCACAAGTCCGTCTTCGATCGAATCGACGGCCTGTGGTTGATACTTGCCCTGCGTAAACACCGCAACGATCAGGTCTTCCGAAAGTCGTTGCTCAACGGCGCGCGTAAGCACAACTGCCCTTTGTCGCTCGTTTGAGATGGCATTCTGCTCCCAGACGACTGATCCCAGTGCAGTCGTCAGCTGTTTCTGCACGGCGTTAGCGAAACGACTGTGGCCGAAGCTATCTGTTGAGACGTAGCTAACCATCTCGCGAATGGCGTAAGAGATCGCATAGATATCGATCGACGTCCTATGTACCGGAGCGAGGAGAACCGGTCGTTTTTCAGGTAGTGAACCTTCAACCCGGAGATCGTATCCGAACACAATCTTAGCCGGAGCTACTACACCGAATCGCAGTAGTTGCGTGTTGCATTTCCACCAGCGCAACTTGAGGTTCATGAGATTGGTTCCGCTACGCGATGCACAGCCATAACTATCACAACGGTTGGAGACGAACGCGGTGCGGCATTGCGGAGTCGTAGGCAATTATCACCTCGGCATCAACAGAGCCAGCACCGCTAAGAATAAGCTACGGGAATAAGGTTACGGATTGGATACTCGTGATTGAGCCGATTTGCAGAAAGGTCAAATGAGATGGCCCGCATCCGCTAAACGACGGACCATCTCACGTGCTGGTTGACTAGCTCCATACCCTGTCGTGTGAGTCAAGTGCGTCCCACTCATCTGTTGGTTCGAAGAACCCTTCTGGATACACAGCGTGGTTGCTTGGCGCTGTGTTGAGGTGCTCTCTGACGGCTTCCTCGTTCAATTCGATACCAAGTCCGGGACCTTCGGGCACCTCGACGTATCCGTTCTCGATAATTGGCTTGCTCACCCCATCTACGAGAGAGTCCCACCACGGAACATCGACTGAGTGCATCTCGAGCCCAATGAAGTTCTGAGTCGCAGCTGCGCAGTGGACGTTTGCCATAGCCACGATGGGAGATCCGGCCTGGTGCATTGCCATTGGAATGCCGTAATCCTCAGCCATGTCACCGATCTTCTTCGTCTCCAGGATTCCACCTGATGTGGCGAGGTCGGGATGCGCTACGGAAATTGCTTCGGCTTCAAGCAGGTCCACAAATCCTTCTTTGAGGTAGATGTCTTCTCCGGTACAAACTGGAGTATCAACCGCCTCTTTCAACTGACGCCACTGGTCGACGTACTGCCACGGAATCATGTCCTCATACCAGGCCAGAGAGAACTGATCGAGAGCCTTGCCAATGCGAATGCAACTCTCCAACCCGATGTGGCCGAAGTGGTCCGTTGCGATGGGAATTTCATAACCGACGATGTCCCTGACCACGCGTACATACTCGACAATCGCCTCAATGCCCTTTTCCGTGACCTGAATCCCCGTAAATGGGTGCATTGTGTTGGCGACTTCGTTCATTGGCTTGTGGCCCACGACGCCGTCTTTCACAGCGGCTGCAATCCAGATACCGATGTCCATTTTCAAAAAGGTGAAACCGCGATCCATCCGGCCTTTGAGCGACTTGCCCATCTCTGCCGGGTCTTCAAGGGAAGGCGTGTCGGCGTATACACGCACCTTGTCTCTGAATTTACCTCCGGCAAGCATGTAGGCCGGAACGCCATATGCCTTGCCTGCCAGATCCATCAAGGCCATCTCAACGCCACACACTCCTCCACCGAGACGCCCGTGTCCACCAAATTGCTTGATAACGCGGAATAGCTTGTCGACGTTACAAGGGTTCTCGCCAATCAACCTGCTCTTAAGCATCAATGCGTAGCGGGCAGACGCACCGTCTCGAACCTCACCAAGGCCAACCAGGCCCTGGTTCGTGTACAGCCTGATAATTGGCCAACGCCAGCCTCCATGACCGACAACCGCGATACGCATGTCGGTGATCTTCAGATCGGACGGGTTGGACGCGGTGCGCACGCCCTCAAGATGGGATTCGGTCAATGGTTTCTCCTGGCCAGCGATGCTGTTCAGATCAGCTTCGATCAACTGTTTGCGAAAAGTGCCGATCCATTATGCGGCAAGCAACGCACCGGTGCTCAACTAAACGAGGTTAAACCCCAACATCGCCCGCATCATTTGATCGATATGGATCCGTTGGAACTTCGAATCCTCAGACTTGCTAACCCATCACCGATCACACCTTCAAGATGATTTGAGCCTGACGATGAGACAGTGATCGGGAAATCTGAAGATACGGACCCGTTGGACGTTGACGCATCAAGGTCGAGGCTTGCGTCATCTGGAAGATCAACGGTGACACTGCCATTCGAAGTAGAGATTCCATTGTCACTACCAGCAACGAGTGTTCCTGTCAGTCTTACACTGCCGTTGGACGTCTCAAGCTCCGCTGATCCGGCAAATCCAGAGACTTCAATGGAGCCGTTACTTGTTTCGGCCTCGAGGTCACCGCTCAGGCCGTTAACTGTTATTCGGCCGTTAGACGTTCGAACAACAGCGCCAGCGGTGAACTCGTTTAATTCAACGGCACCGTTGCTGGTTCGGATGATCAGCGTGGCCTCTGACGGCGCATTAATCACGACATTAACTGACGGTGAATTCAGCGTCGCTGAGCCCAGACGACTTGCGCTGACCTGAACCGAGCTTCCAAACTGCTCGACGCTGTAATCGACCTTATCAGCACGCTTTATTGTCGCTGAGACCTCAATGACGGTTGTGTTCTCTCCGTTCACTTCCACCGAGCCGTTGAACACATCAACGTCGATCGTGAATGGGCCTCCTCCGGTGAGTGGGAACGAGGAAAACCGTTCGACCACAGGTTCGTCGGAAAGGATGTCGTCGCATGCCAGCGCAAAAATCAAAAGCGGCAATGCTGAGACCATCGCGAGGCTACGACAACTGATTATCCAGGTCTTCACTTGCAATCTGGGCTTCTCCGAAAATGACGTTCACCGGCTGGCAATCGGACAGTTTCGCCAAAGCTGATCGAACATCGTGCCAGTTGGGGCGACGCTATGGTGGAATCTCATCATCAGAGATCTTCTCTTCATACCGGTATTGCCTGACGCCTGGTACCAACCACCAGACCAGGCCAACGACGACAAGAGAGATGGCCCCACCGAGCACCATTGTAGGACCGGCTCCAATCAAGCCGGCCATCAGGCCGACTTCAATCTGACCGAGATGATTCGCACCCATGGCTGAGAATGAGTGTGCACTGCTAGCCCGTCCCAGCAGGGCATCAGGTGTCGTCAGCTGCACAACAGCCTGCCGCATCGTCATGCCAATTGCATCGACCAGGCCCAGTGAACCGACAATCAGCAGACCAAGCCAGAATATCGGGTTCAGGCCGAAGGCAAACAACAGCAACGCGTATGCCAGTGTCGCCACCAGGACGATGCGACCCTTGTATCTCCACCGTCCGGTGAAGAACACTACAAAGCTTCCGATCGCTCCCCCAGCCGCATTTGCCGAGTTGAGAGCGGCCGTACCCGACGCTCCTTTGCCATACAGGCCCTCGGAGAAAACCGGGAACAGCTCCCGGTAGAAGCTGACAATTGTCACTCCAATGTCCAAGAGATAAAGACCGGGCAATATCCTGTGCGATTTGACGAAGAGAAAACCCTCCTTGAGTGATGCGAGGGTCACTCGACGTCCTCCGCCTTCAGGTTCGCCAGACGCACGAATGATGAGTGGACTGATGAAACTCAGACCAGCGATGACAGCGGCTACCAGGAATGTGATGGTTACACCGGGGCCGTTGTAGAGGAATCCCCATGCAAGCGGTGCACCGATGCCCGCCACCTGGAAAGAGGCGGTCTGAATGGTCACGCCGTTCGTCATGAACCGCCGGGGCAAAACCCTTGGAAGCATCGCGGGACGAGCAGAATTGCCGAGCATGTTGAAGATGCCGACCAACGCGGTTACGACGAAGATGTGCCAAATCGCCAGCGTTTCGGTTAGCGAAAGGACCGTTAGTACTACGAGCGAGATGAACGACGCTGCCTGGGTCAACGCCATCAGCTTTTTACGGTCGACCACATCTGCCAGCGCTCCGCCGTAGATCACGGCTGGCATCTGGACAAGTTGCGCTGCACCGAGTGCTCCGAGCAATGCAGCAGCTTCACCAAGCGAGCTACTGTTGTCTGTAATCCATTGCCCGCTAGTGATGATTCGCAGCCTCATGGCGATCATCATCGTGATGCCGCTAATCCAGAGCAGCGTGAAGTCAGGGAAAAGGAAAGACGACCACGGCCTTATTGGCCGGCGGGTGGTGCCTTCGGGCTCTTGTGCTGACAGGTCTGCCAAGCTTGCGCTGTTTCGTGCGGCGCCGCGTTTGAACGCGACAGAGGCTCGCTGTGGAGAAGAAAAGATGTTCTAGAGAACTGCGGCATATTAACAGGCACGCGAAGAACCAGATCGCGGTTCACAAGAGGGCTCAGTTTGATCATGCAAGAGGGGACGGTGCAACTAGTTGCCGGATTGCCCCTCGTGAACCGCAACAAGGTTGCGAATTCTACGATCCAGTGGACCGGAAGCGATCGCGCCAGGCCAACTATCCTGAATGGTGCCATCAGGGAGCATGAAGAATGTTGCCGGAAGACCGGTCAGGTTGAAGTCTTCAAGGATGCTTGCGCTCTGGGAGTTGCCTGCTGGGTAGGTCACGCCAGTATCTCGCAGCAGTGCGATGCCGTCGTCGGTACTACCGAGTCTGAAGAAAGGTCCAACATCCACGCCCAGGAGCACGACCTCATCTTCGTAATCAATCCAGGCATCTTCAAGCGTTGGCATCTCGGCCCTACAAGGTGGACACAGACCGCCCCAGAAGTTCAAGACGACCGGCCTTCCCTGGTCTAGCACCGCTTGAAGAGAGGTTTCGCGACCGTCGAGTACGCCGCCGGACTGGTAAGTGCCGATGCCAAAATCGCCACCTTCGCCGCGGCCGGAGCCGGAGCAGGCGACCGCAACTAGCACAAAGAGTGAAGAAACACTCAGGATGGCAATGCGATTCAGTCCTGGTATTCGTGAACTTAAGATTCGAAGCAGCAATTCGCTACCCGGGAGGCTGTGATCTTGTAAAAACTCGTTGAAGATCGGACGTCAACGGTTTTGATGCGGAACTTTTCGTGCAGGTTCGCTTAATGAGGGCCGAAGGCGCCCTACGGCGGTGTTTCAGGCTTCGGCCGGCGAGTACAGCTTCGATATCAGATCCTTCGGAATCCGCTCGACTACCTTACGTCCCATCAGCTGAAGTACGAACAACCGTTCCTGGTTCACAAAGCCCATTTTGTGGTAGTTCGCGAGTGAGACGGAATTATCGACGTCAACCATGTTGACCGCACGCATCAGACCCTGGTCACGAGCAAACTCAAGCCTCCTCCTGATGCCAGCGCCCTGCAGCCCTTTTCCTCGGAACTGCGGCGCAGTGCGAGTGCGATGAAGATAGGCCCAGCCTGGTCCCAGAGATAACCGAATCGGATGACTAGAGATCCTGTCAAACGTCAGCCAACCGATGTGTGCTGGTTCTCCATCTACGGTGCCGAGCATGCAGATGGAGCCCTCTTCAAGCATGCGCTTACCGTTTCGTTTGCGGTACTCCGTGTACTGAATCTGCTCCGCGGTCAGAGAGTCGATGTCTGCCGCTGTGGCCAGTTTCCATTCAACATCAACTCTTGCGTTTCCTCCCTCGATGGGATCATGGAGGCTTCGGTCGAGAACCTGGGCCCGTTTCAAGGAGATGATGCGATTGTTCAGAAGTTCAGGCACGTGTTCGGCAATCCACCTGGCGATCACTCACATGTTGATTCGAATCACGGTGTTTTTCCACCGTTCCGCAGGATACTCGCGATCGGTTATCTGTTGATTGAGTGCCACCACAGAATCAGAGCCAGGACCGATCGGACATGAACATAAATCCTACGTGGTGTTATTCTCTCGGTCTCCTGAAGCAAAAGCTGTAGCTGTGGCTATACAAAACACTAAACGGAAGCAGAAAAATGGGCGAATTCGATGGCAAGTCGGTAATCGTTACTGGCGGAGCGCTGGGCATAGGAGGAGCGGCTTCCAGGGCGTTCGCCAGAGAAGGCGCCAACGTCACCGTCATGGACGTGAACGCTGAGGCCGGAAATGAGGCGGTCTCCAGCATGGCCGCAATGCCGGGTCAAGGTGTATTCGTTGAAGCCGATGCTGGAACGAGCGAAGGCTGCAGAACCGCAGTCGATGCTGCGGTTAACGCGTTCGGCGGTGTCGACATCCTTTTTAATAACGTTGGAATCCAGCCCGCGACCTCTTATGTGGATGCAGTCGATCTTCCTGAGGCAGATTGGGATCGCATTATCAACGTGAACCTCAAGAGTCGTTTTCTGATGGCGAAGTTCTGCATTCCTCATATGCGCAAGGCTGGAGCCGGCGTGATCATCAGTTCTGCCAGCGTCCAGGGACTGCAATCAATGCCTGGAGTTTCTGCTTATGCTGCTAGCAAAGGCGGCGATCTCTCACTGATGCGTCAACTTTCACTTGACTTCGCAGCTGACAATATCCGTGTCCTGGCCGTCAATCCGGGGACCATCGACACGCCGATGGTCCATGCCGCCAGCGGGGTATCGGGAGCCGCTCTAGAGAGGGCACTTGAAGGTTTTGGAAAGGACCACCCGCTTGGTCGAGTAGGTCAGCCTGAAGAGATTGCTGAAGTCGTGCTGTTTCTGGCCAGTGAGCGAGCGTCTTTTATGACCGGTGAAAGTGTTACCGTCGATGGCGGTATGATGGCCAAAGGTGCCTGGGCCGGCGGTGCCGGTGCGGATCTAGACTAAGGAAGGCCTTAATTCTTCTTACGCGGCTTCCTTTTTTTGATCGCCAGGGTAGAAGCGAAACCAGCAGCTGTCTCCAACCACCGCGTCAGTTCGATATCTTCTGAAATCTGTTCTGCGTTGAGATAGACGTATTCCCGCATTGGCCGGCCACCCATCGGATCGAACGACTCTGCATCACAGCGCTCAATTAGCCTTTGCGCCTCATCCTGTCCTACACGGACCATGACTCCATCTCCCCAAACACCTGCGAGCATCTGATCGTTTGACTCCATGAACCACGAACTGGTGCCAAACATCTTTTTCCGCCGCACTGGCATCGATGCAACCAGTCCGTCAATACGCTCTTCTAGTTCCTTGTCCATCTGTGGCCACTTATCCGCCATCGACATAAATCACCTCATGTTGCGAATCTCTCTCGGATTTTCAACGTAATCCTGAACAGAGCGACGTTATCTAAACGACGTGCGGTTGGAAGTGTTCTCGACTTCTGTATCGGATTTCGGTCCGTATATTGAAACGTCCGATATCATAGATGCAGAGAAGGGCTTTTATGAAACGTGTTTTGCGCGGATCATCCTTCCCGGCAGCATTGCGTGTTCGGGGCGCTCCCACACGGTTTGCGGCGATCAGGCTGCTTTTAGCGGCATCTGCAATCGCCTTTGGCGCTTTCCTGCTCTCTTTTGAGCGTACTCCCGACGCTGCTGCCCAGTCGGCGTCTCAGAGCAATTCGCCGGTCGTCCGCGTGATCGAGCTCGATTCGACAATCGATATCGTCTCTGCACGCTTCTTGAAACGTGCCATCAGTAGTGCCAATGACGATGCCGTCGAAGTAGTGGTCATCGAACTCGATACTCCTGGCGGAACTCTCGACAGCACCAGAGATATGGTGACCACCATTCTGGAATCAGAGGTTCCAGTGGTTGTTTTCGTGTCCCCTGAAGGTGCACAGGCCGCATCCGCCGGTACATTCATCTCAGCAGCAGCCGGACTGCTGGCAATGGCGCCAGCGACCAACATTGGCGCTGCGTCCCCGGTTGACGGATCTGGAAACGACTTGCCTGACACACTAGAAAGCAAGGTCAAGCAGGACACCGCTGCATTTATGCGTTCAATTGCGGATGAACGCGGCAGGAACACCTCAGCGCTCGAAGCGACTGTGACCGACGCTATCGCCTATTCAGCTAACGAAGCTGTTGAACTCAATGTCGCTGACTTGATTGCTCGCCATATCGACGATCTCCTTGTTCAGATTGACGGTCGATCGATTCCAACATTCGAATCATCTGTCACAGTTAACACCTCCGGGGCAAGGATCGAACGGCGGGGTATGCCATTCGTTGACCGGGTGATCGCATTCCTCGCGAATCCCAACGTTGCACTGCTGTTTATCTCACTCGGCACGATTGCATTGATAGTTGAATTATGGAATCCCGGGCTTCTGATTCCAGGGACACTTGGAGTTGCGTTGCTGGTGTTGGGTTGGGTTGGCGTCGGCAATCTTGATTTCTCATGGGCAGGTGTAATCTTCCTCGCTCTTGCAATTCTCCTTTTCATACTGGAATCCCAGGCTCCCGGTGTCAGTTATTTCGGAATCGCGGGTTCGATCGCGCTAGTTATCGGTGGATTCTTTCTCGTTGGTCGTTTCACAGATCCTGATCTACCAGGGGGAGTCCAGACCGTCAGCATCTGGCTGTTAGTTGTGCTCGGCACAGTAATTCTTTCGTTCATCCTCTGGCTCAGCTGGCAGATACGGCAGGCTGCGAAGTCACCGGATTGGACAAGCGCAGGCGCCAGTGAAGGTATCGTGGGGCAAGAAGCGCTGGTAACCATGGACCTGGATCCGGAAGGCGAGGTGCATGTTGGAGGCGAGTACTGGTCAGCCGAACTGGTTGGGGCAGAATTCACCGCCACCGGAAGAA
Organism: Dehalococcoidia bacterium; assembly: GCA_965243825.1. GTDB lineage: Bacteria > Chloroflexota > Dehalococcoidia > Lucifugimonadales > Lucifugimonadaceae > JAJCYX01. The sequence continues at coordinate 2,698,206 of CBDEVT010000001.1, forward strand.
CGGTCCGCAAAGACGAGAAGGTGCGAGTGGTGCGCGTGGACGGAGTTCACCTGTTCGTCGAGCCACTCAGGCGGGGGATTTCTCACCGCGATGAAGGTGAATCGCCGGTTAACGTGTAGACTTCCACCAAATCGAACTTAAAAAGGACTGCAGGCTCAATTTGGATTCCTAAATTACTGCATCAATGAAATTAAGGATTGAAACGGCACAAAGCTGCCACGGAGACAGAAATGGCAATAATCAACTTTGTTCGCGATTACGAGCGAGTTGCACGATTCCGACTGGGTAAGTTCGAAGGTATGAAAGGCCCAGGTGTCGTCTTCGCAATACCGATCCTTCACCAGATCCAGAAGGTCGATACCCGAGTTGAGGTCCTTGATATTCCTCGCCAGACCAATATCACCAAGGACAACGCGCCGATCGAGATCGACTTCCTCGTCTACATGCGCGTAGACATCAACCAGGCTGAAAAAGCGATTCTGGAAGTAGAAAACTATGTCCAGGCTGTAGTTGGGCTGGCTACGACCACGCTCCGGGCGGTCATCGGTGATATCGACCTTGATGACGTGCTCTCCCAGCGAGACCGGATTAATGAGTTAATCCGCGTGAGGCTCGATGCTGAAACGGGCCGTTGGGGCATCAAAGTTACGAACGTTGAAATACGAGAGATTGATCCGCCGCGGGACATTCAAGAAGCGATGAACCGGCAGATGTCGGCAGAGCGTGTGCGTCGTGCGGTTGTCCTGGAGGCCGATGGTACGAGGCAATCTGAGATCACAGTCGCTGAAGGGCAAAAACAGTCGGCCATCCTGCGAGCCGAAGGTGAAAAGCAGGCAGCGATTCTTGAGGCCGAAGGTGAGCGAGAGGCCGCAGTTCTGCGAGCCCAGGGATTCGCTGACGCTCTCCAGAGGGTCTTCGACACAGCACAGAACGTCGACGCCAACACGATGACGCTTCAGTATGTGGACGCATTGAAGGAGATGGCAGCTGGCGAATCGACCAAGTGGATCCTGCCAATGGAACTTACCAACCTGCTCGGCAATCTTGGTGCGATCAATCCGCCGAAAAACGGATCTGATTAGTTGAATCGTGGGTGATTAGCTCGAAAACGATAAGTTTTCAAGCCCGCAGAAAGTAGAACGGGAAAACAGATGGACGGACTGGTCTGCTGAGGTCAACTCTCGGTTGAGACTGAGGATAACGTCAAAGAAACAGATTCTGAGAACTGAGCCAACGTGAGAGAGGTGTCCTGATGTCAGTGATGGTTGGCCACGGTGACTTCCGGTACGAACTGGTCGAAGGCTGGGGTCAACTCCCAGATGGGTGGGTCTTTAAGCAGGTAGCTGCTGTGGCAGTGGATCCTGATGATCGGGTCTTCGTGTTCAACCGCTCTGAACATCCTGTGATCATCTTCGACCGGGAAGGCAACTTCATTTCTGCCTGGGGCGAAGGCCTTTTCCCTAGCGCACATGGAATGTGCTTTGGCTTAGACGGGTCACTCTGGCTTGCAGACAACGGCAACCATACGGTCCGCAACTTCACGACTGACGGTGAACTGATTCGTATACTGGGTGTCGAGGGTGTGGCGAACGAAAATGAACCATTCAACAAGCCAACTGACGTCGCAGTCGCCTCAAACGGAGACGTCTACGTCTCAGACGGTTACGGCAACACCCGTGTGCATGTCTTCTCGCCTGATGGAGACCTAAAGTTTTCCTGGGGACAAACCATAGGGCTGCCTGGCGTCTGGGATGGCGATTTCAACCTGCCGCATAACATCTGGATACACAGAGATCTCGTCTACGTGGCTGATCGTGAGAATCACCGCATCCAGGTGTTCAACCTGGATGGATCACATTTGGAAACTTGGACTGATTTCATTCAGCCTACGGATATCTTCATCGATCAGGACGACATTGCCTATGTCGCCGAATTGCGGAACCGCATCTCGATTGCCGATCTGTCAGGAACCGTGAAGAGTCGCTGGGGTCGCTTCCCAACCGATGAAGCAGGCATGTTTAAAGCTCCTCACGGTATCTGGGTCGATTCGCATGGTGATATGTACGTTGGCGAAGTGCTGGAAGGCCAACGTATCCAGAAGTTCCGGCGAATCTAGTCATTCCGAACAATTGGGATTTTTACGAAAAGCTTTTCGACCTATGGTCGGAGGCTAGATGTGTGACGTGTTTTTCAATTGGAGCAAACGGAATCTTTGAGCGAGCAAGAACAGGAAGTGCCCCTCAGTGATCCGATGAGGCGTGCCTGGTTACCCCCAGATCAACGCAGCGTTGTGTTCAGGCGCGGCGATGTGGTGATTCGAGACGCCAGTCCCTGGTCGAGGTCGGTCCACCTTCTACTGCGGCACCTGGAAGACGAGGGGTTCGAAGGTGCTCCAAAGGTGATCGGATCAAGTTTCGACGATGACGGACGGGAGGCAGTTCAGTTCATTGAAGGGGAGTTCATGCATCCAGGCCCGTGGACTAGGGACGGTGCACATGATCTGGGCGTGATGATCAGAAAACTCCATCGGGCCGTTTCCACATTCGAACCACCTGCCGGTACAGAGTGGTCACCATGGTTTGGTCGGGATATTGGCGAAAGTTCAACTAGGATCATCAGCCACTGCGATCTCGCACCTTGGAATATCGTGACTCGCAACGGACGTCCTATCGCGCTGATCGATTGGGAGTACACGGGGCCTGTTGAGCCACTGGTAGAACTAGCGCAGGCATGTTGGTTGAATGCGAAACTCCACGATGACCAGGTCGCCGACAGGGAGGGCCTTCCAGATGCCAGCGAGCGCGCTATGCATCTCAAAGCCATTCTGGATGGTTACGAATTGCGGGCTAAAGACCGCAACGGGTTCGTGGACCGGATGGTCCGCTTCGCTGTGTGCGACGCGGCGGAGCAGGCAGATGAAGCTGAGGTGACGAGCGATACGAAAGACCCTGAGGCGCTGTGGGGCATGGCCTGGAGAGCCAGGGCAGGCGCCTGGATGGTCAGAAACCGACTTATGCTCGAACAGGCTATTCTCACTTAGATTGTGTGGAACACCAAACATGTTCAGCGCGACCTTTTTGGTACAGATGTCTGCTTGAGTATCGGATTCAGTTGGCTCCGGCACATGCGGCACGTTCTAACTGGAGCACGGCCATTTATTCGTCGAAAACTAAACTAAACAATACGACAAAAAACATTTCTGTTGGGCTGCCATATGTGCCGGTACGTGGATGATGTGCCGGTCATGCGCTCTGTATGTATTGCGGTGTTGCCGCGAACTGAGTCGTCCGGATTGTCTCTGGCTGGATACATGTATCTATCGATCCCGGTACGGGCTGCCTGGCGACTTTATCTAACGAGCTGCAGATTCACATCACTCCGATTGTGAACGATCCGTCCAGTTGATTCAGAGCGTCTGGGGACCTTGTCAGCTATCTGAGCTCGTTGATCTTGGCTGTACATACGTTCACATATATAAGGATGCGTGGATAGCTCTAGACGGCAAGCTTAACCAGCAGAGCCACTCCGGCGCATCCCGGAACAAAGCAGCGCATTCCGGCATATATATTCGGTGCTTTGCCACTCGCGTCATATTGTGGCAGCCAGCCAGCAATGTGCTGGAAAAGTGCTGGAATTTGGGGGCGCACACGCAGCGCAAAGTCCAGGCGGTCAGGCAAAATAGCAGCGTGACATGCGGCAATAAGCTGTTTCGCAGCAAGGTGGGGCAGGTCGTGCAAGAACCTTCCCCAGTAAGACCCTCAGATCGCCACATGCCACACCGCCCGCTGACAATCTGAGTCGGAGTTATCGAGATGGCAAAGCTTGGTGAGTACGAATACCCGGAAATTGGCCTTAGTGAGAGTATTGAGCTGGGTAAGAAGATCTCTCGGGAGTTCGCTGGAGAGGTATCCAGGCACGGATTAGCCCGTTCGCTCGGTATGGCAGAACGTGGAGGTGCCTTCGCAGCCCGAATAGGTGCTCTTCGTATGTGGGGGATTGCCAGTGGCCGCAGCCGCCTGCGAGTGTCTCGCGATGGCCTGCGAGCCGTAAATCCACTCTCTCCACAGGAATCTGATCACGCAAAGAAGACGCTTGCATCACACGTGGCGCTTTTCACCGAGATGGCATCCCGGATGAGTGCGGGCCCTTACGATAACGCCAGGCTCGCGGTGCTTATTGAGGAGATCACGGGTGAAGATCGGCCAACCGTGGCAGGTCGGCTCGCGTCGCTGGAAAGGGTCTTCTCTGAAGTCCGTTCCATTCTGTCCAAACGTACAGCGTATACGCCGATTCCCAGTTCAAATCATGGCTCATCTGAGCGGCCCGAAAACCTGAATGCACTCGAAATAGAGGTACCTATACATACCTCAGAGCAGGTTATGGCGGCCGGTTTACCGGGCTCAGCCATCTCCGATCGTGTGGTTGATAAAGAATCCGGACCTGGAGTCCAGAACCGGCCTGCACCCAGCTCAACCAATGTCGCAGATATGGACAATGTTCCGCGTATAGAACTCGTGCTGCCAGACGGACGATTGTCGCTACCAGAAAGTGTCTCCAACGTAGATGCAGCGTTAACAGTGCTATGGGCCCGCAGACAGCTCCTCGCGGCGATGGATGCAAGCAAGGGCAAACCTGCCCCGCCGCCGCCTGTCGACCTGCCTGGGGCGTAGCCTGTACAGCATTGCCGCCGAACTACAGCCCCAGTTCAGTTTGGTGATACATATCTGACAGTGACCGACCGTTCCGACGCCGCAGATTTTCCTGATTCTTGTGATCTCACGGGCAATCTACCGGTATAAGATCGAATTCGAGAATCGGCATCTAACCTTTGAGTCGTTTCCCGGACTGACTACGTCAAGCCCTGTTTGAACTGAGATTAAGAAATGGCACTTCCGAAGATCTTCATTGATGGCTCACACGGTACAACCGGACTGCGGATCGCAGACCGACTGGCCGAGCGCCGTGATCTTGAAGTGATCACAGTAAGCGAAGAAGATCGTCGAGACACCGAAACTCGTCGCGGTATCTACGAGAAGGCAGACCTGGCAATACTTTGTCTGCCGGATGACGCTGCTTTGGAGGCATCCGATTGGGCTGAGGAATCCGGAACCAGAGTGATCGACGCGTCAACGGCTCATCGGGTTGCCGATGGCTGGGTATTTGGTCTACCTGAGATGACGTCCAGTCAGAGAAGCTCGATACGGGAGTCCGACAGGGTGGCGAATCCCGGTTGTTACGCCACCGCAGTGATTCTGGCTACGCGCCCTCTTGTCGATGACGGTGTGTTGCCCGGCGACTATCCACTAACAGTCCATGCGGTGTCCGGCTATTCCGGTGGTGGTAAGAAGATGATTGCTCGATGGGAGGGTGGAGAACCTGAGTTGGAGCATTTACCTTTTCAGACTCCGTACGCCCTGGATGCGCGCCACAAGCATATTCCGGAAATGATGAAGTACTCTCGTCTGACGTATGCACCCCAGTTCATGCCCTCAGTCGGCCCTTTTATTACCGGAATGCGTGTCGAGATGCCGCTTCATACGGCCACATTGGACTCTGAAGTGGACGCCGAAAGGGTGTGGGATTCTCTTGAGCGGCGTTATACGGATGAGAACTTTGTGCGCGTGGTGCCAATAGGCGAGGCCCGAGCATACTCAGATCCTGCGTTCGATCCGAGATCATGCAACGATACGAATCGCCTTGATATCTCGGTAATCCCGAACCCCGATGGACACCTGTTGCTGGTAGTTCAGCTGGACAATCTGGGCAAAGGGGCGTCTGGTGCGGCTGTTCAGAACATGAACATCATGCTCGGGATGGACGAGTCCACAGGGCTGACTGTTTAGTTTGAGTTCAGGTTTTCGCTAACCGTTCGAAGGACATCATTTCACGCTAAGTCGCGTCGCACTTTCGACTGAACTCAGTCGTATGATGCTGGTTGCTTGTACGGCAAGCTAAGGTGCCGTCGCGATCGCTCGAAAACTATCCCGTACCGATTGGAGTTTGCAATGGCCGGTGAAGAGAACTTGAAGGAACGGATAGCCGCCGGAACGACAACGATCGGCGTCCAGGTCCCATGGAACGCAACGAAAACTCAGATTGAAGACATCTGGAGCAAAGACGATCAGTACAGCTATATCTCTGTCGATTCCCAGCACAACCCTCTGAGTGAGCCGCAGTTGCAATCACTGTGCGTTGCTGCACAGGAACTATCGATCCCGATTCACTTCAGGATCAAGCACACTGATTACACCTTTCAAATTGGTAACTGGCTCGATCTAGGACCGAGCATCATTGAGGTGCCACAGACGGAGCTGGAGTCCACAGCCCAGGAAGCGGTTGACTATTTCTACTATCGACCGATTGGTAGGCGCAGCTGGGGTGGACCAACACGGGTCGGCATAGCTGAGCGGCCGGAAATTCATGACTACACCGGTTGGTGGAACGATTTTGGCGTGCTGATGCTGCAGGTTGAATCAATCCACGCGATCACGAGTATCCCAAGACTCGTGCGTGAAGGCGTCGACTGCATCTCATGGGGTCCTGCTGACCTGAGTCTGGATCGAGAAGCTCATCCACATCATCCGCTCGCAGAATCGGATGACGCCTGCATCGAGTATGCGGTTAAGGCGTGCAATGACGCCGGCGTAAAGCTTATGATCCGCAACTACGACTGGAAGTTGCGCGAAAAGTATCTCGCGATGGGTGCAACGGTTCTTCTAGAGAGTCCCAAATAGCGAATCAGTATGGACTGAACGGCTGTTTCAGATCATGGGCCGTCAGAACTCACCCAGCTGTGGCCGGTAATACGGCACAATCCTCCCATATCTAGTACCCGCTGACGATCGATTTGTTCCAGCGGTTCAGACCACACCAACAGCCAAGAGAGCCAGAGACATAGTTGCGCCATTCGCCGAGACCATAGTTGCAATCGACCTTGAAACGACCGGAGTCGATCCATCACGAGATCGAATCATTGAGGTTGGCGCGATCAAGTTCAAAGGTGACGAAGACCTTGGGCAGTTCTCCAGTGTGGTCAATCCGCACCGCAAACTTTCAAGTTTCATTGTCGAGTTGACTGGAATTACGCAGGACGATGTCGACCGTGGGGCTGAGTGGGAGCGTGTCAGACCCCTGCTGGCGGAGTTCATCGGGAATCATCCAATTCTTGGGCACAACGTTGGCTTTGACGCAGCATTCCTCCGCAACAACGGAATCAAACTGCGCGGTGGGTCCTACGACACCTCGGAGATGGCGCGAATCGTGCTTCCGACGGGTCCCGAGTACGGACTCGGCAGACTTTCTGAACGATTCAAGCTGGTTCATGACAACCCGCACCGGGCACTTTCCGATGCTATCGCGACCAAAGACCTGTTCCTGATCTTGCTCGAGCGGTTCGAGAATCTTGATGTCGGTGTGTTGGAGAGCATGCGCCGACTCGGTGGAGCGAGTCGCTGGACAATCGGTCCCATGGCAGGCCAGATCCTGGAGTCGATGCCAGCCGAAGAACGGCGTTCGCTCAATGGACCACTCGGAGTTGACGTGAAAGAGTTGTCCTCAAGGCTCAGAAATCGTTCCAATGGCACCCGTGAGGCCCGGAGGCATCCGGTGAGCGGTGAAGCCCTATCCACTACGTCAAGTAGCCTTGCTGAGGCTGTACAAACGATTTTTGCGGAAGATGGCCCGCTGGCCGACTTGTTGCCCGGTCATGAATACCGACCGCAGCAGTTCCAGATGGCTGAAGCCGTCGCTGAGACGATCGAACAGGAGACCAATCTAATTGTCGAAGCGGGAACCGGAGTAGGGAAATCGCTTGCCTACCTCGTGCCAGCGGCCCTACACGCCATTCGTGACGGTTCTCGCGTAATCGTCTCGACCAACACGATCAATCTTCAGGAGCAACTTCTTAACAAAGATCTCGGTATAGCCACCAATGTGCTGCATCAAACACATCCAGAAGCACCGCCAATAAAAGCGGCGCAACTCAAAGGTAGGTCGAACTATCTCTGCTTCCGTCGCTGGTCATTTGCCATAAATTCCGCCCAGCCAGATGAACGTGAAAGCGGCTTTTTGGCCAAACTCTTGGTCTGGATGCAAACCACCTCAAGTGGCGATCGTTCTGAACTTGCATTAGGAAGAGATACCGCGCTGTTTACTCGCCTTTCAGCGCAGGGAGCTGCTGGCTGCCCTCCTCAGGACGGGCCATGTTTCCTCCGGAAGGCGCGCTCCGAGGCCAGTAATTCAAATGTGGTGGTCATAAACCACGCGATGCTGATGTCTGATCTAGCGATGGGTGGTGGACTGCTTCCTGATCATGACGTGCTGATAATCGACGAAGCTCACCACCTCCAGGATGCCGCCACCCGACATCTTGGAGTGTCCGTGCGCCAAAACCAGCTGTTGGCGGATCTTGCCTCGTATGTCGGCGACTCAGGTGTTATTGCCACCTATGGTGCTGCGCTGCAGACCGCTGATGGCGAGATGGCGCTCAATCCGGTCCCACAGATGGTCCAGGAGGCCGTTGAAGCTACCTCTAGAGCCGCTGATCTTGCCAGCGAGTGTTTTGGTGCAATCTCTGAGTTTGGCCAGTTTGTTGCTAAACACACTCCGGGCAATGACATTCGTCTTACGGATGCTGTCAGAGACCTTGATCAGTGGCAAGGAGTCGCAGAGACCGGTGAAAACCTGGTAACGGCTTTAGGCGAGACAGCTGTTTCTATCGGCAGGCTGCTGGCCAGGAAAGACGCCATGAGCCTCGAGGGCGGTGACGAAAGCGCCGCAGTTCTGAACCTTTCAGCGGCATACGAGTCGATCACTTCTGCACACGAAGGCCTGAGACAAGCCCTGATTGAGCCTGAGGCAGGGTTTGTGTACTGGCTAAGTCTTATCGGTGGTGGGCGAACTGCTGAGGTCCACGGCGCGCCGCTAGACGTTGGACCGATGCTGCGTGATCAGCTGTTTGGTCGAGAAGCAACGGCCATTCTCACAGGAGCAACGCTGAGTGAGAACGGGGACTTCAGTCGGATCACTTCGGCTATCGGCATGGATGATGCGGGAAAGCTTTCCCTTGGATCGCCCTTCGACTACCGTCAAGCTGCCTTGATTGCCGTGCCGGAAGACATCGCTGAGCCCGGCGGAGCCGGTTATGCACAAGGCGTCGCATCAGCCGTCGAATCGGTCGCAAGAGGTGTCAGAGGCCGCACACTCGCGCTATTCACCTCGAACTCTTCACTTGAGACTACGCGCCGAGCACTAGTCGAGACCTTGTCTCCCCTAGGAATCAAAGTCATCGGGCAAGGTCATGATGGTCCGCCTCACCGGATAATGCGGGCGCTCGCTGAAGAACAAGATGTAGTGGCTTTGGGAACCAGTAGCCTCTGGGAAGGTGCCGATCTGCAGGGAGCGAGTCTTGACGCGCTTGTGATGGCACGACTGCCGTTCCCTGTTCCCTCTGATCCGGTGTTCTCAGCCCGCAACGAACTGTTCGAGGACGGATTCGGAGAATACGCGGTGCCCGAAGCGGTGCTTCGTTTCAGGCAGGGATTCGGCAGGTTGATCAGGGCGAAATCGGATCGCGGGATGTTCGTCATACTCGATCGCCGAATATTGACCAAGGGTTACGGAAGAAGTTTCCAGAGAGCGTTGCCAAAGGCTACTGTGCGCCGCACGATAATCGAAGAGTTAGAGGGCCTTGGGCGGAAATGGAAACTTGGAGAGGACGTTTGAGTAACAGGTCGAAAAAGGAGAGAAGATCTTGACGCTGACTCAAATAAATGAGTCTACAAACGAACGTTCCGCCGGCTCAGATATCCGGTTCGTACTGAGTTCTGACGCTCTGGACCTTGAGTCTACTCTAGACGGAGGGCAGGCGTTTAGATGGTGGCGGGTTGAAACCGAAGCGGGCGTGGTCTCCTACGATGGAGTTATAGGCGAAACCGCACTAAGGATCTCAGAACTCAGAGATAGTGTCGGTGACGTGGAAATCCAGGTGCGGTCAAGCCGAGCGCCAGCCGGGTTTCAGGAGACTGTGGCAGATTACCTAGGTATCGAAACTGATATCTCACATCTGGAAACGCGTTTCGAGACCGATGCTTGTATCGGCCCTGCGATTACCGGCTTTCCTGGCCTTCGACTGCTCAGGCAAGACCCGTGGGAGTGCCTTGTTGCATTTATATGCTCTTCGACTTCCAACATTCCTCGTATCAAACTCAATGTCGGCTCGGTTGCGAGAGAACTGGGCCGAAAGGTCGGACCTGGTGATGCCGACTTTGCGTTCCCGCCTGCGAATGTGGTGGCCGGTGCAGGGGAGCAGTACTTGAGAGACCTTGGATTAGGCTTTCGCGCAAAATACGTGATACCTGCCGCTGAAGCAGTCGCCAGTGGCCAATTGAACCTTTTTGCCCTCAGAAATGCCTCGTTCGAGGATGCGAGGCAAGCTCTCGTGGCCCTGAAAGGCGTCGGGGAGAAGATCGCCGATTGTGTGATGGCATTCTCGCTGGACAAACCGGAATCATTCCCCGTTGATCGCCACATAAGGCGGGCACTTGAGCGCTGGTACGGTTTGCCTGAGGGACTGAACAACTCAAAAGCGGCCGAGTTCGCACGCGCACGCTTTGGGACATCCGGGGCAATAGCCCAGCAGTACATGTTCCATCGGGAACGATTATCTCAGCGCGCAAAATGGGGTGGCGATCACGTGATTCACGCACTTCCGCAGGATAGGTAGTTGTCGATCGTCGCTCAACACAAGTGAAGTGAGCACCGGTTGGACACACGTCGGATCTTGCTTGCTATGGGATGGCAGCCCCGGCTGGCTGGTCATGACCGCTGGCCTGCCTGCTCAAAAGCACAGGAAGCCGCTTCCTGACAAACTCCAACTCGTCTTCGCGGGAACTGAGCTTGCCGTCGAGTTTCGCAGACTTTAACTCGGTCAGCAGCTGTCCGATCAGTGGCCCTGTAGGTACACCTTGCTGAAGAATATCGTCACCGTTGAGTTCAGGTTGTATGTTTCGGTGTCGGCGTAGATAGGTTTCGATGTGTTCACGCTGACCAGTTTTAGGTCCGGCGATTCGCTGAAGTTCCAGGACAGGAAGCGGGATGGGTTCCAACATTTCCACCACTTCGCTGGGTAAAAGGCCTGGAGACTCCAAAACAGATGCAACGTCACGGAATCGGGCAGCACCCCCGATCACAGCTACCCATTCCTTCTCTGGCTGAAGTCGGCGAACGACAGCTTCTGCCTCATCGGTCGTGAGGGAAGATGTCAGGCACGCAAGGTGTAACAGTTCGTTGTGGGCAGTGTTCGGGTCATTTCCGATTTGCTCCATCACCTTGAGTCCAGCCTTCGACACTCGCAGTGAAGGGGAGATCGTCGCAAGAATACTGAGGGCTTCGGCTCTCCGCAGAATGTCGGCGCGTGAAGACTCCTGGAGGATCTTTTTCAGTTCAGAAACAACTCTGGAAGGTGTCAAGCGGTCCAGATAGACGAGGCCTCGATCGAGTGCTTCGGCTGTCTCAGGGGTCAGTGTGAATCCGAGCCGAACTTCGTAGCGGACGGCACGAAGGATGCGAGTTGGATCATCCTGGAAACTCTCGTCGTGCAATATTCGAATTCGCCGACGTGCGCAGTCAGAGAAGCCTTTGTGTGGATCAAGTAACTCGCCCCACGAGTCCGGAAGGATAGAAATGGCCATCGAGTTGACCGAGAAATCTCTTCTCGCCAGGTCATCGTCCATGCCTGCGGGCGAAATGTCAGGCAGAGCTCCGGGTGTTGAGTATGATTCCCTGCGTGCTGTTGCAACATCAATACGGCCTTGCGGAGATTCGATGACAGCTGTGTCAAACTGTGAGACAGACGCTACTTCGCCTCCAATTTTTTCAGCAAGCGCTCTAGCAAACCTTGGCCCGTTGCCTATGACCACGATGTCGGGATCGTTCGGTTCACGGCCCAGCACGAGGTCTCTAACTGAGCCGCCAACCAGATACGCTTCTCCGGCACCAGCTTCACCGTCGGAAGCCAGTTCTCCTGCTGAATGCAGAAGCTCCAAAGTCTCTTCCGGGAGTTTGGATTCGAGCAGATTGGCCAGTTTTGGCATACCAGCCTCGGTTCACTAGACAGAAGCAGAGAGGTGTAACGCTGAGTGTGCTTCGAAGCAACTTCAACCCAAATGATCCTAGCAGTAAGCCAGCCAATCAGGTCAGTTCACTGGTCTGACGGATTTGAGGCCAGTTGAAGCATCTGTTTGAGATGGAAAAAACCAAACGCTTCGCATGTTTCTTGCTTGTAGGAACCAAGTTCCCTGCGGCCTCGGTTGAACAGATCATTCACCGCAAACTGAAGGCAATCCGCAGTTAGATAGCAGACCGGCCCGAAACAGGTAAACTATCGTTAACTTCACCGGTTCGCTGCCGGTCAAAGCCCGGTGTGTAATCGCACGGAGCCGCCATCGACTAAGGAGGCCTGTACATGACCGTAATTACGATTGAAGGCAGAGCGGGTGCTGGAGCACCGGATGTCGGCAGAATCGTAGCGCGAGAGTTAGATATCGATTTCGTGGATCGGCTGATTTTGGCGGAGATAGCACGGCGTGTCGGATCCACTGTAGGCGCTCTTGCGGACCAGGAACGTAAGGTGCCTTCTTTTGTTAACAGGCTCGCGCAGTCTGTCCAGCGGATGCTTCACCGGTCAGCTGTCGCTGGCATGGGTGGAGATCCTTACTTCGGACCTGGCGTCGAGCATCTTCTTGCGCGGCCGTACAACGAAATGGATGAACCTCCGGCGTCTACAGCTGCGGAACTCGACGACGTGCATTTTCGCGATACAACGGCCGAGGTGATCAGGGACATCGCCGAAGTCGGAAACGTGGTGATCTTGAGCCGGGGTGGCGCCGCGATTCTTCGAGGTCGCACGGACGTGTTGCGCGTAGGGATGGTCGCTCGCATGGAGGACCGGATCGCCAGGGTGATGTCTCAGCAGAAGCTCGATGAGCAGGCGGCGATCGAACATATCGAGCATGCTGACCGCGCTCAACATCGCTATTTTGAGAAAGCATTTGAGTCCAGTCCAATCGACCCGTTCCTGTATCATTTCATGTGGAACACCTCCGACGTTTCAATTGAGTACGCGGCGCAGGTCATTGTTGACGCCGCACGCGAAATGGCGGACAAAGGCCTCAAGTGGGCAGGATCAGAGGGCGCACCTGCCGCGGCCTCTAAATGATCTGACACATTCGGCGCTCGTTCCTTGTGCGCCTGAGACAAGACGAAAGATACGAGGGATATGCCGAGACAGCGAAGACGGCGCGATAGACGAACGAACGTATTCGTTCAGGAAAATGCGCCAAGGGGTCGCGAGGAGATCGAAGAAGATCTGGACGCACCACTTGCGGATGACTCAACAGATGGTGATTCTACTGGCCAGGGAAGTGCGGCTGTTGCAACGTCTCGATCTCGACGCCTACGTTCACAGCGAGCTGCGAGGCAAGCGCGTGTCCGATCCGAAGTTTTCACCCGCTCCATCGGCAAAGAGCTACGAAAAATCGGTGTATTGAGCGGCGGTATCGTAGTGATACTGGTCGTTCTGAGTTTCGTTCTATAGAACTTGAACCCTGTGGTCAGTCCGTTCCGCCAAGCAAAATCTTGTCAGGTTAACCAGCACTCGAGTCGTTAGACTCGTATTGGATCAGTTCGACCAAAACCCAGGGCGGAATTCCTGAACGTAACCACAGACCTGTCTGTGTATTCTTGATTCGCAGGTTCTTGCCACCTTGGCACTTTGAACTGACCAACGTTCAATGTATGGCCGTCGAACCCTCCGATTCTTAAGCGACCCTATGGCCACGTCTCAACAGAACAAACGAACTTCCGGCGTTTTGTTTGCCGAGCGACTTACTGCAGTTCCGACAAAGCCTGGCATCTACATCATGCGTGGTGCAAAAGGACAGGTGCTCTACGTTGGAAAGTCTTCGTCGTTGCGGAACCGGCTTCGATCGTATTTTTCTAACCCCAGATCTCACGTTGGCAAAACAAGAGATCTTGTCGCTGCGATCAAGGACTTTGAGTACATCGTCACTGAATCCGAACAGGAAGCACTCTTACTTGAGAACAGCCTCATCAAGAAGCACCAACCACGCTTCAATGTGCGGCTCAAAGATGACAAGACGTACCCTTATATAAAGGTTGACCTGTCTGAAGAATTTCCGCGCGTTTACATCACTCGTCGAACTGCGAATGATGGTTCCCGATACTTTGGGCCCTTCGCGTCTGCGGGCAGTGTGCGCAAGACGCTCGATCTCCTCAACAGGCTGTTTCCCTATCGCACCTGTACTAAAGCGATCACTGGTACTGACGAGCGGCCTTGCCTTGAGTTCCACATCAAGCGTTGCAACGCACCGTGCACCGGTTATGCATCGAAAGATGAGTACCGGGATGTGATCGAACAGGTCCTGCTGTTCCTCGATGGCAACACGCGAGAGGTCGTCCGCGAGATCAAGAACGCCATGGGTGAAGCATCAGAGTCGTTGGAGTTTGAAAGAGCGGCCGCTTTGAGAGACAGGCTCCGCGCAATAGAGCGAGTGTACGAGGGTCAGAAAGTCGTCGGGATGGGGCGGGAGAATCTAGACGCGGTGGCCCTCGCAAATGCTCACGACGAGGCCTGGGTGGAGATCTTCTTCGTTCGACAGGGGAATCTGGTCGGGCGTGATCACTTCATCATGCAGGGCACACGTGATAGTACCGATGCCGAGATTGTGGGGCAGTTCGTTCAGCAGTTCTACGACTCTGCCTCGTACATTCCGCGAACGGTTTTGGTACCTGAGCCAGTGAACGATGCAGAAGTCCTTGAAGGCTGGCTTGCAAGCAGACGAGAGGGTCCTGTTCGCTTTGCAAACCCTCAGCGTGGAGCGAAGAAGCGACTAGTCGAGATGGTCGGTGAAAACGCCGCGCAGGGTTTGGAGCAGCTCAAAATCAAGCTTCTGTCCAACGATTCGATCATGCAAAACGCGATGACTGAGCTGGAAGAGCAGTTGAATCTCCCGCGAACACCACGACGGATCGAGTGTTATGACATCTCCCATATTCAAGGCACCAACGTAGTAGCCAGTATGTCGGTTTTCAGAGAGGGGAAGCCTGACAGTTCTCAATACCGCCGCTTCAAGATGAAACATACTCAGAACAACGATGATTTCGCGTCGATGCAGGAAGTGCTGACAAGAAGATTCAAGCGGCTTGCCGCCGCCAATGAGGCGAAGGCTAAAGGTGAAGACACCGATGCCAAGTCGTTTGGTGAAACTCCCGATCTGGTGCTGATAGACGGTGGAAAAGGGCAGCTGAGCGCAGCTCAGGAAACGATGCTGCAGTTAGGTGTGGTGGACGTGCCATTAGCTTCGCTGGCTAAGAAGGAAGAGGAGATATTTCTCCCGGATTCGCCGGAACCGGTGGTGCTGCCTCGTAACTCCCAGGCACTTTTCCTTGTGCAGCGTGCAAGAGACGAGGCACATCGTTTTGCCGTCACCTACCATCGCAACCTGCGAAGTCGATCATCTACTCAGTCGGCACTTGATCTTGTACCGGGCATAGGGCCGAAACGTAAGCGGGATCTGGTGCGAAAGTTCGGTTCAGTCCAGGGAGTTCGGCAAGCAGATATAGAACAGTTGGCTTCGACTCCTGGCATGACTCAGAAACTGGCTGAAAAGATCAAGGAATACCTGGGTTAGCTTGTAACAGTCATAGAAGAACACAAAAGAAAAGACCGCAGGTCAGGACTGCCTGCGGTCTTTTTCTTTATCGGAGCTACGGACTTAAGTGAGGAGACCCTAGCCCCGGGTACAAACTATTGATTTACGTGAAGTTCACTGCCCTGAGTTCAAGGCCAGAGCGCTTGCGCTCAAGGTAGCCAGCATTGTCGTGATAGCCGTGGGCGAACACCATTAACCAGCCCTCTTGCTCGCAACGGGCAAGCATGTCCTTTTTCGCGCTCAGCGTCTTGTCGGGAAAGCGATCGAACGCTGTGATGTAAGGAAGGGGCAGGTGGTTCGGCGTGGGAATTAGGTTTGAGAGGTAAACAATTCGTTCGGAACCTGTGTTCACCATCACGATTTGGTGTCCCTCTGAGTAGCCATCGGTCACCACAGCCTGAACACCGGGCACGATCTCAGTGTCGCCGTCAAGGAACTCGATCATCCCGCGTTCTTCAAGGATACGAAGGTGTTCGACGCCCGGACCGAGGTTTGGTATAGCTCGCTCATCAGGGTTAAATGCCTCGTTCCATGCCTTGCGCTGAACCAGATATTTTGCCTTAGGGAAGGTCGGGACGATGTTGCCTTCACGGTCAAGGCGGGTCGCTCCACCACAGTGGAAGAATGCCAGGTGAGTCAACACGACAAAATCGACATCCCGGGCGGTCACGCCCTGTGCTCGCAGATTCCGGAGCAACTTTGAAGATGAGTGTCCGTAAATTTCGCGGCAGATCTCAGGTTCCTTGTTGCCAATACCTGCATCTACCAGGATGTTTGCCTGTGGGGTCTTAACCAGCAACGAGTTAAGTCCGAGCCTGACCCGGTTCTTACGATCGGGTTTTGCCTGACGCTCCCAGAGCACCTTTGGAACCGGTCCGAAAACCGGGCCACCATCAAGAAGAAACGAGCCGTCAGAGATGACGCGAACCGCGACGCTACCAGTAGTCATTATGTTGCCCCCGGGGAGTATTAGTCCCCTGATCAATCAGCAAGCGGACACTTGCTGTAATTCGTTACCCGGTGCCGTAGATACCGGGCAAAATAGACGGCTTCTGCGACCGAAACGTTGTTAACGCTGTCTAACAAATAACCGTGGGTATGGAAGTTAGTTCGCCTGGCGCAGAAGACACAAGGTACTTTTGTACCTACTTTCGACTTTTTACCGTTTAATCGCATATGTGATGTTCAAAACTTGTTCAAGACGATTCATAAAACATAAAGGGGCGCCAATCTTGGGTATGGGTGCTAGCACCCATACCTCGCCAGAGCCTGCTTCGCCTACGTCCTAAAAAGGCGAACCTATTTCTCTGTGGTCTACAATCCGTGCCTAGTTAGGAACAGCTCATCCAAACAGGTCCTCGTTTGATACTGCTTTGAGTACCAACTCTCCTCATGCTGCCACTCGAGTTTCATGTTTCATCGGACGCGAGATCATGCTTTAGAACGAGCTGCTACCCCAATCATCAAACCGTCGTATCGAAACCGGAGACGTTATGGAGATTCGAGTCAAGGCAGGTGACGCGGTTGAAGAACCCACACCGGCGCTAGTGGTCAATCTTTTTGAAGGAGTCGTAAAACCTGGCGGAGCGACAGGCGCGATCGATCAAGCGTTGGGCGGCGTCATAACTCGACTCATTGAATCTGGCGAGATATCAGGCAGAAGCGGTGAAATAACGGTGCTGCATACAGCGGCGCTGACCGGTCATGCAGACAGTTCGCCTCTGGCCGCCGAACGAGTGCTGGTCGCCGGCCTGGGCCCAAGCGAAGGCTTTGACTACGGCTCTGTGCGGTCTATTAGCGCGCAGGTTGCACGCAGATTGCGTTCACTCAAGGTCAAGCAGGCAACAACTATCGTTCACGGCGCCGGTATAGGCGGACTGGACCCATCCGGATGTGCCGAAGCCATTGCAGAAGGATCACTGTTAGGCCTGTATCGATTCGATAAGTACAAGTCATCCTCCAACGACGGTGAAGATAGTAAGAACAGCCATGATCCTGAATTGCTGGAGCTTGTTGAACTGGATTCATCGCGAGTCGATGCTTTACGCGTCGGTATAGAACGCGGAACTGGCTACGCGGAGGCGGGGAACATGGCTCGAGACCTCGTCAACGAGCCACCCAACGTTCTTTCGCCGACCGCTCTCGTCGAAACGGCAAGAACCATGACGGATGACGCTGGGCTTGAATTCAGACTGCTTGAAGAAGATGAGTGTCGCAAGCTTGGCATGGGCGCCTACCTGTCTGTCGCAATGGGTAGCGCACAGCCGCCGAAGTTCATGCACATCTCCTATCTCGGTGACGCCAGTAGCCCCAAAAACAACATCTGGCTGATCGGTAAAGGAATCACCTTCGACTCAGGCGGCCTTTCGCTCAAACCGCCTTCTGGCATGGTGACAATGAAAGGGGATATGGGTGGTGGAGCCGCAGTAATCGGCGCTATGAAGGCTGTGGCTACGCTAAAGCCTAAGATCAACGTTCATGCCGTGTGTGCAGCGACTGAGAACATGCCGGGAGGATCTGCAACTCGACCCGGTGACGTCGTCCAGGCAATGAATGGAAAGTACATTGAGGTCGAGAACACGGATGCAGAAGGAAGACTGACACTGGCGGATGCGGTCTGCTATGCGAAAGAAAACGGTGCCCAACGGATCATTGATGTCGCCACGCTAACCGGTGCAGTTTCGGTCGCTCTCGGAAAAGGCCACATTGGAGCATTCAGCAACAATGAAGACCTGTTCAATCAGCTGAAAAATGCTGCGGATATCAAGGGGGAGCCGGTGTGGAGACTCCCATTAGTGTCAACGACAAAGCGCCAGAACAGATCAAACATCGCAGATATCAAGAACACAGGAGGCAGACTCGCCGGCTCGATCACGGCCGCCCACTTCATTCATGAATTCGTTGGTGACACTCCCTGGGTACATCTTGATATTGCGGCACTCAATATGTCGGACAGCATCTCCGGCGTGAACGTGAGAGGCGCCACAGGCGCCTCGACAAGGCTCCTTATCCGACTTGTAGAAGACCTGGCCGAGTAGAATGCTGAAACCGGTGCAACCGGCCTAAACACGAAAGGTATTTCAACGATGGCAGATCGATCGTTTAAGGCAGTCAACGTTGGCGACGAGATACTCGAACGGTTCAAACGAGTGCCCGTGGCCACTGTCTGGGGTGCCGTCCACAATGACCTTGGCGTTACGTTGCCGTTCATGGAAGGTGTGCGACCGTTCACACCGGGACATCGGCTTGCAGCCCGCGCGCGCACACTCCGCTTCTTGCCGCCACGACCGGACATCGATGCTGAGACTAAAAAAGGCGAGGATTCACCTGAGTACAAAGCTATGGCACGTTGTGGCCCCGGAGACGTACTCGTCGCTGATCTCATGAACCGTCGATATGCTGCCATTGGCGGTGATGTGAAACTGCTTCAGCTGAAGATGAATGGTGCTGAAGGTCTCGTCACCGATGGCGCGATTCGCGATCTGGATGTCCTCGAAGAGGAGAACTACGGACTGATCGTTTACGCACAGGATCGCACTCCTTATGGCGGCAAGCCGTGGGCCGAACCAGCCGAAGAAAATGTAGACATTCAATGCGCAGGAGCACTCGTCAGGCCTGGTGATGTGATCGTCGGTGACGACGATGGCGTAGTGGTGGTGCCTTCCTGGTACGCAGCCGAGTGCATTGAATGGGTCGAGGAGCACGAAGGGGCCGAAGCGTTCATCAAACGGAAGATCGTCGAAGAAGGCGTGCGGCCTGGCAAGTACTACCCGCCCTCACTGGAGACGAAGCAGGAATACAGGAAGTCGATCGGGAAAGGGTAGAGGTACTGACTGGTTAGCTTCTTGATGGCCTGACATCTAGCAGCCCCAGTTCCTTCCGTACCCGCCCGCGCCATGTGTCGTTCCGTAGTTCGTAGACGATGTCCACCGGACCACGACCGAGCGACACGTTGCCCAGGCCGAAGCCTATGGCGCCAACGCGTCGCCCATCGTCCTCCACTGTCATCCGGAGATGTTTGCCTGTTGAGCCGATGGTTTTGACCTCGCTCGGCATAACACCTCGGGACATGAACACAGGTTTCTTATTGGCAGCCCCGAACGGCTCCATCACGGAAACAAAGTCCCACATCGAAGCGCCCATGTCGGCCAGTCTTGCTTCAGCATCAATGCTGATAACTGGCTCTGGTGATCTACCCATCAGAGACCAGGCCGTTGCGCGATCAATTTCGGCTAATACGGCATCTAGATAAGCACTCTCGACGGTGAACCCCGCTGCGGCAGCGTGACCCCCGAACCGGACCAGTGATTCGCCCAGGGGGACAAGCGCAGCGTGGACATCAAAACCGGGAATACTGCGCATGGAAGCACGGGCAATACCGTTATTCACAGCATATGCAACGGCGGGCGAGTCATACTCTTCACTGAGCCGACCGGCGAGTGGCCCAAGTATTCCTGCCGGGAACCCGTCGCATCGAACGGCGATCAAGTTGCTGTTCATGCCACCAGAGCCGCGGTCTTCGATCTGCGCCAGAGCAGATTTCCAGACCTCCTCGCTGAGCTTTCTCCTTTCGTTGTTCGCAGAGTCGAGTCTCGCGGCCAGTACATTGGCTTCAGCATGGTCGTTGGTCGTGAGGATACTTAGGCTGGGTTCCGCGTCGCCGAGTCGGCCCGGAGCGTTGAGCCTGGGAGAGACGTAGAAAGCGATCAACTCCGTAGTTGGTCTGCCGCCCGCTGCCGGCGGTCGAGCGATATCCAGAAGCGCTTGAAGACCTGGATGCCGAGTTCTGCCAAGCTCCTCAAGCCCGAAGCGCGTGATCAGACGATTCTCACCGGTCAGCGGTGCTGAGTCACCTATCGTCCCCAGCGCTGCAAGTGAAATCAGGTCGTATGGCATGTCGGTATCGGCCAGAGCGAACACTGCCTGAGCAAGTTTGAATGCAACACCGGCACCCGTCAGAGGGGCGGCTATGGCGTCCGACTGGGGATTCACCAGCGCTACCGCTTCCGGAAGTTGACCGTCAAGCAGATGGTGGTCGGTGATCACCGTCTCAATCCCGAGCGATTTAGCCGCAGCAACCTCGTCTACCGCGGTCGAACCGGTGTCCACCGTGACAATCAGGCCGACACCAGCATCTTTGAAGGACTGGACCGCCTGCATCGAAAGACCGTGTCCGTCGCTCTCGCGGTTAGGGATGTAGGGCAGGGCGGAACCGCCAAGCTGCTCGACAGTACGGACCACAATCGCGGTGCCGGTCAAACCATCGACATC
Source organism: Dehalococcoidia bacterium (assembly GCA_965243825.1). Lineage (GTDB taxonomy): Bacteria > Chloroflexota > Dehalococcoidia > Lucifugimonadales > Lucifugimonadaceae > JAJCYX01. Next base: position 2,719,208 of record CBDEVT010000001.1, read on the forward strand.
AAAATCTCCGAAAACACCGACGTGTTCAGCGTTTCGGATTGCCTTGAGTAGTCGCTTCGCTGCAATCTCCATGTCGGGCAGGCTGTTAGGGTCGCTGAACTGGTCAGCAGACGGGTTCAGGTAGAGCTTGGCCTGCGCTCGCGTTCTGATACCGCGGTTGTATAGCAATCGATTTATCAGCGGTCCGTGTGCAAGTACCGGTGAAATGCCGCCCAGTTCGAGGTGAAACCCATCGGGAGGTGGCGCAAGCAGTTTCCACTTCTTCTTAGTCTTGGAGATCCTGCTTGAGACCATTAATAGTTTCTGGATTCAACTTCTGGGAGAGGAACGATAGGAACTGGGTGGGACTGGCATTTCTTGAGATTCAGGGTATCCCTTGAAACCCGCCTTAACGGGGCGACACACCCTCGAACTCGCTAGTTTACGGATTCCCTGAATAACAGCGACGCGTTGTGGCCCCCGAACCCGAACACGTTGCTCATCGCTGTAGGCACACGGCCACGGAGCGGGGTGTGAGGAGTGTAATTAAGGTCACAGTCCGGATCTGGCTCTTCCAGATTAATCGTGGGTGGAATTGCAGACTCTTTGATGGCCATCACTGCAAAAGCCGCCTCAATACCTCCGGCTGCGCCGAGTAGGTGACCGGTCATTGATTTGGTCGAGCTGATTGGCACCTTATAGGCATGGTCTCCAAAGACCCTCTTCATGGCGATCGTTTCGAACTTGTCGTTGAGTGGTGTCGAAGTGCCGTGAGCGTTGATGTAGGAGATGTCTTCTGGCTGCATTTCTGCCTGCGCCATCGCATACTTCATCGCACGGGCCGCGCCTTCGCCTTCCGGGTGCGGTTGAGTCACGTGATGGGCATCGCTGCTCGAGCCATAACCTGCGAGCTCAGCGATGATCGTTGCGCCGCGGTCCTTGGCATGCTGTTCACTCTCAATTACCAGCACTCCCGCACCTTCACCAAGAACGAACCCATCTCGACCTGCGTCAAAAGGCCTCGATGCCGCTGTCGGGTCGTCATTTCGGCTTGACAATGCCATGCAGGAGTTGAAGCCAGCGACTCCGATTGGGCAAATTGCCGCTTCAGTACCGCCCGCAAGAGCAACATCTACGCGGCCTCGTCGAATCATCTCAGCGGCCTCACCGATTGAGTCGGCACCGGTCGCACAGGCCGAAACGATGGAGAAATTGGGGCCTTTGGCACCGATCATCATGGAAACCTGTCCGGCTGCCATGTCTGGAAGCATCATCGGCACGAGAAATGGACTCACACGTGTGGGGCCGCGTTTCTGCATCACAGTGTGCTGATCGGTGATTGTGATGATTCCACCGACTCCACTGCCTATCATCACTGCAACGCGGTCTGCGTCCTCATCTTCCATCTTCAGGTCGGCGTGCTCCATTGCTTCGAGAGAAGCGACCGCTGCGAACTGCGAAAAGCGGTCCAACCGTCTCGCCTCTTTTTTCCCCAGCAATCCTGCGGGTTCAAACCCCTTTGCCTCAGCTGCGATCCGAGTGGTGAACCCTTCGGCATCGAAAGAAGATATGTAGTCAATGCCCGACTCACCATCAAGTAGCGCTGACCAGGTCGATTGGCGGTCAAGACCAAGAGGTGTGACCAGACCGATGCCAGTAACTACGACGCGGGGTTCCATCTGCGGTTTCTCCTTGATGCTGGAGCTGAGTTCTTGGACAGCGCAGCGCAGAGATGCCCTCGCCCTGTCGGCAGTTTGCATGCGCCTGCCAGGTAGTGTCCCCGCCATCACCCAATCCGGGCTGAGTGGCTTCTTACCAGAGCAGAACCGATATCACCGCAGCAAGTGGCTTGCATTAGTGATCAGTCTCCGCACCATGACTGATTGCGGAGTAGCGGCGAGTATAACAGTCGGTGTCTGTCCACCCCGCAGTTCTTCCGAGAGCAGAGATCGTTCATCTTTCCACAGAGTCGCGAGGTAGATGAGACGTGCGGCGAAGCTTTCCAGATCAGCTGGATACTCCGTTTCAGACACTCACCAGCACCAATATTGCTTCCGGTACGTATCAACTAGACGGTCTGTTGACCTGTCACCGATAGTGAGAGTTTGTAAGCGCCAGGAGTCTCGATTCAGTGCTCTGAGAGCTGGACTGCGCCAAACGGTCCATTGGTTGTGATCTGTTGTGATTGCAATAGATCGTGTTACTGCGACATATTGAATGTACTGCCGTTGAAAAAGACCACTAAATTCGGAAAGTCGGCTAACTTGTCTTCGCCGTTCGCCAGATCAAGGCGGCTTGTGCCATTCGCCATGGTGTTGGTGATTATTGCTTCTGCATGTGCAGGCACAGAGCCTCAAGAGGTGAGAAATACTCCAGTTTCACCTCTGTCGACCCTACTTCCTGGCTCTCCGAGTGTTCTTGCGACTCCTACCGCTTCGCCCGGACCAGGTGAAACGCCAGTTCAGCCCGGGGTCACTCCGACATCGCTGAATCCGCTGCCGACATTGGCACCGCCGCCAACGCGGGTGGTGCCAACCCGGGTAGTGCCGACGAGAACGGTCCGTACTCCTACACCAACTCCCACGATCGTTCCGACACCGGTCCCGGCAGACGAAACATTGAAGCTTTATGGCGCCGGGCAGTTTGCAGATGGCTTTAGCGCACTTTCCCTTGATACACCGTCTCCTGATCCTTCTTATGAAGGACGACTCTATCTAGGAGCGCCGACTCTGCTCAAAAACCTGTATCTGACTCAGAACACGGGTGAATTCATGAGCGTGTTCTCCGGAGGTGACGTCGATCTTTCCCCGTTCACACACGTGAGATTCACCGCAAACAGCGTTTCTGCTCGAGGCGCATGGATCAGTGTCAGCCTCGCAGTGCAGCCATGGGAGTCGGGTGCCAACTCTGTCCAGATCTATATCCCACCGGGTGAGTGGTCGACGTTCAGCGTGGACATAGCTGATCTTGACACGTTACGAAGCGACAGAGGGGTCCGTGGAATCGGTTTCCGCGGCGAGCGAGGGCCTTCTAACAACAACGACAACTCCGTGGCTTTCGGAGAGATCAGCCTGGTTCGCATCCGAGACGCAGAACCTCCTCAAGTTGTAGGCGTGACAGATCCGTCAGCCCATCTCCTGAACGTCGAATTTTCTGAATCTACTGAGGGACTTGATACGGCATCGTTCCTTATCACGTCCGACTCTGATCCTGCGTACACGGCAGGCCGCATGCCTGTCGCCGTCGATCTGTATGAGACCGGGCGCTTTGTCCAACTCAGACTCGGCTCTCCGATGCTGGAAGGAATCGAGTACACAGTCGGTGTCAGCAACGTCATGGACCTGAACGGGAACGTAGCTGCGTCCAGCACCCATGCCGTCCAATCAGTCGTTAAGACTGTGAATCTGGCCGTGGACGCAACAGAAGATGTAAACCCTTTCCGTCCCACGGTTCGAGGATTGACGATGCACACCGGGAGCTGGATCTGGAGTGACATCGTAGAACCCGATTCAGCCAAACGAGCTGCACTACTTGAAGCCGCATCACGGATCAAGCCCGGGATCATCCGGTTTGCTGGTGGACCGTGGATCAACTCCACGGGGTGGGACCGTGCTGATGAGGCTCCAGATGACGGCGAGTGGTCATTCAGCCCGACCGACTCTGCTGCACGGTTCGACTATCGACACGCCTACAAGCCAGAGATGATCGACAGCTATGCTGCGTTCGCTGCAGAGCTTGGAGCCGAAACCATCGTGCAGGTGAACATCTGCGATGGAAACCCGGATATGTGGGCGGATCTTGTCAGCTACACCAACATTGAGAACAACTACGATTTCCGCTACTGGGAACTCGGTGACAAGATCGACCAGAACGACTGCTTGAGCGTATTCCAGTATGCGGAGCGATTCGCTGAGTACGCATCAGCCATGAAGGCGGTTGATCCGAATATCAGTATTATCGGTCCTAGTCCAACTCAACCACAGAGAGTTCGATGGCTTGAGACCCTGGCAACTCACCCTTTGGCTCAGCCCGATGCGCTTAGCTTCCAGTGGTATCAGCTGTTGGAGTGGACAGATAACCGATATGCGTTCGCCTATGAAATCGGTTCTGCTGATGCGCTCCTCAACTACAACACCGAAGCAGGTGATGGCTGCTGGATAGGGTTTGGCTGTGATACAGGCAGCATCGACCCCGAAGAACTTGATCGCATCTCATTCAGGCGCGGCGTTGTAGGTGCAATGTCAGAGGCCCTGTCACGTATCGACGATGACATCGAAGTTGCGGTCACCGAGTTCGGAGTACATGGCTCTCAGCCGGAAAACCCAATCAACGGCAATCACATAGGTGCCATCTGGTTGGCGGACGTGATTGCTCGGTGGGCGTACGCAGGTGCCGACATTCTCGCCTATAACAGCATGGAGTCTGGTAGCTCTGGAAAAGGGCACGCAACAGGCGTAATGGGGATCGATGGGGCGAACGCTGTTGATGTCAGACCTACTTACTACACTCAATGGCTCTACGCGAACCATTTCGGGGATGTGCTTGTTGAGAGCAGCACTTCAGACGAAGAACAGAAAATTGTTGTGTGGGCAAGCAGGGATAGTTCTGATCCTAACGTGCTCAAACTGATGTTGATCAACTTGAGCGAAGATCGTGCTGACGCTTCGGTCCAACTTACGGGATTCACGCCGAGATCCGGTGATGCGTACATCATGACAAGTACCGCACCGACATCGATGAGCAATCCAGCTTCTTACGGCGATCACGAAACTTCGATCAATGGATTCATCATTCCGGATGTAGGGATTGCCTCACCCCAGGCGTTTGCAGATGCTGTTGATGCAGTCGCACCGGTCCCGATCAGCGTTGATGAACAGTTCTCGTTCGAGTTGCAGCCGTACTCGGTCGCTGCTATTACCCTGACTCGCTAACCGGTTCGCTCGAGGGCCTCTGTAGCAGCAGCCGATACAGTTTTGTCCATTGCAGAAGCTAGCCTCTGGATGATCGTGTACGCTCGAATTCCATTCGGCTAAACGTGTCTCATAAATCAAGGTGGTTCTTCAGGTGCTTGGCGTTTCGTTGATGAAGGGTCGCGTCGAGTTAATCGATTTGCCACGCCCCGTGGTCGAGCATCCTGCCGACGCCATACTGCTAGTCACCACTTCTGTGATTGGTCCTTGGGAAATCGACGCTGCACGGTGTCAACGTGCGATGGAAGTCGTACCTGGTGTGCAGTTCGCCGGAACCGTCGTCGAGCTTGGCAAGGCCGTTACGTCTGTGGACATCGACGATCTGGTTGTTGCCAGATGTGCCGTCCAGTCCGACAACGTCACAGTCCGGTTCGGATCTGCTGAGCTGCCCGGTGGCCAGGCCGAGTACGTCCGAGTCCCGGAAGCGGACAGCGCCCTCGTCAAAACTACTGCTGCAGCGGAGGAGCGATCGGTTTTTGCCGGAGGTTCAGCTGCACTGGGAATTGCCGCCGCTCAACAGGCATCAGAACATACTGGGGATGCTCCCACCCTGTTCCTCGGCTGCGATGCCACAGCATTGTCCTCGCTTGCCTGGCTTCGCCGAAATGGGGATGCGAATCGAGACCGCCATCTTGCACTGGATACCCATGAAGCTCGGCTCGCTGCGGCGAAATCATATGGTGCAAAACCAGTCGAGGTGAACGACTTAGGCAGGACCGAAATTGGTGCGGTCGTGGTGGGTTCCACTGTGGAGACAGAACTTGTAATGAGAGTGGCTGACAGGCTTCCGGGCGAAAAACCTTGGATCGTGAGTAACCCTGACCGACGAAAATCGGAGTTGGCTATAGCTTCGAGCATCAAAAGGATGGATTGGCCGACCCGAGAGCAGGTCAAGCGGACGGAGATGGCGATCAGGCTGCGGCAGATCGATCTGACTCCACTTGTGTCCACGGTTCTGCCGCTAGACGAGGCAGAAGAAGCCTACCGAATCGCACTTGATGCACCGGCGGGTGCGAGATCTGTTCTACTGAAGCCGTAATCAAGGTCCTGAACGTTGTAGAAGGATGCGCTCTCAAGGCCATTGGTTTAATGTCGAACTGCAACTGTTCTTAACCGCTGTCAGCACAGAGGAATCTATGGTCCACTCCGAAGGCACAGGCAACGTCCAGATCAAGACGATCAATCATCTTGGTGTTCCAATCGTAGATCGGCGATCGACCCTGCCGTTCTACAGGGACATGGCGGGATTGCAGCCGATTCCAGCAATGGAGAACGGTGAATCATTGATCTGGACGGAGACTGAAGATCACACCATGGTCCACGTTATTGAAGGCGCCCCGATTCCCCACGTCGCGTTTGAGGTGGAGGACTTTGAGTCTGCCCTGGCGGCAGTCCGTGCTGCTGGCATCGAAATCATCAAGGGTCCGTTGGAACGGATAGACGGCCAAAGGGCATTCTACTGTTTCGATCCAGACGGTAATCGACTTGAGTTCACTACTCCAAGGAACCTTAAACCGCTGGAAAATGAAAGAGTCGTAGACGAGTGGGGCAGGACGACCGAGATCTGAACGCGTCGTCACGAGATCCTGTGAGCTAACAGCCACGGTCCAAAACCTAGTATTCTTGATCTCCGTAAGTTAGGTGTAGTCGCGGCGACTTACAGACCCCATCCGCGGCAAATCGAACAACCAGCCCGCGCGCCGACACCCGGTAGACTGACAACGATCGGCGTGCATGAGAGCCAATGCCGAACTTCCCTTTAGCCGCCATCGAGATTCCCTTAGATCCAAATATTTCCGGTGGCGATGGCTTTGCCCTCAGCTGGCACGGATTCCTGAGCTTCGTAGCTGTTGCCGTTGCTGTTTGGCTGGTAGCCCGTGCCGCTAGACGCGAGCCGTCCGTGACTGCCGATATGGTCTACAACACAGCCATCTGGGGGATCATCGGCGGAATCCTTGGTGCACGAATCGTGCATGTTGCGGATAACTGGGACTTTTATGGCAACAACCTGACCGAGGTCTTCGCCGTCTGGGAGGGTGGAATCGGTCTCTGGGGTGGGATTCTTGGAGGTTGGCTCGGCGGTATCACCTACGCGTACTTCGTGAAATACCCGGTCGGCAAACTGATGGATCTCACCGCGGCACCTCTATTGCTAGCTCAGACCATTGGCCGAATCGGTGACATCATCAACGGTGAGCACATCTCTCACACCACCGATCTACCGTTCGCGTGGTACTTCACTCACCCGGACAGCCCGGCACGAACTGGCAATCTGAATGCGCACGGCGATCCCAACGCCGAGACTCATCCTGCCGTTGTGTACGAGATGATCTGGAACATCATTGGTCTTTTTCTTCTCTACAAGCTCCGAAACCGACTGAAGCCTGACGGCAGCCTGTTCATGTTCTACCTTGGCTACTACGCACTCGGGCGATTCATGATCCAGTTCATCCGACTCGACAAAGCGTACTTCGCGCATCTTCAGGAGGCGCACCTGATCGCCATCGGAGTGATGATCATCTCTGGGATTTACATGGTGATGAGAACACGGTTTAAGACGGCAGAAGAGATCGCCGCAGGGCCCAGTGATGAAGGTGGATCTGAACCACCTTCCGCTCCTGGCAGGCGCCGCAGGGAGCGGGCTGCACGTCGGGCGAGAGCGAAAGCAGATTAGCTCAGCGCGAACGGCACGGGCTGTCCAGTATTCGCGAGCCAATCTCGTTGCAGGGTTTGGTTCAGCGGCCGACCGATTGATCACGCTATCGCGGTAGCGACCATGCTGCCGTCAGTTTCAACGGCTGTCAGCTCGACAAGTTCGATCAAGCCGTCTCCGGTAGCGCCAGCTCTCAGTTTGCTTCGGCCGGTGCCCGGCGAGAGGCTATCATCACCGCGGACTCGTAAGTAGTTATCCGTGAGCCCACTGAGCCCCCTCGACTTTTCCCACAACACATGCCTCAGTTGGCCGATGCTTGCTATGCGGAAATCGGTGGCATGGCGCTTCGTTATATCTCGCACCTCAGCAGCCCTCTCGGCCTTGATGTCACCGTCAAGGTGATTATCAAAGTGTGCTGCACTTGTGCCAGGTCGTTCTGAATAGGGGAATACATGTGCATCGGCGAAGCGCACAGATTCAATAACCCGTTTGGTCGCAGCGTGATCCTCTGCAGTTTCGCCCGGAAAGCCGCAGATCACATCGGTGGTTATAGAGCACTCCCGAACAGCAGCCCTGATTCGTTCGATTGCAGAAGCGAATTGCTCAGCGGTGTACCGGCGTCGCATTCTCCCCAGAACGGCGTCACTTCCGCTTTGGAGCGGAACATGAAAGTGCGGACACAGCCGATCCACAGATCCAGTCCAAACCTCGAGTAGTGCCTCGGTTATTTCAAGTGGCTGCAACGATGAGACCCGGAGGCGTGGAATATTAGTTTCCGCGAGTATTCGTTGAAGCAATCCGCGCAGGTCGATGTTGCCCAGATCAAAGCCGTAGGTACCCAGTTGAGTGCCGGTGAGAACCACTTCGGAACATCCGTCACTAGCCAGACGCCGAACGTTCGAAACGATCTGTTCAGGAGAAATGCTTCTCTCTCGACCGCGAACTTTTGGGACGATGCAGTAGGCGCATACTTGATCGCAGCCTTCCTGAATCTTCACCGAAGCCCTGGTTCTGCCTAGCAGGGTCGCCTCAAGCGGGGCTGAATCACCTGCCGAACAGGGGGTGAAGGCGACTCCGAGCTGCTCAGCTACCGAGCGGACAATTTCTGGTTTCTGGCGGTTGTTAGCAGCAAGATCAACCGAAACTAGCGATTCAACTGACACGATATCGCGTTCCGCATAGCATCCGGTTGCAACGATCAGTGCGTTAGGGAACCGGCGACGCGCCGCTGAAACTGCATGTCGGGCTTTACGGTCTGCGGTATTGGTAACTGTGCAGGAGTTGAGCACGTAAACATCTGGAGCTGCATCTTTGTCCGCCAACTCGAATCCTGATGCCAAGAACTCTCTTGCCAACTGCTGGGAGTCGGCCGTATTTAGCTTGCAGCCATGCGTTTCAATGTGGAATTTCATCTAATCAGGAGGAGTGAGTCTCACTTGGCATTCGCCGCATGTACGAAGTGCAGGGGATGCCAGTCCGTGTGCAATTACCAGCGGATTGTATCGGGCTCACTGCGACACTCGGGTGCGGAGCTTACTGGCATGGCAGACGTTGAAGAATCTGCTGTGTTTGCAATCAACTGCGATTGACCCGCGAATCAGGCGGTGGTAGCTTCGATACGTTGCGCGTTCGATGAGACCTTTGATCTGTGCCGTCGGATCATGCTCAAGCGAAATATAGTGCGACTACCTGGTTGCCCTTCGGGCACGAAATGGTGGGCGTAGTGTAGTGGTTAACACGTCAGGTTGTGGCCCTGAAGATCGTGGGTTCGATCCCCACCGTCCACCCCATCAAAACCGGTTCTCGCAGTCGATCGAAGGCAGCGATTCATTCAAACAAAAATGTATGCGATGACGCTGTGGTCTTCAGTCTTTTCTCGAAGCGTCGCCAATTCGATTCGGATAGACTGAAATGTCGAACAGGCACGTGCGCCCGTAGCTCAGTGGATAGAGCATCTGGCTTCGAACCAGAGGGTCGGGGGTTCGAATCCCTCCGGGCGTGCCATCCAGTCACACTTTCTGACCTTTCGAATTCCTGTTTGGCATTCACTCGAGTACTCTGGGGTTCGTTCCAACACCCCCACATCACGACGTCCGCAAACCTTCGGCACACCTCTTGCATGCACTTCTCCAACTGGCGGAGAGGATATTGGCAGGTGTCGGTGAGTCATCTGTGGCTCATTCGGCACTTTGATCGTGGTCAGGAAGGAACGCTGATTCATTTTCGGTGACTCGCAGCTCCCGATCATGAGATGGGAATAGCTCCGGAAAACCCACCAACATTCTGTGCTCGTGCACATCTGGGTCCGGTGATGGGACCGACGATGCGTTCACTGGGCGGCGACGAGGCCGTTGCGACCGAACGAGAACTGATTGCAATGAAATCCAAGAAGAATTCCAGATCAGCTCAGTCTGCTCGATCTTCACAGGTTGAGCAGAGCGGGGAAGCAGTGCCGGCAATGATGGTTCCTGCGAACGAATCTGCATGGTCAGCTTCGCGAGTGGTGCAGTCACAGCTGCCAGCATCGTCCCGTCAGCGCATGTTGGAAGCCCGCGGTGACCTGCTGCACGTGGAGCGCGATTACATCAATATTTCGACTCAGGCTGAAGCGGCAATGCACCGAGAAGCAGAAGCCATGGACCGGCAGGCGGCCCAACTACGTGCAGATGCTTGGGCAATTGAGCAAGAGTCTGAAACTCGCATCAGGGTTCTCCAGGCGCAGGCTCGCATGGAAGGCGAACTCGCAAAGCGGATCACCGAGATAGCTGAGCGAAGTGCTCTGGCAGTCCTAGATCGAATCAAGGAAGCATCTGATTCGATGATGGATTGGGCAGGCCTGATGGGTGGTGACCTGTCCGATATGCTGAAGAAGGAAGCTGCTGAACAGGTCGCACGCAAAGTTGCCGATATCGAGGCCGTTGAGGAGGCTATGGAGGACGAAGCCAGGGCTCTTGAACTCATCGAACTCAGCGCTCGCTACAAGAACGGCAACGCGGCCTGAAGATAATCCCCATCGATCTTGACTGAAACGGGCGCTCCATTTGGAGCGCCCGTTTTTTCTGTTCAGATTCACTCACCAGCACTCAGGACTCAACTGCCTTCCTTGCGACCATGCCGCTGAGCCTCCATACCATTGAAGTTGGCGGGAGCAGGTCCTACGTTAGCAGGCGGTCATTGTCGCCCTCGTGGCAAGTCAATCATTCGCGTGACGCTTGTCATACTCCTCGAACGCCTTGGCTGCAGCATTCATTGCGTTAACCGCAGCCGGGTAGCCTCCGTAAAAAAGCATCTGCGTGATCAGTTCGATGATCTGTTCCTTGGTCCAACCGTAGTTGAGAGCACCGGTTATGTGTCCGGGAAGTTGAGCAGGCTTATCGCGAGCCACCAACGCCGCGATGGTACAGATGCTTCTCGTCTTGCCATCCAGGGCAGGGCGCTGGTAGATGTGGCCGAAAAGCGTGGCGTTGATGAGTTCGAAAGCGTCCTCTACAGGCTCTACGACTGGGTTCATGGCCACTGTGCCGTCGTAGTACCACTCTCGCCACTCTTTCGCTTTCTCCAGCAAATCTTCATATGAATGGGATGTCATGCTTCATTCCTTATTTTGTGTTCTTGTTAGGTCGTCGAGTTGACTAAGGGCGCCATTGTGTCGCGACAGAAGAACAGGTCGAGGCGAAAAGAGATCATAGCCTTATCCAGTCTTCTTTCGGCGGCCACACACTCTTGAGAGGGACCTCTACAAAGCCGTCGTGCGAAAGACCAAGACCGCCTATCACGCCTCCACCTGCGGACGTTGAAGCTCGGCCGGCGGAGAAGTTTCCGGCAATCTCGCCGGTGAATGCCGATATTTCGACAACTATCTCGCCGCTATCCAAATTGAACTCTTCTTCCGTATTCGGTCGAGAGCGGACAGGTCCTCTAACCACTACTGTCCAGGTCGATGCACTACCGCTCTCTTCGAAACGGGCCAGAATTTGCGTCGGAGGCCCGGCCAGTATTCCGAAATCGGTGTCCCTGCGGTTCTCGACAGCGTCTCTTATCTCAATAATGGCTCTGTGAGCGGCACCGTAACCGGGAATCTGGTTCTCACCGTGGGCTTCAAGCGCTTTCGGAAAATCATCCTGGTCATTGAATGCGAACACCGTCAGACCGACGACGATGGGCACGGCTAACAGCAGGACCAACGGTATGGCCAGCGATCGGGTTTGCGTCACGTTGGCTGTCACTAAACCGTGGCTGATCCGTGCTGGCCCCGCACTCCACGGAGTGCCTCGATCATGCCCAGATGCCTGTTGGCGTGAGCGATATAGCCGACAGCCGCATCTCCAACAGTAGTGTCGTTCCCATGCCAGTCGATGAACGGAGTGTCGAAGACGTCATCGTCGATTTCCGCGTATCGCCGTTCCAGGACTTCGAACGTTGATCGGGCATATCCAACAACACGAGCCAGCGCTGGCAGGGGTAAATCTTGCGCTTCGTCGTCGGGAAGTTGTGCGCCGACGCCCCAGGTGCCGAGTGAGCGATCATCAAAGCTCCAATCGTCGGCAATTCCAAGTGCGTCCCAGAGCTGATTACCGTGGTTGGAGTGATCAGCTTCGCCTGCAGTTACGGGGGCAAGTAGCGACTGCACGTAGTCCGCCCATCTCGCCATATGCCACATGTGCCATTTGATCGATGGCGCGGTGGGTGGGTCCCACTTTGAGGCCGTCTCATCGCTGACCTCGACGATGATGTCGAGGAACTGCTGGTGAGTACGAGCGAGCCGCGAAAGAGCTATTTCGGCAGGGGAGAGGCGCATCGTTCGAGTGTAACGTTTCTTTTATCCGACCGCCGAAGAGTCCCGTCTTTTCGTAGCTTCGCTTTCGCCTAGGTTATGACGTCGGGTTTTAGTTCGGGTGCCAACTGGCGGTAACGTGGCAAACCGATCAATCCCGTGATACCAAGTCCCAGTGCCATGCTGATCCAGAGGGCCAGGTCGTAATTCCCGTCGGCATCGAAGACTCGTCCGGCTACCCAAACGCCAGTTGAGGCACCGACTGGCATGATTCCAAAAATCGTCCCGTACACGGTTCCAAGTCGTCGAAGCCCGAACTGATCTGCGCTGACCGAACCCGTGAGTGAAATCACAGATGTCCACGACATACCGATGATCATCACGCCCAGGGTTGCCATCGGCAGAGAGTCCGCAAGCAGCAATACCGCATAACCCAGGCCTCTGAACATGTAGGCAACTGAGAGGACAGATCGCGTACCTCGGCGGTCTGCCATATACCCGAATGCCAATGCGCCGATGATTCCCATGGCTCCGACAGAGGCGAGTGAAGAAGCAGCCGCGATAGCGCTTGCCCCCAGAGATGTGGCATAAGCCACGAAGTGGGCATTCACGAAGCCCATTGTGTAGCCTCAGGTGAAGAATCCGGCTGTGAGAGCCCAGAAAATTGGCGTTTTAGCCGCCTGCTTCAGGGTCAATCCTTCGTCAGGCATCCAGGCGCATACTGGTCGGCCGTCGTTCGAGGTTATCTGCCGTTGGTAATCTGGTGCTTCGGGCTCCTCGCTCTCGGCTCCACTTCGTCGCGCGAACCAGGTGCTTAACAAAAAAGTTGAAACTGGCAAGATGACAAGCAGTAGTACCACGGCAAGGACGACATAGGCAGTTCGCCAGCCACCCAGGGTCAATGCAACCGCGGCTAATGGAACAAGTGCGGTTTCGCCGACAGCGGAACCGCTTCCTGCCAGCGAGAGGGCAAGACTCCTGCGTTTCGTAAAGCGGCTACTGACCAGTCGGGTGAGTGTCGCAGGGGAGGCGAGAGTGAAGCCGAGCCCCATCGTCAAGAACAGCGCATATAACTGCCACAGTTCATTTATTCTCGATAGACCCAGAAGCGCAGAGCCTCCGACCAGAAGGCCGAAAGCTGCGACGAACCTGGCGTCGTACCTGTCAGAAAGCCATCCTGCTGCGGGTCTGAGCAATCCGGTTGCCAAACCTGCTACAGCCAGGGCACCTGAGAGGGACTCTCTCGACCACCCGAATTCATCGACAAGCGGTTTCAAAAAAACGCCGAACGAGAACCTGCTGCCAGCGGTCCCGAAGAGCACCAGCGCAACACCGATCACCACGATCCAGCGTGGAGATATCCGTATTTCAGTTAAGCGTTGCAAACGGTTTCAGTGAGTCAGAACGGATCTTCAACTATGAATGAGGTCCGAGAATGGCGGTCTAATTCGCAATCGCGTCAATCGACTGCAGAATCCCTCGCATGTGCCCCACGCAGTACGCCATGTACTCTCGTCCCTGCGGGCTGTCGGTGCTGATGCGATTCAGGTGATCGTAGTCAATCACGCCCTTATAACCCACATCGTGGAGCGCCTTCGCGACTTCATACATGTTGAGGTCGCCTTCGTCCGGCATTACCTCTTCGTACTCGCCCTTGTCAGGAATCGTGCCGCGAACGTTTCGGAAATGGCAATGCACGATCTTGTCCCCGAATCGCTTGATGCCTTCGAAGATGTCCTGGCCGGACTCATAGCGAGTTCCGACGCAGAAAGTCATGCAATTGTTCGGTGACGGCACCTCGGAAAACAGGCGCTCGAAGGCATCGTAGTTATACATGACCTGAGGAACGCCATTCAGTTTGGACACCGGCGGGTCGTTGCCGTGCATGCCTACCTTCATGTTGTACTTATCGGCGATTGGCATGACGTTTCGATAGATATTGAGTGTGCCTTCCCAGACCTGTTCTACAGAAGGGGCATCGTCGCGGAGGGGCATTTCGTGCAGCTCTTTGACCCGCATCCGGTGGTGCTGGTAGCCACCCCGACCCTCAACCCAGCTGTGTAGCTGGTCACCGAACGGGTGCAAAGTTGCTGCTTGGAAACACTGGATGCCGAACAGCGGCACGCCGAGTTCGCCGCATAGCTCCGCATTGACCTGGAGGCTTTCGATTTCTCTATCGCCGCCTGGCCTGCCGAGGAAGGCGTTGATGTAGTCGGGACCAGACGTGTTGGCACGCTCCACTTTAAGACCTGCGGCATCAAGTCTGTCGATGACCTGCTCAAGCCCGGCCCTGTTCGCGCGACCACCTGCATCGTCGTAGCCGGGCACCATGTCTAGCACGATATCGACGTAGTCGACGCCGATCTGTTTTATGAACTTCAGGTCTTCAGGCCGTTCCAGCCAGTCAGCGCTGATTCGCGTGCCAATTCTGATCATGTTGAAGTCCTCCAGGCTAATTCTGCTCGTGTCCTGAAAGCTGAATGACGATTCGCCTAATGCCCTTCTTACCTCATGGCTTCCCACTGCGGATCAGGGTGGCTGGCGATGAAGTCTTGGTCCAGCTCGTAGCCAAGTCCGGGCTTGTTGTTCATGTAGTAATGGCCGTCGCGAATATCCAGCGGCTCGGTGAGAACCGCGTCGTATGCCTCGCGGGCGTGGTCGGTCATCTCAAGTCGGTAGATGTTCGGCACGTTCATCAGGACATGGGCGCCTGACGTGACGTTGATCGGCCCCGAAGCGTCATGCGGCGAGATCGGCACGTAGTAGGTCTCAGCCAGCACTCCGATGCGCTTCATTTCGGAGATGCCACCCGTCCAGCAGATGTCCGGCATGATGTAGTTGACCAACCCTTCCTGCAGGTAAGGTGCGAAATCCCAGCGGGTGTACTGGCGCTCGCCAATGCAGAGGTTTATGTCCGTGTTGCGACGAAGTTGCCTCATCGCGTCGATGCTCTCCGGCTGCAGCGGCTCCTCGAACCAGGTCAGGTTGAAGGGGATCATTGCATTACACAGTTGCGTGGCGGTGGAGACATCGAAATTACCGTGCGCATCGATCATCAGCTCGATATCTGGCCCGACCGCTTTACGAAGCTCTGACATCAGTTCAACCGCATGTGCAGCCGCAGCAGGGGAGATCTTGCCGTCGATATAGCGCCTGTGGTGTTTGCCCATCTCGGGGCTGTAAGGATCCAGCTTCAGGGCCTGGTACCCAAGAGCCACCTGGCGTCTCGCGTCCGCCACGCAGGCTTCTATGTCGTCAGCAGGGCCGACATGACTGTACACAGGTACGGAGTCGCGCACCGGTCCACCGAGCAGGTCATAGACAGGACGTTTTAACGCTTTCCCCTTGATGTCCCACAGAGCCATATCGATGCCCGAGGCCAACGTCGTCGCGAATCCGCGTGAACCGAGCGTGCCGAAGCGACGGTAGATCTGGTGCCAGATCCGATCGATGTGTTCCGGATTGTCTCCGACCAGCCCTTCCGAGAAGTCCTGACCTTCGAGATCGTCTTTCAGCATCTGTAATGCCCGGCCGACGACCAGAGCACCGCCACCACCGGAGTTGGTCGCTTCTCCAAGGCCAGTGAGCCCTTCATCTGTGTCGATCTCAACGAATACCCATGTACGACCAGTCCCGGCTTTGGTCAGATACACACGCAGGTCAGTGATTTTCATGTTTTTCAAACACCATTAGTAACCGGTGTCCGGTCCCTTTACGTATCCAGAGTGGTTTATCTTGCGAAGAGCGATCAGTCGATCGAAATCTCATCAGTTTGTTGATCACCATACGGATCGCCAGGTGAGATCTCTTGAACGTTTTCAGATCTCCTGGCCCGACTGTAGACCAATAGTCAACTAGCCTGGCACCGGACTTCGCAAAAAGTTTCTCCAGGTACCGAGGTCCCATGTACGCAACATGCTCCAAGCTGGAGTTGTAACCAATCCATTCTGGACCGATGCGCAGGCCCAGTTCGAAATTCATTGTGGTGATCACTATCCACTTTTTTGAAAGATCACAGAGCATTTCAACCATAGGTTGAGGGCTATTAAGGTGCTCTACGACATCTCGAGCCACCACAACATCGTAGAGTTGAGCATGGTCTCTGAGCCATTCCTCTACAGATACATTGGCTACTCTGCTGCGAATTGGCTCTTGAATGGAATCGACTGCGTCTTCGTTGATTTCGATACCTGATACAACAGCGCCACGTGAACTGAGCATCGCCAGAAATGAGCCGTCACTCGAACCGATCTCAAGAAGATTCTTCTTATTGAGGCCAATGGAGTTGTCCATAAGCTCCAAGTGCGCGCTCGCGTGTTCATCGATGGCTGATTCTGCTAGTCCTGTAAGACTGCCTGCTGGTTGTTTGAAGTAATCATGCGATGTGTGAATGTCCATCAATTCGGCATCAGAGATGCCCGGAACAAGGAAACCAAATTCGCAATCGAGACACTGAAAAACTGATTGAGTGTCTGGTCTCGATGCAACTTCGCGAGTTAATGTCGACCCGCATGCAGTGCAAGTCGCTTTTTCGATAGAGGAATGTGCTTGCAAAGTGGTGGTTTCAGATGATGTAGTGATGTGGGCTTCGCCGCGGCGAAGCCTGAAAACGTTAGAGGTTGCCTGACCGACTCGAGTGCTTGAATTTCTAGCCTCGGCTCAAGGGATTATTCCACAGATGCGAAGTACTGCCACCTAGACTCACCGCCTCAAGCTATACTGCGCTGCATCTTGCAGCTTGCGGATAGTCGCCGGTTGACGCCAAGATAGCAATCTGGCCCGCCCTGGGCCAATCAACTGGCAGTTGAGATATCCGTCGGACAGCCGAAAGGTTGAGAAGAAACAGATGCGATTTTGCTACGCCCACCGGCGATTCACGCTTTACCCCCAGTCGGTGGATTCATGGAGCCTTTCTCCTGAGAACTACACGGACGACTTCCTTAATCGGGTAAATGGCACCGGCTTCGATGCTCTTGAGGTCGGTACCGAGGTGTTAGACAGACTTGAGTCTGAGGCCAAGGTCAGAGATTTCACGAACCGCGTGAATGACTTCGGACTGGAGATTGGGGCACTGCGTTCAGGTGGAACGGTGACGGACGCACATCACGGACCCGCCAACCAGGAGAAGATGCGCAGGGCCATCAGGTATGCCGATTGGTGTGGGGCAGAGGTGATCAATGGAGCACTGAGTGCACCTCTCAAGTACCCAACGGACCGTGCCGACCAGTCCGGCTGGCCGCACTCCCAGGACGCGTCCCGAGACCAACAGCTGTTCTACTACGACGAGCTCGCAAAGGTCTACCAGGGTTTCTGCGACGAAGCAGCCGATGTGAATGTAAATGTCTCGATTGAGGTGCACCAAAACTCGCCGGTCGATAACTCATGGTCGGCGAAGCTGATTCATCAGAAGATCGAACGCAAGAACTTTGGAATCAACCCTGACGTGGGTAACGTGGTGTGGACGTATGACGTGCCTGAAGAGGATTTTGACCACTTCATGGCGGAAGTTGCACCAATATCGACCTACTGGCACTCCAAGAACCTGATACGCGTGCACCATCCCGAGAACAATCGGACTGTGTTCCTGCGGGTACCGCTGCCGGATGGTGACGTCGATTACCGGTTCGCCATTTCAGCGATGGCCGATGCCGGCTACAGCGGCTACATGGCAATTGAAGGCACGCAGATAGGCGATCAGTGGGAAAAAGATCGTCGTTCGTTGGAATACGCGAAAGCGATCTGGGCCGAAGTTGAGCAAGGTGCCGCAGCGAGCGGCAACGGAGCGAGGTCCGCGTCGGTCTAGTCGCAGCCTCTATCCTGTCGCACCGTCGATGGACGCTCGCCTTGCGGTCGCAGGTCTAAGGTGCTCAGCAATCCACGTGCGGGCTGATGACGCTCTCTGCCTGATGGTGTTCAGGTCTACACGTGATACGCGGGCGGCGGCCTCTTCAGTCAAACCAATGACGTCAGTCAGGACCACGGCTAGTCTTCTTTCAGGAGCAAGGCAGTGTAGAGCTGCTTCTGTGTCCTGCTGGTCGAGTTTGTCACAGTCTTTTGCGATTTCATGACCCTCGAGATGTGCCGATCTGGTAATCGCTTCTTCGGCAACGAAGCCGAGGACCCACGAGCGAGGGTTTTCAGAGCCGTCATAGTTGCTGAATTCCGACCTAGCTTTCTCAAACGCGGCATGAACGGCATCTGTCGCCAATCGGTAGTCGCCAAGCATTTTCGTTGCAAGTGAGGTCGCTGGGCCTATCTCATTGGCGACAATGGTGTCGAAAAGGGAGTCCGATACCTTTCCGAGGTTTCTCTCGATTCTTAGCAAGGCCCTTGCTCTGGCGATGGCCGATGCCGGTGTCATGTTATGGCTGGGTGTTCCGACTGCCGGTCCGTGCGTAGTCATCCCTGGTTCCTCCGGATACCGCGGTACTCGGTACCTACGTGACGAGTTGTTGCATGCGGATACGGGTTGGATGCGTCGAATGACTGACCTGGATCTTGATGATCTGTGCACATTTCCAGGTTGGACCGCTATGGAGACTTCCGCCTTGCATCGGGAACGCCCGTAGACGTGCTCTCGGTTACTATTGGGAACTGGTCCGAAAACCGGCAACTGGTTGTCCTTATCTGGCGGCCTGCGGCCACCATCACACTTTTCTGTTAACCCTCTGTTCACTCGGGAGCGAACGATGTCGACGGCTTCACCTAATGGCGAGATGCGGCTTGAACGTGACTCAATGGGAGAACTCGAAGTCCCAGCCAGCGCTTACTACGGAGGCAACACTCGCCGTGCTGAGCTCAATTTCCCGATCTCGAACCTGCGATTCGGTCGTTCGTTCATCAAGGCGATTGGCCAGGTCAAACAGTCAGCAGCCGTGGTCAACAAAGACCTCGGAGTGCTTGAGCCCGAACTAGCAGACGCCATCGTTTCTGCCGCCCAGAAGGTCATTGACGGTCATTACGACTCGGAATTCGTGGTGGACATCTTCCAGACAGGCAGTGGTACTTCCACCAACATGAATGCCAACGAAGTGATCTCGAACGTGGCAAACGAGGCGTTAGGTGGAGGTCTGGGAACCCGGACACCTGTTCACCCGAACGACCACGTGAACAAGGGTCAGTCTTCGAATGACGTGATCCCCACGACCATTCATCTTGCCGCTGCAGTAGCAATCAAGGACCGCCTGCTTCCCGCAATGAAGGAACTTGAAGATGCACTCAATGCCAAATCAGAAGAGTTCTGGGATGTTGTCAAGACTGGCCGAACTCATCTGCAGGATGCAACACCGATTAGGCTTGGCCAGGAGTTCAAGGGTTACGCCGGTCAGCTGGAAAACGGAAGAAAGAGGGCGCAGGTTGCTCTTGATGAAGTATCCGTTCTCGCTCTCGGCGGTACCGCTGTAGGTACGGGTATCGGAATGCACCCTGAGTTTGCTTCCAGGGTCATTACCCGGCTTTCTGAACTGAACGGACTTGAGCTAAGCGAAACTTCCAACCACTTCCAGTCTCAGTCGACGATTGACGGAGTTGTACAAGCTTCCGGCGCGCTCAAAACCATCGCAGTGAGCCTGCTCAAGATCGCCAACGATGTTCGATGGCTTGGAAGTGGTCCAAGGGCCGGTATCGGGGAGATCACCCTGCCAGAAGTACAGCCCGGCTCATCGATCATGCCCGGCAAAGTCAACCCGGTGATCGCTGAGTCACTCGCAATGGTGTGCGCTCATGTGATCGGAAACGATGTGGCCGTTTCCGTCGCCGGGCAATCGGGTAACTTTGAACTGAATGTGATGATGCCTATGGCCGCACACAATCTGCTCGAATCGATTGACCTGCTTGCCTCGTCATGCGAGAACTTTTCCCGACAGTGCATCGCGGGACCGGATGGCGGTGTGAAGGCAACGTCTGCTGGGCCAGACATGGTTATGCAGGGCCTTTCGATCGCTACTGCACTCAACCCGGTGATCGGCTATGACAATGTTGCCCAGCTCGTACACAAGGCCTACGTTGAGAACAAGTCGATCAAAGAGGTCGCACTGGAAAACACCGACCTCACCGAAGCCCAGATAGACGAGGCGTTGCAGCCGTTGAGCATGACCGAGCCTAAATAGGGGAGTTGGAGTCCCTGTCCGACGCGCCATCCTCCCGTAGCCGCGTGTTTTGTATCGCAATGGTGTGTGCAGTGGCGTTCGAACTGGCATGTACAGGGAAGTAGCGAGTCATTACGACAAGATCTACCGCAGCAAGGACTATGCTGCGGAATCGGGTTTCGTTCGCAAAGTAATCCTCAAACACTCACCAGGTGCACGGACTCTGTTGGACGTCGCATGCGGCACCGGTGTTCACCTTCAACACCTGCAAGCCAGTTTCGACTGCGAAGGTCTGGACCTGAGTCCGGAAATGATCAAGATTGCAACCGACAGATTGCCTGGAACGCCGCTTCACGTCGCCGACATGACTGAATTTCATCTGGACCGGCATTTCGACGCAATTGTGTGCCTCTTCTCGTCAGTCGGGCATTTGGTGACCACCGATCGTCTGAAGGCAGCGATTAGCAACATGGCAAGGCACCTGAATGCTGATGGAGTCCTCCTGATTGAGCCCTGGATTGATCCTGCGAGGTGGGTCGTAGGTCAAGTCGGATTGGACACCTATGAGGATGAAGAGATCAAGTTGGCGCGTCTCTCAGTCTCAGAGCCGGTAGATCGTGGCCGAATGGTGATGGATTGGCTCGTCGGCACGCGATTCGGAGTCCAGAGGCTCAGAGAGGAACATGAGATGGGCTGGTTCACCCATACAGAGTATGTCGCTGCGTTCACGGATGCTGGACTGCGGGTCGATCATGATCCGTCCGGTCCGGCAGCCAGGGGTCTCTACGTTGCACATCGGGCCTAGCAGAAGTTATGTAAATCTCGCTGAAGCTTCGTCTGGTAGCCTCTTTAGAAAGTTCTCGACCGGCAATAACGCGGAGGTGAGATGTGTACAACCCCGGTGGGCCTACAAGTGGGCAGCCCGAGCAGATCACGGCATGGGATGTTTTCAGAGCTCGAAGGGCACCTCACCCGCCTAATCCCCTTCGCTACAAGCACAGCATCTGGCTCGGACTTGGGGTTCTGCTCGCCGCGATCGCGCTCACTGCTTCCATCATTCCTGCTCGCAGTATCGAATCGGAGATGCGATCTGATACTGAAGCAGCGAAGTTGGAAGGCTTCCCGGACCTGCCCCCAGGTAACGCAACCGATCGGCAGATACAGAACTTCATCACTGAATGGTCCGGATCCACCCCGGACCTACCTGGCTTCACTCGAATTGTCGAAATGTCAGGTCGGGTAGGTGAGTACCAGGATGATTCTGCTGTGATCAATCTCGGGGTTATGGGCAGCCTGTTTGGCCTGGTGTTTCTTGCTGCTGTCGCATTCGGGCGTGCTCTGAACAATTTGTATGCCCTCGGATACGGAGCCTCCGCACTTTCTCCGGCATGGGGCTTCATCGCCTGGTTCTTGCCGATTCTGAGTTTTGTGCTGCCGTGGCGCGTAGTGACCGAGGCGTTCCAGTGTGCCTGGCAGCAACCAGAAGGCGAATCTGGCGGACTCTCATGGACACAGCTTGTGACTGGCCTGTGGGGGCTGACGTTCATTGGTCTGTGGGTCCTAAACCCAGTGACCGTTACCTGGTTCGTGCCGCGGAACGACATCGATCAGTGGATCAATCACTTTCAGTGGACTGAACGAATGTTGCTCTGGCTGCCGGTTCCAGCGTTCTTTACAGCTGTAATCCTGCTGATAGTTGCCTGGAGACAACACATCAGGTATCGCTCGCTCGATAAGATCGCAACGAGTGGGAGGCTGCCGAATTGAACACTGATGGCAGAAGTCTGACGTCCAGCGAGGCTCGTACCTGGAGGCTCACGTTTCGCCCGGACAATCGATCCCATGTGCGCAGAGAAGCTACAGATACCGCTGAGGCGCGCGGGTTTTGACGATGCGATCGGTTTGGACGTGGAGCCGACGCGCGGATTTGAACCGCGGACCTGCTCATTACGAATGAGCTGCTCTACCAACTGAGCTACGTCGGCATTCGAGACCGAAGGCGGGAATCACCGCAGGGTGACGTTTGCTGTGGTCCACACTTCACAAGCCCGGCGTACGCCAGTCGCGACGTGGGAACCAATTCAGCAATTGTAACCGTTTGCGTATGTGGTGCCATACGCCAGGCGTGCAGAGTTCTGCGCGGTTGTGGGCACATGGGCTGGCAGACACCACTTGATCGACTCACTTAGAAGCTAACTGGTCGCTTGAAACGCTCACCAGGAAGTCAGCGATGTTCTGCATGCAAATCGGCAGGTTGAGCCCGATATTCGCAGGTACGTTGCCATCAGCATGGTCCGTGATGGCTCGGATCTCTACGAACGGCACGCCGCCGAACTGAGCCGCTCGTGCACCTCCAGCGCCTTCCCAGCCAACGGCAATGGCACCGGTCGTTCCCATCAAGGTCTCGGCAGCCTCAATGGACATGATCGTTTGATCCCCACTCGCGATCGGTGCGAACCGAATATCAAACGACCATTCTCGGTTTGCCGACTTTCTGAGTAGTCGAAGTGCTTCGATGGCCGACAGAAAACGAGGTCGACCTGAATCGTTGAATGTCTGGAAATCGTGTTCGACCGTCTCCGTCGCGACAACCACGTCTCCAATCGCCAGATCTGATTTGAGGGCTCCGGATACACCTGCACAGATCGCGATGTCCCAACCTGATTCCGCGTCTAGCAGGTGCTGGGTATGGACTGCGAACTGTGCTTTTCCGAATCCACCAATAGCGGTCGTGATATTCAGGTCCGGCACTCGGACAACGCCCAGACGACCGACGGTGTCTGAAATGATCGAATAGCCGTGGCCTGTCAGCGTGTCCACAAAAGCTTCGTGCTCGCCATCAGTGGGTATGACTACTAACTTTTTCAAAGGCGAATCCTTTGGGTGGACAGAGTCATTTGATGCGGTTGTAGCGAATTATTTGATCAGTTTCTGCCTTCGCCACAGATGTCAGCACGAGAGTTTCACCATCGTTCTCGAAGAGGACATTGAACTCAAGATCATCACCCAGATCGGTTCTGATCTGGGCAGGTGCAACCCACTGATATGTAAATGATTCGGCCGCAATTCCATCTGCCGACCGAACCCCGACGCCTGACGCATCACTCCCTTCGAATTTGAGAGTGCCGACCGGTCCTCCGATCTGTTCCCATGTGCCTTGGATCAGGAAAGGGAAATCCTCGACTCTGGGTTCAGGATCGGAGGCACAACCGAAAGAGAACGCCATCGTGACCAGGATGAGCAAGGCAGGGAGGGTAGCGCCAAGCCGGCCCAGCTTGATGATTTCCGTGTTACTGGTTCTGGGGTTCATTGCCAATGTGATTACGTGTGGACGACAGGTTTTTCAACGGAGCTCTGGAATATGGTCGACAAATTATGCGGCCTAAATAACTAGAGGTGCGCACTCGATTCTATATACCTGCCACGTCTGAATGAACGGCACTGACCAGTTCTGTGGCAACTAGCCGAGGTCTCAGCAAGCCTTATGAAAAGAATTCTTGTCACATTCGCTGGAGGTCTTCTTGCCCACGGAATTTGCACTGCACTAAGGGCAAGCAAGGAGCCGCTTTACATCATTGGGACTGACAGTTCCAAGTTCCATGTTCACCAGGCCGAGGCGGATGAGATCCATCTCGTTCCCCGTGGAAGTGAACCAGACTACATAGAAATTCTCTCGCAGGTTGCACGCGAGACCAAGCCAGACCTGATCTGGCCTATGCACGACGATGAAGTCGATCGGGTGGCTGCGGTGGCGGATTCACTACCGTGGCGAACATGGCTTCCCCCGATGGATGTCGTAAGCGTGTGCCGTGACAAGCTTGCGACTAATCTGGTGCTCAAGGAAGCTGGCGTACCTGTGCCAGAGACCATTCTTGTTAACACAAAAGACGATCTAGAAAAGGCATTGGACACCCTCGGCGGAGAGATCTGGCTTCGAGCCACTGTTGGAGCCGGTGGCAAAGGCGCGTTCCAAACATCGGACCTGGACAAAGCCATTGAATGGGTCGAGCAAAACGATGGGTGGGGCACGTTTACGGCGGCCGAGGTTTTGCAAGGCCCTAAAGATCTGACTCAAGACCTGATCTGGAAAAACGGCGAACTTATCGCTTGCCAGTACCAACACCGCCTTCTCAAAGGCTACAAAACAGCAACTGACGGACCACCTGCCGGGCGCGGAGTTCAGCTCGCAGATGCTCCAGACGAAGTGAATGTCATTGCTGAACAATCAGTACGCGCAGTTATGCCTGAGCCGGATGGTCTTTTCAGAGTCGACATGGTTGAAGGTCCAGGTGGCGTTCCGCACGTGACGGAAGTCGACTGCGGCCGATTCAGCAGTGGTGGCCCGGTGAACTGGTACTCACTTGGGATCAACCTCGCCCACGTGGCCCTGAAGCTGGCGTTCGACGAGCCGCTGGACTTCGAAACTCCAGTGATCAACCCGTACCCGAAGGACTACCTGGCAATTGGCGGCCGCAACACTCCCCAGACCTTCATGCCCATGAGATTGGCTGATGAGCAGGAACGGTCGCTGGTTACACGCAGGGCGAAGCTAGCAAGTTAGGGGACGTCGTTAACCTGCGTTCTCGTGAACCCAGCGTTGGGCTGCCTGCAACATGAACGTTACGGCAGTTGCTCCGGGGTCCTGAACGCCGATAGACCGTTCGCCGACCCAGCTGGCGCGAGACACTTTAGAACGCATCTCGATTGTGGCTGTCGTCCCTGCTTCAGCAGCGGCGACAGCTGCATCGGTAGCTTCCGTCAGCGTCTTGCGGGCCTGTTGCGCCTCGTCAAACGCGTCAATTGCTGGAGCAAGTGCGTCCAGCAGGGTCTTGTCACCGATCTTGGCTTTCCCACGGTCCATAAGTCCCTGCAATGCGGCGCGGCCAATCTGAGCGATATCGCTCGCTCCCACGCCTTCATTGCCCTTTACGGCTGCTCCGCCGCGCATCATCGCGGTAGCGAAGAGCACTCCGAAGGTAGAGGCAGCTGCTCGGTTGAATGCCATCCCCGAACGGGCCAGTTGATCACTCACGGGCTTGCCCTCGAGTTCATCAAGGCCAGCAATCACCGACTCCATACCTCTCGTGATCGTGATGCCCAGATCGCCGTCACCAATCTGAGAATCCAGGTCACGCAATGTATCCGCTTTGGGTACGACATCCTCAGAAATGGCACGCAAAATGCCAGGGACAGCGTCAGTCATCTTTATCTCCGTGTAATTTCTCGAGATCAGCCGCCAACCTGCTGCAACAGGAACGGGGAGTAGGCCGGCGCATCCAGAAGTTTGGCCATATCGTCGTCCAGCTTACAAAGGCTGATCGAGGCTCCAGACATCTCCATCGATGTTGCGTATTCGCCGATGAACGCCTTGTGAACGTTTATGCCTCGGTCGCCCAGTATCTGGGATGCCTTGTTGTAGAGGATGTAAAGCTCTTCAGGCGCAGTGGCACCAAGGCCATTGACCAGTACAGCTGCAGTATCGCCAGACGCGAACGGTAGATCTGGGAGGATGTGGTCCAGCATTTGACCTGCGATTTCGTCGGCGGTCAACAGAGGGCCCTTCTCTACTCCTCGCTCACCGTGGATTCCCATTCCCATCTCCATCTGTCCGGCTGCAACTGTGAATCCAGGTTCTCCTGCTGCTGGAATGGTCGTTCCAGATAGTGCAACACCCATGCTTCGAGTGTTGAACGAAGCGGCTTCCGCTGCCTTGTGCACGCCAGCCAGGTCGCGGCCTTCTTCAGCGGCTGCGCCAGCGATCTTGTATCCGAAGAAGATGCCAGCTACACCGCGCCGCCGTTCCAACTCAGCGTTTGGTGCGGAAGTGACGTCATCACGTCCCAGCGTGGTCTTAACGGCAATGCCTTCCATATCTGCCATCTCTGAGGCCATGTCGAAGTTCATGGTGTCGCCAGAGTAGTTGCCATAGAGATAAAGGACGCCTTCACCACCGTCGACCGCCTTCGTTACTTCAAGCATGTCCTCAGATGATGGCGATGAGAAAACGTTCCCGACGCACACACCAGATGCAAGGCCAGGGCCGACGTACCCGAGGAACAGTGGGAGATGGCCGGAACCTCCTCCAGTTGCGATGGCGACTTTGCCTGTCACCGGGGCATCACCTCGTACAAGTCCACGCTTCGTAGTGTCCAGTCTTTTCAGGTGTCCGGGAAAGGCGGCGAGAATACCATCGACTGTCTGATCTTCGACCAGTTCAGGATCGTTAATGATCTTTCGCATTGGCATCGTCTCAACCACCTTTATTTTTTGATCGGCGCGGGAACCCGGTTTTCAGAAGTTTCAAAACTCTATGGACGACGATGCAGCCTGTCAATTGAGCGGCGTATTCGTTCCCGTTAAGAAGAAGGGCGTACCCGTGGAAAACACCTGGGCCGGACTCGTTACTAGCCTATGGGTTGCGTAGGGCATCGGTGTGATTCGACACACGAATGAGAGTTTTACCGACTCGTGGTGTGGGAGACACCGCGATGAGTGCTGCGAATTACCGCGTCCCGCTTCTTCGGGAGACACTTTCGCACACACCGACAATCTGTCGCAGATTAGAACGTGATGTCCATGCGTTGGGGCGGGCGGGGCTCCGCTGCGACTGGCCGGGAGCCGCGTGATGGGGTCTCCGCCTGCCCCACCGCATGGACTCGCTAACTCTCTCCCTCATCGAATTTCGCGATGGCCCGAATCAAGCCGGGCTGAACCTTTGAATGCTCGAAAGGCGGCGGCAGTTGAACAACGTGGCCCACATCTCAGACTCATTTGGGATCGAAGAGCCTCCTGCCGAAGCCGCAGTCCGTACGCTCGCCGTTGATGCTGAAAAGCTACTGAGCATGGTCTCAAGCGTGGTGGTTGCGCCTGAGCGCACCCTGCGCATAGCACTCCTGGGTCTGTTTGCTCGAGGTCACGTTCTTCTAGAGGACCTGCCCGGAGTGGGCAAAACGTTGATAGGCAAGACGATTTCACAATCGATTGCCTGCGACTTCAAACGCATACAGTTCACTCCTGACCTTTTGCCATCCGACATAACCGGAACGACGGTGTTCGACATGAGGTCGTCTCAGTTCAACTTTGTCCCCGGGCCGATATTTGCAAACGTGGTGCTGGCGGACGAGATCAACAGGGCAGGACCGCGCACTCAGTCATCACTGCTTGAGGCAATGGCCGAGTTCCAGGTGAGCGTAGACGGCGAGCTCAAGCAGCTTCCAGATCCGTTTCTGGTCATTGCCACGCAGAACTTCGCAGAAAGTCACGGAACATTCCCGCTTCCCGACTCGCAGAAGGACCGATTCCTGGTGTCGATAGGTGTTGGCCTACCTAGCCCACAGGACGAGGTTGAGATTCTTGAGCGGTCGGTGCACGGAATGCCTGAGGCTTCACCCGTATTGACCGCATCTCGAGTTAGGGAGATGCAGTCGACGGCGATGTCAGTAGCCGTCTCTACTCAGGTCCGTGAATACATCGTTAACTTTGCCCGATCCACCCGCAGTCACCCGGCGGTACACACAGGGCTGAGCCCGCGTGGAAGTGCGGCGTTGCAAAGAGCAGCCCAATGCTGGGCTGCGTTTGAAGGTCGTGGTTTTGTCACACCTGGCGATATTGCAGATATCGCTGGAAACGTGGTCGCTCACCGCTTGATGATGGCGCCTGCAAGTGCTCTTTCTGCGGAAGAGGTGGTAGCAGAGGCCATCGACTCCGTGCCTGTGCCCGCGTGATGAACATCCATTCACCAGTTCGATCTGCACCCGGCTGTGGAGCCAATTCATGATCACCAGGAGAGGCACAGGGATCATCGTCGTAGCGGTCGCTGTCTTCTTTCTGGCTTCAACTACCAGGGTCGGCTGGGTTCACCTTGCAGACGCGGTGTTGTGGGGCGTGATCCTGTTTTCTCTGGCGGTGCCGTGGCTTTCAATGCCAGGCCTTCGTGTCGAGCGTGTTGTTGGCAAGGGTGAACGGCACGATTCACCCGGGCCACTGGAGGGCGATTACTTGCCCGTTACCCTGAAGGTGGAAAACCGCTGGTGGCTTCCTCGTTTTCTGATATCCGTGTCCTATCCGGTCTCAGCGGCTGGTATCGAGTCCGAGTCCAGGAGCATCTTCTTCTGGACATGGCCAGGAAAGACTAGCAGGCATGACTCTGACCTTCGACTGGAACGACGTGGTGCGCATCTGTTTGGCGATTCCACGATAGAGATCACCGGACCGTTCGGGATGTTCAGGAGAAGAAGACACATTGCGATGTCTCACAGCGTGCTTGCATACCCACTCTGGAAGCCCATGCAGCGGCTTGGATTGCTTGAGGCACAGTCAGGTGAGCAGGAGGGACGCCGAAAAGCACGCACAGGTGTGGATGCTTCCGGTACTCGGAACTATGTCCCCGGCGATCCCTACAGGTCTATTCATTGGCGTAATTCGGCCCGCAGCGGTCGCCTGGCCGTCCGCGAATTCGATACGTGGAATGACAAGGCGGTTGCATTTGCCATCGATACGGCCAACGGCGTGGGGAAGAGCCCCGACACCTCGATAGACTACGCCGCCCGAATCGCCGCCAGTTGCGCGAAGGTCATAGAGCACGAAGGCGGATCGATCTCGGTCTTCACCAGCGGTACGGACTCCCCGGAGTTCATGGCATGGTCTGGAGTGATGGAGCACCTGGCGAAGATTGAGCCTGAAGTGGCTGCCGAAGGCTCCCTTGTCCAGCGGATTTCATCATTGCAGCAGGGGAACCGGCTGATGGCGTTCCTGACGCCGGACAGCAGAAGTGAAATGGCTGCGGTTGCGGCGGCAGCGGGACGAGGCATTGCCTGCGTTGCCGTAGTGTTCATCGACAAGGAAGTCGGAGACTCAACGGACGGCTCACCTGGCGATGCAGAGTTCGGTGCGTTGCAGCAGTCCGGTGTTGCGATAGTGCGCTGCGCGCCCGGTGAACTCGACTCGGTGCTTGCTGAGATAGAGACAGGTGTACAGGGACGCTCGGTCGCACCTTCTCTGGAAGTCGAATTCGACGCGGGAATGGGGTTGGCGGCATGACCACCGTAGTAAGTGCTGCCGCATTGACACCGGCCAAAAATGGTCTCTCCAGGCCAACCACTGATGCATCGGCTCTCAAGTTTTATCGAAGAATATTCTCCGACAAACCAGAGCGTTCAGTACGTGTACGGATAGTCGCGCTCTTAGCCTCGCTATGGGCGGCAATGACCCTCGTGATTATCGGCGCTTCACTCGTAGTGCCCCTGATCGTGATTCCAGTGTTCATCATTGGGCACCTGGTCGCATTCCGAGCAATTGATCGCAGAATCCCGGTTCTGCCGCTGGTCATCGCACTCGTGATCATCGTCGTCGGGGTCGCGATGAGGCATGAGCTTGTCCTGGCTGTTCGGGGTGAGAGGATACCGGTCGCACACTTTTTGTTGATCGCCGGTGCCGCCTCTGTGTTCGAGGCACGAACGAGAGCTGGACTGTACACACAGCTCTTCTTCTCGGCGCTCATTATGTTCTTCGCAAGCGAACTGGCCTTTGGCAATCACTTTGCGGGTCTGCTCGGTGGATATCTGGCGATCATCGTTACTTTTCTTGCACTCAGCCAGTACACAGATATCACTAGAAACTCTTCTGTCGCCCGCAGTGGTGGTGTTGTAGCTGCTACGGGCTTCTGGTCCGCCGTAACGGTGATGGTTGGGGTTACTTCGCTGATCGCGTTTTTGCTTTTGCCGTGGGACGCGTCACAGACACCTGAAGCAGCACGGTTCGCAATACTCCCTGTCAACGGGGCGGGCGACGGCACTGAACCGCCTGTTACGCCTGAAGAAGCGCGCCAACTGCTGGAGCAGTCCTCCCAACAGATACAGGGAGCGCAGGGGAACTCCGGCTCAGTGGGAACGAATGGAGACTTCTCCGGGCTAAGCGAGCTTCTCGGAGAGCTGTCATCTGGTTCTGGAAGTGCAGCCGCAGGGCAGGGGAGCGAGACTGCCGCCCGTCCCACAGGAACCGCACTGGAAGCGCCTGAGCTGGATGAAGGCACCGTTGCATACATCAGGAGCGCGGTTGCCAGCTACTGGCGAGGTAATGTGTATGACTCGTTCGATTCCCCCGCGGTTGGCGGTGAGGGCGAATGGCTTGCGACTCTGCCAGACCGTCGTAGGCTGGGCTCTCTCTTCGCCAGGCCGGGCTCGGACGGTGAGGACGACAGATATCTGCAGACTTTCTTCATGCAGCAAGGTCTTGGCTCCGGGTTTATTTCTGGCTACGAGCCCCTTTCAATATCGATACCGCGTGACGAACAGGGATTGCCGACCGCCAGCAATGGAGCCACATACCAGGTGGTTTCGGGGCGCCCGGCTATCACTGCAGAGGAGCTTCGCCAGGATCGTGCTGGCTGGATCGCCAGTGAGTTCGGAACATTGCCACCTGGATACGGTGAGGTCTATGCGCTCGCTCGAGCTTTGACCGCGGACGCAGAGACCGACTTCGATCGTGCTGCGACAATCGCCGCCTATCTGAACTCACTTGAATATGATCCGGAGTCCACATCCCCTTTGGAATCAAGCGCAGAGTTGACTGAATTCGTGTTCGGCCAACGTCCCGGTTCTGCAGTCGATTTCGCGACTGCACAGGCCCTGATGTCCCGGGCCGTTGGTTTGCAGTCTCGGGTCGCAACGGGATTCCTGCCGGGTCGTTTCAATCCTTACTCAGGAGCCGCAGAGATCAAGGACACAGATATCCACGCATGGGCCGAGGTCCTTTTCGAGGAAGCGGGCTGGGTACCATTCGACGCATCCTCAAGACCTGACTTGCCTAATCCCGATTCAATTCAGGAACCACCTCCATCCGGACTCAGTTCCCTGCTTGAGAACCGAATTGGAGATAGCCTGGCGTCCACCCTCAGCAACTCGCCAGGAGGGCTGGCTGTCATATTTGAATGGCTGTTGAAGGCCGGCCCAATGTTTGGCATTTCCATAATGCTCCTGACAGCGATCGCTGGATTTGTTTACTGGTGGTATTGGGTTCGCCGTCGTCAGAAGGTATCCAATGAGGAGTTCAGGTGGGTCGACTATTCGGTCATTGCCGGAGCCGACAGGGAAGAACGACTCCGTGTTATCCGATCGTTTTCGAAGCTTGAGCGACGCATTGCCAAAGCTGGTTTCAGGCGACGCCGTGAGAGCGAACCGATAGCGCTTTATGCCCGCAAAGCTGCGGCTTATATGACACAGGGCGGGCAGGGGATCGTTGATGCGGCGACGGCAACCGAACGAGCCGCATACTCACCTGTACCTCTGGACAGCCAATGGGCATCCGATGCGGACCGTTCTATGAGATCACTGAGCCTGAAATCAGCCCTTTCGAACTAGTCTCGTCCCTTTAGACAGTCAACGCTGATCCACCCGCTGCGAATGACTAGGCATAGCCGCGGTACCCAACCTGCGTTGGATCGAACCCTGGTCCGTGTAATCCACGATGCGTTATCAAATGCGTGAGTTCAGAGTTCCGTTTACTACACTTCAATTTCGCATTCGATCGGGTACAACATGGACGTTCCAACCGGAATCATCTCGTTCGGGAATCAGCAGTTTTCTGACTGGCTCAAAGGCCACGTAGAACGATCAGAAGCGTTCTCCTACTCTGGAGACTGCGAGCAGATAGACGTTATCCAGAGCCTGGTTTCTAAAGAGAAGCCACGTACGGTTATCGTTGATCTGTCCGGAGTCGACTCGAATAAGGCTGGACTGGTCGGAGGTGAAGCGCAG
Organism: Dehalococcoidia bacterium; assembly: GCA_965243825.1. Taxonomy (GTDB): domain Bacteria; phylum Chloroflexota; class Dehalococcoidia; order Lucifugimonadales; family Lucifugimonadaceae; genus JAJCYX01. Next base: position 2,751,424 of record CBDEVT010000001.1, read on the forward strand.
CGCGGCTTCAAGTGGACCACCGTGTTGTTTGTTTTTGAATCGCTCGACGAAAGCCTGCTTGGTTTCTCGAGATCGGTCCGCCGCCGCAGGTGGTCACTGGTCGGTAAGGAGATGATTGACGACGTGGGAATTGATCGGGTTCTCGCCGGTACGCTGACAGATTCAGGCTTCATTGATTCCAGCGTTTCGGCGTTCGAGACAGAACTCTATGAGCAATCACTCGAAAGTGCCGAGAAGGGCGATTCATCCGGCGAAGATGAAGATGAGATGGATGAAGCTGTCTAGTCCGGGCGGGAATGTCTGCTAAATCCCAACCCGAGCGTTCCCTCGCACCTCGGGGTTAATGAAGTTCTCTGGCTCTCCGCCACTGACGACACGGACTACTTCCTGTGCAGTTCTCGTCTCAAGCTCCAAAGTCGAGGCTTGCGAGAAGAAAGCCGTGTGCGGCGTGATGATGACGTTCTCCTGACTGAGGAGAGGGTGGTCATTTTCAGGCGGGGCCGGTTCCATCACATCCAGTCCCGCCCCGGCGATTTGGCCCGATTCAAGCGCTTGAGCCAGGGCCGATTCGTCGATAAGTCCACCGCGTGCAGGATTAACGACAATTGCACCTCTCTTCATCGAAGCCAGCTCGGCAGTTCCGATCATGCCTCGAGTTTCATCGGTCAACGGGACATGAATACTCACGAAATCAGAGTCAGAAAGCACACGATCAAGCTCGACGCTCTCTGCTACGCCGGCATCCTGCCCGGGCTTCAGCATGGGGTCGTATGTCAACACGTTCATGCCCATCGCGTCAGCCCTTGCCGCCACTGAGCGTCCAATACGGCCGTAGCCGATCACTCCGAATGTAGCGCCGTTCATTCGTTTCATAGGCTTATCAAGAGCCACGCTGCTCCAGCCGCCTGATTTCACCGCTCTGTCATGTGGTACCAGCCGCCTGTTGAGGGCCATGACCATCCCGAACGTGTGCTCCGTCACCTCGTCAATGCAGTAGTCCGGAACGTTTGTGACCACAATGCCAAGCTCTGTGCAGACCGGAATATTCACGTTGTCGACACCGATGCCGTAGCGGGCAGCTATAAGACACCTCGGTGCAGCGCGCAGCACGGTCTCCGTGACCTGTGCGAAGCAAAACATGATGGCATCGACATCGGTCGCCAGGCCTGCCAGCGTCGCTTCGCTTGAGTCTGGTGCAATAACCAACTCAAAGCCAGCGTCCTCCAACACTTTTCGTTCAGGATCGAGACTTGGCCAGACGTAATCGGTGATCAGCACTTTTCTGTTCATGAGCCGGGATGATATCGCTTGTCGCTCTGTGAAGCGACCTGAGCAGGTATGCTTTCGGCAGAATCCGAATTCAATCTGAAATTGATGGTCAACCCCAACCGGGTAGGAGAATTTCATGGCATTCAAAGTCGCAGTCATGCCAAGCAAGCATCATCGAACAGATCTGTTCGAGAAGGCAGGAATAGAGGTCATCGAGGGGCCGTGCAACACCACTGAGGAGATGGTTGCACTGCTGAAGGACGCAGATGGAGCTCTGATAAACACCCGACCGCTTACCTCTCGGGAGGTGCTGGAGGCGTGTCCGAGCCTGAAGGTGGTGAGCCGACTCGGTGTTGGAGTCGATTCAATCGACCTGGACGCGGCGACAGAGCTTGGTGTTCTCGCGTGCAACGTTCCAGGCGTGAACACGACCGAGGTCGCCGATCACGCAGTGGCAATGCTCCTGGCCCTTACCCGGCGCCTTTACGAGACGATTACCACGACCCGGGCAGGGCAGTGGAGTGAAAATCCCGGGTTGACCGGTGAATACCAGGAATCAGTTCGCCGCATTGCAGGACACACGGTAGGCATTATCGGGTTCGGGAATATCGGAAGAGCATTCGCCACTCGCATCAGGGGATTTGGTCCGTCAAAAATTCTCGCCGCCGACCCCTACGTCTCTCAGACCACTGCCGACCTCTATGGAGTGCAGATGGTTGATCTCAACGCTTTGCTGGCCGAATCTGACTACATGACTGTCCATACATCGGCGACCGATGAGACGCACCACATCATCGACGCTGAGGCGTTTTCCAGGATGAAGCCGACAGCCATGATTGTGAACTGCGCCCGCGGACCGCTTATTGACGAAACTGCCTTGCAGGTGGCCCTGCGCGACGGTCAGATTGAGGCAGCGGCGATTGATGTGACAGAGACGGAGCCAGTTGATCCTGAAAGCCCGCTTCTGCAGATCCCGAATCTAATTGTGACTCCGCATCTGGCCGGTTACTCTCCCAAATTCCTGGAGGAGTGTCCTATCTTGCAGGCGGAATCGGTCATCAACGTACTGACCGGCAAGCGTCCGAACGGACTTGCCAACCCTGAAGTGATCAAGACAATAGCCGTGATGCGTGCGTCAGGTGATGCTGGACGCTGGGATGGTGTTCCTGACTTCTCAACCGCGCTACAGGTCTAGACGTCCTTATTCAAAGTCTTGAAGCAGAGCGCGTTCCACTCAACCCACCTGCAGTGGTCTGATGGCAGCAAGTTCATTTAAGTAAATCCTAAAATAAATCAGCCTGCACTGAACATGGGTGTTACTACCTATTCATCGAACCGGGCTCTGGCATTAGGTGAAATGCGTCTTCGCAGCCCCTTGTTGGCTAACTCTTGACGCGCAGTGCTCGACCGATTTCACGGTCTGCGTCTCGCCGCTTGATGGTCTCGCGGCGATCAACCTGTCTTTTGCCGCGGCCAAGGCCGATCAGCATCTTGGCTACTCTGCCCTTGATGTACACCTTGAGAGGGACGATAGTCAGACGGGCCTTCTGCATTTCACGCTGGATCTGCGTGATCTCTTTCTTTTTGAGCAGAAGCTTGCGCGTTCGGGTTGGTTCATGTTGCCCAAATGGACCAGCAGCCGGATATTGAGCAATGTGGGCATTGTGCAGCCACGCTTCACCGTCACGAACCTGCACATAGCCTTCTGAGATCGTCATGTGACGAGCGCGCACCGATTTGATCTCGGAGCCGGTGAGCACCATGCCCGCCTCAAAGGTTTCGAGAATTTCGTAGTTAAACCGGGCGCGCCGGTTCGTAGCTATAGTGGAATCGCTCGCTTTGTCAGCCATAGCAATCAAGTGTACGGCGAAGTGGTCTGTCTAAGCAGTCGAGAACACGCACTGAGTGCAGCCTGAACTTGAACGCGCAAGACGAACTAGCGAGCGGCCGCCGCTGTTTCAGTGCGGCCGGTCTGGAAGTCCAACTGCTTGATTGCAGCAGTCATCTGGACGTCATCGGTCAGCGTGAGCTGCGAATTGGCCGGAAACTCCACGATTACGTCTGGCTCGACACCGGTCCCTTCGATTAGCCGACCGTTCGGTGTGTACCAACGTCCAACGGTCAAATACACGCCACCACCATTAGACAATTGCCTCAAAAGGTTCACCGAACCTTTACCGAACGTCGACGTACCGATAACGAGACCTCGACCCTGGTCTTGCAGAGCGCCCGCAAATACTTCTGAACCGCTAGCTGAGAAACCATTGACCAGCATTACCAGCGGGATTTCTGGGAACAGTCCACCTTCGCGAACAGGCCAATCGTCGCGCTTTCCGGTGGCGTCGATCTCGTACGTCACCAGACCTCCTGTCAGGAACTCGGATGCTGCATCTACGGTGGCAGTGAGTAAGCCACCTGGATTCTCACGTAGATCGATCACGATGCCGGGCGCGCCTTGATCCAGCAGCTCAATCACTCCACGTCTTATCTCGTCTGGCGTTTCAGCCGTGAACTGTCTGATCTTGATAACTCCGTATGGGCCATCTTCGGGGTTAAGCATGCGTGCTCGTACGCTGGGTTGATCGATGGTGTCCCGAACTATCGTGATGTCGACAGGAATGGCACTACCGAGATGCTCCACTGTCAGGGTCACTGGAGTGCCTCGTTCGCCGCGAATTTTGTTGACAGCCTGGATAACGCTCCAGCCGCGTGCGTCTTCGCCATTGACGGCGAGGATCTTGTCACCGGGTCGTATACCGGCTTTCTCAGCCGGACTATCGTCCAAAGGCGCAGTGATGATGACCACTGACCGGTCCGGTGCCATCTCAACCTGGGCACCAATTCCCTCAAAATTGCCCTGGAAGCCTTGCCGCTCTACCGCGAAGGTCTCGGGATTGATATACGAGGTGTAACGGTCTCCAAGCTCATCGAGCATGGCTCTCACCGCGGCTTCTGACATGGCCTGCGGATCGATTTCCGATCCGTCTACATACTCTTGTTGAAGCAGGCGATAGGTCTCCCATATGATCGCCAGGTCTTCCGGGACCGGATCGGGCCTGTCAGCGAAGGGCACAGGTGTCTGAGTCGCGATTGTGCCATCGTCCAGGACAACCGGGGTGCCACCGGGGGCCGTCTGGCCAGCATCAGAGCCGCACGCGATCGCCAGAACCGCAGTAAGACCTATCACTACAGGCAGGAAACTGCGGGTTGCTGCCCGCACAGGATCTCGCCACAAAAAGAGGGTCGGCATCGAAATTCACGTTATGTCGCCTTAAGGCGAGGCTGTTCAAGTATTTTGTTGGCGACGTTCAAGTGTGTCTGCCACCTATCCCAGCGTAGCACCAGCGCATTGCCGGGCTCTCCGTGCTGCCCGTCACCTTAGTTCAAGTACGAGCGCGTGTAGAACAGCCGATGTATCAGGAACCCAAACGACCTTCACTCGAGAAAATCGCTTCTGTCGACTTTACATAACGTTGATAGTGCGAACCACTTTCAAACTTAAAGAAGTCCTGCCCCACAGAATCGACGGAGAGGTCGTTGCGTGGTTATTGAGGTGGTAGACATTTGAAAGCTCTTGACGTGGCTGTCTGATTCGAATCCAGAAACCACATCAGGGTCTGCTTTCGGTCCTAGCCGGAACCTTGAATTAACCAATTGCGAATGCAGCCATCATGTGTGGCGATGCCACCGCCCGGTAGGATCCGGTTGGGGTCGCAGTAACATCCAGTCCCACACATGAAAACAACCACCTCGCAATCTCTGCCAGCCAACGACATTTACCAGTCCATAGTGTCTCAATGGTTTGGGTTCTCAGAACTTCGGACAGCCCAGGCCAAAATCCTGTCTGCGCTCGAAACGAAAGACGTCTTCGCCGTCGCTCCAACCGGTAGCGGTAAGAGCATGGCATACGTTCTTCCCGCACTGAAGTCGGGAAAAGTGCTGGTGGTCTCGCCTCATATCGCCCTCATGCAAGACCAGGTAGAAAGCCTGCGAGCGAACGGAGTCAAGGCGGCATTCATCAATTCGACACTGAACGCCTCACAGAAAAACGAGACGTATGTTCAGTTCCGGGATGGTGAAATCTCACTTCTTTACACGTCTCCTGAGTCTCTTGCTAACCCCCGATTCGTAGAACGGCTCGCCAACTTGAAGTTGAACCTGTTTGCTATCGATGAAGCCCATTGTGTTTCAGAGTGGGGCCACACGTTCAGGCCCGAATACCTGCGACTGAGTTACGTTCGTGAAGCGTTGGGTATTCCAAGGACACTCGCTTTAACAGCGACCGCAACACCGGTTGCGCGAAAGGACATAGTCAGTCGGCTGGGACTCGACGATGCCTCACAGCTCGTCAACTCAGTCGCCAGGGAAAATCTCAAATTCTCGGTTCAACACGCCATATCCAACGAGCAGAAGCAGGAACTGCTGGTCCAATACGTGACTGAACGAAAAGATCACTCCGGCATCGTTTACGTGGGATCACGTGCAAAAACAGATGAACTCGCCGCGTTGCTCATAGATCGTGGCGTAAATGCGCTCAGCTACCACGCAGGTCTCGATTCCGAAACACGACGCAAGGCTCAACGGGCTTTCATGACAGACCAGGTTGGCGTGATGGTGGCTACTAATGCCTTCGGGCTGGGAGTAGACAAGCCTGATATCCGGTTCGTAATGCATTTCGACATGCCTGGGCGGCTTGAGGCGTACTACCAGGAAGCCGGGCGTGCAGGCCGAGATGGAGAACCCGCTGAGTGCAGCCTGATATATACCAACTGGTCCAAGAAGGCACCTGAGTACTTCATCGACCGCAACCACCCGGACGATGCGGCAGTTCGTGGCTTGTGGCGTGATCTGGTTAGCCTTGCTGGCGACTCCGGCGCCACAGTGGAACTTCCCGAACTGCTCAAGGATGGACAGGTGATGGCGATACGTGCTCTCCAGGACTCCAACCTGATTGCTGAAGACGGCGCTACTTTGCTTTCTGATGACCCGTCAGCTCGGATTGACACAAGCTCAATCACCCGACACATGCACCATGAGTCAGAGATGTTGGCGAACATGGTGGAGTTTGCGACTACATCATCCTGCCGGTTGAACGTTGTGCTGCGTTACTTCGGGGAGAGACCCGCTGAATTATGTGGCCGATGTGACAACTGCCTGTCTCAAGCATGGGACTGGACCGGTAGGTCACGGAAATCGGGTAGTTACAGAGGATCAGGGCGAACGTACACGTCACAACTCGAACGCATACATATCGGTGACAGAGACTGGGAACTTTTCGACGCTTTGCGAGATTGGCGGAAACGGCGGGCGCATGAAGATGGTGTGCCTGGGTTTGTTGTGTTCAGCGACCGTACTCTGACAGAGTTGGCGAGAAACAGGCCGTACAGTATGACTAATCTGGCGAAAATCACCGGTGTAGGTGCTGTGAAACGGGAAAAGTACGGAGACGAACTGCTGGAACAGATAAGGCAACACTCCTGAGTGCAGTTTGGTTAAGCAGCCGTTTCGAGCCTTAGAACCGCTCAGGTCACAATCCTTTCCGACGCGAAGAGCCGCGTAAGACACAGTCAGAAGTCTGACACCTTACGCGGCTCTCGAACTCTGGTTGTTCGCTCGGTCTTAGACAGGCATCTTCCTGCCAGTGATCCTGCGGCCGATCTCCGCCTTCTCCTCACCACCACCGGACAGAATCCTGGCACCCCAATCAATCAGGAACTTCACGTTCTCTTCGTCAGACTTGCTCTTGTCGTTCCATGAGCTCAAGAAGAAGAGGCCGTTGTCATCGCAGGCCTTCTTCACGACCTTGCGGGCGTTCTCCATCTCCGGCGGATAAGGCGGGTCGTGAGCGTCCTCGTACCCGTATGACATGCCCATGTCACCCGGGCCCCATTCGGCGAACGCCAGACCGGGGACTTTGGCGATGAAATCGGCATTAGCGACGGACTCTCGACTCTCCAGCTTTAGACCAATCAACAGCTCGCCCTTCGGGTTAAGGGGCCAGGGGTCGGCAAGCTTGGTGTATTCGGGACCGGTCACACCCCAGATTTCAGCAGGGTAGCCCTGGCCGCCCGCTCCGCGCTGGCCCTGCACCAGTCCGCGGTCAAGTCCATCTTTCTGGAACGGGTAGCGGCACTCTTCGATAAAGGCTCGGACCGCATCGGCCTGTCGAGCGTGTGTATGCAAGATGCCGTGAACGCCAGCGGACAGCACCTGCCTGATCTGCCATCCGTTAGCCCGCACTTCATCAACCGTGCGGCAGTTAGAAGGCAGGGTGGAGATCACTGTTGGTGTCCGGTGCCCCGAGTTGGTTGGACCGCCGTCAACGAGACCCTGCATGAACTCTCTAAGGCCCTGCGTGTTGAACGGGTAGTGCTCGAAATCTGTGATCAGGAAATCTGCCCAGGTCTTGGCCTGCTTCTTGCCATTTTCGTAGGTAAGCGGGCCGGTTCCCGTGTAGTACAGGTTCTCGCCCTGTTCGAGGAGTTCAATACAGCGGTTGATTCTTTCTGGCATTCTTTTTTCTCGTTGGGTGTCTGGTGGTCAGTACGGACGTGCGGTAACTGCGCGTTTTAGGGCTTATACAGGCATCGTCCTGCCGGTGATCTTGCGACCGATGTCTGCAGTTTCCCGCGTCGGTGCGCCGATCAGCTTCGAGCCAAGCTCCTTAATGATGAACTCGACACGTTGCTCGTCTGACATCGATTCGTCGTTCCAGCCGCTGTAGAACGCAACGTTGTTCGCGTCGAGAGCCTTCTTCACCGTGTTGCGGGCGTCGTTCATGACGTCAGGGTAAGGAGGGTCGTGGCTGTCTCCGAAGCCGAAGGACATTCCCATGTCACCGGGACCCCACTCGGCGAATCCGATGCCGGGTACTGCTGCAGTCCGATCGACGTTTGGCAGACAGTGACGGTCCTCGATCTTCAGCCCAAGCAGAATTTCCCCTTTGGGGTTTAACGGCCATGGATCGGCCGCTTTCACATACTCACCCTGGGTGAGACCCCAGATCTCGGCAGGCTGCTTCTGCCCTCCCCCACCGCGTAGGCCTTCTGGCAGCTCATCACGTCCGAGCTCTTGGAACGGATAGCGACAGGCCGCAACAAACCACTTGACCGCTTCAGGGTCGCGGGCATGGGTGTGCAGGACTCCATGGGCCCCTGTCGATAGAACATGCCTGGCCTGCCAGGCGTTCGCTCGCATTTCTTCAACTGAAATGCAGTTTGAAGGAAGCGTCGTCAAGACGGTCGGTGTCGGGTGTCCACTTGGCGTTGGCCCACCATCCTTGAGGCCTTTCATGAACTGCGTTAATCCTCCGATATCGAAGAAGTGGTGCTCGAAGTCCATGTGGATCACATCTGCCCATGTCTGCGCCATGGCTCGGCCGCCGTCATACGAGAGCTCTTCGGGGTGAGTCATATAGACCGGTTCGCCCATCTCGAGCAGCTCGATGGCCTTATTGATTCGTTTCGCCATGTTTCCTCTCCTTGGGAACGCTGCAGTTCAGCCCTATCTGTTTACTCTTTCGTCAGTCTCCATTTCAGGTCGAGTTCACCGCAAGTGGCCTTGAACCAGTCGATCACCTCCGGGTGGTAAGGGATTCCATGCTCTTTGCGCTCAATCTCTTCCTCGTATTCGGGAAGCCCTGCATAGACGACTCGGTCGTGGCCTGGAGCTGCCGGGCTTTCCCGCAGCTCTTTCATATAGTCGTCCATCATCTCCTTGAAGCTGTTCACATCGGTGAACGCATCGATGTTGTATGCGATGAAGTGATGGGCAGCACCTTGAGACCGGTTAGTTCCTGCACCGGTCCCTCCCAGAATCCCGCAAAGGATTTCGACCATGACAGCCAGGCTGTAGCCCTTGTGTGCACCGAGTTCGCGCGTTGCCCCGCTTGGAAGCATCGCCCACTTCTCAGGCACCATCTTCTCTTCCATGATCGGGTTGCCATCACCGTCGGCAATCCAACCCGGCATCACGGGCACGCCAATTCGCTGAGCAAGCGCGATCTTGTTACCGGCAACTGATGACATTGACGCGTCGAAGATAAACGGAGGTTCGTTGTTGGTCGGAGCAGCGACTCCAATCGGGTTAAGTCCCACGAGCGGCTTGGCTCCGTGCACTGGAAGCACGTTTAGCCCGCCGGTTGTCATGGAAAGCCCAACCATGTTGTGCTCAAGAGCCATCGAAGCGTGGTAGGCACATGCCCCGAAGTGGCGGCCGTTCATAGCGGTAACAGAGCCGATACCGTAGGTCTTGGCTCGCTCGATGGCCATGTTCATTGCCATTGGGCCGACCACAAGTCCGTGCCCGCCGTCGCAGTCGATCGTTGCCGCAGCGGGCATTTCCCGGATCACACGGACATTCGGCTTGGGATTGATGCCGCCTTCGTTGAACGATTCCACATAGCGGCGGAGCATGTTGCTGACACCATGGGACTCGATGCCCCTGACGTCAGCGTAAACGAGTACATCGGCCGACTGTTTCGCATCCTCTTCGGACATTCCCATTTTTAGAAAGATGTCGGTGACGGTCGCAAACATGTCATCCGGCATTACGTGGACCGCGATGTCCTCAGGGACATGAAATCGTTCGAGCAACTTGTTTCCTTTCAATTGGATCTACGGTCAAAACGGGAGCACATAGCTGTGTTCGTTTGGTCCAGCCAAATCCATATTGGACGCGTAGGTGAACATGTCCAACTGCTGACCGAACTCCAGGGCGTGTCGGAGTATAGCGCCGTTTCACACACTCTGAACGAACACCGCAATCTGGTATCCGATCGGGGCTGTGTTCCCGGCGAGCTATCTACTCGTTCTTGGTATCTTCGGCGGTGTTTTCGCCTCTGAGTTGCGTCGCCCGGATATCGTATTTACCCGGGTAACGGACCGGTAGTTGTCCGGACTCGATCATCAGGTCCAGCGGCGGGTCCATCGTCTTCAAAGGCATCTGCACCTGGGTGTGGGTGCGTGCCGATTCGTAAACGGCATGAATCATCTCAAGTGCTTTGTAACCGTTCCTGCCGTTGTTGCGGTGATCAGTAATCTCACCTGAGACCCAGTCGGCAAGCTCTCTTGCCTGGGCTGCTCCTGCTTCGAACCACTCGAACCGCTCTTCTCCATACTTGAGGAAATCGCCGTCAGGTTTGTGGTATTGCCAGCCACTTGATCGGTTGTTCATGATTTTGAGGTCGTCGACGGTAAACTCGATCATTCCATCAGTTCCGTAGACGCGTCCACCCTGCCAGCGCTCTGGCGTCAGGTCGGAGAGAATCATCGCCTGAGCGCCATTCTCAAAACCAAATACCGCCAGGGCCTTGTCCTCAATTTGAGTCGCACGTTCCCATTGATCGGTTTCCCGTTCTACATTGCCCATAACCCATGCGCATTCCACGTCACTCAGCAAGTAGCGGAACATGTCCGTTTGATGGGAAGCGTAGTTGGGCAGGCCATCACCTGCGACACTTGTGATCAACCTGACATCACCAATCTCGCCATCAGCGATCATCTGCCTGGCAAGAGTGTAGGAAGGCAAAAAACGGCGCTGGTGCCCTATCGTCAGTTTCGTGCCTTCGCGTTCGCAGACCATGAGCATTTCCGCTGCGGCTCGAACACTGTCTGCCATCGGTTTTTCACAGAGAACTGCCTTGGCACCAGCCGCTGCTGCGGCGATGGTCAGCGGCGCATGGCCCTTGTGCCAGACACCTACTGAAACTACGTCCGGTTTGATCTCCGTCATCATTTCCCGAGCGTCTACAAAGTGCTCAGCCTTGTAGTCGTCGAATTCGACGAACCGATCGTCGAAGTCCTTCATCGCCTGCTCACTGAGATCAGAGAGTGCGACTACCTCGAATTTGGCTGAATTCAGATATCCATACGTGTGGTTACGGGACATAGATCCCGCACCGATCACTGCCGCTCGTAGTTTTTCTGCCAAGTGCTTGTCTCCGTCTGACATTGTCTATTTGGGCCGACCGAATTGCTGTGACGGTGCGGGAGGATATCAATCCTTTGAACTCCATGGAGTGCCTTTTCGGTGCTTGCAGTGGAGGCCAGTCGGCAGTAGATTCGTGCTGTCAAAGCATTTCTCGTACCTAATCGCATCAAGAACAGGCGCTACCTAGCTCGAAAGGACCCCCCAAAATGCCGAAAGGCTTAGTTTCAGTTTTCACTCAGGCCGGTACACCGTTTGATCTACGCGAGTACCCGACTCCGGAGGTTGAGCCAGGTGGCATTCTGATCAAGAACACTGGAGCGATGATCTGCGGCTCGGAACTGCATGGATGGCGTGGTGAAGGTAGGCAGCAGACCGGGAATCCGGTTCCAAAAGTGCTTGGGCATGAGTTCACGGGTGTTGTCCACACCCTCGGTGAAGGTATTGACTCGGATTCACTGCGGAGACCACTGAAAGAGGGAGATCGGGTCGCATTCCCTTTCTTCTTCCCTTGCAACCGTTGTTACTACTGTGTTCGCGGCGAGCACCACGCCTGCCCACATCGATTCCGGCGCAACATGCAGGGCCTGGAGAAGTACCCATTCTGCGACGGCGGTATGGCTGAGTACTTTTATCTTCAGCCAGGTCACTATGCTTACAAAGTACCCGATGAGCTTCCTGATGAGTCGATTCCGCCACTTAACTGCGCTCTTGCGCAGGTGCTCTGGGGACTTGAGCGCGTCCGCGTGCACTTCGGCGATACGGTCGTGATCCAGGGTGCAGGCGGTCTAGGCATCTACGCCACCGCTGTTGCTCACGATATGGGCGCGTCGCAGGTCATTGTGATCGACGGCCAGCCGAGTAGGCTTGAGATGGCTAAGAAGAGTGGCGCGTCGAGCGTAATCTCTATGCGTGAGTACCCGACGCCCGAGGCACGGATCGAGCGGGTGATGGAACTGACAGGCGGAATCGGTGCCGACGTGGTGGTGGAGGTAGTCGGAGTTGCTGCTGCGACACTAGAAGGCATCGAGATGGCCAGGCTGAACGGAAAATATGTTGATATAGGAAACGTTGTACCGGGCGAGATCACGATGCCAGCGTCCAAAGTGATCGGTAAGCAGCTCAAGTGGTACGGCACAGTTCACTACAACCCCTGGATTATCGAATCAGCTCTGCAGTTCCTGCGCAGAACTAGAGATACCTATCCGCTGGCAAATATCGCTTCCCATTCGTTCCCACTCGAAAAGATCAACGAAGCGTTTGAGTTCGCAGAGTGGCATGGTAAGGAAGAGGGAACTTCCGCACAGCGAGTGATGCTGAAGACCTAGTATCGATCTGCCGGTCTGGCGCCCAGCTCATAGGGTCCCGGTAAAAGCCCTTGAGCCAGCAGCAGATGTCAGTCCGCCAATCCGACGTCCGGCATAGTTTTCGGTGCGGCTGCGGCAACTGGATCAAGGTCCGATTGGCGATCTCGAAGCTTCTCCCAATCAGGGATCAGCAGGCGCTTGGTTGGCTCAAGCAGAATGATCGCGGCTGCACCGGCAAGGCTGAAGGCTGCCGATAGCCAGATCGCCCACGTGTACGCGCCGGTGATGTCGAAAACCATGCCCGGCAGAACTCCGCCTAGCGCCATACCCAGGCCCGCCCCCAGCAACTGCCATCCATAGGTCGGGCCCATCGGTACGTGCCCGTAGTACTTGCGATTGATCACAGGGAATACAGTTCCCTCACCACCGTACGGAATGGCCCAAACAACGGCGAAGATGTAGAACTCAACGGCAGAATCGGCAAAAAGCAAAAGCAGGACGAATGCGCCCTGGCCGAAGAACGACCAGAACATCGTCCCCTTTGCGCCTATGCGGTCCCCCAGAATCGGAGTGATGAACCTTGAAAAGATGCTGATTACAGCGATCGTCGTGAGAACTCCTGCTGCAACCGGGAATGAGACCCCCCTGTGCACAGCCAACGGCACGATTCCCACAAGAATGACAGCGTGCCCGACGCATCCCAGGAAATGGATGTTGATGAGATTCCAAAACCCGTTAGTTCGGTAGATGGCTCCCTGAAACCTCTTTGAGTTCTGCTTGTAGTTAATACCCGAAGTCACCAGCTTCGCGTCACCAGACCTCCAGCCGTACGCCTTCCGCCCTGCCTGCTCCGGCGTGTTCTTGAAGAACACGAGTAGAACTCCCAGCATTACGGTTCCGCCAACACCGATGATGACCATCGTCTGGCTCCAGCCAAAGCCTTCAAGCAAGAGCGCGGTCACCTGGACCATCAAGGCCGGGCCAAGACTCCACGAAACCATTGCCACACCCATTGCCATTCCCAGATGACGCCTGAACCAGGAGGCGATGGCTGGAACGGCAGGGACGAGGAATAGAGCCTGTGCGGTTCCGAAAATGAGCCCGTATGCAACATGGAACTGCCACAGTTCGGAGACCTGTGATGTCCACATCATGCCCGCAAAGAACAGGGCAACTCCCAGGAACATCGTGTTTCGGGCGCCGAAACGAGTGGCCATCCAACCAGCGACCGGTGAGAGCAGCGCCGTTGCGATAGACATATAGGCGTACGCCAGGCCAATTGCGCCAGGACTCCAACCGAAATTCTCTTCGAGTGGGGTCACCAGCACTCCGAAGGCCATGCGAATAGCAGCACCTAGCATCTGCCCTGCTGACGCGATGAAAACGATTAGCCATGCATAGTGGCGAATCGTGTGGCCTTCCGGCATTCGAACGCTGATACGGCTACTCAATGATCAGTGTGTTTCCATGTTCTGCGCCGTCAGTGAATTGGACATACCGCGATGAGCCCGTCCTCCCACCAATCACCTTCGACTTCGTGTCCGGACGCCGCAGCCCTGTCCTCGATGCGACCATCTGCGAACCAGGCGCCAAAGAAGATGAGTACGGCCACGGTGAAGATGATGCTACTGGCGAGCAGACCGAGACCGATCCACGGCCGACGTGAATTGAACTCTTGCCACAACTCATCTTGGACCGGTTCTTTCGAAGCGGCCGATACTGTCGTGTTACTCAAGGACTCTCTGTTCAAGATTCAGTCTCGCTCGCGAACGATTTCGCAACGAGTGCCAGCTTAAACCTTAGCTTCACCAAACTCCTCTCGGAATTCGGCAAAAATTCTTTGAAGTCCGATGGTGCCAAGGGTCATCGGGCTGGCGATGTTCATCACCGTATAGCCCTCACTAATCCAACGGCGTGCGTCCTCTGGATCGGCGAACGTCGTCCCTAACGCCTTACTCGTCTTCTTCACCTTTGCAGCAAGGTCAATCATGATATTTTCGACCTTGCTGGAGTGGACATCGCCTTCCCCGCCGAATGATGCAGAGAGATCGGCAGGTCCAAGAATCAGCAACTCGAATCCGTCGAGGGCCAGGGTGTCATCGATCTTCTCCCACGCCTCGGCGCTTTCCATTTGAAGGGCGAGGACTGTCTCGTCGTTGGCTTTCGTGACGATCTCATGAGCAGTCAGTCCCAGGTAGCTGGCGAAGAATGGAGCGATGCCACGTGAACCCATCGGAGGATACTTAGCAGCATCTATAGCTGCCGCCGCCTCTCCTGGATTGTCGACCTGCGGGATCATCACTCCAACGGTACCGGCGTCATAAGCCTTCTTGATCATCCCGGGGTCGTTCCAGGGGATCCGCAAGATTGGAGCCACTCCAGCAAGACGTGCTTGAACTAGGGTCGGATAGACCGTCTCGAGGCTCCACGGTGAGTGCTCAATATCAATCCATGACCAGTCGCAGCCAGTTGCATACGTTTGAGCGGCAATGTGTGTCATCGGTGCCGGAAGTGATGTACCCAGTACGGCTTTTCCGGTCGCCATCTTCTGACGGAAGTTGCTCGGGTAGACGCTAGTCATCTTTCCTGTGCCTTTCGAGATGGGGTTGAGCGCAACCACCGGTATAAGGTCTAGCGTGAATGGCCGAATAGTACGTCGGAGGAGTGGTCGGGGCAATCGACGCACTTGCACGCGATTCGACCATGTCCGGGTTTTCTCTGTATTGAAGAATTACTGATGCGCCGGAACTCAGCTTACTTGTCTCATCCTCGGAGCCGGCCTGAGAGACGCTTCAGGGAGAGTAAAGGTCATCTCGGTTCCGCGGCCTGGCCGACTTGAAACACTGATATCACCTCCGTGGAACTCAACTATCCTTTTGCAGAGGTAAAGGCCGATGCCGTTACCGGGCGTCGCAGAGGCGGAGGCAGTTTCGGTTCTGTAGAACATGGTGAACAGGTTCCTCTGCTCTCGCTCTGACATCCCAACTCCCTTATCCGCGACGGTCAGATGTACCGCTCCGTCTGCGAAACTCGTTTGAAGGGCGATTGTTGAGCCTCTATCCGAGTACTTCGACGCATTACTGAGCAGGTTCATTAGCACCTGTGTCACCCTACCCCTGTCAGCGGTCACCTGGACTCCAGCAGTATCCGTTTTGAGAACGAAGTCCTGGCTCTTCTCAGCGAATATCAGTTCAAAGCCATCCGATACCTCTTTAAGCAGCGGATCGAGTTCGAACTCAACTTTAGTCAGTGTCATCTCGCCAGCTTCGAGACGAGTCAAATCTAGAAGATCGCCTATCAGCCGGTTCAGATGACTGCCGTTGCGGGAGATTGACCGTAGTTGGGCTCTCTGCTTCTCCGTCATCGAATCATTGAGACTCTTGTCCAACACTTCAGCAAAACCGAGGATCACCGTGAGTGGTGTCCTCAATTCATGGGAAACCCCTGAGATGAACTCATTCTTGGCGTCAGCCAGTTCTTGCAGCGATCTAGTGCGTTCGGCAGTTCGTTCGACCTCGATCGTCTGTTCACGCAGCGCATGAGTGATCCACATACCCACGATCGCCGCTAGTCCAATGAAGATAATCCGAAGTGGTATCTGCTCCACTTCGTAGCTCAGTGGGTGGAAGAAGTGGTTCAGAGACCAACCGATCCAGACCAACCAAAGAGTGACGTACGGGATGCCAAGTACGAAACCGAGCCTTGCCGCCCAGAGCGTCAGGATAGGAAAAAGGGCCAGGTATATATCGTTTGAGCCGAGCGATCCTCTGAGAAGCCAGACTGAACCCGTCCAAGCAGTAAAGATAGCGATGTTGTCCATGATGAATCCGGAGATAAAGACGGTTCCCGCCTTACCCCTTCTCAAGAGCATGAACAGCACCACGTTGCCTACGAGCGCGACTCCGCTCGCTACATATATGAACTCACCAGGACCGTCTGATCCCCAGGCTGAGTAAGTGGCTCCGAGAACGGTGAGAGCGATCGCAAACCTTGCAATGAGCCAGAGTCGTTCAAGCGATGCTGTGGCACGGATGTTTGTCGATAGTTCTACGTTTGCCTGATGCGCAATCCGATCCCGGAATCTCTTCACGAAGTTCTTAGAAGCGCGTGGTTCTTTCCGAAGCTCATCGGTCTCATTTGCACCTGGGTGTCGGGAAGTGACTGCTTGCTCAGGTACATCGACGATTTGCGGATTGACCATTCCTAGAACGGTACGAGAGGTCTGTGGAAGCCGATAGAGCCCTCGCTTCTACGTTCGTAGTACCGTCGGGCTGATCAGGCCAGTCGATGATACTCGATAACAGTTTGTTTCCAGTTGCGAACGAGTACTTCGAGGAGGTAAGTGATTCCCGAGGTTTGAACTGTGACTTCAGAGGCGATTTAATCGTGATTTAGCCATCCGGTTTACCCGACTCACGGTGAGAGCAGATCAAACGATGCTTTAAGGATTAACAAACCTGTAAATACCAGGTGAGTAGGTCAATACGTAAACCTCACCGTCCAGGGTCTGTCCGAATGCTGGGATCTGGTGGGATGTGTCCGCCAGGACAGCCTGCTCAATTAGTTGGCCGTCGGAGTGTCGCAACGCCCAAACAATTCCTGAGCAGAAGTCAGCATAGATGTAAGCATTCTGCAGTGACGGAAGGCGACCATGTTTAAAGACATAGCCTCCCGAGACGCTGCACCCGAAAGCATGGCTGTAAGACACCACCGGATCGATCAGGTCAGCACGTTCACAGCCAGATGATGGGTTGAAGCACTCTTCCCCCTCTTTTAGCCGCCAGCCGTAATTTCCGCCTCGGACGATCAGGTCGATCTCCTCGACTCTATTCTGTCCCACGTCTCCAGCCCACAGATCACCGGTCTCCTGATCAAATGTGATTCGCCAGGGATTGCGGAGGCCATACGCCCAGATTTCAGGCGCTGCACCGCTCTGTCCTACAAGCGGATTATCTTCAGGAACAACGTAGGGCTGGCCGGGTGAATCGACATCGATCCTCAAGATAGAACCTAGAACGTTAGATATGTCCTGGGCATTGTTGGACCTGTCACCCGAACCCCCGCCGTCTCCAACCGATATGTAGAGGTAATCATCCGGGCCGAACACGAGCATCCCGCCGTTGTGATTGCTCTGTGGCTGCGTAATCTCCATGATCGTGCGCTCAGAAGTTGTATCGACCGTCCCGTCAGAAAGAAACAGGAACTCAGATATGACCGATCTCCTGGGATTCGTCGCCGAGTAGTAAACAAACAGGCGGTTGTTTGTTGCGAACTCGGGATGCAATGCAAATCCGAGCAGTCCTTCTTCATTCGCTCTGCCGGTCACACGTTGACGAATGTCCAGAACAACTCGCTGCGTTCCGTCAGCGTCCGTCGGCGCACCCGTAATCTCGACTAACCTACCCGACTGTTCCGAGACGAAGATGCGACCGCTTCCGTCAGGCGCTTCCGCGAAATGCGTAGGTCTTGCCGGTGAGTACCAGCTGAACACTCGCTCCAGATTCATCGGCTGAAGTGGAGCAGTTTCAGGGCCGGTCGTGGGACTCACCGGTGGGGTACTAGTTGCATGCGGCGTCGGGATTTCTGGAGTCAGGACGTCTGGGGTTTCGGTCGGTGATGAATTCCGAGCCGTCGCCGTAGGTTCAATCGGAGCATTTGGACTTTGAGTAGCAGTAGCTGGTGGCGTCAAGCTCGGAGCACCAGTAGGGTCGATTACGGTCGGAGTTGGTACTTGCGTATGGGCCGGTGATGGAGTCGTTAGTTGTGTTGGAGCGGGCGTCCCGGGGCGAATTCCCGAGCCGTTTTCGACGTTGTTGCCAGGATCACAGGCAATGAGTCCGACAAAAGCAATAGCAAAGGACGCAGCCAGAACTATCCTACGTAAAACAGCAGTCGTCATCGATTGCACACTTTCCTCATAGGTCGATCCAGGATCCGAAACATACTCAGTAGTTTGGACGTATTCTTCGTTCAGATGAAGAACTAAAGCATGTACTTATCCGCATACGAGATTGAGGGACAGAATGATTCTTGCTTCCAGTGAAAACATCGAAGGACGAGAGATCGAGAAGACCCTGGGGTTAGTACGCGGGAACGCAGTGAGAGCAAGGGGAATCGGCTTCGACATACTCGCCGGGATCCGCAACATCTTTGGTGGAGACATACCGGAGTATTCGAACCTCATTACTCGCACCAGGGATCAGGCGACGGACCGCATGGTAGAAGCCGCCAGCGAGGCAGGAGCAGATGCGATAGTGAGTGTGCGGTACACAACCTCGATGGTGACCGGAGGCGTATCCGAAATCCTTGCATTTGGTACTGCAGTTAAGTTGAAGTAATGACCAGGACCATTGGCCTCGAGAACCGCCGTTTGGGGTAAACGTGGCTTCGGGTATTTCGTCTTAGTCACAGAATTAACTGGCAGAAAGCAGAGGCTGTGTGTACCGATTGATCGGCTGGCGAGCGACGATGACTTTGGTGGTTGGAGCGTTGAGCGTATTTGCGGTCGCATGTGGAAGCTCGGAACCCGACTTTGATCCGGCAGAATTCGACCCGTTTACCACTGTGCCTGTTGAGCTAGATGTTCGAAGTCCCCATTTTCAGCAGGGAGAGAGCATCCCGATCAGGTTTACCTGTGATGGTGAAGATGAGGCACCGTTAATCAGCTGGCGACGGCCGCCAGATGGTACGAGGGCGGTGGTGTTCGTGATGGACGATCCGGACGCACCAGGTGGAATATTCGCTCACTGGGTGGCGTTCAATCTCGACCCCACGGACAACTCGACGGGTAGCCTCATCGCCGGCGATGCGTCCGAAACCGCCGTCGAGGGCCTGAACGACTTCGGTGCGAATGGGTACGGTGGCCCATGCCCTCCTCCTGGCGAGGCTCACGAGTACCGCTTTAGCGTCTTTGCCTTGATTGCGCCTCTTGCTCTCGGAGAGCAGGCTACAGCACCAGAAGTTCTTGCCGCGATGCGCGGGTCCGTGATCGGTCACGGCATTATGAGTGCCGAGTACTCCCGTCAATAGGCCCCGCTTCACCGGGCACCTGTCCCGCAGTGCCAATGTGTGCCAGCACGGCAGTTTTTGAGTCGATCGAATAGTTAGCATCTGCATGCGCGACTCTGGGTTGCAATGAATGCTGCGACTCAAGTGGTACTCGACATTAGTTTCTTGGAGACAACAGATGTTCGGTCGACGGTTTCTTCTCGTTCTATCACTGGCAGCACTTGCAATCGCGATCGCCTGTAGTTCCAGCAAGGAGATTCCTGAAGCGACGACGGTGGAATCGCTTGGTCGGGCTCTTGAATCAGCAGGTATGCGAGTCGACGGCCCGAATGAGAATGACCTGCTGTCCGCAAACTACTTCTCAGTTCCAGGGGCTCAATACACGGCGAGCGGCGAGACTGTCTTCGTCTACGAGTTCGAGACAGAATCGGAGATGGCATCCCAGCGGGACCTGGTCTCTCCAGATGGTTGGGGAATCGGTCTCAAGTACATCCAGTGGACTGTAGCGCCAAGTTACTACCAGAACGGAAACTTAATCGTGATCTATGACGGCGATAAATCGCTGGTCATGGACACACTGGTAGCCGCTATGGGTGAGCCGTTTGCTCAGACCGAGCCTGCCTAGGCTGTCGCACGGCGTTGCTCACTCGCTGATCAGGGCAATCTCTCAAACTTCACATCAGCGAGATCAGGTCATTGATTTCGCCGGCTGTGTCTTCATCGCGTACGACCGTGCGGGAACGCTGTATTCTGTCGCCATCATCGAGACCTGATACGTCTGACAACGACCGCGACAGTTAATGCTTGAGCATTCATTTATTCATCTGCCCGGAATCGACTCCACTAAGGAAGAATCGTTGTGGTCTAGTGGAGTAACTTCCTGGGAACTCCTGGCACAAGACCTGGGACGATCGTCTTCTGAACTTGCAGAGGCACTTGCGGAGTCCAAGGAGCGGCTCGCCGAACGGGATGCCTCTTACTTTGCTGCGAGGATGCCCGCGTACGAAGCATGGCGACTCTACCCCGATTTTTTCGACCAGACCGCGTTTCTGGATATCGAAACGACGGGTCTTGGTGGCGAGGCATTCACAACTATTTGTGGAGTCCTTGACGGAGCCGGTTTCACTGCGTTTTCCCGAGGCGACGAGATGGATCTGTTGCCGGAGTACCTCGATCAATTCCAACTGATCGTTACGTTCAACGGCAAGGCGTTTGATGTGCCTTTTCTTCGCAGGGAATACGGGGAAAGCCTTCTGGAACGGGCTGCGCATATGGACCTGATGCATGTTTTACGCAGACTTGGCCTAAAAGGTGGGTTGAAGCGGATTGAAAAAGCGCTAGGCGTTGGCAGGCCATCGGCGCTTGCCTCTTTGGACGGTCGTGACGCAATAACTCTGTGGGCGATGGCTGAGGAAGGTGAACACGAGGCGCTCGACACCTTGATCAGGTATAACGCAGAAGATGTGCTGGTGCTGCCGAGGCTTGCCGCGATTGCAGTGCGGGATAACGCCGCAGGGACGCCGATGGCTGGACACGAATCTCTTGCGTTTCCAGAGCCGGACATCTCGGTGCTGCCATTCGATGCATCCATAGTGCATCACCTTGCCAGCAGGCGCGGGAAGACCAACGGTTTATCGCACTGACTTTCACAGAGAGGTGTCCGATTCGCCGTTCGGAGCGCGCGGTATTCTTCGATGGGCCACATGTAAACTTGGTTCGGTCGCCACGGGATTGCTTGGGCGACTGAGAGAATCCAACCACACAGGTGCCCCGGGGATGGCTGCACGAATTGGCAGAACTAAAGCTCACTGAACAGCCCGATTTCGAGAACTGTGTTGTGATCGCTGCATGGGCTGGGTGGCCCGATGCCGCAGAGTCTGCAACCCGTGCCGTCAGGGAGCTAATTCGCCAGCTAAAGGCGGTCAAGTTCGGCTCTATTGACCCTGAAGAGTTTTATGTCTTTACCGAGCACCGACCAGTCGTATCGAACGGCCCACGCGGGACTCGATCGCTCACCTGGCCTTCAAACGAGCTGTACTACTACCGGGCACCTGCCGGTAGCAACGATCGTAACGTGATCTTGATTGTTGGTGAGGAGCCTGATCTCCGGTGGGGTGCCTACACTGGATATCTTTCATCTGTCGCTCGCACCAACGGCGCTCAGCTCCTGATCACCGTAGGCGCGTTACTCGACTCTGTTCCTCACACTCGACCTCCCCGCGTGATGGGCACGACGACTTCGGAGAACGTGTCGCAGACTGTTGATCCGGCTCTACCGCCGATCAATTACCCGAAACCCAACTACGAAGGGCCTTCTGGCATCACCTCAGCCATGATGGATGCCTTCGGTAAGCATGATGTCCCGTCCGTGAGTATCTGGGGACACGCCCCACACTATCTGCAGGTCACATACAACCCTGCGATCACAATGGCGATCATGCGTGAGTTGCAGCCGTTCATACAGGTTGATCTCGACTACTCCGCGCTTGAAGAGCAAGCGAAAGAGTTCGATCAGAACCTAGTTAAAGCCCTCGAAGGTCAGCGAGAGCTTGCCGCCTATGTCTCGAAGCTTGAAGAGAGGTTTGACACTGAGGAAGAGGCACGCGGGAGACCTGAACCCCGTGAGCTCATGCTGGAACTCGAGGCCTTCTTGCGCAGCGAGCGAGGAACGGACGAAGAACCTGATATAGCAGAAGGAGACACCATCAGTTGAGCAAGTTTTCGGAGCGTCTCTCATCTCTAGGACAATCTGGTCCCGCCAAGATGGGATTTGGCAAATCCGCGGCACGCGAAAAGAATCCGGTCATGTTGGTCATTGGCAAAAACGCCGACGCTTCAGCAGTGAGTGACAGCGTTGATA
Organism: Dehalococcoidia bacterium; assembly: GCA_965243825.1. Lineage (GTDB taxonomy): Bacteria > Chloroflexota > Dehalococcoidia > Lucifugimonadales > Lucifugimonadaceae > JAJCYX01. Next base: position 2,773,795 of record CBDEVT010000001.1, read on the forward strand.
CTGTGATGCTCACAGAACCGGCTGAAAACAACGCCGACTGGGGATTGTTGCTTGAAGGCGGTGAGGAGATAGATGCAGAGAAGCTCGAGAAGGACGGATGCCAGTTTCTTGTCATTTCGTCGGCTAACGTCCCCGCGAGCCTTCTGCTCGCAGAGAATCTCGGTCTTGGCATGGTCGTGCCTGATGGCCTGCCGGAGAACCGGATCCGCTCGATTGAAGACGCACCGTTCGGCTTCCTGCTTTACGCTCCGGAAAATCTCTCATGGCCCCTCAGCGTGGGTTCTGTGCTGGAGCTTCAAGATCTTGTGTCCAGCTTCTCCAAACACATCTTCCTACAGATTCCATCAGGATCCGCTCTTCCAGGTGAGTCCGACCTTGAGATTCTGAAAAACCTGCCGATTTCCGCTCTCGTGGTTGACCTCGATGCGGTGAAACCTGCTGATACCGCCGGTCTCAAAGAGCTGGTCGCCAAACTGGAACCTCGAAAACCAACGGCAAAGCCCGAACGCTCCCCGCTGGTGCCATTCGCTGGTCGAGGCGCGGCAGAGGAGACCGACGCAGGTGGAGACGACAGTTTCGAAGAGGACGACGATTGGGAGGACTGATAGCTTTCATAGCTTATCGGTCACTCAGGTTTGATCTTTGTGAACATAAACCTGTGAACTGAGCTTCTTATTAGCACGTAGACTTCAGCACAGCTAAGCTGGCTAGACGAACCGAATCCGCTGCAATAGACCCGGCCTTCCAAGAAGGGCAGCAACTGGAGACAGATGATGCAAGTCACCATTATCGGACTTGGGCTGATTGGCGCCTCAATGGGCCAGGCGCTGAGAGCAAAGCACGGCGACAAAATTGAAGTCGTTGGATACGACTCAGATCAAGAGGCGCATAACAACGCCGCCAGAATCGGCGCGGTTGATCGCTCGGAATGGAACCTTGACGACGCTGTCAATCGTGCCGAGGTCGTTATCGTCGCTGCACCTGCCAACGCCGTATACGACATTTTCGAGGCAAGCGCACAGTATCTTGAGCCTGATGCGGTCGTAATCGACACGTCATCATCGAAGAGGGCCGTCACAGATTGGGCCGACCAGCTACTGCCCTCGTCGGTCGACTTTGTCGGTATCGATCCGCTAACCGTCGCAGGATTCAGAGGTCAAAAAGACGCGCATCCAACACTTTTCGAAGGAAAGCGGATCGCAATCATGCCCTCTGTTCACACTCGTGAAGGGGCAATCAAACGAACCTCTGACCTGATCGCGGATATGGGCGGTCGTCCGGTCTTCATGGATATCGATGAGCATGACAGCTTCTCAGCCGCCGTTAACGGACTTCCTTTAGTCGTCAGCGCTTCCCTGCTATCAGTGGCTTCTGCCAGCCCTTCCTGGCGTGAAATAAGCAGATTTGTCGATAGTAACTTTCAGTCGATCACGGAACCTGCATCTCAGGACCCGGCTCTCGGTCATGCAACTGCGGTTACCAACCCAGACATGATGGTTCACTGGATTGACCAGATGATCAACATGCTGAGTCTCGTGCGCGACGGCATCGCTGACGAAGAGACTCGTTACGACACGGATTCACCACTGGCCGATATCTTTGTGAACGCCTGGGAGCAGAAACTTCGGATCGACAACGGAATCGAGCCGGGTCTGCCGCAGGAGAATCCGTTGCCGACCGCTGGTGAGACGACCATGACGTTGATGCTTGGTCGCCTCGGACAGCAATTGATGATGCGTTCGAAGGCTTCAAGCAAGGACCCGACGAAGTACGATCGTCGACGCATGAGATAGTGGAGTCTCGTTTATTCACTGGCCTGAGACCGATTCGGCTTGCATAATGCGCTGATGCCAATTTCAGTCAGCGGTCCGAAGCGCCTTCACGGTGAAATCACAGCTCCCGGTGATAAGTCGGTATCTCACCGTGCCGCGATGTTCAATGCCATCTCAGATGGCAACGCGGTCGTAACCAACTTTTCGCCAGGTGCCGACTGCGCATCAACCCTGGACATTCTTCGTGCGCTTGGGGTTGCGATCGATCGTGAACCGGGTCGTGAGGGACTTGGCGACACCGTCCACATCTCGGGCGTCGGCATGCATGGACTTCAAGAGCCTTCCGCCATTCTGGACGCGGGTAATAGTGGAACCACGACTCGATTAATGTCAGGAGTCCTTGCTGGGCGGGACATGCTGGCGGTGCTAACAGGGGATGAATCGATCCGTTCCCGCCCGATGGGCAGGGTGGTTGGACCGTTGCGGGACATGGGTGCCGAGATTTTCGGTAGGAAGGCGAACACGCTCGCTCCCCTGGTGTTCGCCGGTGGAAACCTCAAGGGCACTCGCTACGAGATGCCTGTAGCCAGCGCCCAGTTGAAATCCTCATTGATACTGGGCGGACTCCGAGCCGAGGGTGAAACCGAGCTTGTCCAACCAGCACAATCACGAGATCACACCGAAAGAATGCTGTCAGCGATGGGTGCATCTGTTTCTAGTCATGGTCTGGAGGTGACCGTTCGGCCGTCCGATCTGGATGCCATCGATGTTTATGTGCCTGGCGACATCTCGAGTGCAGCTTTTTGGATGGTAGCTGGACTTGTGCATCCCGATGCCGAGATCGTGATTAGAGGTGTTGGAATTAACCCTACTCGCGCCGGCGTTATCGATGCGCTGAAGATGATGAACGCCGACATCAAGCTCGAGAACGAGCGTGACGCTGCCGGTGAACCTGTAGCCGACATCATCATTCGCACAAGCCGGTTGGAAGGTACGGTAATTGAGGGCGATATCGTGCCGCTGCTCATCGACGAGATTCCCATTCTGGCGGTTGCAGCCGCAATGGCGGAAGGCGAGACTCGATTTGAGGATGCTGGCGAACTGCGAGTGAAAGAGACTGACCGCATTGCCGCGACGGCAGACTGGATGACAGCCGCTGGCGTCCAGGTTGACACAACCGCTGAGACGATGACCGTGCAGGGAACCGGTCGACTGCTTGGTGGCAACTTCAATGGGCACCATGATCATCGCATCGCCATGAGCCAGGGGATAGCGGGACTAATCAGCGAATCGCCTGTGACCATCACTGGCGCAGAGATAGCTTCGATCTCATATCCGCAGTTCTGGGCGGAGATCGAAAAACTTGGCGGAGCCGTTGAATAAGAGCTCTGCAGCCGCAACTTCAACAAGGTCACCTCTGATCATTGTGATCTCAGGTCCTTCCGGCGTTGGCAAAGACACGTTGATCGAAAGAATGGCCGAGCTGGGCCATGATCACCATTTCACCGTCACGGCAACCACACGTGATCCCAGACCCGGCGAAAAAGAGGGAGTGAACCACCACTTCCTTGATCGAGACGAGTTCATAAACATGATTGCCAGGGACGAGTTGCTGGAATGGGCTGAGGTCTACGGCAACTACTACGGTGTACCCAAGCAGCAGGTCCGCGATGCTCTGGCACGTGGCCAACACGTACTGATCCGAGTTGATGTTCAGGGTGCTCGCAGGTTGCGCCAGTTGCTCCCTGAGGCGTTACAGATCTTCGTTATGCCGCCCTCTATGCCGGTTCTCAGAAAACGGCTGGAGGAGCGCGGAGTCAACACCGATGAAGACATGGCGAATCGGTTGGAAGCCGCTGCTCGTGAGGTCGCTCAATCAGAAGAGTTCGACTACTGCGTAGTGAACGAGGAAGATCACCTGGACGATGCCGTCAGACAGGTTTCGGACATCTTTGAGAAGGAGTCTAGGAGAAACCCGCCGCGCAGATACGAGATCTGACCTGGACTAAAAGGACGGGATGGCTGCGGACACATAACGCAACCTGTAGAGGACCTAAGCCCTACCGGCCTTTGTAAGTCTCAACCTGGAAACGCTCTTCCTGTTTCGCCAGGTACTGTGACTGAGTCATCAGCGGTTGGTAGTTGGCAAGCACCTTGCGAGCCTCAGCCGCTTCGTTGGACAGTAGATCGATTACAGTGGCTGCCATGATCTTAGCCGGAGCGACGACAGCGAGGTCATAATCAGTGATCACGTAGTCCGGTCCGTGGCCCGTTCCGGTGGCCGCCGAGGTGTACGGGTGGATCGCTGGCATGACGGTGCTGAGATCCCCCATGTCGGTTGATCCGCCGCGACTTTCCGCATCTCCGGTCAGCCTCACGTTTTGTTGGCCAACAACCGTCTCCGCATTGCGAACAAACGTTGTTTGCAGTTCCGGATTGTTGACCATCGAAAGGTATCCAGGGATCGTCGTAATCTCGACATCGGCACCGACACCCAGGGCTCCGGCGCGATAGCACCTGAGTACCTTCTCGTTGACATCTGATAGCGCGTCGGGTTGCATGGCGCGTACTCGTCCCTCGTAAACGACATCGTCCGGTACGGCATTTACCGCTGTACCGCCACGAGTGATGATTCCGTGTATTCGAGCAACGTGCTGCTCTTGCAGGGTCTCTCGCTGAGTGTTGACCGCATTCAGGGCCAGCATCGCAGCCTGAAGTGCGTTCACTCCACGGTCAGGCGCGCCTCCGGCATGGGCTGATCGCCCGATGAAACGTACGTGGTGGACCATGTGAGCGTTGGACGTTCCTCCGACCGTGATCCGTGGCGAGCCATCACCGGATGCCGTGTGCATCATCATCGCCATATCGATGTCGTTGAAAGCGCCTAACCGCATCATCTCTTGCTTCCCAGAGAGAAACTGAAGCAGGCCAGCGCGGCGCATCTCGAGCCTCGCTGAGACATCGATGAACTCTTCGGCAGGTGTCGCTATGAATGCGACAGAACCAGCCAGCATTCCTCGTAGTTCAGGCTGCGTGAGCGCCTTAGCTACCCCTAGCATCATTCCCGACTGCGTGTGATGGCCACAGGCGTGTGCTGCTCCAGTTTCAGTATCTGAATCTGGATGCGAGGGGACTCTCAACGAGTCAAGTTCACATATGACAGCGATTTTGGGTCCTGGCCGCCCGAAATCAAGAACAGCCTTAAGGCCAGTGTGGGCAATGCCTTCTTCAACCACAAGACCAAGAGATTTCAACGACTGGGTGACCAGATTCGACGTCTTGCGCTCCCTGAATCCCACTTCTGGAGCGCTGTAGATCGTCTTCGCTACTCCAACCAACTCCCTGGTGGCCTGGTCTATGGCTGAGAACGCGACGAGACGCGCATCCTGTCCTGTAAATACTGCTCCAGAAGCCATTGTTACTCTGTGTAAACCTGTTGAGAGCGCAGTTCGCGAAGCTGCGCCAGGTACTGATCCTTTGTCATCTCAGGCTTGAAAGAACTCAAGATTCTCTTTCCAGCCGTAGCGTTATTTATCAGCAGGTCGATCACGGTTGCTGCCATTGCCTTTGCGGCTTTGACGACTCCCATATCGTAGTTGTGAACGATGTAGTCAATTCCGTGCCCGCGACCGGTTGCACAGTCGACCCACGGGTGAATTGTTGGTAGCAGCATGGATATGTCACCCGCATCACTCGAGCTGGCTCTCTGTCCCGAGATTCGCACTTTTTCAGCCCCGAAGATGCTCTCAGCATGCTTCCTGTAAACATCGATCAGGTCATCGCTGTACCGAGATGGCATGTATCCGGGGTTTGTGGTTACTTCCACTTCACAACCCACAGCGAGTGCGCCGGCACGCAAAGCCCGATCTACCTTCCTTGCACCGTCGATCATGGCGTCTATGTTCGATGCGCGAATGTAGGTCTCGATGTTCACCTTTGATGGGACCGAACTAACAGAATCTCCTCCATGGGTGATGATCGGGTGGACACGAACGAAATCGGCGTCTTTGAAGGTTTCCCTGTTGGCGTGGATTGCACTCAAAGCCACATTCGCTGCGTTAAGCGCGTTAACCCCCATGTGCGGTGCTGCTCCAGCATGTGCTGCGACTCCTCGGAATTCGGCCGCCTTACCGATCATGCCGTTGTGAGACCCACGAATAACTACGCCCGGCTCCCCTTCAGCTGTCGAGTGGGTGAGCATCGCCATGTCCACATCATCGAATTCGCCAAGCCGCACGAATTCCTGTTTTCCACCGAAAAACTCGATCTTGCTTTCCGCTCGAAGTCTCTCGCGGTAGTCGAGCTCGATGTACTCCTCAGCCGGCACCGCCATGAAGGTCACCGAGCCGGAGAGAGCTCCTTGGACGTTGGTATCTAGGATCGCTGCCAGCACCCCTAGCATGCTCCCAAGCTGAACGTGGTGTCCGCAGGCATGGGCCGCTCCGGTCTCTGGGTGCGCGTGCTTGTGGCCGGGAACAATCAGGCTGTCCAATTCGCCAATAACGGCGATGTTAGGGCCAGGTCTGCCAGAGTCTATCTTTGAAACAACACCGGTCATCGCAATCCCGGTTCGAGGAGAAAGACCGGCCTTCAGCATCCACTTATCAATCTTCGTCGCGGTTCGTCGTTCCCTGTATCCAGATTCAGCGTCTTCAAGAACCGACTTAGAAAATGCGATCAAATCGTCTGCACGCGCGTCGATTGCTGCGAACGCGAGTTCAATGATCTTTTCTCTCGAAGCCATAGTCGTAGGGATTGGGCGGAATGCGGGTGCTTAACTGATTTACACAAACTGCCTGAGCCGGATGGTGGCAGAGCATTGGAGTGTACAGCAGAGTAAACACGCTTTTCGCTATTCGCCATCAACGCCGCAGGGTTTCGGCAAGAAGGTGCTCAGCGCATCTATACTCTTCGACCATGAAAAAAATCGTGTTTGCCCCTCAGGGGTTCAAAGAGAGTTTGACAGGGATTGAGATCGCACGGGCGATGGCGGATGGCGCCAGCCAGGTTTGGCCTGATGCAGTGTCCGTACTGGTGCCGGTTGCCGACGGTGGAGATGGGACGCTGCAATCTCTTGTCGATGCTTCAAGCGGCGAGGTTCGTACATCATCTGCGGTTGATCCACTCGGGCGGGAAATAGAGGTCCAGTGGGGTGCTCTTGGTGATGGCAAGACTGCCGTCATCGAAATGGCAAGATCATCCGGACTTGCACTACTTGATCTAAGTGAACGTGATCCGCTCAATGCGACAACGTTCGGGGTTGGTCAAGTGATGAGGGCAGCCCTGGACGATGGTTTCACTCGGTTCATTATCGGAATTGGCGGAAGCGCCACAAATGACGGTGGCGCTGGTATGGCGCAGGCACTTGGAGCGAGCCTCATCGATAAAGACGGGAACGAGTTGAGTCCCGGCGGTGCAGCACTATCCGAGCTGGAGCGTATTGATGTTTCAGGATTCGATGAGCGAATCGCAGGGGTTTCGATCGAGGTTGCTTGTGACGTAAACAATCCCCTCTGTGGACCGACCGGAGCTTCAGCGATCTTCGGACCGCAGAAAGGTGCCACAGAAGACCAGGTTAAACAGCTTGATAAGGCGCTGGGCAGGTTCGGAGCGGTTGTGAAACGGGACATGGGCAAGGACGTTGGTGATATCCCCGGTGCAGGCGCAGCAGGTGGCCTGGGTGCTGGACTGATGGCGTTTGCGAACGCTCGGCTGAGGCTCGGTGCTGACATCGTCCTGGAGGCCGTTGGCCTTGAGGAGAAACTTGAAGGTGCCGATCTGGTCATCGTGGGCGAGGGCCAGTTCGACCGTTCTACGGTGTTCAATAAGTCTCCGGTGGCGGTGGCGCAACGGGCGCGAAGGCTTGGAATCCCCGTTATCGGAATCGCCGGGTCCTTAGGCGCTGGCTATCGCGAGGTCCATGAACACGGGATCGACGCAGTCTTCTCATTGGTGAGCCGGCCTATGACCTTGCAAGAGGCAATGGCAGACACCGAACGACTGGTGTCGCGGGCAACTGAAGAGGCGTGTCGGGCGATGGCCGCAGCCATTGGCAGGTGATCTGGACGCAGGTTGATGGCAATACGAATCATACAAATTGACCGCCAAGACTCAGAAGCTCTTCGAAAGTATCAGCGCATTCCGATGGAGTTTTCAGTCGACTTGATCCTGGAAGCGACCGAGGAGTCGAACGGATTTGGTGGTTTTTCTCTGCATGAACGGACTGTCGACCAGCCGTGGACAAAGGATCTGCTTGATGGTGACTCCGGTGAAGAGAACCTGAGACGGTTCACATGCCCTGATAACTCCAGCTTTTTTGTCGCACTTGACGATGAAAAGTTCGTTGGGGGCGCTGCTGGACTCAAGTACTGCCCAGATGCAGAGTTCTTCTGCATGACCGATGGTCGTGAAGATATTGCTGTGCTGCGCGACATCAGAGTCGATCCGGACAGCAAGCGATCTGGTGTGGGGCGCCAGCTATTTCAGGCTGTTGTTGATTGGGCGAAAGACGAGGGGTTGGGCATGCTCAAGATCGAAACTCAGAACAACAACGTCGCCGCGTGTAGGTTCTACAGGGCCATGGGAGCACGACTCGGTGGCGTCCAGAAACATGCGTACGGCGGAGAGTTCTCGGACGAAGTGATGCTTCTCTGGTATCTAGACCTGTAGCCGACTTTATCCAACCATTATCAGATGGGTTTCGAACGGTCCGTGGATGCCAGTCACGATGGTCGCTTCAATGTCGCCCGTCCGACTTGGTCCTGAAATCAGGTTCACTGAACTTGCAAGTGTGCCATCGAGGTGCGCTGCCCTTTCGATGGCGAAAAGCTCGTCTAGCGATGGCAAGACCTGTCCGGGCTCGATCACCGCAATGTGAACAGGTGGCGCGAGCGAGACAAGGCGTGATAGCTCCTCACGCGGATGCAGCACTAGCGTCCCCGATTCGGAGATGAACCAGTCTGTACCGGTAATTCCCGCTCCCGTCGAGAAGGCTGCTGACTTGGTGTCATTCTCACCGGAGCGAAGAAGCTCTGCGCTGATACCGACACCATTGAGCGCTTCGTTTACCCCTGCCCTGTCGAGAACATCATGTCCCGAAGAAAGGGTTGAGTCGATCTTGCGTTCTCGGCAAATCCGGATCACTCGATTCGCCACTTGCTCCAGAGACTCGAGCCGATGAACAGTCCATCCTGCTGTCTCGGCGGCCTGGGCGGCAACCTCGAACAGCTCCCCTGCCCTTTCCTCGGCCACAGTCTTGGCCTGCTCTGACTCTGCCTGTGCTTGATCGGGGCTGACAGAAAGACCTGTAGCCTCGGGCGGAGTTACCGGTGTTTCGGGGTCTCTACCTATGAGCGTACGGACGTTGGCAAGAAACTCGGCACGACCACTCACTGATCCCCCCCTTTCACTTCATCTTGCTCCACCTGAGAGTCTTCGATCTTGCGATGAAATCGTTTAACGAATGACTCCTCAGCAGGCAACGGAAAATCGCGACTTGAGGTCCATCCGCTTATCGGAGGAACGGCGTTGCTTACCCAACCTCCACTGGAAAACGGTCCGGAGACTGCACGCCCCAGCCGCGCTCCACGCTCATACCTCTTGCGGTCCACCATTCCCCACTTCCAGCCCTTCCAGATTAGTGGCTCCCAGCGACCGCGACTACGTTCGGTCTCATCGCCTTCGGCAACCCGGTTTCGCAGCTCTAAAAGCATGCGTGGAATGTTGATTTTCACCGGACAGGCTTCATGACACGCTCCGCAGAGTGAGGAGGCGAATGGCAGGTCCTTACCTTCTTTGACTCCGGTCAATGCCGGCGAGACGATCGCGCCAATAGGCCCGGGATACACCCAGCCATAGCTGTGGCCACCGACTTTTCGGTATACCGGACATGCGTTCAGGCACGCCCCGCAACGAATGCAGTTGAGCGCCTCACGAAGCGGCTCATCTCCAAGCAGTTTGGACCTTCCGTTGTCCATGATGATCAGGTGAAACTCTTCAGGCCCATCCTCCTCACCGGCTCGGCGAGGACCGTTAACCATGGTCACGTAAGACGAGATGCGTTGGCCCGTAGCAGAGCGGATCAGGATACGAAGCATCGTCGAAAGATCTCGTATGGACGGTACGACTTTCTCCATGCCCATCACCGCTACATGGACTCGCGGTACCGAGGTCGCCATTCGGCCATTGCCTTCATTGGTGACCAGGGCGATGCCACCGCTCTCGGCGATGCCGAAATTAACACCCGTTATTGACATGTCAGCGCGTTGGAAAACCTCACGAAGTTGCTCGCGCGCCTGCATGGTGAGAGCTTCAGCGTCCTCTTTGCGATCACCGTTTGACTGTTCCGCGAGTAAGCCTGAAACCTGTGATTTCGACTTATGAATCGCTGGAGCGATCAAGTGGTACGGCGTCTCGCCAGCCAGTTGAATGATGTACTCGCCAAGGTCGGTCTCAACTGTATCGATGCCAGCCTCCGTCAGGACCTGATTGAGCCCCATCTCCTCTGAGACCATCGACTTGCTTTTTATTACCGTCTTCGCGCCTGTTTCATTGGCAAGATCGAGTACGTACTGGTTCGCTTCTCCAGCATCAGCGGCGAAGTAGACCCGACCACCGTTGCGTTCCACATTGGTCGCAAGCATGTCCAGGTAGTGGTCGAGGTTGGCGATCGTGTGGTCTTTAACCGCCTTTCCGCGGGTGCGCAGCTCCTCCCATCCATCCGTGGCCTCTGAAGCAGCGATACGTGCCCGGAAAAATCCGTTGTATACATTCTCCAGCGCCGATTGAATCTGAGAGTCGGCCATCGTCTCGGCGGCCTTGTCGCGGAATCGCTGAGTTACCGGTTTCAAGAACTGGACTCCTCTGGCGCAATGACCGAATCGTTACGAATAGGGGCTGCCGAGTGCTCAGGGATGTTGGTTGAGGTCTCCGCAGAACTTCTTCGGGATCTTGCGAGAAACTCGGCGATATGGAGGACCTGTAGCTGCGAGCCGCGTCGCCGGAGACCGCCTTCCATATGCATGATGCAGCCGGTGTCTCCTGCGACGAGTGTGTTCGCTCCTGTCGCTTCCGCGTTGTCCAACTTCTCGCTCAGCATCGCAGTAGAGATATCGGCCATCTTCACCGAAAAAGAGCCACCGAATCCGCAGCAGACCTCACTGCGAACCATGGGGGCGAAGGTGTCTCCGGCCACGGAATCAACCAGCGCCGTTGGTTGTCTGTCTATACCCAACTCTCGTAGGGCATGGCAGCATTTGTGATACGTAACCGCCGATTCCGATTTCTCTTCATCAGTTGTCTCAGCTTCCACCACCGCTGACCCCTGTGGGTTTATGACGCCGAGGCCGTCTACAAGAAACTCTGAAAACTCCCACAGTCGCTCGGAAACCCTCCCAACTCGTTCAAGCTGATCGGGCTCATCTCGAAACAGCACGGGATAATAGTTGCGTACCATCGCTGCGCAGGAACCAGATGGAGTGACTATTGGCTGGGCGGCTCCGGCCGGTTGGTCGAACACATCGAGGAACCGGAGCGCGACTTCCCGCGCCTCTTTGCGGTAACCGCTGTTGAATGCCGGCTGGCCGCAGCAAGTCTGCGCAGGTGGCACTTCAGCTTGAACGCCTTCCTTCTCAAGGACTTCTACTACTGCGTCACCTACCGTTGGCCTGAACTGATCAACAAGGCATGTGACGAAAAAGGTTGCTGAGCCAGGTCGGGGATCTATTTTTTTTCTGGAAGTGTGTTCAGTCATTTAGGTACGAACATTACGGATGCCGTTTGTAGTCAGATCGATTCTAGCCATGACCCTCCGTATGTGCACCGGCTAAGCGTCTTTGATCTGATCCTATGACTCGCCCCAATGGGTCGAATCCTGCGCTAAAGTCGTGCCAACCGAATTACCGATCCTGAGAAAGAGAAATCGAGATGCTTGAGCGCTTCAAGGTGCCTGAGAAGGACAGAGTCTACGTCGATCACGAGCGGATTCGACAGGCGACGCACGATATTCTTCGCCATGTTGGCGTCGACGAGGAAGGCGCCAAAGCCAGCACCGATGTGCTTGTAAAGAATGATCTTCGAGCTGTCGAGAGTCACGGTGTTTCGAATGGGCTTCGACGCTACGTCGCTGAGTACAACTCTGGTGCACTGAACGGCACCCCAAGTTTCGACATAGAGCATGAGACCAGCACAACTGCTCGTGTTAACGCCAACCATGCACTTGGTACCCACATCGGGCCGTGGGCAATGGAGCTGGCTATCGAGAAGGCCTCGAAGCACGGTATTGGCGCGGTAAGTGTTCACTCGAGCGGGCACCTGGCAGGTTGCGGCTACTATGCGATGCAGGCCGCCGAGGCAGACATGTTTGGTCACTGTATGACAGCAGGAGGGGCTAACCAGACTCTCCCAACATGGGGCTCAAAACCGCTGCTGGGAACTAATCCGATCGCTTACGCCGCGCCTGCGAACGAAATGCCGCCGTTTCTGTTCGATGTTGCTACAACCCAGGTCGCCAACAACAAGATAGGTCTTGCTCGCCGTGTGGGGGCAACTATCTTCCCTGGCTGGATTGCTGGCAAGGACGGTGAACCCATCCTTGAGGAGATCCCGGCACCGGAGACAGGCGAGTTCTTTTCATTGCACATCGGCGGGACGAGAGAGAACGGGTCGCATAAAGGCTTCGGCTTTGCCTTAATGAACGAGATCATCTGCAACGGCTTCACCGGAATGGGACCAGGGCCGATCACCGGCAGTCGACATGGCGGTCACTTCTTCATGGCCTACCAGATCGAGGCGTTCACGGATGTTACGAAGTTCAAGAATGACATGGACGACCTGCTACGCCATATTGCGGCTATTCCGCCTTCAAAGGGCTTTGAGAGGGTCGTCTACGCGGGCCTGTTGGAGGCTGAAGAGGAGGAGAAGCGGCTCAGGGAAGGTATCCCGTACCACCAGGAGGTTATCGACTGGTTTGAGTCGTACTGCGCTGAGGCCGGTATCGAGTGCGAGCTCAGGTAATCTGAGTTTCAGTCAGTCGTCGCCCGCAACTCAGGAGCTCACGTAGAGAGAGCTAGCCCTCACTCATCTCGGCGAGGCCTTCCCGCAGGGCGGCAACCTCTGCATGGGTTGTGAAGATCGGTTGATTATCTAGTCCTGAGACGAAGATCCTGCCGGGTTGCATCGGATTGATGCGCGGTGAACCTGAAGGGACCGAGCCGCTGAGCGCCACTTCGATCTCTATTCCTGGGAAGTTCACGTCCACTGACGCGTAGTGGCAAACACCACCGCTCATGAACCGGCCAGGGTTAATCTCAGTTACCTTTGGTACTCCGTGGCGGTCATATGCCATGTCGACCCCGAGAACCCCATGAGGTCGGTTTGCCACGGCGCGGATAGCCTTCAGTGCGATTTCATCCACTTCTGGGTCAGATACCGTCTCTCCCGCGCCGGCAATGCCGCTGACACCGGACATTGCGATTCTTCCGAATTCCCAGAAAAGTCGCTTTCTGCCTTGTGCTGCAATTAACTCACCATCGCTCCAGATCGATTCCCAACTAGTGGTAACAGCTCCGAGTCGTTCGGCTGCCATGAAGTTGCCCCAGCCGTCGTTGAGATCAATCCACTTAACACCGGTCTTGATGTCGCTAACCGGTAAGGCGCCGCTCGCCCCTGAACCCTGAATTGCACGTAGCCAGATATCGGGTCCGAGTTCGGCAAGCGCTGTCTTCAAGTCATCTTCACTGTTGATCGACATGCTGCGTGGGACTGGTACTCCGTTCTTCTCCCAGACTTCGTTCGATGCAGCCTTGTCCTCGCAAAGCGTGACCGTCTCATGATCTGGTAAGAACACCCGGCATTTCAGACGATCCCTGTTCTCGGAAATCGTTGGGATGTCTGCCGTCACGTTGGTCAAGAGTAGATCGGCCCCAGTGCGCTCTATGACCTGGTTCAAGACAGGTATGAACTCTGGGTTCGACGACCGAGGAACGAGGTAGTTCTTGTCTGTCAGTGCCCGATTGATCCGAAAGGCGTCGGCGTCAACGCCAATCAATGTTAAGTCAGGATTTGCCTGTCTAAGAGCCCTGGCGTGGACCACGCCCAGACGGCCTCCTGCACCGGAAAGGATCACTGTCGCCAACGTGCAAATTCCTTCGCTGAGCTTGGTGCCCGGAGGCAGGTGTAAAACGGCACTGTTAAACGTACCGGCACACGGTTATTCGTGTATTACTTCGGCCTTCGATTTCCTGAAGGACAAGCGGCGCGATTCTCGTAACTCCGCCACTACGGGCGTTTAGCCACGGAATCTTTCGTCCGGTACGCCTCTTCCCAAGGATTATCCGCTTCCGAAACCAGAAGGCTATTGTACTTTGAGCCGCCTCTAAACGTCAGACGCCCGCTCCAGTTAGACCCGGGCCAAGGAGAAACTCGTTAGTTCAACGAGAACCCTTCTGTTGCGAGTCCGGCAATGTGCCGGCCGATCACCAGCGAAGAAGTTGCCCCCGGGGATGGTGCATTCAGCACGTGCACTGCCCCATCCACCTGCTTGATGGCGAAATCATCGAGAAGCGTTCCATCGCGAGTGACAGCCTGAGCGCGTACGCCTGAGCCTCCACCACCAAGATCGTCTCGCGTCAACTCCGGTACCAGCTGCTGCAGGCTCTTAAGGAAAACACCTTTGCGGAACGAGCGGTTCATCTCCCACATGCCTGTTTTCCACTCACGCACACTCATCTTCCAGAATCCCGGGTAAGTGACAGTGCGGAAAAGGTCCACAGGTGAGAAATCGCGCTTGCGGTAGCCCTCTCGTTTTGTAGCCATGACCGCGTTCGGGCCAGCTTCCACCCAGCCCTTCATCGTCTGCGTGAGGTGCACTCCCAGGAACGGGAAAGCCGGATCCGGCACAGGGTAGATAAGGCCCTTTACGAGATGTTCGCTTTCTTTGCGGAGTTTGTAGTACTCGCCTCTGAATGGGATGATTCGAACGCCAGGCTCAGCACCCATCATCTCTGCGACAAGATCGGAATGTAGACCGGCGCAGTTGATCACGTTTTTCGTCTCAACTTCGCCTGAAGAGGTGACCAGTGTCGTGACCCCGCCGTTCCGCTGCACCTTTTTGAGTTCGGAGTCGAAGAGGATGTCACCGCCTCGCGCCCGTACGCGATCTGCATATGCTGCGGCGACCTTGCGGAAGTCGACAATGCCTGTGCCTGGAGCCCAGAGCGCCCGAATGGCCTTCACATGGGGTTCTATCTCGGCGATCCGGTCCGGTTCGACAATCTCGAGACCCATGACCTTGTTCGCAGTGCCCCGCTCCATCAATGCGTCGAGCCGCGGTAGTTCCTCTTCTCGTGTTGCTGTGATGAGTTTGCCGCAGGTCCAGACCGGGATCTCGTTCTCCTCGCAAAAGCGAGTCATTGAGGCACGGCCTTCGACGCAGAACTCCGCCTTCAGCGACCCTGGTTTGTAGTAGATACCGGAGTGGATGACGCCCGAGTTGTGGCCGGATTGCTGGGTAGCCTCGTGTTCGTCTTTTTCTATTACGGCAACGCTGAGGTCGGGGTGCTTCTCCAGCAGGTGCATCGCCGTCGAAAGACCAATGATCCCAGCGCCGATAACTGCTACGTCGTATTTCTTTCCGGCCAACGCTGTCTCCGTTGCTGCGGGTTGCCTGGCAGCAGATGTGATTCGTGTCCCGTTCTACTGCCAACGTCTCGATCAAAACTAGCACAACTCAAACGTGAGGGGTGAGCCACCCTCGAGACACAGATGGTCATCCAGTGACCGGGGCTATCAGGGAATTGACATCATCTTTAAAAGACTGTATTTTACTTATCGGTTAATTAACTAAAAGGTTTAATGCGGCATGGTCACAGCAGACCCTCTCAGTACAACCCTGTTCGCACTTGCCGATCCGACGAGGCGGGCGATCGTCACGCGCCTGAACGAGAGTGATGCGACCGTCTCCGAAATCGCTGAACCGTTCGATATGAGCCTTCCTGGCGTCTCGAAGCACATCAAGGTGCTGGAGAAGGCAGGACTGATAAGGCGCAGCAAGGAGGCCCAGTGGCGGCGTTGTCGCCTCAACCCTGAACCGCTCAAGCAGCTTTCGGACTGGGTGGAAGAGTATCGCCAGCACTGGGAAGAGCGATTCGACAGGCTCGACGCGTACCTCGCCGAGCTACAGAAACCGAACGAGGAGATCGATTCCTGACGGTATTTAGAAACTGACCAGGTAGGTAGCCGATATACAAACCCGGATTCATGTGGAGCAGGCGAAATTGCAAAAGGTAACGACTTTCCTGATGTTCGAATCAGGCGCCGAAGAAGCTGCGAGGCTCTACACATCAGTCTTTCCAGACTCAGAAATCACAGAGATCAGCTACATGGGAGAAGGGCCGAACGGTCCTCTGGCATCTGTGAGCTTCGAGATCGGCGGCCAGAAGTTCTCAGCGTTTGACGGCGGGCCGCATTTTTCGTTCTCCGAAGGCATCTCGATCATGGTGAGCTGTGAAACCCAAGAAGAGATCGACATTTACTGGCAGAAGCTCTCTGAAAACGGCGGTGAAGAGAGCATGTGCGGCTGGCTGAAGGACAGGTTCGGCATCTCGTGGCAGATCGTCCCGACAGTTCTGTTCGATCTCATCTCCGACAGTGATCCTGAGAAGGCGAAACGGGCAACTGACGCGATGTTGCAGATGCAGAAACTGGATATCGCTGCCCTCAAGAGAGCTCACGCGGGCAACTAGCGAGTCCTGAAGGACTTCAATGAGCCCGAAAAGGACAATATGAACTCAACAGAGCGAGAATTGCGGGTCGAGAGGGTGGTCAATGCGCCACGAGAACTCGTGTTCAGAATGTGGAGCGAGCCTGCGCACTTCAAGCAGTGGGCGGCGCCCAAAGGATTCACCGTCGAATCGCTGCAGATGGACTTTCGAGTCGGCGGGATTTACCGCATATGTCTTCGGTCTCCGGAAGGAGACGACTACTGGGTGCGTGGCAAGTACCGCGAGATCGTTCCACTCGAACGCTTCTCGCTCACCAACGCATGGGAGAACGAAGACGGAACAACTGGTCCTGAAACCCTTCTGACGGTCTCCTTCGAAGATAGGGGCCAGCAAACAAAGCTGGTTTTGCACCAGGCCGAATTCGATTCGCTCGAAAGCAGAGACGGACACATGTCTGGTTGGGAAGAGACCCTTGACCAGCTGCCTGGCTATCTCAAAACGCTGTCGCCAGACGCGAGTGAAACCGAGAGATGACGGAAGACGCATCACCAGGGTCGCCACCTGCTGGTCGAGAGTTGGTCATAGAGAGAATCTTCGCCGCGCCACGTGAACTCGTGTTCGATGTTTGGACCGACCCGGTTCATGCGGAAAAATGGTGGGCACCTGAATGGTGTGATGTTGAGTTTCTAGAGATGGATGTGAAGCCGGGTGGTCGATGGAAGAAATGCATGAGGGACTCAGACGGAAACGAGTTCTGGAGGGCGGGCAAGTTTGTCGAGGTCGTTAGACCGGAGTGGCTCGTATTCACCTACTACTCGGACGATCCTGCCTCGAATCCCGGCCACCAGACGATGGTCAGTGTGAAGTTCCACGAGTTAGGTGTTAGCAAGACGAAACTAACCTTGAGCCAGGCCGTATTCGAATCAGTTGAATCTTGCGCCGGGCACCTGGAGGGCTGGTCTAGCACACTCGAACGGTTCGCGAACCACATAAAACGGATGGGATAAGCTCAACAGGGAAATCCATGCGAAAATCTGCGGCCATGTTCACCCCGATCATGCAGGGAGAAATCCGAGGAGGCTGAGATGAGCGGAGTACGAGTCCTGGTGGGCACCCGCAAGGGCGCCTTCACCCTCGAATCTGATGAAGCTCGAAAAGACTGGAAGGTCAGCGGGCCCCACTTTCCTGGCTGGGAGATCTTTCACATGAAGGGGTCTCCTGTTGATACGGACCGAATTTATGTTGCCCAGCACACAGAATGGTTCGGGCAGCAGGTTCAGGTCTCGAACGACGGAGGCGAAACCTGGGAGTCGGCAGGAAACGACTTCACTTACGATGGCGAAACTGGAGACCACCTCTGGTACGACGGCACGCCAAAGCCGTGGGCATTCAAGCGGATATGGCACTTTGAGCCTTCTCGACACGATGCAGACACCGTGTACGCAGGTGCCGAGGACGCCGCGATGTTCAAGACCACCGACGGTGGTAAGACCTGGAATGAGCTAACCGGTCTGCGAAACCACGATTCCGCGCCTGACTGGTCTCCCGGCGCCGGCGGGCTAGGACTTCACACCATCATTGAGGACCGCGCAAATCCAGGCCGGATGCATGTTGCGATCTCCGCCGCCGGGGTGTTCCGAACTGAAGATGGCGGTGAGACCTGGACCCCGAAGAACAAAGGCTTGATCTCTGACTTCATGCCTGAGCCGGAGGCTGAAGTCGGTCACTGTGTTCATCACCTGGCAATGCACCCTTCAAAGCCTGATGTTCTGTATATGCAGAAACACTGGGACGTGATGCGGAGCGATGACGCCGGAGACTCATGGCACGAAGTTAGCGGAAATCTGCCCAGTGATTTCGGCTTCCCGATAGATGTCCATGCTCACGAACCTGAGACTGTCTATGTCGTGCCGATCAAGAGCGATTCGGAGCACTTCCCTCCTGACGGTAAGCTTCGGGTCTATCGCAGTAAGACCGGCGGCAATGAGTGGGAACCCATGACTAACGGACTGCCGCAGAAAGACTGCTACGTGAACATTCTTCGCGACGCGATGGCCGTGGATGCACTCGATGATTGCGGAATATATTTCGGCACATCCGGGGGTCAGGTCTATGGCTCATCAGATGCCGGTGAAAGCTGGGAGCCGATCGTAAGAGACCTGCCGCCTGTGTACTCAATCGAGGTCCAGACACTGCCATGATCCGGGTGAAGATCCCACTGCATCTGCGGAGGCTGGCGGGGGTTGATAGCGCCGAGGTACAGGTCGAAGTTGAAGAACCGGTCACTCAGAAATCAGTGATCGACGCTCTAGAAGCGAAGTTCCCGCCGCTGCAGGGCGCGATTCGAGACCGTGACACCGGCCGGAGACGTTCGCTGGTACGCCTGTATGCTTGCGGCGAAGACCTGTCACACGAAGAGCCTGACACACCGTTGCCGGTGTCAGTGGTAAATGGCGATGAGCCTTACCTGATCGTAGGCGCCATCGCGGGTGGTCAGTAAACGGCTAGATCCCGATCATCATGCGTTCCGGGTCTTCGATCATCTCTTTGACCTTGACCAGGAACTGCACAGAATCGGCGCCTTCTACCACCCGGTGGTCATAAGTAACTGCCAGGTACATCATCGGACGCGCCTTGATCTCGCCGTCGACAACCATAGGTCGTTGCTTGATCGCGTGCATCCCAAGGATCGCGACTTGCGGCGGATTCAGGATCGGTGTCGAGAACATCGAACCAAAAACGCCGCCATTCGTGATGGTGAAGGTGGCACCTCGGAGGTCATCCAGTGTGATCTTCTTGTCGCGTGCCTTGATCGCCAGCTCGCGGATATCCGACTCAATTTCCGCAAAACTTTTCTTGTCGACATCACGAACGACGGGTACTACGAGGCCGTCGTCTGTCGAGACAGCTACGCCAATGTCATAGTAATTCTTGTAGACCAGTTCCTCGCCCTGCAGCTCGGAGTTGAGCACTCGCTGGAATTTGAGACCTTCAACAACCGCCTTCGCGAAGAACGACATGAAGCCTAGGTTGACTCCGTACTGCTCTTTGAACGATTCCTTGAACTTCGCACGGAGCGCCATGACATTTGTCATGTCCGCTTCGTTGTAGGTGGTGGTCATCACAGCGTCGCGCTGGACCTCGGCCATACGCTGAGCAATAGTCAGCCGACGGCGTGAAAGGCGTACGCGCTCCTCGGAGCGATCACCAACCGGGGCGGGGACTGACGTGATCGGTTGAGCTGCAGGAGAGGGAGTCGCGGTATGACCGTTGCTGGTACCAGCCGACTCAACATCTTCTTTGGTGATCTTGCCGTCGCGGCCTGTTCCGGTTACCGATGCAAGATCGACGCCTTTTGATTCGGCTAACCGACGAGCAACGGGAGTTGCATCGGGTGAAGAAGAAGGTTCCTGAGCTGGTGACTCCGATACTTGCTGCGCCGGAGCGGCTGCTTCAGCTTTCACAGAAGCGCCATTGGAAGTAGCCGAAGACTCCGATTCGGTTGGACTCTTCGCTGGTGCAGCGCCTTCAGCAACGGTGCCGAGAACATCTCCGACGGTAACTGTGGCACCGGTGTCTGCGATTATCTTTTCGATCACGCCCGAAGCCTCGGCGGTGACCTCCATGTTGACCTTGTCGGTCTCCAGTTCGAGAACGACCTCGCCGACCGAGACAGCCTCGCCGACGGACTTCAACCAGGTCCCAACTGTCGCCTCAACTACAGACTCCGCCATCTGTGGGACCGTTATTTCGACCGACACTTCGATCTTCCCCTTGATAATTCAGTGCTTCGTTCAGTAGAAAGGATATTGAATAACCGTTTCGAATGTGTGGCGGCGTGCCCGAAGCGTTATACGAACGCTGACACCGCTTCCTCAGTACCCAGCGTCACCTTCACCAGGTGCTCCTGCTGCATCTTGTGCAACCAGTTTGAACCTTCAGCCGGACTTGGAGTCGCAGGTCGTCCAACGTACTTTAGTTTCGCCCCGTCGGGCAAACTTCGCATCACACGTGGACGAATGAACGACCACGCGCCTCGATTCTGTGGCTCTTCCTGCAACCAGATGAACTCTTCTGCGTTAGGCAGTTTCTTGAGTTCACGGTCTATGTACTGGATCGGGTACGGATACAGTTCCTCGAACCTGATGATCGAGATATCGTCCGCTTCCTCGAAGCCATCGTGACTGACGAGATCAACAAAGACTTTACCTGTGCAGAACACGACCTTCTTGATCTTCTCGAGCCTGCTTCCGGGTTTCTGGTACCGAATAACTGGCCTGAACCCACCGGAGCAGAGTTGTTTAGGCTTGGCAGCCGCCAGAGGGTGGCGAAGCAGGCTCTTACCGGTCATCACGATCAAAGGGATTGGCTCTTCCTGCAGCATCGCTGCCTGGGAACGCAGCAGGTGGAAATATTGAGCAGCAGTCGTGGGATAGGCGATTCGGATGTTGTTCTTGGCTGCGAGCGCAAGGAACCGTTCGATGTGTGCGTGGGAGTGGTTGGGGCCTTGCCCTTCGTATCCGTGTGGCAAGAGCAAAACCAATCCGGAAGCCTGGTCCCACTTGTCCCTGGCAGAGGCAACTAACTCGTCAACCACACTCTGGGCGTTGTTGACGAAATCACCGAACTGCGCTTCCCAGATGACCAGCGATCCGGTCGACATCACGCTGTAGCCCTGCTCGAACCCAACGGTCGCAACTTCAGATAGAGGGCTGTTGTTGATCCAGAAGCTGGATTTCCCAAAGCCATCAAGTGCTACCCAAGGGTCGCCGGTTTCGTAGTCGTAAAGAGCAGCATGCCGATGGCTGAACGTTCCGCGTCTTACATCCTGGCCGGTGAGTCGGACATCGTGACCGTCGTCCAGGATTGAGCCGAGAGCCAGTGCTTCGGCATGACCCCAATCCAGCGTGCCACCTTCCTTCAAAGCCTGGGATCTGCGTTGCAGCAGGCGTTTTACCGTTGGGTGTGCGGTGAATCCCTGAGGCGTAGTGGTGATGTGCTTGTTGATTCTCTTGAGGAGATCAGAATCGACTGCGGAATCGGCGTGCTCAAGTCCGTGAAAGCGCCTTCGCGTCAGACCGAGATCCGGTGGCTCTTCAGGCTTGTTAGCAAGCTCGGAGTCAACCTTCTTCTTGATCGCCTGCAGGTTCGCTGTCTGCTCCATTGGCAGGGACGCTGCTTCGTCGGCAGAGATCGCGTTTTCATCGACAACCGATGCTGACCAGATCGACTGAACGGTCGGATGATCACCAATCTTTTTGTACATCACAGGCTGCGTAAACGCAGGTTCGTCGTTTTCGTTGTGACCGTAGCGTCGGTACCCCACGAGATCGATGAGGAAATCCTTGGCGAATTTTTGCCTATACGCGATCCCGAGTTTTGCCGCCGCCACGCAAGCATTTACATCGTCTGCGTTCACATGGACAACAGGAACATCGAATCCACGCGCAAGATCCGATGCGTGCTCTGTCGAGTAGCTATCAACCGGTTCTGTCGTGAATCCGAGCTGGTTGTTTGCGATTATGTGAATGGTGCCTCCGGTCTGGTACCCCGGAAGTTGAGCCAGGTTGAGAGTCTCGGCAACGACGCCCTGCCCCGCGAATGCAGCATCTCCGTGAACGATGATTCCCATGGATGCCGATACGCTGCCAGCACCGTCTTGCATAGCACGGACTGCGCCCGTGACCACGGGGTCAACCATCTCCAGGTGACTCGGGTTCGGCAGCATCAGTAGCCGCACATCTGCGGTGCCATCACCGTCGACATCGCGGTCGAGTCGTGCTCCCTGGTGATACTTAACGTCAGTCATCCAACCAGAAGCTTCCAATGTCGCGAGCTGAGTAAAGTGGCCTTCAGCGAACCCGGCGATGATGTCTTTATACGGTTTGTCAAAAAGGTGAGCCAGGACATTCAAACGTCCGCGGTGTGCCATTCCCAGAACGATGTTGCTTATGTCTGTGTGCGAGGAGTAGAGAACGAGCTGGTCGAGCAGAACAATCAGCGACTCCAGGCCTTCAAGGCTGTACCAGCGCTGGCCAGGATAGGCGCGGTGAAGGAACTTCTCGAAGGTCTCAGCCCGGGTGAGAAGCTGCAGGAGATAAAGCTTTTGCTCGTCGGTGAGAAAGACGCTCCCGCCGATTTCCACTTGAGTCTGTAGCCACTGCCTTTCGTCACCTGATCGAACGTGAGCGAATTCATAACCCGTGGTGCCGCAGTAGGTCGCTCTCAGTTTCTCTATCAGGTCGCCGGCCGTTGCATTACTGGGCAGAGGCTCTGCTCCAGCGAGTGTCGAAAGAGACGAGGCAGGAATTCGCAACGCCTGCTCAGTTACACCGTGAGCGTTTGGCGTTAGCAGTGGCTCTGAACGTTGTTGGATGCCGAGCGGGTCGATGTTGGCAGCCCGATACCCGAAATCGCGGACTGCCTGCGCGTATGCCCTGAGGTGATCAAATGTTGCGGCGTCTAGACGGGAACCGTTAGTTCTGACAGTTGGCGTATGGCCGTTGAGATAGGGAACTGAGGACTCAGTGCCATTGGACTGAAGAGGACTGAAGCCAGCATCCTGGCTTTCCATCAATTCGGCCGCGTAGCCAATGTTTAGACCGCCAATATCTCGTGGCAGTTCGGAGGGGCTCTTGCCGCTGGGTGACGGATTGGAGGCCATATTTTCTTCAACGCCGCTCAACCTACTAACGAATGTGAGGTGTTGCGACTACCGGGATATCTTTTCGAATCCGATGCCAGATTATTCTGGCCACGGGTTCAGGATCTGGTCTGTTGTACGTAGATTCGTGCGCTTGTGACCGCAAACTCGATGCCGTTCTCAGGCATATGCTGCGATCAAGCTTAAAAAGTCTACATGACCGCACTGTCTGAAACAGGGTCAAAACACACACTATCTCAACGCGATTTTTGGTGCGTTACGCATACGCTCCCCGGCTATTCGACGGGGTCAAGCAGAAGCCCATCTGTGAACCGGTCTCTAACGCATACGGTTTTCGGAGTTCCACATGTCGGCGTTTCCTGCCAGGTACGTCTTCACTGGTTCAGTCAACTTGCTGAGCTGATCTATCACATCAGCTTCGAGTGTCAGGTCTGCAGCAGGCATGTTGCGCGCCAGTTCGTCGGTATTCCGGGCACCCACAAGTAAGGTCGCGACGCCGGGTTGCTGTCGCACCCATGCGAGAGCGACGTTCGCCATTGGCTCGCCAAGGCCTTCAGCAATTCCCTGAATCTCGGCGATGGAGCTGAAAACCTCTTCCTCGGCTCCGGAGTCTGTGTGCTGGGCCAGCGGGGACCTGTCCGGCTTGAACAGCCTTGACCGGGAAAGACCATCAGGAACTTCATCTGGGTTGCTGAACCGGCCGGTTAGCAGGCCCTGTGACAGCGGGCTATAGCAGACGATGCCGATGCCGTTTTCGTTGCACTTCGGCAGCACGGCATCCTCAATAGCACGCCAGAGCAGGCTGTATGGAAGCTGATCTGTGACGATTGGACCGGCCGCCAGCAGATCAGTCAGATCACCGGTGGCGAAGTTGCAGACTCCTAGCGCCCTGACTTTGCCTTTCTCCACAAGTGATTCCAGCGCCCTGTAGGTCTCTTCAATCGGCACATCATGGTTAGGCCAGTGGATCTGGTAGAGATCGATTACATCCGTGCCAAGTCTCTTCAGGGACGCATCGCAGGTCGCTTCGACTTCGCTTCCGGCGAGGTGAGAGCCGCTGATCTTGGTGGCGATAACGGCTTCGGACCTTCTATCTTTCAGCGCCTCGCCAAGCACCTCTTCAGAATGGAAATCATCGTTGTAGCCCTCGGCGGTGTCGAAGGTGGTGATGCCTGCATCCAGTGCTGCATGGACAGTTGAAACGGAGTCAGATTTGTCCTGGTGGCCCCAGACTGAACCGGCGGCAAACGGCCAGCAGCCAAGGGAAAACTCTGAGACTTCAACTCCAGTGTCGCCCAGTTTGTTGTACTTCATATCTATGCAATCGCCGTTCTATTTGTCTATGTTGGGATGTAGGACGCAATTTCGTGCGCAGATCATAGCCGATGCGCTACAAATCATTTCCCCTAGTTACCCGGAAAGCGGAAAACATGGTGATAGAAGCCCTGGCACCTGCCGTCATCTCAGTAATTACTCCCCTTGCGGCCAGAGGTGCGAAGTCGATAGCTGAGTCAGCTGGTCGTATCGCGGCGGACAAGGCTGAAAACCTGATGCATACCCTGAAAAAGCGCTGGTCTGATGATCCGGAAGCTACCGGTGTACTAAAGCGATTCGAGGAAAAGCCGGAACGGTACGAGCCGATGTTGGAAGACATTCTCTCGGAGAAGATCGAATCCGACGGCGAGCTGGCAGGTCAACTCAGGGAGCTCCTACAGGAGATGGGCGACTCGCTGGAGATTGTCCAGAACCTTGGGAAGGTTTCAGGCGAAGCGACCGGCCTCGAAGCCGGCGAGCTGGGCCGAGGGCGATCCGTTTCGGTTCAGCAGTCAGCTGATGAGGTCAGCGGCAAGATCACCGGCGCGAAAATCGACAAGATTGGCTGATCGAATTTATGACTTCTACATGTCCTCAATGCCAACGAGCGATCACAAATCCAGAAGCGAGTTTCTGTAGCAACTGTGGAGCGCGGCTTGGCGCTGAGCAGAGTCCGGAGTCTGTCACCAACCTCCATATCGACCAGAACGTGGAGCGTGCCGCTACACGATCAAGCGTTACCGGTCTTGCTGTAGGCGAAATAAAAGGCGAGGTGAACGTCCAGGCTGGGGAGGTGATTCTCCAAACGTCGGAAGCCACTGACCTGAAGCTGCTCGAATCGATATCTACAGAGATCCAGGCCAACACTGCTGCCGGTATCGCTGGCTCGAAGATCCCTGAGCGCCTGGACGAGGCCAATGGCAAACTGGATCAGCTTCTGCAACTGATGCGAAACCAGTCTCGCTCCGGGCAAGAACTCAATTCGGTTAGCGCCGGTGGTACTCGAATCAGCCGTGTTGAACTGCTACTCAAGAAGGCAACGCTGCTTAAGATCCGCGCCGAGCAGACGATGCTCGACCAGGTTGAGAAGCACAAGAACAGGATTGACATTAGTTCCGGTCATGTTGACCTTGATTCAGTCTTCGCAGACTTCGACTCTGATGCTCACGATGCGATGCTTTCTGAGGCGAAGCAGCTACTGGACGAGGCCCGTAGCATCGAGCCTGCAAATACGGAAGTGCTGCTGCACCTCGCCGAGATCCTGACCCAGCTCACGGCGGATGATCCGGCAGATGAGCAGCGAGTTCTGTACGAAGTGCAGTCGTTACTGCGGAATCCGAAGAACGACGTCGAGAGGTTCAGGCTTGCGCAGGCTACGTTCTTGCTTGCTACCTCGCACGAACCGCCCCATCTCGACTCACTGCGGGACGCCAGAGACATGTTCCAGTCACTGGGACGTTCCGACTGGACGAGGCACTGTGACGATCTGCTGAATTCGTCTAGCGGCGACCAGCAGGAGGTGAGCGTCGCAATGGACGACGCTGCTACTCAGCCATTTAGTCCCGTCGGCAACTGGAACGTCCAGGTCATGGATTCGTTCAGCTCCACGATGAACCTGAATCTCTTGCCAGACGGATCGTTCGCTGCAACTCAGTACATTCCGGTAAACGGCCAGACCCTCCAGGCGTCTGGAATATGGGCGTTCAACCCGATGAACAGCTTCCTACAACTGCAGGGAATGGTCGGCTTCCAACCCTTCATGCTCGGGCTGGCTGTACACGGCTCTCAGCAGGGCACTTATCACGCCACCGGCACTGAGGGAATTGCTTACCTCCTGAACAAGGCTTAGGCGAGTTCCTGTCCCGCAATTGTGCGATCACAGGTAGCCGGCGAGATCGTCGCTGCCTATTCCTGCCGCGCCGCGATGTTGTGTAACCTCGTCGAGTTTTCCTAGTCCAGTAATTTTCACCGGACTTTTGCCCTGTCACGGACAACTCAGAAGCCAGCGGGACATCACATGACTCAACTCGACTCGTTCACCCTGGAGGATCTCGCAAATGATCCATACGCCGCTCTCGGAGTCCAGCGGTTCATAAACGCAACCTGCCATCACACCATGTACGGCGGCACGCTCCTTCCTGACATCTCTATGCGTGCCATGGAGGCCGCGGCGACTTCGGCGGTCGACATGATGGACCTCCAGCGCGCCGCAGGTAGAGTGATCAGCAAGTACACACATGCTGATGACGGCTTCATCGTCTCCGGTTGTGCAGCAGCAATGCTTGTTGGGACGGCGGCGATCCTAACTGGCACCGACCCGGCGAAGATGGAGCGTCTACCTGACACGACAGGAATGAAGAACCTGTGCGTTGCGAAAAGGTTCAAGCGCAGAATCTCGCCCAGTGGTGAAGAGTACGTCGACCACAGCTACGCGATCGCGGTCCAGACTGCTGGCGTGAAGTTCGTTGAGGTCGGTGATGAAGACGCCGATACCGTCACACCGGAGCAATACGAAGCCGGGTTCAGCGACGATGTGGCGATGGTCTACTGGATCGGTTACGCACCTGCCGGAGACATTTCACTGGAAGACGTGATCGACATCGCTCATAAGCACGGCGTACCGGTCATGATCGACGCTTCAAACTCCTTGCCGCCGAGAGAAAACCTGCACAGGTTTATTGATCTGGGCGCCGATCTGGTCTGCTTCTCCGGTGGCAAGGGAATCCAGGGGCCGCAAGGCGCTGGAATCCTTGCTGGTCGTGCCGATCTGATCGAAGCCGTCGGCATGCAGTCAGCACCGAATCACGGCATCGGGCGAGTATGCAAAGTCAGTAAAGAGGAGGTGGTCGGGCAGGTTGCGTCCTTGATGTGGTGGGCCGACCAGGACGAGGAAGACCGGATGACTGAGCATCACAGGCGATCTGGAATGATGGCCGATATGCTTCGGGACATCCCGAATGTGTCTCTTGAAATCGTTTTTCCCGATTACAACCAGCGTCCCTACCCTACTGTCCACCTTACGACGCTGCCAGATTCTGGCCTCAGCGGCCGAGAGCTTCTAAAGCTCCTGCATGATGGAGACCCGGCGATTGCAGCTATGAGCCATCATGCTGATCCAAACACGATCAGGCTGGATGTCCGTCTACTCGAGGACAACGAAATCGAGCAGATCAGCGAACGGCTCCACGAAATTTTCTCTGAATAGGCAAGAGGAACAGCAATCAATGTACGTAGGAACGCAGGGGCAACCGGACACCGATGATGAACTGAGTGTTCTCGCCCAGCTTGGCGTGAATCACATCTCGACTGATCCGCCAGGCCCGTGGACAACGTGGGACCGACACGCGTTCGAGCAGCAGAAGGAGAAACTGGCAAAGTACGGCATCGAGCTTGATATGTCGTTAATGCCTCTGGGTTCACGGAGCGCATTCGAGAACGACGTTCAGCACGTGTTTCTCGGTCCGAGCGATGAACGAGACCGTGAGATTGATCAGCTCTGCTGGCTGATCGAAGAGGCCGGTGCCGCAGGCATCAGGGCCCTCCGTTACAACATCACGATCCTGGGTCACATGCGAACCGAACCCAGGTTCGGACGCGGCAATGCCCGACTCTCTTCTTTCCGGTACGACGCGCTCGATCAAACACTTGGCGAGTTCGAGGGTGGCGCGGTTGATGCCGATACGATGTGGGAGCGGATCGACCATTTCCTGGGCAAGATCGTTCCGGTCGCGGAAGAGAACAAGGTCCAGCTGGCCTGCCATCCGCAGGATCCCGGAATCGGAGATCGAACTTACCGCGGCGTAGCGCGCGTTATGGGTACGGTTGAAGGTCTGAAGAAGTTCATTGAGATGCACGAGAGCCCGTATCACGGCTTGAACTTCTGCCAGGGTACTGTCTCGGAAATGCTTGAATCGCCTGGCGAAGAGATATTCGATGTGATCCGCTACTTCGGCACACGAAACAAGATCTTCAACGTCCACTTTCGCAACATCAAAGGCGGCTTTCTTGACTTCGTTGAGGTGTTTCCTGACGAAGGTGACGTCGATATGATCGAAGCCGCACGGACCTATGACGAAGTTGGCTATCGCTACATGCTTATGCCTGATCACGTGCCAGGCCTCGCTGGCGATCAGGCCCGGCGGGTCGGTTTTAGCTACTGCTACGGCTACATCCACGCCGTGCTGCAGGCGATAGGTCACCAGCATGGCGGTTAGAGCCGTGCTGACCGTCTGAAACGTTCGGTTACGCGTTGCTTTCCGGAGATTTTGATTGGATCACTACGTATCGCTGATCGTGCGTACAGTCGTTGGAATGCCGCTGGCTTACGTTGCTGGCTTCGTTGGCATGATAGTGGGCAGTTTCTTGATACCCGCGATTTCGGGTGGAGACTTTCTTCCTCTATTTGCCCGCGTAGTAGTGATTGGCCTTGGTGTCACAGTTGGTGTGATGGCTACGTGGCTGACGTTTTTGCTCGACTGGCAGAAGAGATCTCTACTGATTTCAGCAGTGATAACCGGTGCAGTTGCGTGCGGTCTGATTGCCTTCTACTGGTCCGAAAGCTTTACCGGGAATTCAGACCTGTATATCCGGGTTCGCGAAATCACCCAGTCAACAGTCGTAGGAGCGGTCATCGGAGCAAACCTGATCGCTCTGGCCGTTGGATACTTCGCACCACGTCACTGGCGTAGTTAGTCCTAAGCCGGATCAGACTCGCTGTATGGGTATGAGGCTCCGCAGTTGAATGCGAACGAGATTGTTACGAATTGCGTCGAACCGAGATATTGAGTCGTCGATTAACCGACGTGACCATGTTTGACACCTCATAGGTGCTGTATTAGGCTCGCCGCACTTTCTACGGGGGTGAATTCCGCCTTCGTGTAGGCTCGCCATTCACTGATGCACGCAGACTGGCGTAGCAGAGTGAATTTCGGAGGGGACCCATGATATTTGACCGATCTAGATGGCGCCTGTTGCTGGTCATTGCCGGCAGCCTGGGCGTCTTAGCGGCAGTTGCCTGTGGCAGCTCCGACCCGGAAATCATCCGTGAAACGGTTGAAGTTCCGGTAACCGTTGAGGTGCCTGGCGCCGAAAGCACGGTGGTTGTCAGGGAGACCGTAGTAGTGCCACAGACGGTTGTGGTGCCCGGTGCTGAGAGCACCGTGGTTGTCAGGGAGACAGTTGTAGTTGACGCAACACCAACTGCCACCCCGGCCACTTTCTTCGGCCTGCCGATCCCGACGGCAGCACCAGGCTCAGGTGACGCACCTAACCCGAAGAGTGACTCAAGCACAGTTGTGATTCGAACGGGTCTCGAACTCAGAGGTAGCGGTATTCCGAGCGACCAGGAAGGCAAGTTCCTGCCACAGAGCGTGACAGAGAAGTTCTTCCTGACCGACAAAGGTGGTAGCTCTGTAAACCAGGTCATTACTGACTGGGAACTTGCCGCTGACCTTTCCAGCCTGACGTTCACGCTGAAAGAAAACGTGCCATTCCACGGTGGATTCGGCAACCTTTCAGCCGACGACGTTGTCTGGTCCTACAACACCGGTAACCCCGGATTCAACCCCATCAGCGCAACTGACGGTGGTTCAAACTGGATCGGGTTCCTTGGTGACAACGAAGTAACGAAACTCGACGACCAGACAGTCGTGTTCACCATCAACAACTTTGATGTTCGATGGGACACCTTCCTGTTTGGACAGTCAGGTCTTGGCCTGAGCATCACGTCGAAACAGGCGTTCGATGACATGGGTGAAGACTGGGTTCGTGACAACGTGATTGGTACTGGTCCGTTTGAGATCAGGAACTTCTCACGTGACGACGTACTCGAACTTGACGCTGTCAAGCCTCACCACCGCGCAACGCCGGACATTGACACCCTGATTTATAGGGCTATTCCGGACATTGCAGTTGCTGAAGCTGCATTGAAGGTTGGTGACGTTGACGTGATGGCAGGTCCAATCAACCTGCGAAACGTTGGTCAGCTAACCAACGATGGCTTCACAACACTGTCAGCAGGTGCTGGTAGCTTCCACACGATCTCGTTCACCGGGAACTACTGGGAGACTGAGCACTACGACACAGGTGAGCCGCTTCCAAGCAACTTCAACCCGAACACGTACCGTGATGGTCCGTGGATTGGGAACCCGAACGACCCTGCCACGATGGAGACATCCAAGCAGGTACGTCTCGCACTTTCCCACGCGATCGACCGTGAGTTGATTGCGGAGGTCCTGACAGGTGGCGCAGGCTGGCCTGGCTACGTATACGGAACCGACTTCAACAACCCCAACTGGGATCCGAAGTGGGAAGTTCCATACGACCCTGACCTTGCGGAGCAGATGCTCGACGATGCTGGCTTCCCAAGAGGTAGCGATGGCATCCGGTTCGAAATGCCATTCTTCATTCGCCTCGGAAGAGGTGATGAAGAGATCGGCACTGCCGTAGTGGGCATGTGGCGAGAGATTGGCATCGACATGCAGGACTGGAAGGCCCAGTACCAGACCTTCAGGCCTGGTCTGATTGGCCGCTCCAACACGGCGCCCTGGATCCACTCAGCCGGTGCTGAGAGTCCGCAGGCACCTTGGGACTGGCCGGTGATGGGTAACGCCGAATGCTCACGTGGCAGAGGCGCATTCAACATCGGAATTGAGATGGCTGAGATGTGTGCTTTCTTCGATGCGATGAGTGCAGAGCCTGACAAGGCAGAGCGCATCAACATCAGGAACGCTCACACAGATTGGCTGCACGAATGGAACCCGGCAATCGCCACGATTGCGGTACCTCAGGTTGCACTTGGCAACCCGAAGAAGATCGCATCATGGGACATGCCTCTGTCGGTTCGTGAAGCGCAGATCCACCATCCAGAGTTCATAGTGCTGAACTAGACGTTCGCACGAACTTGAATTACGGTTGCCCCGGCCTCTTGAGAGGTCGGGGCAACTTAGTGGCTTACTTCTAACTGTTAGGTGTGGTTGGAACAACCACAAAGGCAGCCTGTGACCACCTTCCTCATCAAAAGAGTCTTCTTCGCCGTCCTTTCTATGCTGGGTGCGACCATTCTGGTCTTCGCTCTGGCCCATACGAAAGAAGATCCGATCAACCTGTTCATCCAGGCTGATAGCGGTTTCATTGCTCCTGAGACGATTGAGGCGTTAAGGGAAAAATGGGGGCTGGATAAGCCACTTGTTGTCCAGTATTTTTCCTGGCTCGGAAACGTTCTGCAGGGAGATTTGGGGCGCAGTGTGCAGACACAACGGCCTGTTCTGAAGACCCTGACTGAGCGATGGGGTGCCACTATTCAGCTTGCCGTGGCGGCCTGGGCATTCGGCACGTTCACGGGTATTCCGCTCGGAATCTTATCGGCTGTTAAGCGTGGGACTATCTGGGACTATTTAGGACGTACGCTCGCGCTCTTCGGACAATCGCTGCCGCCATTCTGGATAGGCCTGGTAGGAATCTGGATATTTGGTGTCTGGCTGGAATGGTTACCAATCTTTGGGCGCGGAGAGGGTGAGCCGTTTACAGAGCAATGGAAACACTATGTGCTTCCGACGCTCGTGCTGGGCTGGGCGCCAATGGCCGGATATCTCAGGATCACACGCTCGGCGATGCTTGAAGTGCTCGATTCTGAATATGTGAAACTTGCGAGAGCCAAGGGTGTAAGCGCGCGCAAAGTGATCTGGAAGCATGCGTTCCGAAACGCATTGATTCAGCCACTGACCATCGCTGCGCTGCTGCTTGCTGGCTTCATGGACGGAGCTGTTCTTGTAGAACTCATATTTGCGTGGCCTGGGATTGGCCGAATCTCCGTCGAGGCGGTGAATCAGAATGACTTCACCGTGATCACTGGCACCGTCTTCTTATTCACCCTTCTCTACGTGGTAATGAGTTTGGTTGCAGACATCATGTACGTAATCGTGGACCCAAGGATCAGGTATTCGTAGATGGCAACACCTGCAACAGTTCCTCACGAAGTACCAGACCAGGGTGCACGTCGCGGCCTTGAGGCTATACCTGTGATCGGGTGGATCTTCATTTCGTGGCAATTCATGCGTCGCTGGCCAGTTATTCCGGTTGTGATCCTCTCGGTATTGATCATCTCCGCGATCTTTGCGCCGCTAATAGCACCGTTTGATCCCAATAAACAGAACCTGAGAAGCACGTTTGCGAGACCGTTCTGGTACACGGAGTACTACAACGAGGATCCGGTAGGCAGCCGAATTGAGCAGCGGCACATTCTTGGTGCTGACGAGTTCGGACGAGATGTCTTCAGCAGGTTGATATTCGGTGCTCGCGTCTCTCTGATGGTTGCCGCTGTCTCGATGATCAGCGGACTCATTCTCGGTGCATGGGCCGGAATAGCCTCTGGTTACTACGGCGGTCTGTTCGACGAGTTATTAACGCGATTTGTCGATATATGGAATGCACTGCCCTTCTTATTAGTCGCGCTTGTCGTCGCTGTGACTATTGGACAGGGCATCATAATCATGATCGTGTTACTGGTGATGCTGACGTGGGTTGGGTTGGTGAGGAACGTTCGCGCGGAAGTTTTAAGTCTCAAATCGCGTGACTATGTGATGGCTGCACGCGTGGCCGGAGCCTCTGACTTCAGAATCATGTACCGACACATCCTGCCTGGTGTTGTGAACTTGCTGATGGTGCTCGCAAGCCTCCGTGTCGGAGGACTGATACTTACGGCTGCCGCACTCAGCTTCCTCGGTGTCGGAATACCGTCCAGGTTCCCGTCTTGGGGTGCAATGATTGACGATGGTCGAGACTGGCTGGCAACCGCGTGGTGGATCTCAGTCTTCCCGGGTATCGGAATCTTGCTCACCGTAATGGCCATGAACTTCCTCGGTGACTGGTTGCGGGACCGCACTGACCCTCGCCTCAGACAGGTCAGGTAACAGGAGATTTCATGCCGAAGTACGATCTGCTGCTTAAAGGCGGCCGTGTCATCGATCCCGCAAACAAGATCGATGGCCCAATGGATGTTGGTATTTCGGGTCGCTCTATCGGAGCTGTCGCAGCTGACATACCGGCTTCGGATGCGGCTCGAGTCGCCAATGTAGATGGCTGGGTGGTCACGCCAGGTCTTGTAGATCTTCATGCACACTCGTGTGGCTTCTCGGGAGCGATGTTCCCCGATGAGATGTGCCTGCCATACGGCGTGACGACCATGGTTGACTGCGGCGGCTCAGGCTGGCGGACGTTCGATGATTTCAACCGGAACGTGGTCCAGAAAGCCGCCGTGAGAGTGTTCGGCCTTCTCAACATAGTAGGAGCGGGAATGGTCGGAGACCCTGAACAGGTCGTCGCCGACATGGACCCAGAGTTGACGGCAGAGTGCATCAGCGGACGCGGTGACGTTCTTGTTGGCGTCAAGGTTGCTCATTTCCAGGGACCGGGCTGGGAATCGGTCGACCGCGGAGTCGAAGCCGCTCGTCTTTCAGGTACTTTCTGTCTCGTTGATCAGAACGCTAAGCCGACCCGACCGTTCAGCGAGATGCTGCTCGAGCACATGAATCCGGGCGACGGCGTCACCCACTGCTACGGCTACGGCAAACCGATGATCGGAAACGACGGGAAGGTGAAGCCGCACTACATCGAGGCCCGGGAGAAGGGCATCAAGTTCGATGTCGGCCACGGCAATAACAGCTTCTCGTTCTCAATGGCTGTCCCTGCGCTGGAACAGGGCTTTCCGCCGGACACGATCTCCACTGACATGCACCGCATGAGCATGCGGACGTCGCGCGCCACGATGACCGAAGTGATGTCGAAGTTCCTGGCGATGGGAATGCCCTTGGCAGAGATCGTGGAACGTTCGACGGTCACGCCCGCGGAATGGATCAAGCGCCCAGACATCGGCACGCTCACGCCCGGTGCTCCGGCAGACGTCACCGTGCTGGAACTGGTGGATCGTCCAACCGGGTTGAGTGACTCTGGTCCGACCGGATACCGCATCATGAAGACGAACCAGCGGCTGATCTGCCAGCTCACGATCAAGGACGGCAATGTGCTCTGGGACTACGACGGTGCCAGCAAGGATGACTGGTCGGAGACACCGAAAACCGACCTCAGCATTCCATAGACGCTAACGTTGCATGTCGGCCACATAACCGACGCCCGGATATACGTCAGGGATTAATGCGGAGTCGCCGGTTTCGAGCTGCCAGCTACGAATCTTCTTCGCCATCTCCAGTACACGATCTGATTGATCTGGATCCGAGTACAGGTTCCTTTGTTCGTATGGGTCCGAGTTCAGGTCGTACAGTTCGCAGGCATCCCCAACCGACAGGTTCAGCTTCCAGCTGTCTGACGTGATGATGCAACGGTGGGGGATTTCGCGCATCCGCTCAAGCTCCGAAAGCGGGAACTTCTGATCAATGCTCCGACCGTTCCATGTGATGATCACGTCGTTGTCGTCCAGTGATCCGCCGCTACGCAAGACTTCTGCCCTGCTGGACCCCTGGAGTTCTCGCGCTGGCTGACTGCCAAGCAGGTCAAGCAACGTTGGGACAGTGTCAATATGGCTGTAGCGGCCAGAAACACGGCCACCTGAGGTTCCTGGGACTCGGACCAGCATCGGGACACGTACCGATTGCTCGTACATGACGATCTTCTGGAAGATGTTGTGCTCGCCCATCTGATCCCCGTGCTCGCTTGTGAACACGACAATAGTTCGGTCAGCCTGTCCGGTCTCTTCCAGCGCATCGATCATCTTGCCAATGGCGTTGTCTACGACCGTCATGAGACCGTAGTAGCGCGCTTGCACCTGCCTAAACGCTTCCTCACCGTATGCAGCCGGGCCCTCTCCCGCAGCTTCTTCAGGCGGGACATCCCGGCCAAATGTGGCTGAAAACGCATCTGCTGCGGCATCCAGGCTCTCTTTCTGCGCCTGTGCCATCAGGTAGTGCATCTCAGCGGCATCCTCTGGTGGATCCTTCATGAACACCGGACTCTGTGGCAGTGAATCAGAGTCATACATGTCGTTGAACGGCCCGTCGTAAGGCGGGTGCGGCTCTAACAGGTTCACATAGAGTGCCCATGGACGTTCGGTGTTCTCGCCGATAAACCGAGAGACTTCTCGTCCGAGATAGGCGCCTTTCGTGTGTTCTTCGGGCAATGCAGCAGTGAACGGCCGAGAGAAGACCTTTTTCCCACGTGACTCTTTGTCTGGCTTGAAGCCCTGGTCGACAAGGTAGTAGTGATAGTGGCTCAGAACCTCGTCGTGCTCTTCCGACGTGTGCCAGACGCGGTACTGGTCTTCGATGCTGTGCCACTCGTCCCAGCCTCGACGCCTGACAACCTCGTCACCTAGGTGCCATTTACCGTAGTAAGCCTTGTGGTAGTCGCCAGGAAGGTGATCGGCGACGGTGTCCACGTCCTGCGGGAGCGGGATGTTGTTCTTCACGCAGCCGTTGGTGTGCGGCCACAGGCCGGTCAGTTGAGTGGAGCGTGAAGGCGTGCAGATCGGTGAACTGACGTAGCAGTTCTCGAAGACGAAGCTCTGGTCCGCGAGCCGATCCAGGTTCGGTGTCTTGATCCAGTCGTTCCCGTAGGCGGCCATAGTGTCGGCACGCTGCTGGTCGGTGAAGATGTAGAGCAGGTTGTAACGCTCGGGCACTTGGTCCTCCTGGGGAAGTTCGTGGCGGCGTGGCCTACATTACACCGCATGCTGCGTTGCTGCGAGACAGCTACAATCCCGCCAGCGAACCCGCGAAAGGATGTCTTTCTTTGCACTATCGGCATGTCGGCAGATCTGGCCTTGAAGTTTCAGAGGTTGGTCTGGGTGCCAACAGTTTCGGCGAGCCGAACCGGACGGGCGAGAAAGAGGCCGCGGCAATAATTCACGAGGCGATTGACGCCGGCGTCAACTTTGTCGACACGTCGAACGTTTACGCACAGGGAGTTTCCGAGGAGTTCATAGGCAAGGCGCTAAAAGGTCGGCGCAGCGACATGCTGATCGGCACCAAGTTTGGCAGCCGAAGGGAACATGGCCCGAACATGTTCGGTGGTTCGCGCAAGTTCGTGATGGACGCGATTGACGCTTCACTTGAACGACTGCAAACCGACTACATTGACCTCTACATGATCCACCGGCCAGATACCCGCATGCCGCTTGAAGAGACGCTCCAGGCTATGGATGACCTCGTCCGCTGGGGCA
Organism: Dehalococcoidia bacterium; assembly: GCA_965243825.1. Taxonomy (GTDB): domain Bacteria; phylum Chloroflexota; class Dehalococcoidia; order Lucifugimonadales; family Lucifugimonadaceae; genus JAJCYX01. Next base: position 2,810,434 of record CBDEVT010000001.1, read on the forward strand.
AAGTGCGGTACATCGGCGTCTGCAACATTGCGGCGTGGCGAATGTCACACGCTCGCTGGATCACTGAGCGCAATGGCTGGTCGCCGCTTGTCAGCAGCCAGTTTGCCTATTCAATGCTGAATCGGCGGGCTGAAGAGGAGATGATTCCAGCATGCCGGCAGTACGGCATCGGCGTGATCCCTTACCTGCCGCTGGCCGCCGGGTTGCTGACAGGCAAAGTCAGCGCGGACGGTTCTGCACCGGAAGGCAGCAGGCTTGGACTTGATGCCAACACGGCCGCGAAGTGGGCAACGCCACAGAACCTGAAGCTCGTTTCCTTGCTCACCGACTATGCTCAGCAGCACGGAAAAACGATTCTCGATCTGGCGATCGCGTGGCTGCTGGCTGAACCTCAGGTCAGCACCGTGATATCTGGTGCGAGCAGGCCGGGGCAAGTAACGACTAACGCTCGGGCTTCGGAGTGGAGGTTGACAGACGACGAACGCGCCAATGTGAACGAGATTCTCGACAAAAATCCACCGTCAACAACTGACAGCTACTATTCACGGGCCCCGTATTTCGATCAGCCTACTCAGGCTTGACGAAATACCGTCTACGTTTCGTTCATGATGAATCCCGGAGGCGCATCTTCTCTGTGCGTCATCTCTCCCGGGATGAACTTGTCTCCGTCGTAAATCCTGCCCGAGTAGATAACCGTTTCGGGCACTATCTTCTCGCGTCCTGTCCTCTTCTCGTGAAGTACGTCCAGGTACTCAAAGGTCCCGGTGGCTAACTCGCTTACGACTACGTCAGCGATGTAGCCAGCCTTGAGCGTCCCAAGCCGGTCTTGCTCATTGAGAGCTCGTGCCGGTACTGACGTTGACATCTCAACCACTTCATCCAGGGAAAGGCCGATTGCCATCATCTTCGACATCGTGGTCGGCATGTCGTAGACCGGTCCGTCAATGTTGCCGACATGGAGGTCAGTGCTGATAGTGGTCGGCTTGAGGCCTTGCTCCATCGCCTGCTCAAGAGTTCGGAACGCGAACCCACGCGCTCCGTGGCCGATGTCCAGGTAGACGCCTCGTTCGACCGCATCCAGCACCTCCGGCCACAGGTTGCCGCGGTGATCGAAGATCGGAAACCTGAAGGCGGCATGGAACGTGTGCGTGAGAATGTCGCCGGGGTTCAGCCAGTCCAATAGCTGTCGCATCGGAGCACCGTATGCTTCCGCCATCAGCGTGCCACCTGCGAAATCAGTCGCTTCTCGAGCCAGCGGGAGCGCCGGAAAGTACTGCGAGTGGTGATACTTAACCCCGATCAAGGTGTCGTAGCTGTTGATCAGCTCTTGAACCTCTCCAACGCTTGAGGGGTCCGGACCGAACGGGTTCGGCATGCGCACCAGAGAGTAGAGCCGCACATTGGTCGACTGGATGTCGGTCTCCCAGTAGTGGGGATATTGCGAAGGCGTTGCGGTTCCTGCATCCAGTGCTGTGGTGACTCCGAATGCGAGACTCGTGCTGTCGGAATCGACGCTGGGTCGACCGCCGCGCGATGTGTAGTTGTGAACATGCAGGTCCACGAACCCTGGTGTGACGATCTTGCCAGTAGCGTCGATGACCTTTCCGGCCTGTGACGCGTCAAGGTTGGTGTCGACGACTGCGATCTTGTCGCCGGTGATTGCAACGTCGGATGGACCGTGCAGATTCTGGCCCGGGTCGACCACTGTGCCGCCTTTGATCAAGATGTCCCACTGCATTTCGGATTCTCCTGTTGCGATTTGGGGTCGACGACTCGGAGGCGGTAGTTACGAAAGAATCTCCTTCAGTCGGTTACAGACAGTCTCGACTTCCTCGTCCGTGAGAACTTGTACACCTATTGCGATGGATGCGCCGTTGTCGTGGCTGCGAGTCCAGATCGGCGGATCGCCTTCTTCAAGTTCTTTCATCACCTGGTGACCGTCCTTGCCCGTCACAGCTGCGTCGATGTGGATGTTGACCACGACGTTAGGCCCGATCAGCGGCTGCGTGTTTGGGACAGTCTTGACTCCCTGCAAGCCGGTGAGTGACCGTACGAACGCATCCCGTTTCGCATCCTCAATGGCCAGCCGCTCCTCATGGTTCATAGTGAACCAGCGGCGGAGAGCGACTGCTGCGCCGATAACCTCGCCACGATCTGTCTTGAACCCTCGGCCAAACGGACGAGCCAACCCCTTCATGCCGGCGACCTCGTAGCCAAGAAAGTTTTGCTGAAAGGCTGATTCCACGAGGTGCGCTTTTCCGGTGGAAATCCCGGTTGAATGAGGAGACCCAAAGTATTTCGCGCCGAAAGCAACGATGTCGCCGGTCTGGGCGACACGGGTGAACTGCTCGAGCGGATAGATCTGCCCTGCTGCGTCCACAACGAGAAGCAGGCCATGCTTGTCGGCGATCTCGCGAGCCTGGTCAAGCGAAACTACGTTGTCTCCCCACCGGCCGCTCTCGAAGTAAGCGATTGCCGCCGTGTTGGGTCCTATCGCCGCTTCCATCTGCTCGACAGTACATCCATTCTCGTCGCCGACTTCGACAAGGTTGGCACCGGAGATCGTGAAGCAGCGCTTGTACGTGTAATCCTGCGCCTTCTGGAAGATGAACTCGTTCTTCATCCCAGAGGTGTCCGGTATTCGTGCCATCTTCTCGCGGTCATCACCGGCAAGTGCGGCAGCGGAGTTCAGCGCTATGGCTGCGGCAGCGCCCGAGGTAACAAACGCCTGCTCGGTGCCCAGAGTGTCGGCGATGAATTCACCGGTCTTGCGCAGGAGGTCCTCGAACACCACGTACCCGCCATTGGTGGCCTCGTCCATGGCCTGTTGCACCTCTGGCGGTGGCGTGGATCCACCGAGCAGAGTCTGGTTACCGCGAGCGTTGATACCTGGCTTGACGCCGAACTGTTCATACACGCCTGAAGACATCGTTCTGGCTCCCGAATTGCTGAGTATGGCGATATGGCCGCTGTTGTATCACACCGTCGCGTGAGGCGCAGTTTCTGACCACCGGTCGCGATGTTCTGATTCGATGTAGACTCCGGGCGCCCAGACATCCCAACCAATCAACGGACGAATAGATGGAAGTTCCGATGGCTCAGAGCACTTCAGTCAACTCTGTTTACGAACTGCTTGGCGTTGACACGATCATTAACGCTGGCGGAACGCACACAACCCATGGCGGGTCTCGTATGCACCCCGAGGTGCTCGAAGCGATGGCGGAAGCGTCCCGTTCCCATGTTCATGTCGTAGAGTTGAACCGCAAGGTCGGCGAATACATTGCGCAGGTGACTGGTGCCGAGGCAGGGATGGTCACTTGTGGTGCGGCGAGTGGTATTGCGCTTGCCACGGCCGCCTGTATGACCGGTACCGATGTTGGGCGCATCAGGCGGCTTCCGAACACGAACGGGATGCCTGACCAGATCGTGATGCAGCACAACCACTACGGCGTTTACGGCAACACGCACACTTTTGCCGGAGCCGAAGTAGTGACTACTGGCAACGCATCAGGGTGCATTGCCGAGGAGGTGGAGGCGGCGATCAATCCACGCACGGCGGCACTTGGGTACCTGTTCGCACCGGGACTTTCTCAGACCGGCCCAAGCCTGCAAGAAACTGTCGAGATTGGGCGACGACACGAGCTACCCGTAATGGTCGATGCCGCAGCGATGCTGCCACCGCGTGAGAACCTGCGACGTTTCATCAACGAAGGTGCCGACCTCGTGATCTTCAGTGGAGGGAAGTTCATAGGAGGGCCGCAGGCAACAGGTCTGTTGTTCGGAAAGCAGGATCTGATCGAAGCCGCCTTGATGAACTCCTCCCCTCATCACGCCATTGGCAGGCCTCAGAAGATCGCACGCGAGGAGATGGTGGGTCTTGCGACGGCACTGCGGCTCTACATGGACCTCGATGAAGAGGCATTACTTGAAGGAAAGCGCGCCCAGGCCGAAGTCGTCGCGGCAAAGTTGAAATCGGTACCAGGAGTTCGGTGCGAGGTTAGGCACGACTACTTCAGGCACTTTGTGCCAACGGCCGTGATTGAACTGGATCCAGGCTGGGCGGGGCCATCTGTTCCAGAGATAGCGAGGCATCTGCACGAAGGTTCGCCCCGGATCTACGTCGCCAGTTCACTCGACTCTCTCAACGTGAACCCGTTCAACCTTCGTGAGGGAGAGGAGCAGGTCGTCGCCGACCGCTTGCTTGCAGAGCTCACTTCCTGAATCTCGATCCAAAGGAAAACCGCATGTCGCCACCATATGACCCTGCAAGGACTCCTCTGGTGCCCGCAAGTGAGTTCGGAACGCTTGAACTCGACGGGCCAGAAGAGGTCGAGGCGGGGGCCGTAAACACCTGGCACCTCGTCTACATCGCAGGATCTGCGGGAGTTGCTACCGGCGGCTCAATCACCATCTTCACCGAGTGCGACTCTGACTGGTCGAAGCCGCAGACAATCGACCCGTCCGGCGCCGATTTCGTCTCAGTGGACGCCCCGGACGGCGTCGTGGCGTCCGTGAATGTGATCAACCAAAACACGGTCAAGGTCGGCATTGGCTCTGGTTGGATTGCTTCAGGGGATTCGCTGCATGTTTCGCTCGGAGACCAGTCGATGGGTGGTCAAGGCACCCGCAGCCAGACCTTCTACGAACCTGTCCGCTATTTTCTCTGCGAAGTGGACACAGACGGCGCCGGTACAGGCGGTGTACTGGAGACCCGACCATCGGTGCGGATCGCCGGTGGAGACATAGCGGCTCTTGAAATTGTTGCTCCACCAGATGCCGATACCTCGTCGGAGTTTTCGATCCATGTCAAGGCCTCCGATGCGTGGGGCAATCCGGCACAGAGCTTCAACGGCGTGGTGAGTCTGCAGGCCACTGGTATCGCACTGCCTGTGGATGCAGTGGAGTTCAACAGGAACGAGACAGGTACTGTCGAAGTGCCCGGCTGCCGTGTGACCGAACCCAGCACGCTTCGAATCTCTGCGAAACACGAACGCTCCGGTATCAACGGCGTCTCAAACCCGCTCACCGCAACCGAAAAGCCCGCCGTTGATCGCCTCTTCTGGGGGGATCCGCATTCCGGGCAGGTTGCCGATGCACACAAGATTGCCGACTACTACAGGCATGCCAGGGATGTGGCACAACTAGATTTCGCCGGGTTCCAGCGCAATGACAGTGGCCATTCAACGGCCGCTTATCTGATTCAGCAACAGCAGGAGGAGGCGTTCCACGAGCCGGGTCGATTCGTACCTCTGCCGGGCTTCGAGTGGTCGGCTCACCTTGAGTGGGGTGGGCATCACAATGTCTACTTCCGCCGCTTCGGACAACCCATGAAGCGGTGGAATGGTGCTAGCAGGCTCGGCGAAGAGGGAGAGACCGACCTGCCACACGTCAGGGACCTCCACAACTACTACCGCGGTACAGACACGGTTATCACGCCGCATGTCGGTGGTCAGCATGCTGACCTGCAATGGCATGACCCCGAACTAGAACCGGCACTTGAGGTCGTCTCGACGCACGGCACGTTCGAGTGGTTTCTGCGTGAGTCGATCGAGCGCGGGTACCGCATGGGTTTCGTCGGAGGAAACGACTGCCACACGGGCCGGCCGGGCGATGACCGGCCCGGGCACCAGCAGAGGCGCTACGCCAAAGGCGGGCTCACAGGCATCTATGCGAGCGAACTGTCCCTTGAGGCCGTCCTGGATGCGATCAAGCGTCGGCGTTGCTACGCGACAACTGGTACGCGGATCAGGGCGGATTCGCGGGTCGGCGATCGTGTGATGGGTGAGGAGTTTTCGACTGATAAGAATCCAGAGATCGAAATCGAGGCTTCAGGCACTTCCCCAATTGAGCGGATTGACGTCTACCGCGGACTTGACCTCATTCATTCAGAACAGGTATTTCCACAGAGATCTGCAAAATGGCTCAGGGTGATGTGGACTGGTGCCAGCAGGATGTCCAGCTACTCGGGCATCGTCTGGGATGGTGTAATTCGGCTGGACGGCACCGGGTTCGGCGATGTGAAGGAGCTACGCTTCGACAGTCCACGGTCTACATGGCGGCAAGTTGATGACAACACAATCGAGTTCCACTCGTGGACCTGTGGCTACACAAGCGGTCTCGAGATTGAGCTGGAGAAGCCGGCTGAGGCCGAAATAACGGTTGCGTTCGAGTCGTCACTCATCATCGGTGAGAAGTTCGGCATGCACGGTGAGGTCGGCCCGCGTCGCATGGCGCTTTCTGAAGCCGATTCGGGGTCGATGAAGTTCAGGTTCAATGAACTTGGCGAAGAGCCAATCTCTATCGAGATGGGCCACGTCGATCGACGAGTGTTAGTTGAGCGCTGCCCGGAACCCGGCAGATTGGATGCCTCGATCAGCGTCACTGACGAATCACCTAATCCTGGCTACAACCCGTACTGGGCCCGCATCACGCAAGTTGACCAAGAAGTGGCCTGGCTCAGTCCGATCTTCGTCGACTACCTTGGATAGTTGAACCAGGTATCACTTCGACTATCCACGGAATACTTCCACGGGACCTTGTTTAGCAAGTGGTCTGGTTGGCGAGCGAAGACTGCTCAGAGTTCTCTAACTAGAGGCACGCGACCAGCGCGCAACCATCCGAGTGAAAGCTCTTGCGATTGTTCTAGTACCGATCGGCAGGCTACTGATCACTGACTCGATTGGTTTGTAGGCGCGTGGCGGCATGAAAAAATCAGATCGGAAACCGTATCTTGCTCTGATCGATATAAAGTACGTTCGCCAGGTAACTCTGTTTCCTATCTGATCTGCGGCGAGCTGAGTGAAGTATCCAACCAGCATCGCAAGTAGCCAGCTTGGGGACGCAACGAACGCGTAGACCAGCGTCCCGACGATCAGGTACTCCCATCCGTGCAGCAGGTAAAACGTGTAGCTGTTATTACGCTTGACGTACCTGACGTAGTAGTCGAGTAGATGGTCGATGTCGGGTAGTACACCGGCGGCCAACGCAACTGGTAACGCCACAGGGTTGCCTGTACCCGCCCACAGGGCACCACCGGCCGTGCCTGAGATAACGATGTGTCGCGTTGGTGAGATCTCAAGTTCCCTTTCTTATTGATTACAGTTCCTGGATTATTAACTCACCGAAGCCCGCCGATAAGGCCGTTTCAGCCATAATCGATTGGCACAGTTTCACATTCGCGATCTGTCGTCTGGCAGTGAAATAAGCTGTTAACAGCCATGGCATGTGATCGACAACCTTGCGCTATCGCCAAGTATTAACTCACCTCGAATCCGGAAATGTGTTTCTTGAAGATTCCGGACTCGTCAGGTCACATAGGATTTCTGTGAGCCGGTTGGATTTTTAGAAAACGTTTAATGAAAAGCCAACGGGTAACGCAGGCTGTGGACACGGGCTGCTAATTCCGAGATCGGTTCGTGCAAGACGCTCAGGCTGCTTCGCCATAAAGGTGAGAGGTGCTTGAGTGACAACTCAGACTCGCCGAAGCTGAAGTGACGATTGTCGTTCAATTCGATAAGGTCGAGCGCTGAATCCAGGACGCCTTCGCGGCGGGCACATCATAGAAAGGGCATCCAGTGGTCGATCTCGCCATCACGAACGGCCGGATCATCGACGGGACCGGTAGCGCATTTTTTCGAGGTACCGTTCTTGTTGATGAGAACACGCTCACCATCCGCCGAGGTGAAGGCGCACTCGATGGGGTTGAAGCGAAACGATTGATCGATGCTGAGGACCGCGTGGTCTGCCCGGGATTTGTCGACCTGCATTCCCATGCCGGGTTAACAATTCTTGGAGAGCCTCATCACGATCCTAAGGTACGCCAGGGAGTGACGACCGAACTGATTGGTATTGATGGCATCTCCCATGCTCCGTTCAAGTCGAAAGAGGAGCTGGAGAGGTATATCTGGCTGGATTCCGGTCTCAACGGATACCCACCAGAGGCTGACTGGCTGACCACGCAGCAACTGCTACATAAGTACGACGACAAGGTCGCTGTCAACATTGCCTACATCCTTGGGAACAGCCCTGTACGCATCTGGTCAGTTGGTTGGAACCAACGCCCCGCCACGAATGCCGAGATCGCAGATATGCAGGCAGTTATCCGGGAATCTATGGAGGAAGGTGCCTGGGGACTGAGCACTGGCCTTGACTATCCTCCCGGCGCATACGCCGACACGGCAGAGTTGATCGCCATCTCAGAAACAGCTGCACGGATGGGCGGCTTCTACCACACTCATACACGAGCCTCACTCAAGGCCAAAGGTGTCTATGCTCCCTGGGAAGAGGCGATCGAGATCGGCCGAAAATCCGGTGTTCCAGTTCACCTCACCCACTATCGGCAACCGCGGCAAGGCGAAGGCAGTCACCACAACTACCTGGGACTGGTTGAAGATGCACGAGATGAAGGGCTGGATGTCACCTTCGATTGCTACACCTACCCTTACTCCGGGACTACGGTAGCCATTCATATCCCGTTCTGGGCGAAGGACGGAGGGCCTGAGCGGTTAATGGCCGCGCTCAGAGATCCTGATGATCGCAAAAAGCTTGCTAAAGACCTGAATTCCCGCTCTGATGCCCAGGACATCTGGGATCATCGTTGGTTGACGAACTTCACCCAGTCTCAGAATCGTCAGTACGACGGGCGCAACATCACAACCATTGCAGAGATGCGTGACCAGGAACCAGCGGAAGCACTGATTGATTTGCTGGTCGAGGAGAACCTTGGCATATCAGAGGTAGGCACCGGCACGAACGAAGCGACGCTCCCGGCATTTGTGTCGCATCCATTTGGCATGATCGCCAGCGACGCCATCCTGTTCGGTGAGTACCCGAATCCACGCACTTACGGGTGCTTTCCGGTCGTGCTTGCCGAGTTCGTTCGGGCTGAGAAGCACCTGAAGCTGCCCGAGGCGATCAGGAAGATGACCTCCTTCCCTGCACAACGTCTTGGATTGCCGGATCGCGGGGTATTGAAGGACGGCTTTCGCGCTGACGTTGTGATCTTTAATCCGGACACCGTGCGGACTGACGCCACGCGTGAAGACCCCAAACATTACCCGGTCGGAATCGACTATGTGATTGTCAACGGTCAGGTCGTGATCGATAACGGCGAGAACACAGGGGCGACTCCAGGTCGTGCCCTCAGACGTGGACACCCATCGACAATCTAGTTTGACGTGCGTGCCCGATCGAATGCATTAACAATATCCTCGTTTGTACGGCGCAGCACTGTCGGGTTCACATGTAGTAGCGGGACTGGCCATTCTGGATTTGGAATCATGATGTATATCCCCTGGTTGGCAAGTCTATTTGCGAAGGTTTCGGCATCAATCGCCGGGTCAAGGTCGAGTTCGAAGATGTTGGAGCCGTGTTCAAAGCTTCGGACTGTTATTCCGTCTAGCCGGTCTACTGCGCTAAATAGCTCCTGAGCCTTTAGAAAAGCCTGCTTGAACCTGGATTCAAATCCATCAATCCCTGCGTGGGACAGTGATGCAGCAAGATAACCCGATGGCAGTCCCCCACCGAACAACCGCCGATCGTGAAACATACCTTCGATCAGGCTGCTGTCTCCCGCCAGGATCGCACCGAACGGAGATCCAAAGTACTTCCAGGTGGACACGTATACGCTGTCGAACAGGCCTGCGTACGTTTTGACATCAATCCCGGTGGCTGCAGACATCATGTAGAGACGCGCTCCGTCAAGGTGCACGGGTATCTCTTCTCGACGGCACAACTCGGCTATCGATCTCATCTCTTCAAGCGGAACAACCTGACCTGCCTGCCGCCTTACCGGTGATTCAACGGACACAGCCCCAACGGGGTTTAGCACCCGTCCGCTTACGGATCTCTCCAGAGCCTGTCGTAGTTCGTCCGTGGTAAAAACCGGGCTGTTGTGACCAAGCGGCACGGCGTTAAGACCACTGAGCCTTGCAAGGGCGTCACCTTCGTCCTGGTAGATGTGGCTCTGCTCTTGCAGGATCACTCGAGCCTTTGTCCCAGCATGGCGGCGCAATGCGAGATGGTTCGCTAATGTGCCCGTCGGCATCCAGATGGCTGCCTCTTTCCCAAGTTCATCGGCCATTCGCTTCTCGAATGCCTCGACGCTACCCCCGATAGAGTAGGTGTCGGACTGGAGTTGACCAGACTCAAGAAGCTCACCAAGTTTCTTGACTGTCGATTCGGGACGTTGAGGTTCGCCGTCACCGACAAACACAACAGCCTCCGGATCCCTGATCAGATCGGCCCGGCTGGCTGGCGAAGTTCCTGTGTGTGAATCTTTCGATTGCGGCATTATTGTCTCCGGCAGTCTGGTGCCCGGTCGTCGACTTGCACTCAGGTTCAGCAGGTCAAAAGTGTTGCTGCTAGCTGAATATCAAGAAGTTCAGACGGCTTTAACCGCGGTCGCTCGGCCTGCCTGATCGAGGGCGTAGTCGTACCGCTCCATAGCGTTGTTTACAACAAGTTCTAAGTCAGATTCCAATACGAATCTGTCTCGAATCAACCACCCCACCTCTTCCCGTACCAATCTCTCGTACTCGTCCCTGCTTTCGTATCTTTCCTCAATCGAAGGCCGTGGATCAGTACGTTGTTCACGATCGCGCTCGGTCGCCGAAAACCATCGGGTGAAACCCTGCATCGGGATCTGCTGATCTGGAGAACCGGTTTCGTTTGCGCGCGTATTCCATCCGGCATGTGTTGCTACCGGTACCGATATGTCCGGCAACCGTATCCCGCCGAGCTCGTTGCCATCGGCATCAACACTTGAGACCAGGCAGGCATACGCCTTACCTTCAACAGGAGGGTATGTACCTACACCCTCCTGCGCTCGCTGCCCAAGGTCAATTGTCCGGATGACCCATAGTTTTTGAGGGTTTGGCACAGCCTGGTCGGGCAGATGATTGAACGTTTCTAGAACCTCCTGGCGTGTGATCGCAGTGCCATCAGCAATATTTGGGTACATGCTGCCTGGAGGTTCTGTGTCGTTCGCAACCCAGTCGACAAGATTCACCAGCGCGGCGCGAAGCAACGGGGAATAATCGACGACACCAAACGGGTGAGCGCCAAGGGCACCTTCAGGTGCGCCTTCGGCTGTCTGCGGCAAGGTGCCTGGGCCGTGTTGCGTACCCGCGAAGTGGTAAACACGTGTGCCTGGGTCCAGTTCGATGTCGATCGTTCCAAGTGGATCGGTAGTCATCAGTGAGCAATCACCCCGCCAGTACTCGGCAGAGCTGTTCGTGTACACGATCTTCGGAACGGCACCTTCCTTGTGCAGGCGTGCAAGCAATCCATCACGCCGCCCACTCAGCGGGTCGTCCCGCTCAGCGTCTGCGAATGGGAACATGTGGCCCCAGCTCGGATAGGACTGATTGGAAGGCTGCGCGTAGCGGTTATTAAAAGATCCCATGCGGGCTCCCGCAACATGCGGAAGCAACCCGTCATAGGCGGTCTGGCCGTTTTCGTCGACGTTTAGTCCAAGGTGCAGGAAGTGCCGAATAAATCGACCTGTCTGTGAGACGCCGTAGCCGATCACATTGTCGATCCTCCCGAGTCCGAGCGAGAACTGATCACTCTCGTTCCGGAGGAATGTAGCGACGTCCCGAAAAGCGATTAGCCCGGCGCCGGCAACCGGGGCATCGTCAGTCCGGTAGAGGACCTGGTAGTACTTGCCGGGCTCGAAGCCTTCTTCGAGGTAGATGTGTTCGTTGCTCGGTTCAACTCCACCTGGCGACTCTTTCGCGAACCGCCAACGGTCGCGAGGCACCAGTTCCACTTCGCCGTCTTCGTAGTCTTTAACAAGAAGGCTTGCTTCGGGATCATTAAGGTCGGATGCTCTGAGCGGCTTATGGATCCGGTCTGCCAACAACCATGTGCGAGCGCGTTGATATGGACGGATCTCAACAACAGCCTGCCCAGGATCGATTTCACCGCTTATGTTGGCCAGCGGTGCGTCAAGGCCCATGAGAATGTCGTCCTTGAACACATCCCATTGCCAGCCTATCGAGGCGATGCTGTACCCGCGCTCAAACAGGAATCCGTCTCCTGGTGGAGGGCTGTTAGAGGCATCGGCACCGGTCATGTTGAGCGTGTCGATGATCCGCCGGCGTCCCCGATTGGGCAATTCAATCAGTAACGTGTGTGATCCTAGCTCCGGATCGACGGGCCGCGTGATCGAAAAGTCGGCCTTGAACTGGACTAATCCGTTTTCGTCACGGTCTACAAGGCCAAGGTCAACAATCTCACGGTTAGCTGGTGCACCAGGGTCGACTCCAAAGGTGAGAATCCCATCAATCTGCTCATACGGGCCGACGTCGCTGAATGAGGTGCCACCGGCATAAGGAATCCGACGTGTTTGCTCGAAATTGATCACACTCATCGATGGTGCTCCCGCGCTCCGCCAGTTCTGCGCCCGGTCAGGAAAAACCGTCCGACATTGAAATCTACGGCGACCGTATCAGACTCCGGCGTCCAGTAAGTTGGTCACGACGAGTGGACGTGGATGCACCTTTGCCAATTTACGGCTCCGGCGACTCGTAGAGCATCTCACCATCAAGTTCGATCTTGACTCGACGCAGGTACTTATTGAGTACTTCCGGATTAGCTTCGACTCCAAGTCCGGGTGCGTCCGCCGCGATGATCATGCCGTCAGCGTCTCTACAGATTCCCGTTGGCGCAGTGGTTTCCAGAACCAAAGGCGAATCACCAGCCGGATACTCCACGAGGTCGTACTCTTCAACGCCAGCAAATACGTGGATCGACGCGGCGACAGACAGATGTGACTTGAAGGTGTGATTGACGTACTGGATTCCAAGTTCCTGGGCTCGCCTGCAAACTCTATCTGCGGGAGTAATGCCACCGATTCGGCCGACATCGATCTGCACGAAATCCAGGCCACCGTTTGTCATCAAGTCGTCTGCGGCTCGGTAGAAGTCGGCACCCTCACCGCCAGCTATCTTCACCGAAAGACCAGCCTTTTTAACGTTGTCGCTCAGCCTCTTGTAAGCGGCGACCTCTTCAGTGTTCAGAGGCTCTTCAAGCCAGGTGACATTGAACTCTTCAAATCTCTCAGCACGCACAAATGCTGCATCGTCATCGGCGCCCCAGATGACTCCTGCGTCCACCATCAATCTAGCGTCGGGACCAAGTCCTTTTCGAGCGGAAGCTACCAGTGCGATGTCGTTCTCCAGCGACACTCGGCCCATAGGCCCCCAGCCAAATTTCGCTGCCTGGTAGCCGTTATTTCGTATGCTCTCGGCCACTCGTTGGGTCTCTTCCGGTGTGTCACCAAAAAGCACGCTTGCATAAGGCGTCTTGGGGAAAGATTTGTCGTATCCGAGTAGCCTGTAGACCGGCTCACCAAGGTGTTTGCCGAGTAAGTCCCAGAGCGCAATGTCCGCGCCGGCTACTGCATGGTCAAGTTGTTCTATGTCCAGGCCAAAGGTTCCGGTCTTCGCGCGGAGTCTCTTGACGTCTTCCGGGCTTTCAAGTGTTTCTCCGAGTAGTGCCTCGTTAATGTTGATGATGTTCGAGTGAGACATCGGAGCGATGTACGCAGCGATGGAAGGAAGTGGAGATGCATCACATTCGCCCCAGCCGACGAGTCCGTTATCCGCTGTTACACGAACTACAAGCGAATCCTGAGTTCCGTCGGCTACCCGTCTGATCCGCGGCAGGGCGATGTAGAACAGATCAATCGCCTCGATCTTCATTTATCAACTGCTCCCTGGGGCTGTTTGGCTCGATGATAGGACACGTTGTTAGCGGACTCCGTCCTCTGGCTTGTATCCAAGTACCGCCTTGGCATGAGCATTGTCACGGAACAGCTTCCGGTTGTCTGAAGTGGCCCAGAAGATATCGAACTTAACCTCTGGGGGCGCTTCAATGCACTTGATCGTCAATTGTTGAAGGTCGCGATAACTCGCCCAGTTCGCCTGGGCTCGTCCTGGTCCAGCCTCGTCAATGGGACCGCAACTGCTGATGCGCAAATTGATCACAGACATGTCAGATGTCAGCGCGTAGTACCGTCCCAGGTCTTCTCCAAATAGTTTGGTCACTCCATACAGCGATATCGGCTTTGGTTCTGAGAACTCGTTCACCATCGGCCACGAGTCGGGTATTGGGATATCGTCCTCCGAAACCAGAGTTTTGTACGGCTCTTCAAGCTCGTAGCCGTTCGCCGTTGCACCTGAACTCCCAAGAATCACTCTGGACACGCCAGACTGCTTTGCTGCTTCGCACACGTTGTAGGTGCCGACGATGTTGTTCCGGAGCATCGCGTCCCAACCGGCATCCATGCCAAGCGCACTACTTTGACCGCCATCGGCAGCGAGATTCAGCACTACGTCAATGCCTTTCATCGCCGGATAGAGTGAGTCGAGCTCAGCGATATCGGCTTTGAATACTCGATCTTTCGGCAGACCATCGACACCACTTCGAGATAGCGCGCTGATTTCGTACCGTTCCTCAAGTGCCGGTCGTAGCGCCCTTCCCACTACCCCGTTGAGCCCGGTCACCAGCAGTTTCAGTTTTTCTGGCAAAAGCAAACCTCCGTACGGGTTCATTCGCAACCGGCTTTTGTGATCTCGCTAACGCGTTTCTGTCCGACTATCGCCCGATGGATACATGGACGATGGTTCCCTCGACGAACCATCGATGTCATTCTCGGTGTTCGCCAAACGGACTAGTTGAACTGGCGGGAGTGCAAGGGAGTCGAACCCTCCTTCCGACAGGAAGCTGCCGGAACAACGGATTTGAAGTCCGAGGAGCCCACCGGGACCCATCCACTCCCCCGCCGTCATGCTTGATGCGCGAGTTTCGACCCGGACGTGCGCAGACGGACAAAACTATCAGAAATCACCTTGAACTAACGAATCAATCCTGTTTTCGGGCCTATGTCATCTGCGATCGAAAACAGAACATATGTGCTAGTATTTTGCCTCGTTGTCGTGTTGTTCCAGGTGGATGAGGGAGGGTGGTCAGATGGTGATGATTAGCAGTGAGCCTGATCGATTCGACAAGCTCAAAGCGTTGAGCGCCATGGCTGGAGACGATGTTCTGGGTCGCCCGCCAGCCGTTTCCCAGTTCCGCCGTGACCTCACGCCGTCCAGCGATGGCAGAACCTACAGGGCACCTTACTCCCGCAAAGAGAAGAACCCGATGCCGGGCATCTATAAGGCATCGATGCCCGGCGGCAAGACGATTTCTCTGATGCGAACGATGTTTACCGATTTCTGCATGATGGACTGTCACTTCTGCCCTAACAGCCACTGGGTGCCCCGCAGACGCTTCGCATACAAGGTCGATGAACTGGCAAAGACCTTTGCCGAAATGGTCGAGCGCAACATGGTCAGCGGCCTTTTCTTATCATCGGGGATCATGGGGAGCGGCGCCTCAACAACCACAGAAAGGATGGTTCAGACCGTCGAGGTGATTCGCAAGAGATACGGCTTCAAGGGCTACATTCACCTGAAGGTGATGCCTGGAACCTCGGAAGACATCGTGGAGGCCGCCCATCGGTTAGGTACAAGGCTCTCCGTGAACATCGAGACCCCGACTGACCCCGGACTTCAGCAGCTCAGTCCTATGAAGGATCTGAAGCGTGGCATCCTCGATCCGATGAGTTGGATCGATCGACTGACAAAGGCTCGGACCGGAGAAACCGTCGGACAGGCGACCCAGATGATCGTGGGGGCGGCGGAAGAGTCCGATGCAGATATTCTCAGGCGCATTACCCAGCTTTACGGCGACTGGAAACTCAAGCGTGTCTACTACGTTCCGTTCAGGCCGGTCCGATACACGCCGATGGAAGAACACACGCCCACGCCATCGGAGCGGGAGTACAGGCTTTACCAGATGGACTGGCTGAAGCGGATCTACAGATACGAGAACGAGGAAATCAGCCTGGCCTTTGACAGGCGCGGGCATCTTGATCTCGACCAGGACCCGAAGACGGTGATTGCACTGGAAAACCCCGAGCTCTTTCCAGTGGATATCAACCGCGCAGACCTACCGACTTTGCTCAGAACCCCTGGCATCGGCCCGATATCTGCGGATCGCATCATGCGACAGAGGCGAAGGGCGACCATTAGTAGCTGGAAGGATCTGCAATGCATGGGTGTTGTGCGCAAAAAGGCGCGTGGATTCGTGGTGATGCCGGGCCACCGACCGGAACCCTATCGACAGTTAAGACTCGAGTTGCTCGGACACTCGGAAAAGCGGTCCACTTTGGACCTTCGTGATGTGAAGCGGGAAGCGACGGCCGTGAAGTCCGCGAATGGGCCGAGTCCTACCGGCGAGCACGGCGAATGTTCAGACCGAACGTCATGTGCAGGCTGTCCGGTGTTCGGCGCACCCGGTCACCCTGGAAACGTGCGGGAACCGCTTTCGACCGCAACTAGTAGAAGCCCGGTAACGGCTTGAAGTATCAGGCTGCGTTGACGTTGGAGTCCGTAGTTGGCTCAGGGCTTAGCGTCCTCTGAGCGACCTCGGAACGCACAGCTTCTGCGAGCGATTTCATGCTTGCTGACTTCGGCAGTACCGCTGCTGCACCAGCCTCTGCCATGCGTACTGTGTATGAGCGTGAGCACATGTCTGAGCTGACAATCACAGGGAGATTATCAAGCCTGGCCGAAAGAACTTTGACGCTTTCGACGCCTTCAGAGTTACCGTCGCCGATACGGAGATCAGCGATCACTGCGTCGATACGATCTCCGGTTCCACCTTCGTGATCTCGCGATTTTGCAAGGGCCAGAGTTTCGTGCAGAGATGCGGCATCTGCAACAACTTGAACACCTAGTTCTTTCCCCATTTTCCAGGAGAGTGCAGATCTGAAAACCGGATGATCGTTGAATACGATGACTTGGAGCGGACCGCCGTCGGAGTATTGCGTAGCCGGATTCGATCCAGTGACAACCTGTCCTGTCACTGCAGGCGAAGCTTCACTTGCGGCTGACGCTGTGGCCATACTAAGCTCCCATCCACTACGAACCATTATCAGCGGTGACTCACCGGGTGGAATCCACGGGACGTGTCGTCTTCATGAAGACGAGCGCTCATCCCGAGCAGATTCTTAGAGCAGGTGGCAAACATATTCGTAGCCCACTTATGCCCTGCTCCACGCCTAAATTACCTGTCTACAAGAACATTTTGGCGCAGTGGTGGTCCAGCCGATTGATCCCAGGGGCTCATCACAACTGGGGGCATACACCCAGTGATCAGATATGCCACCTGATCGACCAACAAGGAGTTGAGTGTGACAACTGGATATTCAGGCACGCCGCTGCCTAAGAAACTCCGCATAAAACAAGGTCATCGGGTGGCGCTGGTAGACGCTCCAAGCGGCTTCGAAAAATTGCTTGGAGAGCTGCCTGAAGCAGTCTATCTCTCAAGGACCGAGTTACCACTGGTCAAAGATGAAGAAGCGTCCGACATCGTGATCCTGTTCACCCGTTCGGTGTCCGATCTACACAGCGGATTCGATCACTTCGCGCCCATCATCAATTCTCAAGCCGCAATCTGGGTCGCATGGCCGAAGCGTACCTCCGGCATCGAGACGGACATGACAGAAGACCGTGTCAGAGACATCGCCTTGCCCCGCGGAATGGTGGACAACAAGGTCTGTGCCATAGATGAAACTTGGTCGGGACTTCGATTGGTGGTCAGGAAAGAGAACAGGCCGAATTGGCCTGCTGCATTTGCCGGTGGCTAGTCCCTCGGTTTGTTCTTAGTATCGGCACCGGCACCGGCACCAGAAACCCGCACATCCTGAGCGGCGTGAGCATGGACGACATGTGGGTGCGTATGCGGTTGGATAGACGCTATTCGTCGGCCACGGCTCCTGTGAATCAGAAAGTTTGTGATCTCAACAACTAATAGCAATCCAATACCTGTCAGTACCACTGCACCACCTGGCGAAACATCTGTGTAGAACGAGATCACGATTCCGCTAACTGCGACCATCATGCCGGTGGTGGATGCGACAAGCACAGTACGAGTCAGGCCTTTGGACACTCGGAGAGCGATTAGCACAGGGACAACTATCAATGCGCCAATCAGCAATACCCCCACTACTCGCATCGCAAGAGTGATTGTCGCTCCGGTAATCACAGCTAGCCCAATGTTGAGAGCGTGAACTCTTACTCCGTTGATACGCGCAAGGTCAGGATCAAACGATGACTGGGCCAGTTCTGACATGAACCCGCCAACGAAGATAATCACAACTACAGAAAGCCCCGCAATTAGCCACAGGTCAGACGTGCCAACTGTAAGTATCGATCCAAAAAGGAAACCGAACAGGCTTGAGTTGAAGCCACCCGCAATCGAGATGATGACAACAGCGATGGCCAACGAACCGTATAGAAAAACTGCGAGTGCAGCGTCACCAGGCAACATTCGTCGCGCACGAAGCTCCTCTATCGAAACTGCAGCCGTCCCGGTTGCAGCCAGCGCAATGTACGGCGGGAAGATATTGGTGAGTAGTCCAATCGCCACACCTGCCAGCGCTACGTGCGACAGGCTATCTGCTATCAAAGAAAGACGCCTGAGAACAAGGAAGACTCCGAATGCAGGGGCAACCGCACCGATAAGCAACGCTGCAAGTAGAGCCCGCCGCATGAAGTCGTATTCGAGGATCTCTGGCATTTCCTGCGTTCTACCTGTGAGTGTGACTCGGATCATGCAGCAGGATATCGACCGGGAAGCCGTAGAGCTTTGAGAGGTCAGAAGATCGCATATCGTGGACCTCACCGTGGAACACGATCTCACGGTTGATGCACGCGCACGTTGTGGCCTCACGCATCACGGCACCAATGTCGTGTGAGATGAGCATCACCGTCATTCCCATCTCTGAATTCAAGCGTCTAACAAGCGCGTGAAACGCTTCTTGCCCGGCTGCGTCCACTCCGGCCACAGGTTCATCCATTAACAGAAGCTCTGGTTGTCGGATCAATGATCGGGCAATCAGCATTCGTTGCTGTTGCCCGACCGACATGTCGGAAACCCGTCGGTCAGCTAGCTCCGGGATACCGACGAGTTCAAGCGCTTCTTCAACCTGTTTTTTTGCTGAACTTCGGAACATACGAAACGGGTTAAATCCTCGATACAGCCCGTATGAGACTACTTCCCTGGCGGTGGCAGGAAACCTTGTTTGGACCGCTTCAACCCGCTGTGGGACATAGCCAACGCGAGGCCAATCGTCGAACGAGCGTGGGTCTTTGCCGAAGATCTTTACTGATCCACGCTGCGGTTTGATCAGGCCAAGAGCAAGCTTAAGCAACGTGGTCTTCCCACTGCCATTCGGACCCAAAACAGCCATGAACTCGCCGCGCGTGACCGAGAAGGTGATGTCCTGGACGGCGATCTCGCCATCATAACCAAACCAAACTTCGTCGAACTCAAGAACCGCTTCCGCGGGAGCTTCACGAGTAGTCTCAGACTGACTACTGATACTCTGTATCATGGTTCGTAACCAGCGATTGTCGTTGCACCTGGATTGATGGTTATCGGCTCGAGCAGTCTGAGCAGTCTACATAGACTTCCATACGGTGCCCTACGATCTCCCCGTCGACCTCTTTGGCAAGCGATCGCAGCATACGTTCGACCGTGGAGTCCCGGAAATCACCAACTTTGCCGCATCTGACGCAGACCGTGTGATGGTGGTGCCCAACACGCGCCAGACTGTACTTTGGAGCACCATCCGGCATGGCGAGCTTGCACAGAGCGCCAGCCTCAACCAGCAGTTTGATAGTCCGATAAACCGTTGCTCGTCCGACTCCGGGAATGGTCTCGCACAGGTACTCAGCGGTGAATGCTTCTTCCTGTAGTTCTATGGAAGCTGCGACGTGTCGCCTGGGTTCAGTCAGCCTGAATCCGCTGTCTTCGAGAGTCGCAATCAGGTCATGTGTCTGCGTAGGGTGTACAGCCATCTTGAATGGTCTCCTGATACTTATTATCAGTACACCGTAAAGAGGCTGTCAACCACGAACACTGTCATCGACTAGTTGACATCTAGCCTGAAAAGGAGCTCCGCACTTGGAGAGCTTTCAGGTTGGCGCTGGAAACCGCACTTTTCAAGCACTCTGGATGATGCTGGATTTGCGAAGTCGACGCCGGCTACGATCGAATGGTTAACGTGCAGAGCTCGATGCTGTTCGATCAGCGCCGAGATCAGTTCAGTTGCCATGCCTTTCCCCCACGACCGCTCTGCCAGGAGGTAGCCGAGCCGCACCTCACTACGGACCTCAGTTTCTGAGACCACTGAGAGGATAACAAGACCCACAGGCTTGTTGCTGTTTGCCTCGAGCGCAATCAGTATGATGCTTTCTGCATCTCTTTCAGATATCCAATGACCCGCTCTCTTTGCTGTGTAATCCCCTTGCCAGGAAGGGGGCAGCTGTCGTGTCACGGAAGGGGTCAAGATATCTTGAACTACCAGGTTAAGGTCCCTTGACAGGCGCTCTTGAACAGCCTGGGAGTGCCATTCGCTCACAAATAGCCGTTGTGTGGTGAACTCAAACGCTGAAAGCTTCTTTGTAAGTTCGTTCTGAACTGCGCCCATTTGCGATTAATCCAAAACGCTAGATCATCCTATGATCGCCCGGCAGCCAAATGGTAGAGGCCCTTCAGGATCCGAGAATTCTGCGAATCCAATTCCACATGCTGCGTACGGGTCCGCATATGGGTAGTCTTGCGCTCGGACAGTCGTACCAATAAGAGTGATGGCCAGACCTGCAACGATCGCAAGGACGAGAAGAGTGACGCTTTGTGGTCTGACGCTCACGGTCATTCGAGGCGGACTGAATTCACTCCATCCTTGCGTGATGGTCATTCGCTGCCTGGGTGAGACCAGATACGACATGGCCATTCCAGCAAACAGGCCTCCCACGTGGGCAGCGTTATCGATCCCGGCGGTGACGAACCCGATCACGATATTCAAGACCACTATGAACGCGACACTGGTGAGAGCTTGCCTGGCTACCTCTCCCATTACCTGTCTGTTCAGCAGCAGGTAAACGCCAAATGCGCCGATTACGCCGAAAACTGCGCCGGACGCGCCTGCACCGAGAGCCGGCGATGCGATGAAACTGGCCACGTTCCCGAGCACACCGGTAATGAGATAGATCGCCAAATATGCCGGACTCCCAAGTAAGCGCTCGGCCATAGAGCCGAATATCAACAAGCCGATCGAGTTGGTCAGCAAATGGAAAAACCCGATATGCATGAATATGGGTAGGACGAGTCGCCACCACTCGCCCTCTGCAATTGCCGGGCCATACTTAGCCCCCCAACGATAGAGATTGACGCTATCTTCAGACCCACCTGTCGCGGTGAGGAGGAGGAATACGATCACGTTGATCGCAACCAGGGCGACCGTGACGGGTGCTCCTGAAAGGGAGCCTCCCAGCACTGTTTGCTGGTACGATCTCAAACCGACCGTCCTATGGTGCAGATATCGTCTTTAATCAACGAATTTCCTGTTCATTTCGGTGTTCCAGGCAACTAAGGCCAGGTACCGGGTAATCGTATAATCGCATTTTCCGCTCAACTCAACTCTTCGAACTGGTCCAAAGACCAGATTTGTGACTCAGACAGACCCGAAAAGCGAGATTGAATGCCCGAGACCTTAAATTCAAGCAGAGTCCTTATCGTAGAAGATGAAGAGTCGGTTAGAACGGCTATTGAGGCCGGACTTGAGGTCATTGGCGGGTACGAGGTTCTGAGTGCTGTGGACGCCAATGATGGCCTGAATGTTCTTAAAGATTCACACGTAGATATTCTCTTGCTTGACCTGGTGATGCCGCTAATGGACGGTATAGAGTTTCTTGGTCAACTGAACAGCCAATCTGAAATTGATCGGCCTGAAAAAATCGTGCTGATGACAGCATTAGAAAATCCGCTGCCAGAGCAGAATATGAAAGAGTTAGGAATAGACCTCCTCTTACCGAAACCGTTCCGCCTCAACGAACTCGCGGCGGCTGTTGGTGCCGAGTCTCCGTTTTAGTCGTGAATCAGGGAATTGAACTATGTCGTCCGTTCTCATAGTTGAGGATGAACCAAATACACGCTTGGCAGTAACCTCACTACTTGAGGCTATCGGGCAGGAAACGGTACGCACGGCCACTAACGGACTTGAAGCGCTTGATCTGCTTCGCGAAGATCCGCCCGAGCTGATGTTGCTTGATCTGATGATGCCTCAGATGGATGGTGTGGAGGTGCTGAAACAGTTGCGAGCAGGTTCAGCGCCACGTCCCGGGCACATAATAGTGATGAGCGCACATGCGAACGCAAACGATAGAGACGGCGTGAAACAGCTTGGGGCAGATCAGTTCCTGTCGAAACCGTTCACTCTTGTGCAATTGGAGTCAGCCCTCCAAATAGCCGGGCTTGAGATCGACGCATAGGCTCGCTGAGCCTGTTGAAACGCAGCTGTTTTCCCAGTTTCCTCTCTCGGTTGTTGTCTGAAGAGGAACAGCCACCCGTGGCCGAGGGCCGACTGATTTATTAACGGAATATTCACAACGACATACAGTTGATGCGATCAATACTCATGTCGGGTTTTGTGTCAGTACACAAATAAACTGCGAATTGGAAACATGCTCGAATTGCATGTTGAACATGACTGAATTAGACTGAAATCAAACTCGTCAATAACGACGCATGATGCAGAACACAATATCGACAGTCACAAAGCGAGATTCTCAAGAGATGAAGATAGTCGAAGCTAGTCTTGCGGACATGAAGAAGACCCCGCGAGGAAGGCGCCAGCGATCACCTGAAACACAGCAACTGATAGATACCATAGTCGGCCTTAAGTCCGGCCAGGTAAAAGCTCTGGTCCCTGAAGGTGATGAGACAGTTAAGAAGCTTCGCCCGCGCATCAGCTATGCAGCACGCGTCGCCGGACGCAAGGTAAGGATTGCCGCGGATGAAGACCGAGTTCTGTTCACGCTGCGTTCTGGTGGCCGCAACGGTTCTACAAACCGGGCGGGCGCAGCGGCGAGGAAAGCCAAAGTACAGGCCAAGGCGATTGAACTGGGGAAGCGGCGGAAAAAAGAGATTGGTGCGCAAGACATCATCGATGCACTTAATAGTGATGGAGTGAATCTGGGCGTCGCAAGACCTGGAACCATGGTTGGCGCTGTGCTCAGGTCTATGCCTGAGTTCGAACGAACTGGATCAAACCAGTTCAAGTACGTCGGCTAACCGATAAAGGTCAGATGTAGTTAGGCCGGGCTATCTGCCCGGCCTTTTTTACATGGTGGCCGTGCTGGCGGCTGTTAGCAGGTACGCGGATTCGCGGTCAGAGCCGCCGTTGCAGAACAAAGTGGCGGGTTGTGTCGAGATCTCGGTAACGAACAACACGCAACCTTTGCGCAAAGAGCAGGTTTTTCGCCATCCTGCATTGTGTGTGTTAGCTAACAGGTGATTTACCGCGTACGCGTCAAAATCAAACTGGGAGCTTTGTTTCATTAATGCTTAGTGGAGTCAGGCTCGGGTCTATTCGATCCCGGGAGTCGGCTTGCCTGGGCCGAACCGGATATGCCTTACTTTGGGTACACACTGAAACGGTAGTTTTACGTCTCCCACTCTGAACGAAGCAGAGAGTAGATCACAAGATCCAGGAACTTACCCGCAGCGTTTCGAGACATCTGCCGTTCCACACCTGTCTCTGTGAACCCGAGTCGTTCTGGAATAGCTCGGCTACGAACGTTTCGTGGTGCGGCCCGAATGATCACCTGGTTCATCGAGTGATCCTCGAATGCCAACCGCATGAGAGCCTCAACGCTACGAGTCATTATCCCTCGGCCTTCTAGGTGTTTGGATATCCAGTAGCCAATAGATACGGCCTGGACCGGCGAATTGAAGTCACCGATGCCAATGTTGCCGGCCAACTCTTCCGCAAAGTAGATCGAGTAACCCTGTTCACCCGACTCGTTCCACTGGATCCGTCTCGATTCCAGGAACTCAGTGACCGCTCTGGTGTTGTTTTGTGGGACAGCCCAAGGCATCCAGGGGCCGAGATGTTCCAGGTTCTGCTGTATTAGGCCGTGCAGAACCTTGGGCGGAGTATCGAACGAACGCCGAAGAATCAGGTCATCACCGATAACGATCTCATTCGGCATCGGCGGTTCGATACTCATTTTGCTTGAACCAGGTCTAGGTCCGGTACCTCAGCGATGATTCCGCGTGCTGCAGCAAGACCGAATAGCGTCTCTAGGGCTAGGACGCCTTCTTCACCCATGTCAACCGTGTCTTGGTTCACGTACATTCGAACGAATTTGCGACCATCTTCCCTGTCAATACCTCTCCCGAAACCGAGAGCGTAATCGAGCGCGTCGTCTTCGTTTGCATGAGCGAATTCGATGCTGGCCTTACAAGCATCCGCTACCTGCTGAGACAACTCCTCGCCAAGGTTGCGATTGACGAGATCTAGTCCAAGAGGTATTGGAAGACCTGTCTTCTCGAACCATCGCTTGCCTAGGTCTAGCACCCCTTGGAATCCCTGCTGTTCATAGAGGATCTGTCCCTCATGTAGCAGAATCCCGGCATCGACTTCACCGCTTTTGACGGCAGGCCCAACGTCATCGAAGTTATAGAACTTCGCCTCAGCGTAGGGAGGGGCAAAAATCCGGTAAAGCAGCCAGGATGTGGTGAACTCGCCAGGTACGCCAATCGTCTTCCCAAGCAGCTCCTTCTCTTTCATTGGGTTTTTTGAAACTACAACCGGACCGTAGTTTCTGCCGACTGAAGCGCCACACGACATGATTCGGTACTTGTCCGCGACAGCCGGGTAGTGTGCGGCTGATATTGCCGTGACCGGTATCTCACCAATCTCAGCCACCTTATTCAAGGACTCTATGTCCTCCATGTGGTGACCGACGGTGAAGCCCGGAATCGTCACGTGTTCCTTGGCCAATGCATAGAACATAAATGCATCGTCTGCATCTGGGCTGTGTCCGAATGTGATCTCAGGCAAATTGTTTCTTTCTTCGATACGGCTGTGGTTGCCGTTAGCTACTTGTACACACGTAAGCGTTGTTCCGCGTAAGGCGAATCCTTTAGTTCGCTTCTATCGGAATTCGGAGCTCAGGCCGGTGGTCTTCAAACACCTCGACTATCTCGTAGTTAGTCAAACGTTGAGCAGGCGTGAAGCCAGCTTCGCTGATCAGTGTTTTCACCTCGTCGGTCGAGGTGCGGTTATAAAAGCCTGCAGCCAACATCACGTTCTCATCGAACAGCGTCCCGCCAAAATCGTCGGCTCCGAATTTGAGAGCGACCTGTCCCGTCTTTTTGCCTTCCGAGAACCACGAGGCCTGTATATGAGGCACGTTGTCCAGCATGATTCGGGACAGGGCAATAACCCGCAGATATTTATTCGCCCCGGCTTCTTCTTTGACCTGCTTCGCGAGCGCCGTATTGTCTCGCTTGTAAGACCACGGTATGAACGCCGTGAAACCGCCTCCGTTGCCGTTCTTGAGGGCCTTGTCCTGCACATCACGGATGTGAGTCAGCGTCTCGATGATGTGCTCATCTGTCTCGACATGGCCGTACATCATGGTCGCGGTTGTCTTGAATCCGACTTTGTGAGCTGCGACGTGCACATCTGTCCACTTTTCGACCGTGTCCTTTGGGTTGAAACGAGAGATGACAGCCTTGACCTCATTGCTCAGAATTTCCGACCCGCCGCCGGGCATGGTTCGCTGACCAGCATCCCAGAGCGCCTGGAAAACCTCTTCAAGCGAAAGTCCTGAGACTTCCGACATCTTCATGATCTCGGGAGCAGACCAGAAATGCGGCATCACTTCTGGGTAGAGGCGCCTGCACTCTCGAACCATCTCAAGGTAGTAGTCGAAAGGAATATCGCTGTTCAATCCGCCCTGCATCAGCACGGTTCTAACACCGTTGTCCCGAGCACGACCGATCTTCTCCATGATTTGCTCAACCGTGTAGGTGTACGCAGAAGGATCGCTCGGATCGGTGCGATAAAACGCACAGAATGAGCAGTACGCATCGCAAAGGTTCGTGTAATTCAGATTCGTGTCGATGACGAACGTCGTGCGTTGTTCAGGATTGTGGTAGTGGCGGATCTTCTGTGCAAGAGGCACGAGATCGAGCAGTTCTGCCTGCTCCATCAGGAACAGTCCTTCTTCAGGAGTGATCCTTTCGCCCTCGAAAACCTTTTCCCTTATCTTGTTCATGTTTTTCTCTCTATGCACTGAGTATTGTCCCGATCAGACAACTCAAAGCCGCAACGTTCAGATTCTCGAATTGGCGGTTGTTCCTGCCAGCGCTGCAGCAGGCGGCCGCCATTCCGTCAACTGGCTCAATCGACGTTTGAACTCGTTCATTCCTTTGCGTTCCGCGTCTCCAATCGTATAAGTGAAGTGCCTGACGTAGGCTGCGCACTCGTCTTGGCTCATGTAGTCGTTCGCACGCGCTACAGCGATCTCTTTAACGAGCTGTCGCCCTTCACAGTAGGAATCAGTCAAAGCAGATTGGAACGCGATACGGCTGTCGTCCGGTACATCGGATCGGAGCACCCAGACCGCAAAGACGAACGGTA
The DNA here is from genome assembly GCA_965243825.1 of Dehalococcoidia bacterium. Classification (GTDB taxonomy): domain Bacteria; phylum Chloroflexota; class Dehalococcoidia; order Lucifugimonadales; family Lucifugimonadaceae; genus JAJCYX01. Next base: position 2,836,991 of record CBDEVT010000001.1, read on the forward strand.
GATGGGTCATGGAGAACCATTCGTTTGCCAGATCGTATGTGTACCGTGAAGATCCAAGCTTCTTCTCTCTATTGGCCTCGTCACCGATCACAAGCCTGGCAGGAGCGGTTTCATCAGGGGCGACGAGTTCAGGTTCGATCTGCCAGTACTCTTTGCAAAGCACTCTGAGCAACTGGACTGAGGTCGCAGTATCTGCGGTGATTGCTATCTTCTGCCCGGCCAGCTTGTCGATTGGTAGTTCGGATATGAGCAAAACACTCAATGCAGGGCCATGGCACGCCACACCGAGGTCTCCTACCTCCTGGACCGCGTCGCCTAACCTGAACACCTCAGCCACTGGCAACGGACCACCGTCAATTTCACCGCGTTCAACGGCAGCTGCCATTGCCCTCGGCGGTGCTGTGACCAGTTCACAGGCATCTGGTGACATTGCGCGGTAAAAAACCTCGGAATTCAAATACGGCATGTGACCGATTTTCAGTTTTGGTGCGCTATTCGTTGGCTGTTTCCTTGTGGGTGAGAGTGCGGCTTCCGGTCTTCGGATACTGATCAGCCCGCTTCTTCGTAGACCTTTATCTCGTTATACAGCGCGTCTCGTTCGACCGGAATACGCCTGGCATCTCGAATCGAATTGACCATGCGGTCTCGGGCGCGGCCTGCAGGTGAATCTGCGAGCGCAGCATGGGCTATCCGCTCCTTGCCGATGGTTCCATCTAGGTCGTTTGCGCCAAAATTCAACCCAATTGAAGCGGTTGCCTCTCCGAGCATCACCCAGTACGCCTTTATGTACTTGATGTTGTCCAGCATGAGTCTCGCCGCGGCAATCATCTTCAGGTCGTCCATTGGTGGAGTGTGGCGAGGTCGCAGTTTGGTCATACCGATCTGGTACTCAAGGGGTATGAACGCCAGAAAACCTGCTGTCTCGTCCTGTATCTCCCGTAGCCTCACCAGGTGGTCGATTCGCTCTTCGAACGTCTCAATGTGCCCGTACAGGAGAGTGCAGTTCGAGTTGATGCCCATGCGATGTGCCGTTTTGTGAATCTCGGCCCACCGATCGGCGTTGGCCTTTCCAGGTAGGAGCGCCTTGTGGACCCGTGGTGAAAAGACTTCTGCGCCACCACCCGGCATGGATTCGAGACCAGCTTCTTTGAATATGGCCAGTGACTCTTCAGGCGGAACCTTCCAGCGACGGTGGAAATAGTCGATCTCCGATGCGGTGAACGCCTTCACCTGCACATTCGGATACTTCTCGTGGATATTGCGGACCATGTCGACGTAGTACTCGAACGGCCATTTGGGGTGATGCCCTCCTACGATATGGACTTCGCGGATATCGTCATCCATGTGGTCCATGATCTCGTCCATCGACATTTCGTATGCGTCGTCATCACCTGGTTTCTTGGCGAAATCACAGAAACTGCAACTGAGAACACAGATGTTGGTCGGGTTGATGTGGCGATTCAGCACAAAGTAGACCTTGTCGCCTGTTAGCCGCTTTTTGGCAAAATCGGCGATGCGGCCAGCGCCAGCGAAGTCCTCTGTTTCGAGTATCGTCACGCCTTGCTCTGGCGTGAGGCGTTTCTCTTCCTGTACCGCATCCCAAATAGGAAAAAGTGCGCGGTCTTCGAGGTGTATGTCGTTTGCTAGCTCCAGTAGCGAGACCATTTGCTATCCACTTTCTTGACTACATCCGGGTCCATGACAAGAGGCTTCGGATAGCTCTCTTTCCAGGTGGCGTCGATTCCCATGACGCCGTGATAAACGGGTTCAATGCCCCTGAACTCCGCTGCACTGAACGAAACGTCCCTGGCGGCGTCGAAACGGGTAAATATGCCCCAGAGCAACTCAACATCGTTGTCTATGTCCACATCGTCAGACACCGCAACAATGATGCTGAGGCTACCAAGAAGCGGGTTACGTACCAGGCGCTCGAGTAGTGGTCTGCCCTCTCCGCGCATCTGCACCACAAGCATGGTGCGCCCGACCAACCGGTGCTTTACGGCGGTCGAAGTGAGCTGAGCCAGGTTCACGGGTAGTGCGGTCGCTGAGATCGAATCGCCACCACGAGGGCTTCCAGTGGCATCGATAACCATCTTCGATCCCCGGTCTTGCGCTGGGCCAGTGAAGTCCAGAGTGTCGGCAGACGTTTTGGCTATGAGATGGAAGTCCTCTTCCGGCTTGAAGTTGCGGCGGATGGCCTGCAGAACAGTAGACGGATCTCGAGGATTAACGTCAGGACCAACCAGAATGATGCATTTGGAGAGTGAGAGCTGGCCTTCACCGAGAATTGAGAGCGCGGTCTTGATCGGCTCTTTGCTGTAGCGGCTTTCCACCGAGACGACCAGGAGGTTATGAAAGCCTGCTTCGTAGTAGGCCCACATGCCCTTGATCTCGCGGTGCATTAGGCGAATCAGCGGCGAAAGGATCTGCTGTGTCGCGTCACCGATGTAACGATCTTCTTGTGGAGGCTTGCCGACCACGGTGGCGGGATAGATAGCGTTCTTTCTTCTCGTGACAGTGCGGATCTCGAAAACCGGGAACTCTGCAGCTTCCGAGTAGTGCCCGAAGTGGTCGCCGAACGGACCTTCCATCTGTCGACGGCCCGGCCTGACTGTCCCCTCAAGGATGAACTCCGCATTGGCCGGTACGTTCATATCCACAGTTTTGCCTCGAGTCATAGGAGTACGGGCTCCGCGGACAATGCCAGAGAACGCAGCTTCATCCATGCCTTCTGGAAGGGCCATGACGGCCGCGAGGTTCAATGCAGGGTCGCCTCCAAGTGCAACTGCCATCTGCAGAGGCTCGTTGCGCTTTTCAGCGTTGAAGTAATGGAAACCTCCGCCCTTCTGGATCTGCATATGCATGCCGGTAGTGGTCTTGTTGAAGACCTGCATGCGGTACATGCCGACGTTTTTGTCTCCAGAATCCGGATCTTCGGTGAAGACAAGAGGCAGTGTGATGAAGCGACCCCCATCACCCGGCCAGCACTTGAGAATCGGCATACTGCTGAGGTCCGGGTTCTCAACTACCTCCTGAACAGGCCCTCTCTTCTTCATGTTAGGGCGCATCTTGAGAAGCTTTAGGCCGGTTTTTCGATTCCGCCAGAGGGCGCCAAGCGTAGGGGGATTCACATCCTGAGCGAACGAGACTAATTCTTCACCGATCTCCTCCGGGTCACGCCCCAGCGCCATCTCGATACGCTTGCGACTTGAGAGGAGGTTGATAGCGAGTGGGTAGTTGGCTCCCGTGACGTTTTCGAACAGCAGCGCCGGACGGTCCTCCCTTACCGCACGTGTGGCAATCTCAGTGATTTCAAGTTCAGGATTGACCTGTTCTTGGACGCGATGCAGTTCCCCTTCTTTCTCGAGGTGACGTATGAATGACTGGAGATCGGTAAATGCCATATGTGGTTTTGCTCAGTCTGACTCTGCGTATGTTGCAGGCTCTGGTCCAGTCCACTGTTTCAGCAATGAGGTCTCGACCCCAAGATGGTCGAGAATTCTTCCTGCGATCATATCGATCAGGTCCTGAACTGATTCAGGCCGCTGGTAATAGCCAGGTGAGCCCGGAAGGATGATCGCCCCTGCTTCGGTGGCAGCAGTCATGTTACGAAGGTGGATCAGGCTCAATGGTGTTTCGCGAGTTACAAGAATCAACTTCCGGCGTTCCTTGAGGCACACATCTGCTGCTCGCTCGATGAGCCCGGTGGAGACCCCGGTCGCTATCTTGGCCAGCGTTCCTCCAGAACATGGCACTACGACCATGCCGTCTGTCGGGTACGAACCAGATGCGATGCTTGCCGCCACATCCTTGTGATGTAGAACTTCGAGATGGGAGCCTGCGGCTGGCACGTCTAACCAATCAAGCAACTCCGGGTGATCTGTATCCGTGTTTCCAGTTAGTAACAGATCTTCTTCGACCTCAAGCACACGTCGTCCAGCATCGCTGATCACGCACTTAACCTCGTGGCGGCCGGTCAACAGCGCCTGCAGGACTCGTCTCGCATATGGAGCCCCTGAAGCCCCTGCTATTCCCACTATGTATCTACCCATTTTCGACAGATTCTTTCTAACGAGCTAAACAGTACGCAAAATAGCAGTTTCTTAGTTCAGGTCGTCCGTTTCGTGACGCTGGCGCCGATGTTTTTGCTGTCGTTGTTTTGTACTGGATGTGCCGCTCATCCAAACACCACCGCGTCAACTGCTGCGAATGTGCCGTACACCACTGCGATCACACCGTTCATCGTGAAAAATGCCATGTTCAGTCTGGAAAGATCCCTGGGAGACACAAGACTGTTCTCGTAGGCAAGTAGTAGTGCCGCCGCCGCCGCCCCGATGTAGTAGATGACACCGACCTCGAGGACCGCTCCTGCCACGAACAGTAGTACGGCTGCTGTTAGGTGCAACGCTCTCGTTGTGTAGATGGAAGTTGCGATACCGAATTGCTGAGGAATAGAGTGCAGGCCCTGCTGTGAGTCCACTTCTCTGTCAGCCGTGGCGTACAGGACGTCAAACCCGGCTACCCATAGCATGCCGGCAAATCCCAGTACGATCGACCACGCAGGAAGCTCTCCTGTCATCGCTATTGCCACCGCAGGTGGCACGATCAGGTACACGCTACCCATTCCAAAGTGTGCCAGCCAGGTGAACCTCTTCATGTACGGGTAGCCGATCATTACCGCCAGTGGGATCGGAGCGAGAGGCCAGGCCATGCTGTTCAACTGCGATGTAGCGCCAACGAAGATGGCACCGGAAACCAGTAAGTAGCCAGACAGTTGAGTTTTCGAAACCACTCCTGTCGCCGTCGGCCTCGATGCGGTTCGGGGGTTCCTAGCGTCGATCTCGGCGTCAATCAGCCTGTTTGCCGCCATTCCGAACGTGCGCATGCTCACCATAGCGAGTATGACCCATCCGAACGCATCCCAATGGGGCCACCCGCCAGAGACCATGAAAGCTGCAGATACTGCGAATGGGAGTGCGAAGATCGAGTGCTCGAACTTGATCGTTTCCAGAAAAAGAACAAATCGCCTGACCGGCGAAACTTTGGCAGCGCGGTCGATCTCAGCGCTACTCATATCATGACCTCCGCCCGTACTCCTCGCAGAAGCGTCTCGGATATTTCATCAGCTCGCTGGGCCGGGCTTCGTCCTCCCTCGTGCAACCAGTGAATCACGAGTTCGTTAACAGCGCCCAGCCATATTCGCGAGGTTAATGCCGGATCGATCTCTACGGTTTCTCCGTTAGCTTTAGCTTCAATCAGGCGTTGCTCAATTAACCCTGCGAACCGGTCGAATATCTCTGCTCGCTTTCTCTCGAACTGGTTACCCATGCTGTAACCCTGCACAACGACCAACCGGGCCAACCTGCGGTTCTTAGAAAGAGAAGAAAGAACCGCTCTTAGAGCCTGAGCTGCTCGTATGAGCGCCGATTCTTCGTTCAAGCCTGCTGTTTCGGCCTTGGCAACCAGTTTATTCGCAAGTCTGTCAAGGACAGCGAAGAACAGGCCTTCCTTACTCGGAAAATGGAAGTACAAACCACCTTTGGACAAGGATGTTCGCCGTCCGATCTCATCAACGAGAGCGTCGTGGTATCCGTTGTCCGCGAAGACGGCCTCAGCTGCTTCGAGGATCCGTTCGCGGGTCTGCGTGTTTGGTGAACTTGCGGTTGTCATGTGATACCAGATCGTTGGGATCAACCGACTGGCGAGTCGGTAAATTCGTGAAAATTCTAGCAATTGACCTGATTACTCACAACTCTCGACTGGTTACTGGTGGTTCAGGACCGGTGCTAGACTCGTTTGCCGATAGTTATTCACCCAAATCGTTTTGCCGGAGCGAACCTTGACGACAGAAATTCCGGAGAATCTGCCTGCGGATATTGAGATCGCTGTTTCCGGGATCAATGTTCCCGAAGGACCGGCGTGGGGCCCAGACGAGGGGCTCTACTTCGTGAGCGCCGGTGACGGTGGCGTACACAGGCTCGCTAACGATGGTTCAACGAAGATGGTGGCGAACACGCAGGGGAGACCCAATGGTCTCGCCTTCTCATCAGACGGAATCCTTCATGTGGCGGATGCTGGCCGGAAGGCCATATTGAGAGTCAGCGACGACGGTAATATCGAGGAGTTCGTGTCCAAACACGAGTCTAGAGAGTTTGGTGGGCCAAACGATCTCTGTTTTCTACCGAATGGTGATCTTCTGTTCACCGACCCCGCGCGTGTGCCTGCACCCGATCCGGCAATCAGCCCGATATACAGCGTGACCAGTGACGGCGAGACCGGGATTTTCGCAGGGGATCTGGCTTATCCGAACGGTGTTGACCTGATGGCGAACCAGAACGGCGTCTACGTCGCCGAGATGAGGGCTCACAGGCTCGTCTCATACGAATTCGATGCAAATGGCAACGCGCTAGCAGAAAAGCTTGTGCGTCGATTTCGTGAGCCCGCGTCACCCGATGGGATGTCGGTGGACGTCGAAGGTCGCGTTTTTCAGTCGTTGCCTGGCATCAACTCTCTCGCCCTGGTCGGACCGGAGGGCGATCTGGCTGAGCTCTATTACAGCCCAAGGTGGAAGCCATCTAACGTTTCGTTTGGCGGTGCCGATCTGAAAACGGTGTATGTCACTTCAGAATCCGATGGCGCAATCTACTCATTCAGGCACAGTTGCGCCGGGGTAGATCTCCTAAACCCGACTTCAGGCTGATAGGCGACACAAGTTCTTCCCCGGCAGACGCGAGTCGACTAACTCAACTGGTTGCGTCTCTGCTCATATTCACGTACTAACGGACCATACTCACGGTCATCGATCTCGACAGGCTGGCTTCCGATCGAATAGACGACGGAAACATCGGTATGCAGCGGGTCGACCAGCGGCGGGTTGAATCCGAAGTCCTCTCCGAACGCAACTCTGAGGGCGATCTCCGGGAAGTTTGCTCCACGGTTGTAGAAGCAGATCGCACCTGAAGTGCCGAATCGACCGATATTGATCTCGGTGACGTTTGGAACTCCGTTGCGGTCGTCGTTCATGTCCACGCTGTAGATTCCGTGGGGCTTGCCACCACTCACCGCACGCGCTGCTGCCATCGCCACCTCTTTCACCTGTTCGGACGCCGGCTTGCGCCTTCTCACGCCGAGTCCTGGAGTTGTGGCACCACCGAGATATCCCATTCGCCGACTGGTCGCGATGTTGCGAACATTGCTCTGACCAACGATCAACTCACCTTCATGCCAGACCGACTCGAAGGTGTACATCTGTTGCGTTAGTCGTTCGGCAGCAGAGTAGTGACCCCAGCCGTCATAGTGATTGATCCAGATCGTTGCCAGGTCTTTGTCCGTCGTTCCGAGGGCACCTCTTGCTCCGGCTCCGCTAATGGGCCGTATCCAGACCTCCCCATCGAAACGGCGGAACGCCTCAGCGAGGTCACCCTCGCCATCTAGCATCATCGTGTCTGGGACCGGCACTTCTGCTGCCCGGAACGTTTCGTAAGACGCGAACTTGTTGTGACAGATCTCGACCGTCTCACGAGGAGGTAAGAATGTCGGTGCTCCAAGTTCTCTCTGATCTGCAACCACGAGGGCGATTTCGTTGTCATGCATTGGCCAAACAAGGTCAGGTTCTGTACGTCTAACCAGGTCACGCAGAACATCTAAATAGTCGGGTTCATCCGCACGAGGAATTATGTAACGCTCTTCGGCATCTGACTGAAATAAGGCATAGCCGTCAGCATCTGCACCGATAATGTGAGCTGGTCGTGCTGCGCGGATAGCTGAGGTGATTCCGCGGCCCAGTTGACCTCCGGCGAATGTGATGAGAATTCGTTTCATGGTGCGTTTCGACTCTTCTTAAGTAGTTTTGTGGCGATCGCTGACTATTCGGAGTGTTTTTAGTCGTGAGGTGCCGGCCAGTAGATGAATGAATGTGGTGAGTGTCGCGCTACCTGCGCCCGAACTCCCGTTCAAGCATGCCGGTTGCGAGGTGCACCATAGTAGGCCGGCCATGCGGACACGTCCGAGGCTGATCACACTCTTCTAGTTGCCTGATCAATGCCTTAGCCTCATCAATGGCGACAGTCCGCCCTGCCCTGATCGCCGCGTGACAGGCGATCGTAGCGAGCATTCTCTCTGCCCACCAGCCAGACTGACGCCCTTCTGCGATGCCGTCCAGCAGACCCAGCAGAGCCTCTTTTGCCGAGCGCCCGCCTGTGGCGAGCATTGACGGAACAGCTCGAATCAGCACAGTGCGATCACCGAACTGCTCCACTGTGAATCCGGCATTTGCCAGTTCTTCACCGTGCGCAGAAAACTCGGTGAACTGCTGTGGTGTTAGGTCGACCGACTCCGGTTCAAGCAACGGTTGAGACTCAGCTGCGCGGTCAGCAAACTGTTTCGTCACCTTTTCGTACAGCACTCGTTCGTGCGCAGCGTGCTGATCGATCAGATAAAGGCCGTCAGGACCCTCAGCGATGATGTATGTGTCCTGAGATTGCCCGATAACTCGAAGGACAGGTAGTACATCGCGATACGTCGTTCGGTGTTCGTCCCCCTGCCCGGCTTCAACTGCATTGCCATTTGGTGAATGCCCCTCTTTGCCGGAATCCCAAACAGGCCAGGTTGCCTGTTCGAACAGCTTTCTCTCATCGGTACTGGAAAACTCGGACTGTGAAGCGTTTGGCTGTGGATGGCTGGCTACCCTGTGAACCGGTGCCATCTCTGAGAGCGCGTCTCTAACGGTCTGCTGAACCATTGAAAAGACCAGTTGTTCCCTCAGAAATCTGACTTCAGCCTTAGCCGGGTGAACATTGACGTCAATGTCCTCGAAAGGGGCAGTTATGTAGACGACCGCAATCGGGAACCTGCGTTCGGGCAGATAGCCGTGATAGGCCTGCTCAATCGCGAACGAGATCCGACGGTTCTGAATCAAACGGCCATTGACGGCAATGGTGATGTACCGCCTGCTAGCCCGGCTTTCAGAAGGCGAACTGACAAGCCCAGAAGCTCGGAATGGCGAAGACGCATCGGGTGACAGAGGAATCATGCTCGTAGCGACCTTCTGTCCGTAGATCGCCGCTAACGCATCAATCGGGTCGCCGGAACCAGGTGTTGTGAGCCGCTGCTTTCCTTCGGAGACCACCGTGAACGCGACGTCTGGCCGAGTAAGTGCGAGGTTAGACATGACCTCCTGTATCCGAGTGGTCTCCGCCTGCGCGCTTGACGTGAACTTAAGTCGAGCCGGGACGTTGTGGAACAGATCGTGAACCGCGATAGAGGTGCCGACGGGGGCTCCTGCGGGCACGCTCGCACCAGCCCGACCGAACTCCACTTCAAAGCGGGCACCTGCATCGGATTCTGGCTCTCGACTGATTGCCTCGACTCTGGCTACTGAGGCGATGGAAGGCAACGCTTCACCACGGAACCCCATGCTCTGGATGTCGTCGAGGTCGGAATCCTCGCCAATCTTGCTCGTTGCGAAGCGCTCGAACGCCAGGGCGATTTCACTTGAAGCGATTCCCCCGCCGTCGTCCACCACGCTAATTAGCTTGAGTCCTCCCGCTTCGATGCTTACATCAACTCTCTTTGCACCGGCGTCTAGTGAGTTCTCGACCAACTCTTTGACCACTGATGCGGGGCGCTCGATCACCTCACCTGCGGCAATGCGCGAGGCAAGGGAATCACTGAGTATATGTATTGGCATCTTCTGGGTATTCTAGTTCAAGTCGGTCATTTCGATCAGTTTGGATCTTAACGACGTTGAAGGTCGGGTTCGGGTATCTTTTCGTACCATTCATTGCATACATTGCGTTCAGTTCTTGGGTCGCCGAACACATCTTATTCGAAGCCCTGCGCTGTACGCGTGAAAGTTGGCGCCGTACTGTGTACGTGTCTGGCAAACCCTGCCTACAGGCTCCGGACGCGTGGTGTCAGTACAGTCATCGCGACAGCTGCGAGTACGAGCAATCCTCCAGCGATAGCAAACGCCCACTGTATTCCGATCAGCGCTCCCAACGCGGCCATTGGCACCGTTCCCAGCGGGATCAGTCCAAAATTCATCATGTAGAGGCCCATTACACGTCCACGATGGTCAGAGTCGGAGTTTTCCATGATCAAAGAAGCGTTAAGCGAGCGTCTACCAGCATCTCCCAGACCGACTAGCACCATGATCACAATCGCGAGATAGTAGGACGGATTGATGCCTGCTGCGAGTATTGCCACACCTGACATGGCTGTGGCGGCCAACAGCACATACCCGCGATGCTGGCTTTTCTTGAGACCGGCTATGAACAGCGAACCCAGTAGAGCGCCCAGGCCAATCATGGCAAGCAGGATCCCAAGCGATTCAACGTCACGGTTGAATACCTCGTCGATCTGTATCGGAAGTAGCATTCGCAGTGGCATAGCAAAGATTGTGGTGCTCAGGGCAACCAGTAACAGCATCGACACAGTGCGGTTCGTCCGGGCGTAGCTAATACCCTCCTTCACGTCCTTCCACATTCGTTTTGATCTGACTGAAGCAACTGCCACAGCAGGTTTAAGCAGAGATGTGAGCAGGACGGCACCAATATTGAGTCCAGTGATAGTGAAGTAAGTGGCCTCTGGACCGCCAGCTGCGTAGATAAGACCGGCTACTGCCGGTGCAGCGAGCGTCATGAGCGCCATACCGCTGGCATTGAGTGCGACTGCGTTCGAAAGCTGTTCTTTCTCAACCAGTTGAGGGATGATCGCTTGCCTGGCTGGCATCATGAAAGCGAACAGTATTCCCTGCACGACGGATGCGGCTATCAGCTGCCAGATGGCGATCGTGCCGCTGACAATCGAGAGCGCGATCAGTAAAGCGAGCGTCCCTGTTCCGAGCTGGCCTATCTGGATCAGCCTTTTTTTGTCGACCCTGTCCGCAACGGTGCCTCCGAACAGCGAAAACAGCAAAATTGGTGGCGCGAACCCTGCTCCTACAAGGCCGACCATGATTTCCGAGCCCGTTAATTCCCAGGCGAGGAAACTTCGAGCCAGCATCTGCATGTTCATGCCCGCCATCATCATCAACAGACTGAACCAGAGAAGACGATACTGGGAACTGCCCAGGGATTCGAACGTTCGATGAAACCATGACTCATCACCGCGCAACCGGCCTGACGCCGACGAAGTCGCGGTTGAAGTGCTTGGTTTTGGAAGTCTTTCTGCAGATGACGCCAAGGGCGAGTTGGACTCTTTCGTGCCTCACGGCTCTGATTAGGGGAGCTGACTCATCGGCAGTATATGCCTGTGATGGAGCAGATCAGCGGCGCGGTTGTGGTGGATGCTCCGGATGTATCATCTCCGGCGGACCTGACCGACACCTGCTACCAGCCATTCTGCAGACGATCGAGAGATCAATGAATCAACTCATCGAACCGACTATTGACGATGTTTACGCGGCTCGCGAGGTCATCTCGCCTTACATCCTCAGGACTCCCTTGCGCAGATACCCCGGCCTGTCCGATCTGATCGGTGCGGATGTCTGGGTTAAGCACGAAAACATGCAGATCATGGGATCGTTCAAGCCGCGAGGTGGCCTAAACCTGATCGGCGGAAGCGATGAACAATATCGTGCGCGCGGCTTCGTTAGCGCCTCTTCCGGGAATCACGGTCAATCGGTCGCTTTCGCTGCCAATACATTTGGATCCCATGCGACGATCGTCGTGCCTGAAAACGCCAACCCGGTCAAGGTGGCTGCGATGGAATCGGTTGGAGCCACCGTTGTCAAGCATGGCGCATACTACGACTACTCGAGCGAGTATGCGATCAAGCTCGCTGAGGATACGGGCAAAACCTACGTCCATGCGATTAACGAGCCGCGCCTGTATGCCGGTGTTGGAACCTACGCGCTTGAGATACACGAAGATCTGGACGACATCGACCATATCTTCGTGCCTGTTGGTGGAGGCAGTGGTGTTTCCGCCACCTGCATTGTTACCGATGCTCTAGCCCCGGGCACACAGGTGATCGCTGTTCAGGCGACAAATGCGCCTGCCGTTCACGATGCCTGGAATTCTGGCGACCTGGAAGAGCGCCAGATGGAGACGGCTGCCGAGGGGCTAGCGACCGCCAATGCTCAGGTCTTTCCTGTTGGGATATTGCGCCGAAGATTGAAACGGTTTGAGCTGGTTAGCGAAGAGGCGATGGAAAGCGCAATCGAACTCTACATCCGGCACACGAGAACTCTGGTTGAACATGCCGGAGCAGCCGCGCTGGCTGCCGCAGTGCAGATGAAGAGTGAATTAGCCGGTAAGCGAATCGTGTTGATTGCGAGCGGGGCAAACGTGACCGTGGACCAGTTATCCAGGATTCTCTGTAGATCCTGAGCTGCCAGGGCTATCGGTACCGGTCAGCTGATTGATCTTGTCTTCGACGCCCTGAACGGCCCTGTAATCCTCCCTTAGCAGCCCATAGGCTCGGTCAAGGTACAGACGTGCGAGTTCTTCAGCGTTTGGCCCACTTCCCGCTGCCGCGTCTGCGAGTAGATCAGCTCTACGGTTTTCCGGCATGTGTTTGCCGGCTGCGCGGATCCTGAGTTCGCATTCCTGCGCAGTCGCTTCGTCGCCACCTTGAATGGCATAACGTAGCTTGCCGACGAGATTAGTGACTTCCGTCAAAAGGTCAGTTTCGCTCATCAATCCATACAAGAAATCATCGACCCCGGGACTCGGCTCTTCGGCAATCGCCTTCGGTTGCTCTGCAATGAGCGTCTTCGCAAACTCGTCGTAAAGCCGACGATACTCGGAAGTGATCTCACCTACCAGGCCCATCAGACTTGCTGCGTCGCCCAGCCGATAGGAGCCTCCGTACAGGAGGTCGTCGTTTCGATTCTGGGCGATAGTGCGAAGCTGCTCGAGGCTCTCGACCGGTTCTGGAGCCGGTGGAAATGAAAACGCAGACATCTCGGAGCCACCTATCGACTCGATCTGACCTGCCAGGAATGGAGGAACGTATTTGGCTATATCAACATCGACGGGGAGAACCACGATGTAGCTCGCACCAATTCGTTCCGGGTTGGTCGTGTCTGTGAAGTAGACAAGCGCGTGGCCGCGGGGAGACAGAGAATCACCGTTCTCAAACTTGAGATCCATCTCAACCCTCCTGGCTCACACAATCTGCGATCGTTGGCCGCAGGAATTCTTTCTAAACCGTTCTTCTACTATCCTAATGCCATATCGAGTATGTGACACAGCCGATTTCCCTGTATTACCTGTACAGGTGTCGTATGACGAGGATAGGACGATCGTCTATCGAAACATCATAAGACCCATGGTTTTCAGCATGGATGCTGAGCGTTCCCATTCACTTGGTGAATCCATCATGCGGGTTCCACTTCTCTGGAGACTGGCTGCACTCGGTTCGAAGGCGTCTGCAAAGGAGCTTCGGACCGATATCGCTGGTCTCGAACTGCCAACGCCAGTCGGAATGGCAGCAGGTTTCGATAAAGAGTGTCGAGTAATACGGCCTCTACTTTCCATGGGATTCGGCTTCGCCACCGCGGGGACCGTCACCCTTGGTCCGCGACCCGGGAACCCTCCTCCGAGGATCATCAGGCAGCCTGAGCGATTCGCCATTTTGAACGCACTGGGATTTCCAGGACCAGGACTCGACATAGCTGAAGAACGCATAGCGCGTATGAGCAAGTCAAAGGACAGGATGTTCATCAGCATCGCAGGAACCATTGAAGATGAGGTCATTGAATGCCATAAACGACTTCAACCTCACGGGGCCGCGATCGAGTTGAACATCTCGTCACCGAATACGGCCGGCCTGCGTGTATTCCACGAACCCGGTCGGCTGCGAGCCTTGATTGAGGCACTTGTTAAGCAGAAATCGGTTCCTCTGTTCGTAAAACTCCAGCCCTGGTCACGTGAGGACACCGCCCGAAGAGACTCGATCAGATTGGCGGAGACGGCTGTCTCTGCAGGTGCCGATGGGCTTGTGATAGCGAACACCCATCCTGTAGAACACGAAGGATTGTCCGCAAATCACCGTGGTGGACTGAGTGGCGCTCCACTGACGGATCACACTGCGCGAATGGTGGCTGAGATCAAGTCTGCGGTCGGCGGTGACGGAGAAGTGATTGCTTGTGGGGGGATTTTCACAGCTGAAGATGTCTGGCAAATGTTATCGCTTGGTGCCTCTGCAGTTCAGCTTTACACAGCGTTTATCTACGAGGGGCCTGGGTTGCCTGCTCGAATAAACCGAGAGTTGCTGAAGATGATGAAACGGGCAGAGATAACCAGTATCCGGGACATCCGTGGTCTTCCACCGGCCTGAGTCAGGAGAAGGCTACTGGCCCATCAGGGAATCGACTTCGTTTCGAGTGCCCATCGACTCCTGGGCCCCATCCTGAGAAACACACCACGCTCCTGAAGCCATTCCGAGGCGGGCAGCGTCCACCAGGTCCATGCCCTCAGCCAGGCCGACAGCAAGCCCCCCGTTGAACGCGTCACCAGCGCCGACCGACGCAACCACACGAACTCTATATGCAGGCATGTAGAGCGATATGCCCTCAGATTCGACGTACGATCCTTCGTCACCAAGGGTGATTATGACAGTAGGTGTTCCCTGCTCGCGGATGATCTTTGCAGCGACGGCCGCCGACGCTTCATCGATAACCGCGATACCGGACAGCGACTCCGCTTCACCCTGGTTCGGAGTCATGATGTCGGGGTAGTCGTAGAAGTCATCGGGTACATCACGTGCGGGTGCTGGGTCGAGGACTACCGTTACTCCAAGCTCGCGAGCCACTTTCATCACCTCGTAGGTCACCGCGAGGGGTATCTCCTGTTGAACCAATAGCACACTCGCGTTTACCAGAGCACCACAGGCCGCATCGACCTGGTCTTTGTTGCAACGAGCGTTTGCTCCATAAACCGCATTCACATAGTTCTCGCCAGTTGGATCTATGAAGATTGCTGCAATCCCCGATGCTGTCTCAGGGTCTGCAGCCAGCAGTGAGGTATCGATACCCTCGTCGTCCATGAAGCCGCGCATCTCTTCGCCGAAAAGGTCTGTACCGAGTCGGCCTACCATCTGGACCGAGCCGCGGTCACGAGAAAGACGGGCCGCCGCCACCGCCTGGTTCCCACCCTTGCCTCCAGGTGCCGTGTAGAAACGCGTTCCCTCTGTGGTTTCGCCGGGGCCTGCCAGACGAGGGGTCTCAATCATGAGGTCCATGTTGACGCCGCCTAGTACGACGATTCTCCCCTGCTGGCTGGAACGATCTGATGTGGCGTCGATTTGGCTTGTAGTCAACTTGCGGTCTATCTCCGTTTGGGGGGTGTTTAGCTGTGTCTTGGGCTAGCGGCCAAGCTTACCCTGCTTCAGAAGGTTTTGGATAAGCACCGGCACCCCATGCTCATCCGGTCCTGGAATCTGGATGTCAGCTACCTCAGCAACCCTGGAACTAGCGTTGCCTGAAGCGATTCCAAGGCCGGCCCACTCGATCATCGAAATGTCGCCTTCCCCGTCACCAACAGAGATCACCTCACTCCGATCGATCCCGTAGTCATTGCATACGCGTGCGAGGGCAGTGTGCTTTGTGGCCAGTAGCGACGCCACTTCACAGAAATGAGGCAGTGACTGCGTAACGGCTACTTGGGTGGCGAGTTTCGCTCGCAATTTACCGCTCAGACTGGTGATCAGCGGAGGTTCGTCGACGGCCATAACTACCAATGGTCCGTTGGCGACGACTTCATTCAAATCCGGCACAAATCGGAGCTCAGTCTTCATGCGTTCTGTATACTCGACTGCCCACTCAGATCTGTTTTCGACCCATATTTCGTCGTCTGCATAGACGTTGATATGTGCCGAAGAACCTCTCATCTCCTCAAGAGTACTTCGTGCCAATCGCGGCTCGAGCAATTCTCTACGAATGTCTGTGACGCCGTCTGGCGATGTCGTTATTCCACCCTGGTAACTGATTGTTGGCCCGTTGGTTCCACATTCGGCTGCGTAGCGCAGAGCTGAGCGACGCATACGACCGGTGACCAGTGAAACCAGCACTCCTGCCGCAACAGCCTCATGGATCGCTTCAATCGTTCGTTTCGGAACTCGGTAGTCTCGCCCCGCTATAGTTCCATCAACATCGAGCGCAAGCATGCGGTATTTTGGAGAGCCGGTCATGTACTCGCAGTCCCGCTTGAATTCCCGCCACGCCGGTCATTCGCATGGTCGCCTGTGATATCCGTGCGTGACTCTGTGTGACCGACCTGAGAGCTTCCAACATGAGAGACGGAAACAGAGGCCCGCGTTTCAGCCCCAGGCTCATCATTTGGGTCATCATTCTGGTGACTGTGTTCGTGATGATTGCCATCGCGTTCGACGGCGAATGACGATGATCTAGCATCTGATTCTCGCTCATCCTTAGGTTTCACATTTCTCAGCTTCACGAACTCAGGCGAGATGATCCATGTGATTCCCAGTAAGGTCAGCCCGGCGATTGCCATTATCATCACGGCAGCTGGAGCTCCAGCTGCTTCAGCTATGGCTCCAATCGCGAGCGCAGACACCGGGCCTGTACCGATTGTCACTGCGAGCACACCAAGCACCCGACCGCGCATCTCTGTGGGCGTCGTGGAGATGATCATGATGCTCTGCATCGTTCCGAACCCTGACATTCCGAATCCGGCAACGAACAAGACGGGTATTGCTACCAGGTACCACGGCACACGACTGAACGCGAGGATCATCGCAAGGAAAAAGACGGAGCCGTAGAAATAGATGCGGCTGTATTGTGCCGGAGTTGCCCTTGATGCCACCCAGAGGGCGCCTAACGTCGCTCCCAGGCCCTCCGCACTGATTAACAGGCCCATGAGTGTATTGCTGACTCCAAAAGTTCGTTCCGCAATTACTGGAACCATTGACTGATACGGGAAGGCGAACATGTTCATGATCACCGTGACAGCCAGAACGGTGACAATCACAGAATCACGACGGATGTAGCGCACCCCTTCGACGATGTTGCGTATTGGGCCGATGCGCGTGGCGTCCCTTGGGCCGGGCTTGTAGTCGAGACTGAACGCCACGATGGCTCCAGTCAAGAAGAGCGCTGCGCCAAGGGCATATACCGACTCCATTCCGATCGCATCCAGCAAAAATCCACCAAGGAACGGACCAGGAATACGCATGAAGTTGCTGGTTGCGAGGTCGAGTCCCATCGCGGCCGGCAAGTTTTCCCGTTGGACGACTTCGCCGACCATCGCCCTGCGCACCGGGAAGTCGGTCGCCCATACGCCACCAGCCAGCAGCGCCCCGAGATAAACATGCCACACCTCGATTACATCGGTAGCCACAGCGACGGCCAGCAAAAGATAGACGATCGATAGGGAACTAAACGCAACAATCAGGATCACGCGGCGATTCAAACGGTCGGATACTGCGCCGATGTACGCACCGAGTGCGAACATCGGGATCATGCGAAAGAAGAAGGTCAACGCGACATCGAACGGTGATCCAGTTAGCTGGAGCACGAACGCGCCAACCGCAACGGTGTCGAGCCAGCGCATGGCAGTCGAAGCGCCACCAATTGCCCAGAGCCTGCGGAAGGCGCTGTTTCCGAATACTTCCCGACCGCGTGATCTCGGCCGCGGCTTTGAAACCGCTGCCCTGCTCATGCGCTATCGTCAGCGATCAGATGGCCGGCCGTCAGGTCGGCGAAGCCTCCTGCGATGCCAGGGATGCGAGCAGTTCGTTCAGGCGTGGTGCCATCCCAAATGCCGAGCTCGCGCGCCCTGGCATTAGCTTCACTCGCCCTGAGCGCATCGCTGTAACGATCATTGGGACCGGAGGCGTCCACTCTTGCAAGTCCGGACGCTACGAGGATCTCGTTAACCAAGCCGCCCTCGAACCAGACATAGCGGAGTAGCCGTCCCTGCGAGTCGACATCCTGTTCGTCGGCTTCGAGTAAGACTTCCTGTCCAGCCAGCCACTGCCTGTTTGCTTCGATCGCAACGTCGTACAGCGGATCTCCGAACTCTGGAATCTCGATACCGATGTAACGGATGGTTCGTTCGATTCCGCCCACATCAACGCTGATAGTCCGTCCATCGAAAACACGGAGGACCGTCGCTGGTGTCCTTTCAGGCTCGACTACAACCGGACGATTGCTGGTGAAAGCAGGGATCAGGACGTTCAATAACATCGACGCGACCACGATTATGAAGACTGCTCCCGCGATCAGTTTCCAAACAGCCGACTTGATCTGGCGTTTCCGGTCGTCGAGATACTCGGCATCTTCGCGGTTGAAGCGTTCGATGTCGGATTCGGAAGGCCCGTGCAAGCCTTGAAAGTTCTCGTGTTCGTTGTCGTCAGGGCCCGTCATTGAGCAGCCAGTTCTTCCTCAGGCCAATCGAGTTGTCACATGAGTCTAGCAATTTGGCTACGCAGCTCCTTCAGCGTCAAAGGTGCGACTGTTAAGTCTTATGCGGAGATTCCAATGCCCGTTGATCACTAGACGATGCGGTTGTTTGCCCAGATTGCAACGCCGAGCACCACAAGCAGCAAGCCCCAGACTGCTATGGCGACCATCATGCTCTTCTTGGCCCGCTCTTTTTCGTACCAGGTTGCCGGTCGGACTCCCTGTGCAATGAAGGTTCCAACTGAGGTCACGTTGACCGCTGCAAGATTTACGAGCACCAGTAACCCTGCACCTCGAGCCAGTGTCCACTCGCCACTGGAAACCAGCATGCCAAAGGCTACTGTTGGTGGCAGAAGGGCTACGGCGACCATGACTCCGATAAACGCCGAAGATGCACCTGTTGTGAATGCCAGGGCTGCCGCGATACCAGATGCGACCGCCAATACGACTTCAGCCAGCCCTATGTCTGTACGTGAGGTCAGTTCCTGGCTCGTAAGGTCAATATCAACGACGAGTCCGACGAGGAGAGAAACACCGAGAGATATCGCGAAACCGGCGCTGGCGGCAAGTCCGGCCCGTCTCATGAGTCTTGTGTCGCCAAGTGTTGCACCCAACGAAAGCGCAACGGATGGACCGAGCAGCGGTGCGATCACCATCGCGCCGATGACAACTGCGGTGTTGTCTCGGATCACGCCGACACTTGCTACGAGGGCGGAGAGCGCCGCCATGATCACATAGATTGTCGAAATGCGGCCGCCACGAGAAGCACTCTGATAAAGCTCTTCACGGGTCACGCGATCCGGCCCGAACTTTGGCTCTTCGGCCTCATTGTCGTCATCTTCCGGATCCGGCTCTTCCCGACGCGGCAAAGCGACAAGAATGTCGGTCAGCAATACAGAACAGGACGGATCATCGTTCAGGATGTTCTGCAGTTCGTCCATAGCGGCTTCTGAAGTTCGCGACGGAACTGCGGCCCGAACTGACGAGTGGTCATCACCCAGCGTGTGAACCCATACGGCCTCGGCACCGGCCTCAGTGAGAATCTCCCGGGCTCTATCTGCTGAGTCTGACTGGATAACAGCTTCGATCTGTTTGAGGTCGGCCGGCATGTGGGGAGTGATCCGTTCGGCTGGGCCCTTAGTGCGGCAAGGTCGTTTGCGGGCAATGACGTGGCACTGCCGAATGGTATCCGCGATCTAGAATCCGAGCAGACGCTGGAGATTGCCGCCTTTGACCAGTTCCCGATCTGATTCTGACCAGTGCGCAAGGTGAGCGTCGACGATTGCAGGCGTACCGCTGCCCCACACGACGCGCTCCGGCCCGAATGCATCTGCGATCCACCGGGTGAATGGTTTTGCACTCTCGTATAGCGGCCCATCTTCTGCGAAATGGTTTAGCCCAGACAGCTTCATGTAGACGTTCGGATACTTCGCCAGCTCTACAACTGCCCCGAACCCTGGCGGAGAGCCGTACTTTGCTTCTGCAAGATGGTCGATGAGCACCGGATACGAAGGGTTATCACTGATCAGGAATTGGACCTGTCGTGCGTAGCTTGAGTCGATGTGTAACTCGTTGATGATTCCGGCAGAACCAGCAACCTCCCATAACTGCCTGACAATCTCGTCAGAGAAGCTATTGAGGTAGCTGCGCTTACCCTCGTGCGCATGAAATCTGTGGGCGACAAAGGCGCTCGGATTGTCTCCAAGTAGTCGCTCAAGTTTGCCTGGGGCCTCTGAGTCTTTCGGATAGAACAGCGCAGTCGTTTTGAAAAGGTCTGGTCGTTTGCGCACGCATTCCAGCGCAAGTGAGTGATCGTCTCCGTAAGGCTCGGGATGAACGATCACAGCCCGGTCGATTCTCTCGGCCGCCATCCGCTCGAGGTATTCACTGAGCGGATCATCCGACAGGCGCTCTGGTCCGGGCACGTAAGCAGCGTTCGGGTGGAACGGATAAAGCTCCGTGTCCGAACTGAACATGTGGTGATTCCATTCGATAATCATGGCGGGAAGCGTACATGAGGAAATGGTCTTAAGTTCTTGGTGTCGGGCTTTGTGCTTAGTCAGAACGAATAATTGACGCTTTAACATCCTGCGCTTACTATCGATAGTTAAGTTCAACTTCCCGCCTGGGCTGTGATCGCCAATCATCTACAAGGCTCAAGCGGGTAGCTGGTGAATCAGCGAGTTTTCGGTCAAAAACTGCTGCTGTCACTCCCGGCTGGACCCCGGAAGTGATGTCAGCTTCCAGAGAGGTCCCCAAATTGCCACACGTTCAAGGGCTGCGCTGTAAAGAGTGCGGTCGTGACTATCCGGCAGAACCCATCTACGTATGCGACTACTGCTTCGGCCCGCTCGAAGTAGCGTACGACTATGACTCCATCCAGAAGTCGATCTCCCGCGAGAAGATCAAAGATGGTCCACTGACCATCTGGCGTTACGACGACCTGCTCCCGGTTGGTCGTGATCAGGCGGTGGACATAGGCGCAGGCATGACACCGCTGATCCGGGCGAAAAACCTCGGCAAAGAGCTAGGGCTCAACAACCTGTGGATCAAGAACGACGCCGCTAACCCGACTCACTCGTTCAAAGACCGCGTTGTTTCGGTTGCGACCACCAAAGCGGTCGAGTTCGAGTTTGAGACGATCGCATGTGCGTCTACCGGCAACCTGGCCGGTGCAACCGCTGCGCACGGCAACAAGGCGCAGATGAACACGGTTGTTTTTCTTCCGCAGAACCTCGAACGCGGCAAGATCATCGGTGCTGCGATCTTCGGCAACGTTGTATTGGTTAGAGGAAACTACGACGATGTGAACCGCCTCTGCTCGGAGCTGGGCGACGACCGTCGCTGGGCGTTTGTGAACATCAATATGAGGCCTTACTACTCAGAGGGCAGCAAGTCGCTTGGTTATGAGATTTCCGAGCAGCTCGGCTGGAAGGCGCCGAAGCATGTTGTTGTGCCGGTTGCTTCCGGTTCCCTCTTCACAAAGGTGTGGAAAGGCCTCAACGAGTTCGCAAAGCTAGGCATCATCGACGATGTTGAAACCCGAATGCACATAGCCCAGGCGGAAGGCTGCTCCCCGGTTGCGAAGGCTGTCATCGAGGGCCAGACGCACCCGCGCCCAGTGGTTCCAAACACCATCGCCAAGTCGCTCGCCATCGGCACACCGGCCGATGGAATCTACTCTGTGGCCATCACGAAGGAGTCCGATGGTTCCGCGACCGCGGTTCCTGAAGATGAGGTCGCTGCCGGCATGAGGTTACTGGCCGAGACCGAAGGTATCTTCACCGAGACTGCGGGTGGAGTTGTGATCTCCACGCTTAAGCGTCTGGCTCAGCAAGGTGCGATCGGTGCTGACGAGGAAACAGTTGCTCTGATCACCGGTTCCGGCCTGAAGACGCTTGAGGCCGTTGAGGACCAGATCGATCCACCAGTGATCGATGCGACCGTCGAGTCCTTCGATGAGGTTGTGATGGGCGCGGTGACCACCTGATGGCAGAGCGCAGAGTCAAGTTCACGTTTGTTGGCGACCAGGTCAAGGAGCCGGTGATCTACAGGCTTGGCAAGGACTTTCCCGTGATCACCAACATTCGTCGAGCGCAGGTGGAAGGCGATTCAGGCTGGGTTGTTCTTGAACTTGAGGGCGACCTCGACTCAATCAACACCGGTCTCGACTGGGTCCGCGAACAGGGCGTAGAAGTAACCCCCGTCGACGGTGAGATCCTGGCCGGGGACTGAGCCTGAACTGTCGGCCATCACACGATCTGACTACCGTAAGTCGGTCTATTGTCCGTTTGACCGTTCTATGCTGCTGTCTTGAAGTCTAGTCCTTTCAAAAGGAGACAGCGAGATGGTCGCTATGGCTGGCACCGAAAACGTCAGGCAGTTCAACGATGAATATGCAGAACAGGAATGGCAGCGCGTCGACAAAGCGCTGACCACTCGTATCGAGTACGAAATCCATCGCAATTTCCTTGCGAAATTCGTACGAGTAGGTGATGCAGTACTTGATCTCGGAAGTGGTCCCGGCCGCCACGCCATCGACATGCTGAAAGCAGGAGCGCATGTCACCCTCGGCGACATCTCGGAAGTTCAACTCGGGCTCGCGAAACAGAAGATCGCCGATGCGGACCTCGTAGCGGATGGGTTCCATCAACTCGATATTTGCGACCTGTCGCAGTTCAAAGATGCCACGTTTGACCTCGTCGTGTGCATCGGTGGTGCTTTGTCATACGTGCAGAAGGGCTTTGAGTCTGCGCTATCTGAGATAGTGCGAGTTACCAAGCCGGGCGGGCGAGTGGTCGTTGGCGTGATGAGCATATACGGCCTGATGCGCGTATTCCCGGGGGGCGACAAAGCAGGCCAGCTTGCAACGTTCGATCTGCACATTGATCGAGAGAAGCTGATGGATAACGAAGGGTTCATGGTCACGCAGCCCGACTCACCAGTCATTCACATGCCAATCTTTCTCTGCACTAATCGCTACTTGAGGCAGTCACTGGAAAAGCGAGGCTACGGTGTGTTGGCGACAGCGTCCGCGAATCCCCTGACGGCAGACGGTATGAAACTGGACAAGGTCTTCGCAGACCCGGTCGCACGCCAGAACCTGATCGATCTAGAAATCACACTTAGCGAGTTACCGGCATATGCGGATTCCGGCGAGTGGGTGATTGCTGCGGCGGAAAAACGGCGCTAATCCGACCTCTGGTCAGAGCTCCCAGCCGTGTTCGACCGTGTGCAGCGTGTGCTTGACCTCGTCCACATTCTCGAAGAGAGGCTCGAATACCTGGTCGTGGATCGGTCGAGCCACCCATTCAAGGCGTTTCTCTTCTGACTCCCAGAACGAAACTACTTCGAAGGTGTGAGCTGGCTTGAGGCCTCCAACTGCTGCCAGTGCGTCGTCGTCAAATGGCTTCAGCAACGCGGCGTGCAGGAAGCCCGGTTGCTCCGACATCGTCGAGATCCAGCTGTCACGGATCCCGGCTTCAAGATCGGCCTCTTTGCCCGGTTTTGCGGTCATGTAGACGTGTAGAGAGATCATGGTCTTAAGGCTCCTTAGAACAGCTTTCTACCCGGCACATTCACCCTTACGCGGTATAACGACGTGGAAGCAGTAACGTAGAGGGTGCGGAGGTCGTCATCGCCCCACGTGAAGTTGGCGATGTGCTCAGGAACGCCGATCACGCCGAGATCGGTTTTGTCTGCAGCGAAGATGTGAATCCCACCGGGTCCGGTCGTGTACAGGTTGTCTTCGCTATCGATCTTCATGCCGTCGGGAACACCCTCGCCATCCCCCGTCACCTCGACCCAGACATCGCCACCTGAGACGGAACCGTCCGAGGCGATATCAAATACACGAACGTGGCCGCGATCTGTGTCATTCACAAACAGCTTTGACTCATCGACAGAGAAGGTAATCCCGTTCGGCTGCTCAAAGTCATCGGCAAGCTGCTCTATCTGGCTGCCGTCTGGCGAAATCCTGTAGACGCCCTGGACATCCATGTCCTGTTCGCGCGGGAAGCCGAAACCGTCCATCCGACCATAAGTAGGGTCCGAAAAGTAGATCCAGCCATCGCTCTTGACTGTAATGTCGTTTGGACTGTTTAGCTCTTTGCCCTCGTAGTGAGTGGCAATAGCAGTGATCGAACCGTCTTCCTCAGTACGCGTCACACGGCTTCCATGCTCGCAACTCAGCAGGCGGCCCTGAAGGTCCCACGTGTTGCCGTTCGCCTTGTTGCATGGCTGCCGGAGCGTCTCTACGCCGTCTGCTTCTGACCAGCGACGCATGATGTCGCCTGGCATATCGCTGAATATGACGGAGTTAGTGCGCGGGTCCCACAGCGGCCCTTCAGTGAAGATGAATCCGGTCGCAACCTGCTCTACGTCAGCCGTGTCACCTACCACTGATCGAATGCGGTCGTCGAGTATGTTCAGAGTCATCGAGTCTCCTACTTCCTGAGTAGCCAGTTGACCGCGTTGGTCATAAGTAACTGTGCAGATGGATGTATCAGCGAACTGAGCCGGTGTCCGTGGCCAAGGTAGACCACGCGCCCTTTTCCGTACTCGTGGCAGAATCCCGCAACGGACTCCCGACCATCTTTGCCCTGGCTTCGTGTGAGCAGATGCACGCGGTCTGGATCGAACCACAGGAAATGCTGCTCATCTTCGATCTCGTAGCTTTCAACGCCCTTTGTAATCGGGTGCTCCGAGTCCTCGACGTACACGTCGAATTTTTGGAACGGTGGATGAAACATGTAGTAGCCACCGACAGTACGCCGATACGGACCGTTCCACGGGTAGTTCCAGGCTGAGTTATGAAGTACCAGGAAAGAGCCTCCGCTCTTCACGAATCGCTCGATAGCGTCTTCCTGGTAAGGCTGCATCCAGCGCTCAGGCGGCTCTTCATGGCCGTTTGGCCATTCCATTCCGTCCCGGTGAAATACAAGCAGCTTCTTGCCTTCTAGCTTTTCTTCTCCTATCGACGTGAAATCGTCTGTGAACTCAGTTTCGAGTCCAGCTGAGTCCAAAACCTTACCGACGCCCTCAAACGCCTCTTCTGCCTTGTGATAACGGTCTCCGGCAAGCATTACGGCATCGGTCATGGTCCTGTGATCTCCCTGGCAAGTGGCTGATCCTCTTGATGATCCAGAATGTATCACCGTTTCAAGTCTTGATAACCACTCCGAGGGCCATGTCGACGCTTCGCAAATTTGGCAGTTCGCGTCTAATATTGATCGGACGCGATCTAATCATGGTCCACAGTTCGTCTGTGAGACCAGTTGACTCACGATCAGGAATGCAGGGAGCAAGATGACAGTCACGGTAAAGATCCCCACCCCGCTGCGGCGGCTAACGGAGCAGAAGGACAAGGTCTCGGCTGATGGCAGCAACATCGCCGGGGTCGTGGAGGCGTTAGAGTCCCAGTATCCAGGTATGAAGGACCGACTCTGCGACGAGGATGGCGCGCTCCGGCACTTCGTAAACATCTACGTGAATGGCGAGGACGTGCGCTACATGTCCGGGATCGACACCGAGGTGAGCGATGGCGATGAGCTGTCTATCGTGCCGGCAGTCGCCGGTGGTCAGTAGAACTTCGCCGCCAGTGAGTTACTGATCCGTTCGAAAATAGAGAATTTGGCCGCGGCTCTTGTTTTGAGGGCCGCGGCTTTTTGTTTTGACCTTATGAATTAGATGGGGGAATGATGAGAGCACTGTTGGCTGCGATCAATTGCCAGAAAGGCGACATCGAGCGCAATCTCCGAACGCATCAGGCAATAGTCGAGGAAGCGAGCAAGCATCATTGCGCCATCGCAGTGTTTCCCGAGATGTCACTCACCGGCTACCTGGATCCGCGGCGAGACGACCACAATCCGATTCCGCTAGACGCGGA
This sequence comes from Dehalococcoidia bacterium, assembly GCA_965243825.1. Taxonomy (GTDB): domain Bacteria; phylum Chloroflexota; class Dehalococcoidia; order Lucifugimonadales; family Lucifugimonadaceae; genus JAJCYX01. The sequence continues at coordinate 2,862,748 of CBDEVT010000001.1, forward strand.
AGCGGTCGCGGCGATGTGTGATCTGAGTCAGGAATCGAGAATCGCTGTGCTGTTCGGAATCAGCGAGGCAAACGGAGCCGATCTTCCGTTCATCACACAGGTATATGCGAGAGACGGTCGCATAGATGCTGTGTACAGGAAGCGACATCTTGGCGAAAACGAGCTGGGGCTATATGCGCCGGGAACAGAATCGACGATTGGCTTAATCGATAGCGATCCGTTCGGGATCGCGGTGTGTGCAGACCGCGATCAACCTGATGAGTTCGAGTTTGCAGCCCGTTCAGGCGCGAGTGTCGTCTTTCATCCTTCAGCTCCGGGCCTCTGGGGACGGAGAACCGACGAAGCCTCCTGGCGTGCCGGATTCGATTGGTGGCGGGACACTTGCATCGAGATTCACGGTCGTCGGGCGAAGCGATTAGGGATTTCCATTGCCGTGGCGACGCAGGCGGGTGCAACCGGCGACGAAGACTTTCCAGGCTGGGCCGGTTTGATTGGTCCCGATGGAGAGATCAAGGCAGAACTACCCGACTGGAATGCCGGGACGCTGGTGATCGATGTCTAATGCCGGACTATGTGTGAAAACTCCCCGGTGTCTGTACCGCGTAGAGGGCTTTCCCCAACTGGGACTACGGTGCTAGCTAGGCTGTATGACTCGAGCTCGTCCGTCATCACCGTTCGTCCATCGAACACCTGGCCGATCTCAGCTAACGCTTCATCGCGCGCAGCCGTAAGTTCAGCGCTCATGTGCACGAGGAACAGTTCCCGTACACGGCACTCTGCTGCCAGTTCAGCGGCTCCAAGCGTGCCGGTCTGGCCCTGCTCGACACCTTTCTCTCTCAGCTTTGACTGGAAGTTACCGCACAACGAAACCAGCGTTGTCGCGCCAGTCGCAAGGTCCACGAGGTGATCACAGGGTTGAGCATCGCCGGTGAAGACCACTGAAGCGCCCGGGGCGTCAATTCGATAGGCAAGAGAATCGTGGTAAGGCTGAACGTGCTCAGTTCGAACCGCTTTCACAGTGAGATTGGGGTCGCTGATGGCAGTCCCGGGTCCAATGTCCGTTGCTTGCACCCGAGGCGCTGGGCGTGGGAGGCTTCCACCACGTAGCGAGTGCATAGTCTTGCTCAAGTGGTGCTCCGTTCGGGCATGGAGATCAAACGCGAATGCGCCATCAGGCCCGATAAGGCGCTCCACGATCGCCCTCGTGTTTGGCGGACCAAAGATGCGAAGTGGGTTCTCTTTGCCTGTGCTGTGGTCCCAGCGCGTCATCATGAACGTGCCGAGGTCAGCCATATGATCAAAGTGATGGTGCGTTAGGAACAGGTAGTCGATATCGAGCGGGTGAAGGCCAAGCTTTGCCATCTTGAAGACCGCAGCAGGACCACAGTCGACCATCACACGGCCCGCCGCTGTTTCTAGGATGTAGGCAGACCCGAAGCGTTCGGAGTTTGGGACTGGGCCACCTGAACAGAGCACGATGAGTCTGGCCTCGGGCTGTTCACTCATCGATATCGCTCCCCGGCTAGGCGATCACTTTCTCAACGGCTTCGCGTACGACCTCTTCGGGAACATCGCGGCGTGTCACAGCTTTGCCAGGCCCTTCAAGTAAGACCCATCTGATGGTGCCTCCGCGGGATTTCTTATCAGATTTCGTGGCTGCGATGATCTGGTCGGCGGATAAACCAGAAACTTGCACCGGAAGGCTGTACTGCTCAAGAACTGCACGCTGACGATCGACAAGCTCCTGATCGATCATGCCGAGCCGGTGCGCGATTCCGGCGGCGGCCATCATTCCAATTGCCACGGCTTCACCATGAAGATATCTGCCGTAGCCTGCCACAGCTTCAATCGCGTGGCCAACAGTGTGTCCGTAGTTCAACAGCACCCGTGTGTCGCCGCGTTCGAATTCGTCTGCTGACACCACCTCAGCCTTGATCTGGACACTTCTGCGGATGGTCTTGACCGGAAGATCCCCTTCGAGGCTCTGCATCTCATCAGCGTGCTGTTCAAACGTGTTAAGCAGATCGCTATCGAGGATCAGGCCATGCTTAATCGCTTCGGCCCAGCCACCTGCCATCTCTCGGGGAGGTAACGTAGTCAGGTGATTCACGTCCTGCAAGACGAGTTTCGGTTGGTGGAACGCGCCGACCAGGTTTTTACCGGCGTCGAGATTCACTGCAGTCTTGCCGCCGATCGATGCATCTACCATTGCTGCGAGAGAAGTTGGTACCTGTACGACAGAAACTCCTCTGAGCCACGTCGCTGCGACGAAACCGACGAGGTCTCCGGCGACCCCGCCTCCCATTGCAACTATCGTGTCGGTGCGTTCTGCCCGATGGCTTGCAAGCCAACTGTAGATCTCCTGGACCGTGTCGAGATTCTTTACGCTCTCGCTCATCTCCAGCGACATCACGTTCGTTGCGAAACCGCCGCGTTCCAGAGCCTCGTGCGCTCGGTGTACGGCAGTCGGGAACATTGCAACGTCGGCGACCAGGAGTGCTTTACCGGAAAGGCCAGCAGTGCCCATCTCAGCGCCGATCGTATCGATCACACCACGACCTACGACGACCCGGTAGTCGCCCTGTGTCGTATTCACGACCGCTGCCAGATTTTCTTCAGTCGTCAATCGATGCATCCTCTGGCTGTGAAAGGTGTCTCCAGGCGTCGACGATCAGTTGAGCGACGTCGGCATGGCGAAGGCCTTCGGTATTGAGTTCAATGTCTGCCGCAGTTGCATAGTCTGCCTCGCGTTCTGCCAGCAGATTGCGAACGCGTTCCACAGGTGCTTCGGTGCCGAGAAGAGGCCTGAGCGCCCTGCCCCGGCGACCGGCCGAGGCGGTCAGACGCTGGCTGATGGTTTCCGGGCTGGCTGTCAGGCGGATTACCACGCCGGATGAGGACATCAGCTTCCTGTTTTGCTCACGTGTGGGCACACCGCCGCCTGTGGACACGACAAGATCAGAACGTCGTGCGGCCAGTTCAAGCACTTCGGTCTCGAAATCCCGGAACCGCTCTTCACCGTCTTCATCGAAGATTTCAGGGATCTTCTTGCCTGTCATCTCCTCGATCTCGTCATCCATTTCGAAGAATTCCCAGCCAAGCATGGCAGCAGCCTGACGCCCGCTATTGGTCTTGCCAGTACCGGAGAAGCCAATGAGGTATATGTTGCCCTTTTCGCCGCTACTCATCGCAATTTACGCACCGCCGAACTCGCCGTGTGATGCAATGTAGGCTGCGTAATTACGTTTCATCTCGGTGATGCTGTCGCCACCGAACTTCTCAAGCATGGCGTGTGCAAGTACAAGCGCCATCATTGCCTCGGCGACAGGACAGGCTCTCGCAACCTGGCAGATGTCGCTCCGGTTATAAGCCGCTTCGATGACCTCGCCGGTGTTTATGTCGACTGACGGCAGCGGCCGAGTCATTGTTGCAATCGGCTTGATTGCAACCTGCGCAACGATCGGGTTGCCGTTGGACATGCCCCCTTCGATTCCGCCGGCATGATTCGATTCTTGACGGAAGCGACGAGGGTCGTCAGGGTCAGGAACGATCACGTCCTGCACTTCGCGGCCGGGTCGAGCGGTGTTTGCGAACCCTGAACCGATCTCGACCCCCTTTACGGCATTGATGCTGATCATGGCTTGAGCAAGCCGGGCATCAAGCTTTCGGTCCCAGTGAACGTGGCTGCCGAGGCCGACTGGCACGCCAAAAGCTACGACCTGCATGATGCCGCCGATAGTAGTACGGTCAGCTTTGGCAGCGTCTATGGCTGCTTTAAATCGAGTGTCTGAGTCGGAGTCAGAGGCGCGTACTTCGGATGCTTCAACGTCATCCCAGTTGATATTGCCGGGGTCGATCTCGTCAGAGCGCTCAGCACCGGTGGAAATAGCCCGGGCATGCACAGTGATGCCGAACTCTTCGAGCAATCGTCTGGCTACAGAGGCCGCGGCAACCCGTGCCGCAGTTTCCCGCGCACTGGCGCGTTCAAGCACGTTCCGTACATCGTGGTGCATATATTTCAAGGCACCCGGAAAGTCTGCGTGACCGGGAACGATACGCGTGTGTGTTTTCTTGTCCACGTCGTCGCCAACCGGATTTGGAGACATAGCGTCGGTCCAGTTGGCAAAATCGCGGTTTTCGATCCACATTGCTATTGGAGAGCCCAGCGTCGATCCGTGCCGCACACCGCCACGAAGCTCTGCGCGGTCTTTTTCGATCTTCATTCGACCGCCTGAACCGTAGCCCTTCTGCCGACGAGCCATCTGTCGCTCTATGTAGTCCTCATCGATATCCAGGCCCGCAGGTACGCCTTCGACGATTACGGTCAGGCCAGGGCCGTGTGACTCACCGGCGGTCATCCATCTGAACTCAGTCATGTCTCTCCATACGCGCTTCGTGATAGCCGTGAATATGCATCATATCCGCTGGGTTGCGCTCTATACCTGTTCGCCTACCGCGGCAAACATCTTCTCGACCGGCGCAATCAGGCCCGTCGCAAGCTCAAAGCCCACCACACCCTGGTAGATCAGCATGGAAATTCCACCAGCTGGGGATGCCCCTGCGCGCTCTGCTTCAATCAGAAACGGGGTCATGGGAGGAGCGTAAACGGCGTCGTAACAGGTCGCCTCGGCCGGAATTAGCTCAGCAGTCACCGGCGTCTCGTTCGGTGCAGGTCCGCCGTCCATACCTATAGAACTGGTGTTTACCAGCAGGTTCGAGTAAGGCACCACATCAGCCAGCGATGTTGAATCGAGTTCGATTGCGATGGGCCGGAACCGGCCGTCTGTCATCTCAGCGGCAAGATTCTGGGCCTTCACGACCGTTCTATTCGCGATAGCCACCGTCGCTGCACCACCAGTTTTCAAGGCATGAACGACGGCGCGCGCAGCTCCTCCAGCCCCAAAGATGACTGCGTTGGAGCCTTGCGGATCGAATCCAGCAAACTCCTTCAAGGCCCGCAGGAAACCGGGTGCGTCGGTGTTATGTCCGATCAGCTTCCCATTTTCGGGAACTATCCAGTTGACGGCTCCGATGGCCTCGGCGGTATCTGCAAGCCCATCGAGCAACGGAATCACCGCCTGTTTATGCGGCAGCGTCACGCAAGACGCGATGAAATCACTGGATCTGAAGGAGTCGATCTTTGACTTCAGGTCTGTCGGAGACACGTCCCAGGCTTCAAACGTGGCGTCGATATTGCAATGATCGAGCGCTGCCTGCTGGAACTGTGGAGACTTGCTGTGGGCGATGGGGTGCCCCATCACTCCAATAATCTTGGTCATATCTTCCTGAGTGTGTGCTGCTTTAGCGAGCAAGTCTAACGGGATTACTGGCCCGCCAGATAGCTCTCAAGAATCAGGGCCGCAGCTGCAGCGTCGATCTGTCCCTTGTTGCGGCTTGGTTGGACACCTGACGCTCGTAGACGATGTTCCGCCTCGTGGGACGTCAATCTTTCGTCGTGCATTGTGACGGGGATACTGGTGACGGTTCTAAGCTCCTTGCAAAAGGCCTGGGCCTTGCGAGCCGCCGGACCATACGAGCCGTCCATATTTATCGGTAGTCCGACCACGATGCCTCGGGCCTCGTACTCCTCCGCAAGTTCAGCGATGCGCTGCTGGTCGCCAGGTGCTCCGGAGGCTTGAAGCGTCGTCAGAGGCGTGCACAGGGTGCCTGTCGGGTCGGAAAGGGCAACACCAATACGAACATCACCTATGTCGACGCCAAGCAACCTCCGAGGCGTATTGCTCAAGCTGTCTCACCGGCAAGTGTAGACTCAACGATGTCCCTGGCCGAAGAGAGCGCCGTTTCCAGCTGGTCAGGCTCTTTACCCCCGGCCTGTGCAACGACAGGACTGCCACCACCACCACCGCCCATCTTGCCCGCGATTGCTTTTGCAATGTTTCCTGCGTGCAGACCATCGCCTGTTAGGTCTTTCGTGACCATCACGACGACCATCGGTCTTTCATCAATCACAGAGCCGAGTACGACGATGCCACTTTTCATCTGATCGCGAATGTGATCAGCCGTTCGCCGTAGCGAATCGACGTTGCTTGCGGGAACGATCTTTACCTGAGCGTTTATCTGAACACCATCAGACCCATCGAGGGAGAAATCAAACTCCTTCTGGTTAGATCCGTTGCCGGATGATCCGGCGACACTTGCCCGCAACAGCTGCTCCTCGAGTTTCTGAACCTCCCGCCTCGAAGCGGCAAGCTCATCCATCAATGACTGGGTGCGCTGCTGTAGCTCATCCGAAGGAACCTTGAGCAGGTGGGACATTGTGTCGACAGTGCCGAATCGGTCGTAGATGGCATCCTCTGCGCCTATACCGGTCACGGCAAAGATCCGCCTGACTCCAGAGCCAATCCCGGCTTCAGAGGTGATTATGAAAGTTCCTATTCCGCCGGTTGACTCCATGTGAGTGCCGCCGCACAACTCATAGCTCCAGGGCGGATCAATCCGGATTGTGCGCACATCGTTTTCATACGTGTCGCCGAAGAACGCCAACGCGCCCTCTTCGACCGCCTTGCCATATGTCGTCCAATGGACTTCAACGGGCCGGTTGTTGCGAATCTTCTCGTTGACCCTGTCCTGCACTGCCCTGATCTCTTCAGGTGTCATTGCGGCCATGTGGGTGAAGTCAAAGCGGAGGTGTTCTGGTGCGACTACGGACCCTGACTGTCGCACGTGCGAGCCAAGGACTTCGCGCAATGCAGCGTGAACGAGATGAGTGGCGGTGTGATTACGCCGAATCTTCTCCCGCCTCTCGCCATCAACCTCGGCGGTTAGCGCATCACCAGTCTTCACTGTTCCATGCATGACCTTCGAGAAATGCACGTTGATATGGCCGAAAGGGGCTCTAGTGTCGTTGACTTTGATCTGAACTTCGGGATCGGAGCCGGGACTTCGCAGCCATCCGGTATCACCAATCTGACCACCACGAGCGGCGTAGAACGGCGTCTCTTCAAGGACTATCTCAACCTCATCACCTTCGGCAGCGCTGTCCAGTAGCTCTCCGTCTTTGATGATGCCTATCACAGTGGAATCGGCTACGAGTGTGTTGTAGCCAAGGAAAACGGTCTCCTCGATACCCAGCGACTCGTAGATCTTGCGCTCCTCAGTGTTGCCAGCGAATGCTGTACCAGCAGATCGAGCCTTTTCCCTGCGCTGCTCCATCTCGGCCTCGAACTCGTCCATATCCACCTCGAGGCCGTTTTCCGATGCAACCTCTTGTGTCATTTCGACAGGGAAGCCGTAGGTGTCATACAGCTGGGCAGCGTCGGCACCGGAGACCGTTATGTCCGCAGAACGCGACATAACGGCATGGAGTCTTTGAGTTCCCTGGTCAAGCGTACGGGAGAAACTTGCCTCTTCCTTGTCCAGAACCTGTTCGATGAACGAGCCGTTGCTTCTGAGTTCCGGGTACGTGTGACCCATAACTTCGGCAACAACTCTTCCCACTTCACTTATTGGCCCTTCGACTCCGAGTTCTCTGGCAAAGAGCATTCCTCGCCTGATGACACGACGAAGTACATAACCACGACCGTTATTCCCAGGAATGACTCCATCGCCAATCAGGAAAGAAGCAGAGCGCGCGTGCTCCGCAACGATGTTGATCGCCTCAGTGGTCCTCTGATCTTCACCCCACTTCTTACCGCACATCGCTTCGACATGCCGAACAACTGGCTGGAAATGGTCAACCTCGTAAATGCTTCCCGCGCCCTGCAAAATGACCACGATTCGTTCGAGTCCCATTCCCGTGTCAATGTTCTTGAACGGCAGCGGAGTGTCGTTGCCTTCAAGGTCCCGATTGAACTGGGTAAACACAAGGTTGTAGTACTCAACGAAATCATCGGTCAGGTTCGGACCCCATGACTTGCGAACTTCAGGGTCTGAGAAGTCCGGCATGGCGTCCATCTCGCCAGTGTAGTAATGGAGCTCGCTTGAAGGCCCGCAGGCACCCTGGTCTCCGGCAGGTCCCCACCAGTTATCAGCATCTCCGAATCGGTAAATACGGTTCTTGTCGACGCCCTGGTCCAGCCAAAGCTGCTCTGCCTCGTCATCGTCTGTATAGACCGTGAAGAACAGGCGCTCAGGCTCGAGTTGGAATACGTTCAGCGAAATATCGTGTCCCCACTGAATTGCATCCTTTTTGAAGTAGTCACCAAATGAGAAATTGCCCAGCATCTCGAACATAGTCAAATGCGTTGCATCGCCTACTTCTTCGATGTCGGTTGTGCGGAAGCTTTTCTGCACAGTCGTAATTCGTGGATGTGGTGGCTCAAGCTCTCTCGAGAAGTACGGCTTGAACGGCACCATTCCGGCAGTTGTGAGTAGAAGCGTTGGGTCACCGGACGGTATGAGGGAAGCAGATGGCAGCCGCAGATGATCTCTGTCCTGAAAATACTTCAGGAATGCTTCCCGGGCTTCGTCTGCGGTCATGTAGTTCATCAACGGTTCCAGTTTGGAAGTTGTCAGTTGCCATTCGTTCTGGCTTAGATTCGCATAGCCCAGCTGGCCATCCCAATGGGATTTCGCTCTGCAGGCCGACCACTAAGTCTAAGTTTGGCTTGAACTCGGGTCAAAGGGCGAGGTTGTACCGGACTTCGGGTTTTGATTGTCCGTCAAAATCAATCATTTTCGTCATGTGGTTGTCCAGACGGCATCCCATCGCCTCGTAGAAACGACGGGCGGGTTGGTTTTCTGAAAGCACCCACAGATCTGCGGTGCGGAAGCCAAGTTTCGAGATTTTAGCGACAGTTTCTTGCCAGAGCTTCTTTCCAATTCCCTCTCGCCAGTAACCAGGTGCCACATAGAAACCAAAAATCTCAGCAGCACTGGTAGTTCGGTCATCGTCCCGGCTGACACCGAAACCGGACCATGCCGCGATTTCCTCGTCAATTGACGCGACGAACGTCATTCCGGATTCTTCATTCAAGATCTGTCGCCAACGCTCCCTTCTGAGTTCGACCGTGAATGATTCGATCATCTTCTCGGGAAGGATTCCGACGTATGCGGAACGCCAGGCCTCCACCCGAACCACCGCAATCGCCTCCGCATCCGAGTCGACGGCTTCTCGTACTTCAATACTTTCATATCCGTTCATTGAGCCGCATTGATCCTCCATATGCTCTCTCGGCGAGTAAGATAGCGCCGTACTGCGGCAAACAACCGCAGCAAGTTCGCATCAACACTTGAGCTGCCTATGTCACCTCAAGCGGCCGACCAGCACGGGCCCTCTCTTGATGACCTGTGCGCCGATCTAGCTGCAAATCGACACGTCATCGTTGCCTCGAACAGGGGGCCGGTGACCTTTACTGCCCGACGCCATGAACCCGCATCGGTCAGTACTTCTGTAGCGGGATACGCCTCTGCGTTCTCAGGAAAGCTTCCGCTGACTTTTGTGTCAGTCGCTGCGTCACCGGCGGATCGTGAGATTTCAGAACAAACTCCCGATGGTCTGATCACCCGAGGCTTGCCGGAAGGTTGGACTGCCCGCATGGTCTCTCCTTCCAGACGTGCATTTCACCGCTACTACAACATCATCTGTAACCCACTCCTGTGGTTTCTGCATCATCGTTCCTGGGGATACACCCATACGCCGAATATCGATAGTGAAGCGCATACGGCCTGGGACCGTGGGTTCCTGGCGGTAAGCAGGATGCTGGCGGAAGAGATCGCAGCTGAAGCTGACAGGGTTCAACGGCCGGTCGCGGTGTTGATCCGTGGCTATCACATGCACCTGCTCGGTGGATTGGTGCGTGAACTTGTGCCTGACGCGGTCATTCACTATGCACCTGAAGTGCCGTGGCCAGATCCAGGAGATTGGATGATGCTGCCGCCAGCGTGGCGCGAATCTGTGTTCAGGAGCCTGGCAGCTTGCGACTCCCTCGGGCTTGCTTCAAACACCGATCTCCGCAATCTAGAGGCCTGTTTAGAGTTGTTCCAGGTTGAGCAACACCAATCAACCCCAGACACCAGTGCGCCCGAAACACATGTTCAACTTTCGGCAATCGATCAAGAATCACTGTTCAGTGCCGTGGATTCACCCAGAACCCGTTTGGCACATGAAAGGCTTGAGGACGGTCGATTCTCCTATGTCACGACTGACCGCGCGGAGCCACACAAGAACATTGTTCGAGCGATACGAGCATTTGGATCGATGCTTGAACAGAACAAGAACCTAGCTGACGATGTCCGTTATCTGCTCGTCCTTGCTCCACCTCCACCACATCTTGCCCAGTACAGGAGATATGTGCGTGAGATTGAGCAGGCTGCTGCAGACGTGAATAAGAGACACGGTACTCGAGCTGGCAATCCAGTTCAATTGACTATCGAAAACAATTACCCACTTGCACTGGCTGCGATGCAGATCGCCGATGTTCTGATATCCACACCTATCGCTGATGCCAGTTCCTCATCCGTGCTGGCAACTGCGTTGATCAATCGGCGGGATAGTACGTTCGTGCTGTCCGAGCAACTGGCAATCACCTCTCGACTAGCAGACTCGGCACTCTGTGTGTCGCCGACAGACATCGAAGCGATGATCTCAGCATTTCTGAATGGCTACGAGATGTCTGAAGCAGAGGCAGAACAGAGGTTCAAAGCAGCGGAATCTGTAGCACTGGACTTAACCCAGGAATCCGAGGTAGTTCGCGTGCTGGAAAGCGTGCTATCGGTCTCAAGACGCCGTTATTCATCGCCCTGACCGGGAAGTCGAGTCTCCTGACCCTGCTCCCTGCGGATCTGCTCGCCAGCGACCTGCGCTGCCAGTGCCATCTCAGCCAGCATCGCTTCTCTTTGTTCGGGGGTGAGTTGACCCGGGTCCACAAAGTCGTCGGGCTCAATCTCCTCTTCGGAAGCCTTGGGTGACTCGCCTGCCAATCCCTGCCCAGCATCTCCGGACGCCTGCCAGGGCAATTGGGGCTGATCCACTCCCCAGTAGATTGTCTGGTGTGGGAATGGGATCTCAATTCCCTCTTCATCGAACCGTTGCTTAATTCGAAGTCGGAGCCAGCCGGTCAATTCCCACTGCGTCAAAGGTTTGCAAACACCAAGCATTCTGATCGTCAACTGGGAGGCATCGAATCCGTTGAGACGTAGCACTTTCGGAGGATCCAGTACCTTCAGGCCCAGTTCAGGGTGGTTTGCGAGTTCGATGCCAACTTCGTTCAGTACCTTGAACACATCTTCCATGTTCTCTTTGTATGCAACGCCGACATCGAGAACGATTCTTGACCAGTACTTTGTGAAGTTGCTCGTGGTGGATATCTCGCCGTGTGGAATCGTGTGGACCTTGCCTTCAAGATCCCTGAGAACTGTTCTCCGGAGATTAATCGATTCCACCAACCCGGCGATTCCTGCAATCTGCACCACGTCGCCCTGCCGGTACTGGTTTTCGAGCAGAATCAAGGAACCTGTGATCACATCACGAACGAGGTGCTGAGCACCAAATCCAACAGCAATTCCGGCGATTCCTACTCCGCCCAAAACGGGCCCGATCGGCACGCTGAACTCGGTGAGAACCGTGAACACGACGACCACGACAATCAGCACATTTATTGCCGCAACGAATACCGAACTAAGGGTTTCAGCACGTTTGCGCGATGCTTCGGCGTGATCGGCAGCGTCACGACTGTCCCGAATCACCCGCATCATGAGCGGTGGGATGAACCTACCAGTGAGTCTGAATGCGACGGCGCCCAGCACGATGATGACAACAACTCTGACTCCACTGGTGACCAACCAACGCGCTATGTCAGCGCCAAGGTTACCCAGGAAGGTCAGTACTGGGTCTACGTCCTGACCAATCACTACGAGAACGCCAATGACAGCCGCAGTGCCGATGATCAGAGCAGGAACATAGCTTGCGAGCAGGCGGTCGAAACTGCGGACGATCGCACCGTCCCGTTCTGCAGCCTCCTCCGAGCCTTCAACGCTGACCACGGCGGAATGGAGCTTGCTCTTAACGTATCGCCGAACCAGGTACCAGGCGAGCAACGCTCCGAGCAAGATCAATAATGCCCACACACCGTGGTCGGCCATCCACGCCAGTACGGTGTCGTCGGCTGGATTGCCGAAAAGGTCTCGGAGCCAGGACGGCTCTTGTTGTACGTTATCTTCCACGGCGAAAGAGTATATCGCCGCCCCTGAAGAACTGGCGTAGTCTGAGCGTCGGGGTTTTAGCGGTCGCTATTGCTCTGCCAGAGCGTCACAAAAGAGTTCGGGTCACCCTTGATGAGTTGAGCAACCTCTTGCTCACGGATCTTACCTTCGGCTGCTCTCTCATCAGAAATCAACCGAAGTAGTTCAGCGTTGAGCCTCTGGATTTGCGAATCGCTCAGCGCTGAACTGAAAAGATCCTTCATCGCCGCGTTAAGCTGCTCGGGATCGATCGAAAGTAGACCACGGGCGAAGAATAGAACTCCGACGCCACCATTGACTTTCAGCGTGGGGGCGTTGGCTGCATGGTTCAGATTCTTCACGATACGTTTCATTGACTCGGCTCTTACCAGGGACTCAACTTCCTGAGGTAGCCCAATCATTTCAATCAACCCAGCGCCCTCTTTGCGAAGAAGTGCGGAGAATCCGGCTTCCACGCTGCGGTGAAACTCGTCAGTGAAGACCTGATCAAACATTAAGACATGGACGGCAGATCCATCGGGAAGATCGCTGCGCGTGTCAACGGCAACGAATTCTTTTAGGTGAGGGAATAGGCATAGCGTAATGCTCGCCTCGCGTTTGTTAGTGGACTCAAACACTGGTCAAGAAGGCCTCTCTGTGAGGTCATGCGCTTTTCTCAGCCGGCACTACCCATGATAGCGTTAAGTCGTATGCGCGATATATGTGGACCTATCGTTTGAATAACCGCTCAGCGGCCGAAGAGCCCTTTGATCCTATCGATGATTGAAATGGATTCCCCGCGTCTTGTCGCGTGCCAGTCTCTCTGGGCTCCTGCAGAACGGTTGAGGCCTCGCTTCCGATCTTTCAGGGCATCCTTAATGTGCCGGTCTTCACCATGGTCAAGCCAGTAGCCAGCATCATTCGGGCATGCCTCGATCTCGAGGTTGTGACCTCGATAGCGAAATCGAGTCATATTCTCGCCGCAATGTGGGCATGGGTGTTCTGTAGATCGCTCGCCATAACGCATCTGGCCTTTGACCATATCTGGATCAAAAGACTTGTCTTCCACGGCATGCAACGCTTCGTCGGTCAGCCAGGCACCGCTGCATTGCGGGCAACGCATAGATGGCTCACCTGAGGTTTTCGATGGTTCAAGAACGGTGGCATCTTCGATGCACCGCAGGTCTTGCGAGGATCTTATTCGTTCAGTCGTCATGTTCATTCTCTTCGGAACTACGTGCCCCAGACCTGATTTCCGCTGCTAACTATCCAAGCACGACACTCGTCTCAGTTCCAACGGACACTTCTACCTGTCATTTTCGAGGGTGTATCGAAAATCGCAGAATTCCGCGCCCTGCATGATGGTCTGTGAACGTTCTAACTTGATCTTAGGATTAAATCCTGTAGAGAATTCGAAGTCGCGGGTGCAGGAAAACACATCCCCGAACTCTCCGAAGCCCATCTCTCTGTACATGTCCGCGTACCCACATCGAGTCACATTGAATGAATACGCGGTGGGAGACTTTTCGATCTCTTCGACATCAAGTGCAGCACCTTTGCGCCAGGGATCTTTGTTGGCAGCAAAGGTCTCCAGATCGTTTTTCCCGAGGAACTCTGCCATTTCGGCGCCTTGATCTCGGGCTATCTGGGTGATGACCTCGACAGCCGTCTCGCGCGTGGCCTCTTCTCCGAACCGGGCTTTGAACGCGCTCAGCATAGGCCCAAGAACACCAGCCTCGATTCGACGCCTCTCGAGCACGCTCATCCCGGGAGCACCACCGACTGGATTCTCCAGGTTCTTATTACTATCGGCCGCCATAGCCTCAACTCCGCGCTTACCTAAGCTGCTTCCACGCTCATCGCCACCGCTCCGCCGCCACCGTGACAGATCACAGCGAGACCTTTATGCCCGGCAATTCTTCGGAGCCCATAAAGAAGAGTTACCAGGATGCGAGCTCCACTGGCGCCGATTGGGTGACCCAGTGCGATGGCCCCACCCCGTGTGTTCACTCTTTCGGAGTCCCATTTGAGAGCATCTCCGTTCGCCAGGACCTGCGCCGCGAATGCCTCGTTGACCTCGATCAAGTCGAATGCGTCGAGTTGATCTCCGGTGCGCTCAAGGAGCTTCATGACAGCGATCCTGGGCGCATCGAAGAGCATTCCTGGCTCATTTGCAGCATGAGCGTATCCAGAGATGCGGCCCAACGTGTTGACGCCAGAGACTCCTGCTTTTCTGTCTGAGACAACGACTGTGGCCGCCGCTCCGTCTGAAATCTGCGAGGCATTCCCCGCAGTCACAGTTTCGCCTGGTGGAAATGCAGGCCGGAGTGCGGATAGTTTTTCGAATGTTGAATCGGCACGAGGCCCTTCGTCAGACTCAACGACTTTCACATCACCCCGCTTGCCCGTTATTTCAACGGGAACGATTTCGTCATTGAACCAGCCTTCCGCCGTTGAGGACGAAGCCAACCTGTTGCTTCGCTCAGCGAAGCGATCCTGCCGTTCCCTTCCGATACCGTACTTGTCGTTTATCGCCTCAGCTGAACCGCCCATGTGACGGTTTTCGAATGGACACCAGAGGCCGTCGTGAATCATGGAGTCCTTAAGGTTCGCATCACCTAATCTCTGGCCAGTACGGCTGTTCATCAGCAGGTGCGGCGCGAGACTCATACTCTCCATTCCACCTGCAGCAACTGCGTCGGCCTCGTCAAGTTGAACTGCCTGAGCAGCAAGGATTACCGACTGCAGGCCCGAGGCACATGCCTTGTTGATCGTAAGTGCGGATGTCGTATCCGGTATGCCTGCGGCAATCGAGGCCTGTCTCGCCGGTGTCTGACCGAGTCCAGCGGTGAGCATGTTGCCCATAACGGTGTATTCGATGTCATCGGGAGCAAGACCGGATCGATCGATCGCCGCAGCCAGGGCTTTGGCTCCAAGTCCAGTTGCGGGCGTAGTTGACAGTCCGCCTCCGAATTTGCCGATGGGCGTCCGCGCAGCACCTGCTATGAAGACGTCTTTTTTCAACGTCACGTCTAAAGCTCTCCGTTCTACCAACGCACTCAGATGTTTTTGAGTAGCTCGAGTATATGATGCGGGCGAAACGCACCGAGGAACAACCGGTATTGACAGCGGTGCCTTAACGCTTCAACGACCGTTCATGCGAACTGCAATTGCGTCTGATCCATCGCTGGTAATGGCCAGTTCGCCATGCTTAAGTCTCAGGGCGTCCTCTCCGAACACCTCCCGCCGCCATCCGCCCAACGCTCGAACATCCGCTTCGTCGTTAAGCGCAATCTGTTCTAGCTCTTTGCGATTTGCGACCATGCCTGCTGCCACGCTGTTCTCATCCGACCGGATCTTTAGTAAGGCTTGTAACAGAGCGACCATGGTGTCTGAGACGTCCTGCCTACCGTTACGCCGCGGGACATCCGGCCAGTCCGATTCCTGCGTATCGAGAGCGCGTTGAACTGCTGCAAGCACAGCTTTGCCATCTCGGCCTTCTGCGAAACGCTGACTGATGCCGCGGACACGCTCAAGCTGTTGCGTGCTAGATGGCTGATTCGCAGCAATCTCGGCAAGTGAATCATCCTTGACCACCCATGCCCGGGGCATATTACGCTCCTGGGCCGCCCGCTCTCTCCAGCCAGCAACTTCACGGAGGACGGCCAATGCCGCCCGCGTTGGCCTGCGAATTCGGATACGTTTCCATTGGTCGTCAGGGTTCGAGACGTAACTCGAAGGTTCGAGCAATGCGTCGATTTCCTGTTCAACCCAATCCGCTCGATCAGACTCATCCAGCTTCTGCCTCAACTCTAGATAGATGTTGATCAGATGGGTCACATCAGATAGTGCGTAGTTGATCTGTCGGTCAGTCAGTGGTCTTCTCGACCAATCCGTCATTTGTGAAGCCTTGTCGATCTGTACATCAAGAATGGATTTGACCAGAGTCGCGTAAGCAGGCTGTTCTCCGTAACCGCAAACCATGGCTGCAATCTGAGTGTCGAAAATCGGTCTCGGTACGTCATTCATTACCGTGTGAAAGACGCTCAGGTCTTGCCCCGCCGAGTGAAAAACCTTAAGGACGTCAGAATTTTGCATCAGGTCGAAGAGCGGGGTTAGATCGATTCCGGGTGCCAGGGTGTCAATCGCCGCCGCTTCTCCATCCACGGCGACCTGAACCAGGCAAAGCTTTGGCCAGTAAGTACGCTCTCGTAGGAATTCGGTGTCGACGGCTACAAATCGGTGCCCTGAAAGGCGCGAGCAGAACAAACTCAGTTCGTCGGAAGAGGTGATGAGCATCTGCTAGTTATACCGGCGAACTGCTGATGCCACAAATCTGGTCTGAAGCAGCGAGATCAGTATGCGACATGTCATCAAATCGTAAGATAGCCACGAAATCCGGCATCGAACGCTTCCGTATCAAGAAGCAGAATCGAACGTGTGAGTTTGGAGATGAATCCCCTGACGGAGGGAATAAGTTGGGAATTATCCGATGGTTGACTGAAACGAAGACTCGGAAGGTCGTGCTCGGACTCGGAGTGTTGATCTTAATTCCAGCACTGGCATTAGGTTGGTGGCTCGGTTCCCCACTTTTCCTCAACAAGACTGTTGACGAGGAATTTCCCCTCACCAGCAACGCCGTCATACCTGACTCGATGACCCGAGCACAGGCCGAAGCAACTATGGAGTCAGCATCCGGAGAGGTGATCGTCGCTTCGGAGGGCATGACTGAGCAAATGGGTGAACCTTCGACCGTTAGAGTCAAAACGGGATCATTCAGGGATGAAGACCGCCTGCACAGGGGCTCTGGAACCGCCACGATTTACACGCTGGACGATGGGAAGAACTTCCTTCGACTTGAAGACCTCGATGTGACTAATGGCCCAGACCTTTTCGTTCTGCTGATGGGAGATCCTGAGGGTCGGGATAAGAGCCAGGGATACGTTGACCTTGGTCGACTAAAAGGTAATCGGGGCAATCAGAACTACGAAATACCTCCTGATGTCGTCCTGGGTGACCACAACGCCGTGATGATCTACTGCAGGGCGTTCAGCGTCATATTCAGCACTGCCCCATTGGCGGATGCCACTGCGTAACCCCGCTGCTCAGGCCTCAAATGACAGGTCGAGGCCGATATTGCAGCGACTCTGCTAGATGCGATGTCTTGATCACGTCGGATCCTGCAAGATCCGCGATCGTTCTGGCGACTTTGAGAACCCTGTGGAATCCTCGGGCAGAAAGGGAGAGCTGACTCATCGCCATTTGCAGCAATGACTCAGCAGACTTGTCTAACTTGCAGTGATCCCAGACTTCTGTTGAGCCCATATCAGAGTTGGTGGCCAGCGTTGATTGCGTAAAACGTCTCCACTGGACGCCGCGAGCGACGTTAATGCGCTTCCTGACGTTGGCCGATGATTCTGCGACAGATGGTTCTACAAGCTTTGAGTACTCGACTCTCGGTACATCCACGAAGATATCTATCCGGTCCATCAGGGGGCCTGATATCCGACGTTGATACCTTGAGACTCCTGAGATGGCGCAGGAACACGCCTTCTGAGCGTCACCGTAGTAGCCGCACGGACACGGATTCATAGCGCCAACGAGCATGAAGTTAGCCGGAAATGTAACCGTGCCCTGGGCCCTGCTGATCGTTACAACACGGTCTTCAAGAGGCTGCCTGAGCACTTCCAGCGCAGTGTGACCAAACTCGGGTAGTTCATCTAAAAACAGAACCCCACGGTGGCTCAATGTGATCTCACCGGGCCTTGGTACAGCACCCCCACCGACGAGGCCCGCACTTGAGATGGTGTAGTGGGGAGATCGATAAGGCCTGCGCTCGACAAGCGGGCTACCAGCAGGCAGAAGCCCGGCGACTGAATAGATTTTCGTGACTTCGAGTGCTTCGTCTGCGGTCATCTCAGGCAAAATCGATGGCAGTGACCGGGCCAGCAGCGTCTTCCCAGAGCCTGGAGGACCGGTCATGAGCAGATTGTGGCCACCCGCCGCAGCAACCTCCATGGCTCGTTTAGCGTGTTCTTGCCCTCGCACATCCGCGAGATCAGGCCAGCGCCCGCTGTCTTTGGATGGGGTTGCCGCCACAGCCCCACCGGCTGGTGGAGCCGACTTACCATCGAATGCTCTTATCTCTGAGGTGCCACGAGCATGGGACATCAACTGGGAGAGTGACTCTACTGGCATAACTTCCATGCCATGCACAAGTGCAGCCTCCCGAGCATTCACAGCGGGCACGTAGACTCGCTTCACACCTGCAGATTTGCCTACCGCCACCATAGGAAGCATCCCGGGTGTTGGGCGTAGCGTGCCATCAAGGCCCAACTCGCCCAACAGAAGCGAACCCGATAGCGAGTCTGGTACTTGGCCCGAACTGACTAACAGCCCCATCGCAATCGGCAGGTCATAGGCGGGGCCTGATTTTCTGAGGTCTGCTGGAGCGAGGCTTACGGTAATACGCCTCATTGGGAACTCTGCGCCGGAATTGCGAATAGCGGAGCGTACGCGCTCTCGAGACTCCTGGACAGCTGTATCCGGGAGACCAACGACATGAAAAGCCGGTAGGCCTGGAGAAATGTCGGCTTCTACGTCAACGACTGTGCCGTCCAAGCCTACGATTGCGCATGTCTTTGATCTTGCAAGCATGGGGGCATACTAGCCACACGCTAATTCGAACTCGAAATAGCGTGTCACTTCCTCGAATTGGTTGCCCACGCACACTTAGATAACACCCTGCTGCCAACTCCCACTCCAACTGGTCGTGCAGTATCGAAATGTGCATCGGTCACGAGGCCGCACGACCCTAAAGGTCGGATCGAGAATCAAGGGACTTTGCTCGATGTCGAAAATACTTGTTGTTGATGACCACGAAGAGATCAGGGACGCTCTCGCTGCAATCCTCGATGAAGAGGGGCACGAGGTTATTCACGCTGAGAACGGCAAAGTCGGGCTGGACCGGGCGACCAACGAGTCTCCCGATGTGATTCTGCTCGATATTGCCATGCCTGAGATGGACGGACTCGAAGTCCTCAGAAGGCTCAAGTCCAATCCCGATACCGAAGCGATTGCAGTGATCATGGTCACTGCCCAAGGCGACAGGCACGCAATGGTCAAGGCAGTGCAACTTGGTACACGCGACTACATCACGAAGCCGTGGGAAACCGGCGAAGTCGAGATGTGCGTGAACTGGGCTCTGAAGGCGAAGGAGCGGGCTAAAAATACTGGCGTTCTCGCGGACGTTCCAAAGTCAGCTTAGACTACCGACGTCCGCGTCAGATTGTCCCCGGTGGCGATTGCTGCTATTTGACCTTTGCCCTGGCTTGAGCCCGACATTCGCTGCAACCAGCTTTTCTTGACACGCCAGGAGTCTGACTGCGCGATGATTGAGATTAGTGCCCTTTACTAGCGGACTAAACGCAATCTCGAGAGAAAAGCTTTTGGACGAAAAGGCATATCGCGGCGACAACCATCCGCCCTATTGCACGTGCCACAGGTGTTCGACCGACAGAGCCAACCGTTCTGGTAAGCGTTCTGGCGCATCCGGTTTCTTCGACCGTCTGCTCAAAGCCCTACGCCTCCGCAAATAGATTTGCCTAGCGGATGCCCGTATCGATGTTGATGGCGAGAGGTGTTGTCTGGTTTGGCGTGATACGCACCTGCCATGGCAGCTCAGTACTGCAACCAAGCCACTCACAGGGCTTGACGTCGATGAAGTACTCGCCCGTTGGTACGTCTCTCGCAACAAAAGTACCGTCCTCATTCACAGGTACCTCACCAGACTGACTTTCATCCGTCCTGGTCATCACTATCACGATATCCGTGTACGGATTCAGCGGGTCACTACACGGCTCGACGGGGCAGAGAGGCCCAATACTGACTGTTCCCGAAAGAACACCGGTTCCCTCAGGTGTCGGTGTCGGTTCAGGCGTTGAATTGGAGCTGCATGCGGACAGGATGATCAGCATCACCCCGGTGAGGATCGCCACTAGAAAGATCGATCTTTTGTTGGAGACGCCAAGAACCTTCAACCTACTTCTTCTCCTTGATGAAAACGTCCCATAGCCAGCCTGCGAATGTACCCATCACGACGAGAACTGGCATACCTACAAGCAGGCTATATGCGACTAGCTCACCCACGCTTGTATCAGGATTACTGTCCTGGTCAAACTGGATCACGGCGAGAATCGTGAATATGAAACTGAAAATGAAGCCCAGGCCAGCGCCTATGGACATGCTCTTGCTGAGTCTCACCGATTAAAGGCCTCTCACTGGACTGGCACCAGGTATCGACTATCGGAGTTCGTACAGTTCATACGGATTGTCGCCCGGGTTTCCTCTCGTTACATGCATCTGCCCAGCGTCAGGCTGGACGATCATCGAAATCACAGACCGCTGCCAGCCCGTCGACGGATCGTCATTAGGATATCTGTTGATCGAAGTCGGGTAGCCTTCACGATCTGACAGGATCGACTTGATATCGTCCAATGAGACCTTCCCCGGTTCACCGGTAGATTTTTCGCTCAAGAGCTTCTCAGCACGCGATTTTCGTTCGAACGACTGGCCGTAGATCGCATCTGGATACTTCTCGTTGTTGATCTCATGGGCTTCGTGTACGCAGTGGTTCGTATGGACGAGTGATTCAGCCTCGTCCGACTTGATCACATGAACCGAGTCAAGCGTGATCTCGAGATCGGCAGGGCCTTCTGGGGTGATGAGGGCCGCATTTGCCGTTATCGCCCTTCTGGCCGATCCGATTTTCGAAACTACCTGGTCAAGCGAATTCTGTTCGTAGATCGACCGGACGAGGAAATACCAGCCAACACCATCTCGGCGCGAAGGGCCGTTCAGTGCGTTCATGCACACTCCGAAACCGGTCTCTGAGAATCCCATGTAGGCGATCACCCCAGGCTGACACCAGCTCATGAACGCTGGTTTACCGGTCGGCTTACGAGTGATCACAGCGGAGAACGGATCCATGGCGGGATCGTTATCCCAGTTCTGACCGGCCATCCCGACACCATCTTCTGTTGCGCCTTCACCGACCATGACAGAGGTGCATCCTTCAAGCCCGTTCTGAGCCGGTGCTGAGAGCATACTGCGTACATTGATGAGCATCACGCGTTCGAACGGGATGTTGGCAGCCTGGGAGGTAGCACGTAGTTCTTTTACCGCGTCCGGAAGATATGACTCGGCGAAAGGAACTGCCGCGGCCGCCACATCGTCAGCTTGTTCGCGCGTTATCGGATTGGGGTTCCCGTGATTGAACCGTTCCAAAACGATCTCGCTCATATCCCGAATCGTGCCCCTGAAATGTTCGCCAATTTCAGAACCGATTCGAGTCGGATCACCGGTGGTAGTGAACTCTGGAAAGCGTGTCTCTTTGTGCACTCGCGTTGATGTCATAAGAAGTTCCGTGAAGCATCTGGCTTAACACCTGCCAAGGGCAGTATGTTCCGGTATGTTACCCACTCAACACCTTCCAATCCGATAGCAAGGGCTCTCGACACCTATGTCACAAGACAAAGCTCGCCAGAACGGTTCAGTCCAGATTCCTCGTAGCCAGGAATGGTTTGGAGGACGAGACCTTGAAGGGTTTCTTCACCGGGCCGGTCTTAAAGCACAGGGTTGGTCTGAAGACTCCTTTGCGGGCCGACCAGTGATCGGTATCGCCAATAGCTGGTCTGAGGCAACGCACTGCAATGCTCACTTGCGAGACCTGGCGGAGCATGTGAAGCGAGGAATCATTCGAGCAGGTGGCTTCCCGATCGAGTTCCCGACAATCTCGCTTGGCGAATTTTTTATGTCGCCAACTTCGATGCTCTGTCGCAACCTGATGGCAATGGACGTGGAGGAGATGATTCGCGGATTGCCAATTGATGGAGTCGTGCTGCTGTCGGGCTGTGACAAGACGACGCCAGCCGCCCTGATGGGTGCCGCATCTGCTGACCTACCGGCCATCATCGTTACGGGCGGGCCATCTCTGAAAGGCAACTGGCGCGGCGAGGAACTGGGCTCATGCACAGATTGCAGGAGATTCTGGTCAGAACTAAGGGCGGGCACGATCACACAGGCGCAGTACGACTCGATGGAAGAGGCGATATATCGCTCTCCAGGCCACTGCATGGTGATGGGTACCGCATCGACGATGTCAGCGCTCTGTGAGGCGCTAGGTATGACTCTGTCTGGAGGCGCTTCGATTCCAGCTGCGGATTCTCGTAGGTCTACGTTCGCAGAACGAGCCGGTGCCAGAGCGGTGGAACTTGCACAGGAAGGCATCAGGCCATCACAGATTTTGACTGAGGCAGCGTTCAAAAACGCCATCAGAACGCTACTGACTATGGGTGGATCGACAAACGCGATCATTCACCTGACTGCAATTGCTGGTCGTGCTGGTGTGCAACTGCAGCTTGAAGACTTCGATGAGCTGTCGCGAAGTACTCCTACGGTCCTGAATCTCAAGCCCTCAGGTCAATACCTGATGGAAGACCTCTACTACGCAGGCGGAGTGCCAGCAGTATTGAAACGCATTGAGGACCTGCTGGACCTTTCATGCCCAACAGTGAGTGGCAAGACCCTGGGGGAGGAGATCGCTGATGCTGAGTGCTTCAACGACGATGTAGTTCTGCCTCGTGAAAGGGTCATGAGCGATGAAGGTGGTCTTGCGGTTCTAAAAGGCACATTGGCCCCGGACGGTGCCGTGATAAAAGTCTCGGCCGCTTCCCCGGAACTGATGAAGCACACCGGGCGAGCAGTTGTTTTCGAAGATCCAATTGACCTGAAGAACCGCATAGATAGCCCTCACCTTGATGTAGCGGCGGAAGACATACTCGTCATGAAAAGTGGTGGACCGGTCGGCGGACCTGGCATGCCAGAGGCTGGCTTCCTTCCACTACCACGCAAGCTTCTCCAACAGGGCGTGCGAGACATGGTACGGATATCAGATGCAAGGATGTCTGGTACCGCTTTCGGGACGATTGTCCTGCATGTCGCACCGGAGTCCGCTGTTGGCGGTCCGCTGTCACTCGTTGAAACTGGCGACCTGATCGAGATAGACGTGGATTCACGTCGACTCGACCTGAAGGTCGACGTTGAAGAGATTGAACGACGGAAGGCATCGAAAGTAGCCACTCGTGGCGATTCTGCGGCATGGCATAGCAGCGATGGCGGCGACAAAAATGCCAGGGGTTACCGGCGGTTATACCTCGATCACGTTTTGCAGGCTCCAGACGGTTGTGATTTCGATTTCCTCGTAGGCAATACGCCGGTAGAAACACATGTAACTGCTCCGGGTCACGAAGCAGGCCATCACACTGGCTAGACCCAGACGTTAAGGTTTGAGCAACCAATTTGAGAACCGCGGAGGCACATGATGTTGCTCAGACAGGTCTATCGTGTGGTGCGAGGCATGCATCGGCCCACCAATCAAGAGCGCGAGCAGCTATTACAGCGGGTCGAGCGGGCTAGTGAGCTTCCGCTGCTCTTACTCGCGTTCTTAATGGTGCCACTGCTTGCAGGACCGTTTCTCTGGGATCTATCACCTGCAGAAATCGGTCTCCTGTCAGGTCTGAATCTTGTTATCTGGATCGCGTTTGGCGTTGATCTGGTGATCAAGGTGACTCTTTCAACGAGGCGTTTACAGTACCTGAGGAACCACTGGCTGGATGTGTTGATAGTAGCGATACCGTTCTTCCGACCACTCAGGATCATCCAGCTATTGGTTTACGGCTCACGGGCTTTTCAGGGATCAAGGCGTCTGTCTAAGGCAGATTTCGTGATTGCATATGCATTTGGTGCCCTCATTATCGCCACGACCGTGATCGTTGCTTTCGAGCGCAACGCAGACTCGAAACTGGCTGAGTACCCTGACGCACTGTGGTGGGGAGTCGTGACCGTAACTACGGTTGGCTACGGTGACATCACGCCTGAAACAGTTGGAGGAAGAGTAGTCGCGGCTGCGCTGATGATGGTCGGTATCGGTCTGTTCTCATTCATCACCGCGAACGTGGCATCCAAGATCTCCCACGACGATAAGAAGCAGGAACGGGCTGAGGATGATGCTGAGTTCAATCAGGTGATGAACGAGTTGAAAGAACTGCGGACAGAGTTAAGTAGATTGACATCCCTGGTGGAACAAAGGCAAGCCAACAATTGAGAAACCCATCCGTGCCCGTGACAAAACCGAACATACTTTTCATCTGTTCTGACCAGCAGCGCACAGACACGATCGCAGCTTACGGCAACGAATGGATCCAAACGCCGAATCTGAATGCACTGGCTGAACGGTCCGCCGTGTTCGAAAACGCATACGTGACGCAAGCGGTCTGCTCACCGGCGCGTGGGACGATGCTGACCGGTCTTTATCCCCATTCGGCCGGGGTTGTTCGCAACTCTCAGCCGGGAAGGCCTTCCAGCAACCTTCGAGATGACGTTCTGACAATCGCAGAGATGGCACCGGATGAATACCTGACCGCCAAATACGGGAAATGGCACCTCGGCCAGGACTTGGTGCCTCAGCATGGCTTTGATGAATGGGTAAGTACCGAAGATGCCCATGACGATGGCTTTCCGAACTACGAGCGGAGGGAGCATCGGCATCTCAAGTCTGACTACTACAAATATCTGGTCGATAACGGATACGAGCCTGAAGGTAACTACAACGGTCATCTTTCTCATACGCAGCACCAGCGTGGATTCTTGCCTGAAGAACACACGATGGCAGCGTTTCTGGCCCAACGAACATCGGAATTCATTCGCAGGAACACGGAACGCCCCTGGCTCATGTACACGATGATGTTTGAGCCACATCCTCCCTATAACGGACCGCTGAACGATCTATACGATCCGGAAACGATTCCCGACGGTCCGCTTCTTATGACTTCGCCGGGCGAAAACACTCCGCTTTTTACCAGGGCTCGCTCAACTCTCCATTCAGCTGAAGCACAGACAGCGAAACCTGATGATCCGCGACGATACTGGCGCGAATTAAGGGCCAAATATTTCGGCAACATGACAGTTCTCGACAACGCGGTTGGTCAGATTCTCCAGGCCCTGGAAGAGAGCGGTCAGGCAGATCGTACGGTCGTGGTATTTACCAGTGACCATGGCGATTCTCTTGGAGACAGAGGCATGCTGGGCAAGCGGTCATTCTACGAAGAGGTTTCTCGGGTACCGATGTTAGTCAGCGTTCCTTGGCTAACCGGAGGTGGTAGAAGAGTTTCCGGAAGTTTCGGCCACGTTGACCTCGTACCGACAATGCTGAGTCTCATGGATGTTGAGCCGCCCGCCCATCTGCAAGGTCGAAGTTGTGTCGATGTCCTATCAGGCGATGCGGTCCTGGAGGACGATGTCTTTATGCAGTGGCACGGAGGCAGGGCGACTATCTCGCTGGGTGATGAGCTTGTTGAGCGAATGTCCACATCCGAATGGCGTTCAGTCGTCACACCGGACCGCTGGAAATTGAACCTCTCGAACAGCGACCAGTGTGAACTTTACGACCTGAACGAAGATCCGCTAGAACTCGACAACCTGTTTGATGTTCCTGAACATAGAGACAGGGTTCGCGATATGGCAGCGCGTATCAGGCAATGGCAGGCTGATACTGGCGACGAGATGGTTCTCCCACCCGTTTAGCGATCCGCTTAAGGCGTTGGCGCTTCGTCAGGGATGAGGCCCTCGCTGCGCATGTCGAGCCACAATCCTGAAGGGATGTGGTGTTCGACCATTCCGATGTTCTCCTCAAGCTCTCCAACGGTTTGAGCTCCCGGAATGACTGTTGCAACCGCCGGGTGGGCGAGCACAAACTGCAATGCTGCCGATTTCAGGTCTACGCCGTGTTTTCGGCAGAGTGAAGACAGCTTGCGAGCCCTTGCGACAAGATCGGGTGGAGCAGGCTCATAGTCGAAGCTGACGGGTCCATCCAGATCACGGGCCAATATTCCTGAGTTGTAAGGACCACCGATGGCGATCTTGACGTTGCGTTCCTCACAGAGAGGCAGGAACTCGCTGAGCCCGCTGTGGTCCAGGAGCGTGTAGCGGCCGGCGAGTAAGATGATGTCGAGGTCGAAGCGTCTCACGAACCGTGCAGGCATCTCCCAGATGTTCATCCCGCAGCCGATGGCCTTTACCAAACCCTGTTCACGCATCTCGATCAGGGCAGGAAATGCTTCATCGGTTGCCTGCTGCTCTCCATATTCTTCCTGGTCTGGATCATGGACGTAGATGATGTCGATGTAGTCAACGTCAAGTCGCTGAAGACTCTCTTCGATAGATCTCTGGACGTCGCTTCGTGTCCAGGAATTGACCGGAACAAGATCGGGGAGACGATCCGGGTTGTTCGCAGATGGATCCCCTCCTGGAGCAGGATCCAACACCCGGCCGATCTTAGTCGAGAGTACGTACGTGTCCCTGGGAATCCCTGCGAGTCCATCCCGGAATCTCGCCTCACTTCGCCCGCTGCCGTAAAGCGGCGCAGTGTCGAAATATCGAATACCGAGTTCGTAAGCCCTTTTGATGATTCGCACCGCTTCTTCGTGCGCAGAACCGCCGTAGAGCCCGTCGGCGAGCACCATGCCCGATAACGGTGCTCCTCCAAGCCCAAGGCGCATCACAGGTAGGTTGTAAGGACCAACGGAAACGGTGTCGAAAGGGTTCATTTTCGGAGACATTCACCTTTTGATTGATTTTGAAAGCAAGTCAATAGATTGAATTTGTGGATGATCCGGATTCTACGGTAACGTCAATCGCCACTCTGGGTTATCACATACAGGTTCTGCCTAATCGGGTTTGAAAGAACACTAAGAAGGTCAAAATTGCTACAAGGATCAGAGGGCTCGTCGTGGCTAGGTACTGTTCTTGCAGTCTTAGTTGCGGTCCTTCCTCTCGCGGCGATGTTCGGTTTCCTCTGGTACATCGTTCGCCAACACCAGCGCCCTGATGATCAGAAAAGCGGGGAAAACTTTGTTCTACCGGAGGATAGTGGATTAGCAGTTGAACTTCGTCAGAGTTGGTTGTTTCTTCCCATCGGAGTAGCCGGGGTCGCAATGTTCTGGGGACTAGGAATAGGTGTGACGTTTTTCATTGAACAGGAAGAGGGAGGGGTAGGAAAAATCGCTGGGATAGTCCTGATACTGTTCGGCTTCTCCAGTGCTTTTCTGATTACAGAGTACTTCCGTGCCCGTCACTACCTCACGGCTTCGAGGCTGAAATATCAGAAAATGTTCGGTGGAGCTGGCACGATCCAATGGAACGACATCGCTCACGTGCGATTCGGTCTGATTTCATGGTGGATTAAGTTGACGAACCACACCGGAGACACCATCAGAGTTTCAGCGATGAGCCGAAATTCGAACATACTCGCAACACGAATACTCAAGAATGTAGACCAGGATCGTATAGATCCAGGCGCCCATAAAGTCCTCATTCGGATAGCTTCTGGCGAGAAATTCTCAGTCTGGCCGATACGCTAACTAACCGCTTTCGCCAGATGATCGCCTACCGCCGAGGTCGTTGAGCTGCCGCCGAGGTCAGGTGTGAGCACCTCACCGACCTCCAGCGTCTGCTCGACGGCCTTCTCGATGTCTTCTGCGGCACTGTCTTCGCCGAGGTGACGCAGCATCATTGCGGCGGTCAGGATCTGGGCCATTGGGTTGGCTATACCCTGCCCTGCGATGTCAGGAGCGCTGCCATGCGTCGGCTCGAACATCGATGGCCCGCTTCGAGTCGGATCGAGGTTCGCCGATGAAGCAAGTCCCATGCTGCCCGTGATGATCGCACCGATGTCAGTGAGGATGTCACCGAACAGGTTGCTTGCGACTACGACGTCGAAGGTCTCTGGCCGCCGAATAAAGTCCATGCAGGCGGCATCAATCAGCAGCGAGTTGGTTGTGACGTCCGGAAACTCTTTCGCAACCTCGGCGAACGTCCTATCCCAGAGCACCATGCCGTAGCCCTGTGCGTTTGATTTCGTGATCGAAGTGACATGGTTTTTCTTGTTTCTCTGACGAGCTAACTCGAACGCAAAACGTATCACTCTCTCACAGCCATGCCGGGTAAACACGGCAGACTGCACTGCCACCTCTTCCGGCATGTTTCGGTACTGGAATCCACCAACATTGGCGTATTCGCCTTCCGTGTTCTCCCGGACTACGACCAGGTCAATGTCGTACGGCTTCACATTCGCCAGGGGCGATGTAACGCCTGGGTACAGAACCGACGGACGAACGCAAGCGAACTGGTCGAACCGACGACGAATCGGGAGTAGTAGGCCGTTCAGAGTGATGTGGTCCTGGATGTCCGGATGCCCTACCGCACCTAAGAAGATCCCGTCGAACTCAGCGAGCTGCTCAGGCCCGTCTCCAGGCATCATCTCGCCGTTTTTGAAGTAGTAGTCAGAGCTCCATGGAAACTCGGTGAACTCCCACTTAATGTCGTGCCTGGGAGCGACAGCTTCAAGAACTTTTAGAGCTTCTTCGACGACATCGACACCGATTCCATCACCGCGAATGACCGCAATCCTGTGCATGTTCTCTCACTAACTTCTTCTTGTTGGGGGTTCCGGGTAGCTCGTGCGGCGATTCTGGCTAAAGCGGCACGAACTTCCGGTTCGCGTCCGGTCCCGGGTTAATTCTCGGACCGTTTTTCGACAATCTCCAGAACAGCCGCTATGTCGTGGTCTTGCTTGTTCTGCTCGATGAGCTCTTTATAGAGGCCGTAAGAGTGTTCGGCCAGTTCTAGCGCAAGACCTTCCGATTTCGCAAAATCGACAATGATGCTCATGTCCTTGTTCAGGTTTCGAACCGGAGCTCCCGAATCGGGGAAGTCACGGTTTGCAGTGATCGGAGCGCTGCGATCCGCCATGGTCGATCCGCCCCAACTGACTTTGAGGAGCTCGGCGGCTGACATGATGTCGACGCTTGCTGCATTTGCGAGTGCGAAGGCTTCGGCAGCAGCAGCTGTATTGATACCGACAAGTAGTTGATTGATCAGCTTCATCGCAGTGCCAGCACCGGATGGCCCCATGTGCTTGATGTTGGCACCCATTCGTTCGAACTCGGGCATCGCGGTATCGAACGCTTCGCGATCACCACCGACCATGATGGCGAGTGTTCCACCCGATGCACCAAGCGGGCCGCCAGAAATAGGCGCGTCCAGGAAGTGGACCCCTTTGGCATTAGCTGCCGCGTAGCAATCACGAGAGGTCTGCATATCGACCGTGCTGTGATCAACAACAATCTGACCTGGTTTCGCGTGCTCAATGATCCCATCCGGTCCCAGGAAGAGATCGCGAGACGTCTGCACATTGGGCAGACATGCCAGCACCAGATCACAACTGTTGACCAGTTCCGCGAGGCTGTCGGGACCTTTCGCACCCTTCTTGATCATCGCGTCGACTTTAGATCTAGTACGCGTGAAGACGCTGAGATCAGCTCCCTTGTTCAGCAGGTTGTCCGCCATTCCCTGTCCCATATTCCCGAGGCCGACAAATCCTACTGACATTTTTATTCCTTAGCTGAAGCTGAGTCGCGACTACGTGCCATTCTTGGCCAAATGTTGAGTTCTCATGCGTGTATAAGCTGAGCCGATCTCTTGCCTCACGTGGCCTGAAGTGCCGGGCGATTATACAGACGAACCGGTTCGTCGAAATCATCGTGCCTGTACAAACAGAATCGCCACCGCAAAACGCGGTGGCGATGTGATTTCCAATCGATGTACAGCGAGGCTAGTCCAACTGTCGCAATCTCGGGTCTAATCGGTCACGCAGCCAGTCACCGATGAAGTTGAACGCCATCACCGTCAGGAAGATCGCTCCTCCAGGGAATACGGTGATCCACCATGCTTCTTCGATGAAAGCTCGGCCGTCTGAAACGCTCTTACCCCATGCGGGAACTGGGTCAGGGAAGCCAACACCCAGGAAGCTGAGGATCGATTCGGCAAGGATCAGGCCACCCACGGCCAGCGATGCCACAACGAGGATGGTCGAGTACGTTCCAGGCAACACATGCTTGTACAGAATTCGCAAGTTGCTTGCACCTGCGATCCTTGCAGCCAGAACGTAATCACGGCTTCTCACACTAAGCGCATCGGCTCGTACCTGGCGCACGAAACCGGTCCATGCGAGGAGCGCGATTAACCCATATACAAGCGTGCCCGTATTCCAGAACCATTGAGGTTCGCGGCCCGCCGTATCGTTCCCAATCCATATCACAGCCAGAGCGAGCGCTAACAAGATAAAGGGCAACGCGAGCCAAACGTCGACAAATCGACCAACAACTTCATCGACCCAGCCGCCGTAATAACCAGCGACGAGACCTAGAAGGGTTCCGACGACGGTCCCGGAAACGAGTCCAATCGCAGCTACCTGCAGGGAAATACGGGATCCGAAAGCCAACCTGGTGAGCATGTCTCGACCCAGGTTGTCAGCTCCAAGGATGTACCAGGAGTTCGGGTGCCAGTTGTTCAGTGCACGGTTATATGCAGAAATCTCGCTGGCGGGAGAGCCTTCGGGCGGCCGGACAGGCCTTGGTCCTGTGTGCTCGTCAGCCCGCCCCCATGTTGGCGGATGGTTACGGAATGCCAGACGTTGAGCTGTGTTGTCAGGCTCAGTAGGCGAAATGAGAGGAGCAAAGACCGATGTCGCGATCAGAAGCAACAGAACTGAGGCAGGAAAAACTGGCCAACGACGGTTGAAGCGCCAGAACCGAGAAAAAATATTCGGTTTGCTCAGGGGAGCCTCAGTACGTTCACTGCCGGGCTCTGCTACAGCACCCGCTCCGGGCTGAGTCACTTCTTGCGCCAAGACGATTCCTTCCGATTCTGATGGCGGTCTTTAGGGTTCTAAGAGACGTCTATTCGTATCGGATCCGCGGATCGATGACTGCGTACAGCAAGTCCGTTGCAAAAATGAACAGCACGTACATCAACGTGAACAGTAGCGTGACACCCTGAAGAATTGGGAAGTCGTTGTTGTTCACGGCATCAATTGCCATGAGACCCATGCCCGGCCACACGAATATCTGCTCAACGACGATTGAACCCGTCAGGAATCCCGTGAGGATCAGCGTGGAGGCTGTGAGCGGCTGGATCAGAGCGTTTCGCAGGGCGTGCTTCCAGACAACTGTCCGGTACGCCACACCTTTTGCACGTGCCAGCTTGATGAACTCGGAATCGAGAATCTCAAGCATCGAAGATCTGGTTAGTCGTAAATATGCGGCGGTAGCACCCCATCCCAGGGTGATGGCCGGAAGTATCCAGTGTTTGACGTCCCATAATCCATCGCCGCGGAATCCGAACGGTAACCACCCGAGTTGCACAGCAAATACCAGAATTAACACCAGTCCTAGCCAGAATGATGGTAAAGCCTGACCGGTAAGAGCGAAAGCACGGCCGAAATAGTCCCAGATTGAGCCGCGCTTAACCGCAGAGACAACCCCAAGTCCTACGCCAATTACGGTAGCTCCAATCCAGGCGATTAGAGAAAGTTGCAGCGTTGCAGGAATTCGCTCGGTAATGATGCGTGAAACTGGCTTCTCATCGAGAATCGTTCGTCCAAGGTCGCCTTGAAGCGCGTCACCGAGCCAGATCACATATTGAAACGGTACGGCTCGGTCGATCCCGATCTTGGCCCTGAGAATTGCTTCTTGCTCGGGTGTGAAGCCGTATCCGCCGGGTTTGGCATAAAGAAGGATGGGGTCTCCGGCGAGCCGGGACATGGCCAGAATGAGGAACGTGGCAACCATGACGGTCAGAACGGCGAATATCATCCGTCTGATTATGAACCTTCTCATAGTTTCACCTGGCTCCGTGCGAACTTATTCTGATCACAAGACTCCAACCCGGTCTGTGTCCGGAGAGCCAACAGATGTTAACGCATCCTGACTCAGATTCAAGCCCGAACGTGGACCTAAGGGTCAACGGTTACTAACTTTACGAGCCGTAGGAGCCTCAGGATTGCCATTTGCCCGCACTCGAACACAGATTGTCTGTACACATATTCCCCTGAGAGGCTTCGAAAATGAATGGGCCCGCCGTACTGACGGCGGGCCCATTCCGAACTACCTAGCGAACTGAGTTTTACTTCAGTTCAAGGTCCCAAACGGCATCAATCGCTGACGTTGCAGACTTAGGCATAGGCCATGCTGCAATCTTGTCAGGGTTGAAGAAGATGTCGTTTGGTACTGCCACCACACCAGGCTGCAGGTTCCAGAAGTACACGTAGTCGAGGTACTCGTTGGCTGCCTGCGTAGCAGCGGCCTGGTCAGGGGCCGTTGCCATCCTGTTGTAGAGGTCAAGGATCTCAGGTGACTCGAAGCCACAGCCGAAGCCGCCGCGTGTCAGAGTCGTCTGGACAAGACCCTTCGGGAAGTGCCACGGGTTTGACTCGCGGCCCTTGTCACAGGAGGTGATCCATGGGTGGGTGTTGGTTCGACCAACGACCGTCGGGCGGAAGGTCTGGTAAGAGTTCTTCAGCGTGAAGGTCGTCAGGCCGATCTGTGCCCAGAACCCGGCAACAGCGTCTGCGACCTCACCGGTCACAGCCTGTCCACCACCAAGCTCAGGACCTGCGTACACGGAAACTTCGAATGCGTTGCCGCCCAAAGCGTCCTTGTCAGCAGAACCCTTCTGGTAGTCAGCGTCCAATCCGGAGATGATGTTCGCTGCTTCCTGTGGGTCGAACGGGTACTCCCACTTGGAGTCCCAGTTGGGGCTCGAGGTGGAGAAGTACTCAACGTGAACAACGTTACCGAGGCCGCCGATCAGCTCATCGTTAACCTGCTCACGGTCGATGGCGATAGCAAGTGCGCGACGGACCAGGCGAGCCTGTTCCATGTCGTCGTCACCGTGCTTGCCAGGTGAACCAATCCAAGGCAGGTCGTGAACGAAGGTGGCCTTTACAGGCAGCTCTTCGCCAGTTGCTGCGTTGACGTCTTCCCAGAGGTTACCTGAGAAGAACACACCGAGCTGAACAGAACCAGAGGTTCCGGTCTGACCGAAACCACCGTTGATGAACGCAACAGCGTCCTTAGGCTCAAGTCCAGCTGCGTCAATCGCGCCGGTGCGCAGAGCTGATGCTCGGCTGGTTGGCTCGATGATCTCAACAAACTGAACACGGTCGGTCATGGGTGTGAGGTCAGGCAGGTAGTGCTCGCCACCATCTGCATAGCGGCTAACAATCGTTACCTGGTCGTCACGGTCCCAGCTCTCGACTTCGTAAGGTCCAGTGGCAACCACTGTGTCACGTGAGAAGTCAGCACCGTTCTGCAAGAACGCCTGCTCTGAGAAGACGGCGAATGCCTGACCAGACTGGTTCAGGAAGTCGTCTTTCCAGGTTGCGTCGAACGATGTGAAGTCGAACGTGATGGTGGTTGAGTCAACGGCTGTCCACTCACCCCACAGACCGTTGAAGTCACCGGCCTGGCCATGAATCGACTCGGGGTTCGTTGCTGCGTTGGCATTGTTCATGCTCCACGCAACGTCGGAAGCCGTCAGAGTTCCAAAGTCACCGTTGTTGTCGTGGAACTCAACACCTTCACGGATGAAGACAGTCGCTCCAGACAGGTCACTTTCGATCTCGAATCCTGTGGCGAGCCACGGGATCGAGCTGTCGTCTGCTGCTCGCAGGAACAGCGTCTCACCAATACCCCAGTAGTGAATGAACTCAGGCGACTGGGCCTGGTTCAGTCCGTTCTGGTCACCAACGTCAGCAACAGCAACTACGGCCGTGTCGTTAGGCGTGGTGGTGGTGGGAATGTCTACCGAGCCGGCGCCATCATCTGGCGTTGCGGTCGGAGGCGTCGTCGTCGCTCCCGTAGTAGGAACGGCGGTGGGCTGCTGCCCACTACCCGACGTTGCCGTCGGCGGTACTGCAGTGGGGTCTTCGTCGCTGCCGCAGGCTACTGCGAGAGCAACGGTCCCACCGATCAGTAGACCGGCGACCATTTTGAATCGTCTTGATCTAAACAATCAGCATTTCCTCCTCAGACGCGTCGCCTTCTAGCTGTGCCAGAAAGACCTGGCGTTGAACCTTTTCGGTTGTACGCCTGCACACGTCTACAAGTTTTCGATTTGGCCCTCTGCTCCATCGACCTGCAGAGGCCGCTTGTTAAGTACGCCATGCACGCGCTCAACTGCGAGCCGCCTGGGTGGAAGGCCGAAAAACTAGGCAAGTATAAATTTGGGGTATTAGGGTGTCAACGAAATAAAAGTAGCCTTAAGCGGACCTCAAGGCTCTTCTTCTACCTGTCCACACGGGGCACGGGTTCGCCTTGTAAAAAGGCAAGGACATTGTCGACAGTTGCATTCAGTCCAGCACTCAGAGCTTCATTAGTGGCAGCCGAGGCGTGCGGGGAAAGAATGACGTTGGACAGGGTGCGGAGCTGACTGTTTCTGGGAAGCGGCTCATGCTCGAAGACGTCAAGACCGGCTCCGGCAATCGTGTCGTTGGTCAGGGCTATGGTCAGATCCTGCTCACTCACGAGTCTGCCACGGGCTGTGTTTATAAGTAGAGCGTTCGGCCTCATCTTCTCCAGGCGTGAAGCGTTGATCAGGTGATCCGTGGCCGCGGACAGGCGACCATGCAGCGATACCACGTCCGCTTCTTCCAGCAGTTCATCCAGTGTCACGATCTTCGCCCACCCGGGAATCTGATCAGTCCTTGTGAGTTCGTCCTGGAGCTGCATAGGACAGATCAACACGCGCATTCCAATGCCGCGTGCCAACTCAGCGAACCGGATACCAACCGCTCCAGCACCTACAACGCCAGCCGTTTTACCGGCAAGCTGTGTTGTTCGTACACCTGGCCACTCGCCTTCCCTGACTCGCACGTCAAGCTCATGTATTCGGTGAGCCAGAGTGAGGGCCATTGAAAGAGCATGTTCTGCTACAGCCTCTGTCGCCGTGTTGGGTGTGTGGGTTACAGCTATGCCTGACCGTCGCGCCGCGTCCATGGCAATGTTGTCCGTAGCCGTGCCCCAGATCGCGATGTGCCTGAGCCCTGGAGCCGCCTCGATGACAGAATGACTGAACCAGGTGGAAGAGCGAATGCCCACTATCGTATTTGCTGAGGAGATCCGGCTTATAAGGTCCGCCTCATCCCTGGGTTGCGTCGCATGAACCACAAGATCGAGATCTGAGCGCCGTCTTAGTCGCATAAGCGCTGTTGAATCCGTGAACACCGGCGGATAGTCGTCTGGCACGACTACGAGGTGGCGCGACGTGCTCTCTTCAGCATGTTCAGTTGAGTCGTTTCGATTTTCTTCTGTCACTTCATTGGTCAACGGGCAACGCTTTCGCAAGACCTTTATCACGCGTAGCTTAAGGTACAGGGCCGAGTACGTTCTGAGTAAGATTCACAAACAGACTGGCTGTGGAGCGACACGTTGAATCAGCACGAGCGCTGCTTTCGCCAATGATAAGATTGAGATCAGTTCGCTGGCTTAAGTATTCAGCTGTCACCTCGGAGGTCTGTTTGGCACAGTTGAGGGTCATGTACTGGAAGGAGATTCCAGTGCAGATACAGGCCCAGGATGACGATGGTCAGGTGTCTGCACCTCTTGATGCCCGGTTCCAGGAAGCTGCAGACGCGGTGGCAATGTTCGATGGTAGTGCAGGCACCGATGCCTATCTCGATGGCTGGGCGACCGGGGAACCAGTTGATGTCGAAGGAACAGCAGAAGCGGCAGCGAAGTCGTTGGCCAATAAGTACAACGACAACATGCCGGATGATTTTGTGGCCAGGATCAGAGAAATGGTGAAGGCCGGTACTCGGGACGAATCGCCAGGTTCGATCGATTCCTGGGCCGGGATTGAATTGTTCAACTAGTGCTGGCTGGCCAAGTCCGAAAACTGATCGGTATATGCTCCATAGCTCAGGCATCTGTTGTTGAATCTCCAACGCATCTAATCAATCAGACACATCCAGGCGCATTCGAAGTCATGAAGGAATAAAGCGCGATGCATGCATCAGACCGTACGGAGCGAAAAGGAATCCTTACGAGGCTCGCGGCGGGCGAAACCCTCGTTTTCGACGGTGCAACTGGCTCCTACTTGCAAGAACACGGTCTCGAACCAGGCGGCTGCCCCGAGCTGATGAATGCCGAACAACCCGACGTCGTTCGTGAGATGGCAGCACAGTACTTTGCCGCGGGTTCCGACATTGTCCTTACAAATACATTCGGTGCGAACAGAATCGGCCTGAAGCGCTACGATCTTGAAGAACGCACTCGTGAGTTGAACATCAAAGCTGTTGAGAATGCTCGGGCCGGTGCGCCTGAAAGCGACAGCCTGGTAGTTGGCTCCGTCGGTCCACTTGGTGGTTTGTTGGAGCCTTTGGGAGACATTTCCGAGGACGCAGCTTACGAAGCGCTTGCCGAACAGATCGTCGCACTTGAAGAAGGTGGAGCCGACGGTGTGATCATAGAGACGCAGATTGCGCTTGAAGAGGCTCTGATCGGTATTCGAGCGGCAAAAGAGAACACTCAACTGACTGTGATGTCGACGATGGTCTTCGACAAAGGCCCCCGTGGGTATTTCACTATGATGGGAGTAACTCCTGAAAAAGCCGTTGAAGAACTGGAGTCAGCTGGTGCAGACGTTGTTGGAACCAACTGCGGTAACGGCATCGAACGGATGGTAGAGATCGCAACCAGGATGCGAGCAGTCACTGATGGATACCTTGTAGTCCAGGCAAACGCGGGTATTCCAACTCTGGTTAAGGGCGAAAACTGCTATCCGGAGACTCCAGAGTTCATGGCCGAAGGCTATCGACAGCTTGCCAGCTTGCCCGTCAACATGCTCGGCGGGTGCTGCGGCACCACGGCTGCCCACATCCGGGCGCTAGTTGACGTGGTGAAAGGTCAAACGGCTGCCGTGTAAAGTATGCCCGGTCAGGCCAACGCATTTAGAACCAGGTTCACGGAGTTGATATGACGCAGGCAACACAGAAGCCGAGTGTCAGGGAAACGATCAAGCGACTGGGTGGGTGTATCGAACTGATCTCGATGGATCCTCACTTCAATGAGATCAGCGTCGGCCTGTTCCTGAAGGACCGCACACTGACGGTCTGGTCATACAGCGGTATCGCTGGAGTTCAGGACCGCCTGGAAAAGATCCGGGACCGCATGGTCGCTCTTGGTGATCTCGAAGCGGTTACGGACACCCCTAACCAGGCGACCGTTCCCAACGGTGACATATTGATTCAGCCGATGAAGTTCATGTTCAGGGAGGCGGTCGAAAAGGATCCTGAACAGTTGCCTTCCGGGCCCATCGAGGCAGCAGACAACAAATCGACGCTTACGTTTGTTGTCGAAGGTGAACAGAAGGATGATGCCTACGTCTACACGGTGAGCGCGAGAGGCGAAGCTGAGCGAGCCAGTATGCGGATCAGAGCGACTGTTGGCGGATTCATGCGCTACGGCCAGTGTGAACGCGTGAGTCCAGAGAGCTTTCGATTCCCTGACGGCCAGCGTCACGACGGTTTTGTCAGATTGCTTCTGCCATACGCTCGGAACGTCAGCGCAGTCGAAAGAATGCTGGAGGCTGAGGACATGGAAGGCCAGATGACAACCCAGACTCTTGGTTTCAGTTCCACCTAAAGAGCCTTTCGCCCGCCAGAAAGGCCGTTCAGCGAGTCAGCTTGTAGGAGGATGACTTTGACATCCAAAACAGATGGCACCACGACAGAAAAACTGTCGCCGCGCCAGCGTGTTCTCAACGCATTGGAAGGTAAACCTGTCGATCGCCCACCGGTTGCTAATCCGACAAGTGTTGCGACCGTCGAAATGATGGACCTCGTCGACGCCTATTTCCCTGAGGCGAATCGCAACGCAGAGATGAACGCCCGGTTAGCTGCTACCGAATACACAGAATTTGGTTTCGATGCGATCGCTCCATATTTCTCGATCATCCAGGAGTCATCGGCCGTTGGTTGCGATATGCAATGGGAGCAGAAAGACAACTGGCCTACTGTCCGAATGACCAACCCGATCTGGAAGTCTTCTAAGGACGTAAAAGTCCCGGCCAATTTCTTGGATCACCCGGATATCAAGACCATTACTGACTCCATCAGGTTGCTTAAACAGGAGTTTGGGGATGAAGTGGCCATCATCGGCAAGACGATGGGGCCGTGGACACTCGCCTACCACGTGTTTGGAGTGGAGCCGTTCCTTCTGGGAACCGTTGACGACCCGGACGAAACTTTTGCTGCTCTGGAAGCTCTGAAGGAATTCACTGTCCTATTCGGGCAGGCGCAGATCGATGCAGGCGCAGATGCGTTGACTTTACCGGACCACGCAACCGGTGATCTCGTGAGCGCTGAGTACTACCGACGATTCTTGATGGAGATGCACCAGGAGTTTGTCGAAGAGCTGAGCGCACCGATCATTCTGCACATCTGCGGAGCAACGGTCGACCGAATGCCATACATAGCGAATACGGGTATGGCCGCGTTCCATTTTGACTCCCGCAATGACCCTTTTGAGGCGATGGAAGCGGTTGATGGCAAGATCAGGTTAGTGGGTAACATCAACAACCCAACCACTCTTTATGCAAGAGGGCCGGAAGAGGTACGTCAGGAGGTTTACCGGGCTCTTGATGCAGGAGTTCAGTTGATCGCCCCTGAGTGCGCAATACCGCTGAAGACCAAGGCGGAGAATCTGGTCGAGATTCCGATCGCCGTTGAAGACTGGGCTGCGGAACACGGAATGGCCTAAAAAAACACTGAGTAGTTGCGTCTCGGGTCGGTTTTTCGGTGTTCGAAGTCTCCACTGTTGCCTAATCTGGCTACATTCACAGTCGCTTCTCGTCACCCCAGATGCCAGAATGTATAGATGCGCAACCGGTCAGTTAGGGCACCGGTTGCCAGGAAACATCAATTAAGCGCGTTTGGCAGCATAAGATCACATGGCAATACAGCACGAAGGTCTGGCGAAAGAGTTCGAATGGGTCACAAGGCCCGGAGAGCAGAAGCACATCAGCGAGTCGATTGAGAAAACCGACCTGTTGATGCAGGAGATGGCATACCAGCTCATCATCGGCGCGAACACCGAGGTTGACCGACTCACCAAAGAGGCACTGGACAAGGGCTATTCAGCGAACGATGTCCTTGACGACGGACTGCTGAATGGTATGGCCATAGTCGGCGTGAAGTTCAGGGACAACGTGATCTTTGTGCCAGAAGTGCTTGTGGCTGCCAGAGCAATGAAGGCTGGGATGGCGCACCTTGAGCCGATTCTGTCTGCGTCTGGCGTAGAACCTATCGGCACCGTGGTGATGGGCACCGTAAAAGGCGATCTCCACGACATTGGCAAGAACCTCTGCATCATGATGCTTCGTGGCGCCAGCTTCGTCGTCCACGACCTCGGAGTTGATACTGATCCTGATGAGTTTGCAGATGCCGTTGAAGAACACGGTGCTCAACTGGTTGGAATGTCCGCCCTTCTCACCACAACTATGCCTAACATGGGCCGTGTGATCAGCTACTTTGAAGATGTTGGGATTCGCGATGAGGTGCGGATGATGGTTGGTGGTGCACCCGTCACTCAAGAATTTGCAGACGAAATGGGTGCTGACGGCTACGGAGAGAACGCAGTCGAATGCGTAGACAAAGCGAAAGAGCTGCTGATCCTACTGGAAGAACTCAAAGGCTGACCAGGAAAATGCCAGATCAGTCACCTAACCAGACTCAGGATGGCGCTTCTCCTGAGTTTGATGCTGAGCGTTATGCCGCAAGTATGGATCGGCTGTTCTCAATTTACAGCGAGATTTCGGATCGGGCCGACATTGTGATGGAGAGCCGATGTCCGTACAAAGACGCGCGGTCACGCTGTACTGCTCGTTTCGAGTGCCGTAACCAGTTTTTCACCAAAGATCCGTCGCAGAAACCTGTATGCGCTGGAAGTGACCGTATCGACTACAGATCGGCATGGGTCAATGGCGGGGCGATTGCGTCTGAGTAGAACTTAGCTAACGAGACGCGTGTCGTTTGATTGGGCCCCATGGACCGCGTTTCAAACAGACTGCAGCTGGTTCATCGCGTTCGACCATCCTGTTAATGCTGACTCATACTGATATCTATGCCACTGATTCACAACAACGACGAGATTCCGCTGAGCGAAGGCAAAACGCTTTTCGACTATGCAGATGAACTCGCAGTCCGCGTTCCTACGTCTTGCGGACGTACCGGCGAGTGCCACGAGTGCATCGTCGAGGTTAAGCGCGGAATGGAAGGTCTCAACGACCTGGATCACACAGAAAGCTTCCTCCGGGGAAATTACCGACTCGCTTGCCGAGCTGCTGTACAGGATGTGACCGCTGAGATTGAGTTTGCTGTCCTGC
This sequence comes from Dehalococcoidia bacterium, assembly GCA_965243825.1. GTDB lineage: Bacteria > Chloroflexota > Dehalococcoidia > Lucifugimonadales > Lucifugimonadaceae > JAJCYX01. Next base: position 2,903,206 of record CBDEVT010000001.1, read on the forward strand.
GTCGACAGCCGCGCATTCTGACCAGGGGAATCAGGCGGAACGACGTTGAGCCTCAACCCGTTGTCTACCGAGAAGATGATGATGTGATCTACCTTGGTCCAGAAGGGCCGAAGAAGATCGACCGCTATCGCGGTCGGATTCTTGGCATCGCGGCCGATATCGGAACGACCACTGTGGTGATGAACCTGGTCGACCTTGAAACCGCTGAAACGATCTACACAGCGTCGTTTGAGAATCCCCAACGGTTTGGTGGTTCTGATGTGATGAATCGGATCTCGTACGACGGTGGCGAATTTCGTGGCGAACTCGCTGCAGTAATGATCTCATCGATCAACTTCGAGATCGGAGAGATGGTCAAGAATCTGAAGATCAGGCGCAGGCAGATATATGAGCTTGTGGTCGTTGGCAATGCGACCATGCGCGAGATCTTCTTTGGATTTGACGTCCAGTTAATCGGTCAGAAACCTTACAAGTCTCCCGTTGAGCTTGAGTTCAGAGATGGCAAACGTGACTCCACCGCCCTGCACGCCCGCGCGGCTGATCTTGGAGTGCGTATTCACCCTGAAGGCTACGTGTACGGCGGCCCGTTGATCGGTTCTCATGTCGGTTCTGATGTGACCGCCGACCTGCTGGCCATCGCGATGGAGAAGCAGGACGCCCCTGTGATCCTCGTCGATGTCGGCACTAACACAGAGGTCATTGTCGGCAACAAAGATCGTCTACTTGCGGCTTCCTGCCCGGCTGGACCTGCCTTTGAGGGCGGTGAAGTCACCTACGGCATGCCTGGCTATGATGGCGCCGTCGAGAAGTTTAAGTTCAATGGTGACAAAGCGGAAGTCGGCGTCATCGGCGACGTACAGCCTTCGGGTATCTGCGGTTCAGGGCTGATCGACCTACTGGCAGAACTCAGGCGCACCGACAGGATGACTGAGTTGGGTCAACTGGAAGCTGGTACGAACGCCTTCACGTTCCACGAGGGAAACCGTCTCACCCTTTCCCGCTCTGATATCTCTGCCCTTGCACAGGCCAAAGCCGCCAACTACTGTGGCCAATCGATAGTCTTACGACAGTTTGGGTTGCAATTGGACGAGTACGAGGCCCTGTATCTCGCCGGCGGATTCGCGAACTACGTGAACGAGTCCAACGCTCGTGACATCGGGTTCATCGCAGGTGTGCCGCTCGATAAGATCAAGAAAGTGGGAAACGCCTCACTTGAAGGCGCGACGATCATGTTGCTTTCCGGACCAAAGCGTCGCGAAATGGAAGAGTTTGTTCAGAGCATCGAGCACGTGGAACTTGAGACAACGCCAGATTTCTTCGAACTATTCGTTGAAGGCTGTCAGTTCAAGCCTTTGACACTACCTGCCTAAATCGCACATGGTCGACCGTTGCACTCACGCAGGGTTTCGCTCGATTCTGACGCAAATAAAAGCGCCCGAGCACGTATTCAATGCCCGGGCGCCCTTTTTTCAGTCAGAGTTGAACTACGCCAGCGCTTTCTCAAGTCGCTGCTGCAGAACGCTCTTCGGAACAGCCCCGACCACCTGGTCTACAGGGTTACCACCCTTGAAGATCAAGAGTGTCGGGATGCTCCGCACGCCATACTTGGCTGAGGTCTGTGGGTTGAAGTCCACGTTCAGCTTTGTGAACTTGACCTTCCCGTCGAACTCACTCGCCAGTTCGTCTACAACAGGCGCAATCATCTTGCACGGTCCACACCACTCTGCCCAGAAGTCCACAAGTACAGGGACCTCAGAGTCAAGAACACTGGTCTGAAACTCCGCGTCATCTACGTTTACTGGCTTTGCCATTTAGTCTTTCCCTTCAGAAGCCTTCACTTTGAAAGCCCATGCCGAAACGCTCGTGCTTGTTCGGCGATTCACATAGTTAGATAGCATTTCGCCGTTTGAGATTCAGGTCTGCGCTGACCTATCTCACCAAACTTACCCTGAACAGCCGGTCTACTGGCAGAAATCAGTCTGCTGCGACCTCAGTTCCGCTACTAACCGGCGCTTTAACTAGAGTAACACTTCGCAGTTCTAATCCGGGTACGGAAGGCGACGGATCAGGGTCCGTGCTGTCCTGCATTGCGGACGCAACATTGGCGAACAGTTCTGTCGCTGCCACGAAGCCCTGGTGAGGCATATCCAACTCAGCGAAGCCCGTGATCACTTCGACATCCCCTGCCGCCACGATGCGAACCCGGTCTCCGGCCACAATACCGGCCTGTTGCGCATCAGCGCTGTTCAGGTGTACGACCTCGTCTCGACTTGCGTAGTTCATTTCGCCACGGCGCAGCACCTGCATATCTCGTTCAGGCTGATGCAATACACGCCCCGGTAACAGTGTGAGTCCGTCTTTCGAACTCTCAGGTGTAGCCAGTTCGAACTCCATATCGACAAACTCTGGCAGTTCAGCATCAGAATCGTCGGTAAACAGTACGGAAGTACCTCCGTGTTCCTCGGACGGACACGGTACCTGGATACCCTTTTCGGCCAACCGTCCATAAGAGAGACCGGCATATGCAGGCACTTTCCGAACTATCTCGTTGAAGACTTCTTCAGAATCAGCGAATTCGAAGCCTTCGGCGTTCATGGAACCTGCGACCAATGAGATAAGTTCCCAACCAGCTCTCTCGTCGTGTTTACGTTCTGCAGCTTGCCTTACTTGTTGCACTCGCCGTTCGAGGTTCGTCACGGTCGATGTCTGCTCAGCGTAGGTTGCGGCCGGCACAACGACTTTGGCAGATGCGGTCCATTCCGAATCAAATACCGAAGAAACGGCGAGAAAGTCCAATGATCGGAGGGCGTGGTTGACGTCACCGTACGTTGAAAGTCCAGCGTCCATACCGTCAGCCATAACCAGGGCAGCTTTGATCTCCCCTGCCCTCATCCTGTCGAAGATCGCACCAACGCCGTCATCCTGGGCGCAACCCACATCCCAGGAACCCTGCGTGTTGGCGCCAGAATACAGCGGATAGATCCCTCCACCCTGCTCACCAATGTTGCCGCAGAGTAGGGCGAGGTTGATCACAGCATCGGTGAGAGAGGCTCTGTGTTCCTTACCGACCGTGTCCGCGCCGAACATGATCGCCGCTGGAGAGTTTGCGGCATATGTTCGTGCGGCGCGTCGCAGGCGATTCTCATCGACCCCGCAGACATCAGCGACTTTGCCAGGATCGAAATCCCAGAGGGACTGCTTCATCTCGTCAGAATCTTGGGCCTCATCTACCGCGGTCTCGTGGTCCTCAAGCGATTCATCGGAGATGATTCGAGCCATACCTGCTACAAGAAGGTGCTCTGTTCCGGGGCGAACTTTGATCCACTCTGTGGCATAACGCGTCATCTCGGTTTCCCGAGAATCTATGACTATGATCTTGGCGCCGGCCCTTGCTGCCTTCTTAGCAGGAACGGCCAGTACGTTCTGTTCCTCGGTTGGATTGCCGCCGACTATCACAATGCATTTGGAAGACTCGAGATCCCATATGGGGTTGGTTGCACCGGTAGTGCCGAGCCGCTCCTTCATCTTCGAGAAGACTTCTGGAACAGTGTTCAGACCCGAATCGATGTTCCTGGTACCGATTACATCTCGAGCAAACCTGGCAGCAAGATAGTTATCTTCGTTTGATCCGCGTGGCGAAGCGATGATGGCGACTTCATCTGCAGAGAATTTCTTGAGGCCCTCAGCGATAGCGTTCGCCGCAGCTGGCAAATCGACTTTCTTGAGCATTCCGTCTTCACGAACGTAAGACGTCTTCAGGCGACTCTTATCGTTGGGGTAGTCATATGCGAACTTGCCCTTGAAGCAGGCCTGACCACGATTGGCCTCACCAGAAAGGTCGCCACGGAACCGGATCACCTTATCGAACCGGTTAACTTCGGCAACCATCTCGCAGCCAACGGAACAGTTGGTGCACACGGTGGAGACCTGCGTTTTCGCCTTCTCCCACTTGTATTCACGTTCCACAAGAGCGCCGGTTGGGCAGACATCGATACAAGCGCCACAAAATTCGCAGCCGGATTCGAGCAGTGATGTGCCGTGTGACGTCCCGACCAGTGCGACCCCAGAGCGGCTCGTGAGGGTGAGAGCAGTGTCGAACCTGACCTCTTCACAAACCCGAACACACCTGGCGCAGACGATACAGAGGTTGTAGTCCCGATCATAGAACGGGTCGTCAGTGTGGATCGGAAGGTTGCGGCGGTGGTAGTTCAGAGGTGTCCGTAGATCCAGCTCAAGTAACCGAACGGTGTCTTTGAGTTCACAACGTTCGTTCTTCGGGCATATCGTGCAACGGTCAGTGACAGCTACGTGGCGTTGACAGATGTCTTGCGGGCCACAGAGCTCAATACGGTGGCATGTGAGACAGCCGTGCGGGTGCTCCGACATCAGCATGTCGATGATGCCCTGCCGGATACCGGTGACCTCTTCGGAATTAGTGGTCACCTGCATGTCTGCGGCAGCAGGAAGCGTGCAGGAGGCGGTGGTCATCTTCCGACCGTTGCTCTCGGTCTCGACGATGCAGGCGCGACAGGCGCCGTAAGGCTTCATCTCAGGGAAGTAACACAGATAAGGGATGTAGACGCCAGCGTCGATTGCGGCCTGCAGCACCGTCTGCCCGGGCTTGGCGGTTACCTCTTTACCGTCTATCGAAAATGTGATGTCGTCAGCCATTACCAGTCCTGTCGGATGCGTGTCGACGTATCAGTTCGTTTCATCTATTCCTGTGCCTGACGCTATTTGCATTAACGCTTCAAAACGACGCCAAAGCGAAAAAAGATCAGGGACGTGTTCTTGTTGGCATGATCATCGATCCATCACCAAACGATCCGGATGGAGCGAGCGAACCAGCCATTCGCTCTTCGAATTCGTCTCCAAAGTATTTGAGCGCAGACGACACCGGGTTGTAGCCCAGCTGGCCGTGACCGCAGAGCGATCCGATTTTCATGTTGGTTCCAACCTTCTCAATCAGCTGCAGATCACCAGGTCTCGGTTCGTTCTTGCACATACGATCAAGAACTTCGAGCATGTGTGTGTTGCCCAGCCTGCAAGGGAAACACTTTCCGCACGACTCGAACTGGGTGAATGCAATCAACGAGCGAATCAGGTCGACTACGTCCGTCTTCTCGTTTCCGACAATGATGCCGCCAGATCCGAGAATCGCTCCCGCCTTTGACATCTCGTCGAAATCGATTGCCGTGTCAAACCCTTCTTCACCCAGGACTCCCCCAAGTGGTCCGCCGGTCTGTAGCACCTTGATGCGTTCACCGCCGATGACCCCACCACCGACTTCTTCAAGTACCTGGCGAATGGTCATGCCCATTGCCACTTCGTACATGCCTGGCCGCTTGATATGGCCAGAGAGGCAGACGATTGCGGTCCCAGAGGATGTCTCTGTGCCGATCGATTTGAACCAATCGGCACTGTTGCTGACGATCGACGGCACATAAGAGATCGTCTTGACGTTGTTGATATTGGTGGGCTTCTGCCACAGACCAGCTGCGGCCGGGAATGGCGGCTTGAAGCGCGGGGTTGATCGTTTGCCCTCGATCGCCTCCATCAAAGCCGTCTCTTCACCTGCGACGTAGGAATCGCCAGTCAGCGAGACCTCCATCTCGAATGAAAAGTTGCTTCCGAGTATGTTTTTGCCAAGCAGGCCGGCATCGTAAGCGTCTTTGATCGCTTTACGTGTCGCTTCAATCGGAATTTCGTGACCCTGTCGAATGAACACATAACCGTGCGTGGAGTTGGTGGCGTAACCGTTAATGATCAGGCCCTCAATCAACATGTGAGGATCGTTCTCTAGAATTCCTTTGTCGTTGAATGCGCCGGGGTCGCCCTCTTCGCAGTTGCATAGCACGTATTTGACGGGGGCTTTGTTGGGCGCAAGGAAACTCCACTTAACGCCAGTTGGAAATGCGGCTCCACCGCGACCACGAAGACCGGACGCCTTCACCTCATCAACGATGCTCTCCGGCGTCTGTTCGCTTAGCGCGTTGTTGAGTGCGGCATAGCCCCCGTTCGCGATGTAGTGAAGTAGGCTTCGCGGGTTCGTCGAGCCGAAATTCCGGGTGACGATGCGAGTCTGCTTACCAAATGAATCGAGGTCTTCGATATGAGGCAAACCAGCCGGTCCGGCCTCACGATCGCCCCAGAAAGCGAAGGCCTTCTCAACAACCGGTTGACCGTCTTTAACGTGCTTGCGAACGATCTCCGATGCAGTTTCGGGTGTGACGTTGCCGTACAGGACTCTCGGCTGACCTGGCATCTGAACGTCAACAATAGGTTCCAGATACATGAGGCCAATTGCGCTAACCGGCGTCACGTTTGCTTCAGTACCGTAAGAATCCACGGCTTCCTTGACAGCCGCCAGTACTTCGTCTGAGCCCGCTGCCTGACCCGAAGTACCGCCCTGCACTCTTATCCAGGGCGTATCAGACTCCGAAAGCTCTGCCCATCGGGCCTTGGCTTTTTCGACCAGTTCCTCGAACTTTGAGGCCATTAAGGAGTCCTGTCCTGATCCGCTAGTGAGATTCGCCGTTGCTTGTCCGAAGCCCTGCCGCTAATTCAGCAGCCGATTCCGGTGTAACTCGGCCCTTCATAATGTGGTCGACCGCGATGACTGGCGCGTTAGCGCATGCGCCGAGACAGGTGCTGTACCTGAGAGTCACCGAGCCGTCTTCTGTCGTCGCTTCTTCATCAATACCCAGTTCGTCCTGTACGGCTTTGAGTACCTTCTGGCCACCCAGGAGGTGGCAGCTTGGTCCCCAGCAGACATCAAGCGTCACGCGTCCCGGTGGGGTGAACCTGAAGTTGGTGTAAAAAGATGCGACGCTCCATACCTCGTTAATTGACGTTTTGGAGTAGTCGGCAACCTCTTCGATCGCCTCGTCGGGAATGTAGTGAAGAGCATCCTGCACCGCGAGAAGCGACGAAAGAACGGTCACAGTTGGCTGCTGCTGGGATGAGACGGCATGTCTGATCCGCTCTCGCAGCTTCGTCGATGTGTCCTTGTCAGCGGTGGTCAAAAGTGTCTCTCGCGGAGCCCTGGTTGAGTCGATCCGGAACATACGGGAGCGACCATTGAGAATTCGGTCACAATCCTAGCAAAGGGACGGTAGGGGCCACAACGGCAAGAGAATGATTCTGGGTTCACACAACTGGCGATATCCCGCCATCCACGTTCAGCGACGTACCGGTTATGTAGCTGGCTCGCTCCGAACACAGGAAAGCGATTGGTTCACCGGCCTCGTTCGGTTCTCCGCCGCGTCCCATTGGAATCGGCCGTGACCGCTGTTCCCAGTAGTGTTCAAGTGTGAACGAAGGGTCCTGCTGGTGTCGCCTTTCCCATTGCCGGTAGTTCTGCCTGCTCTTGATCGAGCCTATGCAGACGGTGTTAACCCTGATGTTGTCTGCAGCGAACTCTTTTGACCATGCTTTCGTCAGCGAGATTCCGGCGGCGCGTGATAGAGCGGTTGGCTGGGAAGCCGCTGCAGATGCTTTCCCAGCCGGAGTCGTGATGTTGACCACTGCTCCGCCGCCTGCCGCCTTCATGTGAGGCAGGACGGCTCTCATGCAGTAAATGGCTCCGAACACCTTTAACTGAAGATCCGCGGTCAACACCTCATCGGTTACATCCTCGAATGCGTTCGCGTTTCCGCTCCCGGCATTGTTCACCAGCGCATCGACTCTGCCCCAACGTTCCACAACCTGCTGCACCATCGATGTCACCTGGGTTTCGACTGTCACGTCGGCGGAGAATCCGACAACGTCTGCACCAGTGTCTGATGAGATCTCAGCAGCAGCGGAGTCCAGATCTCTCTGGTTTCGCGCCACAAGGGCTACTCGCGTACCCTCCCTGGCAAATGCTTCAGCAGCGCCGCGACCGATGCCAAACGAGCCGCCGGTGACGATTACGACCTTGTCCTGCAATCCCAGGTCCATTTGGTGTTCCTATACGACTGGAGAAGTTCCACCATCTACATTTAGTGAGGCGCCGGTGATGTAGCTGGCCCGCTCGGAGCAAAGAAACGTAATAGCGTCTCCTGCCTCTTCCGCTTCACCAATTCTGCCCATGGGCACGTTGCCACCGACAGCTTTCCAATGGTCTTCGAGGCTGTAAGAAGGATCCTTGGCGTTCATCGATTCCCAGCGCACCCGGTGCTGCCCGCTTTTGAGCACACCGACGCAAACCGTGTTCACCCGAATATTTTCTGGAGCGAATTCCTTTGACCATGCTTTCGTGAGAGAGATACCAGCCGCTCTTGACAGTGAAGTTGGTTGCGAGCCGCCGGCAGAGGCCTTGCCACCCGGAGTGGTCGTGTTGATGACGGCGGCTGCAGACGATTTCCGCAGATGAGGCAGTGCCTGTCGCATGCAGTAGACGGCACCGAAGACTTTGAGTTGCAGGTCTTCAGAAAGCTGGTCATTCGTCATGTCTTCAAGCTTCGAAGCGGATGAAGTTCCTGCGTTGTTGACAAGGATGTCGAGACCACCCCACTTTTCGACCACGGCGTCGATCGATGATTTAACCGAACTCTCATCGCGAACATCAGTCGATATGCCGATCACGTCCTCGCTTCCGCTCTGAGATTTGATTTCGGCAACTGCGGCATCGAGTTTCTCCTGCGTGCGGGCAATGATCGCTACTTTGGCGCCTTCCGCAGCCATTGATGCAGCCGCCGCTTTCCCTATTCCGTCACTGCCTCCGGTTATGAATGCCACTTTTCCTGAGAGTCCGAGGTCCATTTGCTTATTCCTTGATTAGCGATGCTGACAGTTGCCTGTAGAGCCCGGTTGCGACGCCTGCAGATAAGGGTCGGCTCACGCCGCCGGATTATAGCCGCGGGAATGTGTGCAGGCCCGCCGTGTCTTTGTGGCCGCGGCGCAGATAGAATTCTTCTTCTGCGAAGACTTAACCCTTCTCCAATACCACCAACAGTCGGCAATGCCGCGAAATCAAGATGACTCCAGACAATCCGACCGACGGCGAAATACGTTTTAAACCTCTCACTGTTCCGCGACGCACCGTTATGGGACCAGGCCCGAGCTCAGCGAACCCTTCAGTGCTACGGGCAATGTCCTTGCCGGTGATTGGTTACCTCGACCCTGCGTATTTCAACGTGCTGGACGAAGTCGAGTCGATGCTCAAAGAGGTGTTCAAGACCGAGCAGCGCGCCTTCGCCGTGGCCGGCGCTGGTTCTGCCGGAATGGAAGCTGGACTCCAGAGCCTGCTTGAACGTGGCGACAAAGTGATCATCTGCTCATACGGATACTTTTGTGAGAGACAGATCCTCATGTGCGAGCGCTTGGGGACCGAAGTGGTCGAATTGAAGTCGGAATGGGGCAAGGCGTTCGACCCGCAACAGCTTGAAGATGCACTGAAAGAGCATCCTGACACGAAGCTGGTCGTATCGATCCACGCTGAGACGTCTGCAGGTACTCTGCACCCGATCAAAGAGATGTCAGACATTGCCCACGCAGCCGGCGCCCTTTTCATGACCGACACAGTTACTTCGCTTGCTGGTTGCGAAGTTGATTTCGATGGCTGGGACTTGGACTTTGCCTACTCCGGCAGTCAGAAATGTCTCGCCGCTCCTCCCGGAATCAGCCCGGTCGCGATGTCAGAAAGAGCTCTCGATCACATTCGTAACCGCCAGACACTCCCGTCCTCCTGGTATCTGGACCTCTCGTTAATTGCGGACTACTGGGGACCGGAGCACAAGCACCACCACACGAACCCGGTGAACATGGTCTACGGTCTTCGAGAAGCGCTTGCATTGACGCTTAACGAAGGTCTTGAAACACGCTGGTTGCGGCACGAGCGCGTCGCCGCGGCTCTAAGAGCCGGACTGGATGCGTTGGGATTGGAATCTCCTGTAGACCCTTCCTCACGGCTAAACCAGCTCACCGTTGTTTCGCTTCCCAAGGGAGTCGATGACGTCAAGCTTCGAACTCAACTATTCGACCAGTACGGCATCGAGGTTGGACGTGGGCTCGGCTTCTTTGCAGGGAAGGTGATCCGAATCGGCCTGATGGGTGAATCATGTGTGCCCGCCAACGTATTCAATCTTCTCAATGCTCTTGAAAAACTGCTGCCTGAGCACGGCTACGAGACCGCCGTCGGCGCTGGAACCGGTGCGGCCGCTGCGAAACTGGCCGTCGAACCCGCTCCTCTGTACTAGCGGCTTTCAGCTCGATAGCAAGAACTTCGTACTTCCTTAGCTCTTCACTTTTAGAAGAGGATGTACGATTGCGCCTTCTCAATAACCCGAGGCGCTTCTATTGACTGAAAACCGCAGATGGAAGATTGCGCTGGACGACGGACTCATCATGCGCGGTGCGACGCGAGACGATGCAGATCGTCTGTCCGAGTACAACGCTGTGACACATGCTGATCCGGAAGAGCATCCTGGACCCGCGTTCTGGATTGGCGAGTGGACCCGCGATCTGTTGACAAAGCCTCATCCGACTCTGGCTCTTGATGATGTGATCATCGTCGAAGACTCGAAATCAGGCCAGATCGTCTCATCCTGCGTCTATTTCCAACAGTCCTGGTCTTACTGCGGGATCCCTGTTCCCTTCGGCAGGCCTGAGATCGTCTCAACGCATCCTGAGTACAGAAATCGTGGTCTGATCAGGAAGCAGTTCGAACTGATGCACCAGTGGGGCCGAGAGCGCGGTCACCTGATACAGGGCATTACTGGAATCCCCTACTACTATCGGCAGTTTGGCTACGAGATGGCGTTGAGTATGCCGCGCGCACGATCGACGACCGTTTCTCAGTTGCCACAATGGAAAGACGATGAGAAATCGCCGCTACGACTTCGAAAGGCCCGTCGGAGTGACATGCACCTGGTTAAGTCGCTCACCGAATCATCGCGATCTGCATCGCTGCTATCACCTGACGCAAGCGAAGCTGAAATCGAGTACCAGTTGTTCGACAGAGACGAACGATCCGCGGTGTCCGTTGCGCCCTGGATTATCGAAGATGGTGAATCTAATCCCGTTGGCTTCACCTCACTGAAGGTGATCTCGCCTCTGGAATCTGTGACTGTGTCTATGCTGCAGTTCACTGAATCGCCGATGTATCGGGAGTTCACTCAGCCGTTTCTCAAGAGTCTCCGAGTGTTGTTGGAAGAGCTGCCAAACGGCGACGATAAGCCATTGAAGAAAGTTTCATTCGAACTTTTTGAGGGGCATCCAGCACATCCATTTCTGGGTCAGGAGTTCGTGCCACGCCCTCGCGCTTATGCCTGGTACGTCCGGACTCCAGATCTAGCCGGTCTACTGACTCTGATCGGCCCAAAATTCGAAGAACGATTGGTCGGCACCGTATTCGAAGGTTTTACGGGCGAAAAATTGCTGAACTTCTACCGCGAAGGATTGAGGTTCAAATTCCTGTCCGGGAAACTTGTTTCCGTGACTTCAGAGAGATATCCGGAACGCCAGGATGCGGCCGTCAATCTGCCAGACCTGACATTTCTGCAGATGCTGTTCGGACGCAAGAGCTTTTCGGAGATTGGTGAACTGTTGGTGGACGCCTACGCCAACTCGCAACAAGACGAATTGCTTGTGGACACGCTGTTCCCAAAGATCAGCTCGGACACCTTTGCTTTCGCTGTCAGTTAGCTCCAGCTTTCCCTGTACTGCACTTTTCGTTCGCCAGGCTTGCCCACGACCTCAAACACGGGTGATCTCAGACCTCCCCAGTGATATTCACCGGGCTGATCCGACGACTCAACGCTAATATCTGAACGATCGAAAACATCATCGCGTAACTTTGTGCCCAATCCGGGACCTTGAGGAGCGAGCAACTCGCCGTCAATGACTTCGATGTTGCGGTCGAGAATGTCTGAGTACCAGCCGCTTTCACCGTAGAAAGCTCGGCATGTCTCCATCAGCCATGCATTTGGTGCGTTCATGCAGATATGCGCGCAGGCGAAGACATTTACCGGGCCTGTCATGTCATGAGGTGCAATCGGCCGCTGCTCTGCCTCGGCCATCGTGGCTATCTTCTTCGTCTCTGTGATTCCGCCTGTCCAGATCAGGTCAGGCATCACGACCTCTGCGGCACCAGCTCGCAGGTACTCCCGGAACTGGTACTTGGATATCAGGCGCTCCGAAACACAAACAGGTGCGTCGATTTCGTTAGCTAACGTCACGTGACTTTCGACGTTGGTCGGTTGAATCAACTCTTCCTGCCACAACATGTCGAACTGGTCCATCGCACGCCCAATCCTGATTGCATTGTTCAGGTTCCAGCGGCCGTGACCATCGTTCGCCACATCTATTTGGTTTCCGACAGCGTTTCTAATTGCCGCTATTGGCTCCAACATCAGATCGAGATCCTCAGCTGAGAGATTGACCCCCTGGGTGGCGTCTGCGAAGTGGTCTGTGAAGGCCCACTTCATCGCCGTGATTCCATCGTCTACAAGACTTTTTGCGAGCGTACCGGCGTCTGTGATCGCCAGTTCCATGTCATGGTTTTCGCCCCACTGGCCCGTCGTGTTGTATGTGCGAATGCGGTCCCGACAGGCGCCGCCTAACAGGTTGTAGATCGGCTGCTGAGCTACCTGCCCGGCTATGTCCCAGAGAGCAATGTCGATCGCAGATATGGCTCTTGCTTCGGCTCCAGCGTAGCCAAATGCGTTTGCCATATCGAACATGTCACGCCAGTGACGCTCGATGGCCAGTGGATCCTGTCCTATCAGGATCGGCGAGAACATCTCATGAATGGCACCAGCAACCGACCTTGGGCCAAACCATGTCTCGCCGAGCCCAACGTGGCCCGCGTCGGTATGCACTCGTACCCACGTGGCTGCAGCGAACTCGTGAACGTGGATGGTCTCTATGCTGGTGATCTTCATCTACTTCAGGAAATCGAGAGCGGACCGGACGAAAATCTCAGACCCGATGGGCAGGCAATCCTCGTTGAAGTCGAACCGGGCGTTGTGATGGCCCTCGGTGCCTTCTTTGGCGGCTCCGACCAGGAAATAGGTTCCTGGGATTCGGTTGAGGAACTCTGCCATATCATCCCCGACACTGACCGGAGGCGATTCATCAACGTTTTCTTCACCTGCGACCTGCGCTGCGATCCCTGACACCCAGTTAGCAACATCCGGGTTGTTGATGACGGGTGGTGTTCCGTAGAGGTGCTCGAATTTAGCTGAGCCGCGCATGCCGGCGGCAACGTTCGAAGTGATGCGCTTTAGCGAATCGAAAATCTGCTCACGCACTTCTGGCCTGTACGCCCTGACAGTCCCTTCGACCACGACGTTGTCGGCGATCACGTTCGGTGCGCTGCCGCCGTGGATCTGTCCGAATGTCACGACTCCCATATCGTTAGGTGGAACTTCTCTGCTGATGATCGTCTGTGCTGTACTAACGATCTGAGCCGCCATTGCGACCGGATCGACTGTCATGTGGGGCATAGCGCCGTGGCCACCTTTGCCTGAGACTTCAACTCGAATTGCATCGGCGCTGGCAAATACGGTGCCTCGGTTCACTCCGACGAACCCAGTAGGAAGCTGATTCCACAGGTGAGTGCCGATCACCCGATCCGACTTCCAGCGATCGAAGAGACCGTCCCGATCCATAGCGATCGCACCTGACACGATCTCCTCGGCAGGTTGGAACGCAAACACTATTCGGCCCTTGATTTGATCTCGGATGCCTGCCAGCATTTCGGCTGCAGCCACCGCCATCGTTATGTGCCCGTCGTGACCACAGGCGTGCATGTTGCCGTTCTGGGCTGCGAACTCAAGACCAGTCTTCTCGTTCACTGGCAGACCGTCGATGTCCGCTCTGATCATCAGGGATGGTCCATCGGGAGCACCATTGAGAACTCCGACCACGCCTGTCTCTCCAACACCCGTATGAACCTCCAAACCTGCCGCATTCAATCGGTTGGCGATGTACCCGGCGGTTTGGTTCTCTTTGAAGCCGATCTCTGGCATGGCGTGGAGCTTTCGCCGCATCGCCACCATGTCTGCGGTCTTTCTTCCAACAAGTTCTCGCACTGCATCGGGCATCTTTGTGGCTCCGTCTAGTCAATTGAAAACACCGAATACCAATCAGCGTTTCATTTGAAGCAGAAGATTCACGGATTGGCTTAGTTGATTCTGCGGCGCATCTCTTCCCGCCGAGTCTAGCACCGCGGCTGCTAAACTCTGGCGATATGAACCGGACTCTTCCTCTATTTCCGCTCGATATGGTCCTGTTCCCTGGAGCGGCCGCATCGCTCCAGATCTTCGAGCCGCGCTACCGCGAGATGCTCCGAGACTGTATGGCAGCCGACCGACGTTTCGGCATTGTCTTGATCAAGAGTGGGGATGACACCGGCCCTGCCACCGAGCCATTCGAAGTTGGAACCATCGCGCATATTGCAGAGATAGGGGCTCCGCGCCGAGGTGCGATCCCCATCACGGTTGTTGGCGAGTCTAGATTCCGGATTCTCGAAGAGAGTCGCGTCCGGCCTTACCTGAGTGCTGAGATTGAACTGGTTGACGATGACCCGAACGACATGGTCTCAGACGAGATCATGCTGGCATCCCACGATGCAGCCCGTCGATATCTGGGAGCAGCCCTTGCATCGCAAGGGGTCTACAAGGCTAATCCAGAAATTCCAACTGACCCTAACAAGCTGTCTTACTACATGGGTATCGCAGCCACCACTGCGCAGAATCGGTCTTTACAAGAGTTACTTGAAGCTGAAGGTCTCGGTGAAAGACTCCAGGCTGGCATAGCTCTTCTTGAAGAGGAAGCAGACCGATTGGAGAAAACATTCATGCGCACAGGACCCGGCAAAGTCAAGTCTCTCTTCTCAACCAACTAGGTGCTTATGGCCGAGGTCTGACTCCAGATGGGGGGATCTCGCGTTATGCCCGGCGATGATTCCTGCCTGATTGGTTAAGCAAGAGAGGCGCCGTTGAACGGCGCCTCTCGAAATCACTGGTTATGCCTGACAATCAAGCTGCGTACTTGCCTTCGCGTGCGGCTGCGTTCGCTCTACCACGTTCCTGGAACGCGGCCTGAGCCGCTTCAATGTTCTCAGCTTTGCCAGCCCACGCCTTCTGAGGCGCGGCCTGCAGGCCGCGGCCATAAGAGTAGGTCAGTTGCCAGGGAGCGTTGTGTGCCTTTGCGTACCTGGCGATTGCATCGAGATTGACTGTAGCCTCCTCATCGCCCTGCCCTCCTGAGAGGAATGCGATCCCGGGAACGGCGGCCGGCACTGTGTTCAAGAAACACTGAACGGTCTTTTCAGCAACTTCTTCGGCGCTCGCACGATTCGAAGCATCACTACCGGAGATGACCATGTTCGGCTTGAGAACGATGCCATCGAGCGCGACTCGTTGCGTCATAAGTTCGTCGAACGTTCTTCGAAGAGTGAGCTCCGTCACCTCGAAGCACCGGTCGATCGAGTGACTACCATCCATGAGGACTTCAGGCTCTACGATTGGCACGAGACCCGCTTCCTGAGCAAGAGCGGCGTATCGACCGAGTGCATGCGCATTTGCACTAATCGCGTAGTCGCTGGGGATATCGGTACCGATGTTGATAAC
Source organism: Dehalococcoidia bacterium (assembly GCA_965243825.1). Lineage (GTDB taxonomy): Bacteria > Chloroflexota > Dehalococcoidia > Lucifugimonadales > Lucifugimonadaceae > JAJCYX01. The sequence continues at coordinate 2,918,766 of CBDEVT010000001.1, forward strand.
GGCACGCCACTTGGTGAATTTCGCACCCTGTTCCCGATAGGTCTCAAGGCGGGCGCGTAGACCATCTAAGCCTTCAGTGATGACTTCACCCGGTGCACCTGAAAGCGGGTGCGTGCTCTTATCCACCTTCACACCAGGGATCACGCCTTTGCGACCAAGCATGTCAACGAAACTGGTGCCATCGTCGTAGCTCTGAGTCAGCGTTTCCTCAAACAGGATCACCCCGCTTATGTAGTCGCCGATGTCAGGCGTGGAAAAGAGTGCGCCGCGGTACTGTTTGCGGTTCTCTTCGGTGTTTTCGACGCCAATAGCGTCAAAACGCTTTTTGATTGTTCCCGTGCTTTCATCTGCGGCCAGGATGCCCTTTCCGGGCTGAACCATTGCAGATGCGATCTCCTGGAGCGTTGTGGCCGGTGCGATCGTCTCGGTAGCCATCTCAAATATCCTCCGACTGTTAGCGCGCTCTGCTGCCTTTCGTGATGGGCCTTAACTCAGACTTCACGGAAGACGCATGCCCACTTCGATACTGATCTCCAAAGATTAGGCCAACTACCGTTAAGGAACAATGATGCTTCCGCCAAAAAGATTGCGCCTTCAGGCTAATGTCTTTGTACGAAAAGCCCATTACGGGCTGCCCGTCGGTTCGTGTCCGGGAAGATGTCCACAGTTAGTCTTGTATTGACAACTATTCCGATGTCGAGGGCCAAGGTCCAGAAGGAGATCGGCTCGATCTCAACTTCTGTATACAGAGGACATGCAGGGAACCCGAAATGCCGCAGCAAATCTCAACCATTACACAGTTCATTCTCGAACGGGAACGTGATCACCCCGAAGCAACTGGTGATTTCACAGCTCTGCTGAATGCCATTGCTCTGGCGGGCAAACGGATATCCCAGGATGTGAATCGTGCCGGATTGGCTGACATCCTCGGCAAGACTGGTACGACTAACATTCAGGACGAGCAGGTTCAAAAACTGGACGTGATTGCGAACGATCAACTTGCCAGGGCGTTGGCGCCGACCGGTTTAGTTTGCGCAATAGGTTCAGAAGAAGAAGACGAGCCGGTACCGTTGGAGCATGGCGATAACGGCAAGTACGTGGTGCTCTACGATCCCCTCGACGGATCGTCCAACATCGATGTCGGGGCACCTATAGGCACAATCTTCTCGATCTACCGGCGTAAGACAGCCGCTGGCTCGGGTTCCAACGTTCTTGAAGACATGTTGCAGCCCGGACGCGATCTCGCAGCCGCCGGATACGTGATCTATGGATCATCGACGATGCTCGCCTACACCACAGGTGCAGGTGTCCACATGTTTACTCTCGATCCGGGTATCGGGGAGTTCATTCTCACGAATGCCGACCTGAAAACAGGAAACGCTAAGGTCTATTCAACTAATGAGGGCAACTCGCCTCGATGGGATGAGGCAGACCGTGAGTGGGTGTCCCAGCTCAAGGCTGAAGGCTACTCAGCGCGCTACATCGGCTCATTAGTTGCTGACTTTCATCGGAACCTGCTGCGGGGCGGGATATTTGCCTACCCGGGTGACAGCAAGAGTCCAAACGGCAAGCTCCGATTGCTGTACGAATGTGCACCGCTTTCGTTTGTAGTTGAACAGGCAGGCGGCAAGGCCACAGACGGGAAGCAGCGAATCCTGGACATCGTCCCATCTGAACTGCACCAGCGCACTCCGCTGTATATCGGGAGCGCTGGTGAGATCGATCGCATCCTTAACCTGCGTTCAAAGTAGCCGGAACGAGAGTAGACTGCGCCGGTCACAACTCCTTTGATACGAGGCATGCATTCGCATGATGTAAGGGCACGTCCATGACCACAGTCGCACTACTCGCCAACCTGACCACCGCCGAACACAAAGGGCGCTGGGAACTGATGCAGGCACTTGCTCCTGAAGGCATCGAAACCCGCCTGGTTAACCCAACGCTCTCCCGCGGGGAGCTGATCGAAGCTTTGCAAGGCGTTCACGCAGTGATTCCGTGGCTCGCGAGGGTCCCGGTCGACCTGGCAGAAGAGTGCAAAGATCTTAAGCTTGTGCAGTTGCTGACAGCAGGATTCGATGTGGTCGATGTTGCCGGGCTAGCTGAACTGGATATCAAGGTCGCCAACAATGGCGGTTCGAATGCCATCTCGGTTTCCGAACACGCCATGTCACTGATGCTCTCCGTTTATCGCAAATTGATGGAATCCTGGGAGAACACCCGAGATGGGAAGTGGCGTGAAGAGATCGACCAGCTTCCGTTCCGGTCTGAGATCAATGGCAAGACTGTCGGTATCGTCGGCTTTGGCAATATCGGCCGGCAGGTCGCGCGTCGGCTGCAGGGTTGGGATGTCGAGTTGCTTTACAACGATGTCGTTGAGCTGATGCCAGGCCGAGACGCTGAACTCGGTGCGGTTGCCACGTCGCTCGATGAACTGCTTGAGCGATCTGACATCGTCACGGCGCACGTCCCTCTGAACAGTTCAACGCGCGGGATGTTCGGAGAACGGGAATTTGGCCTCATGAAGAAAACTGCGGTCTTCATAAACACCTGCCGTGGGCCTGTTCACAACGAGGCAGATCTGATTAATGCGCTCCAGGATGGGGAGATCGCCGGTGCCGGCCTCGATGTGCTCGAGGTAGAACCGACCGATCCGAACAATCCTCTTCTGTCTATGTCCAACGTAGTTGTCACTCCGCACTGGGCGGGTGGGACCTCCGAAGGCAATGAAAGAGCGCTGCGATTCGCGATGTCGAATTTCCAACGACTCGCCGAAAACCGCACCTTGCTATCTGTCGTGGAGCCGGAACGATAATTTGGCTCTTAAAACGGTCTACTGAGCTGTATAGCCTCCGTCTACGGGCAAGCAAGCACCTGTGATGAAAGAGGCTTCGTCTGATGCCAGGAACAGTGCGGCGCGAGCAATCTCGATTGGCTCTCCCAGCCTTCCCATTGGGTGAAGGGACTCCAGCCTGGCCCGGGCATCTGGGTCGTCGGTCAAACTCTTTGTCAACGCGGTGAACGCGAAACCCGGGCACAGGGCGTTCACACGCACACCGGATTGTGCAAATGCCACTCCCATGTCGCGAGTCATCTGGACAATGCCGCCTTTTGAGTGGGGATAAGGATTGAACCCGTCGCTTAATCCGTGTCCGTGCGGATAGCCAACCAATCCAATGATCGATGCGAGATTGATAATCGCACCGCTGCCCTGCTGCTTCATTCTTTCGCTGGCGAAGTAAGACATCAGCATTGAGCCCTTTAGGTTGACATCAATGACCCTGTCCCACTTCTCGTCGAAAGGCAGATCAGCAGGTACATAACGTGGTGTGATGCCCGCGCTGTTCACCAGGATGTCGACAGAACCAAATCTATCCGCCGTCTCCGCAACAATGCGTTCACACTCCTGCTTGTCCGTGACATCGCCCGCCACTGCCATCGCTTCGCCACCCGATTCAGTGACTGTCGCAGCCGTACGTACAGCTCCATCTTCGTTGATATCGGCAGCGACAATCTTCGCTCCCTCATCCGCGAAGAGGACAGCACAAGCTTCACCAATTCCCGAACCTGAACCGGTGATCAGGGCGACTTTGCCTTCAAGCCTCATTTGTTGTTCTCCAGGATTTCGTTGTCCAAGCATCGTAAGAAGAGGAAACAGGTCGGTCAATTGCGCCAACAAACTTGTTAACGCACTACAATCTTTGCGTCATGGCTAACACCTCAGCTGCAGAACGGCGCCGTAGACGCCGAAAACGTGGGAATGCTCCTAAACCGCAGGCAACCACGCAACCTGACGTTTCGAATACGGGCAAGGACGAGGCGAGAGAAGGCAAGGTTCATCCCATAGACATTGCCTCACCGCTGAAACGGCTTTACGCGTTTGGGATCGATGTCCTGGTGCTCTACTCACTGATCATCTTCACCAAGCGGATATTCGGCGACGCTGTGTGGGCACCTGATGCTGCACCCCAGGACATCTTCATCCTGTTCGGGTACTTTGTTTTGCCCACTGGCATCTTCGGGCGAACGCCCGGGAAATGGGTTGCTGGGTTGAGGGTCATCGACACTGATGGCCGCAACCCCGGTGTGGCGGTCGCAATTCCCAGAGAAATGATCGGTCGCTTCGTGGCGACGATCACACTCGGCATAGGACTGGCCTGGTCGGTGCTTGACCCTCAGCGACAAGGCTGGCACGACAAAATCGCCGGGACATTGGTGATCAATACACCGAATGAAGGTGGAATCGGTTTCATGCGGCGCTGGTTCAAAATCGACAGGCCTGTTGAGAAATGACCAGGAAACGGCGATTCGCATGACCGACCGACCGAAGCCTCCACTTCATGGGATCCGGATTATTACGATCTCCCAGTTTGGCGCGGGCCCTTTTGGCACGATGATGCTTGCCGATCTTGGTGCAGAAGTCATCAAGATTGAAGATCCAAACTCAGGAGGCGATGTCGCCAGGTATGTGCCGCCGGGAGCGGAGGACGGTGACTCCCTCTACTTTCAATCGTTCAACCGTGGCAAGAAGTCGGTCGCGATCAATTTGCGAAACGAGCGCGGACGCGAAGTCTTCGAAAGACTGGTCCAGAAGTGTGATGCGGTATTTAACAATCTTCGCGGGGATCTACCGGGCAAACTCGGTCTCACGTACGAGTCACTCAAGCACCTTAATTCGACCGTTGTCACCTGCTCGCTGTCAGGATTCGGGCGCACCGGGCCGAGAGCAGCAGAGCCTGGCTACGATGCCTTAGTACAAGCGTACGCTGGCTATATGGGCCTAACTGGTGGCCCTGATGAACCTCCCACCCGAAGCGGTGTTTCGCTAATCGACTTTGCGGGAGGATTTGCAGGGGCTCTGGGACTTGTCGCTGCCCTCTTGGAAGCGCAACGCACCGGCGTCGGTCGAGATGTTGATGTTGCTTTGCTAGACACCGGGATTTCGATGCTCACATATCTGGCCGCGTGGAAGCTCAATTCGGAATGGCAACCCGGACGGGTTGGCAACTCTGCCCATCAAACCATTGTGCCGGCGCAGAACTTCAAAACCGCTGACGGTTGGATATCGGTCTTCTGTGCGAAAGAGATTTTCTGGCAGAGGCTGGCAGACGGTCTGGGGCTTCCCGAACTCAAGGAGGATCAACGGTTCAGGACGTTCCGAGACAGGTACGAGCACCGGGAAGTCCTGCTACCGATACTGCAGAAACGATTCGCCGAGGCCACCACGGCAGATTGGATGGAGCGGTTCGACCGAGTTCCGGCTGCGCCAGTGAACAGCCTTGAAGACGCTCTTTTTGATGCTCAGGTCGAAGCTCGAGGAATGGTCATCGAGGCCGATCACGAAAGGCTGGGCAAGGTGAAGCAGGTGGCCTCGCCATACAGAACAGTAGGTGTTCACGATGTCGTTTCCAGAGCGCCGGGCCTGGGTGAGCACACAGATGAGGTCCTGAGAGACATCGCTGAATACTCGGAACCTGAGATCGCAGCGTTAAGAGCCGCCGGTGCCATCAGCTAGCCAGCTGACTTTCTCACCTGCGACCAACGGTAGCCTGTCAATGGTCACGAATGGCATGAGATTGCAGGTATGCCCGCTGGAGAGCGGGGCCTGATCCAACTATCATGTTTATGTACCAACCGACGTTGCCAGTACCCGACTAGCAGGCGACGAAGGTTCGATCTAATGCCCCCGTAGCTCAGTGGACAGAGCAGGTGCCTTCTAAGCACTTGGTCGCAGGTTCGAATCCTGCCGGGGGTGCCATTTTCCTTAATTTCCTGTACAACTCGTCAACTTCAAGCCGCATCTGTCTCGACTTTTTCGCACCGCATAGAGCATTGCGATGACATAACTTCATACTTGAAAGCATGTTATCGCAGGGCAAAATTCAGCGGGAGCGGAACAGATGTCAGGACAAGTTGGCACACGTTCGGAACTCCTGTCATCCATAACAGAGGGTGATTTCGAAGACCGCGTTGACCAGTGGACCCATCAGTTCAGTCGAGCCAAAACTCACCTGGAAAAGTTCTGCCTATCATCCCCTCAGCTCAACCAAACTGCGCACATCGCCAGCCTCCAGGGGAGTGAAGTCGCGGTTGTTCTGGTACCAGGGTCTGTCACCGTTCGTACATGCATTGCTAACAGCATTGAAGTTCAAGTAACAGATGGCACGGCGCCATGGAGAGACGTTGTTTGCCGATCCGTGAACCACGTTGCAATGAATGAATGCAACAGTACCAGCGCTACCCATAACTGGCTCTATGCCACCTTCATCAGCGAGGTTGGTTAGTGCCGCGCGATCGATGTGATGAAGCTCGTAACCGCGGCCTTTGGCGTCTTCATGCAGTTTCGACTCCAACAGGCCGTGCTGCTGCGAACCCGGTATAGCAAGTAGCGGCGACGTGACCGGTGTGCAGTCGTCGATAAAGACCGAAACCATTATGCAGTTTGGCTCTGGCATCCCATCAATCTTGTGCCAGGGCGGAAAATCTTGATGCCACTCCCAACCGCCACCTGTTCCAAAACCAGGTTTTGGGTTCAACCGGCTTTGGTGCAAATAGACATCGTCCCTCAGTAGCGCCTTAACCGGATTTAGAATCTTGGGGAGCGTCGACAACCGTGCGAATGGCTCCGAATAAAAATGAGGTCCGAACGCAAGTCGGGCCGTATCGGGATTATCTGACTCCCTTACAACTTCTGGACCGGTTCGGGAGAGGATTACTGGTAAAGCATCCTGTAGAACCTTGACCTCGGCAGCATCTAGCAAGTCTTGGAAAATGATGAAGCCGCGCTCATCGAACTCGGTGATCTGATCGGGCGTAATGTCCATGGTTCATTCTCCGAAAGGATAGACCAGATTCTAGTATGAGGCGGCAGCATACAGGAATGCCTGGAGGCGCTCCCGTAGTATGGGTTCACCCTTAATATCCGGTGAGTCTCACTCGTTGCGATTAGCAGTCGGTCATAAGCCCCTCAGGCACATCACACTCAGTTTCTATCGACGGGCGAGTCGGCTTACACTTTCTGTTCAAGGGTGCGTTTGATGTCGGCGAGGTCCTTAGCAAGGGCCTTCCTCGTGGCTCGCTTGAAAATGAAGCCAGTCAGACCCCACATGATTTTTGCACCGAATGACTGTGGTTTGCCTTCAAATGTCATCGCGAGCCTGGTTCTTCCATCCTGATCGTGCAACTCGATCAGGGTTTCGTACACAGATCCATGGCTCTCTGCGCGTGTCTTATAGTGAGATCCTTCCACTGCATCAGTGATCCACATGATCTCTGTCGCCGTCTTCCCAAACATGGTTCGTGTCTCTCGCCATTTGAGGCCAACGATCCCGGTCTCAGGGCGCTCCAAAATATCCAAATCCTCGATCGCATTGATGGTGGTCCCGGCGTTCTCGATATCAGTCACCAGCCGCCACACGTCTGCGCGAGGCGCGTTAATCTCTGTCTCAACAGTTACACGCACGTTTTACCCCCGTTCGGCTCTGTCAGAACCCAGATTTCGGGCAGAATAGCATCGACTACGTACAGCCAGCGGGCTTTAACGCTCAGATCGCGACAGGACTAGGATTCCCAAAGACCAACGAGCCTAAGAGTGTTGGAGAGCTTCTCAACAAGGCCGGCAAGCCAGATCTAGAGCGTAAGTGGGCTGGGTTGAATATGGTCGCTTCGCTTGATCTGGACTTCAAGAAGAACCTGGAATATCTGAAAAAGGGGTTGTTGAACGAGGAAGGGTTCGGAAAGGCGAACACCCTACAGCGGGACGACCGTGCGCAGACTGAGTCGAGGATGGTGGAGCTGAGAACGGAGTTCGAGTCTGCTGAGTCTCGGCAGGCTAACGCCTCTGCCCTGCCCTCCAGATCAAGACGTTCGTTAAGTCGTTTGAGGATCTTGAGACCAGCAAGGCTTAGGCGATTCTGGAGTCTGCTCACATCGGCCACGGCGGGAAGATTGAACTGAAGTTCAGTCAATTCGTATCCCCTCAGCTTCAGAAAATCTAGACCGCAAACGTAACAGTGTCAGATCTCGGATTTTTTAGCGGTGACCTATCCGACCGTACTCGGCGTGCCGGTGCATCCAAGTCACTCACACATTCGGCGTCATACCACGCCCGGGCAACTAACGGCACGTGTCTCGGCACCTCGACTTGTCAGCAACACCGGCCGACGTTGCAAGTGACCGTGCCAACGGTCAATGAGATGACACGTCGGATATGACCAGATACGGTGCCTCAACCCACCATTTCAGCGGCTAGGATGGCCCCTACTGGCGTAGGCAACCTGGCTTACGAGGTCATTATGAAGATCACCGATGTTGAGCTCATCACGTTCGAGATAGAGACCCGCGCCCACCGGACAAAGTGGGGCTATGGTCAGGCTGGTGAAGCGCGCCTGACCTCCCACTCGATCACTCGCATCACCGCGGATGACGGCTCGGAAGGGTACTCAGAACAGGGATGGCCGGGTTACTTCTACGAGCCTAACCCCGATGAGATTGAACATCTCGTTAAGCCTTTGCTATTAGGTGAGGATCCTTGGGATAGAGAAATGCTATGGCACCTGATGGGGCGACATACAGGATTCTCTGAGGGACTGATTGGCAACATCGATTGCGCACTCTGGGACCTTGGTGGACGAGCATCCGAACTGTCGGTCTCGCAACTCCTCGGACGGGCCCGCAGCAGTATTACGGCCTACGCGAGTACCGCCCCAAATCTAGGCTCGCCGGAACAGTACGCACAACACGCTATCGACTGCAAGAACGCCGGGTACAAAGCCTATAAGGTACACGCCAACATTTACTGGGACCCTATCCGTAACGAACCTGCGCCGGGCCGACCAGCCTTTCCAGAGCAAGATCTGGAGATTTGCCGCGCCGTCCGAGATGCCGTAGGAGATGAGATCACACTCATGCTGGATCCATGGGGTGTCTACACGCTCGAGGAAGCTGTCTGGGTTGGCAGTCGACTCGAGGAGCTAGATTTCTACTTCCTGGAGCACCCTATGCATGAACGCTTAATGGAACCGTATCGCAAGTTATGCGAGGAGCTTCGCATACCCGTGTGTGGACCGGAACTCGCGCCAGGAGGACCCTTCACACGGGCTGAATGGGCAATGCAGCGAGCAACTGACATTGGTCGAACCGATATCAACTTCGGAGGCATCACCGGCGTTCGAAAAACTGTGGACATGTACGAGTCTATCGGCATGAAGTGCGAAATCCATGTTGGTGGATTCGGCAATGCACAGATTCTTGCAGCTACCACGGCCGACACGTGCGAATTTTTCGAGCGCGGACTACTTGGGCTAGGTGAAGTCCACACAAGTACTCCGCCCTATCTGAAAACGCCCTGTGACCCGATGACCGATACGGGCAGCGTTATGCTCCCGAATGGTCCGGGTCTCGGCTTCGAACTGGACTGGGATTACATTAACGATCACAGAATCCCAGTTGGCGAGTCACACAGTTAAGAGTAGTCAAGGAGAGATGCCAAATGGGGGATCAGATCATCCAAGGAGTGGTGCCGATTCTTCTCACACCGTTCAGTCCGGATGAAGAGATTGACATTGATAGTCTGAACCGACTCGTGGAGTTCAACGTTGCTGCCGGAGTTCACGGACTTGGCATAGCGCTGGGTAGCGAAATCTTCAAGCTGACTGAGTCAGAGCGTGATCTCGTGACGAGAACCGTGGTTGACCAGGTGGCCGGGCGGATTCCTGTTATCGTCAATACAGGGGCTGCTGGGACAAGACTGGCACTCCACTATTGCAAGCGAGCGCAAGAGCTCGGCGCCGATGCAGTGATGGTGACTCCGCCTGTAGGGTTAGGCCAACCAGGTCCAGACGAGACTCGTCACTACTACCAGGTCCTTTCCGACGCTATCCAGATCCCGATTGTTGTCCAGGACCATGACTCTGCTCCCGTTAGCCCAACTTTGCTGGCGGCGATTGCCGAAGACTGCGAGATGGTTCGATACTGCAAGGTCGAGACATCACCGACTCCACACCGAATAGATGACGCATTGAACAAGACGAGAGGCGCAGTTGGCATACTTGGCGGAGCTGGCGGTAATTTTCTTCTTGAGGAGCTAGTACGCGGCTCGACAGGCACGATGCCCAGCTGTAGCCAACCAAACGCATATGTGCGTATATGGGACTTGTTTCATGAAGGCAAAGTCGATACTGCTCGTGATCTTTTCTACGATCAGGTCCTACCCCTCAACAGGGCTGCCGCGTCCGGGATGGACGCGTTCTACTTTTTGAACAAACAACTGCTGGTGCGTCGCGGGATTATTGATCACGCAACAGTTAGGACGCCGGCTGCCCCACCTGATCCACAAACGGCCACCGAAATCGATGAAATATTGTCTCGGATTCTTGCCAGCGAAAGCGAATATTAGCCGTCGACAATCCGCCCCCGGAGTCTGGCACCAGAACAGATCGCATAGTTGGAGCAAATCTTAAAAAAGCGAGAGAAACATGCCTTTGCAACGTGATTATCCGACAAACCGATTGAAGCAAAAGTTGGAAGCAGGAGAGGTTGGCGTGATAGCCAATGGACCCAACAGCTCTGACATGTGTGATTTCCTTGGACAGCAAGGCTTCGACGCAGCGTTCGTCGATTTCGAACACGGCGGGGTTTCGTGGAGCGAAATGTCCGACATTAGCCGTGCATGTGAAATCTGGGGGATGGCATCAGTTGCCAGGGTCAACCGACTAGATGAGGCTCTGATCCTCCGCACACTTGATCAGGGAGCCAGCGGCGTTTTCGTCCCGCACATCATCACAGTAGACGATGCCAGACGAGCAGCCGACGCCTGCCGGTATCCACCAGCTGGTACGAGGGGTGTTGCCGGTGGAAGGCGGGCATATGGAGTGGACAACTACTTTGAACGAGCAAATGCCGAGGTCCAATGCATCGCCCTGATCGAGGATTTTGAAGCCATCAGCAACCTGCCTGAAATGGTGAAGGTCGATGGGGTCGATGTTTTCTATGTGGCTCCCTCGGACATGGCAGCCAGCATGGGCCACACTGGGAATCCAGAACACTCCGACGTCCAGGAGGCAATACAAACGTCCATAAAAATCATTGTCGACTCGGGGAGGATCGCCGGAACGCTCGCTGACGATACGAATGTCGAGCAATTCCTGGATATGGGCGTCAAGTGCCTCGGTGTCCCCTGGCCAACCTGGGTCGCACGGGGCGCAGAATCGTTTCTTGAACGGGTCTCAAGGCGAGCGTAGATCGGTGATCTACGAGGAGTCGTTCGTTGGTCAAGATCGTCGCCGAAAGCTCTGATCGGGACCCTGGGACGGGCAACTCAGAAACGGCGAAATGCCGATGACCAATCGGATCGGGTTGTTCCACTCACTGGGCTTCCGCAGCTTTCGGATGCAGTGGTTCTCCGACGCCCTGATGAGCTGGTCGAACGAGATGGAGAACTTGATTCTCGGCTGGTTTGTGCTGGTCGAGACCGATTCGCCATTCCTGCTCGGACTCTTTGGTGCTCTCAAATTCTTTGGCACCCTTATCGCCCCGATATACGGAGTAGTGGCTGACCGAGTTGACAGACGACGCATGCTCATTAGCTTGCGATCCACCTTCGCCGCCCTGGCGGTAACGATCATGGTCCTAGCGTTAACAGGCGCTATCGAAGTCTGGCACGTGTTCGTTATCGGTACGTTGACCGGAATGATTCGCGTCGCGGACAACGTAGCAAGGCAGGCACTCATCGCCGACATCGTCCCGAAGACCGCGTTGTTAAATGCGGTCGGATTGACTCGCACAACGCAGGACTCAGCGAAGATCACCGGGTCTTTAATCGGAGCAGGTCTGTTTGCCCAGTTTGGTCTCGGTCTCGCCTACATGGGAGTAACGGTCTTTTACACAACGTCCGTGCTGTTCATTGCGGCCGTGAGCATTGCTAATAGATCTGCTCCAATGCGTCGCGAGCCCGTTTTGGGTACGTTGAAATCAGGAATCTCATACATGCGTGGTTCGCCAACGATCAAGGCGGTAATGTTCCTTGCATTCCTGGTGAACCTGACGGCCTTTCCACTCTCCAACGGCCTGATGCCTTTGGTGGCACGTGACATTTTCAACACGGATGAGAACGGGCTTGCGAGGCTTCTGGCAACCGTCGCATTTGGGGCCTTGGCCGGATCTGTAGCGATGGCCGGCCTGTCACGAATCAGACGGCCGGACCGAGTGATGCTGGCCGCAGTCATCGTATGGCACCTGTTCCTGCTTTTGTTCGCCCAGTTCGATGACTCTGCAGCCGCATTCACAACGCTGGCGGGGATAGGATTTGCAAGCTCATTCTCGATGATTTCTATGTCGGTTCTCTTGATGACCGCGGTGCAAAGAGAATTTCGGGGACGGATGATGGGGGTTCGGATGCTCGCTGTTTACGGTCTTCCCATGGGCTTGCTAATCGGAGGTGTATTCGCCGAGGTATTTGGAGTTCAAGCTACGCTCTCTATTTTTGGACTGTTCGGACTGGTCTTGACAGCTTTAGCTGCGATCCTCTGGCCCGAGCTCTGGCGAGACAGGCGGGAACCCGAAAGAGCCGGATAGCTGCTGGTTCAGGTGGGTTCATTTAGCTACCTGTGTCTCCCAATTCAATCACGTCGACATTGCTTTCCGTCTCGATTCCAAAACCCGACTATGCGAGGTTAGCGATAAACTCATGGCCGCCGGTTGGACGCGAATATCTGGACCATTGGACCGCAGACTTCACCCGTTTGCACCGGAGACGCCAGTGAAAATAAAGTCGATACGCCCGGTACAGGTTGCCTTACCTGGACCACCGAGCATGGGGTCGGCTAGGCGGCCTTCCTGGAATCGCTCGGCACGCCGGGCCTTGCCTATCAACTTCTATCCCGAGTTTTCGCGTCTTCCGTCCGAGATGCCGGGCGGCGGGTTACAAGCGGTTTGGGTGGAGGTCGTGGCTGAAGACGGCACGTGGGGGCTGGGCCAGTGTGCATTCGGTCAACCAGTCGCTTCATACATCAGGGATGTGTTGGCGCCCCTGCTCGAGGGTCGAAACTGTATGGCCATCGAACACCTGAACGATCTCGCCCTTCGCGTGTCGCACAGGTTTGGCAGCTCTGGCACTGCTTCCACGGCGATGTCAGGGGTTGATCTTGCCCTGTGGGATCTAAAAGGCAAGTTGATCGGAGTACCAGTCTATTCACTGCTCGGTGGGCCGGTTCGGGATTCGATTCCCTGTTACGCGACAGGCGATGATCTCGATTGGTCGCTGGAACTCGGCTTTAGTAAGTTCAAGATCACGAATCCTGCGCATTATTCTGATGGTGACGCTGGCATTGCAGAGATCTCAGATCACGTTGCCCGAGCTCGCGAGACTGTAGGCCCAGACCGAGACCTCATGATCAACCCCGTGATGTCTTTCAATCTTGAGTTCGCTCTGCGTCTGCTCGAAGAGCTGAGGCCCTTTCACCTTCGTTGGTTCGAAGAGCCGCTTGTGCCTTCCGACACCGAAGGGCTCGCAACGCTCAGACGAGCTGCGCCCTGGGTTGCGATTGCGACTGGCGAAGACCACCACGGGCGCCACGCGTTTCTTGATTTGGTTGAAAACCGCGCAGCGGACATTTTGCAGCCGGACCTCCTATGGGGAGGCGGATTGACAGAGGCAGTGAAGATTCATGCTATTGGAGAGGCGGCCGGGGTGGCGACAATACCTCATGGAGGGGCTGGAACGCCGTTCGGTCAGCATTTCGCCATGGCGGCAACTGAGTCTCCGATGGCAGAGTACTGGCTCGGTACAGATCCAGGTGTTCCGCTTTCGGACACAGTGAGAATTCCGGGGACTGCGGTTCCGGTAAACGGAGAGGTCGTGCCATCGACCGATCCGGGTTTCGGCATGGCGGTGGAGCGCTCCGACATCTCGGACTGGGAGTCTCACTGACATGAACATCAAGTCAGTTCGCTGCGTGCAGATCGACCAGCCGGAAATAGAGCCCGGCCCCGGAACTCGTCCCGGATGGAATACCCATGCAGTTCGGTCGCAGCCAATTGCCCGTTATCCAGAGTTCATCAGGGTGGATGGCCGGAGGCCCGGCACGACACCAAGGGTTTGGGTGCAAATCATCGCAGAGGACGGGACTTACGGGATCGGTTCCTGCGTGCATGGAGAACCGGCTGCAGCACTAATCGACTATTACATCGCCCCGCTAATAGAAGGCAAAGATGCGCTGGCAACGGAGCTTCTGAACGACTTGATGTGGCGTTCACAAGAGGCGTTCCAAGGAGGCATAGCAGGCGCAGCACAGAGTGGCGTTGACCTGGCGTTGTGGGACCTGAAAGGAAAGCTGCTTGGCAGACCGGTCTACGAGTTGATAGGCGGTCCGAGCCGAGAGTCGATCGAACTGTACGCGACCGGTGACGATCTTGAGTGGATGATGGAGCTCGGATTCAAGAGGTTCAAGATCAGCAATCCGTTCTACTACGAAGAAGGTTCGGAAGGCCTTTCAAAGCTCGAACAGCACGTCGCCCAAGCGCGAGAAACAGTCGGTGCTGACGCAGAACTGATGTTGAATCCGGTGATGTCATTCAATACTGACTGGGCATTGCGTGTAGCAGATCGTCTACGCCAGTACAGGCTACGGTGGTTGGAAGAGCCATTCGTGCCATGGAATCTACAGGGGCACATCGAGCTAAAAAAAGCCATGACATGGACTGCGCTGGCGACTGGTGAGCATCACTACGGCCGGAGAGCTTTTCAACAGCTGATCGAAGCTCGAGCGGTGGATATCGTTCAACCGGATATCGAGTGGACGGGCGGCCTCTCCGAAACCCTGAAGATCTACACTTACGCCGAGGCGGCAGGGATCGAATCGATTCCTCACAAGGGTGCCAATTCGTCCTGGGGTCAGCATTTCGCACTGGCGATGCCGGAATCGTCGATGGCCGAGTGGTTTATGGACACGGATATTGGACAGCCGCTTTCCGACAAGCTCCTGCCAGGTGTCGCCATGCCAAAGGAAGGCAAGATTGTGCCTTCAGACGCACCGGGCTTCGGTCTCGATATACCTGAAGATTGGATCGTCCCCTGGGACCATGCGGGTCAGAAGCGGGCAATCTATGACAGAAGGCACTTAAGTGTTTGATGGCTCAGTAGTTTGACTCTAGTCCGTCGATCCGGAGGCAACAGCATCGGACGACGGCGGCCGTCGAGTGCTTCGTTCGCCGGGGAATTTGTTTCGCCTCACATACGAACTAGCTGGAACGCTTCTCAAAAAGCTCTGCCTATTATCCCCTCAGATCCACCGTGATTAGAGTGTTGGTCCGCGGGCGTGTAATGGCTAAACTTTCTTGACCGACGCCCGTGCATCCAGGATTCAGACTGGTCCGTTGTGGTGAAAATGGTCCCCCTTAGCCCGCCCTCACTCGTCTACCGCCAGCAACGTCCTGTGTTCAACGGTTGAGTTTCGATAGCTCTGCCCTCAGGCTCTCGGTTCCTGGCAGATCGACCCTGGTTCCATCATCAGATACCACCACACCGTAGCTATCCCGGGCGTCCTGAATCGAGATCCTTCCGTCAAGCAGGTCATCCAACACAGCCTGCGGATCGCGCTTCAACGGATCTCCCCACCCACCGCCGCCAGCCATCTCGTGCCTGATCACTTCACCTTTGCCAATGTGAGACTGTGCCAGTGTTGGCAGAACCTCCTGGTCCGGGCCGGGATTCAGGATATTCTGCGACGGTGCACCGCTTTTTCCACCTTGCAGCCCGTAAGGCGGGAATTTCCGCTTGTCCGACCTGAGTTGAAGGACTCCAGGGTGTCCAAGGTTCGTCACTTGCTTTGCATAACCCTGTGCACCTCTGTGCAGCCCGGGTCCGCCTGAGTCCGTGATGAATGCATACTCATCAACAACTACCGGATTCTCATGCTCCAGTATCTCGACAGGCGTGTTCGCCATATTTGACGCTGGGTGAGAAACGCCTTCCGCTCCATCGCCGAGCGGCCCTCCGCCACGCGCTCCGGCAAAGAAATCAACCATGGCGAACATAGAACCGTCTGGCCGTTCGCCCCCGATCCCGATCAGTGAATTACCGCCCTCTCCGTCCGCTGGTACACGTTCCGGCACGGCCTGTGCCAATGCTCCGAGCATCGCGTCCATGACTCTGAAGCCGGTGATACCGCGGGCTGCCACGGGCGCGGGGTGCGACGGATTCACCACGCTGGCCACTGGTGCGCTGATGTGGATGGGCCTGTGATAGCCGGCCGCATTCGGAATGTCCGGGTCCATGATGAGCCGGATCGCCCCGTAAATTGCGGCACGGGTGAACGGAAGAGGTGAATTTATTCCAGCAGGCACCTGCGGCGAAGACCCTTTGAGGTCGACGAAGATCTCGTCTCCCTTGATCTCCATGCTGACCGCTATCGTTACAGGGCCTTCCTCGATATTGTCCGCGTCGATGTGGTCAATAAACTCGTACTTACCGTCTGGTAAAGCTGCTATCTCCTGTCTCGCCCTTCGCTCACTGTATTCGAGAAGCGCATCGGAGTAGCGGCTGACTTCCGCGGCTCCGTATCTCCGGATCAGGTCCAGCAGTGCACGCTCACCAATGTCGCAAGCCGCAAGCTGTGAACGAAGATCGCCGCGCACTTCTCCCGGCAGGCGGACATTCGTCTCGATGATGTCGAAGATCGGGTCGACCGGTACTCCGGCGTCAAACAGTTTGAGCGCGGGGATCCTAAGCCCCTCCTGGTAAATCTCCCTCGAATCCGTTGAGTTACTGCCCGGCACGAGTCCGCCAACGTCGGTCTGATGAGCAACGGTGCCCACAAAACCGTGCAGCGATTCTTCGGTGAAAACCGGCTTGATTATGTAGATGTCCGGCAAATGGATGCCGCCGGAGGTGTATGGATCGTTCAGAATAAAAACATCACCTGGTTTGATCTTGCCTTCGAACTTCGCAAGCACTGCGTTTATTGCCGAGGGGAACGAGCCCAGGTGCAACATGATCGTGAGGCCTTGCGCTATAACCTGTCCGTCGGCGGCGCAATATGCAGTTGAGTAGTCGAGCGCATCCTTGACGACGCCTGAGTAAGCGGTCCGCATCACGGTTATCGCCATCTCGTCAACAAGCGAATCGAGGCCGTTCTTAATGACTTCGAAGGTAATCGGGTCCAATTCTTTTTCGTTCAAGCCTCTCCCCTTCAGCCTAGGCCACCCTGGTCAACGAACTCGATCACGATGTTCCGAAGATCATCAAGGCGTGCCGTGGATCCTGGCGGCACGAGCGTTGTGGAGTCGTACTCCTCAATGATGAGCGGTCCTTGCCTGGCAGTTTCGTTCAGTTCGGCACGTTCAATTACCGGCGTCGCCAGGGCACCCAGGGCGCGGCCGAAGTATGCGGTGCGAGTCGCCTGATGCGAGGACAGATTTCCTGCCGTACGCGGGACCACATCGTCGATTTCTATATGGAAAGTTGATCGGATAGTCACAAGGTCCACCGGCTCATCAGATGCACGCCGGCCATATGTACGTTCGTGTTCAAGATGAAAGCGTTCAACAATCTCGGTGGTCAGGTCCTCGTTGGATTCAGTGTCAGCCGACACCGTCAGCTCGTGTGCTTGCCCCCGGTATCTCAGGTCAGCTGATCTTCGCCAGCTACCACCGCGTGTGTCGTCCAGTCCCTCTGATCTGAGCACTTCGTACGATTCGTCTTCGAGGTCCTTGTAGGCGCCGGTCAGTGACTTGTGCGTCAAACCAGCCGGGTCTGAAATCATGGTCCTTGAGAAACCGTACTCCGGGGCCGCTTCCAGTAGCCCGATGGCTGAGAACACGCCGGGTGCGTTGGGGACGATAATCTGCCTTATGCCAAGTGACCGTGCTATCTCGGCGGCATGAAGCGGCCCGCTGCCACCAAACGCCATCAATGAGAAATCTCGAGGGTCGCGACCGCGGTAGGTTGTGACTGACTTGATCGCACGGATCATCGTGGTGTTTGCGACGGCATAGACTCCGTAAGCAGCTTCGTTTAGATCGACAGAAAGAGGTTCTGCGGCCGATTTCTGCAAAGCCTGCCTGGCGGCGTCAATATCAACTTCCACAGTTCCGCCGGCGATCGTCGATGGATTGATATAGCCGAGTGCCAGGTTCGCGTCAGTGACAGTGGCATCGGTCCCGCCAAGTCGGTAGCAGGCGGGTCCGGGTAATGCACCGGCTGATTCGGGGCCGACCCGCAACGAACCTCCCGCATCGATCCGCACTATGCTGCCGCCACCTGCACCTACTTCCGCAATATCTAGCACCGGCAGTTTCAACGCATGTCCGCGCCCCTTGACGAGCCGGCTCGAAAGTGAGATCCCGGCACCGACTTCGTATTCGGTGGTCAGGCTTCTCTCACCGCGTTCGATCAGAGACGCTTTCGCCGTCGTGCCTCCCATGTCGAATGTGATGACGTTTTCCAGTCCGAGCCTGGCTGCAAGCCGGTGTGCGCCGACAACCCCGGCAGCGGGACCAGACTCTATGATCTTTGAAGGAGCTCGTCGGGCTGCAACTGCCGACATAACGCCGCCGTTGGACTGCATGATCGACACCGGGGCTGAGATTTTTTTGTCATCCAGCCGGGACCGCAGGGACTTGAGATAAGTATCCACTATTGGCCCGATGTAGGAGTTGATCACGGTAGTGCTGGTGCGTTCGTACTCTCTAATCTCTGGCAGCACCTCTATAGACGAACTGACGTAGGTGTCCGGGAAGCGCTCTCGCACGGCATCCGTAACCATGCGCTCGTGTTCCGGGTTGACGTAGGAATGGAGCAGACAGACCGCTATCGCCTCAGGTTGAGCAGAAGCCAGCTCGTTGAGGGCATTGGCTAACGACGTATGGTCTAGTGGGATCCGTATAGACCCATCTGGAAGGAGTCGTTCCTCTACCTCAAATCGTCGCCGGCGCGGGACCAGTGGTTCCGGCGGCCTGTAGTTGAGGGAGAAGAGGTCCGGAAAGCGCAGACGGCGGAGTTCGAGGACGTCACGGAAACCCTTCGTTGTGACAAGGGCGGTTGTAACTCCTTTGTTCTCAAGAATGGCGTTTGTCGCTACTGTCGTGCCATGCACAATCTCCGAAACGGACTCTGGCGTCAGCGTTTCGTCCAAGAGCAATTCGGACAGCCCACTGGCGATTCCTTTTGAGAAATCATCAGCCGTTGTCGAAACTTTGCGGACTGTATATGCACCGTCTGACCTCAACAGAACGAGGTCGGTAAAGGTCCCGCCGATGTCGGCACCGACTCTGATACTCAGTTCAGACTCGCTCACCTGAACTTGCCTCTTCCGGCAACTTCGACGACCTCTTCCAGCACGCCGTTTCGCACACAGTAGTAGTGGTCATGGATATTGATCGTCGTTCCTGCATGGCTCGGTAGCAAATGCACCTTGTCGCCGTGCTTCAGGCTTGTAGCTGTCTCACCCAGGTGCAATGCCCCGTGTTCCTCTGAGAGCTTCGTGAACTTGGCTCCGGCGGTTCCCATAACGCGTGGTGGCCCGTAGTCATTGGCAATCGACTTCAACCCTACGTCCAGGACAGCCCGGTCTTCGGTCGGCCGGCTGATCACCTGGGTCAGAATCGTCAGTGCCGGCCGGAACGGTATCTCCTGGTCGACATATTCGCCGTCCATAAAGATGTAGCTACCTGCCTGGATCTCGGTCACCTCTTGGACCCTGGACGTTATGTCGTACGTGCTTGTGCCGCCTGCGCTCACGATGCTTACAGGGAGTCCAGCAGATTTCATTTCGGCGACGGCGTACTGGAGCTTCTCTAGAGCCTGAAGAGTCTCGGGGACCCGGGCATCGCCGATCTCGTAGACGTGTCCTTCATAGCCATTTAGACCTTCGAAGCGCAAGCCGGGCAGCCCATCCACGATCTTTGCGAGGCTTGTCGCGGGCTCACCCGGTTCGACCCCACACCGGTTTAGACGGATGTTCACGTCCACCAGGACACCGACAACCGATCCGGCGGCCAATGCCGCGTCCGATATCTCCCGGGCATTAGTGGCATCGTCTACAACAACTTTGACGTCCGCCTTCGTGGCGACCGCCGCCAGCCGAGCGATTTTGGAAGCGCCTACTATCTGGCTGGTGATGAGGATGTCGGTGATTCCACCTTCTACCAGGACCTCCGCCTCTCCCACCTTCGCACAGCAGACTCCGATTGCTCCGGCGTCGATCTGCTTCTGCGCCCAGTAGGGACTCTTGGTCGTCTTCGTGTGGGGCCGCATTGCAGCGCCACCTGATTCGACGATGCTCTGCATGTCTCGGATGTTGGCTTCTGCTGCGTCGAGGTCCACGATCATCGCCGGTGTGTCGATCTCTTCGACAGGAGTTCCAGGTTTCGGCAGGGCTTCCATGACCATCTTTTGTGCTTCTCGCTGGTTTTGGCGCTGTTACGGCGTACTATCTGCAACCGTTGACACCGCGCGGTCAGCATGATGATATCCGCTGGCTATGGAATAGCCAGCCTCCGAAACTGTGACAGTGAGTTTCTGAAATGGACCAGTATCTTGACGTGGCAATCATCGGTGGGACAGTCATCGACGGGACGGCCGCGGGGCCGTTCAAGGCAGACGTTGGCGTTAAGCATGGAGCGATCGCGGTCATCGGCGACCTGTCAGACACCCGGGCAAAAGAGACTCTGCAGGCCGACGAGCTTGTCGTAGCACCTGGGTTCATTGATGCACATGGCCACTCCGATTACACACTCCTTGTGGACGGCAGGGCCGTCAGCCAGGTCTCGCAGGGAGTGACCACTGAGGTGATCGGCAACTGCGGGCACGGGTGCGAACCGCTCACCGATGATCTCGACCGCTTCAAAGGCAATATCTACGGATTCGACGGCAGCGTGGAGCTGACATGGCGCACCACGGCTGAGTACCTGGAACGACTGGCAGGCGCGAGGCCGGCGATCAACATCGTGCCGCTGACTCCAGCAGGAAACCTGCGTCGGGCCGCGGTAGCAGACCCGGATGACCTGAACCGCCCAACAGGTTTGACCGAACAGGCGCGCATACTGCACTTGATTGCGGAGGCAATGGACGCTGGCTCGAACGGGATCTCATTTGGGTTGGAGTACAGACAGGAGGCATCGGCGAAATTCGACGAACTGGTCGAGCAGTCAGACCTTGCCGGAAAACTCGGCGGCGCGGTCGCAATTCACACGCGAGATAAGGACCAGCGTGCCCTAGAGGGCGTTGAAGAGGCGGTTTCAATAGCGAGGGAATCTGGCGCACCGGTGCAGGTCTCACACATCCTGCCGCGAAGGACAGCGCCAGTCGATTCGCTCGAACAGATTGTGGAGTCACTAAGCGCAGCGCGTGATGAAGGGCTCGACATCGCGTTCGACGTACATACGCGGACACACGGTATCACCAATCTCTCTGATTGCATCTCACCGGGCGTCCTCAAGAGAGGACCTGAAGGTATTCAAACCGCGCTTGCAGACAGCCATTGGGCTGAAGACATGCAGCACGGCGACAGCATCATCCACCGTTTCGCATCCAGCGGATGGGAGAGCATCCAGGTCTTTTCCACGACGTACACGCCTGAGTTCGTTGGGTTGAGTATCGCCGAGATCGCACGTAGCGAAAACCGTGAGCCCTGGGATGGGGTTCGTCTATTGCTTGCTGCCACCAATGGCGATGTTCACGACGTGATGGTTGTCTGCGATTCTTACGCCGAGGAGGACATCCTTACCGTGGCGAGTCTGCCCGGATGCCTTGTTGGCTCTGATGCCACCACTCTTTGCCCAGACGGTCCTCTTGCTAAAGACAAGTTCCTCGGCGCATACACGTGGGCAGCATGGCTGTACTCAAAATTGGCCAGAGACTCGGGACGCCTATCTCCGGCAGAGACGGTCAGGAAGCTTGCAGCTGAGCCTGCGGAGCGGTTTAAGCTGGCGGACCGCGGCACAATCGCGGTCGGTAAACAGGCGGATCTCGTAGTTTTCGATCCGGCGACGTTTGGTACCGCGGGATCGATTGCCGATCCAAACCTGCTGGCCGCTGGCGTTAAGCACGTTATTGTTAACGGAGCGGTTGCGTTGCGCGATGGCGTCACTACCGGTCAAAGAGCAGGTAGGATTCTCCTGCGATGAGCCGTTCGAACCGGCGTTGAGATCTAAGTGGCACGGAAGGTTAGATTGTGTGTCCGAGTCCCACGGGACCCATCACAGAGATTGACGAGTATCGAAAGCTGGCTGGGGTAAGTCCGCCTGGTGATCAGCCTGCGACTTGTAGCACCGGGCGAATTCCTCTCGAAAAGTTCAGTCAATCATCCCCGTGGATCTTAGTCAGAGAATCCATCTCCCTTGGAGAGGGAAGTTGGTTGTTCAGTGCTCAGGTCGGATAAGAAACCGACGCACGGGATATGATCTTAGCCTCATTGAAGAGCCGGACCCGTGGATCAACACACACATGCGCTGGAGTTGCTTAGCCTGAGCTAATTGATCTTGGGGTCGGTGTAGGTCTCGGCCGATTCCACTTCGTCAGGCTTCAGTTCGCGGAACGTCTTGCGGTAGACCTGCACCCTGTAACGGGCCTGATCTAACACGTAAACCCTGAATTCTTCGTCCACTTTGACTGAAGTCGGCTTCCAGAAGCGTTTCTCGCGGTCGAGGTCGACGATGTTGTCACGCCACCGAAGCATGTCCTGGTTTGCCATCAGTTTGTCAGCGCCACGTTCTGTCATCACCGCATCGCCATAGAACGATTCAATGAACAGGCCACGCGGGTTGAACTGCAGGACACGGTCATTGCCACGATCGCAGACGTAGACATCGCCGTGGGCGTCGACTGCCACGTCGCTCGGACGATTCATCTTTTCTTTGCCAGCCGGTGCATTGGGGCCGGCATTATCGAGCGTCTGAAGGTGCTGGCCGCCTGGTGTAAACCGTTGCACACGGTCGTTTCGCCAGTCAGCTACAAGTACTGAGCCGTCTATCGGATCGATCGCCACCCCCCATGGGTGATCAAGCTGACCTTCACCTGATCCGAACTCTCCAAAACCACCGATCAACTCGCCGTTTGGAGAGAAGTTCTGCACTCTATGCGAACGGGTGCTGACGACCCAGAGAGTGCAGTCCGGTGCATATGCGATACCAGAAGGAGCGTGAAGCTGGCCAGGTGCTTCTCCTGTTTCACCCCAACTGTTTAGAACGTTGCCGTCAGTGTCCAAGGCGACAACTTTGTTTACGTGCTCATCGGTGAAGTAAAGCGTGCCGTTGCCGTCGGAGTCACACATGACCGCAGACGGGAATGCTTCGTTGCCGTGCTCCTGCGGTTTGTTATCAATGGTCGGAACGATATTTTTGGGGAACTCGTCCTGCAGGTTGCAAACGGCGAATCTAACGCGCGGATAGTCGGTTGTGGCATACCGGTTCAGCACGTAGATCCAGCCATCACCTGGAAATGCGAGGTCCATCCCGCCGTATAGACCGTCGATGATCAAGCGCTGCCCGAATGACGTCTCGAAGCGATGCCCCATACGAAGCAGAGTCGGGTACTCCGCTGGCGGCGGAGCCGATGATTCTTCTGATACCTGTTCTGCAGTTGTCATAGCGGTTAGTTCCGGCTGGCGATCATGCCTTCGAACTGCTCGAAGTGACCGTTCACGATCGGCTCCGGCGCTATTCCCAGCCAGTCATCGAGCACTGTCGAGTAGAGAGACCTGAAGTCGTTGTTGTAGCGCATGTCACCACTCAGGTGGTCCTTGGGATCTAGTGACGGATACTCAGCGTAGAGACCGCCGTTGACTCGATCACCGATCAACATCGCTCCGCCGCCCGAGCCATGATCGGTGCCGTTCCCATTGTCACGGATCCTTCTTCCGAACTCGGAGAACACCATCACGACCACCTCCTCGGCGGCCTCGTGCTCCCGCAGGTCGGCAAAGAAATCGTTCAGACCGCGCGACAGGTTTGCGAGCAGCATGTCCTGCGTTGCGATCTGCGCTCCGTGTGTGTCGAAACCGCCGAGCTGTGAGTAGAAGATGCGCGTACCGATATTCGCGGTGTGGACCTGCGCTATCCCTTTCAGGCTCTGCGAGAAAGGGTCGCCAGCGTATTCGACGCTTGAGGAATAGCCAGCTACTCCTTGCCGCAGCATGTCCGCCCCCGTCATCGCATCTATGCCGGTGTTGGACACATGTTCCAGAACCATGCTGGCTTCGCCAATCTCCTCCGGTGTATACATCCGGTGGAACAGGTTTAGTGCCTTTCGCTGCTCTTTGCCTGCAAGAGATGTAAGCAGGCCATAACCCTCTAACTGCGCCACTGAGATTGCGGGAGTCCCGGCCAGGTACATGGCTCTGGGTAGACCTTGTCCGAAGCTGACTCCGGTGCAGACGTTCTGTTTCTGCGGATCGAGTTCGCGGACGGTCCTGCCAAGCCAGCCCTCTGAGATCACGCTCTCTGGCTGAGCCGTGTGCCATATGTCCATTGACCTGAAGTGGGATCGGTCCGGGTCCGGGTATCCAATACCCTGGATGATCGCCACATTGCCGGCGTCGTACATCTCCTTTACGTGAGTCAGCTTCGGGTAAAGACCAACGTTGTCATCGATGTGGAGAACCTGGTCCTCGGAAACATCAACGGTCTTGCGGAAGTCGTAGTACAACGGATTGCCGTAAGGGACCAGCATGTTCATGAAGTCGTTTCCGCCGGAAAGCTGAACGACTGCGAATACCGGTTCCTTCGTTTTTGTTGCGAGCATCTGCTTACCTCAATGCGATCAGGCCAGCTGGAAGTCGGGTGACGAACTGATGGACTGGAACATGCGGGTTGCGTGCTGCGGAAAATCAGGCGATGAAACATCTAACTGGGTGTCAGGACCTATCTCTTCGAGGATCTTGTTGCGAATTGAGTCCCTCATCTCAAGGCATCCCAGCTCATACAGCGAGGCATCTAGCAGTTCGTCAGAACTCAGCGTTCCGCCCCTATCTTGTAGACGTTCAACCAACCGCTTTACGCCCGGTGTGGAGGAGTCTGCTAACCGTTCCGCGGCGTAGTTAATCCGCTCAATCAGAAATGCCGAGTCAATCCATTCGCGACCGATGTGCCAGCCTTCTACAGTCGGTGGATTGAGCAACTCCTGCCCCATGGCCGCCGACTTTTGGTGCAGCTGCAACATGTCCCACTCGTACGGGTCGGTGAATTGACCGGTCAGCTTCATCAGGTACGCGACATGCTCAGCTGGCCAACGCACGCGTTCAAACCGTGCATTCTTGAAATGGTCAGACAGGAAAAGCGCCCGAAGCATCTCGCTGATCTCGTAATTGGAACGGAAATAAACGTCTGCCAACTCTTCGATCGCCTCTCCATCGGGCTCGTCTGCGATGAAAAAACGGCAGAGAGTAGTTGCCACGAACCTGCCGGTCGCAGGTTGGGTCACGATGCGATCGATAATATCGTCACCACCGAAATCTCCGGTTTCGCCAAAGAACTCTTTGTCGGCATTCAGGTGATCGTCGTTTCGGAATTCGAAGTTCGTGTCGTACCAACCGTTCGGGTAACGAGGGATCGTCTGATCGATGGTCCAACCAGAGAACGCCTCCGCAGCTGATCGAACCTCTGTCTCGGTGTAGTTGCCTCGACCCATGCTGAACAGCTCAAGCAGCTCACGCCCGTAGTTCTCGTTTACGGCTTCGCCATGGTTCGTTTGCTGGTCAAGCCACCAGATCATCGCGGGGTCGCGAGAGAGTTTCTGAAGCAGGGTCTTGAAGTTACCCATGCCGTTATCGCGGAGCATTTCAAGGTGAACACCGAGTGCGCGTGCGTTGCTCACCTTAGATGCGGCGGTGGCAAACCTGTTGTGCCACATTAGAGCGACCTTCTCTTCGAGAGGTCGCTCCGAGTTGATCATGCGAAAAAACCAGCGCATCCCAATGGCTGGATAGCGCTCTTCGTCGGCAAATTCCAGGTGGAATCGCTCGAAAAGGTCCTCTTCCGGACGATCAAAGCGGCCGATCTCCACATAGTCGTCGACGAGTTCCTCATACGACTTTGCGGCTAGTTTCTCCAGCTGCCAGGCCGGAGCGCCAAATGCGGCACGGCGCACAAGGTGGGCGACAAGAGAGATGTCGGTGCCGACTGAGGTGGTCAATGGAAGTACTCCAGACTGAGTATCAGGACTTCACACCGGAGATCTGTTTGATGCCGGGCACTATACATCAGAACGTGAGCATGAATTTTCCAGGTGAACTGAGTCCGATTGACCAATCAGTTCCAGCAATCTGCTTTCTGCGAGACCGTTGTCTGTGGCTGGGAAGTGGAAGTTGATTCGTCGTATTAAGATGCACCTGTATTTCGAAGGCGAGAAGTAAAGGTGACTTCCGGTGAAAGCAGCCGTTTACCAGGCGAAACAGACGTTTGAATTAGCAGACTTACCGGACCCGCAGCCTGGGCCAAATCAGGTTGCGATCAAAGTGAACAGGTCGGCCATATGCGGCACCGATGTCCACGCATTTATGTACGACCTCGCTCCTCCTGGATCTGTACTGGGACACGAGTTTGCGGGGACGATAGCCGCGGTCGGAGACGGCGTCACTCGCTGGAAAACTGGAGACCGTGTCGTGGGAGGTGGTGGCGAGTGGCCCGTTGGCGAAGAACCACCGGTCAGATCACATCCTCGTTACAACTACAGGACCATGGGCTTCACAAACACGCGTACGCGGGGATATGCCGAGTACACGGTGCTTGAGGATTGGGCACCTCTTGCGATACCTGAAGGAGTGCCTGATGAGGCCGCCTGTCTTACAGAGCCTTGCTCAGTCGCGATCCACGCAGTCAGGAGGTCGGCGGTAAAGCTGGGGGATACAGTTGGAGTAATTGGAGCCGGGCCAATCGGTCTGCTTGTCACTCAGGCTGCGCTTGCTGCCGGGGCTTCTCGCGTCATCGTGTCCGAACCTGCGCCTGCTCGTGCAGAGGCGGCGTCAGAAGTAGGTGCTGATCGGGTTATTGATCCGTTTGAACAAGACCCTGTTGAGCGTTTCGTGGAGTTGACGGATGGACAAGGTCCAGAGGTGGTGTTCGATTGTGCGGGCCTGAAGAACACTCTGCAGCAGGGATTCGATTCTGTACGCCGCGCCGGGCAGGTTGTTCTTGTAGCTGTGCCCTGGGAACCGATGCCAGTGCTGCCTGCGGAGTGGATGGCGAGAGAGATCGATTTTAAGGCCAGTTGGGGCGGGCTGCCTGAGGACTGGCGGATAGCCCTGCAGCTTCTGGCATCAGGCAAGATCTCAGCCTCAGCACTTGTCTCTGACACCAGCTTCATTGCCCTGGATGAGATTCAGGAGACGTTTGAGGCGCTAATGAAGCCGACCACGCAACTGCAAACGGTAATCAAGCTTTGAGGCTGGGCACTCGGTGCGGTATTCGCTGATTTGCCTTTCCCGAACTAACAATCCCGCCATGGAGTTTTGACACCCAAAAAAGCCTCCGCATGAAGACTTACCACACCACTGTATTCAGAGATCCTGATCGCTACGCAGGCTGGCCGGCGAACTACGGAATGTGGGCCTGGGGAAATGAGCTCGTACTGGTGTTCACTTTAGGCTGGCCGGATACAGCAGGCGGTTTTCATGCACGCGATCGTTCGAAACCTTTCGAGACGATGCAAGCCAGGAGCACAGACGGTGGCGAAAACTGGAAAGTGATCAAGGCGCCGCTTGTTGGTGGCCTGGGGCTCGGTGCACACGAACACCTGGAAAAGAGAGTCGTCGATACGTTCAAGACTCAATCCTTCCAATTGCCGGACAGGATCAATTTTCAGCACGAAGACTTCGCTGTCATGTGCGGAAAAACCGGCCTTACGGCAGGTGCGAAGTCATGGTTTTACACATCGAATGACCGTTGCGAAAGCTGGAACGGCCCGTTCGATATTCCAATGCTCGAACAGCTGGGCATCGCGGCTCGTACAGATTGGCTAATCCACGGGCCCGAATGCGCCACCGTTTTGTTGAGCGCCACGAAACCCGATGGCGAGGAAGGAAGGGTGTTTGCATCGCGAACCGAGGATGGCGGTGGATCCTTTCGATTCCTCAGCTGGATCAATGAGTATCCAGCTGGATTCGAAATAATGCCGTCGTCGCTTCAGCTTGAGGATGACTCTATTCTCACCGCAGTCCGAGGTCGCGGGATCAAACAACGTGACAACTGGATCGACCTCTATCGAAGCAATGATGGAGCAGTGAGTTGGCAGCGTATTGGAAAGCCGGTGGGCGATACCGGAGATGGGGGCAATCCACCTTCGTTGCTTCGCCTCGCTGATGGGCGGCTCATACTCACGTATGGGTTGCGGAGACCGCCGCACGGGATCTTTGCCATCATCTCGGAGGATCAAGGTGATACGTGGTCTGACCCATTCGTTATTCGAAGCGGAGCGGGCAACCACGACATTGGATACACGAGATCAGTACTAAGAGCTGACGGCGCTGTTGTAACTTGTTACTACTTCAATGACGAGGCCGACGGTGAACGATATATCGCCGCTTCCATTACCTACTGCTGAAGCGAATGCAGCGAAAGACCTCGATACGAGCGAAATTCATTCGGCTCGAAAGAACGATCTTCTAGTGGAACGGTGAGCGCCAGGCTATCGATTCTGCAGCCCGACCTGGTTGAACTATTAAGTACACGCCAACTCTTCGACAATTGTGATTCCATCATTGAGTGTCTGCCATTCACGTAATTTGGATTCCGCAATCATCTCAATGCGTGGATTTTGATCAGGCACGGACTCCAAACTCGCGATGGAAGTCTTCCCAGACCTCTTCGGCTACGGGATTCGTGGCGGCAGCGAGGGCTTCATCGAACTGTTTCAGGGTTGCTGAACCGGTCAAAACGATGCCGTTTCCGCTGACCGGTGCGTTCATGGCGAACTGCATTGCCAGATCGCGAATATTGAGGTTTCGGTCTCGGCACCATTCCCACATCGCGTGCGCGCGGGGGAATACTGATGGATCGAGGTAACTTCCGACGGCTGCCGGAATTACCTTGCCGTCTTCATCGTAGAGCCCTTCTGTTTTCTGAATTGGCTCTGGTCCTGCCAGCAACGAATCGCCGAGTGGACTGCCGATGATGATTCCAACGTCGTTTTCAATAGCAGTCGGAATCGTTTCTTCAACTAGCCTCTGGTCCAGCAATGTGTAGTTCAGAAATGACAGCACAATGTCCACGCCGCGTTCGATTGCTCGCAGGTGAAACTCCGGCTGGCGGACTCCGACGCCAACGGCTCCAACACGCCCCCTTTCCTTCCATTCCAGCATCACCTCCAAGCACTCACCCAATGGCTCTTCTATGTCGTAACGGGGCCCATGGATAAGCACTGAGTCCACATAGTCGGTCTGCAACATCTTGAAACTGTTCTCGAGGCTCCAGTTTGTTGCTTTCCTCGACCAGTCTCGCAGGTATTTCGGATGGGAGCCGACCTTCGTCTGCAAATAGATCTTGTCTCGATATCCACCAGCTAAAGCCTTGCCAATTCTCTGTTCACTGAGACCGTAGTTAGGGGATGTGTCAACGAAGTTGACGCCTCTATCGATGGCGCCTTGCACAAGTGCGATCGCGTCTTGCTCTGACTGCTCGGATCCTGCGAGATGCCCTCCACCAAGTCCAAGAGCTTTCGGTTTCATCCCGGTCCGGCCGAGTCGACGAGTTTCCAGATCCGGCATTTTCGAACTTTTGCCTTTCAACGGTCCCAGTACCGATCAAATCAGAGATCAGTCTCTTGTTGGGCTGGTCTTAGCTCATAGTCTCTTTCACCGCTGCAATCACTTTTTCAGGTGTCGGATAGACAAGTGGCTCCAACGCGGGCGAATACGGCACGTTGACCTGCTCCGAAGTGACAGTAATGATCGGTGCTTGAAGAGACCAGAATCCCTTACGAGCGACGATTGCCGAAATCTCGCTGGCAGCACTGCATGACTGATGCGCAGGATCGACGATAACAAGTCTTCCCGTGCGTTCGACCGACGAAAGGATTGCAGCTTCGTCCAAGGGTACCAGCGTACGAGGATCGATAACTTCGCATTGGATCCCGTCGTTTGATAGTTGGTCGGCCGCTTTGAGCGCGTGGTCGACGCCCCCTGCGATTCCTACCACCGTGCAGTCATCACCACGTCTCAGGGTATTTGCCACTCCGAACGGGACAAGAAAATCAGGATCGTCCGGCACTTCGCCACGAGTACTCGAAGCGATGCCATCTTCGAATATCAGGCAGACATCATTGCTGCGGACGGCTGACTTCAGCAGTCCCTTGGCGTCGTAGGGATTTGTCGGGCATATCACTTTCAGTCCCGGCGTGCTCATGAAGATGTTGTAATTTCGGTCTGAGTGGTGGGCCGCTGCACCGCGGGCGTAGAACATTCGCGCTCTGAAAACAACCGGCAATGTCGCCTGTCCGCCGAACATGTACCGCATTTTCGCGGCTTGGCTGATCATCTGGTCCATCCCGACCCAGAAAAAGCTGGTAACAGTCTCGACAATTGGTCGAAGGCCACAAAGAGAAGCACCCAGGGCAGCCCCGAAAAAGCCGTTTTCTGACAGGGGTGTGTCGATCACTCGGTCCTCGCCAAATTCGTCAACGAGTCCAGCGCTGGCCCCATAAACGGAAAGGCGCAGATCCTCACCCATGACGATTACGGTCTGATCGCGTCGCATCTCCTCAGCGGTTGCGTCCGCCAGAGCCTGTATGTAGTTGATCTCCGCCATCTCTCGTTA
Organism: Dehalococcoidia bacterium; assembly: GCA_965243825.1. Taxonomy (GTDB): domain Bacteria; phylum Chloroflexota; class Dehalococcoidia; order Lucifugimonadales; family Lucifugimonadaceae; genus JAJCYX01. The sequence continues at coordinate 2,949,504 of CBDEVT010000001.1, forward strand.
CGCTCTCATTTCTGAAGCCATATTCATTAGCGGGTTGCGTCCGCCCACATGTCTTCATACAAGGCCTGCGGTTCCGGGTACGGGCTATTCCGAGCGAATTCAAGGGCTTCCGCAATGTCTTGCCTGGTCTCCGTTTCAATTTGCTCGCAGTCGCCTTCGGTCGCAACATCCGACCGAATCATTGCTTCTCGATGAATGAGTAGTGGATCGCGCTTCCTGGCTTCGTCGACCTCTTCATCAGAGCGGTAGGCCACCTTTCTGACGCGGTCCAGTCCAAGCGAGTGATCTTCGAACCGGTAGGTCATCGCTTCGATAAGTGTCGGTCCCTCACCTTTTCTGGCCCTATCAACGGCATGCGAGGTTGCCTCAAACATTGCAACAGCGTCCTGCCCATCGACCACAACGCCGGGCATGCCGTAAGCGGGTGCTCGATCCGCCACATTGTCGACTGAGACTGAGTTCTCATATGACGTGGTTATTGCGTAGCGATTGTTCTCGCAGAGAAATATCACTGGCAGATTCCACAGGGCAGCCATGTTCATCGATTCGTGACATGCCCCCTGGTTTGAAGCTCCGTCACCGAAAAACACCAGCGAGACGAAATCCTGTTTCAGTACCTTGGCAGCCAGACCAGCACCTGTCGCTATAGGCACGGACGAAGCAACAATCCCCGATTCTCCAAGGATGCCAACTGAGAAATCGGCGAGGTGCATCGAACCGCCCTTGCCTTTGCAGAATCCGTCTGCCTTCCCGAGCAGCTCCGCCATGGCGTGCTTAACACTTGCGCCTTTCGCGATCGGATGGCCGTGAGACCGATGATTCCCGGCAATGCGGTCATCATCACGCAGCGCTGCACAGGCGCCTACCGCAACCGCTTCTTCTCCGATATAGGGGTGTGCCGGGCCGATCAATTCACCGGCTGAATGAATCTCGATGACGGCCTCTTCGAAATACCGGATCAGGCACATCCTTCGATACATCAGCAGCATAGTGTCTTGATCAGGCAGCATCTGGATCTCCGGTTGCCGTGTACAAACTTGTTGGTTTCCGCGCAGCGTTCATGAGTTGGCCGGGAGTATAACGCCTGCTATCGCGTCCATTAGGTTGGCTGCCGTCTGATAGCGGGGCGACGATTTTGGCGGTAGTCGCTCCAGCGAGAGCGGCAACTCTGCGCAGACTGGTATGCTGCGGCTCCATGACGCGCCAACGATTGCTTTATCTCAACGCGATATCTCGCAGCATCCGCTCAGCGGTGGTCGGATTCGCACTTCACGAGCCTCACGCCTCCGATTCGCCGCAGGTCGAGGTCAATGCCGTGATGCCGTACGACACGGTGCACGATGCTATTGCTGACGGCTGGAAAGTCGTTCATTTTCCTGATCAGCGGCTCGACATCAGACCGGAACAGGTCGGTGCTTTCGGCTACGAATTCATCCTGGAGAAGATGGTCGATAACGATGCCTGATTCCACCAAACCAATCCTCTTTACCGACGACCAGATGGCGTCGTTCATCATCAACGGCTTCATCGTGGTCGAGCCAGTGCTACCAGACGGTTACAACGAAGGCATCATCTGTGACCTTCAGGCCATGCCAGAAAACCCGGGTGAGCACATCGTTGAGTCTCTTCCTGCCCTGGCCGACCTGCTGGACAATCCCGCTATCGTCGGCGCACTGACGAGCCTGCTCGGGCCTGGTTACGTACGGGATCCGGGCGGCCACATCCACTTGAATCCACCGGACACTCGCGGCCAGCCCTGGCACCAGGACGAGAGATTTGGTCGCGGACACCAGGACCGGGACGTGGATCACATTCGCCAGTTGATGTTCATGTACTACCCGCAGGACGTCGAACCAGACATGGGTCCGACTGTTGTTCTACCCGGAAGTCACAGGCGAATAGCGTCGCCAGAAAGCATGGTCACGCTGGTGAACCTGCGAGGTCAGCAGTTCTCACTGGTCAAGGCTGGATCAGTTTTGCTTACACACTTCGATATCTGGCACGCGGCGACCGGAAACAGAAGTGAACGCGTCAGGTACATGATCAAGTTCCCGTTTAGCCGCACCGTCGAGAACACCGAGCCATCATGGGACCACGAACCACAGAACATTGGCGCGGTCAGGCAACGATTGGACGGCGAGCACCCGTCGCTGCTCTCACGAAACGAGTATGAGACTGATCATGCGCTGAGAGTGCGGACGTGGAACAACGTCGCAGGCAGCGCAGCGATGCCGCTCCGATCGGGAGAGCACCTCGGGGGGCCGTGGCCTGAATCAGGTGGAGCGACCACCGCATCTCGACGTCGGAGAGACATGCCCCAGCTTCAATAGCGGGTGCGGAGTCGGTACCCCGGCGTTCACAACGGCGCTCCTACTATTTGCCTGGAACTTCACCGCCATTTTCGAACGGTAAGAGAGCAGCGTAGAGGAAGCTGTTGGCCGGGGTTGAGGTTCCGTACATTGCTCCGAGATTAATCACAGTTCTACAAGCTGCATCCAACTCGAGAGGCCGTCCGGCGAGGATGTCCTTGAGCATGGAAGGCTGAAACTCGGGATTCATTTCTCGCCAGTATCGCTCCATTGCCACCAAGTCAGAATCTGTGTCGGAGATACCGACTCTTTTGGCGAGGGCCGTTATCTCGCGCGTGGCCTGCATCGAAAGCTCCACGAGCTCCGGTACAACAGAGACTCCACCAACGTTCTGTCTGCTTACCGCGCATACAGGCGCGTTTCCAGCGAATATGGCGAACTTGTGCCATATCGGTTCGATCACGCTCGCATGATGCCGGACTCGGATGTTTGAATCGGCAAACACGTCAGAGATCAGTTCGGTTCGATCGCTTCTACCACGCGGCCATTCTCCAATCGCCATAGGTCCACCAGTTGATGCGCCAATCACCTTTTCTGCACCGAAATGCTTTGCGCAGCGGTCAGGCGCATCCACGCCATTGCAAAGTGGAACCACTGTAGTTTTTGGGCCAATCAATGGCAGTGCGTCTCGGCATGCCTGGTCCAGCTGGTATAGCTTCACTGAAATGATCAGATAGTCCACCTCGCCAGCTGTGGACGGATCGTCCGTGGCGCGGACATCGGGCAGGACAAGTGGTTCAGGCTGAAATGGCCCAGCCGGTATCCGGAGCCCCTCGGCGTGCAATCGGTGAAACGTCTCGCCACGTGCCAGCACGGTCACATCGTGATTGGCAGCGATCAGACGCGCCGCGAATCTGGCGCCATAATCCCCAACTCCAAGGAATGCGATGCTAGGTTTCACTTTGATACCGCCGTCTTCATGGGCACGCCGAAGAGTTCGTTCGCGCTACACAAACCAAGAGTCTGAAACTGACCGGGTGTTCATTCGTCAAAATAGGCGTGGCGGGACATCATGGATGCTCCACCGTCAACTGTAAGCACCGAACCTGTGACCCATCTGGACTCGTCACTCGCCAGATACACTGCAGCCCATGCGACATCCCAGGGAGTTCCTTCTGTACGCAGCATCGTCGAATTCTTGCGTTGCTCTCGCATCTTCTCGGAAAGCCTCCAAGCAACCATCGGTGTATAGACCGCGCCAGGGGCGATAGCATTGACACGCACGCCTTCCGGCCCATGATCGGCCGCCATCGACATCGTCAATCCGATCACGCCAGCTTTAGATGCTGTGTACGCTGCGGCCTTCGACGCCCGGAGACCGGCAATTGAAGCGACGTTAATGATTGAGCCTCCACCTGCATTCACCATATGAGGAATGGCAAACTTTGATGTAAGCATCATGCTCTTCAGGTTCAGCGCCATGAACTGGTCCCACACGTTCGGATCGATCTCAGTTACGGGTTGGCGAATGCTGTTACCGACGTTGTTGTGCAGTACGTTAATCGCGCCGTATATGTCGAATGCTGCTTCGATCAGGCCCCGACAGTCGGCCTCATTGGTGACATCAGCCTGAACGGCCAATGCAGTACCGCCTTCAGACTCGATTTCTTTGCGGGTTGATTCAGCCTTATCAAGTTCGATATCGGCCAGGACAACTTTCGCTCCCTCACGAGCAAATAGGATGGCCGCTGCTTTTCCGTTCCCGACTCCCTCGTCACGCGTCCCAGCGCCAGTCACGATTGCGACCTTGCCTTCTAGCCTTGGTCTATTGTCCTGCATTCTGTCTCCAGTTTTTTTTCGGTTCACTCAAGAGTCACAAAGACACTGTGCCGCACCTTGCCATCTACTGCCCTACTGATGTGTCCCTGACCGGTCGTGTCCTCCGCAAGAAACAATTCGCCAGGACCAATGACTCGTTTTGTTCCATCACCAACAGTGATCTCGACGGCGGCATCCAGGTTGATGATGAACTGACGTCGAGGAGCTGGATGAAAATCGAGATCGTAGTCACCGGGTGTCTCCCTCAGGACCATGCCTTTCGCGGGGATCGTTTCGGAAAGAAATCCGATTCCAGAAGGGCTCAGATCGTATTCAATATCATCGAAATGTGACTTACCGTCATCTCCTGTGAAAATTCGCGTTAACTTCATGCGGCTCCTCGACTTTTATCCAATCCTGCGTTCGTGTCCGGCCCATTCGCGCTCACGGAGTAAGAACTTCTGGATCTTGCCAGTTGCTGTCTTCGGCAGTTCTCCGAACTCGATGGTGTGCGGCGTTTTGAAACGTGCGAGCCTTTGCCCGCAGAACTCGATAAGTTCTTTGTCGCTCACTGTCTCTCCACCGATCAGGGCAACGAAAGCTTTTGGAACTTCACCCCATCGTTCATCCGGCACCCCCACCACGCACACCTCATGCACCGATGGATGCTCCATCAATACCTGTTCAACCTCGATACTGGAGATGTTTTCACCTCCGGAGATGATGACATCTTTCTTTCTGTCTTTTAGCTCTATGTATCCATCAGGATGCACGACGGCTAAATCTCCGGTGTGGAACCAGCCCCCAGCGAACGCCTCACGCGTAGATTCAACATCCTGATAGTAGGCTTTCATGACCGTGTTGCCACGAGTCACTACTTCCCCGACGGTTTCGCCATCTGCCGGGACATCAAGCATGTTTTCTGTGACTACCCTCACGCCGACATGCGAGGTGGTGACGGGCGCTCCCTGCCGCGATTTCGCCTGCGCTAAGTCTCCCGACGTCATCGTTTCCCAGTCGGGCTGAGGAGCTGCGATTGTGCATGGGCCGTATGTCTCGGTGAGACCATAAAGATGTTCTAGTTCGGCTCCCATCGATTTCATAGAACGTAGGATCCTTGGCGACGGCGGAGCGCCACCTGTGAAGACTCTTACCCCCTTAAGTGCGTCGGCCTGAGCGCGATCTGATGCTTCTAGAATCGACAGGACTGTCGGCGCTGCACACATGTGGGTTACAGAATTTCTTGAGGCGTTCTCGAAGATCTTTTCGGCATCGACTTTTCTCAAGCAGACATGTTGGCCACCAACTGCGGTCACGGCCCACGTATAGCACCAGCCGTTGCAGTGGAACATCGGTAGTGTCCAAAGGTAGACACTGCTGGCGTTTAATCCGGCATCGATCACTTGTCCCAGCGCATTCAGATATGCGCCTCGCCCGGAATACTCAACACCCTTTGGCTCGCCAGTAGTGCCCGACGTGTAGTTGATGGCAATGGTGTCGAGTTCGCTACGTTCAATTACTGGAGCTATCACACCCTGACCGGAGCGCAGAAATTCCTCGTACTCGATTGAGCCCTCAATGCCAGATGGAGGCATGGTGTCGACTACTTCAATAGCCAATCCAACCGTGTCGACGGCTTCAAGTGCTTTCTTCACGATGGGCGAAAGCTCTGAGTCGAAGACCAGAGCTTTCGCTCCCGAATGCCGGAGGATGAAGCTAATCTCCCGGCTGCTAAGTCGTGTATTGATAGCGACCAGCACTGCCCCCAGACGCATAGGCCCGTAATGGCCTTCGAGCAACTCCGGAATGTTGGGTAGCAGATACGCAACTCGATCCCCTGGACCTATGCCGGCTCGTACCAGTGCGCCAACGAGTTGTGAAACTCTCTGATCAAACTGAGAGTAAGTTAGGGCTTTTGAACCATATGTAACCGCCGCCTTGTCTGGATAGACGCGTGCAGATCTTTCCAGAAACAGCCCTGGGTACAGGTTGAGGAACGAAACGCCATCGGGAAGACTGGTGGGTGACACGGCAAACGTCTATTGAGCGGCTTGAGGGGCGAATTGGCGGTAACCATACCTGACCACGTTCAGATCCTGCCGCCGTATCGCGTAGCCCAACTTCATTGCGACGTAACACTCCAAAGACTTGATATCAGTCGGGGGCATCGCGAGAGATTACTGCAAACGACCCAAATCGGATCGTCTGCTTCATTCGATCCGATACGCGCTGAGGGCTGTTGCTCGGAAGAGATCGGATTTCTCTTCATCGGTAAATCCGACAGCGATCCTTTTGAATGCGTTCCACAGGACGGGGTAGGAAACTGACACCTTGTCCACGGGAAAATTGCTTTCGAACATACAGCGCTTGGTTCCGAATTTTTCGATGCAATGCAGATACCAGGGGGCCATTAGGTCGGCCACCTCCTTTGAACCAGGCGGAACCGCCCGTTCGTGCCAATCGCGTCCCCCCAGTGGCATTCCACAACCACCGAGTTTCACGACGACATTCGGGCATTCTGACAGTTCGGCGATTCCGCTCGACCACAGATCGAACACTTCGTCTGACCTGTCCGCGTAACGTCCAATACCAATTGGCCCTGCGATGTGATTGAGAATGATTCGCACACCCGGGAAAGACTTTGCCAGGTCCGCCACCTCACGTAATTGGTGGTGGTAAGTCCACGCTTCGAAGCTCAGATCCAGTTCTTCTAGAACAGCGAATCCTTCGCGAAAATTCCGTTCGTAAAGTAGGCCTTTCGGCGGATTTTTGTATCGGCGAATATCGGGGTCGTCGTCCCATACCGCGGCGTGTCGGATACCACGAAAACGATCCGGACTCGCCTGTTTATGTGCGACCAGGACCTCTTCGACTGCTGATCCCAAAGACAGGTCTGCAAATCCGACAATACCGGCGGCAACCTTCGTGTCTCCGTACTGCCCGCTGGCGCTCATCGCAGCAAGTCCGTTTACGAACTCGGTCTCGCCGACCGGACTCATGGCCGTTGGTCCGTCTTTGCGATACATGGAGCTGCATTCGATGAAGACCGTCTCTGTAATGCGGTGCCCGGAATTGGTATCCGAGAGCAATTCATCTAGCAGGTATCGTCCACCGGGTCTGATTTCTGATCGGTCCCAGAAATGATGGTGTGGATCGCATATTTCCAATTCCGGCTCGATAATCTCTTCCGTCGTACGGGTGTGCCACGCATCGAGATCGTTGACCATGATTCCTCCTGCTTCGACTGTTCGCACTGCTTGCAGATTCGTGTTTTTCGGTATGAACTTCTGACCTACCCCACCCTAGCGGCACCAGTTATTTATCGTTTCATGAACGAAATCAACTCCAAAAAAAGTCTGAACCTGGATGACCTGTAGATGGCATTTTCCCTATAGGAGCTTGTTGGACGCCGCATACCGAGTCTATGTGGAGACTTGGAGACCGCAAAAATGTCGAAGAAAGAGGACCATGTTCGCGCTCGTCTGTCGAGCCTAAGGGCGTCTATCGCAGCGAATACCAGATGGGCCACTGAACCAGATCCACAAGGTGCCACACGAATTGCTCGGCCGGGATTAGAAGCGCAATCCGCCAGGGTACTCGATCCGGACGGTATTCTCAGGAAAGATAATCCAAGAGAATTTTCAAGGCGACTAAGAAGACAGAAAAGGGCCCATTTTCAAAGCATGGCTTTGAGGCGCTGCCAGAGATCTACATCTAAACACGTTGATCACTGATCAGCTCCTTGAATGGCATGCGATCAAGTGCCAAAAACCAGTTTTTTCAAGCACGTAAACTGGGCGCACAGAGCATACAGCCAGCCGCCTTCTAAGCACTTGGGCGCAGGTTCGAATCCTGCTGGAGGTGCCTTCTCAAGGCTCGGTGATCCTGATTGGTGACAAATGCCGACAGTGGTTCAGACGCGACTACGGTCTAAGTAGTCGAACGCCGTCCGACCATCCTTTCAGCAATCACCTTGATGTCCTGCGGGATTCTCTTAATCGCCGACATTCTGGTCATGATTCCGGCAGTTGTCCGAAGTTTCTGGGTGATCGGCATGTTCGAACGCCAGGCGACTGATAGGTAAGCCCTGGCAAGCCTTATTCTGCGTAGTGGGAGATCCTTCTTCTTTTCAGTGTCCCACCAGTCCAAGTCCCGGGCCGAATCTACGTCAGAGGCCCAACGGGCGTACTGCAAGTAGTCTGGAATCTCGATCAGCCTGCCCTGCATAGCGAGCTCAACCATCAGGATCCGGTCCCCACCCAGGATGGCCGGGTATAGGCCCGTCTTCATCAAGGCCTCTCTTCGCATCACGCCAAAAATGATCCAGTTCTCATGAAGCTCCCTCATGATGCTCAAAAAACGAGTGGCACCGTTGTGGGAGCTTGCGTCGACATTGCACTTGTAGTGCTGGTCGAATGTGCCGTCCATAAAGTAGAACTTGGTCTGCGGGTAGCACATCACGACTGAGGGGTCTTGCTCGACCACCGCCATGCATTTGGATACGAAATTCGGCGCCAGCCAGTCGTCGTGAGCAAGCCACTTGAAGTACTCGCCACGGGCTAGATTTGCCACTTTGTTTAGGTTAGGAGCTGCACCCAGATTCGTTTCGTTCCGCGTCAGTTGAATGCGCGAGTCTTTCTCCGCGTACTCCTGGCAGATCTCGAATGTGTCATCGGTGGAGGCATTATCCGAGATGATCAGCTCGAAATCTTCGAAGTCCTGCGCAAGCACAGATTCGATTGCACAGGCTATGAACTGGGCACCGTTGTACACAGGTATTCCGATGCTCATTTTTGGTGTTGAGGTTGTCAATTTACTCACCTGTCATTGAACTCAGCCAGAACTTGCGGCTCTCAGGACTCGACTGCGGAAACTTCTGCATCTATCCCGAGTTCGGACAGCGTCTGGCGAATCTCTTCTAGGTAAATCGGATTCATGACCAGTACCCAGTCTGGTTTGCGATCACGGAGCGACTCAGGCCCCACGATTTCGTGCCCGGTGCCTGCGATGTAGCGTCCTTGCTTCAACGGGTTGATGTCAACCAGACAGTCCAGTTCGTCTGTAAGTTGCATAGCGTTCACGAAAGCGACCCCTTTCGAACCGCCACCCCATATCACCGATCTCTTGTGTTGTTTCGCCTTCTCGGTGAACTTTCTACGCCAGCCACTGACCATGATTTCACGCTTCGCTTCGAAGGTATTAACCATCTCATTCAGGTCAGATTTCGTTGAGGCCGTCGATCGGGAGTCAGCGGCCGCCTGATCCGGTAATTCAGTCGGTACGGCCTCGATCGCTATGTACTGATCGTCGTACACGAGTCGGCAGGCTGTCACTTTGAGGCCACACTCTTCAAAAAGATTGCTCAGGGACCTTTGCGAAAAATATGAGCAGTGCTCGTAGTAAACATCCCAGAACGCGATCTCTGAAAACACGCGTTCAGCGTCTGGCACCGTTAGTGCTATAGGGCAATTACCGGCTTTCATCGCGCCCTGCCTGAGCAGCGCGACGAAATCTCCAACATTGGAGATGTGCTCAAGGGTCATTCGGCAGACGAGTAAATCTGCTGGAATGCTGAAGTGCTCGGGTGAATAGCATTCATTTATGAAACGAATTTTTTCGCCGTGTTTACTGGCGATCGCTGCACTTGCTGGTGCAGGGTCGATACCAACTGCACTTTCGACTCCTGCTTCTAGTAGCAGATCCAGGAAATCGCCGGAACCACACCCGATCTCCACAACTTTCTTCCCAACAAGGTGGAATCGTTCTACTAGTTCGGAAGCCGAGTTCTTCGCAAACTCCATGAATGTCCCGGAGAATGCTTGTGAACTTTCGTAGTCACCGAAGTAGTCGACCTTCGACAGATCGAATGAGGTGTTTGTGATGAACCCGCATTTCCTGCAATGCGCAAGATTCACATCACCGCGTGGCGTTCCAGTGGCCTGTTCATGGGAATCGAGCAGCAGCATGCTGTGTACCGGGATGCCAGGTGAACTGAAGAACCCCTTCAGTTCGTGAGACCTACATGCAGGGCATTGACCCAGCCGATAATGCTGATTGCCTGACTCGAACAAGGCTAGACCACCATCGGAGTTGGAACAGGAACGATGAATCTGCCACCCAGGTCCAGGTACTCCTGCTGTTGGCGCATGATTTCATCCGCAAAGTTCCAGGCCAACATCAGTACGTAGTCTGGCCTCAAATTCACGAGCTCTGCTGTCTCTCTGATTGGCACGTGTTGTCCCGGCATCACCCTTCCATGCTTGTGGGTGTTGCGATCAACCACAAAATCGAGCGTTTCTTTGCCGATACCCGCGAAGTTGATCAAAGTGGAGCCCTTGGCGGCTGCTCCGTAGGCAGCGATGGTGCTCCCCTCTGCCTTCAGCCTGTTGAGCAGGTTCAGCAGATCGGAGCGAAGTGTTTCGACCCGCTTACCAAAGCTCTTGTAGTAGTCGAACCGATCGATGCCAAGATCTTGCTCGTCTGCAAGCATTTTCTTCACGCTAGCGACAGGCTGTTCAGTCTTCTCAGCGAAGATCCGAAGAGAGCCGCCGTGAATCTCGAGCTTCTCAACATCGTTGATGTACAGGCCGTGTGCTGCAAAGAGTTGAGTAAGCGCTGTGAGTGAGAAGTAACAGAGATGTTCGTGGTAGATCGTGTCGAACTCACAGTGCTCGATAAGATCGCGAACGTACGGCATTTCGAGAACGGCAGTTCCGTCTGGCTTCAGCACCTCTGAGATACCCTGCACGAACCCGTTCAGATCCGACTGGTGGGCCAGTACGTTGTTCGCGTGGATGACGTCAGCCTTCTGCCCCGAAGCGGCCAATCTTTTGGCCAGTTCTGGAGTGAAGAACGTCTGTAGCGTGTTCACACCGCGCTTCATTGCCGCAGCTGCCGGGTTAGGCACCGGGTCGATACCCAGCACCGGGATTCCCAGCTCGACATAGTTGATCAGGAGATAGCCATCATTGCTGGCTGGCTCGATCACGAGGCTTTCGCTGTTGAGTCCTTTTGCTTTCACTAGCCGGTGAGTCAGCTCTCGGGCGTTTTTCGTCATACCCTCAGAGAACGACGAGAAGTACGGGTAATCCCGGCCGAACAACACCTCTGGGTCAACCGTTTCCCGGATCTGCATGAGGCTGCAAGAACCGCAAAACAATACCGTCAATGGAAAAACCGATTGCGGTTCGCCCAGTTCTGACTCCATAGGCATGTCATCTGCCAATGGCATATTGCCCAGGTCCAGGACTGGCTCGAGCTGCTCGGATCCGCATAGACGACAGGCGTCGATGCACTTCATATCACTGCTTACAGGATTCATTTCTAATAGCGTCATACGGGTATCTCAGCGCGGCGTAGTGAGTCGTGTAGTTGACCGTTGCCCAGCAGTTCCTTGATTCGCTTAATTCGCATGAACTTTGGACTTACGAAGTATTCTTCCGTCATACCGACTGACTTCATCACTCTGTAGAGTTCCTCAGCTCCCTTACGTGGGTTCCACTGAGGCTTGAAGTCAGGTACAAGAGACGACAGCTTCTCACAATCGACTCTGTAGCAGCGGGGGTCCGGACCTCCGTCTGCTGCGTACTCGATTCTGGCGCCCGGCACTGTTTCCCCAACAATGTCTGCAAGTTCCTTGACCTGGTAGTTGTCCTCAGTTCTACCGACATTGAACACTTCGTTTGCGACCACTTCATCTGGTGCATCCAGAACCGCGATGAAAGCGCGTGCGATGTCTTCGATATGAACGATAGGCCTCCACGGAGTGCCATCACTCTTGATCAGGACCGTGCCGGTCGTGTAAGCGAGGCCGACCAGATTGTTCAGTACCAGATCAGCACGCAGTGCCGAACTCACTCCGTAAGCCGTCGCATTTCGAAGGTAGACCGGGGAGAAATCTGAATCAGCGAGTTTCATCAGATCGTCTTCGACCCGCACCTTCGATTCTGCGTATGGCGTAACAGGCTTTGGAGCCGATGTCTCGGTAAGTAGCTCATCGCCAGACGCGCCGTAAATGCTGCACGTTGACGAGAAAATGAACTTCTTCACGCCCTGAGCTTTCGCCATCTTTGCGAGCCTGATAGTCGCGAGGTGGTTGATATCGAAGGTCCAATCGGCATTGAGGTCACCGAGTGGGTCGTTACTCAGCCCAGCAAGATGCATAACTGCATCGAATCCGGCAAGAGACTCTTCCTTAACATCACGGACGTCGATATCCAGGGACGAAACAACGTGGTTTTCGCTCCGCAACCGAGTGTCGATGTCAAACAGCCCGTTGTCCAAGCCGGTAACACTGTGGCCCGCATCAACGAGCATTCCGGTTAGAACAGTGCCGATGTAGCCTCTGTGTCCGGTCACCAGGATTTTCATGCTATTTCCAAACCTTCCAAGGGGCAGTGCCTGACTGCCAGAGTTTCTCTAACTCATTTCTGTCTGACTGATTGTCCATGCAGTGCCAGAATGACTCATGCCGGTAAGCCATGAGGTTCCCGCTACTGGCCAGCCGTTCAAGTGGCGCTTTTTCAAACTGCGTGCTATCACCTTCGATGTAATCGAATACTTCTGGCTCAAGCACAAAAAAAGCGCCGTTTATCCACTCATTAAGCCGAGGTGGCTTTTCAGTAAATGAATCAACGCGTCCTTCATCGTTGACCTCAAGTAATCCAAATCGAGATGTTGGATGAACTGCCGTTACGGTTGCGATACGCCCGTGGCTGCGGTGAAACTCCAACAGCCCGTGTAGATCAACATCTGAGAGGCCATCACCCCACGTCAACATGAAGGTGCTTCTTGGCAAGATCGACTCGAATCGTTTGATCCTGCCGCCCGTGTTTGTCTGTTCACCCGTTTCGACTAGCCTGATCTCAGCATCTGCGAGGTCAGACTGATCCTCTTTCCAGTCCGGCCAATTGGATCTGTCATCTGCCGAACTATTTTTTGTGAAGTAGTCCCTTATCACGTTGCCCTTGTGCCCAAGTGCAACCGAGAACTTGGAGTAGCCGAAATTGGCGTAGTAGCGAATCAGGTGCCAGAGTATTGGCCTGCCACCTATCTCGATCATAGGTTTGGGCGTCTCGCGAGTCATCTCGCCAAACCTGGTACCTTTGCCGCCGGCCAGGATCACCACCTGCATGTCGTTTATCGAAGCCACTGGAGTCAATTGATCCTGAGATCTGTAGATTTGCTCGGCCACAAGACTTTATGCAAACACGGCGCCACAGGGCTGCGGTAGGTAGTAAGTCTCAGGTGGTTAGACCCTTTGTGGTCTGGCCCATGACTAAAACGCATCGCCCGATTTTGTCCGACCGGTTCCGCCTAACTTCACCAGCGTTTGGCGGGGCACTCCAGTTTGATGCTTTTTCAGTTGGGCAACGTTCAGGCGAGAACACCTTTAAGGTGAAGTTGGATACGCCAAACACCCGACCTACTAGCTGGGGAAAACCCGACTAGGATTGCTTCCGCAAGAAGAAGTTATCAGCCATCACGCGTCTTCGGGATGCCGAGCGACAGGTTCTACTGCCAGACGATCGGATCAAGCGATCGACCGGCTGTCACACAGAATATCGGAACGTATTGACTATTTTTCCGTTGCGGGCTGGGCGCTGCCCTGCCACTTAACTCGGCCCAGTTCGGCAGCCAGTTCAGAATATTTTTCTCGCGAGCGTTTCTTCATAGACCCAATCAGTGCCGGTGCGCTCAGAATCAACGCGAGCAAGCCCAGAACTCCCGAAGCTCCCAGTAGTGAATCGCTGTAGCCCTCCAACGTGAATCCGATCACTGTTCGTAACGCAACGCTGAGGTTCAGAAGCGCGAACGAGATGTCCAGGGCCGTCCGGCCTGGCACCACCGCCCCTTCGAACAACGGCAGCATTCTTGATCCCATGCCTATGAGCATAGATGTGATGAAACCAACCGTGAGAACGTGAACAATCGGAGATGCATTCGCCACCGGCAGGACATCGATCTCAAACAAGATCTCCGACGATCTCGCAGCAATCAGGATCGCTCCTATTAGCAACCAGAAGTAGGCGGCACGTACGAACCAGCCGTACCGGCCGTATGCACCTGGCGAGATTGGGGGACGACGTATCTGTGAGGGTTCGAACACGCGAAGAGACACTATGAAAAACACCACGCCAATCGCCGTGATGATGAGGCCGACCGAGGAGATCTCGGCACTCGCCTCTATCGCATATGAACACACCGCAATTATCAACCCACCATGCAAAAGAGCGAATCCAGCAATTTCGAGACGCTCGTGACGGGGGCGGAGGCCAAGGAATCCGGTCACTGCCCGGGTGCTGACTCCCATGATGTAGGCACCCACGAATCCGAACAGGGCCGAGTAGATGACAGCTGCATTCAGATCCGCAGGTGCGATCGATACCCTGTCGAACAGCATTCGAAGCATGAGCAACAGGTGGATTGTGGCGGAGACTAAGAGCCAGGCTGTGCCGACGTAAATCCAACGCCCCGCTGCACTCACAGGGCCACTACCACTGTGGAGGGCAGAAAAGAGCGTGATCGCGAAGATCGACGCGCCTGACAGCAAAAGCAGCCCTGCAACGATCAGGAGAATTTCCGAAACTGGATACTCGTTGATCATCTGACCCGCGAACCTGAGTGCGATAGCCGCAAGCACAAGTACCATGCTTGCTCTCTGAGGCCACGGGAACCAGATCGAGCCGTTTCGGAATCGCGGGACTACGTGCTGGGCGATCCCCATGGTGAACAGCCCTGCAAATCCGAAAAGCTGCGCCATCCCATGCGCCTGCGCATGAGTCACCCACCAGATACCACGATCAATGCCCAGCGGCGTGGCTAGCAACATGCCGGCACCGGTTGTGAACCCGAGCGTGAGGGCTACGACGAAAGAGGCCTTGACGTAAGGTCGATAGAGCCGCTGTGAAGACCAGGGGGTAGGCGGATATCGCCTGACTCTGTCATCCGAAACAACAGGGATCTGCGGAGAAGTTCCACTTTCAGTATTCATGGACAGCGGACGTGCCGGGTGCTGAGATTAGGCCAAACTGTCTTGGCTGACTCATCATTCTGCGGACTGAGATCGTCGTCGCGTCGAACTCGAGCAGCAAGTCGAAAGGTTTCACGCACCGCAGGTTAGCAATGGCAACTAGTAGCCGGTGTCTACACCCCGTGAAGATCTGCTGAGAAGATCTAACCGGCTTTACGACGTCGAATGATGCGCTTACGGCCACGGCCGACTGGCCTGCGACGTCGAACCGCTGATGACTCTGAGGATCCGGAGCCTTTCAGTCGCTTGTTCTCATCCAATGTGTACTGAGGCCACTCAATCTCAGCTCGCTTCAGTAGCGCATCGATGGTGTTCATACGGCGAGCAATCTGGTCCCGCGTCTCCACAAGAGTCTGTCTTCTGGCTTGTAAGGCTCTCATTACCTCACTTAACCGTTTCTCGCCCTCTGCGAGCTCACCTTCGTACTGATCCAGAATCTTTCTCTTCTCGACAGCGTCCTTGCGAAGCCGGGCGCCTTGTCCGGTATTCAGTGCGGTTGTCGCGAGCCGGGCCGCTACCTGGGCATTCTGCGCAAGTTCATCGTGATGAGATTTCTGCTCTTCGACCTTTGCTGACAGACTGTCTGCACGTGTCTCAAGCGTCTCAACATCAGAATGCAGGGCGCTGATCTGATCACGCGACTCCGTGACGGACTCCACGTAGGTGGCAACTCTTCTGGCAATCATCGCCATAGAAGTCGGTTCGCCGTTTTCATCAACCGCATCCACGTATTCCATCAACTCATCGATGCGAGGATCGTCCATCTGTGGTTTCTTTACTTCTGATTCTGGCTGGATGATTGGCCCGTTAGCGGCCCGATGCTCTAAGCAGCCTGCTCCAGATACGCATAGCCGTAGCCGCGTCGCGTCACAATTGTTCCCATCTCATTCCGGTCCATTGCAGAACTGAGCTTGCGCCTGAGTCTCGAGATGTGCCACTTGACCAGGCTGTCTGTCTCGTAACCCGTACCCCAGACCGCTTCCAACAGCTCATTAGAGGACATTGGTTGACCTTCGTGCCTGACCAGTTCAGCCAGAAGTTTGAACTCGATTGGCGTGAGTTCGAGAGTGCGATTGTTCACCGTGACCGCCTGCCGGGTGAAATCGACCTGTAGAAGGCCATCCGAGTAATGAGTGCTTGACCCTTTTGCACGATTCAACCTGACGCGCCGGAGGCTTGCTTTGATACGTGCAAGCAGCTCACCCATCCCTGCACCTTTTACTACATAGTCGTCTGCCCCTACGGTCAGCGCATGAATCTTTTGCGCTTCGTCCTCAACAGCGCTGAGGATGATGATCGGCGTATCAGAGACTGACCGGACTCGTTTGCATACCTCAGTTCCGTTCAACCCTGGCAGCATCATGTCCAGCAGGATCAATTCGGGCGGGTCCTCGTAGAAATGTCGCAGTGCATCCCTGCCATCTGAGACTCCGATGACCGCGTACCCGGCATCATTCAGGGCAAATGTGAGCCCTTTCAATATGTCTGGAGTGTCTTCGACGACAAGTATTTTCTGTTCGGCCAACGGCACTGTCTCCGACTTAGCTGGTGGTCAGGCTAGAGCGAACCAGCCATCCGATCAGCGATGTACTGCATTGGAATCTAGCAGGAACGGCGGTGGGTTTTGGTCAGGTACTCCGTCTTCGGTGCTGAGTGTATTCACCAAACGAAACCGCACAGTGGATGAAGATGAACCGGTACTGGCAAGGCGGTGTGCAGAAGCTAGGTCACGAAGGTGCTTCTCAACAGTTCCTTGATCGGATCTTGAAGATTTCGGTTCAGTATTGAAGCTGAGCACGGCAATGTGATCTGTCAGCAACCTGGTGAGGGACCAAACAATGTCGATCAGATTCATACCGGTCGCCCTGATAGCCGCAACCGTTGCGCTCGTAGCAGTTAGTGGTGCCGCTCTGGCATTTGGAAGGGGCGGTTCTGACGCCGAATCCAGGGATGATCTCCTTGAACGCGCATCTGACGTGCTGGGTATTGAGTCTCAAGCGCTGAAGGACGCTCTGACCCAAGCACAGTCTGAGTTGGAAACCGAACGACAGCGTGCCGTGCTGGCTGAACTTGTCGAGGATGGTTTGATAAGCCAGGAAGAGGCAGATGAAGCCTCGGCATGGCTAGAACAGAAACCGGAAGCAGTCGACCGTGTGATGCGTCCGGACATCCTCTTGAGGATTGCTTCATCTCAGATTGGCAACGCAATTATTTGGGATGGCGACGGGCTTAATTTCCCGCTGTTAGACGGTGAACTGACCGAGAAAATGGCGGAAATTCTCGGAATTGAACCCGAGTCCCTTGAGCAGGCCCTTGAAACAGCTCGTTCTGGGCAGGTCGAGGACAGGCGTGCAGAAGTCATCGACGACGTGGTTCAGACGCTTGTAGAAGACGGTGAAATCACAGAATCCGAAGGCAACGAGATCAGATCCTGGCTCAATGCCATGCCAGAGTGGCTTGGCGACCACGGCCTGCTCTTCCGTATCTTCTCCCACGGGCTGCGAGGTGGATTTGAGGCTAATGTCTTCGGTGGCCTGCCATTTCTCCACGACCTCGAGGGTCACCGCTTCGAGTTTGCTCCTCGGCTCGAAGAACGAAAGTGGCACCACGAGTTTTTCATGACACCTGATGGTGCATTCAGCGGACCAGGGTTCGAGTTCGGCCTTCCCAGTGAAGATGGAACCGCTCCGTTCTTTTTCCGAGGTCCGGGCGGCAGGTTCGAGTTTGAGGGAATGCAACCTGAGGATTTCGAAGACATATTCGGTAATCTCGACAGACTACTTGAAGAATACGAAGGCCATGAAGATATTTTCGAGCGGTTCACCCCCTTCGAGTTTTACTACGAACATGAAGATTCTGACGAGCAGTCGGACGCGGAAGAAACTGCAACAGATGGCCAGTCTGCCTGATTAGCTGCAGTTGATTTGAGGGTAGTCCTGATAGTGGTGAGCTATGCTGAACACAGTTTCGACGAATAGAGAAAAAATGCCCGGCACGGGAGCGGATGCAATGACCAGTATGGGTCCTGAGAGCGGCCACACGATCTTGATCGTCGAGGACGATCCGTCTGTGTCCCAGTTGATGCGCCTCTATTTGATTCAGGACGGTCACAGGGTACTCACAGCCGAAAATGGCAACGACGCAGTCGATATTGCTCGCCGCGATGCACCTTCTCTGATCCTTCTTGACCTGATGCTGCCTGGTATGAGTGGCGAGGAGGTCTGTTCTACCCTTCGCAAAGAGTCTGATGTGCCAATAATCATGGTCACTGCCCGCGTTGAGGAAGACGAGCGCCTCGCCGGACTCGACATGGGAGCGGACGACTACATATCGAAGCCATTCAGCCCCCGCGAGCTTGCTGCTCGAGTCAGAGCCGTTCTGCGGCGTGCAGCACGAGATGAAGTGAGGCAGGAAGAGTCTGGCGGATCGCTGGTCGTTGACGAAATCAGTGTTGACCTGAGTGGCAGGACAGTGAAGGTCAACGGCACCACTCTTAACTTGACTCCCACTGAATACAGGCTACTGACCTACTTCATGGAATCTGCTGGCCGCACGGTTTCGCGTGAGCAGATCATCCAGAACGCCTTCGGATACGAGTTTGAAGGGTTCGATCGCACGGTCGACACCCACATCTCTAACCTCCGGCGCAAGATAGAGGCGCCAGATGGCGCACAGAAACACCTGAACACCGTCTACGGCGTTGGATATCGATTCGAATATGCGTCGACTAGCTGACAGTCTCCAGTTCCGCCTGACGGCAGGATTCGCGATAGTTCTTGCGCTGGCAATCGCTGGCGTGAGCGCCTTCTCTGCTGCTGCCACACAACGCGAAACGCGCCAGTTTGCTCAACGAGTGGAGGCGTCGCGAACGGAACGCGCTGAGCTGCTCGTCCAGAACGCATACCAGGCCAACCAGGATTGGGCCGAAGTTCAACTGGCCGTCGCTCAAGTAGGTGGCCTGTATGGATGGCACGTGATCGTGACTGACAACGATGGCTACGTGGTTGCCGATTCACACAAGCTTGTGATTGCTACGACCGGGCAGCCTCAGCATATCGACGAATCAAGAATGCAGTCTGGATCCCTGCGTCGCACGCCGATCATCGTTGGTAACCGTGTCGTCGGGCAGATGCTCATGGACCCCGTAGCGGGCCGAAACAATCCCGCGCTTTCCGTCAGCGAGTTTGGCGCAGAGTTGTTCGAGGCGTTTGGCCTCCCCGTGAGTGAAAATCCAAACGTCTTCACTCAATCTGAACTTGAGCAATTCACACGCTCTAGCCAGGGAGGCCGCATACCCTCCGAGATGCTGCGTGATCGCTCAAGTGATCAGCAGGTTGCAGAAGAGGTCATCAGCGATCTCGACAGTTTGCTGATCGAACCGCCACTGACCGATCTAGAATCGTCGTTCAGGCGCTCTCTCATTCTTGCCGGACTGGCAGCAATGACCGCAGGTCTGATATTTGTAACTTTCTTTACCCGGCAAGCGCTGTCGCCTGTGAGAGGTCTTACTTCTGCTGCAAGGAAACTGGGGTCAGGAGACCTCACCTACAGGGTTCCTGAAGATCGAAACGATGAGATAGGTGAGCTGGCTACCACGTTCAACGAGATGGCGAGTGACCTGGAGTCGGCCGAGCTTCACCGAAAACGGATGACGGCTGATATTGCTCACGAACTACGCACCCCGCTCACCAACATCCAGGGATACCTTGAAGCGATCCTGGACGGCGTTGTGAAACCTGATGCCGAAACAATCAGCAGTTTGCACTCGCAAACGGTGCACCTGTCACGGTTGGTGGATGACCTCCGGCTGCTTTCGGTCGCAGAGGCGGGAGCGTTACGCCTCGAAACAACACCTGACAGCCTTGCATCGGTCATACGCGAGACAACGGTAACCTTCGAGCCGAGGGCCTCCGAGCTCGGAATCGAGCTTGCTGTATCCACTCCGCACGATCTGCCAAACGTCGAGATTGATCGCACCCGAATGAGACAGGTCGTTGCCAACCTGGTGGAAAATGCGTTCCAGCACACTCCACGTGGCGGCAAGGTGTCGGTTATTGCCGAACGCGAAGGCCCTGCAAGCGTCGCGTTCAACGTGACTGATACCGGAGCCGGTATACCGGCAGATGAACTACATCGCATATTCGATCAGTTCTACAGGGTCGATCCGTCAAGGAACCGTGCGACCGGCGGCGTGGGTCTTGGTTTGACGATCGTTAAGCGTCTTGTAGAAGCACATGGCGGTCGGCTAAGCGTCACAAGCACGCCAGGGGAAGGCACCTCATTCCGAGTGATCCTGCCAACGGCGAATGCTCCTGCTGGCGCGTGATTGCCAGGTGTTGAGGTAGGCTGTTCCTGCGGGTTGCGATGCCACAGCGAATCAGGAGCAGGATGCCGAATTTCGAATCTCTTTTTGAATCGACAACACCAGAGTTGGTCGCATCCGGGCTCATCTTCACTGAAGGCCCGCTCTGGCACCCAGAAGGATTCCTTTTCGTCTCGGACGTCGATGCGAGGATTCACTATCGAGTCGAGTTGGATTCTGGTGAGAAGTCCATAGTTCGCGAAGACTCCGGCGGTGCAAATGGCGCTGTCTACGATCGCCTAGGCAGAGTCGTGATCTGTGAACAGGACGCTCGGCAGGTCTGTCGTTACGAAGAAGACGGTCGCCTCACGCTTCTGGCCAGCCATTTCGAGGGCAAGCGGCTCAACCGTTGCAACGATATCGTCCGCGGGCCTGGAGACACTTTCTACTTCACTGACCCGGACAAGAAAGCTTTGCCAGAGAACGAAAAAGAGCTTGGCCACGCCGCCATCTGGAGACTGGGAGATGATGGCCGACTCTCGCTTATGGCCAAGGACATGAACCACCCGAACGGGCTCGCGTTTTCGCCAGACGGATCAACGCTTTACGTCTCAAACTCAAGACCCGACCCGCACCTGCACGCATATGACGTCGCAGCAGATGGTTCACTCAGTAACTCTCGCGTCGTGGATCAGATGCCTTACGGGGCTGCAGGCGAACTGGACGGGGTTCCTGATGGCCTGAAAATCGATGAAGCGGGGAACATCTTTTCGACGGGACCCGGCGGGATATGGATCTGGAACAGTGAAGAGAATCTGCTCGGCGTCCTCGAGCTACCTGAATTGCCGGCCAACCTTGGTTGGGGAGACCAGGACCGTAAGACTATGTATGTAACGGCACGGACCTCGGTCTACTCGCTACGGATGAATACACCTGGGATTCCTGTACAACCATGATTCCCGAGATCAAGCTTGCCGCGTTTGACCTGGGCAACGTGATAGTCGATGTGCAGGAACAGATTCCGGCCAGGAAACTCGCTGCGCTCAGCGGCGAATCCGAGCAAAAAGTGTTCGACACTGTGTTCGCGCAGGATAAAAAATCACTCTTCGAGTCCGGCAAGTTGTCCTGGGAGACTCATGCTGCAAACGCCATCGCGGCGCTCGGGTTGACTATCGACGAACCCGAATTACGAAGTATCTATCGAGAATCGCTGATCCCGGATTTAGACGTTGTGAGAACCGTTTGTTGGACGGCGAAAAAAGTGCAAATCGCTCTTGCGAGCAACACTTCACAGCCACACTGGGAATGGGTCCAAGAGGAGCTTCCATTCGCCAACCTATTCCAGCCAGCGATTCTCTCTCACCTGGTTGGCGCTATGAAACCGTCCAGCGACTTCTACCGGGCCCTGATCGATCAATCAGGTTACGAGCCAGGCGAGATCTTCTTCACCGATGACCGGCCTGAGAACATCGAAGGCGCGATTCAAGCGGGAATCAGAGCGTTTCAGTTTGAGAACAATGACAAGCTCGTATTTGATCTACAGAGCTGCGGCGTTGAAATCTGATACCCCACGCACTCGAAGTCGGAAACTCCAGAAGCTGGACGCATAAATTTCACTACCTTCTCCCGAATTAGTCGGTGGAGTGATAGCTTGTCGATCACGGCCAGCAACCTGTTCCGGGAAGAGATTTCAGACATGACTAACCCGCCAACTGACTTCACCATCGTTAAAGCCAGCAGACTCCTTGACGGCAGCGGTGGTGCTCCATTGGCATCAGCCTCAGTTCTGCTGCAAGGTCAAGAGATCCAGGCGATTGGTAGACAGTCCGAAGTTAGAGCCCCAGATGGTGCATCCGTCTTGGAGCTCGACTACGGTGATGCCACAATCCTTCCAGGACTTGTTGACGCACACACCCACATGATGGCTCCGGGCGATGGCACGCTTGGCGATGATGTCGCGCTCGACGATGACGACATGCTGTTGCTGCGAGCAGCCAAAAATGCCCGCCACGCCCTCCACTCTGGCGTGACGACTGCTCGTGAGAACGGTGCCAAGCACCGTGTTGGATTCTCGCTCAAAGAGGGTATTCGAAGGGGATTGGCCTCGGGTCCCGAGATGGTGATCTCCGGTCGTCCAGTGACCATGACTGGTGGCCACATGTGGTACTGCGGCTCGGAGGCTGATGGCGAGGATGAAGTGCGCAAAGAGGTGCGATCACTCATAAAAGAGGGCGCAGATTTCATCAAGATCATGGCGACTGGTGGAAGCACCCGCAGTTCGTTCGACAACCTGGCTTCTTACACAGTGGCTGAATTGAGGGCCGCACACGATGAATCCCACCGTTTTGGAAAACTGACCGCTGCCCATTGTGCAAACGCAGCTGGAGTCGCGAATGCCCTCGAGGCTGGGATCGACATGATCATCCACTGCGTGTTCGAGGATGAATTTGGTCGCTACGAGTGGCGTCAGGACCTGGCTGACCAATTGGCCGCTGCGGGTGCGTGGGTGAATCCAACGCTGCACGTGGTCAGGGCAGGAATTGAGTCGGCCGAAGCGGATCTAAAAGAGAACGGCTCAAGTCCACAGAAGATTGAGGCACTCGATGCCACCAAGCGCAGCCTCGACAACCGGATGGAGGCTACGGGGCGTTTGGCAAAGATGGGTGTGCACGTGACAGCGGGATCAGATTCGCCATGGAGCCACTATGCACCAGGCCTTTTCGTTCATGAGATAGAGATACTTGCTGAGTCTGGCCTCACCAACGCCGAAGCGGTGGTGAGTGCCACATCAGGGGCGGCAACATCTGTAGGTGCAGGCGATCGCGCCGGGTCGCTTAGCCAGGCGAAGCCAGCGGATCTGATTGTTGTGGAAGGCGACCCATTGAGTGATCTTTCGACGCTATGGAACATCAAGGACGTGTTCAAAACTGGCCAACGCATCGAACGAGGTGTCCTTTAGCCAGCATCTGTAATTACTTTGGTTGGCCGTGAAGGCGATCGCGTGATCTCAACACGACTTCAACTTTCAACTCTCTCGAACCGGTTCCTTGAGACCGCTGCCGGTGATGGGGACAAGCACCGGTTCGTCACGTTGAATTTCGCCTGTCGCAATCAACTTCTCAAGTCCCGCGAACGCTGCTGCGGAAGTTATTTCACAGAAAATACCTTCATTGTCTGCCAGCCTTCCCTGCCATTCGAACGCAGAAGCGTCTGGCACAGCCACAGCACTGCCGCAGGATCTGTTGACCGCATCGACGCATTGCTGAAGCCGTGGTGGTTGACTCACCGCGATACCGGATGCGACCGTTGGCCTTGCATCTGATGATTTCCAGGAACCACCATTGATCGCTGCGGTGATTGGCATCACGTTTTCTGCCTGCACAGCGTGAAACCTGGGCATGTCGGCAATACGTCCGGCTTCGATCAGGTCATCGAATCCTGATTTCGCACCGATCAGCATCGAGCCGTTACCTACCGGCAGCACAATGTGATCAATATCTCCGATCACATCGTTCGCTATCTCGTACGAAACGGCTTTCATGCCCTCTGCAAAATATGGGGAGAGGTTATGAGACAGATAAGGCAACCCTGTCTCAGCAACGAATCGCTCTGCCGCCTCAGTCGCCGCCTGTCGCGGCCCTTCAATGGCATGGAGTTCCGCGCCGAATATGCGGATCTGATCCAGTTTGCCTCTGGCGGCACTCGCAGGGACGAACACGTGCGCTCTCATGCTGGCTGCTGCCGCGTACGCGGACAGAGATGCACCTGCGTTCCCAGATGAATCCTCCACAAACTCGCTAACGCCTTCGTTAAGAGCCGCAGAGACCAAAATGGCGGAACCGCGATCCTTAAAGGAGCCGGTTGGGGCCATGAATTCGAGTTTGCCCCAAAGCTGATCGAGACCAAGCGTCTGAGCCGTTCGCCTCAGTTGAATTACCGGCGTGGAGCCCTCGCCTAGCGTCACGGATAGATCGCCAGTTGGAACATTCGGATGAACTCCATCAGCAGATTCCTGGTACTTAATCCTGAATAGTCCACCGCACAACGAACAGTGAATTTTGAACACGGAAGCGGGCTCTGTGCTGTGGCACGTTAGGCATTCGAGCGCGAACAAGGTCACTTAACTGGATTCCTGGAATATGAACAGGGCACTATTGAGCCCGATGAGTCTACAGCCACAACCGCTCGTGGGGTCAGCTCGTTGCCAGCCTGGATTCCGTCTCGCTGTCTCTGTAAGCGATGCGAGCGCGTCGGCTTCCATTCCACTGAAGTAGTGCGAAGGTTGCGACAACCACAGCAACGCCGCTGATGGCAATGTACCCGGTGGTCGTTAGCCCGGTGGGATCCACAAACATAATTACGACGCTCGCAATCACCCACGCGAAATCCCCTGCTACGGCCTGCCTGACACGGCCTAGATCTACGATCTGTTTTCGTGAGTTTGTGATCAACTCGAACGCGAACGGTAGCAATCCGAGACCAACGATCAGCACGATCCATGACGGCTCGACACCGATGCGCGGACCTATCGCATAACTGCCGGCTGCGAGGATGAGCCCGGAAACGGTCGAAAAGGCCGCGTTGGCTCTCATAGTTGCCCTGAGCAGAGAATCACCGTTTTTTGCTGTCATTTCATATAGCTCCAAAGTGCCTGTGACTGCTAATCTTGAAAAAGATATAGTAATAACTATATGAAAATCAAGTATTGAAGTCAGGGCTAGTGGTTAATAAACAGAGGCGACGAAAGGGCTATCGGCAAGCCTGCAACATAGCCCGGACGCTGGATCTCGTGGGCGATCGCTGGACGCTGCTGCTGTTGCGAGAGTTGTTCACGGGGCCTCGAAGCTATGGACAGCTTGAAGAAGGGCTACTTGGCATAGGGACCAACCTTCTTGCCGCGCGCCTGAAGCAGCTTGAGGCAGATGGACTCATCGTGCGGCAACGGGCTGAAGGCATGCGCAAACGCCGCGTCTATGGCCTTACGGAACGCGGTCGCTTGATGGAACCTGTGCTCATTGAGATGGTGAAGTTCGGATTGAGAGCGGGACTGGTCGGCGATGAACTGGATATCAGTCGTCCATCATGGGCGATACTCTCTTCGAAGGCTGTATTCAGGGCAGACCAGGCCGCTGGACTCGACGAACAGTACGAATTTCATGTCGGTGATGAGGTCTTCCATCTGGGTGTGCGCGGCGGACGCACAAATAACGGTCCAGGTCCCGCGACAGCACCTGTCGTTACGGTGGAGATGGACGAAGAGACGTTCGAGCGGGTTGAGAAGGGCACGCTCAAGCTAGCCCAGGGAGTTTGGACCGGTGAGATCGAGGTGATTGACGGTCACGCTGGCGCTTTAGACAGGTGCGATCAGATCTTCGGTTCATAACCAGCTAGAACGAGACGACTTCTTGAAAGCGGCTCGATAAACAGAAGAGGCGGGCCGAAAGGCCCGCCTCTACGCATGGATCTGACTCAGAATCTGAGATCAACTATGGCGTTACAACGGCCCTCGTGACCTCCGAACCTGCGTTTCTGCCAACCCACTCTGCTGTCTCGAAAGCATCGCCGATCTTATCGAGCGGGTATTCGTGGGATATCACACTTGTGAGTGGATACTTGTCTGCAGTCCTCACCAGGAAGTCGATCGCGTTCGGGATAATCCAGGGATCGTAGTGCTGGATCCCGTAGAACCGAATCTGGTTCTGAACAAGTTTCTGAACGTCCAATCGAGCGAAGGAGTTTGGCGAGATGTGCCCTACTTCGAGGTATGTACCACGCATTCGGCACATCTTCACTCCCTCTTCGACAACTGCCGGGAAGCCGACTACCTCCAGAACCTTGTCTGCACCGATGCCATTGGTGAGCTCCATAACGCGCTCGATACGTGCTTCTGGTGTGTCGTATTCCGACATATCGATCGTGTCAGTTGCGCCACACTGCTTTGCCAGCTCTAGTCGTGGCTTTTGACCATCGATCACGATCACCTTGTTTGCGCCGAGTTCGGCAGCGACGGCGCAGGCGTTCACGCCTAAACCACCAGCTCCCTGCACTACCACGTTGTCACCAAGCTTCACACCACCAAGGTGTAACGCCTCGTAGACCTGCGCCAGCGCGCAGTTAATTGGAGCCGCTGCGGCGTTGGAAATCGAGTCCGGCAGCTTGAACAGGTACTGAGGGGCTCGTAGGTAGTAGTACTGGGCGAATCCACCGTTACATACGGGCCACTCTTCAAGAGGTTTCCTGCCCATGCGGAACTTGCATGCACCGAACTCGCCGCGAATGCAGTTGTAGCACTTGGAACACGGGAAGAAGTACGAGTAGGCGACCCTGTCGCCCTCTTTCAACGGTCGCCGTAAAGAATCGGTTGTGATCTTTGATCCGAGTTTTGCCACTTCGCCCATCATCTCGTGTCCGAAAACGAACGGGTCTCGAGGCGGGTCATCCTTTGCCTTACCGTCTCCTCGCCATACGTGGAGGTCTGATCCGCATACAGAAGTGGCCCGTACGCGTATCTGTACAGCGTCCGGTTCCATTTCTGGCAGAGGTAGATCCCTTAACTCCCAAGCCTGGTCGGAGTCGTGCCAGACTGCTGAAGTTCCCTTTTCCGCCGATGTGGTCGTCATATATATCCTCCCTTTTGGCCGCGACTATTTTGTGCATTCGGCCTGCTGCTGCCCTGTATAACGCAAAGCACCATGAAAATCCTGCGCAGGTTACTCTCGCATGAACCGAAACGCATTACCTAACGTGTCGTGAAGGTGACCCTTGGTGTTACTCAATAGCCCTTACAAGCTATGTATGTACAGGCAATTTGAACTCAAAACTCGCGAGATCCAAATTATCTAGATTCATTTTCCCCTAGAGTATCCAGCGTGGGCAGCGGTGAACGCAGCCCCAACAGCCGCACCAATTGCGATTCCAAGTCCAATGTTGTCTATTGCGACACCAATCGCAACTCCAACCCCCACACCAATGGCTATCCAGGCGCCACTCGCTGGAGAGACTCCAGACTTTTTCTTTTGGTCTGAACTTTTCTCGTCTTCAACCATGCCTGCTTCTCATGGGTTAAGCCTGCGATTCTACGAATTTTCGTTAAGGAACTGGCGGGCGGAACCGAGTAGCAAGTCATGTATCCAGACAGACGACATGATGTCTCCAGTCATCTTGCGGCCCTTTGATCTGATGTAGGTAGACAGCTCGTTCATCACCTTCACAACATCGGGATGCTCCGGCTGCCCGGGATAGCCAATGCCCTGCGCAAAGTCGTTTGGCCCGATGCCGAAGTGGTCGATACCGTCTACTGCCAGGATGTCATCAATGTTGTCTACCGCTCCCTGGTCTTCTAGCAGCGCACCGACAAGCATGTTGTCGTTTGAGTTTTTGTAGTAGGCGGTCTTGTCACCCCAGGGATCGGGTGTAAATGTGTAGTTCGTGCCCCGATTTCCCCCGAACGAACGCTTTCCTGCAGGACCGAAGTAGCAAGCGTCAACCAGTGCCTGTGCGTCCTCGCCAGATGAAACATGCGGCACAACTATTCCCTGGATCCCCCGATCGAGATACTGAAGTACGTGAGATTGGTCTGCACTCTCGACCCTTGCGACCGCGGTTGCACCTGCTGCCTCAACGGCCCGAACCTGCTCCTCAAGTTCGGTGTATCCAAACGGGCCATGTTCTCCGTCAAGCCATACAAAATCGAAATCGAGCATGCCAAGGATTTCGATGTTGTGAACGGATGGGAAGGTAAGGTTGTATCCCTTGGCCTTCCGGCCTTCTTTCATTGCCTTCAGCACTCTGTTTTCGCGAACCTGCGACATATATGGATCCTTTCTCCTGATCGGGGGAGCGATTCAACGAATAGGTATCACATCTCCGAAGACATTTGGCGATTTCAAAGACGTAATTTGATGTCCTCTAGTAGCTGCCGACCTCAGCGGGTCTATACTCAGCGGGCGTACAACATCTACTGAGCGTGACCATCAACGGTGCGGCCTGCTTATGAAGATAACTCACATCGAAACGGTCAGAGTTGGCGAACTTCCAGACATCATCTGGGTCCGTATTCACACTGATACCGGTCTGATCGGCCTCGGGGAGAGCTGGTACGCGGCCAGCACGATGGAAGCAGCGGTTCACGACCACTTTGCTCCACTGCTTGTTGGCAAAGATCCGTTCGCCATAGAGCGCCACTGGCTCAACATGTTCCGGCTCTCTGACCACGCTGGTTATGGCGGAGCGGAGATGCGAGCTATCTCAGCCATCGACATCGCCCTGTGGGATATCAAGGGTCAAGCGGCAGGCGTGCCAGTCTATGAACTGCTCGGTGGCAAGGTACGAGACAAAATGAGGGTCTACGCCACCGGCGCGCCCTTCGTTGGCGCAGGCGAACTGGCGAAAGTACTCGTATCTGACGGGATCGTTGCCATGAAAATGGGCCCCACCATTCGTGCAGCTACTCCGAGTGAAGGCCAGTACCTTTCACCCAAGGATCTGGACTTCGTGTTGCAGCCGTTCCGAGATGTGCGGGACGCAGTCGGCGATGACATCAAGATCGCCAACGATGGTCACGGGAAATGGGCATTACCCGTTGCGATCCAGATTGCCCAGGCGATGGAGCCCCTGGACATCATGTGGCAGGAAGACTTGATGCCACTGCTCAATCCAGATTCACTCTTAAGGCTTCAGGAATCGACCTCGACTCCTGTCTGCATATCTGAACGACTGCTTTCCCGATGGCAACTGAGGCAATTCATCGAAAACGGGTCTGCGCGCATTGTCATGCCAGACCTGATCTGGACAGGTGGCATAAGCGAGACCCATCGCATCGCCGTTATGGCGTCTGCGCATCAGGTTCCCGTGGCACCGCATGATGCGACTGGCCCCGTAAACATCTTCGCCTGCGCCCAGATATGTATGAGTTCACCGAATGTCATGATCATGGAGCACGTTCGCCCCTACTTCCAGGGATGGTACGGAGACTTCGTAGACCCGAACCTGCCAATTGAGAACGGATGGCTCTCCGCTCCTGAACGTCCCGGTGTCGGAACACGTCTGCGCCCGGAAGTATTCGAAAGACAGGACGTCTCGACTCGTGTCACAGATCAGAGCGTTGAAAAACCGGGCATGAGCGACGAGGGATGGGGGGATTCGGAAGGCTTTTCTCCCGAGATGTCAGCTGAGATGGAAGACATCTGGCGCTTCAGAAAGATGGCGATCGATGAAACGGAAGGTCGCCAACTATGAAGATCACACAGATCGAAACCATCCGTGTTGGTCAGTTTCCAGACCTGATCTTTGTCCAGGTTCACACTGATGGCGGCATCGTGGGGCTCGGGGAAACGTGGTATGCCGCCAGCACGGTTGAAGCAGCGATACATGACCACTTCGGACCGTTACTTATAGGTCGCGACGCCGCTGACATAGAAGCCCACTGGCAGGCGATGTTCCGGCTCTCAGATCACGCTGGATACGGCGGTGCAGAGTTACGAGCGATCTCTGCGCTGGACGTTGCGCTCTGGGACATCAAGGGCCAGGCGTTGAAGATGCCTGTCTTCGAACTCATTGGCGGTGGAACGCGCCATCGGATCCGTGTTTACAACACGCTCGGAGTCTACGGTGACATAACCGATGGCCACGATGTCTGGCGGACACCTGTGACTGTTGCCAAGAGCCTGCTCGACGAAGGCATTGGCGGCATGAAGTTCTCCCCTACTGACTTCATTGCGCGCAAATCGGACGGCAACCTGCTGTTCAAGAAAGACCTCGACCGGGCTCTCAGGCCATTCAGGCACATACGAGAAGCGCTTGGCATGGAAATCCAGGTCGCGAATGACGGTCATGCCAAGTGGAACCTGGCGACCGCAATCAAGATCGTGCAGGAGATGGAATCACTTCAGCCGATGTGGCACGAGGAACTCCTCTCGCCTCTGAATGAAGATGCACATCTGCGGCTACAGGAATCGACCAGGACACCGATAGCTGTTGCAGAACGCCTGATGACCCGCTATCAGCACAGGCGATTTATCGAGTCCGGAGCGGCTCGAATCGTTATGCCCGATCTCACCTGGACCGGCGGAATCTCTGAAGTGAAGAAGATTGCCGTCCTTGCCTCTGCGCATCAACTGCCGATCGCCCCTCACGACTGTGTCGGACCCGTCAACATGCTCGCCTGCGCCCAGATATGCATGGCTGTTCCCAATGTGATGATCATGGAGTACAACAGGGCCATGCACCGGGGTTGGTACGGTGATTTCATTGAGCCGAACTTCGTTGTAAAGGACGGTTTCCTAATGGCACCGACCGAACCAGGTATCGGCGCGAAACTGAAGAGTGATGTCCGTGACAGACAGGACGCCTCGGTTCGCACCAGTGATGAAGCTCGCGAAGGCTGGCTGACTTCGAGAGAGCGTTACACCTATCCACCAAAAGACATTCAGGAAGAGATTGAGAGGGTCTGAGAACCGAACATGGGCATAGAACCAAAGCGAATCATCTTTATTGGAGCTGGAGCGGTCGGAAGCTATCTTGGCGGTTGGCTTGATCACACTGGCCATGACGTGACTATCGTCGATCCGTGGGCCGAACAGGTGGAGAAGATCAGGGCGGACGGACTATTTGTAGAAGGTCCACACGATCCTTTCACTGCTCATCCAAAGATGTTCCACCTGCACGAAAACGAACTCGTCGCAAGGCAGGAATCGTTCGATATCGGATTCGTGGCCATGAAGGCGTATGACACTCGCTGGGCAGCGAACTTCATCGATCCTTTCGTCAAACCAGACGGATACATCGTCTCTTCACAGAACTGCTGGACCGACCCGCTTGTCGCAGAAGCGGTCGGCGCAGAACGTGCCATTGGCCTCGTGATGTCTTCAATCTCCGTAGCCATGTGGGAGGCGGGCAAAGTTGAACGGCCCGGGAAGACTCGGCGACGTGACGAAGGTCACGATGTATTCAGGGCCGGTGAGCACGATGGCTCGGAGTCGGACCGCACCCGCGAGATAGTCGCAATGCTTGATCCCATTGATGCCGGTCGCACCACCACCAACTTATGGGGAGAGCGGTGGGCCAAGCTGAGTCAGAACAGCATGGGAAACCCTGTTGTCGCAATTTCTGACATGGGGATGGCCGATCTCAATAAACAACAGCGTGGTCGCGAGTTGCAAATCAGGCTTGCGGCAGAGTGTGCCCGAGTAGGCCTGGCGCTTGGTTTGAATGTTGAGAAGTTCGGCGGCATGGACCCGCAAATGTGGGCTGACTCGAGGCGCGGGGATGTATACGAGGAACTGGATGGCGTACTCGCCCGGAAAGCTGGTGGCGCAAACTGGCGGCCTTCGATGGGGCAAGATGTTGTTAAAGGACGACCGACAGAGATCAACCAGATGAACGGCTACGTGGTGGAGCGCGCATCGGAAGTCGGTGTCGACGTGCCGGTTAATAGGTCCATCGTCGAAGCAATACGGGCGATCGACTCTGGCTCATTGGAGCCGGGCGCGGACAACGTCGAAATGGTGCTTTCGAGAGCTGGCTTCTGAGCCCTCACTCGGGCTGAGCGGAACGAGGTGCGTGAATTTTGGCTGCCTGATTAGCTTTCTGACGTGTACCCGTTCTCATCAACCGTTCGTGTTGTATCTGAATGATCCCCACGCGTGCAGATCTCGATGCGGTTGCCGTCGGGGTCATTGACGAACAGGTGCCGTTGGCCGTCGTGACGGACACCGGGTTCATTCGCCAGTGGAACACCCGCGTCTGACAGAGCTTCGATAACTACGTCCAGATCGTCGACCTCGAAAGCCACGTGCTGTCGATCATCCGAGTTTCCGGGTGCAGGTGGATCAATCAACTGCACCATGCATCCATCGAGGCATTCGGTCCACGCAAGGTTGTTGTTGTCGACCTGGTGCGGGATCACGTTGAGGCCGACGGTGCCGTGATACATCTCGATTGATCGGGCGCGGTCAGCAATCGGGAGACCAACGTGGTTGACCGTCTTTATCTTGATGTTTGCCAAATCACTCGCCTCGCAATCTATGCGATCTCAGACAGCATGTCAGCGATCTTGTTTACCGTACGCCAGTTTCGCATCGTCGCCTTGATCCCCGCTGGCGGCTTAGCTAGCAAATATTCCGCCGCTTTGCTCATTGAGATGCCGTTTGGGCAGTGCAGGTAAACCACTCCGTCAGCCGACTGGAACCGTTCCAATGATTCGAGATGGGGCCTGGCACGTTCCGCCCATTCAGCACTGCTCTCTCCATCCAAGAACACGAAAACAGTCTTTTCGGCCTCAGATTCAGAGAACGGAAACCGTTCCAATGCTTGCCGATAGGGGTCTTCACCGATGACCAACACCGGCACGATGACCTCGAAACTATCCTTCAGCACCCCCTCAATTAGCACGGTCAGGTCGGTGTCGCTTTCGTCGCTTACGGTGCTGAAAACGATGTTCCCGCTCTGAATGTAGTACCTGACGTTCAGCAGACCGGCGCTTTCGAGAGCGGAGACAAACTCTTTCATCCTGACCTTGTTGTGTCCTCCGACATTGATGCCACGTAGCAAAGCAACAAATGCCGGACTCTCTTCCGGTTCCCTCACGGTTCTCTTGTGTAGCCAAGCTCATCGGCAACTCGATTTGACGACTTGAGCGCGCTCGCTGTCGTGAACTCAACGCGGTTGCCATCCGGGTCTATGGCGAATATGTAACGCTGTCCATCGTGGCGCTCGCCTGGCTCACCTGTGATTTCGTACCCCGACGCTTTCAGTTCGGCAACCGCAGCATCAAAATCATCGGTCTCCATTGCAAAGTGATAGCCAGCAGTTTCCTTGCCTTCCGGCGGTTCAATCAGGTGGACCATCGTGCCGTCTGCGGTCTTCATCCACACAATGTTCTCGTTGTCGACCATCGACGGAATCACTTCGAGTCCGAGAAGGTCGCGATAGAACTCAAGAGCGATCTTGCGGTCCTTGATCGGAAGGCCAACGTGATTGATCGTTTTTATCTTCATGTCTTTTCCCGGGTTAGTTGGATAAGTGTCCAGGCGCTAATCAGGTGGGGAGCTGAGTCTCTTCTTCTATTTCCACAATCATCTCTATCTCAACCGAAATCTGATTTGGCAGGCTACCCATGCCGACTGCGGAACGAGCATGTTTACCAGTGTCACCGAACACATCAACCAGCAGATCAGAGCAGCCGTTAATGACTTTCGGATGGTCGTTGAAACCCGGGTCTGCATTCACCATGCCAAGTAGCTTGACCACGCGTTTCACTCGGCTCAGATCATCTACTTCTGACTTAAGGGCAGAGATCAGGTTGATACCGCAGAGCCGCGCTGCCTCGTACGCTTCGTCAACAGACACCGCATCACCGACCTTTCCGGTGATCATTGATCCATCGAGTCGTCTCGGACCCTGACCAGAGACGAAGACAAGGTTTCCAGTTCGAACCGCAGGTACATAGTTGGCAACTGGCCTAGGAGGCTTCGAGACATCGAGTCCCAGCCGGGCCAAATTCTCTTCAGGTGTTGATCCGCTCACTGTCTTTCGCATCCCTTGTGTGCATTAGCTGAATCAATCGCTCGGTTTCCGACAGGAGCCTACCAGCTTCGTTAAGCCTTTGTTCCGCGCAAATGCCACGTCTTGGAACGTGGGTCAGGTATCACCTCTTATTCAGACACATCGATGTGCACGAGAACGGGAACGGCGATTCATCGATAGAATCGGCTGTCTGCGCACGGTTGGATCGAACCCTAAAGACTTATGAGACGAGGAAAGACGAGATAGATGAAAGCCGCACAGATTGTATCCAGGCGAGACATGAGAATGATCGAGGTACCGGAGCCAGCGCTCACTGAATCGGGCCAGGTCAAGGTCAAACTGGAGTACATGTCAGTCTGCGGATCGGACATCTATCTTGAATACGACGCCGACCTGCCTGAGGAACACTATCCGCTGGCGCCGGGAAAGCCGGTTCACGAATGTGCAGGCATCGTGGTCGAATCACGTGATTCGAACTTCATCGAAGGACAGCGCGTGATCGTCATTCCAGACGAGGCAGCCGGTGCAGCGGAGTACGTGGTGCAGACAGCTGACCGCTTGATCACGCTGCCAGAGTGGGGTGGGCTGGATGAGTGGGTGATGTGTCAGCATTCCGGAACCGCGCTTTACTCCGCCAAGAAATGGGGCAATCCGGTTGGCAAGCGCATCGCTGTGCTGGGCCAGGGTGGAATTGGACTTTCGTTCACGATGTTCGCCAGCAAACAGGGTGCTGCGCAGACCGTCGGCATAGACCTTGAGGAGTACCGGTGCGAAAAGGCGCTGGAGCTTGGCGCTACCGGAACGATCAACGCCTCCAACGATGACGTCACCGAGGCCGCCAGAGCATTGACCAACGGCAAGTTATTCGATGTCGTTGTTGACGCGAGTGGCAATCCGGAAGGTCTTGATACGTGCGTGGCGATCGCTCGCCCACAGGGACAGGTGATCAGCTTTAGCCTGACAGGTCAGCAGCCGGTCAGTTTTAAGCACCTCGCCTGGATGGGCAAGAACCTGCAACTTAACGCAACCGTGATCGCTGCCACTGACCTACCAGTTCAGGAAATTCGTGAAGTGGTAGAACTGCGCGATCGAGGATGGGCAGATCCTGGTTTGCTGAAGACGCATGAAAGCAATTTCGATGACCTTCCCGCGGCGTATGAGCAGTACCGGAAACGCGAGGACGGTGTAATCAAAATCGCCATTAAGGTGTAGGACGGTCACCAGTGTTCACAAAGCGATGGCATAATCGCTTTCGGGCCAGTCGCTGAGTTATCGATGCGATCCGGCCCCTGTCTCACACAACCCGGAGGACAATATGACTATTGCAGTAGGCGACCCGGCTCCAAATTTCTCCCTTGTCAGTACTGAAAATAATGAACCAGCTTCGCTGAGCGACTACAAAGGCAAGAATGTGGTACTGGCATTCTTCCCGGCAGTGTTCTCTGGCGTATGTGACACCGAGATGTGCACGTTCAGGGATGCGATGGCCGATTACAACAACCTGGATGCTCAGGTGATCGGTATCTCAACGGACCCTCCACACGCGCAGCGCGAGTTCGTTGCGAAGCACGGTCTTGAGTTCCCCATTCTGACCGATCTTCATCACGAAGCGATCAAGGCCTACGGTCTCGAGTTCGAGAACTTCGCCGGCATCGACGGATTCACCGTCGCGCACCGGGCTGTCGTGGTGATTGGAAAGGACGGCAAAGTCACGTGGACATGGCTTGCCGACTCTCCCGGAAACGAACCGCCATACGACCAAGTCGAGAGTGCGGTTAAAGCCCTGGGCTGAACATAACTTCACCCTAAAGTTCCTCCTCAGCAGAAAGTCCCCTGGAGATTCGTCACTCCAGGGGATTTTCATTTTCATCAATCCGAGAGCAGAAAAGGGGGCGGTCAGCGGATCATCGGCAAGTGAATGATCCAACTCACAACGCGACACGAAATACATGCGTCTGAACTTAACGAGGGACAGAAGGCGCTCGTCACGAGATCACTCTCACGGAAGTTGCTGTGAACGTCGCCACTTCATGCGGAGGACGGAAACGCGATGTACTCACAATCACGAACTCAAACTCGGCTGAGGCGTACGAAGTCGATCCTGTTCGCTGCCTTGCTGGTTGGGATGGCATCTGCCATCCTGCTGTTTGACCGGGCTCAACCGGTTCAGGCTGCCGGTACAGAGGTCAAGGTCACTACCAATGGGCAGTTCGGGGACATTTTGACTGACGCCTCTGGTCGCACCCTCTATCTGTTCAAAAACGATAGGAGACTTGAGTCCAACTGTTCCGGTGGCTGCTTGACCGCCTGGCCGCCATTGCTCACCGAAGAGACCCCGGTCGCTGGGGATGGTGTTGATCAGAGTCGACTGGGAACCATTACCCGAGCGGACGGTACGGTCCAGGTCGCGTTCAACGGGTGGCCGCTCTACTACTGGCAAGACGACGTTGAGGAAGGTGATACAGATGGCCAGGATCGTGGCGATGTCTGGTTTGTCGTATCACCGTTCGGTGGCCCGGTTCACACCTCCGCTAAAATCGAGTTGAACGAAGACTTGCAGTTCGGTGACATCATCACCGACGAGTCCGGCAGAGTGCTTTACCTGTGGAAGCGCGACGAGAAAGACACTTCACATTGCAATGGAAGGTGTGCACTCAACTGGCCTCCTCTACTTACGGCCGACGACCCGGCTTCGTCAGAAGGTTTACCTGCCGACCGGCTGGGCACCATAACTCGGGATGATGGTTCGACACAGGCTACTTACAACGGCTGGCCGCTCTACTACTGGTTTCTCGATTCTGAGCCCGGAGATGCACTTGGACAGGAGGTTGGACGGACGTGGTACGTACTCTCGAGCCACGGCGCAGCTATTCACTCTGTAGCGCCACTCAACCTTGGTGAGAACGAAGAGTTCGGGACGATCCTGACTGACCGCAGCGGTAGGACGCTGTACCTGTTTGATCGCGACGCGCCGGGCGTCTCCAACTGTGCCGGCGGGTGCGCACTGAACTGGCCTCCATTCCTGACATCACGGGATCCCATCGACATCGGAGGTGTCGACACAGGTCTTCTAGGCACAACTGAGCGCGCCGATGGGTACAGGCAGGTGACGTACAACGGCTGGCCCCTGTACTACTGGGTCAATGACGTAACTCCCGGAGACACCAGTGGCCAGACTGTGGGAGATGTCTGGTGGGTGTTAGATGCCAACGGCAACAAGATCGACGCACCGACCACAAGTACGACGGCCGAGCGTGACATTGCAGCGGACACGGGCGGATCTGTGAGGTCCAGGGACGGCCAGGTTTCAGTCACAATCGATTCAGGTGACCTAGCCACAGACGGAACTGTGACGCTCCAGCCTGTCAGCACCCCTGCGCCAACAGCAGGTCTGAACGGCGTTCGTATCGCATCGGATGCCGTTGATCTGTCATTCTCAGACACCGCGGGAGAACCGGTCGCAGGTCGCCTCCATTCTCCTGTAGAGGTCTGTATGAGCTTCAATGATGAAGATGGCCGAGGCTCAGTCAGCGGTACTCTCGGGCTGCGAGTCTTACAGTTCAATGAATCCGGCAACTACTGGGTGACGCTCACTACTCGAGTCAACTTCGTCAGCGGAGTCGTATGCGGGCAGACATCGGTACAGGGATCACTGGCGTTGGGTCAGTCCACGAGATAGGACAGTTGTGGTGCTTGAGGCAGATAGCGAACGGGCCGGGCACCATGCCTGGCCCGTTCGTTTTGGCCACCCCAAGAATCAGCTCAGGCTGGCGTATAACGTTCCGGTCAACACACCGAAAACGACGTGCAATCCGATTAACTGGAACATCGAAGTAGCACCGTATTTGAGCAGGAACGGCCCCGGGTCCCCGACGTAGCCCGTACGGACGGCCCTGTTGAGACTTCTCGAGTATGCAAAGGTGGTTCCGGTGACAATCGACAGGATTGCACCGACGACTCCACCCCACAGAAACTCCAGGCCGTCGACTTCAAAGCCGGTCAATGCTGCCGAAATGACGATTCCATAGCCAGTTCCCGCCAGAAGCAAGAACACCAACCCTGCCAGGTAAGCCTTTGTGGTGTCGATACTGAATACCGAGCCAATCAGATACAGAGGATTGGCCGGAAATCGCGTCGGTGCCAGAGCGAGCATCGCGACGGCAATAACCACGACAGCCGACCCTGAAATCAACCCTGCGATGATCGCCGGGATAATCTCGAGTGTCGCCGCATCACCTTCCACGCTGCGGTCCTTTCATCAGATTGTCGCCTGAACAGCAGCATCAAGCTTCGCAAGGTCTTTTCGCAGGTTTTTCCTGACCATCGATTTTGCGAACCAGCCGGTAAGCATGAAACCGATGCTAGAAAGCTTAGAGTCTGCGATGGCGTTCTGAGTGTAAGTTACCGAGGTGTTGTCCCCTACATCACTCAGTTCGAAGGTTGCCTCGATCGGGTACGGTCCTTCGACTGTGTGATACTCAAGCTTCGTGTTCGGTGTGACCACCGTTATCTCCATTGTCACGTCGTGAGTCCTTCGAGCGTATTTGTACTTCATCCCGAATCTGCCGCCAGTTTTCAGCGTGGATCCTGGAGCCCATTCCGCGGACTCTACTCCGTTAACCCATTCAGGCATTCTGGTTGGATCGGTCAGAACACCGAACACTTTCTCCGGACTGCCCTGCACTTCTACCGTCACCGACGTTCGCAAGTTGCTCATCTTCGCTCTCCCGTAGATATTTATCAACCGAATGGTTGACAGTCTAGCTCATGACTGCCCCTCCGTTAACGTTGAGAGCCTGCCCGGTGATCTGGGCTGCGTCCTCCGATGCAAGGAATGCTACTGCCCGGCCTATGTCTTCAGGAGTCTGCTCCCTCGCAAGCGGATGCCTGGACTGAAGAGCCTGTTTGAAAATTTCCTTCGCTGAAAACTCCCGCAGACTCGCGTCAGTTTCCCTCTGGTTGGAGGCAATTCGCTCCCACATTGGAGTCCAAACAGTCCCTGGACAAACAGCGTTTACGTTGATGTTGAACGGTCCGAGTTCAATTGCTAGCTGGTGAGTGAGCTGGATAGATGCGGCTTTGGAAACGAGGTAGGGCATGATTGCAGAACCGAGTGGCAATTTGGCCCCACGCGGTGCGCGACCACCCTGTGATGAGATCAGCACGATCTTTCCCGAACGCCGCGTCTTCATCCGGGGCACGATCGCGTCGATTGTCTTCACAGTGCCCAGCACGTTAATCTCGCGCGTGATTTCCCAATCTTCTGTTGTGTAGTGATCCCTGGTCTCGAATTCGTTAGCAGCTATCACGCCCGCGTTCGGAACACATATATCGATATCACCCAGTTCGCCGATGGTCTTTTCGACCGCCTTTTCTAGGTTCTCGGAATCCCGGATGTCTGTCCCCATCCCAATCGCGTTCAATCCGCTCGACCGAAGTGCGTCTGCGGTGGCATTAGCCAGTTCATGGTCGACGTCGGCTATGCAGACCGATGCGCCTCGTTCAGCCAGCACCCGTGCGATTCCCTCACCTATTCCTCGGCCAGCGCCAGTGATGAAGGCTACTTTTTCTCTAAGAGGCAGATTATTCATGTCAAGCTGACTAACCACACGGAGAGCGAAAGTCGCAAAGTCGTTGGGACGACTAGTTCATGATCGCCCCACCATTGACGTTAAGCGCCTGTCCCGTGATCTGTGCTGCATCCTCGGATGCAAGGAACGCAACGGCTTTACCGATGTCTTCCGGAGTCTGCTCTCTGCCAAGTGGCATTGTTGCCTTGATGTTCCGATCAAAAATTTCCCTGGCACTCAGGTCGGCTACGTCTGGATTCAAGGCCTTGTGATTCAGCGCAATCGCCTCCCACATTGGTGTCCAGAGCCGACCTGGACAGACGGCGTTGACATTGATGTTGTACTGGCCCAGTTCTATCGCCAGAAGGTGTGTCCACTGGATTGCAGCGGCTTTCGAGACTGAATACGGGATCTGAACCGATCCGCGACCGGGATCCGGGACGCCGCGAGGTTCTCTGCCACCGTGAGAGGCGATGTTGACAATCTTCCCTGATCGTTGTTCCTTCAGGTGTGGGACAACTGCATCAGCTGTATTGATCATCCCCTGGACGTTGATTCCCCAGGTGAGGCGCCAATCATCCGCGTTGTAATTCTTGCGCTCTGCGAATCCTGCGGCTCCGATCACCCCTGCATTCGGGACACAGATATCAACTTGACCGAATTCCGAGATAGACGCGCTTACCCAACTCTCGAGGGATTCCTGATCTGTCACATCGACGACTGACGCCTGTGCCTTACCGCCACTTGAGTTGATCTCGTGGGCTACTGAGTTGGCCGCGTCACCGTCAACATCCGAGACTGCGATTGCCGCACCCCGCGACGCTAGTACGAGCGAGATACCTCGACCTATCCCCCTGCCGGCGCCGGTGATTAGGGCGACTTTGCCTTCAAGCTGGCGTTCCATGATGTGCATTGCTCCCATTTCGCTGAGTACCCGAAGTTGGTCGCAAGCATACATTCGGTTGACTACCGACAGTCGGCATCCAAATACGACGTGCATCTAGCAGTCATCACTGACCTGTCTTAGGTGACCAGCCATTCCGTTGCTTCTGCACGGGTTGCGAAGTAGCCGGTTGGGAAATCAGCTGGACCCTCTGGTACTGGTGGGTTGCCGATTGGCGGTGAGCCTGCCGGCAGGTGAAATGCGAACTTCTTCACGCCGTTCTGGTTGTAACGAGGGATTATCGTCTCGTCTCTCCAGCCCACCGTGTCGGCCATACCTTCCATCTTGAAAGAGGTGGCGTCGACAAGCACGAACTGGCTGTCGCTCCGATCGAGGGCTTCCGTGAACCTCAGGAGCCAGTTTTTGAATTCGTTTTGCGTCATTTCCGCTGTTGTGTCGTACCAGCGGATCTCTATGAAGCCCTCATTCTGGTGATCGATGACCGCACCATACGCGTCTTCGAATACCTGTTCACAACCCATGCTTCACTCCTCGACAATGCTCTTATGCCTCTCCCGCGCAAATTGTCTACGCAAGCTAACTCATCTCGTATCTAACTAGATGCTCGCTCCGTAACGGTCGTGTAATTATCTCGACTACCGAATGCACGAAGCGGCACTGGACCAGACGCTAACGGAAGTCCGGAACGTTAGATACGGGCATCACGCCGGAAGTGCTACGAGAACGCCCAATCCATATGTGGCAATGCACGGTTACTGCTGGATGCTGGTACTGCGGCGAAACGTGAACTCCAGGTTGTAAACTTGTACTGCACGTGCGTCCGCGACTAAATCGCAGCGGGCGCTCTTTTTTGCCTGGACTATCAACCGTCGCGGAGCCACCGGAGACGGTCGGAGAATACGAACGTGGTCGCCAGAACATTAAAAAACACCGATCTCGAAACCCTCGTGTCGCTCTCGAAGCGACGCGGCTTCATCTTCCAAAGCAGTGAGATTTACGGTGGACTCGGTAGCGTCTGGGACTATGGACCGGTTGGTGTCGAACTGAAGCGCAATGTCAAGGACATGTGGTGGAAGGCCATGGTTCGGGACCGAGATGACGTTGTCGGAATCGATGCGGCGATCTTGATGCACCCCGATGTCTGGGTCGCCAGTGGACATGTTTCAAGCTTCTCCGACCCTCTGGTCGAATGCTCGAACTGCCACCGGCGATATCGGCAGGACCAGCTTGAGTCAGACGCGTGTCCGGAGTGCGAAGGCGAATTCGGTGAACCGCGTCAGTTCAATCTGATGTTCCAGACCCACATTGGCCCGGTTCAATCGGATGACAACGTGATCTACCTGAGGCCCGAAACCGCTCAGGCGATGTTCGTTAACTTTCAGAATGTCCAGACAACTACTCGGAAAAAGCTGCCATTCGGCATCGCTCAACAGGGCAAGTCGTTCAGGAACGAGATCACTCCAGGCAACTTCACATTCCGGACTCGTGAGTTCGAGCAGATGGAGATGGAGTTCTTCTGCACTCCAGGAACCGACGAAGAGTGGCACCGGTACTGGATCGATTTCTCAATCGACTGGTACACCCGTTACGGTCTACGCAAAGACAAGCTGATGCTTCGTGAGCATGAGGCCGACGAGTTACCACACTACTCCAAGGCCAGCGCTGACATCGAGTTCGAGTTTCCGTGGGGTTGGGGTGAGTTGGAAACGATCTCGAACCGCACGGATTTCGATCTTAAGGCGCACATGGAGCGCTCCGGCAAGGACCTGAGCTACTTCGACCAGGAGAAAAACGAACGCTACGTCCCGTTTGTTGTTGAACCGGCTATGGGGGCCGATCGAAGTGCCCTCGCTTTCCTGGCAGACGCGTACGATGAAGAAGGTGAGGGTAAGGAACAGCGAGTTGTGCTCAGGTTCCATCCCGATATCGCGCCATTTCAGGTAGCGGTGTTGCCTCTATCACGCAATGAGAAGCTGGTTCCTAAGGCCCGTGAGGTATATGACGCAATCAGGCCAATGTTTAATACTCAGTACGACGATGCCCAGAGCATTGGTCGCCGCTATCGCAGGCAAGACGAGATCGGAACACCTCTATGTGTGACCGTCGACTTTGAGACGGTTGAGAGTGATGACGCAGTTACTATCAGGAACAGAGATTCGATGGAACAGGTACGGGTACCGGTCTCGGGGCTTGTTCAGGCTATTTCTGACCAGATTGCTCAGATGAGGACCGAGGCACACGGCTAGGTTGCCGTGCATGGATCCGGTAAACGACACGTTCGTGGCTAGTATGGAAATGTTGGATCTAGAGTCCGACCTGATCGAATCCTGAGGAAATTCTTAAGCTCTGAGTGCAACCGGTTGTCCGCAGACACATCGAATGACTTAACGACCGAAATGCTCTAGTCAGGAAATCTACGCAACCTCGGGACAATCAGCGATGTTTCTCAAGATCACTCACCGAAACAGTTCATTTAGTGGCCTGTTGGGCACGACAAGGCAGCGTGTGCTGATTACAGCGCTTGCACTGGCGGCCATCGCCGTGGCATGCGGCTCTGCCGATACACGAGTAGGTGGGATACC
This sequence comes from Dehalococcoidia bacterium, assembly GCA_965243825.1. GTDB lineage: Bacteria > Chloroflexota > Dehalococcoidia > Lucifugimonadales > Lucifugimonadaceae > JAJCYX01. Next base: position 2,992,545 of record CBDEVT010000001.1, read on the forward strand.
ACAGGAATCTCCCAACACACCGGCACCTACTTCTGAGCCAATCACCAGTCCAGACGGCTCAGTTGTTCGAGCCGAGAATGCTGCACCCTCGTTCGTAGTCGAGACCTTTGCCCACGGTACCTACGATCTAAACGCAAACGTCGGTCGACCGGTACTGATCAACTTCTGGTTCCCTTCTTGCCCGCCATGCCGGGCCGAGTTACCTGATCTGCAGGCCGCATACGAAGATTACGGTGATGAGATTGACTTCCTGGGTGTGCAGCAAATCAGCGTGGATACGGTCGATGAAGGAATCGAGTTCCTGGGAGAGCTTGGGATCACTTACCCAAACTTTGCAGACAAGACGGAAGACACACTTGCCGCGGTGCAGCGTGACTACCAGATCCTGGCCTTCCCAACCACGGTCTTCCTGAATCGTGATCACAGCATTAGCCGAACGTGGAGCGGAATTATCAGGGAGAAAGATCTGGAAGAGCAGATCGAAAAGGTGATCGCCAGTTGATTTGCTCGCCGGCCGAATGGTGTTCCGGCGGCGATACATGCGTGGCGTCCGGTGATCGGCGATAATCTGCTGCCATGTTTGGTGATATCAGCATCGGCGACTGGCTAATTCTGATCGCCCGGTGGGCTCACATAACTGGTGCGCTTGCCTGGGTAGGCGGAAGCATATTCTTCGCATTTGTCTTGCGACCAGTATCGATCACTAATCCGGAAGCCATGCGCGCAGTGATGACTCCAATCGGTTCGGTGTACCGCGAAGTGGTTGACTTATCTGTTGTTGCGGTACTGGTTTCCGGTCTCGTGCTGATGTTCGACCGACTGACGGGTGACGATGCAACCGTCGCGTGGGTTGCTGTGTTTGCAGTCAAACTGGCTATCGCAATCTGGATGTTCTACCTGGTGTGGCGATTGAGGCAGGCCGGGTACCGTCCCTCCCGGCCGCAAGGCATACTCGGTCGTGTTTCCTGGCTGGTTGGCTACAACGCTCTGGTGCTATTCGGAGTGATCGTCTTTTTTCTGGCAACTTTGCTACGAGAGCTGTTCGAGAAGTCACTCGCTGCCTGAACAACTAGGCGTACCAGGGCTTGACGGTAGTCGTATCTACTAAATCGATCAGTTCCCTGAAACTCACCCCGGTTGTGGGATGAATCAGTTTAGGAGCGATCTCAAGTAGCGGCACCAGCACGAATGCGCGCTCGGTCATCTCAGGGTGTGGGACGAAAAGCGTGTAGTCGGGAGTGACCGTTGCTATCTCAGCGTCACCATAAAGCAAGATGTCCAGATCTATTGTTCGAGACTCACCTTTCTTGTGCTTCCCTCGGCCAAGATCGTGTTCGATGGCCTGCAACGTCAGTAACAGTTGAATCGCGTCGAGCTCAGTCAGCAGTTCGATTACCTGGTTGAGATACCGGTTTTGGGTTGGGTCGACGTTCCACGGCTCGGTTTCGAACACCGAGGATTGCCGCCTGATCTCACCGAGCGAGGCGATCTGCTGCCGGGCTGAAGCAAGGTAGCTCGCCCTGTCGCCCAGGTTGCTTCCCAGCCCGAGATAGACGAGTTCGATCACGATACCGAGTCCGGTTCCCAACCCCGAACTATGGCATCTGACATCTGCACTACCGATTTCATTGCCAGGACGTCATGGACCCTGACCACATCAGCCCCAGACGCAACTGCCAGCGCCATGGTCGCCGCCGTGCCCTCAAGCCGCTTGTCTACTGGTACGTCGAGAACCGCTCCAATGAAAGATTTCCTAGAAGTGCCAACTAGCATGGGTAATCCCAGTTGGTCTTTGATGGAGCGTAGGCCACGCAGCACTGCAAGGCTGTGAACAGGCGTCTTCGCAAAGCCGATACCGGGATCCACGACAATTTTGCCGCGTGTGACTCCAGCGTCTGAGGCCTGCTTCACGGCGGCGGAGAGGTCAGCGGCGACATCTCCAACAGGATCACGATAAACGGCTTTCGGGCGAGTGTGGCTGATCACTAACATTGCACCAGACTCAGCTGCCACCTTCGCCATTTCGGTATCACCAAGCATCGATACATCGTTGATGATCCCTGCGCCTGCTCTAACGGCAGACTGCGCAACTGTAGCTTTTCGAGTGTCGATGCTGATTGCTGCGTCCAGCCTACCCGCAAGCGCCTCGATGACTGGAAGTACCCTTGCGCACTCTACCTCTGCCCTTACCGGCTGGGCGCCCTCGTAGACAGATGGCGGGCGAGTCGACTCACCTCCGATATCAATGACGTCCGCGCCCTCGTCCTCCATTCTCAGTGCCTGGTGTACCGCAGTCTGTACCCACCGTTCCTGCGAGTCGTCATAAATAGTGCCATCACCCGAAAACGAGTCAGGTGTGACGTTAACGACACCCATTACATAGGTTCGTTCGCCCCAATCGAACACTGATTCAACACTTCTCATCGAACGATCTTAGCAGTGCTCTACTTCGAGAATCGTGATGCGAATCGGTTTACACTACGTTTCTTGACTCATCCAGGAGAAGGTGGATCACCGATGGCCATCAGGCTCAATATGCGAGCATTTCTTAGCTACCAAACCGCTGAAAAATCCGTCGCCGGTCGTATCAAAGAATCTCTCGAGCTGTACGGCATCCGTTCGTTCTTGGCCCATGAAGATATTGGCGTCTCTCAAGAGTGGGCAACGCGAATCCTCAGTGAGATCAAGGAGTCCGAAATCTTTGTTTGTGTTCTGAGTGAAAACTACTTGGCGTCACCTTGGTGTATACAGGAATCTGGTATAGCAGCTAATCGCGGTATGACTGTCGTACCGCTGACGGTGGATCGCACCACACCTCCGGGCTTTCTCAGCCAATACCAAGGTCGACGTATCGATCCAACGACGGTATCGATACGCGACTTGGCTCCGGGTTTGGTTCAGCACGACGGACAGAAAGGAATCAATCTGATTATTGACCTGATCAAAGATTCACGGAGTTATCGAACGGCGGAAGCAAACTTCCAGTTGGTCATGCCCTATGTAGATGATCTAAATGAATCACAAGGTAGGTCTCTACTGCTTGCGTCTCACTCTAACGATCAGGTACACAATGCTGGCCTATGCGTTCAAGACTACTTGCCCGAAGTGATCGGCAGGTATGGCCATCTCGTCGATCCAGTGAAACGAGATTTCCTCGAAGAACGATGCCGATACTATGCTCGTTGATGCACAATCCACCTTCAAGCTTCAGGTTGTAGCTGAAGGTGCCGAAGAGCACCTATTTTTTTTACCCTACAACCACGAAATTCGAACCGAAGGAGGATATCGACATAACTTCCGAAACCGAGACTCCTAAGAGCGACGAGTCAAAATCACAGAGCCCATTGGAATCCCTTGAGGAACGCCGTGCTGCTGCCCAACTCGGCGGAGGCCAGCGACGAATCGACGCTCAGCATGAGCGTGGCAAACTCACGGCCAGGGAGCGCCTGCAACGTCTCTTTGATGATGGATCGTTCACTGAACTGGACACGTTTGTGACACACAGGTCGACCGATCTCGGGCTGGACAAACAGCGTTTTGAGGGAGATGCCGTCGTCACTGGCTATGGACTTGTAGAAGGTAGAACGGTTTTCGCCTATGCGCAGGACTTCACCGTTCTTGGCGGTTCGCTGTCGCAGGTTGCTGCACAGAAGATATCTAAAGTGATGGACCACGCAGTGCGAACAGGTGCACCTGTTGTGGGCATCAACGACTCAGGCGGTGCCCGCATTCAGGAAGGCGTCGATTCCTTATCAGGCTACGGCGAAATATTCAGACGCAACACCCTGGCGTCTGGCGTGATCCCGCAGATAACTATCATCGCAGGCCCCTCTGCCGGTGGTGCTGTCTACTCCCCGGCGATGACCGATTTCATATACATGGTCGAGGGCATCGGGCAGATGTATATCACCGGACCGGATGTAGTTAAGTCGGTAACTGGAGAAGAGGTCTCACACGAGGAACTGGGCGGGGCCGCTGCTCACGCAACTCGTAGCGGAGTTGCCCACTTCACAGCTCCAGACGAAGACGACTGCTTCAGGCAGGTCAGGAGACTGCTGTCCTTCTTGCCTTCAAACAATGCAGATAGCCCGCCCGTCACGGACACGAACGATGTTCCGGACCGTCGGGAGCCCGAACTGGGGAGCATCATCCCGGAATCGCCTAACCAGCCTTATGACGTGATGGACGTGATCGTCAACGTGGTCGATGACGGCGATTTCTTACCTGTCCACAACGACTTCGCAGGAAACATCGTCGTAGGCTTCGCCCACCTCGACGGGCGTTCAGTCGGCATTGTCGCCAATCAACCGGCTGTTATGGCGGGTATGTTGGACATCGACGCTTCAGACAAGGCGGCGCGGTTCGTTCGCTTTTGTGACGCTTTCAACATTCCAATCGTCACGTTCGTCGATGTACCGGGATTCATGCCCGGAACCCACCAGGAGTATGGCGGCATCATCCGTCACGGTGCCAAGCTTCTGTATGCCTATTCTGAGGCGACAGTGCCCAAGATGGCTGTGATCCTTCGCAAGGCTTATGGAGGCGCCTACATCGTCATGAGCAGTAAAGAGCTCCGGTCAGACCTCAACCTGGCGTGGCCCACGGCAGAGATCGCTGTGATGGGTCCAGAAGGCGCAGTCAACGTGATCGGCCGCAGGGAGATCGCCGACGCCGACGACAAAGATGCAAAGCGCGCCGAATTGGTTGCCGATTACAAGGATCGGTTCGCCAATCCCTATGTCGCGGCTAATCGTGGTTATGTCGATGATGTGATCGACCCGAGAGAGACTCGACCGACACTTGTCAAAGCGCTTCGCATGCTGGAAAACAAGGTCGACTCAACTCCGCCAAAGAAGCACGGCAACATTCCGCTGTAGCCGTATTTGAGTAGCTAAATCCCGTCGATGATGCTGTTGAGGGTCTCGCTGGGTCGCATTGCAGCCGCAGCCTTCTCCGGGTCCGGGTTGTAGTAGCCACCAATGTCCTGCGGCTGACCCTGCGCAGCGTCAAGCTCAGAGAGGATCGTCTCTTCCTTCTCCGCAAGCGTAGCCGCCACCGAACTGAAACGGTCTGCCAGTGCCACGTCACCGGTCTGCGCTGCGAGAGCCTGAGCCCAGTACAACGCGAGGTAGTAGCAACTTCCACGATTATCAAGTTCGTGGACCTCACGTGACGGCAACTTCGAGTTTTCGAGATAAGCCGCGGTCGCTGCGTCAAGCGCGTCGCCAAGAACTCTGGCGCTGGAATTGTCGAACTGCTCGCCCAGGTGCTGGAAAGACGCGGCCAGGGCCATGTATTCGCCCATCGAGTCCCAGCGAAGGTGTCCCTCGGAACTGAACTGTTGCACATGCCGGGGAGCCGAACCGCCTGCACCCGTCTCAAACAGTCCTCCATCATTCAGTAGCGGGACGATGGACAGCATTCTTGCGCTGGTTCCAAGCTCAAGAATTGGAAAGAGATCCGTCAGGTAGTCTCGGAGCACGTTACCGGTCACCGAGATCGTGTCGTCGCCTCTGCGTATCCGCTCCAGCGAGAACCTCATCGCATCCACTGGTGAAAGGATGTGGATATCCAGACCGGAAGTGTCGTGATCTTTCAGATAGTTCTCGACCTTCTCAATAAGCTCGGCATCATGCGCTCGGTTCTTGTCAAGCCAGAACACTGCGGGAGCACCTGTCGCACGAGCCCTGCGAACCGCCAGTCCGACCCAGTTCTGGATTGGCAGATCCTTCGTCTGGCACGCCCTCCAGATGTCTCCCTGCTCAACATCGTGGCTAATCAGAGTTTCGCCGTTGCCATTGACCACTCGAACCGTTCCGTTGGCCGGTGCCAGGAACGTTTTGTTGTGAGAGCCATACTCTTCGGCAGCCTGGGCCATGAGCCCGACGTTGGGAACGCTGCCCATTGTTGAAGGATCAAACTGGCCGTTTTCCTTGCAGTCCTCAACTACGACGTCGTAAATGCCTGCGTAACTCGAGTCTGGAATAACCGCCTTGCAGTCCTGTAGATCGCCGTCCGTGTTCCACATGCCACCTGAATCGCGAACCATCGGTGGCATTGATGCGTCGATGATCACATCACTAGGCACATGTAGATTCGTGATGCCGCGACCGGAATTGACCATCGCTATCGCCGGGCGCTCAGCATAAGTCGCTTCGATGTCGGCTTCGATCGCCGTTCGCTGGTCTTCAGTAAGACCTTTGATCTTGTCGAGCAGGTCCCCTAGCCCGTTATTCGGATCTACTCCGAGCTTCTCAAGGACGTCGGCGTGATTTCGGAACACTCTGTCAAAAAAGACGCGAACACCATGCCCAAAGATGATCGGGTCTGACACTCGCATCATGGTCGCTTTCAGGTGAAGCGAGAACAGGACATCCTGTTCCTTGGACTCTTCAACCTGACTCTGCAAGAAGGCGGTCAATGCGTTCCTGCTCATAAAAGTTGCATCAAGCACTTCACCCGCCAGCAACGGGACCGAATCTTTAAGAACAGTGGTGGTTCCATCTGCCGATACAAACTCGATCCTGGCGGTTGTAGCTGATTCAACGGTTACTGACTTCTCGTTGTGCCTGAAGTCACCGTGCTGCATCGTGGCAACATGCGTCTTCGACTGGGTAGGCCAGTCACGCATACGAGACGGATTCTTCTTTGCGAACTCCTTCACCGCAGCAGGTGCTCTTCGATCAGAATTGCCCTGCCGCAGGACTGGATTGACTGCACTCCCCATCGCTGTATCGAATCGAGCTTTGATATCTCTTTCTTCGTCGGATTTCGGATCTTCCGGGTAGTCAGGTATCGCGTAGCCCTGTGCCTGTAGCTCCGCAATGCAAGCCTTCATCTGCGGTAGAGAAGCGCTGATATTTGGGAGCTTAATGATGTTGGCTTCCGGGGTTTCGACCATGCGCCCCAGCTCGGCCAGATCATCCGAAACAGCACGATCGCCCAATCGATCGGAGAACGGAGCGAGCACCCGGTGTGCGAGTGAGATGTCTCTTGTCTCGATGTCTACGTCAGCAGCTTTCGCAAACGCTCGAATTACTGGCAAGAAAGCGTGCGTGGCCAGCGCAGGTGCTTCATCCGTCCATGTGTAGATGATTGTGGGCGATTTGCTCATGTTTGCTCGATTTCGCAGAAGTTTGATTGGCGTATGTTGCTCTGGATAGTTGCTCAGTATAGGCAATCTCGCGCGCTTGTCGGGTCGACTTCACGGGCACCACCCAAAGTTGATCCACCTGTGGCAAACTTACTTGCCGCACTTGCTATTGAGCGTGACTGAGATTCTCGTGAGCGCAGCACTCATGTGAATCCTGCTTACTCGGTCATAGCTAATGATCAAGGCGTTAGCAACAGTAATCTGATCATCTAACAACAACCACAAATATCTCGACTGTGAGATTAGGCTAGATAGAAACCACCGGAAGAGGACAGGATATGAGGTTCAAGGTAACGGTCGTCGGTGCAGGAAATGTCGGTGCAACAACAGCCCAGCGAATCTACGAAAAGGGATACGCCGATGTTGTGCTCGTTGATGTGGTTGAAGACATGCCGCAGGGCAAAGCACTCGACATGATGGAGTCCGGGCCCGTTCTGGGGACCGACGGCACCGTTACCGGATCCAATGGTTACGAGGAGACCGCGGATTCGGACGTTGTAGTGATCACCGCCGGCATCGCCCGCAAGCCCGGAATGAGTCGAGATGACCTGCTTCTAACCAACATGAAAATCGTTGGCAGCGTGACGGAACAGGTGGCCAAGTTCTCACCCAATGCGGTGCTTGTCGTGGTCTCGAACCCGCTCGACGCAATGGTCCAGCACGCTAAAGCTGTCTCCGGCTTCCCGAAAGAACGTGTCGTGGGTATGGCAGGGATATTGGATACGGCTCGCTTCCGCAGTTTCCTGGCAATGGAACTCAACGTCTCGGTCACGAACGTCCAGGCGTATGTGCTCGGAGGCCACGGCGACAGCATGGTCCCGCTAATCGGTACGACGACGGTCGGCGGCGTCCCTGTGGCCGATCTGATCGAAAAGGATCGTCTCGAAGAGATCGTTCAGCGGACCCGAGACGGCGGTGCTGAAATCGTTAGCCTCCTGAAGACCGGATCCGCTTACTACGCGCCGTCCGCAGCTTCTGCCCAGATGGTTGAGTCGATCCTGCTTGACCGCAAGGAAATCCTGCCATGTGCGGCCTATCTTGAAGGCGAGTACGGTATCGATGGCCTCTACGCCGGTGTGCCCGTGAAGCTGGGAGCCGGCGGTGTCGAAGAGGTGATCGAAGTCGAGTTGACCGAAGACGAGAAAGCTGCGTTACTGAAGTCTGCCGAAGCGGTCCAGGAACTGATCGACGTGATGGCCGAGAATAGCTAGGCCAGGAATACGCGGGTCAGGTCCAAGGGTTGATTCTGGCCTTGCGAAGCCGTTCATCGCGCTTTTTTGCAGCGTCTATCTGAGCACGAATTTCTTGCGCGTTTAACCTGAGACTCAAGTTTTCGTGTTCATTAAGACGATCAATGTGCGATTCAAGCCACCAGATCGGAATCGTCAGCTTTTCACCAGGTGCGTCCTGCCACAGGTTCATTGCGAGCCTCCGGCAAGAGTTTTGACCGCGACCTCGACCTTCTCAAGTATTGGCTCTGCCTGGCGACCTCGGCCAATTGAATAGAGCGAGGTTCGGTGGCGAGACTGTAGCGTGAGCCTCGTATTGACCAATTGATGCGCCGTTTCCAGGTGCATCTTCATATGTGTCAGGCGGTATTTTTCCGGACAGACGAACGGTGCCGAATCGCAGACAAGACAGACCACTAGATCCACCGCCACACTCCCACTCCGTAGGATGGTGACGCATGATTGGTCTCACCCGGTGCTAAACATAACGTTCTGCGTGATCAGGCTGTTCTGATGTCGCAAGAAAATAGCACATTAGTTCTAATTGTCAATGTAGATTTGACACTTGCTGATCAGAAACGCTTTGGATTTGAAGGGTTCCACTGTGTGTGCAAGATACGTAGTAGTTTTGAACGAAGACGGGATCGGTGAACTTGTCCGGACGGCTGACCTGACGCGTGAGTGGCTCCAGCAGCTTGAACAAGAAGGTAGGATCCATGAAGTCGGAGAAGGTCCGAGACCCCGTTACTCCAGCTACAACGTCGCTCCGACTCATCGAATGCCCGTTGTGTTGAACGAGGACGGTGAGCGAGCACTCACAATGGCTCGCTGGGGTTTTATACCTGCTTGGTGGCGCAGAAAAGATCCACCCCGGTTCGCAACCTTCAACGCTCGCGACGACAAACTGAAGTCATCAGGTATTTGGAAGGGTGCCATCGACCGGCGGCGCTGCCTGGTCCCGGCCAGCGGGTTTTATGAGTGGGAGAAAAAGGGAAAAGAGCGTCTGCCCTACTACATCCACCGAAACGATGGCCGACTCATGGGATTCGCCGGTCTTTACAGTCACTTCAAGGATCCTGGCTCCGGGGAAGAGGCGGCTTCATTTACGATCGTTACTACCCCGACGAATAGCTTCATGGAGCCACTGCATGATCGAATCCCGCTGATCCTTGGTGATGTTGCTGATGAGTTGTGGTCGGTGTGGCTTGATCCACAAACAAGCTTCGAAGAGGTGGAGCGTCACGTTGCATCCAGAGAATGGCCTGAGATGGCGATGCACAGGGTTTCGACCGATGTCAATCCGACGCGCAAGGCGCGGTATGTGAACGAACCTCGTCTAATCGAACCAGTAGAGCCGGAAGAACAGCAAGCGAGCCTGCTCTAGCCGCTATTCATACGGAATGAGTCTAGAAAGCAAGTCGCAAGTCAGGTCACTCCACTAGAATTGGCTGGTTGACCGGACCGGTCTCGAGCTCGGCACGCGCTGCCAGTGACAGGTACTGAATCAGAATGGAGAGCAATTTGGCAGGAAGGCTTGAAGGCAAGACGGCCGTGATATCGGCTGCGGCCCAGGGAATCGGGAAGGCGACCGCGCTCGCATTTGCACGGGAAGGTGCAAAGGTCTGGGCGACCGACATCAACGAAAAGGTGCTTTCAGAGCTCGACGGAACAGCTGGTATCACGACCAGGGTCTGTGACGTCACGGATCAATCTTCGGTCGATTTGCTGCTTGGTGAAACCGGTGCTCCCGATATTCTCTTCAACTGCGCTGGCTATGTCGCCATGGGCAACATCCTTGACTGTACTGAGAAAGACTGGGACTTCTCATTTGAGCTGAATGCGAAGGGTATGTTCAGGACGTTGCGGACTTACCTTCCTCCGATGATCGCTAACGGTGGTGGCAGCGTCATTAACATGTCATCTGTTGCCTCGCACGTGATGGGTGTGTCTGATCGGGCCGCATATTCAGCCAGCAAAGCAGCTGTTGCAGGACTGACGATGTCAGTAGCGAAAGATTTCGTGTCTGAGGGAATTCGTTGCAACGCAATTGCACCTGCGACTGTGGATACACCTTCACTGCACGAACGCATCAACATGGCACCCGACCCTGAGCAGGCGATGAAGGACTTCCTTGCTCGACAGCCGATGGGTCGGATTGGCAATCCTGAGGAGATCGCATTGCTCGCGGTCTGGCTGGCATCAGACGAATCCAGCTACGTGACAGGGCAGGTTCACATCATCGACGGCGCGATGTCTCTCTAGTCATGACTAGCTCAACGATTCCGGCTTCATATGAGGTTGACGGTTTCACACCGGATCAGGTTGTTTCTCCCGGATCGGTCGAAGAGCTTTCATCGGCGCTGGCTGACGCACACAGTGCCGGGCAGGCTGTTATTCCCTTCGGTGGAAGCACCCGAATGGCTATCGGCAACGTCCCTGAGCGATACACCACAGCGATCGATCTCACCTCGCTTTCAAATGATGTCGTCCACGAGGCCGGTGATCTGACATTGGTGGCTGACGCCGGTGCTCGTATCTCGGACATCCAATCGGTCCTCGCCACGAATGGACAAAGGTTGCCGTTCGACGTCCGGTCTCCAGAGAGTGCGACTCTCGGCGGTAGTGTGGCGTCTAACGCCGCAGGTCAGATGAGTTCGTCGTTCGGAGGCATACGAGACTGGGTTATTGGCATGAAGGTTGTGCTGGCCGATGGCACAGTCACTAAGTCCGGCGGGAAGGTCGTGAAGAACGTGCAGGGTTACGATCTTCATCGACTGCACACGGGCGCATTCGGCACACTTGGCGTGATAGCTGAAGTCGCACTTAAGGTGGTGCCAATTCCCGCTGAATGTAGCACTGTAGCCACATGGTTCGAATCTGTGTCTGATGCCGCTGAATATGCGATCCAGATTGTGAATGGCCCGGTAGTTCCTGAAGGGTTCAGTGTTTTCACGGGCGTGACACGCGGAGCAGATAACAGGTCGATGCAGACTTCCGCTGCGGAATCATCTGTTCTGGTACTGGCCACAGTGTCAGGAGGTCAGAGAGCGGTTCTACGCATGGAGAACGATCTGACTGGCCTGGCAGGGGCTCTAGGTGCGTCAAGTTATGACGTGGCGAAGGGCGAGCATTCCGAGGCGCCATGGAGGTCGGGGTTGACCAGCGCTGGTGCCCATGAAGTGACTGCCCGAATCACTCTGAAGCCAAGGGACGCATTCCGCTTCCTCGAAAAGGCGAACGCGTCGAATTTGGGTGATGGAACGATTGGTGAGCTTCAGGCAGGCTTCGGCAGCGTCACCATCTCACCCGGAAGCGCCGACCTCCAAAGTATCGAACGGATCAAGGGGATGGCAGCGGAGTTCGGTCGACAGGTGGTGATTGAACGCTGCCCAATTGAAATCAAGAAGCAGATTGATGTGTTCGGTGATTCTGGCGCTGATGTGGCGGTAATGCGAAGTATCAAGCAACGCTTTGATCCACAACAAATTCTCAATCCCGGGCGCTTTGCAGGCCGTATCTAGATTCCAACGTATGTCACAGCAAGATCAACACCCAATCGCCCCGGCCGGCACGTTCGCTGGTTTCACGGGATCCGACGCGCCCAAAGATGAAGACCTCTACAAGTGTGTCCATTGCGGCTTCTGTTTAAATGCCTGCCCGACATATCTTGAGACCGGTCTCGAAATGGAATCACCACGCGGGCGCCTGGCGCTGATGAAAGGTGTGGCTGAAGGTCGACTCGACATGACAGAGTCCGTCGTAAACCACTGGGACCTCTGCCTGCAGTGTCGCGCGTGTGAGGTCGCTTGCCCGTCCGGTGTCCCTTATGGAAGATTGATGGAAGCAACCAGGGCACAGATTGAAAAGGGCTTTAAGCGTCCGCTCAGGGAGCGAGTAGGACGGAAAATCGGTTACAGCAACGTTCTGACAAGTCCAACACGGCTGCGTTGGGTCGGTCGTGCTGCCAAGCTCTATCGCAAGTCAGGTGCGCAATCTCTTGCGCGCAAAACGGGCCTGTTGACCGTCCTACCGGGCGACCAGGAATATCTCGACTCGTCTTTACCTGAACTCAGCGACAGCTTCTTTCTGGCCGACGGTCGAGTCATACCGGCTCGTGGCGAACGACGGGCCAGGGTAGCCCTGCTTGCGGGGTGCGTTATGACACTGACCCACACCCCGGCGCTGCAGGCGACTGTCCGTGTGCTGGCTCGTAATGGAGTCGAAGTACATATCACTGCAAACCAGGGATGCTGTGGAGCGCTGAATGCCCATGCCGGAGAACTGGAATCTGCACGAGAGCTGGCTCGCCGGAATATCGACTCATTTCTAACTGCAATGCCAGACGCGGTGATAGTTGCATCGGCAGGTTGCGGTTCCACAATGAAAGAGTATGCAGAACTGCTGGAAGGCGACACTGCCTATCTAGAGAAGGCCGAACATGTTTCGAGCATCACCAGAGACATACACGAGTACCTGATTGAACTTGGCTTGAGGCAACCTGAAGCATCACTTGATCGCACGGTGACCTACCAGGATGCCTGTCATCTTGCCAACGCTCAGCGAATCACGGATGCACCGAGACAGGTCCTGGACGCGATCCCGGGTCTGAAACGCGTCGAGATGGCCGAAAGTGCAGTCTGCTGTGGTTCGGCCGGAACCTACTCTATAACTCAGAAAGAGATGTCACTTCGACTAGGTGATCGGAAGGCCTCAAACATCGCCGCTACACAGGCGGAAGTCGTTGCTACTGGAAATCCCGGTTGCGCACTACAAATGACCTCCGCCCTAAAAAGAGCGGAGGTCAATGTTCAGGTCAAGTTTGTTGTCGAACTGCTGGACGAGGCTTACTCCAGGGAGTCTGCTTCCACCAGGCCTTAGCCACCGCTCCTTGCCTCTGCCAGGGAGTTAGCAAGGACCTGGTAACCATCCTCGTTCGGGTGGATGTCGAAGTCACGCAGCATGTTGGTCCAAGACCTTGCGTTATCCGCCATCTCATCAAAAGGATCTCCGACCAGCGCACCGACACTTGCAGCCTCTGTGCGAATAACTCCGTTTAGCTGCTCCACGATGCCTGAAGAGTAGTCCTCAATCGGCAGTCCGATTCCGAAGTCGAACGGGTTGTAGATGGTCATAACGAAGAACTCTGCACCTGCTGGTAGCGCAGCATTCAACTCACCGAGCAACCCTCGTAGGTTCGGCTCAAATGCCTGTAGTGCACCTTCGATACGTGCCCGGCAGACACCCCCGCGAGGACCTTCGTCACCTTGCAGGCAGTCGTCCGATCCAAGGTGCGTCAGAACGTCGTTTGCACCGATGTCGATCGATAGAACAGCTACGTTCCCGGAGTTGAGCGTCGCGAGGGCCTGATCTAACTGTCCGCTCTGGCGAATCGAGATGGTCGATTCACCACCAATCCCAAGGTTGACCAGTCCAAGCGTCTCTCCCCGGGCTCCTTCGAGGAAGCGGTGGAATCGTGACACGTATCCAAACGTGTGGTCTGAGATTCCTTCGTTCGCAGCCAGCGAGTCACCCAGCGCAAGGTAAAGCGGGGTGCTCGGGTCAGAAATCGTCCTACCTTGCGGGACCACGTTTCCGCCCGGAACCACAAGTGGTGGCGGCTGCTGACCACCAAGAGCGCTTGACAGCGAAGCGATCGTGTCAGCACCGACGTCTGCACCATCCCTCTGCACTCCAACGATCTGGATTCGGCCTGTCGTCAGAAGCACAGCCTGTATCTGCGTCGCTCCAGACTCACGGAGTCTCTCGTTTATGTTCAGTACCTCGTCGATGAACGGCTGGACTTCGTCCTTCACAAATCCGGGAGTAGGTATCGAAGTCAGGTTCACCGACTTCAGCTCGAGCTCTACTTCTCCCTGATCGAGAAGGATTTCGATCACACCAGAGAATCCGACTCCTACCCGACCAGCAAGCTCACCACTTACTTTCACATCTTCTTCACGTATCTCAACGCTCAGGTTTTGGATACGCTCCTCGGTGCTGAGTTCGGATTGCAAAAGATCGGTCAGATTCTGATCTGTGAGCTCAAGGAAGAACGCAGATTTGTCCTCGATTGCGTCCCTGATGTCCTCTTCCACCTGTTCAGCTCTTGCGATCACCTCAGGTGACGGCGGCTCCGGGTCCACACGGAAGGCATCCGATAGTCCAGGAATGTCTACTCCACCAATGACAGCGACGTATAACGCCGCTCCTGCGACAATTACGATCACGCCTGTAACAGCGAGTGCGATCAGGGATTTAAGACCTAGAAAACCTAGCAAAAACATTTCCGGATTCCGTATCTCCGCCTTCTGGCAGCCTGAAGGTAGCCGTGCCTCTGATCGCCGCATAGTAACTCAGAACTTTGACAGATGCGCGATTTTTGTGTTTAACCAAGGGAACATCCTGTTTGAGTTGACAACCGAACCATCGAACTGGCGCCCAGCGTACGAGTGAACAAACGCTTCGAAAAAATCGCCGGCTGACGATTCACCTGAACAAACAGGTTTGAACTCAATGAAGCCTGAAACGACCTCGGACAATACGGAAACTACGCCCGGCCGCAACTACGACGGCGTTAAGATCACCGCGCCTCCGAGCCGGCTTAATCCCAATCAAATTGCTGATCGTCAACGATATTCAGGGAAAACAGGACAGGCCTACTCTCAGACCGAGCTCACGAACGATCAGAGAGCAAGAATTCTTACGGGCTCTGCCCTATTCGGAGTGATCGCGATTGTCATTCTCCATGAATTCGGTCACTGGCTGGCTGGTTTTGTAGTGACGGGAAGAGCTCCTGACTTTCTGGTGGTCGCAGTTCGACAGAAGGTCACAGAGTTTTCGGCTTTTGGTGGCATTCTGACCTGGGGTGCCGGACCTGTACTGCACCTTGCAGTTCTCTGGGCGGTCGTGACTTTTGCGAGCACGAAGGGCGAGAGGTACCCGAGAGTCCTTACTGCCGTCGGAGCAGGTGCTCTCTTCACCCTGGCGGTTCATATATTCAGCTGGGTTGGCGCAACGTTCACAGAACCTGATTCCTGGGGCAACGATCTACCGAAGGTTGCAACCTTTGCTGGCTCTACAGCCCGTATCTGGATGCATCTGCTCAGTGCTCTTTTCCTGGGTGCGACGGTCCTTCTGGTCCGAAGGTGGTGGGTTGCCACACAGGCGACTGGTCGTCCCGGTTTCTACCTTTCACCGGCCATCGTCGGCGCCTTTCAGGGCGGAGTGCTGGTCATCATCGCCAGCCTGTTCGTAGCTTTTTCGCAGTAGGATGAATCAATAGGCGTTGACCTCCGGTGCGATTCAACACCAACCACAAAGAGTTCCTACTGAAGTCTCACTTGCAGCCCTTTGACCAGGAAAACATGATCACGATAGGTCATGTGCGCCGTGCCGTCGGTCTTACTGGTCGAGTAGAAGTCGAACTCTTCTCTGGCGAAATTACTCGTCTCAAGCCAGGCACCAGTGTTCTTGTGGGTGGACACCGGCTCGATGTTGAGAAAATCACGTCTGGTCGAAAAGGGCTGTTCTCAGTTCACTTTGAAGGAATCGGAGATCGTGATAGCGCTGACGAGCTTCGAGGGGCTCAGATAGAGGTTCCTGAAACAGAGTTGCCCCCACCGTCTGACGGTACCTATTACCACTATCAACTGATCGACTCCAGTGTACGAGATACAAATGGCGTCGAAATAGGCAAGCTAAGTGGGATAATGGAAACAGGTGCCAACGACGTATACGTGGTAAGTACAGTTCAAGGTGGCGAAATTCTTATCCCTGCCACTCGCAGCACGATCAAGTTTGTTGATACCGTTAACGGGGTGACAGTCGTTGACCTGCGCGATGGCGAAGTTCTCTCTGACGAAGGGAGTAGCTGAAAGCCATTAGGTTCGGTCAAAGTTTGAGTTCCGAGGTTAGATAGATGTCAGGCCACTCTAAATGGAGCACGATCAAGCACAAGAAGGGTGCCGCGGACGCTAAGCGCGGGCAACTCTTCACGAGGCTTTCGAGGGAGATTATGGTCGCCGCTCGTTCCGGCGACAGCAATCCCGATATGAACTTCCGGCTTCGCCTCGCCGTTGACAATGCCCGGGCAAACAACATGCCCAAGGACAATATCCAACGTGCGATTGAACGTGGAGCTGGCACTGGAGCCGCCGGCGATGCCCTCGAAGAGATCACCTATGAGGGTTACGGACCCGGTGGCACGGGGATAATCGTCCAGACGTTGACTGACAACAAGAACCGGTCAGCGACTGACGTACGCACCAAGCTGACGCGCAACGGTGGCAACCTTGCTCAGTCTGGTGCGGTCTCATGGAACTTCGAAACCAAGGGCCAGATTACAGTCACTGTTGAAGGCCGTGATCCTGAGGAAGTTGCTCTGGAGATTGTCGACGCAGGCGCCGAAGATGTTGACATCGAAGACTCAACAATAAGCATCACCTCGCCGTTCGATGGATTCCCACAGGTCCAGGCCGCAGTTGAAAAGATAGACGGCGTGAAATTGGAAAACGCTGAGATCGCCATGGTTCCAACCAGTACGGTTGAATTGGATCGTGATGCCTCGCGACAGGCCATGCGGCTTATTGATGCGCTTGAAGAACTTGACGATGTCCAGAAAGTTTTCTCAAACGCAGAGTTCTCCGAAGAGGCGATTGCCGAGTACGCTGAAGCATAACCAGAATTGACTATGAGCCCTCTGGTTCCTACAGGCACTGATGCCTCCGGTTATTGAAACAACGCGGCTTACAAAGTTCTATGGCCCGCATCCAGGGTTGGAGAATCTGGATCTCGCCGTTGAACCAGGTCAAGTGTTCGGCCTTCTGGGTCCCAACGGTGCTGGGAAGACCACGACGATTCGACTTCTGCTTGATTTCATCAAGCCGACGAGTGGTACCGCCTCTGTCTTCGGGTTGAGTGTAGAGTCGGATTCGATCGAGATCAGGTCTCGCACCGGGTATCTGCCGGGCGATTTCATTGCCTATCCGAATCTTACGGCTGGACAGGTACTGGATTACTTCTCGAACCTCCGTGAGAGCGATGCCCAGATCGGCAGAGAAGAACTCTGTGAGCGGTTCAAACTGGATCAGAACCGGAAGTTTGGCGAGCTGTCGCGAGGTAACCGGCAAAAAGTCGGCCTGGTTCAGGCTTACATGGGCGACCCCGAGCTGATCATCCTGGACGAACCATCTGGAGGGCTGGATCCCCTTCTGCAGATCGAATTCCAGGAATTGGTGCGTGAACGGCGGGTCGCAGGACGAACACAGTTCATCTCTTCACACCTGCTTCCTGAGGTCGAAGCAGTCTGTGACCGCGTGGGAATTATTCGCGAAGGCCGGCTGGTCGGACTGGAGACGATGGCTGATCTTCGGGAGCGAGCTCAGGCCAGGGTCACGGTGCAGGTCGCCTCAAGTGAAACTCCTGACGCTGCCGAGGCATTCCGAGCGATACCAGACTGCGAAGTCGTAGCGGTGGAAAACGACATGATCTCAATCAGGCACCGGCACCAGATCGACACAATCATCAAAGTTTCAGGGCGGTTCACGGTGTCCTCTTTTGAAAGCAATCCACCTGCCCTCGATGAAGTGTTCATGGACTACTACAGCGGCGAATCGAATGGCGCAGAATCAGACGAAGCCGGAACGGCATGAACAGCTTCTACTTTCGGAACATCTATCTGAAAACGCTGCATGACCAGCGGAAACTGACCATGTGGATCGGCATCGGACTGATCGCCGCTGCTCTCTACACAACCCTCCTATATCCGACAATTCGGGACATCTCAGGGTTCGAGGAGTTCATTCAAGAACTCCCTGACTTCATCCTTTCGCTTATCGGTGGTGCATTGCAATTCACAACACCGGAAGGCTATCTGAACACCCAGCCGTTCTCCGTCCTTGCTCCACTGCTGATGCTGACCTATGCGGTTATTCGAGGCTCTGCCCTGATCGCAGGTGAAGAGGAATCACACACTCTTGATCAGTTGTTGGCGAACCCGATATCTCGCGTTTCGTTGATGACGCAGAAAACCATAGCGTTGTTGACAGGCCTCGTCGTGCTCTCTGTCGTCCTCTGGCTTGCGATAGCGATTGGGGTGTTCAGTGCAGGCTACTCGGTGGATCTCTGGAACCTGACACAGATCGTCTTCAGCCTATTCCTGCTCAGTACAGCTGCCGGTTTGATGGCAGCCGGTATAGGTGCTGCGACCGGCAAGCGAGGCAATGCTGGGGGTGTGACTGCAGGTGTGCTGGTTGTGGGATGGCTGCTGAACGCGATACAGCAGCTTGCTGAAGTGCTCGAGTGGACTAAATTCATCTCGGTGTTCTGGTACTACAACGGCAACAGTGTCCTGGTAAATGGATTGATTGGCTGGCGGGCACTTGTACTTCTTTTTGTCGCAATCGTATCGGTTGTCATCGGCACCCATGTTTTCAGGCAACGAGACCTCCACTGAACGTCAACGAAGGCATAGAATTAGACCGCTACGTTTATGTAGCTTCTTACGCTCATTACGTTGACTGAATAACTCTTCGTAGTCTGAACCAGAGGATCTATGTGCAGGACAACAGCCGCACCTTTGATGGCAATGGCCGGTATGGCCGGAACAGCAGTCGGCGTTGCGATCGCCGTCATCAGGGAGAAGGCTGACCGTCGTTCCATCGAAAAAGAGGCACAGGCCGAGCTTGAGGCGCAGGCAGAAGACAAAAAGCGTCCACTCGAACCAGCGGACCTGGACGAAGATTTACCTGGAGACGAAGCAAGTAAAGAGCGCAACTAGCAAGCCGATTCTCGGTTTCGCGATTGTCCAGTTCAGTTCGCCGCTGCCTCACTTCGGTCACTGTTGCGCACCGTTTCTCCAACGGCTACGCTGCCCCTGATTCACCGTGTGATCACCTGATCATTAACTTCGATAGCACAGTCTTCGATTCATACATAAAGCGTTTATCGCTGAGCGCTACAAGTTCCAGGAGCAAGAAATGCCAGAAATGTCCGGTGGACAGGCGGTTGTAAAGACCCTGATTCGGGAGGGCGTTGATGTGATCTTCGGCCTTCCGGGGGTGCAGATGTACGGAATCATCGATGCACTGCGGGAAGAACCTGGCATACGGATGATCACAGCTCGCCATGAAGGCACGACAACCTACATGGCGGACGGTTATGCCCGCGCAACAGGTAAGCCCGGTGTTGCACTCGTGGTCCCAGGTCCCGGTCTGTTCAACGCTGGCGCTGGAATGAGCACGGCATTCTCTCGCTCATCTCCGATTCTTGTAATTGCAGGTCAGATTCCCCGGGACACCATCGGTAAAGACCTCGGCGGACTCCATGAAGTCAACGACCAGATCGACACAATCAAGCCTGTAACCAAGTGGCAGAAGCGGGTTATGCGACCTCACGAGGTGCCAGGCGGCCTGCATGAGGCGTTCCGGCAGCTCCGGACCGGCAGACCACGCCCGGTCGAGTTCGAATTGCCACCTGAAGCCATGGTTGAGCGCGAAGGTGTGGATCTCGAAGAGCCAGCACCACAGGACAGATCTGCCCCGCCAGCAAACGAACTTGAAGAAGCGGCCAGGCTGATTGCCGGTGCGAAGAGTCCAGTCATCTATGCCGGCGGCGGCGTTGCTCGTTCGAACGCTGAAGATGAGCTTGTGGCATTCGCAGAGGCAACGAACATTCCAGTCATCACCTCCGCCGGTGGTAAGGCGACAATCAGTGACCGTCATCCGCTAAGCCTTGGCTCATCACTGGGACCGGCGGGCATGGTGAAAGACACCATGGAGAATGCCGACGTAGTACTCGTGATCGGCTCTCGCTTCTCGCTTCGCAACCCGGCAGGGAACAATGCGAAGCTAGTCCACATCGACGCCGACCCATCAGTGATCGGCCAAATCGTTCCGGCAACCGTTGGTCTTGTCGGTGATGCCAAAGGGACGCTGGTCGCTCTGCAAGCCGAATGTGCCAAGGCTGGTGCTGGCAACAGGCCCTCACCTGCCGAACGAGTCTCTGAGATCAGGAAAAGCCTCGAGGGCAAGGAAGAAGAGAAAGACCAGCCACAGGACTCCATCATGAATGCCCTGCGCGACGGCACGCCTGAAGAGGCGATCATGGTGTTCGGAATGACGCAGCTTGGTTACTACTCACGTCTGCACTGGCCCGTTTACCACCCGAAGTCGTATATAGACTCGGGCTATTCAGGCAACCTTGGTTTCGCGTTCCCCACCGCACTTGGAGCGAAGGTCGGAAGACCAGATCTCCCGGTAGTCTGCGTGTCAGGTGATGGTGGTTTTGGTTACTACTCGGGCGAACTCGCCACGGCAGCGAAGTACGGCATCAACGTCGTAGTCGTCGTGTTCAACGACAACGCTTTCGGAAACGTTGCCCGAGACCTCGACCAGGATTTTGGTGGTCAATACGAGGCCGACCTAGTAAACCCGGACTTCATGAAGCTGGCCGATGCCTATGGAGTGACCGGTATGAGAGCAGATCAGCCGACTGACGTCGGAGATTTGGTTGCGGATGCGGTCAAACTGGATAAGCCAGTTCTAATCGAAGTACCGGTCGAACGAATGCCAAGACCGAAATTGATGGCGAACCGCGCGCCATGGACACTTCCACAGGAAGGGCTGATCAACTAGTCGAATTCCCGACAATCACCAGGTTGGTGACTAAACCGTAGAAACCAGGAAGGCTGCTCGACAAAACGAGCAGCCTTCTTTCATGTCATCCGATGAAAGTAGTGGCGAGCTAGTCCGCGTCTGCTGAACCTGCTGCGCCTGACGGCACACCTTGCGGTGCACTACCTTCGACTCGCACGTCGGGTAGCCAGTTAAGCCAACTCGGCAGCCACCAGTTGTTGGAGCCTAGCAATTTCATCGTGGACGGAACCAGTATCGACCTGATGATCGTGGCGTCAACGAAGATCGCAACCGCCAGACCAAAGCCGAACTGCTGGAACATCACCAGGTCACCCAGCGTGAAGCCCCAGAAGACCGCAACCATGATCAGCGCGGCACCAGTAATGATCGCCGCCGTCGAGCGCAGCCCGAACGCGACCGACTCATCGTTGTTACCTGTCTGGTCGAACCGCTCCCTGATCCTGCTCAGCAGGAATACTTCGTAGTCCATCGAAAGTCCGAACAGGATTGCGAATAGGAACAGTGGGATCCATGCCTCGATGACTGGCACCTGTTGGAAGCCGAGCACATCGATCAAGAACCCTTCCTGGAAGACCAGTACAAGTAGCCCGTACGCAGCTCCGACTGAAAGCAGGTTCAGGATGATCGCCTTCACTGGTACGATCAGCGATCTGAACACGACAGTCAGCAGTATGAAGCTCAGCAGAAGGACGAGACCCAGGACTATCGGTGTCCAGGTGCCTACGAGGTCGAAGAAGTCAACCTCGAACGCCCGCTGACCGCCGACGAACACGTCTCCAGGAATGTTAGCCGCCGGTATGTGAGTGGCGCGCACCTCTTCGATGAACTTCGTTATGTCGTCAGGGTTGTCGATGTCGTTCAGATTGAGAACGACCACTCCAACTGAGCCGTCGGCGCTCACTTCGTACTCGGATGCAGCCCTGAATACAGGTTCCTGTTCGAGCGAAGTAGCCAGACGGTCGACGCTGTCGCGCACGGCCTGAGAGTCAGCATCACCCTCGATCACCACGTCGATTGGCGCAATTTCGTCCAGGCCGCCAATGAACTCTGCCTGCAGCACGTCAAACGTACGCTTGGTCTCGAAATCGTCCGGGAAGGTCTCTGGCCCGTTGAAGCCCAGGTTGATGTTGAAGTAAGGAATCGTCAGTGCGACCAACAGAGCGAGTGTGACAACAAGGAAGATCACGGGTCGCTCAAGCACCGTTCGAGTGATCCAGTTCCAGAAGCCGTGGCTTGTGTCGTCATAGTCAGTCTTCTGTTGCAGGAACGGTACGGTCCAGGCGTCAACCTTGTCACCCATCTTGCTAAGTACTGCTGGCAGCAGTGTGAGCGCTAGGAGGACAGCGAACACGACGACGATGATCGCCCCGAGTGCCATCGAGAAGAAGATGGTGGTCGGAACGATTAGCATGCCGACCAGTGCGAAAACCACCGTGAAGCCGGAGAAAAGTACGGCTCGCGACGCGCTCGAGCCGGCAACAGTAATGGCGTCGATCTTTTCTCGACCCCTGGCTCTCTCTTCTCGATACCTGGCCAGTATGAATAGCGTGTAGTCGATGCCCACAGCCAGACCGATCATCGTGACGAAGTTTGTAACGAAGAAAGGGAAGTTGTCGTAAAACTGGCCCAGCACAGACACGCTGCCGAACGTCAGGGCGATAGCCAGTAAGGCCATCACAATCGGAATCCAGATCGAACCGACGCTGCGAAGAACGAAAATCAGGATGACAATAGCGACCGCGATTCCGATCAGCTCACCTCGCACGAGGTCTCGTTCACTTATCTCTCGGAAATCATCCCCGATAGCACCAGCACCGAAGATGCTCACCTGGAAATCGCTGCTTTCGTCCAGCTCGTGGATCAGCTCAAGCAGAGGTTCAACCGTTGTCCCAGCGTCAAGGAATTCCCCGGCGAGGACCACGGGAATTCGTACAGCGCGATTGTTCTGGCCAACGAATCCAGCCTCAGCTGGTAGCACTGCAGGATTAGGCAACGTAGTCGGATCCAAGACCGTCTCGGTTCCCAGTCCGACTATTGCCGCGTGAACCTCATTGATCTTGGCTGTGAACTCTGACGAGCCAAATTCCAGAGTCGGGTGTTCAATGAGCACAACCTCGACGTCACGTTGCTGATCGCGTAGTCCACTCTCTTCAAGCAGGTTCTGAGCGGTTTCGCTCTCCTGCTCAATCGTGAACTCGCCGTTGCCTTCAGTTGTCGCCGTTTCCAGGAATTGGCCAGTCAAGCCGATTGCAACGATCAGAATGGCAACCCAGATGAGGATTGTTGTCCAGGGCCTGTTGGCGGATGCCCTGGCTAAGCCTTCGGTTGAGAGACTCACGCTCTTCTCCCTTATTCGATCCCTATCCACGCAGCCCTTTGCGTGAATGTTTTCACGATCGCCTATGATACACGGAATTGGTTGTTACACGACCACACAAAGCGAATTTCGCTTGCTGAGATCAATAAATGCCCTGATTTAAGCGCAGATTCTACTGTTGATGGTCTTGCATGGCCTTGTTGTGTGGCCAACTGCTTCCAATTCGTAGTCTGTACTCATTCGTTCGCTCCGTATACTCAACGAATCGGCGCTAGTACTTTCGACATATATCCCCACCAACGTGGCGCAACGCGAGTCAAGACTGAAATGGACGAACGGATATCACACTTACCAATCGACGTGCTTCAACTTGTCGATTCCATTCATGGAACTAAAGGCAAGATTGCCCTGGTAGTGACCGGAGCCGGGGTTCAAGCGACCTACTGGCTGTTCGCACGTCCAGGGGCTTCAAAGACTATGTTGGACGCCTATGTACCGTACTCTTCGGATGCGGTTATTGACTTCCTGGGTTCAGAGCCTGAGCAGTATGTTTCATGCACAACCGCGCAATTCATGGCCGAACGCGCTCTTGTTCGCGCCAGACAGTTGAGTGCTGCAGAAACAGAACCGGAAAATCATGATTCGCTGCTGGCAGGCGTGTCTTGCACTGCCGCGATTGCTACCGACCGAACCCGACGAGGGGAAAACCGCTGCGATGTTGCATTCGCAACAAGTGATGGAAGAGGTGCCGTCGCCTCTCTCGTCATGGCAAAAGGTGAGAGGGATCGCAGCGCTGAGGAGAGTGTTGTGAGTCGACTCATCTTGAATGCCGTGGCCGAAGCAAAGCATGTGGACCAGCGAGTTGATGTTCCCCTTCTAAACGAGGAACAGCTCTCATTCAGCCGGTTCGATACTGGAAAGTTCGATTGATCGACCAGATAGGCCGACTCTATTCGAAGGCAACCAATTTCGCAGTTGTTCGTGTCGATGGCGCGACGGCGGACATCATTGATTCTGGAGATTTAGTCGTCCTCGCTGGATCGTTCAATCCGCTGCATCGTGGTCACACCGGGTTACTTGAAGCAGCTGAGCGAACGACCGGACGAACGGGCGTTTTCGAGATCTCCATAGAGAATGTAGACAAGCCTGACTTGCCTCGCGTTGAACTCGAAAAGAGACTTATTCAGTTTCGCGACGTCGCCGACGTGATTGTCACACGTGCACGGCTCTTTTCTGACAAAGCGGAGCTGCTTCCCGGCACCTGGTTCGTTATCGGCTACGACACCGCCGTGAGGTTGCTTGACGACCGTTACCACCAGGATGGCACAGCTCTCGCAGATCTTCGAAGGTTGTATGCCAGTGGACTTAAGTTCATCGTGGCAGGCCGTGTCGGCGAAGATGGTCAGTTTCGCGGTGTTGAGAGCCTCAGCGTTCCCGGAGAGCTGATGGAGATGTTTGTAGGCATTCCAGAAACTGAGTTTCGCGAAGACATCTCGTCTACGGAGCTCAGGAAGCAGAGCCCTCGTTAACGCAGCGTGTCCCTTCAAGAACGCTATTCATTGATTCACCCAGTAATGTGATCTGATCCGGCGAAAGCTTCGAGAAGAAGTGCTCTTCAATACCTCGAAGATGCGTGGGTGCCGCCCGGCGGAGCTCGCGTTTACCTTGCGGGGTCAGCACAGCATAGGTTCCACGTTTATCGTCCTCACAAGGCTCCCGGCAGACTAGTCCGGCCTGTTCCATGCGATCAATTAGCCTGGTCAGACCCGACCGAGAATAGAGCACGCGATCTGCAAGATCCTGTAGGCGTAGCCTGTCTTCACCTGAGGCTGAAAGCTGCAGCAGCACGTCATACCACGGAAGCGAAATTCCGCGCTCCTCAACGAGATTCTTGTTCAGAGTCTCGGCTATCTGTTGGTGTGCCCTGAGGAAGTTGCCAAATATTTCCAGGCGCTCTTTGTCCGGCCTTGATGCCATGGGTCAATTCTACTGGTGTCCGAAATCAGACGATACGGTCAGCCATCAGACACTGATCCGTTGTTCAAATCTGGATGTAAGCTTTGGCACTGAATCGCTGGCTTGCTCACACTCATCCCAAACTCACATAGCGAACAGTCAGGAGCGGGATATGACACCTTCGGAAGGGCGTGTACCCACGCCGGGAACAGACAAACTTGATCGAGTTTTCGTTGAGCGTTGGTCTACACGCGCGTTTTCGCCTGAGCCGTTAAGCCAGGAAGAGATCGATACTCTGTTCGAGGCAGCTCGGTGGGCGCCGTCTTCAAACAACTCGCAGCCGTGGCTTTTCCTCTATGCAACTGACGGTCCGGAGAGAGAGCTGTTCAACTCGTTGTTACGTCCCGGAAACCGGACATGGGCACCGTCCGCACCTCTCCTGGTGTTTGTAGCAACGTTGAAAGGCAACGACGAAGGCAGAGTATTTCGCACAGGCCAGTTCGATGCGGGAGCTGCCTGGATGTCTTTAGCCATACAGGCGACGAAGATGGGACTGCACACGCACGCGATGGGCGGAATAAACATCGACGATGTGCACGAAAAACTTGACCTGCCGGAGGACAGATACGACGTTCTGGTTGGTATCGCTATCGGGCGGCGCGGCGAAATTTCCGGGCTGGCAGACGACCTTCAGGCCCGCGAGAAACCGAACAACCGGAAACCGCTAGAAGCCATAGCCCACCGCTGGTCTATCTCTTAAGGTTGTTGATTCGCACATGCGGTCAGCCTTATCTGACCGGCATCCAACCCATGCCCTGGTTGGCCTCTTCAAGCCCGCCTCTGTAGACCCACTCCCGACCGGCTGCATCAACCTTGCGTGCAGACTCTGACTCGATGTCGAGTTTCAGAGAGCCCGTTTCGCACTCAATCTCCACTTTGAAGTCTACGTGCGACTTGATCTTCACTGGAGTGCTGTGCATCACGTTCGACTCGTTAACGGCAAGCGTCAGCCACGGTTCTTCTTTTCCGGTGATCACCTGCGAGAACCTGGTCTTGTCGACAATCTTAAGACCGTCGGATTCGCAACTGAAGAACGGACTGGCGGGAAACGGGTCGTACGGAAAGGCCATTGCAAAGTCCTCGTCTGGCGGATGACAGAGCGAGGAATAGCGGCCTCGTAGGTCAAATGACCGCTGACGCTGTCCCCGATGCCAACCGCAAAAGGTTTAGCTGGTTATCGATCTCCTGTCGGAGCCGTTCGATTCCCCAGCCCTCCTTCGCGGAGGTGAGTACTGCAATCTCATCCTGCGGTAGTAACGCCTGGGAAATCGAATCAGGTCCATCAGTATCCGGAGATGAGGCGACCAAGTCCCATTTGTTCAAAACCAGGATTCGAGGAGTTTCGGCCAGGCCCATGTCAGAAAGAACGTCCTCCACCACCTGTGCCTGCTCGGAAGCGTAGTGGCTGCTCACATCAACAACATGCAGCAACAGATCAGCTTCATGAGCTTCTTCGAGAGTTGCCCGGAACGCTGCAACCAGAATAGGAGGAAGCTTGTGGATAAACCCTACTGTGTCCGAAAGTGCGGCCTTTGTACCTGACTGAAGGAACAACCGTCGGGTCGTGGTGTCCAGCGTTTCGAAAAGGCGGTCGCGAGAACGAACGTCGCCAGAGGTTAGCCGGTTGAACAGCGCCGACTTACCAGCATTCGTGTAGCCAACGAGCGAAACGGTGAATGCATCGCGTGTCCTCCGCCGGCGCTGCTGGTTACGTTGAGACCGGACACGTTCGATCTCTTTCTTGACCCGAGACAGTCTGGACCTGACCAAACGCCTGTCGGTTTCTATCTGGGTTTCACCTGGTCCTCTTGTCCCGACTCCGCCGCCAAGCCGCTCAAGGTGAGACCACTGCCCTGCTAGCCGAGGAAGCAAATACTCGGTTTGCGCCAATTCGATCTGCAGCTGACCTTCCCGCGTCCTGGCCCTTTGCGCAAACACATCCAGAATTAATGCTGTGCGGTCAATGACCTTTACCTTGAGCGTCTCTTCTAGAGATCGCTGTTGAGACGGCATCAGTTCGTCGTCGAAGATCACCGTGTCTACGCGCCGCTCGTGAATGACCTCTTTCAGCTCTTCGATCTTCCCTGCACCAATGTACGTCGGAGAAGGCTTGTGCTGATACTGCGTGATCTGAGCGACTGGATTGGTTCCCGCGGCACGGGCCAACTCTGCAAGCTCATCGATCGAGTCTTCGAGCGTCCACACGCTTCGGTCGCTGCGGACACGGGCACCAACCAGACAGACGCGTTCCTTGAACGGTCCGGTTGAGTATGTGGATCTGCTTTTGGCCAAGTGTTCCTTCGCCGCTCGGGTGAGTTAACTGTCCCAAGTCTAGACCAGTCGAGCAACTGTCAACTTACCGAGGGGTGGGTAATAGTGACTACTTCGACGGAAAGTTACGCTGTAAGTACAAAACTCGGCATCAAAATCCTCAGCGCCTATCCGACTTTAAACCCACTCAGGCGGCTAATGCCTTCGTCAATCAGCTCATCAGGGATCGTGAGCGACAGTCGAATATAGCCCTCACCGGCAGGCCCGTACCCGTTGCCTGGTGTCACAACCACATCGCGCTCTTCCAGTAGTTTCTCGGCGAACTCCGCGGACGTGTAGTTTCCTGGAACCGGCACCCAGATGTAGAGACCTGCCTGGGGAGCTACGGCGTCGATGCCAATCTCCCTTAACGCTGCGACCACCCGATCGCGCCTCTTGCGATAGATCTCGTTGTTCTGGTGAATCCAGTCTTCTGTGAGACTAAGGGCTTCGATTCCCATCTCCTGGACCGCCTGCGACAGTCCGGAATCTATGTTCGATTTGACCCGCATCAAGGCGTTGATCATGTTCGAGTTACCGACTGCCATGCCGACTCGCCAGCCTGTCATGTTCGCGGTTTTGGACATGCTATGGAACTCCATTGCAATGTCTAGCGCACCTTCAGCCTGGAGAATCGATGGTGCTATGTAGCCGTCGTATGTGACTTCGGTGTAGCAGGCGTCGTGGAGCAGCGCGATGTCGAACTCATTCGCAAACCTGACCGCCTCGTTGAAGAATTCGATCGGTGCCGTTGCACCAGTCGGGTTGTTCGGGTAGTTGAGCCAGAGAACCTTCGCGGACCTGGCGACATCTGTCGGAATGTCTTCCAACCTGGGAAGCCAATCGTTTTCTGCTTTCAGGGGCACAAAGTGACTCTTGCCACCGGCGAACATAGTGCCGATCTCGTAGACCGGATAAGCAGGATCGGGAACCAGCGCCGTATCGCCAGGATCGATGAAGCAGAGAGCGGCGTGAGCGATGCCCTCTTTCGCCCCAATCAGGTTGATCGCCTCGGTAGCAGGATCAAGCTCAACACCGAATCGGCGAAGATAAAATTCGCAAACAGCGTCACGAAATTCAGGCAGACCTTCCGACTCTGGATAACGGTGGTGGGCTGGTTTCCTGAGAGCCGTCTGAAGGCGATCCAGAACAGCATCAGGGGTAGGAATGTCCGGATCACCTATACCGAAAGAAATGACATCTATGCCCTGCTCTTTCTTCGCGGCTATCGCCCTGGAAATGCCCACGAACAGGTAAGGCGGAAGCTCTTCGACTCTCTTGGCAAATCTCATGTTTTTCTCGTTGTCATGCTGTCAAAGGTGATTCAACACCTTGTTGTATTTAAGCGAGGTGTTGATAGCACTCTGTGGAGGGCCGGTAGTGTATCCCTCTACAGTTGCGAAATGTGACTCAAATGTGTTGGCCCGGCATGAAAATGTCAGCGGAGCGGTTGGGATAGACCGCTGTGCACTGCCCCAGATCAGTCAGGCCAAACACCTTCGAAAACCTCGACGGCAGGACCTTCCAGGAATGCTTCTCCTCGGCTGTCCCAGGAGATCTTCAAGACACCACCGTCCACCACCACCTCTACCTCGTCGTCAACAAGTCCATGCGCACGTGCCGCCGTTGCCGAAGCGGTGCTGCCGGTCCCGGATGAGAGAGTTTCTCCTGCGCCTCGTTCAAATATCCTGGCCCGAATTCGAGATCTGGACAGGACGTTAACGATCTCGAAATTGATGCGGTTTGGGAACATTGGATGACGTTCAACGAGCGGGCCTACTTCAACAAGCGGAAACTCTTCCACGGGTCCGTCTGGGAACGCCACCGCGTGTGGGTTACCGACAGCAAGACAGGTGATGTTCAGCCTGTGCTCGCCTACCTCAAGCGGAAAATCGTGAACTCGGGTGCTGTCATTGAGGACAGAAATATCGACGGGTATCCGTTCAGGGTCAAACTCAGGAACTCCCATTGCCACTTTGGCCGCGACCATCTTGTCGCCTTCCATGGTTGGCACAACTGTCCGGACGCCGCCGCCAGTTTCCACCACGAGCCCTTCCGGTCCAGGTATCGCGAGCATGCGATCGATCACGAACTTTGAGAAGAGCCGAATTCCGTTACCGCTCATCTCTGCCTCTGAGCCATCGGGGTTGTAGACGCGCATCCTCACCTGCGCTCCTTCAGCCGCGGCATCACTCTGAGGCTCCTGAACAAGGACGATGCCATCCGAACCTACTCCGAACGCTGGTTTGCTCATCTCCAACGAGAGCTTGCCCCAATCACGATCGATCCCTCGACCATCAATAGCGATGTAGTCGTTACCAGCACCTTGGAGTTTTGCAAACGGAGTCGTCATCTGTTCCTCTCATCGAATACTGCGCAGCGTGCCTTAGCTTGATGCGGGAGTAATCAACCTGGCAACAACAGGCGCGATTCTTGACAGATCACCGTCGCTCACGTCTACCCAATGAATGCGGTTATCGGTCTGCTTGAACCAGTTGTTCTGGTGCCTGATAAGGCGGTTAGTCGCTCGAATTGTACGTTCCCGCGCTTCATCGAGTGTTAGTTCTCCGGCCAGTGAAGCCGCTATCTCTCTGTACCCAATCGCCGTTAGCGCAGACGACGATAGATCGACACCATCATCAATCAATGCTTTGACCTCATCAAGCCATCCGTTAGCAAGCATCGCGTCAATCCGGTTGACCACCCGGAGATGTAGCTCAGGGCGGCCGACTTTCAGACCTACAACCACCGACTTATATCCCGGATCAACCGCTGTTCGGACTTGCTTGTCATAGCCGGAGGCGATCCTCTCCAGTGCTCTGATCACTCTACGATGGTTCTGGCGGTCAATCTCGGCGGCAACTTCCGGGGCCTGAGCTTCTAGCCTGCCAAACAGTGACACGACACCGTTTAGCGCAAGCTCTTGTTCCAGCTCCTCACGAAGCGATTCGTTTGGTGGAATGCCTGGCACCTGCCAGCCTTCCAGCAAGCCCCAGACATACTGACCGGTACCGCCGACCAGAATCGGCAGCTTGCCTCGGTGCTGAATTTCGTCAATCAGCTTTCTCGCTACGGTCAGGAATTCGGCAAGGTTGAAACGGCTGTTTGGATCGAGGAAATCGACTAGATGATGTGGCACCAGCTCAAGGACTGTTTGAGGCGGCCGTGCGGTACCAATCTCCATGCCGCGATAAAACAGTCGTGAGTCTGCATTGATGATTTCGCCGTCAAATCGCTGCGCAAGCAGAACTGCGGCATCGCTCTTGCCGGATGCTGTGGCTCCGACGATGGCAACTAATCGATTGTGTACTGCCGGATCCACAGGATGCTGGTTAGCCAGGTTGGACCTACTGCTCAAACAGGCGAGCGGTCATCTCGACGATTCGCACGAACTCGTCGGCCTGAAGGCTGGCCCCTCCAACCAGAGCTCCGTCAATATCGCTCTGATCAACAAACGGCCCGATGTTAGTTGACTTGACGCTTCCGCCGTAAAGAATCCTGATCTTCGCTGCAGCTTCATCACCTGCGAGTAACTCAAGCTCTTCCCGCAGTTCCCCAATGATCTCCTGTGCCTGCTGAGGGGACGCGGCCTCGCCTGTACCGATAGCCCACACCGGCTCATACGCGACGATCAGCGAATCCCACATGCTGTAATCGGCGAGGCTGTCCTTGAGCTGACCACGTACCGTCGGTACCGCGTTACCTGACTTCCGGATATCGAGGCTTTCTCCCACGCAGACGATAGGAACAAAGCCTCCTTCACTGGCTTTATTTGCCTTGGCGGCTACTGACTCGTCAGTCTCGCCGTAAAGAGCCCTTCGCTCGGAGTGGCCAACTATGATGTGGGTGACCAGCTCATCAAGCATTGACACTGAAACTTCACCTGTAAAAGCCCCGGAATCTTCAGATGAAACGTTCTGAGCACCAACTTTGACAAGGCTGCCTTCAACCGTTTTGGAAACGTTCGCCAACCCGGTGAACGGAGGGCACACGATCACCTCCACTCCGGGGTAGTCAGAACTTCCAGCGGCAATTGCCAGCGCAAGATCGCGGCCCTCTGAAGGGGTCGTGTTCATCTTCCAGTTACCGGCTATCACCGGTTTCCTGTCTGTCATGGTTTCCTCTTATTCAGATGTCGGGCAACGCGAATGTTGTTGGCTACGCATCATCCAGAGCGGCGACCCCGGGCAGAACCTTGCCTTCGAGAAACTCCAACGAAGCACCGCCGCCAGTTGATACGTGAGTTATCTCTGATCGTAGGCCAAGGTCTTCTATCACCGACACTGTGGAGCCTCCACCGACAAGTTTGAACGCATCCTGAACGGCAGCAACAGCTCTCGCGACGGAGTGAGTCCCTTCGGCAAAAGACTTCCATTCCACGACGCCCATGGGTCCGTTCCAAATCACCTTCTTGGCGGAGAGAATCTCTTGCGCATATGTTTTTCCGGTTTCCGGTCCTATGTCCAACACAAGGGAGTCGGACGGCACTTCGGTCACATCAACGGTCTGAGGTGTGGAGTCTTCTGCAAACTCTTTAGCCACCACTACATCCGCCGGTGAGATAATTTTCGCTTCGCTGGAAAACATCAGTTCACCGGCCGTGTGTACGTCGTCGTCACTGATTTCGGCTGAACCAGATCCATACCCCTGTGCCTTGAGAAACGCGGCGACCATTCCACCACCTATCAGGATGGTGTCGATTCGCTTCGACAGGTTCTCTAGGACGGTGATCTTGTCCGAGACCTTTGCGCCTCCGATTATTGCCACAGCGGGTGACTCATCTGAGTCGAGCGCTCGCGAGAGCATCTTCAACTCTCGTTCCATCAAGTAGCCGGCTACTGAAGGCAGATACTCTGCGACCCCGACCGTAGAAGCGTGAGCCCGGTGGGCAGCTCCAAACGCGTCGTTCACGTAGATGTCTGCAAGAGATGCAAGCCCTTTGGCGAACTCCGGGTTATTGGCCTCTTCGCCAGGATGAAACCTAAGGTTCTCCAACATTGCGATATCACCTTCAGGAAGGCCTGCAACCACATCTGCTGGGTCTGCCGTATCCCCTGGCAATCCTGCATCGACAACCTCTGTCCCGAACCAATCTGAAGCTCGTTGCCTGATTGAACCGAGTCTCAACTCTTCGACCACCTTGCCTTTAGGGCGACCGAAATGAGTGCAAAGAACGATGCGTGCGTTCTGAGACTGCAGATGATGAATGGTAGGCAGCGCAGCGCGAATGCGTGAATCGTCGAGAATCCGTCCAGTGTTCGGATCGGTAGGCACGTTGAAGTCGACCCGCACCAGACAGGTCTTGCCTGTTATGTCTACGTCTCGCACGGTCTGTTTAGTCATTCGCGTCCCTTTTTGCCTGGACCTGCTATATGTTGAATCCGGACAACGCTAGAGTGAGATCTGAAAGTTTTTGTCTTGCCTCATCATTCAGATCGACTGCCTGAAGGGCTTCGCTGGCATCTTCTGTTAATCGCCTTGCCGTTTCGAGAGTGAATTCCTTGCTACCTGCTTCATCGAGCAGTTCCGTGATCTCGCCAACTCTGGCAGGGTCAATCACTCTCTGCACGTAGATATCACCTAGACGTCTTTTCACAGACGGCGGCGCAGTCTCAATGGCGTGAGCAACAGGTAAGTTCTTCTTCTTCGTTAGCAGCCGTCCGTGCTGGACAGGATCAAGTGCTTCACCACCCCAGAAGAGCATGTAATCTGCGGCGATCTGCCTTGCTGCACCGGATAGCTGCCCGTACTTGAGAATTGCTTCTGCAAGGCCAGGTTTCTCGCAGGCGTAAGCAGTGATCTGGGCGGTTGCTCCGAACAGGGCCCCGGATCGATCACAAACCATATCGATGTACTTTTGCGTCGTCAGGCCTAGCTGCTCCTGCATGGCGATATCGACGTACTCTCCTTCGCACATCAATACTGCTGCATGGTCGAGCGATCGGAGAGCGTTCGATACAGCTTCAGCGGGCTCGCCGTTTTCGGTGAGGGCGAACAACGCCATGCGCGCCATGGCATGCATGCCATCGCCCGCGTTGATCGCCTGTGCAGGTCCCCATGTCCACCAGACGGACGGGCGTCCATTGTGTTCGGTATTGCCGTCTTCAACGTCTTCGTGGATCAGTGTGAAGTTGTGCAGCAGTTCTATGGCCACGGCATATGACGTGATCCTGTCAGATTCGTCGGTTTCAGAGATCGCGCTCGCCACCGCCAGCGCAAACTGGCCGTGCGTGCGTGGTCGAGTCGGGATTACGGACGGATCACCGTTCTCATCTATCCAGCCAAGCTGGAATGACATCATCCTGTACAGAGGAAGTTCTCTGGCCGTGATGAAATCGCGAATTTTCCCTTCTAACAGGACAGCTGCTTCCGTGCTCACATCGGGCAGCAGCTCTCGTCTAAGGTTTTCCGCTGAAGGCTTCAAGTCGTTGGTGTGCTCATCTTCGGAATTGGGTCAAAGTGTTCTCACGGCAGACAGGACTTATAGTACCCGTTCACGCCGGCCAAAAAGCATCACACGTGGCCAAGAAGCGCCTCTTCAAGTGTTTGTCGGCTGATTGATCCTTCTCTGAAGATCTGTAGTTCGCCTCCCACGAAGCTCACAACGGTGGATGGAGCAGTGTGATCACCACATGCACCGTCTAAGATCGCGTCGATACTCCCGGCTAATTGGGACTGGACTTCGTGCGCTGTCTTGCAAGGATCCTGACCGGAGAGATTCGCGCTCGTACCGGTTACCGGTCTGCCTGTACGCGAGATCAGATCAATAGCCAGCTCGTGGTCCGGAACTCGCACTCCAATGTTACCCGTGCCGGCAGTAACCGAATCAGGAACTTCGCCTCTGGTCGGCAACACTAATGTCAGCGGTCCTGGCCAGAACCTTTTTGCGAGTACCGATGCCGGTTCGGGAAATTCGGCAGCAACCTGGCTGACCTGGTCCGCCGAAGATAGCAGTACAGGTACTGGGTTGCCCGCCATTCTGCCCTTGGTCGCGAAAAGGCTGGCGATTGGATCGTCGTCAAGCACTGCGCCTAGGGCAAAAAAAGTATCGGTGGGAAATGCCACCAGTTTGCCCGACCTGAGTGAATCCGCTGCATGATCGATTTCGGTCGCCTGCAATAGCCTTGTTTCCAAAACCCGCCTCTTAAGGTTGCGATCCGATGCTTTTCTACGAAATCTAAACCCCTGCCAGCGCTCGATCTTGATAGCCCGCGACAGGCCTCGCGCGCCTACAATTTACGTTGTTAATCGAACCGTTCCCTTGCTGATCACGAAGGACAGGATTTTGATTGACTGAGTCTAGCAGCGCTGTTAGCTTGAACCGCTTCCATATCCACTCGTTCAGGTACAACTCATGAACTCTCAAACCAACGGCACGACGCCTAGCTCCCAGGCCTCCTCAAAGCCAGACCAGCAGAGTTCAAGGGTCGCCACTTCGGATGACATCGAGGTAGGGACCTATCTCGAAATCGCGCAGAAAGAGCCGCCGAAGGGACAGCACGAAAACGTACCTATCCGGACCGAGACAATCGTCATCCTTGACTTCGGCTCACAGTATTCCAGGCTTATCGCTCGCCGCATTCGTGAATCGAACGTGTACTGCGAAATCGTTCCCTGGGATGCGCCTGCTGACATCCTTAACGAACAGGATGTCAAAGGCATCGTGCTATCCGGTGGCCCAAACAGCGTCTACGAGGACGGCGCACCGTTGGCACCCGCATGGGTTTTTGACGCTGGTGTTCCCATTCTCGGTATCTGTTACGGGATGCAGCTACTGGCCCACCAGCTTGGTGGCAAGGTCCAGCCTGGTGTCCAACGGGAGTATGGCCACGCTGTTATCCACAAGGATGGACAGGGAATAGAGTTGCTCGAAGGCCTGGATGGAGACATCCCGGTCTGGATGAGCCATGGCGACCGCATCGAAGACCTGCCTCCAGGGTTCCGGTCCATGGCCTACTCGGACAATTCTCCGGTCGCCGTGATGGGTTCGGATGAGCAGAAGATGTTCGGTATACAGTTTCACCCCGAGGTGGTCCACACCCCTCAGGGGGCTGAGGTCCTCCGAAACTTCACGTTCCGGGTGTGTGGAGCGACCGGAACATGGACTCCGGCCAATTTCGTTACTGATGCAGTGGAACGAGTCAAAGAACAGGTCGGTGAAGGCAGGGTTATCTGTGCTCTTTCTGGAGGGGTCGACTCAACGGTAGCTGCTGCACTGATCAACAGGGCAATTGGCGATCGCCTGACCTGCATATTCGTCGACAACGGCCTTCTGCGCAGAGATGAGGCGGACAGGGTCAGAAACGTCTTTGCAAGAGACCTGGGTGTGAACCTGATATTCGAGGACGCAACAGAACGGTTCTTAGGCGCTCTGAAGGGTGTAACGAGTCCTGAGGTGAAGCGAAAGCGGATCGGGGCCGAGTTCATCAAGGTCTTTGAAGAGGTAGCTAACCGACTTGGGCAGGTCGACTACCTCGCGCAGGGCACGCTCTACCCGGACGTGATCGAAAGTACATCGTCGGAGACCACCGCCGCGCACAAGATCAAGACCCACCACAACGTAGGTGGACTGCCTGAAAACATGAACTTGAAGCTTGTCGAGCCGCTGCGGTACATGTTCAAAGACGAGGTCAGGCGAGCGGGTACGCAACTCGGAATATCTGAACAGGCAGTCAATCGTCAGCCGTTCCCTGGCCCTGGACTAGCTGTCAGGATTATCGGTGAGGTCACCTACGAGAAGCTAGAGATACTTCGCGCTGCCGACTGGATCTTGATCGATGAAATCAAGGCCGCAGGACTCTACGAGAAGCTTTGGCAGACCTTTGCGGTCTTGCCGGATACGCAGACGGTAGGCGTTATGGGCGATCGACGGACGTACCAACACGTGATCGCCATCAGAGCGGTACAGAGCGAGGATGCGATGACCGCTGACTGGGCTCGCCTTCCCTACGACACACTGGCTCGTATCTCAAACAGAATCGTCAACGAAGTACCTGAAGTAAACAGGGTTGTGCTGGATATTACGAGCAAACCGCCGGGCACGATCGAGTGGGAATAGTAGAGGCGAACTGTTGAGAGTTCTGGTTGTAGGCAATGGTGGTCGGGAACACGCGCTCGCATGGAAGCTGGCGAAGAGTGAACTGGTATCCGAAATCCTGATTGCTCCTGGAAACGCGGGCACTGCGGGAGTCGGAGAGAACGTTAACGTTCCCGCAGAGGACGTCGACGGGCTTCTAGAACTTGCTCTTTCGCGCCGAGTGGACCTGACGGTCGTCGGACCGGAAGCACCGATGGTCGACGGAATCGCTGATAGGTTTCAGGAAGCTGGACTCAAGATATTTGCGCCGATCGCATCGGCTGCAAGGCTAGAAGGTTCTAAGAGCTGGGCGAAGGACCTGATGAGTCGTGCCGGCGTCAAGACCGCACGTGCGAGGCGTTTCGACAACTCTGAAGAGGCACTCTCCTACGCCCTCTCACTGCCACAAGGATCGTTTGTAATTAAGGCAGATGGTCTCGCAGCCGGGAAAGGTGTTCTACTCCCGGAAACGCACCAGGAAGCCTCGAACGCGATCGTCTCCATGATCGATGGCAACGCCTTTGGCAGTGCCGGTGACACTCTCCTCATTGAAGATCGGACGAGCGGTCCCGAGGTAAGCGTCTTCGCCTTTGTTCAAGGTGAGCACGTTTCAGCAGAAGTCGCCGCGTGCGACTACAAACGGGTGGACGATGGCGATGAAGGTCCCAACACGGGCGGGATGGGCGCCTATACGCCGCCTGAATTCTGGTCTCCTGAACTCGCATCTAAGGTAAGAATTGAGATCCTGGAACCCGTGGCGAAACAGATGGTCGAAGATGGATCGCCGTATCAAGGCGTGCTCTACGCTGGCTTGATGCTCACCGATGACGGACCGAGCGTGATCGAGTTCAACTGCCGTTTCGGTGATCCTGAGTGTGAAGTCCTGATGCCGCTGCTTGAGTCAGATCTCGCTGAGATCTGCCTGGCGGTCGCTGAAGGGCGACTGTCTGACACTGAAGTCAGCTGGGGCACTGGCGCTCACGTATGTGTAGTTATGACTTCCGGTGGCTATCCCGGGAAATATCGAACAGGTATACCAATAACCGGATTGCAAGACTCGAACCTGGTTTTTCATGCTGGAACGTCAGTGAATGAATCTGGTGAAACAGTTACCGCAGGTGGACGGGTGCTTGTAGCGGTCGGTTCCGGTGAAGATGTCAATGAAGCCAGGGAGTCGGCATACAAATCTGTTGGAACGATCGAGTTTGATGGTGAACACCACCGCCGAGATATCGCCGAACGCGCGATCGAATCCGCCAATACCGTCGCAGCAGGCCAGCCGAGTTGACCAAGGATAGTCGTGTCGCTGTATTCCTGGACTTCGACGATACGCTGACTACAGAGAACATAGCTCAACTGTTACTGAGAAGTCTCGCTCCCCAGGAATTCGACCGCTTCTCCCGTGAGTACCGCGCTGGCAAGATCACGTTCAGGGATTACCAGGAGTTCTCCTTTAACGCTGTGAACGCTTCTTTGGAAGAGATAAAACGGCTTGCGGCAGATCAAGCGGAACTCAGGCCCGGAATCACCGAACTGATAACGGCAGTAGAAGAGTCAGACGGAACTATCACCGTGCTATCAGCCGGACTTGATATCTACATAGAGCCGGTTCGACAGAAGCATGGTTTTGACAGCCTCAACGTGATCTGCGGAACCGCTTCGAGGGTCAACTCGGACACGGGTCCGTTCAGGTACGATTATCCATTCGGCAGCACTGCAGTTAACGGCTGCCGAGGTGATTGGGCAACCTGCAAATGTAAAGCTCTTGAACAGGTCGAAAGTGGTACGACCAAAGTCTTTGTTGGCGATGGCAGCACTTCTGACGCATGTGTCGCCGAAAAGGCCGACTACGTGTTCGCCAGGGACAGGCTGTTGCGCATCTGCAACGAACTCGAAATAAAAGCGACGCGGTTCGAGGATTTCGCCCCAGTCACAGAGTTTGTAAACAGCCTGACCACTTCACAGAAGGTCTAGACAGAAAAGATGATTCCCAGATATTCCCGCCCCGAAATGAGCAAAGTCTGGTCGGACGGCAACACGTTCGACCTCTGGCTGCAGGTGGAGATCGCCGCATCGCAGGCATGGACTGAGCTTGGAGTAGTGCCTGAAGCGGATATGGAGAAGATTCGAGCAGCAACGTTCAACCGAGCTGTGTATGACCGCATCTTCGAAGAAACCAAGCACGACATCGTCTCTTTCACGAGGGCTGTCTCCGAATCGATGGGATCTGAGAGTCGCTGGATTCATCACGGCCTGACCTCGAATGACGTCAAAGACACGGCGCTGGGAATGCAGATGACCCAGGCCGTCGACATCGTAGATGCAGGTGTAGCTCGCCTGATGGAAGTGCTGCAACGTCGCGCTGTCGAGTTCCGGGACACACCAAGTATCGGCCGGTCGCACGGGATACACGCGGAACCGATGAGCTTCGGCCTGAAACTGGCTATGTGGTGGGACGAGATGCGGCGTAACCGTGAGCGCCTCGCCGGGGCCAGAGAGCGAGTTGCTATCTGCATGCTCTCAGGACCTGTGGGGACATTTGCCAGCGTGCCACCTGAAATAGAGGAACTGGTCGCAAAGCAGCTGGACCTCAAACCCGCGCCGGTCTCCAACCAGGTCATTCAAAGAGACCGCCATGCCGAGTTCGTGCAGGTGCTTGCACTTATAGCAGCCACCCTCGACAAGATGGCGACCGAGATTCGTGGCCTCCAACGCACCGAAGTTGGTGAGGTGCAGGAACCGTTCGGAACTCCCGGGTTCGTGACCAAGGGTTCGTCTTCAATGCCTCACAAACGGAATCCCGAACTATCGGAACGCATCTGTGGATTAGCCAGGGTCGTAAGAGCGAACTCGGTTGCGGCACTTGAGAACGTCGCACTGTGGCATGAGCGGGACATTTCCCATTCGTCTGCAGAACGAGTGATCCTTCCAGATTCTTCGTTAGCTGTGGATTACATTCTCCACCTGATGACCCGAATCATCGATGGAATGCTTGTCTTCCCTGACCGAATGATGCGGAATCTCGAACTAACACGCGGTCTGGTCTTCTCTCCGAGAGTCATGCTTGCGCTGGTCGAGGCGGGCGTTGATCGTAAGGAGGCCTACGACACGGTTCAAAGATGTGCCATGAAATCATGGGATGAACAGAAGGATTTCAGAGACCTCGTTCGGGACGATCCCACGGTGGCGAAAAGTTTGACTAATGAGCAGATAGACCCGCTTTTCGATTACGGTTTCTATCTTCTGCATGTGGATCACAACTTCAAGCGGCTTGGATTCCCAACGAGCGACCAGGACTGATGACAAGCGTTCAAGCTGTCTACGAGACTGACCTGCCGGGTCTTCTGCATCGCGGTAAGGTTCGCGACACTTACGACATCGGCGGCGGGCTCCTCTTGATGATCGCGACTGACCGGATATCGGCATTCGACGTGATCATGCCCGATCCGATCCCCGGTAAGGGAGTGATCCTGACCCAAATGTCGACCTTCTGGTTCGAACTGCTCGAAAACGTGGTCCCGAACCATATGATCGGTGTGCTGTCCAACCCGGACACCTTGAGAAACTTGGACAGTACCGGTGCCCTCGAGGCACTACCTCAAGGTTTCGAACCGCGTTCCATGGTCATCAAAAAGGCGGAACGGATAGACATGGAGTGCGTTGTTCGAAATTATCTGGCGGGCAGCGCATGGGTCGAATACCAAAAAACTGGAACCATGAACGGCGCGCAGCTTCAGCCGGGAATGGTCGAAGCGCAGCGACTCCCCGAACCGATCTTCACACCATCGACCAAAGCCGAGCACGGCCACGACGAGGCGCTCAGTCGTGCTGTTGGTGAGGCTCTGGTAGGTAAGGATCTGTATCGAACTCTCGAGGAACGCAGCATCGAAGTGTTCTCAGCCGCCCACGATCATGCCGAGAGCAAGGGCATGATCCTTGCCGACACGAAATTCGAGTTCGGATACATCGATGGTGAGCTCACACTCATCGATGAAGTCTTAACTCCGGATTCAAGTCGCTTCTGGGATGTGGAAGACTGGAAGCCGGGAACAGCACCGCCAGCGTATGACAAACAGTACCTGCGTGACTGGCTCCTGCAACAGGACTGGAATAAGGAACCTCCTGCGCCTTCACTACCAGCCGAAGTTGTGGCACAGACTCAGGAAAGATACATGAGCGCATACGAGCGCTTAACCGGCCGGTCCCTCATACTGTAGAGAAACACCTACCAGAATTTTTTAGTTGAACTGACCCCCAAAACGACACTATGAGCAGTAAAGACGAAGGAAAACGAGTAGCGACGACGCGCCCAGCAAGCAGGCGCGGCATGACCAAGTCGCAGATTCGAAACGAAAGACGACAGCGTAGCGAGGCACGCAAGAAGAGGCGGCGCACCTTCTACATTGCAGGTGGCAGCGTACTGGCCATCGTGTTCATCCTCAGCCTCACACTATCGCCTGGTCTTGGTGGCGGCGGAGGCAATATTCACACCGGCGAAGGTGGCAACATCAACTTCGGGGGACCTGTAGCGATTGATGTGGACGATGGCGCACTGCACATTCCCATAGGTCAACGTGGCACCGGCTACAGCCTGAATCCACCTACATCAGGCCCCCACTGGATTGGGCGTGATGCATGGGAACTTCCAAACGGAGATGTTGTTGATGCACCTGCGGACTGGGGTATCTATGATGTGCCGCTGCCGAACGAGGTGCTGATACACAACCTTGAGCACGGCGGTATCGGCCTTCACTACAACTGCCCTGACGGTTGCGACGACATTGTGAACGCGTTGGAAGACTTCGTCCCTCGCAGCCGGGCTCAGTTCATAATGGCGCCATACCCGAACATGGACACCAAGATCGCAATCACAGCGTGGCGTCACCACCTTCACTTAGACGAAATCGACGAAGCACAGATTTCTGACTTCATCGATGCCTACCAGGACCGAGCACCAGAGAGTGTTCCCGGTAACTCTTTCTAAAGGACTGAAGTGTTTCTCGCCCGAATCAGAGTCACTCTTAAACCGACTGTTAACGACCCACAGGGAAAGACGATCGCGCAAGCGCTCGGTCGACTCGGATTCGATTCTCTAGAGTCCGTCAGGGCCGGAAAATTCTTCAAGGTTCAGATCGAGGAAAGTGACCGAGCCGTGGCCGAAAGCAAGGTCACGGAGATGTGCCAGAAGCTCCTGGCAAATCCGGTGATCGAAGTGTTTGACTTCGATCTCGAAGCGTTGGCCGAACCTGCGGCTACCCGCTAGTTGGCTAGTCGGTCAGCGTGCCTTTGGTGCTTGGAACTCCGTCCGAATTTCTCGGATCGATCTCCGCTGCGGCGCGCAGTGCCCGAGCAAACGCCTTGAAAGCCGATTCGATTACGTGGTGCTCATTGAGGCCACTCAATACCCTGACGTGCAGATTGAATTTGCCTTCAAGTGCCATGGCTTCGAAGAAGTGGCGCGCAAGATCGGCCGGGAACTCACCGACGTTGTTGACAGATCCCATATCGACGACCGCATAACCTCGACCGCTCAGATCAACAACGACGTGAGTCAGAGCTTCGTCCAGGGGCACGGTGCGATCGGCCATGCGGACAATTCCCCGCCTGTCTCCCAACGCCTCTCTGATGGCACGCCCAAGCACTATAGCTGTGTCCTCAACAGTGTGGTGGCTGCCGGTTTCAAGATCCCCATCTGCCGCGACCTTGAGATCGATCAGGCCGTGTCTGGCGATCTGATCGAGCATGTGTTTCAGGAATCCGACCCGGGTTTCGATCTCAGACTTCCCGGTGCCATCAAGGTCCAGTTCAAGCGAGATTTCGCTCTCGTTAGTCTTTCGTTCGATTTTCGCCGTGCGTGCCATTTCATTCTCACTATTGTGCGGCCACGTTTTTGCCAGACATGCATCAGGGTACAGCGGAGTCATGGCTGAACGGCATACGTGCAGGCCGCAGGATTGGTCGTTTACGAGAACGCTTAGTGCTCGCCAGAGATCATTTCTGTGATTGCGCTGATTAAGCGGTCAGTCTGCCCTGGTGTGCCTGCGGAGATTCGCAGTGAGTCATCCAATCTGTCCTTTGAGAACA
Organism: Dehalococcoidia bacterium; assembly: GCA_965243825.1. Lineage (GTDB taxonomy): Bacteria > Chloroflexota > Dehalococcoidia > Lucifugimonadales > Lucifugimonadaceae > JAJCYX01. Next base: position 3,035,383 of record CBDEVT010000001.1, read on the forward strand.
ACCGGACGAAGATGCCTCGGCGCCCAAGTCCTTCGTAAACATCTTTCGCTGTACGGCCATCGAACTTGCAGAGAAGGAAGTTGCCCTCAGACGGGAAGTAACTCACGCCGTTGAGTTCATCGAGAGTCGCCTCGAGCCTTTTGCGTTGTTCAATCAGGATATTCGCACGCTCTAAAACTTCTTCTCGATTGTCGAGTGCTGCGATGGCAGCGGTCTCCGCCGCAACATTGATGTTGTAGGGCTGTTTGATATCCATGAGGTGGCGGATCATGGTTTCAGAGCCGATGCAGTAGCCGACTCTCAGTCCGGCTATACCTGCCCATTTGCTGAACGAGCGAAGAATCACCAGATTTTCGTACTCATCAAGCAGGTGGCAAAGGGTCTTGCCGCAGAACTCGTAGTAGGTTTCGTCGACTGCGAGGATCAATCCGGTATCGAGGAGCGTTCTTGCTTCAGATTCCGAGAGCAGATTCCCAGTCGGGTTATTCGGTGACGCCAGGAAAATGAGCCGAGTCGAATCGTCGATCACACCGGTCACTGCGTTCAGGTCAATTGACCAGTCATCCATACGCGGCACCATCACGACGCCAGCGTCTGCAATACGTGCGCAGAATGAATACATGCCGAAGGTTGGCTCACAGTCGATGAGTTTCTGACCCGGTTCAGTGAAAAGTCGTAGGAGCAGATCGATGATCTCATCGCCACCCGCTCCTGCCATGACTCGGCCGATTGGCTGACCGGTGTACTCAGCAAGCTTCGAGCGTAGTCGGCGCTGTTCAGGATCTGGATAGAGGTGAACCTCGAGATCCTTAAGTGCGCTGAGCACGGCATCCGGTGCGCCGTACGGGTTCTCGTTGGCGTTGAGGCGAATCACGTCTTCAGGCTTGATCCCCGCAGAGCGCGCAAGCTCCTCTGAAGGGTCAACGCCGTGGTACGTCGTGACCTCGACAAGATGAGGCCGCATCAGTTTTGTGATGTCTGTCATGAAGAGAATTGTGCCGGGTGAACTACTCGCCCGCAATCTTTTTGCGTCTACGGTCTGCCGCTGCAGCGTGCGCACCGAGGCCCTCAGCCTGTGCAAGCTCTGCTGCTGGACGAGCAAGTCCCATGAAAGCTTCTTCCGACAGATTGAGGAACGGACTAATCCGCAGGAAGTTACGTACACTCAACGCGGACGCGAACCGTGCCGTGCCGCCAGTTGGCATCACGTGACTTGGACCTGCGACGTAGTCAGCCATCACTTCTGCGGAGAACTCTCCCAGGAAAATTCCACCAGCGAAACGGATCTGTGGCAAATACTCGTTCGCATTTGTGACTGAAACGCAGAGGTGTTCAGGAGCCAGCACATTCGCAATTTGGATCGCGTCCTCCACAGATCCCACGACGATCGAAATCCCACGATCAACGGCCTGAGCTGCGATCTTGCGACGGGAGAGTCCTTTGAGTTGAGACTGAACTTCCTGTTCAACAGCGTTGGCTGTGTCTTCTGATGTTGAGATCAGAACAGGTAGCGCGACCACATCATGTTCAGCCTGCGCGAGCAGATCTGCCGCAGCAAACTCCGGGTCGGCAGTTTTATCAGCTATGACGGCAGTTTCGGTCGGACCGTAGAGCCCGTCGACGCCCACATCACCGTAGACCGCCTTCTTTGCAGCGGTGGTGAAAGCGTTGCCAGGGCCGCAAACAATATCGACCTTCGGAACCGACTCTGTGCCGTATGCCATGGCCGCGATCGCCTGCGCTCCACCGATACGAAACACGCGATCAGCTCCAGCTATTGCAGCAGCAGCCAACACCGCAGGGTGTGGGTCTTCTTCGCCGTGTCCAGGGGTGGCAAGAATGATCTCATCCACACCTGCAACTTTTGCCGGAACCACGGTCATTACAACCGATGAGGCAAGCGGTGCAACTCCACCGGGTACATAAACTCCTGCCCTGTCCAGTGCCCGCACTTCTTCGCCGAACTCGCCGGATTCGTCTTTCCAGCTTACTGGCATCGCTGCCTGTTGAAATCTTGTGACTCGTTCTACTGAGAGTTGGAGCGCTGCCCGGGTCTCAGGGGAGATCTGGTTTACAGCACTCTTAACGCGTTCAGCCGGGATCTCTAACGGTTCCGCGACTGGAATCTCGCCATCCAGAGCTGCTGTGATTTTTCTGACCGCGGCATCACCTTCCGCACGGACGTCCAGAATCACACGCTGCGCAAATTCGTCCGGAGTTAACAGTTCTGAATACAGACCGTTCCCGTCGGTGTGCATCAGCTGTTCGGCTGGTGCTCTGGCATCCCTGACTGCATCGAGGCCGGACTGTAGTCCATTCACACGCTTCATCGGGGGTCATTCCCGGCGGCAGCGCGATAGTCATCGACTTCTTGTTCGAGCTTCGCGTACGACTCACACTCCTTGCGGAACACGTACGAGGCATCGTTCACGGTGATCGATGTACCACCGAGCGACCTGAAGTAGTCAACTGCCTCAAGAGTGTTTTGCCGAGGAATCACAACCTGGACGTTGAACCATTCGCCGGGCCTGCTTGAGAAGACACGAGATACGCTGGGCCCATCGATGCCGGCGAGGTCTTCCCGTTCCAGCACCTTGGCAGCCGCATCTTCCATGCTGGATGCGGTCAGGTTGAGAGAAACCCTCTGGTAGCGCTTCGACCGTCTTGCTGCCTCAATGCGCTCAAGAATTTCGCGCGTTAGTGCCAGTTTTTCCGGGTCTTGGGAAAGAAGTCGGACATTTCCGATCAGTGTGGCTTCAGACGATATGACGATACCGTCAACGAGAATGCGCAACTGGTTCTCACGGAGCGTTACACCAGATGCAGTGATGTCTGCTATCAGATCCGCGTAACCCATGATAGGAGCAGCCTCGATCCCACCCGATGATGGAACGAGAGAGACGTAGTAGATACCACGCTCATCCAGGAATCGTTTCACGAGTCGCATGTACTTCGTGGCGATTCTGAGGTCATTGCCTTTTTCCCGGTACTCAAGAGCCAGTTCTGCCAGATCCGCAACGGTGGTGATATCTGCCCAGGAATCCGGTACGGCAATTACAAGCTGCGAACCGCCAAATCCGGCGCCGTCACCAATTTTCCGCGTGTCACCGTATTCGAGCCTGGACTCCAGAAACCTGTCGAGACCGACTATGCCCAGGTCCGCACTTCCACCGTCGATCTCGCTCGTGATATCGGATTGGCGCTGGAAGAGAATATCGACGCCGGGCAGGCTCGGAATCGAACCCGTGTAGCGGCGTGGATTGTCCCGACTGACCGCCAGGCCACATCCATTGAGGAACTTCTGGGCTCCTTCAAAAAGTGCTCCCGATGAAGGGATGGCGAGACGGAGATTACTCACGACCCTGCTCCAAAAGTTTCGACGGTGCGCTGACCACCGGAGTCGACGGTGACTATCTCCGAGAAGTCACCCTGAGTTGTTCTGTCGCCTGTATCAAGAACCGCCGCGATGCCCCTGGTGCGAAGCTCATTTGCAGTAGTGACCGCGGCCTTCCATGCTTCAGGAGTCCTTGCCCTCACAAGAGTTGTCTGGTTTTGCTGGGCAGAGCCGAGATCCGTTGGTGTCAGCTTCATCACGGCGTCGAAGTTATAAGCGAATCCAAGAGCGGGTACCACTTCATCGAGGCCTAACGCCCGGGTCAGCCCGTCATACCTACCTCCGCCACCCATCGATTCGTTGGCATCCGGGTCAGGAAGAATGTCGAACAGCATTCCAGTGTAGTAGGCGACACCCCGTGCGAGGCCGTAGCGAATGCTAATTGACTCCCCTGCGACTCCTTCGTCCTGGGCGGCCTCGACAACCGACTCAATGAGCGCGAAACAGCCTTCGTCCAGACCGGAGGTAGCTGCAAGTTTCCTGCCTTCCTCGAGTGTCTGGTCAACGTCACCTGTGATTGACGTCAGTTCGGTGAACATGGAAAGAGCGGACCTGAACCGCTCCGGATCATCAGCGTAGGTCTGTTTACGGGCCAGGCGCGCGATGACCTCTTGCCGCGTGCGTGAACCCGCATTAGCTCCCAGCGGGGCTAGCGATCTTTCGAGAACAGCTTCAATCTGATCGCGACTTCCCGGAACGTCTGCAATCGGCTTGCTGTCGTCCCCAAGAAATCCCAGCGTTTGAGCATCAGCCGCAACATCATCTGCTCTGCCAGCAGCGATCCGACCAACATTGCTGAGCAGGAACTGGCTGGCACGCTCCGAAAGCATGAACTTCTTCAACAATTGGCGTAAGAGTCCTACGTGCCCAACAGCAATCGTTACAGAAGACACATCAATCGCCTTGAGCCCATCAAGTGCCATTGCGATGATTTCTCCGTCGCCTCGCGGAGCCGGTACACCAATTAGTTCTGCGCCTAACTGGTTGAACTGACGTGTCTTAGTTCCATCAGAGTGTTCGGGTGTCGCGTACCTGAAGACCGGCCCAAAGTACTGGTATCGGCAAACGCTGTTCAGCGCCTCGCCGTTTTCGATCGCATAGCGAATGACCGGTGCGGTGAACTCAGGCCTGAGACTGGTCCTGAAACCGCCCGGTTCTTCGAAGTCATACAGTCTGCTCGAAAGCTCGCCACCTGACTTACGGAGGAATAGCTCAGTTTCCTCCAGTATTGGCGTGTCGATCTTGCCGTAACCTCGAAGAGACAGTACTTCACTGCATTTATCTGCGGCTTTTTTGACGCGACTTATCTCCGACGCCACAGTGTCGTTCATGTTTGGCAGTCGTCGTATTTGTCTCAAAGTTGACATCGTTACGGCCAGGCCCGTGGTTTCTTCTCTGGCGCGGTGATTGTTCAGAGCAAGTAATTCTATGCTGCCGAGGGTCGAGTGTGGGACGCGTGCCAGCACCACAGTTCCGCAACTGTGGCGCTGGAGATGTCGATGAGGTCGGATTTCTTACTGGGTTCTCAGTGCAGGTGGGGGATCGATGATCTGAACGACACCGTAGTCGAGGAAAGAAAGACTCACCCGGGTCACTTCCGTTTCGCCACTCTCATGACGTAGCCATCGCGGTGAACTGAATGCTTCTATCTCAATACGAAGAGGAAGCCCCTCAGAATTGGTCCACATTTCGAATGTTCCCGATTCACCGATACCTCCGGTCACATTGGCCCTGTAGATCGTGCCGCCATCTGAATCGACTGACGAGGTCCGCTGAATGTCTTCAAGTTGGATTAGTTGGTTGATTCCAGGCAGATCGATCATGCCATCTGGCTGGCGAATGAGCTGGGGAATTGGATCGAGATGGAGTGAGACGAACCACTCTGCAGATCCGGTGACTAGTGTTCCGTAGCCGTCAGCACCTGGCGTCGAACTGTCAAAGAAGCGGTTGTCTCGCTGCCGAAGAGTGACGTTCTCTTCAAACTCTGAGAGATCGACGATTGGCAGGCGGTCTTTGACCATCGATTCAAAGACCGGGTCAATTTCCAACGTACGCTCAACAATAAAACGGTCACCACTGACGAAATCTGAGTCGAACCGGAGAGTACCGCCGATAGTCTGAGCTACGGCCATCGGCTCGCCAACGACGAAGTTGCCGCCACAAACCTGGTATCGCTCCGTGCCAGTGCTGCAATCCACCGGGGGACTCGGTGAGAACACGAGCAGGCACACGCGATCTGCGCCGTGTTCCACGCAATCTTGTTCGATGTAATGCCCGTTCAAAATAATCTCCGAGAACGTTTGCCCATCGAACGGCAGTGAATCGCTGGCTACAGGCAGGGAGGTCGTCCGTCCTCGCTGTCTGCTGGTCGTGAACAGTTCTCCCTCGATTCTGAATGAGCCTGCTGAATCCAGGAGTGCGAGTGTGTTTTCGAGGATGTCTGGATCAGCCGGAATCATCGTTTCAACGGCAATCTCTGGATCTTTGCCCACGTGATCGCTTGAGGTTGTGTCGTCTCCGTTGATAAACATCACCCAGATCGCAACAGAAACTACTGCGAACGTAACTGTGCCCGCGGCAGTGATCCAGTTTTGGCCAGGGAACCATCCAGGAACACTTACCCATCGTCTTTGCCCGCTACCAGTGATCTCGTCAGAGATACTTACCCAGATATCTGGCACTGCGATTCCGCCTGCATAACTACGTAGCTGTGAACCAATGAGAGTCGCAGTCGCAGAGTCGACCGGTTCTTCATGCCTCGTCATGACTGGTCCTCCTCGCCGTGTCGTTCATCGTGTCGGTTCCAGCTGTTAGATGTTTTCTCAACTTCGCAAGTGCCCGGCTGAGGCGAGACCTGACAGTTCCTGCAGCCCAGCCGGTAGATTCAGACACCTCGGCAAGTGACATCTCCATGTAGTAGTGAAGGATGATCACCGTCTTTTCGTCGCGCCTCAGGAGATCAAGCAGGGCAAAAATCTCACGGGATGATTCGGTAAACAGGAAAAGGCTTTCAGGCGTGTCGGGTGCCGCACGTTCGAAGAGGCCGGGTAACAGTCGAACTGGATTCAGAGATTTCCGGCGCTTCAGTCCGTTCAGGTGATTGATCAATATGCGGACCAACCAGGCCTTCAACTGAGTTCCGGCTTTGAATGAGGCGATTCCGTTCCAGGCTTTAATGAAGGTTTCCTGGACTGCGTCTTCAGCGGTCCCTGGATCGCGAGTCATCATCACCGCTGCGCGGAACAGAGTTGGACCGTGCGATTCGACTACGACGCGGAAAGCCGCCGAATCTCCAGCCTGTGCTCGTAGAACTGCATCTTTCTCGGAGTTCATCAACACCTTCTCCGAATCAGTCGCCGATAGTGGCAACTCTCACACATATGAACGCGTAAAACCTTCAAGGTGTTCCCGCTCCACTACCTTTTTGACCTTAGCCAGGTGCGAGCAGTAGTCTTTTGACATGACTGAAAACGGAGAAAATCCATCCGCGACTGAATCCGGGGCGGACGAGTCACCAGGGACCGTAAAACGTCCCGTCGCGGTCGTCACGGACTCCGCTGCAGCTCTGACCGACGAGCTCACCTTTCAGCACCGCATCGGTGTCGCAAGCATGGAAGTGACAATCGGCGACGAGACTTTCGTGGACGGACCGGAAAATGGCCTGGACGACTTCTACGTCCGACTACGATCCGCCGAGACTCTACCTACGACATCCGCTCCAAAGCCTGGGGCATGGTTGGAAGCGTTCACTCTGGCAGCTGAACACGGAGAATCGGTGTTTTGCGTGACGCTTTCTGCCAATCTAAGTGCTGCGTACGATGCTGCTCGCGTCGCCGCTGAGATGGCCCTGACAGAAATGCCGAAAACGCCGGTGACTGTTTTCGATTCCCACAGCGCAGCAGGTTCAGAGGCCCTGATCGTGCTTGAGTCGGCTCGTATGGCTCAGAACGGCGCTTCTTTAGGCGAGATTCACGAGAGGGCTAAGCATCTTTCTCAGCAGGTAAGACTGGTTGCCTATCTGGACACGCTTGAATATGTTCATCGAGGTGGCCGTGTCCCGAAGATTGCCGTCTGGGCAACGAATCTATTCAACATCAAGCCTGTGATGGAGTTTTCAACTGGTCGAGTTGGCTCGATAGCCAGGCCAAGATCACGCGCTGGTGCGTACAAGCGCCTTGTGAAGGAAGCTGTGAAGGACTTGAATGGAAAAAAAGCGCACATCAACGTGATGCACGCGGACGCAGCGGACGAGGCCGATTCTCTGATGGCCGAACTATCTGAGAAGCTCGACTGCGAGGAAATCTTCCTCACGCAGTTCCACCCGTTCATGGGTGCGCATACAGGTCCAGGTTTGGTCGGCGTCTCTTACTGGGGCGAATAGCTGCTTGATGGCCGGCTATGAAGATTCTCGAAACCCCACACTCTTGCGGCCGTCTTCCCCAGAACCCAATCGATCTCGTTGTCCGATGCAAAAGCAGGGTGGTTCCGCACCCCTTCCAGGGTGTTGCCATAACCCTCCCGGCCTGCACTTGGAGGGAAGTCACTACCCCACATCATGCGCTGTACTCCGAATGCATCTTTCGCCATCTCGAATAGTGGTGGCACGTTGTCGAATCGAAACTCTGGCAGCAGCCGCGGAGGACGCGGCGTTATCTCGCCGAGACCGGGAACCTTGATAGTTGTGTTTGGCCGCTGAGCACACTCCAGCGCCGATTCGTAGTCGGTGTAAGGAGGCTTGGTGATCCCAACACCGGCGAGGTGCTCGATCACAACCTGTGTGTCCGGACAGTCATCAAGCATCTCTTTGAAGCCATCTGAAGCGAACTGGGATGCCTGACCAAGACAACTCACCACAAGTCCGAGCTGTCCAGCGTGTTTCCAGATGTCGTGAATATGAGAGGTGTTGAACGGCTGATTCGGATAGATGCGGACACCTGCGGCACCCTGTTCCGCGCATTTGGTTAGATCACCCAGCGGGTCTTCGCTGTCCGGGTCGATCAGTACGACTACCTTAAATCGGCCTGCGCGCCTGGCTGCCTGATCGAACAGGTAGCTGTTGTCGTAAGTTCCTCCATGCTGGATGAGCACCGCGGCGTCCACACCAGAACGATCCATCTGAAACTCAAGTACCTCGATTGGTTCGAACCAATTACCACCTGCGTGACAATGCGTATCGATGATCGCCATTCTCTTGACCCCAATTTCTGCTTCTGTAGTGAAAAGCAACTTACATGATGCGCGAATACATGCAACTTTCAGGAATGCACTCGTAAGACAACTTCCGTTAGGGTGAAATCGTTCGACAATCCCAACTAAGAAGATTGAGCACTCCCGGCATGACTATCTTCGCAACACTTCTCGCAGTCATAGGACTGCTGACTACCGCTGCGTGGGTCTATATGGCCTTCTTCCGCGGCGGTTACTGGAAAACCGACGTCAAGCTGACCGCCAAAGCGCGGCTAAAAGGCCATTGGCCACGCGTGGCAGTAATCGTTCCGGCACGAAACGAAGCCGGCATGCTCCAGGAAACGTTGCCCTCTCTGTTGAAGCAGGACTACCACGGCACCTTCCACATTTATCTAGTTGATGATGGCAGTGACGACGGAACAGCCGCTACCGCAGCACATCTGGCTGAATACTCGGGGATGAGCGACCGCCTCACCGTGGTCAAGGCTTCTCCAACACCGGAAGGTTGGGCGGGGAAAGTCTGGGCGATGCAGCAGGGGCTGACTTCCACCACAGGGTTCAGAGCAAGGTACCTGCTACTGACTGACGCAGACATTGTTCATCCAGTCGATAGCCTTCGGAAGCTCGTTTCAAAAGCGGTCGATGAAGAGCTCGACACTGTGTCGGTGATGGCGAAGATGAAGACCGTGTCAGGCTGGGAGAAGTTCCTGATGCCGGCGTTCGTCTACTTCTTTTCAATGCTGTATCCATTCAGATGGGTTAATGACCCCGATTTACCGACGGCAGCGGCAGCAGGTGGCTGCCTTCTCGTAAGGCGCGCTGCGCTGGAACAGGCCGGCGGCTTCAAGGGGATTTCCGGGAAGCTCATCGATGACTGCTCGCTCGCCCGAGCAGTCCGGGACTCAGGTGGTCGTACCTGGCTCGGATATTCCGAAGAGGTCAACAGCGCACGCAGATACGAGTCACCAAGCGAAATCTGGAACATGGTGTCTCGTTCGGCTTATGAACAACTCAAGCACTCCTGGCTGTTACTTGCTGGCACCGTAATCGGGCTCGGATTCCTGTTTGCCGCGCCCCTGGTAGTGACCCTCATCGGAGTGGCACTTGTGGTGGCGGATTGGCCAGGAAACATGGCGTCTTGGACAGCGTTGATCGGCGGCGCGGTTGCGCTAGAAATCATGTCCAACACCTACAGCCCGGTTCTGCGTATGCATGGACTCGGTCGTGAGCGCGGCCTGACACTACCTCTGGCAGCGGTGATCTATCTCCTCATGACACTGGATTCGGCTCGCAGGCATCACGCTGGAACCGCCATTTCCTGGCGAGGAAGACCAGTTCGGTCTGCGCAGGACGAAAAGCTGATCACAGAACCTACCAAGGCGACGGTCAAGGACACCTAGCGAATTGCGTCAATCGGCTATGGAGCTCAGGCAAACAGGCGTCTTAGCAATGCTGAGTCGAGTTCAGTCAGCGACGTGAGCTTGATGTCTGCTTCCAGGTTCGCTGTTTCGGAATCTTCACGAACGAAGACCGAAAAGACGCCTGCTGCCGCCATAGATTTAAGGCCCGATGAGGAATCCTCAAATCCAGCACATTCACCGGGATCGAGTCCGACCAACTTCGCCGCCAGGAGGTAAGGTTCTGGATCTGGTTTCAGACTTTTCACCGATTCCATGGTGACCCGTCCCTCGAACAGATCACTCCAGCCGAAGCGGTCAAGCACCTTTTCCACGTACTCGTTCTCTCCAGATGTGACGAGTACCAGGGGGATACCAGCTCGATGGACCAACCGAAGACTGCTGTCTGCGCCTGGCATCGCCTGCAGGCCCATTTCCAGTGCCGACTCCCAGGCAGGCAGATACGCCTTAAACACCATTTCGGCCGATTCCAGTCCGTAGTGATCGGCCAGCATCTGCATTCCAGGCAAGATCCCTGCTCCGAATGTCACCGGGTGGTCAGACGCGAGTCTTTCGATGCCGAGAGATTTCAAAGCCATCTCTTCGGCTCGCAAATGAGGCGGTCCGGTATCGATCAGTGTGCCATCGAGATCGAAGAAGGCAGCTTTCAGTCCCATTGAGCCGGAGGTAGGCAACGTTTAGGTTGCGATCGCCATGCCAGCAGTTCCTACACCTGAGCCTTCTGCCAGCACGAGATCATCGATCTCCTTCTTAACGGAATCCGGCATATCCCAATCTCCAGGCAGGTCTTCATTCATCTCCTGTGGTGTTTTAGCACCCACCAGCGCAACACTCACAATCGGGTTCTTGATAACCCATGCAATAGCAAGCTGGGCAACGGACAGTCCATTGTCTCCAGCGATCGTTTTTAGTTTCTCGACCACGGCGATGTTTTTCGCCAGGTTTTCTTCGCCCCAGCTCTGTATACCGAAGTTATCACGGCGCCTGCGCCAGTCGTCTTCTCCGAACGATTCGTCAGCCTTCCACGCGCCCGTTAGAAGACCATGGGCAAGTGATCCGTAGGCCATGATGCCCATGCCATGTGATTCGACGAACGGCATAACGTCAGCTTCAGGGCGACGGTCGAATATGTGGTAGCCGATCTGGTTAGTGACGATTGGTGAGGTTTGAAGGCACTCCTCCATCATGGCGACGCTGTGGTTGGAGACGCCGGAATGAAGAATCTTCCCTGCTTTTTTCGCCTCTTCAAGCACTTGCATTGGTTCTGAGTGGGGGCGGGTGTGATCGGGCCAGTGGATCAAGAACAGGTCGATGTAATCTGTCTGAAGGCGCTCCAGGCTCTCATCAATTGACTTCCGCAGTTTTTCAGGATCGGAATCGGCAACTGTAGCTGCGCTGCGATCTGGATTGTCACGCTGCCATTCACGGGCACCTTTCGTTACTAGGACAATGTCTTTACGGAATGACTTAATGGCCTTACCCATGAGCTGTTCGCCGTATCCCCAGCCATAGATAGCGGCGGTATCGAACAGCCTGACACCACCGTCATACGCAGCCTGCGCTGCCTTCATAGCCTCTTTATCGTCAAGTGAGCCGTACATGCCGCGGCCCATGGGCCAGCCGCCGTAGCCAATGACGGTGGTTTCAAGTCCAGAGTTTCCGAAAGTTCGAGTGCGCATTTCTGATAGGCCTTTTACTGCTGCCGTGTGAGGCGTTTCGTGTCCCAGGAGCAGCCAGTTCACGTATCGATCAGATCAGTCACGGTAGTTTGCCTCAATGGCGTCATAAGTCAATGCGATTAGCTGGAAGAGATGTGAACAGGGCAACCAATTGCCGAAAATTGGGGTTATCCTCTCGCCGACATACTCAGAATGTGCGCGAGAACGACGCACCTTCAAAACTACTGAATGTACTTCAACTCCAGGCTCTGGACATACACCCGTGGTTTCCGCATCAGAATCGTGATTGCGGTGCTCTTCGGGCTACTTACTGCCGCAGCCGGTATCGCTCGGCTGGCGTTGCTTGGAGTCGTGCTGGCAGGCGTACTCGAAGGTGATTCGGGTAGTGATGTGATGCCATGGGTCCTGGCAACGGCAGGATCTGTGCTTCTACGCGCGGTTTTGCAGTACCTGAAGGAGATGTCTGCCCATTCAACGGCCGCAGCCATTCAACTTGAACTGCGTACGCGGTTGTACGCCCATTCGATCGATCTCGGTCCCGCCTACTTTACTCAGGAACGCACCGGTGATTCGATGCTCACGCTTGTTGACGGCGTTGAGCAGCTTGAGACATTCTTCGGGCAGTATCTGGTGCAGCTGTTTACAGCAGCCCTCACCCCAATTGGCATCTTCCTTTACCTGGTTTTCTTAGATGTTCCGACAGCTCTCGTAGCTCTGGTGTTTGCGGTTCTGACTCTATTCGCTCCTGCCCTGTTTCATCGTTGGAACCAGTCCAGCAGTATCCGGCGTCGTAAAGCTTACGGTGACTTCGGAGCTGAGTTCCTGGATTCGATACAGGGCCTCGCGACGCTCAAGGCGTTCGGGCAAGGCAAGGCCAGAGGTCGGATGTTGGCAGACAGAGCACACCAGGTCTTTAAAACGACGATGTGGGTGTTGGCAACGAATGCCGGTTCGCTCGGCGTGACGATAGCCGGGGTGGCGATCGGTGCCGCCGCTGTGCTCGCCGTTGCGGCAGTCAGGTTTTCGGCTGGAGACCTGTCACTGGCCGCGTTACTGATCATCCTGATGCTCGGGATCGAGATGTTCAGGCCGTTCCGAGAGATGAGCCAGCTTTTTCACCAGGGCATGAACGGCCTCTCAGCGAGTCAGGGCGTGTTCAATCTCCTTGACGCGAGGTCATCGGTAATTGGTAGCTCATCGCAGTCTACGTCGCCTTCTGAACACTCAATTGAGTTCAGAAATGTCAGCTTCCAATACCCGAAGAGTGATACTCCAGCTATCAAAGACGTTAGTTTCGGTGTTCAACCCGGTCAGAGGATCGGCATTGCCGGAGAAAGTGGCGCTGGAAAAACCTCGGTCATCAAATTGTTACTACGATTCCACGATCCCCAGTCCGGTGCGGTGAGGCTCGGAGGTCATGACATCCGAGAGATGTCACTGGAACAGCTTCGCTCAGAGATCGCAGTCGTTTCACAAGATACTTATCTATTTCACGGGACGGTGAACGACAATCTGCGATTCGGTAAGTCGACAGCTTCGCAAGCCGAGATCGAGCATGCAGCGCAGCTGGCGAACGCCCACGAGTTCATCACTCGTTTACCAGACGGCTATGACACAGTGATTGGCGAACGTGGCGTCCGACTTTCTGGCGGTCAGCGTCAGCGAATCGCTATTGCCCGTGCCTTACTACGCGATGCACCGATCCTGATTCTTGATGAAGCTCTTTCTGCGGTCGATGCCGAAAATGAGCACATCATCCAGGAGGCGCTCGACCGGCTTATGGAGAGCCGGACGACGCTGGTCATTGCGCACAGGCTATCGAGCTTGCGAAATACTGATCGGACTCTTGTACTGGAGAACGGCGAGTTAGTCGAGTCTGGGTCTCATGAAGAGTTGATGGCAACAGACGGTGCCTACGCCAAACTCATGTCAGAGCAGGTAGAGGAGTTCGAAGAACGTCAGACCTCTGTTCAGACGAATGGGACAACTCCTTCGCCAGCCGAACCATATGCTGCAGAGCCGCAGATCGACTCTGATGGCGAGTCAGCTCAACTTGCCCCGACGGACGCAATACTCAAGGCCGAAGGAATGGGTTGGATCGCAGCGTCCCGTGTTCTGCTGAGGCTGATTTCGCCCTGGAAATTCAAGCTCTCAATCAGCTTCGTCACCGGTGTCCTCCGATTCATCACACTAATCGGAGTTGGTGTCGTCTCTGCTCTAACTGTAGCTGCTGTGATCGATGGTGATCCGTTTGGTTGGCTGCTCGTCACGTTGTTCATCCTGGCTCCAGTCAGCGCAATACTCCACTGGGCGGAGAACTGGGTTTCGCATGATGTCGCGTTCAGGCTGCTCTCTGAGATGCGAATCGATCTCTACAACAAACTGGAGCAGCTTGCTCCCGCGTACCTAGTAAGGCGTCGGACCGGTGATCTTGTCTCGATGGCCACGCAGGACGTTGAAACCGTTGAGTACTTTTTCGCCCACGTCGTTGCTCCATCTTTTGTTGCCGTGATAGTTCCTGCCGGTGTTGTGATCACGTTGCTCGTTTTCGGATGGCCGCTTGCGGTGGCGTTACTGCCGTTCCTTCTGATCGTGGCAATAAGTCCGATGGTCTCCCGGGAGAGAGTTGATCGATTCGGGTCACGATCACGCGAAAAACTGGGTGAGTTAAACGCGCATGTAGTCGACACAATCCAGGGCATGCACGAAGTCGCTGCGTTCGAACGTGGTCCAGAACGAAGGCGTGAATTCGAAGCGCTTGCGGTCGACTACATCAATGTGAGAGTTCCGTTTTTCCGAGAGTTAACCGTTCAGAAGGTGTTTCTGGAAGGAGCGACTGGGCTAGGTGGGTTGGCTGTGGCCCTTGTCGGTGCAGCGTTGGTTTCTGATGGTTCGCTCAATGCTTCGGTACTGCCGCTCGCGACGCTGATAGCAATGGCTGCGTTCTTACCGGTATCTGAGATCGCCAATATCGGACGGCTTTTGGCCGACACGCTCGGATCGACACGACGAATTTACGCCGTGCAACTGGAGCCGGTTCCAGTTGGTGACGGTTCAGGTGTGGACGGGGACACTCTGGGTTCCCAACGAACGATTGCATTCTCCAGCGTAGGATTCAGTTACGACTATTCGGTGCGAAAAGCGCTCGATGACGTCTCGTTTAAAGTAGGACGGGGACAAACAATCGCGCTCGTGGGTCCTTCTGGTGCTGGAAAAACGACTGCCGCACACCTGGTGATGCGATTCTGGGACCCTTCCGATGGGTCGATTTCTCTGAACGGCCATGATCTGCGCGAATACGAACTTGACGATCTTCGCCAACGGATTGCTCTTGTGGCTCAAGACACCTACCTGTTCAACTCAACGTTGCGTCAGAACCTGCTCGTTGCCAACCAGGAAGCGACGGACGAGCAGATCGCTAACGCAGTCGAGATGTCAGGCCTCAAGAATTTCGTAGATTCACTGCCAAACGGTCTGGATACCACTGTCGGTGAGCGGGGTGCCCAGCTATCTGGGGGGCAGAGACAAAGGGTGGCTATCGGCCGGGCGTTCCTGAAGAATTCTTCTGTGCTTGTCCTTGACGAAGCAACGTCCCACCTTGATGCGACGAATGAACGACAGGTACGGCAGGCATTAGATAAATTATCCGGAGACCGTACAACTCTGGTTATTGCTCATCGGCTTTCAACCGTCCGGGATGCCGATTGCATCGTCGTGCTCGACAGCGGCCGAGTAGTCGAAATTGGCAGGCATGAAGAATTGGTTGCCAAGCAAGGCATGTATTCGCGGTTGGTAGCGAGTCAACTTCAAGTGCGTTGAGGGCACTAGATTGAACGTTACCGAAAACTGGAACCAGCTGGAAGAAGCAGTTCTTTCGGCTATAGACTCCGGGCATATCGGCACACCGTGTGCTGTCCGAATCACTATTCATGCGCCCAAAACGGAATGCGGAAGCGAACCTCTGTTCAAAAAGACTGTAACCAGTGTTGAGAGGTGGTTTGGCATAGATGCTACCGAGACACCGTCTACCGTCTCTGATGATCTCAATGCCTCGTTGTTGCGGTGGAAATCCGGTGCAACCGGGTTGATCAGCGTTTCTGTCGCTGTCGATGGCCGATTTGGTGGGCATGTCACGGTGCTGGGCTCGAAAGGGTCTATCTTTCACCGATTACCGGGAGATTTCTCTTGACCGGACGTCACAAGGTCATCGGTATCGGAGGGAACCGCACGCACCTCGAGGGATACATCCGTTCTTTCGCGGCGGACTCAAGATGCGAAGTGGTCGCGATTGCAGATGAGATAGAGGTTGATGGGTATCGCCAGGAGCAGAACCGTGCTCTGGCAAAAGAACTGGATCTACCTTACCTGCCGCTAACAGACGCTCTGAAATTGCCAGGCGTCGATATCGCTTGTGCCTGTCCGGATGTGGAGAGGCGAGCAAACGTGCTCACTTCGTGCTTCGAAAATGATCTTCACGTGTATCTGGACAAGCCCCTGGCAGGAACCATAGAGGACGCATTCCAAATCGAGGAATCAGCTCGGGCGGCCGGTACAGTTTCACAGATGTTTTCGCAAGCACACACTCCCTGGGCACAGGCCGCCAAACATGCTCTGGCGGAACAGCAAGTTGGCAAACTGTTCGCCATGCATGCGGACATGCTGATGGCCAAAGGGCATCTGAGTGAGGTTTCAGGCAATCACTTGCGCCAGGAACGTGGCAGCGACGGTAAGTTCACGTTTGTCGAGGCAAAACGAGAACTCTTCGATATGGGCGTATACCCGGTCTCGCTTGTTACTTGGCTTTCTGGTCAGCGGGTCCGCGAAGTTGAGGCGGTAACAGCAAACTACTTCTTCGCTGAGCATGCCGAACTGGATATCGAGGATTTCGGTGCCTTGTTGTTAACGCTGGAAGATGGCACGATCTCCACAGTCATGGCTGGCAGGATCGGCGTTCACAGCCACCCCACTCCGGGTGTCCAACAGGTCAGCCTGATCGGAGAAAATGGATATTTCCGTTTCGCGGATGACGAACCGCGCATCGAGGTCTACTCCGAAAGCACGCGCTTCGACGCGGGTGAGAGACATCTGTTCGACCCGATGATGATGTGGGCTTCGACTCGGCGGGAAGTTGGTCAGTCACCGAAGAACGCGTGGCAGTCGTTGTTTCCAGCTGATCCCGCTGAAGATGTCAGGGCATTTCTGGATTGCATTGACTCAGGAGAACGGCCTCAGGTGACAGTCGAGGACGCGGTGCACCATATTGAGGTCATCATGGCTGGATACGAGTCTGCGGCTACCGGCCAGCGTGTGACTCTCGGCTGACTTGCATCGCTCTGAGACGATCGCAGGTGAAATGCTTACGCGACTGACAGATGTCAGTAACCCGTCAGCTTTTGCGAAGGCAGAGTCAGACCCGACGTCAGCATTTCCTAACGCTCGACAAACCCGTTCGAGGACACTCTCTTTGGCGCCTGTAAACCGGTGAACGCGCCGGCGTGCAGGGTCACTTTCACGGACTCCCCTGCCCCAACTTTCAGCGCTGTACCGTTTTCCTGGGCCTGCACAAGACCGCCGTTGTGGAAGCTGGTGCAGGGCTCGAGGCCAAGGTTGTAACAGCGGCCGTACCACGGATAGCCGAAGCCGCCAGCGAAGTTGCGCCAGAACCACAGATATTTGAAAGTCTCGACTGGATAGGACACAGCCCAGCCGATTCCGTCTTCCGGATTGTGGAGCGCGTACCAGCCTTCAGACATATCGGTCATGTAGGCCATATCCAGCGATCGGTCTTCGGGTGGTGGTATGTGAGAGAAGTCGGTCTCCGTCCCGTCCGCGAGGGGAACTTTCGGCCACGGGCCTTTATGTCCAGGTTTTAGCTTCGAGTTGGCATCGATGGATTCCGGATGCGAGAGGACCGTGCACTCAGGAACGTATAGCCGTGTATTGCCTGAGAGAAACGGAGGACCTACGGCAATGTGTTCAAGCCAGACCGCGTCCTGTGGTTCCGCACCTTCGTTTGTCAGAGTCTCATCAAGTCGAAGCATGGAAGAGCCCGACTCGAGTGTGAGCGTCTTCTCAATGGCGAACGGAGTACGGACGCTTTTTGCCGAGAACCTGACTGAAACTCGCTCAGGCGAGTCTTCAACGATCACTGCATCCCATGGAATCGTGTTCACGTCACCGTGCAATCCCATCTCTGCACCGGCAACCGCGTCTGGATAGCCGCCGTGAGGCACTGCGGTCTGCCAGCCGCCTTCGTAGAAATCGAGCCAGACCGATCCAGGGTCACCGGTCGGTGGGACCGAAAGTGCCGGGTTGCGGACCCCCCATGGCGTTCGCCACATGAACTCGGTGTCAGTCGGCTTGTGGACGAATGAGTAGATGTCTGCGCCCTTGTCGGCCAGCACAATCACCCGAACCAGCTCGTTTTCGAGCACAACGGTCTTCAGTCCCCGGTATTCCCACGAATCGGAGACCCTGCAGCCGTGTGTTCGTTCATCCTGGTAGTGCATTCTTGGTCTCTCAACTGCCTGATTGGCAGGCCTAAGGCTATCGACTTATCTAGGGCGTGATCAGGATTCTAAAGACATCTTTTTCCGGATCGAGCATGCGGTTGAATCCGTCATCAATCGCTCTCTCCAAAGGAATCTTCGCCGAGATCAGGTCTTTCACCCGGATCTTGTCCGAGCCGATCATCTGAACCGCGGCTGCCATGTCGCCCGGGCCAGCGGCCACCGAGCCAACTACTTTTCTCTCAACTCCAACGATGTCGTTGAAATTCATGATTGGTTTGGCCGAGTAGATACCGACAAGCACTGTTGTGCCACTGCGCCGAGTCCAGTTGATTGCGTCGACCGGAGTGCTTGCTGCACCGGCGGTCTCAGCCACGATGTCCGGGCCAATGCCATCGGTGAGTTCAAACAGCTCAGCACCGGCATTGCCGCTCGCTGCGTTGACCGTTTCGTCGGCGCCCAGAGACTTCGCCGTCGTAAGGCTTTGCTCACGGATATCGACCGCGATCACCCGCGCACCAGCTGCGCGAAACGCCTGCATCGTGAGTAGTCCAACGGTACCTGCGCCAACCACAGCAACGGTGTCTCCCGCCTTCACTCCAGAGTTCCGGACCGCTCTCACCGCCACGGTTGTTGGCTCCACAAGCGCAGCTTCTTCATCGGAAACGGTGTCTGGCAAACGCACGATGTTGGCAGCAGGCCAGACGATGAACTCGGCGAGCCCTCCATCGGCCGAGAGCCCGGCAACCGCCATGCTGGGACAAACGGCCTGCTCGCCGCGCTCGCACCAGAAACAGGTGCCGCACGTCAGAACATTACCGATCGCCACGCGCTGTCCGACACGAACATCCGAAACATCGTTACCAACACTCTCAACATGCCCGGTGATCTCGTGGCCCATCGTGAGTGGAATCTCTCGGCCCGTTAGCGCGTTTGGATCGTCGTGCTGCACCCAGAGCGGCCCGTGTTGCCACTCCTCGATATCTGTGGCGCAGATCCCGGTGTGAGTAACGCGAACGCGCACATCGCGGGTTCCCGGCTCAGGTGCAGGAATGTCCTCGAGCCGTATGTCCTTATTGCCGTGGTATCGAAGTGCAAGCATTCGTTCGTCAGGTTGAGAAAGGTCGGGCCGAATGGACTTCAAGCCCTAGCCGTTAACTCTTTTCCATTTCCTCAATGAAACCACTTCACGCGGCGGTTCCAGTTGTGATCCGTGCGCGGTGTAGGAAACTTCTGCCACGTACACCGATCCTTCGGAGTCGACTGCCATTCCGTGCGGAGACATGAACTGATCAACGCCTTCGCCGGGCAACTCATTGCCGAAGCGAGTGATCTCGTTGAAGTCGCGGTCGAATATGACCACGTCACAGCCAAGTCGTTTCACTCCAGCCTGCACCGGTGGAGGACCCGCCTCTGCGACATAGATGCTGGTGTCATCCCCCGTGCCGGCAACGATCGAGATTGGACGATGGGCATGGACTTCACGCACGAAATCGCCGTCTATCGTGAATACCTGGAGCCGGAAATTCTCTCTGTCGCAAACGACAACCTTGTCTGTGCCAAGCATCGTGATGTTATGCGGCAGGCTAAACTCGCCGGGCCGGGAGCCCGGTTCACCCCAGGACAGCAAATGCTTCCCATCTTTATCGAACCTGTGGACACGGGAATTTCCGTAGCCGTCGGAGATAAATATGTCGCCGGAATCGGGATGGATGGCTATGTCTGTGGGTCGGTTGAACGGATCGCCCTGCTGCCACTCAGCCGCTTCACCTTTTTCGCCTAGCCGGAAGAGCAGACTCCCGTCTTTGGTCCGCTTTTCGACCATGTGGGCGAGGTCATCGGCGAGGTACAGGTTGTCCTCAGCATCTGCGTATATTCCGTGCGGACGAATGAACTCTCCAGCTCCCCAGTCCGACAAGAAATTGCCATCCTTGTCGAAGACCATCACAGGCCAGTTGCCGCGATTGAAGACGTAGACGTTGTCCTCTGAATCGACGGCTACCGATGTTGCCTCTTTGAACGTCATCGGGTGAGGCAGTTTTGCCCAACCGAATTCCGGCTCGAACGTAGTGCTAGATGTGACTGGTGCCGGCATATAAACCTCCCTGAGTGAACGAAATTGACCGATTTGGTTAGTCTGCTCTCCTCCACTTGCGCAGGCTCACCACTTCGCCAAGCGGCGGTGTGTCCAGTCCGCTGTTGTCAGGCCTTGAGTAGTAGTTGGTCCAGGAAACCTCGGCGGCGTAGAAGCTGCCCTGCGAGTCGGATGCGATGCCATGCGGAGCGATGAATTGGTCTGCTCCCTGTCCGGGAAGTGGAGCCCCGATGTGCTGCAGGAACTCACCCGATTCACTTAGCACCGCGACACGTGCGCCAAGGTTAGGCACTCCGCGCTGCACTGGCGGCGGGATCATCTCACCAACATAGAGACTGGTATCGCCGTTCTTGCCGTTCGTGATCGACATCGGATGGTGGATGTGCCACTGATCCACGAACTCGCCGTCGAGCGTGAAGACCTGGAGACGAAAATTCTCACGGTCGCATACAACCACTCGGTCTGAACCGAGTATCGTGATGTTGTGAGGCAGGCTGAACTGGCCGGGCTTGGAGCCGGATTCGCCCCACGAAAGCAGGTGCTTGCCGTCTTTGTCGAAGCGGTGGACGCGTGAATTGCCGTAGCCGTCCGAAACGAAAAGATCTCCAGATTCGGGATGGATGGCGATATCGGTAGGCCGGTTGAAGATGCCTCCGCCCTGCCACTCCGCTGGTTCATTTGGGGTTCCGAGCGTGAAAACTATCTCCCCGTCGTTGGTTCGCTTCTGAACGAAATGGCCGTCGTCATCAACGAGGTAGAGGTTGTCTTCTGCGTCGATCTCGATTCCATGCGGTCGTGTGAATTCACCGTGCCCCATGCCCTTGATGAAGTTGCCATCAGAATCGAAAACCGCGATCGGATCGGTGCCGCGGTTGAACACATACACGTTGTCTTTCGAATCAACAGAAACCGATGTGGCGTCGCCGTAAAAACTGACGCCCATCGGAAGTTTGGCCCAGTACGGCACTGGCTCGAATTTCGTGTTCGCGGTGGTTGGTGAAAGTGGCATCTATCGGATTCCTGTTCCTTGCTGGTGTGCGGTTCAGCGGGACTTGGCGGTTTCAAGCCACTCTTTCAGCCTGTCTGGCATCCACTGGACGAGGTTGACTCCGCTTTCCACGTCTTCAGCCATCAACCTGCCGGCTCCGCGGACCTGAGTGCGCACGTGCTCCATCGCTTCAAGGACTTCCGGGTGATCTGCGTGCCCTGGATGACCGAGTGACTGTGCCAGGTCCTGTGGCCCAAAAGTGATCAGGTCGATTCCTTCGACCTTGAGTATGTCGTCGATGGTGTCTACGGCATGTTTGGTCTCAATCTGAATAGCGACCGTGACCTCTTCGTTGAACTCGGCCATGTACTGCGCCGGTGACTTGCCGGTGAGGCCGTAGTCACGACCACGTGATGTCCCAAAGCTACGCTCGCCCTCCGGTCCGAAGCGTGACGCCATAGCGATGCGATGGGCCTGCTCGGCGTTATCGACATGCGGGCACAGAATCCCCATCAGGCCTCGGTCAAATGCACGCAGGATGGTGTCGGTCTCTGTGTTGGGAATGCGGGCTGTGCAGGTCAGGCCATGCATGTCCGCAACACGGCACATCATTTCCGCAGATTCCCAGTCAAACACGCCGTGTTCCATGTCCAGGTGTAATACATCGAAGCCGAGATACCCAGCCCAGTCGGCGATTGTCGGTTCCGGAAATGTGAGTGTCAGGCCGTAAGTGCGACCGCCTGATTTGATCGCTTCCCGGATCTTGCTTTTTCTCATGGTTCAGTCCGTGACTACTGGAAAGGTGTTGTGAAGGTGGCGATTCAGAATCTGCTTCCCCTATCGGAACCGCCGTTGCAGCGGGAGTATACATTCGGTCCACGCAGGTGGAGACGAGCAGAAATGGGCAAGGTGAGAGGCAGACAAATGAAGTGGAGCATGGAGAAGGTGAATTATGGCCTGTTTACCTCTCAATCCTGTGATCGCGGGCGTAACATTGCGCCACACAATCCAATGCCGCTAACCCCTCGACAACATCCACATCCCGTGCGCCTCCTGCAATATTTGTTTGGGCTGGCATCACATTGCCGATGAAAGAAGCCGACACACCGAGGTCCCGCGGCATTTTTCACGGCTACTACGTAGCGGTTGTCGTCTTTCTCTCCACCGGTCTGTCGATCGGTATGGCCCAGTACGCGTTCGGCGAGTTCGCCGAGCCCTTGCAGGAAGAATTCGGATGGTCACAGACAGAAGTAAACCTGTCGCTGACCTTTGCATTCGTGTCTGGTCTGTTCGCACCATTCATCGGGCGTCTCTCTGATAAATACGGCACGAGACCGGTCATGTTCTGGTCTCTGGCCATGATCTCTGCAGGATTCGTCTTAAGGCCGCTCATCTCTGAACTCTGGCACTGGTACCTGTTCAGCGCAATGGTCTATATCGGCTTCCCCGGCGCCACAGTCATGCCCGCGGGAAAGATGGTTGGAGTCTGGTTTCCGGAGACTCGCGGCCGCGTGATGGGCGCGGTCACTGCCGGCAATAACTTCGGCGGTGTAACAATGCCGGCATTTGCCGCAGTGATCATCTCCGCAGCTACCTGGGAGTGGGCATACATCGGGTTTGCTGCGATCATGGCCTTGCTTGCCATCGTTGCGTTGGTTGTCATCAAGGAATCGCCTGAGGCTGTTGAACGAGAGCGCGTTCGTACCGGTCGTGGCCCACTAAAAGACGGTGGTAGCGGAGCACGCGCAGGTATGAGCCTTCAGTCATCTGTTCGCACAAGTTCGTTCTGGCTCGTGCTGTTCGGCCTGACCGCTGCGATGTTCACTTACCAGGGTGTACTGACCCAGCTACGACAGCACTTTGGCGAGAACGGCTTTGAACCTGCGCTCGCGACATCTGCGGTCACGATTATTGCGGCGATGGGCATCGGCTCCAAGCTGGCTTTTGGCAGAGCGACGGAACGTTTCTCCGCAAGAAAGGCAACTGCCCTGAGCGTCGTTTTCCAGGCTGCTGGGGTTGCGTTGATGATCACGCCCGGCAATGCTGCTGTGATGTGGGCCGGAATCGTCGTGTTCGGGCTCGGCTTCGGCGGCCTTGGCGCGTTGATCGTCCTGGTGGTCCAGCAGACGTTTGGACTACGGGAGTTCGGCAGCATCATGGGTGTGTTCCAGATGGCCTCAATCATCTCGATTTCAGGCGGTCCGTGGCTGGCGGGTGCTATTCACGACCGCAACGGCAGCTACGACGCGGCGTTCGCAATCATAATCGGCATTTTTGTTGCTGGAGCGGTTGCCCTTATGCTCGCCCGCCAGCCTGGCTGGGACGATCCCTTACCGGCAACTAATTCTGCAAAAGATGCGGACGACGCATCAGCCCGGACTGAGGCAGCGAGCGCAGACTGATTTGCAAAATGTCGAGACCCAGACCTGGTGTTCGACGTATCTGTAGGCCACGTCTGTGGTCAAGGCCTGTGAAGCAGTCACCGGCTGATCTGAGAGCGAAGGAGGGAAGTCATGAGAGTCCTTGTTGTTGTCAAAGCGACAGACGAGTCCGAAGCCGGAGAGATGCCGGATACCGAACTGTTGACAGCCATGGGCGCATACAACGAGGAACTGGTTGAGGCCGGCGTCATGCAGGGAGGCGAAGGTCTCCATCCATCATCACGGGCGAAGCGGGTACATTTCTCGTTGAAGAAGCGGACAGTGCTGGACGGGCCATTCACCGAGACCAAGGAGTTGATCGCCGGGTTCTGGATCTGGAAGGTCGACTCGATGGATGAGGCGGTCGAGTGGCTGAAACGGGCTCCGTTCGAAGAAGGCGACGTTGATATCCGCCCAATCTTTGAAGCCGAAGACTTTGGCGAGGAGTTCACACCAGAGCTTCGACACCAGGAAAACAGGTTAAGAGAGCAGCTCGAATCATCTGACTAAAATCGGAACAGACAGCACATGCGCATCGCGACACTTGGCATTCATCACGAAACAAATACCTTTGCGTCTAACCCGACCACACTCGAGGTTTTCCAGAGGTCAGGGCTTCAGACCTACGGAGTTCAGCGCGGTGACCAGATCATCGAGATGCAGAGCGATGCGCAAACGTCTATTGCTGGTTTCCTGAGAGCGTCAGAGAAGCTGGGATTTGAACTCGTGCCACTCATCTTTGCCGCCACTGACCCTGCGGGCACCATCACTGCTGAGGCCTTCGAGTCGCTGACAGGCGAAGCCTTGAAAATGCTCGACGAGCAGGGGCCGTTTGATGGCGTGTTGCTCAACCAGATGGGGGCCGCCGTCAGCGAAGAGTATCCCGACATGGACGGTGAACTGGCGAGGAGGGTACGAGAAGGCGTTGGCCGTGACGTTCCTGTGGCGATGACACTGGACCTGCACGCAAACATCTCTCAGCAGATGGCTGAACAGACCGATGCTCTTGTTGTCTACAGGACGAATCCTCACGTCGATGCCGTACCGCGGGCGATAGAGGCTGCTGAACTGGTTGTCGAAATGGCGAACACCGGCTGGAGACCTGAAAAATGGCTTGAGCAACCACCCATGGTCATTGGAATCTTCCAGCACGATACCCGCGAACAGCCAATGAAGGCGATCATCGATGATCTAGAGAACGTGCTTGATCGAGAAGGTGTAGTCAATGCCTCGGTAGGCCAGGGATATCCCTGGGCCGACGTTCATGAGAACGGATTAGCTGTTTACGTGTTGCACCGCGAATCCGAAGTTGCTGCGAGGAAATCAGCTCAGTGGATTGCCGAACGGGCATGGCGAACGAGATTCGAGCTGAATGTCCCGAAGGGTCCCAGCCCTGCGGAGGCGGTAACTCAGGCTCTTGATACCCCACCCGGTGATGGCCCTGTTGTTCTACTGGATGTCGGAGACAACATCGGTGCAGGCAGTCCCGGCGATAGCACCTATCTCCTCGCCGAGGCACTGCACCTCAAGGTTGACTCGTGGCTGCAAACCATCCGAGATCCCGAGGCAGCGAAGAAGTGCTTCGAGGCGGGAGAAGGCGGCAAAGTCGAACTGGAGGTTGGTGGGATGTCAGATGACCTGCACGGACAGCCCGTCCAGATCAGCGGTACGGTAACCAGACTGTCGAATGGTCGGTTCGAAGATTCGGGGACCGTTCACGCTGGCTGGCGTTACTTCGATGGTGGTTTGACCGCGGCCGTTGAGACTGATGCAGGACCGACAGTGGTGCTGGTGTCGACCCGTGTGGGCAACATGAGCCGGGAGCAGTTCTACTCGATCGGATACCGCCCCGAGGAGTTTAACATCGTGGTCGCGAAAGGCGTCGTCTCGCCTAGACCTGCTTATCAGCCAATCGCTCGTCGAATGATTTCGGTCAATTCGCCAGGGGCGACGAGTGGCGATATGAGCCACTTCGCATTTGAGCGAATCCGACGGCCGATATTCCCGCTGGATCCGGCGGCTCGTTACGAGCCCATCGAGAGTTGACCTTCGGCTTCAATCAGTTCTGCCAGGCGCTCGCCGATCATCATCGCGGTCACGTTTGTGTTGGCACGAATGCAGTCGGGCATGATCGAGCAGTCAGCGACTCTCAAGCCTTCGATCCCGTGGACTTTGAGGTGCTGATCAACGACCGCAAGGCTGTCATCCGAAGGCCCCATCTTGCAGGTGCCTGAGATGTGGTGCATCGTCGATACTGTCTTGTACATCCACTCGTCCATCGCATCATCTGATGCGAGTGTTTCGTCTGACGGATCGACCCGCTGATCGAGGATCTTTTCGAAAGCAGGGTCAGCGGCAAGCTCTATGCTCAACTTAACTCCGTTTCGCATGCGACGCCGGTCTGATTCCTTTGACAGGTGCCCGTAGTCCATAGTCGGTTGAATTTCAGGGTCTGCTGATTGAAGGTTCAGTTCACCGGCCGCTTCCGCCAGGAACAGGCCTGTTGAGATCACAAGTGCCCTGTCAGCCGAGCGCCATCGCATGACCATGATCATGTCGTTGCGCAGGTGCGAGCCCTTCGCTGTGTAGCGCAACGCCACTTTCTGCTGCCCTACCGAGGAGTCCGGCATTTCATACTCGGGGGCGGCACGCCAACGGCCGTGCACACTCGGATGATCCCGCAGATTCTTTCCGACACCCGGAAGATCAGCAACAACCGGAATGCCAAAGTTGCTGATGTCGTCTGCAGGTCCGATGCCAGACAACATCAAGAGTTGCGGAGACTGGACTGGCCCGGCACTCAGAATGATCTCGCCGCCATGAACGGTGAATTGCTCGCCGCCTGATACCACCTCGAGTCCAACCGCCCTGTTGCCGTCGAAAAGCACTTTGCGCACGAAGCAGCTGGTCCGCAGTGTCAGGTTTAGCCGATGGCGCGCAGGTGCGATATACCCGAGGTTTGTGCTCCAGCGAATGCCTCCTGGATTGTTCAGTGGAAGCGGCCCCACGCCTGTCGAGTCGGGATGATTGTGGTCTTCGGCCTCGCGGAAACCCGCCGCTTTACAGGCTGCGATGAAAGCCAGTTGGTCTCCCATCATCTCGTGCGGCTTGGCCCGCTGGCAGATGATCGGTCCATCTTTGCCGTGGAAGTCTCCACCGATATCGGCATCTGTTTCGAGCTTCCGCATCGCAGGCAGGACGTTCTCAAAACTCCAGAGATCGTTACCAGCTGCCGCCCAAGAATCGAAGTCCTCCGGAATGCCGCGTAAAAAGACCTGCCCGTTGATAGAACTTGTGCCGCCGATCACGCGTCCTCGCGGCACAGGCATGCTTTCATTCAGGTGATTAGACCGTGCTGTGAATTGCCAGTCATGCGCACCGCCGACAACGAGATCAGCACCGGTCGCTAGTCCGTCGCGGATGTCTTCAGGCATCGACTCGACCGTCGGGTAGTCTGGTCCTGCTTCCAGAAGCAGCACCGAAACAGTCGGATCCTCAGAAAGCCTTGCGGCCAGGGCGCCGCCTGCCGACCCGCTACCAACGACGATGTAGTCATAAGTGGCCATTTGAGTTCCCGTGCTCTCAGAATGAGTAGACCGCAAGCTTCAACCCAGCACTCCAAAAGAACGAACTCTCAACGCTGAGCGAGTTACCCCAGGTTGATCGACCGGTACCAGCCTGTCGATCGTCAGTCGACTGTGATGTCGTCGCGACCCGTGTAGTCCACGAACTGCCGTTTGAAAAGCACCGGATCCAGCCCGTGGAATCGACCGATCGTCTCGTCCTTGCGCATGTCAGGGTGAAGCGTGATTCGATTGTTTATCACAGGGAACGTGGACCAGGGGTGAGGAATTTCGAAAAACTGGCCATCTGCCCGGCTTGTTGCGATTACGTAGTACTCGTCCCCTGTCTCCAGGCACAATCGGAAATCGCTGTGAAGTTCTGTCGAATCCGGATCAGGCAGATCTCCCGTAACGGTCTCTTCAACAGACACGAAACTGACGAGGCCGCTCGCCGACTCTCCGACTTCGTGGCCAGTCACTCGAATCCTCAGCATAGTGTCGAAATCAGTGCCTAGTCGTTCTGAGGTGGGCTGAGTGAAGTCGACAGAGCTTTCACCAGAAGGGTGGTACTCGCAGGAGAAACCGGCCGGATCACCAGACGGTTCACTTGAACAGGCCGCTGCGATCATCGCAGGCAACGCCATAAACACCAGCGCGACGAACCTGATTCGATGTCTACTTGCTCTCGTTTTCACGGATGGGATCCGGTTCTGGTCTTCGTTCAGCTCTGGAACTGTTCGTCGCGCCATGAATAGAGGGGTTCCCAACCGGTCACTTCCTTTGCAAGCTCAGTGGAAATCGGAGCCTCGAAACCGTCAAACTCCCTGTTCAACGGAACGTCGGGATATACCGTTCGGATTGCCTCCATGGTCGGAATATTCAGCATGATGTCGTTTGCGTTCAGAAACAGGCGGTTGTGACCTGTCCAACCTTCGGATTCGACTGACATCACGCATGCACGAGCGGCATCGCGGATGTGCAGGTACGTCCAGAAGCCCTGGCAGCGGTTCCAGGGGTCAGTGATCGGGTTCGCGGCGAGGTTCTTGAAGTGGTTGTCGTCCCACATGCCGTTAAAGCGCATAGAGTTGATCGACATCCATGGACTGCGGCGGGCGAAACCTTCACCGACCTCTTCTCCTACCCACTTCGCGATGCTGTACGGGTCTTCAGAGCGAGTACCAACGTGTTGGTCCATTGGGAAGTACTCAGGCGGCTTAACCTCTTTCGGCTCCCATCTAGCGGCGGTGCCCATTGCACCAACAGCGTTGTAAGAAGACCCAAGTACCACCTTGCTGATCTTGAGCTGTTCCGCAGCCCTGCAGACGTTCCACATGGAGGAAACGTTCGTTACGAAGACGTCCTCTTCCGTGTAGTTTGCGGCGCTTGGACGTGAGGCGAGTGAAATCACGGCGTCGCACCCGTCCATCGCAGAGATCACCTGGCCGTAGTTGGCGATCTCAACTTCGAAGAACTTTGGTAACTGCGGCCAGTTCTCCCGCATCTTCACAGCAACTTCACCGCTGGCGGTGCCGGTCGTTCCGCTGTGGCCAAGGTTCGTGCTCATTCGAGCAACGTCGGCGTTGATAACCGTGTGGCCGTTCTTGTACAGCTCGTCGATTACGTAGTGGCCGACGATTCCAGAGCCGCCTGTGACAAGGACTTTCATTTTTGTCTCTTCCTGGTGAGTTCGCTGTTCGCCCATGCTTCGGAACTAGTAACTTGATGTCAGCAAGATAGTATGCCAGCGAAGTGCCTCAATCGGTATGACAACGAGGTGAGGAACGAGAGAGTTGCTGACACTTCGCAAAACCGGAATCAAACGACAACAAATGAAGCTCGATGAGTGAAATCGCAAGTCACGTAAACCAGGTTCCCTTTGACCATCCACTCGGCAACCGTGTGGCTGTGATGGGGCACGGCGGCAAGACGACGCTTGCGAAGGCGATCGCAAAGAAACAGTCGCTTGAGTTCATCGAGCTTGACCAGATCGCAAACTTGCCGGGCTGGGTACGTAGACCTGAGGACGAGTTTCGGCAAATCGTCGAAGATCGCATGGCGGTCAATCCCAACGGCTGGGTGACAGATCACTGGCACGGCGAGGTGGTCGACCTGATCCACGAACGAGCCGATTCGCTAATTTTGCTTGCGCTACCGTTCAGGGTCATGTTCTGGCGCAGGATCAAGCGTTCGCTGCGACGTTCATGGACCGGCGAGGAGGTGTGCGGCGGCAACCGCGAGACTTTTCGCCAACAACTGTTCTCGAAAGACTCAGCAATCCTCGAGATGTGGCAGAAACGGCACCGATATCGGCGGCTGGCAGAAGATATGTCAGCCGCGGCACGTCCTGATATCGATTTCTACCGGATCAGGTCGGGTGAGGAGCTAAACAGATTTTACGAAGTGCAAGGACTGGACCGATGAGCCTACCCCGGCAGGTTGGTTTCCGGGTTTTCGCGGATGTAGTTGGCCTGCCTGAGGCCGAACTTCTCCTGTAGCTGCACGGTGAGGCCACCGTCGACCATCAGCGTGTGGCCGGTGATGAACGAGGCGTCTTCAGAGCAGAGAAATGCGATGGCACCTGCGATGTCTTCGGGCGTGCCGGTGCGACGCAGTGGGTACTGGTTGGCGAAGAATTCGAGACCGTCCGGATTCTCTTTCCACATCTCGGCGAGGCCTTCGGACACGATGTGGCCGGGGCCGATGGCGTTGACCCGAATGTTGTCTGGACCAAAGTCGTTCGCCATCTGGCGCGTCATGCCAACGACAGCGGCTTTGCCGGCCTCATAGACCAGCATCTCGGCTTCCTGCAGGACGCTGTGGACCGACGCGAGGTTAATAATCGATCCGCCGCCGGACTTTCGCATCTCGGGCACAGCGTGCTTGGTGCCGAGGTAGAGCGCCTTGGCCAGCACGTCGATGCCCCAGTCCCAGTCGGCTTCCTTTACGGTCTCAGCGGTACCATGAATCCGAGACTCGCCACCAACCACAGAGAAGGCGTTTTGCACAAGGATATCTAGCCGGCCCCATTCGGCCACGGCCTCGTCGATCATGCGAGCGATGTCGGCTGACTGGCCGACGTCGACGTGACTCGCAACCGCTGTGCCGCCGGCAGACGTGATGTGTCCGACGTTTTCGATCGCTGCCTCATCGTTGATGTCGGCGATAAGTACCTTCGCACCTTCAGAAGCGAGGCGGCGTGCGGTGGCCCCGCCAATGCCGAGTGCGCCGCCGGTGACAACCGCAACCTGTTCGTCGAAACGTCCTGCCATGATTCTGCCTGCCTCTCGAATGCCGGAATGCGTTGCGGCAGTTTAACGGTTGATGAATGAGAACAGCCTTTCGATCTCGCTCAGGACAACCGGAGTGGCTGCTATTTGGACTGACAGCCGGATCAGTTGCTGAGCTTCGCAGCGGTCCCGAACGCCAGGATCTCTGACATACCTGCGGCGATCATCGACGTCGCGAACCGCATGCCGATCACGGCGTCGGCGCCAAGCTCTTCTGCCTTTTCGATCATGCGAGCGTGAGCCTGCTGGCGAGATTCAGCCTGCAATCGACCGTACTCCTTAACCTCGCCGCCAACGAGATTTTTCAAACCGGCCATGATGTCTCGCCCCACGTGCCTGGCACGCACCGAGTTTCCCTGAACGACGCCAAGAACTTCTATTACCTCTCGGCCTGGAATGTGCTCTGTGGTTGACTGGATCATAGTTCTACGTCTCCCAGGTTCTCTTCCTGTGATTCCTTGAGCCGCTCCCGCACGACACTGGCGGCAGCAAGCACAAATGCACCGATACTTACGCTGACCACGACCTTAATCCAGGCTGCGACGTCGCTGTCCCTGAACATTTCTTCCAATCCGAGGAACGCGCCGTATCCAGCCAGCACAGATGCAGCCAGGATGCCGATCAGAGCGAACATGCTGCCAGCGTTACTTCCGTCGTTAGACCTGTTCATCTGCTCGATCCCTTTCAGAACCATTGGCAAGATTCATGGCCGTCAAGGATACCGCCGCTTGGTGAAGCACCTACTGAAAGAGACGTGATGGACGCGGATAGTTTTCGTGTGGAATTGCCCTGTTCCGGTATCTAGTAATCGAACTGAGCGATTACCTCTGATCAAAATCAGGCGCTAGATGCGGCTGCGAATCTCAGGTTCGTCAGTGCTTGGCTTCTGGGTGCCGCCCTCCGGCTCCACGGTGATAGCAATCGTGTCACCCTGCTCAAGCGAAAAGTCGAAGTCACCGCTCCAGCGGCCTTCAGGATTCGTATTGAAGTCTCCAACCGGCAGCCATTTATCATCGCGGACAGCCCAGAACTGGTAGGTGTTCGAAGCAGGTAGCGTCTCCAGGTTGCCAACTGAAAGGGTCAGGCCCTGTTGGCCAAGTTCTGTCTCGACGCGGAACCAGTCTCCATCTTCTTCTCGGTGGAAGTGCCGCAGGCTTACGGGATCGCTACCGCCAGTAGATGTGGATATCGCCCAGCCGATCAACCCGCCTATGACGACAAGCAGCATGGCAGCAGCGCCGTAGGCGGGAGTGCTGAGGTTTCGTAGTCGAGCGAAAATCCCCGTGTTACTTGCGGTTCGTGTGACGGGCAAAGATGCAGCGGGACTGGCGTCAGAAGTAGTCGAAGAAGCATCCTCGGCAGCAGCAGCGGCGAGAATTCTGTCCTTAAGTCCGGCTGGAGGCGCCATTTCAGGCGCAACCGCAGCCAGCCTCGATGCGACGTCACCGAACTCCTGGATCTCATGATCTAGATCGCACTCGGCGAGATGTCGTTCAAACTCAGCCGTCTCCTCTTCGGAGAGTGCCCCCAGTGCGTGCGCAGCCGTATTCTGTTGCAGCTCTTCACAGTTCATGTTCGTTTTCTGTCGAGTCCGAAGGCGGTTCTCAGCTTCTCAAGGCCGAGGCGCATCCTGCCCTTAACAGTACCCAGACTCACGCCCGTTTCATCTGCAATCTCACGCTGGGTCAGACCGCGAAAGTACGCGAGCTCGATTACATGCTTCTGTTCATCCGGCAGCCGTTTCAACTCTCGGACGGCTTCGGCCTGTTCTGTGTTCTGAACAGCGAGGTCCTCGGGATCGGTCGAGGCCTCGGAGGTTTCAATCAACTCCAGCGCACTCTTCGCACGTTCCGAGCGAGCATGCTTGCGAACGTGATCAACCGCCCGGCGGTGGACCATCGTCAGCAGCAACGATTCGACCCTGCCTTTGCTTTGACTGACCGATTCGGCCTGACGCCAGAGGGACAAGAAAGCGTCTTGCACCGCGTCTTCTGCCAGTGTTGCATCACCGGTGACTGTATAGGCGAGTCCGAACGCCCGACGGCCCATCAGGTCGTATAGCTCCCCAAGAGCACTTGTGTCCCGAGCGGCGATGCCTTCCGAAATGGCGCGTTCGGCAGGCGTAGATTCGCCTGTGACCGGCGTGTCACTTGAAAACGGTCTGTCTATATGATCGGCGCGGTCAGTCATCCGGCCCGGCCTGATTCCTGTCAAAGTTGCATCCGCAACTGGTTTCAATGGCTCGGCTATTCTAGACCGGACTGGCATTTGTGCCTGTTTGGCTGGTCCACTGGACGCTGGGGAGTCTTCTGTCACGCAACGGTATTTCGCCCGTGGCGATAACGCGGATCAGTGAGCTTCGCCCGGCAGCGGTCTTGGAATGGCTTTTTACGATCGACTACTACTCACCGACCGGTGGATAGAAACCCGCTGTCACCCCGCCATCGATCAAAAGCTCTGATCCGGTGATGTAGCTGGCGTCATCTGAGAGCAGAAACAGGATCGCCGCCGCAATCTCTTCAGGTTCTCCCCATCTGCCAAGCGGCACACGGTCTGTGCGGTACTTGCTCAGCTTCTCATCGCTGGTGATCCACTGTGTGAACGGTGATTTGACCCAGCCAGGAAGGACGCTGTTCACCCGTATGTTCTGTTTCGCGTACTGGATTGCCGAACTGCGGGTGAAGTGTGTCATTCCTGCCCGGGATGCCGCGTAGGCAGCGCCGTAGCTGGAAGTCCAGCGTGCGGCCATCGATGCCAGGTTTACGATTGAGCCGCCGCCGGATTTCTGCATGGCACGCGCACCGTGTTGTACTCCAAGGAACATGCCCCGGTTGGTCACATCCATCACCTGCTGCCATTTCTCGACTGGTGTGTCTTCTATCGTCGCTGCGTCAATTGTCCCGGCAATGTTGACCAGATAGTCGAGTCGGCCGTATCTGTCTATCGTCGACCGGATCACCGCTTCCCAATCGGCCTCAGATGTCACATCGTGATGGAAGAAATCGGCCGAAAACCCGGCGCTTCTCAAGCTCTCGGCCGACTGCTCGCCCTTTTCGTCTTGCACATCCGTGATAACGACGGCAGTTCCAGATTCACGCATGAACCGCCACGCTGTAGCTCCGCCAAACCCCATTAACTCGCCATCTGTTGCAGAGGCCGAACCTGTTAGCAGCAACACCTTGCCTTCGAATCGGCCCGGAAAGACTTGTTGATTTGAGGGCAAGTTCTTCTCCTGTCACTGCCTGCTGCCGGTAAATACTCTCTTTTGCGGATTGGATGATCCTGATGTGTGACCCTGCGTGAACATTCAAGTGGACCACTCGGAGATTATGGACTATTCCTGCGCTGCCACAACCAGGTTGGGTAGTAGCAGACCAAAGAGAGCGGCGAACAGCAGGAACGTCGTGAAGATGTGGCGCTTCCAGGTTGGCATCAGCACCAACGCGGGCATCATGCCAAGCACGGAAAGGAACAGCAGCACCAACAGAAATGGCGCACTGGGAATCAGGATTGCATCGTTGTTTTCAGACCTGACCGCTTCGACAAGAAGACCGACTAATCCTCCAAAAAGTATCCATCCGCCTACAGCGATCAGACCTCCGAAGACGATAATGGAGGCGACGGGTGAATCGGCTCGGCCGAACGCTGCGAGTGGACGGCGGGATAGTGCGATAAGCCAGTAGGCCTGCACTGCGAGCCCCATGATTGCACCGACAAGTGCTCCTGCAACGAATGCACTCAATTCGGTAGACCTTCACCTGCAGGCGGCGTGTACGGCTCGGTCAAAAACGCCTGCCAGCCCCGAGTTCGGCTCATGAGCAGTTGCCAGGTGGTACCTATCTCCTTGGCAGCCGGGATCGCGAACATCGAGGGCCCGGCACCACTCAACAGAATCTCTCTCGCTCCGAGTGAAGCGAGGGCATCCCTGTACTGCTCCCAGCCCTCGAAAACTTCGGGCGCGATGTCCTGGAAAACGTTGAAGAAGAATTCGGCCGGAGCGTCATGACCTGCTCGGATGCGAGCTGCGAGTTTGTGGGACAGTGCCCCGCGTGTATATCGAGATCTACCTATCAATGAAAACAGGGTCGCTGTCTTATTCGGTACCTGGATATCGGGTGACAGGACAAGGATGCGGTCGATGGCCGGCGCCGGTATTGGGGTAACTTCCTCGCCCCTGCCCTGCACCAACGCTGTTCCTTCGTATACCAGGAACGGAACATCAGATCCTACGGTTGCTCCAATCTCCGCCAGTTCGCTTCGGCTCAAGTTCAAGTTCCAGAGCTGATTTAGAGCCCTGAGAGTCGCCGCCGCATCTGTTGAACCCCCGCCGAGACCGGCTGACTCTGGGATCTCCTTTGCAAGTGAGACTGTTGCTCCTCCGGCAACGCCTGCGACCCGTTGGAGTTCCTTAGCCGCTGTAAGAGCTAGATTACGTTCAGCCGGAATTCCGCCATCTTCGGCCAGAACCAGTTCATCAGACTCGAATACCGTCACCACGTCATGTATCCCAATAGTCGTCATGACTGTGACGAGGTTGTGGTAACCGTCGGGCCGCTTGCCGAGGATCTCCAGGGTGAGATTGATCTTGGCGTGAGCGAGTTCGGTAACTGTCTTCGCTTCGGTCATTAGAAACGCATCACCGCTTCAATGCCTCTTCACGTTTACGCCGTGACGTGCCGTGGACCACGAAAGGTCTCCCTGCCTCCTCCCAAGTCGAGAAAAGCGAGTTCCATTCTGGGATCGATAGTGTCGCAGGCCTTCGTTCAGTATCGATACCAGCCGATTCAACAAGCGAACGTGCCAGCGGAACATCGATGTTGAGACCGCCAGCCAACGAGTTGTGAAGCTGTTTTCGTGGCGCCTTGAAACCAGCTCTCGCAAGTTTGAAAAATTCTTTCTGCGAGTCTTTAGAAATGAGCGGTTCAGCTCTTGGGGTTAGTTCGATCACAGCAGACGTGACCTTCGGTCTTGGCGTGAACGCCTCGGGTGGCACCTCAAATAGCACGGAGGCTTCTGCATAGACCTGCACGGCAAGCGAAAGCATGCTCATCTCACCCGGTTCAGCCTGCATGTCACGCGCAACTTCACGCTGAACCATCACGACCATGCGCTCCGGAGGATTGCTCGCTTCCAAAAAGTTGCGGGTGATCGGTGTTGCGGCGTAGTAAGGCAAGTTAGCCACCAGAGTGTAGGTGCGACCAAGGATGAGCGGCAGTTCGTCAGGGTCGACCGTTCTCGCATCTGCCTCGACAACATCCACGTGTTTGTTACCTGTGAATCGATCGCGAAGAGTCTCGGCAAGTGCACTGTCGAATTCGACCACAGTGAGCGTTCCCGATGAAGCAGCAAGTTGGTGAGTAAGTGCACCTTTACCGGGACCTACTTCAAGCACGGACGATTCAGATGTGATCTTCGCACTGCGAACTATACGCCCGGCAACAGAACGGTCAGTGAGGAAGTTCTGGCCCAGCCGCTGAGGTGACATCTGTTCTGGTTCTTGGACTGTCTCTCATTGCAAGACAGTGCGGGGAGGAAGATATGGTCGTGCACCCCGAAGTCGGCCCGCGTGCGTCACATTCCTGTGAGGACGGCTCAAGCCCGGCAATCCCGCGGCACCCGAGGGATCCAACTTACCGTTGCTTCCTTCCGGACCTGGCGGGATTCGAAGGGCCTCGCCGCGCGGGACCAGGCTATCAACACCGCCCGACACAGGCAGAGGTTACGAACGCTAAAGTCTCGTTCAGGGAGTTAAGCCTCGCTATAGCGGATTGCGAGTTCAGGGTGCCGCTAACTCCCCGCCTAGCACGACCAAAGACAATGCTACTACTGGTTACCCCACATGGTCATCACTTGAAGAACACATACTGGTAACAGAACGTAGCTAATATCCTGTGAATAACCATGAATACTCAAATCGCTCCTGTTCGCAAAGCCGTTATCCCAGTAGCTGGTCTTGGCACCCGTTTCCTGCCTGCAACTCGGTCTGTACCGAAAATTCTTTTGCCGGTGCTGAATGTGCCGGTGATCGAGTACGCGGTCCGTGAACTTGTCGATTCAGGCATCAGGGATATTGCACTCGTGATGTCCAGGGGTATGGAGTCGGTTGCCGATTATTTCGGAGACCAGGAGAAGCTCGCCTCAACGCTTGAAGAACGTGGCAAAGCCGACCTTGCAGCGGAGCAGAGAGAGATCTCAGACCTTGCAACAGTTGTCACTCGCTATCAGGACGACCCGAAAGGCCTTGGCCACGCTGTGTTCATGGCACGTGACTTCGTGGGCGACGAGCCGTTTGCCGTGATCCTGCCCGACGACGTGATCTGGTCCAATACGCCAGCGACACAGCAGCTACTGGATGTTCGCAACAGCAACGGTGGCGGATCTGTAGTCGCAGGACTCGAAGTGCCAGACGAAGTAGTGCCGACAAAGGGCATCATCGATGGCGAAGAGATCGCTACCGGCGTCTATTCAGTGAAAGGGCTTGTTGAGAAGCCAGCGCTCGAAGATGCACCGACGAATATGTCTATCATCGGTCGCTATGTGCTCGAACCTGCTGTCTTCGACTTCCTGGAGAAGGAACAGACCGGTGCAGGTGGTGAGATACAGCTAACAGACGCCATCGAGGCGACAATAGGCACATTGCCAGTTCACGCTTGTCGTTTCGAAGGTCATCATGCGGACACCGGAAACCCCGGCGGCATGCTCGAGGCCGCCCTACACGAAGCTGGCAAGAGTCCGGAACTCCGAGCACTCGTTAAGGGCGCAGTCGCTGGCTGGGAGTAGACCACGACTGCGGATCTCGCATCGCTCTGACAGCGAGGCTGATCCCGCTGGCGGTGAACCTGCGTCATGGGCACCGATGCCCTGCTCCCCAGCCTTGGTGACCTTCAAGAGCAATATGCGGTAATCACCCCCTTTCGCTGACGAACGATACAGTGTTAGGTATGAGTAATAGGCCGCACGCGCCGCTTTTCGAAAACATCGTGGCCCATCTGTACAGAAGTGCTCAGACCAAACTGGTATCGGAGTGACCTGCATGAAAACAGTAATGCTCACAATGGCCAGCGGCCGGTTCGCAACTGGTGTCATCAAGGCCCTGCGATACTCAGAAGAAGAGTTTCACCTGATCGGCCTCGACTCCGACCCGGTAAACATTCTCGTGGCAGATCTTGACGAACGCATCCTAGTGCCTCGGATCACCGATGATCGGTTCTACCCGCTGGTGAGGCAGCTAATTGCAGAGCATAAACCGGACTTCTTCTGGCCAATTCACGACGACGAGATGCCCGTCTTCGCCGGTATGGATGATCTTGAAGCGCCAACCTTTCTGCCACCAGTCGATGTGTTCACGCTGACGCAGGACAAGATGGCCTCATACCTCCATTTCAAGGAACATGATGTTCCAGTTCCAGAAACGCTTTTCGTCAATACAGAAGACGATCTGAAAGAAGCAATGGAACGGTTTGGAAACGATGTGTGGCTCAGGGCATACATAGGATTTGGCAGTAAAGGTGCGTTGCGTGTATCGAGCCTTGATGACGCGATCGCCTGGCTGAACCTGAACGATGGCTGGGGCAGCTTCACTGCAGCACAGAGGATGCCTGGAGCAGACAGCGTCGTGGAGATGGTCTGGTATCGCGGGGAGCTGCTGTTCTCGCAGAGCCGAACACGAGGGCGAGGCACGCCCGGTACAGTTGGCGCATCAAGACGATGGCGTCGCAACGCTTCGGTTGGAGCGCCACCGGCAGTCACTGAGGTCGGCATCCAGGCGGTCAAGTCGGTCATGCAGGAACCGCATGGCCTGTTCTTTGTTGACCAGAAGCTGGACGAGAAAGGCATACCTCGCGTAACTGAGGTAAATGCAGGTCGCTTCTCAACCAACGGAATAATCTACTGGTACGACGTCACACTCAATGTGGCCGAACTTGTCGTAAACCTGGCCCTGGGCGAGGAACACGGAATCACGACACCTGTTATGGACACCGCTCCCGAAGATGTATACAGGGTTAATGGGGATGAATTTCCGGTGATGTTTGTGCCCAAGAGCGCTCCGAAAGCACTCGAGGCCGACCTGGAGCAACGACTGAAAGAGCTGTAGACCGGTCCCGTCCAGGCAGCAGGGTCAGAGATCGATCCGGTCCTCCAGATCGTGCGGCAGCTTCACCTTGTGAAGTTGGTTTGACGTCGCACCAGGTGGTCTCAAATGTTCCCTGATCATCCGGCCAGCGACGTCCTGCATTTGGATGTGGGTGGTTTACTGTGGTTGGTTCAGTTCGCTTCGTTCTCGAGTATCCGAATATCGGCGAATGACCATCCTGAGTGATCCAGTTTGCCATCTGTGGCGAACTACCGACACATAAGCCGATTTCGCGCTGATTCCACATGAGTTGCATCGAATCCAGATATTTGAATGCTTCACCGAGTGCAACCCGTGATAAAGCACTCGACGTCCCGGAGAAAAATTTTTGCCGCACTTGAATCTTGTTCCATCTGCCAGAACACTTACCGGCAATGCTGCCCTCATGCTGGTAGCAGCGCTTGTCTCATTGGCAGTCGCATGTGGCAGCGACGATCCTTCTCCAACCGCTACATCATCATCCGGCGGCCAGCAGCCGACAGTAACTACTGTGCCTGCCACAGCAGAGCCGACGGCGACGAACACGCCCGCACCTACGCCGACCGGCACACAGCCGACCGTTACTCCAGGCGGCCCGGCCACAGCCACGCCAGTAATCACGGTGCCGACAAATACAGCTGTGCCTACGAACACGCCTTCAAATCCCAGCCCGGCGGCAACATCTACACCCGTGCCTGTGCCTACGAACACACCGGCCGCTGTTCCGGATGTGAAGTTCACTCCTGGTGTTCCGAATACTGTCGAACTACCGGCCGGAAAAGACAACACGCTTTACCAGTCGTCCATAGGCGCAACCAGCAACGGTTCCGGCACAGGGCTGTTCGTGGGCAAGACAAACAACAACTCACTGCGACGAACACTCGTCTGGTTCGATATCGCAAGCGTCGTGCCGTCTGGCTCAACGATCGAATCTGTCGAGATGCGATTGACCATGAACAGGACAGCGACAGGCAGCGAGCCCGTCCTTGTTCACCGTGTCACGTCAGACTGGGGTGAAGGTCCATCCGATGCTGCGGCAAACGAAGGACGCGGTGCGAACGCAGATCCTGGCGATGTCACCTGGCTGCATACCTTCTCGCCAGACCAGACCTGGCGAACAGAAGGTGGTGATTTTGAATCGACTGCCAGTGCTCAGACCGACGTCCAGGGCCCGGGCAGCTACACATGGGACTCGACCGCGGCCCTCGTTGCAGATGTTCAGTCCTGGATCGATGAGCACGGTTCCAACTTCGGATGGGTACTGCTGGGTGACGAGGCAAACAGCAAGACTGCCAAGCGCTTCGGTAGCCGGGAGAGTAGTGAGCCACCGGTGTTGGTGATCACGTTCACACCTCCCAACTGAGCGCCGTCGGCCTCTCCACTAAACAGGTGTGACGCTGCGTAGGCGACGGGAGGCTCGCACCAGTACAAGACCTGTGGCGAATACCAGCAGGCCTGCTCCCCCGAGCGCCCACTGGACGCCGACTAGCTCCCCGAGAGCCCCGAGCCCGATGTGCCCGAGCCAGCCAAAGCCGATGGCGAATACCCAGCCGCCAATCGCCCGGCCTCGCATGTGTTCCGGAACGTTGGCTTGCAGCAGTACCCATTGCATCGCATCGAATGCGCCTGCCGACATCCCGACTCCCAGAATCAGCACCATGGAGAGTGCGAATACGGGCGAGGCTGCAAACAGCATGAGGAAAGTGCCGTATCCGAGCGTGATGGCGACGAGGAGTCGTTCTTTGTGCCGGTAGTCTCCAAGTGCTGACAGCCCGATTACTCCGGCGAGTCCCCCAAACGCGGCCATCATATTGAGCGCACCTAATCCGGTTCCGCCGGTATCCAGCACATTGCGTGCCACCGATGGCAGTAGAGCGCCAAACGCGAATCCGAACATCTCTACCAGCACCGCTGCAATCAGGAGAGTACGCACAGCAGACATGCGGAACAGCATGCGCAGGTCACGAAACGCCTGGACGAAAAGCCCAAGCCCGATGGACCGCTGTTCCACTGCCGAGCCCTGCTCTGTGGTCACTACCTGCTTTCTAATGAGCAGCGTTGCAAGTCCGGCTGCCGCAAACGCTCCAACGCCGATGATGAGCGCCCAGGAGACGCCGATCTCATCGATTGCAGCGCCACTGAGCAGACCTCCTAGCGCGCCGATGCCTCTTGCACCGACAGACTGCACCGACACTGCGTTCATGCGCAGACGCCTGGGCACCGAGTCTGTGACAAGTCCCTGCGTTGCCGGAATCTCGAATGATTGACCAACGCCTCCAAGGGCGGTCAACACGAAAACCGGCCATAATGCTGGACTGTCGAGACCTGCGAAATAGGCCAGCGCAGCCAGAATGAGCGCCTTGTAGACTGCGGTGATTCCCAGAACGCGGCTGCGAGGCCATCGGTCGACAACTGATCCCGCAATTGGAGCCGCAATCAGCGCCGGGGCCTGCCTCGCAGCAAACGATGCTGCGGTCAAGAAGACGGAGTCAGACTCTGCGAGTACGAAGAAGCCGACCACGATGCGCTCGGTCCAGTTGCCAAGCGAGAACAGAACAGTGGCGGTCCAGACTCGTCGAAAGCTGTCGATGGCCCATGCCCGACGCTCCGAACCGTGATGTTCGGATCCACCACCATGTTTGGTCGTAGAAGGGTGTGTCGGAGCTTGATCGTTGTTCACCGGCGAATCTTACGCTGGTGAATCGACCTGGCGTGACAGCCTGCTGGTGAATATTGGCCACATCGAACAGGTTTCAGAATTGGTCCAAAAGGCAAGCATTACAGGTCTCGGTGGGCATCTATCGCAACGTCTGTGTTCTGACACAATCATAGAAACCCT
Organism: Dehalococcoidia bacterium; assembly: GCA_965243825.1. Classification (GTDB taxonomy): domain Bacteria; phylum Chloroflexota; class Dehalococcoidia; order Lucifugimonadales; family Lucifugimonadaceae; genus JAJCYX01. The sequence goes on from CBDEVT010000001.1 coordinate 3,076,875, forward strand.
TCGCCAACATCGAGGCAACCAACTCATTCATGGATCCAAGATTTTTACAGGTCATTTCCGACACGACGGTCGTCAGGCCGCCGACGCAGACGCTCGCTACGTTTGGCACTACAACAGTGACCTATCACATGGTCACGAGGCCCTTGTACTCAGCTATCGACGCGGGCAACGCCAAAGATGAGGCGGTTGTGCGCAAAGGCGTGGTCAAGGCGAAGCAGCCGGAGATCGTAACTCCGTACTACATGTCCCGGGCAGAAGGCTTCGGTTCTGAAGCTCAGGAGTTCATGAAAGAGCTTGTTCGCAGAGGCATGGCGGATGATCCCGGAATCCTGTACTCGTACTCGAACGAACCATCCGGTATGGAGATTGTTTCTACTCGACCCGAAGACATCGCAGAGCGCATCGGCCGTGATATCGACGAGCACTCTCGTCCGCTCGAGGCAGTCATACTTGGAGTGGACGAGCTCTGGGACGTCTCATTGATGAAGTTCATTTTTGAACTAACTAACAGGTCGGCGCCGACGAACATGCGAGAGTTCCAGAAAGCCGGGTCGCTGGAACTAGAGGGCGGTGTTCCTGCCGACGCCCGTCGGCGAATCGATGAGATGTTCAAGCGGGTGCAGTCCGGCGACCTTGAGCCGTCTGTCTTGCACAGGCAGCTAGAGGCGTGGGACCTGTTCAGTGCCTACGAGGACCGCTTCTTCGAGGTGCTGAGACGAAGCAGCAGTTAACTCTTCACCGCGTGCTGGCGCTCTAGCTGCAAAACGGCCATGAAAGCCTCTTGCGGTACCTCGATCGCACCGATCATCTTGGCTCGACGCTTCTTGCCCGCCGCTTGCTGTTCAAGTAGCTTGCGCTTTCGGGTCACGTCGCCGCCGTAGCACTTAGCCAGCACGTTCTTGCGCATTGCTGAGATATTCTCCCGGGCGACGATCTTGCCGCCGATGGCCGCCTGGATAGGCACCTGGAACATCTGCCTGGGAATCAGCTCCTTCAACTTGGAGGCAAGTTGTCGGCCCTGCGACTCCGCATACGAGCGGTGGATGATGAGCGAAAGCGCATCGACCGGCTCGTGATTCACGAGCACATCCAGCTTAACCATGTTCGATTCGCGAGGTTCGATCAACTGGTAATCGAGAGATGCGTAGCCGCTTGTCACCGACTTCAGGTTGTCGTGGAAGTCGACCAGGATCTCTGACAGTGGCAGGTTGTACTCAAGCAGGACGCGGGCATCCTGAGCCACGTTGCCCGAGTCTTCGCCCTGCGCTGGTTGCAAATACTCCATCTTGACGTACTCGCCACGTCGAGTTGTCACGAGCTCCATGATGCCGCCGATGTAGCGGGACGGCGAAATGATCGTGATGTTCACCCAGGGCTCGAAGATCTTCGCGATCTTCTGTGGACTCGGCAGCTTTGAAGGGTTGTCGACCTGGATGGTCGTGCCGTCTGTCTGCTCAACGGTGAACGAAACGCTTGGTGCCGTGGCGATCAGGTCGAGTCCGTACTCACGTTCGAGCCGTTCCTGCACAACGTCCATGTGGAGGAGGCCGAGGAAGCCGCACCTGAAGCCGAAGCCAAGCGCCGCTGACGACTCTGGCTCAAACACCAGTGCGGCGTCGTTAAGCTGCAACTTGGAAAGCGCTTCCCGAAGTTCCGGGAAATCGTCGCCTTCAGCCGGGTATATACCGGTGAAGACCATTGGGCGTTGCTGCGCATAGCCTTCGAGTGGTTCTGTAGCAGGATTTGCCGCAGTGGTCATGGTGTCGCCAACGCGGCAGTCACGCACATTCTTCAGGCCAGTAGCGACGTACCCGACCTCACCGACGGATAACGAGTCGGACTTCATGAGTACGGGGCTGAAGTAGCCGGTTTCGAGCGCTTCTGGCTGCACCCCGGTGCGCATGAGCTTGACCTTCTCGCCGGACTTCAGCGAGCCGTTCATCACCCTGACGTAGGCGACAACACCTTTGAACTGATCGTACTTCGAATCGAAGATCATCGCCTGCAGCGGTTCTTGCGGGTCGCCTTTCGGTGGCGGGACCAGCGTCACGACGGTCTCAAGGAGATCGATCACACCTTCGCCGGTCTTGCCGGATGCGTGCAGTATCTCGCTGTCCTTGAAACCGAAAGCCTGTTTGATCTCATCCGCGACGCGTTCGGGCTCGGCAGCGGGCATATCGATCTTGTTGATGACCGGGATGATCTCGAGATCATGCTCAAGTGCCAGGTAGATGTTGGCCATCGTCTGCGCCTGGATGCCCTGGGTGGCATCCACGAGCAGCAGCGCCCCTTCGCAAGCAGCTAACGAGCGCGAGACCTCATACGTGAAGTCGACGTGCCCGGGAGTATCGATCAGGTTCAATTGGTAGTCGACACCGTCCTGGCTCTTGTATGGAAGCCTGATCGCCTGTGCCTTGATCGTGATGCCGCGCTCCCGCTCCAGCGCCATTGTGTCGAGGTGCTGGTCGGTCATATCGCGGTCAGAGACCGCCCCCGTTTCCTGGATGAGGCGGTCGGCAAGGGTCGACTTGCCGTGGTCGATGTGAGCGATGATGCAGAAGTTGCGGATGTTTGACTGGTGCATACGTCTCAATTGTAGTTGTGGTGACGGCGAGATGGCATGGATGTGACCGATACTTTTCTGCGTCATTCGAACTGATTGAAGACGAACAGATCATGGTTCCTGACTTACAAAGCCGGATCTGTGTAGTCTTTTCACCACGAAGGATCAAGGTTCGGAGGTAGTTGACCATGACCAGCGATGTCACGTACGGAAACATGTCTTCCGAGGCAGTGAAGAAGGGCACGGGACGCGACTGGGATGAATGGTTGAAGCTGCTCGATGACGCCGGCGCGCAAAAGATGTCTCATAAAGAGATCGCCGCCTGGCTAAACGAGAAGCACATCGAAAGCGGCTGGTGGGCTCAGTCAGTGACGGTCGGTTACGAACAGGCGCGTGGCATGCGCAAACGGCACGAGCGTCCAGACGGCTTTTCCGTGAGCGTCAGCAAGACGATCAGTGGTGCTATAGGCGACCTCTATTCAGCGTGGACGGATTCAGCAAAGCGCGAATCGTGGCTGCCGAGCACCGAACTTGACTACACGACAGCTAACGAAAACAAGAGCCTGCGCGCGAAGTGGCCCAACGACGATTCGCTACTGATTGTCAACTTCTACGACAAGGGCGACAGCCGTACGCAGGTGGTTGTTCAGCTTGAGAGACTCGTGAACGAAGAGATTGTTGAGCGGCGCAGGAAGTTCTGGCGAGAAGCACTCGGAAGACTTGCTGAGTCAATCTGATAGAGCCAGTCTGGCCTGTTCAGCCATGATTTCAGCGGCAGCGAGAACGATCCTCTGTAGTCGTACGTATCAAGTTGCGCGTGCTGAAATCGGTGACATAATTCGCCGACTCACAGCGCTGAGTGAAGAATATGCGTGGCAGCCACAGATATCTGCACGGACGCCACGGTCTTGCGCAGGCCGTGTGGACCCCTGCGTTCGCCGCACTTGCGGGCTCGCTGCTGCTGGCTACAGCACTTTCAGTCAGCGCCGCCTCCAACTACGTAGTCCGCGACACCTTCAACCTAGACGCGCCTCAAACCTCTCTTTCGCTTCATTCGCTAGAGATCGACTCGGTGGGTGGCGGCTGGGTACAGAGCCCTGGGTCTGACTACCGAATCACACTTGATGGGTTGGCTTCGCGGGACGTTGGCCTCGACGCAGATCCTGGCATCGCGGTCGTGGACACCCTGCTGACTGAGTACGACTTAGCCGTTTCAATGACTCCTGCTGGCGATCGCTGTCTGATTGGAGTTGTTTTCAGATACCTGGATAGAGAAAACTTCCTGGCAGCAGGACACCACAGCAATCGTGCCGGTCTGCTTGAGGTCGTAAACGGGCAGGTTAAGGTCCTGGATCAGAGGTCGTTTGAAGCGGCTGCAGGTGTTCCAGACAGATGGACTGTCCAGGTTCGCAGAGACTCGATTCAGGTCGACATCAACGGGATTACCAGCCTCCAGGCTGAGAGTAGCCGGTTCTCGAACTCGACTTTGGCCGGGCTGGCGTTCGACGCTTTACACTCCACCAGTTTTCGAGATTTCACAGTCATCTCGGACAACGAGCCGCTGGACCGGAGATCGGACGCGGTGCCAGACACACCGATCGTTTTCGATTCATTCTCAGGTGCTGACTCCACTCCCCTGCGGCTCCACGATGGTACGGAAACAACGGCACAAGGAACCTGGCAATCCGTGCGGGGAGAGTGGGTCCTCGATTCTGGCATGGCTGTTCTCTCTGCCCCGGACACGCTGGAAGCATTCGCAGACCAGATCGCGATCATTCCTTCCGAAGGCGACCATGACCAGGAGATCTCGGCAGAGATCACCTGGATTGGTGGCACTGCGGGCCTGGCGTGGGATGTACTGGACAGATCGCACTACTCGATCGCATTCTGGGACGGTAACTTCCTGGTTGCTGGAAGGGTCGATGGCGGCGTTTTCCGGGAGCGCGGGAGGCAACGTGCAAACTGGGATTCCGGTCAGTCCAGAAACCTGAGGGTCCAACGGAACGCTGACCAGGTGAGGATTTACCTCGACGACAGTGAAACCGTTCTGCTGGCTCTGGGTTTTCCTCCAGCCACATCGAATAATGCGGGGCTTTTCGTGCGTCTCGATGAAGGCAACAGGTTCGATAGTTTCACTGTCCGCACTTCTCAAGATGTCTTACGGCCAGAGGGTCGTATCTCGGCTGGCCAGCCCTCTCCGCCAGCCGTGACAGAGGTCCCAGGGTCAGCCTGGATGTTCGACAGCTTTGATTCACCGGATTTCACGCCGCTTGCCACCCGAGTACCTGAGATCGACCCATCTCAGAAAGGATGGAGCATTGAATCCGGGTTCTGGCAAATCTGGCAGTCACAGGTTTCTGATCAGACCGGAGCGTTTGGACCCGGCGGATTCGATCGTCTTGCGGTTATTGACACCGGCGTAGATGAGTATGATCTCGAAAGTGTCGTTGAATGGGATGGTGGCAAGGTCGGAGTGATGTTTGGAGGCCGTGCCACAGGCGAGGATGATGCCGGGCGAAACGGCTTCGTCTTCTTCAGGACCTCGGAGACACTGGAAGTTGGCCAGATGATCGGAGGTGTCTACTTCCAGATAGACACGACAAGCAACTTCGACTGGAATCCAGGCGACCGTCGCACCATGAACGTGAAGGTGGACGGTGATCGGGCCATTCTGAAGCTAGATGGCGTCACAAAATTTGAATTCAGCAGTGATGCACTACCTGGTTCGACCTGGGCTGGTCTATTCCAACGAGGGAGCAACGAAGAGAGATTCGACGATTTCACGGTTCTGCTACCAGAAGTCGCGGTTTCACCTGCGATTTCCATCGAACAGGTAGAAGACATTGAGATCAAGGTCGGCGAATCGACCTTTGTTCCACTGAACATCAACTCTGCCGAAGATCTCGAACTTGAACTCATAGCCGCTGCTCTAAAACAGTCCGATGGCTTTGAACCAGGAAACGTTGTTTTCGATTCCTTTTTCGAAAATGTCGGCGCGGTCATACTCGAAGAGCACCGACCCGAACTTTCCCCACTGAGCACAGAGTGGAAGCGGGTCAGGAGTGGAGCATCTGCAACGGTGTCAACTGGTTCTCTGACGATGCTCCCAGCCGGTGATGGTGGTGATCAGCGGTACGTCATAGAGACTGGCTTCTCCGACGTTGAGGTCTCGGTGGACGTGGTTGCAAGACCGGGTCGCTACGGCGTGGTAGCCCGGCACGATGGCTCGATGGATGACAGGAACTGGATTATGGGCTGGGTCGGTGAAGGTGATGCATTGATCGGGCAGCAGATTGATGGTGTGTTCCAGGTGCTTGCCAGGAAACGTGACCCCTGGGATGGCCGCGGCACACTGAATCTGAGGATGACGGTGGTCGGTTCAGAAATCTCACTGTTCGGTGACGCAACGGAGATCCTGACGGCACGCACCACGGCCCCAATGTCAGGCAATCACTCAGGAGTCTTTTTCTTTGGACCGGGTTCCGAGGGCCAGATTGAAACCTTCTCGGTAAAAGGAATCGGCCTACCCGACTTCCTATCCCTTGATCTTGACCACCCGGAAGGACCAGGGTTTGTTATTGCACCCCGACAGTTGGATTCAGGCATATATGACGTTGAAGTCAACGCGATGAACGCTGTCCGTTCTGCGTCTATGTCGTTCCGCGTCAATGTGATTCCTGCTGACGCTCCTGTAGCTAACACCGGCGGGCCGTACGTGTTCACAGAGGGCGAAGCAGTGATATTGGACGGATCTCGATCGGCTCCGGGTGACGGCCATATCGATGACCACGCCTGGGATCTAGACTCCGACAGTGTGCCGGACCTGTTCGGACCTGAACCGGTGTTTACGCCGATCAGAACCGGCCTGCATGATGTCTCGCTCACTGTGACAGATTCGAATGGATTGAGTTCGACTGCATCAACCACACTCGAAGTTATTCCCAGCCAACCTGAGGTCGACCTGGCGACACTGAGCACCGTTGGAGACGCCGCCATAACCGAATTCGGTATCTTGCTGACCCCCGACTCGCTGTGGCAACGAGGTGCTGCGTGGACGCCTGAACAGGTTGAGGTAGCAAATGGCTTTTCAGCTACGTTTGCATTTCAAACAACCTCTAGGACGTTACCCAGAGCAGATGGCCTTGCGTTCGTCATACAAAACAGTCCCGAGGGAACAGATGCAATTGGATCTGCCGGGGACGGTGTTGGCTATTCATTGATCGAGAATTCACTCGTCATCGAGTTCGACACCTGGGTCAACACGGCATACGTAGAGACTGGTCCGCATGTCGCAGTCCACGGCATCGATGACGGTCTCAACTCCTCATCTGATGCGACACGAATCACCATGGTGGTGGCGCCACAACTGATCACAGACGAGATCATTTACGTGAGAGTCGAGTACGTACCGGGCATTCTCCGCGTGTATCTCAACGACTTCACGACGCCTTTCATCGAGATTGATGTTGATCTCGGATCGCAGTTAGATCTTCTAAGCGGCGAGGCGTTTGTCGGATTCACGGCGAGTACAGGCGGAGTGAGTCAGAGCCACAGACTGCTGTCATTCAATTTCTTGACTGCGGCCTGATCCAGATCACCTAGAGGCTGCATGCGGTCAGGCCGCTGAGCCATGCCCATCAGGCTTCGAGTGCACCTTTTCAGGTCCGTGAGTTTCCGGTAGTGGATTCGATGACGAAACATTCGGCAAACTTGTCGAGGTCGAAGCCATAGATGGCAATGCTTTTGGAGTTGCGAGCCTGGTCGATTGTTGAGTCTCCGACTCTGACTCCCCCATCCGGACGAAAACCGAAATCAGGAGTAGCAGTACAGCGCCAGATGCAGACGCGATCGCCAGGGCCATCTGGGTACCGAGAAACTCGGCGAACAGGCCTAGCACGATCATGCCGAACGGCCCAAAGCCGAACATGATGAACCGCACGCTGATCACGCGACTTCTGAACTCTGGCGCGGCTGTGAGTTGCATGGTGATCATGTTGGTCACGAAGTACAGCGTCGCAACCCCTGCCGCGATGCCCGCTATCAGCACAGACAGCAAGAATATTTCGGACACTGCGAGAACCAGGATCAAGCCGCTGAACAAGAACCCTGTCACGAGTGTGAGTCGCTTCTCACCGAACCGCTGACCCATTGGAACGGAAATTACCGCTCCGAACAGGGCTCCTAGTCCTACTGAAACCTGTAGTGCAGCGAGCCCACCGGCTCCCTGTCCCAGCACCTCTTTAGCAAGCGTGGGCAGTAGCGCCACCCAGGTGTTCGCCGTGATCACCAGTGCGAACCCGGCGATGAGATACCACCGAAGCGAACTGTGATTTGCGATGTACCGGGTTCCCTCTCGGATGTTCTGCAGGAAGTTGCCCTTGTGCCCTGTCTGTGATTTAGCGACAGGATTCAAGCGGGCGAATACTGGAATGGCAGGCAGAATCAATGCCGCGCCAAGCACGCTTGCAGCTCCCGCTCCAACTGTTGCCAGCACAATGCCGCCAAGCAAAGGTCCTGCTATCTGCGCCATGTTGAACGTTGCAGGAGACAGGCCCAGCGCCGCTTTCTGAAGTCTGGGTCTTACAAGATCACCGACCAACGATTGTCGGGATGGTGCGTAAGTGGCAGCGGTCACTCCATGAACTGCGGTCAAGACGAGCACATGCCAGGCTTTAGCGACATCGGTTAGGGTCAGCACGGCCATGGCAACGTACGTGAAGAAAACGATCGACTCACCGATTGCCAACACCTTGGTTCTGCGGAATCGGTCCGCCAGTTCACCACCGACGAGCGTGAACACCAGCATTGGAGCAATAAACAGCACCGGTACGAGCGACACCAGAAATGGCGAACCCGTCAGATCATTAACCAGCCACCCTCGCACGAGCATGTGGACAAAGAAAGCCGAGAAGCTGAACAGAGCGGCAATCGTGTAGCGTCGGAACTGCGTATGCCCGAATGGTTCGAACGGCCCTATTCGACTGATCTGGTAGACAGGTCGGTGAAACCCACCTGTATTCGGCGCATGTGGAGATTTTCTACGAGGCCCGCGGATACTTCGCCTCGGAAGCTTAACTGTCGGGCGGTGTGGAAGATGGATGTTCTTTTTCGTGGCGGTGCCTGTAAGCAAAAGGCCGGAGCGAGATGCTCCGGCGGTGTTTCGGTAAATGTGGGCGCGAGACGTGTTTGCTCTACCAAGTATCCTCCCGATGAGAGAACAATTCCATACGGGTTTTAGCGCAAACCGGTCTAAGTTTTTCAGGACATGTCGGAGTACCGGCGGCTACTACCAGACTCTCGAGATCTGCTCGAATGCGTAGTAGCCGAGCAGGGCGACTACCAGCGACTGGACGAACTTGCCAACGAACGTGGCGCCAAGGAACCGGGTCTGACTGACACCGGTGAGGCCAGCCAGGTAACCGGCGTAGTCAAACACAGGGTTTGGGACGGCGGCAACGAAGAACGAGGTGATGGTCACATTTCGGGTATACCAGTTCGCCATTCGAACCGTGGCCCGGTGAAGTCGTGTGCCCTCATCAGGCTGGGAGCGCTCTGCAAATCGAGATCCTGCTTTACCCAGCGCGTAACAGCCGGCCATCCCCAATGTGATCCCAGCGGCGGCAACAATAGCCAGTAGAACCGGGTTGAGAACGGTTGCACCAGCAAACACCAGAGTGAGCGTTGGTACCGGGATGAAGAATGTGACGCTACCCAGTACGCCCATGAAAAAGACGGCAGCGTAGCCGAACGTCAGGACAAGCGCAGGATCGAACGTCAGGTAACGCTGTAGAACGATGGGTGCGATCACCGCCGCAACGACAATCGCTCCACCAATCAGCCCTGCCAGGTTACTGCGTCTGCTCTTACCGCTGCGGACTGCAACAGCTTCGTCGGCAACAGTCGCGACTCGAGCGGGAGACGTAGTGACCTGCTGCATATGCCGGGACTCCTGAGTAAGAGGCCAGAGACACCGTGAGGCGACGGACCGTGGGCATTTGACGACTGTTTTGGTGCTGGCCTCCGCCGGGTCGCAACCGGAACAGGTGGGAACCGGGCACACGCCGACGAAGGCCTGACATAACCAGTTTTGTCAGGAAATCTCGCAGATGCATTACTTCCGCCGGTGGGTCTCGGTGTGGGTTCCGTTTTCGAGACTCCTACATTAGAACTGCGGCAGTTTGCAGGGTCGTAGCAGCTTGTCCGAACACACGTGAGAAGGTGCACGGACGGCTAGTCCTGTCGCGTGGCAAAATGGTCGCTATGACCACCACGAATCGGGCGGGAACCGCCAGCCATGAACTGATAGACGATCTTCAGCGGATCGTTGGCGAACGTAACGTTGTCTGGAAACCAGAAGATCTTCTGCTGTACGAATATGACGGATCTATTGACCGTGCAGCACCGCGAGTGGTGGTGCTACCGGGTTCAGCTGAAGAGGCATCAGATTGCGTTAAGACTGCAAACAGGCACGATGCGTTCATAGTGCCTCGCGGGGCGGGAACTGGCCTCTCAGGAGGCGCGATCCCGCTGCGTGACTCGGTTGTTATCGGTATGGCCCGACTGAACAGGGTGCTGGAAGTTGACGTGGAAAACCGGGTTGCGATCGTTGAACCTGGACTCGTCAATATTGAGCTGTCGAATCACGTTGCTCAGTATGGCCTGTACTACGCGCCGGACCCATCTTCTCAGAAGGCATGCACCATCGGCGGCAACGTTGCTGAGAATGCAGGCGGGCCTCACTGCCTTGCACTTGGAACCACGACCAACCACGTGCTGGGAATTGAAACTGTCCTTGCCGACGGTACCCTGCTCTGGTTGGGTGACCAGGCTCGCGAGAGCGTTGGGTACGACCTGAGAGGTGCGTTTATCGGGTCCGAGGGCACTTTCGGAATCGTCACGAAGATCGCCGTTCGTTTGCTGCCAATTCCCGAGAAGATTCACACCATCCTGGCTGCGTTTCCATCCCTCGACGACGCGTCACAGACCGTCTCGGACATCATTGCTGCTGGCATCGTTCCCGCGGCTCTCGAGATGATGGACCGCGTGACAATCGATGCATGCGAGCCGGTTTATCACCCGGGCTATCCCGCAGACGCCGAAGCCGTACTGATCGTTGAACTCGACGGCCTGACGGAGGCGGTGGATGAGCAGTACGAGATCGTAGAGAAGATCTGCAACGATAATCGTGCTTCAGAACTACGCGCTGCAGATGACCCGGCAAAACGTGCCGACCTCTGGGCGACGCGTAAAGGTGCTATCGGCGCGTTCGGCACGATCGCCCCGAGCTACTACCTCGTCGATGGAGTCGTGCCCAGAACAAAGCTTCAAGAAGTTATGAGGCAGGTCAATGCGGTGGGGGCAGAGCTCGGTTTGACGATTGGCAATGTGTTTCACGCTGGCGATGGAAACCTGCACCCTTGCATCCTGTTCAACGAACGAAACCGCGAAGAGGTGCAGAAAGTCATTCAGGCCGGCGAGCGCATCCTGGAAATCTGTGTCGAACACGGCGGAGCACTGTCAGGTGAGCACGGAATCGGCATAGAAAAACAGGCCTATATGCCGCTGGTGTTCACAGACGACGACATGAACGCCATGAAGGGCCTGCGCGAAGCGTTCCTCAATCCGATGCATGACGAAGATGAAGGTAGTTCGGACGCCTCAGACGCCTCGATATCCGAGCGCTTCAATCCCGGAAAAATCTTCCCCGGAGGCTCTGTTCACGGAGCTGCTTACGGAATCACTGAGCACTCGGTACGCCGCGCCGGCCGCGGAGACGAAGTCTAGTCCTGTCTCCAGTTAGTCGATTGCGACCGGTCTTCCTTGCAGTTATAATATTCCAATTATTGGAATGATCTAAATTTCATTTATCCAACGAACCACACATGGCACTTAGCCGAAACCAGGTAACAGTCCTTGAAACCCTCGCTGCAAATGGCGGCGAGTTGAGCGGAATGGAGATCGCTGACATCGTCGGCACACTTGGACGCAGCAGCGTCTACGCGGCTCTGACCGCGCTCCAACGGGATGGATTTATTGACGCTCGTTGGGATTTCTCGGAGTCGCATCCGCGTCGCATGGTGAAGGCAAACAAAATTGGTCTCAGTGCTCTGTCCGACCTTGCCAGTAAAACCGAACAACGACGGGTAAGAGCGCGGAGAGCGGCTACGAACAGAGGGATAGTATGAGATTGATCACAGCACTCTTCAGCATCCCAATTCTCACCTGGAGCTGGCTATGGGCGTGGACTTACCCGCTTGCAAGACCGGCCATTATCGAAGCAAAAGCATCTGTGTCAGAGGCAGGTTCTGTTTCCGGCCTATTGGACATGGTGCGTTTCGCCGTTACGCTCCCGTTGATGGCACGCTCGCAGCACATGGCGGAGCGGACTGAACACACTTCGACGGCGCTTGAAGCGGGAACGAATGCGGAGGCAGTGGAACACATTGCACACGTATCTCGCTGGCGAAGTGAGCCAAGATGGCGGTCATCACTTCGAGAATCGATCATCTGGTCGACGCTCGTGCTGTGGGTTGCAACATGGGGCGCGATCGGCGCTTCTGTCACGTTCACTGGTGATTTCCTGTTCGAGACCCATGCTACGCCGGACTCGCCCGGCTATGTAAGCAACTACTTCAAAGTGGCCGCACTCACGTTCGCCCTGCCTTTCGCCGCGGTTCCGATCGGCCTTTCAGTCCTCGGCTTAACTCGTCGATCAGCTTGATCCCGATCCAATTTTCGTGCTGCGGATCCATGCATTAAGTCATCTCCTGTAAACTCTCGCTTCTTCCCGAATAACCTTCTTCACTTCGATCAGAGGCGAGTGCGAGTACGAATGACATCCCAAAAACTGCGCATCGGCATCATCGGTGCTGGCGGCTTCGCCAACACACACATGGATCACTTCGGAAAGCTCGATAACGTCGAGATCGTTGCTTTCATGCGAAGGAATCCCGACAAACTGGCAGAGATGCAGCAGCAGTGGGACGTACCTAAGGGTTACACCGACTACCACGACCTTCTGGCGGATCCCGAGATCGATGCAGTCGACATCATCACGCCGACTGATTCACACAAACAGATCGCACTCGATTCAGCGACAGCCGGAAAACACATCCTCTGTGACAAGCCGCTTGCATTAACGGCTACTGACTGTAAAGAGATGCTTGAGGCGGCGGAAAAGGCAGGAGTCATCCACTCCACGAACTTCAACCAGCGCGGCAACACCGCGGTCGGCCGGATGAAACGCTACATCGACGATGGGTTTGTCGGCGACATGTTTCATATGAACGTCTGGTGGGGAATGACGAACCAGTTCGGCACTCGCCCCGAAGTTCTATCGTGGCGATTCAAGAAAGAGAACGGTGGTGGGACGGTTTACGAGCTGATCCATGTATTCGACATGGCGCGATTCATAGGCGGTGAGGTTGCTCGAATTACATCGGTCCTTAATACGGCTGAGAAGTACCGTAAGTTCAACGACATACCGGAAGGTGCTGATGTAGACGTCCCTGACTCATCGGCGTATCTGCTTGAGTTCGTGAATGGTGGTTATGCGGTGGCACACACCAGTTTTGTGACGCGGATGGTGGATGCAGACGGTGGTACGCATGCACGCGTGGAAGTGTCTGGCTCTGGTGGAGTGATCCACACCGATGGGCGCTATCGACTCAAAGGCTATTCAGGAGATGTCCGCGGTCAGCTAGCTGAACTGGAGCCGGGACCTGCCTATCCGCAGCCGTACCAGCGCTTTGTCGACGCCTGCCTGGCAGGCGATCAGTCCTTGATCGAGACCAGTTTCTATGACGGCATGAAGGCGGCCGAACTTGTGGACGCTGCATACGAAGCGTGGGACACAAAGAGTTGGGTTGAATTAAAGCACTAGCATTCCACCCGGACACCTATTGTCATTCACCGAGAACTGTCAGAAGCATCCTCCATTGAGTCACCTAATCTTCAGAAAACCAACTCGCCAGCGACTCATCAACTTTGTAATGGTCGCATTACTTTTTTCTCTGGCGCTTGCCCTCGGTTGTGGTTCGGACAAGCCTGCCTCAGAGCCGAACTCCGAATCGGAGACGGCCGCTCCGCAGCCTCTCGACTGTGAAACGTCTGGCTATCCGTGCTCTGTCGGTGAAGTTCCGATTCAGATCCTCGAAGAGACGGACAGCATCGGTGACCAGATCACTGAGATGATCAACGACGGAACCGGGATGGATGAGATCGCTGCATGGCTAATGGAGCAGGAAGGCGTGGTGGAAGTTGGCCACGACGCACAGGCGATCACATATCGCCTGGACGGAGGCGCGCCGGCCTGGGTGTTCGGTGAGGGAGTTCTGGGCACACGAAGCGCACCGGGCAGTCCGGCTGCGGTCTTGCCCGCCGATTCGTCCGCAGCTCCGGTACCCGATGTCGTCCGGCCAGAGAGTGACAACAAGAAAGCGCTCATCCTTTCACCGGTTCTATGGGAGTTCGGAATACACGATGAAGGGCCTGATGTGGCCGACTTGCTGAGGGGTTCAGAGGGCTATTCAAGCGGCGTCGATTTTCTGCAGAACCGCAAAAAGACGGATTCCGAAGTCACGGTGGAGAGTTTCAAGAACTGGGATGACTACGACGTGATCCATCTCTCCTCCCACGGCAAACGGCTCTGCATTGGAGACGCCTGTCGCGTGGTGATCGTAGCGACTACGCTGGACAGCATCTTGCCTGATGGCCCAGGAGCAAAGATTGACAAGATCGCCGCCTCAGAAGTGTTGAGAGAACGCGGCGTCGGGATCTCCAAGTCTTCGCGGGACGGCACTGAGTACGTGACACTCTCCGCTGATTTCTTCAGGGACAGATATCCAGGAGGTCTCAGCGATACGGTCGTCTTCATCAGCGCATGCCAGACGTTTGGTGATCAAGGAACCGATCTGGCGGGTGCCATCAAAGGACCATCCAGCATTTTCCTCGGTTGGTCGGATGTTGTGTTCTCCGGCGAATCAAAACAGGCGAGCCTGCAGTTCTACAGAGACGCAGCCGAATACGGTTATCCGGCGACGGAGGCATACACGCGACTGGGAGACCTCAGGGTAGGCACGGCGGCGGAAGGCTATGGGGTTCCCCAGCTCGTGCTCGGCGATCGCTCAACCGGTGATCTTCACATTCGTGAAGTTGTCCGATTACTTGACCCTGAGTCCGGAAATGTTCTCAGCTCCTCGTCTTCAATCAGGATCAAGGGCGAGGCGGGAGACGATGAAGATGATATTGCGCCGTACAGAGTGCGAATCGACGGCATCGTGGAAGAGTTCGCCTCCGAGGCAATACTGCACGTCTCAATTGACGGCAATGAGGCTGATCCTCAACCGATATCCGAAGGCACGAAGCAGGCAAACGATCGTTGGATCGTTTCTGGCGAGATAGATCTAGGATACGACCTTGAAGAAAACAGCCAGGTTGAATTTCGTGCATGGGTTGAGCTGCCGAGTGGCGGTGAGAGCGATCATGAAGTTCGAGCGACTCTCAGCGGCTTCGCCCCGCCAATGGGTTTCACCTGGCAACTGGATCTCGAATGGTCACGGCTCCCCGTTGGAGAACCTGGCGATCCTGCGTCGCCTCAGTCGGCATCAGCCAGGCTGTTTCTTGAGTACGATGCCAGCTGGTGGGACAGGGACGAGAACCCAAGGTATGAAGTCACGGGCGGGACAGTTACCTACAGCCATAGCTTCGTCGACAGGTTCTGTGAGGTCAGTGCTGACGTGATCACATTCGAACTATCCAAGGACATGGCAGGATTCTCGAGGCTGGATTTCGATGTCACATCCACGCCGTTCCAATTCGAATCATTCATCAACACCAGCGGGCCAACGTTCGAAGCACAGTACGCATGCCGGGCCGGCACCGGAAGAGACGCGCCGGAAGGATACGGTGAGCCGGAACCCAGGACCCGTTCGGCCGACGTACTGTGGCTTTCGATAGATGAAGACGACAATCGAACGGTAGCGCCTGGAGCGACCTCTTTCTCAGGCCAGATCGTCGTCGAGAACCGGGCGCGTCCTGGTTCCATTCGAACGACGGACTACACGTTCACCCGGATAAAGTGATCCTTCGCAACGGGTAACTGCCGATCACCGCGACTGGACAAAAAAAACCGGCACGCTGCCGTGCATGCCGGTTTTCTTCTTCTCTTACATGGATCCCTTGGAAGAAGCTTGCCGCGATCCAGTCTGCTAACTGGCTTTCCTGACTCGACCAGCCAGCTCAGCGAGTGGGCCTTCCACTTCACTGGCAGGCAAGTAGAAGGTCGGGTAGTCGTATCCAGACAGCTTGTACGTATCAGCCGGGATGGGATCGATCAGCGGCGTTTCGAATCCGATTTCGTTCCCGAAACAGAGGTCCAGGACCGTTCCCATTGCGTTGTAGCCAAACTCGGTCCAGGCATGGAAGCCACCGGTTGTGAAACGGCCCGGGTTGATCTCTGTGACCTTCGCAACGTTCGAGGAGTCAACGATCTGATCGACGAACAGGATCCCATGAGGCCGGTCTGACGCTGATTTGATCGCCTGCATCGCCACATCGATAGCGACCTGCGGCGCACCAGAGAGCAGAACCCCTCTCGAAGATCTTGCTGGTGAGACTTCACCGGAATTACCGGTAGGACGTCGTCGTGACTGAGCGACGATCAACTCGCCCTCGTACCAGACGGTTTCGACCACGCAGTCGTCACCTTTGAGTACCTCAGCAGCAGTGAACGTGCCCCAACCTCGGTTCAAATTCAGCCAGGCAACGGCATCGTCATAACTCTGGGCACGGAATGCTCCCTTTCCACCGGCACCTCGGACTGCTCGAAGCCACGTCTCACCGTCGAATCTTGAAATGGCGCGTTTCAGGTCGTCTTCATCGTTTATCAGAATGGTGTCTGGCACCGGAACACCGTGCTTGATGAAGTGATCGAAAGATGCCAGTTTGTCCTGCGTCAGTTTGAAAAACTCAGGTGTCGGAAGGAACGTCTTGACACCCAGATTTTCCATAGCCGCGAATATCGGCATCTCGTCATCATGCAGCGGGAAGAACAGATCAGGCTTCACTTCATCGATGATCTGCCGAATCACAGGCAGGAATGCCGGTTCCGCGATTCGGGGGATCAGGAACTTCTTTTCTGCATCAATTCCGTGAAAGTGGAGCGGATTCGTGTCAACGCCGATGATTTCGTACGGCTCTTCAAGTGCCCGAATTGCGCGGACCATTCCCGTTGCGAGAGGGCCACTGGCCGATGTAATGAGGATCTTTTTCATAAATCACTTCGAGAACTACTGTTAGGTGAGAAAAAGCAGACCACCGTACTCAAAGCTAACGGTGCTTTCCGTTTCACGAATCCGCGAAGGCACCAACTTCGACTGTGGAAGACTGTATGGAATCGCGTCTTACGGGCACGTTCGGCGAGTTCTGGCGCCATTAACGCTACCTGCATTGGATTGGTGGTTGCTATGAAATGAGCACTCAAGTTTCAGCATCGGAGGAAGCCTCCTACCAATATTCGGCGAGGGACTCTCAAAGCGGTTATGCTTTGGCCCCGAACGTGAAGCATCGGCGCCTCAACCGGTGCGTCTTCAACCGCAGGAGGACTCAAAATTACTCTCGAATACGTGAAACTCGGTCGCACGGGCGTCAAGGTCTCGAATATCTGTGTTGGCACCGACAACTATGGCAATGAGTTCGGCTGTGACGAGCAGACAGCTCACGCCATCCTAGATCGGGCTCTGGACTACGGCATCAACTTCGTTGACACATCCGACTCCTACTCCGACGGCAACTCCGAAACGATTATCGGAAGCTACTTCAAGAAGAATGGCCGCCGCGACGAAGTTGTACTCGCCACCAAGTTCCGGTCGAAGGTCGGCGTTGGGGTCAACGATATCGGTGCATCTCGATACCACATCGTTCGCGCTGTCGAAGCGTCGCTGAAGCGGCTTCAAACCGACAGAATCGACCTCTACTACTGCCATTCTTGGGACGACGAGACGCCGATCGAGGAGACGCTCAGGGCGCTGGACGACCTGACCCGGAGCGGCAAGATCGTGTACGCAGGCTGCTCAAACTTCCCCGCCTGGATCGTCTCAAAGTCGATGTGGGCATCTGACGTCCGAAACCTCTGCCGCTTTGAGGCCGTGCAGAGCGTGTTCAACATTCTCCAGCCCGGTCTCGGGATGGAGGTGATTCCATATGCTCAGGACAACGGCATCGCGGTTGTGCCCTACTCACCGCTCGCAAGTGGGATGCTGACAGGCAAACATTCACGCACGTCCGGTCCCGTATCCGATTCGAAGTTCGGTGCTCGAGATGATGCACGTGGAGCGCCTCTCAAGAACCGCTACTGGAACGATTCTCGATTGGACACGGTAGATCGTCTGACCGCTGTTGCCGAAAAACACGGGCAGCCAATGATCCGACTTGCGCTGCAGTGGGTCATGGACTTCCCCGGAGTCACCGCACCCATCTTTGGCGCTCGTCGCATCGATCAGATCGAGGGAATCATCGAGGCCCATTCAGAGAGAGCCCCCGACGAGGCGATGGCCGAGGTTATGGCGATCGCAGAGGAGTTCGCCGCCTCCAGCCCGATGGTCTACCCACCCCAGCCAGGCGGAGCGTTTGGCCGTGAAGTTAAGGCACGGGCCTAGCTCAATGACCATCACCAGCCAAATACAAATGCTCGTCTAAGAGTGAGGGACAAAAGAAATTGAAATTTGTGAACCTTGGCCGGACAGGCCTGAAAGTCTCTCAGTACTGCATCGGAGCAGACAATTTCGGAGATCAGACGAGTGCAGGCGACGGAGTGCGCATCATGGAGCGTGCGTTCGATGTCGGCGTCAACTTCGTCGACACCGCCAACTCTTACGGCCCTGCCGATAATAAGGGAATCTCGGAAGAGATAGTCGGCCGATTTATCAAGAGTCGGCGTTCTGATGTTGTGCTGGCAACAAAGGGTCGCAGCCGCATGGGTGGCGGCCCGAACGACGAAGGCGTGAACCGCAAGTACGTGATGAACGCCATCGACGAGTCACTTAAACGGCTTGGCACGGACTACGTGGACCTGTACCAGATTCATGCGCCGGACCCAACGACGCCTATCGACGAGACTGTGGATGCGTACAACGATGTGGTTCGAGCGGGTAAGGCCAGGTATATCGGGGTGTCGAACTTTGCCGGATACCAGTTAATGGACGCCCTTTGGAAGCAGGACAGACGTGACCTTGCGCCGTTCGTGAGCGTCCAGCCCAGATACAACCTGCTCTATCGAGAGCCTGAAAGAGAGCTGTTCAGGGTCTGCGCCGACCAGGGAGTTGGCGTCATGGCTTACAGCCCGCAGGCAGGCGGTTTCCTGCTCGGGAAGCATCGGAACTTCGAAGCGGAGACAGGCACTCGCTTCGCGGAAGACTTCCGGGCGGCGAGTTTCTACCGGTTGACCTACTGGAACGAACCCACGTTCAAGGCGATGGAGGCGTTCATCCAGGTGACCGAGAAGTACGGAGTCAGTCCGAATGCGCTGGCGCTTCGCTGGGTGATCTCTAACCCGGTCATGACGGCATGCATCGTTGGAGCACGCACACTCGAACAGCTTGAACAGAACCTGGAGGCATGGGAAGCCGATGTGCCGCAGGAAGCTCTGGATGAAGCCACTGCAATCGGTGACACGCTTTGGGACACTGCGCCATGGAAGCCCCAGATGCAGGTCAACCAGGGCCCATCGCCCTTTCCAGGGATCAACATGCCATCGAAGTACCTGAGTCCGGCTTGAAGACCGAGAGTTAGTTCCTCTAGCCCGCCTGAGGTGAGGAGGAAAGAAGCCACGCTTCGATAGGCTCAGGATGCCCAAGTTGCGGGCGATTTGAAATGACAGGCACAACACTTAGGAGAATCAAACTTGGCAGCTAAGGTCCTGGTTACACGACGGCAGTTCGAAGACGAGATGGACCGTTTGCGGGCGGTTGCGGAGACCGTCGTGCTGACGCGACCGGCACCGGCCACGCGTGAAGAGTTGCTTGAGGCAGCGAAGGGTTGCACAGCGATCTTCGCCCACATCACCGAACAGATTGACGCTGAAGTCATGGACGCAGCGGGTGATTCGTTAAAGGTGATCGCTGAATTCGGCGTCGGCTACGACAACATCGATACCGCGGCCGCAAGCGAACGCAACATCGCCGTTGGTAACACGCCGGGCGTCCTGACTGAGACCACTGCCGATTTCGCCTTCGCCCTGATACAGGCCGCTGCTCGCAGGCTTGCGGAAAGCGATCGTTTCGTACGTCGGGGCGAATGGAAGTGGTTTGAGCCTCTCGACCTGCTCGGTCTCGACATCAACGGCTCGACGCTTGGCATCGTCGGCATGGGCCGTATCGGCAGCTCGGTCGCCAGAAGGGCGATCGCTTCAGGCATGAACGTTGTGTACTTCAACCGCAACAGGGCTGAAGACGAACTTGGGGCGACCAGGGTCTCATCACTGGACGAATTGCTTGAGCAGTCGGACTTCGTCACATTGCACTGCCCTCTCACTCCCGAAACCAACGGACTGATCGGAGAAGAGCAGCTCAAAAAGATGCAGAACCACGCTGCCCTGATAAACACGGCACGAGGGCCCGTGGTGAACACCGATGCCCTCACCAGTGCTTTGAAGTCGGGCGAGATTGCCTACGCTGCGCTCGATGTGACAGACCCGGAACCGATCCAGACCGATCACCCGCTGCTCGAGCTGGAAAACGTCACGCTACTGCCGCATATAGCGTCTGCAACGGTCGGTACACGCAAAAAGATGTCTCAGATGACGGTGGACAACATCCTCGCAGCCCTGGAAGGCAAGCTGCCACCGAACTGCGTGAACAGCGAAGAGATCAACTGGGGCTAAACGACTGAGTTAGCTGGTCGGCACGTCGCCGTTCATCGACATTACGACTTTGATCACGTCGTTCTTGTAGTTGGCGTACATGTCGTAGGCCGTCTGAACTTCAGAAAAGTCCATGTTGTGTGACTTCAGTTTCGCTGGGTCCACCCATCCACGATCCTTCAGGGCGACCATCTCACGAATCTCTTTGGTCGGCTGAGACGTTGATGCGATCTGGGTAGGGATGATCGTGCATGCCTTCTGCATCCACTCCTGGTGGAAGAAGGAAGTGCGCTCTTTGATTGGCCCTGTCAGCGAGAAGTTGATGAACGTGCCCCATCGCTTGACGATCTTGATGGAGGTCTCGAAACCGGCAGGGTCGCCGGTTGCGTCAACCACGATGTCCACGCCTTCGCCGCGTGTGATCTCATCGATCACCTCGTAAAGGTTCTCGTTGTCAGGGTTGACCGTGTGAGTAGCGCCTACTTCAAGCGACTTCTTCAGCCTGTAATCCAGCTTGTCGATTCCAATGATCTGCTCAGCGCCCTGGGCCTCGGCAATCATCGTGAACGAGAGCCCTATACCACCCTGTCCCAGGACAGCGATCTTCTTACCGGCCGGGTTGCCCCAGTGCTTTGCCGAGTAGAGCACGGTTCCGGTGTGCTGGCACATCACCCAATCATCGATGGAGCCGTAGTCAGGAATCGGGATCACACGGATCGCTTCCTGCGTGATGTATTCGGCGAGGCCACCAGATCCTCGAGTCGGTATGACGATCGCGCGCTGGCCTTCTTTGACATCTGGCATTCGGCTTTCGACAACCGTGCCCGCAATCTCGTGACAGGGCACTCCAGCAGGAAGTGGGAAAGCCTCCTCCGGGAGCGGAGCGTGATACGAGCCATGGATATCGCTACCGCAGACCGACACAGCCTCAATCTTTATCTTCGCGAACCCCTCTCCCGTCTCAGGTTCAGGTACGTCTACAAACTCAAAGGTCTGGGGTGCAACAAGCCGCGCAGCTTTCATCCTGTCGGTCGCCTCCTGGGCATCATTAGTTTGAACCGCAGCGAACTTTACACCCGACGAGATACTAAGTCAGCAACTGTGCAATGTAGAGAACGGAAACTCTGAGCAGCCAGTGCTACGATGCGTGCGCCACTTGTGCGAGTTTATGTTTCTGTGGCCGGCCCGATTTGTTGCTCAATCCGGAGATATGAATGAAACCTGAAGCCAAGATCACGAAGCTCGAAGTGACCACGTTTGAGCACCAGCTCGATAACGTTGGAACCGACTACAACACGTTCAATATGGTGTTCGAGGCGGGTGGGCGGCTAACGCGTCGTGGAAACATTCTGACCATGCACACCGACCAGGGAATCGTCGGTGAATACCCCACTGGTGGCCCTGCACTTGCAGAAGTAGCTATCGCCGCACAGTATCTGATCGGCAAGAACGCCCTCGAGCGCGAGATGATCTACAACGACACCAAACGTGGCCTGCGCCACGGGGCGATGCTAGGTGTTGGCGTAATCGACATATTGCTCTGGGACATCGCAGGCAAGCTGTACGACGAACCGATTTATCGTCTACTCGGCGGTTCCAAGAAGCCGCTTCCGGCATATGCATCAACATTGCACGGGGATGAAAACGGCGGTCTCACCACACCTGAGCAGTTCGCTGATTTTGCACAGCAGTGCATGGAGATGGGATACCCGGCATTCAAGGTTCATGGTTGGGGGCTTGCGCGAGACAATATCAAGCGGGAGATCGCAAACGTCCTGAACCTTGGTGAGAAGTTTGAAGACAAACTGCATCTGCTAATAGACCCCGCATGCGAGATCAAGAACTTTGCCGACGCTCTGGCGCTTGGCCGTGCATGTGACGAGGCAAAGTTCTTCTGGTGGGAAGATCCCTACCAGGACGGTGGAGTATCGCAGTTTGCACACCGCAAACTACGCCAGATGGTAAAAACTCCTATGTTGCAGACTGAGCATATTCGCCTTCTTGAGCAACACGTAGATTTCATAGTTGCTGATGGCACGGACTACGTTCGTTGCGGTGCGCATGAAGATGGTGGTATCACCGGAGCGATGAAGATTGCCCATGCATCCGAAGGCTTCGGACTGGATATGGAACTGCATGGACCCAGTCCCGAACATCGTCACATCATGTCCTCGATACGAAACACTAACTTCTATGAGCTTGGACTCGTTCACCCGAACGTCAAGTCCACGAAGCCGCCGATCTACAAGGACTACAGCGACGATCTCGATGCTGTAGACAAGGACGGCAATTTCTGGGCGCCAGATGGCCCGGGTCTCGGCGTTGAGCTCGACTGGGACTGGATAAGAGCGCACCAGGTCGACTCAGGTGTGCTGGCAGAGGTGTAGATACCCGTAGTGAAGCTGTCGCTTTCAACTCGTGTAGCCGAGGCGCCTGGTCGCAAAGACCAGGCGATAATGCCGCTGTCCAGGATCTGTGACCTCGCAGAGTCTGCCGGTTATTCAGCCCTGTCCATGCGGGCATCTCAGATCAACTACGAAGCTGTGCCGCAACTGCTTGAGGCCGCACGAAACGTCATAAATCAGAGGGATCTGAAGGTCTCAATGGTGACTGGCGATATCGACCTTGCCGCCAACAACGACCGTGCCCAGATGGCACTGCAGAGGATCACTCCATACCTGGATCTCGCCGAGGCACTCAGGTGCGACCTCGTTCGCGTCATGATGAAAGCACACACCGACATTCCGCACGCTCGCAAGGCGGCTGATGAGGCGGCGGAGCGAGGTATCAGGCTGGCGCACCAGACTCACACCTGCACCCTCTTCGAGACCCTGGCAGGTGCAGTTCAGGTGTTAAGGGAGGTAAACCGGCCTAACTTCGGGGTCACATTCGAGCCTGCCAACCTGATGCTGGCCGACCAGCCTTATGGCAAAGAAGCTGTGAGAGAGCTGGCACCATGGATCTTCAACGTCTACTTCCAGAACCACAGGCTGAATCCCGAAGGCACTCATACACAGGAGACATGGAGCCGTGGGCCGACTGGATTTGACCTCATTCCGCTGGACGCGCCGGGCGGCATCAACTTTCCAGGCGTACTCGATGCACTTGGTGAAGCTGGCTACAACGGCTACGTAACCGTCCATCAGAATGTCGCCGACGGCATGAACATCGCAGACGGCATTCAGTCTTTCGCAAAGTACCTGCGGTCGATTGGGAATTTCAGCTAATCCAGGATTGAGGTCGCGGGCAGAACACGAACCAGGAAATACGATCAGAGTTGATCGATCAGCGTATCGCCGACATAGGCGTTGGAGAGGCGCAACGCTGGGGCAAATGCGGTCGCTGGCGCTGCAAGCCGACTCCTACATGGTAGAAGAGATCAAGTGGAGAAAGCCGTCAAGCACGGCCGGTGTTATCGCCCGGTCCCACTCAGGGCTCATTGCGACCGAAAAGGTCTACACGGGCTAGGTGAAGCTCACCATAGAGAAGGGAGCTTCACTCCTTAACCCGGCCAGCTTCTTCAACGCCTGATTCGGTGCTGTACGAGACGCGTTGTCGATGTATTCGGGGGCGATCAGGTGGGCGAGGATGTGTTCAAGTCGCTGGTTCAGGCGGAAGTAGCATTGAACGAGGCTTAGGAACAGTACGTGCGCAGAGGACTTTTTCGGTTTTTTCGCAAGAACAGGCCAGCGGAGAATGTTGGTGACCAACCCGCTGTTCAACAACGCGCTATCTTCATCGAAGACGATATTCACGCCGACCAACATGGACCGTTCGAGTCATTTGATGAAGCGATGGAGGAATTGCGTCGCCGCGCAAAAATCCCCTGGAATTCGCCACCAAACGTAGCCCCTTGTACTTCTTGGCGGACCTGTGGTCGCGAATACGTTCTGTTGGAATATGACACCTCTAGCATGCCATATCAGTTGATACGAAAAGCATACGTACTGGACGTCTCGGCAAAAGGGGTTGAGTGGGTGAAAGGATTCGACCAAGCTTGGTCATCCGGCGCAGGATAATCATGCTGCTTTCAGATCAACTGAACTAAATACAGGATGGACAATGGCTGCGGACTCAGCGGCAAATAGCTCCCCACAACCCGTAAAACTGCTCTCGGGCGGTAATCCCCAGATCGCCAAGGCAGATGGTGACGCGCCCGTTCAGGCATACATTGCCGCGATGCCAGAGTGGAAGAGCGGGGTCGGGCGGCAGCTTGATGACCTGATCGTCAAGAACGTTCAAGAAGTGCGCAAAGCAGTGCGTTGGAATACGCCTTTTTACGGCATCGAAGGCAGTGGCTGGTTTCTCAGTTACCACTGCTTCACGAAGTACATCAAGGTCGCTTTTCACAACGGCGGTTCGCTTGAGCCAGCGCCGCCTATCGATTCCAAGTACCCCGAGATTCGCTACCTGCACATCTACGAACGCGACGAGTTGGACGAAGAACAGTTAGCAAGCTGGGTAATGCAAGCGGCGAAGATTCCGGGCGAAGATCTGTTCTAACGAGGACACCGGTGCCGCTACTGGGCGTCGTTCATCTTGATGATCTGGATCAGGTTGCCACACGTATCGTCGAGCACTGCCATTACAACCGTGCCCATCTCGACAGGCGGTTGGGTGAAGGCGACGCCCATGGAGCTCAACCTTTCGTACTCGGCTTGCACATCGTCCACGGCAAATGAAGTAGCAGGAATGCCGTCCTCGACGAGCGCTCTTTTGTACGGCTTGGCTGCCTGGTGAGCGTCAGGCTCCAGCAAAAGCTCGGTTCCATCAGGATCATCGGGCGAGACAACTGTGAGCCAGAGAAATTCGCCCGCAGGCACTTCGGTCTTTTTCTCAAAACCTAAGACCCTTGTATAGAAGTCCAGGGCTTTCTTCTGGTCGTCCACCAACACACTCGTACCCCAAATTCTCATTTGCTTCCGTCCTCTGATTCTGCTGACTCGAGCTCCCAGCGGTCAGCGATGGCTCGCAGCGGTTCCCGGTTGATCCAGTGGAGCTTGGTCCTACCCTTTCGTCTCGTGCGGACTAAGTCCGCGTCTTCAAGTACACCAAGATGCTGCGACACAGCCTGTCGGCTTGAACCAATTCCGTGAATCATCACAAGACGTCCGCAGATCTCAAACAATGACTGGCCATCGCGGGCCGCGAGTTCATCGAGGATCGCTCTTCTAGTCGGGTCGGCAATCGCTTTGTAGACGTCGTTCAAGGCAATCTGGTTTCCGACCACTGGTCGGGGTACTATATGCAAGCATTTACTTGCATGTCAAGAATAACACCTAGCTCCGAACCGAGACGTCGCCGTCGGGTCCGATCCCCTCGACACCCTTCGTTGACTCGTATACGACGGCTTTTACGGTCGCTTTGCGGGTTTCTCCGGGTTCGAAGATGACCGCCGTGCGTTCGTTCGAGTCAGGTTCAGGGACACCTGATGCAAGGCTTGTGAACGGTTCCAGACCAACGTTGTAGTTGCGGCCATACCACGGGTAACCGGATCCACCACCGAATACCTGCCAGTACCAGAGGTACTTGAACGTCTCTTTCGGCCAAACCAGCCCTATTCCGACGCCTCGGTCTGGATTGGTGACCGCGTACCAGCCGTCCGAAAGATCCTTGAAGACCATGTAGTCGGCGAGTCGATCGGATTTAGCAGGGAATCTGCGGAGGTCGACTGGATTGCCGTCCGCTCCTTCTGCATTCGGCCATTGACCTGAGGTGCCCGGCTTTATGCGGCCAGCTCCGGTCTCTTCTGCCTCACGAGGAGCAAAGTGGTTTGCAGCGGGTAGGTCGAAAATACAGTTGTCAGTCAGGAACGGCTCGCCCAGCGCAACGTGCTGACCCCATTCGGCTTCAGCAGGTTCCGCCGCTTCATTCGTCACGCTGTCTTCTGCCGTCAAGACTGCTGAACCTGACTCCAGGGTGAGCGTCTTCTCAATCCAGAACGGCGTTCGTACCGTCCGTACCCAGAATTTTGCGCTCACACGCTCCGGTGTATCTTCGATGATCTGGGCATCCCAGGGCATCAAGGTTGCTTCCGTGTGCTGGCCGATGTCGGCACCAGCATATGTCTGGGGCTGTCCTCCTGTAGGTGCGATCGTCTGCCAGCCACCAATGTAGGCGTCATGCCAGACACCTGCTCCCCAGCCGGTCGAAGGCACCCATTTGGATACATCTCGCACGCTCCAGGGCGTCCGCCACATGAAATCGGTATCTGAAGGCTTGTGGACGAGTTCGAAAATGTCAGCGCCCTTGTCTGCCAGCACGCTTACGCGCAATAATTCGTTCTCAAGCACGACCGTTTTTAGGCCTCGGTAAGTCCACGAGTCCGATATTCGACAGTCCGTTGTTCGTTCGTGTTGGTAATGCACTCGTAAACCTGCTTTGTTCATCCTCTTGCCGGCCAAAAAGGAGTGGTCGTGACCGGGTAGCCAAGGTGGGTTTATTCGTCGGTGGCAGTATAAGGGCAACTGGGATCACCGCCGGTCAACACGCATCACATAGGCAGAATCACCCAGTACTAGGGGTGTAAACCGGTTCCACCGGAGACCATTGAAGAGTCAAACTAGCTAACAGTCTCCTGATTACAGGTTCGCTTAGCAGCAACTGGTCGAATTGCGGACTCACGGGAGATCGAATCGATAGTGTCCTCGGAGGGTCACGTTTTGGCACGAATTCTGGTGGTCGACGACAACGCCGACGTCCGACTCGCTCTTGCGACTATTCTTGAGGACGCAGGGCACGAAGTGCTTGAGGCCGACGACGGGGAACACGTTTCTGACCTGGTTATCAGCGAAACACCTGACCTTGTCCTGCTTGACGTGATGATGCCAAGGGTCAACGGGTTTGATGCTCTCGCGAACCTGAAATCTGACACTCGCACTTCCCAGGTGCCTGTAATCATGGTTACAGCCAAAGGTCGCCCCGAAGACATGGCGATGGCCCGCTCACTCGGTGCGGTTGAATACATAACCAAGCCATGGGCCGAAGGTGACGTTGAGTTGAGAGTAGACTGGGCACTGGCTACCACTCAGGCCAGTTAGTCAGCCCGGCGACAGCTCTTCAAAGACCGGCCGGTCCGAAAGTCCTCAATGACCGGCGTTGCAGTCTTATTAGTTCTAATCTCCGCATTTGCCCACGCTTCGTGGAATCTGCTCGCGAAACGGGCTGGCAATCCTGAGTTGGCGAACTGGTGGATGGCCACATCCGGTGCCGTCATCATGTTCCCGGTCGCGATAGTGCTGCTGATTCTGGATGTTCCGAGTCCAACGGGCTGGGCGTTCATCGCGGGAACTATCGGCCTCCACATCCTCTACTTTTTCACTCTTGGCCGCGCGTACCGTTATGGCGAACTGTCCATCGTTTACCCGGTCGCTCGCGGCCTCGGCCTGACACTGATCCCTATCTTCGGCGTCATCCTTTTGAATGAGACGGTTTCGGCCCAGGCTTCCGTGGGTATTGCGCTGATCTTCATTGGGGTGGTGGTGGTTGGCACAAGTGCGAGAGCAACTGGAGGGGAGGGGCCACGACGAGGAATTCGAGGGCGCCTGGCGGATCGTGGTGTGTTGTTCGCTGTCGCAACGGGAGTGGTGATCGGATCCTATTCTGTCCTCGACAAGCGAGGTGTCGAACATGTCACTCCAGTGCTGTACATGTTTTTCCTGACAGCCGGAGGATCACTAGGTGCTCTGGCGCTGATCCACCGTAGCTACTCCCGAGAACAGTTTTCTAACGAGATGCGAACGCACTGGAAAACGCTGGTTGCGGGCGGGATGTTGCAGTTCCTCGCTTACGCGCTGGTGTTGAGCGCACTTCGACTCTCCCAAGTCAGCTACGTTGGACCATTCAGGGAGCTTGCGATCGGCGTCGGGGTCGTGATGGGTGCTGTGATTCTGAAAGAGCACGTGACACGTTGGAGGGCCATTGGTGCCGCATCGTTGACGCTTGGTGCAATCGCCATCGCATTCGCACCATGAGCGCTGGTCCAGTTGTGTTCACTCCAGCGTTTGCATGTAGGCAATCAGATTATCGATATCGTCTGCGCTTAATCTTGAAAATTCGGGCATGATGTTGGAAAAGCCATCAACCACGAATTCACCTGGCGTGACTATCGATTCCCTCAGGTATTCGCTCGCGTCGAGACCAGGTCGGCGTGACCCTGCCGCGTCCTTGATTCCGGCCAGGCCAGGTCCTACAACGCGGTTGGATCCAGTCGAATGACAGGCGCTACAACTTTCGGTACGAAACAGTCGCTGGCCCTTCTCAACTGGACTTGCGTTTGGGTCTTCGGCAGCGTCTCCTGAACATGCAGCAAACAGAAGTGTGACGGTCAATCCGAGCATGACAACGATATTTCTGGTTGTTCCCGGTAACCGCAGCGAGAATCCTGTCATCAACGCGGATCTAATTCCTTTCTCTATCTTCTTGGCCGGAGCTCACACAGCGCCTTCGGCCCACGTCTTCAGGCTATTATGTCGCCACTCAGACCCATCCGGGATACCGGTACGTCTTCTATAACTAGTCTGAGGCAACCCTTGATCTTGCTGGAGGCGCAATGTGACTGGCTCTTACCAAGGCCTGATGGCTGAGACGGTGACTCATGCAGGAGCAAATGGCGACCTTATTGGTTCGTATTTCGCCCGCCCGCTCGGACCCGGGCCAAATCCGAACGTGATCGTGGTACATCACATGCCCGGTTGGGATGACGCCACCAAATGGATCACGAGCAGGTTCGCCTACTACGGCTACAACGCTATCTGTCCGAACCTGTATCACCGTGTCGGTGACGGTGAGCCGGATGAAGTTGCTGCTGTTGCCAGAGCAGCCGGTGGGAAAGCCGACGACGAGTTCCTCGGTGACATGCAAGGTGCGACGGAGTACTTGAAGGCACTGCCCTACTCAAATGGCAAAGTTGGCATGATCGGGTTCTGCTCAGGAGGCCGTCAGACCTTTCTTGCAGCGTGCAGACTTCCCGAACTCAACGCGGGAGTCGATTGCTGGGGCGGACGTGTGATCGCTACACCTGATCAATTGACCGACAAGCAACCGGTTGCGCCGATCGACTACGTGGCAGACATGAACTGTCCGCTCCTTGGAATCTTTGGCAATGAAGACCAGTCCCCAACGCCAGAAGATGTCGACAAGACTGAGGAGGCCCTTAAACAGCACGGAAAAGACTACGAGTTCCACCGGTACGACGGCGCAGGGCATGGCTTCTTTGCCATTGATCGACCTGGATATCGCCCGGTGCAGGCGACAGAAGCCTGGGAGGAAGTGATGAAGTTCTTCGGCAGGCACCTGGCCTAATTCTCTGTACCGGCTTCGCCGACAGCCAGCCAATTTGCGCCTAAGGAAGGCTGGCATCTGATTAAGGAAATAAAGATGTGTTCATGGATAGTCGAAAAGGCAAAGATGGACGGTGTAGCAAAAGGGCCGGATGGCTGGTTCGACGTGAAACAGGCGAACATCTATTTCGACCACCCATACAAGGCGCCGATGGACCATGCGTTGATCGTCGATTTCGTAAAAGACCCTGAACGACCCGACTCCCGGGTCGCGATCGAGATCAGCGCCGAATCTGCACAACGGCTTGTTGAGAGCATCAACCGTGCCTTGACGACCGGAGAGGCTGTTCATGTGCTAGGCGAAAAAGCTGAGGCCTGACAGGAACCGGTGAGCTACCTGTGAGTAGTAGCTCCTCTGCTGTCAGGTCCACGTGATTTCACCCTACGGTATCCACTGCGGTTCCGACGCGTTGCTGTCGAGTTCGGTAATCTCGCCGGTCAGTGGGTCGAATATGACGATATCCCGAACCGAGTTTTCCGCTGCGCTCCCGTCCGGAGTAAACCTTTCGAAACGGTCGATTGCAAGTAAATTCCCGGATGGGCTCCAGCTGGCACCGTGAATGTCATAGACAATCGTGACGATAACCGGAGTTGTCTCTCCGGTCTCGTAGTCGACGATATAGAGGTCTTCGGTCCGGCCATGAACGCCATTCATGCTCCCGCGTAGGACGGCGATATTGTTTTGCCCGGGCTGCCATTCGAGGTCGATATCACGCACCGAAGTCGCATCAACGAAGCTTCTCGCTGGTTCTATCTGCTCGGACTCGACGTCCACTTTCCACATCTGAGTTGGTGAACGGAAGTCAGGCTCTGTCCTGTCTAACGTCATGAAATTCTGACCATCTGAGCTGAAGGTCACCGACTGGTCGAGGTTTGCATCTACATAGAACGTACGGTCTTCGGTGAGATCTACCACTGTGAGTTTTCGGCCATCCTGGCGCGTCAAAGGGTCGCCTCCTACGACAAGCACGTCTTCGGTGGGAGACCAGTGTGGGCTGTGTGATGTGCCGGTATCAGGTGGTAATAGCCGGGTGTTTGTTGGTGGGTCCTGGGATAGATCCAGTACCCAAACCCGCGGGATGCTCCCGCCAATGAGTGTCGGGTCGACTCCGGGTACACGAGCAGCAGAATCTATGCGGGTATAAGCGATCTTCGTCCCGTCGTGGTTCCAGGTCGGCTCGCTGAGTTCACTGTCTTCCAGAAATGTGACCTGCGTTAACTGACCTGAAGCGATATCAAGGACCCGTATCGGCTGAGGACCGGCGGATGCACCAGGACCGGACGACTCTCTGAACGCAATTTTCCTGCCATCGGGGGATACGTCGAAATATATGATTCCCAACTCGCTACTTGTCAGTCGTTGTGGTGATTCGTTACCTGAGGGGTCTGCCACCCAGATGTTCTTCTTGATGCCATCCTCTTCTGTCTTCAGGTATGCGACTCTTGCCCCACGGACGCGGAACTGGAAGTTGAACTCCTCGAGCAGCTCTCTGCCAGCCTCGCTCTGTGCACCCTCGCCAACGGTCACCGAGTAGTTCGTCTCAGGGGTCAGCCTGATAGCCGGCCTGAAGATCAGGCGGGAGCCGTTCCACGAGAACTCACCTTCTATCTCGGGCTCGATCGAGAACCTCTCCTCAACAGAGGAACGGTCCATAACCTCATCGAACTGCACAGACACGAACGAGGTTGAGGTGCCAACCTGCTCAGGACCAAACCGGGCGACCTGCACGCCCACGTTGTCGCCAATCGAGACGATGATTCCAAACACCGCTATGAAACCAACGGCCGAAAGAGCCATGGTGCGCTCGAAGACTGAAATGCGCTTCAGGAGTCTCATAGGTACGATCGTTTACGGATACAGGTACGAGGGCTCTGGCGCCTTCTCAAGTAGCTCGATGCTCGATGCCTCGATAAATGGCTGCGTGTCACCGGAGAACTCCGCTATCGACACGCTCCCTGCAACCCTCACCCACTGGCCGTCTTCCAATGCCTCACCAGGTGTAGATTCAGCCTCGTACTGCACAGGCATGTCTACAGAGATGGTGTCAGCGACACAGCAGCTCACCATGAAGCGCGTGATCCGGAAGATGCCTTCTCCATCCTCCGGCACCTGCCGCACGAATCCGATCAGATCTGCAGGCTGCCCCTCAAGCTGGGTGAAGTCGTCGATCGTGTAGTAGGCGGCGAGCCAGTCCAGCACGTTCCAGCTCTCAGTAGCCGCCACAATCCCAGAAGCAGAATCTGTGCGAGCGACTATGTCAGCTGCGTCGATATCGTCCGTCACAGCATCGAGCCCAAGGGGCCTGCTTGGCACGATGATGCCGAAGAGCAGTGGCACCGCAAACACTGCCGCGGCGATGATCCCGAAATGGCCGTGATAGACAGGCCTTATACGCCCCACAGCGTTGAGCAGTGCGTAACAGCCCAGCAGAAGAAGGATCGCTGTACCTATGTAGGTGTATGCGACGAACTCCGTGTTGATGTAGTTGCGAATGTCACCGGTGATAAGCAGCAGACCGAATAGCACGCCTGTGCCGATAAGGATGAATGCGTTGACCCAGGGCACCACAGGATTAGGCGATGCCGCATGCTCATGTCCGTGCTCATGAGCGTCCAACGGTATGCCGCGGCTGTCGTTACTTCGGGTCTCCACATCAGCCTCCTACGTTGAGGTTGAACCACACAGAAAACAGCATCGTCATCAGCAGTGGTATCAGGATCATGTACGCAACGGCACGCGCCCGGAAGACGGCAAGGAACATAGCCGTGCTCTTGATATCGACCATCGGCCCAAACGTCAGGAATGCGATGATCGATCCCGTGGTGAAGGTGCCGGCCAACGCAAGCGCAAGGAACGCATCGACCGTTGAACAGACAGAGAGCAGGAACGCAAGCGCCTGCATAACCCAGACCGAGGTGACAGGACCGCTACCAAGTGCGATCAGCGCCTCTCGATCAGCAAGGGTCTGCATCGCAGCCGCAACCAAGGCTCCAAGAACGAGCAGCCGACCCATCGAGTAGATGTCACTGGTGGCAAGCACGAAGCTCTTGTGGATGCCAGGAGTGAACGAGATCCTCGGCTCTGCCGAGACGTTGGTCTGCCCTCCCGATGGCGCCAACACAACACTCTCCTCCCGGAGAGAACGCTTACGAGCTCCTGGAAGTGCAAAGAGCAGCCCAACAACTATGGCTACTACCGCCGTGAGAGCAAACCGAGCCAGGAGAACTGTGCCCCAGCCAAACGCCGTTGAGGTGCTCAGCAGCACGATCACGTTGAGAACCGGGGCCCCGAGCAGAAACGCCACTCCGGTCGAGAGCGGCAGTCCCTTGGCGAACAGTCGCCTGACAACAGGCACGACACCACACTCACAGACAGGAAAGACGAAACCGAGCATCGATCCGGCAAAAGCCCCTGCAAGCGGGTTCTTAGGCGAAAACCTCGCTATGTCCGAAGGCAGCACAAACGCACCAATGACTCCAGAGATCAACGCCCCCAGCAACAGAAAAGGAGCTGCCTCCACAAACAGTCCCATGAAACGAGTCACAAAAGTCGACCACGCAGAGTCGTCAGCGAATCTCGCGACTACCGCGACAAGGAGAAGCGAAACACCTGCTACGGAATACGCGATCGGCCAGCCCCATCGTTGGAGTGACCCGAGAGAACTACCGGTGGCCGCGCTCGTAGATTGGACTGTGGTTTGAGCGGTGGACGACTGCATTTTCTGCTTAGGTCCGTGCCTGAATACGCGAATGTGACGAGAAGCACACAGTTTGCTTTCAAGCCGTGCTTAATCAATATACGCTGCGTTTCAACAAGCAGTCCTACGTACCAGTACGGCAACGCAATTGGTATTCAACCGTGCTCGTCAGCGAGCACCTCACATGTTGTGCTGCGTGGTGCTTGAACGTGGCACTGACAGGACCGGCCACGAGTATCGTTTAAGAAACTCGACCAGATGACTGTTGCCGGAGCCTGTTCAGGTGAACTGGTTTCGTAAGAGGATGAGTTCTCCAGACGTCCGCCTGGGCGCGATCTTCCCGAGCTCTAAGAAATCCCGATCAGACCAGCGCCGGAGTATCGGCGTCTGCCCTACCTGTGTGACTGGTGAGATTTGAGTTGACCTGTTCCACGACAGTCAGGTTTCCACCGCCGAACGCCTCAAGCATTGCGCGGGCAACAGACTCCGCATCCTGTTTCGTTTCATGAATGCTGGTTGCACTGAGCCGGTCTGTCCGTCTGTGAATCCACTTTCCATCGGGCCGACGATAGATAACTCGTGATTTGAGTCCCGTCATGTTCTACTCACAGTTCGTGTTATTGAGCATTTGCTACTGATTAAGATTCTGCACGCTCCGATGAGTCGGCGAGGTTAACAGCGCGTGAAGAATTCGCGACAGGTGTGCGAGGTCCGGAGGGTGGCAACTTGCCCAGTTTTATCACGTCCTATCAGGCGTGCTCACTTTCTGATGCTGAAGTGATAGATTCCGTCGATAGCCATCGCAATGCGAAGGAGGGGAGGAATCATGTCCAGGGTTGTGATTGATGAGTGGATCCACCTGTTCAACTCGGCTTTCGATGGTCGCTTGCAATCAGTCCTGCGTAACCTCTCTTCAGTTTCTGAGTCTGAGTGGGCAGTCGCACCTACCGGTGGAAGTAGATCGATTCGGGACATCGTCGCTCATATCGGCATGTTCAAGTACATGTATGCTGGCGCCGCGCTGCGGGATCGCGAGTACGACTACGGCGACGCGCCTGTCACGCCTGATCAATCGCGGCTCGAAACGAAGGCTGCAGCGATTGAATGGCTCTCCCAGGCACACCACTACCAGGTCTCAACCTTCTCCTCGTTGGAAGACGATTCAGAGCTTGATGCAGAGCGCTTGACTCACTGGGGTCAGCTACTTCCTACGCGAGAAATCATGTCAATCGTTCTTGAGCACGACACCTATCACGCCGGTGAGATCAACCATATCCGCGCCTTGCTGCAGGGAAACGACGAGTGGGAGTGATCTCTCCTCGTTTTGCCTAACACGCGAGTTGGGATCACGCCGGGCATTCCGTAACCGAATCGGAATTGCGGTCTTAAGGTATCCCCGCCGTAGAACCTGGAAAGAAGCGGTTACTTCGCCGGGATCAGTTCGACTTTTCGCACGATGTCTTTAGTAGAGACGATGTGCTTCTGCAGACCCAGTTCTTTCTCGGACATTCCCATTGCGAGCCCAAGTAGTTGCGGCAGGTGGATGATCGGCATGTCAGCGCCATCACCTCGATTCTTCTTGCGCGCCTTTGGCTGATACCCATCGAGGTTCAGGTGGCAGAGCGGGCAAGGGGTGACCATCGCGTCTGCTCCACCATCCTTGGCGGCTCCAGTGTGGTTTGAAACCATCCGAAGTGAGTTTGCCTGGTTGATGAAGAGGATCGGGAAACCACAGCAGGCAGTTTTGCCTGGGAAGTCGAACACCTCGCCGCCGACAGCCTCGATGACGGTCTCAAGCGAAGTATCGCGTCCAGGATTCTCTGCAAAGCCCAGTGCTGCACTCGGTCGCACCATGTAACAGCCGTAGAACGGAGCCAGCTTAACGCCGTCCAGCTGCTTCTTGAAAGTGTTCTTAAGTGTGTCGACGCCGATGTCTTCGATAGCAACCCAGAGAAGGTGCTTGACCTGGACAGTGCCTTTGTACTCAAGACCTTCGTCCGCAAGTACAGCATTGATTTCGGCCAGGTACTCCGGATCACGCTGCACGCGGTGATTGGCCTGTGACATCACACCCTGGCAGGTTGAGCAGATAACGAGAACCGTGCTGAGACCCTTTTCCTGGGCAAGGGCAAGCGTGCGAATGTTCAACACGTCACCCATCTTCAGATTCTTTTCCTGCAGGACGCCTGCCCCTGTGCAGGCTGCCTTCGTGAGCTCTTCCCACTCGATGCCCAGGCGTTCCATGACGGCCACAGCTGAGTCAAAAAGCTCCGGGGCGCCACCTCGGGCTACACATCCTGGATAGAAGGCGTACTTCACTTGCTCTCGCCCTCAACTTTCTCGTAGGCGCGTTTGATCTTGTCTTTATCTTCAGCCTTGTGCGGTCGAATCGGCGGCAGTTTGCCCTTCATCATGGCCTTCAGGCCGATGGGTGCAAGGTCAAGCAACCTGGGTATGTTCGTCCAGCCTGCGCTGTCCACTGCGAGCCGTGTCTCATCGAGCCGACCATTCTTCTTGACCGAGTTGTAGAACGATTCCGTGTGTCGGTAACCGGACGTGTTCGTGTTCCCTGCTTCAATAGCCGCATCACGTAGTTCCATGATGCGATCCATCGGTGCTACGTCCTTCGGACAGACCTCCACACACTGCATGCAGCGCGTGCAGTCCCAGATGCCGCCGTCTTCGTCGTTCAGGGTCTTCAAGCGCTGGTTGCGCTGGTCATCCCGAGGGTCTTCAGTGAATCGCCAGGCTTTCGCAAGCGCCGCGGGACCGATGAAGTTGGAATCGACTTCAAGGACGGTACAGTCAGATACGCAACAGCCGCACATGATGCAGTTCATTGCAGTGAGCAGGTTAGTCATCGATTCGTTGGAAGCGATGAACTCGCCGCTCTCCGGTTCAGAGTCCGGTTTCATGTATGGCTCGACCCGCTTGATCTGGTCGAAGAAGGTATCGAGATCAACCACCAGGTCTTTGACAACCTGCTGATTGCCCATGGGCTCAACTGTTAGCTGCTCGCCATTTGGTGCGAGGTCGGCGACTCGAGTCTTGCAGACCAGCCGTGCCCTGCCGTTTACTTTCATACCGCATGATCCACAGATCGATGCCCGGCACGAACAGCGTAGAGCAAGTGTGCCATCGACCTCCTCACGCACATGAATAAGCGCGTCAAGAATGGTCGAATCAGGATGAATATCGAGCGAATACTCCTGGAAGAAGGGCTGAGAACCCGCTTCACCCGGATCGTATCGCTTGACCTTGAGGTTGGTCTGCATCAGTAAACCCTCTTAACCGGTTCCCACTGGGTAATCACAACGTCCAGTGTGTCCGTCCGCACACCCTCAGGGGTCTTGTAAGAGAGCGTGTGTTTCAGCCAGTTTTCGTCGTCACGTTCAGGCATGTCGGTGCGGAAGTGAGCACCCCGGCTCTCTTTTCGCATCAATGCACCTGTTGCTACTGCCTCGGCACAATCGAGCATAAAGTCGAGTTCCAGCGCGAACATGAGGTCGGTATTGAACACTTTGCCCTTGTTCTCGACATAGATGCTGTCTTCGTACTTTTTGCGCATCTCGTGAACCTTCGCCATCGCTCCTTCCATGGAGTTCTGGTCCCGGAACACTCCGATGCCTGCCGTCATGCCCGTTGCCATCTCGTTACGGATCTCAGATGTTCTGCTGCCCTTCGGCCGGTCGAGAAGCGCCTGGATGCGGTCTTTCTCAGCCTTGAGATGGGCATCGGCATCTGAGCCGCTTTCACCGATGGTCTTCACATATTCGACTGATTTCACAGCAGCCCTGCGTCCAAACACCACTGTGTCGAGCAGTGAGTTGGCGCCGAGCCTGTTCGCGCCGTGAACCGAGACATTTGCGCACTCACCAGCGGCGAACAGTCCAGGTACTTCGGTTTCGCCGTTCTCATTCGTCTTGATGCCGCCCATGATGTAATGCATGCCAGGGCGAATGGGAACGGGTTGCTCTGCAAGGTCAATTCCAAGGAACTCAACCGCCACTTCTTGTAAATAGCCGAGCCTGTCTTCAATGAACTGGCGGCCTAGATGACGGAGATCGAGCAGGACGTTTCCATCTACGCCTCTACCTTCATTGATCTCGGTCTGCTCAGCACGTGAAACGACATCGCGAGAAGCTAGCTCCATGTAGTCCGGTGCATACTTCTCCATGAAACGGTCGCCATCACTGTTCAGCAGGTAAGCACCTTCGCCCCGAGCTGCTTCTGACAGCAGGATTCCGGTTCTGGCGAGCGTGGTTGGGTGGTACTGGATCATCTCCATGTCCATCAACGGTGCGCCGGCTCGCCAGGCCAGCGAGAGTCCATCGCCGGTGCAGATCAACGCATTTGTCGATGGCTCAAAGACTCTGCCAGCTCCTCCGGCGGCCATCAGGACAGCCTTGGCTCGAATCGCATGTAGTTCGCCGGTTTTGATATCGAGAGCGATGACGCCTCGTACAGCGCCGTCCTCTTTGATGAGGCTCGTGACAAACCACTCTTCATAGACCCGCAAGCCATGTTTCAGTGCCTGTTCATACAGGACGTGTAGCAAGGCTGAACCGGTGATGGCTCCAACGAAGAATGTGCGAGCAACCTTCTGACCACCGAACCGGCGCGTGCCCAACCGGCCGTCATCGCCCCGGGAGAAGATCACTCCCATGCGTTCTAGCTCAAGAACAGCTTCTCCAGCCTCGCTGGACATGATTTCGACAGCGTCCTGATCGGCCAGGAAATCTGAACCTTTGATGGTATCGAGGGCGTGGCCTTCCCACTCATCTCCACGGTCAGTCAAAGGGGCATTGATTCCACCTTGAGCCGCATTCGAGTGGCTTCTTACCGGGTGGACCTTAGTGATGACTGCCGTGTCGAGGCCGTTTTGAACGCCTTCAACGGCAGCTCTCAAGCCGGCAAGCCCGGCTCCTATGATCAATAGATCGTGTTCGTACATTGTTCTCCCCGGCCACTAAACAAGAGGGGTTTCTGTTGCCTCTTAATTAAACACATGCATCGCGGCGTAAAACACCGCTATCGTCATCTGATCCTGCAGTTCGCCGCTGCGAATCATATCCGGAACAGCATCTATCTCAACTTCAACAGTATGAATATCTTCGCCATCGTCCTGAGGCAAGGGATCAGGCGTGAGGTCTTTAGCAAGAAATCCCCAGTTGAACTCATCTGAGTAGCCAGGTGTGACCCAGGATCCCCCCAATGCCGTCATAGTCCCTGCACGAACGCCTGCCTCTTCACGAAGCTCCCTGTGAGCACAATCTCTGGGGTCTTCTCCCGGTTCAAGAGTTCCGGCTGGCGCCTCAAGCAGCATTCCGCCAACGGTCTGACGCCACTGTTTGATAAGTAAAAGAGTGCCTCGATCGGTAACAGGAATTATCGTCACTCCACCCGGTTGCTCGACAATCTCTTTAACGACAACTGGTTTGTGACCAAGTTGGAACTCGTCGATGCGGAGGGATATGCGGTCGCCCTCGTGGATTCGCCTCGAAGAAATGGTATGTCCGGTAAGTGGTTCCAACTCGGCTACATGTTATCGGAATCCCCGTTTGCACGGGGCACTCTTGGAAGTGGTCCGACTCGCATTCCAAGTCTTCTGGACAGGTCCCCCCAGAAGGCGTCACGCGGTCGCTTGCGAAGAAACGTCGCCTTGATCGACGCATGCGAGATTTTGACGGTCTGGCCGTCCATCAGCGACCGATCTAGAAATCCGTCTGCGCTCATAGTGGCCGGAGATGAACAGTTCACAGTGAGTTCAAGTGTTGAGGTGGCGCGCAACACAACGCCGCCAAACTGGCTCATATGCGTTGCAATCGGCTTCACAAGATAGTCTTCAGACTCCGGGTCCATCACCGGGCCGCCAAGCGTAAGCGTGTATCCGGTAGATCCGGTTGCGGTCGCCACTACAACACCGTCGCCGCGGTAGTTGGCGAGATGTACTCCATCGACGACCGTTTCAACCTCGATGACACGCAGCACGGCGCCGCGTGCGACGGACACATCGTTGAGTGCGTAAAATTCGGTCGGCTCACCGGAAGAATCATCCTGGATGGTCGCCTTAAGCATGTAACGCTCGTCGGCTCGACCGTTCCCATCGAGGTACCAGCCAACGCCGTCCACTGCATCGGCGGCGTCAATCTCACTCATGAATCCAACACGGCCCATGTTGATTCCGAGTACCGGGATGTCCCTTGGCGCTCCTTCGTGGGCACCGCGGAGAATGGTTCCGTCACCGCCGATAGTAATAATCAGATCGGTAGCATCAAGGTCGTCTGTTCGGGCAGCGAGGGTGTCCTGAGTGGCCGTCCACCATTCATGACCGTTGGAGTACCGGGATTCCAGGGCGACAACCAGCTCTACTGCCTCAGGAAGCAGGCCGTGGTGGATGATGCCGATGTTGCGATATTTGGTCATGCCATTAGACCCGATTTACCAGGCCCGGGTTGTGAGTACACATTCAGCGATTCAGACCGGATTGTCGTCTGTCCCCGGCTAGACCGCCAGCAGGTCAAGTGATTTCTCGGCCAGCCGCAGGATAAGCCAAGGTACGGCACCAAACAGCGCAATTCCAATGACCGTCACACCTGTAGTGAAGATCACAGGCACGTCAGCAGTGATGGGCGAATGGTCCTCCGATTCCTCGAAGTAGATTGCCCGGATGATCTTGAGGTAGTAGAAGGCGGAAACGACCGTGTTAACGACTCCAACTACAGCAAGCCAGAGAAGGCCCGAGTTGACCGCCGCGCTGAATACAACGGCCTTGGACATGAACCCAACCGTCGGCGGGATTCCAAGTAGCGAAATCACGCCGATGGTCAGTAGCACCGCCAACACCGGCGAACGCTTACCCAGACCGTTGAGGCTGCTGATTGCGTTGGAACCGGTGCGGTTCGAGATTGCGATGATCGCGAAGAAGACAGCAAGATTGGTGAAGGCATAGCCGGCAAGGTAGTACATCGTGCCCTGCGGGCCTGCGATCGGATCACCTGAGTCCGTGTTGGCGGCAACAGCGGCCACACCGATCAGCATGTAGCCGGCCTGGGCAATCGTCGAGTAACCAAGCAGGCGTTTTATGTCTGTCTGTGCAAGTGCTAACAGGTTTCCGAAGATCATCGACGCCACTGCGAGCGTCGCAAACAGACCGGACCAGTCTTCAGACAAAGAATCCGAACCGAATGCCGTGTACATCACTCGGATTACGACT
Organism: Dehalococcoidia bacterium; assembly: GCA_965243825.1. Classification (GTDB taxonomy): domain Bacteria; phylum Chloroflexota; class Dehalococcoidia; order Lucifugimonadales; family Lucifugimonadaceae; genus JAJCYX01. The sequence goes on from CBDEVT010000001.1 coordinate 3,117,550, forward strand.
GCAAACGCAGACGCCTTTGAGGCTGTGGAGAGGAACGCTGTAACTGGTGTTGGCGCGCCCTGATAAACGTCCGGTACCCACATCTGCCACGGCACCACAGCCATCTTGAACGCGAAGCCTGCGACGATCATCACGACTGCGAAAAGCACGGCGTAGCTTCCGAACGGTACGTCCGGATCGGAAGGAAGATCGTTCAACCTCGCCAGGATCAACTCAAGGTTCGTGGTACCCGTGTAGCCGTATATGAAGACGATGCCATACAGGAGTACGGCTGAAGCCACAGCCGAAAGGATGATGAACTTCAGACCAGCTTCGATGGACAGGCTGTCCCGCCGGAACGCGGCAAGAGCCGCTGCTGGCAACGCGGTAAGTTCCAGTGCGACATAGATCGAAATCAGTTCACGGGCGCTTACGAGCAGGAGCATGCCTGTCACAGAAAGCAGGACGAGTGCCAGGAACTCGCCCTCAAACTCCTTGAGCCGCTCCATGTACTGGATCGAACCGATTATCACGGCAGCGGTAATTCCAAGCAGCAGGAAGTGGAAAAAGAGCGCGAAACGATCAGCGACGATCGAACCGAACAGACCGCTTGCGGCTTCAGTATCTCCAACAACATCGAACCACAGGTTCAGAGAGAACAGGAACGGAATCACCAGCAGCGCTGCGGCGAGGTACGCGAGTAGTCGCTTGTTGCCGATAAAGAAGTCGGCAAACACGATAACGATGGCCACTCCGGTCATCGCTATCTCAGGCGACAGCAGCCACAGGTCCTGAACTGTCATTAGCGGATCGCAGCCTCGATTCCAAGTTTGAACGTATCGGTTACAACTGACGGCCATATGCCGACCAGAAAGATGGGAACAGTTAGCGCAACCACGGCAATCATGTCCACCCAGTTGGCGTCCGTTAACTGTTCGTAGGTCTCCTCAGACATGCCCTCTGCCTGTGGACCTGGCCCAAAGAAGGCTCGCTGAACCATCCAAAGCGTGTATCCAGCGGCGAGTACCACACCGAACGCAGCAATTCCTGTTGCCCACGGCCAAACAGGGAATGTACCGAGGAAGATCGTAATTTCTGCGACGAATCCTGAGAGCGCGGGCAGTCCAAGAGAGCCAAAGCCGGCGATGACGAAGAAGATTGCTATCAGAGGCATCTTTCGCCACAGGCCACCAAGATGGGGAATGTGCCTGGAATGTGTGCGCTCATAGGTGAGGCCGACCATCAGGAACGCAAGTCCGGTGATCGTACCGTGCGTGAACATTTGTAACGCTGCGCCGTTGAGCCCTCCTTGCGAAGTTTCAGCGGCTGAAGACCCTATCGCAGCTACACCAAGCATCACGAAGCCCATGTGAGAAACGGAACTGTATGCGATAAGCCGTTTCATGTCGGTTTGCCTGATCGTCACAATCGCGCCATAGATAACACTGATTGCAGCGATCGCGGCAAGAACCCCGGCCGCATCGTGAATTGTGAAGCCGTCGGTCTCCTGGAAGAAGCCGACATTGATTCGCAGCAGGCCATACCCGGCCATCTTCAGCAACACGCCAGCCAGCATCACGGAAACAGCAGTTGGAGCATCCGTGTGAGCATCAGGTAGCCAGTTGTGTAGCGGCCAGATAGGAAGTTTCACTGCGAACGCGATCAGGAAGAAGCTGAATATGAGCGCCGCGGGAGCGATTAAATCTGCACCAGCGACGAGTTCAGGAATACCTACGATGCCGGCTTCCGGAATCGAGACCATGGCAAACGTATCCACCGATGAGGACAGGAACAGCGCCAGGATTGCTATCAGCATGAACGCGCCGCCGAACAGCGTGAAGAGAACGAACTTCATCGCTGAGTATTTCGGTCGGCCACTGCCCCAGATCGAGATGAGCATGTACATCGGGATCAGCTCGAATTCGAAGAAAACGAAGAAGAAGAGCAGGTCCAGTGAAAGGAACACACCCATCACTGACGACTGAAGCAACAGGAGCCAGAAGAAGTATTCCTTGATGCGATGTTCTACCCGCCAGGAGGCAAACGCTGCTGCCATGCCGAGTATGCCTGTGAGCAATACGAGAGGAGCGCTGAGACCGTCGACTCCCAGCAGGTACTGTGCCCTCAACGAGTCGATCGGTATCCATCCCGAGATCTGGTCGACGAACTGAACGCCACCCTGATCCCGGTCGTACGCAACGAACACGATGATCGAAAGCACCAACGTGATCGTTGTAGCTCCGATTGAGCTCCAGCGAATCGCCTGCTTGTTGCGCATCGTCAAGGCGATGACGATTGCCGCTGCAGCCGGCAGGAATACGGTGGCTGTGAGGAGACCGCTGAACATCAGCCTGCGTGCTCCTTATCGTTCGCCATGTGTCCGTGCTGTTTCATCGAGTGATCAGTTACCCCATACCAGGAATGCGAAAAGCACCACAACGAACCCGATTGCCATGATTGCTGCGTAGGCCTGAGTCTGACCGTTCTGGACGTTAGCCAGCCCGCGCCCGACGTTTGAGGTCAATTTGGACAGCTGTACGTTGACGTTGTCTATCCACGTGGTGTCAAACCACGCCAGGAACCTCGCCAGCTGAGCGTAAAAGCCCTTGATAGTGATCCTGTCTTCATAGAGTTCGTCGAAGTAGTACTTGTCCAGTAGCACTTTGTAGATCGCGCTGAACCTCCGGCCCATGGCCGCAGGAGAGACAGCGCCAGATATGTACATTGCGTACGCAAGAAGGATTCCCCCTGCGGCAAGCACAGAGGAGATCGTGGCAATTGGGATAGAGAACTTTGGATCGGAGCCGGCGTGGACGGCGTCAGGCAGGAAACTCACTTCTGAGTGATCATCTTCAGCCGCTGGCTCATCGCCGTGATGCTCAACCTGGAACACATTCACATTACGTTCCGTTACAAACGTGGCGAACGCATGCTTCTTGATCGGGCCAAGGTCCGGTAGCGGGTTTACAAGGAAACCAACACCGATTGCGAGCGCAGCAAGCACCACCAGCGGAGCAACCATCACCCACGGTGATTCCTGTCTGTGTGTGTGGCCGAGCCCAACCGGTTCGGGTTCGTTGGCCGCTTTGGCTGCCTCAGCCTCGGCCTCTGCACCGCCCTTGTATTCACCGTGGAACGTCAGATAGATGGCTCGGAACATGTAGAAAGCGGTCATGAAGGCGGCCACAAGTCCGAGGATCAGTACGACCCATCCGACACCGCTCTCTCGCTCGAACGCAACGGTGATAATCTCATCCTTGGACCAGAAACCGGACAACGGGAACAGCCCTGCCAAAGACAGGCTGCCGATGACCATTGTCCAGTAGGTCCATTTCATGTCCTTCCGAAGTCCGCCCATGAACATCATGTTGAACGTTCCGGAGGCGTGATGGACCGAACCCGCGCCTAAGAAGAGGCCGGCCTTGAAGAACGCGTGAGTGAACAGGTGGAATATCGCCGGGGCGTAGGCACCGATACCCAGCGCCATCACCATGTAGCCGAGCTGGCTGATCGTTGAATATGCGAGGACGCGTTTAATGTCCTTGGCAACAAGGCCCATTGATGCAGCGAAAACGGCAGTGAACGCACCGATTAACGCCACGAGGTCCATCACGTTCGATGCCTCGAACAGAGGGAAGAACCGGGCAATAAGGAACACGCCGGCAGTGACCATGGTTGCTGAGTGGATCAACGCGGACACAGAGGTTGGGCCTTCCATGGCATCTGGAAGCCAGTTGTGGAGCGGGAACTGCGCCGATTTTCCAACTGCTCCCATGAACAGCCCAAGCGCAACCCACGTGGCAACGCTGGCAGCAATCAGACCAGCGCCGACTGCTTCATAAAGGGTCGGTATGTCGAGATATGTCGGGTTGACGAAATAGAGGTACAGGATCCCGAGAAGGAAACCAAAGTCGCCAAACCGCGTCATCAGGAACGCTTTTTTGGCTGCCGCAGCCGCGGAAGGTCGCTCCATCCAGAAACCAATGAGCAGATAGGACGAGACTCCAACAAGCTCCCAGAAGACGAACAACTGGACGATGTTGCGGGATGTCACCAGCCCCAGCATCGATGCGGTGAACAGCGCCATGTACGCGTAGTAGCGTGTGTATGAGCGATCCCCGTGCATGTACTGCTGGGAGTAGAACTGCACCAGCAGCGACACGCCTGTCACTACTACAAGCATGATCGCGGTCAGTTGATCCAGCAGGATTCCAAAGGTCAGGTTGAAATCGACAATCTCAATCCAGTTGTGCTGATCGTGGATCGTTGCCCCGTCACTCGCAACCGAAATCAGTGCTGCGATCGACAGGACGAATGAACCTGCAACAGCACCGATCGTGATCCAGCCTGCAACGAGGGTCTGCGTGCCCAGATAGGCGCGAACAACCGTCCCGTTGAGCAGGAATGCTGCAACTGGGAGGCCTATGATCAGCCAGGCTAGAGGCTCAGAGAACAAAATACGTTTCTACAGCTTTCGGATTATCTCGTCGGCCACGTGTTCGCGGCCCTTTGGCACCAGGATCCTGAATGGGACGCGTTCGCCCCAGTCCATGATGTCGCCCTCCGGCAGAATTTTTGCCGGCAGTCCTTCTCCTTCGAGCAGGTTCTTCCACATCTCGGCCATCATCAGGTTTGGCGCTTTTTTGTAGTCGATCCACATAGTTAGCGAATCCGTCTCTCGATCTTTACCTCCAGAGTCAGCGTCATTTGCTCATCTCCGAAACTTCGGTGATCTCGACCGTTTCTTTCGCTCTATAGAGGGCAAATATGAGTGCAATAGCGAGCGCAGATTCGGCAGCGGCCACGGCGATCACCATTACCGCCAGAACATGACCGGTGAGTGCAGCCTGAACATCGCTGGCGAGCACAACTCCACCGTCTGCGAGTCCTGCAGATGGTGTGAAGCGCGAGAACGCGACCGCTGCGATAACAACAGCGTTGAAAAGCAGTTCAAGTGACATCAACAGGGCAATCGCACTTCGGCGAGAAAGCACGCCGTAAAGACCGATAGCGAAGATTATTCCTGAAACAAGCAGGACGTTTTCGAGGGTCATTAGCCGCCACCCCTCGTCTCAGGCTCGTCCCTGCGGGGCCGCATCATCGCCAGTCCACCGATCAGAGCGGCCACGATAACCAGACCGACTGTTTCGAATGGCAGCACAAATTCTCTTACCAGAAGGCCACCGATCACCCCGGTACTATCATCAAGAACACCAGACTGGAGCCTGGCGGATTCGTTTGATCCGGCGTTCTCAAGGGCAATGATCCTGCCGTCGCCGGAATCGAGCTCCTCTTCGAAGAAATGCCCTGCCAGTCCGGCGATTGCATTTTCATCTGTCAGATCTTCGTTTTGAGTCCAGTCTGTGTTGTAGGCAGTGATCGCTATTGCCGCGACCACCAGTGCGGAGATGGTCACAGACACATAACGGGCACGGGTTGGCTGGCTGCCCTGTGAAACATCTGAGATCATCATGACCGAGAACGCAACCAGAATTGAGACCGCACCGACATACACGAGTATCTGCACTACGCCCACGAATTCAGCGTTTAGCAAAAAGAAGAGAGCAGAGACTCCGATGAAAGTACCGGCCAGGAACACCGCGGCCTTGAAGACATCGCGCACGGTCACGACCATGATTGCGGCTGCAATCGTGATCGCCGACACCGCCCAGAAGGCGACGGACACGAATGTTGAAGCTTCAAAGGTGTCGTTCACTTGCGATCGTCCACCCAGCGCTTCTTGAGCTGCTCGTCAGAAGGCCTTTCATGCCGGCCTGCTTCGTAGTGATCATCGACCGTCTCGCCCTTGAATGGGGTGAATCCACGTTCTTCGAACTGCGGTCGGTACCAGCTTGAAGGTCTTTTCAGGTTGCCACGCAGCTGATCAACGTCGATCACCAGGTCTTTTCGAACGTAATTGCCACGTTCGAACTGACTGCCCATGTGCAGAGCGTCGTACGGGCACGCTTCAACACAGAGTCCGCAGAACATGCAACGGCCAGAATCGATATCAAATACATCTATTGCGTAACTTTCACCCTCCTGTACCTCGATACCTCCGGGGTGAGTCACAATCTTGATGATTCCCAGCGGGCAGTACTTCGCGCAGCTTGCACAGCCTGTGCAGCGGTCCTCATACCAGGTGAATTCGTTGCCCCTGAACCTTGTAGCCTGGTTATTTCGCTCTGGAACAGATGCCAGGAACAGCATCGCCTTGATGCCTTCCCGCGGGCTGTCCAGGACGAACTTCAACGGGTTTTTGCCGGCGTGTTTCGCAGCACCGAGAAGACCTACTTTACGGTCCGGGTATTGAACGGTGTGGGTCGTGCGGACGAAATTCTTCATCGTCACGCCAAGTCCCTTTAGAAGGCCCTGTCCTGGCATCAGTCAGCGACTCCTTCCAGTGCTTCTTCCTCGGTTGCGACCGGGTATTGCCGTTGGACTTCACCGTGCTCGTCGTCGTAGGGCTTAGCTGCAAGCAATTTGCCGACAAGATAGATCGATGGGAAGAACACGATCCAGTTCACCGCAGCCATGATCCAGAGCTCAGACGTACTGAACAGAGAACCGTCTGCTTCGCGGTCTGACATTGCCGCCGTGAGTATGGCCGTAACGATCAGGTTGATCATCGTGAGCTCGAACAGGCCTTTCCAGGCCAGGGCGAGGACCTGATCGATCCGCAATCGAGGCCAGGTAGCACGTATCCAAACGATCACGAACAGGACACCGACTACTTTCAGAGCAAACCAGACATGTGACGGTACAGGCTCGAACCCGCGCCATCCTGACAGGAACACGGTCGTAATGATCGCTGCACCGGCGATTGTGGCTGCCCATTCTGCAAGGAACAGGACACCGAATTTCATACTGGAGTAGTCATTCAGATGGCCCGCGGCAAGCTCAGACTCCGCCTCTGTGAGGTCAAACGGTGTCCGGCTCATTTCAGCCAGTGCGGCAAGGAAGAACACAAGGAAGCCGAGTGGCTGAACGATGATGAAGGGCACGTCCTGGGCTTCGATCGTGCCTGTCATGGAGAGTGTGCCTGTGATCATCAACACTCCGAGGAGTGAAAGAGCCATAGGGATTTCGTAGCTGACCAGCAGCGCAACCGCGCGAAGACCGGAGAAGATTGCGATACGGTTGGCGGATGCCCACGCCGCCATCGCAATAGCGAGTCCACTTGCAGAGGTGATGGCGATCACAAATAGCAGGCCAATGTTGATATCTGCAACAACGGTGCCGATGCCTACTGGAATCACTGCAAAAACCATCAACACGGGAACCAGCATAACTACAGGAGCCAGGTTGAAAAGGAACCTGTCGGCCTGATCGGGAACGATGTCCTCTTTGAACATCGTCTTCAACGCGTCAGCAAGGGAGGTGAGCGTGCCGAGCGGCCCCCATCGGTTCGGTCCGACCCTGTTCTGGAATCGTGCCAGGATGCGTCGCTCGCCCCAGATGAGAGCAAGCACGCCACCCAGTACTCCCTGAATGAAGAGGTTCGTAATTACGAATGCTGTGATCGCGAATGCGATCCACTCCCAGCCGCCAGGGAGAAAGCCGCTTTCGTAACCGCGCACGTCGCAACCGCTGCTATCCCCTGCCATATAGCAGTAGATGTTTCTGAACAGCGAGTTGTCGAGGAAGCGATCGCTCACCTGTCCACCTCACCCATGTTCAGATCGATACTGCCAAAGCTGACAAAAAGGTCTCCCATGAGAGTCCCGATCAGCATTTCTCGCAAGAGAGTGAGATTGATCAGCGACGGTGCACGCACGTGACAACGGTAAGGTGAAATGCCCCCGTCGGAGACAAGATAGAAGCCGAGTTCACCTTTCGACCCCTCGATTGCACCGTAGGCATCCCCCACAGGTGGACGAACGAGGAACGGTACATCGTCATGCGAGGGTCTAACCGGGCCGGGCTCAATCTGCTCGATGCACTGCTTGACGATCTTGATTGACTCGCGCATCTCCTGCATTCGCACCCAGTATCGTGCGAAGTTGTCGCCAGCGCTGTGTAGAGGCCGGTTGAATTCAACGCGGTCATAGAAATCGTATGGATCCCGGTGCCTGAGATCCCAATCAACGCCAGAAGCCCTCAGCATCGGACCAGTGATCGACGCATCTATGGCGACTTCTGGAGTGAGCACCGCGACGCCTTTCGTTCTCGCGAAAATGATCTCGTTCCCCGTCAGGTAGTTCTCCAGTTCATCGATCCGAGCAGGCAGCGCTTCCAGAAATGTGTCGAGAGTCGGCCAGAACTCATCCGGTACGTCCATAAAGACGCCGCCCGGACGCAGGTAAGAATTGGTGATGCGAGCACCGCAGAGCATCTCGAACATCTGGAGAACAGATTCCCGCTCACGCATCGCGTATGTGAGAGGAGTACCCCACGACCCTAGGTCCTGCAACAGGAACCCGATGGCAACCATGTGACTGGCAATTCGCTGCAATTCGGCAGCGATCATACGGAGCCAGACACCGCGGGCAGCAGGTTCGATGCCACAGAGTTTTTCTACAGCAATGATGTAAGCCTGGTTGGAGAGCATGGAGGAGACGTAGTCCATGCGGTCTGTCAGGGTAACGACCTGTGTGTAGGTGCGTTCTTCGGCTAGCTTCTCAGAGCCACGGTGGAGGTAACCAAAAATCGGCTCAACGTCGGTGATCTCTTCACCATCGAAAGTGACTCGGAATCGGAAAACTCCGTGAGTGCTCGGGTGCTGAGGCCCAAGGTTGATAGTGATTGGCTCGGTCTTAAGCGTCAATTTGACTCTTCCACCGGCACAATTGACTGATCGTTCGTAGCAAAATCTTTACGCAGAGGATGCCCGGGGAAACCTTCCCAGAGCACGATGCGTTTCATGTTCGGATGACCCTCGAACTTGATGCCCATCAAGTCCCAGACCTCCCGCTCCTGTAGTTCTCCACCTCGCCAGACAGGCGTTACGCTTGGAACCTCAGGTTCGTCTTCCCTGCCCCAACCACACTTCGCCTTGAGAACGGCCTTCGCATTTTTCGGCAAAGACGTCAGGTGGTAGACCATCTCGAAGTGATCAATGTAGTCCACCGCTGTGACGCCACTTAGCAGATCGAACTTGAACTCCGGACGTGTTCGAAGTCCTTCACAGACCTCTCGAATACGCGTCGGCTCGAGCCAGACATCGGTTTCGTTACTCTGCACGGTTGAACCAGGTGCGAACGCTTCGATCGCCTCTGCCAGCTTTCCCCCAGACCATGATCGGGTCATGCTGTGCCTGCCGGGGTTCCAGAAAGGCTGTAGCGCTTGATCTTTTCGTGCAGCTGCATGATTCCGTATAGCAGCGCGTCAGGTCGTGGCGGGCAACCAGGAACATAAACATCAACAGGCACGATGTGATTCACGCCCGGAACTACTGAATAGCTCTCGTAGTAGGGTCCGCCGCTGGTTGCACAGACACCCATTGATAACACCCACTTGGGCTCTGCCATCTGGTCATACAGTCGGCGCAGCGGGACTGCCATCTTCCAGGTGACGGTTCCTGCAACAATCATCAGGTCGGCCTGCCTGGGAGTGGCCCGGAAGGCTTCCATGCCGAAGCGTGCAATATCGAACCGGCTCATGGCCGAGGCGATCATTTCGAACGCACAACACGCCAGTCCGAATTGCAGGGGGAACACGGAGCTTTTACGTGCCCAGTTGAGAAGCGTGTCAACCGAGGTGACGATCGCGCTGCGGCTCAGCTCATCTGTCGACCCGACCAACGGCTCCGGGAAAGGCTCGATGTGAGTCGCCTTCATGTGGTTGATCTCAGCGCCTTCTTCGACATCCGTATCCCAGGTCGTCTTGATCAGAGATGAGCCGGGATAGTAATCGGCGGGTGCACCGTATGCGTCATAGGCGCTGGCAGGTGGGTTCTGCTGCTGTGTCATTGCCACTCCAGCGCTTTCTTGCGCCATGCGTACAGGTAACCGACCGTCACGATGAACAGGAAGACAAAAACGGCACCAAGAGCTGCCCACCCAAATTGACTCGAAAGAACCCCATGGCGCACCGCCCACGGATAAAGAAGCACGGTCTCTACATCAAAAGCCACGAATAGAAGCGCATAGTAGTAGTAGCGGAAGTTAAACCGGGACGGTTTAGCACTCAGGGGACGCATTCCACCTTCGTACGGAGCTCGTTTGATTGCGGTGGATCTGCGAGGTCGGACCTTGAAAAACGAGGCCATGTAAGACATGCCAAGCATGCCCAGCGGGACGCCAACGGCGACCGCGAAGAAGATTATGAGGATTGCGTAATTACGGAAGTAGTCTTCGAACATTCACAGCTACCGTTTTGAGCGGTCTGGAACGGCGTTCTATCAGCGCGGGCAGGATAGCATCGGCGCAAAACGCCAGCAAGTGAAAAAGAGCACAATCCAGTTTGGAAACGGTCTTTTCCCAGTTCGATGGTGAAGCGTGCCAACTGGCAACCACGGTGCAACAGATGAGCCGAATTTGCTTTCGGCGACCGATATCCTTAGCTGAACATGATCACGCCGCGCCCGTCTTCACCACGCCCCAGCGCATCGTAGGCCTCGTTGATCTCTTCCAATGGGTAACGTCGGGTGATCAAACTATCGATGTCGATCTGCCCTTTCTTGTAGAACTCGACCAGCTTGCCGAATGTCTCGTGCGGGCTTGCGGACCCGTAGTAACTACCGACCAAAGTCTTCTGGTTACGCACGATGTCGATCATATTGATGCCGGCAGTCATACCCTCTGGAGCAAGTCCTACAAGTACACCTGTGCCGCCCTTGCGAACGGAGTCCATCATCTGCTCTGTAGTGACGGCACCACCGAAAGTGTCGAAAGCGAAATCAACTCCACCGTCGGTGAGTTCCTGGATTTTCTTCGCCGGATCCTCTGACCTGGAGTTAATCACGTCAGTTGCACCAAACTTGTACGTGAACTCAAGCTTGTGGTCGTGAATGTCGACTGCAATGATTCGCGAAGCATTCAGAAGTTTCGCTCCCTGGATAGCGTTGAGTCCAACCCCTCCAGCTCCGAAAACAGCAACCGTCATTCCTGAGCGAATGTTTGGCTGGTTGATCACGCCACCGACGCCAGTCGTCACCGAGCATCCAATCAATGAAGCAACATCCATTGGCACATCGTCTGTAACCGGGAAGCAGGCCTGTTGCGGAACGATGATGCTTTCGGAGAACACACCAAGCTTCGCAAACTGGTGAATATCCTGGCCATCGGAATCCTTGAGCCTGAACGTTCCGTCGTATTGCCTGGTTCCTGTGAGCCTGTTCGTGTCGCAAATCTGTGGTGCGCCCGTCTGACAGGATCTGCAGTAGCCGCAGTTCGGTACGAAAGAAAGAATACAACGGTCACCGGCCTTAACCGTTGTGACACCTTCACCGACCGCATGCACTACTCCGGCACCTTCGTGCCCGAGAACAATTGGCATAGGGAAGTTCGTCTGGCCGAGCATCACGTGGTGGTCCGAAGCGCAGACTCCCGCCGCGGACATCCTCACCCGTACCTCTCCTGGCCTGGGCTCTTCCTGCTCAAGCTCAACTATGGGCATCGGGACGTTCGCTTCGTAAAGTACTGCTGCTTTGACCATTTGTTGTTCTTATTTGCTCGTGATAAAACTTGATTCCAGAGTTCGGAACACGATGGGTTTGATAATAACCGATTGCTGTAGACGCCCTGCCCTACCCAGTCACGAAAAGCGGGATGGCCTGAGTGACCATCCCGCCAGGTAGAACAGAGAACTGAGTCTAGTTGGTCTGAATGACTGCACCGGACTCAAGCATGTTGGCGACCTGTGCCTTGATGTCCTTCACTTCCATGATGTGAGGTGATGCGCCCTTTTCTTTCTTGTCCCAGAGCGTACGACCATCGACGGATACTTTGAAAACGCCAGCAGCACCGGGCTTCAGGCTGATAGCCAGCGCAGGGCCAGCGGCCTGGAAGAGTTCACTTGCCATGTAGGCGGCCAGGTTTGCGTAACCACAGGGGACGCAGTATTCGATCTCAGCTTCCATCTTCCAATCGGCCATGAGCCACCTCCAGTTCATATGAGTGGGTCCCTTGGATCAGGGATGCTTCATGCTAGCACGGTAGTACTGGCGCGGATCTAGAAGATCCTGAGACTACAGGTTTGTTTTGCCGAGTGGATACTCGGTTTGATCAGACTGAGATGCTGAGGAGAGTCACATCAGTGGTTGTTCAATTGAACGTGGAACAGTGACTACTCTCTGCGGTTAGGGTAATCCTCGCTACGATATGGCCGGGGCAGCAGTTCGGAGATGGGAACATTCTCGATGGTTCCTTCGGTTTCGATTAGAACCGTAGTATCCCTGCCGTAGTCTCTGATCAGAGTCCTGCACATCCCGCATGGGGACACTATGTCTCCTGACTCCGTCACCGCGACAATGGTCTTGATCTCGGTATCGCCAATAACTGCCGCATTAGCAATCGCCGCGCTTTCAGCACATACCGTCATCCTCCCGTTACTTGCTTCAACGTGAGCGCCGAGCACAATGGCGCCGGAGTGTGTACGCAATGCCGAGAACATCTGGTGCCGCCTAGGCACATATCGTTCATCTGCCAGTTTGCGGGCGGCTTCTACCAATTCTGCGTCGTAATTGGAGTCCATCGCTTCAACCCTCTTATTCGCGTTAAATGCCCTGAGTCAGCTACATTTTAGGTCTAGTACTGGTGAATCAAGGCATCTCCGATATACTCCCGCAACTTCGCATTCATGAGGAGGCCGCTGGATTGTGGCGGACTACGCTCACTGGAGGACGGATATGGCCCAGGTTGAACTCAGGCAGGTAACGAGAGAAGACGTTGGCCGGATTGCGGAGTGGATCAAAGATCCCGAGGTTGCCGAGAGCTGGTTTGGCCGGTACACGTACGGTGATGCAGCTCACCTTGGCTACGATCCCGCAGACATGATCGATGCCACCGAGGCAGAATGGGACGAAGTATTCCACGATCCGCACCACCAGCCTCACCGTGACATCTTTTCTATCTACACACTTGAAGGCGAACATGTCGGTGAGGGCCAACTATCAATAGATGAGGCCCTCGGTGATGCCCAGCTGTCCGTGCTAATCGGTCGCAAGGACAAGTGGCACAGCGGTTTCGGGACAGCGGCCGTTCTCGCAATGCTTGAGCACGTTTTTGAGCATCTTCATCTGCACAGGGCCTGGGTAGATGTACCCGAGTACAACATGCCGGCACGAGGGATGTTCGAAAGTATCGGGTTCCAGCACGAAGGCACACTCCGCCAGAGCCGCCCACATGAAGGCGCCCGTCACAACTCTGCGATCATGGGCATGCTGATCGATGAGTACGAACGACACTACCCGGACGGCGTGACCAGTCACGTAATCGACTGGGACACGCAGAACATCTAGGCCTCGTCAAGGAGTAAGCACAGGACCGAGAACATCGAGGTATTTCAACGCGGACCCGGTGTTCAGCAACACGACCCGCTCAGAGCTACTGACCTCGCCCGATTTAATTAGTAGTTCAAGTGCCGCCAGCGTCGCTCCGCCCTCCGGTGCGGCGAAAATTCCTTCATTCGAAGCCAGTTTGCGAACTGAAGCAACCATCTCAGCGTCGGTCACAGTAAGAGCGGTCCCGCCGCTCTCTTTGACGGCTCGGATCACCAGGAAATCTCCAACCGCTGCCGGAACACGCATTCCGGCCGCAAGTGTGTGAGGATCCGGGAATGGATCAGCAAACTCTTTACCGTTGCGATAAGCGGTCACCAGTGGAGCGCATCCTTCCGCCTGTACACAGACCATGCGGGGGCGCTCCGACCCGATCCACCCTAGCGCTTCCATCTCATCAAGGGCCTTCCATATCCCCACAATTCCTGTGCCACCTCCTGTCGGATAGATGATCACATCAGGCACAGAAAAACTGAGCTGTTCGACAATCTCGTAGCCCATGGTCTTCTTGCCTTCGGCGCGATACGGCTCTCTCAAAGTCGAGACGTCGAACAGACCATGTTCCTCTGCCGCTGCCGCAGAAATCTTTCCGGCGTCGGTTATGAAGCCATCGACGAGATTCAGGTGAGCGCCATATGCGACGCACTCGATCTGGTTCGCGGACGGGGCGTCTTTGGGCATGAAGACATGGGCTTCCATACCGGCTTTCGCCGCGTACGCAGACATCGCCCCGGCTGCGTTCCCGGCCGAAGGCATCGTCAGCTTCATCTGACCCAGTTGATGCGCCATCGACACTGCGGCAGAAAGGCCACGTGCCTTGAAGGATCCTGTTGGGTTTACGCCTTCGTCTTTCACGTACAACGAATCCATTCCGATGGACTCACCGAGCCTCGTCGCGTGAAACAGCGGAGTCATCCCTTCGCCGAGTGTGATGATGCTTCCCGGGTCTTCGACCGGCATGACCTCTTCGTACCGCCACATGTTTGATGGGCGACCGGGCAGTGACTCCGGTGTAAGTGTGTTCCTTGCGGATTCAAGGTCATACCGGGCAAACAGCGGTTTCTCGTCATCGGGACAGAGCCGCATCGGCTCTCGATGGGAATAGTTCTTGCCACATAGCGTGCATTCAAGATGAGTGATATGGGAGGGCATCTCTACTCCGGGAACTCGTTCATATGGTGCTTTCAGGCGGATTGGCAACTGGAGCAACGTGTGTTCTGACCAGAAATCGGGCCAATGTTACCGCTGCCCGAAACAGTTGGAGGGATTGGCCGATGAGGGATGTTCAGAAGGGGAATTGGAGATTGGCAGACGGTTACTGAAGAGGTGGCTCGTTTTCACCTTCAGCGCCATCACCCGGTTCTTCTGAGAGCTCCGATTCCTGTTCAGCAAGAACAGCCTCAGCGTCGATCGGAACTGGGCTCCAGGCAACTCTCCTGGGAACGAAGCTTCTATCGACCGCCTGTCGAAGACTGCTTCCATCTGAATCGAGTAGCCACAGAGCACCGGTTACCCGGTCGATTACTGCCACTTCGCTTGAGTCCGGTGACCAGGTGGCAAGAAACGCCTGGAACGGCAGAGGAACGAATCCGGCCAGCTCGCCGTTATCGGCACCGATAACAATCAGGCTCTGGCCGCCCTCATTTTGATTGTCTATCGAGAGAATGAACTCGCCATCATCCGACCAGCCGAAGCCAGAAAGACCCGTTTCACCAAGCGCTTCAGGTGCCGATGAACCATCCGTAGAAACCACCGCCATATTCACATCAGATAGGGAACGAGACACGGTAAACACGATAGATTCCCCGTCAGGTGCCCAGAACGGCAAAAGATGTTGAACATCGTCGTCAACAGATAACTTGGTTGCCGCTTCCTGCGTTATCGGGGTGATGTTGCCTTCCTCATCGGGTACAGGGAGATCGGCAACATAGAGCTGCCAGTTCGATTCGACCGTAACCACGAACGCTATCTTCGTGCCATCCGGTGAAATTGATGGCATCGACGATCCCTCAGGAATGTCGATCAACTGCCTCACTTCGCCTGTGTCGAATTCGATGTCGTATACCTGTAGCGTTCCAGTCACGTCAGAGGCGAATGCAAGTCGCTTTCCGTCGGGCCACCACGCTGGCGACAACTCAATTCCGTTATCAGTGTCCAGTTCTTCGGAGAGTGAACTGATTGCGCCTGTCGTGAGGTCAATCAGGATGATTCCGGAATCAGTTGCATTAGACACCTCAACCGCCAGCGTGTCGCTGGAGCGGTCACGGATCAGCACGTCTGCGGATGCACTGAGCTCGGTCGGGTTGCCAGATGTCCCGGCGGGAATGGAAGCTGTTATCGCACCAGGGAATTCCCCGGTCTCAAACCCGGCGACGAACACCCCGGTTTCAGTCACAGTACCACCGGAGGTTGCGGACCACGTGATGTCGATGCCGTCAATCACGTTACCGAAGTCATCGATAACGAATGCAGAAAACGGATTCCCTGCTCCAACCGGTATCGAATCTGAAAGAGGATTGATAACTATCTCTGCAGCAATCCCAGGTAGCACGTCCAGTTCGACTCCTACGAACGAACGAACCCGTTCAAGTTCGCCTATTGCAGTAATCACCGGTCCGGTGGCAGAAACGGCGGCACCGGATGGAGTGAACACCCCTTCGGCAGTCACTTCACCAAAGTCATCCGAAACGAGTTGCCATTCAACAGAATCCAGTTCGACAAGATTGCCGAATCGATCGAGCCCCTGCGCGGTAAGCTCGACTGGACTTCCGACCGGCACCTGGTCGGGCGATGCAGAGACATCAACACGATCGAGTATCCCCGCCGAAATATTGCCGCTGATCATCTGAGTAGTGGTTTGATCCCCAACACTTACGCGTACTCTTAGCAACTCCTGCTCGCGATCTGTAGGCACGACACCTGCCCTGAATTCACCGCCTGCAAGAATCTCATCAACTCCCGGGCGCAGAAGCTGCCAGTCGATCTCTGGCTCAGGAAGCACGTGTCCTTGTTTATCGCGAGCAAGGACGGTGAAATCGATCCTGCTATTCACCCGTGTGTCGATGATTGATGGCTCCACGACGATCGAATCCAGTCGCCCGTATACGATTTCGACCGGCACCTCTACCGAAACGGTCTTGCCAAGCCGCTCATAACTAACCGTCACGGCGTCTGAGAAGTTTCCAACTTGCGGTCCGGCAACGAATGTGCCGTCTTCGAGAACAGATCCCACATTGTCATCGGCGTCCCAGATGAACTCAGCATCTCGAACCGGGTTTCCGAGGGAGTCGAACGCCGATGGTCTCAGGAGTGTGCGCTCACCGCTCTCTAGCGTCAGCGACGGTGGTTCAACTGTGACCCAACCAGCTTCTCCGGCCTCAAGCCTTACTGCTCTTTCGAACACACTGGTGGAGTCACCTCTGGATGCCGACAAGGTGACAATGAAGTCTCCAGCGTCCTGGTATGTGTGAGTCGGGGAACTATCGGTGCTCGTATTCCCGTCACCGAATTCCCAGAGATAAGAGACGTCGCCTGACTCTTCGACCGGCGTGAACTGCACATCGTGCGGCACAGTGCCCTGCTGCGATGACATCTCGAATTCTGCAGAAGGCGCCGAAGTGCACGCCAGAGCCGTCAAGACCGACGTGAGCACGGTGGTCAGCATCACGTGTCGGGTTGATATCGACCTAAAACGGCCGGTCGACGGAGTTCGTTTTGAGTTCAGGCCCAGAGTTCGCCTCTCACATCCCAATTGCGCCTCGGCAAAGTACCTTTGCTGCGTCAGTACATTGCACCCGGCACTGGCGAATTGTACGAACCACCGTCGCAACGGGATTGCGACGGCATATTCGCACCAGTCAGACGGTGGTGGCAACACTCACACGCCTGGATTCTCATTGTGTGCCGCCCCAACACCTCTGATGGGGTATCCCCCGAGCCCGAATGCTCCAACTGCCGCTACATTCAAAGTACGGCATTAACTTTTCCGCAGGTCGAATGGCGTCGGCTGCGGTCCGGACCGGCTTCCCTCAAGCCGGATCAGCGTGAGGACACTATGGCTGCCAAAATCCTGGTGGTTGACGATGAACAGGACATTCTCGAGCTGGTCTCGATGCGCCTCGATATGGCTGGTTACAACACCATCAAGGCCGGCACCGGTGAGGACGCTCTCCGTTCGTTCTTCGTTGAGCGACCCGATCTGGCAGTAGTGGACATCGATCTTCCAGGTATGGATGGCATAGAGCTGTGTTCTCGGATGCGCGAGATGTCGGACATCCCGGTGATATTCCTGTCTGCGATGGGTTCAGAGCTCGATCGCGTCCGCGGATTGCAGGCAGGAGCGGATGACTACATTGTCAAGCCGTTCGCCCGAGACGAGTTGGTGGCAAGAGTCGAAGCGGTGATGAGGAGAGCAACAATGCCCGCTGTGAGAGGTGGGGGCGAAGATTCGTACATTGATGCTCAGTTGACTATCGATCACCGGGCACATCTCGTGGCTGTCCGCGGTCATGAGGTGGCTCTATCGCCACTTGAGTACCGGTTGCTCACATCGCTCGTACGCCACGGCGGCCAGGTGTTGAGTCATCACCAGCTCCTCGACATGGCATGGGGGCCGAACGCGACAGAGACTTCTCCCGATAGCGTCAGGCTATACATCTCCTATTTGCGAGCCAAGATCGAAGAAAACCCCAAGAGACCGGCGCTAATCGAGACTGTGCGGGAGTTCGGCTACCGATACGTCCGGCCTGCCTACTACGAGAACTCAGAAGCTCAAGCGGCCTAAGTGTCCCTGCCAGGTGGCTGATGCAGGCCGAGGCGATCATGGCCAATGCGATTGCCAAGCTGTTCTGACTAGCTAAGCACCGAAATGGTCAAGCTGCTGATTGATTCGTCGTTTTCAGCGGTATGTTCACGGTGAACTCAGAGCCCCTACCAGGCTCGCTGTCAACTGAGATCGTCCCTCCGTGCAGTTCCACCAGTGCCTTAGTAATCGCAAGACCAAGTCCGGTTGATCCTTCCGGTCGTGCGCTGTTCTTACCAACTCTGGCGAAACGCTCGAAAACGCGTAGTTGATCTTCGCGGGAGATACCCACGCCGTTATCAGAGACCTTGATCACCAGATCGCGGTCGCTTGTGCTGACTTCAACCGCGATCCTGCCGCCTTCTGGAGTGTAGCGATGTGCGTTTGAGAGCAGATTGGTCAGTATTTGGCCTAACCGAACACGATCAACAAACGCCGATTGAACGCCATCCTTAACCTTGACAGAGATCTCCTGGTTCTTAGTTTTCAGGTCGGCAGCCAGCGATTCCGTGCTTTCGGATATGAGTGCCGGGACTTCTACCTCGCTTGGCTCGAGATCGAATTGAGCGCTGTCAATGCGAGACAGGTCAAGTATGTCTGCGACCAGGCGCGCCAGCCGGTTTCCGTTGCGACTAACGACGTTTAGCAACCGGGCAGTCTCAGGGTTCTGTTCTCCTGCCGCACCTTCTGTAAGCAAATCCACGTATCCGACGATGGATGTCAAAGGTGTTCGGAGTTCATGCGAAACCATCGAGACGAAGTCTGACTTAGCAGCTTCGGCTGATCGTTCTGCCGTTACATCACGGAATACAAAGAGTCTTCCAACATATTCACCTGCCACATCCGTTACCGGTGATGACGACATCGACAATGTACGGTGTACAGGTGCGGTAAGTACAACGTCCATCGATGCGATGGTCCTTATTCGACTTGCGTTCAGCTCGCCCAGCATCTCGAAAAAACCGTTTCGATCAATGAACTCCACAGACGCAGATTCGCGTACCGCGGTCCATTCTTTGCCACTCAAGATGTCTGGGTCGGGCAGCCCAAAAGCGTCCGCAAATGATCTGTTAGCCAGCAGTAGCCTGTTTTTAGCGTCAAGAACGACAATACCCTCAATAGCAGAACCGACTATGACTCTCATCTGGCTCGTCATGAGGTCAAGATCGGAGACTGCCACGCTTCTGGCTCGCAGCAACGAAAACATAGAGACCGAAGCGAATACAGTGAGACCCAGACCGGCAGCCAGAGTGATGAGCCAGACGTTCCTTTCCAGTGAAGTCAGCCCGAACTGATCGGGCGTCTCGAACTGCAGGATCCATCGACGTCCTGCGAAGTCAAGTGATGTCTGAACCCAGCCTGACGGCAGATCATCGCTAATTGATGCATCAAGTTCCGGAAATATCAATGTCGACGATCTTCCAGATGTCGAGTCGAACACCTGTAAAGGTAAATCGCCCAGTTGATTTCTATCCAGAGCGCCGGCCAGGAAGTCGGCGGTCCGGTAAACGCTAAAGGCATACCCCATCAGTGGGCCTTCTGAAGGGTGCTTGCCAAGCTCCGGATCTCCAAACACTGGTTGGAATACGAAAAACCATGGCTGCGCAGAAGGATTGGTCCGGAGCGTAACCGGCCCCGAAGCAGTAGGCGACCTTGTCACCAGGGATTGCTGGGTTGGGGTACCGAACCGTGGATCCGTCGCCAGGTTTCCTCCAGGTTCGATAACACCTTCCAGTGGCGGGAAAACATAAGCCACAGGAAAACGGTCTGCAGGGGTGCTCCCAGGAGAAAAGTCCCTGAGTTCAACGCCCTCAGACTCCATCTTGACAATGAACTGATCTGCTGTAGTCCGGCTCACCAGAGGAGCGAACCCAACTGCATCGGCACCTGCTGTGCGCTGGACAAGCGTGCTCGCGAAAATCTCAAAACTGTCATTGGTCAATTCAGAGTCGGTTCGTATGAACGCTTCCAGCGCTGCCATCTCTGCAAAACTCTTATCCAGATCGGCGCGCACTGAGTTGGACGCGCCTGAAACAACATCCGAGAACCGCTGCTCGCTTTGCGAGTTAAGTACGGCTCTGGCACCAAGCGTGGTACCGATTGTCATCGCAAGCAACATCAAGAATGTCGCCCCGGCAGCGATGACCCCAAGTCTTCTGGTGATTGGAGGTTTTCGGGTGTACCTCGAACCACGAAGAATCCCGGAACGTGCGATGGCCGCGTTCACTTATGCCGCTCCGTGCAAGTAGATGTCAGTACTCGTAACGATGCTCGCTCCAAGTCCAGAATGGGCTCTTGACAGGACAGGTGCAGATTTCATTTCTCTGAGAGCCTCTGCGACCAGGTCGGCGCATCGAGACAGAATCGCTTTGTCACGTGAGTCGTATGCTCCGGGCTCGACGCAGCCGATGGAAACGGCGATTCTCGGTTCAGCTGTATAGACGGACCATTCACTCATCCATGATCCGAATCCGACTGGTGGCGCATCCCCTTCAATCAGTTGAGACACTTGCCTGTGATCTGCAGCAATACCGAGTTCCGCGATCACCTGCAGTCGTTTGAATTCTGGGCGCCAGATAGCTGCTTCGAATCGATTGAAACGGATCAGGGGGCCCAACTTCGCAGCCAGATCGGCGCATACATCGTCGATGCCAGAGCCAACCTGTAACGGTCGGTCGAGATGCCTTACGTTCTTGATCCGGGATTCTTCTGCTGACTGATTCGTGATATCTCTCAACGCGCAAACCGTGACCTGCTTACCAGACCACCGGTGAGTGAACGGCCAGAATTCGACCTCAGTGACGTTGAGTTGGCAGGAATCAAACTGCTTCACAGCGCCCGAAGCTCGATGAACGTCCACATGGGTGGTCTCCTCCCGCACCATTTGGGCACGGAATGGTTCACCGGGAGTGAGCTCAATACCGAGCTCTGATCCGGCCAAATCAGCAGCAGAACGTCCGAGCAGTTGCTCAGCACCAGCACTTACGAGCTGAATCCGGGTAGTTTCGTCGAGCACGATAATGCCATCAGCGCTGTCCACGACCGCGTTTCTGAACCGTGCTTCAGCAACCGCCGTTGAAGGCGTCGAGGTTTCGAACTTCGGTGCAACCGCTGCGGTCTTGAGCGCGTCGATCAGCTCCTGGGCACTGCAGTCGCCCTTGACCAATGCCGCTTTTGCACCAGCACGAGAGATTGTGTGGATCAGCGAACTGTCATCAACACCTGTCAGGACCACAAACGGTATCTCAGGTTGCGCCGAGCTGAATTTCGAACAGGTCTCGATCCCTGATGAGTCTGGCAAGGTGAGATCTAGCACTGCCAGCCCGAACGAAAAGTCTGATGCTTCGTCAAGCCCGGCCTGCAGTGACCTTGCCTGGGTAACGTTGAACTTGCCAGGTGCGAATCGATTCGTTCGCTCGATAAACAGTTTCGCTGCCTGAGGGTCGTCTTCGATCAAGAGCAGGTCGACAGGGTGATTGCCAGAAGCAGGCATTTGCAACTTTCTGATAGTCAATTTCGGTTGGCAACGGGCGTTCTTTATGCGCGTTGCATACGATCATGACTAGATGGTGTGCAAAAGGTGTGCTTCAGACAATTGCGGGCTCCACGCATGGCTCGTGGCAGCACGCCGACACTGTGCGGTCAGCGGCGAATTGCCGAAGGGTCCACCAGGTCAATTTCACGCTGCAATAAATTACCGAAGATACTGGCGGCAACCTCAGCAACTTTCAATACGGCCAAAGATGAGCCAGTTTCTTGCTGAATAGACGTCACGGCCAATGCAGGCATGCCGCACGGCACGATGAAGTTGAAATGATCAAGATTCGTACTGACATTCAGTGCAAGACCATGCATTGCAACCCCACCGCTGACCCTCACACCCATCGCCGCAATCTTGCGCCCCGCCGGATTGTGTCCTTCAGGTGGTTTAGCTCCAGGCTCACCACCGACCCAGACACCGGTCTTCCCAACCACTCTGTGACCGTTGATCCCGTAGTCTCGCAGAGTGTCGATCACCACCTGCTCGAGTATGCGTACGTAGGCAACCGGACCGAGTTCCGCGTCTCGGATGCTGATAACCGGATACATCACCAGCTGCCCGGGTCCGTGATAGGTCACCTCGCCGCCGCGATCGGTTTCAACCACTTTGGCGCCGATCGAGTCCAGGGCGGTGTCGTCAACAAGAACATCAGCCCTGTCCGCCCTGCGACCCAATGTGAAAACCGGTTCGTGCTCAAGCAGCAGCAACGTGTCTGGCGCATCGCCAGACTTCCTTGCATCGAAG
This sequence comes from Dehalococcoidia bacterium, assembly GCA_965243825.1. Lineage (GTDB taxonomy): Bacteria > Chloroflexota > Dehalococcoidia > Lucifugimonadales > Lucifugimonadaceae > JAJCYX01. The sequence continues at coordinate 3,140,056 of CBDEVT010000001.1, forward strand.
AGAGAGCGCTGCAATTCCAGCGCTTCGTCGTAGTCGATGCGGCCAAGCCATGCAGTGCGTAACGGAGCGAAACCTGAAGGTTCGGCAATCATTCCAGTGCGGTTTCTGCTGTAATTGCCTCAAGACCCTGCTTCACGTCCTGCAAGAACGCGGACGCTTCAACGCCGTCAATCACACGATGATCGAACGATAAACAGATATTCATCATCGACCTGATCTCAACGCTTTCGTTGATAACGACTGGCCGTTTAACAATAGCCTCAGTGGTCAATATTGCGGCCTGAGGGTGATTGATGATCGCACCACCCCAGACAGAACCCAGTGCTCCTGTGTTGTTAAGGGTGAATGTGCCGCGACTCACGTCATCCAGTGAGAGCTTCCCGGATCTAGCGTTTTCTACGAGTCCGTTGAGTTCACCGGACAATGCAAGGATGGACTTGGAGTCAGCGTTCCTGACTACAGGGACGACAAGTCCTCCCTTACCAGCGACAGCAATACCCACGTTTATCTCTTCGTGAAGGAGTACGCCATCCTCTTGCCACGATGAGTTTAGAAGCGGGTTGGACCGTAAAGCGCCGGCCGTAACGGCGAGTGCGAAAGGCAGATAAGTCAACTTAGAGCCATTCTGGCTAAGGGCTGAGTCCTGATTAGCCTTTCTGCAATCAACCAGCCCGGTTACATCAACCTCGACTGCAGACCATGCGTGGGGAATCTCACGAAAGCTCTTAGCCATGTGGTCGGCAATCATGCGCCGCATCGCTGACGGTTTCTGGATCTGCCCTGCTGAAACCGGCTCATGAGATACAGCTTGACCAGTGTTTTCTACGACGTTGAGAACATCCGCCCTGGTGATTCGGCCGCCGATTCCGGTTCCATCGATCTCGGAAGGGTCGAGATTGTGCTGCTCTATAAGTCGCCTGACAGCGGGAGAGAGGCGTGCGAAGGTTTTTTCTGGCCTCTGAGTCTTCTGGACCGTGCTGGGCGTCTCAGAATCGACCTCACTGCTCCCCAGTGATGTGTCGCTGAATGCCCCACCCGTCGGACCGACGTTGGCCGCGGTAATCATTGAACCAACCTGATTCGGGTTCGCAATGCGAAGTCCCGAAGGTCTACCTTCAGGAGCGGACTGCAAAGACTTCTCGGTTTGCTGACTCGGAGCCGACGTGGTCGGGGGACCCGATTGGTTGCTCGATGCGGTCGGACTCGTTGGTGTGATCTCAGCTTCGATAACACCTTCAGCATTCATCTCAGCGATGACGGCACCCATCTGCACCGTCTCGCCTTCTTGAGCGACGATAAGTGTCAAATCTCCGGAAGCTGGCGCGGGAACCTCCATCGCTACCTTGTCGGTAACCACTTCGACGATTGGCTCATACTTCTCGACGCGGTCCCCGGGCTGCTTCAGCCACTTCTCGATGACAGCTTCAGTTACCGATTCGCCAACGTGGGGCATCTCAATTTTGAACGACATTAAGCCTCTTTCGGCCTTAACTCGCGAATATGGCGATTACATGGCCGCTAATTTGCGCATCGCCTCAAGGATCTTCTCTGGAGACGGCATGAACGCAGCTTCCTGAACGGGGCTGAACGGCATTGGCGGCAGTTCAGGAGGCGTGACTCGCATTACCGGTGCGTCCAGATCATAAAACACCTCTTCGGCGATTATCGCTGACACTTCGGATGAAACGCTAACCGCCGGAGTGTCCTCTTGAACAATCATCGCCTTTCCTGTGTGGCGTGCAGCTTCCGAGATCGCCTCTCGGTCAAGCGGACGCAGGGTACGCAGGTCAAGTACGAGAGCCTCGATTCCATCCTGTTCCGAGAGTGCCTGCGCAGCCTGCAAGGTGTAGTGCAACATCAATCCATAGGTGATGACGGTGATGTCACTACCGTTGCGTTTCACATCGGCGAAACCGATCGGTTCTGCGTAGTCTGAATCTGGAACCTCGCCTCGAACCAGTCTGTACGTCTTCTTGTGTTCGAGGAAAATGACTGGGTCGTCTTCCCGAATTGCCGAGACAAGAAGACCCTGCGCATCATACGGAGTGGCTGGAGCGACCACTTTGAGTCCGGGTGTGTGGGCGAACAGCACCTCGATGCTCTGCGAGTGATAAAGGCCGCCCCGAACGCCACCGCCATATGGCACTCGAACTGTCATTGGAGCCGATTTGCGGCCATTGGTGCCGTAACGCACTCTTGCGGCCTCTCCGACGATCTGGTTGATGGCAGGCCATACAAAATCAGCGAACTGAATCTCAGCAATTGGCCGCATGCCGTTTACTGCTGCTCCCAGTGCGATTCCTGAGATCGAGGATTCCGCAAGCGGTGTGTCGATCACTCGCCCTTCACCGAACTCGTCAATGAATCCATCAGTAGCCAGGAACACTCCGCCTCTGTGGCCCACGTCCTCGCCCATGATGAAAATGTCCGAATCACGCCGCATCTCAGAGAGCATCGCGTGGCGAACTGCTTCGATGACCGTTTTCTCGCTCATCGGGAATCACCTGCGGCAAAGAGATTCTCAAACATCGTGTCCGGAGATGGGTATGCCAGTGCATCAACTTCATCCGTGACCTCGTTCACCGTACGTTTGGCTTCATCACGTATCGTGGTGTCTTCAGCCTCGGTCAGCAAACCCTGGGAAAGCAACATTTCCTTCGTGATTTCAATCGGATCGCGGCTTTTCATGCCTTCAATATCGTCCTCAGGTCTGTACCGCGTATGGTCATCGTCAGTGGTATGAGGCAGCAGCCTTTCGACATTGGCTTCGATAAGCGTAGGCCCTTTACCGGCACTAGCTTTTTCGGCCGCTGCTGACACTGCCTCATACGTGGCGATCATGTCCGTTCCGTCCACGCTCACACCTGGAAAACCGTAGGCGGAAGCCCTGCCAGCAATGCTTTCGACTGGCATCTGCTTGTGAATCGGCACAGATATGGCATAGCGGTTGTTCTCGCACATGAAGATCACCGGTAGTTTATGGATGCCAGCAAAGTTCATGGCTTCATGTGTATCGCCCTGAGATGCAGCGCCGTCACCGAAGAACACGATCGTGACAGCGTCAGAGCCCTTCATCTTGTCTGCAAGAGCAACTCCGACGGCATGCGGCAGTTGAGTAGCGACAACGTTTGAGAAGGAGAAGAGATCAACCCTCGGGTGGGCACCGTGGAGTGGAAACTGGCGCGCACCGCTCATAGGATCACCGTCCTTGGCCAGAAATCCCTGCAAAAGCTCGGTCGGCGTCGTTCCAAGCGCCAGCATGGCTGTGAACTGCCTGTAGTAGATCAGAAAGTGGTCTTTTTCTGCGTCGAGAGCCTTGATCGTGCCCATCTGGGCTGCTTCGTGCCCTTGTGCCGAAGCAGCAATGGCTGCTTTGCCCTGTCGATTCAGCAGCCATACACGTTCATCGAGCGTGCGACTGAGAACCATCGTCCGATACATGTCGAGCAGGTCTTTCGACACAAGTCCAGCGGGTAGCGAATTGTCTTCATGAGATTGTGGCATCGGGGAATTATAGGGTTCACCTAAGTGAGTGGACGAGACATCTCACGGAAATATGAGTCTGGGGAAGCGAAGACCATCGTTACACTTTCTGCTGAGCCCAGCACATGACCGACGGAAGAGCCTGAGCGCCTGTCTGGCAACAGTAATGTTGCAGCAAAGAGGCTGCCCAGGATTTGATCCGTTGGCGTTCTCACAGATGGTTCATGGAGACGTTGATGAAGCGTGGTATTTTCATACTTGCAATATCGATAATTGGGATTGCTGTGGTTGCTTGCGGCTCGGACGGCGATAGTCCCGGAGCCGTTCCAACGCACCCGTCTGGCATTCCTGTTGCCACAGCTACATCAGGCGCGACACCGACGGTCCCACCAGAGCTATTCCGCATGCTTGAACCGGGGGATGATCCTGCCCCTCCAGTAGGCGCTTTGGATACCAGCAAAACCTACACAGCCACGATCAAGACCGAGAAGGGCGATATCGTTATCGAACTCTTGGATGACATCGCTCCCATCTATGTGGAGAACTTTGTCAATCTGGCACGTGTTGGGTATTACGACGATTCGACATTCCACAGGGTCCTGGACAACTTCATGGCGCAAGGTGGAGATCCAACGGGGACCGGCTCTGGAGGTCCGGGTTACAGGTTCCCTGACGACTTCCATCCCGACATGCTGCACGATGGCCCCGGCGTGCTCTCGATGGCCAACTCAGGTTTGAACACTAACGGCAGCCAGTTCTTCATCACTCACAGAGCAACCGACTGGCTCAATCCGTACGAGAATGGGCAGTTAAAGCGATGTGGGCAGCGAGACGCTTCGGGACGCCCGATTTCATGTCATGCCGTCTTCGGACGAGTGACAGAGGGAATGGATGTGGTGTTGAGTCTCACCCTAAGGGACCCAAACCAGAACCCAGGCTTCTCCGGCGATACCCTCATCGCGGTTGAAATAACCGAGAGCTAATCAACTTCGATAAGTTAGTTACTTACGTCTTAAGTCAGAAAAGGAAAACAACTTGGCAGACCAGTTGCAGCCGCCTACCGGTAATCTCGACACAAGCAAGTCGTATTCAGCAACATTTACCACTCCTCACGGGGAGTTCGATGTGCAGTTGTATGCAGATACGGCGCCTCGCACTGTTGAAAACTTCGTCAACCTTGCGAATGCCAACTACTACAACGGCACCACGTTTCATCGCGTGATTCCCGGCTTCATGGCCCAGGGTGGAGATCCCACAGGAACCGGCAGCGGCGGGCCTGGTTATCGATTCGAAGACGAATTCCACCGATCACTGAGGCATGACTCTGCGGGAATACTCTCAATGGCCAATGCCGGACCAAACACGAACGGTAGCCAGTTCTTCATCACTTTCGGACCTACACCTCACCTCGATGGCGTCCATTCAGTGTTCGGCAAAGTCGTGAAGGGTATGGACGTGGTACTGAGTCTGCGAGAACGCGACCCTGGTAGTGATCCTCGCCCTGGCGATGAGCTGATCAGTGTGGTCATCACGGCCGAATAGCCATCACGGATCGATTTAGATCAAGTAACAAAGTGGCCTGCGACTCTTACGTTCGCAGGCCACTTATTAGTTTGTCGTTAGTGCGTATTAGTCGTCTGCTGGTGCGAAGGCCAGGCTGACGCTAGGTCGGCGCTCTCTGGTGAACGTGAGCAGCTTGCCGCTCACTCCGAGCCAAACGTCCTGGCCTAGATCCACAGTGGGGGGAGCCGGCCTCGAATTCACTCTGAGGCTAGGAGCTTCTGAAGACTGGCTGTAGTCCAGCTGCGCACCGCTCCTGGTGAACTTGAACGTACCCGTGTGGAACGGCAAAGCGGGGATCTCGGAAGCGTGAACCGTGTCGGTAGACGTAAACCTCTTGATCCAGCCGCGCTTGAGGCTGCTGAAGTCGACGAGCAAGCCGTCCTGGTCGTCGTAGATGTAGCCGAAGGGCTTAACTCGCCTCGACTGCATAATCACCAGTACCAGCCCTACGAACGCCGCTACGCCAATCACGACCCACGCCCAGATTGGCAAACCCATGACCAGGAATGGTCGCTCAGTGATCGTCGCATTGGACGAGATGGCGGGACCTGGAGTGAAGTAGTTCCGTTCCAGGTACTCCGTATTCAGCGCAACGCTCACAGAGTAGTCGCCGCTTGCTGGCAGTACGCTTACGACGTCGAAAGCAAACGCTTTGCCGGGTTCGGGTTCGCTACGGGGCAGCACGGAGCCGGTCGTCTCTCCCTCTGCGCTCACGATCCTCACTGTGAACTCATCTGGAGAAGCCAGGTAAGGGAACTCACCTACAAACGTCTCGACTGTAGCCAAAACAGCCTCGTCTCCCTCGTGGACACTCACGTCGAACATGCGAGTGACACGAACGGATGGGAATAGCTCCGTCTTGTAAGAGCCAATCCCGGTAATCTCCGAATTGAGGTCCGCCCAGCTCATCGTGAGCGAAACGTCGTTGATGCCCTGCTCTTCAGGCGATGGCAATCGGACGCTGAAGATGCCGTCGTTGGCTGTTGCATCACCTGCAATGCCTCCATCGTTCATCTGGAGAACGTTGGTGAAGCCGTCTGCCTGGCGAACTGCGGCCGTGATGCGAGTGCCCGGCACAGCGACGGGCTCGCCGTCGATCACAGATGCTGCCGTGAGAAGACCTGGCTCTCCAATTGGCAACGGCGGCTGCTCAATAAGCTCAACGGTCAACGGCGTCCGTGCGTCGACGCCAGTGATCAGCTTGCCACGATCGCCACTTCCATTGGCTGTCCAGGATCCTGCCAGCGGCTCCATGATGCTGTAGATAATCACATTTGGAGACTGAATCACCTCAACGTTCTCAAGTTCAGATGTAACAAGCGTGCCGTTCGGCCTGAACAGGGCAACATCTGTTGAAGAGTTAAATCGCAGGAATGCGATCTTGGCGTTCTCAGTCATCGGAGCCACTTCAAACGTAGATGTGAGTTCAGCTCCGTTCAGTTCGGCATCGATCACGGTGCTCAGTTGAACTCCAGATGCCTCAAAGAGCAGTGATTGCAAGCCTTCAGTTGCTCCGAGATCGAAGTAACTACCATCAGACGAGGTCGTCAGTCGAGTCATCAGCGATCGCAGAGCTGATTCTGTGGAAAGAAGCGTTGCAACATCTATAGACCAGCCCTCGTTTGCATAGAGTTCACCGACACTATCCAAACGCGCTCCTGTGTTCTCAGATTCACCCAGTATTCGTCCTGGTGTCACGAGAACGATGCGGGAGCCTTGTGCAGCGTCCTGTCGCGATAGATATGAGAACGAGCTTGTCAGCACCTCAAACTGGTCCGAACGTACCGACGCTTCTGCTTGTTTGACCAGGTTGATCTGTTCCTGAGCTACTGTGACGATGTCGGTACCGGCTGGAGCAGTTACCGCTGGAGCTGCTTTCACGCCGTACCGGACGATGGCCATGTCACCGTCGCCGAGGTTTCCCGCAAGGGTCATCAAGGCCGTTTCCATCATGGCAAGATCAGCTGGCGAACTGGCCGCCCCTGTGTCAAGTGCAACCAGGGTGATCGGCTTGGCATCGTCAGCAGCCTGTGAACCGGCGTTGGCCGGTAGCGTCGAGGCAACGAAGACGATAGTGATGGCGATAAGAGCAATGACTGATGGCCGGCGCATTGTGCAGGATCTCCATGTCGGCGCTGAGAGCGCTTTGAGCGGCTGACGAAGCGGTGATGACACTGTCGATTTTGCGTGCACTCTGGCTGTGAGCAGGCCTGAAAAGTGCTGTCTTTCGACCTCGACGGATGTCAGACAGATAACGCGGGACTCGACTGCGATCAACTTGGAGCAGCGTATTCGCAGCACAAATTCCGGCGCAATTTGAGATCGTTGCGAGTTTCAGCCGATAAACGAGGATTTGCCGTGTAAACCATCTTCTTGGACCCGATGGATGAGGTCCCCCGAACCGGTGCCGGTGACGCTGAAAATTGCTCGGATACAAATTGACCCGGCGCATTACGCGGACTAGACTCCGGGCTCGCCGAACCACAGCGCATTCACAGCAACCCCAGCACCTTCTAAGACCAGATTGCTGCCCAGAGAAACGGGTAGAACGCGCCTCTTTTACGGACCCAGGGACAGGAAACGTTATGAAGATCACCGGGCTGAAGACGACCGTGTACGAGTACCGAATGGCACGCCAGAGAGGCGACGCCAACTCCCCTTCCGGACGAAGTCGCGCAAGCGGGTGCGTGATCGAGTTGGAGACGGACGAAGGTCTGACCGGAGTAGCACTCGGCGGAGGTGGCGCACTTCCGCAGATCAACGGACTCGTCAACGGGATTTTGCTTGGCGAAGACCCACGGCACGTAAAAGGCCTCTGGCAGCGGATGGTCGAACGCTACTTCAAAGGCGGGCACGACGGAATTGCCAATGATGCGATTTCGGTGCTGGATCAGGCTCTCTGGGACCTGAAGGCCAAAGCCAACGACGAACCGCTCTGGAAGACGCTAGGCGGCTCCGACCGGAAGGTGCTCTCTTACGCTTCCGGCCTCGACATGCCCCTGAGTGACGATGAGATATACGAGTTCTACGCCGGAATGGCCAAGAATCACGGCTTCAAGGGCGGGAAACTGAAGGTTGGACTCGACCAGGATATGGACCTGCGGCGTATCGAGAAGATGCGACAGGGTCTTCTGCACGCCACAGACAAACCGCAGCTTTATGTGGACGCAAACGAGTACTGGAACCCGAAACAGGCCATCTCACGAGTTCGCGAGATGGAAGAACACTTCGACATCGCCTGGGTTGAAGAACCTGCCCGACGATGGGACTTCCTTGGATTACGGCGAATAGCGGATGCCATCAAGGCTCCGGTCTGTGCAGGTGAGAACCTCGACACGCTTGGTGACTTCCTGCCCTACTTCTACAACCGCTCTGCAGACATCGTTCAGGTCAGCACCGGCATGACAGGCATCACCTGTGCCCTCCAACTGGCCGACGCTGCCTATGGATTTGAACTGCCGGTGACGATGGGCGGCTCTGGCGGATACCTGAACGCTCACGTAGCAGCATCGTTGCCAAACTTCATGATCATGGAGGTCGGTGAGCCTGAACCTGAAGACGGTGTCTATACCACCGATATCAAATTTGAGGATGGATACGCCATTCTTGGTGACCGGCCAGGAGTCGGCATTGAGATCGATCGAGAAGGACTTGAACGGCAGAGTGTCCAGCGCGTCTCGTTTGGGGCTGGGCCAAGTCCGTTCGGCAGGCGGCCGGGTGCTGGACTCTGGGAGTTCGCGCCGACAGAAGAGGAGAAAGCCGCTGCGGCGGCCGACGATGACAACTTCGTTCCGGCGCACGCTGCCCAGAACACCGCGAAAGTCTGATCAGGAACCCTCCAACCCCACCACAGATACCTACGCCCCTCGCAAGAGACAAAACAATGAAGATCACCGGATACAGACTGGAAAAGTACATACAGACGATGGACAGGGCAATTGGCGACGCCAACTACCCTCAGGGTGACGACCTGATGGCCTCTGCCCTGCTCTGGATCGAGACCGACGAGGGCATCTCAGGCGTTGCTCCCGCAGGCAATGATGCGGTGGAAGGCTTGTTCCACATCATCGAAGGACAGGACCCTCGAGGAGTCGTCGGTCTCTGGAAGAAGATGGTCGACTACGTCCACAAGGGCGGCAACGAAGGTGCTGTAAACGGCGCCATCGCAGCAATAGACGTCGCTCTCTGGGACTTGAAAGCCAAGATCAATGAGGAGCCGCTCTGGCAGACGTTAGGGGCTCGCGAGGGCCGCACGAAGGCCTATGCATCAGACATCGGATACAACCTGACGGACGAAGAGCTTCACGCCTTCTACTCACGTATGGCAGACGTCGGCGTCGATGCAGGCAAGATCAAGATCGGACTTTCGATGGAGGATGATCTGCGCCGCATCGGCATCATGAAGGATGCGTTCTCTCGTAACAAGGAACGGCCGTATCTGAACATTGACGTCAACGAGTACTGGTCTGCCAAGCAGTCCATCAGGTACATGCAGGTCATCGAAAAGGAGTACCAGATCCACTGGATTGAAGAGCCTGCAAGGCGCTGGGACTTCGATGGACTGAAGCAGGTTTCACGTGGTGTGACGGCGGCTGTCGCTTCAGGCGAGAACCTGAACGATATCGGCCAGATGTACCCGCTTATCTCTCAGCAGGCAATCGACATCGCGAACGTCAGTTTTGGCCACACGGGCATCACTGGTTGCCGACAGGTGGCGAACATGTGTTACGCCTATGAAATCCCTGTGACGATGATGAACTGCCCTGCGAACTTCATGGCCCATCTTGCGGCCGCCATACCGAACCACAACATGATGGAAGTGGTTGATCCGGGCCGCGAGCACGCTCTGGCAAGCTGGGACAACCACATCGAAGACGGCTGGATAGTGTTGGGGAACGAGCCCGGGCTTGGTCTCAAGGTGGACGAAACGAAGTTGAAGGCACTTCAGGACAATCCACCTGACCGTAAGCCGGGCTTCCCGTTCCCGCGTCGTGAGGGTGCAGGTCTATACATCAAGGATCTGGAGCCGGGCGAGGTAGCCTGGAAAAAATAGGATGCTCGAGCACTTCACCGTCGATGAGTCCGAGACGATAGTGGTCCATCCTTCTTCCTTGCTCGAATCGGTTACGAGTCTCTTCGTGGCAAAAGGCGCCAGCCAGAAAGATGCACGGATAGGGGCCGAAGTCCTGGTCGATGCCGATGTCCGCGGCGTCGACACACACGGCGTATCCAACATGCTCCGCCGCTACCTGGGCCTGATAGATGAAGGATTCGTAAACCCCAGACCGAACTGGAAAATTGTCCACGAAACGTCAGGCACGGCGACGGTCGATTGCGATCAGGGTCTTGGCATTGTTGTCCTGCCACAGCTCATGGACATCGCCGTTGAGAAGGCTGCCAACACCGGAACTGCGACCATCCTGGCAGGAAATGGTAGGCATGCAGGGATGCTTGCCTACCACGCTATGCAGGCCCTCAAGCACGACATGATCGGCTACGCTGTCACTGCAGGTGGACAGATCATGGTGCCCACTTTCGGTGGAGCGCCGCGACTTGGGACGAATCCGCACTCCTGGGCGGTCCCTGCAGCAACACGGCCGCCGTTCGTGCTGGATGTTTCCTCAACAGTGGTTGCTGCAAACAAGATCGACTTGCTTCGCAGGCACCAGACCAACGTTTTGCCCGGATGGGTTGCAGATGAGAAGGGCCAGCCCATCGAGCAGCCGCAGTTGCCTCCTGACTTCACCTGGCTCTTGCCACTTGGGTCGACGCGAGTCAATGGATCCCAGAAAGGCTATGGCCTCGGTGCAATTGCCCAGATCCTTACAGGAGTGCTCTTCAGCGGGGATTTCGGCGACTACGGTAAGGGCCGTATGAACCACATGCTCACTGCTACTAACATCGCTGCATTCACCGACGTTGGCGATTTCAAGGCGAGGATGGACGAGTTCCTCGAATACCTGGAGGAAACGCCACCGGTACCAGGTGCGGAGAGAGTCGTCTACCCCGGCCTGCTAGAGCACGAAGAGTCGGTCAACAGAGCCGAAGGAGTGCCTTTGCATCGGGAAGTCGTTGCCTGGCTAAACGGAACGTTGGAAGCCGCTGGCCTCGATAGCGTAGCGACAGATCGTTGACCAATGCGACGAAATTGATGGCGTGAGAAATTCTCACACCGGTTTACACATCGCAGATTTCTGCTCTGCTACGATCCGCCACTCAAATGAACAAAGCCAAAGAACGGACTGACGACGCGATACCCGATACAGGTGGCAGAAAACTACTTCTCAGTCAGTTAGAAAAGAGCGGTGAAGAATGAATGTTCGTGTAGAAGACCTGATGGCCAAGAACGTTGTTTCTGTTGGCCCCAGCGCTACAGTGGATCGTGTCAGAAGGATCTTGAATAACAACTCGTTCGGGGCAGTGCCAGTCGTTAACGGCGACAACGAACCTGTCGGCATAGTTTCAGCAACTGACATGGTCGATGAACTGAAGGGAAATTCACCCATCAGCGCGATCATGACGAACGACGTTGAGACTGTAACTGCGTATTCAAACGTCAGCGTCGCTGCCGCTTTGATGCGGCGCAAGAAGATACACAGAGTCGTTGTCACCCACGAACAGCAAGTCGTCGGTATGCTCACAACGTTCGATCTGCTTGAGCTCGTAGAAGGTAAGCGGTTCTCTGCCAGCCAGGCACCAACTCCTAGGTCGAGAGGGAATAAAAACGGCCAGGCTTAAGACCGGACACTAGACGATTGAACGAAAAGACACATGAACAGACTTCAAGACAAGGTATGCCTGGTTACTGGCGGTGGACGCGGGCTTGGTAAGGCCATGGCCGTGGCGTTCGCCGAAGAGGGAGCGAAGGTCGTTGCAATCACCTACACATCCCGGCCTGACTACGCGGAAGAGACTGCGAAACTGATCGAGGCAGCTGGGGCCAAGGCTTCGATTCACAAGGTCGAAGTGACATCTCGCGAGTCGATCAAGGCGTGTACAGACGCTATTGCGAAGTCTGAAGGTCGCATAGACGTTCTGGTCAACAATGCCGGAATCAATCGCCAGGGACCGATAGACACTGTTACCGAACAGGACTGGGACGACATCATGGCGGTCAACTTGAAAGGCCCGTTCCTGGTGTCGCAGGAAGTATTGCCGCAGATGGTCTCCAATGGCGGCGGCCGCATCATCAACATCGCATCTGTCAGCGGTCTCTATGGTGGTCCAACAACTGCGCACTATGCTGCTTCGAAAGCAGGGCTCATCTCGCTGACACAGGTGCTCGCCCGTTGGGGTGCACAGCACAACATCCTCGTCAACTCGATCGCTCCAGGAATCATCGAGACTGACCTGACGAGAGAAGAGCTTCGCTCAGGTGGAGGAGCGACTGTCGTCGGTCTTACGTTGCTCAAGCGACCCGGTCAGGTAGAGGACGTTTCAAGCCTTGCCGTGATGCTCGCGTCGGATGAGCAGAGCTATATGACGGGGCAGACCATCTCGCCGAACGGCGGCAGCTACTTCACAGCCTGATAGACAGTCGCCTCTCCCCTGAGAACAACATCGCCTTCCTGGTTCTTCACCTCGAACTCCATCGCGCCCATGGAACGGGAAGCTCGCCATGACCTGACCGTGCCAGTGGCGATCAACGTGTCGCCAATGTAGACAGGTTTTGGGAATGACCAGCTCTGGCTCATGAAAACGGAGCCGGGGCCTGGAAGATCCATAGCCACCAGTGCGTGCAGCAGTCCTGTCGCGATGCCGCCTTGGGCAAGGAGTTGTTCATCTTTGGCAAACCGTGTGCCAGCTACAAATTCAGCATCGAAATGAAGCGGGTTGTAGTCGCCGGTGATTTCGGCGTATTTCTGGACCGACTCAGCTGTGACACCGAGAGTTCTAGAGGCTGATTGCCCGGGTTTGACTTCCATAGGTTAGTCGTCCGTCGTGCTACTTGGAATTGCGTTAGGCTTGCGCCGAGCTCAGCCGGTCTGCCAGTGATACCGGCTGTGCCGATTCTACGTTTGAACGAGCATCACAGCGACGGTTGCACAAGCGAGGCCTCTATGAAAGTCACAAAGATTACCAACCTGCCTGTAAAGGACGAGGACGGACGCAGCTACTACATCGTTAGAGTCGATACCGATGCAGGCATACATGGCCTGGGTGAAGTTGGCATCCGCAACTGGGGTCGAGCGATCGGCAACGCTATTGATCACCTGGGTGAACTGGTCATCGGTGCCGATCCATGGGAAACAGAGCGACTTTGGCAGGAGATGTTCCGTTCAGGCTTTTTTCCTGCTGACAAGGTCTATTCATGCGCCATCAGTGCAATCGACATCGCTCTCTGGGACATCAAGGGCAAGTCAGTCGACAAGCCGGTCTACAAGCTGCTCGGTGGTCCGGTCCGTAACAAGGTCGTCTGCTATCCCCACACCCAGGGCAAGAACATTGAAGAGCTGGTTGAGAACTGTAAAAAGGCGGTCGACGCAGGGTGGAAGTTCGTTCGCTGGGGTCAACCGGAAACAGGTGGTGAACTAGAGGCGCCTGGCATCAGCACACTTGAGCCGGTGAAGTCGATGGCGTTGGCCGTCGAGCACATGACTCGCGTACGCGAGGCTGTTGGTCCGGAAATCCAGATCTGTTTCGACGTGCACACACGGCTCGATACTCCACATGTAGTTCAGATGTGCAGGGACATGGAGCCGATCAAGCCGTTCTTCATCGAGGACCCAATAAGGTCAGAGAATCCCGGTAGCTATCGCAACCTGCGCCGGCAAGTAAATCTACCTCTGGCGGCCGGCGAGCAGTGGGCTTCTAAGTGGCCATTCAGGGAAGTGATAGAGGAAGAGTTGATCGACTACGCTCGAATAGATCTCTGCATCGTTGGCGGTCTCACCGAAGCGCTGAAGATCACTCACTGGGCAGAGACGCACTACATAAACATCGTCCCCCACAATCCACTTGGTCCCGTTAGCGCTGCAGCGTGTGTGGCGTTGACGATGGCGTCTTCAAATGTCGGTGTGCAGGAGATGCCGCGGGCACCCAAAACGTATGCAACCGAGCTGTTCCCGCAGCAGATCGAGTGGGAGGACGGATACTCATGGTGCCCGGACATGCCAGGCCTGGGTGTAGATATCGATATGGACGCGGCCGAGCGTGGTGCTGTTGACCCGCACGGCTGGCCTCCAAGGTTGCGCCGGGAAGACGGGTCGATCACGAACTGGTGATTCTCAGGTAATACTCCTGGTTGCATTCTGGCACTGGCAAGGGGGAAGATGCCCGGCAGCGTAACAACTGTCGGGCTTTTCTTTTGGTCCGGATCACGGCAACTATGGCCGGAGGAATTCGATGCCGTTTATCTACAAGCCTTCACTGTGGGGCTTTGCGGCCGCTGCAATATTCATCGTGCTAGCCATAATCGAGCTGCAGGACTCGAGCTGGTTGGACGGCCTCATGTGGGGCCTTCTGGGCTTCTCATTCGCGGTCAAGTACTTGCCAAAGTTCCTGATCTTCAGTGTTCCGGGAACCATGGCGTCTTTCGTTGCGCTGGTGGCTGGTGGCGCGTTGTTCCTCAGATTCGCGGCGGAGATGCTGAACAACGGGTAGTACGATGTAGGCTCATTCAGACTCCGACCAACTGAATCAGATCAGTCCCATTCGGCTTCAAGAAACTTTCGCAAGTTTCCGAGGACCTCTTTGTCGACTCTGTAGAACCTGCTCCGGCCTTCCCTCCGCTCAAGGATCATCCCTGCGTCTCTCAGAATCCTCAGGTGCTGTGAAACCGCTGGCCATGAAACGGTGAAGTTGGCGGCTATCTCGCCAGCCGCGCGTTCGCGATCCCACACAAGCCTCAGGATCTGCCGCCTGATCGGGGCTGCTACCACTCTCATAGGATCTTGCATAATTTTATTTAAGCTTGTTCTTAAATAACAGTCAACATATTAGGCATACCTGGCTAGCGCGCGTGTGCACCTTGAGCAGGTGAAATTAGGAGCTGGAAGTGTCGTTCAGAGATCGGGATTCTGGTGTTCTATCCGGTCTGTCGGACACCGAAGCTCGTGCCGATCCCACCGTTTCCGATCTGGGTGGTCTGTATTCCACCGGACCCGGGAGCAGGATCGCCGGACGTCAGACCTCGGTCTGCGGGACGTTTGGAAGGCGACCCGAAACGCTCTTCAGCGGTCTCAACGTCCAGGTCACGTGCCTCTTCAGCCGTCTTCCATGCGACTTCCAACTCGCGCTTGATACTTGGATCTATCCAATGCAGGCCGCGAGCAACGCTCTCGACAACGCTGGCGAAGTTTTCGCCGGTTTCAGCATTCTTAGCCAACGAGTATGACCACGCTGTACCGAAGAGCCTGGCGTGCCTGCGAAGGTCTATACCCTCAAGGTCTTCAACGAGAATCAGGATGCCAACGGTTGAGCACGCGCGACTCACATTACGGGCAATTTCGAGACCGTCCAGTTGCTCACCAAGATGAATGGAGATTGCCACAACATCGGCGTTCTCTTTAATCACCTTCTCGATCGTCCCCATCTCGTCTTTAGCAACACCAACAAGTTCGACGTCGGGTGAACGGGTGATTCGAGAACTCAGAACGGTACGCAAAGGACCAGGCGCAGTGAGCACAACTCGGGTAGCGGATTTCTCCTTCGCCTCAGGCAGCTTCAGCCCCGGCCGTACGTCCTCTGCTGGACGCGTAGTGGCACCGTGTGCGACCCGTCTTCTTCGTCTGATCCTGCGTGCCATCGTTGGGGTCCCTGTGAAGCGGAGTACCGTTTCTCACTCTGGTGTAGTTCCAAATATGAACGCTCAACAGGGCCATGGCATGTGGGATCACACGCCTTCAGCCCGGTAACACACCGAACTCAACCCCACGGCAAACTGTGAATGGCTATCAGAATCAGTTCGAGTGATAGGGCTCTAGCGGTAGATACTCTCTGGCTTGATCTTGATGATCAGGCGAGGACGATCCGGGTTGTGATTCGGGTAAGGTCGCACACCGTTGTACTTCTCTGAGAGATCGTCGATATGCTCCCGCCCACCTTCTTCGGAGATGTCCACAACTCGACCCCTGACGTTTAGAACCCGAGTGTAAGGATTGGCCGCGTCGTACACGCCCACGGCGACTCGAGGATCGCGCCGGATGTTGCTGGTCTTCACCCGGCCATCTTCCGAATTGATCACAACATGTTCTCCGTCTGTATCCACCCACACCGGAGTGATCTGCGGAGAGCCGTCTTTCATGATCGTCACCACCTGGGCGAGATGCGGCTCCTTAAGCAATTTGACCTGTTCTTCGGTGAGCTGAGCAGCCATTTCGCGCACTCCTGAGTAACGAGGGATAGTTCAGACGAAGTTTGGATCCGATTGTACGCGTCGATCTGAATCGGCAAACCGAAACTGTCAACCTAACGGATACAGGTTTCGCCTTGTCTGAAAAAGGGCGCTCTATTCGAGGAGGAAAGAAGAAGTCAGTTCGATGGGGAGAACTCGTTCAAGCGTGGTCTCTGGAGCCCTGTCTGAAGTGATCCGCAGGGTGAGGTGTCCCCGTTCGATCAGCGCATCCGCGGAGTCGTCAACATACGGATCTGATAGATCCGTGCCGAGGTCATACCAACCGTTGGCTGTATCCAGTGGGTGAAGCCAAACCGTTATCTCCGCACGCTCGCCCTTGTCCAGGACATTGTCTCCGTCATCATCACCGGGGAACGTCACTGTCCAGGCCGCTGAAGTCTCATTGAACTGTTCAGACTGAATCGAGATCACGGTTCCGATCTGTGAGGTCGAGAACTCAGGATCAACAGCGGTTTCATCAGCTGTGTAGGGAGGGGTCAGGTCAACCGATCCGGCAAGATCCGCTTCAACCATCAACTTAAGAGTTGCCACGGCCTGAATATCACTGCCACTGAGATCGATGATGTCGTTGCCGTCGACGTCGATATCTCCGCGTGTTGCCACGATCGGGCCACGAACCTGTATAGCGCCCGTTGCATGCTCCAGACCTCTATCGGCAGTGTCTGAACCTGCCTGGGCAGCTTCACCTCCGAGGGAAACCATCGCTACCGCGGAGAGCGTGGCCACGACGGTAGCCGCCACCATGAAGATGGCGACCTCGATTGCAGAGAAGCCGCGCTGAACGGATTTATGCGCCAGTTCACTTGAATTCACAGCATGAGCATCGGTTGCTCACGTTAGAACGATCGACGATCTCAAGATTGATTATGGTGTGACGCGGTCGTCAGTCGATGGTCGCCCCACCGTCGATGACTATGTGCGCCCCCGTCATGAAAGATGACTCGTCGGATGCCAGGAACAGGACTCCAGAAGCTATCTCCTCTGGCTTCCCCATCCGTTTCAACAGGGAATCTTTACCGAAGTCCTTGTATGCCTCTTCCGGATCGAGGCCCAGAGATGCGATGTGCCTGTCTGTTGCTCTTGTCCTGATCGAGCCGGGGCAGACCGCGTTCACTCGAATGTTGTCGCCTGCAAGATCCATTGCAAGGCAGCGCGTGAGCTGGGCAACCGCGCCTTTAGAGGCGTTGTACGGAACGAACTCTGGCTGGGCTATGTATGACGAAACCGAGGCCAGGTTAACTATCGTTCCACCGCCATTTTTGCGGAACTCCGGTAAGCACTCCCGAACCGTGTTCGCGTATCCGATGACGTTCACTCCAAATACCCGCTGCCAATCATCATTAGTCACGCTTTCCACGGTTCCGAAAACGAACGCGGCTGCGTTGTTCACGAGAACGTTGACTGTACCGAATTCTTTGATGGTTGCATCCACGGCGGCTTTGACCGAGTCCGGGTCAGAAGTGTCGGTCTTTTGGAACATCGCTCTGCCACCGTTTGCCTTTATCGAAGCCACGACCTCACTTCCCGGACCTTCTTCGAGTTCAGCTACGGTGACGGCAGCGCCTTCACTGGCGAATCTTTCGGCAATTGCTCTTCCGATCCCGTTTCCGGCACCCGTCACTATCGCGACCCTGTTTTCAAGTAGCATGGTGGTCTCTCCCGTTCAGAAATCTGTAATGATCGTGGTGGAGAATGAATATACCGTCGCTGCCATGCCTGTGCCGCAACGAAGCCGAATCGCCGCAAATCACCGCTTGGAAGGAGCCTGAACCGTGCTCACCAGAGGATTCTTTGGCAAGAAGAGGCCTGAGCCATCACGTCCCATCCCGCCCGGACAGTACCTTGAGGATGGTTTTCCCGTCCTGACGGCCGGACCAACTCCGAAAGTCGACCTCGCTACCTGGGACATGAGTATCGACGCCGATGGTGAGTCGCTCGGCAAGTGGAACTGGGAAGAGCTAAAGGCAATGCCTGCGACCGACATGCACGTCGACATCCACTGCGTGACTAAGTGGTCGAAACAGGACACAGACTGGCGGGGAGTGACTATCGATGCCCTGTTGGAGTCTGCCGGTCTATCGGAACCACCAGGTGACTACGTGATGGCCTATTCGGACGGTGGGTACACGACCAATATCCCGACAGAGGATCTGCTGGATGGCAAGGCACTGATCGCGTATGAATACGATGGCGAGCCAATTGATCCGGCCCATGGCGGACCGGTTCGCCTTTTCGTCCCGCACCTCTATTTCTGGAAGTCTGCAAAGTGGATTCGTGGATTGCGCTTCATGGATGAGGATGCGCCTGGATTCTGGGAAGCCTACGGCTATCACATGTACGGCGACCCGTGGAAAGAACAGCGCTATTCTGGAGACTAGTGCTTGATTGCGCTTCACCTGCGAAACATTCAACTTGATCTAGAAATGCCGGGGTTCATGACTGAGCGACTACCGGGATGTAAGTCCTGATGGTTGACTGGCAAATCGCAACGGTTGAAGACGTCAAGATCGAAACGCCGCGAGTGAAGTCGTTCTTGCTGAGTGTGCCTGAATTTCCGAAGTTCAGACCAGGAACGCATGTTGATGTGCGGCTTACCGCGCCGGATGGATACCAGGCACAGCGCTCATATTCGATCGCCTCAGCACCAGAGCAACAGGGAACTATCGAACTCACCGTAGAGGTGATCGAAGATGGCGAGGTCTCGCCGTACTTTCATGAGGTCGTGCAAAAGGGCGATCAGATTGAGCTGCGCGGTCCAATAGGTGGACCATTCACGTGGACCACACGCCAGCGTGGGCCAGTCCTTCTGGTTGGTGGTGGATCCGGTGTGGTACCACTGATGTCGATGCTCAGGCACCGCCAGTATTCTCCGACCGAATCTGAGCCTGCTGCCCTGCTCTACTCCAGCCGCACTCTCGAAGATGTCATTTACAGAACCGAACTGGAATCGTTAACAAACGGTGACGAGCAGTTCGACCTGACACTCACCCTTACTAGAGAGCAGTCCGTTGACTGGCCGGGGTACACACGGCGCGTAGACAGAGCAATGCTTGATGAAGCGATCAGAAAGCTGGGCGGCCCGGCGTTCAGCTACGTCTGCGGGCCAACTGGATTCGTCGAGTCGGTTGCGACGATGCTAGTGGAGTCCGGACTGTCGCCAGAAACGATTCGCACCGAACGGTTTGGTCCTTCCGGTTCTTGAAACCTGAATGTTCAGGCGCTAAACCGACTCAATGAGATCGAGTCATTCTCAGGCTCAGTCTCGCTCGATGCCACCATAGCCGTTACTTCTCCAGCGACATTCAGACAGTGAACAATTCCGCTACCACCTCCGCCGGAAGCAGCGATTACGTTATTGGCCAAGGAACCGACTACCGGCAAATCGTCAGGTGTGGCCGGCCTGAAACAGACTGTGTGTTGGGCGACAGGCCAGTCAGACGTGCCCTCCATCATTTGATCCGCATTCTTGAGTAAAGTCGCCCTGGCGGCATCGGTCGGTGTACGGTCAAATCCTGATTCGGCTGCAGTGGCAGCGACCCATGCAAGTCCGTCTTTCTTGTTCACCAGCGAACACGGTCCGTGTAGGTGCACAGAAAAACCTGCATCCTCAGGCGGCTGAAGTCGCAAAATCTCGCCTTTAGACGGATGAACGTGCAGATCGATATTGAACTGCTCCGCAAAATTCTGTGACCAGGGCCCGGCGGCAATAATTGCTTTCTCGGCTTCATAGTGTCCCTGGTCAGTGTGCACCGTGACACCGGAACGTGTTTCATCAACTGACGAGACGGATGCCGTTTCGAACCTAACTCCTGTTGAACGTGCACAGGCCGCCAGAGCCTGTGTGAATTTCAGGCTGTCGATGAAGTAAGGGCCTTCCACCAACGCGCCGCCAAACTCCGTTGTCTTGTACCGGCGATCCAGTGATCTGACTTCAGCTGCGGTCACAAGATCGGTCTTGAAGCCCATATCAGACCAGTTCGCTGCGTTCTCAGCACCGAACACACGCTCCTGTTCAGAATAGAAGAGTTGCAGAGTCGGCTGACGATCAACCTGGACGTCTATAGACGAAATGGCTTCGATTTCGGCGGTGAGTTCTCGGTGCAGTTCATAAGATCTCAGAGCGAGTTGCTGCTGTGCTTCAGGTTTTGTCAGCTGCTCACCGGGAAGATCGCGTTCAGTCTCGCCTGTCGATCCGGAACCCCTGAGGAGCGGGTCAAGACGGCCAAGTGCCCAACCGGAAGCCTCCGTGCCGATCGGAGCACGATCAAGAACAGTTACAGACTGGCCAGATTTGGCCAACTCCCATGCGGTTGCCAGTCCAAACACCCCGGCGCCAACGACCACGATCTCTTGCTGTTGCTTCATAACTTCACAGAAAGGACTCAGGGTTTACACGGAGCGGACTTTGCGGAGTCTAGCACCGAGATATAAGCCCAGTCCCCTCATTCGAGTGGTGTCGCCACTCCGGCTATTTGCCTGGCTGGAAGCTAATGTCGTCGTACGCACGCGTAATAGCCGGGTATTTAGAAACCACACGATTCATTCAGCGACCCATTTATGAAGAACACCGTCCTCATAGTCGAAGATTCGCCAGAAGTTCGAGCAGGCCTTCAGATTGCACTTGAGGGACAGGGCTACACCGTAGTTTCGGAAGGTGATGGACGGGAAGGAATCAAGACCTTCCGTGAGACGCGTCCAGACATTGTGTTGCTAGACATCAACATGCCCCGGCTCTCGGGTATTGATGTGTGCACGCTGATCAGAAACGAATCGGATGTCCCGGTGATCATGTTCAGCGGGATCGATGATGGTGAGGATGTGGCTCTGGCCATTCAGCGAGGTGCGAATGACTACGTACTGAAAGACACCGGATTCAAGGAACTCCTATCACGGGTCGCAAAGCACCTCCGCTACCGCCACGCTGCGATGCTGACCACGCAGCCAAGTCGCTCTGCAGGTAGGACAGTCGTCCCATTCACTCCCGTCGCTTCCGGTTCAGCCGCAGTCGGCAAGGCACGACGAGCCCAACGTCGCGCCGAGCGTGCTGGCCGTGAACCGCTGCAATTCGAGCCAGTTCACGCTGTGATTGATGGAGCTCTTGAAAACCTTGCGATAGTGGCGCACAGCGACCCGGACTCGCTGAACGAGCTGGCCAACATCGCAGGGCGAACCAACTTTGAGATAGTCAAAGCGAGTTCCGGTGAGGAAGCGATCGATGCAATCGTAGCCAGGCGGCCAAAGCTGATTTTGCTTGGCGGCAAGTTTAAGGACATGAGCTGCACTGCAGTGATCAAGTCAGCCACTGAACATCCTATGGGGGAGATGTTCGGCGTCGTGCTCGCCCTCGGTCGTCGGGCACCGGAACTGGTTCGCAGAGCCCGTTATCTGGGTGTCAATGAGGTTGTGTACGCACCCTGGAATGACGGAAGCCTGGACATCGCTATCCGGTCCGCGCTCACAGCAACTCGTAGTGCTCGTTCGGCGCTTGAGGCAGCCTAGTTTCTGGTCAGTCCAGAATCGCTACTGCACAGGTGAGAAGTCTGCTGCGTGCATGAGCATGTTTTCCATTGTCAGCGGTGACACACCGGCACTCGGTGGCCAGCCTATTGACGGGAACTTTTTACGAGATTCAGTTCTGGCCTCGTAGCTCTCATAAGACCACATGTGCATCCACTTGTTGAGTCCGCCAATTTCTGAATACCAGATTCCAACCGGCTCTGAGAGTTCCATGCGAGCTTCGATCTTAGGAGCCCATGCGTCGATCACTTTTGGAATGGTGTTCGGCGGATACGTGTAGGACCTGAGTTCAAACAGGGGTCCTATGTTGCGTGTTATATCAAGCTTCGGCAGGAAGGGCGCGAGCAGGCAGATATCTGACTGTTGCCGGACCATGACGCTCGCATTGTCGGGAGGCCATATACC
Organism: Dehalococcoidia bacterium; assembly: GCA_965243825.1. GTDB lineage: Bacteria > Chloroflexota > Dehalococcoidia > Lucifugimonadales > Lucifugimonadaceae > JAJCYX01. The sequence goes on from CBDEVT010000001.1 coordinate 3,162,380, forward strand.
GTCTTTGACAACCTGTGCGCGGACTTCGGTCCTCTCGTTCAGATCCTCGTACTGCCAGATGTGCATTACCCGGTTTAACGGACCTACCTCTGTATAGAAGAATCCGACTAACGGTGAATACTCCACGCGTTTTTCAATCAGTTCGCCGGTCTTCCGCAAGAACTCCGGAACACCTCCGGCAACAAGATCGTAGGTACGTATTTCGTGGATCATTCCGGGTCCTCTACTGAGCTGGCGAGACTTGCGTGTTGAGTTTCACTCGGAAGGGTACACGCTTGCCAGTCATCCAGCTTCCAGGCCACCATCTTTCACAACTGGATCGATCTGTTAAGAATCCCGTAATCATATTCACCCGGCTGTCACTTCTCGTCATCAGTATGAAATCCCGGACACCGCGATGCGCGGGTCTGAAAGACGACAAGGAAGGCCTAAATGCGAATACCGAAATGGAGAAGTCTTGCTGGCCTGGCCGGCGGGACAGCGATGATCGCAGCAGTAGCCTGCAGTTCATCGCCTGAAGAGGCGGACTTTACTGTCCGCATCGAGAATATCTCGCCAGCATACGATTTCGTTGCGAGCGGCGTGGCCGGTGACGGACCTGCCGGGCCGGGTGGAAATTTCACGTTCGAGTTTGATGCCGCACCCGGACAGTCGCTTTCGTTCGCAACCATGTTTGTGCCATCGAACGACTTCTTTTACGCCCCGGGTGAATCTGGCATCGCGCTCTACGACACCTCTGGCAACCCTGTTACCGGCGATGTGACAGACCAGGTGAGCCTGTGGGATGCGGGCACAGAAGCAGACCAGGAACTTGGCGCCGGATCCGAGCAACCGCTGATAGGTGGACCAGAACCCAGCACGCCCGATTCTGACAACACAGTCCGACCTGCTGCTGATGCAGATGGCAACCTGCCTGAGGTCAGCGATGTGGTGAACGTCACGCTCGAGTCTCTCGGCGGTACAAAGTTCAGAGCCACGATCAACAACGTCTCAACTGAGTCAACACTTCAGATCGCAAGCGGTGGAGAATCTGCAATCCCCTTGACACCTGCTGTCTGGGTTGTTCATTCAGGCACGGCCCCACTGTTCACGGTCGGGCAGCCCGACCGAGGTGAGGGCCTCGAAGCAGTTGCGGAGACCGGCGGAGCCGATGCTCTTGTCGCTTCGGTCACAGCCAAGACAGGCATCACATCGCCCCTGGCACCAGGTGCTTTCGTGATTCACACATCGGAGAACCCGATCTTTACCCAGGGCCAGGTCGACCGCGGCCAGGGTCTTGAAGGTCTCGCTGAGGACGGTGGTGGTGACACGCTCGCCGCCAGCCTGGACGGTGAAGATGGCATCAGTTCTACGGGCGCATTCGCCGTGACAGGTAACACGGGTGCAGGTGGTCCTGCCCTGCCAAGTGACTCATACACATTCACCTTCAGTGCTGAAGAAGGCGACAGCCTCTCATTCGCCACAATGTGGGTCCAATCGAACGACCTGTTCTTCGCACCATCCGGTGGAGGAATCAGTCTGTTCAGTTCAAACGGGACACCGCTTTCGGGTGACATCACAGGACAACTCGGCCTGTGGGACGCTGGAACTGAAGTAAACGAGGCACCCGGTGTCGGACCAAACCAGGCACCGAGACAGTCGGCTGCAGGTGCAGGTACCCAGGAAACTGGGGCTGTCCAGCCTGTGTCTGACGGCTACAACTACCCGGCACCAAACTCGGTGATCCGTGTAACGATCACGCCTTCTTCGTAGCACCCTCCTCGCTGCTGCCCGCCCGGTATCCGATAATTCGGGTGCCGGGCGAGGCGCGGTGCGCGGGGTAACCATATGAGACGATACGAATCAAACATATGATGAGCCAAGTGATTGTCGAAGATCGTAGTCATGTATATCGCTCAACGCGGAGGGATCTCCTGAACGCTGCTAAAAAAGTGCTTGTGGTTGAAGACGAGGCCAACGTTGCCGAGGTTGTCTCCCGCTATCTTCAAAGGGATGGTTACGACACTACGGTCGTGAGAGACGGTGAGTCAGCACTTGAAGTCATGCGGACGCAGGGTGCTGACCTGCTCGTACTCGACTTGATGCTGCCAGGTGTGGATGGCTTGACCATCGCCAAGACCTTGCGGGAGTCCGGCGACAACACACCAATCGTGATGTTGACAGCGAAAGATCGAGAATCGGACATCGTGCTCGGTCTCGGACTGGGCGCAGACGACTACATGAGAAAGCCGTTCTCACCAGCCGAGCTTGTCGCCAGAGTGCAGGCTGTCCTACGGCGCCACACTGACACGGCACCGCAGAGCGGGCCGATAATTCGAAGTGGCGACCTGGTTGTTTCTGTCGAAAAGCGCTCAGTCACTGTAGATGGCAAAGAGGTTCAACTTACTGCCAAAGAGTTTGACCTACTTCATTTCATGGCATCAAACCGCGAACGTGTTTATACGCGGGATCAACTTCTGACACAGGTTTGGGACTACAGCTACATTGGCGATACCAGCACCGTGACTGTGCATATCCGCAGGCTACGTTCAAAGATCGAGCAGAACCCGGAGAAACCGCGGCATATCAAGACCGTCTGGGGCGTCGGATACAAATTTGAGGACTGACCGGCATGGGCATTGCCAAAAACGAACAGACAGGCCGGAGTGAGAGCGGCACCGTGAACAGGCGGCAACTTCGTGAAACCCTGCTACTGGCCGCAGCGGTGTTATCGCGATAGTACTTTCCGTAGTCATGCTCTCACCTCCTGGTGGTGAGTTAGCCGGGCTTATCGGATACCTCGTAGTTGGAATCATTGCGACGGTGCTGCTGACAGAGCTGCTCGTTCGCAACAACAGGCTTTTCGGCTCTCTGAGGTTGCGACCGCGACTGATTGTCGCCATAGGTTTCGCAACACTGCTTGGACTAATCAACATCGTTGCGCTTTCGGCCTTCATGTTCGTCAACACAGGCCACGATTTGCCTATGCTGCTCGCAATCGTCGTGTTTTCAGGCGGTATTTCGATCTACGTTGCATACCGGGTGGCCGAGAGGGTTTCCGGTTCGATGGAAACACTGGAACAAGGCGTCGAACGAGTCAGTGGTGGAGAGTTTTCTGCGAGGGTGCCTGAATCAGGCCATGATGAAGTCAGTGATGTTTCCCGTTCATTCAATGAGATGGCGCGCCGGCTCGACGAGGCCCAGGCTCGGCAACTTAGGCTTGAGGAAGAACGCAAACAGTTCACGGCGGCGATATCACATGACCTGAGGACTCCTCTTTCATCGGCACGAGTGATGCTTGAGGCGATCAGGGACCGGGTTGTAGACGGACCTGAGGAGCGAGAGGACTACATCAGAAGAACCCTTGTTGAGATCGGTAATCTCTCAGAACTGGTCGACGACCTGTTCGAACTATCACTGATTGACGCTGGCGCCCTGAAACTTGATATGAGGCCAACGCCACTTCAAGAATTGATCCTTGAAAGCGTCGAAGGACTGAGCGCTGCCGCCAAGAGCAAAGGACTCGATCTGAACATCGACGTCGCGGAGGATCTTGGTACCGTTGTTGTTGACGGCCTGCGAGTCCGCCGGGCGCTTATGAACCTCGTGCAGAACGCCATTCGGCACACGCCCGCAGATGGCACGGTCACCGTGTCTGCATCCGATTCCGGTGACGAGATCAAGGTCGAAGTGCGAGATTCCGGAGAGGGAATAGCAGAAGAGGATCTTCCTCACATCTGGACCCGGTCCTACCGTGTCGATCCATCCAGAACCCGAGACGTCAATGGCCTGCAGCAGACCGGTCTTGGTCTTTCGATAACTCGCGCCATCATAGAGTTGCACGGCGGCTGGGTTTCGGCTTCAAGTCGATATGGTGAGGGTTCGGAGTTCACGTTCGCACTCCCCAAACGGGTGGCTACAGCCAGCGCCTGATTTCGCTGGCTACAACACCTGCCAACTAGACGGCGCGTTGCAAGGTGATGGTAGCTGTGGTGCCAGAATCGGGGTCGCTCCTGAGACTTAGCTCGCCCTTGACGATCTCCGTCGCCCGGCGTGCGATCGCCAGCCCTAGACCCGCACCACCTGTCTGCCTGCTCCGTGCCTTGTCCACCCTGTAAAACCTGTCGAATACTCGCTCCAGGTGCTCTTGAGGAATACCCGGTCCTGTGTCCTTTATTCGGACAGAAGTCGTGGTGCGATCGGCGACTAGTTCGACCCTCACCGACCCTTGATCGCGGTTGTACTTAATCGCGTTGTCCAGGAGCGAAAGGATAACCAGGCGAATCAACACTGCGTCGCCACGTACTGAAACCGATTCATCGGCGAGGTGCGATTCGAGCGTGATTCCTCTAGCTTTGGCGAGAACCTCTGCCGCTTCGCATGTCTCTTGGACAGTTGCAGAAAGGTCCACGACTTCGGTGCCAAGCTTAGATTCGTCGAAGTCCAGTTTTGCCATGTCCAGCAACTTGGTTACAAGTGCTGCCAGGTAGGTGCCTTCGGTGCGGATCCCAGTCAGCAGCTCCCTGTCTGGTTCAGGCAAACTGGAGCTGTCCATATCCAGCGCCTCTGCATTTGCGCTGATGATGGCCAGTGGAGTGCGCAGCTCATGGGCAGCATCGGCGACAAACGCCTTCTGACGCTCCATGGCCACGTTCACTGGTCGCATGGTACGACCGGTGAGAACATAGGCCGTTCCGGCGGCGAAAACTAGACCCGCACCACCCACAGCGAGCAGCACGTTGCGCAGTGTGTTTACGATCTGTTCCTGCGCCTGGCGAGACTCGGACACCTGTACTGCCGCAACCACATCACCTGCAGGATTAACAATCGGTTGCGTGACTACTCTGAGAGGGACCCCATCAAGGATCTTGGTAGATATCGTCCGTGCACCGGCAAGCGCTTCATCAACTTCGCTGGTGAATTCGATGCCCTCCGGATCATCAAATACCGGAACTATGACGGCGCCGCTGAGGCCGAATACGGCGAACTCCACCGGCGGATCTCTGCGAGCGAAATCTCGCAGATCGACAGTCCCAAGAGTCGCCGTTGTTCCATTGGTCCGGCCCGGTCGAATCGGGAAAGGACGACCGTCAACCGCAACCGTACCGGTCCGCGTAGCGTTGCGCTGAACAGATTCAGCGATTTCGATCAGATCACGATCTGCGTTCTGGGTGATCACCCGTTTCGCAGCGAAGTAGGCCGCAAAGAGCAACGCAACTACGACGACTGCCACGACCAGTACGTTCGTGATGGTCATAGTCAGCCTGACTCGTCCGAGCATAACTACCCGCCTCCCAACGCGTAGCCGTAGCCACGTACAGTACGAATCAGTTGCCGCCCCTCACCAGCATCTATTTTGCGTCGGAGGTAGTGCACATAGGTATCAACGACGTTCGATTCACCGTCATAGTCGAGACCCCAGACCTCATCGAGAATTCTTGAACGACTGAGAACATGAGTTGCGTTGCGGGCCAGGAACTCCAGCAACTTGAATTCGGTTGTGGTTAGTTCAACACGGCGGTCTCCTCGACGCGCTGAGTGTCGAAGCAGGTCAACTTCAAGATCATCAAATTTGATCTTCGGCTCAGTGGAGTCACCATTTTGCCTCCGCCCTAACGCCCTCACCCTCGCAAGCAGCTCCTTGAAGGCGAACGGCTTGCCAAGGTAGTCGTCGGCACCCGAGTCAAGTCCGGTTACTCGATCATCCACATCGCTTAGTGCAGTCAACATCAGCACAGGCGTTGTGACTCCAGCAGCACGAATAGCGCGGCACACCTGGATTCCATCTAGCCCGGGCAGCAACACGTCGAGAACAACCACATCGTGTTCACCTGAGACCGCCTGTGATAGGCCTGTAGGCCCATCTCCAGCTTCTTCAACGAGGTATCCCTCGCGCTCAAAAACACGGTGCATGGTCTGACGAATCTGCGGTTCGTCTTCAACGATTAGTACGCGCATAACTATTCGATTCTCGCGCTCGCATGTCCAGAAAGTATTAGAAGTTTCCAATGCTTCTCAAAAGGCGGCTGAATAGTGCTGAGCAAGTATTAGACGGTTGAGTTCTTTTTCGCCTCCAAAACAGGTCACCAGCAGATCGGAACAAATCCCGGTGAACAAAAAAACTCTCAATTTGTTGGCCATCACTGTGTGTATGACGTTATTCGCAGTGGCTTGTGGCACAGATACGGACACAGTCAATCTGCCGGCCTCGGAAAGTCCGGCTTCTCAGAACATCGATGAGGACGGCGGAACGGTGAACGTAGGTGCCGAAAGTGATAGCCAACCTGTCAGTGCCTCTGGAGGCCTGAATCCTGAATGCGTTCAGCTTGTACTTGGAAGAGAAGTGACTGACTTCACGGATATCACAGAGGCTGAACGTACCCGAGTGTTTGCTGAATGCAGCGGCTCGGGCGAGCGCGGTTCTAATCGAGTCGCAGCAGGCTTCGACCAGTCCTGTATCGACGGAGTAACGGGAGAAGCCGGCAAAGTCTTCGGTGACCTCACTCCTGAGCAGAGACAAACTGTCTTCGCCGAATGTGGCGGAGCATCACGAATTCCGTTCGGAGGACTGACCACCGGAGGAATTCGACCTGGCGGCACTTTCACACCGGGCGACTTCGGCTCCTTTCAAATCGATTCCGAATGCATTGAGGATGCACTCGGTGCCCCGCTAGATGAATCCGGTGGACTGGCCGAGCTGACTCCAGAGCAACGAGAACTGATCAGTGAGTGCCTTCCGAGCCCCGCCCAAGGCACGACATCAGGGAGTCTTTCGATTCCTGGTGGAACAGCCGGAGGCGCGGGTCAACTATTCGAAAGTGAATGCGCTGAGGGAGTTCTGGGAGAGGCGGCCGGCGATCCATCACAGCTAACACAGGCGCAATTGCAATCTGTGCTTTTTGAATGCGGTGCGTCCCTGCGCGGAGAACGGAATGGCGATCGCGCAAGATCGGGCAGCAGTCAGGCCTCTCCAGCCAACTAAGGAAATCGAGATGAGCATGTTGGGTTCAATTGGTACAAAGGCAAGGCGGAGTCCTACCTGGACACTCGTCGCTTCATTCGGTGCAGTCGCAATAGTCGCTGCTGCGGTGTTCGGAACGTACTGGCTATTACGTGACGATTCGCAGGCCTCGGCTCAGACCGGCAACCAGGTCGAGTTCCAGGTCCAGCGAGGAGACATCATCACATCGGTCTCCCTGGGAGGAACTTCAGCATTTCCTGACAAGGAAGAGCTCAGCTTCGGTGGTGGTGGAACAGTCGCCGAGGTGATGGTCTCGAATGGAGATACGGTCGAAGAAGGTGAAGTTATCGCTCAGCTTGACGATGCAACGATCGCAAGCCTGCGTGTTGCACTCTCTACAGCGGAATCTGACCTCAACGATGCACAGGAAATATACGACAAAGCGGTTTCTGGCTCGACATCACGCGCAGAGATTGCAGAGGCCGAGGAGCAGCTGGCGCTCGCAGAACTGAGTGTCTCAGCCGCTCGAAAATCGCTGGACGAAGTTAGTGCTGCAGACGGTATCGACCCAACATCGGTGTCGGAGGCTCGTGACACGGTCGACTTTGCCGAAAGAGAGCTGGCCGCTGCAGAAGAGGCCCTTGAGAACGCACTTGATCCAGCAGACGTCGCTGAACGGGCGGATGAGCTCGAATACGCGATCGACGAATACCGCGAAGTGCTAATGCGCTGGCTGGGGGCTGTTCCCGACGGTTTCGAATTGATGACGCTGAACGACATTCTTGATCTCTGGTCTACCGATCTCACCGAGATTTACACGACCCATGCCGATGAGCAGGCTGATTCTGACACTCCATGGCTCGACAACGAAGAGACTCCATGGAATGACGTGCTCGTCTGGACCTGGACCCGGATGTCTGCTTCCGTTGTCGATACCGAGAGCACTAGTTCCAACAATCGGGGAGGAATTCTCACACCTCTCGCAGAGATCGAATCCTCCTGGACGGCGCTTGAAGAGGCACGATCAGCGTTGGACGCGGAAGAGACTGAGAGCGAATCCGCATTACTTGCAGCGGAGCAGGCCGTTGCACGTGAGAGAAGTGATCTCAGTGCAGCGCAAGATGCATTCGATGAGCTACTCGATCCGGTTCTGTTGCAGGCGAGACAGGCTGCACTGGACGCAGCTATTGCTAATCGCGATGCGGCCGAAATCGTCCTGACCCAGGCGCGTTCAAACGAACAAATGACCATGGAAAGCGCCCAATCAAGGCTCGACCTCGCCAGCCAACAGTTCGATGACGCTGCCGAAGCTTTGGAGTCAGCAACTCTCTTGTCACCAGTTAACGGGACCGTACTCGCCATCAACATAGAAGCAGGCGATTCGGTCACACCTACGACGATCGTTGCTGAGATTGCGGACACATCGGTGATCGCGGTGGAGAGCTCTGTCGACGAAGAGGACATCCTTTCAATCCAGGTTGGTCTACCGGTCAGTGTCTCGTTAGACGCTGTTTCCGGGCAGTCGTTCACTGGTACGGTCACATCTGTTGGACAGGCGGAGCAGTCTCAGCAGGGTGCGGTCACCTTCCCGGTGACAATCACGTTGGATGACACTCGCGATCTTGCACTCGTCGAAGGTCTGACGGCTTCAGCGCAGGTAATCAACAGCCAGGTTTCTGATGTACTGATGGTTCCAGTTGCAGCCGTCGGAGGTTCGATATTCGAGCCCTCTGTAGAAGTGGTTACCGACAGCGGAACACGCGAGACACCGGTCCAGCTCGGATCATCCAACGGTTCGTTCGTGGAAGTTGTCTCCGGGCTGGCCGAAGGTGAAACGGTGCTGGCCACAATTGCTGGTGCCTTGGGACTACAGGACCCATCTGATCAGCCATTCTTGCCTAGAGGCAGTTTCACCGGCGGCGCTGTGGTGATCCCCGGCGCTGACGGTAGCACGTCCATCACGATCCCTGGAGGGAGATTCGGGGGCGGGGGCGGAGGTGGTCGTTGATGACGGCTCCAGTTGTCGAATTGAGCGATGTTCGAAAGATCTACCAGCTTGGTGACGAGAAAGTCGCAGCGTTGGACGGTCTTGATCTGACGATCAATGAACGGGAGATAGTCGCAATAATGGGCGCCTCCGGTTCCGGTAAGTCCACCCTTATGAACGTGCTCGGATGTCTCGACCGACCAACTTCCGGCAGTTACTTGCTTGGAGGTCAGGACGTCGGAGCATTTTCAGACAATCGGCTTTCGGACACTCGGGGTAGATACATCGGCTTTGTGTTCCAGAGCTACAACCTGCTCCCGCAGCTGTCCGCTGCCCAGAACGTTGAGCTACCGCTCAGGTACAACCCCCGCGGATTCGACCGCAAGCAGGCCGTGGCGGACGCTCTTGAGCGAGTCGGTCTTACCGACCGGGCGAACCACCGGCCGAATCAGCTTTCAGGTGGACAGCAACAACGCGTTGGAATCGCCCGTGCTTTAGTCGGCAGGCCAAGTCTGTTGTTGGCGGATGAGCCGACCGGGAACCTGGATAGCAAGTCCACCGAGGAGATCATCTCGCTACTACAGGAGTTAAACGGTACTGACGGTATGACTGTCGCTCTGGTTACTCACGAACCAGACGTAGCGGCCGCGACCAAGAGAGTCATCACTCTCCGGGATGGCAAGTTACTGTCCGATGAACCCATTCAGCAGAGGTCGTACGCTGAGTCATCGAGAGAAGAAGCCCTGGCCGGAGCCGCAGGAGCGTCGAAATGAGCCCCGGCATGATCCTTGGTACCGCATTCTCCTCTATCGCATCCAGCAAGCTTCGTTCTGTGCTCACCTTGCTTGGGGTCATCATTGGCGTGACTTCTGTAATTGCGCTTCTTTCAATCGGTCGGGGTGCACAGGAATCGATCACTTCTCGTATCTCGTCGCAGGGAGCCGAACTGCTATTCATAAGTGTCAACTTCTTCGCTGATTCAGACGTTCAGCAGTTGACACTCGATGACGCCTTGGCGATCGCGAACGCGCCTGAAGCCAGTGCAGTTAAGGCTGTTGCGCCGGTGCTGAATGCTGGCAACGTAGACATCTCACTCGGTGCTAACGCACTATCAGCCACGGCGACTGGAGTGACCGGCGAGTATTTCGATGTCAACGGTTATGAGATCGCAACAGGCCGAACGATATCTCCTGCGGATCTACAGGGCCGCACGAACGTTGCGGTACTCGGCTCGAATCTCGCTGAAAACCTGTTCCCTGGAGCGGAAGCGACCGGCCAGACCTTTTCTCTTAACGGCCAGCTCTATCTGGTGGCCGGCGTTCTTGAATCGGTAGGTGGTCTAACTCGTATCGACGATCAGGTGTTCGTCCCTCTGACGACTGCGGAGGCAAGACTCGTCTCCGGAGCCGCGCCGGGAGAAACTCTGAATGTGAACCAGATCATCGTTCAGGCCAACGACGCTGACGCCGTTGAAGAGGCCGCAGCACAGGCCGACGTGGTGTTGAGACTCCAGCATGATCTCGGGTTTTCTGACACCGCAGATTTCCTGATCTCGAACAGCCAGGGAATTGCCGAGACACTTGAAGAGACGACCGATGTTCTGGTGATCTTCCTGGGTGTGGTCGGCGGGATTTCGTTGTTCGTGGGAGGCATCGGAATCATGAATATCATGCTGGTGTCTGTGACCGAGCGCACCCGGGAAATCGGTATTCGCCGGGCTATCGGAGCAAGGCGAACCGCGATATTGCTCCAGTTCCTTGCGGAGGCCACGGTACTCAGTATTGGAGGTGGACTGCTCGGAATACTGATCGGGTTGATCATCACACGCCAGTTCAGTGGTGTGCAGTTCTTGAACAACACGTTCGATGCTCGGATGTCACCGGACATAGCCGTTCTGGCTATGGTCGTCGCAGCCGGCATCGGCCTTGTTGCCGGAATGTATCCGGCGGCGAGAGCCGCTGCGCTTAACCCGATCGATGCGTTGCGCCACGAATAGTGACGAACCTTTGAAGATTCTAAGAATCCACTCAGCCTGGGCTGATGTCGGGCATCTAGATTTGAAGTATGGACTGCGGATAGTTGCGCTCAGCGCAAAGCAGCACGAGAACTGAAGGTGAAGATGAAGAAAAAGTTGACCATCGCTGGTGTGTTCGTCGCACTTGCCGCCTTTTCGATGATCAGCGTGGCAGCTGCAAGTGGACATGGGTTCGGTGGAGGTTCCTCGGAACGGCTTGATCGAGTCGCTGAAATCCTCGGAGTGACTCCCGATGAGCTTTCTAGCGCCATGGAGCAGGCTCGCTCCGAAGAACGGGCCGCCAGGCTAGAAGAAAAGCTGGCGAATGCCGTCGAGGAAGAGGTGTTGACTCAGGAAGAGGCCGACGCGATCCGAGACTGGTTCGATGGCAAGCCTGAGGCACTCGATGAGCTTAGCCGAAGCGATCGACACGGACTTCGGCAGGCTCAACGGGACGATTCACTGGCAGAGTTCCTCACCGGCCTTGTAGCCGAGGAGGTCCTTACTCAGGCCGAGTCTGATGAGATTGCAACATGGCTTGATACCCGTCCGTCTGAGGCGCTTGAGAAGATCAAGCCCGAGTCACGCGGTCACCGTTTCCATGGTCGCCATGGAAGGCACGGCTTCCACGGTTTCAAGGGATTCAGAGACCACAGCTCTCCAGCCGTGCCTGAAACCGAAACTGGATCGACAGCTACTTCGGTCGTTTACTACTGACACACCAAAACCAGTCGATACGAAGAAGCTAGCGGTAAGGCCCGATACAAGTTATCGGGCCTTACTTTTTAGATGACCACCGGGGACCGTCTATCACTGTGAATTCACGTTGAATGTGCCGCTCAAGTCCTGCCAACTCGATTTGAGTAAGTGAACTGAGTCAGCCGTTTGTTCGTACGTATGCCCTATTGATGCGACTTTCGGATTTTCGAATCACGACAAGTTCAGGTACTGTGCGGGCGAACGACTAGCGATCCTGACGGGTTCTGGACGCGATTGGAAAATCGGTAGGCCAGGCGCTAACGAGTGGCATCTTCATTCAAAGATAGAGTCATCATCGGCAATCGCTCTTACGCGTCATCGCTAGCGATCTGGACTGCCCTGTCCCTGTTCGTGCTCACCCTCTTTCTCGCTGCATGGGCATCACTCTCCAGCGGAAGTTCAGTCCCAGGTCCCGGCGAATTTATCCCATCACCCACCGCCACTCCCGGCCCTGGAGTTACTCCGAATCCGACCGACAGTCCGAATGGTGGATCGCTTGTCAACAACGTTCCTGGACTGGCAGCAGACGAAGAGATTCCAGCCAGTGAGGCACTGAAACCATTTTTTGGAGACGGGCTACCAAATATTGCGCTGTTGGTGTCAGCAGCCGGTTCCCCAACCGAACGAGAAGCGAGGTGGATATCAGACATTGAGTTCGAACTCGGGATGGTGCAGGCAGTTAACTATTCAGACGCAAGCTACGAAGTTCTGTCCGATTATCTGACGCTATTCATAATCGACTCCAGTAACGATTTTGACCCCGAGGTTTTACCAATTCTCTCCGAACGCGGTGTCTCAATTCACCTTGTAGGAGACGGGTCGGTCTACGCTGATTCACTCGAGATGTCGGTAGGGGCAGAGTGATGCGCAAGCTACTGCTGCTGCCAATCCTGGTGCTGGCCCTTCTTGCCGTAGGAGTGCGCCCTTCAGTTCACGCACAGGCCCAGGGCTGCGAACTGGAATTAACCGAATCAGGTGCGATGGTCACCGTGTGCCCGGAAGCAGAATCTTTCTCTGATTTCTTTGAGTCGTTCAGTCTTTCGCTGTTCCAGGAGCGCGTCGCTGACGATACATCTCCCTTGAGAATCGAGTCTGTTCCCTCCGGTGCGAGTGTTTGGATCGATGGCGAGCTTTTCGGAAGAACGCCAATGGAGACCAAGGTAGAGCCTGGGAGTCGGTTCGTGCAGGTACTCGCTCCCGGTTACGAGACGCAGAGCGCGACGGTGACGGTACTTCCCGGGCGCGCATCGAGCAGGGTTTTCCAACTGGAATCAACCATCGATGTCTCCTTGCTAGACGTTCCGGCAAGCACATTTACGAGTTTTCCAGGCTTTGATTCGACCGGTGATTTTTGGATCGACCGGTTCATCCGCGACAAGGACGGCGTTCTCTATGTCCAGTTCTTCAATCGCGTGGACAAGGTGGTCGATTTCGGTGGACTTGATGAAAGGGCGGCCGATGGAACCTCGCCTCCTCGGGCATTGCAAACGAAACAGAGCGTGATCCTGGACTACGTCGGTGTTGCGAAGTCTGAAGATGACGGCGCCACATGGGAACTTGTTTTCTCACTGTTTGACGATCACGATGGAGTCGGTTCCACAAGTGAGAAGCTGATCGACAGCCTCTTCGCAAGAGAACGTGAGGATGACGACCCGCAGGAACACTGGGCTAAGTTTTACGTCAAGGAACGCTTTGACGTCACGAACTCGATAGAAACGATCATGCCGCATCCCGATGGTGGCGTGATTATTCGCTACTTCACCAGCACACGCACCACAAGAGGCATCGACGCAAGCTGGGACAACTTCGACAAGATCAGGGAGTTCTACCAGAGAACTAACGAACCCGTCCCGGAGAGATTCAAGTTTGATCTGAGAGAAACTGACCGCTGGGGCATCTCTGAGGCTGACCTCGAAGGTAGCTTCCCACCTGCCGATGGCGGATGGTTCGTTACGTCGCCAGGTAACTTCGGCCCAACTCCTTCAAATTTCAACGGTAACGGCCAGGCATTTGAAGACTTCAGGTACCAGGGGACTGTTGAGGGAGTCCACTACTGGTACTCGCACGAGCAGGACAATACACGGCAGAACCCCGAAGAAGATGGTCGCAGCCGCTTCATCTACTCATCTGAAGACCACGGTAAAAACATCAACTTCATCGCAGAGTTTGAACGTGAAGTGCGCGTCGGGCCGAGTCGCAGGGAAGATCTTCGAATCAGCCCGCAAGGTGATTTCTATTTAGTGGACCAGATTGTCGGCACCGTCCACGCGGTCGGCGATGACAGGTACGAGCTTGTAAACAAAGTACCGGATGAGTTCTGGATCCCCGAGTCATTCGATGACTCCACATTCCCCCCACTCCAGGCCCTGGAGTTTGACGCCGCCGGAAACATTCATCTTGTATTGGTGAGGCATCGCTCGCAGGTTCCCGGTGATTCGAACGGTTTCGCCGTCTATCACCAGGTGGTTCCGAAGGACAAGCCAGAGTACGACCGTGTGGCCCTGATAACCGGATCGAGTTGTAACTCTTGCTCAGATCTCAGAGATTTCTTACATGGCGCTGACATCAGGTTCTCAGAGAATCCCGAACTACCAGCATCGGCTACGGCGAACCTCGAGACGGTGGTCGCGGCTACCGGCTATCCAGTGATTGCCCGCATCAGAGGCGACGAGCACCTGTTTGTCAACGGAAACGATCGTGTCGCCGTCTCACAAGCGATCGGTGCCTCCTATCCATCACTTGTAGATGCATTCGTACCGAGGCGTGGAAGTACCGGCGATGGGCCTCGATGGGCAAATGTCTTGCTGGAAGGCAACCTACCTCGCATAGTGACTGAGCGTGCGGACGGAATTCACGTATACCAGCCAGGTCCAACAGGTTGGGAGGCTACGCGTCTGTTCAATACGCCGCCTATATCTTTCACCGGAGCACGAACCACATACACAATCTCACCGGGCACCACGCCATACTTGCCGGGAAGTCACAGGCAGTTCCGCGGCAGGCAGATCGACGTCGATTTCAACGACCCGGAGAGTCTTGATGGCCTCAGGATGTTCTACGGCAGCGGTTCCTTCAGACAGCTTCGCCCCGAGACACCGACGATCCTGGAAGACACGGATCAGAGCAGCTATTACCTCCTCGGCTCGGAAGGCACCAGGGAGGTGCGCGACACAGGCCGCGAGATCATGCCGGTCTCACAGTTGATTCCGGTTGCCACATTCTTCGTCGAGCTTCCAGCGGAAGCCACCGTGACTGCAGTCAGTGGAGAGCTTGCCGGGTATGTGACCGAAGAAGGTGTCACGACTGTTGATGGAAGACGTTTTTATCGCGTGGTGGCGGATCTGCGTCAGCGTGGTGAGACCGCGGTGAACGGAAGCATCATGTCACGGCTGATCGGCGGAGCTATTTTCGTCACTGATGAAGGCGAGACCGTTCCTGTCAGCCTGTTCCTGAATGTGGACAACACCCGTCTTACAGCCTTTGACGCAGAGTCAGCCTACAACACGGTTGACCTGACGATGGAAGCGGTCAGGTTCGAGGATAGCCGTTGGATCATCACCAACAACCTGGCGTTAACCAACTCTATCGAATGTGGGGATGGGCGGATTATCTCTGTCGGTCCCAACTCCTTCACCTCCATCACCCCGGCTAACGATTCTGAAGCTGCAGCACTGGCGAAGTGCTTGCGTGGATTCGAGACTGACCCTCTAAATATTCCAAACTGCGAAGCCTGGGAAGACGCTCAACTGGTGCTATCCGGTGAACTCATCGGGACACTGGCCCACAGCCTTCCGTTACGAGTCGACCGTAACGGGGTGGTCAACTACGTTCAGGCGTTCGGAAGCGCCAGTTTCACGGCCCATCGCATCGTCAACGTCTCAACCTTCGCTGCTGAACTGGGGTGCAACTCGGCAATACACGGTGACCCGGTGGTTGTGGTGAAGATCGAAGGTGAAGTGCTGGCCGATAGTGAAACTGGCTTCAACCCGACCATCACGGTTGTCGAACGCGGTTCAGTTTCTGCTGTGACAAGGCAAGCCTCCGCCCGTCTGACCGTGACACAGGAAGTGGCATGGCTCGAATTTGAAGCGCAGTTCCTGGAGTCGGCTCTTATTCAGCTAAAGAGCTCCGATATCGACGCAAGGCTGTTCGGCAGCGCACCAGCGCGACGAATCCGATATCTGAGAGATATCAACGCGGTCCGCGCTGCCGTCCACTGCGGTCGCATGGGCCACTCAGTGGACGAACTTCTTCAGTTCCTTGAAGATCGGGCAGAACGCCCCGATGCCATTAGACCTGACTGCCTGCAGGATTTCTTCAGGTCTCCTGCCAAGTACTGGCCAACACTCGGAACGGTCCGCACCCTGGGCACAAGTGCCATTGACGTGATGTTCCCTGGAGTGCTCAAAGACGGATTTGATGAGAACCCGACTATGGCATATCTCAAGGCGAACGCTGAGGGCAGCCAGCTCGACTGGGAGACGTTCTTCATCGACCGGGCACAGGTGATGGAGTCTCGTGGCAACCCCTCTGATGTGGCCCAGCACTTCAACATCGACCTCGCCCTCGACCACTACGCGCGGGTGCGCACTCAAGTCCTGAGGAGCAACACTGACTGGCCGACGGTGCTTGGCCATGCGACTCTTTTTCTGAATCCGGTTCAGAAAGATGTTTTCGACGGCACGATGACCGCCTGCCTCAGCGGCATCACCGATCCAGCGCCACTCGCATTCGGGCTGGAAAACACTCCAACGGCTTTCGCCTACAAAGCCGGTATTCCATGTGCCGATTCCCTGCAGACAGCGACAGAGCGCGAGCAGGAGTACCAGAAGTTTGGCCTCGGGCTGCGTGATCCCTTCCTGGCTGAACTGCTGAAGAGTTCCGAGAATGACTTCAATCTGCTGTTGAAGAACCTCGAACTCGTCGAGCAGATTCTTCCTGAGATGGAACAGCGTATGGCTGGAGTTGATCCGACAAGAATCAACCTGGCTGCAGTAGGAGCCGAAGAGACTGAAGCGCTCGACCTGCTGACAATGGTCCATATGAAGATGGATTCTCTAACGAGGAGTAAGGAGTTGTTCCTTGGCACTGCCCTGCCAGGAATGTTCCGTTGTGGTGACGGACTGGTCAGGGGACTCTTCTCCAGAGAAGCCGCTGTCTTTTACATCACTACTGGCGTTGCGTGGGCAGCCGGTCCGATCACGGGAGGAGCTTCCTGGGGTGTTGCAATACCAGCAATGACCGCCGCTGGTGTTGTCCTTGGTGGGCAGGGCGTGTACGACCTGAGCCAGCAGTGGGAAAACCTCTCCGATATCGACCGAGTCTCTGCAACCTGTCAGACGGCTATCGGCGCAATCATGACGGTGAATGGTGTATCTGCTGCGAAGCCTGTTTTCGTTAAGTACAACAGCACTTCACTCAGAATCAATCCGCCGAAGAAGATTTCGCTTGCGAGTATCCAAAAGCGTGCCAGCACCTCAATCCTCAAGCTCCAAGATCAGTTCAAACAGCTCGCGACTACGGCTGATGTTCAGCCGTTGTCTGTTCGCACAGCAACCCAAGCTGTGCTCGAACGCCTTCGCCCACCGACTGTCGAATCACTTATGCGAGGAGCATCGAAACCGCAGAGAAAGGAGATTCAGGCTCTCGCGGAGATGTTCGACTATCTCGATCTTGTCAGAAGCAACCCCGAAGCTCGCGCTGTCTTCGAAGGAGTTATCGAGGCGATCAAGACCAACCGATCCGGTGACGATATCGCGGCGGTTCTCACGAGGCGAAGGGCTGAGAGTCAGGCGGCAAGAAGAGCAGACAATCAAGCACTCGCCACCAGTTGGCGTGAATTTGGTGGTGCTGTGGTAGTCGAACTGGCAATGACTCGAGGAAAACTGCCCAGGAGCCTCAGCGCCTTCGTAGACAAGGGCAAGCTGCTAGGGGATGACGCGACGGTCATCAAAACGATCATCGATGCTGACGTTCCACCACCGGACTCAACCACCACAGCGTCGGTGTTCGGACTTCGCCGAAACGATTTACTGCTTTCATACATTGAATCCAAGCGGGTGCAGGACTTCATCAAAAACCCTACTCGCAGCGAGGCTGTGTATTCGCCACTCGAAGTCAACGGACTTCGAGGCTTAGCGCGCGATGCTCTTGGTGATGCGTTTACGGGACAGGACCGCATCTTCTTCGATGCCCTAGCGAAACCGGACATCGCTCGAGTGATTAATAGAGGGATAACCGAAGCAGCTGAGGCAAACGGCGTTTCAGTCGGTAGTGCCGGTGTCCTGACCGTTGACAGCATCGCTGTGAACCGGCTCGCTGCAGGTGCATTTAAGATCGTCAACAAGATCGAAGTAAAGATCGGCAACGACGCAAAGGCGATCGAGTTGGTTATCAAGAATGGGGCCATCACTCCCGACGAGATCGCCATCCTCACAGAACTGGGCGAAAAAGGGATCACGGCGAAACAGTACGGTGGTGAACTGATTGAAGGCCTCGGAACCAGCAGACCGAGATCGTCAAGTGGCCGAGTGGACTCGAATGCAATTTCGGTTGAAGAATTCATTCCTGGCGAAACATGGGCAACCAGCGCACGTGGTGCCAGCGAAGCCGTAGAAGTGGAGATCGCTGGGGCCATTGGTGATGTAGACGGCAGACTCCTCGCTGGCACCCTCGAAACAAGATCAGGCCAACAGACGGCGTTCTATAACCGGGACCTCCACTGGGGCAACATCAACATTTTTGATGATGGTGCAGGTGGTCTCAAAGCCAAGATCATTGACTATGACGGCACATCAACATTCCACAAGGTTCTGACGGATGAACAGTGGATGTACAGCACCCTCATGAGAAGGCATTTCATTACTGTTGGCCCGCGACAGGCAGTAGAACTACTGGGTCCCAGGGCGAATGGGGCCCGAACTAACGCCTACCTGGAGGGTTTCCTGCGTGGCTTCCAGGAACTGGGTGGCTCTCGCCAGGTCGGGATCGACTATCTCACACAGGCAAGCGCAAACTTGAAGAACCGCTCCGCAGGCAGTCGACTGGCTGTACCGGAAGAGGCTTCTATCTGGACATCAGACGTCGTTCAGACCACGGTGTCGTCGATTGCCAGCCAGGTGGATTCCTTCCTGGCGGGCCTTGCGAGACAGACGAATATGGCTCCTTTGTCTGTGCCAGATTTATTCGCCGTGATCTGGAAAAGAGAAGAGTCAGAAGCTAGCTTGCGGTTCGCTGCCTGATTTCAAACCAACTACTACCCGGGAGATCGCGGTGAGACCGAACATGGTTTCCTAGCCACCGCTTTGATCCAAACGCTTATGCGCGTTTGTGTCCCGCCAATGCCTACGTTAACCTCTCGCTCCGTAACAAATCGCGGTTGGCTTCAGTAGATCAACAGGCCTGATCTTCAGATAAGCAATCGCAACCAGGGGCAATCATGAAGGATTTTCTCACCATCGGTGACAAGGGCATGCTGGCTTCACTCGGAGTCTGGGGTCTGTTGCTGCTATCCATACTCGCCATCGTCATTACAGTCGTGGCTTCAGTAACAAGTGAACCCGAGACCTCTCGAATCTCGTTCTGAGTCGCTTTCGCAGATCAACGTTTTCTGAATCAGGAGAATGAGATGCCTGAGCAGAACAGACAACACGCCAACACTGAGGATTTCAGATCTGATCACTCTGATCAGGGAGCAAGAATGCCGGTATGAGATCTAGAGCAGAATCCTTGATACTGAATCCGTATTCCGTACTGGTGATGATGGCCTACTTCATCCTGGCGATCGGACTATTACACGCCCTCGCGGATGCGATCGCATGGGGGGACAATGCAGACGAGGTATTCGAAGGCCTGACCAATGATTTGTGGGTGATGGTTGGCGCAGTTGCGCTGACAGTGGCCATGATTTCGGTTGTACACGGGGTCAAGGCCCGTAGATCAGGCGATTACAGCGGAGTGCCAGACGACATAGGCCAGCGCCTGTTGAATCCTGTCTGGCTTACTTCAATCGCTCCATACGCGTTCCTCGTTTTCGGTCTGATCAAGACCCTCTATTTCCTTGTTGATGAAGGCGATTCCGAGTTTCAGTATGTGATGACCTGGACTTTCAACTACCTCTTTCACACATCTGCAGGCGTCTTTTTCATCTTTGCACTGAAGGCGATAAGTGACTGGCTCCACACCGATCCAACGGCAGGCGAATCTGTTCAATCGACTGCAGAAAAGGCGACTGACAACGGAACACAAGACACGCAAGGCCAGAATAGCGATTCAGCAACTGAGACTGCAGGCAGCGATACCGAAACGAACACGTCCGGGCTCAAGGCAGTGCTGGACAACCCCGATCGGCTACTCACGCTTGGAATTTATCTAACTGCTTATCTTGGAGTTCTCGCTGTCGTGTTCGTGATGTGGTGGTGGGCAGACCAACCGGCTGGGCGAATCTGGAGCCAGTTCTTCGAACATGCAGCAATGGTTGGCGGCGCAATTGCGTTCCTTTTGCTCGCAAGAACAGTCGTCAACTGGATCACTGGCACCAAGGCAACCGATGACCAGCTTGTGCGAGGTGAAAACGAACCGGTATCGGCATGGATACAGCGATTGACAGTCAGTCCGCGTCGGATGGTTGACCTCGCGACCGCCGTGGTCATCGCGACCGGACTCCCTTTTTTCCTGATCGACATATGGTCATCACGCAACGACGAGGTTGAGGAGTTCTGGTCCAAACTTCTCGAAAATTCCCTCTACGGAGTAATCGGTCTTGGAACGTTGCTCGTGTTGCGAGCGGCCATCTTGCTGGTACTGGCGGGACCAAGGGAGTCGATCGTTGACCGTTTCAGGGCAGCGATGGGAGGGCCATTGCTGAGCGACCCCAGCCAGCTTTTGCGTTACATCGTCTACGCCCTTGCGTTCATTGGCCTGCTTAACGTCAGCGTGACTTCATGGGACCAGCGTGGCAGAGATGTCTGGATAGTCTGGTACTACTTCTTCAATTCGTTTCTCGTGATGGCTTTGCCCCTGGCTATGGCGCTTGGTGGTCGAGCCCTGTATGCCGAGATAGATAGCGACGTGGAGTGAGTCCGATCGGTCCTGCTGTGGTTTGGTTAACAAAGCGTGCGGCTTAGAGTCGATACGAATCGGCTGCGTGCGCCTTCACTGACCAGCCCAGCAGTTTCGGATTCTCATCACTGCCACCCAGGCGAGATCTTGCAGCACCGATCTAGGTGTGCACCTGAACCAATCTCCAAACGAGTATTATCCGGTACTCGGCAGATATCCTTAACAGTTCTTAACTTCCATCTACGCGTTAAGCAGCCCAGAAGGTGAGTAGACCTCTGACTCAAGAATACTTAAAAACAGCCGGCATCCGAATCCCTGAGCGGCCTGATTTCCCTGTTGACTGGAGTGATTCAGCCGAACAATCTCTTCTCTGGTCGTGGGATGAGTTCCACGCTCCCCTGCCCCGCACGCCCATGACCGCTTCGGTCAACGAGTTCAGTCGCTCCGGATTCACAGATGCAGCGCGCTACATCGGCACTTACCGACCCGGAGGAAAGTCCAAAACCATTAACGGCTATCCATACAGCGCGTCATCTGCTGCTGATATGAGTGACGATGAAAAGGCGGTCCGTGACGGAAAACTGACGGCCGAGATGATGTCACTGCGCCGTAACTGGGACGATGCATGGATGCCGGAGCTACAGGCAGATCTTGACCAGATCAAGGCATTGCCTATCGCTGAATTGCCGGAAAGTGAGCTCTGGTCAGCAGTCGAGAAGATGCTTGAGCTGCATACCCGCCACTGGTTCATACATCACAGAGTGGTCTTGCCAGTGATCGAACAGTCAAATCGGCTCGGGCAGCTGTGCGAAGAGATCCTCGGATCGAAAGACGAATCTGCGGTCACGATACTTCTTCACGGTGCAGAAACTATGACGGTGAAGTCGATCAAGCAACTCGAGCAACTTGCCGATTTGGCACGTGACTCAGATGACATTAGAAAGACTATCGAGGCTGAGGAAGATGCTGAGCAGCTACTTAACAGGCTGGATGCTTCGAGTACCGGTAGGCAGTGGTTGGAAGCGATGCATCGGTACCTCTCAGAGTTCGGCTACCGCTGTGCAGGTTTCGACCTTTCATTCCCAACATGGATTGAAGACCAGACGTTACTGTTCCAGGTTGTCCGCAGTTTGCTCAAGAATTCTTCAAATGGGACGCCTGATCCCGAGAAGCAGGACCTGGAGCAAACGCGTGATGCCCTATTAAGACGTCTGCGGGATGCTGCTAAGGACAAGCCAGAACTCCTGGCACGGCTCGAAGAGCAATTCGCACTCGGACAGCAGATTTGGCCGTTGAAAGAGGATCACTCCCACTACATCGACCAGGCAAGCACTGCCTTGGTGCGTATTCTCCTGGCTGAAGTTGGAAGAAGGCTGCAGCAGAATGGTGCGATACAGGATGCCGACGACGTCTGGTATCTGAACCTCGAGGAAGCAGGGCAATCGCTGCTATCCAATGCACCAGCGGGGATCAGGCAGACGGTGTCTGATCGACGGGCCGACCGCGAGCGTTTCTCCAAGATCACACCTCCTAAGTATCTTGGAACGATGCCATCCGACCATGAAGCCGCTGAACAGGCGGCAGATGGGGCTAATCCTGCGGGTGAAAACAGCGGAACACTGCGGGGGAGTCCGGCGTCTGGTGGCGAAGTATCAGGGGTCGCAAGAGTCGTGCTCTCACCGGATGATTTTCACCGAGTAAGGGATGGCGACATCCTCGTCTGCCGCAGCACTGCGCCCATGTGGACTCCCCTCTTCAAGATCATCTCGGCCCTGGTTTCTGAGGCTGGAGGGGTGCTGTCTCACCCGGCGGTCGTAGCGCGTGAGTTCAATTTGCCTGCCGTAGTTGGAGTTCAGAATGCGACCAATCTGATAAAGGATGGACAGTTGCTGACCGTGTCCGGCACTGACGGTCTGGTCCACATCACCTCATGAATCAGATCATCGAGTTCTCAGAAGCGTCGGATCGTGCTGTCGCTGGCGGCAAAGGTTTTGGGCTGCACAGGCTCAGCTGTTGGAACCTGAATGTGCCGCCGGGC
This sequence comes from Dehalococcoidia bacterium, assembly GCA_965243825.1. Lineage (GTDB taxonomy): Bacteria > Chloroflexota > Dehalococcoidia > Lucifugimonadales > Lucifugimonadaceae > JAJCYX01. The sequence goes on from CBDEVT010000001.1 coordinate 3,185,178, forward strand.
TTCGTCGTGAGTTCCGACGCATACCGAGATGCGTTGGCGTCATTGGAGATCGATCCATCAGACTCAAACTTCGATGCTGATTCAGTCAGCAGCGCGATCATAAAATCCGAATTCCCGGACGGCCTGGAAGACGAGCTAGAGATCGCTCTTGGCCGACTCGAGGATGCGCATGGCGCCGGTCTGAGAGTTTCTTGCAGGTCGTCAGCTACGGCTGAAGACTCAGCCACCGCCAGCTTCGCAGGACAGTTTGCAACGGTGCTCGGCGTCGCAGGGCTCGAAGGTGTCATTGATGCGATCAAAGAGTGCTGGGCTTCAATCTGGTCTCCTGAGGCGGTTTCATATCGCGGGACAAACGGCATTGGGCATCAAGATGTCTCGATGGCCGTGGTGGTACAGAAAATGGTCAATGCCGTCTCTTCTGGCGTCGCCTTCAGCGTCAATCCCGTGACAGGCAATGCCAATGAGGTGATGATCAACTCAAACTGGGGACTTGGCGAAACCGTGGTATCAGGTCTTGTCACACCGGACACATTCCTGGTTGGCAAGGCTGATCGCTCGATTACGGCCCGGGAGATATCGCAGACCAAGAACGTGTCACATGTCGTCACTGGTGAAGGGTCAATCGAAGAAGTAAATGTCGGTTCGATTGAGGCCATCAGTTCTTCATTGACGGATGAACAGATACTGGAAGTGGCTTCCCTCGCCGCAGACGTGGAGGATCATGCTGGCTCCCCACAGGACCTTGAGTGGGCGTACGAGGCCGGCGAGTTATTCGTCCTCCAGACGAGGCCTATCACGACAATCTAGGTGGCTTCCAGGTGCTCACATGCCGCGTATCTTCGGGTGTAGTACCAGCACGACAGCTATCACGGCGAAGATACCTATCGATAACGCTGTGAACCCGGCCCAAACGCCCCACTGGTCTGCAAAATAACCAGCGATAAGCGCCGCTGCGGGCATCATTCCGGTATCCAACAGCGTTGCCGCAACAACTCGTCCGCGAAACCTGTCTGGGGTGGATTCCATGAGCAACGTTGTGTTCATCGCTCTGAACGAGGTTTGAGACACACCAATGACGATGATCAGCGGGAACACCAGCAACAGAACGTTCACTTCTGCCGCACCTGCAAATCCCAGCAGTCCGAGTCCATAGGCCACGGCAGACAGCGTCAGGAGTCTGCCCTTCGCCGTGATGTCCCGCTTAGAGGCGATCGTCAGTCCACCCGCAAGTCCGCCGATCGCCCCAACCGACATGATGTATCCGATCATACTTGTGTCGTATCCAAGCTCATCTACCAGCTGAGGTAGGAGCGATTGGTAGGCGAAACCGATGGCCAGAGGACCAAGACCAAACGCCACCAGTGCAAGCACGAGTCGATTGCGGAGGATATAGCGGAAGCCTTCAATCAGTTGGCTCAGCGGATTGCCCTGAGATCTAGTGGACAGTTTTTCCGGCATCTCGATACGTGTCGTCATCCACAGAACCACCACGTATGCGAGCGCCGAGAGCACATATGCTGAACCCGTATTGCTGACGGCAATAACGAAACCGATGATGGCAGGTCCTACAAGACGCGTACTGTTGATTGCAATTGAGTTAAGAGTCAGAGCGTTAGTCAGCTGTGTTCGGGGGACTAAGTTCGGAACGATCGTCGTTCTAACAGGCTGGTTCAGGGCCATACTGGCCCCGAGTCCAACCGCTATGGCGAAGACATGCCAGAGTTCCACCACATCCGTCAGGATCAGAGCCGCCATGATGATGTGCATCAGCAAGCTCCAGGACTGAATCACCATCAGGAGTTTCTTCCGGTCAAACCGGTCTGCAGCAACACCACCAAAGACGCCAATCGTCAACATTGGTATTGCCCGAGCACCCAGCACTCCACCGACCGCGGTTGAAGACCCGGTCAGTTCCCAGACAAGAATTCCGCGTGCAACCATGTCGGCGTGCATCGCCGTGGCCGAGCCAAGTTGTCCGAACCACATATAGCGGAAGCTGCGGTTGGCAAGCGAACGGAAAGCGGCAGGTAGCTTGAGTGGACCAAGCGCAGGTGCTGCTGGTTCAGCGATGTCCGGTCCGGTAGGTACGTCTGTTGCCACCAGTGGAGACTACACTTTTGGCAGCCATAGAACCCACTGCCGCGCCAGTTTAGTAAACCGTTAATGCCTCAACTGTTCAACCAAAAGTTGCTAAACACTGGTCACATGTATTGAGGCGGCTCTCTTAGCCCGGCTATCTCTGTGGAGATCTCGAAACAGTTCACTTTCCCGCAAGGGCTTGGGTCACTAAGTTCGGGGTGCCGCCAGGCCCACATGAATTTCAAGACCGTTCCCTACCCATTCCTCATGCGTTCGGATGGTCGCTGACGCGCTGCACCTGTATCAAGGAACACAACGCGCATCCACCGAAAGTATTGCGTTCATCGACCCTGCCAGCTCGTGACAGAAGGATAACTATGCAGAATGTCGTTAGTCGGAAGTTCCTGGCTCTATTCGTCCTATCGGCAATGGGAGCGCTTGCAGCGGCCTGTGGAGGTGGAGACAGCGAGCCAGCTGCAACTGCGACATCCGGATCAGCAAACCCAACCGCTACAACCGCTTCGGCTACGTCGACTACATCTAGCCTGACTGGTGACGCGGAGCGCGGTGCAGAGCTTTTCGTATCGGAGACATGCGGAGTTTGCCACTCCACGGGTGACAACAGACTCGTTGGCCCTGGGATGAAAGGTGTGAAGGCCAGAGCAGCTTCACAAGGCGGTGATGCCTACCTGATTGAATCGATCAAGGACCCTAACGCCGTCATCGCTGAAGGGTTCACACCGGGCATGTCACCGTTTGCGCATCTCGATGATCAGACCATCGCTGACCTGGTCGCATACCTGAACACGCTGAACTGACTCCATTAGTTAGACATAGCCTGGTCGATCTCACAGATCGGCTCGTTGAACTGACCACCAAGTAGCTGGCCGAGAGTTAAGCGGCATCGAAGTCGATGGAGCGGGCAATTGACGGAGATATCAGAGATGTCTGCTCGTGCCTGAACAATCTTCACGAGGCCCTGGAGATTGGTGAACTATCTGTGCCAGGCCTGGCTCCCAGGATTAAGCAGTTACGCTCCGAGGAACAGCAATCAGAATCCATGTCGAGGCGCAGGAACGACTAGAGCGAAACAACGCCGCAATGTTCGAGATTGATCAGGTGTTGGCTCGGATATGGGACCTGAAGGGACTTTCGACTCTGGTTCCGCAGTCCGAAGAAATCAATTTGTCTAGGCGTTGATCAAGCGAGTCAACAAGATCGGCGATCAGGTCTCGATTGGTTCTCCTGGCTGAGTTCAGACCTGGAGCGATTTCACAACGTTTCCTTTCCATGGCTGTACGCTCTATTGACTTTTGGAACATTTGTTCTATTATCGCTTGTCCACCTTCTATCGGAAGCGGAAGAAGAGTCATATGGAACATGCACACAGCCAATCGTCTACTGGGGCAATAGCAGCGCTTTCCGTAGATCGAGCTGAACTTTTCATAGGGTCGCATGGGTGGTCCAGTACGGAACTGAACTGGATGTATCCGAAGGGCCTTAAGCAGATAGGAAAGCTGCAGTTCTATTCGCAGATGTTCAACGCTGTCGAAGTGGATCAGACTTTTTATGGACTTGACTGCCTGAAGCCCTATAGAAGCTGGCTCGAAGTAGTTCCGCAAGGCTTTCGTTTCGCTCTGAAGACACCTCGAGTGATCACTCACGAAAAACGTCTTCATGATGTAGATGGGGAGATGACTGAGTTCCTGAATGCAGCCAGAAAGTTTGGAGACTACCTCGGCCCAATTCTGGTTCAGTTGTCACCGCACTTCAATGTTGAGCAAGCAGAGTGGCTCAGAAAGTTCTTACCGAAATTGCCATTCGGTGAAATGCAGTTTGCCATTGAGGTGAGAGATCACTTCCTCTGGTCGGAAGAGCTTCCCTATTTAATGGAGAAGTTTCCTTTCATTCCGGTTACCACCAACCTCGTGTCATCACCGCAAGGTCTACGGGTCGCCAATGGCATCGCGTATGTACGCTGGCTTGGGCCGCGCATCGACTTCGAGGGGTCATTAAAGACGCCTGAGCAGTTCTATGAAGAGTCCCTGGCCTGGTCAGAGAGCATTCGCAATCTCCAGAGCACAGGCGAAGCCGCTGCTGTCTACACCTTCGTTAACCACGAGTATTTCGGTCCTGGTGTAATTGGCGCCGCGCGGCTCAGGAATCTGCTCGGAGACCCGGTCGAGTTTCCGGGGACGCTTTTCTAGCCATGACTGATCGAATACATCACGCCCCACAGATTGCCTGCATTCGGATACCGAACTTTTGCTGGCAGGTTGAAAAGGATAGGAATTCGGACTTACCAGAGGACCGGCCTGTATTTGTCACATGCTCAATGCTGGACCTGTCAGAGACCGACTTCTTTGTGGGGCAAGCATCTCAGGACAGGACAGGGCTCTCAGAAAGAGTTGTATTGGATTTTTCGCCAGGTATCAGCGATGTGGAACGAGGTACTCCGGTAGATGTAGCCACATCTCGACACAGTGATGCACTGCTTACGCAGGCAGATATACCCCTGTATCTGTCTGTCTTCGATGAGTTGGTTTCACGCTTCGAGCAGCTGATCCCGGCTGTTGAGATAGCAGGCCCCGGGGTTGCATACATAGACCTGAATGGCCTTGACCGCCTGTACGGAACGCCCGACATGATCATAAGGCGATTAGGTGAAGTCGCTGATGATTTAGATCTGCGGATAGGTATCGGCCAGAACAAGTGGCAGGCGGTCCTTGCGTCAACAGTTAGCACATCTCGCAATGCAGCGAAGATCACCGGCGATCCGACCAACTTCATAGGAAAGTTCTCAATAGACCGTCTTCCCGTTCCTTACTCGGTCATTCAGCAATTGCGTAGTTTCGGTCTGCACCAGCTTTCGGATGTAGCCGCCATTCCACAGGGGGCAGTGGAGGCTCAATTCGGACTCGACGGCAGGCTGATCTGGCAACTTGCCAATGGCGTTGATGACCAGCCACTTGTTCCGCGTAAGATCACAGACTCAGTCACCGAATACTTTGAATTCCCTGATATCACAGCCAGCATGCTCGCAGTCATATCAGGAGTAGAAAGCCTGCTTGCTAGAGCTTTCAGTCGGCCGCAAATGCAACGCCGCTACGCGCGGAAAGCCCATCTGCAAGCGGAGATCTTCCAGAAGCAGCCCTGGTCTGTGGAAGTAGCGTTCAGCGAACCAGTTGGATCTAAGAATCGGGCGCTTTTCAGCATCAAATCGAAGCTTGCTGACGCCGAGTTTCCAGGAGCTCTTGAAGACATTCGACTGACTCTCACCGACCTGAGTTCAGAGCCATGGAAGCAGGAATCGATGTGGAAGGAGGTCCAACGAGAAGACAATTTGCAGCAGGCTATGAGCCAGCTTGCTGCGCGCATCCGTACCGATCCTCCTATATACCAGGTGCGAGAGCTTGAACCCTGGTCACGCATTCCAGAACGACGGCATGCCCTTGTACAACTGAGTCAGTAAGGTGTCCGAGCATGGCCGAAATTCGCACTATCAAACAACTGAATGAACCACAGGCTGTAGAGGTGCAGACTTCACCTGGCGGAATGCCGCTGAAAATCCGATTAGCAGCGTTTCATGCTGGCGAACCTCAGCGCCAAAACCGCCGGCTACACCTTAACCAGCGCAAACAGCGATTCCGCACTATCAGGAGCGATGGGCAGTGGATGCAGGTTGTCTCAATTGAAGACCGCTGGAAGATCAATGATGAGTGGTGGCGTGGCGAAAAGCTGGAGATCGAAAGACTCTATTTCGACGTCATTCTCGAAAACAGCCAGAGAATGACCGTCTTTCATGATCTGGTGCGAGATACCTGGTCAAGGCAGGCTGAGTAATGCCGTCTCCAGAACGCCTTCCACGAGCAGGAGAGATTAACGGTTCACCTGGTGGAGACCGGACTCCCAAAACCCGTCGCCGGATTGAAGACAGTCGGAGCGGATACAAAAAACCGAACTGGGAGAGCAAGGTATACGACGGCTGGATCAGCGGTGGTCGCAGCATGGTGCGTTACGCTGACGCATCGGATGATGAGTTCCCTGAGCGTGATCGCCCTCCCGAGACTCCTTATGCAGAACTCCATTGCCACACCAACTACTCATTCAAAGAGGGAGCCTCAGAGGCCTGGGACCTACTCGTTCGCGCAAAGAAGCTAGGGATCCATGCCATCGCCATTACGGACCACGACAATCTGTGCGGTGCCATGGAGTTCTCCCAGATGGCACGCGAGATCGGCATCCAGGCCATCGTCGGCGTCGAAGTCACTCTGGTAACACCTTCTCTAAGCGGCCTTGGTGGTCAGCATCTAACTCTTCTTGCCGCAACTACTACTGGATACAGCAACATCTGCAAGCTGATTACCAGAGCGCACATGGATCCCGAAGAGAGGAACCAGCCAGCGCTCGATCCAGAGCATCTCGCTGCCCACTCTGAAGGTGTGATCTGCCTTTCAGGGTGTAGCCGCAGCCAGATATCTGAACTTTTGTTGCACAACGACTACGCCACTGCCAGGGAAGTCGCACTGCAGTACATCGAGTGGTTTGGCAGGGATAGCTTCTTCCTTGAAATTCAGCAGAACCTTGTACGAGGCGATACCTATCGCAATCAACAGATGGCGCGGCTTGGGCGTGAACTCGGTATAGGGATAGTGGCTACAAACAACGTCCACTATCACGACCAATCGCGCTCACGGCTTAATGATGCGCTGGTAGCGATACAGCACAACAGATCACTTGAGGAGACACATCGGGAACGGAGGCCAAACGACCAGTTCTTTCTGAAGTCACCAGAAGTGATGGCCGCTCTGCATGCAGAACATCCAGAGGCTATTGCCAATACAGTCGCCATTGCTGAGCGCTGCAAAGAGTTCGACCTGGTTTCAGACATCAAGAAGATCTACAAGTTCCCCGACTACGATGCTCCAAAGGGCCATACCGCTATCTCCTGGCTGAAGGAGATCTGCTACGAAGCGGCGGAGTACAAGTATGCGAGTGCCAGTGATGACACTTGGACGAGGCTGAGGGCACGTCTTGATAAAGAGTTCAGGCTTATCGAGAAGCACAACCTGGCCGGCTTTCTCCTCCAATACCACGACATCATCAAAATCGCGCATCAGGTGCAGATCGACCTTGGTATCGTCTCGGCGGACACCAGGATCGAGGATCATCCACCCGGGCGCGGGCGCGGATCATCTGTAGCGCTTGTCGTTGGATACCTGATCGGCCTGTCTCATATCGACCCTCTTCAATTCAACCTCAAGCTTGATCGTTTCCTTCCTTCCGATGCCAATCCTGAGGATTTGCCGGCTTTGGACATAGACCTTGATTTCCCGCGTGAGATACGAGAAGAGTTAATACTTCGCGTTCACCGGCGCAAAGGCCCCGAACTGGCAGCGCTTACGGGGATGATCGCCACGTACAAAGTGCGTGGCGCCATTCGCGATCTAGGCAAGGCGCTGAACTTGCCCCAGGAAGACCTTGGCAAGCTGATCAAGAAGATGGATGGCCATGCAGGAATCAGGGACATAGCACATGAGATGTCACAACTGTCCGATTACAGGCACAGGTTGGATGCGCAGGTGTGGCAGCACCTTATAGAGCTGGCTCTGCAACTAAACAGATTTCCTAAATACCTCGCACAGCACCCTGGCGGAATGATCCTCAGCGCAGTGCCCCTCGATGAAGTAGCCCCTATGCAGAAGAGCGCCATCGAGGGCAGGTTTATCGTCCAGTGGGAGAAGAACAGCGCCGAAGATGCCGGGCTAGTGAAGATCGATTTCCTGGCACTGGGCGCTTTATCTCAAATGACTGAAGCATTGCAACTAATACGTGAGTCGCAGGAAGAACCTATCGATCTCTCGCGGATCGATTTTGAGGATAAGGCAGTCTACAGACGCATACACGATGCAGACACTATCGGCATCTTCCAGATCGAGTCAGCAGCACAGATGCAGACAGTGGTTCGTCTGAAACCAGAGAACCTTGAAGAGATGGCATGGGAAGTTGGCGCAGTCAGACCGGGCGTTGGCGTAAACGACGGTGTTTCGATGCTGCTACGTAGACACCTTGGCCAAGAGGATGTCACTTACGATCACAAGTCTGAGAAGCCTGCTCTTGAGCGCACTCTCGGAGTCCCGCTATTCCAGGACCAGCTTGCTGAGTTGGCTGTGCATGTCGCAGGGATGACTCACATTGAAGGGGACCGGATGCGACGCGCATTCACGCATCGCAACAGTGAAAGACTAACTGCTAAGTGGCGCAAAAAATTCATTCAAAGGGCTGTGGATAGAAACGTCCCATTGGAGGCTGCTAAAAAGATCTTTGGCAAGTTCCACGGTCTGTATCAGTTTCCAGAAGCCCACGCGTACGCCTTTGGTATCACTGCCTACCAGATGTCCTGGCTAAAGCATTACTACCCGCTTGAGTTTTTCGTCGCCATCTTCAACAACCAGCCCATGGGCTTCTACAACCTGGAAACCTTGAAGGAAGATGCCAAACGGCACGGTATCGAAGTTCTACAACCAGACGTAAACCGGAGCCAGGCTTGGGCATCCATTGAAAACGATTCAATGCGATTGGGACTTCGGCATGTGTACGGAATGACCGAACCTAACTCTGAGGTGGTGTTGTCATCACGCGATAGGTTTGGGCGGTTCGATTCACTGGCCGACTTCATCAAACGGACAGGTGTCCCCAGAAAAGCTCTGGAGAACCTCGCAAAGTCTGGAGCCTTTGACTGTTTCCAGAACCAGTCAGCAAACCATCTTGAGGAAGAGACCGGGATGGACGTCCCGCAATCGAGCCCAGAACCTCACAAGAAGCAGTGGAAGTACTTCAACCGTGAGATTGCCAATCCTCAAGTGGTTGCGCAAACAGAAGATATGACAGACCGTCGCTCACTCCTCTGGGAAGCCAATCTCCGATACCGGCCCGTAAGTCAACAGCACACATTCGATGTTTTCGATCAGAATCACTTGCCAGACCTCCCGGCTGAGACCAAGTGGGAGCAGATGATGGGCGAGTACAGCTCAATGGGCATTCACCCCGAGAGTCATATTTTGGCTCGCCTGCGCCCGTCTCTGCCTGCTGACGTGATCCAAAGTAACGAAGTATCAAACTATGAAGAAGATGACAGAGTCAGGGTCGCCGGGTTAGTCATTCGCAGGCAGCGCCCTTCAGGCCAAGCAACATTCATCACACTGGAGGATGAATTCGGGCATAGTCCATTGGTCATATGGCCAGATGTCTACAAACGCGTACGTCTGAACACCGTAGACCAACTCCTGATGGCGACAGGCACCATCTCAAAGCGCGAAGGCACGCTGAACATCGTCGTAGAAGAGATCACACCAATTAAGTCTGAGTCACCCGCCTTGACCACGAAGGACTGGGGCTAGGCAATTGATAGCTGTCGTTGCGCCACACTGCTGCTCCAAAGATTGAACCCAGCCGGGCCAGCCATGTAACAAGGCGCTTATATCTCAGCTATCGCAGGAGGATCCGCAGGATGGGTCGCTAGTGGAATTTTGTTTACTGGTGACACAATTGTAGTAGTAGGTGGCAATCGGGTTGCTGGACAGTCTGTACAAATTGATATGAATATTATTGGATTCTTTGCAATCGTAATACTGATAGGATTGGCTGTGTTTGTTCTCACAGTCATCGCTGAGCAGCGAAATGCGATAAGCCAGAGGGCTAGAAATATTGTGCTCGGTTTATACATGACAAGCATTGTGATCGGTATTGGCATCATCGAACGCGCGCCCGCATATGTGACTGCTGGCCTCGTTCTTACTGTGCCCTTGGGGTTTTTGTTATCGAATATGTTGTGGTATTCAAGCAATTTCAAAAAGAAGAAATGAATAACAAACTTTGAAACGAGGTACATGAAGTTCATCATCATGAAGTACCTGTGTCTAGCCTCAATCTAAAGTGTGAAGCGCTTGCATAAATCAATGACATTGTGTGACCAGCTGTAATTTTATTTCAAAAATTCTTGATACTGTCCCGTTAGGCCCACCAACTTCTCGATCCTCATTTCAGGTTGCTGTTTTCGACCCTCCGAGTCCCGAGGGGCGCCGACTATTGTCCGATGAGTGGCAGGGATAGCTATGTGCTGATGTTCAAACCCGCATCACTCGTCGGTACAGGTGAGGTGAACGGGGGATTCATACGTGAACTCATCTTCAAGCATTCAGCAATTGCTTGGTGGGCCCGGGAAGACGAAACGGGATACTTTCACAGACAGGTTTCGACTTTAAGACCAAAGTAGAGTCCGCATCTCCTCAGCTCCAGTAGCGGGATTGGCAGAACACTTGACATGAGAGTGAGAACAGCGCGGAAACGGGCTTCGAGCAAGATCGGTTGGAAGTCACCTTACCCGTCTAGCTCCGGCGCAATGCCGTGTTGGAGCGCAAACGCCGCCGCTGCGGTCCGGTTGCCGACGCCAGTCTTGGTCAGGATGTTCTTCACGTGATTGACCGCAGTGTTGTAAGTGATAATCAATTCCTCGGCGATCTCACGGTTACTCTTGCCGGCAGCAACGAGCCTCAGGACTTCGATTTCGCGCGGCGTCAATCCACTGATAGTCGGCCTTGCATTTGAGTGACCTTCGTGAGCCGCGACAAGTGCTGAATCGATCAATTTGAGGAGCGGTGCCATACCAAACGAGGTTCCGATCTCTTTTGCGCGATCGAGAACCTCTACTGCTTGCGGCAATTCTGCTGCCGAACCTGAGTCGATCATAGCGACCGCCTTGTCGTGCAGCGACCAGGCTAGCTCAGGGAGATAGCCTGCGGCTTCGTTAAACCTGACAGCCGCATCAAAACTCTCCAACGCCTCTTCCTGATTTCCGAGTGCAGCATCAAGTTTGCCTAGCAGGCGATCAAATGAGATAACGCCGCTGAGTGCCATCTGGCTGGTATGTCCTGTAAGAGCAGTCCGCATCTCGTCGGCCATTCTGGTGTTTCCACTGATAGCGCTAAGGAGCGCCGCGCCAATTCGTGCGAACGTGAAGATCCCATAGCCAGTAAACGGTGCATTCAACACCGTATCTACGGCGTAAGCTGCTCTGTCCCTCATCTCGAGAGACCCGGTTAACTGATGCGCAAACGCTGCTGCATATGCGACATGGCAGTACTCGGAGTTCGCGCCAGCCGGGGTCTGGCGCATGACGACGGCCAGCCGATCCGCGTACTCCTGTCCCGTCTCGAAATCACCGACCTGGAACTCCAGAACAGTGCGGTAAGCCAACAATGCTGAATCACGAGGGGCGGCTTGCAAACCCGCATCGGAGTATCTTCGGGCAGAGACCCAGTCTCCCCGCAACCGGGCAACGTTTTCTGCCAACGCGTTGATCCGGCCGAGGTACGAAAGGTTTTGTAGACGATCGGCAAGCTCGAGCCCGGATTCGGCGTTCATCATCGCCGGCTCTGGTTCGCCAATCACGTAGTGCCCGCGTGCCGCGCTTATTCGACAGTCCAGTTCAGCGAGATTCAGCCCGAGTTGATTTGAAAGACTGACTGCCCGCAGGTTGCGTTGTCGGTTGTCGTTCCACCGATACCAGAATGAATCGACATATGCGGCGTTTGTCAGTGTGCGGACCTCGAGCCTGCGGTCCCCTTCTCTGCGGGCAATTGCCAGTGCTCTATCGAAGGCTTCCTGTGCCGCGGCGTAGTCACCTTCCTCATTGCCCAGGATCCGACCGTAGACAGATTGAATTCGCGCAGTGAAAGGCGACTGGCTATCGACCTTCTGCAGGGCCGTTCGAATCATTGGGCCAGTGCCAGATAGCCTTCGCGGGCTTGGAGATATGGCCGTTTCGATGATCAAAGCGACCTTGTCCGGCTCGTCCTCAGTTAGATAGTAGTCGAATGCCCTCTTGAGGTTGACCATCGCGTCATCCCAGGCCAGCATTGCCCACTGGCAACGGCCGAGAGCAAGCGAAACCTCAGCCACGGAGCGTTGGTCATTCGCCTCATCCAGGTAGCCGATCGCCGTCTCGTAGTGTCCGATCGCTGTCTCGTAATCATAGGCTGACATCGCCTGATCACCGGCAATCTTCGAGTAGTGCGCGGCCTTGCCTCCACCGGTAAGCGGTGCACTCATCGTCGCGTGATGAGCCAACTCGCCGGCTACCGAGCTCACTTCGGCTCCAACCGACTGTTCGATTGCCTCGACGATTCGTGCATGCAGGCGCACACGGCGACTCTCAGTCAGGCGCTCTGACAGGGTTTGCTGCGTCAACGCATGATTGAACTGGAAACGATCAAAGTGTTCGGACACCTCTTCGATAATTCCCGGCCCAACAGCCTCGTCGACAAGGTCAAGTACCCTTTGCTCGTCCACATCGAGGAGCTCAACCAGCAGACCAATGTCGAACTCTCGGCCGACTATTGAGGACAGTGTGAGCGCCTCGTTGCATTCCTCTGAGAGTCTCGAAAGGCGCGACTCGATCACCTCGCGCACGCTTTCTGGCAACGGCATCGATCCACCATCGACCGGTCCGAGCTGCACTAGCAGGCGGGCGGTTTCCTGCGCAAAGAACGGATTACCACCCGTCCGGTCCGCCACCGTTTGGGCGACAGATTCGGTTGGACGATCACCCGTCGTTTTCTCGAACAGCTGTGTCACTTCAGCCGGACCAAGCCCACTCAGATCGACGCGCTTGAACCAGTTCTCCTTGCTCAAACCGGCGATCGTGGTGCTCAGGGGGCTACGGTCGCTCACTTCGAACTCTCTGTACGTGCCAAGAATCATCATTCGCGCCGAACCGACACGACGGGCGGCGAATGCGAGCAACTGGACTGAAGCCGGATCGGCCCAGTGGAGATCGTCAAGCGTGATCAGCAGAGGTTGATTGACTGAAATCCGGGAGAAGAAGCTGGCGGTTGCATCATAAAGCCGGAAGCGTGCCTGCTCCGCCTCAAGCGTGGGCAGCGGCTCAACTGGAGCACCCATCGAACGAAACTCAGGATTCAACTCCGAAACAGCCCATAGGTCCGGGTCAATCAACGATCTCAAGTCGTGCGGTGGGAATTGCTCGGAACAGGTCCTCAGGAGTTGAATCCAAGGCCAGTACGGCGGTGACCCAGGGATCTCCTCACACCTGGCTGTTACAACAAGCCACTTCTTCTCTTCAGCAAGACGGGAGATCTCGGCTGCGATCCGGCTCTTTCCGATGCCGGGCTCACCGACCAGCATCGCAACCTGGCCTTCGCCGGACGCAGCGCGCCCTAACGCCTCCGAAAGAATACTGATCTCGTCGGTCCTCCCGACGAAGAAGTTGTTGTTGTTGGCTGCCATATCAAGCTGATGAACTGATTCCGACGAAACGTGCCGGAAGTTGATCGTAATCGGCGCTGCCGAGTATCGCATGACTAACTATGGCTATGGCGGCGAGTCCAAGCATCGCTTGCTGGGTGGTGCAAGACACCAACTACGGGCCATGTGTACGTCGAGCCAGCCACTTAGCATTGAATTACGGCAGCGAACTGATGCGCCCGGAATCCCCGAATTGGAGTGAAAGAGATGATGGCGACGCAACGCACACCCGAGAACGAAGGACTTGAGCTGGGCTTCTATTCGACCCTCGAAGCGATCGGGTATGCCCACCCGTCAGAGATTTCCCGCAGGTGCTCCGTCCCGCAGGAAATCGTCGATTCATGGCTCAACGAGCGCAGATCTGGCGGTTGGCTCGACTTCGAACCCTCGACTGGGACCTACTCACTCGGCTGTGCATGGCCACCAATTGCCAATCGAGCCTATGACCTGGACGTATAGACACATCCGGTCAAGAACACGGGAATGCCAGCATGCTCACACGAGTGATTAGAGATGTGAACGCAAAAGCGACCGGTGCGGGCGTGACCGCATTCATATGGTATGCGTTCGGCGCGGTACCACTTCACATCGCCGTCGCCGGTCAGCTTGGACTGAACTCCGTGGAATCGTCCAGTTGGGTCTTCATTGTCTGGACATCCGGGGCCGCTTCATCTATCGCTTTGTCCCTGTACTACCGTCAGCCAATTCCCATCACATGGAGCATTCCCGGCCTCATCTACCTCGGCACCCTGGCCGGTCAGTTCTCATATGGCGAGATGGTGGGTGCCAACATAGTCGCAGGGGTGTTGATACTCCTTTTCGGAATCCTGGGACTGGGCAGCAGGCTGATGGCGGTGCTGCCGCTACCGATAGTGATGGGCATGTTCGCAGGCAGCATCGTTTCATATGCGACAAGGCTGGTCCAGGTGACTGCGGACGATCTGGCGATCGCCGGTCCCACCGTAGCCGGATACCTCGTGGGGCAACTACTCCACCGCTCGAAATTGCCGCCAATCGGTCTAGCGGTCCTGTTCGGAGGTGTTGCCGTCGCAATCGTTGGCGCAGGCAATACAGTTGATTTCGTACTTCATGCTCCAGCGGTCTCGGTCCCGTCAATTACGTTCTCACTGCAGGCGGTTGCGGCCATCAGCTTTCCGATGGTTATCCTCGCCCTCGGGCTAGGGAACGTGCAGGGGCTGGGATTTCTAATCGGACAGGGTTACCGGGTGCCGATCAACCAGGTCTCGACAGTCGTTGGTGGACTCTCGATCGTCAACGCGCTGTTCGGTGGTCATGCCTCGATAGTTGCACGCACAGGAGTCGCAATCCTGGCTGGCGAAGACGCGGGTCCAAAGCACAGTCGGTATACAGCTAATCTGATCGCTGCGACTCTAACTCTTTCAATCGCGTTGGCGTCGGGACTCGTCATCGTCTTGCTCGCCCTGTTGCCGGAGGCGTACGTATTCGCACTCGCCGGGCTGGCAATCTTTTCGTCGCTGCAAGGCGCGTTCGAACAGGCTTTTAGCAGCCAACTCAGGTACGGGGCGCTGGTCGCATTCGTGACGGCCGCTACGCCATTCGCCATTGTCGGAATCTCATCTGCGTTCTGGGCAATCGTCATAGGCATAGCCGCTTCATTCATCGCCGAACGCGATGAACTGATCGACTTCTGGGGATTAAACCGAAGGATCTCCATCGAAACGGATGTCGCTGGTGCCGTGCCCGCAAAATCTGCTACAAGTCGTTGATGACCGTGGAAACATATCGACCACCCTGTGTCTATCAGCAAAAACTGACAACTCGGTTCGTGAGCTCGAACCAGAAATTGATGAACGGACATGTCCATACAGGATGACTTAGAAAACACGGATCCGCTGGATGCGGTCCTTGAACGAATTTGTCCGATGCGGGCCAGTACGCAGGAATAGCATGAGTTCGGCTTGGATAGGAGGAATGAAATGGCGGCTCCAGTTATCGAGATCGCTGTACTACTGGCTCTGGTGCTCGCGAACGGCATGTTTGCAATGGCAGAGATCGCCGTTGTCTCGGCACGGAAGGAGCGACTACAGGCCCTGGTCTCAGAAGGCCGATCAGGTGCAAGTGCCGCACTGGCCCTGGCGAACGACCCGAACCGTTTTCTTTCCACGATCCAGGTTGGCATCACATTGGTGGGTATCCTTGCCGGCGCATTTGGTGGCGCTACTTTGGCAGGGCGCCTCTCCAGTCTGCTGGACGAAGTGCCGGGCATCTCCAGGTACAGTGATCCCATTGGCTTCGGCATCGTGGTTGTCACGATCGCGTATCTGACGGTGGTGATCGGAGAGTTGGTGCCGAAGCGCCTCGGACTACGCTCGCCGGAGCGTGTTGCATCTTCAGTCGCACCGTCCATGCGCCGCTTGTCGTGGTTGGCGTCTCCGGTTGTTAGCTTACTCAGCAGGTCTACAGACGCCGTGCTTAAAGTGCTGAACATGTCTGGACCGGTTGAACAGCCGGTTACTGAAGACGAGATCAATGTGCTAATGAGGCAGGGCCTGCGCGCTGGTTCAATCGAAGCTGGCGAGCGACAGATGGTTTCAGGCGTCTTCAGCCTGCACGATAGACCCGTGAGGGCAATAATGACCCCACGACAGGAGATCGTCTGGCTGGATACCAGGATTTCGCGAATCGAACTGGTCCAAAAAATCGGCAGGGCCGATTACTCTCAATTCCCGGTCTGCGAGGGACGACTTGACGATCCGATCGGCGTGGTAGCTGTTAAGGACCTGCTCGCCCGCACACTTCAGGGCGATGACATGGACCTTAAGACCATCGCGGGACCTGCACTCTTCATACCGGAAACATCTACCGGCTCAGATGTTCTTAACCTGTTCCTGGAGACGAAGAATAACGTCGGACTCGTGATAGATGAGAACGGCGCTGTCGAAGGAGTGGTGACCATCAACGATATCCTGGGGGAGATCGTTGGCGAAGACATTCAAGAGATCGTCCGTTCTGGAGATTCCTGGACTGTTGACGGAAGAGTGGGAATCGAACCGCTCAACGATGTGCTACGGGTTCCTGTGCAGGTACCGGAGAGCGAACAGGGCAGCTACTTCACCGTCAGCGGTTTCGTCATGGCCCGTCTCGGGCGTATTCCTGAAGTCGGAGATTCCTTTACCTGGGGCGCTAATCACTTTGAGGTTCAACACATGTCAGACTATCGTGTAGGCAGAGTTCTGATTACGCTCCAGAATGCCGATACGGAGAACAACGAAATCTGAGCGGTCAGTAAGATACAAGGCAGACGGCTATTTCCAGCTGTGTATGCACTCTCACTCAAGGCATTCGAGATTGTGACAAGGATCATCTCGAATTGGATGACCTCCCACCCCCCTTCACGCTACGAGAACTGCCCGACGAGAATTTTCTACGAAGCCGAATCCAAGGCTGAGACGTAGAGGCCACGGGACGACAATGAAGGCCTAGAACGTGTTCAGGATTGTCAGGCTCCAACCCGGTCCCCTACCAGACCATTCTGTTGAAAAAAAGTTGCAGGGTTACAGTCCGGAAAACAATCCCTGGTCGACCCGCCAAGACCGTAGCTGATCAGGGGTAGCAAAACAGAGACAATGGCTGGTACTGCAACGGGAGGCCGGTCAATCCATCGATTTCGGAAAAAATTCTCATCCCCAGCAATCGGGCTTCCACTTGGCCCGATGGTATTTGCATTCGTCGTTTTCGTATTTGATCTGGAGCCGGGGAACCCAGCAGCTACACAAACGCTCGGTGTTGCACTCTGGATGGCTATCTGGTGGGTGACTGAGGCTGTTCCGATACCTGTCACGGCCCTCTTACCGATCGTTCTCTTTCCACTCACCGGTGTGATGGACGGCAGTCAGGTGGCCGCCCAGTATTTCAACAGCACCATATTCCTGTTTATCGGTGGATTTCTCGTCGCGCTCGGTATGGAGCGATGGAACCTTCACAGCCGCATCGCACTACGCATTCTGCTTGTCTTTGGCAATCGGCCACTCGCCGTCCTCTTTGGCTTCATGGTCGCCACGGCGTTTCTGTCCATGTGGGTGTCAAACACCGCGACCGCGATGATGATGACTCCGGTAGCAATTGCGGTCGGTAGCACCTTGATGCGAAGTACAGATAGTGACTCGGACGACGCCGAGTCTCATTCAAGCCCATACCTTGTCGCGCTCCTTCTCGGAGTCGCTTATTCGGCGTCAATTGGTGGCATAGCGACCCTCGTAGGCACACCACCGAATCTTTCGTTTTCCAGGATCTACGCCATCTCTTTCCCGGAAGCGCCAGAGATCGGCTTCGCCCAGTGGTTGATATTCGCATTTCCAGTGTCGATCGCCCTTCTGGCTATCACGTGGCTGGTACTTGTCCTTTGGAAAGGCAGGCGTGCAGATAGTCAACCCTCGTCCTCGGGTCTAATCAGGTTTCGGTACTCGGCGCTCGGGCCATTCACGTATGAGCAGAAGGTAATGCTGACGGCATTCGTGACACTGGCCATCCTCTGGATGACGCGTGCTGATCTCGAAATTGGAGATTTCTCGTTTCACGGCTGGGCAAACCTGTTCGGCACGCCTGACTTCATAAATGACGGCACGGTGGCGATCGCAATCGGGGTTCTTCTATTCGCGATACCGTCCAGGTCAGATTCCGGCAAACGGGTGATGGACTGGGAGACTGCTTCCAAGTTGCGTTGGGATATCGTGCTGCTTTTCGGAGGAGGATTCGCGCTGGCGGCTGCATTCCTGGAGTCAGGTCTGGCGGCTTGGTTCGGCAGCGAGTTGAGCGACGCAGACGATGTGCCGTTGGTGGTCCTGGTGAGTGCCATCTCTCTGCTCATAACGTTTGTAACAGAGTTGAACTCAAACACCGCCACATCGGAAACACTCTTGCCAGTGCTGGCCGGAGTGGCGTCCGGCGCGGGAATCCATCCTTTGCTCTTGATGCTTCCGGCGACTCTAGCGGCATCACTGGCCTTCATGATGCCCGTCGCGACACCTCCCAATGCGATTGTGTTTGGGTCGGGGATGATCCGAATCACAGAGATGGTGCGTGTGGGGCTAATTCTGAATTTGTTTGGCGCTGCAGCGGTTACGGTGGCCGTGTTGCTAATTGCTCCGACTGTATTCAATTTCGACGTCAACAGCGTGCCGACCTGGGTTGGGGCGAGGTAGGCGGCTCGTTCTCGCGGTGACGTTCAAGCCCGTCGCTCGGGGATCATGTAGCGCAGCATGCCGGTGGCACTCGAGGTGCGTTCCGACACTAGGCTTTCAATCGAATCTGACCTACTGCGCGGTTCGCAAGAGTAGACCGGTCAGACTCAAGTTCAACTCAATACTCGTTCGCTAAGCGATCCTCAACATGCGATCGGTATTCGGGTGTCGAACACAGGCCATGGCAGTTGTGCTGTGGGCGTAGGCATACACCATAGCCAGTACCAGGGCGGATCCGTCGAGGGCGCTCGATATGTCGGTAGTTACGTCCTGCAACGATGCGGTCTTGGTCGCTCTCTCGAAATCCAGCGCTATCCTGTTTTCAATGGCGGCTGCCTCGACTGAATCGGCAAATACGGGTAACTCATATATCGTGACGCTATGAATATAGAGGGCGAGTTTAGCCGCAGATGCAGAAGGCGGTTTTACCTCCACCCAGAATCGTTATTTGCCGTTTTTATGGATTCAATCTCCCATCGATCTCGCCCTTTTCGTTCGCTGTTTCCGGATGCGGGAATCCCTGGCATCGCTCAGATTCCCATTTCCGTTTCAAAGGCAGTGCCATGCCAGAACATATTGCCGTCCAATAACAACACCCGCCTCAACGGTGGGGAGGATTCGAGAATGTGTCGTGGATTCCATCCAGCCTGGATTGACAGTCCGCGCAGTCGGTGAGAACTTCGCCGCACTGAAGACCTGGTACTGGAGAACCTGTGATGAACGTTGATTTCTCGTATGTTGCAGCAACCGACCTCGCCGATCGGATCAAGTCCAAAGAGCTGTCGCCAGTGGAGTTGACTGAGTGGACCCTTGATCGAATCGAAACGTTGAATTCTCGACTCGGTGCATATATCACCGTCATGTCTGAACAGGCGATGGAAGCCGCCCGAATCGCAGAACAGGCCGTGATGGCCGGTAGCAAACTCGGGCCTCTCCACGGGGTACCGGTACCCATCAAAGATCTTGAGGATGTTGCCGGAATTCGTACTACCCACGGCTCCGTGCCTGATGATGAGGTTGCCGACTCAGACTCACTTTGTGCTGAGCGCATACGCGCTGCGGGCGGAATCATCATTGGGAAGACCAACACTCCTGAATATGGACATGCCGGCACAACTGAGAACCTGGTTTTCGGCCCCTGTCGCAATCCATGGGATACCACGCGAACTTCCGGCGGCTCGAGTGGCGGCGCAGGCGCATCGGTAGCGGCCGGGATTACAGCAATCGCGCAGGGTAGTGACGGCGGTGGATCCGTGAGAATCCCTGCTGCTCTGTGCGGAATTTACGGCCTCAAGGCGACCCAGGGACGAGTACCGCGTAGACACAGCGGTGCCCACATGATTGTCAATAATTCCTCTGTGGGACCGATGACGTGGAACGTACGAGATGCAGCGCTGTTCCTGAATGTCCTTGCCGGCCCTGCACCGGATGCAGAGTTCGGCACAATCACCGATAGTCCGCCCGATTTCACCGGTGAGTTGGACAGCAGTGTAGAAGGTATGAGAATCGGGCTGGATGTGAGTAGCCTTGGCGGCGCCGCCTGTGAGTCGACGGTCGCAGAGGCGGTCGAGAGCGCAGCGCGCAAGTTCGAAGAACTGGGTGCAAACGTCGAAGAGGTGGAGTTCGCACCCAGACCGCATGAGGAGATCGAGAAACACTTCTTGGATTTCTTCTGCGCTAGTGGGTACTACCGATTCGCTCACCTACTTGATTCTGCAGACACCTCGAGACAACTGACGGACTACTTCAGGGCAAATCTTGAGCACGGTAAATCTCTTTCAGCCAGGGACTACATGGCGTCCCTCAATGCAGTGGGCCTGTACCGCGACTACACGAACAGATTCTTCAATGAATTCGACCTGCTGCTGACCCCATCCACGGCCACAACCGCGTTCGAAATAGAGAAGCCGCCCATGGAGATAGATGGGCAAAAGGTTCGGGATCCCCGCTGGGGCTTCATCCCCTACACCTACCTATTCAACTTGACTGGAAATCCAGCGGCCAGCGTCCCTGCCGGATTCGATGAGGCGGGATTGCCGCTTTCGATTCAGATAGTCGGCGATATGCGCGACGAACTAACGGTCCTTAAGGCTTCAGCCGCCTTTGAGAAAGCGCGACCGTGGTTAGGAATTAAACCTGTGTTGGCTTAAGTGCTCCAATGAATCGGCCGAGCAAACCAATGAACTGTTTAAGAAGAAGAGCCGCCTCCGGTATGTCGGCTCTCAGGATTCCGGGCAGTTTCGCTACGAGGAACAGCAATTGATCAGATCCAATGTCGAGGCGCAGGAACGATCAGAGCGAAACATTGCCGCAATGTTCGAGGTTGATCAGGTGTTGGCTCGGGTATGGGACAGGAAGGAACTCTGGACTCTAAGTCCGAAGAAACCAGTTTCTCTCGGCGTTGATCCAGCGAGTCAACAAGACCGGTGAGCAGATCTCGATTGAGTAAGCTCTGCCCGTGAAAAACAGATCAGACTCAGGATCCCGTATCGACTTGTTTGGTGGGCCTGGGAAGACTAGAGGGGGTACCTTCACTGACAAGTTCCTGCTCTAACTCGGCTGTAGAGTTCGTATCCCCTCAGCTCCACATGTTGCACTGGCAGAACACCTTGGCTTAGCTCGCTCGCTCAGGATTTTTGCATCCGAGGACACTGACTGACGTCCCAGATCGAGAACTTGTTTCGGAAAGCTCTGCCTATCACCTGCTCAGCTCCAGATTTTGAACTGACAGAACTCCAGAGGAGGCTTATGTAGAACAAGCTGAATTTTCACTGGGAAGACAAATAGGTGCCTGGTCCTTTTGACTGCGCACCTAGATGAGATTGAAGTCAATGCGAAGCAACGGGTTGGAACGATGCCACGATGCTTGGACGGTACTCGGCAGCGACTCGCCCATGGAGCGCACGTGAGATACAGTCCCGCAGATCGACATTGAACACTAGATAATGGCGAGGAGTCATTGGATGGCTCGGGTCAAATCTGGCTCAGATCTTGTGAAACGCGGCATCAAGTAGTTTCCGTGCTGGCAGGCTGCAATCATTTCCCGTGCTCGTGACCTGGTTCAAGGACAAGGTCAAGATCTCAATCGCTTTGCCACGAGCGGTCTGGACCGTAAGATCTTGCTCGGATTCTGTTGCCATGGTCGACTTGCCTTCGTCTGCTTCCAGGCCTCAGAAGAAACTGGTGAAGGATCCGGACTCCGCCTTACTCAGGTGACCCGTCGTAGTCGACGATCCGATTGAACTTTTCGGCGGGCTTGTCTTTAGAGGTGTCTCGTTGGGAACGACTAGAGTTTCTGCATGAAACGGATCCTATTCACACTTGGTGGCAATCACCTAGGTATTGGTGTTAGTCGAGCACTCCGTGCCGGCCAAGAACCAGTTCACCTGATCGCAACAGACAGCTCCAAATATCATCTGTTTCAGTCCGAAGCAGACGAGATCCACCTCATCCCCCCGGCGCAAGATCCGGCGTATGTGGACGTCCTGAGCCATATCGCCGAGGAAACGGGAGCTGATCTTGTTTGGCCGATGCATGATGCTGAAATAGAGCGAGTGACTGCTGAACGTAACGCAATCGCTTCCAGGACCTGGTTGCCACCTGTAGAAGTGGTGCGTTTGACGCGAAATAAGTTAGCTACTCAGAGGTGTCTGAACGCTGACGGAATTCCTGTGCCATCGAGCGTACTAATTGCAGATCGCTCTGACATTGTTGCCGCGATCGAACAGTTCGGCGAAATCTGGCTACGTGCCATCAGCGGAGCCGGTGGTAAGGGCGCGTTCCGAACCGCAGATGTTGACCATGCCTCCATGTGGTTAGAAATCAACGATGGTTGGGGTGATTTCATGGCCGCCGAAGTCGTTGATTGCCCCTATGAACGAAGCTTCGAAGGCATTTGGCGACATGGCGAGTTAGTTGCTTCTCAAACTCTGACGCGTCTTGTGAGAGGCAACACAGGGATATCCATAGATGGGGTGAAGAGCCGGACAGTGGTTCAGGTATCGGCTCCCGAGAAGATCCACGAACTGGCTGTTGCAGCGGTGAGTTCTGTTGCCGGACAACCGGACGGGATTTTCAGGGTCGATATGCTAGAGGACCCGAGCGGAAACCCAACTGTGACTGAGGTTGATGCTGGCCGATTTGGAGCAGGCGGCGTCGCCTTCTGGCACCAGTTTAAAGTGAACTTTGCGTGGGCCTACGTGCATCTGGCCTTTGAAGAGCCACTTGGCTTCCAGATACCAGCGATAAACAATGTGCCGGATGAGACGATCATGATTCAAAGCATCAATCGCGACCCGGCATATACCAGTGTGTCCGAGGTATCTGCTGTAGAAATTGAGTTGAATGCCCGCCTAGCACGCGCGGCAGGAAATGATGCAAGGGCTGTTGGCTGATTATTGCTGAACCAGGTCGTAGCCCTTAGCTACACACGGACGCGCGTGATGCCGATAGCTGCAGCGGTGTGGCTCGCGTCCCCAGATGTATTTCTGGGCTCACCTCTCCACGAGTGTGTCTGGAAGTCGGTTGGTAAGAAATTAGAGGGTCAGTATTGAACGAGACAATCCGGATTCTGGTGACCAGCGCAAGCAACCGGCTGGCTAACGGGATCATCAGGGCACTGAAGAACAGCCCGAGCGACAGTTACTTTCTTGGGGTCGACTCTTCCGAATACCACATACACCAGGCTCTGGTTGATGAACGGATCATCGTCCCACGAGCTAACGAGGACGGATATCTGGAGACCATAGATCAGATCGTCCGTGAGCACGATATTGATCTGGTGTGGCCGACCCATGACGCAGAGATATTCGCACTCGCTAAGGCAAGAGAAAGTTTCTCCTGCCCGATCGTCGCTCCACCAGCGGATGTGGTGGCTGTCTGCAGGGACAAGTTCTCTACCTACCAGTGTTTGAAAAAAAATCGAGTACCCACTCCGGACACAGTTCGGATCCACAAGGAAGATGACCTGCGTCATGCCTTCGAATCTATGAATGGCGAAATCTGGCTTCGACCCCTCTCGGGGGCTGGAGCAGCAGGTGCCTACCGGCCTCCGATCCTAGAAAAAGCCGTGAAATGGATAGAAATCTACGATGGGTGGGGCAATTTCACTGCATCCGAAGTCCTTCCTTCCACAGGTGACTATGGCTGGGAATCGCTATGGAAAGACGGAAGTCTAGTCGCGTCGCAGGACATGACTCGCCTTGTCCGTGGAAACACCGGACTGTCGATCAAAGGGGTTAAAAGCAGAGGCGTAATCCTTCGAAGAGCACCGGAATCGGTTGGGGAAACTGCGATCGAAGCCGTCCATGCCGTAATGCCAGAGCCGGACGGAATATTTAGAGTTGATCTGCTCGCCGATCACCAAGGGCAGCCGCGTGTAACTGAGATTGAGGCAGGTAAGTTCGGTGCCGACGGTGTCGCGTTTTGGCATGAATACGGTTACAACTTCCCCCACGAGGCCTTGAAACTCTCGCTGGGCGGTTCACCACAAGCCGAACCCCCAATCACCAATCCACTACCACGAGACATGGTGTCCATCTCGGGGTTGAACCAGGAGATCACGTTCCGAACTGAGGCTGAAATTGCCGCATTGAAACGACTTTGAAAACGAGTCGTCAATGCAAGGCTTCCTGAGCGAAAGGACGTCTGTGTGTCGTCGGTCGAAGTCTAAGATTCGGATTCGCACTGATACGGTCTAAGGTTCATTCAGGCAGTGGCCGTACAGTTGACCCTCTGTAGGGATCGGCCTAATTTGCCCACCACCTACGAGGCCCGCTTCAAAAACGCTGGAGCGGCTCTTTTTGAAATCAGCTCCAGATTCCAAACTGGCAATACACCATGGCTCAGTACTAAGAATCCTTACCCGGTAGACTGTCGCTCAATCAAACCTGCGGCTAAGGAGAAGACTGATCGATAGAAACGCCTACATTGGCTCTTTGATCGCCAACTCCGGTCTTGTCAGCAGTGCCGCCAGACAAGGACTGGATGAGCCGGTTCCTGCTTGCCCGGGGTGGCAGGTTCGCGATGTCGTGGGTCATCTCGGAAGGATATTCGCCACTAAGGAACCACTGATTCGCACCCGATCACAGGAAGAAGCTGAAGAAAGCGATTCGCTCAAATCTCCAGACTCAGGGCTTATCGATTGGTTCAAAACTCAGTCCCGGGCGTTATCTGACGCGTTCCGAGTTACACCTTCCAACACAAAAGTATGGAGTTGGAGCGACGATCACTCTGTCGGGTTCTGGCTTCGCAGAATGGCGCATGAAACGTTAATCCATCGCGTGGATGTCGAGCAGGCGCACGGAGAAAATTCACCGATTGTTTCGGAGTTAGCCGACGATGGCATTGATGAGGTTCTGACGATCTTCATGTCCGGCTGTCCAGACTGGGCCGATTTCGAACTTACTGGAAACACTACTCGAATTGAGTCATCCGAGAATACGTGGGATCTTGAGTGGATTTCTTGGGCAGGAATCTCTCCCCGCTCCGGTAAGCGGGTGGGACCCATGAGTTCAATCCAGTTGTCTGACCAGATTAAGAATCCAGACTGCGTTATTTCCGGATCAAGCGCAGATCTCGATCTGTGGATCTGGGGCCGTGGATCAATGAGTGATCTTGCGATTGCTGGAGACATCGAGTTAGCTCACTCACTAAGGACACTTGCATCCGAGGATACTGACTGACCTCCTAGTTCAGGAACTTATCTCGGAAAGTTCTGCCTATCATCCCGTCAGCTCCATCGCCGTTGTTAACGAATCACTGTGTCAAGTTCCTGTTGGCCGACCTGTCGATGTTGCATCGTCATGGCAACTGACCAGATCCTCACGTATGGTGCTCAGACTCCCGGCACATAGGAACTCAGATTAAGGAAACGGAATGAGCAGAAAAAGAGTTTTCACAGCACTTAGCGGAGCCACTGGACTGCTGTTAATAGCAGTAGTAGCTCTGGCTGCGACGGCTGTGTTGCCAACTCGGGCCAGCGCAGGCAACCCGATTGCAGGAGAACACTGCAAAGACCTTCCTAGGCATTCGGATCTGGTGGATGCCCTCTCCGAGGCACGAGGTGCTGACAACGGTGGTTTCAACCTCGATATGTGGGGCACCATAGTCAACCGGGATGGCGAGGTTTGCGCGGTAGCGTACACAGGTACAGACAGAGGTGAGCAGTGGCTTGGTTCCCGCGTGATATCGGCCCAAAAAGCAAACACTGCTAACGCGTTCAGTCTGCCGGGTCTTTCTCTCTCGACAGCGAACCTGTTTTCTGCGGTCCAGCCTGGTGGAAGTCTATTTGGTCTGCAGGAAAGCAACCCTGTAGATACAGGAGTCGCATACAAGGGCCCTTCAAGCAACTTCGGACAGCACAACGATCCGATGACCGGTGAGGTACTTGGTGGTGTCAACGTGTTCGGTGGCGGACTCGCCCTCTACAACTCGGACGATGAACTGATCGGTGCAATCGGTGTCAGCGGTGATTCATCGTGTGCCGACCACAACATTGCGTGGCGAACCCGCAACCTACTGGGTCTCGATCACGTACCTGGTGGGGTTAGTGGAGACGTAGACCGCCCGGACAACATCGTGTTCGATATTGGAGATGATGCCCACGGTAATCCTGAAAGCGCCGGCGGATTCGGTCACGCTCACTGCATCGGAGGAAACGAGGCGAATGAAGCAACGATAGCTGCCTCACTCCCCGCTACTTCATAAAGATCGTTATTCGGTAGCACTAACTGGGCACAGCAGAAGACGAGCGGCCAGGAAGCCAACGCTTCCTGGCCGCTCTATCTAAAACCTGTCTGGAGTGCC
This sequence comes from Dehalococcoidia bacterium, assembly GCA_965243825.1. GTDB lineage: Bacteria > Chloroflexota > Dehalococcoidia > Lucifugimonadales > Lucifugimonadaceae > JAJCYX01. Next base: position 3,211,610 of record CBDEVT010000001.1, read on the forward strand.
GCCAAATGACACCCACCTCTAGAAATCTCTGAACTCTCGTAACGAAAATTTCGGGGTCCGATCAGCTCAGGTCGAACTCGTATCGGAAAGTTCTGCCTCTCATCCCCTCAGCTCCATGCTTTCGTGGACAGAATTTTAGCGGGTAACCAACAGCCACCGGGGCGCTAGGGTATTGATTCTTTGCCAAGCGCTTAATGAATCAGAAGTCCGTCTAAAAAACACATTCAAATCACCCTCGACACGTATGCAATCGACTGATCAGCCGCCGATCATCGATGAATATGAGTCGATCACGTCTATTCATCACCGCTTTGGCCGGGCTTTTGCTTACGGCAAGTCTCATGAGCATGGCGCAAAGCCAAAGTGCGGCAAGCAGTCACTTTGTCACCTTCAGTGGTGTTGTGAGAGATGACTCCGGTAACATCGCGCCGAACCAGCGTGTCTCGCTTGAAGGAGGTCCTTCAGGGTCTGCTGCATATACTGGACCTGACGGTGCGTTCGAGGTCTTCGTGCTGCCAGGTACCTATCAACTGAGTGTGACAGGTGGCAATGTCGGCACCCTCCCTCAACAGTACTCAGCTACCACCACGATCGATGTACTGGCTGACCTCGAACAGGACCTAACTCTGCCGAGTGTCGTGCTCGATGTCACAGTCGAAGATCCACTTGGCAACCCTGTACCTGATGTCTTCTTGAACGTGATCCAGAGGAGCACATCCTTAGAGCTATTCCCTGGCGGGAATGCAGTCGCATCCATGAGTGCTGCCGAGATACAGACCTCGGAGGCTGGACAGCTCAGCGTCAACGTGTTCCCAACCAACCCTGAAGGATTGGAAGTCCATGCGTACCCGCTACCGGAGAGCGGCTTCGCGCCAGAAAGTGTCACCGGTGTGTTGGTGCCGGACGACAGTCCTATCACGATCACGCTGTCTCAATCGACGGTCACCTTCAGTGGTGTTGTGAGAGATGACTCCGGTAACATCGCGCCGAACCAGCGTGTCTCGCTTGAAGGAGGTCCTTCAGGGTCTGCTGCATATACTGGACCTGACGGTGCGTTCGAGGTCTTCGTGCTGCCAGGTACCTATCAACTGAGTGTGACAGGTGGCAATGTCGGCACCCTCCCTCAACAGTACTCAGCTACCACCACGATCGATGTACTGGCTGACCTCGAACAGGACCTAACTCTGCCGAGTGTCGTGCTCGATGTCACAGTCGAAGATCCACTTGGCAACCCTGTACCTGATGTCTTCTTGAACGTGATCCAGAGGAGCACATCCTTAGAGCTATTCCCTGGCGGGAATGCAGTCGCATCCATGAGTGCTGCCGAGATACAGACCTCGGAGGCTGGACAGCTCAGCGTCAACGTGTTCCCAACCAACCCTGAAGGATTGGAAGTCCATGCGTACCCGCTACCGGAGAGTCGCTGTGTCAGAGGCAGCGTAAGTGGCGTTCCCGCCCCTGTGAGTACTTTAGTCGTTGTCTCGATCGATTGCGAGACAGTTTCCGCAGGTGGGCCGTATACGGTAAATGAGGGTGGATTCATTGAGCTTGTTGGTGTAGCGGCAGACCGTTCGGGCGGATCAAATCCCTTGACGTATATGTGGGACCTGGACGGAGATGGCGATTTCGGGGAGTCTGGGGCCGATGCAGCAAACGGTGACGAGATCGGGCAATCCCCGACCTTAAACGCTGTTTCGTTAGATGGTCCAAACACGTTCGAGATAGCGCTGTCGGTAACAAGCGGGAGTGGTCACTCGGTGCAAAACGGTACTTCGGTCGCTGTTCTCAACGTAGCCCCGACCGTGGAAGTGACCCTTGAGACTATGCCAGTGATCATTGGATCTCCGGCAGTGTTTTCAGTTTCGTTTACAGATCCTGCCCCAAACGACGGCCCGTTTCTGATCCAGCTGGATTTTGGCGATGGCACTGTGACCGAGCCATTGGCACAGGCAGAGCTCTACGAGTATGAGTACGACAACCCGGGTGTCTTCCTAGTTACGGCAACCGTCATTGACAAGGACGGCGGCGCGGGCACAGGGTCGGTAGCGGTCAGTGCAATTACACCCGGGCAGGCTACAGAGGAACTAATTGTGCACATCTATGTCCTGGGACTAGCGAACGGTGTTGAGAGGAGTCTGGTGGCCCGTCTTGGGAATGTGCAAAAACTGATTGAAGACGACAATTCAGCGAACGATCGCGCTGCATGTCGAAAGATCACAGCGTTCATGAATCGGGTGGACGCTCTGCGAAAGAAAGGAACACTGGTGTCATCTGATGCTGACTCACTTCGTCAACATGGAGCAGCAATCGTCTCTGTGCTGAACTGCTGAGCTAATTCGGGGTCTGTAAATCTACCCCGTCGTCAGTTTGCGATCAAAGAAAACGCATCTAAAAACGTTCTGGAAATTATCCCCTCAGTTCCAGTAGTCCTTAGTTGCGCTGCATCCCAAGAATCTGGACTTCGACGCTAAGCGTCCCTTTTGCCTACTTCAGCTAAATCTGTCGAACTATCAACTATGCGTGTTCTCGAGCACGATCCACAGCGTCTCGGTCGTCAGCCACTGTTTGAGCGGTGCAATTCCATCCTCAACGCCTGCACGCATGTACATTGCCTTGAGAAAGTTGCCGAAGATCTGGGACCTGCACGAGGAACAAGGACTTAGCCGTGAACAGAAATATCGCCGACCATTATGAAGCGGGCAACCTATCTGAAGTCATTGACCAAGGCCTAACTCTGGTTACTGGTGGTTCGAGAAAAGCCACAATTGACGACCTGGCACCAGTCGACGAATTTCACATTGGCGGCAGGCAAGCATCAATTCATTTGTTCGAGCAGTTGAACATCTCCGCCGATGACAAGGGACTGGATGTCGGCGCAGGGATTGGTGGAACCGCACGCTTCGTAGCGAACAAGTACGGAGCCAAAGTCGAAGGAATAGACCTCACTCCGGAGTTTTGCGAAGTCGCCGCCTATTTAACTGACCTAGTTGGGATGACCGGCCGCGTCAATGTCAGACGAGGCAGCGCTCTGGATCTACCCTATGACGATAACTCGTTCACATTCGCGTACATGATGCACGTTGGGATGAACATCGAGGACAAACCAACGCTCTATTCAGAGGTTAGGCGAGTCCTACAGGCCGGTGGTACGTTCGCTGTCTATGATGTGATGGCCGGTGCAGCCAGCGGAAGGTTCCGCTATCCAGTGCCTTGGGCAACAACGAGTGAGGAAAGCTTTCTCGAAACGCCGGATGCTGTGCAGGCAAAACTCGTTGAAGCGGGTTTTACTGTCCATGCTGTGACTGATAGGACCGACTTCGCTATCGAGTTTTTTCAAACTGCACTAGCAGCTGCTAGCGATGGTCCATCCGCAATCGGTCTACACCAGATACTGGGAACTAACGCCCGCGAGAAACTGACTAACATGGTCGGCAATGTCAAGGACGGGCTTTGTGGACCCTGGGAGATCATCGCAACGGCCTGAGGTTGTTGCTGTATAAGTTCGAGATCTTCCCGATTAGGTTTCGACCTATGCGCACAAGTTGGATAGAGAGGCTGTGAGAAGCAAGGATTTGATGCAAGGTGAATTCCAGTCAATCTGGTAGCTCAGAATTCAAAGCGAATCAGGAACAACAGTGGGATTCGGTCGCCCATGCCTGGCGAAAATGGTGGCCCTCTGCTGAGCGCGGAGCCCAGTTTGTAAGCGATGCCTTGGCAAACGCGATCGGCGCATCTGAAGGACAAAGGCTGCTAGATATATCCACAGGTATCGGGGAACCAGCTGTCACTCTGGCTAAGACTGTCGGACCGAATGGAAGTGTAGTAGCCACCGATCAGTCGGCAGGGATGCTCCGTATAGCTTCGGAACGCATCACTGAGGAGGGATTATCAAACGTAGAGCTGGTGAAGTCCGACACTGAAGTTCTCTCGTTGCCGAGTTCTACATTTGATGGTGCCGTTTGTCGTTGGGGGCTGATGTTTCTCCCCGATATTCAGCAGGCCCTATCTCGGATCCGCGAGCTGCTTAAGCCAGGAGCGAAGTTCGCGACGGTCGTTTGGGGCCCGATGGATGAAGTGCCATTCACGAGTATCCCGTTCTCTGTTGCTGCAAGAACGTTAGACCCACCTCCTGGACCTCCAGCACCGGGCACTCCAAGCGCCCACGGTCTCGGTGACGACGGCGTGCTGCAGTCAACTCTGCGCCAGGCCGGATTCAGCGATGTGTCGGGTGAAAACCTGTTCCCTAGATTCGAACTCGATAGCGTCGACGAGTACTTGGAGTGGCTCCGAGACATGCTCCCTTCAATACAGGGTCTGCTGAAAGGACGAAGCTCCGAAGAAACTGAACGATTCTGGAAATCCGTAAAGGACTCGGCGACTGCGCACTGCGATGAAACCGGCGCCTTCAGAGTTGTCAACACAGCCCCAATTGCAGTTGGTACCAAAAGTTAGTGGAATCTGTGCCGCCACTGCGCCCAACTGAAGACAGGATGAACGTGTCAGGTACCCGTTTATGCCCCACACTTAATCCCGGTCCGGACCTTTGCCTAGGTCGGCTGCACCCGGTGGCCCCCAAGGTGTCATTGGTCTGGCAAAAGAGCCGCCTTCTGGACCCCAGGGAGTTTCAGGCTTCGGCATGGTTTTTCCGTCTACGATCAACTTATCTACTCTTTCCTCAAAGAAACAGATCAGGCCTTGGATTTTGGTCGCCTCGTCGTGCGGTTTGGCGTAGGTCCAAGCCACATCTTCGACCGTGGTGTCTCCAACGGCAGCTGAGAAGTAGCTGGCATCTCCTTTGTAAGGGCACTGGCTTGTCGTTTCGCTGGGCTGTAGAACGCCGTCCTTGACCGCTTCCTGAGGCAGGTAGTATCGAGCCGGCAAACCCGGTTCCAGAAGAAGGATGTTGTTCGGTGCCATCGCGATGGATTCGCTTCCAATGATGACTTCAACCGGCCGGTAGCTGTTGACCATGTCAATGCGTTTGAATGGATCACGTGGATGCACGAAAACTTCTTCATCCTCTTCAATCCATGAATCCATCGCATCCCAGCGAACCGCAACGTAGCCAGATAAGAACTCCACCGGATCACTCGGCTCAACGAACTCCCAGGCGGCGCCTTCGATCAGTTCTCCATCTACCACCATCGAATAGTTAATGTACGTGCCCAGCTCAGACGGGAGCTCGATATCGGAACGAGTCAGAAGATCGTGATTCACATCAGCGGTGGGAAAGAAATAGACCGGAGGGATGCCGCCGTCTCGGTACATGTAGACCGACTCACTGACAGCAACATCCTGATCCGATTTAACCGCCTTAACCTTCTTAGCAACTGGTATCCAAGTTGGCTGGAGCGCGCTTGGGAGCATCACTTTGGCCTGAACCTCCGATTGATCGGTTATGAACCGATTTCTCAGATCTGTCTGAAGTCCACGAAAATATCAACGGTATCAGAGCAACATCGTGCAGTTTTACTGACTAACCAACTACTTGATCCAGAATTCATCTCGAAAAGTTCTGCTTATCATCCCCTCAACTCCGATCAAACATCGGCAGAATCAGTAGTGTCATCATGTTGCGGTCTTACTTTCTTCCAGCCGGATCGACCGTGCATACACATCCGCTGCTATGGTTCGTGGCGGCAGATTTAGTATCGGCTACTGCACAGGAGAAAGGCATGACAGACCCAAGCGAGCCACTTGACCCAAAGGTCACTCAATTCGTTGCAGACAACCCACAAGGAGTATTAACCACATATCGCCGCAATGGCAAAGCTCAACTGAGCATCGTCACCGTGCGGCCACACGACGGCGCGATATGTGTGTCGATAACTGAAGACCGCGCCAAGTTCAAGAACCTGCTGCGTAACCCTTCCTGCTCGATCCTCGTGTCGGCCGCAGACTGGTGGTCCGGCTTCATAGTGTTCGACGGTGAAGCTGAACTGACCTGGTCGGGTAACGCCGATTCGGAGACTGTCCGTCAGGCAAGGAGAGAGGTATATAGCGCAACGACCCGCCGCCGCTCAACCGACTGGGACGAATACGATCGATTGGTCGAAACCGACAAACGAGTTGCTCTGATCATTCGCCCTACTCACATGTACGGGACCTACTTCAACGAAAGCTGGTCAGGCCGCAGAAACATGCCAGGTGGCCGGTAGCAACTGACTTCTGAGGACGGTATTGATGAAGATTACCGATATCGAAGCACTGGTGACACGGGGGATCGGTAAACCCTGGCTATTCTGCATCATCAGGACGGATGCCGGCATAACAGGCTACTCAGAGTTTGGGTTCGGTGGCTTACCGCAGGGCATTCTGGGTCTGGTCGAAGACTTCAAACCTCTTCTCATCGGCAAAGACCCCTTGCCAGTAGAGCGACGGTACCAGGAGCTTCGCTCGCTTACTGAATACACGGCTGGAGGCGCCACCCAGAAAGCTCTGGCGGGGGTCGAGCTTGCGCTATGGGACATAAAGGGAAAGGAAGCTGGAAAACCGGTCCACGAGCTTCTTGGCGGTCCTACCAAAGATGAACAGCACGTCTACTGGTCGCACCTGATTACATACCCTGCCAACTTTGCCGAGGAAATGGAAGTCCCGCCGATCACAACCTGGGACGACGTTCGGCGATGCGTGAGAGAAGCCGTTGATGCCGGATACGATGCCGTCAAGACCAACTTTGTTTTTCCAGGAGAGGATGATGCTGGTCGTAGGAGCCGGATGCTGCGTCCAGGCTTATCAACTACTCCGGATCTTCTCGACCACATCGAGAAGCAAATCGGCATCATGCGCGAAGAAGGCGGAGACGATCTACAGATTGCGCTCGACATAAACAAGTCGTTTCGCCCTGAAGCCCAGGTTCAGATAGCCCGTCGGCTTGAGCCGTTCAACCTCATGTGGTTGGAGATTGATAATCCGGATCCTGCATCGCTAAGACACGTTAGAGATTCAACGTCTACTACGATTTTGACTGGCGAGGCACTGCTTGGAGTCGAGCAGTTCAGGCCGTTCTTTGAACACGGTGCTATGGCGATAACCAAGCTGGATATGCAGTGGCAAGGGCTAATCTCGGCCAGGCAGGTGTGTTTGATGGCCGATGCATTTCAGCACAACGTGGCACCGCACAACTTCAATGGGCATCTTTCGACGTTTCAGAGTCTGAACCTTTGCGCTTCAGTGAACAACGCAAGGATCATGGAAACTGATCCAATCAGCGCCGTGTTTCGTGATGACCTGTTTACGGTGCTACCGGACGTTGTGAATGGTAAGGCACGGATACCGACCGGACCTGGGTGGGGAACGGAGCTAGACGAGAAGACCGCCCGGGGTTTGAGGCTGCAGTAGGTCAGCCAAATGTCCTGAGTTCATCTCAGGCTGAACTCATCTCGAAAAGTTCTGCCTATCATCCCCGTAGCTTCTGATTCTGTTGTTGCATAATTCCGTCATTGAAGTCGGCGCAGGCGATAGGATGCCGACCTGAGAACTTGTCTGGCCGAACACTAGTACGACGGCTTCTCCGGAAGACCGATGATCGAGGTTTTGAGCTCCTGGCACTTCCGACCTTTACAGCTCCGGTATCAGGCGAAGAGTTCGGATTATTGTTTACATCCCGGCAAACGGTCCACAATCATCGTTTTACTGTGCCCGTTCAAGCGGGCTGAACGGATATGCGCATCGATTTTCACCAGTCGTCGGACGCCTTTTTTGGTAGAGAGAAAGAGCTTGACCAGGTTAACCGACTCTTGGAAGACCCTCACTGTAGGCTGATCACCGTGTGGGGTCCGGGAGGCATCGGCAAGACCCGGCTCGCGATCGAAGCCGCCTCAAAATATCAAGCCGTTTCAGACTACGAATCGTTGCTCGTCGATCTGCAGGCAGCGGAAACTCCAGACCGTGTTCTAGATGAGTTGCTGCAGGCGTTCCGGATCCGCGCTGGCGGCCAGGAAGCGGCGCTGAACCAGCTATCTGAGTTCCTGGCGGACACCGATCACCTGCTACTGCTCGACAACTTTGAAAATGTGCTCGCGGCAGCACCTCTCATCGGTGACCTCCTGGAGCAACGTTCCGGTTTCAAGTTACTCGTCACGTCTCGTGCCCCACTGCGGATCACCCAGGAATGGCTGGTTCCACTCGATGGACTGCCCGTACCGCAGCAGGCTCGTCTGCGCGATCCACTAGCGAACCCAGCGGTCCGTTTGTTCCACGACCGAGTCCGCAGGCTCAAACCGGAGATCGACCTCGGGCGTGAACTCCCCGCCATAGAGCGCATCTGCCGATTGAGCGGCGGCATGCCGCTGGCCATCGAGATTGCAGCTTCCTGGGCGCATACACGCTCTCTATCCGAGATCGCGGAGGAGATGGAACACGACACCAGATTTTTGACGTCTGGGCTTCGAAACCTCCCGGACCGCCACAGGAGCATTCGAGCGATATTCGAACACGCAATCGGCTCCTTAGACAGTAATGAACGCACCGCTTTTGAGAGGCTTTCGGTGTTCCCAGCGGGGTTCACGCGTGATGCGGCTACAGAGGTTGCTGGAGCCAGCGGTGCCATCATGGAAACTCTGATGGAGCGTTCACTTGTTAAACGAGATTCTGAAAGTCGTTTCAGGCTACACGAATTAATAAGGCAGTTCGCCTCAGAAGAGCTTTCCAAATCGCGAGGCGAGCAGTCATTGGCCCAGACGGCCCATAGTGGTTACTTCATGTCATTCTTGGCCAAGCGGTGGGCGACTATCAGCTACATGAATCAGCGTGGTACCGCGTCTGAGATTGAAGTTGAGTACGACAATATCCGGACGGCCTGGGATGTCGCCGTAAAAAAACACGAAACAGAAGCCGTACGTGATGCGGTCGAAACGATGGCGATGTTCTTCCAGTTCAGAGGTCGGTACACCGAAGCTGCAGAACTCTACTCGCGCGCTCTGCCAGAGTTTCGAGAGGATCCGTCACCGCTCGGACAGGAAACCTCCGCCCTCTTGCTGGTCGAGCATGGTTGGTTCAGCCTGCGGCTCGGCAACATAGACGACGCTGAGACAGCTTTCCGCGAGGCGATTGAGGTCAGAAGCCGGTACAAAATCCCTGTAAGGGGGTTTGCTGTCGACCCTGAGTTGGCACTGGCCTATGCATTGTCGACGCGCGGCGATCTGAAGTCGGCGGAATCGCTCGCCATGGATGCGCTGGACCGTATCAAGGCCGGACATATCCACGAGTCGCACGTAGTCATCGCCTCATACCTGCTGGCGCACCTTGCTTCTCGTACAGGCGACGATGCCCGGGCAAAACTATACGGCAAGGCTGCTCTGGATGCCTGCACGAAAGCAGGCGACCACTGGTTCGTCGCATATTGCCACCAGGCGTTAGGGGAAGTCGAGGCGATGTCCGGGAACATGGAAGAAGCAACTCGCCACCTTGAGGCGAGCCTCGAGACTAGCCTTGCTTTCGAGGACCCTGCAGGTGTCGCTCTTTCTCACGTCTGCCTGGGTGAATTCGAACTTCTGAGAAAAAACTTGAATGAGGCTTACAGCCACTTTGAACAAGGTAGAGACGCCTATCTACACACCGGAGACCGAGGAGGTGTGGTGAGAGCGGAGGCCGGGCTTGGGCATTCCCTGTCTGGTCTCAATGATCACAGGACCGCGGCGCAGTGGTACGCATCAGCGCTAAACGTGCTGGAGACAATCGACTTGGACGCTGTGTTCCTGGATGTGCTGGCAGGTGTGGCGTTACTGGGACACTCGGTTGAGGCGAGCAGCGATGCCATCAGCCTGATCTCGTTCGTTACGAACCAGGAGTCAACTGAACAGAAAACGCGCGCTTTGCTTGAGAGCGGTTTCCCAAGAAAGGAGCTTGCGGATTCGACGAAATTTGACGAGAAGGAAGCGCTTTCCATAGCGCGCTCCATACTCGACAACGTCACTGGCAACATCGATCGGCGCAGGCGCGGCTCGAACCCGGTGGAATCAGCCAGACATCTTGTGAACGTCGACTCGCTCACTGAGCGCGAGCGTGAGATTGTCGACCTGATCGCACAGGGCCTGAGCAACCAGCAGATCGCTGACCGCCTCGTCGTCTCGCTGAGTACTGTTAAATGGCATAACTACCAGATCTTCGCAAAGCTCGGTGTGACCAACCGCACGGCAGCGGTGGCCGCTTTGAGCCCGGAATCTACATCAGTAAAGACGATACCAACTGAATAGCCAGATCTGCCAACGAGCCGTTCATTTGAGTCGTCCCGACTGTAGTCCATACCTCCGACCATACTTAAGTCGGGTTCCCTCACAACGCTGCTCCCACACACTGTTTTACGTGCCGGGCAGAGCGGCCCGAACAGCAACAAGGAGGACCAGTATGTCTAATCAATTGGAAACCACGGTAAAGCGGATGTTCGAAGCGCTGGATGCAGGCGACGCTGAAGCCATGAGAGCCAGTCTCGCAGACGACGTCACCGGGCTTGATGAGGTCTCACGGTCGTGGATGTCCGGTAGACAGGAGCTCTCCGACCATGTGGAGAAGCTAGTCTCGTCGGTATCAGGCATCAAGTCGGACCTGCAGGACGTCAGGACCAAGGTGCTCGACGACGCTGCCATAGTTGTATGCCGGCTTGAGCAGGATTACTCATACAATGGGATGCAGCACCACATCTCTGCTCCCACTACTGCGGTGCTGAAGAAGGAAGAGGGTGTCTGGAAGATCACTCACTTCCATTCTGCCCCAATACCTGAGTAGCGGCCCTCACATTGCACGATCGTGGAACTTCGACCACATGCGCGTCGCTTCAGTAATGTGTCCGGCCCCCTCTCCGTGGAGTGGGGGCCGGACTTCTTGTCTAAGTAATCAGATCGGTTTTGGCATCGACATAAGCCGGTGCAGATTGTGAATTCATCGAAAAATTCTGCCGGTCACCCAGCTCCAGAATTTGAACTAACAAACCACCGAAGAGAACAACCGACAGAACTCACCGAGCCTGGACCCGCTTGCCAGAAACTGAATAACCGTTCAGATCATTCATGATTACTGATTCGAAGACCAAGATCCATTTCGGTAGCTCAACCGGCGTCCTGGAATGCAAACCCAGAATTTCACCAACAGATGCCACGGCATCTCTGCATGGGCTATCTAGGCCGATGTTCTGAGTGCGTCTCCCTGCCATGGGTCGGGCTCTAAAGACTTGTCCCATTCACGGAGAGGATGCCTGGACTTATCAAGTTGTTCGTCAGTATCCCAGGGCTCGAACGCGTTCTTTACGTTTGCCAGGCCGGTATCCTTCAGTTCGGGGTAGTGGCGGAGAATCACCGTCTTGAGGCTTGCCGCGTCGATCCAGTCCATTCCTTCCCGAGTATAGACATCTTCGTTGTAGTCATCGGTATAGAAGCGGTCGGCCTGCAACCTGCGGGATGCGTTCAGGATAAATATCTGGAATAGCGTCTCTCCAAACCCGAAATTGGTTGGACGCGTCGTTTCACCGAGCGTGCCCACCATCAGGTCGAGATCTTCGACTGCCTCAGGATGGTCACCGTAGACATCCTTAAGCGTCTCTAGTTGCTCCGGGTCATCCGTAAGGTCCTCGAACTTCTCCAGTGGGTTTAGGCCGAGCTGCCTCCGGAACTCGTTGTAACGTGGCACACCGCGCTCGCGCGCACGCAGGATGTCGACTGCGCCCATGTCAAACAGAGGGGTGCCGGGAATGCTGAACTCTCGCATGAAGTCCGGATAGTTGTTGAGAATCAGTTGGCCCGGGTGTTGCTTTCCAAAAGAATAGAAAAGGCTCGCCATGCCGACCCGCTCCGTCAGCTTTCCGGAGCCTGCCTGCCGGGTTGCCACGAAGGGCACTTCCTCGGCGATCTCGGCCTCGCCGACGTTTCTGATGTGGATCGTCTCGGGCAGCAGTGAATGGAGTCGGTATACCTCAACAAATTCTTCAGTCAGCCCATAAGGCTGGCCATGCTTGTTAATAGGATTGCCGACGACACCCCCGAGTTCGGGGTTGCGGATGTTGACCGAGGCATACGTCTTGCGCTCGCTGCCTTTGCGGAACATGTTAGTTAGCAGGCCGTACCAGTTGGCGTTGAGCCCAGAGTCCAGCCCGCGATTTGGCAGGATCGCAGGGGTCCATTCAACAGAGTGGATCTTCGCCATGACCGCGGCATTGATTAGTCTGGCGATACTGAAGTAGGTATTGTCATCCCAGTCCGGGTGAGCGCGCTTCAATTCCTCACATATCGCGTTGTGTTCGAGCGTGAACAGTGTGTGCAACATCGACAGTCCGATCCACCAGTTGCGGGTGAATCCGGTCTGCTCGATTCCCTTCTCATCCAGTGGGAGAGTCCCTGCTTCAGTTACCCGTATCTTGCCATCCTGCCCCGTACGGATGCTGTCAACAGTCGCCTGGTCACTGCCGTAAACCTGTGAGCCGTCCCACCAGTGCGTGACCTCGTTGACGAAGGTGATCGGAGTGGTCTCGCCAGTCGGCTGCCTTGTCGGGTCAGGCTGAGTCTTGCCGACGCGGATCTCGGTCTGGCCAAACCTCGACCTTGCAGGGTCGTCACTTTCCATAGGTATCGAAATCGTGTCTTCGACCAACGGCTCGCCGTGGTGAACCCAGTCATGGTTCTGGAAATTGATCCACGAAGCCGCAAACATGTTGAGGAACGGCACTTCCTTCATCGCGCCTTCTCGAGCCAACAGCTTCCGGCTGACAGTGCGAGGGTTTGGAGTGAGTAGCCTTCCGCCTGATTCGGCACTTATAACGTCGTTGTTTACATTACGATGGAACCTCGTGCCGGCAGCACCTTCTTTGGGGTCTGAAAGATTGTTCCATGTGCCGTCGGCGGTACGGTAGTGACTGACGCCCGGCGGAGGCGTTTGGCCGCTTTCCTGGAACCCGACCAGCGAACCCGGGGGATAGGCATTTTTCAGGTTGTTCTTGTTGAGCTTCTCCCGCATATGGGCAAGTAATAGGACTCCGATGAGGTGCGGACGTTTGTACCAGTTCGTCCAGACTCTGTCCCGGTATCCAAGAGTTGCTCCAAGTAGCCTGGTCGCCAGTCCGATCGCGTGGGTAGCGAAGAAGCCGAGGAATCCACCCAGTCCGCTGCGTATTTTGCGGGTGATACCAACAGGGCTTGAAGGTATGGGCTTCGGTAACAGGTCTTCCGGTACTTGTGGTGCCCTGAGGAGTTCGTCTCGATCGAAGAACCGCAGGTCAGGGACGCGCACATTCACCTGGGCAGCCGCATTCGCCTCGGCCCTGCGAAGCATCAACTTCCAGTCTTCTATCGAGGAGTCGAGTTCGATCGCGGCTTTGTAGTGCTTTGCAGATGCTTCGTAATCTTCCAGATGAAATGAGGCCAGTGCGAGAAAGGCAAAGTCTTCGGCGCTTGGAGGCTGTGCTTTGACTCGCTCGTGCAGTAGTTTTGCTGCGTCTGAATATTGGCCTCGTGCAATCAGTTCGAAGACGGAGTTCCCTCCTGATTCAGGCTGACTGACCATGCACCTACTCCTCATTGCTATGCCTGCGCTGATGACGGCAGGTAGCAAGTGATACGGAACCTTGTTCTCGGCGGAAGGAATCGCAACAGCACGATAAACAAACTATCCGCCTGCTTCCATCAGTGAATCAAACGCAGATGGTCAATTCACGTCTCCGTACCTAACCGCGCCGATCAACCTGATCCGCAAATACCATGCAAGCAACACATACAAAAAAACGGTGAATCAGGGCCCCTGAGAGATGGCTGAACAACCCAAAACGAGTCACTTGTTAAAAGTGTTCAGTTGCGTGGAATCAGATACGAATCTCAAAATGCCTGCCTATCGTTCGCTCTGGTCCACCTGAATACACAGCAATACGCCTCCAAACAATTTCAGTTGAGCCTCAGAAGAATCTGAGCTATTCCTGCCCTATCTACAATCAGCGTCTGATCTTTTATGTAGGAGCACAACCATGTTTGGAGAGAACCGTTGCTTATTTGGAGGCAGGCTTTCTCAGTCCACGTTAGCCTGAAAGTCTCAAATCCAAAATCATGTCCCTCCGCGAGCGAACGGAAAAACCCGATAAGGCGACAAGTCCGACCTGCGCAAGTACTTTCCGTTAAACGAAGAGGACAGGGTGGAGTACGAAAAGTGGCAGGCGAAGCTAGGCGAGCTGGTGCAAATTCTTGACGCTAGCGTGACCAGTCGAGACGAGAGGAGATCGAGAAAAATACGATGATGAGCAAGACTAACGAAACCCAGGGCTCGCCAAACGTCACCTCGATGCGGGTCATACCGGTGGCCGGTCTAGATAGCATGCTGCTGAATCTGAGCGGCGCGCATGGCCCGTACTTCACTCGCAATATCGTCATCATCGAAGACGAGACCGGAAACTTGGGCATCGGCGAAGTGCCGGGCGGCGAGCAGATCAAGAACACTCTCGAGGAGTGTGCCGCTCTCGTTGTTGGCAGCCAGGTCGGCGCTTACCGTGGGACGCTGAACTCTATTCGCGACCGCTATTCGCACCTTGACTCGGGAGGTCGCGGTGCCCAGACCTTTGACCTGCGGACCACAGTCCATGTAATTACCGCGATCGAAGCGGCTTTGCTCGATCTGCTCGGCAAGTACCTTGGCCTCAGCGTCGCAGAGCTCCTTGGCGAAGGGAAGCAGCGAGATACTGTCGACGCGCTGGGCTACCTGTTTTTTATTGGTGATCGGAATAAAACCGACCTTGGCTACAGGAGCGAAAAGGACGCGTCCGATCGCTGGTTTCAACTCAGAAACGATGAGGCGCTCACTTCTGACGCCGTTGTCCGGCTAGCCGAAGCTGCGCAGGAACGCTACGGGTTCAGGGACTTCAAGCTCAAGGGCGGAGCACTCGCTGGAGAAGACGAGATCGAGGCCGTCACTGCGCTGGCCGAACGGTTTCCGGAGGCCCGGGTAACGATTGATCCTAACGGGGCTTGGTTGCTGAAAGATGCCGTTCGTCTCTGTCAGGGGATGGGTCACGTCCTCGCTTACGCCGAAGACCCTTGTGGGGCCCAAGGCCGCTTCTCCGGCCGCGAGATCATGGCAGAATTTCGGCGGGCAACCGGACTGCCTACCGCGACGAATATGATCGCGACCGACTGGCGAGAGATGGGTCACACCATCATGTTGCAGTCGGTGGATATTCCGCTTGCCGACCCGCATTTCTGGACTATGCAAGGTTCTGTGAGGGTCGCGCAGATGTGCCACGAATGGGGTCTCACCTGGGGTTCACACTCGAACAACCACTTCGACATATCTCTGGCAATGTTCACGCATGTTGCGGCTGCAGCGCCCGGTGATATCACTGCGATTGATACGCACTGGATATGGCAGGATGGGCAAGCTCTGACAAAGGACCCGTTAAAGATCGAAGGAGGACGGATAACGGTCCCTTCGAAACCGGGCCTTGGTATCGAGATTGATCTAGATGCCGTTGAGCGCGCTCACCTGCTCTACCTTGAGCACGGACTCGGCGCACGAGACGACGCTATTGCGATGCAATTCCTGGTGCCGGGATGGGAGTTCGACAACAAACGACCATCGCTCGTCAGATAGGGCGTCCAGTAAGCAACCGGTTCCGTGCTGGGATTCCGGCGCGAACATTGAGCCCAGAATGGAGAGTTTTGGGGTAACAGCCACCAGCATCTTTCAAGAGTGGACACTCGACGCTGGCGAAGTCAAGATCAACTACGCCGAGTTCGAAAACTACGGCCTGCCGCAGCTTTTCATCCACGGCGTCACCAGCGCATGGGGCGGCTGGTCCGGCCTCAAGGCCCGGTTGATACTTGACATAGCCGGATTATTACACGCCCACCGGTCGTTTCCCATTTAATGATGTGCATGGACGGCCGAGGATTATTGAGTGGGGATGAACGCAAAATCCACTCCTGCTAAGGAATCAGTTCTGCAGGTCCGCAAACTATCCAAGTGACGGTGCAGATTAGCGCTCAGACGAGCGTTGGTTCTATCGGCAACTGTTCAACTTCTCGCCCTGTGGCATCCGCTACGGCATCCGCAATAGCAGCCGCAATTGGAACGATACCTGGTTCGCCTGCTCCAGTAGGTGGATTCGTAGAGTCGTCAATCAGGACAACTTCGATCTTTGGGGTATCAGTGAGTCGAGGAACCCGATAGCGGCCGAAACCATCGGTCAATACCCGGCCGCCGTCGAATTCGACGTACTCCCACAATGCAGTTCCCATGCCCATCACGATTGACCCTTCGACCTGATTTCGGACACCCTCAGGGTTGATCACATCCCCGCAGTCGAATGCCGCCACGACACGTCTCACCGCGATCTCTCGTTCAGACACTTCAACTTCTACACACTGAGCAACGTAGCTCCCAGCGTCGAACCCGACGGCGATTCCGTATCCGACACCATCTAGTCTGCGGCGCTCGCCCCAGCCAAAACTTTCCGCAGCCGTATTCAATACTCGCAAGTAGCGAGGGTCAGAAAGATTTCGCAATCGGAACTCAAGTGGATCGAGACTGAGCTCCCTGGCAACCCTGCTCATGTGGGCCTCACGAGCGAAATGGTTTACAGCACCGCCAAGCGACCGATACGAGCCGTACTGCAGCGGCGAAACGGATCCCGCGACTGACACGTAGATGCCGCTGGCATCGTACGGGGTAGTCGCACCTCGCCTGCCGCGGAAAGCATTTTCCCCGGAGTTTACGGCGCGGTAGTCCCAGGCCCGCAGGTTACCAGTGCTCGATACACCTGTTTTGATCTTTATAACCGCCGCCGGGCGGACCGTGCTCCACGCGAACTCTTCCTTCCTGGTGTAGGACACCTTCACCGGCCGGCCAACAGCCCTCGCCACGCGAGCGGCTTCAAGACTTACGGTGGGGGTCTTGGTTCCGAAAGAGCCGCCGACCGTCTGGGAGATCACCCGGATCTTGTCTTCGGGCACTTCGAGCGATTCTGCCAGCTGTGTGCGTTCGGCAAACGGCCCTCTGCTTGCTGACCAGACAGTCAGGCCATCACCATCCCACGAAGCGACTGCTGCGCTTGGTTCCAACTGGGCGTTGGCTACATATGGAGCGAAGTAGGTCGATTCGACAACGATGTCTGAGTTAGTAAGTTCGTCGCCAATTGATCCTAGCTTCTGTAAAACCACGGGTTCAGCGGCACTTTCGAGCAGGAGCGATGGAAGGCTCCAGTCTGAAGCAGAACTCGAAGGCTCATCCCACCTTGCCCTGACCGCTTCTGCGGCGCGTTCTGCAGAATGCGGTGATTCGGCGACCACGGCTGCAAAATCGCCATCCCTAACCAGTGTCAAGAATCCGTCAACAAGCTCAGCGCGGCTCGATTCGATCACTCTCAATTTGCTACCGGGTGAAGGTGGCCGGATCACCTTTGCGTACACCATCCCGTCTACCTGAAAGTCATATGTGTATATCGCCCGGCCAGTGACCTTCTCGGCGGCATCCACACGGATGGACCGTTCTACGCTGGACCCCGCTCGATCGCTGATAGGAATCTGGAGATCATCAGAGATCTCCAGATCTAGCTCTTGATCCGCCAGCAATTGGGCGATAGAAAGCGAGGTGTGTGATCTGTTGCTGACCAACACTCCTCCGGAGCACTGGATGTCATCCTTGGAGACTCCAAGCCTCTTAACGGCGATTTGAGTTAATGCTTCCCTGGCAGTCGCAGCAGCCCGGGCAAGTTGCACACCGGTGGTGCGCGTTGACGCGCTGCCAACGGTCGCTCGATCCCAGGGCACAAGCGCTGTATCTGACAGAACGACGTTTACTTCTTCGGGCTCGACACCAAGCTGATCTGCTACTTCAACAGAAAACCCATGTCGAATTCCCTGGCCATACTCGACCTTGCCTGAGTAGACCGTTATTCGACCGTAGGTGTTAATTGTCAGAAGAATAGTCGGTTCGCCAGCACTTTCTGGTAGATCACCTGCAGCAACCCATCTTGGGCTTCCTTTCACCCTGAGAGCGATGCGTGGCTCCGAATCGCTAGTGCTCATGACGGTGAATTGCCTTTTTGTTTTTTCGCCGCCAATTGCACGGCTTCGATGATCCTTTTGTAGGCGCCGCACCTGCAGATGTTGCCGTTAAGTCCAGCCTGAATCTCGTGTTGTGAAGGATCCGGGTTTCGACCCAGGAGGGCGACGGCACTGACGATAAATCCGGGCGTACAGTAGCCACACTGGAAAGCGTTACATTCCGCGAACGCTTCTTGTACCGGGTGCAAGCTCTCGCCATTCGAAAGGCCCTCAACCGTCCTTATCACGCGTCCGCTTACGGAGCTGGCCGGAGTGATACATGACAGCGTTGCAACACCATCCACCAGTACGGAACAGGCACCACAGTCTCCATCACCGCATCCGTACTTGGTGCCGGTCAGACCAAGGTCGTCCCGCAACACTCCGAGCAAAGAACGATCTCGCCCTGCTGCAACATCCCGCGATTCACCGTTGACTGTCAGATTCAATCCACCTCGGCCTACTGAGAAGTTCACGTCATCGAATGGCGGACATGATAGATGAGACCTGATTTCACTGGGCGACACCATCGCAACGTCTAGGTGTCCGGGGATCATCGCACGCCGTGGCACGCTCAAACCAAGGTGAGTTTCCCTTTAGACACAATTGGGGTGAGTGCAATCCCGTCTCGAAAGTTTCTGCCGGTCGTCCCCTCTGGACCAGTTTGAAACACGCCAAGTATCAACTGGCCGAACGCTCAGCTATGCATAAATTTGATGCGCTATTGGGCAACTGAACCATGGACCGAGCCACTCAACATAAGACGGGCCGGTTCTACTCAAGAGTTTAGTCTGCCTATCGCTATTTGGGCCAAAGAAACAAGCACTTCAAAATCCGACGTGGAACTCAGGTCGAGGTCCCGCGTCCCGATGTGAAATACATCGCTGCCTTTCAGCACCATCACGGCTCTCGCATCTGCTAGACCGGCTTGAAAGGAGAGATCACCGACACTTACGACCGTCTCACCTGAGAACGAGCTATGTCGCTCGTCGTATGAAAATCCGGGGATCAAGCGCGGTTTCTGACCCTCGATATCTTCCCGGGCAGAGACCTGCGAATCGAACTGCCGAACAGTGAGAAACACACTGCCCTCGTCACCGTGCCAAACGAGTCCGCTATAGGACCTCAAACCAGTGGCTAGTTCACTGTCTCCAATCAATTGACTGTGATCGGTGAAGACAGCGGGTTCGAGGGCAAGCCAACTGAACGGTGCTGTGACGTCGTCAAACCTCAATAGCCCTCTTAGCTCTGGTTCAGTAAGAACTGGCGGAGTTTCGGGTGCAGACGTAGCTGTTGAACTAACCGACTCGTCCCCACCACAGGCGACGGAAATAAACAGTACGGCGAACACGGGGATCACCGCTATTCCAGTTGAGAGATTCATATGCCGTGATCTTTTTAGGGTTGAGGGAAGGAATACGCTATCTTAACTCCACCTATGCGGCAGGTGCTCTAATGAAAAGATTCGCATGCACCGGTCACGCAAGTTTCCATAGAATCGTTACACGGAGCGGTCATGAAGAATTCTCAAGGGCTGTCGAATCGTTTCACCGGTGTCATCGAATCCCGATCCATCATGTTGTTTGCGGGATTCGTCGCAGTGCTGGCTTTTACGGCATGCAGCAGTGAGAAAGTCGACACCCAGGCCACAATCGACGCTGCTGTGTCAGAGACAGTCACATCGATACCGACCCCAACTCCCGATATTCAAGCGACGGTGGACGCGGCTATCGAAGCGACATCCCAAGTTCGGTCAGACGTAGGCTCCACGGCGACCGCGCAATCAGACGATACGGCGAGTGCACTCAGGTTCGATGAGGAACAACTGAGATCCCTTCTGGGCGAAGACGACATCCCAAACACTCTCTACGGGGATGAAATCCAAAGTTCCATCTTCACTGATCTGGCGCAGTTGGCTCCGAGTAGCGTAGCTGTTGGCGCATCTGGCTTTACAGGACTCACTTGGCAAGGGCAGACAACGACCCTGAGTCTGCAGGTTCTCGACTATGGTGTAGGGTCCGACCTCACAGACGAACTTGCGATTGAAGCCAGTTCCGCAGGATATAGTGCAACCCAGAACAGTATTGGTGAAGCGTCCTACAGATTTACCGGAATGGAAGTGACTGGAATAACATTTGCAGCCCACGGTGCAGTGTTCACCATTCTGTTCCAGGGTTCGTCGGTCGGCGAAACAGAGCTGCAGGCGCTGGAAGAAATGGCCACTTTGGTAGCGTCCCGACTCTAGAGGTTCGTGGAGTCGGATCGTAGCTTGGCTCGCACTCGGGCTATTCGGCTAGTTCAAAAATGATCCTGAAGTCGAAGACCCAGTTCGTACGTTCGAACGTGCCGCTGGTTGACTCCGACTCACTACCGATTCGGTCGTAGCGGATGTAGACATCTCCGAGATCAAACCCTTCCAGATCAACGTAGTCCTCACCACCCGAGACAACCGATGGATCGCGGAAAAACGAACTTTCGGCTCCCGACTTAGTCCAGTCAAATGATGGATCTGGGGAATCATCAGCGGACATGATGACCTGTATGTAATTGTCGTCGCCATTCGTCACCAGTTCCTTGATTCTTGATAGATCACTCTCAGAGCTGACAAGAGGAAAGGCAGAGCCTTCGATTGGTAGCGAGCTCAATCTGAATCCTGGCCCCACTACTTCGACACAGTCGACTCCTTGCTGCTGGCAGAACCTGATGTACGGCTTTCGTGTTGCTGGCGTTGAACCAAAGGCCACAGGGCCACTTGCATTTATCTGAATTACTGCAGCATTGTTGCCATGTAGCCTTCTTGCGAGTGAATCGAATTGCACAAGGTCCTCGACTGCCGCACAGATGGGGTCGCCATTGGCAAAAATCCCGGTCATAAACTGGCCACGTGGACAAGAGATCGAAATCTCCCTCCCATTAGTAATGGATGGAGTTGCTGTTGGCTGGCTTGCCACGGTTTCTTTTAGCGGCGAAACATCAACAACAGGCGGAGTCCCCACAGCGCTCGGCGGATCCACGATCAACGGTGGATTTGACTGATTATCCGCATTCAATGTGAGCGGAGTTGGAGTAGCCGTAGGAATCGGTGTCGGCGTTGGCCTAAATCCCGGAAGAGGAATGCTGAATCCTGTCGGTGTTGGGATTGGGGTTGGATCTCCGCCACTGCAACCGGACAAAAGCAATGCGAGACCGCCCACGCACAACATCAACAGTCGTCTTGCGCAATGCCGAAGGAGTCTCACGCAACCACCGTCCTTTGATGTGAAGTTTGGACAATCGGTCGCAGTTTATACTCTTGCGCCTGACCAACCCTCCCTTAAAGAGTTGTACGGGCTCGTGGTGAAATTGGTCTAGCGTCGCATTGAACATCAGATTGACTATTGCATTGGTACAGGGTTTCAGAGCTAAGGGAAGATCAGTATTATCCTCTCAGTTTTGTTGCTATTCGGAAGACTCGGCCAGGGTTGACACTGCAAGGGACAGAAATGAGTGAACGGAAACTTAAGACCTTCTTCAAGAACTCTCTAGTGTTCGCAGCAATCATGGTCGCATTTTCGATTCTGGCAATTGGTTGTTCAGCGGCTGATGAAGATGTTGATGCGACGGTTAGTGCTGCGGTCTCAGCAACGATCGGCGCGGGCGGTACATCCGAGATTGACGTAGATGCAACTGTACAGGCTGCAGTCGCAGCAGCTGTGGTCCCAACGGCTACACCCGATCTAGACGCCACAGTCGCCGCAGCTGTCGCGGCAACAGTTGGCCCGACCGCCACGCCTAATATAGCTGCCACAATTGCTGACTCAGTTCGCTCTACCGTCGAGTCTCAGGAATCAAACCTTCCGCAAGGTCCCGTCTCCGAAGTGGCGGGCGGGATAACGATCCTTGAATCGTTAGTAGACTTTTCAGACGTTCAAGGACTCGGGCTCGGGCTTGAGTTTTTCGAGCCCGCTGAGTACATGGCCTTTGGATCCGAAGAGTCTCTTGAGGTTAACGCAAGCATCACCTGGTTTGGCCGGTCAGGAACAAGCATCGGCGTGCAATACCTTGCATTCGATAACGCCAATGGCGCCAGGCAGTTTCTCGCTGGAAACGTGAGCTCAGCACCTACAGCATCTAGCGTCAACCCGACCATTCATGATGAGAGCGTGATCGGTTGGAACACAGATCTGAAAGCAGCCGTCGTAGGGGTTAGGAAGGATGCCGAAGTAATAACGGTAACTTTGATCGAGGTCCCTCCGGATCTGCCAGCGCGCGAGGCCCTTGAGGCACTAGCCAGAACGATAGCGACTAGATTCTGATTTCTGACGTTCTTGCCCTGTAAGAGATTCGGTTCAAAGCCGACATCGGTGGCTCATATGACTTGGCCTAGGCAGGCAACGCAGGACACATCTTGAGAAGTTCTGCCTTTCATCACCTCAGCCTTGGAATCTGAACTGACAGAACACCAGTGGGGATGACAGTCAGAACGCGTGATTGCTGTGCGCAACACTAATTGCTCGGCTCTAGATTAGATCAGCTCGAACCAATCTTCCGATGGCGGCGCCCCGGGTCTTTGAGTCCGTCTTGTTCATCGCATTCCTGATGTGGGCCCTCACTGTATGAACTGACATGGCAAGCCGCTCTCCAATCGCCGTATCGGTGAGGTCTCCGGCTAACAAGCCCATCACCTCCACCTCTCGATGGGTGATCCCGAACACATTACCTGATGACTCTTGAGCGTCGGCGTTGTTCGCTTTATTGACGAGCGAACTGAATGATCTTTCGAGTGACCGGAAACCTAGCTCCCTGCACAGATTGCGCGCGTCGTCCGAGATTTCACGAACCACGCTAGGTGTGACGCCGGTGCGCGGTCGAAATGCCAGCCTCGCCAGTTCAAGCAACGCCAACAACCTCCACGGTGATTTCGGATACCGAGAGAGCTGGGAATCCACCGCCCGGAGAAGATCCGCGCTGATCTCCCACTGCGAGTTTCTTGCAGCCACCAGCGCACTAATCAGGTCGAACGGTAGGCCGCTGTGTAACGAAATGCGCCCACTACCCCGGTCGAGTGCCGACGCCACTTCTTGCTGAGGTTGATGCTCATCGGCTAAGTCACAGAATACCGAGGCCGCCGCGATCGAAAGATCGAACAGTGGCGTCCAGTCTTCCGATTCCGTGATCAACGTCCTGATCACTGGCAGGAACTCAGTTGATCCAAGGAGGTACTCCGAAATAGCCAGGCACAAGCCCAGGCCGGCCCTCACACCAATGCCATCCGTAACACGAAGATCGTTCAACGCCTCCGAAATCCAGACCTTCGCTCGCGGCCGGTCACCCCGTAGCGCAAACAAGACGGCGCGGTGCGCCGGGTGTAGATCGCCCTCTGCTATGTCTGAAGAACCGGTCGCAAACAACAGCGAGCCGCGTAACACGGGATTCCAGAACCCCAGATTTGGCGCCGAAGGAGCGGTTGCTTCCAGCCGTGCAACACTTTCATCGGCCGAGTTGAAGGCACCACAGATCAGATAGGTTATGGGAGACGGGAAGTATGCCCAGTTACCAGAGCTCGAAAGCCGGTCTATTTTGCGAGCAACCTCCAGCGCCTTGTCGTAATCACAGGAGTGGATAAGGAAAAGACAGTGATTCGCCAGAGCCTGCAGCGTTGGTTCATCAGCATGGCCGTCCTCCAGTGCTGCGAGAGCCTCAGTGGACAACGAAAGCGCCGCGTTTACGTCTTTCAGGTCCCAGAACGTAGCGCTTGCCAGTCTGCTCAGCACGAGTCCACGGTCTTGGCCGGATACGATAGGGATAGCTTCCCGCACGAACTCAACGGTACCTCTCTGAAAGACGAAGCCAGCGGGTGCGAAGTTCAATACTTTCATCGCGCTGTCAACATCTCCTAGCTCAACAAATGTCCGGAAAGCATCTGTTAGCAGTTCCCAGACCTCGGAGCTGTGACGGCGGTCAAGTTGTCGGTCGAGACATTTCGCCTTACCGAAGATTGCCCGCGCCGACTGCACTTTGTCATCAGACGTTTCAATAACACGCTCGTATTGCACCTCAGCAAGCGCGTACTCTCGCTTACTGAAGAGCGCTTCTGCGGCGAGAAGTGAATACTCTGCTGCCTTGCCTTCATCAACCGGATATGCGTTGGAGAAATGCTCGGCGATCTTGGTTAGTTGACTGGGGCGGTCACGGCCAACACTGTTCCGCTCCAGCCAGCTTGCATACCGGAGATTGAGACGGACGAATTCCGACGGGTCAGCCTGAGAAAGGATCTCCTCTCGGATGTGCGGAGAGCTGAACGTGAAGCCTCCGGTTCTGTCTGGATCTCGGACGACCAACCTATCCCGACCGGCCAGAGTCAGCCGTTCAAGGACCTCTTGCTCGGTTATTCCATCGAGGATTCCAAACAGTTCGCGAATGGAAAAGCGTTCGCCAACGATCGTTGCAGCTGTTAACACATCCAGGATCGGTCTCGTCTGCATGCTCAGGGGAACATTCGGGCGCGCAACATCGAGAATCAAGAATCGACCTGATGCGTCTCCGCCATCACGACCGTTGAGACTTGTTGCAGCCAGACCACCTGCCCGACCCCTGGTCGCAAGGAGTTGGTGGCCTCGCTTGCGGAGTGCGGCGATGTCGTACTGAACGGTACGTCTGCTGACTCCCAGACGCCTGGCCGCCTCATCCGCGGTTCGAACACTTCCGGCCTCGAGAAGTCTCAGGAGTACGTTTCGCCGTTCACTCGGACTCAATTCAGTGGTGTTGCTACTGCGCATTATTTGCGCATTTTAACCGGAATCTCACGAGTCCCAGTCCGCTGACATAGCACAGATCGGTTAGGCGTGCGTTGAACCGATGCTCCAGTCTCCGGTGTGGACCAGTAGTACCAATGGGAGCGAACGCAGAATGAATCGAATAGTTAAGCCTTTAGCTCGGTTAGCGGTAGTTGGCGCAATTGCTGTGACCGTTGCGATTACCAGCGGTTACGTAGCCGAGGCAGGTGGATCCGATCAACGGCCATTCAAAGGTTCCACAGACGGGATCAGCGTGTTCCATCCGTTTACAAACAATGCACGATGTGCGGAACTTGGTCTTCCGGGGGTTCCGGTCTGTGTCGAACTGATCGGCGAGTCTCGCGCCACGCATCTTGGAAAGGCCCAGTTTCAGGCTGTGTTCTTCCCCGGTCCGCCTATCGCGAATCTTGGTGACTGTAGCTCACAGGTCGGGGTAGGCAAAGCAAAGTGGACTGCTGCGGACGGTAGTGAGTTACAAATGGACGTTGTTGCCAACGAGAACTGCGTGATTGAGGACGGATCGCCAGATACGTGGTCTGTTGCATCTCAGTTCATCGTCATCGGCGGAACCGGCAGATTTGAAAACGAGCCGACGGGGACGATAGACGTAGAAGGAGTAGCAATACCCGGCGTCGGATTCGAGGTCGAACTGGAGGGTTTCATCGGCTACTAGCGGTACAGGATTGACTGGCCCCCAACCGCCAGGATTACGTACGAACGAGTCGTGGACAGGCGATAGGCTGTTCCCGATTTCGTTCGTACGTTTTGGTTGCGAAGAAAAGAAGATGACAAGAGCTTTACCGATCGAGAATGTCATCACCGCAGGTTTACTCGACACATCGGGTGCGCATGCGACTTTTGCCGTCTACTCTAAGTTGATTGGAGCCCGATGACTTCACACCGCTCAGCTGTGGTTACCATGTTCTTGCTCGCCGCACTCACAACGGTCGGCTGTACGCGCAACAGCGACTCGACTCCAATCCCCACGGAGACTCAGCCGCCAACCCGCTCTGTACCGCTCCAACCGCCTGTCGATCCGTTCGACCTTGTGGCGACGGTATTCGCCGATCCGCAGGGTACTGGTGCGCCGTCTTTGGGCACAGACGCCGCCACCTGGCGGCGCATTGAACTACCAGGTGAGATCCTTCCTGATGCCGCGATCGCCCCAATCGGCGATGGCAAAGTCCTGGTCTTTGGCGGAGCCCTTCCTGCTAGCCATCCAGATGCCTGGGTAGTCGATCCCGAGACCGGCGACCTCATTCGGGCATTCGATCTTAGCGGCTGGATCCTCGACACGCAGACCGAACAGGTGACCAGTGCTGGCGAAATGGTTTTTCACCAGCAAAGTCAGCTGACTTATGCGATTGGAGATGGCCGAGTAGTCGGATTCAGCAGGACCGATTTCACTCGATCTCAGATGTTCGACCCGGCGACAAAGACATGGTCGGCTGGACCGGAGCTCAACCTGGAAGAGATCGATCCGTTCCTAGCGTACGCCGCGTTAGCTCCGGATGGCAGTGTCGATGCGGTCGCACCTCAGATTCCGGACATTGGTGGGCCCCACTCGAACGCTGGTTTCGGTCACTCTACGATCCTTTTCGGCGGGCGGCTACTCATGCTGGATGAAGACAGCGATGGGGCATCGGGGACATTGATCTTCGACCCTCAAACCGAAGCGTGGGACGAGATCGTCGGTCCTGATACTGAGGGCAGGCCATTCGGATCGCAGCGAATGTTTTGGCACACCCTGCTGACAGCGGTAGGTAACGTCCACGCAGCCACCCGCGGAAAGTCGTACATGTTCGATACCCCCTCAGAAACGTGGACAGAGACATCGCCACCGCCCGAGCGCTACTGGCCGTTCGATGCGTTGGGGCTTCTTCCGACAGGTGAGACTGCATGGAAGGCCAACCTTGACGAATTCGGCTTCGGCATCCTGCTCTACTCGCCCGATGACGATAAGTGGCAATGGATCGACGGCCCGATGGAGGATTCCTTTAGCGGACTTGCGGGCGCGGTAGCCCACGACGGTTCTATCGCGCTGTTCGACTGGCCCAAGACCGAGGGCGTGACAGGTGAAGCAACCGGCGAGGTGATCGCGTGGGTGATCGACGACCCGCTCGCCGCAGCGGTGCCGCTCGTCCCGCACCCAGAACCGGTGTCAACCCCCACCCCATTCCCGTCTGGATGGGCATCGCTCACTGCCAGATATCACACGCTGCTCATTCCCGACGGCATCCTCGCCCGATGGCCCTCTCCATACTCAACCTCTGCAATGAGATATGTCGCGGAGTAAGGCTTGATGCACTAGAAGGCAGACAGCTATGGACTTGTTTGGAATCTCACTGGGCGTCGTGATTGTCACAACTATCCGCCTAGCCGTTCCGTTAATTATTTTCCGATGGCCGTTTTGGGGAGGCGTTGCAACTGCCATAGTCGATGCGGTGGACGTGATCCTCGTCTACCTTTTACAACTCGGTGACTACAGGAGTTATCACCAGACTGACAAGTATCTTGACTCTTACTTCCTCGCATTCATGGCTTTCTACGCCTGGAGGAAGTGGCGTGGCCTCGAGCGTGATGTCTCGTTGGTGCTATTCATCTGGCGAATGATCGGCTTCGTACTCTTTGAAATCACGGGAGTGCGGTGGTTATTGCTGATCTTCCCAAATCTGTTCCTGTGGTGGTGGTTGTGGGTCGCAGGGATTCACAGATATCGGCCGCGATGGCAATTCACACGTGTGAACGCGTCTGGCGTACTAGTTCTCATGATCGGGCCCAAGATGATCCAGGAGATGGTTCTGCACTACTGGCGGATCAAGCCTTTACAGGTCATGAGCGATTTCGCACGCAATCTCCTTGAAATCTGACATCAGGGATGTCGACCAGTCCTTCATGGTTTCGAGAACAGCCGAAAACATGCCAGCCACCAGAAGGCGGCTAATCTACCACCTCATCTTGCCTATCGACGGCTCGTGGAGATCGGCGCAAGTAGAAGAGATGGCTGCTCGCTTGGCTCTCTGTCTGAATGCCAAAATCACGATCTTTCACGTCAGAGAAAGACCGGAGAAACCCGATCTATCAGTGTTCAAAGATCTTCACAGCACACTTACAGAGCTATGCTTGGACGTAGATATCAATGTGAATCGAGTAGACCCGCAGGTCAGACTCCGAAATTTCGCGGCGCTGTATCCCAATTCGTTGGTGCTCATGTGTAGCCGTGGCCCAGGAGTACTTCCTGACAGGCCCAGAGGTAGCGTCGCCGACTTTGTTACATGACACGGAAGAAGTCCTGTAGTCGTCGTCCCACCATCAGAGCAGACAGAACTGCTCAAGACGATCTACAAAAGCGTGGATGCAGCTTGATTCATATTCGTCGCCAGGCGACTGGATCCATCTTTGATTCTCTAAACTCCGTCGAGCATGTGGACAGAACGCCAGGTGAATCTCGGAGAGAACAGGTAACTGCTATACGTGTTCCGTGATCTGGAATTGAAACTGATCAGGACGAATTGACCACGCCAACCAATCCTAGGCGAATTGATTCGATCGCGACTTTCCTTTTTAGCGTTCGAGCGGACTAACTTCTAAAGAGCTAGTCGATCGTCACCTGTCCAGTCCTGTGGCGCGAAATCCACCCCTAGACTTACTACACGCCGAAGCCGGGTTCGGCGGTGACTTCCAACATTCCGTACTTCTTGACGATCCAGCCTCATATTTTTGTCACATTTATTTGGACCTTCTTCATAGCGTCCATATATGGCGCTCTCATAATCACAGTAGGTAAATAGCAGCACCGAGTTTGGTGTACTGCATATTTACTGCGCAAACTGTGGTGAAGTCGATACAGACCAATGGCTAGCAGAAGGAAGGACCTCCCCTGTTATGCGTTGCTCCAACTGCAGCCAAGAAAATGCTGCGACGAGCAAGTTCTGTATTTCCTGCGGAAAGCCGCTTCAATCTGCGGTAGGCGCCGTCTCGAGAATTGAGTTCGAGCAACTCAAATCGCAGATACGCGCACTTCGTGACGAGATCGAAAAGATTAGAGAATCGGTGCCAACCGGCGGGGTTGTCGGTCTAGAAGCCGAAGCTACAAAGGTTGATGTAGTCGAACCGGTTGAGTTCTCCGAGGACGCTGGTGCGAGTCATGAGGAATATGAACCAGAGGCCGTAGGTGGGGTCGAACCGCTAGTCGATCTTGAGCCTCTCCCTGAATCTGAGCCGCAGACTGAACCAGAACCGGGATTCACACCAAAACCTGTTCTTCTGTCTCCAATTGCCACACATACTGTTGCAGGCACCGATCCACAGCTCCCATCCCCATCCACGGCGCAGGCAAAAACCACTCCTGTTATAACTCAGGCGGAGGCGGTAAAAGAACCTGAGAGATGGGAGACCATCTCTCCCAACGAAGCGATACAAGTACCGTCGTGGTCCTTTAGCGACTTGAACTGGGAGCCGATCATCGGTGGAAACTGGCTCGCGCGTGTTGGTGCACTGGCCATCATTATTGGGATCGGATTCTTCCTCAACCTCGCATTTGAGAACAACTGGATCGGCGAAACCGGCCGGGTCATCCTTGGAATAGTCTCCGGTTTGGCGTTTTTAGCTGCAGGTGAATACTGGCGGACAAAGTACCCCGTGTACTCGCAGGCTCTCACGGGCACCGGCATTGCCATCCTATACATCGCGATATTCGCCGCATTCGCCATCTACAGCCTTATTGACATCTACACCGGCATAAGCATGTTGTTGCTCGTAAGTGTGACGTCCGCCGTGCTAGCGATTCGGCAAAACTCGGTCAGCCTTGCCGTCCTCGGCATCATCGGTGCATTCTTGGGACCATTCATTCTCGGTGCATCCAGTCAGCGCGAAACAGACAGCTTCAACGGTTCAACTGGTGACGCGTTCGGCCTTCTTGCCTACATCTTCGTCGTGGACATCGGTGTCATCGTGCTCTCAACGTTCAAGAGCTGGAGATGGTTTACGGCACTTGCCTATGCGGGGTCGCTCATAACCTTCGGCCTGTGGTTCACTGAGTACGGAATGGGCTCTAGTGCCCTGGTAGCCGAATTTGGCAGGCCCGAGACTCAACTGATCGCCGAAGCCGGTCTGACTAGCATTTTCTTGAGCTTCGTAGCCGCGACAACGCTGTTCCATCTCGTGTGGAAGCGAAACCCGGAATCCCGCGACCTTACGCTGATGCTGGTGAATGCCAGCGTCTACATGGGAATCAGCTATGGACTCCTCTGGAACGATTTCAGGGCATGGATGGGTGGGTTCACAATTCTGGTCTCAATGCTCTATACGGGTGTTGGATACATCGCTCTGAAGCGTGTCGGTCTGGTATCGATAGATCTGAAAAACCCGGCCCGAGACATGCTTCTCACGTCTATCTCATTCGGTATCGCCCTAATTCTGATCACAGCGGCGATTCCAATACAGATCGGGGGACCTTGGGTTCCTGTTGTCTGGGCAACAGAATCCGTGCTCCTTATCTGGCTATCGTTCAAGCAGCGTATGCCCGATCTTCGAGTTGGCGCATTGGTGGTACTCGGTCTCGCTGCAGCGTGGCTTGGGATCGTCGAAACCCCAGACGCGCTTCGTGATTCGGTAACGCCATTTTGGAACGAATACCTGCCGGCATACATTGCTGTTATCGCAGCATTCTGGGCTGGAGCGATGCTGGTCAAACAAAACAGCGATCAATTGAATGAGATAGAGAAACACCTGTTCCGGGTGTTGGCGGTATTCGGCATTTTCTTCCTTGCCCTTGGAACACCGGTACAGGTCCCTGAGACATGGCTACCGGTTGCTTGGACACTGGAGGGGGTGGCAATTTTCTGGGCCTCATTCAACCAGAGAGAAGCAGCCGTTCGGTATGGCGCACTGACTGTACTGGGAATTGGAGCGCTCTGGCTTGTTTCGTCTGTGACTCCTGACGCCTTGCGAGATTTGCCCACACCGTTCTGGAACGAATTCCTGCCGATCTATCTCATGGTGATAGCCGGATTCTGGGTGTCGGGCTTCATCGCGACACAGAACGATGATCAATTACCTCCCGATGAAAAAATGCTTGTGCCCGTGCTGGTTTTGACAGGCATTTTCTTACTCTCACTAGGCACAACAATCCAGGTCAGTCATACGTGGCTCCCAGTCGCGTGGGTAGTGGAATCGGTGGTGTTGGTCTGGATTGCATTTGAACGGAAGGCTCTGTCACTCAGATATGGCGCATTGGCATTGCTCACCGCCGGAGGTGTCTGGCTTGGCCTCGTCGAGACACCGCATGCAATTGAGAGTTCGCCGATGCCTTTCTGGAACGTCCAGCTACCGATCTACCTAATCTTTATTGCCGGAACTTGGACCATTGCCTTTCTGGTCAAACAGAACAAGGATCAACTCAGACGAGAGGAAAAATCCCTGTTCTCAGTAGTCGTGCTCGTGGGTTTCTTTTTCATGGCGCTCGGAGCATCTGTGCAGTTAGGTCAATCGTGGTTGCCGCTTGCATGGACCGTGGAAGCCTTAGTGCTGCTCTGGTTTGCATTCAATCAAAATGATCGGATCATCAGATACGGGGCACTCACTGTGCTTGCATTTGGTGCATTCTGGCTGGGGGTCGTCGAAACACCTGCTGCGATACGAGATTCCCATCCCCTGTTTTTGAATACTCTGTTCCCGGTGTACACAGTTGTGATTGCTGGAATCTGGATCGCCGCCTATCTTGCGAGGCGAAACGATGATCAGCTCAAGGCAGAGGAAAGCAAACTATATGAACTGTTGTCGGTGATTGGAATCTTCTTTTTGGCTCTTGGCACGCCGGTACAGGTAGATGGGTCTTGGATGGCGTTCGCGTGGGCAATAGAAGGCTTGGCCGTGATCTGGGTTGCGATGCGACTCGGAATCTTCGAGGCGCAGATTTCGGGTCTGATCCTCTTTGCGCTTGCAGCGATACGGGCGATTGGCTACGACAGTGTTGTAGATGGAACCGGTTACACGGTGTTGTGGAATACGAGATTGATCGCCTTCGGCCCACTGATTGCCGGAATGGCAACAGCAGCTTATCTCTGGAGCAGATCCGTCTCTCCGCACAAAGATATTGAACCGACCAAGATTGCAGCGTCGATGGCAGTTGCCGCCAATGCATTCGCACTTTGGTTTCTGAGTGCTGAGGTTATAGGAGCGGTCCAGGCAGATGCGTTGTTCTCGGTGAGTGATAGCAACGAACGTGACGTTGTGAGCCTTGGGCTAACAGTCCTGTGGGGCGCGTACGGAGGACTTGTTTTAACAGCAGGATTTATTGGAGACTGGCGATTGGTGCGTTCAGCTGGTCTGATCTTGCTGGCAATCCCTGTCTTCAAGTTGTTCTTGATCGATTCATTCCAGTTAGACCAGGGTCTCAGAGTTGCGGCGTTCCTGATCCTTGGAGCCATACTGTTGGCTGGTGGCTATCTCTACCAGCGGAACTCGGAGTTGATCAAGGAACTTTTCATCCGCCCGACGACGCCTGGACGCACTGACCAGGCTCACCGCACATAATCATTTCGTGGCAGCCCGCAGCGGCGGAAGTGAACAGGTTGACCGCCAAGCCCAGGTAACCTGCCTCCTATAAACGAGTGCATTTGAAAGATGAAAGACCGGGCGTTTTGAAGGGGAGGACGGCTCAATAGCATGAATAGGCGAAGGATCTACATTTTCGTTCGGCTCGAACGCATCTCTAAAACTTCTGCCGATCGTCCCCTCAGCTCAAGATTCTGAACTCACAGAACACCGGAACTGATGTGGGGAGTTCGGTAAGATCGGCCATCCGGTTTTCCGATGACTCGAAACGAAGGACGCAATCCCGTTTCTTCAACAACCGACGAGGTATCCGCTGGTCAATGCCAATAATCAGTGCACGACCTAGGGCAACACGTCGAAGTGGTTCGAGTTGTCATGAAGAAGCGGAAGAAGATGCCACGGGTTGTTAGTAACGTAATCAGATCCATTAATCGAGATATCTTCAATACACTCTTCGTTGACGACCTGCTCCTCCGCTAACTCTGGTGGGTCATAACACACATCAAAGTCCTGGTCCCAGAAGTCGAATATGACATCTCCGTCAGTGATTACGGGAATCGTGACGAAGCCGAGCTCAATGTCGATAAGCCCGAGTTCTGGTGCGGGCTCCAAGTCAGGCAGGAATGGAGTTGCATCGAACTGAATTTCCACTCCCCCACCTAAGAACTCGAAGTCTCGGACGATAAAAGTGACGCCAGGCACGTAGGCCAGCTCAGGCGCAATCCAGGAATCCGGATTCGGATTTTCGTCGCCGTCGTCCAGATCTTCCGGATCATTTAGGATCGGCCAGTACAAGAGGAAACCTTCCACGCCCTCCTGACTCACATTTCCTAGAGCGTTTATCGTTCCATTTGCTTTGAACAGCCCGTAACAGGTGTCCTCATCCTCGCTGAGTCCAAACAACGTTAGATCGACAGGATCACACGGGGTGTATCCGAGTCCCTCAGATGATAGGTCTACGGCGAAATCTTCTAGATCAAATCCAAGAAGGGTTCTCGATCCAGCATCCTGTATCGCGCCGAGGACTCGGAATTGGTCGGACGCGTCCAAAGCGAACGAGTATTCCCATTCGAAGAACCAGGGCTGTTCAGGGTCCTCAGCGGTCGGTTGTTTTGGTATTCCGGTGTAGTCGATGCTGAACGCGGACGGTGCATTTTGTACAGAGAATTTCTGGGCAGTTTCTCCTGTCTCGGTGCCCCCACGAGGGCCCGTAAAATAATCCAATTGTCCCGGGCTCTCGCTGGCTTCAAAGTAGATAGATTCCAGCGCTTTCATTTCGACTTCGATCACATCCGGAATGTTCTCGATCCTGATCAACTGCAACTGTTCGAAGGGAACCAATTCAAAATCGATAGCCCTATCTAGCCTTGAGTTGTCACCGATGAATATAGGATGTGGTTCTGCACTTGGCGCGGAGAAGAAAATGGAACCTTCAGGAATGTATGTTGATTCCGGTGTTTCTTCTTCCTCCGGATCCCAGCTACCTGGCTCGGGTGGAATCTCGCCTGAAGGTGGCTCAAGGTCGATTTTCACCTGGGCGCCCTGTAGTCCGCTGAATTGGACAGAGGTCATCGAATTCACAAAATCGACGAAGTAACTCTTTTTCTTGTCCGGATCCTCTCCAACCAGTTTGTAATCTGGACCACCGGCGTCATCGCCTTCTTCGCGGATCCGCTGAGTCCGCCATTTCGTAGTTACCATGTGGTCTTCTGAATCATCAAATCCGACTCTGTCCACTCCGAAACTGTCGCACATTGCGCTGTCGATATGACCGTTCAGGTCATTGCTAAATGCTCTTCCGGCAATCGCGTTTTCGAACGCGCCTTCCGTGATGAAGCAGCTGTTGCCGTCTGCACCTTCAGTGAAGGGCTCGAACAATTCAGTCTCTTCACCTGGTAGGACAGTTGTTTGAAGCAACCTGATCGTCTCTATTCCGTCTGCTTCGGTTATTACTTGGAAATCACCGTGCTCAGGAGGCACATTGCTACCCGTGAGATCCACGTTAATAAGCTTTGCGTCGTTAGTTAGCGAAACGAAGACGTATGCGGGGATTCCGAGCACTTCCATCTTCGTCCAACGGTTGGTTTCTGGTTTGTCCACAACCGGGTCCACTGTCTCAAGGAAGATTCGCTCCAGCGTGTCGGACGCTTCAAGAACGCCAGTCACCGAGGTTGTGGGCGGATCATCGGTGTTCGCTGCCGGTGTAGTCGACATGCTGAATTCAAGATCAATTTCTGCCGGTATTCCATCGAGATGGGCTGTCTGTTCCTCTGGAACGGGCGAAGCATCGTCATCGGCGTCAGGTTTCGAACTGTGAACGGCGATCCCTTCAACCGGGCCGCTGGCCAACATAGCAATTTCAATGTTGCTTGAATCTCCGCCGGGTACCCCTTCTTGCGTGAATCCCAGCATTAGTTCGTCCGGTAACCCAGTGAGCTCGAGTGACATTGTTGTTGGCAGTGGGACTGTGGCTTCCTCAGGCACCTCGTCGGGCGATGCGAAGAACAGGTGATCGTTGGTGGAGAGTTCCAGGCTGGCAATCGAACCCCCACTGTTTGCTTCGTATCCGACGTGACTTTCGGTGTCTGTACATAGGTCGAGATAGGTCAGATCGTTTTCCAGGGCAATTACCGCAGTGGAGGATTGGATCGTTGCCGGTTCTGAACCTTCCACTGGCGTCTCAGACGAGACGATACCGACCAGATTGCGTGGTTCTGTGACTTCGATAGTCGCGTTCAGAATTCTTACAGGCATCTCGTCGTCATCATCTACCACACATTCAGTTTCGCCTGGATCCTCCATGCCGTTTTCGTCAATTAGCTGCGCGAAGGAGAATCGCTCAACGCCGAACAAGCGTGCCTCAAGAATCTGGAAACGCGGGTCGAGCTTTCTGAAGAATCGGAGAAGCTGATCGTCGCTGCTGGACGGCGCATCCAGGGTTAAGAATTCCAGTTGGTCTGTTGAAGCGAGCGCAAGAAATTGCAATCCGCCTACCGATGCTTGGTCGGCAGGTACTAATGGGGTGGTGTCGACGGCAACTGAACTTTCCCCCGGCGTGAACTCCCAATCGAACGCCGTTGATGGCGCGTCGTCCAATCGAACCCCTAGGTACCGGAGGTCTTCGCCAAACAACGCGGAAGTTCCCAAAAGTCCGAACTCTTCACTCGTCGTCGATAGTTCGACCATGGCCAGACCGACTTCCGCTTCACCACCAGAACCGTCGTTGGCTGAGAGCGTGACGCCCGAACCTACTGACATTGCCATAGTTTCGGGAATGTCCTGGAACAGCAGATCGTACAGAGCTGTGCCGTTCTGTCCCACACATTGGAATTCGTCAATTGCGTCAGGTGAAGTCGTGGCGAAGGTACCAAGGAAGTTGGTCGTGAAAGAAAATGTTCCCGCAGGCGCCTGATCAAGAACGCAGTTCATCACGAACGGCGACTGAACAGTGAGGTCAGGCGGATTCGTCGGATAGGATGTGTTGATGTTAACTGCGCAAACCTGGGCAGTATTGGTGGTCACGTTCATTGTCAGACCCGAGGATGACAACGAAAATGTCGTTAGCGGAGTGCTGAGAATGTTTGCAGCCAGCTGCGCTGGGGATCCAGCGGTCGAAATTGTGTTGAGATTGACTCCGCAGTTAGGCGCTGGCGGATTGTGGTCTGCAAAATAAGAAACGAACTGCACCGCATCCGGCGGGTTTTCGTCTAGTTCAAACGCGATCGAACCTATCGACTCACCATCGTTCGTAGCATCGATCGAGACATCTACTCTGCCTGGATCGGATTC
The DNA here is from genome assembly GCA_965243825.1 of Dehalococcoidia bacterium. Classification (GTDB taxonomy): domain Bacteria; phylum Chloroflexota; class Dehalococcoidia; order Lucifugimonadales; family Lucifugimonadaceae; genus JAJCYX01. Next base: position 3,247,740 of record CBDEVT010000001.1, read on the forward strand.
GTTCTCCAAATCGACTGACCAGGTGGCCGTCATTGACGGAATGTCCGTCACTGTCATGGTGGCGCGACGCACCGGAACCCCCAACAAATCTGCCGCGGGAATAATGCCGTTCGGATCCGAGATAACCAATTCAAGCGAGTCCATGGGTTCTGAGAGACTTGCCGACAGCTGGCTTTCTGGATCGAAGTCGATCGCAACGCTGGATGGTAGACCGGTCAATTCAGTCGAGAACACTAAGCTACCAATGATTCCGCTACAGTCGACATTGTCTACTCCTCCCGGAGCGATCAACAGGAGAGAAGTTGCGTAGTCGGTTTCGAGATCTATCCCACCGGGAGGCAACGGATCGATAGAGCAAGCTCCGCTAAATAGCTGCGGAGTGTCGAACAAAGAAGCCAAATCCAGTTCGAGAGGCAACGAGGACCCGGGTTTCATGACCGCTTCCAGAGATCCCGAAACACTCTCGCCCGTGTGTGAGAAATTCAGAGCACCCACGCCTGCCAGTGCCAAGTCGAGCGACTGAGAAAGATCATCTTCAAACAGAATGTCGTTCCGACCGATGCTCTGGATGTCGCCGAATACCGGAAGAGTTGATGCCGACGTGGACACCCCGAGCTGTATTCCACCGAGATATACATCTGGCGTGCCAGTCGAGGCCAGAACGGACAATCCTCCGGTGTTCAACCAATCGGCGTCCAGAGTACTTAGGGAGTCCAGCCTCAGGCGGGCCACAGACAGCGGATCACCGAACAGGTCCCCGCTGCTTGTTGGCAAGGGTGTTCCGTCCGACGTTCTCAGGTACATCTCCAATGAAGTCAACATTGCTGAACCGAAGTCAGCATCAATTCCGGAGTCGGGATCAAAGGCGAAGCTAAAGTCACCGGGGATGTCGCGCATGCCGAATTCGGTGATCAGCGTTCCGATCTCGCCAGTACAACTCACTTCATCCAGAGGCGATGCAGGGTCTGACATGTAGGAAATTGAACCAACAAAATCCGTAGAGAACGTTGATTCACCGGCAGGCAAGGAATCGACTAGGCAATTGACCGACACCTCAATTGAATCGCTCAAAACTGAAGATGAGTCGAGTTCAAGGAATATGTTCTGTACCGCAGCGGCATCTGCCTCAAGAATTATTTCTGTTTCTACAGCAAGCGGATCTACACTGAAGATCGATTCTTCCGCATCCAAAACTCGCATTGCTACGGCTGCCGCTGTGCCGTCGTCGACAAGGGACGCAGCATGCTGTGATGGGTTGGTGTCAAATTCCGGTGACACAGGAACTTCACCGACACCGGTGGAAACAGCAAGTTCGAGTTTCGGGACAATGATGCCGTCAGTTTCCATCGATATCAGACGGCTTGTAGTAACACCGGAAGGTGGCGTCAATCCAACCGCTGTGCTAGGTAGGTCCGTCGCTATTATTCGAATTTGCTTGACGTCCGCACCGAGCCACTCATCGGTATCGGAATACCCGTTCTCGTTCAACAAGAGCAGATCAATATCGGCAGTCGGTGAAGTAGTAGAGTAGGCCCATTCGCCGTTGGTATTACCAACGAGACTCGCCGACGATGGCCAATCGTCTGCCGTTAGTGTGGTTCGGTTCCCCTGCCTGGTCCTCTGGAAGCCTAACTCTCCGATCGCTGAGTCGCCGGATGCTACGACGTCGTGGTTTCCAACGGCGTCGTCCAGATCAGAGCTGAAATCAAAGGTTGTTGGTGTCGTCGGAGTTTGAAGACTGGAAACAAAATCGGCAGTCAGGGGTGTTGAGTAATCTTGATCTTCGATGACGTCCAGTAGCAGATCCGTGGGTACGTTAGCATTCCATTGAAATTGAAAATTAGACGCTAGAGCTGCCGCGCCAAGGGATTCTCCTACTGCGAGGGTGCTCTCAAAATTTGCAGGGGCCGGATCGAGGGCAACGTTAAACAGAGCGTAATCAGTGACGCCGGTGGTGCTGTCTCCATGTGTATGGCCCGCCACGAATTCCATCTGCGCGGGTTGATCTGTGAACGTGCCAGTCAAACTAGAGGTACGTTCGGCACCACCCAACGCACCTGGTATCAGGGTGACCTCGGAGGTGCTGGGAAGTGCGCCGCCGACAGTGTCGATCGACAAAATCAAGTTTGAAGGACCTTCTGCGGTTGCCGGCAGGTAACCGTCAAAAGGAATAATCACGGTAAGGACTGCGCCGGTCACGAATCCGTCACTGCCAAGTCGTTCGAGATTCACCGTAGCGTATGGATCGACGCCCGGAGTCAAGTCGACATGGAGAACTACATCTGACCCTCCCTGCCCGGTCGTTTTCGAATCGTCGATATCAATTCTAAGCGGCGCTCCAACTCGACCGGCCACGTGGAAGTCACCGGCAGCATGTTGAACCTCAACCACGAAGGGCACGGGGAAGCGATCTTTGGCCGCATCAACTTCAAAAATGGGTATGGAGCTAACTACGTTTAAGACTGCAGCCTGACCCGCGGTCGGTTCTATTGGCAGCGGCGGTGTCGCAACTCCATCGGCAGTCAAATCATTGGATCGATCGAGGTTCACCCATACGATCGTCACTGTGGCGACAACGAGGCTGGCGCCTAATATCGCTCTTAGCAGTCGGGCTCTAATTCCGTGCAAGTGGATACTCCAGTTCGCGGGTTGCGAGAGATTAACCCGGAAGATCCACAAATACAACAATCGAGAGGCTCATGATCGAGCATGGCGTCGCAGTAATCGATAATTTGCTTCGTAGCTTTTGCTTACCGATCTCATTTCAGACCATTAGCGTGCCGCGTGGATCGACGTCCATTCATGCTGCCTTATTCGGGACCAGCCGCACCGACGCGTACTTAGCCGGTGTAGTGGCGATTGGCGAAACGGTCCCCAGCGCCGACTCGATTGCCTTCAGTCGGAAACTTCATCTTTTATTCAAGTCCATAGTCTCTGGATAGCCTTGACGCATTCTTCGATCATGATCTCAGCTGCGCCTGCCTCGAAGGGTGCAGTCGGTCCAACCTCGTAACCGCCTTCCGCGTAGGCATACTCCATCGGCAAATAACCGAAGTATCCGTTTGAGTATCCCGAAAAGAGCGTCCAATCGGCCGGGGAGCGCCTCTTGATTTCGACGCCGATCTCGGCAAAGGGTTCCACAGGTATTGACACCAATGCGGTGTTGCCGATCCGAATCACCTGGATTGGTATCTCGTACGATTTACCTCCCTGGCCGAACGATTGCGCATGCCGTAAGAGCAACGCCTCACGCTTTGCAGGGAATGCCGCTTCTTTGATCTGATCCAAAGCGGCTCCCCACCCTCTTACTTGCTCAAGATTTGTCCTAATTTCATCGAATCGATGTTGAACTTCAGCCACGGGTGGCATTTCCTTAACTGGAAGTTTTGCAGACGTCGTGAGCAGATCCAGAGAATCATCCGGTTCACCAATCTGATTGAACGAATAGATCCCTAGATCAGCCCCGGACGGGAGAATCAGCTCGAGGTTTTCTTCTCGAGGTACGGGGTCAATGTTCAGACGAATACGTGCTGCCTCAACGCCGAGTCGTTTGCCGAGTCTCTTATAGACTGCAAGGTCTCCGGTGAAGCCCTCTACGGGTCCTTGGTTGCCAGCTGCGCCCTGCAGAAAAAGACACATGCCGCCCACGATGTTTTCTACAGTCTGGCGCATTGGACCCGGATAATCAGGAGTGATCAACTTGTTATCCGGCCCCACGATCGTTGGATGACAGGCAAAATTGACTAGAGTTGCAACTGGATTCCCTTCCAAGTCGTCGAGAGCCGTTACAAGAACCTCGTGATCGACAAACCCTTCGGGATTCCTTCCAGTAAAAACATGCCCGTCTGCGGTTACAGGTCGTCGATTTATGTTGATATCGCAAGAACCGGATCCCGTCTCGACTCTTACAGGTACCAGTGCATCGATAGCTATTTCAACGGCTTCTGCTGCTGCCGGTCCCATGGAAGCAAACCATGGTTCAACCATTTCTGATCCGGCCGCTATCCAGGACAGTCCTTCGATAGGCCCAGAATGCGTATGGGTGTAAGCGATACGCTGATTTTGGCCGGGTATTCCCGTTCGCTGCTCGACAGTCTTCCGAATTGGCCGGTCATACTCGTCAACCAACATGCACGTGTCTATGTCGAGGATTGCAATCCGCGCTGATGGGTCGGTGTTGCCGTGCCGCTGCAAGACAAGTACTGAAATAGTCAAGGGCATATCGATGCCCTCGGCAGTTTCGTGCGATTGAGCACCCCATCCGGCATGCGCTATTCCAACGGGTGGTGTGATATCGGATCTCGCAACTCCGGCAGCAAGCATTACTGGTCCTCCGCGGTGGAACTTTCGCGAACCTAATCCAATCGGGTATGTGGATCGAATTCGATCAGAGGGGAACCGTAGCCGATATAGAAGACTGATGAAAGTAGGCGACCGGCGGCAGGTATGCGCGCGGACTCAGAATCCGTTTTAGGTGATTTTGGAACCACGCGGAAAAGCAGCCCCGGGTAATTCCGAGGCTGCTGTGCACGTGGGAATGACTTGGACCGAGGGTTGTTAGGTGGTCGTCAGTCGTTCCTTTAGCCAATCGCTGATAAGTTCCAGGAACCCATCCTTAAACTCCCTGGCGTTTGTGGAGAATTCTCCGACTGCTCCTGTGTCCGTCACCTGAAAGAAGTGATTGACATCATTGATCAGTTCGATCGCAAAGTTTTTCTTGCCTGCAGCTTCGAACAACTGACGCAGCACCGGTTCGTTTTGCTCAGCGGGTACAGCCCAATCCTTATCGCCGAAGACCGCCAGCACTGGTTCGTCTACCTCTGACCAATGCGTCCCGGGATCAAACCGCAAGAAGCTCTCGTACCAAGGTGTCAGCAGTAGCTTTGGATCGCCGAGGATGTAGTCGGGAGCCAGAATGATTGCTGAACCGAGTTCAATCAACTGCGCTAGCTCATCCAGACCTTCTCCTGAAAGGATGGTGTTTTGCGCATCGGTTAGATCATCCAGTGCGTTAGTTATGTAACTTTCGGCAGCACCCTCAGCCTGAAGAAATCGCTCGGTCTGAAGCGGTAGCAGTTCTCGATGCGGTGCGACCGGACCTGCAATCGAAACGACGAAACTCAGGTCTATCTGGCTGGCCACTCCCGCCGCAATCGCACCACCCTCGCTGAACCCGACAACACCAATCTGATTAACGTCGATTCCAGTTATGCCTTTCAAGAACTCGACCATACTGATCGTGTCAGAGATGCGTTCTTCAAGGGTCGTGTCGATGTTGCGTCCGGTCGATCGACCAATGCCTCTGTCGTCGACGCTTAATACCGCAACTCCCTGCTCGGCTAGGTGTTGTGCGAATTGGCGTCCCCAGGGCCAAGTGAAAAGCATGTCGCGACTGGAAGCTCCAGAACCGTTGATGAACACGGCCGCCGGATGCGGTCCCGGTGTCTCAGGCATGGTTATTAGACCGGAGTAATTCGCACCTGAGGTCTCGATGATTACTTCCATCTCAACCAGTCCGTCCGGAACCTCGATCTGTGAATTCTGGACCACCTCAGGCGGAACAATAGCCACCTGACGGCCTACATCAATTCCAACGTAGACAGTTTCATCGGATACCACTACCTGAGCAGGTGTGTTTCCTCCAACCTCAATTCGGGCGAGAGTTTGGCCGTCATTCGTCAACTGAGTGACAGTCCCGAATCCTTCGCCGAACAAAGACGTGATCCACACGTGGTCCCCGTCCAGCGCGATTTTTCCTGCGCCTCCCAATGGCGACGCAATTCGGCCAACATCGAATTCACGGACTTCAAGTGTGGAGGTGTCGATGCGCGTAAGGAATGCGAAGCCGTTTGAGACCCACACAAATCGACTGTCCGCTGCAATCTCAAGTGGTCGTCTGCCGATCCCGAGCTCAACAGTCGCCGTGATCTCTCCTTCGGTGGAGATACGTGTAACAGACTCGGTAGTGGTATTGGTCACCCAGATCGCGTCTCCATCGAATGCAATTTGTTCAGGAAATGGTCCAGCTTCAAACCGACCTACCAAATTGCCTTCCAGGTCAAGTTTGGTGATTGTCCCTCCATCTTTGTTTGCCACCCAGATATGACCAGCTCCGAACGTTATGCCACGTGGCGAGGCTACGTCGAATCGGCCAAGGTCGGCGCCATCCACCCCAACTTTCCTGACCTGTTGGCCAGTGAAGTCCGATGTCCAGATAGCCTCGCCATCAAAGGTCATACCTTGAATCGCATCTCGGCCTCCTCGGATTGAACCGGCCGATTCTCCCGTTACCAGCTCTCTTCTGGATATGAAGCCGGAACCCGATCCTCCTACATAGAGATGGTCATCTGCGATCATCAGAAAGTCTGCACCGTCCTGATTCGGGACATAGGAAATCTGTGGTACGGGTTCCAAAGTCGCAGTTGCTGTAGCTTCGACTCTGGTCGGCTGAACTGCACTTGTAGGTATTTCTGTAGGCACACTTGTAGGCGTGGCTTGCGATACCCGGGTCGAGGTAGGTTCAGCTGAACTCTCGTTCGTGGATGGTTCAACTGTCTCCGTCTCGAGGGGTGATGAGTCTGCGCCGCTGGTACATGCGCCCAACAGGAAAATCGTAGCCACCAAAATAGAAACGGCAAGGTGGGTGCGAAAGTCGATAGAACTACCGCGCGAAATGAGTAAATCTCTCATGACCGACTCCTTGAATGCTTATTCAGGTCTCGATGTACCCGGCTCCGCTCCAGTCGGTCATGTAGCGAGAGGAGCAGAACCAGGTGACTGGAAAAGCTAGGAGTCGGTGATAAAAATCACCTCACCCAAATGGGTGATTCAGTCGGGTGAGATTCACGAACTTAACGTTGGCCTGGTGCAGGTTTAGGAGTTACCTCGGTTCACCAGATCAGTTTTAGCGGCTGTGTATTTCCGAGCAGCTTCGGTTCGCGTGGCCGACGATGTCTTGGAGAGAATGCTCTTAACGTGAGTGGATACGGTGTTGCCGGTAATGAAGAGCGATTCGGCGATCTCTCTGTTGCGTTTCCCTGCAGCAATCAACCTGAGTATCTCCTCTTCCCGCTCGGTGAGCGTGAAGAGCCGACTTTGAGATGCACCATCGCCAGTCAATTTCTGAAGTTCTCGAAGCCTCCGCTCCAGAATCACCAGCGACGAGTCTTGCGCAATCTTTAGCCCCTCAGATATTAAAAAGCGAGCGTCTCGTATGCTCCCGCGTTGCACCAACGCGTCGGCATAGTCATAGCACGTCCAAGCAAGTTCGAGCCGATAGCCGTTTGGCCTCAACAAGGCCAAAGCATCTTCGAAATGCTTTTCTGCTTGAATAGCATCGCCCAGAAATGTGGCGGTACGCCCGAGTACGCGGTCAGTTGACACCGGGATCGCCCACCCTTGAGTCGGAACTCTTCCGGCGTATGGCATTATGAAGGCATATGACTCGGCCGCTGTGACTCGGTCTTCGAGTGCGACCGATGCAAACGCCCGGCCTATCTGCACACTTGTTTCGTGATAAGGCAAGGACCGAAAGTGGTGAGGTCTTTCCAGCTGGGCAGCGATGCGATCCCATCCGACTGAGTTGTATTCGCATTCAACTGCGATTCGAGCAAGTGTGGCCGCATGCTGCGCATGAAAGTATGCGTCTTCGTTAACCAGCCCCTCTGCATCACCGGTCGCGTCAGTTTCCCCAATCTGCAGAGCAGAAAACTGTCGGAAAATTGGTAGCCATGGGCTTCCGGGTCGTGGATAAAGTAACCCTTCCAAAAAACTGATTGCGCCACTCAAATGACCCCTGTGAATCTCGAGGAGCGTCATAATGGAAGCCGCCTGTGCCAGGCGCATCCCATGCTTTGAGACGGTTGCGATCTCCCAGCCTATTTGAACTAACCGCTCAGCACCTGCCAGTGAGCCATTGGTCATTCTGCACATCGCACCCCAAAAACAAGCGTGAACGGCTGCTTCCAGATCACGAACGTTCTCCAATACCGGCTCCACCAAGTCAACGTATCTAGCAGCCTCATCCCAAGCGTTCCACCAATCACTTGCCATCAACGCCCTGCCAAGCGCCCAGCAATACACGTCCGGCTGACCTAGTTCCCTGGCTTTGGCAACCGCCTCAGCAAGAAGTTCGGCGGACCTTTCCGGATTCAAAATAGGCACCGCAGCCGCCTCTGCGCCGCGTTTACAAGCGAGCATGACATGTTCGCTCGTGCCTGGCTTCGCCAATTTGATTGCTCTGGAATAGAGCTCAGACGAGGCTGGACTGCCAACTGAACGCGGGTACACAGCAACTGATACCGCGTCTTCGAAAAGACCTAACTCATCAAATCGGTCAAATGACGCCTTTTGACAGATCAAACCGAGCATATCCAGATTCTCCCCCGCATACGCTCTTGAGAGCAGCGCCAGGATAGATGCCACCTGTTCCGTTCCAGGAAGTTTCTCCAGTGGTCGAGCGGAAAGCAGTTGTTCTGGCCGATTGATCTCATCATCCAACTGCGCTAAAGACCCCGGGGCGATGTTCTCCAGGGCAACTTCCAAGTGAGAACTCGCCTCTGCGAACGCCCTGTTGGCCAGCTCGTACTCACCTGCCATGAGCGAAAACTCAAAAACCGGCTCGGGACCTGCTAACGGCTGAGCACTTGAGTAGTGGTGTGCAATTGTGCCCGCGTATTTCGCTGTCTCTGTCGAGTGCAGTTCTTCAAGCCCGCGAGCCGTAGCCAAATTAAGCTTCGCAGAACGAACCTTGGGTAACCCATTGATAACGGACTGCCTAACAATCTCGTGACTAAATCTAAGTGCGGTTCCCATGGGTCCGGTGGCTTCGAGTATCCCAAGATCGAGAGCTGGTTGAATGCTTTCAAGGAAAGATTGGGGATCCTGATCGCTGATCTTGCTCAGCAGTTCTATGTCGAGATTCCGGCCAACCACTGCTGATGCTTCTAATGCTGAAACTGTTACAGCTGGCAATCGGATGAACTTGTCTTCAATTACCGAAATGGCAGCCGATGGAAGGGCTGTGGTCTTCAGTTCGTACGTTTGTTCGCGCTCAAGCAGCGCGGCTACTTCGGTAACGAAAAGTGGGTTCCCACCCGTAAGTTTCATCAACTCCTGTGCAGCGCTTACAGCCTTCGGAGCCTTCGCTGATAAAAGTGATTGCACCGCACCAATGTCAAATGGCTGCAAGTCCAATCGATGAGCGTTGGAATGGCGGGTTAGTTCACTGAGTAGCCGAACGAGGGCGTTTGATGACTTTTCCGGTTCCCGTAAGGTCAGGACCAGAAAGATACGGGAATCGGATAGACCCGAAATTACGAACTCCAATGCACGTAGCGATGGAGAATCGGCCCAATGTATGTCCTCGATCGCCACAAGAATCGGTTTTTCAGTTGAGCATTCTGCAAGATATTGCGTAAGCCCTTCAAAGAGTTCGAATTCAGGCTTTGCGTCGCTTTCTAGTCTTGAACCTTGACCTGATTGGAGCAAACCTCGTAGCGCTGGCTGAAGACCGACTTGTGTCTTCTCGGTCAATTGATAAAACAGCTGGGTCCAAGGCCACAGAACAGGCGCCCCTTCAACCTCTCTGCAATGTCCGGTTACTCGGACCGAATTCTCTAATTCTTCTGAGCTCAGTAACTCATCCAGGAGTCTAGATTTACCAATCCCAGCTTCACCCGCGAGTAGCACGACCTGCCCTGACCCCGCCTCAGCTTCATTAGCTAATTGGAGAAGAGTCGCAAGTTCCGTGGCGCGTGCCACAAACGGCCATCCGGTTGACATTGGCATGTGGTGACCCTGCACCTGTTTCTAATTTCGTCCGGATTTTAGCCGAGTTGGATTCATCAATTGAGCCGGGGCATGAACTTATGCCAACAAGATATGCCAATCATCCCCTGAGCTCCCGCTATGTGGCAAAGGCCTTCATGTCGTTTTGATTTCAATCCAATGGCGTATCGTCGCCTGGAGTCACTCGCCATTGGATGAGCCGGATCTGCTGACGAAGTAGGGCGAAACTGCAGGCTAATTGTCGTCTAAAATCTGAACTCATTCCGATCGTTGAGGGCAGTAGTGTCGAACCATTCGCAACTTCCGTTCGTTGGACGGAGTTCAGAAATGACCAGTTTGCAAGAACTGGGGGCAAAGGCATTGTCCGGATCAGGAGGAACAGCTCTAGTATCGGGTGAGGCGGGTATCGGTAAATCACGCCTTGTTTACGAGTACCTTTTATCAGATGACACCAGCCAGGTGATTCGCGCAGTGGGGTACAGTCGGGAGGTTGAAGGTGCGCCGGTTTACTGGCCATGGTTTCAACTGCTGCGAGAGATCGAACACTCGTCGAGTCGTTCGCTACCAGCAATTCTTTCATCTCTCGATCGAACTAAACCCGAAAATCAGGACAACAGCAGGCAGAACGATCGAACTCTCGATCAACAGATTCACGTCGAACTTCTCAGGTACTTGAAAGCCGTTTCGATTTCAAAGCCTTTGGTAGCGGTGATCGAGGACATTCACTGGGCTGACACCCCCACGTTACGAGCACTCGAATTCGTAGCGGGTGGGCTGAAAAATTGCAAAGTGATGCTCATTGTCACGATTAGAGATCCGGAGCAAGTTGCATCATCAGTCCGGTGGACACTTGGTGAATTGAGCCGTGTACAGGGGTTGCTGCGCTTAGAACTTCAGCCTTTGGATCCCGCTTCGGTCACGGCGCTAATGGAGGGACATGTTGAGAATCCCAAAGATGTAACCCCTGCGACCTTCGAATTCACTGGAGGGAATCCGCTATATGTCACCGAGATAACCAGGCTCATTGATCGAATCGATGCAACCGACCTGCTTGGTGTCCGACTTCCGTCCACTACCACATCAATAATTGAAAATCGAACTAAGCGTGTACCGCCTGATACAGCCCAACTAATTGAGACCGCTGCAGTATTGGGGCGCGAACTCGAACCTGAACTGATTTGCAACATCATGAACATCGCCGGAAGTGAATACCTTCGGCGACTCCAACCGGCTCTCGATTTGGGAATCTTGGAAAATCCAGTTCAGCTTGGTTCTCCCGTCCGTTTTCACCACGAGATTGTCCGTCAGGTTATATTGCAGGGCCTTTCAGCTTCGAATCTTGCTCAACTGCATCTCACCGCAGCCAAGGCGCTCGAGTTGTTCCGCGCTCATCTTCTCGAACCTTATGCGGGCACAATCGCGTTCCACTACAGAAATGCTCAACCACTCGTGGAAGATGCCCCGGTTTTCAAATACTCACGATTGGCTGGCGAGTATGAACTTGCAAGCTTTGCCTATCCTGAAGCAAGAGTGCACTTAGAAACTGCGGTTGAGATACTAGCTCCCGGTATTGTTGGTGCAATAAAAGAGGAAGACGAGCTGCCAATTATGGACAGATCTCCTACCCCACTCTCCGAATGGCCGGTCACTAGAGAACTTGCCGAAATTCTTGCGTCGTTGGCGCGTGCATACGCCGGGGACAACGAGGACGATCTTGCCCTGATTTGTATGAAAGCCTCGTTTGATCGCTTTCTCGAGTTAGATGACGAAGATGAATGTATGCGAGTAGCCTCTTTTCCTTTATCGGTAATGAGTCCAGCTTCCACCGCGTTGTATGAAAAAGGTGTTCAGATAGCTAAGGCTGGTACGCCTGAACGAGCGCTAGTGCTATCTCGCTGGGGCACAGTGTTTTCGGGAATACCGCATTACGATTACGATCGCGCAGTGACATTACTCGATCGAGCAATCAAGGAAGCTGAGTCGCTTCAAAATCCCTGGCTAATTGCTTGGAATTATGGCCGAGCCGCCATGGTTCACCATCACCACAACAAATGGAAGGAAGCGGAGAGAACGGCGAGAATAGCGTTCGAACTGCGCGATCAGTACAGGGAACCAGAGTGTGCCGTTCATGTTGCTTATTGGGGTGCGATGTGCTTAACGACGCTCGGTCAATTGGCAACCGCCGGACAATATGCTTCGTTAGCCTGGGATACCGCGGTTAGATCGCGCCACGCAATAAGGCTCTGGCAAGGAGCGAGTGCCAGTGGCATTCACCTTGTGCAATCGGGTGATGTAGCCGGAGCCGCGCAACGGTTTGACGAGGCCATCTCTAGGGCGAAGGTTGGGATCTGGCCTTTGCTGTTGAGATTTTTGTCTCGGGCTCAACTTGCGCAGGAAGATGAGGGGGGCGAACCACTTTTCCACCGTGCAAACGTGACCGACAGATTCTTCCCGCTGCCAATGTACGCTGCGATGTTGGTGAGAGCCGCATCAGACTGCAACATCAATCCGCTGGGATGGGATCAATTAATTTCAATGTTGTTGACGAACCATCCGCTGCTGAATTTGCCATTTCACCGGATCGCTGTGGAATCTTCCATTGCGCTCGCTGGGGTTGAAGTTGGCGATCAGGCGCTTGCGAAACGCGGTTACGTAAGTCTGCAGCCTTTGGCGGGGAGCATCCCAACTACGAACTGGGCTTACCCGTATTCGGCAGACCGCGTTCTGGGGAGAACCGCAGCTTTCCTGGGACGGCATGCGGATGCCGAACTCCACTTCCAGAACGCTCTAAAAATACTTCGACCCAATGGGTACAGATTTGAACAGGCTTGGACATGCCACGACTATGCCGAGTACCTCACTCGGATAGGCAGACGGAGGCAGGCACGTAAACTACTAGAAGAGGGATTGAAAATTGCACAGGATTGCGGCTTATCCGCGCTATCTGTTCGATTAACGGCACTTCAGGGAATCTCGGAATTGGCTCCGTCCGGCCTGCCGTTCGACCTGACACCACGGGAAGTCGAAGTGTTAGAACTCGTTTCGGAAGGCAAAACAAATCGCGAGATATCCGGGCTGTTGTTCATAACAGGCAATACGGTTGCAACCCACCTAAAGAACATTCTTTCTAAGACCAATTCGTCAACCCGGATTGAAGCCGCTCGTAAGTACATGGATGAGACTATTCGTTAAATCGAGACACCTCGGGATTATCCGGTGCGTGCTGCAGAGTTGCCCTCCGTCTGCGATCTCCTCGTTAGTACTGCCGATTGGACGTGGAGCTTCTCGAATTTAAGCGAACCGTATCTGATCCAAAAAAGTTCTGTCTATCAGCCCCACAGTTCCACCGCCTGGATCTAGATTGTTCTGCCACCATACATGTCGCAGACCAAACTCACCCGATGCCATTAATGGAGGCGGTCTCCTGCGGCGCAGATACTTGATGGGATAGTTCAGCCAACTCGACGCGGCTCATCGGGCCGACTCTTTCACGAATATTCGCCAGGTGATGGGCAACCGTGTTCTTTGAGATGTTCAGGGCGTCAGCAACACCTTGATTCGATAGGCCTCTACCAACCAGCAGCACAACTTCAATCTGACGTCCGGTCAAGTCAAGTTCCGGTGAGTCGCCGTCAGCCTCGCCGGCAGAATTTCGAAGTGCCATCATCACTTCGATCATTGAGACCATCTGGATTGAAGTCGCAACTGCGATGGCTTCCACGAGTAGTTCATGCCCCTTCTTTCGGGCAGCTTCAGCACCGTAGTTAATGAGCGAATTCGCGAGGTGATAAGCGCTCATCACGAACTCTGGACGGTAACCCGCAGATCGGCAGAAACTGACCGCTTTCTCGAAGTGTTCGATTGCTGCGCTGACTCTTCCTAGGAGTAGTGCCATCTCACCAAGTAGCCGGTCAGTACTGCCCGTGCAGTAGTCGATGCGGATCGCCGATGAAGCTAGCGCTTCGTAATAGTAGTAAGTACCCCGGACATCTTTAAATGTGGCTCTTAGCGATGCTTCGCGACGGGCCTTCCAACCTGATACAAACGGCGCGCTCTCGAACCGTGGAGAATATCCTCTGAAGCGGCCCTCAAACGGCGCCACGTCATCGGTAGTTGCTGCCCTTCTAAGAGCTCGAATCGCCAAGTTATGCCTCGGATTGTTCTCGAGCGCATCTACGACGCTTACCGTGCCACGTTCGTACGCGATGGAAGCTTTTAGCCACTCGTACTCTGAAGTCAGGGCGCCTGGTACGCGTCTCCGTAGCTCCTCCATGGTTTGGATAGCTTGATCCCAATCTCCGAGCGAGAAATGGATCTGAGCCTTAGCCCGCAGAGCGTGCGTGACATCATGTTCCACGTTCAGTTCAGACGCCGCAGCAAGTCCTTTTTCCAGAATTGCGAATGCTTCGGCGTGCCTTCCGCGAACTGCAAACGAATTGCCAAGGAAAAAGGCAAGACGGGAAATGACAGAAGTAGCGCCAAGTTCATCTGCCAGCTCTTCGGCTATCTGACCGTGCTTAATTGCGCTTTCAGGATCAAGTCCGTAGTAAGCGCAAATTGTCGAGCTTAGCTCTACCTGGCAGAGAAGGCTGCGGTCATTTCCTCGCTCAGCAATAGCCCGCGCTTCCCTGAGAGAACCCCAAACTTGATCCACGTCACCGCGCTCAACTATTTGCGCGTTGCCATACGCGACCAGCAATTGTCCTAGTCGGTTGGAGTCAGCGCTCGCCAGTTCAACTGCGTGTTGCAGGACATCCGCTGTTCCTGTTAAACGACCGAACGCAATTGGATGTGAAACGGTGTCAAGCGCTCGTTCAGTTTCTCCGAGCTCCAGGAATAGTTCGAAAGCAGCGACCAGGTGGTTCCACGCGGGTTGCTTATTCTCGACAGAAACCAATGGAGCGAGAGACTGCCCGGCCCCGTAGTGAGCCTCTGCAACCAGGACCTTGTCAATTTCTCGGCTTACTGACGGTTCCAGGACCACATTGAACCACCGCGTTGCGGCAGCGAACGCGCGGCCGAGTAGCGCTTCACGCCCTGCTGCCAGGGCATAAACCGACTTGATGGACGGTTGAACCAGTGAGCCGCCGGCAACGCAGTGTTCTGCGATCTCGGCAGCGTGCTCGTCGGTCGGATGACCGTAGTACTCCCTGAGAGTATTCGCAATGTGCGAGTGCATCTCCCTCTTCGAGTTCGAGTCGAGGTCGTCTAGCATCACCATGCCAAAAAGATCATGGGTCAACTTATAACGCTCATTAACCTCGTCGATCGAGACGAGAAGGCCGGACCTTCTTGCCTCGTCTATCGCATCCAGCAAGCCGTGGGATGCCAGATCGTTGTCTAGCGCTTCCATCAACGGAATGTTGAAATCGCGATCCAGCATGGCGGTCAGTCGGAGGAGTCTAAGGGTTTCACCACTTAGGTTGCGAAGTCTCCGATTGACAACCGCTCGAACAGTACTGGGGACTTTGACGGGTTTGATTGCGCTCTGACCGACTCCGAACATCTCGTTCGAGTCGGCAAGGCTTCGAGACAACTCGGTGATGAAGAAAGGGTTTCTTCCAGTCGCTTTATAGATTGCCTCCACTACCGGTTCAGTTGAGTGACAGCCAGTCAGCGTTGTTATCAGCTCGCGTGCGTCATCTGGGGTCAATTCGCCAATCGTCATCAGGGTGAAATTCGGCTCCCTGCTGAGCGAATCGAGCACGTCACTGAACGGACCTGAATGCGCTGCGTCGTCGTCAATAAAAGTGCTGACGACTAGGATTCTCCTATTGCGGATCCTACTGGCGAAAAACTCAAGCAGTTGGAGTGATGCTTGGTCGGCCCACTGAAGGTCTTCGAGTACGAGAATTAGTGGGTGGATCTCAGACAAGGCCGTGAAGAAAGTGCTCGCAGCAGCTAACGTTCGAAATTGAGAGTCCGCTGGGTCTTCCCGGTGGCCGTCGATCTCAGTAGTTGACACCGAGCCCAGGTCCCTGAGCGCCCGGACTACATCAGCGCCAGCCTTTTTTACCGCGCCTTGAATCGCTTCCTGATTGATGGCCCCTTCGGCATCCCTTACTGCATCCCGCCAGACCCAGTACGGTGGTGTCGCCGAACGCTCATAGGTCTTGCCTCGGAGTTCGATGGCACCTTTTTCTATGCCCATCGTGGCGATTTCAGTGGTCAGACGGGTCTTACCGATACCTGGCTCGCCTGCCAAGAGCACGACCTTGCCGGATCCGTAGAGGCTGTCATCAAGAGCGGCTGCCAGCTCGCCCATCTCACCCTGGCGGCCCACGAAAGAAGTCTGTGATGACAGATCCATGTGCATCGCTCCTTATCCGCATCTCCAGGACCGCCTGGTCCTGGCCGGACTTGTAGCGCAAGTGAACTGTGGTCTACCAACCACCCACACTCGCCACATGTGTGGGATGGACACTTTACACAAACTGTTTCCAGGTCATATGGCCATAGATGACCATGGTCCCTTTCTTGCGCCCTCAAAAAGATGGTCATAGATAGCTCTGGTGTGTACCAACTGCTGCCCTCAAGCTGCTGTGCCTGATGCAACCTGCATCGCTCGAAATCACAGGTGACTCCACGCAGAAGGGTCAAGAGATAGGACGGTAACAAATTGCAAATCGCGCAATTCAAAGAACTCAGACGAACCTATGGATTTGATGAAGTTTCGATCGTGCCCGGCGAAGTCACAGTCGACCCCTCGCGGACGAATACCGCCATCTCTATTGGCGGTCTCGATCTGAAAATTCCAATATTGGCCGCAGCCATGGATGCAGTGGTTTCGCCTGATTTCGCCGTCCGATTCGATAAGGCCGGTGGTCTGGCCGTGATGAATCTGGAGGGAGTGCAGTCCAGATACGAGGATTCGGATGCACTTATCGACGAAATCGTGGGTGCGGACGACGACCAGGTGACCTCCGTTTTGCAAGCTATCTACCAGGCCGAGATCAAGGAACAGCTCATTGGCGATCGTATTCGCGAAATCAAGAAACGCGGAGCCAAGTGTGCGGTCTCTGTGACTCCATCAATGGCGGAGTCACTTGGGCCGATCGCGGCCGAAGCGGGGGCAGACCTCCTGTTTGTACAGTCGACCGTTACTACTGCCCGATTTGTTTCGAACGGATCAAAGGGTCTCGACCTGTCGAAATTCATTCATTCAGTTGGTGTTCCAGTGATAGCGGGCAATTGCGTGTCCTGCGGGGTCGCTCTGGAACTCATGGAATGCGGAATCGACGGTGTGTTGGTTGGGGTTGGTCCCGGTGCAACCTGCACTACACGCGAGGTGACCGGAGTAGGCGTGCCCCAGGTAACGGCAACCCTTGACTGCGCTGCCGCTCGTGACGAGTTCTTCAGACGCACCGGAAAGTACGTGCCAATCATTACGGACGGTGGAATCCGTACAGGAGGTGACCTCTGCAAAACGCTGGCGTGCGGGGCCGATGCCGCAATGATCGGAACCCCCCTCGCACAATCCTCCGAAGCGCCCGGCCGTGGATTCAACTGGGGTATGGCTAGTCCCCATCCTGCTCTTCCACGTGGCACAAGAATCTCGGTCGGCACACGAGGACCACTGGAGCAAATTCTTCGAGGGCCATCCTCGCGATCAGACGGAACGGCCAACCTGCTGGGGGCTCTGGAAGTTTGCCTCGGCATGGTAGGTGCATTCGACATCCGAGATTTTCACACCAAGGCCGAAGTGGTGGTCGCTCCATCAATTAAGACCGAAGGAAAGCATTTCCAACTCGGACTGAATTAACAGAGCAGCGACCGCTGTTCAACCTGTCGATCCGGTGTTGAGGTTAACAATTCGAGAGGTGACGAAATGGCCGTTTGTGCCGTGCTAGGTGGACAGTGGGGTGATGAGGGTAAAGGGAAAATAATTGACGTTCTCGCCGGTGATGCATCCGTGATCGCCCGTGGTTCAGGTGGTAACAATGCGGGCCACACAGTCATGAACGACCGGGGCACATTCAAGTTTCATCTTGTGCCTTCAGGCATCTGTTGGCCGGGCACGACCAACGTCATTGGCAACGGCGTGGTTGTAGATCCAGAGGTGTTGATCAGTGAACTGAAAGAGATCCAGCGGCAGGGTTTGCCCGGCCGGGTGGTCGTGAGTGACCGTGCGCCACATCATCATGCCTTATCACATCGAACTGGACCGGGCAGAAGAAGAATGGCGTGGGGAAGAAGCGATTGGCACCACCAAGAGCGGTATTGGGCCAGCCTATGAAGACAAAGTCGGCCGGCGGGGAGTACGTATCGGTGAGTTGTCGAACCTGGAAGACTTACTACTTCGTCTACCACAATTGATCGAATACCAGAACGCCAAAATCACTGGTCTCTATGGCGGACGACCGGTCGAATACGAGAAGCTTCTAGACAGCGTTCGTCGCTGGGCGACCGAACTCACGCCCTATATAGCCGCCACCGAACAGATCATGAATGCAGCCGTCAAGAACGAGCAGAATGTTGTCCTCGAGGGCGCACAGGGAATGCTCCTCGACATTGATCACGGCACCTACCCATTTGTGACCGCTTCGAACTCCACCGCTGGTGGGATGTTGGCTGGTCTGGGCTTTGGACCCGCGACTCTCTCGAAGGTTATGGGGGTATTCAAAGCCTATTGCACGAGAGTGGGTGAAGGGCCATTTCCGACAGAGATTACAGGCGATCTCGCGGATCGGATACGCGGAGATCGGAATGACCCAGATGGCGAGTTTGGAACCTCTACAGGTCGCGCACGTCGAATCGGCTGGTTTGATGCCGTAGCCGCCCGACACAGCGTCCAGGTGAACAGTTTCGATTCAGCGGTGCTGACACGCCTCGATACGCTCGAACGGTTGGGACCTCGATCGACATATGTGTTGCCTACGAGTTGGATGGTAGAACGGTAACCAGGTTTCCGTCCGACGCGTCATCTCTTCGTCGATGTAAACCAGTCTATGAGCGGATGACCGGTTGGACCGGACTGACGAGCGGTGTGACGGAGGTAACTCAACTGCCTCTCGAGGCACGCAATTACGTGAGCCGTTTGGAAGAACTCATTGGAGTTCCTATCGGGATGATTTCGACGGGGCCTTGCCGAGAACAGACAATCTTTATTGATTAGCTTGGCGCTTAGCTTTCAAGCTCAGTGCTCTGCAAACTTTTGGCGACTCACGAATGGTCGGATATCGGCTGCCGGAGTGCCAGGATAAAAATCACGTATCGGAAGTTCAGCGAGTTTGGTGGATACTTTTGACCAACTGGTCGGTGACCAGGCTGGACGGGTTCCATACTTGGGCTTTGAGCGGTATCGTCGCGGAGCCTTACTCCGAAAATTCCACCGGTCATTTCCTTTGCACAATATGCTGGATTCTGAGCGACAGGAAATTTTGGCCTTGAAAGCACGACAGTGGTGTATCGCAGCGAAGGTCTGTCGTTCGTTCTGAACAGAGTCCGAGCGACGGCGGCTGATCCAGGCCACCGTCGCTACTGTTTGGTTAGCGTTAGGTTCGTCGATTCGCAAAAAAGGCAGCTTGGACCACTTTGTCGTTGACCGTCAGCGCCGATCCGACGATCTGATCAGATTCGTACCGAAAGTCGTAACCTTCGCCCACTGCCTCATAACGGGCCTCCTTGCATGCGGCTAACCCGTCAAGAAATGCCTCTGCTGTAGCCTGATCAGGTTCGTGGTGTTCTTGCTCTTCCAGTAAGCCGTCCATTGCATAGCTGTCTAACAGCTGCTTGTGGATCTTTGAATATGAATCGGGGTCAGACAACACGTCGAACCCGACCACTTCACCATTCACGAATACCAAGGATCCAACCTGACCCGACTCGCTCTTGATTACGTCGGAAAACTGGTCCAGGCTGCTGCGTTTTTTCGGTGTAGAGATCTTTCATGGCACGCGTGGGTGACGAGGGAACCTGCGACTCCGTACATCCGGTCAATATTGCTC
>CBDEVT010000002.1:0-197975 GCA_965243825.1 Dehalococcoidia bacterium
ATTAGCGCTCGGCAAAGGCTTATAAGCACACTCTTATCTAATCACGGTGTCTTAACGTCCGTTAATAATCCAGCGCTCTAATTACTCCGTCAGTGACATCGCCGTGCCCTTACCACTAAAAGTTGTTTTGACCGGGTATCGGGTTGAGGTATGTCCTACGCGAAGCAATATTCGACAAGTTCTCAAGGAGCGAAAACACAGATGGCAAGTCAACTAGGCGGCGGCATACGGAGGCGCTGGTTTGCTGCCCTGATGCTTTCCGCGTTTGCGGTCATCGCAGCAGCGTGTGGGAGTGACGAGAATGCGACCGCCACCCCGACTAATACCGGCGGCGCACAGCCGACAAACCCACCGGCGACCCAGGACCTCTCGGGCACTATCCAGATAGACGGTTCATCGACCGTATTCCCGATCACCCAGGCAGTTGCTGAAGAGTTCCGTGCAGACGGTAACAACGGCGTTCAGATCGTTATCGGTGTCTCTGGAACAGGTGGTGGATTCAAGAGGTTCGTAGTCGGTGAAACTGCGATCTCTAACGCCTCTCGAACCATCAAGGATTCTGAGGCTGAAGAGGCAGCTGCCAACGGCATCGAGTTCATGGAACTTCGAGTTGCTCTAGATGGACTGTCTGTCATGGTCCACCCGGACAACGACTTCGTGACGTGCCTGACCACGGAGGAGTTGAACAGGATCTGGGAGCCAGGTTCCGAAGTAGACAACTGGAGCCAGGTTCGTGATGGATTCCCTGACCGCGAAATTCACCTTTACGGACCTGGAACTGACTCAGGTACCTTCGACTACTTCACGGATGAGATCAATGGTGAGGAAGGCGCAACCCGTGCTGACTACACACCTTCTGAAGACGACAACGTGCTGGTCCAGGGCATCTCAGGTGACCGTAACTCACTCGGTTACTTCGGATACGCCTACTACGCAGAGAACACGGACCGGCTGAAGCTCGTTGCGATCGATTCTGGCGATGGTTGTGTCGAGCCGACGCCAGAGACGATCAACGATGGATCATACGCTCCGCTTTCCCGACCGATCTTCATCTACGTGAACATCGCCGAGTTGGAGAAGCCTGAGGTTAAGGCATTCGTTGAGTACTACATGAACGAAGGTGGAGCGCTGGCTGAGGAAGTTGGCTACGTCGCACTACCGGCTTCTGTGTACCAGGACAACATAACGGCAATACAGTAAGCAGAGCAGGGCAGGGGCGTCGGCTCTCAACCTCCGGAGCCTGGTGATGTCTGGCCCTCTTTGCTGGCATAGCAATCGCAGCCCCGCAAGCCATGTATGCGGGGCTGCATCGCGCGTTGAGACTTAATTAGAAAGATCTCGAGTAAGCGATCCCATCACTTTCAAGCGGTATCCGACAGACTGGTCGAGTGTTTTGACGTCGTAGCTAATCGCGGTCGATATTCACGTAGAGCAGACTCGGACTCATAACGACTCGATCTAGTTGTCGAATAGAGCCGCTCTGGACTACCGAGTTTGATTTGGTCTATGCGGTGAAGGCCAGCAGATTGGTCAGTCTTAACCTGTAACAGGGAAATCACGGCTAGGATCGACCTTGTAGTGGACATCCAAGACATGAAACGGTGGGGCGCATGAGGCCAACTGAATCTCGTGCAATTCTTCAGTGTTCAAGGTGCTTGCTACAGGCCGCAACGCTCCATTAGCTCAGCGTCCGATGTAATCTCTTCGGTCAGGCCATCTGCAACCACCCTGCCTCCTGACATGATGACCGTACGCGGGAGGACCTCTCTAGCCAGGTCGATGTCATGAGTCGCGATCAGCAGTGTTTGCGGAAGTCTTTCAAGCAGCGCGATCAGACCGCGCCTTGCACGCGGATCAAGCCCTGCTGAAGGCTCGTCAGCGACGATGATCTCTGGCTGCATCGAAAGCACAGTTGCGATTGCCGCACGACGCTTCTCGCCGCCGCTGAGGTGGTATGGCGCGCGATCTTCAAGCCCGCCTAGCCCCACATCTGCCAGTGCTGTCTGTGTCCGCTTACGCACTTCGTCCATACCAAGGCCCATGTGTATTGGACCGAACGCCACATCCTCCCCGACCGTGTTCGAGAAGAGTTGATCGTCCGAGTCCTGGAACACTAGCCCGACCCGCGCCCGGATTTTCTTCATCAGCTTCTTGTCACCGTGGTCCAGGGCCTGGCCCATCACCTCTACAGTGCCCTCACCATCGAGCAGGCCGTTCAAGTGCAGCATCAGTGTTGATTTGCCAGCGCCGTTCGGGCCAAGCAGAGCGACCTTCTCGCCTGCGCTGACGCGAAGTTCAACCCCATTGAGTGCAGGCTGATCCGCTGCGCCGTTCATATAGGTGTAACGGAGACCGGTGACCTGTATCGCTGGTAGGGTCGGCGCAGGAGATGTGCTCATCAGACCAGTCTCGCGAAGGTCGCAGCCACCAAGAGCGCAGCGACAACCGCGACGGCCATCACCATCTCTACTCGTCCCATCGACAATTGGCCCGGAGCGAACATGGCTCCATCGTAGCCACGTGCCAGCATTGCCATATAGACACGCTCACTGCGGTCGAAGGTTCGGACGAACAGCGACCCCGCCATATGCCCGGTGACACGAGCCCGCCAACGGATACTCCCGCCTGCCCGTGCCCCTTCCGTTGCGGCTGAGCGCGCTCGTCTCGCCACAATCATTCGCTGTGCCTCGCCTAGAAGCAGGAACAGGTAGCGGTACATCATCGCAACCACGGCCAGCAGCAGCTCTGGCACGCGGAACCAGTGCAGTGCGGCAACTATGTCCATGAACCTGGTCGTCGCCGTTAGCAGCACAGCGGCCGTGACGGCGATCCACGACTTGAGCATGATGGTTGCCAGGAACTCGAGCCCTTCACGGGTCGGCGTTAGCGTGACAAAACCGGCGCTCCACGTGGCGATTGGCTCTCCGCTGCGGGTGAATACAGATGGCACCGCGATCAACACGAATGGCAGTGCGATGAATGTGCGGCGCAGTATCCTGACTGGCGATATGCCGGCCGTCAGCACGGTAACCCAGGCGACTGCAAAAAAACCGGCTATGAACGGCCAACTGGCTATCGGAAGAGTGGTCAGGGCGACGATGAACAGCACGGTGAGGCCGGTCTTGACCCGCGGGTCGGCCCTGTGGACCGCGCTTGAACCTGGAATGTAGCGGTCGAGTGCGACTGTTCCGGCGGCCACCTCAGCCCGATGCCTGTCCGGTCGAAGTCCTGCTGCCATTCCTTCGGTGAACGATGTATGCGGTCCCTGCAACGATCACCATCATTGCTGTCACCCCAATCCAGCCAGCAAGAATGGTGGCCAGCGTTTCGTTCTCTATTCCCGGAAATACGTAGTCTGCGATTATCGAATAAGGTGCGTCGTCACCATCGTCGATGAAGCCTTTGTCCTCAGCAACGCGCTCCAGGCCATCGGGGTCAGGTGATGCGAGCGGCGCGATGAGCACAAGAGCCATGGCGATCAGGTATCCGGCGATCCACCATTTGAACTTCATTCGACCACCGCTTCCGGAACGACCCGGCCAATACGGAATAGCTCTTTTCGGGAGTTGTAAAGGACGGTCAAAGCGGCAGCGGTTATGAGCGCCTCACCTATGCCTATCAATGCGTGGACCCCAAGCATCGCGGGTGCAGCTACCGAGAACGGTGACGTGCCAGACAGACTCAGTTGCACAGTGGCTGCCAATGCCCCGGCTTCAACCGACAGCCATGCAGCAACACCGGCGAGCACAACAAGCGAACTTCGCGAGCTAACAAACGGCCGACCGGCCCTGAAAACTCCGTACGCCACGAACACCGGTATCACCGCCATGTTGAGCATGTTCGCGCCCATCACCACGAGCCCGCCGTCCTGGAACATGAGCGCCTGAAACGAGACGACAGCCACCATCACGATCAACGCCGCCGCAGGTCCAAGCACGATGGCGGCAAGCGCTGCACCAATGAGGTGACCGGAGGTGCCAGCGGCGACAGGGAAGTTGAACATCTGGGCGGCGAAAATGAATGCTGCGAACACACCAAGTGCAGGGACCATGCGCTCGCTGAGTTGTCGCCCTGCAACCCGCAGCGCGGCGAAAATGAAAACGGCTGCGACTCCCCACGACACAGACGAAACGGCGATGCTGAAAAAGCCGTCAGGAGCGTGGAGAGATCGCACACCGGTAGCTCGTAAAAGATTCCAATCAGTCAACATCATTTGGTCTGCCCGCTTCGCCTCGCGCTGCGGCACCTGTCGCAGGTGCCAGAAACGACCATGTGCGTGGCGTCCGCTTCAAAATCGTGGCTCTGCGCGACGGATGCAACGAACCGGTCAACCAGTCCGTCGTCGAGAGGCAGCACCCTGTCACATTCGTTGCAGTGCAAGTGATGGTGGTTCGATCCGCCCAGCCACTCGTAAGACGCTTCGCCGCTTCCGAACCTTGACTCCGCAACAAGACCAGAATCACGTAGATCAGCAAGGACGCGGTATACGGTCGACTGGTCGATATGCGCTCCTGCCTCTCCAACAGCCGAAAGCACATCGGTAGCGGTCATGTGCATGCTTCCGTGTTGAAGCACGGAGACTACGGTCAGTCGGGCATGTGTGACCCGCTTGCCAGCTGACCTGATAAGGACGGCCGGGTCGTCATGGTGTAGAGCCAAAATTAGTTCCTGCAAATATTCGCAACACCGAGGGTTCGCAAAGGATGTCACAGGCCTGTCGGGCCGTCAAGGAAGGTGCTCAGCGAAACAAAAGACACCGCTTTCCCTTAGCGGGTTCGGTGGAGCAACAGGTCCCTTAATTCGCAAGGCAGATGAATATGTATTCCCGCTGGAGACGGGGGAGAGCCGAACTCGGTGATGAACACCGATCCTTCAATTCCGTGTGACGCAGCGTCTCCGACTAAGCTCCGGCTAAGCATTAATGCGTAGTCACACTACGTCGTTTTTTTGTCGACCCTCGAGGTAGCCGGTAGCTACGGTTTTCTGCGCCGCAGAGACCACACGTTTAGCGCAGATACGTGGTTCGCCTTGGCGGCAATCATTCGCCAGCATCAGGAGATAGGAAGATG
This sequence comes from Dehalococcoidia bacterium, assembly GCA_965243825.1. Lineage (GTDB taxonomy): Bacteria > Chloroflexota > Dehalococcoidia > Lucifugimonadales > Lucifugimonadaceae > JAJCYX01. The sequence goes on from CBDEVT010000002.1 coordinate 5,070, forward strand.
AAAAAATTCATAGCACTGGCTCTCGCCGTGGCTGTGTTTGCTGTAGCAGGATCAACTGGGTCTGTCCTAGCCTTTGAGCCCCCATCTGACCCCAACAACAACTTTACCTGTGAAGGTGGACCGGTCGCTGGTCATCCCGGTTCAAACGGCTTGAGCACCGCGATGGGTAACGCGTCTTCACGCACCGCGTGGAGCGCAGCAGACGCTTCAGATCAGATCGAAGTCTGCCCGTAGTAGCGGATTCAACTGAAACGGATATCGCAACAGGCCCCGGTCAACATCGTCGACCGGGGCCTGTTGACTGTAGACACGAAGAAAGTTACTCGTTCTGGTCCGGCAACAGTGTGGAATAAATCCTGCAAGTTCGAATTGAATATTCCGCCTCACGCTCCTTGCGGCGAAAAGGCTTTAGGTTAGAATCCCGCGCTGCAGATGCCACTCTGACAGTATCCCAGATTACTTCGCCTAATCTGCAAAGTGAAAGCAGGAAAATGCCTGACACTCCCATCTATGACCTGCTCCGTTTCACCATGGCAGATATGACCCGCTGTGGCGCCGCGCTGCGCCAGATGGTGGACGGCGCAGACTCGATGGAGACTGTCGCTAACCGCATTGTCAAACATCTGTATGAAGGTATCGTCGACCCGGATAATGGCAGGCCCTGCTCGGCCTTAGTCAGACTATTCAAAACCCATCCGTATTCTGACCTCCCGCAGAACCTCCGCACCTTCGCTTCCGGTCTTGCGGACGAGAGTCAACTCGACCCTGGTTCAACATGTCTTACATTGCTCGCAACCCAAGGCGCAAAAGAGGAATGGAACTCTCGACACACTTCTCATGGACACAAGGCAATTCCATTGGCCAGCGAGGAGATGGTCCATGCCTTCCCAATGATCTCCAACCTTGTAAGTCAGTTCGGCATCAAGGCTTCGGATTTCATTAACCCGCACCCTCAGGTATTCGTCGACCAGAATCAGACCACCTATAACGTCTTCTACGAAGAGAACGCCCCTCAAAGTGAATTTATTGTGGCACAGGAAGACTTTGTGAAGCCCGAATCCGTCCGGTCATGCCTGGGCTTTGGCGGTATGCTCCCCTCCGGTAATTTCTATGCGGTAATCCTCTTTACTCGAGCGCCGGTCTTGCCTCATGTTGCAGCCATGTTCAGAACAATCTCTCTGAGCGTAAAGGTCGCACTAATACCCTTTGAAGACCGGGTCTTTGCGACGACGGAGGGATCATGACAAGCGTGCCTCAATCTCAACATATTCAAGATCCCAATACGCTGGCTGCACTTAACAGTGCGCTCGAACAGCTGTTGGAGGCACAGGAAAAGACAGTAATAGAGCAGTCAGACAGGCTCGAACGTGAGCGACTGGAACTCTACCAACGGATATTCGACTACTCGAACGACGCCATAATCGTTAGCGATCCCATCGGCGATAACATTTTGGACGCCAATCCGAGAGCAGAAGCGTTGCTGGCCTATCAACGTGACGAATTGATCGGATCCAGGATTACAGCTATTCACCCGTCTGATTTCTCCGCACTCAACCAATTCGCCGAGTCCGTAATCAGTCATGGTTCAGGTTGGACAGATGAACTAACCTGCGTCAGGCGAGACGGAGTGGAGATCCCGGCAGAAATCTCGGCGTCGGCGATCTACGTTGACGGGCGTCCATGTTTGCTGGCCATGGTGCGCGACATAAGTGAGCGCAAAGAGGCTGAGGACACAGCGCGACAGATGGCGGTAGAAGGAGAACGACACCGTCTGGCAAGAGAGCTTCATGATTCCGTCACCCAGTCTCTATACAGCCTTGTCTTGTTCGCCGAATCAGGCCGTCGAGCGGCTGCTGCGGGTGAGACGTCCCGCGCGAGCATGAATTTCACTAACGTTGCTCGTTCGGCGCAGCAGGCCCTTAAAGAGATGCGGCTTCTAGTCCATCAACTGCGGCCGTCTGAGTTTGACCAGGGAGGCCTTGCCGGAGCTATACAGAGACGGCTGGAGATGGTGGAGCGCAGAGCCGGAGTCAGTGCAAACCTGGTGACAGACGGTCACGCTGAGGTAGATGCCGAGATCGAATACGAGTTGTTTTCTGTGGTTCAGGAGGCCCTGAACAATTCTCTTAAGCACGCCCGCGCGCGAACGGTGGATGTATCTATTCAGTACGGCGCTGACCAACTTGAGTTTTCCGTAACGGACAACGGCGTCGGATTTGATCGCGAGGAGCTCAACAACCAGGGTGGAATGGGCCTGAGCAATATCGCCGATCGAATAGCCAGACTACGTGGAACCATTGAGATAGATTCCGAGACGGGAAAAGGGACATCAGTTTCGGGTTCAATACCGATCGGAGTCAGCGTGAGCACGGAAATTGGGCGGACTTAAATTGGTGCGACTGTTAGTCGCTGACGATCACGTAGTCGTCCGGGAAGGCCTGACCTCACTGCTCACTTCGGAGCCAGGATTCGAGGTTGTTGGTCAGGCATCCAATGGGATTGAAGCCGTGGCCATGGCAGCCGATGTTCACCCAGACGTGGTCCTGATGGACATGATCATGCCCGGGATGGATGGTCTGGAGGCTATAAAGGCGATTACTGCAGAGAACTCAGACATCCGGATCCTCGTCCTCACCAGTTCCTATGAAAATCGATATGTAATACCGGCCGTTAAGGCAGGGGCACTCGGATATCTCCTCAAAGAATCGTCCGCAGATGAATTAATCCATGCCATCAGAGAGGTATCCGAGGGCAGACCGTTTCTCCAGCCATCGCTGGGTTCACAAATCGTCAATCTGCTGGCCAGCGAGAGCTACGAAGATAATTCTGTGGACCCGTTGACAGAGCGCGAAATCGATGTCCTCAAGCATGTGGCAAACGGTGAGTCTAACCAGCAGATAGCAGAAGCGTTGCACCTTAGTGAGCGGACTGTCGGCACCCATGTAACGAACATACTGAGCAAGCTCGGCCTCGAAAACAGAACTCAGGCCGCGCTTTACGCGCTGCGGCGCGGTGTTGCAAAACTCTCATCCGGGTAGGCATATCCGATTGTCGTGAGTCCTACGTGATTTTGCTTAGTCCACTCAAGCAAATCTTCTGTTCCTCAGCCAGGATGCAACCACTGAGAATCCCGTCTGTGTGCCGGGTACTCCCATTTCCGACCATCAGGAAATAGGCGAGGCACTTTGAGTAACCGTCCGGTCCAGGCGGAGGTATGACGATGGTTTTTCGATGGCTGGAGCGAATCCTGGATCGACGCGCAGAGAAAGTTCGGCTCACAAAGCCGGAACAGCCACAAGGAGATGCAGAAATGGCCGACGAGCCGCAGCACTATGATGAGGTACTGCCAAACCCGGGGTTCGAGATAACTCCGGGGAATACAGCGGTAGTGATTACCGACCCGCAGCGTGACTTCCTGAACCCTGAAGGTGTGACCTGGGCAATTGTTGGTCCGAGCGTCGAAAAGAACGGCACGGTCGGCAACTTGAAGCACCTGCTGGAGGCCGCACACAGTTCAGGCACGCCTGTCTTCATCTCACCTCACTACTACTACCCGTCAGACCACAAGTGGAAGTTCAGCGGTGCCGTGGAAACGATGATGCACGCCATCAACATGTTTGATCGCCAGGGAGCACTCACAACTGACGGATTCTCGGGTTCAGGTGCAGACTGGGAGGATGAGCTCAAGGCCCTGATTGAGAACGACAACGTGGTCGTAGCCAGCCCACACAAGGTCTACGGACCTAAGACAAACGACCTGTCGCTGCAGCTGCGCAAGCGCGGAATCGACAAGGTCATTCTCGCCGGAATGTCAGCCAACCTCTGCGTTGAGGCTCACATGCGAGACCTGCTCGAAGATGGTTTCGAGGTCGCCATAGCGAAAGACGCCACAGCAGGAGCGCAATTGCCGAAGGGCGACGCGTATGAGGCTGCCCTCCTGAACTTCAGGATGATGGCCAGTTCCGTACAGACGACCGACTCAATCGTAAACCAGCTCGCCGGTTAATCTGGATTACCGTATCGCGCGCTGGTTGGGATTCTCTCGACCAGCGCGTCACCCGGTATTCAGCGCCCAGCGACGCTGGCTTCACCATATCGACGGAAGTCACGTGATCAACCGCAAGCTGGAGGTAAAGCACAATGCTGGCAACCTATTGCAGTGACTGTGGCGGCGTCATGAATACTGCGCTGCCAGGGTTGATATTGACAGAACACAGGGGCCGAGGCGGGAGCGAAAGCTGTAGGGGTGTTGGGCACCCTGGACTGCCCATCGGATTGCTGCATGGGTACATCCTCGGCGCGGAGTCACGTTAGCACCTGCAACAGCTGCAATTCCGCCCTCCGGAAGAAAGAAAACAGGAGTCCTTTGCATGCCAGACTTGCCGCTATCCCCCGGAAAGATCGGAGACTGTTATATCCGCTCGATCGCTTCAACTGCCCGGATCATCGACTCTGTTGATGAATCACAGTGGTCCAACTCAACTCCATGCAGTGAATGGGACGTAAAGGACGTCGTGAACCATCTCGTATATGAAAATCGATGGATGGTAGCCCTGTTCGAGGGGCAGACTATCGCTGAGGTGGGTGATCGATTTGACGGCGACCTTGTGGGTGACGAACCAAAGAACGTCTACAGAGAGTCGGCTGCAGAGGTTCTGGCGATCCTACGACAAGATGACGCAATGTCCCGTACTTGCCAGATATCTTCAGGGCCGGTCACCGGAGCTGAGTACGCATCACAACTGTTTCTTGACACGCTCGTGCATGGCTGGGACATCTCAGTAGGAGCTGAAGCTCCCGCAGCCCTGGACCCTGAGCTTGTTGATGCCTGCATCCCGCTAGCCGAGACGACAGCCGCTTATGCCGCAGGGTCGGGCTCCTTTGCCGAATCCGTCCCAGTGAATTCCGATGCTGATCCACAGACACGGCTGCTGGCAATCCTTGGCAGGGCCAGTTGATATGCCTCAAGACCAGACACTGCGGTACCCGCCTATTGGCCGAGCTTAATCGGAGACGCAGCCGTGGCCACGTCTAAGCAATCAAACGCCGCTGATGTCAACACGCTACTTTCAGTCCACCTGGGCGCAAGCGAAGACCTCGTCACGCTGCTTCTGAACTCCACAGGTGAGGGCATCTACGGCACGGACCTTGAAGGGAACTGCATCTTTGCCAATCCCGCTTGCGTAAAAATCCTGGGCTTCGAAAGCGATGCAGACCTGCTGGGCAAGAACATGCACGATCTTGTCCACCACACCAGGGAAGACGGCTCTGAATACCCTGTCGAGGAGTGCAATATCTACCGCGCGTTCTGGCAGCATGAGGGAGTGCATATCGCCGATGAAGTGATGTGGTGCAAGGACGGCAACAGCTTCTGCGCGGAATACTGGTCATACCCTGTCGAGCGCGAAGGTGAGTTACTTGGCTGTGTTGTCACGTTCACAGACATAACCGAACGCCGGGAGATCGAAGAGAACCTGCGAGAAACCGAGCAGTTCGTTCGGCTTCTACTTAACTCCACAGGAGAAGGCATTTACGGTGCCGATCTTGATGGCAAATGCACTTTTGCCAACCCTGCCTGTGCCAGGCTCCTGGGTTTCGAGAGTGATCAAGATCTACTGGGGAAACATATGCACCAACTGGTGCATCATACGCGCCCTAACGGAGACCCTTATCCGGTTGAAGAGTGCCAGATATACACCTCGTTCCGAGAAGGGCAAGGCACTCATGTCGATGACGAGGTGATGTGGTGCAAGGATGGTCACAGCTTTCCGGCTGAGTACTGGTCTTTCCCTATCGAAAGAGATGGCGAATTGATCGGCTCAGTCGTCACCTTCGTCGATATCAGCCAGCGACGCATCATTGAGGAAGAGCTACGCCAGACTGAAAAGATGGCAGCTCTTGGAAAGCTTTCTGCAGGCCTGGCCCATGAACTGAACAATCCGGCCGCTGCCGCAGCGCGAGCTGCAGGTCAACTGGGCGATGCGATCGCCGAACTCCAGGATGTGGTGAGCAACATCAGTAAGTCCGGTATCCGTTCCGAGGATTGGGAGACCTTTATCGAATGGGAATCTCGCCTCAATCCGGACATGGATGTCAGACCCAACAAGCTTTCGCCACTGGAGCTTAGCGACCTGGAAGACGAGTTGGGGACATGGCTCAATGACCATCAAGTGATGGATGGCTGGGAACTTGCTCCATCGCTGGTGAACGTAGGAGTGACCGCAGGCAGGCTCAATGAACTAGCCGACTCCCTGTCGGTAGAGGGCCTTCAGGCGGTCCTGCAGTGGTGTAGTAAATACTACGTCGCGCGAGACCTGGCGAGCGTGATCGGAAACAGCTCCAGCAGCATATCTTCGCTCGTGGAGTCCGTGAAGTCGTATTCATATATGGACCAGGCCCCGGTTCAGCAGGTTGATGTGCACCGCGGATTGGAAGACACCCTACGGATCCTTGGTCACAAGCTAACTAGTGGAATTGAGGTCATCAAAGAGTTTGATGAGGAGCTTCCGAAGATTGAGGTCAGGGGAAGCGAGCTCAACCAGGTTTGGACAAACCTGATCGATAACTCTGTCGCTGCACTGGGTGACAAGGGGACGATTACCCTGAGGACCTCTCGTATCGGACCCAACATAGCGATCGAAATCCAGGATGACGGACCTGGGATTCCATCGGAAATACAGAATCGCGTGTTCGATCCGTTCTTCACCACAAAGGATGTTGGCGAAGGCACCGGGTTAGGACTGGATGTCACTCGCCGAATAGTAAGGGAGCGTTGTGGAGGGGAGATATCTCTAACGTCGAGTCCAGGCGAAACGATATTCAAGGTCGTTTTGCCAGTCAACGCAGGTTAATCAGCCGAAGCCCAGTAACAAGCTATGTGTGCACGCGACCGCGAACGAGGAGACCATGGCGAAACCGGTTGTAATCACCGTAGACGACGACAACGAGGTCCTGAGGGCAGTCGATCGTGACCTCAGGCGGCAATTTGGCGCTGACTACCGCGTCATGCGTGCAGACTCAGGGGCTGCCGCGCTCGAAACACTGGAACAGTTAAAGCGTCGAGGCGACCAGTCAGCTCTTTTCCTCGTCGACCAGAGAATGCCGGGGATGACTGGCGTGGAGTTCATCGCGCAGGCCAGGACCTTGTACCCGGATGCAAAGCGGGTCCTCTTGACCGCATATGCCGATACTGAAGCTGCGATTCAGGCGATCAACGAAGTACAGCTAGACCACTATCTGCTGAAGCCCTGGGATCCACCGGAGGAGAAACTCTATCCCGTAGTCTCCGATCTACTCGACGACTGGCAGTCCGCGGTCAGGCCGGCGTTTGCAGGGGTCAGGGTAGTCGGCAATAGCTGGAACCCGGCAGCACACAATGTCAAGGACTTTCTCGCAAGGAACAACGTTCCATACCTGTGGCTTGACCCCGATCTGAGTGAAGAGGCCAGCCAGCTTGTGCAGTTAGCCGGTTCAGATGTTCGACTGCCGATGGTGTTGATGCCCGACGGTTCGCACCTTTCGAATCCCGACCTGATTCAACTTGCAGACAGTGTGGGACTCAGGACGACCGCTGATAGGCCTTTCTATGATCTGACGGTAGTAGGCGGTGGACCGGCAGGTCTGGCAGCGGCTGTATATGGAGCCTCCGAGGGACTGAAGACCATTGTGGTCGAGAGATCAGCGCCTGGTGGACAGGCAGGGATGAGTTCACGTATCGAGAACTATCTCGGTTTTCCAAGTGGCCTTTCCGGTGGTGAGTTGGCGCGAAGAGCTGTTACCCAGGCGCGCCGCTTCGGTGTTGAAATCCTCACCGCACAGGAAGCGGTCGGGCTCAACGTCGATGGGCCGTCCAAGATCGTCAAGCTCGGTGACGGCAGCGAGATCGCAGCCCACTCTCTTCTGATCGCTACCGGCGTGTCGTACCGACAGTTGAACGCGCCAGGTGTTGATGAATTGACCGGAGCCGGGATCTTTTACGGCGCCGCGATGACCGAAGGGGACATGGTTAAGGACAAGGATGTTTATATCGTCGGGGGCGCTAATTCGGCGGGGCAGGCGGCGATGTACTTCTCCAGGTTCGCCGAGAACGTCTACATGCTCGTGCGGGGTGAATCCCTTTCGCTCACGATGTCGCAGTACCTGATCGACCAGATTGACGACACTCCCAATATATGCGTCCTCACCGGCACGAAGTGTACTGAGGCGAAGGGCAAGGAGCGGCTCGACTCACTTGTCCTCTCCAGCGCGGAGGGTACTGAAGAACGAGAGGTCCCCGCCGAGGCGATGTTTATCTTCATCGGAGCCATGCCGCACACCGACTGGATCGGAGACGCAGTTGCACGGGACAGCCACGGCTTCATACTCTCCGGTTCCGATGGATTGACTGCTGTCGGCAAGGCCAACTGGAACCAGGACCGCGACCCTTATCTGCTTGAATCGAGCGTCCCTGGAATATTTGTGGCCGGAGACGCTCGTCATGGCTCGATTAAACGAGTCGCGTCGGCGGTCGGTGAGGGGTCGGTTGCAGTGATGTTCATCCACCAGTACCTGAGCACGGTCTAGGCTCAAAGTACTGATATCTGGCCTGTTTTGGTGCTGGCCGAAGTTATCTCACAGCATGTTCATTTCGTGAACATATTCAACGTTGCAAGGTGGCAACTGGCCGGGCCGGACAAAACCAGGCTGAAGTAGGTCGATATCATCTGGATCAAGGGAGCCGTGGGGTCCAACCCAGATGTCGACTTCTGAATCGTAATCGGACGGAATCCATCACATGCGACAGCCGCCGTGGCTAGGACGGTGATAACAGAAAGTATGCCGACGACTCTGGTATTGCTCAGCACTCCCTACCAGACGGGGCGCCCAAAATATTCTTAGCCCGGCGAATCTCGGAGTTGTGGTCACCTGGTAACCATTGGCGTTGGCGCGTGTGAAATCAGTATTCACATTGCATTCGACAATACCAGCGCCAGCCTCTGCTGCTCTCATTCATGCTCTCAAAGAAAATGAGAGAGGGATGGAACGGCATCGCTTTCACTTCGAGCTGCGCCTGCTGCTAGCAAGAGACCGACGTGGCAAGCAGGTACGCGGTTGCCACGTCTATTGCTTCCTGGCGCGTCCACACCCCCCCGCCAAGCAGATAAGAGACGACCACGTCGACCGCCTCGTTCTTCTCAATGGTGCCGCTGGCGTCTACGTCTGCCGTACAGAGGGCGAGTGGTACATCGACCGTAAACTGGAACACGAAGTCGGTCGAGTTCTGGTTGCCCGCAGCATCAGTTGCGCCAAGCACATTGATCTGTATCTCGTGCGCGCCCGGCGAAAGGTCGCTCGTCGGCACAAAGGTGTGGACCAGGCCATTGCCGGATACGACCATGTTGGCGAGGATATCCACCCCGTCCAGCTCAATGTCTGTCAGCGTCACCGTCGACACCTCACCGCCTGCGCCGAAATCGAACTCGACCTGTGGCTGCAGTGATGTGGCGACCCCCGGAGAACCCTCAGGGCTGAGCGTCACGATAACGCTTCCGAATGTACTGTCCAGAGTGAACGACCGCTCGTCGTCTTCACCAGCAGTGCCCAGATTGTTGCTATCACTAATCAAATGCGAGCCGGACGCGGCCATATCAATTCCATCCACCACGACGGCGCGATCGCCATCCGGACCGATGCCCGTGTAGTTGAATTCCCAGGTGTTGCCACCTGTGCTGAGCGCTGGCCCGTTGTCTTCAAGGATCGCTGCGGCGTTGATATTTCGATAGATCTCAACGTGAGGCGGCGCAGTCAGCGCCTCGTCCGATGTGATCGTGATCAGCATCTCATCGTTGGTGAGTTGGTCAGGCCCTTCAGGTCCTGTACCGGTGCCAGAGCCGCCCGACATTGTCACGGTCAGAGTTGGTGAGATGCCGTCAGAGACGTTCGTATCACCGAAAGAGGTGAGGTTGCCCGCCTTATCCGCTACACCATCGTCCCGCAAACGTACTATGGGACGTTCGTCCGGTGGAATGTCGTCTTGCATCGTCACGTAGACGTATGGCCCCTTAGCCGCCACATCGACTACGACGAGGGTTGTGTCCGTCGTCTCACCCGTGGATGGGTACTCGATCGCGAAGTCGCTGGGATCAACGCTCGTTTCGTCAATATCATCAGTGAAGCGTAAGCGCATCGATTTCCTGTCCGTGACTTCCTCGCCCACCACATTGAGGCCGCGACCCGTCTTGTGGTCACCGGCGCTCACGACGGGACTTGTAAACAGGTTGAGCAGCGAGAGAACCGCCCGATCGATCTTGATCAGATGAGCGTCGAAACTGCCATCGTGCCCTGGCAGCGTCACACCGTGACCGGATGTTCCTCCGTCTTCATCCGGATCGTTGTCGCTGTCAGAGAAGCCAATGTTGCCTGCAAGATCTTCAGCAATGATCTGAAGATCTACTATGTGGTCTGGCTGAACGCCTTCCAGGCCCGTTGGAAGGGGGGCTGGCGGGACGCTGGAAAAACTGAAGAAAGTATCGCCGTCGAGGGCACCGGCTTTGAGAATGGGCTGAGACACAGCCACTGAATTCAAACTCCCGTCGGCGGCTATCGCCGGGATGTAATTGGCGTTGGGGTCAACCTCAGCCACTTCGTGGATGTAGAGCTTAATATCGTCTATAGACAGCCCAGAACCGAACTCGACCACGTCTCCGACGATCGTGGGTTGCTGGTTCTGTGTGGGTGTGCCGTCTGGCGGAGACGTTATCGCCGGCACAGGTGCAGACGTGTCGATCGACGCCTGGGTCAACTGAGGGTTCCCGTTTGAGTCGGTGTACTGAACCGTGACCGGCCCTGTGCCGACTCTCAGGACAGCGGCATGATCAAATTGATTACCAATGGCATCGCGTTCTTCGAGCCCATCATTGAAATGCCCGTCGCGGTCGGTTAAACGCAGATAACCCTCGAACCGGCTCGTATCGCGACCGGTCTCGGCCAGGATCAAGCGCTGGCCGGTGGTGCTCACATCGCTTGTTGCTTTGATCTCCGCGTTCGGCAGCGGCCCTCCACCATCAGGATCGGTCCCGAATTCGATCGTGTCGATCACGCTGGACTGGTAGCGGACAAGGATGTCATTCTCAGCCTCCCCGTTGGAGACTTCTGCGCGCACTTGCAGCACAGTGCCTGCTGCGTTGACGGAGATTACCGTCGCAATTACCGGAGACGCTCCCGGGCCAGCGATCTGGGTCTCGTCACCATTAATGATTCCGTCAGGCCCTGAGCCGTCGTCAAGGAAGACCTGAATGTCCGCAATCGAACCGGATATCGGGTCCGAAATCGCGCCCGGGACCGTGATCGAAGACACATCGAAAACATCAGTCAGATCGAGATTATCGTCTGGATCAGATTCAACAGTTCGGATGAAGTTGTATCCATCGTCGACGACGGTAACCAACAAGAGGTCTGCGTCGCTGTCATCGCCGGGTGTCTGAGTCTGTGCATTGGTGTCCGAGTCGATCAGTCGAAGCGGTTCACCGCCTGCGATGTCTGCGGCGTAGGTGGCCCAGAGAGGGTCAATACTGTCCGGAGCGCCCACCAGGTTAGTCGTGCCCTGTCCTGTGTTCGTCAGGTAGATAAGCCCTGGACTGAACTGTGCTGAGGCGCGGTTCGCGTTCGACACAAGGGCCGCCCCAACAACTGCTGCGAGCATGACCACGGTCGCTGTGAGGACTACTGTGCGTATTGCGTTGCGCTTCAGCGCTGTCGCAAGTTGCGGCGGCAATGTCGCAAATGCCATCGCAAGGCGAGTGCGATCCTGACGGCCTGATCGCTCCTCATTGCCTGTCCCTGCGGTGTGGTTCTTGTGCGTCATGGCGGTGGCTCGTTCTTGCTGGGTGTCCATCTCAGATTCTGCCTTCGCCTTCGTTCCCTGTTTTTTGCTCAAACCTACTCTGCCGAACTCGGCTCTGGGTGTTGCATATTGACCTGCTGCTCATGATCCGCGTCCCCAGATCAGCCCTCTTCCGATGCCAAGTGTGACCAGTCCTGTTAGCACACCAACTGCCACGATGCCGATCAGCGCAACAAGCCAGACCGGGATGCCGCTGGAGCCGTCATCGAATCTGTTCCCGGAGCTGATCGTCGGAGAGATCAGCGGGACTGGAGTCTTGGTCGGCTCTGGCATGTTTGTTGCCAGCTCAGGAGGCGCCGTCGGGCTGAGCGGTGTGGATGTTGCCGGTGCCGCGGTCGTCTGCGCGGGAGTGTCCGTCGGCTCCGGTGTTGGCTGGTCCGATGGAGCGCCAAGAGTCGGCAAAGTCGCTGGAGTCGGAGTGGGTACCACTGTTGGGGTGGCCGTTGGTTGCGGCGCTGGAGTTGGTGTCGGAGGGTCAGGTGGCAGCGTCACAGCGGCTAGTAGGAATTCCGAGAAGCCACCCGACTCGCCTGTAAATGTTGCCGTGCAGACGTACACGTCTCCCGACTCGATGCAGTCCGGCTCCTCCGTGTAAATCGTGCCGTCGTCGTCTACTTTCGTGATGACCGTGACCTTACCGGCAGCCAGTCGTGCTTCGTACCAGTCCCTGCCGACGGTCATGACGACGGTGTTGTCCTGCAAGTCTTCGTCGCCAATCTGATCTTTCGTGACAGTGACAACGTATGCGATATCTGCGTCAGGGTCGGTGATCGTTCCGCTCTGTCCGGCAACACCGAGCACGAACGCGGCGGCGCTGATCTCCGAGGGAACATTGGTCGAGAACAGGGCGTCGACTGAGCTGCCCTGCTGCACGGCGCTCACATCGACGTCGAACCAGACAGAGGGTGTACCCACTGAGCCGTCGAGTGCCTCCTGTTCGACTTCTTCGATCACCGGTTCGAACAGCAGCGATGCGTCTTCAAATGCGATTTCGATGCCGCCTGTAACACCGATGACAGTCACAGGTCCGTTGATACTCGCCTCGCCGGTCAGCACCAGCTTGCCGGTGCCCGCGCCGGACTCATCCGTGTCCACCTGCAACATCTCGGTCTCAAGATCGAAGTCATCGGTCGGCATCTCGCCGTCCTGCACGCCCGTCGCCGGGATTAGCACCTTTATGCCGTTGCCGTCTGACCTCGTCTCAGGCTCTGTCGACGTCACCTCGACGTCATCGCCGAACGCGGCCTTGGCCGCCTCGGTCGCATGCCGTTCCTCGCTGGATTTTCCTTCCTCTGGAGTGATAGGACCGACCAGTACACTTGGCCCTGGACCGACAGCGTTGATGGCGGATAGCTGGAACGAGTAGGCAGTGCCGTTGGTGAGACCAGTGGCTATGAAGCTGGTTTGAGCGGCCTGCACGATGTCTGAAGCCGCCATTGTGATGTTGAATATGCGGAACTGTGTGATCGGCGCGCCACCGTCAGATGCAGGTGGTTCCCACTCAAGCGTAATCTGTCCATCACCCGGTATCACGGTCACGTTCTCCGGCGCAGATGGGGCAGTGATGGTGATCGTGGTTGGGGGTGGCGGAGGCGGCGGAGGGGGAGGTGGGGGCGGAGCGCTTGTCGCAGTGGCGGTTGGTACCGCTGTTGGCGATGGCGAAGGTGTCGGTTCCGCTACGTCTGGGACCTTCAGAACAGTTGTGCCCGGTAGCACCTCCGGTTCGAGTCCAACCGTTTCCCACCACGTTCCTGAAATCGAGAACTCATCTCCCGGCTGCGCACTTGCCGGGACCTTCACCACGTAGTCGAACGGGTCCGGTTGCAACATCACGAAGACCCCCGAATCAAAACCGTCCGCCGCGTTCGATACCAGCTCGAGGTCGCCTATGTCTTCTTGCACGGCATAGAAACTGTCGATACCTTCGGGAGTCAGCGTGATCAACACCTCCTCACCGGCCTCGACATCGGTCGTGCTCGCCGACCGAGTTACGCTGGAGCCGGCGGTGACAACCGTAAGTGTCGTCGTTGCCGGGTTGACAGGTGACTCGGCTCCCGGGTCTTCCCAGAAGTCGCCAGCGATCTCGAACTCCTGTCCGACAGTTGCGTTGGCGGGAATCTCGACGGTGTAGGTGAACGGATCATTCGTGAGGCATATGTAGGTGCCACTGTCGGAAGCGTCAGCGGTATGGCTGACAACCGGCAGTGTGCCTGTGTCCTCGCGCACGGCGTAGAAGTTGGAGACGGCGTAGGGCGAGAGTGTGACGGTTACGAGATCGCCAGCGGCTACCGTGTTGGACGGGACAGAACGCGTGACTGCAGGAGCCGCCTGTGCTTCGATGCTTTCGGTCGACAGCCACTGGAAGGCGACTGCACCGATGGCGAGCGCGATGAAAAATGCGGGTGCGAAGACACGCACGATTCGGTTATGCGAGTATCGTGACTTCAGTTTGACCGTCCACCTGTTAACAGGCAGTACTTCAGCTCAACACGAACCGGCCGCAAATGGCCCCCTCGCGCAGATCGGTCGCACTATAACAAACGGATGTTTGCCGCACTGGGCCAAATGGCTCAAGTTCTGTCAGGGCTCAGGTCACGGGCAGATCAGCATCCTCCGAACACGAGTTGAGTAAGCCGTCCGTGTACTGCCCACGCTGCCGGACCAGGTCAATTCTGAAAACAAAGGCCAGGGCCGCACTAGGAACACTAAACGGCTGCCGACAATGAACGGCGCGGTTGCCGGTCCCAAGTTCTTCGCCAACGCTTCAGTCCGCGGCATCCTGCACAACCGTTTCTACGCAGAGTCGGTCAAACATGGCAAAAAATTCCTACCGGGAGAGCACCAGCCGATCGTTGGTACAGAGGTTTTCGAGTTTGTGCATCAGGTGGCGCCATTTCTAACCGAAAACGCAGAAGCTTCACGACAGCACGTCTCATGTAGGGACTGACCCGTCTTTTCAGGCCGGCTTGAACACACTGAAAACGGTCTCAAACCACGACAGAAACCGGCGTGCTAAAGTTCAACGATTCCTTTGCCTGGGAACTGATTGACCGCCAGAACTTGCCGGGTAACACGGAGGGGATTTCGACGATTTCAAAGATCAAGGACAGCGACGATACCTCAAGCAACAGCCCTCCCACGGTGACCTGTGAGCGTTGCGGGCGTCTATTGCAAGACGGAGGTTATCTTTCGGAGTCGGGACAGCAACACGAGCACCGCTGCCTCCGATGCATGGTCATACACCCGACTCTGGTGAAGCGTTGCCTCGCGATCTCGCTGGTTGTAGGAACTCTTTTGACGCTGATCAATCACGCCGGAACATTCATCGATGGTGAATTCACAGCTGCCCTTGGCTGGAAAATACCTCTGAACTACGCCGTGCCATACACAGTCGCCACAGTCAGCGCTCTGCTGAATGCACGTGGCGCGATGCCGGAGACCAGCCGCACTCAATAACGCAGCGGTGTTTCATCAGTGGGTACATATGCCTGGATTCCAATAGTGGGACGCCGGTGAAATTGAGGGACAACGATGAGCTCATCCAAGCTGAGCGCCGGACGCGCACGCGAGTGCTTCCTTGCAGCACTTGAATCAACGACGCAGATAGTGTCAGCAGTAGACGATGATGCGTGGTCACGACCGACTCCCTGTGACGAATGGGATGTCAAAGATGTTGTCAACCACCTGGTCTACGAGAACCTGTGGGCGATCGAACTTTTCAGTGGACGTACGATTGAAGAGGTCGGCACGAAGTTCGACGGGGATCTAGTCGGTGGCTCTCCGCGCGAACGCTATGCGGAGACCTCAGCTGAAGTTAGCGCCATCATCGAGCAACCGGGCTCTATGGACGCCATCTGTCAGATCTCTTCAGGCCCTGTTCCCGGCTCAGAATACGCATCGCAGCTTTTTGTTGACGCGTTGATTCACGGGTGGGACATCGGTGTCGGATCAGGTCAGTCAGTTCAACTCGATTCTGACCTCGTCGCTGCGTGCATGCCTCTTGCGTTGGCCACCAGAGAGGCGGTCGGTGACGAAGGACCATTCGGCACAACGATCAAGACTCGAGAAACAGTGACGGATCAAACCAGGTTGCTGGCTATTCTTGGCCGAGACGCAGTAGCGTGGGAAGGATAGATTCACCCAGAGTTTAGCTCAGGGTGAAGCAGGGGCTAGCGATGACCGATTCTGAGAAAAATAGAACTGCGGCAGTGATGGTCCGGATACCCGATATGAATCCGGGACCGGTGCTGCAACTTGACAAGGATTGCCAGGTCCTCGTTGCCAACCTTGCCTCCAGAGAGAGGTTTGGCGAATCGATACAGGGATCAGACTGGAAAGAGACCTGTACCGACGTCGTCAAACACTGGGACTCGATCCTGCATGGTGACAGCTCGATCACTATCGAACAGCGCATCAATGACCGGGACTATTCGTTTGCTCATCGACTCGATGCTGAATCCGGAGTGGTGTTCGTCTTCGGCTCCGACATCACGGACCTGAAGAACCGTGACAGAGCGGTTCGTGAGATGGCTCGCTTCCCGGACATGAATCCCGGCCCTGTGGTTCGCCTTTCGCAAGACCAGCGTGTTCTGATGGCCAACCAGGCGGCCAAACAGATTCTTGGGAACGAAGTAGTTGGCTCCGAGTGGAGTGATCACGGTCCGAGTATCTCCACGGAGGAGTGGCAGTCAATCGTTGAGTCTCCAGATCCGGTCCAAGTCGAGCATTCTGTGGATGGCCGCGATTTCGCCCTTGTACACCAGAGCGATCCTGAGTCCGGTCTTGTCTTTGTATTCGGCTCGGATATCACAGAACTCAATGTTGCCCGTGGGTCGCTTGCCGAAGTCGCCAGATTCCCGGACATGAATCCAGGCCCAGTACTTAGGCTTGACCTGGATGCCACCGTCCTGATCTCAAACAGGGCAGCTCGTGAAGTCTTCGGACAGGAGCTTGATGGCCAGTGTTGGTGGGAAGTCTGCGAAGAACTTACAGAAGAAACGTGGGAGTCACTGAAACAAGAGCCGGACAAATTCGCAACAGTCGAATCGAAAATCAAGGATCATGACTACCTGTTCATCCACCGGCTCGATCCGGTTTCGAATCTGGTGTTCGTGTTCGGCACTGATGTAACCGAGCAACGCCGACTGGAGGAAGAGGTAAGGCAGACGGAAAAGATGTCTGCTCTGGGCAAACTATCTGCCGGGCTCGCGCATGAACTGAATAACCCCGCCGCTGCCGCAGCCCGTGCTGCCGACCAGTTGCACCAGGCCGTCGATCAGCTAAAAGATGCGACCGCAGGAATGTCTGAGCACCAGATTAATGCACAGGGCTGGAACTCCGTGACTGCGTTTGAAAACACGGTGCAGGAACGAAAATCAGATAGTGTGGCTATCTCAGCACTAGAACTGAGTGACCGCGAAGAAGAGATGGCTGACTGGCTAGAGTCCATCTCGTTCCCGGAACCATGGGAGGCAGCATCGATTTTCGCGGGGTCAGGCGTGCAGATGGAAGATCTTCACTCGCTGGCGAGTGATTTGCCTGAACCGGCCCTGAACTCTGTGCTGGTGATGGAGTGCCGGAGATTGACCGCACTAGACCTTGCGGATGTGCTCTCAAGCAGTGCAAAGAGCATATCCACACTCGTTGGCGCGGTTAAGTCTTACTCGTACATGGACCGCGCCCCGGTCCAGAACGCAGATATCCACAAAGGGATCGAGGACACCGTCACCATCCTCCATCACAAACTTAAAAACGGTATCCAGGTGGTGAGAGATTACGACACCGGTATCCCGCTGATGGAGATCAATGGCAGCGAGTTGAACCAGGTGTGGACGAACTTGATTGATAACGCTGCTGACGCCATGGGCGACGGCGGCATCCTCACGTTAAGAACAAGGATGCACATCGACGACGTGGAGGTCGAGATTCAGGACGACGGCCCCGGTATTCCATCGGAGATTCAGGACAAGATCTTTGATCCCTTCTACACCACGAAAGAGGTCGGGACCGGAACCGGCCTCGGCTTAGACGTAGTTCACCGAATAGTGACAGAGCGGAACGCAGGCAAGATCGCTGTGAGATCGAAACCGGGCGAAACGATATTCACAGTCACTATCCCTATCAAGCAATCAAATTAGATCTTCAATGGGCCAATAGCGAAACGAGCAACAGGAACTATGGCAAGACCGGTAATTCTTACAGTTGACGATGACATCAATGTCCTCAGGTCAGTGGAGCGAGACCTGAGGAGCCAGTACGGATCGTCATATCGTGTTCTGAGGGCCGATTCCGGCGCATCCGCGCTCGAACTTGTCGATCAGTTAGAAAAACGTGGAGATCCTACTGCGCTTTTCCTGGTTGACCAGCGGATGCCGCAGATGTCCGGTGTGGAGCTCCTGGAGAAAGCCATCAAGGTGTTTCCGGATGCTAAGCGCGCCCTGCTTACCGCCTATGCGGATACCGACGCGGCGATAAAGGCGATCAATGACGTGCGAATCGACTATTACCTGCTCAAGCCGTGGGATCCTCCCGCAGAGAAGCTGTATCCCGTTGTCGATGACTTGCTTGACGATTGGCATGCCGGCTATCGACCTCCATTCGAAGGGATCAAAGTGATTGGTAACGGATGGTCACCTGCCGGACATGACATCAAGGACTTCCTTGCCAGGAACAACATCCCGTATCTGTGGCTTGATCCTGATATCGACGAAGAAGCACAGTCACTAATGGAGAAAGGCGACGGGACGACGCTTCGCCTACCGGCGGTGATCCTCGAAGACGGCGAGTGCCTGGAGCGTCCGTCCTTGCTGGAGCTCGCAAATCAAGTTGGACTTCAAACGGAGGCCAGCGGGGATTTCTACGATCTAGCCGTAATCGGCGCCGGACCCGCCGGATTGGCAGCTGCTGTCTATGGCGCGTCAGAAGGTCTGAAGACACTGGTCATCGAGAAGTCGGCCGCCGGCGGGCAGGCTGGCATGAGCTCGCGTATTGAGAACTACCTGGGATTCCCAAGCGGATTATCAGGGCAGGAACTCGCCAGGCGCGCGGTAGCCCAGGCGCGCCGATTCGGGGTCGAGATTCTGACAGCACAGGATGCCGTTGGTTTCGATGCCTCTGGGAAGGCGAAAATCATCAAGCTCGCTGACGGTTCGGAGGTTAGTTCACGGGCTGTTCTGGTATCTACCGGGGTGTCTTACAGAACACTTGATGCACCCGGCATCGCAGACCTGACTGGAGCGGGCGTCTACTACGGTGCGGCTATGACCGAAGGTGAGTCTGTTAAGGGACAGGATGTGTACCTGGTCGGCGGCGCAAACTCAGCAGGTCAGGCCGCGATGTACTTCTCCTACTACGCGTCGACAGTCACCATGCTTGTCCGTGGAAAAACTCTCTCGGACACCATGTCGAGCTACCTGATCGACCAGATCGCCGGAACCTCGAACATCAGGGTGTGGACCGAAACAGAGCTTGTCGAGGCGCGTGGTCAAGAGCGGCTTGAGTCGCTGATCCTCAATAAGTCAGGCGAAACACAGGAAGTGGAGGCCAGCGCCCTCTTCATATTCATCGGAGCCATACCGTTCACCGGTTGGCTTGGCGATCAGGTTGTTCGAGACGAATATGGCTTCATACCTTCAGGACCTGACGTCACGCGACTTGATCAGGCGTGGTCACTCGAGAGGCAACCTTACCTGCTGGAAAGCAGTACACCGGGAGTGTTCGTCGCGGGCGACGTGCGAAAGGGTTCGGTCAAGCGCGTGGCATCGGCCGTCGGCGAAGGGTCAGCGGCAGTGATGTTTGTCCACCAGTACCTGAGTAGCGAGTAGCGACCTTAGCCGCAGCAATGCGCGCCGAATTCAGCGAATCATTGGAACGTGTGCAAGCTCCATCGGCAACACGGAAGTCCCGCCGGAGCCGCAATCGGTGCCTTCTTTGTCGACATGAACCGGCATCGTTGGGTCTCTGACTTCGACTCTGAAGATACCGCCACAGTCTCCGCAATAGGCGTGCAGCAATTGTTTGACCTCGTATGGATCGAGCTTGTCAGCGTATCGATCCTACGAGCCTATCATTGTTGAGATAGGACGATTTCTCATCAGGCGTATCCAGCAACATTCAAGGTTGATTAATTTCAGTTCAGCCAAGTAAGAATGCATCTCGAAAAGTACTGCCTATCATCCCCTCAGCTCCGGTGATCTCGATAAAAAAATGAGAGCCGCTCCAATTGCTGGGAACGGCTCCCTTTTCTTCTGCTCCGTGTTCATGATGTAGATTGAGGAGAGCCGATGTCGGCCATGAACACGGTATGGCAGCTAAAACCGCCTCGCGAAAGCTTGCGAGTCGGAGTCTGAAGGTAAGTCGCTAACCATCTGCGGACTGGTCGAACAACCTCGCCAGAATCACTTCGAGGTCTCCGCCGGTAACTCTCGCGTCGGTCACCGTGCCATTCGATGCGGCCTCAATCAGCTGCCGGGCTGCATCTTCGCCCGACAACGGCACGGTCACCCGCCGCACCTCGACATCTCCATCATCTTCACTGGCGACGTCCAGAACAAGACTGCGCTCAACTCGCGCACTTGCGACAAGGTCCTCAATCGTCCCCTCGTAGAGGATCTTGCCGTGGTCGATCAAGATCGTGCGTTCGCAGACTTCCTCGATGTCGGTCACCTCATGACTGGCGAGGATTACCGCCATCTGCTCTTCTTCAACAAGAGTTCGAATCAGTTTGCGAATGCGTGATTTTGCGAGGATGTCCAATCCGACGGTCGGTTCATCTAAGATCAGCAGATCGGGTTTGTGCAGCAGGCTGGCAAGGATCTCGCCACGCACCCGCTGACCCAGGCTCAGCTGACGCGGTGCTCGACTGAGAAGCGGTTCCAACTCCAGGATTTCGCTAAGGGTGCGAAGTCGCTCCGCGTACACGTCATCCCCAACTGAGTAGATCAGTTTAAGGACATTCATCGAGTCAGACAGCGGTGCGTCCCACCAGAGTTGAGACCTGTGTCCAAACACGACGCCTATGTTCCTGACAACCTGGGATCGGTTCTTACTTGGATCCAATCCTCCGACCAGCACTTCGCCTCGGGTCGGAACGAGCACGCCTGTAATCAGTTTGAGCAGCGTGGATTTACCAGCCCCGTTGAGTCCAACAAGTCCCACCGCCTCACCGGCGTTTACAGAGAACGAGATGCCGTCTATTGCCGTGATCGTCTCCATCTCACGCCTGAGTAGCCCTAGTCCGAATCTACCGCCAGCGAGAGCGTTTTTCTGCACCCTGTATTCGCGTGTCAGGTTCTTAACTTCGACTACCGGCGGCTGCTCATCAATTGTCGGCATTTCTATGCGCCTCCGATTCCCTGGTAGCTGCGGACACCGCGATTCCAGATTGCGTAGGCAACAAGGAATGTTGCCAGTGCAGCCACCGGGGCAAGATAGATGACAGGAGTCCCGAAGAGTTCATCTGATCCCACGTCATAGACGAGGTGAGCCGGATAGAAGGCCATAAACGCCCACGGTAAACCGATGGTCACGAGCGTCTGGATTACAGTCGAGTAGGCGGAAGCAGGGAACAGGTTCATTTGCCACTGCGACCGTTCCAATGAATTGGTCGCCGCACCGAGCTGAACGTTGTAAAAGGCCGAAGAGCCAATGATCATCACGAGGCCTAGCTGGATCACCGTGCCAGAGACCAACACAACGAACAGCCAGGGCACCAGCCACCATGTCCAGACAGGAGGGGAGAGAATCGATCCGTAGACAACGAGGGCAATACCCGCAATGATCGGTCCGAATCCGGAAACATCAAAGCTGGCTCCCGGACTCTGGAAAAGTAATCCGCGAGGACGTACCAGGTACCTGTCGACCCAGCCCTGCTGGACTATCCCTTCCCATCGGACAATTCCACGGAACACGCTGTAGATCACGCCCGTCTGCATGCGGGTCAGACCAAACATGAACATGATCTGGCCCAGTTCCCAACCTGCAACGCCGCCAAACCTGTCTATGAGGACAATCCCTCCAACGGCCGCCAGCGCAGAATGGAGTATCAGTCCGACGACTCCTCCTATGAAGTTGATCCGATACTGAAGAGCGGACTTCACTCCGATCTTGAGGTAGGCGATCTGCAGTGCGATTGCGGTTTTCATCTACCCACCTTGAACGCTTAACTTGTTCATTCCGCGGCGGGCGAAAAAAGCACCAATCACACCAAGGGCGACGACCCAGGCAAACTGTCGGACCACAGCCAGCCAGATGTCACTTCCTTCAATCTCACCGACGTAGATTGCGACCGGGGTGTACGCCATGTCTGGGAACGGCAGCAGCCGGAACGCTGTCTCCAACCAACTTGGAAAGAACCAGAGCGGTACAAGCGCTCCGGTCAATATCGGCCGAAATCCCCGTAGAGCTGACTCGATGCCGCCAACCTGTGTGAAGCGAAACGCAAGAAGAAGCACCAGGAAGACGACTGAAAAACTGATGATCGTTCCCAGAACCAGGCTTGGTAGAAAAAGTAGGCCCGCGAGCACCGAGGCTGGTGCCTGGAAATCCAAAAACGCGGCGCTGAGTAAGGTCACCGGGATCGCGACGGCAATGAACTGTGCAGACACACTACCTGCGTAGTCCGCGAACAAAGTTAGCTGCCAGTTGAGGGGTCGAAGCACATCGAAAATCACGTCACCCGATCGGATCCTCCAATCGGCGTAGAAGACGGTATTGGTCTGTAGCGAAGTGGTAATTACAGAGCCAAGCACCGCATAGCTGATCATCTGCTCAAGAGTGACTTCCGAATCCACGGTTCCAGATTCGTAGAGAGCCTGCCAGAGGAATGCGAGTGCATAGGCAACCAGCAAACCGAAGAGGATGTTCGAGACAACGTCTACGCGCGCGGCAAGTGTTCGTCTGACGTGCAGTCGAGAGATCGCACTTGTGGCGCGCGCCAATCGTCTAGCTTCTGAGTAGGCGTTCAACACTGACAACAATCTGCTGATCGGGATTCCTGTTCGGAACGGGTCATGTTATCGGAACGCGATCGATCGAGCCTTCACCGCGGGTACGTTCACACTGCCGATTTCTTGCTATTGAGTCCTTCATCTCAGTTTCATCTCCAGAGTAAATCCGGCAGTGTCTGAAGCTAATTGAAATGTGCGATGGAACCCCGGGACCATGCGAGGCAACCGAGAGGAGCGGAACTCGCCTTCTCAGTGGTGCGCAGAAATCGCTTCCCACAAATGTTGAAAGCCAGGCCTTGCCGCTTCTCGAAATCCTTACTCAGCGTCGGTCACCGCTAACAAGTGTTCATGGTGGAGACGGGGGGGAGTCGAACCCCCCGTCCAGAGAGGTTTCCGAGAGGGCGTCTACGAGCGTATCCGGTGATTAGTTCTCGCCGTGGTCCCAGCCTCACCGGCTGGGTCAAGAACCTCGGCCAGGCGGATGATCTTGAGCAACAGCCACCGCCATGCTGTTGCAGCAGCCCGGCATTTCAGCGCTCATCACTCCGCCCGCCAGGCTGGGGAGGAGGAGAACGTCGCTAGCTAATTAAGCAGCGAGGGCGACTTCACGTTCGCCAGTTATTGTTTTGCCGCTTTTTACGTGGTTCAGCGCCACGGCTCGCAACCGTCCGGTAAGTTCCCTGTCGAAACCACGCGTCCCCATCTGGTTACTCTCCTATTGTACCGCCGAGTGACGGAACATCATGGGTATTTCTAACAGAGCGAAGGCGAGGGACGATTGTTGACTGGTTAGGGCGAAGGTGTTGGTGTGGAAGTTGCCGTTGCGGGGATGATTTCAGGCGTCGGTTCCAGATTTCTAGGATGTTCGGCTACTACTGTGACCTCTCCGTAGTTACCGATTGTCGCGTTGATGATCCATCCCAACCGAGTTATCAACTCTTCGGTTTCACGGTGCCTGATCTCGATGATGTTCTCGGCTTCGATCGAGATAGGCAGTAGCGTTTCGGCATCCAGCACAATGTTTGATGAGGTAACTCGGATACGATCAAATCTGATTGGAGGAGGGCCCGAAGAGCCGTCACTGAAGCTTCCCTTCAGCTCGATCAGCCTTCTGCCATCTTCTTCCCAGCCACGTACCAGTTCTGTGTCATAGATTCCTCTGATCGCATCACGCAGCCGGGTAATCGGTTCCAGTTCTCCCCGGCCTATCATTCGCCATGGGTAGTCAGCTTCATCGGTCGGGCGCTCATAACTGATTCCTTGAACGTAAAGAAGTTCGTACCCTTCGACCCCACGATTCTGGATACCGTGTGCTCGATGATTCCGCCCGACATGCACCGTGCTTTCGACTACCAGAGTTTCCGGATCCATGCTGGTGAACTTCACATCTGCAACGTATGAATCGGCTTCTTCAAACCGGCGCTCCACGACTTCTAACATCTCTTT
This sequence comes from Dehalococcoidia bacterium, assembly GCA_965243825.1. Classification (GTDB taxonomy): domain Bacteria; phylum Chloroflexota; class Dehalococcoidia; order Lucifugimonadales; family Lucifugimonadaceae; genus JAJCYX01. The sequence goes on from CBDEVT010000002.1 coordinate 29,343, forward strand.
GGTCGATAGTTCATCAAGCGGAACTAGATTTTCCAGCGGTCCTGCGTTGGTGTCTATCAAGATCGACACTATCGGAGTCGGAGTCGGAACGGGTGTGGCTGAGCTGGCGATTTTGGCAGGCGTTTTCGTTGTTGCCGTCGCCGTCGGCTGTTCTGGTGAGCCTGGAGGTGGTTCAGGTTGGCTTGGTGAACAGGCGATCACCGTAACAAGGACACCTAAGCAGATGCAGGGAACGATGAAAGACTTGAGCGCAGGCAATTACGCACTCCAAGGATTTCGCGTGTGTTGATTGCTGCAGTATATGGCCCGATCAGTACGAGATCGTTACCGCGCGGTTTATGTTTCCTCAAGCTAAGTTGATCGAAAAAAGGCAAATTAGGAGAAGTCGTACAAGTCGACTCTGACAGGCGCTGAGGGAAGGGCGCGGGAGCGACGTGTTGTTCAGATAGAAATGGGCCCGGGATCCTCAGGTGTCAACGAAACCGATCTACTAGCCGGTTCAAACTGGATAGTGACGGAAATCAGCCTCTTCGAGGGGCCAAACGATCAGCCGTGTCCATGACGAAGGTCGCCGGGCCAGAGTTTTCAAGCTTCACGTTCATCGAGGCTCCGAAAACGCCAGTCTTGACTGGAACTCCCGTCATGCTGAAAGAGTCAATCACCTTTGCAAACATCGGCTCCGAAACCTCTGGTCGAGCAGCATCTGTGAAGCCGGGACGCCGACCTTTTCGAGTAGAGGCATAGAGAGTGAACTGGCTAACGAGGAGCAGACTGCCGTTCACGTCTTTCACAGATCGGTCAAAGCCAGAGTCGCCAATTTCCGCCGGGAAGATACGGAGGTTCGCCACTTTCTCGACGAGATAGGCGATGTCCTCTTCAGTGTCATCGTGCGTGACACCGACTAGAAGCAGAAGACCGACACCAATCTCGCCAACGATCTGACCGTCGACCTCCACAGCCGCAGAATTGACGCGCTGGATGACGGCTTTCAAATCACAGGTCCACTTGATCTTAAGAAATGCATGGTCGCGAGACGTTACGACTGACTAGCTCTTTGAGTCGCCGGAAGAACTCGCTTTTGTGCTAGACGATTTCGAGTCAGAAGAACTGGCTGAGCCGGAAGAACTGCTGCTACTGGATTCGGTTTTTTTGCCCGACGAGCCACTGTCTGAGCTTGTAGAACTGCTTGATCCGGCGTTGTTGCCATTGTTCTTGTAATCGGTGGTGTAGAAACCGGATCCTTTGTAAATGACGTGCGGAATCGACAGCTGTCGCTCGGCCTTGCTGCCATCTTCCGGGCAGAAGGCTACGGGCTCATCGTTGAAACCCTGTGTGACCTCAAACACGTGGCCGTTAGCCTCGCATTTGTAGTCGTATCTTGGCATTGCTGATCACTCCGTACGCGAAAACGCGAGCCTGTCACTCGCGCATTTCGACTCGTTTCCAACTTACTTCATTCTACAGCAGCGGCTTGAACTCAAGCAGAGTTTGACTGGCACGTAGGTCTCAGATGAGCAAGCCTGCAGTTCAGACTCGCTATGCTTTCTTAGTCAGTGGAAAGGCTTGAAAGCAAGAAGTCTGGTCTGTATTCAGCCGGTAGGGCATCGAGCTGGTCGAGGTCGTTTATTCGGTTGATCCCTGTTGTGACAACAGCCGACGCGACGCCGAATGAAACAGCGCCCGCGATATCAGTTTCAAACTGATCACCAATCATGACGGCGGTGTCGCGATCTTTCGTATCTGAGCGTCTGAGTGCCTCTTCGAAAATTGGCGCGTGGGGCTTGCCGAGCCGAACGAATTGATGTTGTTGTGACACTCCGAACAGCCTGGATAGCGCAGATTCGATCATCTCTGCCAGAGCGGCAGCCGCGAACGAATATTCTCGTTCTCCACTGGAGTAGATGAGATCAGGATTAGGCAGCAGCAATGTGAAGGGCTCGGAGTCGAGTGCTTTTCTGTTAAGTACAGAGATAAGCTCATTCAGGTTGGAGCGCCAGTCGAACCCGCTGTCATCCGCTAGCACGAAGACTTCCGCTTCCGACATGCGGTCGAGTGAGATGACATTCGCTCCACCCTGTTCAACGTAGTCTAGAGCGTCTGGACTACCGAAGACCGCGGTTTTCTTCCCATTCAAACCGTGCTGCTCAAAGAATCCGGGGATCAGGCATCCAGAGTTCACGATCCTTTCGGGAGGTACCGGTACTCCTTGCTGCACAAACTTCTCTGCCCGAGACTCAATAGATCGCGAAGCATCGTTGGTAACTATCAGATAGTTCGTGTTGTTTGACTCCAACCACGCAACCAGTTCTCTCGCTCCAGGTAGTCCAGTTGCCTCATTGACAAGAACCCCGTACGAATCGAAGAGGAGAGTGTCATAGCGCTCCGCTAGTTCCTGGATGGTGGTGGATGAGGTCATCTAGGAGCGTTATTCCGAATCGGAGCTACTTTGCGCATCTAACTGGTGGCTCTTTCGAAACCGTGCTCCCACGCATCCGTGGCGACGTCGAGAGGAATAGCGACCGTACCGAACTCGATGGTGTCACCGCCGACCTCTCCAACTATGGCGATCGATAGATCAGCCTTATCAGCCAGACTCTGTAGTTCAGGTAGTCGATCCTGTGTGAGACTCACGATGATCCGTGACTGACCTTCGCCAAATAGAGCAGCATCCCAGCGTTCCGGCAAGGTGTCCTCTAGTCTGACACCGGTCCGCCCAGTGATCGCTGATTCGGCTACGGCAACCGCCAACCCACCGTCAGAACAGTCATGGGCCGAGTTCAGCATGCCTGCTCGAACTGCTTCTCGGCAGAGCTCTTGCAGCTTGTCTTCTAGCGCCAAATCAATACCTGGCCGTCCACTGGCGTCGTCATGAAAAACAGCGTTGAACTCGCTCCCAGCAAGTGCTGATGTCTCGTCCCAGGGCCCCGATCTGCCAAGTAGTACGACGATGTCTCCTTCGTTTTTGAATGAGATATTTGCGTGCTTCGTCGCATCTTCCAGCAAGCCTAGCGCACCGATGATCGGGGTAGGGAAGATCGCCTTACCTGCCGATTCGTTGTATAGACTTGCGTTCCCGCTAACGATAGGGATTCCAAACTTCTCAGCAGCTTCTCGAATACCGTCGACACATTCATTCAGCTGAAACTGGACTGCCTCCGTTTCAGGGTTTCCGAAATTTAGACCGTCGGTAAGCGCAAGCGGCTCGGCCCCGACACACGCGAGATTCCGGCATGCCTCAGCTACCGCGATTTGCGCTCCGACCCTTGGATCGAGATAGCAGAGTCTGCCATTGCAGTCAGTGCTGACCGCAATGCCTCGCTCGCTGCCTTTCAGGCGTAGCACCGCTGCGTCACCTCCGGGCTCAACTACGGTGTTCGTCTGGACATGTTGATCGTATTGCCTGAAAACCGGTCGTTTTGAAGCAATGTTGGGTGATGCGAGCATCTTGAGCAGGGCATCGCCCGGCGCCAGATCTGGAATGCCGTGTCGTGCCGGGTCCTGCTTCTGTAATTCTTGTAGCCATGCTGGTTTTGAAGCTGTGAACGCATACTCAGGTGCGCTGGTGAGAGGTTCAATAGGTGTAGTCGTGACCCGTTCTTCTCCATCGAAGATCACGACATCTGAACCTGAGTTGAACTCACCGATCACCGTGGCGTCAAGATCCCATTTTTCGAACAGCGCTTCGACATCTGCAACGGCTGGCTCTTCGACCGCAAGCAGCATTCGCTCCTGCGATTCTGAGAGCATCACCTCGTAAGGGGTCATTCCTTCTTCACGGCGTGGAACCTGTGAAACGTCGATATGCAGTGCCATTCCACTTCGTTCTGCCATCTCGATCGCGGCTGAGGTTAGTCCCGCGGCACCGCAATCCTGCATGCCGTTGACACCGGGTATTTCGATCGCTTCAAGGCACGCTTCGATGAGAACTTTTTCAAGGAAAGGATTACCGACCTGTACAGCAGACCGCATTTCCGCTTGCTCTTCGAAAGCCTTGGAGGCTAGTCCAGACGCGCCGTGAATGCCATCCCGACCGGTGTCCGCACCAACCAGAACCAGGAGATCGCCTGAATTTCTGGCAGTTGCGCTAACGACCCGGGCGTTTTCAATGAGGCCAACGCACATCGCATTTACCAGCGGGTTACCAGCGTACGAGCGATCAAAGTAAGTCTCGCCGCCGATGTTAGGTACGCCAATGCAGTTTCCGTACCAGGAGATGCCACCAACTACGCCATGAACCAGGTACTGGATGTGGGAATCATCTTGGGGAAGGCCGAATCGCAGTGAGTCCAACAGGGCGATCGGTCTGGCGCCCATTGCGAAGATGTCTCTGACAATGCCGCCTACACCGGTCGCGGCCCCTTGTCGCGGTTCGACAGCGGACGGGTGATTGTGCGACTCGATTTTCATCGCGATCGCCAGACCGTCGCCGATGTCTATTACTCCGGCATTTTCTGCACCAGGCGCAACGAGAAGCCGACTAGACTCACCTGGCAAACGCCTTAGCAACGGCTTGGTGTGCTTGTATCCACAGTGCTCGCTCCAGAGAGCACCAAATAGACCGAGCTCCAAAGGCTCCGGCTCACGACCTAGCCGGTCGACTATGGCTTCATACTCGGCGCGGCTGAGCGCGATCTCATCCAACGTCTCTTGCGAAACGGGCAAATCCAACTCTCCGTGATCTTATGCGTGGCTCAGCGGCAAAGCGTGTCTGAACAAGAAATCTGAGTATCGTTCAGATTCCGACAACTAACGTTACCGCAGACCAGGGCGCTTCGGTGTCTAGTCCATGCTGAACGGAGGATATTTGTCCGTCATGAGCCAGTAGTAGCCATTAGCACGTGACTGCCAGCGATTGAAGCCAACTAGGAACTTGAATAATCCGTCGTGCGGTTTTCCGGTGAAGATAACGACCACGATGTGGGCAAACCACACGAACATGGCGACGATTCCCAGGAAGTAGAGCACTATCCAGTGAGGGATAGCGAGGAAGTACCGGAAGAATGTCGTGAGTCGGCTTGCTGTGGGCGAATACTCGGCATCGAATCGCACAGGGTAGGAAGACTCTTCGTCCATTGTGAATCCGGGGTACTGGTCCGTCAGATGCCCACCGTACCCGTTAACTCGTGAAGACCACCGTAAGATTCCGAGGTGGAAATCGAATATTCCACGCGGCTGTTTGCCCGTAACGATTATCACCACCCATGCCGCGAGCAGCGTGAACCAGGAAACGAATCCCAGTATCGACAGCACTATGAAATGCGGAATCAAAAGTAGCCACTTGAAGAGCCAAAGCCAACGACTGAGCGTTGGTGGCGAATCCACCGCGTACGTGATGGGGTACTGTGCAGGTTGGGCAGCCATCGCAAACCTCCGTGCTCAACTTGAGAAGATCTCAGTCTGCGCGGCAGTTTACCTTCATTCAAGAATTTCTGCTGAGCATTATCTGCTGGGACAGACTCAACGGATTACGAAATCGGCCTAGTTGGCGACCAGTTCAGCTGATCTGATCATTGACTCGAACAGGACGTTGCCATCGGTGCCACCGATTATTGGCTCGCAAGCTTTCTCGGGGTGTGGCATAAGTCCCAGCACATTGCCTCGAGTGTTGATCAAACCGGCGATTCCGTTGATGGAGCCGTTGGGATTTGTCTTGTCCGAAACATCACCGGCGTCGTTCGCGTATCGAAGCAGAACCTGTCCGCCGTCTTCGACCCGCTCCACGGTCTCATCATCTGCCTGCCAGTTTCCCTCTCCGTGGGAGATCGGAACTCTCAGCAATTGATGTTGGAGAGCGCTCGAAGTGAACATTGTATCGGTGCGCTCTACCTTTAGATTCACCCATTCACACCTAAACTCGAGATGCTGGTTCAGCACAAGTGCACCGGGGAGCAGTCCTGCCTCACATAGGATCTGAAATCCGTTGCATATTCCGATTACAGGTCCACCGCGATCCGCAAATTCACGGATCGATTGCATGATGGGGGAAAAGCGGGCTATGGCGCCGCATCTGAGGTAATCGCCATAGCTGAAGCCACCAGGCAGAACGATAGCATCGCAATCTGAAATATCGGTCTCTTTATGCCACACGTATCGCGCAGGTTGATCGAGTACGTCATGGATGGCGTAGTAAGTGTCACGCTCACTCCAGGTACCGGGAAAAACCACAACTCCGAAATTCATGAACTGTCCGTTTCTTGAGGAACAAGTACTTCGAGACGACTGCCAGCGTGGTAGGTGAATGATAAACGTTGACCAATAGGATTTGGCGCCGATTATCGCAGGAACGAACTGAAACAGAACAACAAAAAAGCGCCTGTCGTCAGGCGCTTCGTGTTGATCTCTGAGAAGACCGCAACTACATGTTTTTCAGCGTCGCTTTGATACTTTTGCGTCGCTTCGATGCCGCCTTCTTCTTGCGAAGAACATTCGGTGGCTCAAAGTGCTGACGGCGTCGCGTCTCTGAGACGATACCTTCTTGCTGAACCCGCTTCGTGAAACGGCGCAGGAACCCTTCGAAACTTTCGCCCTCGTTGATCCGCACTTCCAATTGCCGAACTCCGAACTGATTGTTTTAAGAACTACTGGCTAAGTGTAACAGCCGACTTAAGATGATACTGAACTGTCATGTTACCGGTCAATTCATGAAATCTGCTTTTCCACGTGGAACCGACCGATTGATATGCCTTGTGCTTGTGTTCTGAGGTCGGTGTACGCGTCTATCTGCTTAGACAACGTTGAACAGCGCGCTCGAACGTAATGATCTCGCAGAATAAGAACAATCCGGGCCACGGCGAGAAACGGCATCGCTGTCAGTAGCAAAGAGGTGGGAATCCTCTCCACCCGTTCAGTCATTCTCAGCCTGAACTGCACACTGGGCTCGGTGCCCTCGTCTCTGAACATCGTCGCCCTCCACAAACTAACTCCGGTAGTTACCGACCGGCTTCAATCTGACGATGTTCGCACCCTGACAACGGGGCATCTTGTGAGGTGGCTACAAAATTGACTGATTGCCGGGAAGTTTACGAGCCGGAGTCGCCGTCCACCGAGCCAAGTAGTTTTATTGCATTTTCGATGCGCTGAACTACCTGCTCCCGACCGATTGCCGCGATTGTGTCGAACAAAGGTGGCGCCATCGACGAACCAGTGACTGCGACACGCACAGGGGTGAACAGTGGTCCCGCCTTCATGCCAAGTTGTTCGGCCAATGAACGAAATTCTTGCTCCAGGTGCTCGGGTTCGAACGGCTCAATAGAACCGAGCAGCTCCAGTGACGCCTCTAGTGATCTCTTGGCAGTCGCCGGGTCCGACTTACGACCGGGTAATGCCTCGACCTCCGGGTGAACTTCATCGAGGAAGAAGAATCCCAGCGCATCTGTTGCATCGTTCAAGGTCTTCAATCTCTCGTGAACGAGCGGCAACAAAGTTTTCAGGAAGTCACGATCAATCGGTCGATTCACCGAATCTGGCAGTCCGCCCTCGGATTCGGCACATTCCAGCAGGGGAGCGATTCGTTCCTGGAGTTCTTCAACCGGAGTTTGGCGAATGTGCATGCCGTTCATCCAGGCTAGCTTCTCGTCGTCAAAAACTGCCGGGCTTTGAAGAATTCGGCTCACGGAGAACTTTTCCAGGATTTCTTCTTTAGGCATCACCTCAGTGTCATCGCCCGGCGACCATCCGAGCAGGGTGAGAAAATTGAACACCGTCTCCGGCAAAAAGCCCTGGTCTCGGTACTCGAGTACCCCAACGGCGCCATGACGCTTGCTCAGTTTTGATTTGTCCTTACCAAGTATCAGCGGGACGTGAATGTATTCAGGAGCCTCCCAACCAAGGGCCTCGTGAATCAAAATGTGCCTCGGAGTGCTTGGCACCCACTCGGGTCCCCGGACTACGTGTGAAATCTTCATCAACTGATCGTCGACAATGTGAGCCAGGTGATATGTGGGGTAGCCATCCGACTTCATGATCACGAAGTCTTGAAGCAGTGACAGGTCGAATTCAACGTCACCCAGAACAGTGTCTCTGAACTTCAGAGTTCCCTGGTCGGGGACTTTCATCCTGACCACTATCGGTTTGCCAGCGGCTCGCGATGCATCGATCTCTTCTGTGGTCTTGTACCGTCCGCGATTGTCGTAACCTGGCGGTTTGCCGGTCGCTTTCTGACGGACCCGCAATTCCTCGAGCTCTTCGGGAGTAGTGTCGTCTTCGTAGGCGTGCCCTGACTCAATTAACTGTTGAGTCGCATCTTTGTAAAGTTCCAGTCTTTCCGACTGCGTGTAAGGCTCGTGTGGGCCACCGATGTCCGGGCCTTCATCCCAGTCCAGACCCAGCCAACGCAGCGACTCGATGATCACGTCGACTGCACCTTCGGTGTACCGGTTGCGGTCGGTGTCTTCTATTCGAAGAACAAACTGGCCACCGGTCTGGCGCGCAATGAGCCAGCTGTAGATGGCTGTACGGACGTTGCCAATGTGGAGTAAACCGGTTGGGCTGGGCGCGAAACGCGTGCGAGCTGGGCTCATTGATGAAGTTGACATACTCAAAATGTATCGACCACGGCGGTTGGTGACAACGTTTCGCGCAGCTAAGTGGCATCCAATGCCGCGAGCGTGGCAATGAGGTCAGGTGGGAGCGGTGACTCCAACTCTGTCCAATCACCGGTCACCGGGTGCGCGAACCGGAGCTTCGACGCATGCAAGAACTGGCGACTCAGGCCTGGAACCTTCGGGCTTCTCCCATACGTCGGGTCTCCGAGTACAGGGAAGCCGATTGCAGTCAGGTGAACGCGGATCTGGTGCATTCGTCCCGTTTCCAGTTCCACGTCGAGCAACGTAGCACCTTGAAACTGCTTAACCGTGCGGTAGTGAGTCCGCGCCTTGCGGCCTGTGTCAACAACGGCCTGTCTTGTCCGGTTATTGGGGTCACGGCCGATTGGCGCATCGATCGTCCCTTCCAGCGGTGCCACGTGTCCGTGGACGAGTGCTGTGTATGTGCGCTTGATTTCGCGTTTTCTCATCGCTTCTCCAAGCGCGACGTAACTCTCTGGGGTTCGAGCAAATAGAAGCAGGCCGCTAGTATCGAGATCAAGACGATGCACAACACCTGGTCTATCAGAGTTGCCGACATCAGACAGTTCAGGGAACCGCTTCAGCAGACCATTGACCAGAGTGTCGTCGACATGGCCGGGTCCGGGGTGTACCGCGATGCCAGAAGGCTTGTCGACGACGAGTAGGTGAGCGTCTTCATAGATGACTGAGACCGGGACGTCGGCCGCCGCCGGTAGTTTGCTCTCCGCACATGGTTCAGGAAGAAATGCTTCTACTTCGTCACCCTGTTTCAGGATTAACGCAGGCCGAGCTACCCCGTCACCGTTGATGTGAACCCTGCCATTACGAATTGCGTTCTGAATAGCTGCTCTTGAAAGCCAATTTGCACGCTCGGAAACGGCTGAGTCGAGTCTGACACCAGCAGCTTCAGATCCCACCGCCCACGTCATGCGGCGTGCCATCAACTGTTGTCCTGGCGACTATCTATCGCGGTGTCAGGACTGCTGTCGGGCGCTTCTACCGGTGTCACCGATGTTGGCTCGGTATTCTTATCTTCCTCGGATTGATTGGTCCAGAAGAAGAGAAAGAGAACGAAAATTCCGACGACGATTGAGGAGTCAGCTACGTTGAAGATCGGCCAGGGACCGACGTCAACGAAGTCTGTCACATGCCCGAGCCTGATGCGGTCGATCAGGTTGCCGAAAGCACCACCGAGCAACAGTCCGAATGCCATTCTGACCCAGACCGTGGGCGATTCTACGGTTCGATAAACGAAATACAGTGCAATCACCGCACCGAACGATACGAACGTGAGAATGGTGCTCTGATCCTGGAACAGGCTGAAGGCGGTGCCGGTGTTCCATGCGTGGGTGATCCTGAAAAAACCTTCCTCCGGCCAGGACTCACCGCGTCGCAGGTTCTCAATAACGAGAGTCTTGCTCAGCTGATCCAGTCCGAACGAAAGAATCAAAAGAATCCACGGAATCGGGTCCGCGAAAAGAGAGCGTTTCTCCGAGTTTGGATCAGGAGAGGGCCCGATCTCTCGATGAGGCTCCGGATCTGGTCCGGGACTTCTGCCCGGCTCTGATGATGTTTCGTAGGTCACAGACTGAGTATACGGCCCGGCGATCAATGTAGTTTGAAGAATCTGGACCCTATGTCGAACGAAGTTATGGCGTAAGGACGCCAGTTCGTATTCCGTTGTTAGAATCCGCTTGCTATTGAACTAGTTGGGCAACACTAACGGCGTGGCCCCCAATCGTTTGGGCACGTTCCAGCACGGCATACGACGGGTTGCGAAACCCTGCACCTGAATAATTAGAAGGACCGAAATGGAAATCCGAGTCGATTTACGCAGCGACACCGTCACGAAGCCTTCCCCTGAGATGCGTAAGGCGATGTATGAAGCCGAAGTTGGCGATGACGTCTATCGCGACGATCCGACAGTAAATCGGCTTCAGGAAAAGGCCGCTGAGATGCTTGGCAAAGAGGCTGGACTTTTCGTTGCTTCAGGCACGCAAGGCAACCTTGTATCCGTTCTCTCGCAGGCCCAACGTGGAGATGAAATCATCCTTGGAGATATGTGCCACATCTTCAATAGCGAGGCCGGTGGAGTGTCTGTTCTCGGCGGTGTTGTTATGTATCCGATCAAGACTGATCGGCATGGAGTGCTCGGCACAGATCTGATTAACGCTGCGGTCAAGCCCCGGGATTACCACAAACCTCCAACCAAGATCCTGTGTATAGAAAACACACACAATGGAACCAGTGGCAAGGCAGTCACGCCAGAGGCAACTCAACAGATGGCCGACGCAGGACGAGCGCACGGACTCCGAGTTCACCTCGACGGTGCGCGCCTGTTTAATGCAGCGGTGAGTCTCGGTGTAGACGTCAAGCAACTGACAGCACCTGTCGATACCGCGACTTTCTGTCTCTCGAAGGGTCTCTCGTGCCCGATTGGCAGCGTGCTTGTTGGTGATGCCGACTTCATTGAGGAAGCAGGCCGATGGCGAAAAATCCTGGGCGCTGGAATGCGTCAGGTCGGGGTCGTTGCGGCCGCAGGAATCGTCGCACTCGATTCAATGATCGAGAGGATGGCAGAAGACCACGAAAACGCTCGCAAACTGGCTGAAGGGATCGCTGAACTAGATGGCATCGTGCTTGATCCATCAGAGATTCAGACCAACATAGTCCGCTTTGGAGTACCTGCAGGGTCAGGAGATCGAATTGCCTCCGCTCTCAAAAATGAAGGTGTGTACATCAACGGAGGGGACTCGGATCTCCGTATAGTGACTCACTACGGTGTGGATAGTGAGGACATCGACTTCACCTTGTTGGCATTACGCAAGGTGATGGCTGAGGTTGCTTGAACATTGATACTCCTGTCTCAGGGACTTGACGGAATGTTCACGCCGAACTGTCGCTTGAGTGCGGTACGCTTCTACGTGCACTCGCACTCGCGTTGAGCCATTCAATCCAACGACGCAACATGGCCATATCCGAATACGTCCTCGAAATAGCAGGTCTCTCTAAGAAATTTGGTGACCGCACCGTCGTGAACGACGTCTCCTTCGAGGTCAAGCGTGGGGAGATATTTGGATTTCTTGGCCCCAATGGCTCCGGTAAGACTACGACGATTCGTATGGCACTGGGGATAATCAAGCAGGATCGAGGATCTGTCCGAGTCCTGGGCTCAGACCCTGACCGGGACGTGCTCAAGCAAGTTGGCTACTTGCCCGAAGACAGAGGACTGCTTCGCAAGGTGCGGGTCATGGACATCGTGCGCTACCTGGGTCGTCTAAAGGGTATGTCTTCGGAGGAAGCCGAAGAGCGCGGTACGGAGCTGCTTCATCGGGTCGGCCTGTTTCCACATCGGCACAAGAAGGTTGAAGGCCTCTCAAGGGGAATGACGCAGCTGATTCAGTTCGTGTCGTCGATCATTCACGAACCGGAATTCATCATCCTGGATGAACCCTTCTCCGGCCTCGATCCACTCAACGTCCAATTGATGAAGCAGATGCTGTTTGAACAGAGGCAGCGTGGTGCTTCCATCATGTTCAGCACGCACATCATGTCTGATGTCGAGGAGCTCTGTCAGAGAGTCGCGCTCATAGCAGACAGTCATCTGTTGCTGTACGGCGATATCGAGGAGATCAAGCGGGATCGAGGTGCCAGTGCAGTAAGAGTGAAGGCGAACGAGATACCGCCATTGCTGAGTACCGGTCGCACACTGCCTGAGAACGGGGTGATGGAGTTTGCGATAGGGGATGGTCGCAGCTCAGACGATGTCCTCCGGGCATTTATGAATGCGGGAATTCCCGTTGAGAAGTTTGAGTTGCTGCTACCGACCATGAACGACGTTTTTATCGAAGAGGTGACACGTGCCAGAGATCTCGCCTGAGACACGCGTAATCCTCGTCGAGGAGTTCCGTAGGCAGATTCGTCGCCGCAGTTGGCAAATATTAACTCTGCTGGTTCCCATAGCCCTGCTGGCCGCGTTGGTCGTCGTACCGGTGGTCCGAAACCTGGTAACCGAAGACGAGCCAACAACCCCATTGAATCGGATCGGTTATGTGGACGTCGCAGGCATCATCCTGGATATCGGGATCATCGATGGACCTCGGCAATACCAGGACCGCGAGAGCGGAATAAGAGCTGTGCTGGCTAACGAGGTTGAAGCAGTTTTCGTGATTCCAGCCGATTATGTCGAGACGGGGGAGGTGCAATGGCTGAGGGCCGATGCCGGATTCCTGTCGGACAACTCACTGGGCGTCCTTTTTAGTGAGTTCCTGACAGTAGAACTGGTGGCCGGATTGGTTGACCCTGGAATTCTCGACCGAGTTGTGCGGCCAGCCAACTTCAGTGTCTTCGAGATCGACGAAAACGGACGAGAAACCCCGGAGCCACCCGACGCTCAACGGGCAGGAGAGTTCTTCGTACCGTTCATCTTCGCTGTCTTACTCATGGTGGCCATCTTCTCTGGCAGCGGTAGTCTTCTTCAGAGCGTGGCTGATGAGAAGGAGAACCGGATGATCGAGATGATCATCACGTCGGCTACTCCACTCGCGATCATGGCCGGAAAAGTGTTCGCGCTAGGGGCAGCGGGTCTGATCCAGGTAACGGTTTGGATTGTTTCTGCGGCACTGTTGGCCCCGCTGATAATTGATCAGATACCAAACGCCGGTGACCTCAGTGTTGAACCGGGTCTGCTCTTGACGGTGTTGCTCCTCTTCATTGCCGGGTACTTCCTGTTTGCGGTCATCATGGCAGGCATTGGAGCAGCAACAACGTCGGTTCGCGAGGCATCACAGATATCGGCGATTATCACCGTTCCTGCAGTTGTTCCTGTTTGGCTCTCTTCGGTGCTGGTCGCACGTCCGGACGGAGCTCTGGCGACCGTTCTTTCGTACGTTCCGGTGACCGCTCCAACCGCAATCTTGATCAGATTGAGCGTAGGGAATGTAAGCGCTGTTGAAGTAGCAGCCAGCGTGGCGGTAATCGTAATCTCTGCATTGGCGCTGCTATGGGTATCCGCCAGAGTATTCCGGGCAGGACTGCTGCTATACGGGCAGAGGATGAGCCTGAGCAACATCTGGACGGCACTCAGACAGGCGGACTAGCTGTTGTCAGCCGTTCCATGGTCTTCGGGGCGGAATCGATTCTCACCCCACCATACTCTCAGGCGCTCGGCAATCGCCGCCTCTGATCCAAGCACACCAGGCCGGTAGTAGCTGCGGTTTCTGAGTTTTTCTGGCAGGTTCTCAGCCGCCACGAAATGGCCTGGCACATCGTGCGCGTATTCGTAGCCTTTTCCGTAGCCTAGCTCCGACATCAGACGCGTGGGAGCATTTCGCAAATGCATCGGTACCGGCTCATCTCGCCCCTGTTTGACATCTGTTAATGCGGAGTTGATGGCCTTATAAGCCGAATTGCTCTTAGGTGCTGATGCCAGGTAGATCGTCGCTTCCGCTAGAGGAATTCGACCCTCAGGAAGTCCAATGAACTCGACCGCCTGCTTTGCAGCCATCGCAACAGCCAGACCGTTTGGATTCGCTAGACCGACGTCCTCCGCTGCTGAGATCACCAGCCTTCGTGCGATGAAGATTGGGTCTTCTCCTGCATCGAGCATTCGCGCAAGGTAATACACAGCAGCATCGGGATCTGACGAGCGGATGGACTTGATAAACGCTGAAATGGTGTCGTAGTGCTGGTCTCCGAGGCGATCGTATCTTGCATGCCGTTGGAGCGACTGCTCGACCGTCTCGACGAGAATTCGCTTCTTACCCTCTTCGTCAGGTTTGGTCGATTCGACCGATAACTCGAGCGTATTCAGTGCGGTTCTGGCGTCTCCATTGGCAACACGCAGTAAGAACGACCGGGCCTCATCTGTCAGGGATGCCTTTTCTCTGCCCAGTCCTCGATCAGCATCTTCCAGTGAGCGATTGAGGAGAACATCGATGTCATGGTCTTCTAGCGGTTCCAGCGTGTATACGCGAGAGCGTGAAAGCAGTGGTGAAATCACCTCGAATGAAGGATTCTCGGTTGTAGCTCCTACCAGAGTGACCGTGCCTTCTTCGACATGAGGAAGGAGAGCATCTTGTTGCGACTTGGAGAAGCGATGAATTTCGTCAATGAACAAGATCGTCCTACGGCCATATTGCCCCAGCCGGTCTCGGGCCGTCGCAACAGCTTCTCGGACGTCCTTTACACCTGATGTGACTGCCGAGAGTTGCTCGAAGTGAGCGCTCGTAGCCTGCGCAATCAGGCGGGCCAGCGTCGTTTTGCCACTGCCTGGAGGTCCCCACAGGACAATCGAAGGGACGCGGTCTTCATCGATAGCTCGCCTCAACACCGAATCAGACGAAAGCAGGTGCTTCTGTCCCACGTATTCGTCAAGTGACTCAGGCCGCATACGTGTAGCGAGAGGTGCATTTCTGCGTTGCATCTGTTCCCGTCTATGGTCGAACAGCGTCATCTGGGAGCCGGTTTCTTAGGTGCAGGCGGCGCAAACAGTCCAAGAGAGTTGTACCACGGATCAGCGATGAGTCGGACACCGGTTCATTTCCGCCGTTCCGCTTTCGGAGTGATCGCGTAGTTCGACCTGTTGTCATATGTACCGCGCTGACCGTAGTCCAACTCGGCGATCGTCACACCATGTCCACCGTCGCCATAGCTTGCGAGGTAGAACTTTTTCACCAGCTTCGAAGATTTAAGCAGGCGATGGACCGCTTTCTTCAGAGCCCCGGTGCCGTGCCCATGGATGATTTTCACAACGTGCAATCTTGCCGAATGGGCTTTTTGCAGATGGCGCAAGGTTGCACTTTCAGCAACCGCGACAGGCATCCCGTGTAGATCGACCTCTATGTCGACCGGTTGAACCTGAGGGCGAGTGTCTGGACGGAATCCAGGAGTGTTCAATTCGGCTCCACTACCTCTCCGGCGATCGCCTTCAGTGCCGCGACGATCTGACTGTCCTCTTCTGGGAGGACTGTCCGAGGGTCCATTAGCAGTTCGCTTTCATGTATGCGGCCAACGATCGGCGGTTTCTGGCTACGCAGCAGCCTGGCAATTGACTCGACGTTGCTAGTGGCACCAACTGCCAATACAGAAGTTGGCAATGTCTCACCTGGCAGACTCCCACCGCCGATAGCCGACCGGTCAGATCGGACCTCTCCCATATTAAGAGTGTCTCTCCACGCCATGGCGCGATGAATCAGCTCATCTTCATGCGCTGAAATCATTCGCCAGATCGGGATCTCGTCCACAGGGTTTTCATTCAGGTATGCGGTCAGCGTCGCCGCCAGGGCAGCAAGAGTCATCTTGTCAATACGTAAAGCTCTGGCCACCGGGTGACGACCAACATGTTCTATGAGGCCTCGGTCACCACAGACGATGCCAGCCTGCGGTCCACCAAGCAGCTTGTCACCTGAAAACATGGTCAGTGCAGCGCCGTGGCTGATGGATTCCTGGACAGTCGGTTCCTTCTGCAAGCCATAAGGCCGGGTGTCGAGAAGGGTTCCGGAGCCTAAGTCGTTTAGCACAGGAACGTTGTGTTCACGGCCGACCGCCACGAGATCTACGAGTTCAGGTGTGTGAGTAAATCCGTTGACTGAAAAGTTGCTGGGATGAACCTTCAAAATAGCAGCAGTTCGATCCGTAACGGCTGCGGAATAGTCGCCTGCATAGGTGCGATTCGTAGTGCCGACTTCGACCAGCTTGGCCCCGGATCGGCGCATCACGTCCGGTATGCGAAAACCCCCTCCAATCTCAACAGACTCGCCGCGAGAAACTATCACCTCGCGGCCTTCAGCAATCGCACTCAGACATAGAAGCACGGCTGACGCGTTGTTGTTAACGGCGATCCCAGCCTCAGCTCCAGTGACGTCTGAAATTAACCGGGAGATCCGAGAGTTCCTGGATCCTCTTTTGCCTGAATCCAGGTCAAACTCCAGGTCGGAGTAGCCAGCAGCAGCATGGCCTGCCGCTTCAATAGCTGCTGGGCTCAGGGGCGCTCTACCTAGATTGGTATGAAGGACCACACCGGTGGCGTTGATCACTCGTTGTGGTGAGTTGATCCAGGAGTTCTCAACCCGAGTAATCACCTGTGCAACGACCTGATCTGTATCAAGGGCCGAAGCGCCTGACAGAACTGCTTGACGTGACTCGTCGAGCAACGTTCTAACGAGTCGCGTTATCGCGGTTACTGATGTTCGCCCGGCCAACGCGCCAATCCTTGCATCACGCAATACAGCATCAACTGAAGGGATGGCTCGGAGATTCTGGGCTTGAGTGTCTTCTGTCACTGTCAGGTATTTCTCGCTATTTTCGTCTTGATTCGATGCTAGCACTGCATTTCAAAGATCTAGTGCAGGACGACCTGTTTTTGTGATTGAGTTTCGTAATCGATGTGTAGAATAGGCAGGTTGGAGTAAGTTGCAGGCTGAGGCATGATCAAAATCGGTCTAACTGGCGTGATCGGATCAGGGAAAGCCGAGGTCGCCAGCATTCTGGCGACCTACGGGGCTCATGTCGTATATGCCGATGAGGTTAGCCGGCAGATCTACGAGCCTGGGGACCCGGGTCACCAGGCGGTTGTCGAGGCGTTTGGCGAAGAGATCCTGGACGTAGATGAGCGGATCGATCGCGCAGCCCTGGCTGCGATCGTCTTCGGTGATGACGCGCAGCGTCGCAAACTCGAACAGGCAGTATGGCCAGTGATGGCCTCGGTTGTGGAGAGCGAATTCAAGACCGCCGAAGCCAACGGAGCACCGGTAGCAGTCGTGGAGGCAGCAGTGCTCTTTGAAGCCGGTTGGGAACGTCTTGTGGACCAGGTCTGGGCGGTTACGACGGAGGTTTCACGCAGCATCGAGCGAGTTAGTCGAAGAGACGGTCTCGACGAGAAACAGGTGAAGGCGAGAATGGCTGCGCAGCTCTCCGCCGACGAGAAGGCAGACAGGGCAGATCGGGTCATCGAAAACAACGGAACCCTTGAGGAACTTGAGGCGGTTGTTCGGGCGACCTGGAGAGAAGTAGTAGGCGAGGCACCGTAATTGCGCAGTAGCGATGCAATCTAGCTAACTGTGGGAAAAGAAGGCAAAGGAAATATGACGACGACCAAGAACGACTACCGTGAAATCCGCGTCGAGGAGTACGTGGTCGAAGATGAGCCTTTCTACGTCCCCAGTTCGGACGAGATCGAGGTTTTCGAGGCTGCATATCGTCAGCGAGTTCCAGTACTACTGAAGGGTCCGACGGGAACTGGCAAGACGCGCTTCGTGGAATACATGTCGTGGCGCATCGGCCAGAGCCTTGCAGATGCCGCTCCTGCAAAGCCTGCTGAAGAATCTCAGAATGGTCACCTGCCTCTTGTGACGGTCGCATGTCACGAAGACCTCACCGCCAGCGACCTGGTAGGTCGTTATCTGCTTGACTCGAATGGCACCCGTTGGATTGACGGTCCGCTGACAAGGGCTGTCAAGGCTGGGGGCATCTGTTATCTCGATGAGGTTGTCGAAGCGAGAAAAGACACGACGGTAATCATCCACCCACTAACTGACCACCGCCGCACTTTGACGATCGACAAGCTGGGTGAAGTGATCGAGGCATCGGACGGGTTCTTATTGGTCGTCTCGTACAACCCCGGCTACCAGAACGCCATGAAGGACCTCAAGCACTCCACACGTCAGAGGTTCGTGGCGTTGGAGTTTGATTTCCCTGACGAGGAACGCGAGGCCCAGATCATTTCCCATGAGTCAGGGGTGGATGAGAAAAACGCGGAGCTACTTGCACTGCTTGGAGCCAAGATCCGCAACCTGCGTGAGCATGGGCTTGAAGAGGGAGCTAGCACTCGCGTGCTGATCTACGCGGGTCGGCTGATCAAAGAGGGGATCTCGGCTCGTCGTGCATGTCAGGTTGGCGTGACCTGGGGCATTACAGACGATCCACAGATCCAACGCAGCATCGACGAGGTCGTCTCATCGATCTTCCCGTAGAAAGCACCAGCCAACGAGACATCGTTTGAACTCAAACCGCGCTCAGCACCTGATCGACAGGTACGAGGCCGCTCTTAGGTCTCGTAAGGTGGCCGCGACTGAACCGTCCTTCGTTGAATCTCATAGTGCTGCGGTATTCGTGCTTTTTACTGTGCTCGAAAACCAGGCAAAGGTCATGCTGATGCGCCGACCGCGTACTCGTGGCAGGCATCGTGGCGAATGGGCGTTTCCAGGTGGTGTCAGAGAAGCTCATGACGAAGGGCTGCTCGGAACTGCGTTTCGCGAAACTGAAGAGGAGCTCGGGATTCCGGGCAGCGCAATTGATCATTGGGGAGCGCTTGAGCCGGTGACGACTGTAGGTACAAAGTTCCAGGTCTGGCCATTCACCGGATGGCTAGAACCGTCGACAAGGATCACTCCATCTGATGACGAAGTTGAAGAAGTAGCGAGTTTCCCGTTGGAAACATTCACCTCGCCCTCGATGCGCCGCAGCATCCGTCTCAGAAAGGGTGATCTGGTCCGAGATCTCAGAGCCTATGCACACCAGGGCATGGTGATCTGGGGTGCAACTGCAAGGATTCTCTCGCAGATCTTCGACGAATCACAAATAACAAGCGACAGCACAGCCAGTTCAATTTCAAAGGTCAAGCAGTAGTGAGTGACAACGAAGAGACTAAAGACACGAAGTCTGAACAGGGTTCGGCGGGCAACCTGACGATAGCGCAGATAGAAGCTGAGCTAGAGCAGTTCCCAACTCCGGTTGCAGAACGCTTTCGCCTTGCGAATAGCTCGTTATCAGGCCGCCTCGCCGACGAAACTCTCCAGGAATGGGCCGGTACAGGACTGGAGATTGCTCGGAAGACGGTACGTTCGTGGGAGGCAGCGTCAGAGTTTTTCGACTCTTCGCCAGCGGTCCAACGCCAGTTGCCTAGCGGCCAGTTCCTGCGTTGGGGTAGGACCGGTTCGAGCCTTTGCGGAGAGTCCCCCAGCCTGGCCGTAGCGTTCTTCAAGGCGAGCCCGAACGCCATGCTCCGCCTTCGTCCAAGGTACATCGATGACTGGGCATCCGTAACTCGCTCACTCTACCGCGGCACCTGGAAGTCTAGCGCCTTGGCTGCACGTCTTTTCGAAAGCACACCCCAACTCCTGGAAACGCTTTCCTTCGATGAGTTCTGTTCGTTCGGTGGCTTTCTGGAAGTCCTGTCTCGTAGGTCCTACGATTCCGCATCTGAATCCCTAACCCAGGGCGTCGCCCTTTTCCCGCGATTGGGTTCCGATTCGGACCATTTCATCGCGCTGGCTCGGGCTGTATCCGAGTCGTCATGGCGGGAGGTAAAAGACCTGTTCGATGCTGGCACAGACTCACTTGCGAGCCTACCTTCGGCACAACGAGTTGCGTTACTTTCGCTGGCAAGACGGCTTAATGCGATGGGCTCCGGTGACTCAGGGGCACTGCTACGTGCCGGATCTAAAGCGGTCACCAGCGTCCCGTCCGATTCACGGGACCGGCTACTCGAACTGACTGATCGACTGGCTTCAGTCCACGCTGCGGCTGCTCCAGAGTTCCTGAAATCTGCGCCTGGGGTACTCGAACGAGTTACGTTCGCACAGCTCTCCGAGTGGCATGCCCGTGGATCTCAGATCAGTCAGGACACACCTGAAGCCGCTGTCAGCTACTTCAAACTTGAATCTGCTGCCGCAAGTGAGACGTTAGACGCACTGTCCTCGAGTATCGAATTGTCGCGTGTACGTGATGTCTTGCGTATGTATTGCCAGGCATTGACCGGGCACGATATCGAAGTGTCTGCCGCACAGCAGCTCGCTGACAAGAACATTGGCTGGTTCCAGGGAGAGCTGCCAACGACCGAAGGCACGACCGTTTACCTGCCTTCGGTCATAAATCGCTACCTGACAAAGGACGAAAACTTCTCGTTCTACAAAGTGGTTTCGACTCACCAGGTAGGTCATATCGAATTTGGATCGTTCGATTTCGACTTCTCCAGATCCTCCTCGCTTTTCGATGACCTAAGGCCAGATCTACCGGGTGCCCAGAGGGTTGTCGCGGAGATCGAAAGTGATGCCAGACTTCAACAGCAGATGGAGTTGGCCCAGTCACCGGACGCTGCTGAGCAGGTAGCCAGGGCGACCGAAGCCGGCGATGCCGCAACGGAAGGCGAGACACCGGCGCAACGTGAATTCCTTACGGACATGTCGCGATTCTTCGATCTGTTTCCGGACAATCGGCTCGCGCTGGACGTTTTTACCGTTGTCGAGAGCACACGGGTAGACGCTCTGGTCACCGAAACCTATCGCGGCATCGCAAACATGTACAAGCAGGTCCAGGGATCGGCTCTGGAGAATCGGCCTGAACTGGAAGAACTCCCCGCACGTGAGTCCCTGGTCGAGTTCCTGATTAAGTGGAGCCTCGGACAGCGCGATGGACTCGTGGCACCGAAAGAACATGTCGAAACAGCGAAGAAGCTCCGGCGTCTGCTGGATCGCATGCGTAGTCCTGAGGCGACAGTCGAAGATGCTGCTGAAGCGACGATTCGTATGTACTCGATTCTCGACGGTGTGCGCAATGAGGACGTGGATGAGGATGAGTTCGAGTCGGTTGATCCTGACGAACAATCCGAAGAGGGTGAAGACGAGTCCGGTGGCAACGAAGAGGTTGACCGAGACCAGGTAATTCAGCAGTTCATGCAAGGCGCCGAATCCGAGGCTGGAGAGCAAGAGCAGTCAGACGAAGGGCCGGACGCAGAAGAAGGCGATGACTCGGTTCCTGCAGACGAAGACTACTCGTCGCCGCAGGAGATCGATTACCGCGGCGAGTTTAAGCCGGAACTATCCCAGCTACTCTCTCAGCTACAGCTAGGTGAAGGGGGGGAACTCGGCGAAGAGATGGAGGGCATGGAGCCGATCACCCAGGAGCAGTTAGAAGAGCTCATGAAGAACGCTCCTGAGATGGACCCTCAAAACATGGAGGAAGGTGAAGAGGGCCAGGAAGCCCCGAACACCGATGAACTGATCGAGAACCTGATGAAGGAGCTGCAGAAGCGTGATCCGCAGAACCAGCAGTTCCAGCAGGGTCCGATGCAGCATGTCGACGAGGACGGTGGTCCACTTGAGGCCTCGGAGCCAGATACCTTCGTTTACGACGAGTGGGATTTCCGTGCCGGGGAGTACAAGCCGCGCTGGTGCCTCGTGCACGAAAAGGAGATGGCTGACGGTGAGCCCAACTTCTTCCGAGAAACCCTGACCGACAATGCATCGCTGCTCGCCCGTATTCGCAAGCAGTTCGAACTCGTCGTGCCGGAACAGTACCGCAAGCAGAAACGTCTCGAAGACGGCGAAGAGCAGGACCTTGACGCCGTGCTCGAAGCGGTTATCGATATGAAGATCGGAATAACACCGGACGAGAAGGTCTACTGGCGGCGCAACAAGACTGAACGCTCAGTGTCGGTCGCGTTCCTACTCGACATGAGTGCATCAACGGCAGAAGCGATTGATGAAGCCAAGAAACCCTCAGACGACTGGGGGGCACCTGACGACCCGGTGGAATACATGGTCTGGTTGCGATCTAGGCGCGCCGAAGGGCTTCGCCGGTCGTACAAGCGCATCGTAGATGTCGAAAAAGAGGGCATTGTCCTTCTCGTGAACGCGCTCGAAACTCTCGGCGATAGCTACGGTATTTACGGCTTCTCAGGCTACGGCCGCGAGAATGTTGAGTACTACGTGATCAAAGACCTCGAGGAGAAGTTCTCAGACCAGGTGCCTCGGCGGATCGACCGTATCGCTCCGCTTCACGCCACACGCATGGGACCAGCAATTCGCCACACGGCGCAAAAGTTGGCCGAGATCGACGCTCGTTCCCGCTTCCTGTTCTTGATCTCCGACGGTCGCCCACAGGACCGAGGCTACTCGCGGGAAGGGGTCGAGAAAGAGTACGCGGTGCATGACACGCGACAGGCTCTGATAGAGGCGAAGAAGATGGGCATCACACCGTTCTGTCTCACAGTCGACAAGTCAGGCCACGACTACCTGAAGACGATGATGGAGGACTTCTCCTACGAGGTCCTGCCGGACATCAACATGCTGCCAGTCCGCTTGCCACAGCTGTACAGAGCACTCACGACTTAGCGCCCATTGGGCTGCTGAAATCGCTTGAAGAACGAGCGGGGCATACCGCTGCGAGGAAGCGCGTGCGTAATCCTGAAATACCCTCGCTGCTGGATCGCGTGCGCGTAGCTTGAGCCACTCAGGCACCTGGACTCCAAGATTGATCGACACACTTTCCAATCCTGACTTCCGCAAGTTTTTGCTAGGCGGCGCCATCGGCGACATAGCCGCAAATATGTGGTTTTTGGCAGCTGCCTGGGTTTTACTTGAGCTAACAGACTCACCTGCATGGGTTGGCTTGATTGGCTTAACGGCGTTGCCTGCAATCCTGTTATCGATCTTTGGAGGTGGGCTGGCAGACAGAACTCCCAGAGCGCGGCTCTTAGTCTTCGGAGCTGCCGGATACTCGGCAGTATTCGGTGTAACCGCGCTACTGGTCCAATTTGACGTTCATAACGAGTGGCAGATTCTGGGTATGTCCCTCGTATTAGGGGCTTTCTGGGCTTTTCAAACACCGGCGATGAAGGCGGTTGTTGTCGAGCTCGTGGATAGGAACAGGCTGACAACTGCAAACGCTCTTTCAGAGTTCGCAGAATTTGCCGGCGAAATCGTAGCCCCCCTGATAGTCGGATTCTTGATTGTTGCCTCCGGAGCCTCATCGGTTTTCTGGCTAGCGTTCACCCTGCTCCTCCTCGAACTGGCGCTTTTTGCGAGTCTGCCTCAGGCTCCGCAAGCCGGGCCGCGGGATGGATCTGGACTGTTAGGCGAACTAAGAGGCGGCTTCCGCTACATGATGCGCACTCCGCCATTTGCGGCCCTGTTGGTGATCTCATTTGCTGGCCTGTTTGGGTCGATGCTCATCCCGCTGGTGCCGGTCGTTGCACGAGACACGCTCAATGCAGGGGCTTCTGGATTCGGTGTGCTTTCAGCCGCTCTGGGAGTTGGACTCGCTGCCGGTTCAGTCATTCTGCTTATGGCTGGAGAGAAAGGGCGGAGAATCATCTGGCTACTTTTCTCTACTGTTTTTGCCAGTTGTGGAACTATCGCCTTCGCGTACTCTGACCTCCTGTGGATCGCAGCCTTAGCACTGTTCCTAGTGGGCCTGGGCACAGCCGTGACCGGAAACATGGTTGTAACGCTTTTTCAGGTTTCAGCGAGCGACACCATGCGTGGTCGATCAATGGGTGTCTACTCTGTGGCTTCAGCGATGGTTCCGCTCGGAAGTGTTATCGGAGGGTGGCTTGGCGCCGCCTTGAGCGTCGAGGCAGCTCTGTTGATCAGTGCCGTTGCGATGTTCGCGCCAGTGGTGCTGGCCACAGTGTCGTCTCCCACCTTGCGACGAATGTAGAGACAACGTCGGAACCCCGTGATCATCGCCAGTTCGAGACAGTCTTTAGGTTTCACGCTCGAAGCGTGTGAGATTAAACCTCTTCACTGGCGAGTGCGCTCGCTGCTTCTGTCAGGACGAACATCGCTGCACGCGGCAACGCTCGGTCAGGAGACTGGTAGAAACGCCCTCGGACGACCTTCTTACCTGCCGCCGAAGCCATTGCTGCGAACACCGTGCCTTTCATCCGCTCATCGTCCTCACTGCTGGGTGGAGTGACACCGATGCCAAGATCCGCACCGGTAAGTTCTCTTGCATTGACCGCCATCTGGAGCGCGGATGCTTCGCTCACCGTTCCCGTTGTACGTCCAGCTGGACCACCAAGCATCGACTCGAGAAGTGGAGTGGCAAGCGGTGCTCCTCCCGGTCCGGTGACGATCGAGCCGCGAAACCAATGCTCATGTCCCGGCGCTTGCGAGAGCAGAGATGCCACCATTCCGCCGGTGCCCGACTCAGCCAGGCCGACTGTCATTCGGGCATCCATTAGTAATTTGCCAAGCTGCGAAGCGGCTGAGTCATCGTCCACTCCCCAGATGGCATTGCCGATCCTGTTGCGAATCTCCGTCTCCAACGGCGCAACTAGCTGTCTGGCCTCGTCGTGCGTTGGGGCTCGAGAAATCATCCTCAGTTGAATTCCGTCTGCGTGTGCATAGATGCCGAGATAGGGATTCTCACTTCCAAACAGGTCGCCAAGTACTTCATCGATCCCGCCCTCGGTCATGCCGGTGGTACGGAGGATGCGAGTGTGAACAACATCCGCGCCAGTCATCTGTCGTACTGCCGGGCCTATATGGTCCGTCCACATCTTTTTGATTTCTCGAGGTGGACCCGGTGTCATGAAGATGTGGCTGCCGTTGTGCTTAACCCACCAGCCGGGAGCGGTGCCACCAGGATTGGGCAGGAACGTTGCGGAAGGGATGATGTGAGCCTGTTTGACGTTAGTTTTAGGCATCTCCTGGATACCACGCTCACGAAATACCCCTTCGATCCAGGCGACCATCTCCTGATCGACGGACAGTTCTTCTCCAAGGACGTTTGCGACAGCCTCACGGGAAAGGTCATCGCTTGTGGGGCCAAGACCTCCCGAAGTGATGATGACCTGGGAGCGATCCAGGGCTCGTTCTATCACCTCATGTAAGTGGTCAAGATCATCGCCTACCTGGGAAGACCAACGAACCGTAACTCCCGCATTAGCCAGCTCCTGGGCAAAGTAGGATGCATTGGTATCGACTATCTCTCCCATAAGCAGTTCTCTGCCAATGGTGATGATCTCTCCGTTCATAGGCGCTACAGTTCCACTTAACTCGGCGTGCGGAAGGCCACGCGCAATAAGACACTAATGATGAGCGCAGGGCAGTGTAGCCGAATTTAGCCTGTCGGTAGAAAACGGCAATCAGCGGACGTGTTGACGTAGCTGCTAGGAAGAGGTCGATGCGACGATGTGAACAGGCTAAGAACCGGTCAACGGTTCGCCGGTCCACAGTTCAAGGACCTTGTCTGCCCATTCACGGTCTACGAGGATCACGTCAGAGGATTCATTTGCTACTGCGTACCTGAACTCGCCATCCGGCGTGACATCACCAATCGTCATAGACACTCGATCAACCTCAGTGACGTTGGCCTGTGTTGGTGAGGGTCGTTCGATTCTGATCGCCATGTACGGTGAGTCCTGATCAGCACCGTAAGGCTCAAACGCGCTCTCATCTGGCAGTCCAAGCTCCACCGCACCACCGATCGTTCGTGCCGCTATGTGCTCCAGCGCGGCCCGGAACTCCTCGGGGTCAACCGGAACCGTGCCGGCACAGGGATCTAGCTCAATAGGAAGGTCACACAGGTGATATGTGTCGGTCTCTCGGTTGATACCGTACGCTCTGACTACCTCGTTGTTATCGAACAAGAGAACTTCGCGTACCTGATCCGGGTCAAGTTCAAACAGCCACTCAGGAACCGGAGGGTCAGTCACCAATCGGTCCAGCACTCCGCTCCAGCTTGTGTCGACCAGTACCAACTGCGGGAAGCCTTCTACCTGGGCATATGTCGCTTCGCCACTGACGGTCTGATTACCGATCAAGAGTACGCGGTCTTCGCCATTTCTCAGGCCGATTGTGTAGCGGCTAGTCGGGTTGTCGAGACCGTACTGAGTTGGATCATCAATGTTCGCATCCAGAACTCTCGTGGTTCTCGGTCCACCGAGTAGCGTCGTGATACCGCCGAATCGGAACAGATCAGCAGGCGTCTCCTGGTAAACCTCGTTGTCATCGAAGTACCAGCGCCTGATGTTCTCACGGAAATGGAATGAAACTTCCTCTTCGCCGGTCTCAAGCCTGATTCGAACGATGTCATCGATAGGCACGTTGTAGAAGAAAGGTGGCTGTTCAACCGCCTCTTCTTCGCCGAATTCTGTGTCAACCACCCATGCGGCACCGATGGCGACCCATGAGCCGATGATCAGAACGATCAAAGTTGCTCGAAGATTCATTCCGTTACTACCGCCTTCGCCACCATGTCCAAACTCCCGCAAGGCCGATGAGCGATGGCATCAGCAGCCATCCACTCCAGCGCACGAAGTCTCGTTCGGTAGACGTGAGGACCAGTTCCCTGAACGCTGCTGTCTTAGAGCGGATCGATATCAGCTCGAAGTCTTCTGCAAGCCAGTTCACCGAGTTGACGAATAGATCGCCATTTTTGGCCGATGCGAAGGCCTGGTTGGCGGCAAAATCTGTATCACCAATGACGACGATGTTTGCTTCTACGAACTCACCTGCATCAACGATTGGCGCTCCCTGCAACTCCGCAATCGCCTCGACCGTGATCGCGATGGGCAGTGGGCCGGGTCTGTCGGCGGAGTCCTGGTCGAAGTTGATCTCTCCATCCGGGTCGGTTTCAGCCCAGCTGGCAAGTGTGGAAGTAGCGATAACTCTGTGCTGGACGAATGGAACGCCTGAATCTGTGATCGGGATGGTGGTCGGGTCCACGGTCGTTGCCATGTACGTGGAACCTGGCATGTACAGCACGTCAAACTCTGGACTGATCTCATGCGGTGGGAATTGTTGGTTCGACCGCTTGATCTGCAAGAACCCGGGGTTTGGCGGTATGAAACTGGCAGTGTCCACGACCTCACCGACGCCAACAGCGACTCCATATCTCGATAGGAAACCAAGGAAAGAGTCCGGAGTTGTGTCAGGCTCAAGCAGCAGCATTATTGAGCCACCGATTCGGGCGTACTCCCTGATGATCTGGCCTTCGGTCTCGGACATGTCCTGTGTAGGATCAGCAAATATCACGACCGCAGGCAAAAGCGAAGGATCGCCAGCTGCGATCAACGAGCCCAGCTCTTGCAGAGTCACGTTGTTAACTGCGTAGTTTTCTCGCTGCAGAGCCTCGCGAGCCAGTCCGTAACCATCAGCTGAGTCACCATCGGTGTCGATTCGCTCCGAATGACCAGAGATGAAAAAGACCTGTTTTTGCTCGATCTGGTTAACTACGAGAAGGCCCGTGACGATGTCCTCCTCGCTAAAGGTCGTGAGACTGTTCGTGCCATCCGGTGCCGCGGGCCTGACGATCTCACGCCTTTGTGACTCCAACCCCTCGACCACAAGTGCCGGGTAGGTCGTTACTCCGAATCTACTCGCTTCACTTGGATTCAATTCGGGATCGATCTGGCGGTATTCAAGTGACTCGGCAGTTGAGCGTCTAGCGAACTCGGATAGCGTGTCCTCCGTTTCTCGCCAGGCAGCGCGTTCCTGTGCTGTATCTGTCGGGAAAAACGCCGTAATACGGATTGGCTCGGTCATTGCATCAAGAGTGACCCGCACCTTGTCCTCAAGCAGGAACTGCTTAGTGAAAGTCGTATCTACGCGCAGGAATCCGGGGGGGTCTGGCCGGCCGCCTGCCCAGAAAAGCAGGAAATTGATGGCAGCCGCGACACCGAATGCAACTATCAGGACAGTCAGCGAATTGAATCCGTACTTACCGCCTCTACCAAAGAGAGCCTTCTGCACAGTCCGCCAGGAAAGCGCAGCAGCCACCAGAAGCAGTGCGGCTCCAATCGCCACTACCACAAGTGCAGGACCTGCGAGGTCCCGTATGAAGATCCAAACCAGCCCACCGAGCACTATGCCGCCGATACCTGCAAGCGTTAGTGATTGGCGAACGGACGTCGCGTTGGCACGGAGGCGCTCGTAGAGGCCTGTTGCGGTAGGTCGCACCTCGTCCGGGCGCGGCCTGTTTACTGGTGGTTCGTTAGAAGTAGACATACTGGGTTAGCGAAGCCTTCTTGCTTCTAGAACTACGACGGTTAGGATCAGGAAGACGCCTGTCAGTGACAGGTAATAGGCGATATCGCCAAGCGAAATGATGCCCCTTGCGAAATCTGCGAAGTGACCTCCCTGGGCGACTCCGAAACTATCGAGATCGAATACAGAGAACGATGCGCCTAACTGGAATCCGTTTAGCACTTCTTGTGCTGTTCCGGTAACACGCTCCGAGATGAAGTCCACCAGAGTCAGTGCAGTCAGTATCCCGGCGCCTACAACAAGCCCGACAATCTGGTTCGAACTGAGTGCTGAAGCGAAGATACCGACGGCAAGCGTGGCGGCCCCATACAGGATCAATCCAAGGTATCCGCTTGCGATAGGACCGCTGTCTGGTACTCCGTAGATATAGAGGAGCAATACGAAGAACAGCGACAGGGCAAACATGACGATCAGAATGAAGAAAGCTGACAGGAACTTGCCCAGTACAACCTCAGCTTCACGGACAGGAGACGTGAAAAGAAGCTCCAGTGTTCCAAGTTTCTGTTCTTCTGCAATCAGCCTCATCGTCAACGCCGGTGACATGAAGATCATGAAGAAAACGGCACCGGCAAGGAAACCCCGTATTGACGCTTCAGAGAAGGCGTCGGATACCGAAGCCACGAAGAAGAAGCCGGTTATTGCGAGGAATGCAGCCGCAACGACGTAGGCCATCGGGGATGCAAAGTATGTGCGGATCTCTTTGCCCGCAATCACTCCAATGTTGGTAAGCACGGCCTAGCTTTCAAGCTCCTCTTCGGTTGTTAGCTGCAGGAATATCTCCTCCAGCGTCAGTGGCAACGGATTCAGGTTCGTAAGTCCCCAACCGTTGTCGACAACTGTTCTCGCTATCGCCTCAGCCGCTCCAGCATTGGGACGGGCATCGACAATAAGTGCCAGTCGTTTCTCTGTTTCGGCCCGCTGCTGTTGATCAGCGCGGTTGTCGCTCCTGGCATCGACGACCATGTTCAGTTCTCGCAGGGAGGCGATGACTTCACGTGGTTCTGCGTCTTTGACACCTAACTCAATGCGTTCGGCGTGCTGCAGACGGGAGGACAGTGCAGAAGGTTTGTCATCTGCAACGATTCGACCATCGTTGATGACAAGCACACGTTTGCAGATCATGCTCACTTCGGGAAGGATGTGTGAGCTAAGCAGCAACGTGTGCTCAGAGCCGAGTTCACTTATGAGTTCACGGGTTTCTACGACCTGGATCGGATCGATACCGATCGTTGGCTCGTCCATGATCAGAACGTCGGGCTCATGCAGGATGGCCTGAGCGATGCCTGTTCGTTGTCTGTAACCCTTCGAAAGTCGGCCCACAAGTGTGTTCCGGTAGTCGCCAAGGCGAACGACATCAATGACCCTGGGGAGTCGCTCGTCAATCCACTTGCTGTTCATGCCCCGGATCTTACCCATGTACCTGAGATAGTCAGTGACAGTCATATCGAGGTACAGCGGTACCGATTCAGGCAGATATCCGATGTGCCTGCGGGCGTCCAGCGAATGAGATTCGATGTCATAGCCTGCGACGGTAACGGCGCCTTCGGACGGTGGGGTGAAGCCTGTTAGGACACGCATGGTGGTCGTCTTGCCTGCACCATTCGGGCCAAGGAACCCGACGATCTCACCCTTGAGGACCTCAAACGACACGTCGATCACGGCCGGGTAAGGGCCGAAATTTTTCGACATGTGCTCAAGCTTTATCAAATCTGGGTCCCTCCGCTGGACCAATATTTCGCTATTCGGACATCCGCTGCTTCGGCGCAACCTTGTCCGGTCTTGCGAAGACTGGATACGGCTAGTAGCTGCGCGATGGATTTAACGCCGCACAAGCACGCAAGTGTAACCGAGCAAGCAAAGTACTGTCAGTAGCACCCGCTGCGAGGTCTGGAGAACCATGCAGGCGTGAGGCGTTTAGGATGGTAGTTGGGTACCAGCGAGTTGTGATCACCTGAAAGCGTGTGAACCAACGGAATGACTCAAGAACAAGAACACAGCGTTTATATGGACCACGCAGCCACCACTCCTGTTCGGGCGGAGGTGATGGAAGCGATGCGTCCCTATTTCTCTGAACGCTTCGGGAATCCTTCAAGTCTCTACAGCCTCGCACAGGAAGCGAGGGATGCTGTCGCTGAGTCTCGCGAGCGGATTGCCTCGGTTTTGAACTGCCGGACCAGCGAAGTGGTCTTCACCGGAAACGGTACCGAATCAAACAACACCGCGATCAAGGGAGTTGCCAGGGCGCTTAAGGGTCAAGGGCGGCACATCATAACCTCGGCGGTTGAGCATCATGCTGTCCTGCACCCGGCTGAACAGCTCGAACAGGACGGCTTTGAAGTCACCATCGTGCCGGTTGACGAAAGCGGTCGCGTCGACCCGAAGGATGTGCTTGAAGCTGTGCGAGAAGATACGGTTCTTGTGAGCGTGATGCTGGCGAACAACGAGGTCGGAACGATCAACGATGTTCCTGGAATCTCGCGACTTGTGCGCAAACGTTCCTCCGAACTGGGTGGAGAGGTACGAATCCATACGGATGCAGCCCAGGCTGCCGGGAAGCTCCCCCTTGACGTCAAAGCGCTTGATGTTGATTTGCTCTCCCTAACAGGACACAAAATCTACGCTCCTAAGGGTGTGGGAGTCCTTTTTGCTAAACGCAACACACCTTTGGAACCGTTGCTCAGCGGAGGAGGGCAGGAGCGGCAGATGAGGTCCGGTACAGAAAACGTTCCATATATCGTTGCGATGGGTGTTGCTTTAGAACTTGCCGAGGCAGAGAGGGAAGAGTTCGTAACAAGAACGGCTACGTTGCGAGACAAGATCGAACGTGCGGTCTTGGAAATGCTCCCGGACACCAGGATCAACGGTCACTCCGTTCACCGGATTCCTAATATCTCCAACATGTCCTTTCCTGGCGTGCAAGGTGAGCCGGTATTGCTAGGACTCGACTTCAGAGCCATAGCTGCATCATCAGGTTCAGCCTGTAGTTCTGCGTCTGTGGAACCGTCTCATGTTCTGATGGCAATGGGCTTAACTGAGGAACTTGCTGTTGGCTCAGTCAGGATCTCACTTGGCAGGGAATCGACCGAAGATGAAGCCGATGAAGTTATCGCAGCGCTGCCGGAGGTTGTGACCCGACTGCGCTCTATGTGATGCCCAGTCAAGAGGAATCGATACCGAGACGCGAGTACAATCGGGATTCTGTTTGATTAGATCCTGGCTCAGGTATTCAGATGGATATGAATCCAATCAGGTCTCTGAATCGAACATTTCAGTACGCCGGAGTTAAGGCCGTGTTTGTTCACGACATGGCGAGTATCGGAGTTTCTGATAGAACGGCGGCCCGGACCGAGTAGACTGATGGAGAGCTAATTGGCGGACGAACAGGCGAAGTCAGAAAACCCCCAAGGTGTCGAATCCGAAGCACCGGTTTCAGGTGATGCAGCGGTAGCTGAGCTGGATGAGAACCGGATGTCGGAGGAAGCGGCATGGAAAGCTTTTCCGAAACAGGTTCAAGCGGCGATCACCTACGCACAATCCAACAAGTACGACTACGGCCCCAAACTTCGTAAAGTTGAGCTTGAACACACGGTCGTCAGCGCGCGGGCTATGGACGATGAGATAACGCGTGTCGTCTTGACATATCGCCCAACGGGCAAATTCAAAGGCCAACTGGGTAATGAATACCTGGACGTAGACCGCTCCGGGGTAGTCCAGGCGAGGCGCCAGATTAGCCGTCCCAAGGAATCGATGCCCTGGATCCTGGTCGGCGTGGCCACGCTTTCGGTCATAGCGGCTGCAATCCTGGTACCACTTATCACATTGGTAGATGAGCAGAGCGATCCCACATTTGTAGCCGGGCGAACGCTATTCGTTAAGTCGGAACAGCCGAAGGTCGGTGCGTATGTCACATATGACGCCGCCGATGCCGAAGGTACTCCAAGGACCTGGATCATCATTCCGGACGGTGAAGGCACATCAATCGCTTACGTCGAACTGACAATATTCAATGAGACGTCAGGCGTAGTAAGCCTGGCCTTGAATTCAGATGCGGCCGAGCTCACCACCGAAGATGGAATCACGGTTAGACCGGTTGATATTCCATCGCGAGTTCAATGGCCGGCAGAAGGGGCAGAGCTCGATCCTCGCCTTGAGGTCCTCGCGCTTCCGCTATGGGGTGACAGGGTTTTGCGGGCAAGCGAGAATATCCGCGGATTCATGGCATTCGAGGTACCTCGTGGCAGCAAAATCCGGTCCCTGCGGTGGGCAGCGACCGATGTTGCCAACATCAGGTATTAGTTTCCGAAGTAACTTCGTCGCAACTCTCTGGGATCCCTGGCTTAACTGCTGGGCAGTGTGACCATCTGCGGCTAGAATTCCGTCATGCCCAGGTCAAACGGAAATGCGGCGAAGTCGCGTAAGAAGAAAAGCCGCCTCTCGCCGGGTCGCAAACAGTATTTGAATTTCAAACAGCAGTACGCTGATGCGCTGCTTCTGTTCCGTATGGGAGACTTCTACGAGACGTTCGACGAAGACGCCGAGAAGATGGCTCAGATACTCGACATTGCGTTGACGGCGCGCGATGTGGGAGGCGGCGTTAAATCAGCCCTCGCTGGAATTCCCCATCACGCTCTGGACGGCTATTTACCGAAACTGGTCAAATCCGGCCTAAAGATCGCCATCGCGGAGCAGGTCTCGGATCCAGCTACGTCGAAAGGCATAGTTGACCGCGCAGTCGTCCGGGTGGTGACCCCTGGGACTGTACAGGAACCTGACCTCTTGCCAGCGGACAGAAACAACTACCTGGCGGCTGCCGTAAGCGATGGGCGTACCGCTGGTCTGGCGTATGTCGATGTTTCGACCAGTGAGTTCATGACTTCTGAGATCAGCATCGAAGCGCTGTTGCATGAGATAGAGCGCGTCGCACCTGCCGAGTTGCTGACTGACGAAACCGTGCGGCTCCATCTCGCTGCTTCCGACGAGGAATCAAGCAATCAACGATCAGTGATCAGGGATATCGATGAATCTCGTATCGACGAAGACCTTGCAGAACGCCTCCTCAAGAAGCACTTTGAGGTTGAGACATTACAGGCCTTCGGGTGTGACGGCTCACCAGTTGCAACTCTCGCAGCTGGCGCCATCGTTGATTTTCTAAGCGAGACGCAACTAGGTGCGCTACCGCAAATAACTTCGTTGCGGACAGTTCAGCACTCAGATTTCATGCAGTTGGATCGCCGTGCGCTGCGCGACCTTGAGGTCCTTGAGTCCTCAAGTGGACGTTCGGATGCCCCGACGCTGCTTTCAACTGTCGACTGCACACGTACCGGTCCGGGAAGCCGGATGCTCCGTGGTTGGCTGGCTCGACCGTTAATGAACGTGGAGGCGATACAGCTCAGGCAATTGGCCATCTCTGGCTTTGTCGATGATGGGCTAAAACGTTCTCAGGTGCGTGAGCTTCTAAAAGGTTTTGCTGATCTTGAGCGCCTGCTGAACCGAATCAGGACGTTCAGCGCTAGCCCGAGAGAAGTTAAGTCGATGGGTCGATCCCTTGAACGACTGCCAGAACTTATCGAGGTAGTCGGAGTCCCGTCGAATGGTCTCAGTGCCACTCCACTCAGTGGCCTGCGCCCTTGTGATGATGCAACAGCGCTCGTGTCGGCAGCTATCGATGACGATGCACCTGGGAACCTTGGTGACGGCAACGTCATCCAGCCAGGGTTTGATTCCTCGCTGGATGAACTGAAATCGCTGGCCAGGGACGCACGCGGTGCGATTGCCGCAATCGAATCTGGTACCCGGGAGAGCACCGGGATCAAGTCGTTGAAGGTTGGTTACAACCGTGTATTTGGCTACTACATCGAGGTGTCTCGTCCAAATCTGGATCTTGTCCCCCCTGAGTTCGAAAGAAGACAGACCCTAACCGGGGGAGAACGTTTCATCACCCCTGAGCTTAAAGAGCTGGAATCCAGGATTCTTGGGGCTACTGAGCAGATCGACGAACTCGAACGTTCTATCTTCAGACGTGTCTGTGGAGAGATCACCGCACACGGTGAAAGAATCATGGCGTCTGCAGCAGCGGTGGCCTGGCTGGATGCTGTGACGAGTATGGCGGAAAGTGCCGTCAACAACGGCTGGGTAAGGCCTGAGGTCGATGACGGTGACGTGGTTTCTATTAAGGATGGGCGGCATCCCGTGGTTGAGGCTGCTCTTGGACCTGGCAAATTCGTGCCCAACGATGTTGAGCTTTCGTCAGGCGAAACCCAGGTTGCGATCATCACGGGTCCCAATATGTCCGGTAAGTCGACGTACATTCGGCAAGTTGCGGTTCTTGTGCTGCTTTCCCAGACAGGCTCGTTTGTACCTGCCGCATCGGCTCGAATAGGCGTCATAGACCGAATCTTCACCAGAGCCGGGCTCAGTGATGACATCGCCGGAGGCCAATCGACGTTCATGGTCGAGATGGTTGAGACTGCCACGATTCTCAACCAGGCAACGAGACGGTCACTTGCTGTTCTGGACGAGATCGGCCGAGGCACAAGTACCTATGACGGATTGGCGATAGCGCGGGCAGTGGCTGAATATGTACATAACGACCCCAGGTTAGGGTGCAAAACGCTCTTCGCGACCCACTATCACGAGATGACTGCTCTGGCTGATGAGCTGCCGCGAGCGGCGAACTTTAGAGTTGCTGTCTCCGAGGACGGCAATGATGTCGTGTTCTTGCGGCGCATAGTCCCTGGCGGAGCCGACCGAAGCTATGGGGTTCATGTGGCAAGGCTCGCAGGAATGCCGCAGCCCGTAGTTACCCGCGCCTGGGACCTGCTCGAAGAACTCGAGAAAGGATCTGATGACCAGGCCAGACGCTCAGCCCAAGCTCCGCCACAGTTGTCGCTGTTTGGACACGAATCCGAAGTACTTGCCAGGCTGCGCAAGCTGAAGATTGACGAGATGTCTCCTCTTGACGCACTGAATGAGCTCTACCGCTTGCAGCAGGAGTCGAGAGAGGATTGAGTTGATGTCGTACCAGTTCGATCTGATGAATTCGTAATAACAGGAGGAATGAATGCTGATCGCAGGGACCGCACGTGCTGACATAACACCACCGGACGGCATCGCCCATGCCGGTTGGGGAGCGCAGACTCACCAGCGCGCAGAAGGTGTGGATATGCCGCTTTACTGCACAGTTCTGTTTGTCAGTGACGAAGAATCCTCCGTGGAAATCGCGTTCCTGGATATCGACACCGGCACAATCAGCGTCGGTCAAGACGCCCAACTTCGCAAAGCCGTGTCTTCAACCTGTGACATCCCGCCTGAAAACCTGCGAATCGCTTACACCCACACACACTCGGGTCCGGTGACAGGTGTTAGCTGGATCGTCGAAGGCGCGGAGTTGATTGAGCCGTGGCTCGATTCGATACCACCAAAGGCCGTTGCTGCAGTGAATGAGGCTAAGAACGTAGCCAGGAGATCACGTGTCACGACTGCCTCAGGCCAATGTGAGATCAACGTCAATCGAAGACCGCAAACTGCAGACGGTACGCGTTACACCGGGCGGGACTGGGATGGGTTCGTTGACCACGAGGTTCTGGTCACCGGATTCGACAGCGAAGACGGCGAACCAATCGCCACCATCGTCAACTACGCCTGTCACCCGACCATCATGGCGCAAGACAACCGGCTTATCACGCCGGACTATCCCGGTGTTACGAGGAAGGTCGTCGAGGAGAACGTGGGAGGTATGTGCCTGTTCCTGCAAGGTGCGGCAGGCAACATTGGCCCAATTGACGGGTTCACCGGAGATCTTGCGGTCTACCGGCGGGCAGGGCACAGGCTTGGACTCGAAGCGTCGAGAGTGAGATTGGGTATGGACCCGATCCCTCGCAAAGAAAGGCTTATGAAGATCGAGCCTTCAGGCGCCGACCTTGGGCTGTACGTGGACGAGCAGTCGGGCGAGTCCGATGACAGACTGAGCGTCACGTTCGAACCAGTCACCCTGCCTGCGAAAGAGCTGCCGCCCCCGGAACAGGTAAGAGCGGAGTTCAATGCCGCGCAACAGCACCTCGAGCAGGTCCGTAGCCGGACATCGGACATAGAGGAGATTAAGAAGGCAGCGTTTCCTTCGAAGCGGGCATACATCGCCCAGAACATCGCGGAAGTATTTGGCACAGGTGGTTCAGTGGAGCTTCCTGTGCAGGTTATGCGGATTGGCAACACCGTCTTCGTTGCGTTGCCTGTCGAAGCATTTGCCGAGATTGGCGTTGAGGTCAAACAGCGTTCTGCGGCAGATTGGACCGTGTTCGGTGGCTACTCGAATGGCTACTACGGATACATGCCAATGAAATACGCATACCCGGAAGGTGGATACGAAGTCACCACCAGTCCATTCGCCCCAGGCGCTGCTGAACAGGCGATCGACGCTTGCGTGCAGGCCATAGACACCGTCTGGCGGAAGTCTCTATAGCGCGGAGAAGCTGTACTCGGTTTACTTGATCAAATAGTGCGGCCAACTGTATCGAGACGATCTGAAATCTGGATGCAATGAGTTCGCCATCAATCCGAGCCAGACTTAACGCATGGAATTCGTCTTCGCCATAGTTGGCCTGTTCGTGGGCGGGATAATGAATGCGGTCTCCGATCGTGTACCACCACTGCATCCCGACTACGACGGACCCTTCATCGCCGAACGGGAACGGCAACTGAAATGGTGGGAATACCTGCCGTTTCTCTCGTTTGTGGGCGCGCGTAGTCATCCGCGAATGAAGATTGCCAACGGTTCCTGGCGCTACCCGGCGCTGGAGTTGGCAACTGCTGGCGCTTTCTGGCTCGCTGCCGTGCGCTTTGATGACAATACAGCGGTGATGATTGCTGTCGCACTATTCGCGGCGTCATTGATCTCCCTGGCGTTTATCGACTTTGAGACCAAGTATTTGCCTTTCAAACTGGTCTGGCCCACGGGCATCGCCGCCCTGGTCGTGGCTCCATTCTTCCCGGATTTGGCCTGGTGGCAGTCCCTCGCTGGTGCCGCTGCAGGTTTCGCAGTGTTCTATCCGATCTACTGGCTCGGTCTGCGAATGGACAAGCCGCTTATGGGTGGCGGGGATGCCTACCTTGCGGCCGCGATGGGTGCAATGCTTGGTCTGCAGATGCTGTTCCTCGGTCTGTACATTGGTGTTGTTATCGGAGGAATCGCTGCTCTCGTCGTGTTGGCGGGGAGAATGTTCGGCAGGCGGGAACAGGTGATCGCATACGGGCCGTACCTCGCAGTTGGTGGGCTTGTCGCCCTGTACTACGGTCGACCTATCGTTGACTGGGTAGTCGGCACCTGACCTCGCCGTGCCCCTCATTGGTATCCGATAAGCTGCACTAGTAACGAGTAAGTGAATCGGCTACCCACCAATGCCCCTCCTCACAACCCTGCAAGTCGGTGGTCTCCAGACCAATTGCTACATCCTCGTAGCGGAAGGATCGAACGAGTGTGCCGTAATCGATCCAGGAGGCGAACCGACTCGCGTAGTCGATGCCGTGACCGCAGCTGACCTGAATCTGCGCTACATCCTCTGCACACACGGCCACTCGGACCACACCGGAGGGGTAGCGCTTCTCCAGCAAGAGCTTGGTGGAAATTTCTATCTCGCAGAGTCAGACGTTATCTACTCGGAAAATCCGCCTGACTGGCTGGTAACTGCACTCGGAGGCTTCACGGTCCCACCTGATCCGGACCCCGAGCTTGAGAACACTGAAGATCTGTCATTTGGCAGTAGTAAGATCGCTTTCCTGAGAACACCGGGGCATACTCCGGGGAGCACCTGTTTCCTGTTTGAAGACATGTTGTTTACAGGTGACACTCTCTTTCGGGACTCGATCGGTCGATACGACCTACCCGGCGGCGATGGCAGGCAAGAAATCGAAAGCATCAAGAGCAGATTGCTCGTGCTTCCTGATGAGACTGTCGTCTATCCCGGGCATGGTCCTTCCTCCACGATCGGCCATGAACGCATTTCCAACCCGTTTCTTATCGGTCCAGATTGACGAAGTCTTGATCTTTTTCATTGGTCCTTCGCGATCAGAGGTATGATGCAGGTGCCAGGAAGTATGGGGAGGTTGCAATGAAGATTACGGAATCCGATGCCCTCATCGTCGTGGACGTACAGAATGATTTTTGCCCAGGCGGATCGCTCGGCGTGGATGGCGGAGATCAGGTCGCCTCAAAGCTCTCTGCACTTGCCACCTACTTCAGGATTAACGGCGCGCGCATATTTGCTACGCAGGACTGGCACCCGGAAAATCACTCATCTTTCAAAGAGCAAGGAGGCCCATGGCCACCACACTGTGTACAGGGATCGAGCGGCGCCGAGCTGCACGAAAACCTCAGGCTGCCGGTCGGCACGTCTATAGTTCGAAAAGGCGCAAA
Source organism: Dehalococcoidia bacterium (assembly GCA_965243825.1). Taxonomy (GTDB): domain Bacteria; phylum Chloroflexota; class Dehalococcoidia; order Lucifugimonadales; family Lucifugimonadaceae; genus JAJCYX01. The sequence continues at coordinate 68,087 of CBDEVT010000002.1, forward strand.
TCCGGAGGTGGACGCCTACTCTGGATTCCTTGACTCCAATCTTGAAGAGCAGATTCGCAGAACAGATATCAAACGTCTTTTCGTAGGCGGGCTGGCTACCGACTATTGCGTGCTGAATACCGTGCTTGATGCAGCAGCGCTTGGCTTTGAAGTTTTTCTGATCGAGGATGCGGTAGCTGCGGTAAACGTTGAACCCAACGACGGTGAAAAAGCGGTCGAAAAAATGAAAAAAAGCGGTGCCGAATCCACGACTATCGACGAGATTAAAGCGGCTTAGTTCGTTCGTCGCTCTACTCGATCAGTAACGGTTTCTTCGGCAAGTCTTCGCAGAGAGTCACTGATTTCAACGGGGTAGTTACTAGCACCACTTAGACGTCGGTGTTCAGCCGGTAGCTTTTCCAGTTGTGACTGAAGCCTTCGATTCGCTTCCTCCAACGTTGACTGCGGACTGGTGCGAACTCCATCTTCCATTGCTGAATTCAAGAGCGGTGAGCCAAGGTGAAAGAGGTCCTCTTCTTCGGTCGCAATGATGTCACCTGCGAACCATCCATCTTTGATCGTGCGGAACACCTGTTTCGGACCTGGCAGCGTTTCTTTGCCCGGACTGCGCTTCCCGCTTTTTCGGCCTCCGTATGAAACAAGCTTGTAGACAGAGTTCGCATACGGTGCGTCAGCAGCCACCACAAACTTAGTGCCTACCCCGAAACTGTCAACAGGAACATTCTCGGCAACAAGTTTCTCGATAGAGAATTCGTCTAGACCACCGCTGGCGACTATCTGGACGTAGTCCAGTCCCGCACTGTCCAGCATCCCTCGTGATTGGATTGCAAGGGCAGCGGTGTCCCCTGAGTCGAGCCTGATGGCTTTCAATCGGTTCCCTCGGCTCTCCATCTCCTTACCAACTGCAATGGCGTTTTCAACCCCTTGCAGTGTGTCGTACGTATCGACGAGTAGGGTCGTCGATTCAGGAAACTCCCGGGCGTAGGCACGAAAGGCATCGATCTCGTTCTCAAACGACTGAATGAAAAGGTGCGCCATCGTGCCAGCGACGCTCAATTCGTGCTCTGCACCGGCTTGCACATTGCTCGTTGCAGTGAATCCCGCAATCAGCGCACAACGCGCGGCGATCAACGAAGCATCCCTACCCTGTGCGCGCCTGGCACCCATATCCAGTACCTGTTTACCGCCTGCTGCCTGGACGACTCGTGAGGCCTTGGTAAGCAAAGTTGTATGAGTCGTGATCGTGTTTAGAAGTGCAGTTTCGGCTATCTGCGCTTCGATCAGTGGGGCGGTGACTTCAAGCACCGGCTCCCCGGCAAAGGCCAGACTGGCTTCAGGCATTGCTCGGACGGAACCGCTGAAACGGAGTGAGCGCAGATGATCGATAAATCCATCATCAAGGACCTTTATTGTTCTCAGGTACGCCAGATCTGGCTCGCCGAAACCAAACGACTCGAGGTATGAGACGGCGAAATCAATTCCTGCGACGGCATAGTAGCTTCGATTCTCTGGGTATCCGCGAAAGAACAGGCTGAACGTTGAGCTTCGGTTCATACCTTCTCGCCAGGCGACCTGCGCCATAGTCAGTTCATACAGGTCAGTAAAGAGGGCTGTACTTGGCGTGTTGGCAGGCATAGCGGGGAACGAGATCAGTGGGAATTTGAATCCACAATATCAGTGCAGCACGGTCACCGAAGCGTTCGTGCTATCCCGCTCGAAGGAAACTCAGCACCTCTTCAGCGCTGGGGCGTTCGGCAATGTTTTCACCGATGCGGAATGCCATCAGGTCACCAGATGAATCGAACACGTAGGTGGCGGGAGCTGAGACACCATCACCGAGAAGGTTGAAAACCCCCCACGATTGAGCAATAGCCGTAGTGGCGTCATATGCCACTGGGAATTCGAGTTCCAGCGCCTGTACTGCACCCGTCGCATCCGGTTGGTCATCGACGCTCAGAGCGATCAGTTCAGCCCCGGCGTCCTGGATGTCACCATAGATATCTTGCAGCTCCACGAGCTGCGTCTGGCAGATGCCTCAGAAGAAGCCTCTGTAGAAAACCACTGCAACTGGCTGCGAACCCAGGTAATCAGAGAACCTGATGGTGCCACCTGTTGCGAGTGGCAACGTGAAGTCGGGCGTCGCAACGTCGCCAACCGGAGGTCTCATCAACGTGTTCGTAGGCACAGTCGGCTGCGTCGATCCATTGGGTGCCGAATCCGAAGATCCGCAGGCCGTTGCTACGACGAGAATTACAATCGCTGAGAGAAAGATGCCAAGGCGCATGCAGCCACTTTAACGGTTTGGAATACACCGCTGAGTTTGCGTTCTGAGGAATTTGTAAGAAGTTTGGCACGCGTTGGGCCCCCTGCAACTTGCAGAGGGCCCAACTGTTAGTTGTCTTACTGGTCGCCGACTGAACTTAGACGAATAGCGGTCCAAAGATCAGCGACACAACAGCCATCAGCTTCAGAAGGATGTTGATCGAAGGACCTGAAGTGTCCTTGAACGGGTCACCTACTGTGTCACCTGTCACTGCTGCCGCATGCGCTTCAGAGCCTTTTCCACCGTGGTTTCCAAGCTCTATGTACTTCTTTGCGTTGTCCCAGGCGCCGCCTGAATTAGCCATGAAGATGGCAAGCAGGAAGCCCGTGACGATCGAGCCAGCAAGCAGTCCGCCCAGCGCTGCCGGGCCCAAAACTGCACCGACTATGATCGGGGCAACTATCGCCACCAATCCCGGAAGCACCATGGCACGCAACGCACCGGTGGTCGAGATCGCAACGGCCTGCGCTGCGTCAGGCTTTACCCCCTCTTTGCCGTCCCGCAGTCCAGGGATCTCTCGGAACTGTCGTCTGACCTCTTCGATCATGAAGCCCGCGGCTGTTCCTACAGCCTGCATCGTCAGCCCCGAGAACAGGAATGGAAGCAGGGCACCGATCAGTGAACCGATCAACACCTCTGCAGTCAGCAGGTTCAGCTCCGTGATGCCTGCCATCTGCCCGTAGGCGGCCATAAGTGCCAGGGCGGTCAGAACGGCGGAACCGATCGCGAATCCTTTACCCGTTGCGGCAGTCGTGTTGCCGAGAGCATCGAGAGCGTCGGTACGTTCCCGCACTTCAGGGTCCAGGTGCGCCTGTTCCGCAATTCCACCGGCGTTGTCAGCCACGGGACCGTATGCGTCCGTTGCAAGAGTCACACCTAGTGTGGCAAGCATGCCAACCGCCGCTAGACCTACTCCGTAGAGTCCTGCCAGCTCGTTAGCTGCCCAGACACCAATCACGACTGAAACGGTCGGGATGAGTGTGCTGTAGAAACCGACGGCTACACCGGCAATGATCGTGGACGGGTGACCAGTCTCTGACTGTTTGGCAATCCAGGCGACCGGGTTGATCTCTATCGGTCCGAGTTTGAATCCTTCGTATGAGGTGAACCATTCAGTCGACGTTCCGATGACCTGTCCAACAACCAGACCTATCACGACGACCCAGAACAGATCGTAGTCACGTGACAGTACATCCGCTGGCAAGTTGTCTGTGAAGTCCATCTGGGATATCGCAGCTGCCACTCCAATCAGGACCAGTCCGCCTGCACTGAATATTCCGAACCGAAGCGCCCACAATAGTCGCCCCATGGTCGCGTTCGGTGGAGTGCGAACCACCGCAGCACCGATTAATGCAGCAATGATGCCAATTCCTGCGACAAGCATGGGTAGAACAACGAGGTCCGAGTCATGACTCAGGTTACCTCCGCGCTGACCATTAACAAACGCCGCGGCTCCGATTGAGAAGGCAAGTGCCACTGTCGCGATGATCGAGCCGACATAAGACTCGAAGAGGTCTGCACCCATTCCGGCGACATCACCGACGTTGTCACCAACGTTGTCTGCGATCACTGCCGGGTTACGAGGGTCGTCTTCTGGCAGTCCGGCCTCGACCTTTCCTACCAGGTCAGCTCCAACGTCAGCGGCCTTGGTGTAGATGCCGCCGCCGACTCGTGCAAACAATGCAATCGATGAAGCACCGAAACCGAAACCTGCGATAACGTTCGGGTCTCTGAATACCAGCCACAGCAGTGTGACTCCAACGAGTCCGAGCCCGACTACTGTCATGCCCATCACAGTACCGCTGCCAAAAGCCACCCGAAGCGCCGGGTTAAGTCCGTCCTGGGCAGCGGTAGCAGTCCGCATATTGGCCTGAACAGCGATGCTCATGCCGACCCAGCCTGCTAGACCAGATCCAATCGCACCTGCAAGGTACGAAAGAGCCGTCCATGGTCCATCGATGTCAATGCCACCATCGGCCCGCAGGTTCTGAAGGGCGTCGATGCGGTCGTTGTTCAATATGTTGAAGTCTATGAACAGCGCCAGTATCACGAAGACGACAACAACGAACGCTGCAAGGTAGAGATATTCACGACGCAGGAACGCGATTGCGCCTTCCTGGATCAGACCACCTATCTCCCTGACTGTGTCGTTGCCGGCTGGTCTGCCGATCACCCATCTGGCGAACCCGCCTGCCGCAACTAGTGCCAGCAGTCCGGCGATGATCGCCACGATCATTGAGCTCATTTAAATCAGCCTCCGCGAAAGAACCTTCCGGCTGATCCCGAAACGACGCGGGTCATGGAAGGTTCAAGATAAAGTTTTCGGCGCTATATGGCCTCTATTCGTCCGAGACGACAATTGTGCGGCCTCGCCGCTTTAGCCCCTGTCCACTCCGGACCGAGTAATTAAGGTATCCCGACGGCTGTTTCAGGTCAACTTAATCTCGAACGTAGGTTGCCGATTATGAAGCATGTAATCACTGGCACAGCCATTACCAACACGACATGGGCTGAAGCAGAATCGGCTTATGCTCGTCTGAAGAGCTCATCAAGTTTGCGAGTGGAGGACTCTGGATCGTCGGCCTTCGTGATTGCGCTGGCAACACAGGCAGAATCAGCATCGGCGTCGGCAATCTGGCCGATATTTGCTTCATTTATTCCGCCAATAGCAATGACCGGAACACCTACCGATGATTTGACCTGCCTGAGAGTTTCGACACCGGCAGGGCGGGTATTTTGTTTCGTGTCTGTTGTGAACATTGCACCGACAGCGACGTAGTCAGCACCATCCGACTCGGAATCTAGAGCTTCCTGCTGAAGCGCGTTGGAGGTACCGATTAATTGCCCGGGTTGCATCAGAGAACGCGCTCTTTGCTGTGGGATATCTTTCTGTCCTAGGTGAACACCGTCGGCGCCAGTGAGGGCTGCGATGTCAACCCAGTCATTGACTATGAAGATTGCTCCTGTCTTCGTGCACATCTCCTGGATTGCGCCTGCATTTTCAAGCACCTCCGCACGTTCCCCTGATTTGTCCCGATATTGAATGGCACAGGCACCACCGGTCAACGCGGCATCCGCTATTTCGACAGCTGGTCTGCCGTTAGTGTGTTCCGGATCGACGATCACGTAAATGCCATCGAATCCTGCTGTCACGCTCTGTCGTATGTCTCGTCCGATTCTCTCGTTGACTCTTTCGAGTACTTTGGTTGCACGATCGACCCATTGAGGGGGCAGCGTCTCCTCCCCTTCGGGGGTGAGTCCACTGATCAGCTCCATTAACTTTGAAGTGACAACAACAGCATCCAGTGCGGTTGATCGAGGGTCCTGTCCCCGGCCTGTTACATCCAGAAACGCCTGTCTGTCACGCTCCTCACCTGCCAACGGAGCTGGCATCGCCTCACGGAGAGACTTCAAGTCTGTAACCAGTCCAATCGGCGACGTGGCGACTGTTTCGAGGAACCGCAAGTTTCGGTGAACCGCGTCTGTCTGGGCGCTTAAGTATGCGTTTCGCTGTTCGCTATCTGCCAAGATCAACTCCGATTGGTCGCGTCCATGACCCCGATAGACCTATCCCACCTGCTTGCAACAAGAACGCGGATTGTATGGCACCACGAAGAGCCGGTCATCCTGCGTCTGCTGTTAGTCAACCCACGTACACTGCTGATCCGTCACAATTCCAGAAGTCCAACACCTGTCAATCTCTGAAGGGGATAGTCATGCAAGATCTGGCTCCAACGGAAGAACAGCTCGTCAGTTGGCTCAACAACGATCTCAACAACTGGGGGCGTTGGGGAGACAGCGATCAAAGAGGCACTCTGAATCTACTGTCAGACGCTAAAACGAGATCTGCATTAGATCTGGTCGAAGACGGCAAGAAGGTGAGCTGTGCCATCGACATCAGTTATGAACACCAGCCTGACGTGGCGCGGCCTCCCCAGTACTTCATGGTTCGGACCGGCTATGACAACAAGCCTGGCGAACCTCCGGAACGCCAGGTTGCTATGGACTACTTCGGCATCATATTCCACGGACACTCGGTCACCCACGTAGATTCGCTGGCCCACTTCTTCTGGGACGGCAAGATGTACAACGACTTCCCGATGAGCGATGTGTCGACGGACGAGGGAGCGAGGACGAACAATGTGTTGGTCGCCGGTGGCGGCATCATGACACGGGGCGTGCTGGTGGACGCCCCATACCTGCGTGGGACTGATCTGGTTGAGCGCGGCGATGGTGTCGGCCTGGCAGACATCGAAAAAGCTGAAGCAGAATGTGGCTTCAAAGTCGAGCGCGGTGACGTTCTGCTAATGCGAACTGGCCAGTTGGGTCACCGGAAGAAGACTGGGGGTGTGAATGTCTGGGAGAAGGGATCCGCAGGTCCGAAACCGGAATTATTACCTTTGATGTACGAGCGTGAGATTGCGATGATGGGATCCGACACGGGTAACGACGTGGCGCCGACCGGCTACGAGAAATTCACGAATCCGGTCCACCAGGTTGGTATCGTCGGCATGGGTCTCTGGATACTCGACAATGCGTGGCTCGACGACCTTGCCGAGGAGTGCAGACAAAGAGGCCGTTGGCAGTTTGCGTTGTCTATCAATCCGTTGCGTATTCCGAACGCAACGGGATCACCGGTCAATCCGATTGCGATTTTCTAGCCCAGGGAGTCTGGCCTGTTGATGGTGATCAGGTTTCCGCCATCGACCGGTAAAACAACTCCGGTAACGTAGGAAGCTGCATCAGAGCACAGCCAGGCGATAGCTTCACCGACCTCCTCAGGTTCGCCCGGACGGCCTATGGGGATGGCACCGTTCCAGTCGTTACGCACTGATGGTTCCTCAGCGAATCGCTTCGCCCAACTTCCGGCGTCGATAATGCCCGGGGCCACGGCATTGACTCTGATACCGCGCGTCCCGTACTTACCGGCCGCTGCTGCAGTTAGGCCATTGACCGCGTACTTACTGGATGAATAACCCTCACCGAGTGTGAATCTGAGGCCGGCGATAGAAGAGGTATTGACCACCGCCCCTCCACCTTGCCGAAGCATCTGGGCAATCTCGTGTTTCATGCAGTGCCAAACGCCGTTCACGTTCAGGTCGAACGTCTTTGAAAACGCATCGCGTGAGGCTTCATGCCACTCGTTGTCAGATTGGAAACCGCCACCGGCGTTGTTCACCGCGCAATCGAGCCTGCCAAACTCTGACACAGCAAACTCGATCAATGCCTGTGCCTCTGCTTCGCTGGTGACATCGGTCTTGAGGTAGGCCGCCTGCCCACCGGCTTCGCTAATCTCATGCGCCAGGCTTTTCAGATCTTGTTCTCGCCTTGCAGCAACTACCACTCTGGCACCGTGCCTGGCCATCACCTTCGCTGTGGCTCGCCCAATACCTGAGCTTGCTCCTGTAACCAGCGCTACCTTGTTTTCGAGCATAGGCATAGTAGCTGTACTCCGTGAAGCTTTGATCTCTACCTGAGATCCTCATCGTCATGGTCTTTCGGTGGTTTGTGGGTGTCGTCCCACTCAGAATCACGCCAGCGTTCAGGACGCCAGCAGGTCCACTCGAACCCGCGGCCAACTACCGGACGGAGGCAGGTCGCCAGTACGAAGAAACCGATCACTACGACTAGGGAAACTATCCAGAAGGGGATTTGGTAGCTGCTTTCGCTTGAGATATACGAGGATTGGGCAAGTGCCTCGGCGGGCTATTCTGTCACCGCATTCTCAATGACGTAAGATCGAACCACCTTCCCACTTCTGTCCATGACTATCGCCAGTAGATCGATCCGCCAGTCTCTACTCGATTGCCCTGTCTCAAGTAGGTAGCTCTGTGCCGCCGAGATCAGTTTGAGTGACTTGGAAGGCGTCAGCGATTCTTCTGGACGCCCAAACGAACTGCCGCGACGTGTCTTCACTTCTACGAATACGATCTGGTCATCGCGTGTGGAAACTACATCAATTTCACCTTCTGGAACGCGGTAGTTGGTTCTCAGAATCTTGTAGCCGTGCTGTTCCAGAATATGAAGAGCCGCAGCTTCGCCTGCTTTGCCTGTCCCATCGGGCAAGTTCAAACGGTGGGTTGATCTGGCTTGTGGCTCTGCTGTGGTCATTAGAAGTCAGTTTCGGAGAATCGCCTCTCGAACCGGTCGAAACGAACTTCGGTGAATCTCACACGGTCCTTGCTCACGCAATGCTGCCATGTGCGCTGCTGTCCCGTATCCCTTGTGAGACGCGAAACCGTAACCCGGGAACCGCTCTTCGAAGACACCGGACATCAGTCGATCACGGGTGACTTTCGCTATCACTGATGCCGCTGCAATCGAAAGCGAGACGGCATCCCCCTTGATTATCGACGTTTGAGGAATTCTCGATCCATGAAGGACTACAGCATCGATCAACAGATGGTCGGGCATCGAATCGAGTCCATCAATGGCACGCATCATGGCAAGGCGCGTCGCTGCGGCTATCCCGATCGCATCGATCTCTTCAGATGAACAGGCTCCCACAGCATGCGGTACCCCACGTCCAGTAATAATCGAGTACGCATGCTCGCGCTGTGTTTCCGACATCTGCTTGCTGTCAGTGAAAAGACCATGCCATCTGTCGGCATCACCAGCATCAAGGACCGCTGCCGCAGCCACGACGGGTCCTGCTAATGGACCTCGGCCGACCTCATCAACGCCTGCAACCCGCAAGTGCCCTTGCTGCCAGAGACGGCGTTCAAATTCCAGGGTAGGAGATTCAGGTATGAGTTGAGGTTTTACTGGCATGAAAGTCGGAGGTCACGATACCGTGAGTCCACAGCTTTAAAGGAGATGCGGGCGAGATCGTACCTGAGACTACATGTTCTCCGAGCAATCACCAAGACCAGCGTCAGTTGCCACTCTGTTTAAGCGGAAGTTGCGCTCAATGCAGCAGACGGATCCCGGTCGTCCTTAGGAGGAGCAGGTTCAATAAGACCGCCTCCAACTACCTCGTCGCCATCGTAGAAAACGACAGCCTGACCCGGGGTGATTGCACGTACTGGCTCGTTGAACTCGATCCTGGCCCAGTCACCGTGTGCGGAGACGTCGCAGCAGAGTTCTTACCGTTGTATCTAATACGGGCTTCACATCGCATAGGGGCTGTCGGAGGTACCCCAGAGATCCAGTTGATGCCTGAGGCCCAGAGTTCGGTCTTCAGCAGGTCCTTGGCGTCTCCGACCGTGATATCTCCGGTGGCTGCATTGATGTGAGTTACGAAGATAGGCCGGCCGGTACCGCCGTTGATTGGTAGACCTTTTCGCTGACCAATGGTGAAGCCGTGAACTCCCTCATGAGTACCGAGAACCGTTCCGTCAGACGTTCGAAGAGTTCCGGGTACGCGGTCGTTGAGCCGCTTTTCTATGAACTCCCGGTAATTACCTGCAGGGATGAAGCAGATGTCCTGGCTGTCTGGCTTGTCTGCGACCGGGAGTCCAAATTCCCTTGCAAGTGATCGGATCTGTTCCTTCGTGTACCTGCCAATGGGCAGCGACAACCTGGCTAGCTTTTCCTGGGTCAACGTATACAGAACGTATGCCTGATCCTTGATCGGATCTATGGCACGTATGAGCTTGAACACTCCATCTCGTTCTCCAATGCGAGCGTAGTGACCGGTTGCCACTAGATCGGCATCCATGAACTCGGCCCGCCGCATAAGGAAATCGAACTTCAGCCTGTCGTTACATGCCAGGCACGGATGAGGTGTCCGGCCTTTCTCATACTCACCTACGAAGTAGTCGATGACGTGCTTCCTGAACTCGCTCTCAAAGTTCATGTAATAGTGCCTGGCACCGATGACCCTGCAAGTCGCGCGTGCGTCTTCGACATCTTCAAGCGAGCAACACGACTTGCTGAGTCGACCCGCGTTCTCGAACGGTGCGTCGAACAGACGCATTGTTACGCCTATGACTTCGTAACCCTGCCGAGCCAGTAGGGCAGCAGCGACTGACGAATCGACACCGCCGCTCATGGCGACAACGGCGCGCTTCTTCTTGGAGTTCTGGAAGTTCTGAGTCATCGGTTCAAGTCTACCGCTGCAATGTGGTGCTTCGCCTGCGAATGAATCACCCATCCTGCCAAGTTGAATTTTTCTTGCAAAAGCACTGGTACAATCCGCCCAATGTCATCACCTGGCGGTACCGATACCCAAGAACAGTTAGAACTGAAGACAACTGCAGACTTTGCGCGGTTTGCGGCCGAGTATCTTTCCGAACGGCTCGCCTCTGATGTTGTCGTGATTGATGTAGATGGCATTTGCTCTTACGCAGATTTTCTGGTGTTCGCAACAGGCGAGACGGACCGACACCTGGATGCGATGGCCAATGACCTGACCCGACAGGTCCGCAACCGCGGGCTGCACGCAGGGCATCGTGAAGGCGCGGGTGATGGTGGCTGGGTTCTGATCGATTTCCCAGGGTTTGTCGTTCACCTTTTCAGTGAAGACAGTCGGGACTATTATGCGCTCGACAAGCTCTGGGCACGTGGTACCGAGGTCGTGAGGCTGCAGTAGTCGCTAGCCAGTTAATTAAGGCTGCTACTCGGTTATCCAGTTTTCGATCGCCCGGTCCCAGCGGATCAGCTCAGCATCGCTGAAGAACAGTCCGACTTCGCGTGCAGCGTCATCCGCGTTCGCTGAGCCGTGAATCAGGTTCCTGCCGATATCCACGCCAAAGTCTCCCCGAATCGTCCCTGGCGCGGCTTCGGCTGGCTTGGTCACCCCCATCATCTTTCGCGTGATAGCAATGGCTTCCGGTCCTTCTAGCGCGAGAGCAACGACCGGCGAGGCTGTGATGTAGTCGACCAGTCCGTCGTAGAAGGGCTTACCCTCGTGTTCCGCGTAGTGCTTCCCTGCCAACTCTCGCGTTACCTGCATCAGCTTCAGACCAACGAGCTTGAGGCCCGTCTGCTCAAGCCTGCGTACGATCTCTCCGGACAGTCCGCGCTGAACTCCGTCTGGCTTCACCAAAACGAGGGTAGTTTCCGTAGCCATGTCTTCTCCCGGCCAACCAGTTAGTGCCTGTTTAGATTAAGTTGGTATCACCTGATGTGATATCAAAATCGGACTCTCGATGAGCGCCGACTGAATACTTTACCTGCGATGGCTGTTCCCGGCATCGAGACCTTTACATCAAGTACTTGAATTACACGCTACATGTCGCGCCAAACTGAACTAACGCGGCTGCTTTGGCATGGTCACGCTTGGTGGCCGAGCGTAGATAGGCCGTAGTTCAGACAGCGGAGGAGTTCCCCCGAGTTGGAATCTCTCCGAAGCTATGTCGAGTAGCGATTTTGGTGTTCGGGTAGGTGAGTCCCCGATCAGGATGGCAGAATTGTCGATCTGCCCTCGTATCAAGTCGCAGCCCTCGCCGCAGTACTGAGATTGCGATGTGTGGAGCTCCTTTAGTGCCTCAGCGGAACAAAGACCGATCTCCGGTTCACCTTCTGGCGATTCGAATCTGGCCCAGGAGAGTTCGCCACGCCCGGCAGGTAGAAGCGAGATTAGGGGAACCGAAGCAGAGGCGGAATCCAGAAAAGGCTGGGCCTCGACGCGGTGGGTTGAAACTCCGACTACCGGCAGATTACCGGGCATCGCAAGCCCTATCACGGTACTGATGCCAACCCTGACCGCACTGAATCCACCTGGACCCAGTGCAACAGCGAGATTGGTGAGATCTGCTGGCTTAAGGTTTGCCTGCTCTAGCAGATTCATGATCGCAGGCATCAACTCTCGGCCGTGATTCTGGTCAGACCGCCATACAGTTTCCAGCTGGGTGCCGGAATCTGCCTGGAGTCCGACACCAGCCCAGCGCGTCGAAGTGTCAACAGCCAGCAGGTTCACGAAGTCTCCTCATCGTTCTCAGCTATCGGCATAGAGGCCAGTGATTCGTAGATTGCAGCCGCTCGCATCGCCAGATGAGCCGCTCGTTCGCCGCCGGGAGTCAAAACGATCGTCCTGTCGTTGTCACCCCGTCCAAAGTCGATCTGCACCAGCAACGCGTCTTCAGGCAGGTTCCCTCCAGCCCGTTCTGGCCACTCTATGGCGAGAGCACCATCCACCAGCCGCTCATCCAACGCCAGCTCCTCAACTTCATCCGGACCAGCCACTCGATAAAGATCGCAGTGGCTCAACCTGATTCGACCTCGATACTCACTTACAAGAACGAACGTGGGGCTGCGCGCAGGAACGTCGCTACCGACACCTACAGCCATGCCCCGCACCATGTTGGTCTTTCCTGCGCCCAGGTCCCCCATCAACAGCACGACATCGCCACTCCTTAGCGCTTCCCCGATTGCCCTGCCAACCATGACGGTTTCTGTGTCTGCCTGACTCTCAACCATGAGGGCCTGCGCCTGCGAAGGCATGAGAGGGAAAGGAAACGGATTACCCTGTACCAAGGTGGTCCCATCCCCTTTTTTCTAGATTCACGATTTGACCGTTGCTTTCTCTCACTGTGACTGCATCGCCATCCTCTGGTGCTTCAATGATGCTCCCGATGTGAGTGAAAAAACCGCGTTGGCTCGCGAGCAGACGGTCCATAAGATCGAATGGAGCGGTAAACAGTAACTCGTAGTCCTCTCCACCTGAAAGTGCCATCTGCAATGCGTCTTCACTAAATACCGACGTCAACGAATCCGGTGTCGGTATTGAACCTGAATTGACTACAGCTCCAACCTCGCTAGCCGCACAGATCTTCTCGAGATCGCCAACGAGGCCGTCGCTAATGTCCATGGCGCACTTGATGCCCGATTCGAGCAGCACTTTGCCTTCTTTAAGTCGAGGCACTGGTCGGTAGTGGAAACGCTTCAGATCCTCAACTGCAGTGCCAGTGAGGTTTTGCAGTACAGCCCGCAGTCCCCCTGCTGACCCACCAAGGCTCCCGGTCACACCAATCAGATCACCTGGCTCAGCTGTGTCTCTTCGCAAAATCGCAGGTCCGTCGTCTATTACGCTCGCAAGACCGGTCAAGGCAACAGTAACGAAGAAGACAGGTGAGGAGACCACGTCTCCTCCAACTATGTGACCGCCGAATTCACTGAAGGCATCCACCAGACCCCTGTACATCTCTTCCATCTCTGTGGTGGAGACGTCATGAGGGACGCCGATGGTCACCAACGAGTGAAGAGGCACCGCGCCCATAGCGGCAACATCGCTCAGGTTTGAGACAGCAGACTTCCAACCGACATCTCCCCAATTAGCGAGGTCCCTCTTGAAGTGAACGCCATCGACCATGGTGTCGGTTGTCATTACCCGGATGCCCGGAGTGACTTCAATGGCCGCTGCGTCGTCTCCGATTCCGACGACAAGATCAGTAGGACCATCCTTGCCTTCGATTACCGATTTGAGCGCACCAATCAACTCGAATTCGCCGGTTGATCCGCCAGGTTTGCCATGTGTCTGTGATCCGGAATCTTGGTCCATCTGGCGATTATAAGTACGGAGACCTGCTCGGGAGCGCGTGCTGTTCATCTCAATTCAGCAAAGTGTAGATTGGGAACTGGCTATTACGCGGCTCGAATCCGAAAAATCAGTGGCATCAGGCTGATGAGTAAAATCCTTCTCGTTTCAGACATCCACTCCAATCTCAGCGCACTGAACACCGTGGTCGAGGACGCACAAGTCAATGGTGCCTTTGACGCCGTTTGGTCAATGGGTGATGCAATCGGCTACGGCCCCAGACCAAATGAATGCATCGAGCGACTGATCGAGCTCAATGCAGTGTCCGTGGTTGGTAACCACGAACTTGCAGCCGTAGGCCAGATCTCCACAGACGACTTCAATCCGTACGCCCGCGCTGCTGCCGAATGGACCGCGAGTGTCTTAAGCGCAAAGTCGCGACGTTTCATTGATCAACTTGAGCGGTACAGGACGAAAGGCCGGTTCACGCTGGTGCATGGCTCGCCGAGAAACCCAGTCTGGGAATACATAATTGACCACCGTGTCGCTCTCAGCAATCTCAGTTCACTTGAAACACCAGTATGCCTTCACGGCCACACGCATCTACCTGCCGCGATCGGTTTCATCGATGGCTTAGCCGCGGAGGGGAACTCGATGCCAGGAGCCCCAACTAGTCTCGCGGCAGGGCAGTGGTTTATGAACCCGGGCAGCGTTGGACAACCTCGTGACGGAGACCCAAGAGCTGCATACGCACTCCTGGACACCGATAGCCTGACCGTCGAATTCTTTAGAGTTGAGTACGACATAGAGAAGACGCAGCGAGAGATGGAAGCAGCAGCCCTTCCTGATGTTCTCATTCGGCGCCTCTCAATTGGTCGCTAGGATCAGTCGGTCCAACACTGGCTACTCCACGACCGTATGGATAAGCTTTGCTTCCGTCATTAACGATCCACGAGTGTGTGATCGTTGTTCAGCCCCACGGAGGATTTCAAATGCCGGTTGTTCAGATCGCTCTATACGAAGGCCGCACGCCGGAACAGAAAGAATCGATCGCCATGGCGGTCACGAAGGCCATTTCTGAGACTGCGGGCATCTCCGACTCCGCAACCACAATCATCTTTCAGGATGTCGCCAAGCATGACTGGGCGGTTGGTGGAGTCCCGTCCTCAAAGCAGTAACCTTTACCTCTTGTGATCAATTCGTTCACTGCTGGTGGTTAACCAAGTTGACACGCAGCAGAGCCTCCGATTGAATTGTTGGCGGCGCGCTAGCTCAATGGCAGAGCAAGTGACTCTTAATCACTAGGTTCGGGGTTCGAGTCCCCGGCGCGTCACCAAACGCCGGCTTCAGAAGTATCGTTCTGATTTCTACTGAACGGCATATCTCGTCCTTCAGTTCTTTGCGCCATCTTCCCAATCTTTCGAACAGGGCGCGTGGGCTGAACACCAAGAATCGCGTCTCATGTACGGCAGGCGTGTGATTCAGCCGGCCTGTGTCAGGTCCTGAGCCAACATCATGGCGTTGCCGTCCGGGTCGTAGAAAGTTGCGGTGCTGACCATTCCCTCGACGGTCTCAGTTTCGCCGTCGAACCTCACGCCCGCGCCTTCCAGAGCGCCTCTTGCAGACTGAATGTCGTCCACTCCGAAGACTGGAACGGTATTGCCAGGAGACGGTTCCGACTGCTCGCCCAATCCCAGGACGACGCCCTCGGTCTTGGTTTGCATCTCACTCCATCCCGCTTCATCAATGTGGTGGATCAGTTCAAATCCGAGCTTGTCGCTATACCAGTCCGCGCTTACGTGGCGGTCGCGGACTGAAATCGCAAGAGTGATCGTGTTCTTCAGAGAGACGAGTGGCATCGAACTTCCTTTCAGTCTAAAAGTAGTGTAACTTTATTTTATGGACATAAAAACTCTTGTCAACATAACTTCAAGAGCGTGGTCTTTGAACATACTGGCCCTCTTGCACCAGGGGGTTCCGGGCCGCCAGGCTCCATTGCTGGCCGCAACCAGTGCAAGCAGAACTTCGTTCACCTCAAGCTTGCGGCATCTGTTGCAACTGGAACTGCTCGAAAGGAATCCCGGCCACGGTCACCCTCTGCGTCCTGAGTTTCGATTGACTCCGAGTGGTATTGAAGCTGCCGAAACCGCTGACAGGATAGTTAAGGTGGTTCCAGATGACACACAATTTGCACTGCTGCGAAGAAGCTGGACTGTCCCGATTCTCGCCGTGACGAATGTTCCTCGGCGCTTCTCGTTCATAAAATCAGACCTGGCCACAGTCACGGATCGGGCGCTATCGACTACGCTTTATCAACTCGAGGATCGAGAGTGGCTTCAGCGAGACATCGACACATCGAAGCGAGTGCCGTTTCCGACATATCACGCCGCTAACAAGGGAATCGAGATCAACGAGGCAATTGGACTGACGGCATAGAAAACCGTCTCCCCGATGCTGGACCGGGCCTAATCAGCCGCCTTTCTCACATTTAGAAGGGACCTCTGTGTGGCCGTTTAAGTCGATCTTGAGGCTTGCCTATCTACGGATAAGATTGATCTGAGCGGACGGCTGTGAGACTGCCATGATGTCTGGCCTCGGTACCTTCGAAGTCGAGAACTCCGCTTAGCTTCGCCGCCAAACACCTTCCCACTGTGACCAAGAACCCGACTCTGGAGGTTCTCTGTAAGTTGTGTCCTCGCTAAGGTCGGTAATTGATTGAAACTCCGTTCCTAAAAGCTTTTCGACTTCAGATTTACTGAAAAAGTGGACAAGCAATCCCTTCTTAGGACCGCCGTTGTAGCGCACCGTCAGACCTCCGAATTCATTCTGTTCCACTACGGTGTGCGGCCTGGCAATCTGGGTTGAAGTCGAGTTGACTCGAAGGAAAAAGATTCCACCTCGGCGCAGTAGTTCAGCGACTCGCCTGAAGTAGTTTTGTATTTGCGTTTCGCTTCCATGTTGAAACACCTGCAGAGCTATCAGATAGTCGAAGGGCCTGCCGTCATTTTCAAACGAAAGGAAATTGCCACAAATCAGCCGTTCTGAACCGATGTCCGGTCTTCTCTCGCCTATTTGGCGTAGCGCTTCACTGGAGAGATCGAGACCCTTTAGGTCAAACCCGTGGTCAAGCAGAGGCAAGAAGTTCCTGCCGTTGCCACAGCCGATGTAGAGCCCCGTTCCACGGCGAACAGCCTCATCATCCTCCAAGACCCGGACGATCTTAGTTACGAACGGAAGTGGTGAGTCTCCGGCGTACTTGCCAGATCGGTATTCAGCATCCCAACTTGAAGCAATCGACACGGCAACATTCCTCCACCTCTGACAACGTTGTGAGATTGGATCGCGTCCACATGCTTGACGCTCGATCAAGAAGTCTTGCTTGGTCAGACTACGGCAACAACTGCCACTGGAAGAAATGTGTGGCGCTACAACCTGAACCGATGATGCGAAGTTAGTTCGACCTCAAGTTGCTTAGTTGGTGCCAGTTGCCATATTTCAACGCACTTCACGGGCTGAGCAAGCCTGTTGCACACATGGTTCCTCTGCTTGCTGCGCATCCTTAGGCGTGTGGGCGAGGGTCGATTGATTGAGAGCACTCACGTCCATTGCCGAATCCCATGTTTGGGTTGTTTATGGGCACATCATCTCATGTGTCAAACCCGTTGCTTACGGGGACAGGAATACGGGCGGTTAGCTCTGATGAATCTGAAACTTTTCTTACTGGCTTTGCCGATTGCAATATTTGCGGTTGCCTGTGCTGATGGCGCAGGCGCAACCGATCCCGAAGGAAGCGGCGCTGTTTCAACCACCGCTCCCCAAATTCAGATACCGACAGTGCCTCCGACGACGGCAACTGGTCTCGGTGGTGTGGTTGCGACTGCGGTGCCCCGGGCCACGGCTTCGCTCCCTACCACTCGCCCAACTTCTACGCCTCAGCCGACAGCCACAACGGCACCTCGGCCAGTCCTGGGCGCGCCGTCTCCTCGACCCACCACGGTGAGGCAGCCTACTGCCACTCCAATCAGGATTGACCCGTTCGCTACACCAACCCCACTGTGGGATGCGACGGCGACACGAGTACCTACCTCGACTCCAGTCCCACAGGCGACAGCAACTTCATTTGTTCCCGCAACGATCGTTCCAGCAGATCCTGAGAACAGGTTCGAGACCCGATTCGACTATCAGTACGATCTGCCTTCTGGATGGAGTGAAGTGTGGACCGAGTCTGAGCTAGTACTGGTAGACGGCACCGGCAAAGTGACGGTCAGCATCTCCGAGCAGTCATTCGAGCCATGGCGCTTCCCGACGGTTGTGGCTCTTGGTATCTCATTGCTCCCAAGGGAGCCGAATGACTGGGAAGAGTGGATCCCAACCATTCGCCGGGCCATCAAGTCGGAGCTTGCTTACGAGTTCAGGTACATAGGTACCAAGAACTCACAGGAGTACCTGCAGATTGTGCACTGGTATGTGTGGGGTGACGTGAGGGTTCAGGTTTCTGCTGAGGTGCCGGTGTTTGACTGGGAAGAGAGCGCTGCGGTCCAGCGAACATTGCAGACTCTGCTGGATGATTTCCAGCCCCACGACGGCACGCCGCTGTTTACAAGCAGCGAGGTGCTTTCCATACTGGCACCCAGGATGGATGACCGACCAAGTGCTATCTTTGCTCGAGACGAGATTGCTCGGGCCCGCTACGAACTGACTTGCCGAGACATCTATGAGGACCTGTTGCGGGCGCCTGTCCACTTCGGTTCGGGCCTCTGGCAGATGTCCGCCCAAACACTCAGTGGTTTGGAGTCGTGGCGAGTGTTCGAGCCGGGCGGTTCGGTCATTGCCCTCGATTCAAACGAGAGCGTGTGCTAACGAGAATTCTCAGCTCTTAAGCAGATACAAGCGGGAGGCGCCAAACAGGCGCCTCCCGCTTTTGCTTTTCTTGTTCCGCCGTTAAGCGATAGCAATTCGGCGCATGCCTGTTCTCGAAATCAGACAAAGCAGTTACGATTCCATCGATGAACATCAACAACAGTATTGACTCATCTGGAGATAACCCACGGCTGCGCCTCCGGCATCGTGATGGTCGGAATCTGAGTGAGCTGCAACTTTCCCGGCGCAAGAAAGTTCTCGACCGGATAGAGGAGAGCTCGCAAGGGGTGTGGCGTTGGACCGGTCAATCAAAGATTGCGAGAGGGCAGCGGTACCCGCAGATCGTTCACACGCTTGGCAACGGTATGACGCAGTTGCTAAACGCCAGACACGTGATCTTCTACCTGGCTACAGGATGGGTCCCAGAGGGAGTGCAGCAGTATCGAACTAGAGACGGCGATGCTCAAAATGTACACCCGGACAATCTCGTTCCGACGATGCCGATGGTGAGCGTCCGCAAGAACAACAACTTCTGGGACACCGAGAAGCTCAAAGACTATTACGGCTGAAGCCAACAGATTGGCCCCGGCTTTTTTGGGTTTGCCGGGGCCAATCTTGGTTCTTAATCGACTTCTACGCGGAAACCTGCTCAAACGAGATCGTGTTGCCCTCAGGGTCTCGAGCCTTTGCTGCCTTGGTGCCCGGATACACCTCACGAGGTTTCTGGATATCCACTCCGCGTTTCTTAAGATCCCAGTAGGTGAAGTCAATGTCTTCGACCTTGATCGAAAGAAGCACAGAGCCGCTGCCTCGAACGTCTCCACCGCCGTGTATAGCAAGGGTGGAACTTCCTGCGTCGAAAGCTATCCAGTTCTCATCTTCAAGGCTTGAATCGGGACCCGGATATTTCACCTTAAGACCCACCACATCTCTGTAGAACTCGGCCATGCGTTGAACATCCCACGCGAGCAGGATCACCTGGTAAAGATCTGCCATTTCTTTGTCTCCGTTGGTTGTTATGTGACTAATAGGGCAACGCGTAGCTTGCTGCGATGCTAGCAACGTCAGGCGCTCCGGACAGCGAAACGTTTTAGGTAAAAACGTTTTCTTTCTAACGTGAGGTGATGGCGAAACGTTGCTGAAAACGGTTGGCTCTAACGGCCCTGGACCGACTCCAGAGGATTTACTGTGACACGACTTAGCATGACATCACCGGTGTTAGTGAACTGGTGCCTGGCACCACCGGGTACGAGTACGGCATCTCCAGCTGTGATGGAGTATTTCTCTCCTTCAACAATGAGTTCACCGGAACCTTCTGTTATGAACGCCATATGCTCCCACGGATGTACATGATCTGGGCTCGATTCTCCAGGAGCGTGCTGGACCATAAGCAAGACTGAGGTTGATACTCCATCCTCAGGTCCAAGAAGAGGGTTGCCATTCCCTTTCATGTTGCGAATTACGGGGTGCATTTGACGTTGTCCTTTGTTGTTCAGATATCAGGCTTCTGTCACGGAAATCACGTTCGCGGCATCTGCCGAGCCAGCTACGACCGTGTTAACCAGCGATTCTGAAAAGCCTTCCGAGGCGACCTCTATCTCATCGCCCGGTTGGAACTTCCATTCTCGAGTGCTGAAGGAAAGCTGGCTTGTACCGAAGAAGTGGACGTGAGCGTCACCGGGGACTCGATGCTGTGGGTATTTGAAGTGATGGTCCTCACAGTTCGACAGAGTGTGACTCATGTATTCCTCGCCTGTGTACAAGGTGCCCGAGTCATAAATCACCTCGCCGTTCCTGCGAACTTTGCAGGTCAGTGCGAGTTCTTCGAAATCGAATCCGGTGATCAGTTCGGGCCCGACTGCGCATTCGCGCAGTTTTGATGGAGCGAGATAGAGGTAGTTGATACGTTCGGTCTCATGATCCGACCATTCGTTGCCCAACGCGAATCCCAGACGTCTCGGTGTACCGGACTGATCGATCAGATAACAGGCTGCTAGCTCCGGTTCTTCACCTCCATCAAGCGCGAATGCTGGTAGTTCGAGAGTGTCCCCGGGTCCTTTAATTGCCGTTCCATTGCCTTTGTAGAACCACTCTGGAGATGTACCTCTCTGTCCTTCTGTCGGTTTACCTCCCTCAATGCCCATCTGGAACATCTTTGCCGAATCACTTTGTGGTTCTGACGATTCGTTCGAGTTCGTGGCATGCATCTGGTCACGCGACTTCATTGACCCTGTGTGGGTCAGGCCGGTGCCTGATACCAACACCCGGTGCGAGTCGGCATGCGCCACAGGCGAGATCAGGTGCGAGGTATCGCCACCAGGAACTGCTTCCAGTAAATCGCGATATGGAGTTCGACTTGCGCCTTCAGCGTTCGAGCTGAGCATCTGCTCGAACGATTTACCGCTACTGAATCCAGCTTCAGCAACGTCGTAGACAGACTGGAATTCAGGAGAGACTGAAGTGATATCAATTACATCACCTGCATCAACAATTCCGACTCGTCGGCCTTTTTCCGGGATGATGAACTGAACGACTCGCAAATCTGTTCTCCAGGGCATCGGGTTTTCAGGTCGCTAGAATACCCGCTGGTCTATGTAGAGGCGAGTCGGGATGAGTTTTGGAGCGACATCAGACATGAAGATCACGTCGATTGAAGCGAAAGTGCTGGTCTGGCCTCCGATCGAACCCGAGTTCTGGATGTCTTTGCTGCCGGTCAATCGTCCACATGAGCTGGTTGTGATGGTCCATACGGACGAAGGATTGACCGGTATCGGCCACAGCGACCAGGCTTCGAGCATATTCACGCATGGACAGGACGGCCTGCCGAAACTGGCAAACGCCTCGCGCATCGTTCCTGACGCATACGCTGAGATCCTGAACGGCCAGGACCCGACTAACGTCGAGTTGCTGTGGCAGCAGATGTTCGGCTTGACCTATCGGCATCACTGGAACCGTGACGGTTGGTCGCGTTCCGAAATGCTTTCGGCGCTGGCGGCGACAGACATGGCCCTTTGGGACCTGCGCGGAAAGATTGCGGGAAAGCCACTCTTCAGGCTACTTGGCGGCGATGATCCAGCAGTTCCTATGTACGTGGCTGGCGGATACTACCGCGAAGGTAAAGGGCTGCAGGAACTGGCGGCTGAGTGTGCAATGTACCGGGATCATGGCTACAAGGCGCTCAAAGTTCGGGTGGGTGGTTTGTCTCTGTCCGAAGACCTTGAACGAGTCGCTGTGATACGGGAGTCAGTTGGTCCACAGATGAAACTAATGCTCGATGCGAATGAGGCGTACAACTCGACCGTTGCAATTGAAGCTGCAAGGTTGTTCGAGGAATTCGGCATATTCTGGTTTGAAGAGCCCATCGCATGGTACGAGGGAAATTCCGAACTAAGACTGGTCGCCGAGTCCACGGATATCGACGTCGCAGGTGGTGAGCAGGCGGCAACTCATTGGGAAGCGGCCGAGATGGCGAGGGATGCCGGAATCACCTACATGGAATTCGACTGCATGCGCACCGGCGGACCGACTGAGTGGTTGCGTGTTGCTGAATTCAGTAATCGATCAGGTGTGAAGATGGCTCCTCATCACGGTGCACACATCCATGCTCATCTCGTCTCCGCCGCCTCCAATGGACAGATCGTTGAAGCGTTCCCTGATCCGTTTATGTATGCGTCGCAAGACGATCTCGAATTCGTCCGATGGGATCGAAAGCGCGAACTTTTCTCCAAACACCCCGAGGTAAAGGACGGTTTGATGTGGTTGAGCGAAGAGCCTGGGTGGGGCATTGAACTGGATGAGGACGTTGTCGGAAGGCTGGAGGTTCACGGCTAGACGGAACTGCCGTCGAACCTGACTATGAGCACAGCCACCAGGGCATCCAGACCGCCTGCGCCCGCCGCCGGTTCTGGGAAGTTGCTGCCGCAGGTCTCTTTAGTGCGAGGCCCGGTACTCGTTGCACTGGCGACTTTCCTGTTCTGGAGTTCACTCTACCTTTACGTGCCGATCTTGCCGTTGCACGCCGAGGAACTTGGTTCAAATTTGCAGACGGTTGGAGCGATTATCGCCGCCTATGCGATCGGCCAGGTGGTGCTGCGGATTCCCCTGGGGATCGCTGCTGACATATTTGGGCGTAAACCTTTCGCTGTGCTTTCTCTCGCACTCGCAGCCAGCGGTGCAGCCTGGCTCGGCCTTGCTGAGAATCCAGGTGCTCTATTCGCAGCTCGGACACTGACAGGATTTGCCGCCGCCGGGTGGGTCGTTATCAGCGTGCTGTTCGCGTCTTACTACCGCAGAAATTCGGGCGCGGTTGCGATGTCGATCATCATGGCAGTGAACACATCTTCACTATTGGTCTCGACGTTCGTCGGTGGGATCCTTGCCGACTACCTTGGCAACGTGCGTGTTTTTTATGCCGCGGCTGGGACGGGCGCTGCCGGTGTTTTACTTATGTTGGCCACAACCGAAATTAGATCCGAGAGAACGGCGAAGTTCTCGTTTGGAACGTTCACATCGGTTCTCAGGAGACCCCTCCTACTTCAGGTTTCAGCCGTTGCGATCACGCTGCAATTCGTCACGTTCGGCGTCAACTTTGGGTTCCTGCCAGTTCTTGCAGAACGAGCCGGAGCATCGAAGTCAGAGATCGGATATATCACGACAGCCGGTCTTGCAGCGGCTGTTGTCGGCACGATCATGACGGCATGGCTGCTGCGTCGTCTGGGGACCATGGGTGTGATTGTTTTCTCCTCCGTCGCATCCTTCGTCGGAGTCGTGCTGATGCCGGTTGTCGATGATCTGATCCTGCTTGGAATTCTGCAAGCAGTGAACGGTCTGGGCAGGGGACTACTGAACACCGTTCTGATCAGTCTTGCACTAAGGTCAGCTGACAGCGAGGACAGGGCAACTGCAATGGGCTCTTACCAGGCTTTGTACGCTATCGGCATGCTTGCCGGTCCCGCTGTTTCCGGCCTGGTAGCGGAGGCAAGTGGGATTGACGCCGTGTTCTGGGTGTCCGCAGTCGTGACGGTCCTTGGTGTTGCTCTTGCGCTACCAGGGCCGCTTAGACGTGCCTGATTGAAGCTCAGAATTGACCGAAGTAATAGTCGAAAAATTGATCAGCATCAACACCGAAAGCCGCGTGTACCGGCCCACCATCATCTGGTTCCCAACTGGTTGAGCCTTGCATGTCACCGTTTTCCAGAGTCACCGAAGCTCGGCCATGCTGGTAGCTGCAGAGAGATTCTTCGAAAACCGCTACCGCCGCTAATGGGTCGTGAAAAGTGATAAGAGGGCGGCGGCTGAACCACTCCTCTGCCATATCGAGCACGGGTTGGAGTAGCGGTGCCGAGAACCGGTCGCGTACTTCTGAAGCATCCATCTGTACCTTTGTCGTTACATCCAATCCGTGGGCTCGAAGGTTCGGCACAGCGGTGTTTAGAACAACCTGCGCCGCATGCGGATCACAATAGACGTTCCACTCAGCTGCACGCTGCTCAATCTGAGCCGGACCGAACCGGCCACACATCAACACCAGCTGTTTGATTTGAGCAGCAGATGCTGGATGACGCTTGAACAGCTTCGCCACGTTAGTCATCGGACCAACGGCAAGAAGCGTGATTTCACCGGGGTTATCGGCAATCGTTTCCGCCATGAAGTCGACCGCGTCTGTCGAAGGCAGAGCGTCCAAATGTTTCCATCGCTCGAGCGACTCTGCTTGCTGTGCAATGGGCTGCCTGGGTTCGACCAGAAGCGGAGCTTCGTTTCCGGGAATGATCGGAATATCGATTTCTGCTACTTCGCATAAAACACTGGCCAGCTTGCCACGGATCTCCGGCTGTCCAGAAACCGTTGTTATTCCTGCCAACTCGCATTGATCGTTAGCCAGCAGCCAGGCGAGTGCCACGGCATCGTCAATGTCAGAGCCGATGTCTGTATCGAAAAGTATCTTTTCCAATGGAGTTCCCAATGCGCACAAGAGCTGGCCTGTGTCCGGCTATTACTTCGCGATCATGCTCTTGTCGATGTCCACGCCAAGGCCTGGTCCCTGTGGTAGCTCCATCCAACCGTCTTTCACCTGCGGGGCGTTCTCCATCATTGCAAAGCGGTGTCGGTAATTGCCAATCGGTGGCTCATGCAGCAGTTCGAGGTATGGCGCGTTCGGCCATGACGCTACGAGGTGCAGGTGGGCGATGACGCCAATGTTTCCTCCACCGTGGTGCGGCACGATCTGCTTGCCCCATAGCTCCGCCAAGACACCAACTTTCCGCAGCGCGGTGATTCCGTCCATAACCATGCTTTCAGGTTGCAGCAGGTCGTACACGCCGTTTGAAACCATCTCCACGAATTCGTGCAGGCCGGGGTTGTTCTCGCCACCCGCGATCCGCATCTCAACCTTCTGGCACATCTCTGCGATCTTGTCGAATTGGTAGCGGGGCAGCGGCTCTTCCAGCCAGTAAGCACCCATCTGGTCCAACTCTAAGGCAGTCTCCATGGCTCGTCTGAAGTCCCACACAATACCTGGCTGCCAGGTGCCACTCGACTGTGCCTGGTTGGCATCAACCATGATCTCCATCCTGTCGCCGACCGCGTCCATGACCAGTTCGACGGTGCGGAGGTCCTCAGCCATCGTCTCGTGATGTATTCGAAGCTTGATCGCCTTCCAGCCTTCGTCTGCGCGAGCCGATGCGAACTCTGCTCGTTCCTCTGGAGTCGAAAGCACGATGGTGCTGGCATAGGGCATCATCCGATCGTCACCACCTCCCCAGAGCTTGTAGAGGGGCTGTTCACAGACCTTGCCGATCAGGTCCCAGAGCGCGATGTCGATACCAGCGTTGCCAGAATACGGCAGCCCGTGTACGTAGTAGCGAAGGGCATGGGCATGATGCTCGACGTCGAATGGGTCTTTGCCGACAAGGTACTCGCGGATTGCCGGGATAAACTGCTCGTTGACCGCAGGTCCTATGCCCACCAGTCCCTGGTCAGTGTGAATCTCCACAAATGATCCGCCTCCGACCTGCACCGTCATCGACCTGTCAGGGCTCCATGCCGGCGTGATGCTGCCGACCTCTTCAACGACTCGAAGCGGTACCGACTTAACGTCAGTGATCTTGGTTCGAACTGGTGATTTGATTTCAGCCAAGTTGCCCTCCGTGTCTGTAAGCGGCCTGATGTCGCGAGCGAAAACCGGACGGTCAGGTACACAGGCCTGCCGCGCGGTGGTAGTGTAGCGGCCATAGACCCTGCCGGTGATGCAGCAAAGTCACCGGCCTCAGAATTCGTGAGTCGGCGAGTGAGCGCGCTCGCTTTACATCAACGGGAAATCGATCGATTTCAAGAATGTCTGGGATTGGAGGCCGTGATGGCAGACTGGCTGATGTTCGCTGGAACCTACACACGCACTGGCGCGAGCGAAGGCATCTACGTGTTTCGCATGGACGGCGAGACTGGAGCGCTGAATCAGGTTCACGTAGAGGGCGGCATTAGCAATCCCTCCTTCCTGGCTATACATCCGAACCGCAAATACCTGTATGCGGTAAATGAAGTGGCTGAATCCTCAGGAGTTCCCGGTGGGGCACTGACTTCATACGCAATCGATTCGTCTAGCGGAAACCTTAAGAGAATCAATCAGCAATCGACTGGTGGCCCCGGACCTTGCCACGTTTCCATCGACGCCACCGGCAAGTTCGCTGTTATCGCCAACTACGGAGGTGGAAGCGTTTGCATGTTGCCAGTCAATGAGGACGGTTCCCTGGAACCCAGTTCGCACTTTATCCAGCACTATGGCGGCACGAAGGTGAACCCCCGCCGCCAGGAAAAGGCGCACGCGCACTCTGCAAACCTGTCGCCTGACAATCGCTTTGCCATCATCAACGATCTTGGGCTTGACCAACTCCGGGTTTACGAGATGGATCTTGAAGCCGGAAAACTGAACTTCAGCGAAGGATCATCGGTCATGTCGGCCCCTGGCGCGGGGCCGCGACATTTCGATTTTCACCCTAACGGCAAATATGCCTACGCGATCAACGAGCTTGGCTGTACGGTTACGGCATATGAGTACGATGCCTCATCAGGCACACTAAGTGAGCTAAACACGCTGTCGACGCTGCCGGATGGGTACGATGGAGAGAACACAACGGCTGATATCCATGTGAGCCCAGACGGTCGATTTGTGTATGGATCGAATAGGGGACACAACACCCTGGCGATATTCAGCATCAATGAGTCTAGTGGGAAGATCGAGGCGGTTGGCGATCAATCAACAGGTGGCAAAACACCCCGAAACTTTGCGATTCATCCCGATGGGAAGTACCTGTACGCGGCCAACCAGGATAGCGACAACATCATTCAGTTCACCATCAACTCGACCAGCGGCGAACTGAGCCCGGTGGGTAGAGAGATCAGGTGCCCGATGCCGGTCTGCCTGAAGTTCTTATCTCTGGACTAGGCGATCTGCTGGGTGGAGTCGGCGGCGGAACCAGCTTCAGCTATCGCCGTGTGCATGCTTTCACCCAGTGCTTTCGGGTTCTTGATTATTGAGTCCGGTAACACGATGGCGTTGAAATCGTGAACGCCCATCCTTCGCTCGGTCTCCGCATCAAGGGTGTCGCCTGAGATCAAAACGATCCCACAACCGGGGTAGTTAGCGAGCACCCCGTGTGCTGCGTCGTCGGCTGCGGTTCGGCCACCCGGAGGCTCATGTATCACGGCAACGGTAGGTGTCTGACCAAGCAACTTGCTGCGGCGAAGGCTGGTCTGGAGATCGTCCATTCTGAACGCTCCTACGATGGCGAAGCCGCCTGCGGCGTCTACAGCCTTCTTCAGTGCAACGAAGAAGGCTTTGTTGCCAATAATGAAGACCGTCTCGTGCGTGGCGAAACCGGACGGATCACCACTGGGAGGGCGAGTTAGTTCTCTCTGAAGCCTCATTCGGCTGCTCGCTTCCGGGTCACGACTGGCGAAACTCGGTGCCATATGACTCTCCTGTCGAACCTCAGGCGGCTCTCGTCCCCTCGCTTTTCTGCCGCTTCTCGATGGCGTCTGCCCAGGCCAGGCAAACGGCCGCCAGGTGTGTCAACTCCTCACGTAAATATTCCGGTGAGTTACCGGTAGTGAAGGCCTTATTGACCTCCGTGTACTCCTTCGACGCGATGGAGTTGTATTTCTTGTTGGAGATTCTGGGATCGCCAACTGATGCCTCTTTTAGAGCTTTTGAGACTCGGATTTCCATGGTCAGCTGACCGGAATCTTCGTTCTCTTGTGATTCTTGCGTGCTAGAACCCGACTGTCCCTGATTGGTTGTGTTGGCCGGCGACTCCTCACCTGATGCCTTAAGCTCGTCTGGCGTGACGTCCGGTGGGGGAGTAAACGTCCAGTCAACCAGCAGGCCATCGTTCCGTGACTGTTCATCTGCCTGGGTGGCAACAGGTGGTGCTGGACGCGATTCCGTGGATTCGGAGACTTTTGGAGCGCTTGCGATCTCCGGCTGTGATTCGACCGATTCCGAGAACTCCAATGGAGCCTTCACAGAAGGTTCAACTGTCTGGGTCGATGATTCTTCAGGGACCGCCTGCGAGATTTCAGCCGAAACCGGCTCTTGCGTGCGTACGGGAACGGGTTCTGGCGCGACCGGCGACTCGACGACTGGAGGTGAAGCAGGTGCCGGTGCAGGCTCCACCTTCTGGACACTGGTTGGAGTCGCTTGAGGTGCAGGTTTCGGTTGCTCTATCACTTCGAAGTGGCTCGGTGCCTCCACTGCTGAAGTGCGTGCTTGAGTTGGTGTCTCCTGTTCTTCAGATCGCTGTTCTGCGGCTGGAGCATGCTCAGCGGTTTCGATTTCGATGACCGGGTTGCTGACTGGAGCTACGTTGGTTTCCACTTTGCCCCGTTTGAACAGCTTGCCAAACAGGCCTCCACTTTCAGCCTTTGGTTTTTTGCCGGAAAGCGAAGCAAGTATTGCGTCGTGGGCTTCACCGGTCTGGACGCGGGCCGCATACGCCTCAGCGTCTTCTGCAGTCTTCAACTCTGTGACGAGTTTCTCTACCGGTGGATCGGTACTGGTGTCCGTTGTCCAGACACCCCACTTAGATGAAAGGGAGTTTCTCTTGATTGAGTATATTGCGGGCATATTCAGGTCCTGCAGTTCTGGTTCGGCCTGTAACCAGTGTCGCGTGCATGCGGGCCTGTTCCATTGGAGTTAAGCGTGAGTTGGGTTTGGAGAGCCGAGCCAACCCTCTGGCACACCCACGCCACACTGCTTCAGCCCCGATTTCTTACGGCCAGGGAATAGCTTGGAAATGTGCAGGCGGGATGTGCCGCGTGCCCTTGCGAGCGTACGGCTCCACAAGCCGCATATCTCGCTCCCTACCGATAGGACGCAGGAGCAGTACCGAATATGCTTGACCAGAGAACGCCTGATAGTGAAATCGGCGCGGCAAAGATCAAGGTCGTCGGAGTTGGCGGCGGTGGATCCAATGCCGTTTCCCGAATGTACCGAGACCGAATTCCTGAAGTTGACTACATCATCGTCAACACGGACGCACAGGCCCTCTCACGCAGTGAGATGCCGGTGATCGTCCGAGTTGGAGATCAGACCGCCCGAGGTCTCGGAGTTGGTGGAGACCCGGAGCGTGGTCGCCAGTGTATGGAAGAGGACCGCGACCAGATACGCGAGATGCTCGACGGAGCCGACCTGGTCTTCGTCGCTGCTGGCATGGGTGGAGGTTCGGGTACAGGTGGCGCGCCAGTCATTGCTGAAGTTGCCCGCGAAATCGGCGCGCTCACGGTCGGTGTTGTGACGAAGCCGTTCAAATTTGAAGGCAACCGCCGTATGAAGCAGGCTGAAGAAGGTATCGCTCTTCTCACTGAAGTCGCTGACACGCTTATCGTTGTTCCGAACGAGCGACTGCGTACCGCAGGCAGCGAGCCGATGACGATGGACACCGCTTTCCGCATGGCTGACGATGTACTGCGGCAAGGTGTTCAGTCTATTGCCGAGCTGATCCTGGTGCCTGGTGAGATCAACCTTGACTTTGCAGACGTCCGCTCGGTCATGAAGAGCGCCGGACCTGCCTGGATGGCTATCGGTCACGGACAGGGAGAAGACCGAGCAATGCAGGCTGCAGAGGCTGCTCTGAGTAGCCCGATGCTTGAGGTTTCCATCGAGGGTGCTTCAGGAGTCATCTTCAACATCTCAGGAGGACGTGATCTGACACTTGATGAAGTCAACACCGCCTCTGAGATAATCTCTGGCAAGGTTGATCCTGATGCAAACATCATCTTCGGTATGGTCACGGACCCGCAGATTCAGAATGAAGTGACGATCACCGTGATTGCAACAGGATTTCCTGTCGAGGAGACCAATAAGGTTCTCAAGCTGAACGGGCCCTCGGCAGTTGGCAAGGTTGAGAAGCCTGCCGCTGAAGAGAACCCGGCAGCTGCTCCAGGGAAGGAAGAGGAGAAGGTCGAGCAGCCTGCTGCCGAAGCTCCTATTGCGGAAGAGTCTGAGGAATCTGACGAAGCCGACAATGAGCCGGTGCCGTTGGACATGGACGATGAGACCGTCGATGAAGACGTCGATCTGCCTCCGTTCCTGCAGCGGCACAAGGACTCTGCTTAGAGCCAAACTGACCTGATAACTGAAGAGGCCCCGGTGATTCACGCCGGGGCCTCTTAGCGTCAGTGACCTTAGAGAGACGCTGGACACGTTCTGCGAATTGTTATCTCATCGTTCATTATCGACAAAGAACCGCCAGGTGACTATTCGGGCCACTTCAGGTCGGCCTCAAACTCCGGTTTGCCCTGTATCTCATCCTGTCTTATGCGATAAAGCTCTCCTCCACGGTGAAGTCGATTGTCATACCCTCTGGGCATCAACTCTCCCGGCGGATCACCAGAGCCAGCGTTCGCAGACGTCACATAGATATCTGTGAGGTCAGGACCGCCGAACATCACGCTTGAACTTTGAGAAGCCGGCATGTCGATACGGCGCTCTTCTTTGCCGTCAGGATCAAAACGGATGATGCAACTGCCACCCCAGTTTGCCGACCAGACGAAACCCTCGGAATCGACAGACATGCCATCCGGAACTCCTAGATCATCGCCGAGTTGAACGAAAATCCGCCGGTTCGAGATCGAGTGCGCAGTGGCGTCATAGTCGTACGCGTAGATCTGCTTCGGAGTCGAGTCGGTGTAGTAGAAGGTCGTGAGATCTGGAGACCATCCCATGCCATTACTGATGCTCACCCCCTCGGCAATCACAGAGTGAGATCCATCCGGAGCAAATCGATGAAGTTCGCCTGTTGGTTCGCCCAGTGCGGGGCCCGCATAGAAGCTTCCATCCGGGCCAGCGGCGACATCATTGAATTGCATTCGACCGAAGTCACTGTTGTCTTTGTGATACCAGCGCCAGTCGCTGTCCGAATTCCAGAGCATCACGCCATCCCAGGTGCCGAAAACGAATCCACCTTGCCGGTTCACAGCAAGTCCTCCTACGAAGACACCGCGGTGGATAGTCTCGTTGGTGCCTTCAGCCGGGTTGTACCGGAAGCATCGGCCAGTCTGGATGTCGGTCCAGTAGAGGACCTGTTCTGATGGTACCCAGAGAGGCCCTTCTCCCACTTTGGCGTTCTCTGCCGCCAACATCTCGATCTCGTAATTCATAAGGTGACTATCCTTCAAAACAACTCACCGGTGGGTGATCGTTCTTGTTCAACAGGGCCCAACTGATCAGAAACTGGTAGATTTCGCGTTTGGCAACCGCCAAGCGGAAATCTATCATCGCTATGAGCAGCTTGCTGATATGGACGGACGATCGGTCGTACGGTCACACCTTCTGATCCACATTCGGATATCGGAGATCAGCACTCTCAAGCTCTTCTATCGGGGAAGTGGCGAAATGGCAGACGCGCATGCCTTAGGAGCATGTGTCTTAACAGACGTGTGGGTTCGAATCCCACCTTCCCCACCAGTTCAACCTCACGGTTTCGAAGTACCGGCCAACAGAGCAAAAAAACCGGATTGACAGTTGGCCTATTTGCCCGTAAAGCAGGTACGGATTTTTCGATGACCAAGTTGAGGGTCATGCATAGGATGCTCGTCCGGCATGTTGAACCTCGAGTCCCATTGGACGTACCAGAACCGACGGCGGATTGCTTTCGGAACGCCGTATGACAAGGTGAATCAGACTCACTTCGTCGTCAGTAGGATTCTCAATCTCGACGAGTCGACGTACGTCCTCATCATCAAGAGGATGCTACGCAGCGATCGTTCCTACTGATAATGACAGAAGCCGCTGTAATCGTTCCGGTTCTGAATGGCTGCGAGCCGTGAGAAGAACTCTTATCGGCGCATCGCATCGTAGCCAAAACTCGATCAATTCGAACGTCAGACTGCCAACCCGGAGGACATCTTCAGTCGCTTTATCGATAGGCGAGATATTCGAAACGGTGCGAAGCAATTTGGCAGTACTTTCGAACAATCTGTAGCGGGTTCTCTCACCAATGCTGTTCGTAGGAAATTGTTTTGGTACAGGCCATCGGTCCGATCAATCGACTCTTACTGGAAGGTGTTGCTGAAGTTCTTCAACTACCCGGCCAAGATGACCCCAAAAGCTAAGTGGCGCAATACGTTTTGATCACCGAGCGACCTGACAATCCTGACATGAGTGCTAATATTGCGCCCCAACTGGAGAGTCAGGCGGTAAACGACCGTTGGCACCTACTCCCGGCATGATCGATAACGAGTTATGCGTTCGAGCTCCAACCACACGTCTAGAAAACGCCCATTGAGCCTTGCCGGCTCGGTGTTTACACGTACCTGGCTCCTCAGCTTCTTTGTCATTGCAGTTCTTACTACCCTGTCGGTGTTCAGCGCATCAACCTGGACCGGTGTCTTAGCAAACGGCTCTACAGGTGGAACAGGCGGTACGGGACCGGAACTACCTGAATCTCCGTTTGTTGAACTCGTCGATGGCCTTGGCGTTCCGGTTGAGGTTCTTTCACTTTCGTCTATTGGCGATTCCGTCCAATTGACACTAGTCGCCCGTGGTCTTGCAGGAGAACAGTTTGACACGGTTCAGCTTCTGATCGAACACAATTCGGACGTGACACAGATTCGCAACGCGAGCTGCATCGGTGAGTTCGAAGACGCTTACTCACCAGATGATGCTGTCCAGGTGGCGACCGGAGAAGGGACCGCCTATCTGTGTTTCGATCCAGCTGGAGTTACGGGCGATGACAGCCATGTGATGGAGCTGGAGTTAGTCCGAGTCGGACATGGTTCGGATGAGCTGAAAATTCTAACAAGCGGTGTATTCGCCACCGCATACTTCAAACTCGGGGATTCGGTTGTTCCGGATACAGCGGACTCGATACAGGTAGTCAACCTGCCTGCACCTACCCCAACAGCAGTCCCGACATCAACCCCAGGAGGAGGCGGCAATCCACCGCCGCCTCCTCCACCTCCGGCACCACAGCCCCAACCTACTGCTACACCGTCGGCACCGCTACCGGGAGTACCGCAAGAAGTTGAGGTTGAAGCTGGGGATCGCATCGCAACAATTAGCTGGGAGCCACCAGAGAATGCTGAGGCAGCGCTGGTGAACGGTTATACGGCGGGGATTCTGGGTACCAGTCAGCTCCAGGCCCTGCCTGTCACTGCCAGGTCAGCGACATTTAATGGACTGACTAACGGCGAGACTATCCAGTTGCAGGTGCGTGCAAGCGGCACCGCCGGTCTTGGCCCTTACTCACAGTCTGTCAGCGCCACGCCAGCAGGACTTCCGCAAGCTCCGCGTGAGGTTCAGGCCACGCTGCAGGCCGATATGTCATCTATCCTCGTCGAGTGGCTCAACCCGTTGGATGATGGCGGTGCGGCTATTGCCGAGTATCACGTCTTCTCCGTAACGTCGAACACCGATCCAGTTGTTGTTGCCGCCGACACTCGCTCGGTGCTGTTCGAGGACCTTGATACGGGGACATACTCGTTCAGTGTGACGGCGGTAAATAGCACTGGTCCGGGCGATCAGTCTGACGCCACGGATCCGATACAGATCGGTGCGGCACCTCCAATCGTAGAGGCACCTGAAGAGGCGCCATCTGAACCAATGACGGACTCCGGTTCTTCATCGTCGGGAGCGATCAGCGCCCGAGTTACGTTGGACGAACCTGCTCGCCAGGGCATCCTGAACCAGTTTGGTAACGACGCAGCCCTCACCGGCGAAACCATTGAGTTGAGGTGGTTTGAAGATCGGCTTCACTTAGCAATCCCGCTGAGCTTGGCGGGACGCTCAGTACCAAATGAGATTACGTTCTCCAACGTCGATTTCAGTCTCGCCCTGAATGGCGGTATGGGGACTTTCGAGTTCACTGCGTCATCAAGTGCTCGGATAGTCGGTACTGGTCACCTCATCATCGAAGACGGGCAGCTATTCCTGAGAACCTCCGAAGTCCAGTTGCTCTTTGACCCTTATGTAGATCTTGACGAGTCGACCGCCGCGTCCGGAATCAGGTTTGAGGTTGAACTGATCAACGTACCGTCCGGTGGATCTCTGGACGTCTCAGCCATACCTTCGCTGAGCTACATAGACGAGGACGACTTCAGCGCCCTGCAAAACCTTTTCGCCTCAGCAAACATGCAAGTCACCGGCAACGCCGAAGACACAGCACTAGTGGTCGACGTCACGAAAGCGATGGTCGGCAATCAGCTATTTGGAACAAACCGCGTGTTCATCGAGGTAGACCCTGAATGGGTTACCAACGCCCTCGACTCCGGGGCCGACATCAGCATCGTCAAGGTAAACGACGAAGGTCTCACCTATTACCGTCCAGCCCAGTGCAGCGAGACAGATGACGCCACGTTCGAATGCTCAGCCGAGTTCACGGGGGAAGCGGGCGGCTTTTCAACCTTTGGCCTCCTCGTGGCCAGGCGGATGCCACCGCCAACGGAGCTGCCTGTAGTAAACAGCACTCCTGTGGCAACTGCAGGCCCGGCTTCAGCGCAGCCAACCGCGCCAGCACCGACAGCTACCGCAGCGCCACAGCCGGGCGGATCCTCGGAGTCATCGCCGAAACCGACAGCAACTCCCACTGTTGTCCCGCCAACCGAGACAGCTGTACCGCTGCCGGTACCAACACCGGTCGCCATATCAGATGACGGACCAGGCGATAACGGCGTTCTCGTTCCAGTCCTGATTGTGTTAGCGATCGGGTCTGCCGTTGTTGTCGGGCTTGTAGGCCTGCGCAGGCGCAGGTCTGGACCAGTTGTGGGTGTACTGCTTGTCGTAGCTGCCGGAACCACAACGCTCATACAGCCTGGCCACTCGCATGCACACTATTCAGCGGCCAATTCTTCGGCTCCACAGGTCTCAGCAGTCCAGGGGAATCCATCATTTGGAGTATCAAAGCTATTCGAACTCAATGCGACTATGCGCAGCGAAGGAAACCCTGGTGACTTAGTCGCTGTCAATACAGTCGAATCAGACAACCCGCTTGTGCAGACGGGAGTTGAAGTAGTCGACGGGCAGGTGCTGGTGTCCGCGTTGACACAGGACCCAGAAAGCCTCGCTGCTGAGCTCACAGCTGCCGGTATGTCGAATCCCACGATCAGTGAAAACACCGTGAACGGCCGACTCCCGCTCAGCGCGTATCTCACTCCGGGGCGCTTCCAGACCGATGCCGTGTTCCAGGTGGAGCAGCCGTTCACCAGTTCAGGGTCTGTGATTTCCGAAGGCCTTGAGGCACACCGCATCTTCGAGACACGTAATTTCTACGGACTGACCGGCTCTGGCGTCAATGTCGGCGTTATCTCTGATAGTTGGGACTGTCTTGGCAACTACGCAACGGATGTCGCGCAGGGCGAGTTGCCGGCCGGTGTGATCGTCCTCGAAGAGATCTCGTCATGTAGTGGGGCGATTGACGAAGGCCGGGCGATGGCCCAGATCATCCATGATGTTGCTCCAGGCGCACAGTTGATGTTCCACACCGGGTTCAACGGCTCGGTCAATATGGCAGAAGGAATCCGGGAACTTGCCGCAGCCGGCGCTGACATCAT
Source organism: Dehalococcoidia bacterium (assembly GCA_965243825.1). Classification (GTDB taxonomy): domain Bacteria; phylum Chloroflexota; class Dehalococcoidia; order Lucifugimonadales; family Lucifugimonadaceae; genus JAJCYX01. The sequence goes on from CBDEVT010000002.1 coordinate 103,732, forward strand.
CGTGGACGACGTCGGCTACCTGAACATGCCGTTCTTTCAGGACGGGATAATCGGTGAGGCTGTGAATGATGTGGTCGCAGACGGTGTGTCCTATTTCTCGTCGGCCGGAAACTACGCAGATCAGTCGTACGAGAAGGACTTCAATGGACTCTCCTTCGAACCCGTCGACTCCATCCCAAGCGCGCCGGGAGCGCCACGATTCTTCGGTGGTGTCCCTCACGGCTTTGGTGACACCGGGACACGCACAAGTAAACGGTTCTTCCTCGAACAGAACGAGTGGTTGACCGTCTACCTGCAGTGGGACGATACGTTCCTGTCAGCTAACGGAGTCGGCGCGTCTAGCGACCTTGACCTGTACCTGTTCGACGACTCAGGAAACATTGTGCTGGCAGGATCGGCAACTCAGTCAGCCGGCTTCGATCCCTTTGAGGCCATATCGATCATCAATACCGGGCCGCAGACGTTTATCGGTGAACTTGGCGTCTACCTCTTCAGTGGTCCAGTTCCCGGAAAGGTCAAGTTCATATTCAGGACGAACAGCGAAGATAACGCCGGACTGTTTTCTTCCGAGCCCGGAGAGCGCGCTGGGACGATCTTTGGTCACGCAAACTCGGCTGGTGCCATCGCGGTTGGTGCCATAGAACACCCCGGCGTCGGGACTCCCGATCAACGTGGTACAAACGTCTTAACCAAGGTCGAGCCTTTCAGTTCGCACGGTGGTGTGCCGATACTCAGGAATTCCTCAGGCACCCCAATCGCGCCCATTGTGCGGTCTCGACCTGACTTCCTGGCTGCTGACGGTGTCTCAACAACGACCGGTCTGAACCCGTTCTTCGGCACTTCCGCCGCAGCTCCGCACGCAGCAGCCGTCGCTGCGCTGATAGTCGAAGCGGACCCTTCGGCAACCCCCGGCGAGATCAGAACGGCGTTCGGCGACACGGCGATAGATATGTTCAACGGCGATGCCCTGAGAGGCTTCGACTACATTACTGGGTCCGGCATGATGAACGTCCCGGGCGCGATATCTCAGCTTGGCATGCTCCATTCGGGCCGCGAGTATGACTACGACGCCACTGGTTTGGACACCACGTCGACTGACCTGATTTTCCTTGGTGTCGAAGCTACGAACGGGATTGCTGGGAACAGGGTTATTGCGCTGGCACCGACTACCGGTGAAGAGGTCTGGTCTTTCAACCTTGGCTTCACTCCAGACCAGGTTGCGGTTGCGGACGACGGATCAAAGGTCTACGTCAGTGAACTGGGCACAGAAAGGATCGTCAGAGTCGACGTCGCTACGGGTGTCATCGACCTGGACTTCTCAAGTCCTGTGTTTGATGCAAGCCTTCCAGACGGGTTCCAGAACCTCGACGTCCAGCCCGGTAACCCGGACGTACTCGCCGTTGCGTTCGGAATATTCAAGTTCCCTGAGGCCCACGCCATCGAAGACTCGCTTGCGGTGTTCAACAACGGCGTGCGCATACGGCCGGCCAACTCGGAGTCTGACCAGGCGTTCGAAGTAGCGTTCAACAATGACGGTTCAATCCTCTACGCAACAGGACCGCTCGACACCCTCAAGTACGAGGTCACCGATTCAAGTGTCACGCTGATCGAGGTATTCGACGGCAGCCACGCTAATACCCAGATCGCCACCGGGGGAGGCGCGGTGATCACCAGCCATTCGTTTGTCTTTGGTGAGACCGCTCTTGATCCTCCGTTGGACGCTCTTGACCTGCATAGTGGCGGCAACAACGATGACCGTGCGCTTGTGATGCTGAGTGGAGATGGAGACAGGGCCTTGTTTATCGGTCGTATGAGGCATACCGAACCTGTTCAACTGGACAGGTATAGAACAGGATCTCTCGAAGCGTTCGACCTGCCGTCTCGCCCGGGATACCAGAAAACGGGAGTGGCAGGTTACATAGGATCGATGCCACTCCCATTTGCCGATGGCTTTACGCAAGACCTCAGGAGCTGGGGCACGCACGGCTTCGCATTTCTTCGCGAAGACGGGGAAGTCTTCATTGGGCGGACTGAGCTCATTGAGGACACTCTTCTGATCAGTGGTGAAGTTGCGCTGGCCGGACTTACGCAGGGTGTTTCAATCAGCGGACAAGTAATTGACGCCGTGTCGGTGGACGGTAGTCCCGGCATGACGGCACCTGTGAACGACGGACTATTCCAGCTTTCGGTGCTGAATGGCCGGTATGACCTCAGGGCATCGCTGCCAGGTTTCCTGTCTGCTGTGGCAGAGGGCATTCTTGTACTCGACGGCAATCTGGTAACGGACCGAATCGAGCTGGTCCCCGGTGATTCGGATGGAGACGAAGACATTGACAACACCGACGCTGAATTAGTCAGCGGCTCCTTTGGTGATCGAACGATGGCAGGGGAGCGATCAGACGGAGCAGGAAACACCGTTGACATGGATGGCGATGGGGTCGTCACTGGGCGAGATCTTTCGCTCCTCGCGATTGCGTTCGGCCAGACCGGCCCTGTCCAGTGGTCATTCGGCTCTGAAGAAACTCCTCCGCCAGCGCCAACTCAGTCTCCGACACCTGGCCCGACATCGACGCCAACGCCAGTACCAACACCAACACCAACAGTGGAACTAGGATCGCCGGTCGTTCTGGCACCTGTAGTGGACGGGAGTCTAAGGGACGGTCTTGGCTTGCTTAAAGACGGCTCGCCTGACCGAGTTCTCGAGACCACCACTGTGCAGGTTCTCGATGGCCCACAATTTGAGGAGAGGGGCGTGATCGAATTTGGAATCAGCGGTGCAGCTGGTTTGGTAGGCGCTGCGACATTGGACCTCAGCGTATTCTCTTCGATGTCCCCATTCCCATTCGACGTGGATGTCTTTGGATACACCACTTCCGCCGACGGCGTCCTTGGACTGGATGATTGGGATTCCGGTTCGTTTGTTGGGACGTTTGCGTACAACGGCGCGGCTACTGTAAGCGTCGATGTGACGTCGTTCATACAGGCAGTGAGTGGCACTGACTACGTAGGGTTCAGATTTGAGTTTGCCGAGCCTTCCCAGATCGAACTTAACGGACCCTTCGTGGCCTTCGGCTCAACCGAAAAACCCCCTGCGGCCACTCTCACATTACGATACGAGGCTTAGCAATCGGTTCTGCCCAAAACGCCCATTACGGGCCGGATCAAGGCGGTGGTGAATTCGAAACGATCGGATTCATGAGTTCGTCGATCTGGAACTGGAATATCAACTCTCTAGAAAGGCGCTATGCGGTGCGAGTTTTTGTATCACAATGGATTCGCATTGCATTGACCTGGTCTCTCATAGCGAACTCATTATTTGCAGCTGTTCACTGGGCCAGATCAGATTCTGTAGCGTCAACATGAACAAAAGTATCTTTTGCTGCTTCACCTGGACAGTCTCGAAGATGAGCCTGAATGACGGCATGCGAAGAAATTTTGTGCCTTTTGATCGAGCGATATCATGCTATATTGCTGCCGCTCCCGGGTCAGTGACCGAAAATCATAGAATTGGCAAACTTCGATAATGGCTCCCAGTTAAATGGCGAGTAATTGCATTGAATCGGTATAGATCCCTTGACCGGGCGGTCCCCATCCCCACACTGATGGTGCTACCGCGGCCTCGTTCATGCGAGGTCTTGGTCCTCAGATGCCCGGAAAACTCGTCCAGGAATCCAGACAGTCTTGTGTGCGCGCGCCGCGCGCCGCCCCTCGGCCTGAACTGTAGCGCCAGAGATCCGCTATCGGCAAAATCAGCGCTGAAGATGAATCGGCCAAGCATTTCGGTGTGCTACCGCGGTCGCCGTTCAACTGATTTTTGTCCTGCCGGATGTGAGGAATACCCTGCCTTCAAAATCATCGAGCGGAGAGTGATCTGTTCACCCTGAATGTCATACGCGGTGTAATTGCCGCCGCTGTCATCCTCTTCGGAATCGCCCTCCTGGTCCTCCGAGGCCCCGCGGTGAATTCGCCGTTGGTGCAGGCGCAGGATGGCGAGCCAGGTTTCACCCTGCATCCCGGTGTCGATCAGTTAGATGTCGGTCTTTCTACGGTTCTGAGTGTCGAGCTTGCATCCGAAAGTTTTACGTCTTCTCCGGTCGATACCTTGCAAATCACGATCGAATTCGATCCCGGCGTTGTTAGTCTCAATGATGGTTTTTGTGTCGGCGACCTCGATGGGATGCAATCAACGGCGGTCGCGCAGGTTGACACGAACCGAGTTACGTTCGTGTGTTTCGGGGAACAGGTCACAGACATTTCAGGCGCAGTTGCAACCATGGTGCTGACCGGCACCGGGCCCGGTGATTCAGAACTCCAACTCGTAGCTGGCGGACCGTTTATCACGGGTCTCATATTCGATGGCCAACTTGTGGGCCAGGGAAATCTGGGTAGCGCGACCGTTTCTGTTGCGGAACCGGAACCCACTGCCACGCCGATCCCTGAACCGACGGCAACAGCGGTGCCGGAACCCACCGCCACGCCGATCCCTGAGCCAACGGCAACACCGGAGCCAGAGCCTACCGCCACGCCGATCCCTGAGCCGACGGCAACACCGGTGCCAGAGCCCACTGCCACAGCTGCGCCACCACCGCCGCCACCCCCACCGCCTCCTCCTCCGCCACCTCCCCCTCCGGCAAACAACGCCCCAACTGCACCGTTGAACGTTTCGGCTATCGCCGATGATGGATCGGTGGCTATCTCGTGGGATGCCCCTGCATCAGATGGCGGTACACAGATAACGGGCTACCGAATTCTGAACATAAACACATCTCAACCAACAGTTCTTCCATCCGCACAGACCTCTTACATCGTGGCGAATCTGGATAACGGGACCGAATACTCGTTTCAGCTTTCCGCTTTCAATGCAGTCGGACCTGGTCCAGGAGTACTGATCGGCCCGGTGACCCCTTCATCAGAAGCCGGTTTTCTATTAGCTGTGAACCAAGCCGCACGATCAGCATTTGGCAGCGACGCGAATATTTCATCGATCGAACCGGAGGCGATTTCCGAAGACCCTGGAGTCATGCTGCTCATACGTGCAACCGGGATCCAGCAGGGCCAGGTGCCTGTTGGTGAATTTGACTTCGAGTCTGACACCCTGGTGATCGATACCGATACCGATGGGGTTGGGGACGCGATGTTTAGGCTGGGGAGCGAAATGAGTTTGGTCGGTCCCGTTACCGTGAATGGATCCGACGATGGCATATTGATCGATTTTGAAAGCTCCCAACTCAAGTTAAATCCGGTCATTGACGAGTTTGAGCTACAAGAGCTGGATGCTTCTGTCGGAATACCCGTTGTGTCTTTTGACGTTGGTCTGACGGCCTTTCAGCAAACCAGTTCGGTCTCTGCCACGTTTTCGGGTCAGATACCTGATGGGATATCAGGCCCAGTCTTTGCCATCGGCTCGACAGGTAGTTCCGGTTCATTTCAGGCTGCTGATATCGCGTATGCGGTTTCAGTCACAAAGACCGACCTGACCAATGCTGATCTGCTTGACAACACAGTCTCAATGTCGGTCGGGAAGACCTGGTACGAGGATCGGGATTCTGCCGGGACAGAATTTGTCATTGCAAAGATTGCGGACGATGGGGAGGTTTTCCTGCTCGAACCTGAATGTGTGGAGAACCTAGATGAGTACGTGTGCACAGTGACGTTCACCGGAGAGGCAGGTGGCTTCTCAGAATTCGTTCTGGGTGCGCTGACTCTGGTGCCGACCTCGACGCCGACACCTACCCCTAGCCCAACGCCTGTCCCAACGGCTACGATCACACCCCCCACGGCTACTCCGAGCCCTACATCAACGCCGGTTCCTGTAGTACCGACATTAGGTGCACCAGTCGACCCGTCCACTCCCGAATCGACTGCGACCTTGACAGCGGCACCGTCACCTACGCCAGTTCTGGCTCTAGTGCCGTCGGAAACCCCGTTGCCCAGTGCGACTCCTCTTCCTCAATTGACGGCAACACCTGGAGGGAACGGCTTTGGGGATAGCGGCGGTGGCGGTATACCGACCTGGCTGTTCGTGATTGCCGGTCTGGCCGCTATTGGAGGACTTGGATTACTCGTGCTGCGCGGATTCGCTCCACAGGTGTTGCGGAGAAGCTGAAATGAGAAATCCACGTATTAAATATGAAGTTGATAATAGCGGCATCGATCGTTCGGGTAGCTCGGTACGGGGCCGAAACCTTCCGTTGAGATTCAGGATGAAATGCCTGCAGATCACCGCTGTGGCTATGTTCGCAGCGATTGCGCTTCTCGGCCCGGCGCAGCATGCTGAAGCTTCGACGTCGCCAACCTCTTCGACAGTTTTGTTTGACTCTCCGACCCGAATCGATGCCGGACGTGGACAGGGCTCCATTGCCATCGGTGACATAGATGATGATGGCCATATGGACTTGGCAGTCACCAATTCCGGTACAAGAACAATCACCGTGCGGATGGGTACGGAAACAGGTTTTTACGGTCCCTACTCGACACACACGGCGGGCTGGAATCTTACATCTCTGCACATCATTGACATCGATGGGGATGGCAACAAAGATCTTGTGTTCGCTTATGGCCAAAACAGCCGAGTTTCCATGCTGCCCGGTGACGGTACAGGGGCATTCGGGCCTGCTATTACCTTAGATTCCGGATTCTCGCCGTCTTCGTTAACGGTTGATGATCTAAATGGGGATGAAAATCCTGATCTGATCGTTACACGTGGTAGTGGCGATACCGTTACGGTGCTCATTGGTGCGGGTGATGGCACCTTTGTGGCCACGGATTTCACCGTAGGAGAGGCTCCGCAGGCGTCGGCGACAGCTGATTTAGACGGTGACGGGAATCTGGATCTTGCCGTGGCTAACTACGGTAGCAATGACGTGTCAGTGCTTCTGGGAGTTGGTGACGGAACTTTCGATGCAGCCACCAACTTCGCAGTGGGAGAGGCTCCGATGTCTGTCGCCGTTGAAGACCTGAACGGAGACGGATTTCCTGACATCGTGACCGCAAACAGGGACAGTGACTCAGTTTCGGTGTTGCTTGGAGATGGGCTGGGGGGCTTCAGCGGTGCAGCGCCATTGCAGGTTGGATCGCGTCCTAGTGATGTCATGGTCAGTGACTTGAATGGAGACGGCTATCACGATCTGCTCGTTGTCAATCCTTCCAGCGATGAACTATCAGTGTTACTTGGTGAAGGTGCGGGTACATTCGGATCCGCCAGGAATCTTGCTGTTGGAACTACACCAATTTCCGCGTTGATCAACGACGTCAATGGCGACGGTAAGGACGATGTGCTCGTAGGTGGTGTGCACGAATCGTTAGCAATGCTCATCAACATTACTCCCACTGTAACGGCATACGCCTCATTCGAATCTCCCACCGCCTATTCAGTCTCGTCACCCGGTAGGTCATATGCCATCGGTGATATAGATGAGGATGGCCACTTGGACATAGTCACGACAAAAATCTCAGGACAAGAGTTGTCGGTACTACTAGGCACAGGGACAGGTGTCTTCCAAAAGGCTTCTGATATTCCTGTCGGATCACCACCGAACACGGTAGCGACGGTAGCGATCGATGATTTTAACGGAGACGGCCATCCCGATTTAGTAACGGTGGGCGGTTGTTGTGGGAGCAGTTCACTATCGGTGCTACTGGGTGATGGAACGGGATCATTCGGAACAGTGTCCCACTACGATACCGACGGTAGAAGCCACTCCATGGTGGTCTCCGACATAGATGCCGATGGAGTTAAAGATATTGCATTCACTGCTTCATCCGACAACGTAGTTATTGTGCACATTGGTGTCGGAGACGGCTCTTTCGGCCTACCTACAGTGTTCGGAGTCGGACCGAGCCCTGGCGGCCTGGTGATTGGCGATCTGAACGGTGACGATGTTCCTGATATTGCGACGGCCAACTTCATTGACAACAACGTTTCTGTGTTACTGGGAATTGGCGGCGGGAACTTTGCATCCGCGATCAACTATCATGCCGGGGATGCTCCCAGAGGGCTATCCGTGGAAGATCTCAACGGAGATGGTGTTCCAGACCTGGTCACCTCCAACGAGTCCGGTCGGGACGTTTCCGTATTGCCAGGAGTAGGAGACGGTACTTTCGGATCACCGGTCCACCATGGAGTCGGTGTGGAACCTAACTCACTTTCGATTGGGGATTTTAATCATGATGGATTGCCTGACATCGTCACTGCAAATCATCGCAGCGGAAGTGTGTCTGTACTAGCAAGTTTGGGCGATGGGCGATTCGGTGTGGCCACTAACGTACTGGTTGGTGAGAGAGTACGGTCAGTGGCGATCGGAGATTTTGACGGCAATGGTATGCCGGATCTCACGGTCCAGGACGAAAGTCGTGGCAAGATCGCAGTTCTCATGAACAACACGATTCCACTGTCATACGTCTCAGGTCACGTTACTGTCCAGGGGACCGGTGATGAGGCGATGTTCTCCTCGGTGGCCCCTGAGCTTAGCCTTGTGCCAGTTTCGGGGGGCAACGAAGGACCTGTAACAGTTGAGATCTCACCTGATGGGACGTTCCTGATAGTTGGCGCGGAGTATGGAGAGTACGACCTGACCCTTGTTGCACCGGGAACCTTGGGTCGTCACATGTCTGGTCTGGCGCTAGGTCAAGGTGGAGCTAGTCTCCAGTCCATTGAGCTTCGTGGTGGAATTGTCGACGATGATGACGCTGTCACCGAAGAAGATGTTGATCTTGTCGCCTCGGCATTCGGCAGCGATCCAGAGACCCTCAACGGCAGGTTAGACGGTGACGGAAATGTTGTGGATCTTGATGGCGATGGTTTCGTCACGGGGTTCGACATCTCCATCGTTCTTGGCAACATCGGGTCAGAACGTCTGCAAGAGTGGACCGATCCTGCACAGTCCCCTTGAGGTTTGCAGTTGACCTTACTGTTAGCACGAAGGAACGATATTAGTCAGGGCAGGTCTTCGGTCTGGATTGCGACGATCACATGAGCGGAGGTCTCGACAGACCGTCTATAGTGTCGAAACCTGCTTGCTAATTGTGATTTCGATCTAGAAATTCGCTCATTGGCTGCTGAAATTGAAAGGCAGCAATCCTGTGATTCGCCTCAAATGGCCTGTTCTTCCGATCACCTCACTTGCCGTGCTGCTGGCGCTGATCTCTACTTTTCACGAGCTTCCAACAGCTTTCGCGAATCACGATGGCGAACCGGGTGATCTTGAGGCTCGTGCGATCGGGCTGGTCGTTGACGCTGAGCCGACGCTAGCCCGGGTCAATGAACCGAACGTACCCGACGATTGCTGGACTATCCAGGAGTTTCCATACACCCGGGATGCCTACTTCGACCGGAAAGAGGAATGCGTTGATCCATGGATTTCTGTGCATCAGATGTTCACCTTTGAGGTAAACGCAGGTGGAACCTATGTTGTGTGGAATGAACTGCTGGCCCCGGGGATGCCAGCTCAGTTTTTTCCGCCAGTCACTGAGGTATTCGTTGAAACGACGGGTGAGAATCGCTGGCTGGGATTTCAGTCACCGTTAGTTGATATCGAAAATCAGACATACGGACATCTGCAATCGAATGTCTGGGTCAACGACCTCACACCACTCCAACGTTGGGGCTGGGACCAGGACATTCATATCGACTATAGGACCCCGGTTGAGGAAGGAATTCGCAATCGCATCGCGTATGCGTTCACTGCCAAAGAAGACGGTAAGTGGCGCTTCTCGGTGGGTGGTACGAATCCTCTGCCTCCTGGAACCTACGATGAGGGCGACAATATCCGGGTTTGGGTACAGAGGCTCGATGGAGCCCCAGAGTCCACGGTCTTCCCATTTGACCGGTTTGAATATCCACCTGCGAATGAACTTGTAATCGAGCACGGTGCAACGGTTTACCGAGACTTCCTACTTCTTGATCGGCAGACTAACGAGCCCGCGAGCGGTATTAGCGTGGCACTATCACCGACGGGTTCCTGTAGTTCGCTCGATCCCGGCCACTTACGTTGCATCATCAACACGCCGGAACTACCTCTGGGCCAGCACGAGTTCCTGTTCACATCAGCCACCAGGTCCGGCGAACCGGAATCGGTGGTCGATTGGCCTTCTTTCGGATTCACGACCGTTCCGCGCAGCATCAAGACCAGGGCTGAGATGACACTCGACGCCAAGGCCAAGGGCCAGATTGTGGGCGGGATCTTTGTAACTGGAGAATCCGGACTTGGTATTAAGTTCCATGAGAACGGCGCGTTGACTCTTGACTCAGGAGAGGCCGTTGCCCTGGGTGTTTCTGCTGACACAGGGTTCGGCGCAGGTCTGAAGCTTGGCTGGATAACCCCTCGCGCCAAGGGCGAGATCGAGTTCGAAGCAGATATCAAAGCGTTCGAAGCCGTCGCGATTGATATCACCAACCCGGATGACTTCGATCAACAGGTCGCCATGAGCGCTTTCGTTCTCGACAAATTGGTGTCTCTTGGAACGATAGCGACGTCCACGCCGCTAGACGTTGTACTCGACACGTTCCGTGAAGACGCGCTGCAAGAACAGTTCAGGTCTTTCGTTACAGCGGATGAGATTGGCGTCGCTGCGTCCGCGAACCTCACAGGCAAACTCGGATCCTGGACCGGAAACCGCCCGGGACTCGGTGCGCTGAATATAGGAATGGGCGCTACGGCAGGCGGTTCGATTTCGACCAGTTGGAAGTTCGACAAGAAGACCGGCGACCATGCAATTGTGGCCCGGATATCTGTTGCTGGTTCCGGCCTGTTCGACCCAACAACGTGGCCCATCTACTTCGAAGGCCAGGAGATTAACTACTCCGTGCTGGCTGGCGCGAATGTCGAGGTGACGTTCGCTTTCGATGGGAATCCTGTCGAAGGGGGAGTGCTTCAAACGGTGGCGGTCTCGGTCAAAGGCGGAACCACCTGGGAGGAGAGAATCGATTCTGGTTCGGTCAGTATCGCCTTTGACGCACAGCAGTTTGCAGACGCCTCCGACTTCTTGATCGAGAATCTCATTGATCTAACCGACCCGGCAAACACCACCGAATTCTCGGCCGAAGTACTGGGCAACCTGCTCCAGGCTGCATTGAAAGATGTTGATGGGGAGCTGATCATCAACAGTTCCCGAGGTACTCGTTTCCGACCCACGTTCGAACTTGGTGCGGAGTTGCTGGCAGGAGTAGGGATTAAGGGTGAGGTGGAAGCAGGTGGCGATTGGCGTCTGGTGGTAACCCAGAAGACACAGGACTGGAGGCTGTTAGCAGACTTTGACGGTAAGCGCGGATTGGTGCAGATCGCAGAGTTCCCTTTCGAGGAAACTCAGGAGTCAGAGACGCCAGCCTCCGATATCGTGGGTCAGATCATTTTGGACGCACTTGAGGAACACCTGCCCGGTAGATCGTTCAGAGAGTGGATAAGGGAGCAATGGAACTCTGGCGAAGACCTCACCATTGACGCTTCCAGCGACCAGACCGATACGGCATTGCTCGACTTCACAGGTCATGATCGGACGGTGACGAACCGGGTCGACGGTGAAGTGGCGGCGCTAGAAATAGCTGTTCGAACCTGGTTCCACAGGATCTTGCCGAACTGGATCGTTCCGGGAGGTTTCCGAGGTAGGCCATCGGCACCGAAAAATTTACCTGTATCGCTCAATAGTGGAATTGCAGCGCAGAACGCTTCTTCGCTGTTCTTTGCTTCGGAGTTCATGGACATCGCGCCGAATGATGTGACTATTGAACCTCCGGTAACAATTCAACTCTCTTACTTGACTGATCCGCCGGATCCACATCAACTGAAGCTTTTTCGGTATGCGGGCATTGGCGTATGGAGCCCGTTGCCTACCGAGATCGACACTGAAAATCGAATTGCTACCGCCCAGACCTCGGAGTTTGGGACATTCGTGGTCGGGCTGGACACAACTCCACCTGAGATCGTTCCGATCGAAACGACTACCGGATTCACAGCTCTGGTCGCGGATTTTGAGGCTGGTATAGATGTCAACTCGATCTCGCTGACCGTTGACGGCAAATCAGTACAAACTGAATACGATCTGGCGTCCCAGACTATCTCGCCACTGACCGCAATCGCGGATGGTGCTGCGATCATACTTGTCGTGGCTGACACCGCTGGAAATGAAGCGATCTATGAAGATTCTGTAGAACAACTATTACCTGACAGCGATACGGGCTCGAACCTGGACGGCACCACCCAGCCAACGGCTACTCCTCGACTGGATGACGAGACCGACACTGAGGATCCAGACAATGCCTCAGGTGGTGGCGGACCCTCGCCAGTGGTGGTCATTCTGGTAGTTTTGCTCGTACTCGCTTTGCTGGGTGGCGGTGCGTTCTACGTGATGCGTCGACGTCCCAGTGACACGATCCAGCAGAGTTCCAGCTAATCCGACCCTGATCCCACCATCTGATTTCGCTTTCGAGGCCTGAATGAAGCTTCCCGTGATCCCACCGTTTGATACCAACGCGTCCCAGGAGGCATTGGGCCGGCAGAACACCCTCACCAAGCCGGTGGGAAGCCTTGGAAGGCTAGAGCAGATTGCTGCAAAGTTAGCGGGCATGCAGAGCAGGGCGCTTCCGAGAATAGATAAAAAGGTTGTTGTTGTTGCTGCCGCTGATCATGGAGTGGCAGAAGAAGGAGTCAGCGCCTATCCGCAGTCCGTGACGGCTCAGATGGTCGCGAACTTCCTGGACGGTGGTGCTGCAATAAGTGTGCTGGCAGATAGCCTGGGAGCCGAGTTGATAATTGTGGACGCAGGCGTGGCATCCGATCTCCCGAACAACTCCAGATTGCAACGTCATGGCCTCGCGAGAGGGTCTGCAAACTTCGCCAGGGGACCGGCCATGAGTCGAGTTCAGGCGGAGGAGATTTTCAGTCGGGGTGTCGTCACTGGTGAGTCTATCGCTGCCACCGGTAACACGGCTGTTGTCCCGGGCGAGATGGGCATAGGTAATACGACTGCTGCTGCAACGGTCACGTCGTCGATTGTTGGCGTAGATCCTGAAATAGTCACAGGTCGGGGTACCGGAATAGACGATGCGGCTTTGAAGGGGAAGATAGCGGCTGTCAATCAGGCGCTGCAGGTCAATGCACCGAATGGCAGTGATCCCATCGATGTGCTTGCGAAGGTTGGTGGTTATGAGATCGGCTTCCTCGCTGGACTTATGATCGGGGCTGCATCGAAGCGTGCGTTGATCGTGCTGGACGGATATATCTCGACCTCAGCTGCGTTAATTGCGAACGGAGTCGATGACGTAGTAGCGCGTTATCTGATCGCTGGTCATCGCTCAGTTGAGCCCGGTCACGTTCTAGCTCTCGAACATCTGAGCCTCGAGCCTATTCTTGATCTTGAGATGAGGCTTGGAGAGGGCACAGGTGGCGTGCTTGCACTTGGCGTGATCGAGTCCGCGTTGGCTCTCCATGCAGGCATGGCGACTTTCGAGGAAGCCAGCGTTAGCAGTCGGTCTGTTGATGTTGTCGGTGAAAACGAATGAGCGCGTTGCTGGCTGCTCTGCGGCTGATGACCGTGATTCCTGTCGGCAGCACCGCTCCGACAGGTAACAATGAGCGGGGTGTAGCCAATTCTCCAGCATTTTTCGCAGTGTCTGGACTGGTTATTGGGCTGGCTTCGGCCGGAGTGTTCTATGGCGCTTCTGAGTTTTTGCCGGTGCCATTAGCCGCTGTTTTGGCGATCGCTCTCACATGGGTACTGTCGGGTGGTCTACATATTGACGGTCTTGGCGATACCTTCGATGGGCTGTTTGGCGGGCGAACCCCCGAACGTAAGCTCGAGATCATGTCCGATCCACGTCCAGGAGCGTTCGGTGTCGCTGCCATCGCCTTCGTGCTGCTGGTGAAGTGGATTGCAATATCTGAACTTGTCCCGGAATCTCATTGGGGATTGCTAGTGGTTATCGCGGTTGCCTCCCGTGGGACGGCAGCATTCGCCGTTGTTCTTTTTCCTTATGCAAGACCACTGGGGATTGGCAGTGCATACGCCAAACCTGCTATTTGGGTCTTGCCGACTGTGGTATTCACAACCGTTTTTTTCACCGTTGTGTTTGGTGGTTGGGTCAGCCTTATCTCACTGGGTGTCGCGGCAGCGCTCGGACTCGGCATTGCTCTCTACTCGCTTCGAGCCATCGGCGGCCTGACAGGGGATATCTACGGAGCGATAATTGAACTGACGGAAGTTGCCGCCCTGGTCTCCCTCATCGCCTTGATCGAGTCGGAGTTCGATGCTGGTGTGATCTGGTGATCGAACAGTAAAGGAACCCGGAGTTGACGAAGATTTTTGTGTTGGGAGGGGTGCGGTCCGGCAAGAGCAGTTATGCGGCGACGGTCGCGGAATCACTCTCTGGCGATGAAGGAGTCACGTTGATAGCTACCGCAGACTCGGCCAGTGCGGATTCCGGTATGCGGCAGCGGATCGAAAAACACAGGGCGGAACGTCCCGCGCACTGGACTACGCTGGAAGCACCGATCGAACTTGACCTAAGCCTCGAAGAGGTTACCCACAATGTCGTGGTTATTGACTGCCTGACCATCTGGCTTTCGAATCTTCTGGCGACATGTGGTGACGCTGACCAATCCGGCTTCTACATGTTGGCTGAAAACACGATCCAGTCGGCTTTGCGAAATCTCGTCGCCGCGACCGAACGGGCATCGGGGCACTTGATCATTGTCGCTAACGATGTCGGTTCAGGTGTTGCTCCCCTTACGCGACTCGGCAACGTGTTTGCAGATATGCAGGGCCTGGTGAATCAACGCATAGCGGCCGTTAGCGATGAGGTTTACGTCATGACTGCCGGGATACCGACGCGCATCAAATGAGTACATTGACCGCGTCTAGAAGATCATCTTTCTCTACCAGTTCACCCCGGCTGACGAGTTCGTCATACACGCGACTTGCATATCCTTCTGTGTAGTCCCAAATCGCATCGTCCGGCCGCCTGATTAACAGTAGCCGTTTAGATTCTGCAGCCGCTTCCAGATTACGCAGATTGCCGGGACCGACAGCCATCTCACAGATCACGGTGACATCTGCGTTACGCACCAAGACGCGGTGAGCTGCATCCTGTTCCAGAGTTACTACCGAAAATGGCGACGACGGTATGTGCTCTATTCCGAGTCGAGTCGCTGTCTGCCGATCCGCATCACCTTTACCAAGGACACATGCAGTGACCGTGTGCCCTTCCAGGACCAGCCTGTGCATCACGTCTCTTCCTGATCCTGCACCGCAGATCATGTGCACTCTCAGGTGTGAACGTTCTGCGGCACGACTCGATGATTCGGCGAGTCCAAGAAGTGAGATTGAGGGCCGACCTGAAAGAGCGTCGGGTTCAACCGCCGCGTCCACAGAAAACACATCCCTCAGGCTGACCTGGGAAATCACATCCCAGGGAGATCCTTCACGGGCAACCTCACCGTCGTTCAGAAGAACGAGTCGATCACAGTACCGTGCAGCCAGGGAAAGATCGTGTAGTACCAGCACAACGGCCGTACCGGATTCTGCCTGTTTCCGTGCAGTAGTCATGGTCAAAAGCTGGTGTTGCATATCAAGACTGGCGGTAGGCTCGTCTAGCAAGAGTAGATTCGCCTGTTGCGCCAGAACCCGTGCAAGAGCTATCCGTTGACGTTCTCCACCGGATAGGGTTTGCAGTCGTCGGTCCGCGAACTGAAGCGTTCCGGTCTGTTCCATTGCCTTCTTCGCGATCCCGATGTCTGAACGGCCTTCGAGCTTGAACATGCCAAGGTGCGGATACCGGCTCATCAGCACGAACTCAAGCGCTGTGAACGAATGACTGGACGTCGATTGCGGCATGTACGCAACCTGCCTGGCTCTGTCCCGCGATCTGAGTTGGTGGAGATCGGTACCACCGACGATGATCTTGCCGTTTTCAAAAGGAATAAGGCCAGCCATCGCACGTAGCAGTGTTGTCTTACCGCTACCGTTCGGTCCGACGATTCCGACTAATTCTCCTGGGTCGACTTTGATGCTTACTTCGTCGAGTACGCGGCGACCACCCAGTGTGACAACCAGGTTTTCTGCTTCAAGAGTCGCTACCAAAGTAATCCTCTGACGTAGATCAATCCTACGATTGCTACTACCCCGATAAAGGCCACGTAGCGACTGATCGAAACTGCAAGTTCAATGTGTTTCGGAGTCGGTGCATCGTACTCTTCGCTGATCGCGTAGTGGCCAACTTTTTCAAGTCGGACATGCAGGATTCCGCTCATGGCGGACATTGTCCAGCCTGCGTTCGGGCTGGCAGTCCTGCTTCGATTTCGCCGCACAGCCGATAGCGCGGAAATCCAGATATTGAATGACCAACCGGAGGCCAGCGGACGGAGATGTTCATCCATCATGAAGCTCAACTCCCACTTCTGTGGTGACTGACCCCCGGTACCTGTCATCTGACTTTAGGGATGAGTGAACGGAGCGAACGTTTCGTTTCCGAACATCTGGGGGTAGAACAGCTTTGCAGACTCCTCGATGCCACGTACGTTCCAGTGCGAAAGCGTCGTGAAGAACGTGGGATCGGCGTAGTAAACCTTGCGGTCGCGGATCGCAGGCACATTCGCCAACGCTGCTTCGTCATACAACTGGTCTGCGAACTGGAGTGCCGAACCCTCGGGCTGAGTCAGCAGGATGATGTCTGGGTTCATTGCAGCAATGCTCTCGATGCTGACAGTCTGGTGCGATTCGATCCCGGCTTCCTTCGCTGCGTTAATGCCGCCCGCAGATTCGATGATCCCACCTTCAGTTGAACCTCCACCAGCAACCCATATGTCTGAGTACAGGGCCGCTGATAGTACATGTGGACGTTCGGGATCCTCAGCGTCCAGCTGATCTTGGACGGCTCTTACCCGGTCCGTCACCTCATCGGCAAGCTCAATTGCACGTTCCTCAGCGCCAAGCATGTAGCCGAGAAGGAGGATATTTGGGACATTGCCCAGGGCGGAGTCTTCAAGCTCTGCCCTTATCACGTGAATGCCCAATCCCGTCAACTGATCGACGAGGTCAGCAGAGGTGAAAGCCGAAGCAATAACGATTTCCGGCTCGAGGCTGATGATCTCCTCAGGATCGCTCCCGGCGTCAGGGAGATCCTGAAACTCCTCCCATGACGCAGAAGTTGCTGGATCCTTGAAGAACGAAGCAGTAGCAACTAGCACATCGCCACCGGCCAGGGCCGCGACTATTTCGGCATGACCCAGAGAGAGGCTGTAGATGCGAGTTGGGGGTGCATCCAGGGTTATCTCACCTGAAGATGTCTCGATAGTGCGCGGCCAATCAAAGTCATCTCCTGGCTTTATGCCCGGGATCTCTGCGAATCTATCGAGGCCTTCGGGTGTAGGTGCGGCGGTCGCCGTGGCCGTAGGTTCAGGCGTCGCCGTTGGCTCGCTTGTGGCCGTCGGCTCTGGTGTTGCGGTGGGTGCAGGTGTTGCCGTTGCACTTTCTTCACTGCCGCATGCTGTGGCAACCACAGCGACTAACATCACTCCCAGTAACAGCGTCCTTACTTTTCTCAACCGGCTGAACACTTCAGACATCTAGTTTCTCCTGAGTCACGTCCTAGAACGTCTCGGTACGTGACCTGTTTCTGATCAGTAAAAGCAGGAAAAAAGGAGCGCCAAACATCGCCGTGATGATGCCAACTCTCAACTCGGCCGGAGAAGCGAGGTTGCGCGCCAGCGTGTCGGCGATGAGCAAGAAAAGCCCTCCGCCTAATGCGCTCAAAGGAATGAGCGCGCGGTGGTCCGGTCCGATCAAGAGCCTGATCGAGTGCGGAACCACGAGCCCAACGAACGCAATCGTGCCAGTGAAAGCGACCGCTGTCCCCGTCATCAGGGCAGCGGCAGCCAGTAGCACAACCCGCACGAACCCGACTCTCACACCGAGCGACTTAGCTTCGTCCTCGCCAACCAGCAGCAGGTTCAAGTCTCGGGCAAGTGCCAGTATGATTCCGCCCCCGATCAACATGATCGGAAGCACAATCCGTATCGATTCCCACCGTGCGCCTTCGAGCCCGCCGGCAAGCCAGAACACCATCTGTCGCTGAGCTTCCAGGTCAGCGGTAAGGATGATCACGGCCGAAGTGACAGCACCGAAGAATGAACTGACCGCGACGCCAGCAAGTAGCAGTGACGCCATTGACACACGACCGCCTGCTGCGATTCCGACTGTGAATACGACGATGGTCGAAACACCTGCGCCAACAAAGGCGAACAAGGGTAGAAACAGTGTGGATGTAGCGGCAAGACCGGCGGCAATCGCGATGACAGCGCCAAGTGCGCCGCCTGCTGAAACGCCGATGATGCCAGGATCTGCCAACGGATTGCGGAAGAGTCCCTGCATCGTCACGCCAGCCACTCCGAGTCCGGCTCCTGCACCAAGCGCAAGCAGCAACCTTGGGATACGAATGTTCTCTATCACCGCCTGCTGGGTACTCGTCGCGGATGAATCGCCAAGTCCTGCCCAAGAAAAAACCGCCGACAGCACGTCCGCAAAAGCTATGGCAACAGGTCCTGTGGACAACGCTGTGAGAGAAGCAGCAAGTAGCAGAAGGCCGATCACCACCGAACCCATGACGAGTCTGTAGGTGACCGAAGATGCGGCAAGTGAGCCGCGTTGTTTCCGTACCGTAAGTCGCAGCACGCGAAAAACCCCGACGCTTGCGCCAGGGTTCTTTGTCTCTTGCGGCGAGTCGAGTTCAGGTTGTTGGCCACCAGGGCAACAGTCCATCAAGGACCCACGGCCGAGAGCCACTCCCTTGGCGGGAAGCGATCACTCAGCCTCTCGGGCAGGTCTCCTGACTCTCGGCTCTGGCGTCTGACTACACCTTCCCGTTCCGTTTCCGAAACAGTGGCTTTCGCAGACAGACTCGCCGATCACAGTGGCGCTACCGCAGCGGAATCTCACCGCTTTCCCATTTTCACCGGTAACCCTTCCTGTATTGGTTACCGGCACCCGGGAGGCGTTGTCTTTTCGACAGCGGGGCTAGGATAGGCGCGGGTGTCGAAGATAGTCAACAGATAACCGGGCCATCCATGATCCTCTTAGTGTGGCAACAAGGTTCATGGGTATCGGCCCCGAGTGGTAAAAAAACAGGGCTCATCTGCGTCGAACGACGTATTCTCACGACTGAGTGCAGTGGTCGCGATTAAAAGACATGCGTGATGCGAGCGAGGGAACAGGCTTCAGGTTAATGAACTGCATTACATAGAATCCCTGCGAGTCTCCGATTCCAGGGCTAGACATTGACGCTACCTTCTTTACGCTCAAACGAAATCGATCACTGCAGATATCTGGAGTTCTGCTAATACCAATGTCGAATCCCGAAGGATTGTCCGAAGCCGCGGTACGCGAACGCAAGTTGAACGGTTTGCAAAATCGCATACATATCAGTTCCGGGCGTTCGTATATCCAGATTCTGCGGCAGCATCTCTTCACTTTCATTAACACGGTGCTGTTCACCATTGCCATTACATTGGTAGCCATGGATCGGGCAGGCGATGGCCTGGCGACCATGAGCCTTGTCGTTTTCAACGTTGGCGTTGGCCTGTTCCAGGAGATACGCGCCAAGCGAAAGCTACAGTCGATCGCTCTGATTGCCAGGCCACAGGCCACCGTCATACGTGAAGGTGTTGAAAGGGTAATTGGCCCTGGAGAGATCGTACTGGATGATGTTCTGATCGTCCGGTCTGGTGATCAGGTGATGGTTGACGGACGTGTGCTTAGCACGGAGTCTGCTGAAGTTGATGAATCGTTGCTAACAGGGGAGTCTGAACCTGTTGAGAAGCATGCTGGGGACGAGGTCTTGTCAGGCAGTTTCTGCGTAACAGGGGAGCTGATCTTCGAAGCCGAGAAAATCGGAGGCGACAGCCTGGTAAACCGACTCTCCTCCGAGGCGAAATCTGCCCGCAGCAGCAAGACTCCCCTGCAAAGAGACATTGATCAACTTGTCAGGATCATGCTCTTCGTCGTGGTTCCCCTTGGGTTGCTGATCGCAATGTCGCTTCTTTTCCACGATGTGCCCCTTGTTGAGGGCATGAGAATTGCAGCGGTGGTGGTCGCGCTTATACCGCAGGGTTTGTTTTTCATGACAACGGTGTCATATGCCATAGGGGCGGTACGGGTCTCAAACAAAAAAGCACTGGTTCAGCAAATAAATGCCATCGAGTCGATGAGTCATGTCAATGTGCTTTGCCTGGATAAAACGGGGACGCTGACTACGAACCGGATGCAGATGGATGAGCTGATTCCAGTTGGAAACAGCTCAACCAGTCATCAACAGGAAGTTCGCGAGTTATTGGGGAGTTATGCCTCCAGCAGTTCCGATCACAACAGGACGATGGACGCAATCAGAGAGGGTTGTGGGGGCGAGGAACAGGAACTTCTGGAACAGATCCCGTTCCATTCCGATCGTAAATGGAGTGCTCAAGGCTGGGGAGGCCGGACGTTTCTGCTCGGTGCGCCAGAAATACTCGGAGCACATGTGAATGAGTACGCACGGATCGCTGATCTGGTTAACAAAAAGGCCTCAGCTGGTTCGCGCGTCGTGCTGTTCGCAGAGGTTCCAAAGAGCGTTTCAATAAGGGATGAGGCTGGTGAGCCAGGGTTGCCGGATGGATTGGCGCCGCTCGGACTTCTCTGCTTCAGTGAGGAGGTTCGTGACGAGGCACAGGAAACAATCACACAGTTCCGACAACTTGGTATCGAACCCAAGGTCATCTCTGGAGATCATCCCGAAACTGTCGCCGCACTGTGTCGTAAGGTCGGTTTGGATGGTGACCTGAAAGCCGTCTCAGGGATCGACCTCGCCAGCTACGACGAATCTGAATTTGAAAAAGCGGCATTGAATACCACGGTGTTTGGTCGGATCACTCCTGAACAGAAACAGAAACTAGTCGAAGTCCTGCAACGCAATGGTGCCTACGTCGCGATGATCGGCGATGGCGTCAACGACGTCCTGGCGCTGAAGCACTCAAACGTTGCTGTTTCGATGCAGAGCGGAAGCCAGGCCACACGCGCCGTCGCCGATATTGTGTTGATGAAAGACTCGTTCGAGGCTCTGCCAGCGGCATTTCACGAAGGTCAGCGAGTGGTCAAGGGCATGGAAGATGTCGTGCGCCTCCTGCTGGTGAGATCTTTCTACCTGGCCCTCGCGATCATGTTTACGCAGATCATTGGCCTTGAGTTCCCGCTTACCCCCAAGCACAACGCAGTCCTGGCGCTCCTAACCGTGGGGCTGCCGCTGATCGCTATCGCCGCATGGGCCAGACCCGGTAAACCTGCTTCAAGTGTCGTGAGTGCAGGGTTACGTTTTGTGTACTCTCCTGCCGTAACTATTTCCGTGGTGATTCTGGGAATCTACTTCTTCTTCCTTGAAACATCAGGTGATATCGATGTGGCAAGAAGCGCGTTGACAACCGCCGGTGTGTTGTGCGGCCTGGTCCTCATCCCATTCGTAGAACCTCCAACCCGCTGGTGGGTTGCAGGTGATGTGTTGAGCGGAGACTGGCGTCCAACAATTCTCGCTGCCGGTCTGCTCCTGGCGTTCGTTCTTACGATGGCGATCCAGCCGATACGTGAGTTCGCCGAACTGGAAGTGCTCGGCTGGTTCGACTACTTAGGGATCGTCGCTGTCGTGATTTTCTGGACGTTCCTTCAGCGCCAGATCTGGCGGACAGATTTCTTTCGTCGAACTCTCATCGGGCATTCCTGATCAGTACACACCTACCTGACAGCAGCAGAGCAGATCTTTGTTCGGGATGCGCCTCAGGTGGGG
Source organism: Dehalococcoidia bacterium (assembly GCA_965243825.1). Lineage (GTDB taxonomy): Bacteria > Chloroflexota > Dehalococcoidia > Lucifugimonadales > Lucifugimonadaceae > JAJCYX01. The sequence continues at coordinate 125,525 of CBDEVT010000002.1, forward strand.
CGCGAAAACGCCATCCCGAAGCATGCTCAGGATGGCGCCCGTTTCTCAGTCCGACTAGCGATTTCTCGCAATCGCCCCCGGCTAGAACTTCTTGACTTCAACTCCCGATAGTTTCTCCGGGAAGTGCAGGAATCCGGCGTGGTCTTCCTTACCGTGACCCCATTCCATGAGCGCACCAACGATCTGTTGCAACTGCGATGTCATGAGGAGCGGCACGTTGAGGTCGCTGGCTGTGGACATGGCGTTGTTCAGGTCCTTGTAATGCAACTCAATTCTGAATCCCGGGTTGAAGTTGCGCTCAAACATCATCGGCGCCTTTGCGTTCATCACGTTGCTTCCGGCAAGTCCGCCTTTGATGGCATCAAATACGGTCTCAGGGTTAACACCTGCCTTGGCAGCAAGCGTCATAGCCTCGGCGAGACCCATGATGTTTGACGCGACACAGATCTGGTTCGCCAGCTTGACCACGTTGCCAGCGCCGTGGCCACCGCAGAGAACAGATGACTTGCCCATAACGTCAAAGAGCGGTTTTGCCGTCTCGAAGTCTGATGCGTTACCACCAACCATAATGGCCAGGTCGCCAGAGATTGCAAAAGGCTCTCCGCCAGACACAGGAGCGTCCAGAAAGCCGACACCTGCTTCGTCACAAGCAGCGCCTATCTTCTGCGATGTGCCCGGTTCAATCGAACTCATGTCAATGATCAGGTCACCTTTGCTGGCGCCTGAGAGGACCCCATTCTCACCGAGAATCGCTGCTTCTGACTGAGGGCTGTTCTGAACCATGGTGAAGATGATGCTGGACTTGCTGGCAACGTCTGCGCCGGACTCGCCCTTACCTGCGCCTTCGCCAACTAACTCATTAACCGGGTCCGGAAACAGGTCGAAAACTGTCACGTCATATCCGGACTTCATGAGATTGCGGGCCATCGGCTTACCCATAATGCCGAGGCCAACGAATCCGATCTTCTCTGCCATTTATCTATATCTCCGTGGCTAAGTGTGCTCTGGCACAGACGCTCGAACGGTGATTCGAACGCACCCTGCATCAACAGCGTCAGATGGATGGACGAAAGTGCGATGCATCTTATCGCATGAATGATGTCTGATCGAAATCTAGAGCACTGGATCCAAAGCAGCTAGCAGATCCGATCTATCAGCTTCGGCAGCTCGCACAGTTCAGATATCTGGTGATCAGGCGGTGTCGGGCCATCAAATTCTGACGCCGACATATTGACCCAGATGGTCTTCATTCCAAGACTCGCCGCGCCGTGAATGTCGTTAACGCAGTTGTCACCAATCATTACTGTCTTCGTTGCCTCGACGCCCAGTGAGGAGAGCGCTCGTTCGAATGTACGCGGATCAGGCTTCACAGTTTCCAGGCCGACATCTCCAGAAACCACAATCGCCTTAAAGAACTCCTCGAGACCACTGCGAGTGACCTTGCGTCTTTGAGTGTCAGGATTGCCATTTGTGACGAGGCCGATTGAAAACCGGCCCGACAGGGCGGATAGCGTTTCACGAGCGCAAGAGTAGGGCAGATGCGGGCCAGTTCCCTGCGCAAGCGAGGCCAGGCTCAGCTTAGAGACCAGTGCTTCATCGGTGATTCCGATCTCAGCAAGGGTCCCGCGCCACACGAGAGGCCTGATCCGTTCGCTTTCGGCTTCGAGTAAACGTCCTGTTTCACCAGCGACGAATCCGCCCGCGAAAACCTCCGATGCACCGACTCCCCGGGAGATACCACTCCGCGAGTACTTTGAAGCGCTCCACTCTTCGCTTGCAAATCTGGATACGCTTTCGATAACGGCTTCGACCGGAATCTCATAATCGGTCAGTTCGGCCTCAACGACGTTTCTGACGGCATGGGCAAAGGATCCTGCCTCATCGGAGAGAGTGTCATCGAAGTCGAACAGGATCGCCTGTAACTCGCTCAATGATTTCCACTCACCGACTTTGGCATCCCAGGGGTTCCGAAAACGAGTCGCCGGAGAACTAGTCGTCGTCCTTCCAAAAACGCTCCTCGATGAAGTGGAAACCGGTTCCCTCAAATCGCTCACGGACATCCTCGATCATCTGTGGATGACCGCAGGCATAAATACATGTCTCTTCCGGTTTCAGATTACACTCTGCCACATAGTCCTCAACTAATGTGTTAATCCGACCAGTTGCGCCTGTCCAACCCTTGTTGGGCTCTTCATCCGGTCTGCTAATTGAAGGCAAGAAGTCGATGAAATCGTGGTCGTTGGCCAGCGCAGTGAGTTCTTCGTCGTAGCCAAACTCCTTGATGTAGCTCGCACCCTCAAGCACGAAGAACCGGTGATCAGAGCGAGCAACACCCTTGTCTTCAGGCCACTCCGGATCGTTCAGGAACTTTCGCAATATGCTGACGTATGGGACGGTTCCTGTGACGGTTCCGACAAGCACGTGGTTCTTGAACTGTGGCTGAAGAACGAAGATGCCTTTTGCACGAGGCCGCAGAGTTACAGTTTCACCTACACCCATCTTGTGAAGAACAGGTGTCAGGTTTCCGTCCGGCAGCGGCACCAACTCGATGAACAGCTCAATCTCTGGTTCATCCGGGGATGAAACTATCGAGTAGGGTCTCTCGATTCCTTCTGCCCCTATGGTGCAGTACTGACCGGGTTTAAAGTTGAACGGTTGCTCCGGCTTCAGCCAGATCTTCCAGAGATCATGGGCAATGTCTTCCCTGCGAGTGATCGTCGCGGTTGTGAATCTCCCTCTGATTGCCGGTGTCTGGTCCTGCGCCTGAGTCATTCTTGCCTCCCGCATTGGCATAGTTCACGTGGCCCGCACTTTACGACATTTTCGAGTGCTTTGACTCGCGGGCGGATCATGTCCTTCGCTGACGAGGCGGAATCACGTGATCATGCGTACTGAAAATGTTCGTTGTGACAGCCTATGCTGGTGGTAAGATTCGGCCCATTGAGAATTAGAGTGGCGAAGCAACTTAGAAAGTGCACTCCGCATACCTAAACTTCGTTGCAGTCACTTACAGACTAAACTGACCATCACTCGTCCGCGTCGTCTGTTTCGCGGTATCCAGGAGGATTTGCAGCATGGCTGGACCAGCACCAGGCGTGGCTTATAGCGTTACGGTAAGGGCCGAGTACCCGAACTCTCCCGGAATGCTTGGCAGGATTACATCTGCGATCGGAAATGCCGGCGGTGATGCATCAGCCATCGATGTAGTTTCCACTTCCAGCGGCATGATGGTGCGCGATTTCACGATTAATGCTCGCTCAATCGAGCATGGGCAAGAAGTTACCGAGGCAGTCGCTGCTGTAGAAAACGTCCGCATCCGTACCGTTTCTGATCCGACCTTTTTGCTGCACCTCGGTGGAAAAATCGAGATGCACAGCAAAGTTCCGGTTAACACTCGAGACGATATGTCAAAGGCATACACACCCGGAGTGGGACGTGTATGCATGGCGATTCACAATGATCCAGAGGCTGTCTGGTCGCTAACCGGGAAAGGTCACACCGTTGCGGTTGTCAGCGACGGCAGCGCTGTGCTTGGTTTGGGCAACATTGGTGCAGCTGCTTCACTTCCGGTGATGGAAGGCAAAGCACTTCTATTTAAAGAGTTCGGTGGTGTTGATGCGTGGCCTGTGGTCGTTGACACCCAGGACACCGAAGAGATCATCAACATCGTGAAGGCGATCGCCCCCGGGTTTGGTGGTATCAATCTTGAGGACATCAGCGCGCCCCGCTGTTTCGAGATTGAGGATCGACTCAGAAAAGAGTTGGATATTCCGATATTCCACGACGATCAGCACGGAACCGCTGTGGTCGTACTCGCTGGACTCATAAACGCACTCAAGCTCGTCAAGAAACGTCCCCAAGATTTGAAGGTGGTTGTTGCTGGTGTTGGTGCCTCTGGAACGGCATGCACGAAAATTATGCTTTCCTACGGCGTCAAAAACGTGATTGGCTTTGACCGGTCCGGCGCGCTTTCTCGGCAGCGGGAGTACGGCGATAACGTGATGAAGCAGTGGTACGCGGACAACACGAACCCTGACGACTTTGGTGGTTCCCTCGAAGAAGGGCTGAAGGACGCAGATGTGTTCCTCGGTCTCGCTGGACCGGGCCTCGTCACCCCTGAACAGATCGCGACCATGAAGGACAACGCTGTCGTCTTTGCACTATCCAATCCTGATCCTGAGATCTGGCCTGAAGATGTGCCTGAGAACGTGCGGATCATGGCGACCGGTCGGACCGACTACCCGAACCAGGTGAACAACTCGCTCTGCTTCCCGGGTCTTTTTGCCGGGGTTCTGGACGTCCGTGCCAGGGAGATCAATGACGAGATGAAGATAGCTGCTGCACAGGCTATCGCAGACGTGATCCCTGACAACGCCGTGTCAGAAGACTTCATCATTCCAAGCGTGTTCGATGAGCGTGTCGCACAGAACGTTTCTGAAGCGGTCGCAAGGAAGGCACAGGAGACGGAGGTCGCTCGCCGTAGGATTCGCAGACCAGGCGAGGATGACGACACTGCATACGCCACTCGCCGCCTGACACTCACGTAACTGGTTTTGGCTAGCAACACGTCAGATGTCATCGTAGTTGGCGGCGGAATCGTCGGAGCAGCAGCGGCGTACTTCCTTGCCCAGCAGGGCCAAAGAGTCACGCTCATTGAGAAAGATTCGGTGGCCGCTCACGCGTCAGGGTTCGCCTTCGGTGTTCTGTTGCCAAGGCTATTTGACGACCCAAACAACCCACTGGATGATCTGACCCGACTGTCATTAGATCTGCACGGGCAGATAGCTAGAGAATTGAGCAGCGACAGTGTTCAACTGCAACGCGCCAAAGCAGCGGTCCTCCTCGCGACTGAAGAGAGCGAGGCATTCCAGTACACAGCCCTTTACCGATCAGGTTCGTCAATCGGCGATGTGAGATGGCTGGAATATGGCGAGTTGAGCCACATCGAAGCCCGAATATCTCCAAAAATCATCGGTGGTCTGTATCTGGGTGACGCCGCTGAGATCAGCCCTTCGCAGTTCACGAATGCGATGTGGTCGTCAGCGGAAAACAATGGAGCTCGATTGGTCAGTGGTGAAGTTGAGTCGGTTGTAGCGGACAAGGATTCTGTCAAAGTAACGGCTGACAGAGAAACTTTCTCAGCGCGTCGAGTGATCGTCGCAGCTGGACCATGGACTTCGAAGCTGTTGCAATCAGCTGGCGTCAATGTGCCCGTGGGACCTCTCAAAGGTCAGATCATACGCATGAAAGCACCTGGCCCGCCCATGCGAGTGACACTCTGGTGGGGCAGCGACTACGCTGGCTCGAAGCCCGATGGGCTACTTTGGTGCGGTACGACCGAGGAAGAGGTTGGCTTCGATGAGGAGACGACTGCGGGCGCAAGAGACGGTATCGTCGCCTCTGCAACGAAGGTCTTACCGTTCCTTGAGGATGCCGAACTCGTCCAACAAACTGCGTGCTTACGCCCTGTATCAGCGGATGGTCTGCCGATCGTTGGCCCTCTGAGCTCGGACAGCTCAATCATCGTGGCCACTGGAGGCGGTAGGAACGGAATAGTTCTGGGACCTGCTCTGGGTAGAGTTGCTGCTGACACGGCTCTTGATCGTGACTCGGGGGGGAATACAGCGGGTCTGTCACCTGATCGCTTTAGAGCCTGACACTCGCCTCTGATTCGAACGGGGAGAGCGCTACGCTATAGTCTCGAACTTTCAGGCATCCAGCTGACGACGTCCTCTGTTGCATCTGCAACTCCCGGCTTGGACCTATGAATCAGACCAAAGACAAAAACGAGGCACGTGAGCGCCAAGAGAGAAGCATCGCACAGCTGGCGCTGCCCGGTCTCGGCGGCGAAGCTGTTGCAAAGCCGTTTGATCTTTTTTCCCTCATAAGAGAGACATTCCTCAATCGAGTACCTGGCGCTCAAGCGCCTGCGATAAAAGTCTCTCGCAGAATGACCCGTACGTTGGGCTCTTTCACTCCCACAAAGAACCTGATCCGACTTTCGTCTCGACTCCTTGCACTCGGAACTCCAGACGAGCAGAAACACGTCGCCTTACATGAGGTTGCGCACGCCATCGTTCATCAGCGCACACCCAGGGCCGGCGCGCATGGACGGGAGTTCAGAGCAGTTTGTAAAGAACTCGGACTAAAGACTGGCCGGTTCGTAGAGATCGATCATGCGGCCTGGAGAGACCGCTTACGGTTTGTAGTTGAATGCCCGTCGTGCGGCGAAAACATTCTGCGTCGGAAACGAGTTTCCAGAGTTAGATGCAGGTGCGGCGCTGCACTTCGTCCGAGCAGGTGGGCACAGGTAGGTGTTACTGAAGCCGGTCTGAAAACGCTTTAGCGACTTAACGAGATCGTTTCGGGAAAGACTCATGGAATGCAATGAACTATTGCGGGACGCGTTTTCTCGCATAACAGAGCTGGTCACCGTCTCGGCATCCGGACTTGATCGGAAGCGACTGACGTATCGGCCTGAACCAGGTGCTAATTCAATCGCCTGGCTAATCTGGCATCTCACTCGCATACAGGACGATCATGTTTCTGAGATCGCCGGACTTGAGCAGGCATGGGTGTCTGATGGCTGGGCGGCAAAGCTTGGAATGGAACCGGACCCCGAAAACGACGGTCGCGGACATGGACCAAGTGAAGTAGCGGCAATCGCTCCAGACAGCCCCGATCTACTCATTGCATACAACAAGGCTGTTTCAGACCGGACGTTCAGCTACCTGGCGAGAGCATCTTCAGCCGACATGGCCCTAATCATTGACCGATCCTATGATCCGCCGGTCACGGTTGGTGTCCGATTGGTCAGCGTCATAAGTGACAACATTCAGCACGCTGGGCAGGCAAGATATCTCCGGGGTATTGTCGACCGGATCCTCTGAAGTTGATGCCGATCAACGCTTTCAAGGAATGAGATATGCAGTTTCCCGAACCGACCTCTGAACTGACCAACATCCTTGTGACCGAGGATATTGAGGCATCCCGCGAATTCTACTCAGAAGTTCTTGGCGCTGAGCTCTTTCGAGAATATGGCGGCACTTCGCTTGTCTACAGGTTTCTCGGGAACTGGCTTCTGATAGTCACTGGCGGTGGACCTACTCCGGACAAACCAACTGTAACTTTTCAATCGCCTGAGGATGCAGACCGAGTCAGCGCCGCGTTCACGATCAGGGTCAGAGATTGCCAGTCAACCTACGAACAGTTGAAAGCTCGTGGAGCAGAGTTCCTGACACCGCCGAAACTTGCTGAAGGCGGCGGTGAGATCCGAGCGTTTTTCAGGGATCCGTCAGGACATCTTTTCGAGATAAGCCAGGTAGAGAATCTGTGAGAGATCAAGGTAATCGGCGCGCTTCATTGATTTCCCTTTCACCTTTATTCGGACCTCAAACACCGGAGAACTGCAATTGCTGCATGTGCGCACCGGTGCTATGCTCGAAATGAACTGAATACGATGACTGATCGAAGTCTTTAATCCAGTCCTGTGAGGCTGGCAAGGGTTCGGTGAAGTATCAACGTCCGCCGCAATACGCGGCTTCGTGTACACACCCTTGCTCCTCAGGCAAGGGTATTTTTTTGCGGCATTTGCGACATGAAAACCGACCAGAGATGGGAACTACCTGTGAGTGACTCACCTCAGGAGTCCTCAGCGCGGGTCGTTTTCTCAGCCGACGACATTCGGAGGGCTCTGGCTCGCATCGCTCACGAAATACTCGAGCGAAACGGTGGCACAACCGACATTGTGCTCGTCGGAGTACAGACCCGCGGAGTTCATCTCGCCAATCGACTGGCCGCCAATATCGAACAGTTCGAAGGCTTCCAACCGGTAGTTGGCTCCCTGGATCCGCGTCTTTACCGCGATGACCCCGAGCAAGCTGCAGAGCATCCCGTGAGGCCCACGGAGATAGAAGTATCGCTGGATAAACGGCCGGTCGTCCTTGTTGATGACGTGCTTTACACCGGCCGTACAGTAAGAGCCGCACTCAATGCTCTCTCCGACTTTGGCCGAGCTAGCCGCGTCCAGTTCGCAGCGCTTGTGGACCGAGGTCACAGGGAATTGCCTATCCGGCCGGACTACATAGGCAAGAACATTCCGACGGCTCAGGATGAGCGGGTTAAGGTACGCCTCACTGAAGTTGACGGAACTGACCAGGTTGACCTGATCAGACTCTCACCCGTTGGAGCAACATCATGATCACCGGAAGCCAATCGAAAGTGACGGCACCAGACAACGCCGGCTTGCCCGAAAGTGCTGCTCCGATTGACGAGTCTGAAGACGAGGATGCTGGCATGCCGGTGGCTCCGAAACACATGCTGGATGTAGACAGCATGTCTCCGAGCGAAATAGCTGCGCTGCTCGACAGCACAGACGGGATGCTGGAAGTACTCGGAAGAGACGTTAAAAAGACTCCAGCACTACGCGGTAAAACCGTAGTCACCGTGTTTTATGAGAACAGCACCCGCACCAGGATTTCGTTTGAAGAGGCCGGAAAGATACTTGGTGCCGATGTTATTAACGTCTCGGTCTCGTCAAGCAGTGTTAGCAAAGGCGAGTCTCTCTACAACACCGCACTCACGCTCCAGGCGATGCAAGTTGACGCTCTGGTCATCAGGCACCCTCATTCTGGCGCGCCGCACTTCGTTGCTCGACATGTGAACGCACCAGTTGTAAACGCCGGGGATGGTCTGCATGCTCACCCGACACAGACGTTATTGGACCTCTACACACTGCGTGAACGGTTGGGGTCTTTTGAAGGTAAGAAGGTAGCGATCATCGGGGACGTTCTCTACAGCAGAGTCGCCCGCTCCGACATACACGGTCTGCTGAAAATGGGTGTCGAAGTGACACTCTGTGGTCCGCCAACATTGATGCCTCACGGCTGGTCTCCAAACTCCTCACCAGCAGAGACCGGCCTAAACAATTTGCGAATCACACGCACAGTCGAAGAGGCCCTTGAGAGTGTTGACGCGGTGATGACTCTGCGAATTCAAAAAGAGCGGCAGGATGCCGGCCACTTGCCTGATCTGCGCGAGTACTCCAACAGGTACGGCATTAATAGAAAGCGACTGGCTTTGGCGAAACCTGGTGCTCCATTGCTGCATCCCGGGCCGATGAACGAGGGCGTTGAGATTAGCTCTGATGTGGCTCACGGAGCGCAGTCTGTTGTTGAAGAACAGGTTCGGAACGGTGTCGCGGTCAGGATGGCAGTGCTCTACTCGGTGTGTGCGAAGACCGGGAACAGGGTTTGAGGATCAGAGCTTAAGCGATGACAAAGAGCAAGTTATTCATCAAAGGCGGACGGGTGATAGACCCGGCACAGGAAATCGACAGGGTTGCCGATGTCATCGTTGCAGACGGTTTGATCGCTGAGATCACCGAAAGTGATCTCGACAATACGACCGAAAGATTTGAAGTTATTGACGCGACAGGTCTCGTTGTCACCCCAGGTTTCGTGGACCTTCACACTCACCTTAGGGATCCCGGATACGAGTGGAAAGAGACGATCGAATCGGGGACCGAGGCGGCGGCGCGAGGCGGATTTACGACTGTCTGTGCCATGCCCAACACAGACCCTTGCCAGGACAACGCCGCAGTCGTCGAGGATCTGTCGCGGAGGGCCAATCGATCCGCAAATGTCCGGGTTCTTCCAATCGGGGCGATCACCCGAGATCGCAAAGGCAAGATTCTCGCACCCATGGGAGAACTGGCAGACGTTGGCGTCATCGGGTTCTCGGATGACGGTGATCCAGTCTCGGATCCGAACATCATGCGACAAGCGTTGAGCTACGCGACCTCGCTTGATCTGCCAGTGATCAATCACGCAGAAGAGAGATCACTTGTCCGTGATGGAGTAATGAACGAAGGACCGGTAGCCACCAGGCTCGGACTTCCTCCAGTGCCAGCCAGCGCAGAAGCGGTGATGATCTCACGCGATATCGAACTAGCTGCCTTGACCCATGGTCGGTTGCATGTTCCGCATGTTTCGACTGCGGCTGGAGTCGAGTTAATCCGTGCCGCAAAGGCACGCGGACTCAATGTGACCGCCGAGGTCACCCCTCATCATTTGACTCTTAGCGAGACGTGGGTTTATGGCCTGCATGGCGATGTGCCGGATGCAGTGCCGGCTGCTGCCTACGACACGAATACCAAAGTCAACCCGCCGCTGCGATCTGAGGCCGACATTCTGGCGGTGAGAGAAGGTCTTGCGGACGGGACCATAGACGTAATCGCAACTGATCACGCTCCTCACGCAGCCACCGACAAGGTCTGCACGTACGATGAAGCGGCTCACGGTATCAACGTTTTGGAAACTGCCTTCGGCCAGGTCATGCAACTGGTCCGAGACGGTGTTCTTTCTCTCAACGAGTTGATTTCTAGCCTTACGAATCAACCCGCGTCGATTCTCGGCAGAAAACTCGGTTCACTAACAGAAGGCTATCCAGCCGATATCGTGTTGCTCGATCCGGATGCCGAATGGACTGTTGCCGCAGATGATTTCGCCTCCCTGAGCCGCAATACACCACTCGAAGGAGTCAGGTTAAAAGGCCGGGTGGTACAGACAATCTACGCTGGCAAAACCGCTTGGCACGCTCAGAGATCGGCGGAGACAGCATCATGAAATTTCTGGCAGCCATTTCAGCATCAACACCAACAGGGAGAACTTCCGCCAGTGACTGACAGTCGTGGGCCGGCGAGATTAGTACTTGAAGACGGGTCTTCGTATGAAGGCATTCGGCTTGGGGCCGAAGGTGAGATCACCGGCGAAGTTGTGTTCAACACTTCAATGACCGGCTACCAGGAGATGCTGACCGACCCTTCATACGGCGGTCAGATTCTTATTCCGACTTATCCTCTGATAGGCAACTACGGAGTCAATGATGCTGATGTCGAATCCCGCCGCATCCAGGTGCGTGGCTTCGTGGTACGCGAGGACTGTGAACAGCCAAGTCACATGTTGTCAGAAGGTACCGTGCATGAGTACCTGGCTGAGAACGGCATCGTTGGAGTTTCCGGGGTTGATACTCGGGCCATCACGCGGAAACTGAGGCAGAGTGGCGTCATGATGGGCATCGTCACCTCGCGCTCAGTTGATGATGCTCTGAAGCAGCTGGAAAAAGCGCCGAGATATGGTGAGTTTGATGTTGTTCACGATGTCAGCACACGTGAGACGTATCACTGGGAAGGAGACGCGGGCGAGCGATCACGTGCCTTCAGTGACTTGCAGGGTCGGGCATGGACGTCGAGAGAGCACTGGACAGAAGGCGAACGCGGTCTGGCCGAGCTTCCCGACTCGTTCGCATCGTCGGTTGATAACACGAATGCAAATGCATCGAACGCTGACTCAAGTTCTGGCACAGACAGAAAACTCAGGATAGTAGTCAATGACTACGGCGTGAAGCTGAACATTCTGCGGTCACTACGAGCTCGTGGCTGTGAAGTAACGGTGGTCAGTGATGACGCAAGTGCGCAAGAGATGCTGGATCTTGAACCAGACGGGGTTCTGCTTTCGCCCGGCCCAGGCGATCCAATTTTCCTCTCTGCCGCGGTTGAATCCGCAAAAAAACTTATTGGAACCGTTCCGTTGATGGGCATCTGTCTCGGCCATCAGGTTGTCGCCAGGGCGCTCGGGGCTGGGACATTCAAGCTTCATTTCGGGCACCGCGGAGGCAACCAGCCGGTCAAGGATCTCGACACTGGTCGGGTGTATATCACCGCGCAGAACCATGGCTACGCGGTTGATGCCGAGAATCTACCGGACGAGCTCGCAGTGAGCCACATCAACCTGAACGACAACACTGTGGAGGGTCTTCGGCACAGGGATTTGCCGGTCATGACGATCCAGTACCACTCCGAAGCCTCACCCGGACCGCACGATAGTGAATACCTGTTCGACAGATTCGTCGACATGGTGCGAGCGAACTCATCTCGATTTGCGGCCACGGCACACCAAGCCATGGACTGATCTCCTGTCCGGTTGACAAACGAACCAAGCCGCCAACATTCAGTTCTGACTTAGAAACGGTCAATGACAAATTCCAGTAGTTTGAAAAAAGTCCTTGTCATAGGTTCCGGTCCAATCATCATCGGACAGGCCGCTGAGTTCGATTACGCCGGCACCCAGGCCTGCAAGTCCCTTCGTGAAGAGGGCGTCGAAGTCGTGCTGGTCAACTCCAACCCGGCGACAATCATGACTGATGAGGATGTGGCCGACCGTATCTACATCGAGCCACTGACGGTCCCTGTTGTTGAACGGATCATCCAGCGGGAGAAGCCTGACGGGATCCTCGGCACGCTGGGTGGTCAGACAGGTCTCAACCTGGCGGTGGAACTCGATAAGGCCGGAATTCTCGAGAAGTACAACGTAAAGGTTCTTGGCACGCCTATCGCCAGTATCGAACAGGCGGAAGACCGTGACCTTTTTCGGGAGCTGATGTCAGATCTCGGTGAGCCTGTCCCGCCATCTGAGGCGGTTGGCACTGTCGAAGGTGCTCTGAAAGCGGCGGATCAGATCGGATATCCAGTCGTGGTAAGGCCGGCCTACACGCTTGGTGGAACGGGTGGTGGAGTTGCTAGTGATGAAGCCGAGCTACGCCGGATCGCACAATCGGGTATCAGCGCGTCTCGTGTCGGCCAGGTGCTGATCGAAAAGTCTTTGCTCGGATGGAAAGAGGTCGAGTATGAAGTGATGCGTGATGGCGCAGGGAATGTCATCACCATCTGCAACATGGAAAACCTGGACCCGATGGGCGTACATACCGGTGATTCGATTGTCGTCGCCCCGAGCCAGACGCTAAGCGACAAAGACTACCAGCGACTGAGAACTGCATCGCTCAACATCATTACCGGACTAGGAATCCAGGGTGGTTGCAACGTTCAGCTCGCGTACCGGCCCGGGCGCGAAGTAACAGAGACTCTTCCGCCGATCGACGACGACGGCCCAATGTACTACGTTATCGAGGTCAATCCGCGTGTCAGCCGTTCATCGGCCCTTGCTTCGAAAGCGACCGGATACCCAATCGCACGCGTTGCCGCCAAGATCGCCCTGGGCAAGACGTTGGACGAGATACCGAACGCTGTTACCCAGAAAACAACGGCCGCATTTGAGCCTGCTCTGGACTATTGCGTGGTAAAGATTCCCCGCTGGCCTTTCGATAAGTTCCCGACCGGAGATCGGTCCCTCGGCACTCAGATGAAGGCAACCGGGGAAGTGATGGCGATCGATCGGGGCTTTGAGGCTGCATTGCAAAAGGCAGTTCGCTCGCTTGAGAACGGTCGGGGCTCCCTAAGGTGGGAGGATTCTTCCTGGGGTGACGAGGGTCCGCCTGACCTTGATGCGGATGACGACCGAATCTGGAAACTGATGGCCGCAATACGCCGAGGAAAATCGGCAGAAGATGTGTCCAGAATTACCGGCGTTGACCCGTGGTTTACCAGGGCGCTGGAACGCCTTGTGGTAATGGAAAGGACTCTCCTTAACGAAGACCTGACTCCGGCACTCATGCGCCGAGCGAAGCGACTCGGCTTCCCTGACGTACTCATAGCGACCCTGGCTGACAGGCTACCCGAACAGGTGAGAGAGCTCCGTCACGAGTGGGGCATCACTCCGGTTTTCAAGATGGTGGATACGTGTGCCGGAGAGTTTGAGGCGGTCACTCCATACTTCTACTCGACATATGAACAAGAAAACGAGGCGATTCCTGAGAGTGGTGAGTCTGCGATCGTTCTTGGAAGTGGCCCTATCAGGATTGGACAGGGCATCGAGTTTGACTACTGCTCGGTACATGCTGCCTGGGCGCTGCAGGCTGCCGGCGCGAAAGCGGTAATGATCAACTCCAATCCCGAAACCGTCTCTACAGATTTTGACACCTCAGACAGACTCTACTTCGAGCCGCTGGACGAAGAAAGCGTTCGGGACATCATCGAAAACGAGGGTGGAGTAGACGTGTCGGAGAGCATCGATTTCTCAAGCCTGCCTGCATCCATGGTCCAGTTCGGCGGACAGACCGCAATCAACCTGTCTCAGGCGCTGGGTGTGGCAGGCATGCCCGTGCTAGGTTCAGAGCCTTCAGTCATCGACGCAGCCACCGATCGTGGCCGTTTCGAGGAAATAGCCGCCCGCCACGGCCTGCCTCAGCCCCCTGGTGGCGTAGCACGTAATGCTGAGCAGGCGTTGCAGGTCGCCTCGAACATCGGCTACCCGGTGTTGGTAAGGCCGTCATACGTGCTTGGTGGTCGTGCGATGGAGATCGTGCAGAATTCATCGGAGCTGGTGCGCTTCTTCGAAACGGCGTTAGAAGCGTCTCCGAACCAGACCGTTCTCATAGACCGGTATCTTGAGGGTGTTGAGGTAGAAGTGGATGCCGTCTGCGACGGTGAAGACGTGCTGATCCCCGGAATCATGCAGCACATTGAGCGGGCGGGAGTTCACTCTGGTGACTCAATGGCGGTCTACCCGGCGCAGTCATTGACCGAAGCTGAGGTCGAAACCGTCGTCGATTACACGCGACGGATTGGGCAGGCGCTTGGCGTTAAAGGTCTTATGAACATCCAGTTCGTCATAACCGGTGGCGGTGCTTATCGTGGCTTTGATGGACGATCCAAGTGGGCATCAAACGGTTCGGAGCCAACGCCTGAGGTCTTCATCATTGAGGTCAATCCAAGGTCATCGCGCACGATTCCGTTCATATCGAAAGTTACGCGAGTTCCGATGGTCAGGCTCGCCGTTGACGTGATGAGAGGGAAATCACTTGAACAAGCCGCCGGTGATCTCGGTCTCAAACCGGGGCTTGCATCGAAGAAGGATCTGATTGCCGTCAAAGCACCGGTCTTCTCCATGTCCAAGCTTGCAGGTGTGGACACATTCCTGGGTCCCGAAATGAAGTCTACGGGCGAGGTGATGGGAATTGACGAAGATTTCAACAGCGCGGTAGCCAAGGCACTGATTGCATCCAGTCTTGAGCTCAAGCCTTCGAGCAAGATATTGCTCAGCGTTGCCGATCAGGACAAGGCTGATGCACCTGGACTGGTCAGGGAACTTTCCGAGGCTGGGTTCGAAATCTATGCAACGTCCGGGACCGCCGCGATGATTCGAGCGCTCGGGCTCCCTGTCACCGAGGTAGAAAAACGACTCGCTGGCGATGGCACTACGGTCGTTGACATCATCGAAGATGGAACGGTTTCTGCAGTGGTGAACACGGTCACTGGTGACCGCCGCACGCTGCAGGATGGATTCCATATCCGCCGTGCAGCGGCCGAGCGCCGGATTCCCTGTTTCACCTCGCTTGATACAGCGCGTTGTGCTGTCGAAGCGTTACAGGGCGAAAACCTGCAGTACAACATCAAGACACTGGCCGAGTACCTGGAAGCCTGATGGTGACGATCCTAAGCGGCCATTAGGCTGGTTTCTGCATTACCAGCAAATCTCTGTGCTCATTGGTGACTATCCCGCTCGGTGTACCCAATCGATCTAGAATATCGAGAACGGTGTTGCCGTCTCTTTCAATATCAATGCCTTGAGCAAAGCCTGTTTTCCGCAGCCAGAACAGTAATGATGCAGGGTCGCCAAGTACGAACGGTACATCGTATTCATCGCGCCGCAGCAGTCGAAAGCCGGCAGCACCAAGTGCTATCTCCGTACCAGGTAGGGCTACCTCGTCTGGTACCTGCTGCAAAGCCCCCCGGGATTCCTCGAAAGCAGCACGTACTGCGCGCGCATCTTGATTGCCAACCTGCTGAGTGACGAAGATTCCGCCCGGAGCAAGTACGCGGTTTATCTCTTCTGGAAACAGAGGAGAGTGTCGATTCAGCACGATGTGGATCACACCGTCTGGTACCGGAACCGCGTGTGCAGAGGCACGAGTGAAGTGCACTCGCATACGGAGTTTCATTGGCAAGGAAAGCCTTGCATAGGCGATACGGGTCTTGGAGACGTCGACACCGATCCCGCGCTTGAGATTAGCCGCCAGTTCCGCGAGCAGTCTTCCATTGCCGCAACCCATGTCCAACACTGATTCCTTGCCAGTGAGATGCTCCTCCGCCACGGCAGCAAGGTCCCACGCAATCGAAGCTCGCCGAGTTTTGTACTGAAGCAGGTCCCAGCCTCGCCATCCAGCGGTGGCCGCCGCAAGCTTCTTTATGTCGTCAATCGAATGGGGTGTCATGCCACTTCGTTCTGTTGCCGTAGAATCCAGCCACGATTCTCACATGTCGAGTTACGAACAGGAGTGCAGATGTCTCATCCCTTGTTCAGCCTGGAAGGCAAAGTCGCTCTCGTGTCCGGTGCTGCGAGCGGCATGGGCAAGCAGATGGCGATCGGCTTTGCGGAAGCCGGCGCTGACGTGATGCTCGTTGACATTAATCACGAAGGGGCCCAGGCCACCGCCGATCAGATCGTTTCTCTTGGTCGCACATCACTAGCAGTGGAGTGCGATGTTTCGGATGTTCAGCAGATCCGGCGCGTTTTCGAATTGATCGACGGAGAGTTTGGGCGTATTGACGTGCTAGGAAACGTTGCTGGTGAAGGTGCTATGGGTGAGCCGGAAGAGATGCCTGTTGAACAGGTTCAGCAGGTCTTCCAGAACCTGGTGTTCGGTCGATTCACGATGTGCCAGGAAGGCGGCCGCCGTATGTTGCGGCAGGGCAGCGGCAGCATCATCAATTTTGGATCGATCGGAGGATGGAATTCACTGGGACGTGGGCATATGCCTTACGGAATGTCCATGGCAGCGGTGATCCAGATGACCCGCGAACTCAGTACACAGTGGGCTGCGCGAGGTGTGAGAGTCAACTGCATTCTGCCCGCCCAGGTCTGGAACGATGGTCTCAGGGCGCGAGTTGAGGCGACTCCGGAGGTACTGGACACGTTCATCGGAGGGATCCCGATGAACAGACTAGGCGAACCGGAAGAGATCAAAGGTCCCGCAATATTCCTGGCTTCGGATGCATCCTCGTTCGTGACCGGTATGGCGTTGCCGATGGACGGCGGAAACCTGGCTATGAACGCCGGTGGTACATACCCGGGAAGCCCCAGGGCCAGCGGCTAGCGACCCGTGAAAACCTGGGCCGGGCAGTGAGGTTCGAGGGCATGAACCACCTGCCCGGCCACATATCCAGTGCCCCCAGGAGGTCTACGGTCTCCTCGGGGCGATGATTAACTCAGGATCTACGACTACGCGAACGCGACTGTGTTTAGGTCCGGCGTAATCGAAGGAAGAGGGATACCGACTCGCGATCCCTCATGCAGAATCACATGACGGAGAGCCTTTGTTGCGCCCAATATCGAGACGCTCACCGTTCCAGTCTGCAAACGCGAGCGCCGGAACACGATATGAATTTCGGCTGTCGAATCGAGTTCGCGCTCAATAGCCTCGACCGTGGTTGCTGCATATGAAGTCGTGAATTCCGGACCGACCTCTACCAAAGCAAGCGCTCGCTCCAACTGTTGACCAGGTGCGAGGTCGCGAGAGATTGCTCCAATGGCTTCGATCACAGCTTCAGTCGCTCCAACGTGACCGTAACCATTGCCGCTTCCCAATATGGTCTGGGAGCCATCTTGCAGCACAGAGTTCAGATCTCCGGCGTTACTCCCGTTAGATGTTCCATCACCGCTACAGACCGCGGCGATCGTGTTCACAAGCCTGGAAACCTGGTCCCGCTCGTCACGCAGAACCTCGGGCAGTGTCTTCGAGTCGTTTCTCTGGACCTCAAATACCGAGTCGGATATCGATTCAAGAACGGCCAAGGTGTCCGCAGCGCGAAATGTTTCCTTGATCGGCTCGAATCCCAGTGGCATCAACGCTACGGATATCACTACCGCGCCGGACAGTTTCGCCTCTTCGACCACCATTGGACTTGCAACGGAACCGATTGTGCTTGCTGGACTGGCCACAACGATGACGCAATCGCTGCCCGAGACTAGCTCCCGTATCTCTGTACGGTGCTTGACTGAGCCATCGGTCTGAGGTGCTACCGTTGCTGCCGTTGACGATCCTGATCTATTTGGCTCGAACAGAATTTTGCTGTCGCACCTTTTCGTGGCTAGTGCCGATGCACTGCTGTCCACAAAAGTCACTGAAACATCATTTAGTGGACCAGTACCGATATCTGATACGGCCCGACAGCCAACTCCACCGATAGCGACGACCCGCACCCGAGAACCTCTGGACTCCGGTTGGCTTCCGAAGAATGTGGACTGCGTCGAATCTGATCTCATTAACAGCTACTCCTGTGTTTTTCCCGGCAAGCTCTTACCTGCTGGGAAACATCTGTTCTAAACAGAAATTAGCACGGGCGTTCTAATAAATCACTGCAATCTGTCACAGTTTTCGAACAGTTGTGCGAAAAAATTCGCGACAATCTGGTTTCCTGAACCTGAACATGAGACGGTGAGATGAACGCATCGATTCAGCAACGTAGTGAAACCGATCTGACTTACCAACTGAAGTGGGCTGCCCACAAGTGGCTATACGGGCAGGCCGGTTGCAGGGTGATCGGATTCGAAGTCCGACTCGAGGGCCCGGCTGGTCGAATCGCAGATGTGGTTGGTGTAGACAGCAAGAACCGTGTCTATCTCATTGAGGTGAAGGCGTCGAAATCCGATCTCCGAAAGGACAATCACACTGAACGAGAACGGAATCGACTTGAAGAGGACTCGAAGGGACTGATCGAGGCTACATTGTTCGCTTCTGAGCTCGCAGGATTAACTACCGCAGACAAGAACCCAGATGCGACGAACGATCAGCTCGATAAGACGAACTCCCAGATAGAAAAGATAAACAGGCGAGTGTCTTCATTCAGCACCAAGTTTCACAACCCTGCGTACCTGAGAGCTGCTGACTTCCACTACTTGATGGCACCGCATGGACTTATCTGGCCGAGTGATCTGCCGCCGTTCTGGGGGCTGCTCAATGGAGATGCCGAGACCGTTGTTGAAGCTCCGCCAAAACAGATCAGACGCGTTACCGCTCATGTTTTACGTGCGATCGGTAAGGCAAACTCCCGCGACCTTATGAAAGCCTGTGGCGTGCGGTATACCAACCCATCTGCACAGGTGGCCTCCACCGACTAATGCAAAGCCCGGGAACCTTCGTTCCTTCCGGATAATGCGTAGAGCCAAGACGCATATTAAGAATCGGAGAGGTTTGTCTCTCCGCCTTGGCCAGGCTTACCGTTAATTGCAGATCCGCTTCCAGGCTGACCTATTTCCAGCTGATTGTCAGCCAGTACCGGTGATGAGCCGTCGTCAGGGTCGACGTCATATATCGCAAAACTCCAGCCGCCTTCACCGCCGGTGCCGGTGTCCCCGGCTGTTTCGAGTAGGAAGCTGCAGCACCCGCCGGAACCTCCGGAACTGGAGCCGTCACCTCCATCGCTCCCGCCAAGCCCAGCGGCACCACCGATGCCACCTTGTCCTCCGCTGCCGGTTTTTATCTGGTTACCGGTGATTGTCGGCGCCAGACCAGGGCCGACCACAATTCCGTAAGAAGCACCGCCACCACCGCCTCCAGCTTGGCCACCGATACCGCCTGAGCCACCACCTCCACCTTCTCCGCCGTCTCCGCTACGTCCTAAGTCACAACCAAGGAACGTGCACTGATTGCCACCACCGACGCCCCCGTCTCCTCCGTTGCCGCCTATTCCACCTGGACCGCCGTTTCCACCTGGTCCTCCGTCGCCGACACTGATCACGTTGTCCTCAACAATCGCCAGAGCGGGTGAATACAGCAGTATTCCAATGCTGGCGCCTCCGCCTCCCGGCGCGCCACCACCAGCACCACCAGCCCCGCCTCCGCCTGCACCTCCGCCGCCACCACCGGTTAGACCTGCGCCGCCAGCACCACCCCCACCTCCTCCGCCACCACCACCATGGGCACCACGACCGCCGGCTGAACCTGTACCCGGCTTGTAGAGATCCTTGGAAAAGCTGCCTGCACCTGTCCCGCCCTGGCCTCCGTTACCTCCGACCCCGCCATCTCCACCCTTGCCGTCACCGACTCCCCCTTCACCCACAGGGTCGCCATTACCTGCGGCACCACCGGGGCCTTCACCACCCGCGCCTGAGTCTCCATCTTCCAGTAACAGACCACCTCCACCGGCACCGCCTTTCCCGCCATCTACACTTCTGTTTCCACCATTCCCGCCAGAACCGGCGTTCCCACCATCCTCGCCGTCTTTGCCGTTTCCTCCGTCTTTGCCGTTCCCGCCATTTCCGCCGGTTGCTCCGGTAGTACCAGCTCCTCCATTTCCGGTCGATACCTCGTTGCGTCTTATTTCTACTTTGGAGATCGTTGAGACCTGGATTCCGTAGCTAGAGCCTCCATCACCGCCACTCGGGTTGCCGGTCTCTCCATTGCCTGCACGAAGAATGTTGTCTTCGACATACAGAGTTGCTCCGCCAGATCCTGCTACACGCAGGGCGAAGGAACTCTCACCTGGAGTTGACCCGTCGCCGGCAATGACGTTGAAGCCAGAGAACCATGCATCGGCGTTGACCGTTCTGAAGTGGACTGCCGTACTCGGCCCCTCAATGCGTGTCTTGTTGCCTTCGATGTCGCGGATCCAGTCAGGACCGTAGCCTCCGTAGAGGCTCGTTGTAGTGGGCGGCGAAATAGTCTGTTCAGGTGTGTACGCAGCGTCGCCTTCTAGCGACATGACGTGGATGTCCTGATCGGGGCCGTCGATGCTGTTTATCGCATGGACGATCGTGGCGTACGGATTTTCGCGTGATCCGTTTCCGTTCTCGTCACTGCCTGAATTACCGTCGACAAATATCCCCGGATCACCAAGGTGCTCAAAGGCGTCGATCCTGACCTGATCAGGGAGCGAGTCTCCGTTGCCGTCGTTCACGGTCAGTTCAAAAATGATCGTGCTGACCTGCATTGGCAGGGCGAAACTTGGTGTCGGTCCAATGAAAAAACCGACATCACCGGTGACGTCAGGTCCATGTACCTGTGTCCACCTGAAGCTTAATGGGTCGCCATCTGGGTCTGAACTGGCACTGCCGTTCAGTCCGATGAGGTTGCCGATACGGGTCTCCAGGTCACGACCAGCATCTGCGATTGCGTTTGCTGGCTCAAGTGTAGGCGTTGGCGATGGTGCTCTGGTAGCCGTTGCCGTGGCGTTGGGCCGCGATGTAGATGTTGGGCGAGGCGTACTGCCGGTAGAGGCCGTCGAGGTGGACCTCACCTGGGAGGTCGCAGTTACCTCAGGTTCGTCCGATTCATCGTCCGAATCCGAACCGCTACAGGTTACAGCCAGTATCGCCAGTCCAAGGGCCGTGAGAATTAGCCAGAACCGAAGTCGATTCGATGTCTCAATGAACGCCGTCGCCACAGTCTTTCCTCCGGTAAGCGCGTACGGTACCTGATCCAGTACGTTTGAATGCATCTTCGCAGTTCGCTGTGATCACGAACAACGATCGCTAGCTAGGGATCAGTAGCGAACCTCATCAAGTCTGGACAACGAACAAATAGCTGGACAGTGCTATTGCTGGGCAGCTGCCGAAACCGCCCGACCAGGGCGACGCCTGCGCGCAACATTGAGCCTGACTCGCGCTCGACGCAGAGACGCCAGAGCTCGCTCTATGTCCACATCACCTGACCGCTGAGCCAGGCGCTCCTGGGCTTTCTTCATCGCCTCTTCCGCCCGGGCGAGGTCAATATCCCCCTCGTCTTCCGCTGCATTGGCAAGAACGGTCACCTTATTAGAGTTGACCTCCATGAAGCCGCCGAGAATGGCGATGTGGTGTTCCTCACCGCCATCCATGTACTTGAGGTCTCCATCGTCAAGGCTCGTGATTATCGGTGCATGGGACGGCAAGATGGTCAGCTGGCCATCGGATCCGGGCGCGGTCACGGTATCTGTTTCACCTGAGAATATCCGTCCTTCTGCCGTGACTATGTCAACTTGAAGCCGCGCCATGTTTCGATTCGCCTTCTAATCTAGTGTCTGCAGCTCTTACTGGTCTTCCTGCATGGTTCGGCCCTTTTCGACCGCCTCGTCGATGGTTCCAACCATGTAGAACGCCTGCTCCGGCAGGTCGTCGTGCTTGCCTTCCAGGATCTCAAGGAAGCCTCGTACCGTCTCTTCTCTTGAAACGTACTTACCGGCGATGCCAGTGAATACTTCTCCAACGAAGAATGGCTGTGTGAGGAATCGCTGGATCTTGCGAGCGCGGGCGACGGTGAGCTGGTCATCGTCTGAAAGCTCTTCAATACCAAGGATCGCGATAACGTCCTGCAAGTCCTTGTAGCGTTGCAGCACCTGCTGAACCCCTCGGGCTGCGTTGTAGTGATCATCGCCAACGATCGCCGGCTCCATAATCCGGGAGTTGGAGGCGAGAGGGTCAACAGCAGGGAACAGGGCCTGTGCGGCAAGTGCGCGGTCAAGCGAAACGTTCGCGTCCAGGTGACCGAATGTCGTGACAATTCCAGGGTCGGTGTAGTCGTCAGCAGGCACATAGACAGCCTGGAATGACGTGATCGAGCCGTCCTGTGTTGAAGTGATGCGCTCCATCAAGTCACCGACCTCTGTCGCCAGGGTCGGCTGATAACCCACAGCTGAAGGCATGCGTCCCAGGAGAGCTGAAACTTCCATGCCGGCCAGGATGTAGCGGTAGATATTGTCCACGAACAGCAGCACGTCCTGCTTCTGAACGTCACGGAAGTACTCTGCCATCGTTAGACCGGTCAGTGCGATTCGTGCACGTGTGCCGGGAGGCTCGTTCATCTGCCCGAAAACCATGGCGGTTGAGCCGATAACGCCATAGTCCTGCATCTCATGCCAGAGGTCGTTACCTTCACGGGAACGCTCTCCAACACCTGCGAACACGGACACACCGGAGTGTTCTTGCGCAATGTTGCGGATGAGTTCGGTGATGATGACGGTTTTGCCAACACCTGCACCACCGTATGCACCAATCTTTCCGCCACGTGCGAAAGGCGTGATGAGGTCAATGACCTTGATACCGGTTTCGAGAATATCGGTCGTTGCGGACTGCGACTCGAATGAAGGGGCAGGGCGGTGGATCGGCCATCGCTCGGCATCGTCAGGAACGGCATCGCCGTCGTCGATAGCATCACCTGTAACGTTGAAAATTCGACCGAGTGAAGGTGCACCTACCGGAACTGCCACCGAGTCACCGGTGTCTGTGACCTCGGTCCCGCGCGAGAGTCCGTCAGTAGTACCGAGAGCAAGACAGCGAGCCCAGTTGTTTCCAACGTGTTGCTCTACCTCAAGCACCAGTTTCTCGCCGTCAATCTCTGTCTCGACAGCGTTGAAAATCCCGGGCAGATCGTTCGGTGGGAACTCCACGTCAACGACGGTTCCGATGATCTGAACAACTTTGCCTTTACTGCCCTTGGCCATCTTTGGCTCTCCTAATCTTTAACCAGCGAAAACTAGCCTTCGACCGCTGCGACACCACCTACGATGTCCAACAGCTCTCCTGTGATCTGTTCCTGCCGTGCCTTGTTGAGGTCCAGCGTCAACTCTTCAATGAGTTCATTAGCGTTATCTGTTGCGTTCCGCATAGCGACCATTCGGGCCGAGTGTTCACTTGCGATCGACTCCAGGATCGAATGATAGACCTGAGTCTCTACATATCTTGGAACGAGCGTATTTAGCACGGCAGCGGGATCCGGTTCAAAGATGTACTCGATACCCTGATCAGTTGCGCCAGGCGTGTCGTCTTCTGGCACTGGCTCAACTGGAAGTATCTGCCTGACCACCGGCTTCTGCACTGCGGTGTTCACAAACTGGGCGTAAATCATTACGACCCGATCAACTTCACCGTCTATGAACTGGTTAGCCACGTAACGTGAGATCGAGACCGTGTCGTCCAACCGGGGACGGTCTTCAACGGAGAATGTAGCCTTCATCTCCTGGACTATCCGACCTGCAAACCGCTCGCCCTTGCGTCCGATGGCGACTGCAGAGACTGGAACTTCAGAATCTCTGACGAAGTTGGCGGCTGCTCGGTTCAGGTTGCCGACAAGTGCTCCAGCCAGACCACGATCCGGAGTTACCAGGAGCATTAAAACGCTGTTGACTGGTCGTTGAACCAGTAGCGGCGTGATGCGTCCGCCCTCGTCATCGTCGCGTGAGCCCATCGCTGAAAGATCAGAGAGCACTTCCCGCATCTTCTCCGCGTAGTCACGTCCGTCGCGCACCATCTGCTGTGCGCGCTGCATCTTAGACGCAGCGATCAACTGCATGGCGTTAGTGACCTGTGCGGTGCTGCTAACGGATCGGATCCGTGCTCGTATTTCCTTGGTACTCGGCATTCTTTTTCCTGGTTCGTTTCAGACCTATCCGAATTGGCCGACTAAATCTGAAACGGAATCAACCTATAGAGTCGCCGTTTGCTTGAATCCCTTAACTGCTTCGTCCAATTTCGCCTTGTCATCGTCACTGAGCTCGCCGGATTCTGCGATCGACTTCAAAACATCAGGCAAGTTGGCAGAAACGTAGTCGTACCAGGCGCTTTCAAACGCCCTCACCTTGCTAACTTCGACGTCCTCGAGCGCGCCCTGGTTGGCGATGTAGAACATAGTCACCATGTTCTCGAACGAGATCGGAGAGTTTTCGTCCTGCTTGAGCAGCTCCCGGAAGCGCTCACCGCGTGAGAGTTGTCTGCGGGTCACAGGGTCGAGGTCCTCGGCACCGAACTGCGCGAAGGTCGCCAGCGCGTCGAACTGAGCCATCTCTGTTTTCAGACTTCCCGCCACGCTCTTCATCGCGGATCGTTGAGCTGACGATCCGACACGTGTTACTGAGATTCCTGAGTTGACGGCCGGGCGAATTCCTGAGTTGAACAGATCCGGCTCAAGGAACAGCTGACCGTCGGTGATCGAAATAACGTTTGTCGGAATGTAAGCCGAAACGTCACCTGCCTGCGTCTCAATGATGGGCAGGGCAGTGATCGATCCACCACCGTAAGCCGGGTCAAGGCGGGCAGCGCGCTCAAGAAGTCTTGAGTGCAGGTAGAACACGTCACCGGGGTAAGCTTCACGTCCCGGTGGCCGCCTGAGCAGTAGCGACATCTGGCGGTAGGCCCAGGCATGCTTTGTCAGATCGTCATAGACGATCAAAACGTCTTTACCCTGTGCCATGAAGTACTCGGCCATTGCACAACCTGCGTAAGGAGCAAGGAACTGCAGGGCAGCAGATTCTGAAGCGTTTGCTGTGACAACAACGGTGTTGTCCAGCGCCCCGTTGTCTTCCAGCCGCTTCACGGTTGCAGCGACTTTACCTGCCCGCTGGCCGATAGCCACATAGACTCCAATCAACTCAGAATCTTTCTGGTTGATCAGGGCATCTACACACAGGGATGTCTTGCCTGTGGAGCGGTCACCGATGACGAGTTCTCGCTGTCCACGACCTACGGGAACCATGGCGTCGACGATTTTTATTCCGAACTGCACCGGTTGGTTAACAGATTTTCGTGTTACAACACCCGGTGCGATCTTCTCGACTGGCAGTGTTTCGGTTGTTGCGATGGCACCCTTACCGTCCAGCGCCCGGCCAAGTGGGTCAACCACCCTGCCCAGCATGGAGTCACCGACTGGAACTTCGATGATGCGTCCCGTGCTTCGGACTTCATCACCTTCCTTGATCTCAAGGTAGTCACCAAGGATCACGGCACCCACAGAGTCTTCTTCGAGGTTTAGCGCCAGCCCGAGAATGTCACCCGGGAACTGCAGAATCTCGTTCAGGCGGACACCGGACAATCCGTGGATCTGCGCCACACCGTCTGCGGCCTCAATGACAGTGCCGACATCGACCATCGTCAACTCGCCACCGAACTCTTCGATCTGCCTCTTGATGACCGAAGCTATGTCCTGGCCTCTAACCGACATCGGACACCTTCTTTTCCTGTTCTAAAACCTGTTCCTGCAAATGCATGTCTGCCTGAACCTATACCCCAGTCGCCAACTCGTCTCGAAGAGAACGGAGTCTCGTTCGGGTGCTGCCATCGATTAGCCTGTCGCCAACCCTGGCGATCATGCCGCCGACGATGCTTGGGTCCTGCCGCTCTGACAGGACGACCTCTTTGCGCTCAACGATCGACGCCAACCTGTCTGCAACGCGCTGTTTTCGAGCGTCGTCCAAGGGCACCGCAGTTACGACTTCTGCCCGAGCCGTACCTCGACTGTCGTCTGCGATTTCACTGAATGCCTGCAAGGCGCGACCGAACTTCAATATGTCGCCTCGCAGCACCATCATCGAAACCATGTTGCGGATAAGCGGTGCGACATCAGGCAGGAGCGTTGTAATACCGTCCAGCTTCACCTTTTCGGGTACCTGTGGCGCAGAAAGCAGAGCGATCACGTCCATGTCCCTTAGGACCTGCTGGACACGTTCAAGATCGGCTTCCCACCTGTCCACTCCTTCATTTTCGAGTGCAAGTTCGAATGCCGCCTGTGCGTATCTTCTCGGCGATGCTCCCGCCATCTCACTCCAATTCAGAGCTTGTTCCCGGAACGATGCCGGAATAGCAAGTTCCTGTTTCTCTAGTTTTGTCTGTTCGTCAGACCTTCTTCGAGCACGTTGTCAATGAGTTCCTGGTGCTTCGATGCGTCTAGCTCTCGCTCGACCACCTTCTCCGCGGCCAGCACTGCCAGACCAGCAAACTCACGTCGCAACTCTTCAATTGCGGAGTCTCTCTGCTGAGCGATCTCTGACTCGGCACGCTTGATCAACTCGTCAGCCTGCGCGCGAGATCGCTCTTCAATCTGCTCAGCAGCGCGGCGAGCAGCTTCCTGTGCCTCGGCGATCAGGCGTTGACCTTCTTGCCGTGCATTCGCCATCTCCTGCTCAACTGCTTCAGCAGACGATGCAGCTTCCTCACGTGCGCGATCGGCAGCCTCAAGACTGTTCTTGATCCGCTCCGCACGCTGGTCGAGCATCCTCGTGATTGGTCCGTACAGGAACTTGTACAGGACGATCACGAGGATCGTGAAGCTGATCAGCTGAGTCAGCAGACCAGAGAGATTTATTCCCAGTGCATCCATTGCTTTCTCCGCAGCTACTTTTTCTGCCGGCCATGAACCTCAGTCCATGACCGGCAGACTAATCTGCGTCGCCTCTTGAGGCGGTCTTTCCTGTCTAAACGAACAGGATGATGACGGCCACAACCAGAGCGTAAATCGCGATGGCTTCTGCGAAAGCGATTGCCAGGATCATGTTCTGGCGAATGGAATCAGCTGCCTCCGGGTTACGTCCCAGGGCTTCCATTGCCTTTGAAGCCAGCATGCCAATACCAAGTGCCGGACCAATTGCCCCAACAGCGATTGCGATGGCTGCAGCTATGGCTTCAAGCCCCTTAAATTCTGTGATCTTCTCGATAACTTCCAACTGAGTCCTCCAGGGTCCCTTGCGTTGTCATGACGAGTCTTACATTCCTGCTTGACTCGTCCGCATTTGCCGGGACCACTGCGCTTGCCGTTGCCCGGTTTTTTTTACCTCTTGTGTCAGCCGAGCCTTAACTCGCAGCTGACACAAACAGCCGTTAATTAGTGTTGCGCCTCCGTCTGAGCGCCGTGTTCTTCATGCTCATCATGGTCGCCATGTTCGTGCGCTATGACCGCCAGCGCACCGAACATGAGGGTTAGTACTGAGAAAATTGCCGCCTGGATAACGCCGACAAACAACTCCAGTCCGAGGAACGGGATCAGTCCGATCAACGGCAGCAGGAAGCCCATCGCTATAAGCAGCACTTCGCCGGCGAACATGTTTCCAAATAGACGGAACGTGAACGAGATGATCTTGACGAACTCAAGGAAGAGTTCGAGCGCACCGAGGGCTGCACCGATCGGGTCTTTAATAGGATTGATGATGAACTTGCCTGCGTAACCGGTGAATCCGAGTGTCTTGAATCCCCAGAACTGCACGCTGACCATCGCAAATATGGCGATCGCAAGAGTCGTGTTCAGATCCGTGCTGGCACCGCGCAGGAAGGGGACAAGGATCCCGAGACGGCCGTCGTCTACGTCTTGGACAGTCCATTCCTGTTCTTCGTCGGGTTCGACGCCCGGCAAGATACCCGGCTCCTCGACCTGGTGAATGAAATCTTCGATTTCTTGATCACTGTGGAAATCGGCCGGAAGCTCCACGATCTGTTCAAGCCGCACCTTCCACTGCTCGCCACGACCTGGGTTGATGAATCCAACTCCAGATTGACCGGAGAAGATGACGAATCCATCTGATCCGTGCTCTGCAAATACGATCTCGAGCGCTTCTTCAACGTGATGGTCATCTTTGTAGGTGCGGACGAACTCTACGAAGCCTTTCTTCTTAAGGTCCTTAGCGAGCCCGCCTTGCCCCTCGGCCTTCAGCTCTTTCTTGAGCTTCAGGACCATGAACTCTTCAACGGTCTCAATTCGGCCAATGTTAGTGACACCGGGGATCGTACCGAGCCAGTTAGAGAAGAGAACGCCGAGGAAGATTGCTGTGACGACTGGAAGGAACATGCGACCTTTGCGGCCGCCACCTACGGACTCAGCGAGGTTTGTGAAGAACTCGTAGAAGGTCTCGAACAGGTTCTGCCACCTGCCGGGAACGTCCTTCATGTTTCGAGTAGCCAGGAATATCAGGACAAAGATCACGAGGATCGCCAGCCAGAACATCACGTAGGTGTTCATCAGCTGGTAGCTGCCGATCTCTACGATGTACTCAGCTGGTAGCTGGATTAGTGGGATCGGGCCGCCGAGGAATCCTAGTCCGAACGATGCACCAAGTGCACCACCCGCCACTGAGATAACCATCACCGCCAATACGATGACGGCAGCGAGAAGAAGTTTGGGGTTCGAGGTTAGTTTCCCCAATTGTCCCTGACTTGCCCTTTTTCTGGCCCATGAGGACCGTTGTCAGCGCTTTGTGCGCTTTTTGCCGACTGCATTGAGCAGTCTGATCATGCCGACGAAAGCCGCCACCACCCCCAACAACAATCCCGTTAAAAGCAGTGCTGGCTCTGTGCCGAACTGCCTGTCGAGCAGCCAGCCTGCACCTATCCCTGCGCCGATGCTGCCCACAACATACCAGCCAATGCCCGATATGCGGGCCAGCAATAGGGCAGTTTCCTGCCAATCGCCAGCTTGCGAAGCGTTACCGTCTCGTCTGTCGTCGCCGTTTTCGTCTTTCGGACTCAGGCGCTCAGACACGGCTCAACCTCGTCTGAAATCGTCGAGTGTGAACAATATCACAAATGGAATCCCGCGCCAACCAGAACGCTGCGGATTTCGTAATCAGATTGGGATCTGTTGTGACCCAACGGCATCCAGACGACTGCGAAACGCATCTACTTAACCGACGCTTTCTTCCGCAGCGGAATATCTCATCTCTCCGGCGCCTAGGCAAGAGGGAAATCCGTGTAACAGAACTCTGACCGACGGATAAACTGAACCATTCATGCAGCTATTGATCACAGAAAAAGCTCGAGAAAACCTGGGCAAGCGCCAGCGGCCGGTAGCACTCGATTACCTTGATGCCATCGGTTGAGGCGGTCACGCCAGGGTGTCGGTCGACACTTACGCTCGAAAATCAAACCTTAGCGCTTATCGCAGAGTGCGAGATCAAGGCGTTGAGTTGCTCGTTTCCAAGGCCCTTGCGGCCAGAGCGGTTGCTCTCCTTATAGAGGAGAAAGGATTTCTCTGGTTCAAATGGCTTGCTGTACGTGCCCAACTGGCAGGTCATCACACCTGAAGCCACTGATCTGGTTCCACCGTGGGTGGACGAATTTTTGAAATGGCCACTGGAATGTTGAGTCAACACAGCGCCTAACCGATCTGGTGGTCGTAGCATCAAATTGACGTCAGGCATCAACTCGTACCGCCCTCCTTTCGCCATCGTGTCGCGATAGAAAGCCAACAAGACAGGAACATCAAGTGACCTCCACACGAGATCAGGCGTCGATGCCCGGTCAAAAGCGGGTAATGAAAACCGCTGACTCGGTCTTCTACGAGTTGACCCGAACGATGTGTCCCGAGTGCAAGACGATCATCAACGGCGAGATTCACCTGAAAGACGGTCAGGTGATTATGCGAAAGCGCTGCACTAAAGGATGTTTTGGCGGTAAGACGTTGGAGGTGCTGGTTTCCCCGGACGCTGAGGGATACATAAACAGCCTGAAGTACAACAAACCCGGCACCATTCCGCTTGAGTTCAGTACCGAAATCAAGGACGGATGCCCGTATGACTGCGGCCTCTGCCCGGACCACAAACAACACGCATGCCTCGTTCTCATCGAAGTCAATACGGCCTGCAACCTGGCGTGCCCAACCTGCTTTGCTGATGCCGGCCCCGGTTACAACATAACGTTGGATGAATGCGAAACGATGCTAGACACGTTCATTCGCACCGAAGCAGATCCTGAGTCGGTCCAGTTTTCCGGTGGGGAACCGACCCTACATCCTCAGTTGTTCGAAATGATGAAGATGGCGAAAACCAAAGGTATTCGTCACATCATGGTGAATACCAACGGTCTGCGAATCGTGCGCGACCCTGAGTGGGCGGAACAGTTCGCCGCGCTCGATCCAACGATCTACTTTCAGTTCGATGGACTGCGCGACGAAACCTACGTGAAGCTGCGGGGCGAGCCTCTGCTCAAAGAGAAATTCCAGGTACTCGATAGGCTTGCAGACTTTGGACTCAACACGATTCTCGTCGCAGCGATCGAACGTGATGTGAATGAAGATGAAATCCCCGCCTTAATCAATTTCGGACTTGAGCACGAGGCTGTTCGAGCAGTGATGTTTCAACCTGTGACCCACACGGGGCGTCACCTGGAGTTTGACCCGATGAACCGGGTAACCATTCCTGAAGTGATTGAGCGCATTGACCAGGGCACTGACGGGAAGTTCGTTAAGTCAGACTTCGTGCCGGTGCCATGCTGCCATCCGGGCTGCCAGTCGATCACATACGCCTACGTTGACGATGACGGTTCGATCACACCGCTTCCTCGAATAGTTGATGTGGATGAGTATCTTGACTACATCACAAACAGGGCAATGCCGGAGTTGACTGAGGATGTGAAAGGCGCACTTGAAGCTCTGTGGTCATCGTCAGCGACGCCAGGTTCCGACAAAACTTCAGACAGCTTTTGCGCTGCGTGTGGCGATATCTCTCTTCAAGGGTTCAGACACAGTGACATAGCAAAGCACCTCTTTTCGATCAGCATCAAGGACTTCCAGGATCCGTACACGTTCGACATCAAGAAACTGATGAAGTGCTGTGTGGAGATCGCGACGCCCGATGGGCGGCTGATCCCTTTCTGCTCGTACAACAATGTGGGATATCGGGAACAGGTGCGCGATGAGATGGTGAAACAGAGAGCCAGGGAACGGATTGAACGTATCTCTCTCTCGAAGGTGGATCACACTTGACTGTCAAACCGATAGTTCTGCCACCGGCTGAGATTCATGTCCACTCAGATCGTCGGCTCGCTTTCCAGGTGCTCACCGCGTTCGGTTCCGGAGATTCGGAGACAGGAATACCCCGCCCGAAGGTGTTGGAAGACAGAGGCGATAGAAAACTCGTCGCCTTTCATACCCCTATCAAGTTGCTGGGGCGCAGCATTGTGTTTCCAACCAACGAGTGGGTGACGCTGAACGAACCGGAACAAATTGACTTCAGACTGGTTCCCGGCACGGGGCCGATAACCGGTGGGCTGAAGCTTTTAGAAGATCGATTTACGTTGGAGGACCGCAAGGGCTGCACCCTTCTCAGGTACGAGAGTACATTTGGCATCCGGTGGTCGTGGCCTGGCTGGATCCTGGGCAAACTGCTTTTTGCTCCGGTGCTGCGTTCATTTATGCAGGAGCATCTGGATGAAGTGAAGATCACGATCGAGGACCGGGCAAAGAGGAGCCGGGTCTTCCCCCAGGTAGAGAGCTGTTCCGGTTAGGCAATGGCCGGAATCTTCGAAGAACGACACAAAATCGGAAAGGAGAGTTATGACACTGAACGAAAATGTACCCGCGGTGTTCGATGAGAACTCAGTCGCGGCATGTTGCACGACTCTCTACTCTCATCCGCTGGCATCCTGGCTTATGGGCGAATCATTGCATCCCGGTGGACTTGCTCTCACCGACCGATTGGCTGACATCTCCGGTATAGGCATCGATAGTCGCGTGCTTGATATTGGCAGTGGTCACGGCTCATCCGCCCTACACCTTGCTGCGACGCGCGGTTGTGAAGTTGTCGGGGTAACGCTCGAGGCTGAGGGAACTGCATCTGCGCGAAGGCGTGCTGATTTGCAGGGGCTAGAGGATGCTGTTGAGTTCATACAGGCTGATGTTCAGGAGTTCGCACTCGAGCCAGATCGTTTCGATGCGGTTCTTATGGAGTGCGTCTACTCAACGCTAGACCGAAAGGCCCGCACGCTCAAACGAATTCACGAGATGTTGCCCGTGGGAGGACGCCTGGCTCTGTCTGATGTGACCGTGGAGGGGCAACTTCCGCATGAACTCCAGGGGATAGTCGCCAGCGCACTGTGCATCGGAAACGCACTCAATCACCACGACTATGTTGATCTTGTTCACGATGCCGGATTCGAAATAATTGCAGCTGAAGACGTTAACCACGTTGCAGTTGAATTCGTTGAGAAGTTGCGGACCGCATTGATGATGGCCGAAGCCGCAGTTGGACTCGGCAAGCTGGACGTTAGCCGAGATTCGATTCGTGAAGTACGCGGGCATGTACGAATGGCCCAGGCAGCAATTCACGAGGGAATGCTCAGCTACAGCATTGTCGTCGCGCGGAAACCGTAGACCCGACATATGGTTGCCGCAAACCGGTTCGAATCCGCAGGACGCATGATCATGCGTTAGTGAGTTTTGTTTCAGCGATACCGTCTCGATGCCATAACTCCGTGCGGCCGGCTTACAGGAATTAATCCCGGTCCGAGCATTCGTACACGGTCACATCTTCCGACCCAAGTAGCTAGTGGTTACTCGAGTTGGCCAACCTTTCGCCAATCTCCCGCTGCGACCGCCCTCCGAATCTCTCCCGCTTCCCGGCTGAAGTGAGTCGCGACGACGAAAATGCTCAATGCCACACAAAAGGCGACGATCTCACCACGAATCCCTGCCAGCCAGGTGATCAGGTTAAGGGCGATGATCCCTGCTCCAAACGCCCACACCCAGCTCCTGGTGGCCCAGAAAGTGACGAACACAAATGGTGCTGCAGCCCACGAGAGTATCGGCATCATGCCAACAGATATGCCGAATATGATCGCCACGCCTTTGCCACCGGCAAACCCGATGTAAGGCGACCAGTTATGCCCGACCGTTGCTGCCAGTGCTCCGGCGAAGAGACCGATATCCGACAGGTCCATCAACAGGCCTGCAACTATCACGACGGTACCCTTGAGGCCGTCGAGCGCGAGTACCGCAACTCCGTAGCGCCAGCCGAGTGAGCGAAACGCATTGACTGTTCCTACGTTGCCGTTGCCTGTCTCACGAATATCGACACCGGTACGTCTGCCAGCGATGTATGCGAATGGAATCCCACCGACTAAATATGCAGTAACTGCGTAAGCGGTGATGATGATGGCGTCTAGCATGAATATCCCGGCTCACTTATCGGGTGGGTTGCCAATGCCGCTTTAGGCCGGTGAACAGATGCCTCTTTCAAACCTGTCCGGAAAGTGAAATTCTCAAAGGCCGACAGACATGATCTCTTCCGCATAGATCACCTCGCCGGAAAAGACTTCTCTGATATCACCCAGGCCCTTCTCCAGTGGACCGTGCTGAGAGATGTTCGGGCCCATGTGTACGAGGATCAGTTTCTTGACACCGGCCTCTTCAGCCATGCGGGCTGCACCAGTTGTTCCTGTCTGTCCCAGGTGTTCGCCATCGGCGTCCATCTCGTCCTGGTCGTCCCAGCACATGGAAATCAACACATCCGCATCTTTAGCAAGATCCACAACTGAGTCACAGGGCTGTGTGTCGCCCGTGAACACAACCGACTTTCCGCCCTTCGCTTCAAAGCGGTAAGCGAGCGAGTCGAGATACGGCTGGACGTGCTCAGCTGGAGCCGCGTTAACTTCCCACTTGTCAGCAGTGAATACGTGACCGGGACCAACGTCGGTTGCCCTGATGTCTGGTTTAGGACGCGGCAGCGTTCCGCCGCGATTCACATAGACCTGCTGGCTAACCGGATGGTAAACGCGGGCTTTCCAATCGTGGGAAAAAATTCCGTCGTCTCCAATCACGCCTTCCGTAATCTTCTCGGTCAGAGTTGGGCCGAATACTTGCAACTGGTTCTCTTTACCAATGCTCTGATCCCAGCGGCAGAGCAGAAAGCATGGATAGTCGATGTCGTGGTCGAAGTGGTGGTGGGTGAAGAAAAGGTGATCGATATCCGTTGGCCAGAGACCGGCCTTCACAAGTTTGTGTGTTGCCGCCGGGCCACAATCGAGCATGATCTTCTCGCCATCAATATCCAGCACGAATGCAGACCCGAACCGAGTTGGGGTCGGGGTAGGTGTTCCAGCTCCAAGCACATAGAGTTTCGGCATTCTCGTCTCTTTCCGTGATGGTCGGTTCGACCGATGAAATTACGCTGGCAGTCCAGCAAGTCCTCCGGAAATCTACTTGTTGGTTCCAAGGTGAGCAAACTTGCCACAGTCACAATTCGCTTATCAGCCGGCCTGCCATTACAACTGAGTTATGAGGAACCTGCTTAAAAACACGGAAACCGGTTGCAAATTTCGCTTGGTTAGGCGTCAGGGGTTGCGGATATCGTGCGCCCAATTTCATCAAGAGTGCGAAATCGCTTGCGCACCCCTTAGCCGCCGGAGGCCATCCATGCTGTATTTCAATTCATGTCCTCGTTGCAAGACTGGAACTGTCCAGCTTGAATCTGATTTCTTCGGCAGCTATCTATCTTGTCTCAACTGCGGCTTCGAGAAGAGCGCTGCATCTGTACGCAAACTCGACTACGAGGAGATGCAACGTGAAGCCGAAGAGGCCGCCGCAGTTGCCGTCGTGACCGTCGAGGCGGAAGACTCAAGCGATGAAGGCGAAGACATCTACGAGGATCTCGACGCCGATGAAGACGAGCTAATGGAGCTTGAGCGCGCTGCTGGCTAGCATCAGTCACCCACTTCGCCAATCCGCTTGCTTTGCATGATCGGTTCCCCCAACATTCCCCGGGGAACCGATCTTTTGTTTTTTCAGAACCGGAGCAGGATGTGGAATCACTCGAATGGCGCACGATAGACCGATTTCTGATGGGAGAGGCTTGGGCTGGTTCGCGCATACCCGAGTACCGAGACTACCTTTGCCATGAGATCGGCCCTCGGTGGGGTGGTAGTGAAGCCGATTTACTGACCGCCGAGTACATTTGCCGTGAGATGGATTCGAACGGACTTACCGACGCCCGTCGCGAAGAATTCTCGCTGGATAGCTGGAACTTCACCGCCGCTAGTGCAACGGTAGTTGGCACTGGTGAAGAGCTCGAAATCAAGCCGTTCCTTCGTTGTCCACCAGTTGATATCAATGCTCGTGTGGTCGATCTGGGATATGGCACGCCGCGAGAGATCGACATCGCAGGTTCGTCAGTCAAAGACGCGATAGTTCTGATGACACTCGCACCTGAACCATTTACGCCTCAGATCCCCCACACCGCACGACTGGCGGCTGCCGCAAAAAAGGGCGCTGTAGCCGCACTGGTCATCGAAGCCAAAACCGGCGGTCGTATGGAATACCGAAACGCAAACGACTGGCGGGCACCTGGTATCGCACCCCAGCCACTGCCGACTGTGAACATCGGATTTGAGACCGGAGGGCGCCTGAAACACCTGTCGGTCAGAGGAGCGACTCTGAACCTTAAGGTTGAATCCCGGTTCTTCAACACGCCTGCGAACAATGTGATCGCTGAGATTTCAGGAAATCGTTGGCCGGATGAACACGTAATCGTTGCCGGTCACCACGACACAGTTCTGGGCACACCGGGCGGAAATGACAACACTTCTGGGACCGTGGCAGTCATGGAGGCCGCCCGGGTACTGGCCACTCTGAAGCGTGAAACCGGAATTGGCCCCGGACGTACCATCAGGTTTGCGACGTGGTCTGGGGAAGAACAGGGCCTTCAAGGGGCATATGCATACGTGGCGAAACATCACGGAAAAGATGGGAAACTGTCGCCACCAAGGTTCGCGCTGAACCTGGATGAGCTTTCGACGGGACACATGAAAGGTGTCGTGGTCATGACAGAGCACATGCGCAACTTCATGCAGTCACAACTCGACACCATGTCAGACGGCCACGCATGTCACGTCCAGGGTCCTTTGGATGCCCATTCCGATCATTTCCCATTTGTTCGTGCGGGCATTCCGGCCGGAATTCTGTGGCGCTGGAGGTTTGCTGGACGGCATTCAACTTCAGAGTTCCATCACGAGGTCGGCGATTCGGCACAGAAACTTAATGTGCGAGAGCTGAAGGAATATGTGGGGCAGATTGCTCGATTGATGTTACGGCTGTCTCACGTTGCGCCTGAAGACTGGCCTGAGAATCCGCATACTGCGGATGAGATGGAACGGCGTGCCATAGCAGAGATCGGTACGCATTCTCCGACCTTTCACGGATAGACCATGAGAGAACGACACAACTGGGCAACTGGGAAGCATCCCAAGACCTGCACCTGCGCCACATGCCAGCAAAGGCGGGCAGAAGCTCTGCTACCTAAGCCCAAGAAGAAGAGAAAGCCGAAATCTCAACGAGGCAAAAAGGGCAAAAAGCGCCAAGAGGAGACCTCTTCATCGGCTATAGGCGAGGCAATGGAAATATTCGGCTTTTCGTCCGAGCCGAACGAAGAGAACGGTGAGCAACAAGGAAACAACTCTCGTGACTGAGAAACGTAAATCTCGCATTGGATTTATCGGTGCCGGTTGGTGGGCCACGACTAATCACATGCCGGTTCTCGCAGACCACCAGGACGTCGAAATGACGGCTGTCTGTCGGCTCGGCGCTGACGAGTTGCAGCAGGTCAAGCAACGATTCGGCTTCGTCTATGCCACCGAGGATTATCGTGAGTTGTTGAGTATGGATTTGGACGCGATTGTGGTCAGCACCCCACATTCGATGCACCACGAACATGCGCTGGCAGCGATCGAGCGCGGCCTGCATGTCATGTGCGAGAAACCGTTAACAACATCAGCCGACCACGCCAGGGGACTTGTCGAAGCGGCTGAACGAAAAGGCGTTCACCTGCTCGTGCCTTATGGTTGGCACTACGCGCCGTTCATTCAGGAAGCCAGGCGCCGGATGGAGCAAGGTGCTGTCGGCAACATCGAGTTCGTCATGTGTCACATGGCATCGCCGATCCGGAAGCTGCTGGAGGGAAAACGGTTCATTTCTGACGGTGGCGGCGAAGGTGAAGTCATGTTCGAACCCGGCGCAGCGACCTGGGCCGATCCGCAGGTGGCTGGAGGCGGTTACGCGCTCGCTCAGATGTCGCATTCAGTTGGGATGGCAGCGTGGCTCACTGAACTGCGTGGCAAGTCAGTGGCGGCTCTGACGTCCTCACCGACGAGCGAAGTCGAACTTTACGATGCCTTCTCAGTCGAGTTCACAACGGGCGCTATCGGCTCGTTCTCAGGCGCTGGAAACATGCCGGAAGACACCGGGTTCCAGCTGGATCTGCGGATTTTCGGTTCCGAAGGTGTGATGAGCATCGATTGTGACCGTTCCCGGTTGGCTGTCCAGCGGCACGATGGTGACCATTTTGAGATGCAGCTCGATGGCAATGCCGGTGAATACAGAGGTGGTGGCCCGCCTGCCAACTTTGCCGATCTGATTGCGGGCAAAACAGACACTAACTTCGCACCCGGGTGGGCAGGGATGGCCGCAATTGAGATCATCGACGCGGCCTATCGTTCCGCCATTTCAGGCAAACGGGAAACCGTTTAGTGTGATGAGGCGCTGCTCCTGCAACCTGCCGGAAGGTTGCGGATTGGCGTTCGTGGCATCCGTGTGCGACTATCACGTCCAGCCCCGCACCGTATGAGGAACCTGAAGCCAGCAAGGCTCAGGCTCCGTAGCACTGTCAAACGCCACCAATCTACGGATGTCCCGCGATGCCAACTTCTCGTCGTCCCAAACTCGCTCGGACAATCGGTGAACTCAAAAAGACCGGTTACAAACCGCGGTCTGTCCGAGAAGAGATTCACACCAATGTCGTTGAGCGTCTGAAATCAGGCCAATCACTTCTGCCCGGTATCGTCGGGTACGAGACGACGGTGGTTCCTGAGTTGGAAAACGCTCTTCTGGCAGGGCAGAGCATCGCGATGCTCGGCGAACGAGGACAGGGGAAGTCGCGGCTGATACGTTCACTGACGCAATTTCTGGACGAGTACGTTCCCGCGCTTCCTGGTACTGAAACTAATGACGATCCTCTTTCTCCGATCTCCGCTGCCGGAAAGGCCATGGTCGCAGACAGCGGTGAAGAAACTCCGATCGAGTGGCTCCACCGTGATGAACGGTATGGGGAGAAGCTCGCAACACCAGATGTGACGATGGCGGACCTGATCGGAGATGTTGATCCGATAAAGGTCGCGGAAGGACGTTACCTGAGTGATGAACTGACCATTCACTATGGCCTGATTCCGCGCACCAACCGCGGGATCTTTTGCGTGAATGAGTTGCCTGACCTTGCGGAACGTATTCAGGTTGGCCTGTTCAACCTGATGGAGGAGCAGGATGTTCAGATTCGCGGATACAACATCCGATTGCCTCTCGACATCATGGTTGTTGCCACCGCCAATCCCGAGGACTACACGAACCGAGGTCGAATTATCACACCGCTTAAGGACCGTTTCGGCGCCCAGATCCGTACGCACTACCCGCAGACCACTGAGCATGAGAGAAGCATAGTTGAGCAGGAGAGTGCTCATTTCGAAGATGCAGGGATCAAAGTGGTTGTGCCCGAATTCATGTCAGAGATAGTGGCTGAGCTGAGCCACCAGGCGCGTCGTAGTGGTGAAGTAAATCAACGGTCAGGTGTCAGCGTTCGCTTATCCATTGCCAACCAGGAGACGCTGCGCAGTGCCGCCTTGAAACGCGGTTTAGCGCTTGGAGAGGATTGCGCCTCACCTCGAATCACCGACCTGCCTGCTTTAGCTTCTTCAATGCGGGGCAAGATCGAGCTAGAGACGTTTGAGGAAGGGAGGGAAGATCGTGTAGTTGAGGATCTGACGAAGCGAGCGGTGGCTGAGGTTTTCGGTCGTACTGTAAACGGCGCGCATCTTGCCAGGGTGGTGAGCAGCTTCGAGTCAGGCGAGACTGTCGAGGCGAGTGCAACAAGACGATCTTCTGATTACGCAGGCCGACTTGGTGCAGTTCCCGCTCTCGCGGAGATCGTGACTGATCTGTCCTGCGACGG
Source organism: Dehalococcoidia bacterium (assembly GCA_965243825.1). Classification (GTDB taxonomy): domain Bacteria; phylum Chloroflexota; class Dehalococcoidia; order Lucifugimonadales; family Lucifugimonadaceae; genus JAJCYX01. Next base: position 164,913 of record CBDEVT010000002.1, read on the forward strand.
CTCAGAGGCCGAGACAGCTTCGGCTATCGAATTCGTACTTGAGGGCCTTCACCTGACACGCCAGCTAAATCGCGATGTAGTAGATGGCGGATTCAGGTACGTTAAAGAGCCGCCGCAGCCAGACCCATCATCCATGTCTGGACTCGCGGATGCGTTTGATGACGAGCGCCGCGCTGAGCTCCGAAGAAGACTGCAACAACGGCGGAGGCGCAACCGGGAGTAGCCGTGGCCTATTACCGTTACTCAAAATGGGACGGCAGCCAGGAACCGTTCGCGGCAGATGCGGGCGAACTGTTCGATGAAATCGCCGACTCGATCTTCGAATCAGGCGATCTTGAATCTGCGCTCAACGAGCTCATTCGATCAGGCATGCAGTCGCCTGATGGGCGTCAGGTGCCAGGCTTGCAGGATTTGATCAACCAGATTCGTGAGCAACGCAACCGGCAGATCCAGAAGTTCGACATGGACTCTGTTATGGCTGATCTGCGTGAGCGGGTCAGGGAGGTGGAGCGCCACGAACGCAACGGCGCGAGCACCAGCGTGCGACAGGCCGAGGAGCGCATGAAAGATGTTCCGGCCGACCTGCAGGAGCAGATGCAATCAGCACTTGATCTGGTTGAGCGACGGGCGGAAGCCGCGCAGAAGAAGATGGACAACCTGCCACCCAGCGTAGCTGGTGCTGTAAGAGAGCTGAATGACTACGACTTTATCGATCCCACGGCACGTGAGAAGTTTCAGGAAATCCTGAAAATGTTGCGCAGGCAGATGATCGGTAACGTTGCCAAAGAGGCTGCACAGAATCTCCAACAGATGGGCGACGCAGAGAAATCGGAACTTCGAGAGATGATGAAGGCCATGAGCAACCTCATGGAACAGAAACTCCGCGGGGCACCGGAGGATCAGCTGCAATCAGGGTTCGAGGAGTTCATGGAGCGTTTCGGACAGCACTTCGCAAACGATCCGCCGAAGAACCTTGATGAACTTCTTGATCACATGCAGCAACAGATGGCCCAGGCGCAGTCTTTGATGGCCGGCATGTCTCCGGAAGAGCAACACCAGCTCATGGAATCGCTTATGGCGTCGATGGACGAGGAGACCCTGAAGGAGATGGCACGAATGGCGGCGCTCCTCCAGCAGCTCAGACCACCAGACGAACTGGCTCGCGCCTACCCCTTCATGGGTGACGAGTCTTTGACGCTCGATCAAGCCATGGAGATGATGGGCCAGTTACAGAAGATGGACCTGATGGAGCGATCCATTCAACAGGCCGGTAGGACAGGTAATCTCGACTCCATCGACACGGAGCAGCTTGGCGAGATGATTGGTGACGATGCCAAACGGACGATCGATCAGCTCGGAGATGTTGCCCGTGCACTGGAAGAGCTTGGTCTGATACGGAAGTCCGGTGACACCTGGGAGTTAACCCCGAAGGCGGTCAGAAGGCTCGCAGACAAAGCGCTGCGGGAGGTGTTTGGCAGTCTCGGTAAGGCCAACGTCGGCGGACATCGGATCTCAGAATCGGGCCACGGCGGTGAACTAACCGGAGATACCAGGCGTTATGAACCGGGCGAACCGTTCCATCCGAATCTGAACAGTTCATTGATGAACGCTGTATTCAGGGCCGGACCGAAGAGTCCCGTGACATTTGAGGTGGAAGACTTCGAGGTTGATCGAACCGAACACACAGTCAGCGCCGCTACCGTCCTATTGCTCGACCAGAGCAGCTCGATGTTTAACGGAGGACGCTGGGCTGCCGCTAAAAAGGTCACGATGGCGTTGCAATCCCTGATACAGGGACAGTTTCCGCGGGATCGCCTGTTCATCGTTGGCTTTTCAGACCATGCTGAAGAGGTCCGGTTCTCGGAACTTCCTGAGCTTCAGCCGAACATTTGGCTGCAGGGTACGAACATGCACCACGCACTCATGCTCGCCCGGCGTATCCTCACCAAAGAACGTGCCGGTACAAGACAGATCATCATGGTGACGGATGGCGAACCAACCGCTCACATTGAAGACGGCGTTCCGCAGTTCAACTATCCGCCAAGTCGTCGGACCATAAGCCTCACACTGGATGAAGTCCGCCGATGCACATCGGCCAGAATCGTGATCAATTCGTTCATGCTGGAACGGACCAGCTACCTGACCCAGTTCATCGACTACGTGTCACGCATTAACCGAGGCCGTGCGTTCTACACCACGCCTGATGACCTTGGTGATTATGTATTAGTCGATTACATCAACAACAGACGAAAACGAGTTGCCTGAACGAGCGGCGAGACATTCCGGCCCTAAACGCAGGGAGTACAAACGGCTAACGTTCGCTTAACAATTGGCTGGCAGCTTTAAAGTGCCCTTAACAACAGCCCGGATAGGACAACGATCAGGAAACTGGAACCGTACCGAGTTACACAGAATGAATCTGAGCAACAGCCAGACCTCTGAGCAGTACGCAGTAGAGGCGTCGCGAAGCACGGTGCTCCTGGTTGAAGATGATCGGAATCTCCAGGAGGCCATTCGCTACAACCTTGTCGCGGAAGGCTATGAAGTGTTCGTGGCAGGAGATGGTGAAAAGGCTCTCTCGCTGGCACGTCAGCACCAGCCGGATCTTCTTGTACTGGACCTGATGCTGCCGGAAATCAGCGGAATTGAAGTCTGTCGTGCGCTCCGGCGTGAAGGTCTTACGTCTTCAGTCATCATGCTTACAGCCCGAGATTCCGAAGTCGACAGGGTCGCTGGCCTGGAGGTCGGCGCTGACGACTACGTTGTAAAGCCGTTTTCCATGCGGGAGCTACTCGCCAGAGTCAGCGCTCAGTTGCGACGAACGGCACTGCTCAACCGTTCGGCGTCATCACGTGAGAGTGACGTCGTGGAGGCAGCTGGAGTTCGGATTGATCGCGCTGCGCGGCGAGTTACTCTTGCCGGTAAAGAGATTGACCTGAGGCCAAGAGAGTTCGACCTGCTTGCCTTTTTAGCAGCGCGTCCGGGGCGAGTGTATTCTCGTGACCAGTTGTTGCAGGAGGTCTGGGGATTTGACTACAGCGGAGACACAAGAACCGTTGATGTGCACGTCCGCTGGTTGCGCCTCAAAATTGAGGAAGATCCGTCGTCGCCAATCAGACTTCAAACAGTCCGCGGAGTCGGTTACAGATTTAGCGCCTGAACTCCGTCACTGGGACTGGAACCCTTCGAGATGAGTTCCTGGCCACTGAGATGGCGCATTCTCCTTGAGGCAGCGATTCTGGTCGTCGCTGTAGCCATCGCCACCACCTTTTTCGACATCACAGGAACCGTGATCGTAGGTCTGTTCGCGATCGCGGCGAGTGCCTACCGCGCTCGCCATCTAAGTTCGCAGTTCAGTCGAATGACGGAATCTGTGCTGCGAACCGCAACAATCGATCGATCCCACCGTCTCAACCCTGAAGGTCCATCTGAACTCAGCAGGATGGCTCGAGCTGTCAACCGGTTATCCGACCGTTTGGTGGCGGCCACCCAGGAAGCCGATCAGGAGCGGGCCAGGCTTCTGGCGATTCTTGAGTCGATGGCAGAAGGCGTGCTGCTGGTGGATGCAGATGGGATTGTTGAGTTCGCCAATCCGACAGCGGTTCATCTCCTGGGCCCGGAAGCTGAGTACAGGCCCGGCGAACGGCTGATTACCCTCAATAACAACTACGACCTGAACCAGCTTGCGTTATTGCCAATCGAAACGGGAGGTCCGGGTAGTGCCCAGTTCGAGATCAGAGCATCCAATCGCACGGTTCAGGCGATAGCATCGCCTCTCGATGACCGCGGCGGCCAGACCAAATCCGTGGTGATTCTCACCGACATCACGGAGATAAAGAAGACAGAAACGACACGTCGCGAATTCGTCAGTAACGCGTCGCATGAACTCAGGACTCCTGTTGCGGCAATCAGGGCGGCTGCAGAAACGCTCCAACGAGGGGCCGCCGACGATCCTGCTGCTCGCGAAGATTTCCTGAATCGCATACTCGAAGATAGCGCGCGAGTCGAACAGATGGTGAAGGAGATGCTGGAGCTTTCGAGACTCGAATCAGGTCAGACCGTTCTCAACGTCGACGAGATCCATGTAGAACAGTTCCTGAACGACATAGCCGAGCGTTTTGCAGTGGTCGCCGAGCAATCAGGAGTGATGATTTCAGTCGAAGTGGCCGATGAATCCGTAGCTATCAGTGCTGACGCAAGTCAACTTGAACATGTCTTCAGCAACCTGGTTACGAATGCTCTCAAGGCAGTCTCAGAAGACGGCAGGATCAAAATCTCGGCATCGAATCAGGACGGGCAGTTGCTATTCCAGGTGAAGGACAACGGCATAGGGATTCAACCGGCGCATCTGCCCCATGTTTTCGAACGTTTTTACAAGACCGACTATGCCCGAAGTGAAGGTGGATCCGGCCTTGGTCTGGCGATCGCGAAACATATCGTTGAAGCACATGACGGAGTGATCACGGTGGAAAGCCAGTACGGGACGGGAACCGTGTTTTCGATCCGATTGCCTGCCAACGAATCGAGTATGCCTGGTGAATCAGCCTAGGAGATTTAACAATCCCTTAACGGTCGTCTAGAACCATTCGCAACGACGCAGCGCGCCGAATTGGAGTTCCTAAGGGATATCAGGCAGATTCTGTGATAGCCGACAAGACAGCCAGCAGATCGAGCGGCAATGCACGAGAGCTGGACATCAAGCTCCGACGCAACCGGTCCCGACGTCATCTCGAACAGCGAATCGTTGTCTGGTCACTGCGTCTCACCGCGATAATCTCGATTCTTACCACAGTCGGCATCCTTGTCTCACTGCTACGCGATGCTGTTGGCTTCTTTATTGAGATCCCGATCTGGGAATTCCTGTTTGGAACCGAATGGACAGCCCTATTCGTTCCGCAGAAGTTTGGCGTGCTGCCGCTTGTTGCTGGAACGCTTCTGGTTGCTGTTGTTGCCGGAGTAATCGCGCTGGCACTCGGAATGGGTGCTGCGATATTCCTTTCTGAGTACGCACCTGACAGAGTGCGGAGAACACTGAAGCCGGTCCTCGAGGTACTCGCTGGCATTCCAACTGTTGTGTACGGGTTCTTTGCGCTGAACTTCATCACCCCGCAACTTCAGAACATTTTTCCTGATCTGATCATTTTCAACGCACTCAGCGCGGGAATTGTGATGGGGCTGATGATCATGCCCATGGTTTCTACGCTGTCCGAAGACGCTATGGTTTCTGTGCCTTCTTCGCTGAGAAATGCTGCCTACGCCCTTGGCGCCACGAGGTTTGAAGTCGCGACAAAGGTCGTGGTCCCTGCCGCGCTATCGGGCATCGTAGCCTCGCTGATACTTGCAGTGTCACGTGCGATTGGCGAAACGATGATCGTGTTCATCGCCGCAGGATCTCTGCCTAACTTGACCGCAAATCCGCTTGAGCCGATACAGACCATGACCGCGTACATCGCGCAGGTCGCGACCGGTGAAACTGAACAGGGTTCACTGGTCTTCAAGAGCATCTTCGCTGTGGGCACCTTGCTCTTCGTCATGACGCTTGGGATGAACATCCTTGGGCGCTGGTTCGTCGCACGATACAGGCAGAGGTACGAATGAGACTATCTTCACCTGCAAGTGTGGCTCAGTCCGCCGCCGCGTCCAGCGTTCGTGGCCGAGGGGTATACAGATCCTGGCGCGATCGCTTCTTCTTTGCTCTTTTTCTGGCGTCCGTCGTGATTGGCGTGGCAGGTCTGGTTACGCTGCTGCTAAACGTCGTGGTAGATGCCTGGGGCTGGCTCGACTGGCAGTTCATCAATAGTTACGCCTCTCGCAGACCCGAGCGTGCAGGAATTTTCGCTCCGCTGATCGGTACTGCATGGGTGATCGTGACAACTGCAGCGTTCACGATCCCACTCGGAGTCGGAACGGCTGTGTATCTGGAAGAGTTCGCCGGAGAGAGCAGATTCAGCAGGCTGGTGCAACTTAATATTGCGAACCTCGCCGGTGTTCCGTCGATCGTGTACGGAATACTGGGGCTCGGCATTTTCGTTCTCCTGATGAACATGGGAAGGAGCGTTCTGGCAGGTGGTCTGACGCTGACGCTACTTGTCTTGCCTATCGTTATCATCGCCACGCAGGAGTCGATCCGGGCCGTTCCTCCAAGCTATCGTGATGCCGCGTTTGCAATGGGAGCCACGCGGTGGCAGGTGGTCAAGGGCATTGTTCTGCCGCAGGCGATTCCGGGCATTATGAGCGGTGTGATCCTTGCACTATCACGTGCGATCGGTGAAGCTGCACCGATCCTGATGATTAGCGGGATCGTGTTCATCACGTCTGTGCCGCGAAGCCCTGGTGACTCTTTCACGGTACTTCCGTTGCAGATCCTCAACTGGGTGCAGCAGCCACAGTCGGGTTTTCAGCACATCGCAGCAGCCGGGATATTGGCCCTTCTGATCATGTTGTTGAGCATGAATGCGCTGGCGATCTGGATCCGCAATCGCTACCAGAAAACCCGGGAAGATTAGCTCTCTGATAGAAGCCGGTCACTAAGCGCCTTCATTGACTGTTCGATGTTGTTCTGCGTCCAGCTACCAGCGATAGGAGAAGCGAGCTTCATGAAGCCGCTAAGTTCCAGTCCCCATTCGTTCACTACCTGGCAACCTGTTGGCGTTTCGCGCAAAGAAGCACGACCGCTGATCTTGACCGATTTTCCTTCTCCAACGTGGGCGATGGTGCGCGGCGCATCCAACTCTTTGATTGTGAGGATAACCTCGACTTCGCGACCTTGAACGCGCATGATTTGCTTAAACCGTGAGCCAATGGCTAGCTGACCTGAATCGAGCTTGGCGACCGATACCAGATCAGGCACCCAAGAAGGTGCATTCTCGAAGTCCGTCATGATCTCCCACACCTTTTCTGCCGGTGCCGGTATATCTGTCACCACTTTGCCTGAAGGCACTTAATGCTCCGAACTTGCTACTGCGAGGGCCAGGGTTCGCTCACCTGTTTCGCCGGGATATTCCTTGGATCAGCCAGCAGTCAACCCATCGACCACCTGCGATCCGGGAATTTTCAACAGTAACGCGGGGGATACCTTGATCTTCGTCGAGCGGCTTCCGCCGCCAAGTATGACGTAATCACAATCCATCAGACCAGGATCGATATACACAGGCATGTCTTCTGGGAGCGCCAGCGCAGTCACACCACCAATCATCATGCCTGTGAGCTCAGCGGTTTCTTCGGCGCGAGCGAACGAAACCCGGGCATTGCCCATGAGTTTCTTAACGGAGTGATTAACGTCGAGTCTGGCGGTGGCCCGGACTACTGAGGCTGAATACTGCCGCGGTTTCTTTTTGCTGGCTACGACTATGGTATTCGCGGCCTGAGCTGGTGGAAATCCATATCTCTCGCAGAATGCTGCGGTATCGGCGAATTCTGGATCGATCTCAATCACCTCGAAAGGAATTCCAAAGCTCTCAAGCCGCTCGATGACCTTCGTCTCTATGGATCTGGATTCATTCATTGGACCCTCCGCGGTCTGGTCAAGCCAAGCTTCGCGCTCACGTCTGCGTCTTTCCGCAAGGAGTGTATCGACCAGGAGTCGGTATCGCGAAGCAGCATGCCTTAAGATTGGAACGGTGAATACGAGGTCTCAGCGGACAGGTGCAGACGATTTCTCCTTCAATGAGTAAGACTTACTGGATGGTGGTTCTCGATCAGGAGAACATGGGGATCACACGCGAGAACGGTTTTTCTGTTCAAGGTGTCGACTCGCGAAACCGGCGTAAATCAGTACGTATCACGCCTGAAGACAGGTTGCTGTACTACGTGGAGGACAAGAAAGGCTTTGCAGCCACTGCCACGGTGACTTCTGAGCACTTCGAAGAGAAGACCAGAGTTTGGAAACACCACACCAGGGATGAGTTGTTTCCAAATCGTGTTGAAATCAAAGCCGATCTCGTACTTGAGCCAGAGGATTACATTGATGCCAGGGAGATCGCTCCGACTCTTGAGTATGTGAAGAAATGGCCAGCAGAGCACTGGCCTCTGGCATTTTTTGGCATGCTTCACATTGTTCCTCAGCGCGATTTCAATCTACTTGAGGATGAAATACGCAAAGCGAGTGAGGCCGCGGAGAAGCGTCGGCCAGTTGCGCCACAGGAGAAGGACGTTACGTCTGCTGCCACAGCGAACAGGCGCAGGCAAAAACGAAAGAGTCAGACCTCGCGTCGTAGGCGCAGGGCTCGTTCAAAAACCTCGACAAAGCAGCCGCGTTAACGACGGACGGCTATTTTCGGCTCGGTGGGCACGTTTGAGGTGTCAACCCAGCCTGTCGGCGACTGTGACGATTTCATGGGGTCTTTATCGCCGGTGCCAAAGTTATCTCCGTAAAGCGATGACAGCTTCATTAACTCGTCTGCAGGCAATGGGTCAATGTCGGGTGCAGCCACGTATTCATCAAGCTGCTCGAAGTTGGTGATCGTGGGAAGGCAGGACGCCATGATTTGCGGGGTCAGGCAGAATTTGATGGCGATTTGACCGACGGTCGCTGGCTTGCCCGATATCAGGAATTCGATCTGCTTTAGTTTTTCAATTGACTGGCTCAGCCATTGCATTTTGCGATAAGACCTGTGGTCGTCTGCGTCAAACGGCATCGAATCGAGTTTGGTGTCTTTTGTGTAGGTGCCGTCAAGCATCCCAGACGCATGTGGAACACGACAGAAAATTCCGACGTTTGCCTCAGTGGCAGCATTGATGAAACGGTCAGCAGGGTCCTGTTCAAGCACTGAGTAGATGATCTGCGCTGGAACCCGGCGGTCTCTTAGGGTGTACTCACCTTCTTCGATCCAACCGATGTCAGGACCGACCGCCACACCCCAATGGCGGATCTTCCCGGCCTGTTTCAGGTCCTCCAGAACAGACACAGTGTCATCTCGCTGAATGGCGCTCAATCGGGAGTTGTGCAACTGGTATAGATCGATGTGGTCAGTCTCGAGACGGCCAAGCGACTTTTCACAGGCTGAAGCCACAAACTCTGGCGACCAGTTCTGGGGGCGCTCCTTGTGGTGTCCAGACCTCGGTGCGTCCAGGTCGTAACCAAACTTCGTGCCGATGACGATCTCGTCTCTTCGAGATCGAAGTGCCTTTGCGACTATCTCTTCTCCGTAGCCGGCGCCATACGTATCGGCGGTATCGAAGAACGTGATGCCTCTATCCAAAGCGCCCTGCATCAGGGCGATCGCATCTTGCTCAGAGACCTCACCCCACCAGTTAGTGCTAACTCCCCAGACTCCGAAGCCAACCTCTGAAAGCTCGAGATCTGTTCCGGCAAGATTTCTGTATTTCACTGGATCTCCTGTATTTCCCTGGCGAAGTCGCTGGTGCTTATGTATCGACGTCGGATCTACTTGGCAGTTGCGCCAACCGATGCCAGTGCCTCTTTAATCGCGGCAACTTGTGCGTTGTAGCGTCGGTCGGGGATAGCCGGGGATGTAACACCTACTGGATAGTCCTCGATGAATTCGACCCACGACTTGCAGCCTCCGTACTCCTCCATGACCATCAAAGCTTGTGGCTGCTGGAGGACATGGGCGCGAACGATAATCAGGTTGAGCGGGTGCAATGGCTTCCAGTTGAAACGTTTCTCGGCGAACTGTTCAGACCAGATATGGAAGTCGTTCAGCGCTCGAACCTCTTCTTCGCTGGAGACTTCGATCACTTCTTCAATCTCAGCAAACGTCGATAGCGTGACGACGTGTTCGAACTCGTCCGAGTCGCCCTGGTTCGCAAGAAGGTCATGTTTTTCCTGCTTGAGTAACGCTTCACCTTCGTGGAAATGACCCGGGTAGAGAAAGAACTGGTCCTGCTCAATCTTGAAGTGCTTACCGTCTTCCCTGATGCCGCCCTTGCGCAGCAAAATCGTCTGCTCACCTCGTTCGATGGCGTCAATCGTCACCGACCACTCTTTGAGGCCTATGTTCCACATGCCAGGGATCACTGTAAAACTCCCGGTGCAACAAGGTTCGCTGACATCCGCTGCGAACCGTAATTTCAGCAGCGTATTCTAAGCGCTTAAGCAGTTACGCAGGTGGATGTGACATCGGTGGAGCGTGAGAAATCAATGGTGCTCACCAGCCCAAAGCGGAAATTGAATCGGCCGAACCAAGCCCCGGAACCTGTAGCGATCAATCAAGTTTCGATCTGGTAAATTTCGTCCTGTCGGTCACCTGTGATCTCTGGGCCGTCATCTCCTATAAACACGTCCATTTCAAGCCTTACTCCGAACTCGGGAAGATATATGCCGGGTTCAATCGTGACACCTATGCCCGGTATCAGATGGCGGGTGTCATGCGTTTCCCAGTCATCAAGATTGACGCCGTTGGAGTGAACCTCGTGGCCGAGCGAATGGCCCAGTCTGTGGACGAACTGCTTGCCGAAACCGGCCGCGGTGATTGAATCCCTGGCGACACGATCGACTTGCCATCCTTGAAGTGAGTTGCCGGCCCTGAGCTCAGATTGTAGGAAGTCGAATGCTGAGTCTCTGGCATTTTTGACAGCGTCAAATACCGACTGTTGCTCACCGGTAGGAGGCGAGCCCAGTTTGGCGACCCAGGTGATGTCAGCAGATACTGCCGGATCCCCACCGGATATAGAGTTTGCTTTCTGGCGACCCCAGAGATCGATCAGCAGCCAGCCCTCGCGTCTGATCACCGCCGAATTGCCTGGCTCCGGTTCGTAGTGTGGGTCAGACGAGTGTTCGTTGAACGCAACCACCGGGCCGTCATCGTATTCGAGACCAAGCCGGTCGAACCGACCCCTGATGTGCTCCGCCAGGTCATGTTCTGTCAGTGCCCAGCGAACGTTTTCGCCTGCAAAGTCGAATGCACCTTTGACGATTCTGGTCAGGCGGTCGACGGCAAACCTATGTGACTCAAGCTGTGTATCCGACCACCGTTCGGTTGCGTACTGAAGGACGTCGCCGGACGAAACGATTTCCGCCCCTAGACTCCTGATCAACTCAACTGTGCCCGCATCAACTCGACCCACCCTTGGCAACTGATATAGCTCGGAGTACTCCATTGCGAGTGTCGGATGAGTCGAGTCTGTTGAGTCGACCAGGATTTTCAGGCCGTCAATCATCGAATCGCGGCTAGAGTAGCCGTCGACCAGAATCTCTATCGCTCCGAAGCGCCCGGTGTCAACATCGTGTGCCAACAGCCTTGGTTCACCGCTGGCTGGTATGAGAAACCAAACGGGGCGGGTAACATTTTCGATCCGTTCACCAAAAAGCTGCCAGAAAACAGGATTCGTGTATCTATAGTCGCGGGTTAGCCAACCATCGATGCTGTTCGCCCGCATATACGCCTGTGCTTCGGTGACACTTTTCAACCCGGACAGTCTCCATTCGCTCTAGCCACGCCGCTGACCAAATGGCCGAGAACTTCAGCGAACCAGCGATTGCTCATTGGTCAGTACGACCATCCAATCCCCTTTTTGACCCGTCGTCGGCATCATTGATCCATCTGTAACTCTGGATGCTATCTCGGGCCCAGTTGAACGCCCAGATATCGATGAGTGCGAGTGGCACACCGAATACCAGGAGCCAGATAACGACGGGAAACAGCGAGTCGACGAAGAATAGCGGTACTAACAAAAGCCCATGCAGCGGGATCAGGATGACAGCCAGTATCCAGAGCAGTACGGCTATGCCGAGCCGCTGTGACCAACCGTCACGGTTTCTCACGTTCGCTCGCTCTGCTGGGCTATGTCGCCTCTTGTCTTTCATCGTCATTGACCGCTCGCGATATTGCCGACATGCAGTGTGGAATCTAGTTTAGCCGTCGAATATCAGGCTACGTAGCTTGCGAAGATCCGAACCGTAGGAGCGCGTCCTCATAGGCCTCCGGTGTGTTCAAGTCCAAACGCACGATTTCATTGTGGAACTCCACGGTGTTCATGCGGTGCTCGTGGTGTTTGAACACCTCCCGGATCCCCTGGCTCTCCTCGCTGATCTCTGCCAATTCCTCACGAAGCGTCCCATCGAATACCAGGGGATGCCCGCCATGCCCTTCAAATCGTGGAGACGTCAGCAGCGCTGCTGCTGCCAGATGTGAGTCGAGCACAAGCCGGACAACCCAGGGTGGTCTTGGCTGATCGACAGCAAGCAAGACAATAGACGTTACTTCATCAGGTAACGCGGCGATACCGGCCTTGATCGAAGTCGTTTTACCTTCGGCAAAATGAGGGTTGTGAACACGCCGGACTCCCTTCAGGTCCCGGAGAATCGGCGTCACTTCAGCGTCACTTTTCCCGGTGACGACGAATACTTCATCGACACCTCCTTCCAACAGGCTATGAACCTGGTATTCAACCAGGGTTTCACCTTGCCATGAAAGCAGTGGTTTGGGACGGCCCATGCGGCTGGATTCGCCTGCCGCTAGTAGTATGGCTGCAACTGTCATGACAGGCGATATTAAGTGATGTGAGACCGTGAAGGTCACTCAAGGTAGGAGCCTGGTCCGAGTTTTTTTGTGAAATTTGGTCAACGAGTACGCTCTGGAGACGAATCGATGAGGTTGAACGGCCGGGTTGCTGTTGTTACCGGTGCTGGCGCCGGCATAGGAGAAGCGATTGCAAAAGGCTTTGCTGCTGAAGGTGCCGCAGTCGCCGTATTGGATGTCGACACCGATCGAGGCCAAACCGTTGAAAGGGCGATTAACTCCTCAGGCGGCAAGTGCCTCTTCATCGGTACCGACGTGTCATCAACGGACAGCGTCGATGCTGCGATCACGACAGTGGTTAGTGAGCTTGGTTCGCCAGACATCCTCGTCAACAATGCTGCCGTTCAATTGATCGGCCAGGATGCAAGGGCGCATGAGGTCTCCGAAGAGATCTGGGACCGGACCATCGACATCAACCTGAAAGGTCCCTGGCGCTGTGTGAAGGCGGTTGTACCGCACATGCTCGGAAGAGGCGGCTCCGTCATAAACATCGCCTCACCGACTGGCATGCTCGGAGTGGCTCCTGACTTCGCTGCTTACAGCACCAGCAAAGGCGGGGTATTCGGACTCACCAGGGTCTCAGCAGCGAGCTATGCGAGGGACAACATCCGCTTCAACGCTATTGTTCCCGGCACCACAGCGACACCACTGATCGCCGAGATGCTCAAGGACGGCGAGGAGCGCAGTCGCCTTGAAAGCATGGTGCCCATGGGTCGCATTGGCACGCCAGAAGACCTGGTAGGAATCGCCGTATTTCTGGCTTCTGACGACTCAGCTTATTGCACCGGCGGTGTCTATATGGCAGATGGCGGTATGACCGCAGTTTAGGAACGTGTCATGGGCATCGGCCACCTGTCAAAGATCTACCTGGACGTTAGTGACCTCAAGCTGTCCGGCGCATTCTGGGCAGAGCTACTTGGTCTAAAACCTTCCGCTCCCCGGCAAGACCCTATGGGAGGCTGGTTTCTGGACCTGCGTGACGATGACGGGTTGGTGAAATTCGTGTTGCAAAAAGTTTCTGAGCAGCACACAGTCAAGAATCGTATGCACGTCGACATCGACGTTGACGATCTAGCCAACGCGATCGCACGAACGGAATTCGCAGGCGGACGACTGGTGAGATCGATGCCATCTGGTTTCGCCGTGATGGCTGACCCGGACGGAAACGAGTTCTGCTTGATCCCGCCCGATTAGGAACAGCTAGTCGGCTGAGACCGGTTCTTCCGCTTGTTCCGGCTTTGCCGCCCGTTTGACCGCTGACTGAATCAGCCGTTCTTCAAGCTTGAGCGTTCCACCTCCGCCGCCGAGTCGGAACATGAGAATCTCAGCCATCACGCTGATCGCTATCTCTTCCGGAGTGCGCGCACCAATATCCAGTCCGATAGGGGAGCGCGTCCTGCGAAGATCATCGACGGTGAAGCCCCGCCTCAAGAGCGCCTCGTAGATGAGGATCGTCTTACGCTTGCTTCCGAGTAGCCCCACATAGCTGGCGGGCGTCTTGAGCGCGGACGCCAATGCGGCATCGTCATACCTGTGGCCGCGAGTCGCGATCACGACGAAGCTATTCGCATTGATCGGCATCTCTTGCAGACTGGTTTCGTAATCACCGACCCGCACAATTTCTGCCTCGGGGAACCGATCTTCGTTTGCAAACTCCTCACGGTCGTCGAGGATGAACAGACGAAACCCAACGCTCTTTGCGACTGGCGCCAATGCCTTACTGACGTGACCTCCACCAGCGATCACAAGCGTTGGAGGCGTCGTGTAAGCCTCAATGTAGTACTCGATTCCAGAATCTGTGACGAAATAGTCGTTCTTGCCGAGCGCCATCAACTGGCGAGCCTGCTGTGCACTCTTCGATTCCAACCCCTCGTCACCCAGCGAGCCCGTTGTGGAACCGTTCTCTCGCACCAGCATGCGTGACCCAACTGCCAGATCAGAGCCTTCAGGGGCGACCACGATATTTACGATCGCTACCGGGGCACCGCCCTCGTATGCGGCCACAACCTCCTCGGCGAACTCTCCGTACGAATTCGATGAACCGTCCTCGGTTCGCACGGGGTCGATCAGGAAGAACATCGTGCCTCCGCACACGAGGCCATCCTGTGCAGCGAGTTCTTCGTTCAGTTCGTAATCCCGCATCTCGGCATCACCACCGCGCTTCAGCAACTGGCGGGCGGCGAACCAGATATCACCTTCAACACAGCCGCCACCAAGCGTTCCAACGCCACTACCGTCGTTCCGTACAAGGAGCTTCGCTCCAGACTTCTGGGGAGTTGAGCCGGAAGTTCGGATAACCGTGGCAATAACGTGGTCGTTGCCAGTTTTTGCTTCTTCGACCGCTGCTCTGAATACAGATTCCATGTTGTGTCCCTGTTCGCTGCTGTCGCTGGGCGTTGTTCAGTTGCCGCTTACGCCAGAGTTGCCTGTGGTGAGCCACTGCCCGCAACAAGTTAGATGCGTGAGAAGCGACTCGAGGACCACACGAGACTCAATCTCAGATTAGCACGGAGAGCAGGCTGAACGGGGCACTAGTGAACGGAGTTCTGTGGGAGGAGGAGCCCTGTTAGCTGCCGGCAGCCCGCTGTACTGCCTTCACGATCTTGTCGTAACCGGTGCAGCGGCAAAGGTTGCCGGCGAGGTTGAGGCGGATCTCTTCTTCGCTCGGCTGGGGGTTGTGGTCAAGCAGGAACGTGGTCGAAACGAGGAAGCCGGGAGTGCAGAAACCGCACTGAAGCCCTCCCTCTTTGACGAACGCATCCTGAACTGGTGAGAGCCTTCCGTCATCATCAAGTCCTTCGACCGTAGTGACTTCTCGGCCGTCGGCTTCTGCAGCAAGTACAAGGCATGAACATGCAGTCTTGCCGTCCAGCATCACGGTACACGCTCCGCAGTTGCCGTTTGAGCAACCCTCTTTAGTGCCGGTGAGATTCAGCTGATCGCGCAGCGTCTCCAGCAGAGTCCAGGTGGAATCCACGAGTACCTCTCGTGCCGTGCCGTTAACAGTAACGTTGATGTGCTTGGTTGCCATGTGCTC
Organism: Dehalococcoidia bacterium; assembly: GCA_965243825.1. Classification (GTDB taxonomy): domain Bacteria; phylum Chloroflexota; class Dehalococcoidia; order Lucifugimonadales; family Lucifugimonadaceae; genus JAJCYX01. The sequence continues at coordinate 180,432 of CBDEVT010000002.1, forward strand.
GCTCTCGCCGTTACTCGGCGCTGACTCCAATTCGTTCCAGGCAGATGTTCAGTGTGCGACGTGTGAGGACCCGGACCAGCTCTTTTCGGTATTCGGCTGATCCTCGTACGTCTGTTATCGGGGTTGCCGACTCCACCGCCGCGTCGCCAGCCTTGCTGATCAAATCTGTAGAGATTTCGTTCCCTTCGAGTACCGCTTCAGCGCCTCGCGCTCGAACAGGTGTTGGAGCCACGGATGCCAGTGCGATGCGGGCTTTTTGGACGACCTTTGTCTCGGGATCAACGTGAATGAAGCTCGATACCCCGGCGACTGCGATGTCCATCTCGTTTCGAGGGATAAAGCGTAGATACGCCGAAGCACTGTGTTCAGGTGGCGTCGGCAGGATCAGCTCCTGCAGCAACTCGCCCTGTTGAAGAACTGTCTGGCCTGGACCCACGAAGAAGTCGGTCAACTCCACCTGTCGGGTTCCGGATGGTCCGGCGATAACCGCGATAGCGTCGTGTGCAAGCAGGTTCGGCGTAGTGTCCCCGGACGGCGCGGCGTTACAGACGTTACCACCCACCGCAGCGCGATTCTGTATCTGTACTGAACCAACAAGTCCTGTCGAGTCGGCCAGTCCTGCGTATTTCGTGTTGACGGTTTCGTCGTGGTGGATGTCCGAGCAGCAACGAGCCGCACCGATGTGCAGTCCGTCGTTGTCGACCTCAAGGCGCTGCAGCTCGGGAACGCGCTTCATGTCGATTACGAGGTCGGCGTTGCGCCTGTTCGTCTTCAACTGGTCGATCAGGTCAGTCCCGCCCGCGAGCGCGCGCACGGTGCCGTCACTCCCCATGAGCGAGACGGCTTCAGCAAGCGATGTCGGAGCAGCAAAGTCAAAATTGGGCATGATTATTAGGCGACAGTCAGCTAACTAGTGGGTCAATCGACAGCGGGGATTATAGGGGAGAATTCTCACCCAACCCGGAACTCCTCAAGTGTGTCCCATTTCGGTTCCAGCCCGAGGCCCGGACGGTCTGGCGCGTGCACGTAGCCATCCTCGATAAACAATTCGTGCTCCCAGATCTTGCCGTGCATCGGGTCAACTGAGTCGCGGTAGTACTCAAGAATCAAGCCGTTCGGTATCGCCGCGACCAGGTGAATGTGCACAGCTTGCGCACCGTGCGGTGCGATATCGAGATCGTTGGCCTGCGCCAGGGCAGCGACCTTCATGAACTCGGTGATGCCGCCCATGATCAGCGCGTCAGGCTGCAATATGTCCACTGCACGATGGTTGATCATGTCCCTGAAACCGTAGCGGGTGTACTCGTTCTCGCCCGCTGCGACCGGAACCGAAGTGGCACGCGTTATCTCCGCCTGCCCGATGTAATCGTCGGGTTCGACGGGCTCCTCGAACCAGAACAGATCGTACTTCTCCGCCTTTCGTGCGAACTCAATCGCCTGGTAGTGGCGATACGCATTGTTCGCATCGACCATCAACCTCACATCTGGCCCGATCGTCTCCCGACACACGCGCACGCGTTCAATATCCTCGTTGATCGAGACCGCACCAACCTTGATCTTCACGGCGCGGGCTCCAAGCTCGACGTTCTGCTCCATCTCTTCAGCAAGTTCTTTGAGTCCTTTTCCTTCCTCGTAGTAGCCACCCGCAATGTAGGTGTCGACGCGGTCGGTGAAGCCGCCGAGCAGCTTGTAGACGGGCAGTTTGGCGGCCTTTCCCTTGATGTCCCAGAGCGCAATGTCGATACCAGAAATCACCCGGGTTGTGACACCGCGACGGCCGACCAGCTTTGGCCGCCACATCTCGTGCCAGATCCGCTCGTTGTCGAGCGGGTCCATTCCCACGAGTGCCTTCTTAAAGTGGGCGACAATTGAAGCGCCAATTTCTGGCGTCACCTCGACCCCACCAGATAAACCGATACCAGTGATGTCAGGGTCGTCAGTCTCGATCACCACGATGTTCAGCAGGTTGTGCGTGTAGGTGTAGAGGCCGTTCGTGATGGGCTTCTCACGAGGCCACTTGAACATCTCCATCCGAACATCTGTGATCTTCATGTTTCGCTCTCTGTTTGCAGGTGCCGGTCAACGAACCAACCGAGGTGGGAGGGGCGCACGGTGGGACGCCCTTTCCTGTCCGGCGGCAGTCTAGCACCCCGAGAATGGGGAGTAGGAGTGATGTAGCATCGATCTGTAAATCAGTTAGCAGGGTGTGAGGCTGGGCGGATGAGCAGTTCAGGTGAGTAAGAACCACATCAGACCTGGATATGGTCAAGGTGAGGGCAATTTATCCAAGGCGCGAAGGCAGTATGCAAGGAAAAGAATCGGAATCGGAAACTGACAATATCGGTCGCGACGGCACGCGAAACAACGACGAGTCTGGAGAGCGCTCTCTCGACTGGTCTGTTCGGGATGAGGACGACCTCGAGCCATCGTTTGACTGGATCGTATTCCTGCTTCGGGCCTCGGCTCTCTTAGCGGTGGGCGCGATGCTGATCACGTCGATAGATCTGTCACGGAATCAAGGTGCGGAGTGGTTAACCGTGATGCGGCTGGCGATTCTGCCATTCGTCGGCGCGATGCTTCTTCTGGCGGCGGCGGAGCTCATTGACCGGCGGGGTGACTAGTTCGTCAACATGAATCGATGCGCAGCCAGCTTGATATCAGGCATACTTAAGTGGTCCGACACCGGAGCGGCGACCGATGTGTACCAAGTCGCCGGATAAGCGCTTCATTTCGGGCCCGTAGCTCAGTGGTTAGAGCAGTCGGCTCATAACCGATCGGTCGCAGGTTCGAACCCTGCCGGGCCCACCAGACAAGTCAATACGGGGTACTGAGTACGATCTGGTCTCTGACCCCTCGTCCACCGGCAACGTGTAATCGATCGAGATCTGATCACCGGTCTTTGTGATGCGCTTGATCAGCGCAGAGACAAACTGCTTTCTCTGGACTGTAGAACCTGAGTCCAACAGCCCTTTCAAGTCACGCAACTGTTCCAGCACCTGGTCGAGCTCAACCCTGGCGGAAGTGTTCCGGACTGATCGTTCCTGTGCCCGTGCCCTTGCTGCATCCATCTGCCGCTCCTCCAACCGGAGCTGCTTGATCCTTGGAGCCAGGTCAGCCAGGTCTAACTCACTCGTCTCCATGGCCTCGTACAGCTTCGCCAACCGGGAGCGAACGTCTTTCAGATCCTTCTCCAGCCCCTGCTCAACCGACTTCGACGCGTCTGAACTCTCAGCAAGGTACTCGTTTGTAAGTTCAACAAGCCGCTCGATGTGCTCGTCCGCAAGGATCACATGTAGGAGACGTTCTAGGATGCGAGCCTCGATCAGGGTCCGCTCAACCGGACTCGCCGAACAGGCCTCGTTGCCACTCCGGCTGGCAGTAGTGCAGATGTAGTAGTGGTACTGGCCAGACTTCGCCCCGTGCCCGTACATTGCTGCGCCGCATTCACCGCAGTGGAGGAGGCCACTGAGTAGATAGCTTCCTGCTGTCCTCCTGGGATGTTTGATAGTCGGCGCCCGAGACTCAAGAGCTGACTGAACTGCATCGAATTTCTGTGAGTCGATAATCGCCGGCACGGCCCCTGGAACAACCAGAGGTGCGATACCTGCCTCCTGGTGATAGCGACCATTCTTTCCGAACACCAGGTCGCCCCTGTACACCGGGTTCCGCAACATAGCGTGGACAGTCGCCTTGCCCCAGCGCTTTCCACCCGGGGACCGGATTCCATCATTGTTCAGCCGGATGGCGATCTCTTTCGATCCGACCCCTGACGATGCCTCGGCGAAGATCATCCGAACCACTGCTGCCTCATCATCCTTGATTGCCAGCTTGGTGCGCTCCTTGGCTCCATCACTAACGCGAACTCTTCGGTAGCCGTAAGGGGTGTTCGAACTGACCCAGAACCCCCGGGAAGCCGTTTCACGCATGCCACGCGTCACGTCCTGAGCCAGGTTAGCCGAGTAAAACTCGTCCATCGATTCGATGACACCCTCGATCAATCTGCCTGACGGAGTGTCGTCAACTGGCTCGTTTATCGAAACGACGCGTATACCTCGACGCCGCAGCAACGCCTTGTGGAACACTGCGTCTTCACGGTTGCGGGCGAACCTGGACAGCTTCCAGACCAGAATCAACTGAAACGGAGCCGGTTTCGACTTCGCCAGCGATACCATTCTCAAGAACTCTTTGCGGTCAGCGGTCCTGCCACTCTTAGCCTCATCGACGAACTCGTCGACCACAACGAAGCCGTTAGTACGGGCATGTTCACGCAGCGCCTTCAACTGCGCCGCAATCGAGAGATCGACATCCTGGGCCACGCTCGACACCCTTGCGTAGAGGGCCACGCTAACTGGAGGTTGGTCAGCTACATTCATCACGCAACCTTCCTGCAAGCAGTACACATTCCTGGAAGAGCAGGCATCGTTTTCATCACTGCGTACTCCCGTTCAAGCTCGTCCGCAGCGCGCTCCAACGCCATCGCAGCTCCGGCACACTTCTTCCATTCACTGTCGCCCTTAAGTTCTTCCAGCCCCTGAACGATTCGGTCTGCCATGTCACCAGGCACCTCCGAGCCTACTTCCAGGATCAGTGATCCGCGTAGCCGGAGGCGCTTTCCGTTGTCGTCGATTCGGAGCGAGGACTGGATGTCATTAAGCCGAGTCTGGTCTCCAGCCATAACCCTGAAAAAGTCGTCTTCCAGGTTCGAAAGACCGACAATCTCCAGCCTGTCGACGCCATCTTCCTTAACCTCGAACCCGGTGACTGACTTGACCGATTCAACCACGGCCTTGGCGATTGCCAGCCTTGCCTCAATGAACCACGCTAGGGACTTTGCATAAGAATCTACGGTTCTCCAGAACGGACTATCACCCATGTGTTCCTTGAGCGACTGCGCCTCAACAGAATCTATATAGGTGAGGCTGACTTTCCACTGACTACTTCCAGGCTTCTTACTGGCGGTCCATGCGGAGGAGACCATTTCCGTCTCCGCAAGGGCAAAGACAGGAGGCCGGTTGCCGAACCGGTTCTGTGAACGCTTAACCGACTCCACGAATTCCTCCGGTGAGTTGCCGAGTATCGCCCAGTGCTCGGCAAGCGCCTCGATGTAAGCCTTCTCGCGAATCTTGTCCGAGACCCTTTCAGCTCTCTCTCTGTAGATCGCATTTTCGATCGTACGGATATCCGAGCTGCTACCGAGGGCCTTCTTGATCTGTGAGGGACTCATCCCTCCGTCGGCTAACTCGATCCACTTCTGTCTTACATCTGGTGCCACTTCTCGAGGCATCGCCGCGAACTCCTTAAGAAACTACAACTAATACCATCTTAGCACATCACACCATGTAGAGATATGGATAAAGAAATGTTTGCGACCATGAATGTATGGCCGCCAGAGCGAAATACCGCAAGGAAGAACCTGACCCGGATCAGGCTCTTCGCGTGCTCGCGCAGATCCTGGCCGCCAGGCTGGCCGGGAGCGGAACCCCTTCAATTGACGCCGGTGCGTTGGGCGAAGACAGGAAGAGCGCCGAAGTCGCGCCACCGTTCGACTCCGCACCAGGTGCCCGGGACCGTAACCCCGGCCAGCTCTAACAACACCCGTAGCCCCGGTGGATTCGTCCGCGGGGCTTTTTTACGGCAGGAAAAACGCGCATGTCGGCAATAGCGAACACAAAGACCTACACAACTGCGTTTGCAGATGGCCAGGCATCTCCCATGGCTTTGCCTTTACACACGCGCACGTACAGGCAGTTAGGAACCAGATAGGTATGGCAAGAACATCAAGAAGAAGAGGTCGAAGAAGAAAACATGACGATTTCGATGACGAAACACCGAAACGCACCCGAGAGATCGTCGACAAACGTGTGGTTGGGGCAGCGCGGCAGTTCGGTGCGACACGCGAAGACTTCAAGGACGGAGGATTCAGTTGCAACAAGTGCAAGTGGAGAACCAAAAAGCGAGGATTCAGTGGTAGGCAGGCTTTACGTGCCCACCTGAAGAGACATGTCCGGGAGCGAAGATCAATCCTGCGGCCGCTGATGGTGCAGGCGGTTGTTGTCCTGTGCGCTGTAAGTATCTATCTGTTCGCAGATGAGATCCCGGCGGAGGTAGCACCAGTTGATCTGGATCGGATTCCGGTCGAGCTGTCTGTCGACTCTGAGCTGCCTGCGAAGGTCGCGGCATTCGCAGCTCCATCGACAATGCTACTGGCACACTGGGTGGTGGCGTTCAGATTTGCGCGCTCTGGGCGCCCGCGAATATCAAGAATCGCATCATCTGTACAAATGCTGAATGATCTAGCTCTGCTTGTCGCGGCTGCTTTCGCCAGCGGTGTTGTAGGAGTAGCGATTTGGCCTGGATGGCTGGCTGGATTCCTGGTTCTGGCTGGATCCAATGCCTACCTGGCTGCAGCGTTATCCCGGCTGCGATTGGACATGAAACGTCGTGAGTTTCAGCCGTCCGGATATTCACCGCTGTTCATGACCGGTTCAGCCGAGGTCGATGAAAAACTCTCTTCGTTCAGAGGCAGGATTAAGAGTGCGATCTATCGTGGTGAACTGAATCCCGAGAAAGTAGGCGCCCGCTGGCGGAAGCTCCTTGCCTCCCTGGGTATGGGTCATGTGCGACCAAGGCCGCAACCAACCGTTGGTCAGCCTAGATCCTCGAAAAGGAGAGGCCTCCGCAGGCAGCGGTAGGGAGGGTAAGAAATGGCGCATCGCAGATCCAGTTCAGGTTGTGTGCTCAGATTCAAAGTGTTTACTGCCTGTTTTGAACTGGAGTCTGAGCCTCCTCCGTCTCCACCATGAACACAGAGTCGAAGCAACAAGAGCCGCTCCAGGATGCTGGAGCGGCCCTTTTGTTATCTATACAAGTGGAGCTGAGGGGGACGATAGGCAGAACTTTCCGATTCAGATTGGACCTGGACTGGCAATGAGGGTAGGACACGGACAGCTCTTAGACTCGTGTCTAGAGGATGCTAACCTGCCCATGACCTGAGCCCTGACAGAACTTCTACTTGGTACTCACTGACTGCAAAAAGCTAGGAGCTTCAGCATGCTGATAGACGTTGCCACCGGAATAGCTCAGATTCTGAAGGCTGAAGGTGTTACCTGGGTTTCCACGTTCCCGGTAAGCAAAGTCAACAACGCTTTCGGGCGGGAAGGACTGAACCTGCTAATGACGCGAGATGACCGTTATGCGGTTGCGATCGCTGACGCTTACTCTCGTGTTAACAACGGCGACAGAATTGGCGTCTGCACATTCTCGGGCGGCATAAACGCTGCTGGAGCCCAGGTTGCATATTCCGGCATCGCACAGGCATACGAAGATGGTTCACCCGTCCTTTGCATAGTAGATGCAGTTCCGGTCGACGCAAGCGAGAATACGCGCTACGACCAGGCAGCGGCGCTGCGTGGGGTATCTAAGTGGTACGGGACTATCGACCGTCCTGAACGAACACCAGAAATGATGCGCCGCGCGTTCACCATGCTGCGCTCTGGCCGGCCTGGCCCGGTCGTCTTAGCAATCCCTAGTGCTTCTGCTACATATGACGAATCAGTCGACGACTACAAGTCACCTAAGGGATGGAAAAGTTTCCCTGATCCAGCCGATGTCTCGGCGGCAATCGATGCTCTAAGGTCGGCCGACAAACCGCTGCTGTTCGTTGGCGAGGGCGTTCTCTACGCTGGGGCGACTGAGCAGCTTCTTGATTTTGCCGAAAAGGCCAACCTCCCAGTAGTCACCACGCTCAAGGCTAAAGGTGCATTTCCTGAAAATCATGAACTCTCAGTCGGAGTACGGGGCGACCATGTCGTCAAGTACCTGGAAGAGGCAGATCTTGTGTTCGCGCTAGGAGCGAGCCTGTCTCCTGGGCGATTCGGGAATGGCATCCCAGGGGCTGTGGACAAGACAATCGTCCGTTGTTCAGTCGACGAATACGACATTAACCGGCTCTACGAGAATTCATACGCAATCATCGGCGACGCAAAACACACGCTGAGAGCCTTGTTAAACGAGCTTAATCGCAATCCGTTGCAGGGCAGTAGAGATGTGATGGCCGAAGTGAAGGCGGCAAAAGAACAGGGGATGGCGAAATACCGAGAGGCCATGGTCTCGGACGAGAAGCCGATAAATCCTTATCGAGTTTATTGCGACCTGATGCGAGCATTAGACCGCAACAATGCATTCGTCACTCATGAGTCCGGAAACACGAGAGATCAGCTTTCGACCGCTTTCGAAACGTTGATTCCTCGCGGTTTCCTAGGTTGGGGCAATGTATCAACCCTTGGATTCAGCTTCCCGGCAACTTTGGCTGCGAGATTAGCGTTCCCTGATCGTCAATGTGTGGCAGTCATCGGCGACGCGGCCCTTAGCTACATGATCGGTAACTTCGAAGTTGCTGTGCGCGCAAATCTTGGCATCACGGTCGTGCATATCAACAACGGGGGATTCGCAGGCTATGGGCCCGGATTCTGGGGTGAGGGTCACGATCCCTACACGTACGACGTTCTCGGCGCCGACGTGATCAACATGACTGAGGCGGTGCGTCAGATTGGTTGGGAGTCAGAAAAGGTTACTGAGCCGGACGAGGTGATACGGGCCCTACAGAGAGCCTTGGATGCCAACTCGACGGGTAAACCAGCATACATCGAGGTAATCGCCAGCCAATTCCCCGTGTATGGAGATTGGACGAGCTAGTAGAGACTCTCTCTAAAAACTCGCGGTAAGTAGCATAACTGTATGATGGCGCTTAATTTTGTGATGTGAGGTAATTCCAGTGGCGCTGTTCATTCCTCGTCACCCTCAGCCTATTCTGTACATTCATCAAGCGAGATCCATGGTGGGACGCCCAAGGAACAAGACGGTTGCTGAGATGCGCGAGGCACGCGCCATCCAGAAAAGTCAACGCGCGAGGAAGGCCTTTGGGAGCCTCAGGCGAATGGCCGAACTGCACATAGTCCTAAACGTGCTTGAGCCCAAATCAACTGCCGACAAAGTGAATCCCGACAAAGACCACGGCGCTATTCAAGCTACGGAAGCAAATTCATAATCCAGGCTGGAATCAAGTCGAATTTCATCGCTGGTCCGCAACCAATACACGGTAGGGAAGACGATAGTCAGAAATCCACTCGCGAATGCGCCAGCCAGATCCCCGTACCGATCTCACACGTTACTCACCGCTCTGAATTCTTCCTCACCTCCACCTATTCGATACTCAAGGTGAAGGTGGATCGTGATGCCCAAACACGTAGCCATAACCGTTGGTATGGCAGGTTTTGTTGGTTGGGCGATCTACGTTGTCTGGGGAGCAATCGATAACAGAGAAGAAGGTGCTCTCGGTGGCATCGCTCCGGGATTGCTGTTTGGGGCTCTAATGTTTAGCGGGTTGAGCTACTTGATGGTCAGGTCGAAATGGGGGTGGGTCAGCTGGCTGGCGTTCATTGGTTGGCTGATCGTCGCGTTAGTTGTCCCGGCGGCCACATTGGGTGTCGAGGCACTCAGCCCATTTTTGATCATCTTCAACATAGCCATAGGGGCAGCCATCATCACCGGGATCGGCATGTTTCGCAGAACAGCAGAATCGGGTATGACCTCTACGGAGCAGGCAACAGAACCCGTTCATGTTTATCGTTGGTCACGCGGCCAGAAGATCATATTCTCGACTCTGGCAATCTACTCGATTTTCGTCTACATGCTGGAACCAGTCGCGCCATTCTGGATGCTGATAGCTGTTCTTCTATTAGTGGCAGCCTTGGTTACTTTGGTGGGCTTTCTACTGAGACGATTCATGCGTTGAATGCCTGAGCCTTGTATTAACCTTCGCCAGAACCAGTCCGACTTCCGAAGTTCGATAAGCAGGATTCACCAGCTATCGAGAAGCCGTTGGATTTGAGGTGCAATCCCGGTTAGTTCCGCACCTGCAGGAACCAGACCGCCAGAAAAACAAACCCTACGACGGCGAGCAATATCGTCAGCGCTGGAGCTAAACCTGCGATGCTGAGTCCGAATGCTGCACTCAGGGTCACAACAGCGAAAGCCAACAGCGTCGAAGTGTGGCTCAGTCCGATTCTCAGAAAATCCATTGGCTGAGTGTAAATCACTCACTAATTACTAAGCGTGGAATTCATCAGCATCACACGATGGCCGAACTGCACGTAGCGCTGATTACGCACAAACTGAAATCTTCTAGCACTTCATCCAAGCACAATGACCACGCAGAAACACCAGCTAATGAAACCAAATTATGAGCTGCGCCGTTACAGCCGAAGTACTGTCGGTGATGGTGCCTTGCCTGCTCGGATGAGAAGTCATCTGAATACAGGATTAACCACACCGTTTCAGGACATCAGCTGGTACATCGACCGATCTGTCTGGATCTGCTGAGAGTCGCAGGGTGACCAATGAATGTAGTTGCCGACCAGGTGTTATCGGATTCCTATCTCGGATTCTAACGATCTCACCCTTCGTTCCGAATGGAACTGGAACACCAAAGCCAGTGATAGTGTCCTCAGATATCACCTCAACACAATCACCAATGTCCAGTTCTTCGTCGGCCATCACCTGACTCCCTTCGCCACAAATAGTCCAGAAGCTCGGGTAACCGGAAAGTATCCAGTGCTTTCGATCAATCCCGCGATGTAGTCTCTGGTCGCCGCAAGATCGAGTTCAACTTCCATCGACTCTGCAAATGCCAAAACGAGGTCGGTGTCATCAGCTTTGGCGATGCTCTCATCAACGTGTACGGCGACATCCAGAAAGTAAGGACTCAGCAAATCCGCACCATTGACTAAGGTAAAAGGATCATGTCCTGCACCGCGAATTGGGCCTTTACCGGGCAGGGCAAAACGCCGTTGTAGATCGATGAACTCCATGATGTGCGACTCACCGTTCGTTGCTGCGTAAAGTACTCCACCTGCCGCTAGCACCCTGGCTATTTCGCTGATCGCTTCATGAATGTTTGATGCGTGATAAAGCATGTAGTTAGCGACTACGACTTCAAAAGCACCATCATCAAAGGGCAGATCGCAAACATCTGCGATACCGAACTCGAATGCTCGATCAAGATGCTCCAGTGATGATCTGGCGTCCTGCAGCATTCCCTCTGAGAGATCTGTCAGGGTGATGCTCCAGTCTGGTGATACCTGTTCATTCTTAACACCCCACTCCCACATTCCACCCGGACCGCATCCAACCTCCAGGATTCTGGCATTATCCGGTGGTGAGAATAGATCGAAGTACCAGCTGTACCACTGATCGGCGTTCTTACCGTATTTAGTCCAGAAGTCGATTCGCGCGTTGAGTCTAGACGCGTCACGATACGCCACTTCTGTGAGGTACTTAGGATCCTGCATGGGATGCTCTGTCATGCACAGATCCTAGCAGTGTGATTGCTTCTATCCGGCCCTCACATCTTCTCTGACTTAATTCTTCTCACTGAACGGTCTTCCGCCAAGAAAATTTTTTCCTGAGGGAATGATTTCTGTCCTGACCGCATTGTTGTGTGTTAGATACACCAACGAAGGTGCACGGATGGAACCGGTCCTAACCACGTCAATCGAACGAGAAGCGATACTCCGTTGCCAGGAAGGCGACCGGGAAGCGTTTAGGCGCGTGCTGGACTTCCACGGCGACCATCTGTACCGGGTTGCGCTTCTTATCACACGCGATACCTCGTCAGCAGAGGAAGCGGTTCAAGAGGCGTTGCTGGCAGCCTGGAAGAAGATCAAGTCGTTCAAGGCCGGGACAAATCTCAGAGCCTGGCTGAATCGCATTCTCATCAACTGCATTGGGATGATGCAGCGGAAGAAGCGACTGCCGACAACGGCCGTTGAGGAGGCGTTCCCGCTCCCTGACACCGGCACATCACCCGAGCAGTCAGCACTCAACGCTGAAACAGCAGCCATGCTGCAATCAGCACTTCGCACCCTGTCCGTCGAGCACAGAACAGTGCTCGTCCTTAAGTACTTCAACGATATGACGGTTCCCGAGATCTCCGACTCAACAGGGTGGAAAAAGGGAACTGTCATGTCACGGCTGCACCGCGCCACAGCGGCGCTAAGGGATGCAGTAGCCGCCAGCGAGGGCCTAGTGCCTTCAGGTAAGGAGGTGAGCCGTGACAACGCTTGATCAGACACACCTGGAGAGGCAGCTTTCATCGCTGTTCCGTGCAGAGGCACAGGACGCACATCTGCCGCTTGGAACCTGGCAAGAGATAGCCCCAAAGATGGGCGAACCAGACAGGCAAAGCCTGTTTGGACTGATACGTGATGCCTTGAGGATTCCACTTGCGGAGAAGATGTGGAGAAATCCGATGAGAGTTAGATACGTTGCACCTGCAGCGACGATAGTGCTTGCGCTGTTGATAGCGCTGCTGTTCATCCTGCTGGTTAACGACACAGACGACGACAACTCGCCAGTGCCTGCGGCGAGTCCGACCGTCCCTTCCGGTTCAACTGAGACAGCAGCCACTCCGGATATTGAAGCAACAATTGAACAGGAAAGCATTGACGCGACAGCGAGAGCTGGAGAGAGAGTCAACCTGACCTCGTTCATTGGCCAGAGAAAAGAACTTCCAGCTCACCTGAAAGGCGAAGAAGTTGGTCCACCGGCACTAGTGGCATGGCCTCAATTCCTGGAAAACACAGCTGTGGTCGTAGAGGGTGAAGCCTGGCACTTCTGTCAGGAGAATCCTGGGGCAGATGAAGGACGTGAGGGCGTAGCGAACGGAACAATCGTTAACGGCGATCTGTTCTGGGTGTTCAACTCACCAACCCCTGACCTCGCAAGACACGAGATCTTTTTACGTGTAGTCGAAAATCCAGGATCTCAACGAGCAGTTCAGCTCTTTCTACTCACCTATCAGGACGGCTCCGCATTGATGATTCCGAATCCGCCTCAGTACCAGCCGTCACCTACAGAGACTCTGGTGACTCGTGTAGAAGAACCGGTGACCTATGAGGTATACGAGTCCACGCTGTGTGCGAACTGGCCTGAGAGCCGTGAGTCAATCGTTCTGTCAAATGAAGCAGATGCCACACCGACCGCTGTGGACACTGGAACTCAACGGTCTGGGGCTTCCGTGTTCGCTGAAATCACAGGTGCCTCCTCCATTACTGGAGCTATACGTGGTGAGGAAGCCATCTGGTTGTTCGACAGAGACAACGCAACTCTATACAAACTAGATGCCGGTGGTCAGCGAGAATGGTCTAAGTTCCTTCCTCAGTCGATTTTCGGCCTCGCAATCTCGGAAAGCTCTCTGGTGGTTGCTGATGCTCTCGGCGGCAAAGTTCTTTTTCTAGATCTGTCGGGTGAGGAAACATCTCGCTTTAGCGTTCCATTAGACGTCACGCTCGCCCATGCTCCGGTGGCGTTCGTTGAATCCGATCTTTGGATCAGGTCCGGCGGAAAGGTGAGTCGGTACGACTCCAATGGGACTATCGAAACCGAGCTTCCTATCACGGTTGGCCGTGGTCAGCCGTGGGCCGCGTCATCAATCGCTGTCTGGGTGGTCGATGAAGAACTGAGCACGGTCGTTGGGTTCCGAAGAGACGGGTCGAAGGTTGCAGAGTTCAACGCACTATCAGCGATGGGTCTTAGTGGCGAAGAAGTCATTGGTCTCGAGTGGTACGGGTCAAAGCTTTGGGTTCATGTCACCTCTGCATCGGGGCAATTTGATCCAACTGGGCAGCTCGAATCGCAGATTGCCATCACGCTACCTGACCCTGGTGACGTAGCGAGGTACAGGCGAATAGTTTCCTCTACTGGGATCTTGGTTCACGAAAGTGTTGGACGTCAGGTCAGGACCTCGAACAACCAGGTAGTTATGTTCCCTTTCACAGGTGGACAGCCGGTGGTTCTTGTTTCCGATCTCAGCACAGGTTGGCTGTTCGGAGACGAACAAAGCTCGTTTTACGTTACAGCCCAGGGGTCTTCGGTGTACGAATTGGATCCGATGTTCTCGGGCACAGGAACTGAATAAACGTAAACAACCTGAAATACCCACGTCTTAGTGAGCGCTGCCAGGCGCCTCACTGGGATGACCTCTCCATGTTGCCGGTCTGGCGCGTACTTGCATCCCAACCACAGGTGATGTGCGCACATTCGAGAGCCTTACCAAAATCTCCACCTGTGCAAAGAGCGCGTCAGGCCGGCATTAGCTTAGTCACCTGTCATCGATGTTCCAGCTTCCTAGTGCGCTGCGCGATGATCTTCACCACGAAGACAGGGCTTGTGGTGTCATGGAGTGTGGTCGTATGAAACTGCTCATATGTCTGGTTTGTCGGGAACAGCCGTTTGCATGCCCGGAGAAGTACAGGCAGTCACACATGGCCTATCACCTCAGAACTGCACACAAGCTGGATGGGGTGAGATTGCTACCGCAATCCAGAGGGAACTCCGCCGTCTGGTCAATCGGCCGAGGAAGACACGCCCAGCCTATTCTCAGATCACTTTACACAAATCACTAAAGCAGATTGCCAGTCAAAATTTCTTCCTACCGATCCTTGCTTCTGTTCGGTGAGGTAAGCAGGAAAAACCATAAGTAAAGAGGTAGAAATGTGGCGGCGGCCGCCCAGATCGAGGGTGGTGTCAAAAGTGCCCATATCACGACGGATGCAATCGTACATATTCCAGCTTTGCTCATGTCGTCACGGAACAGAGTGATCGGTGAAAGATAGAGAGTACGTTTCTCCATTCTTCTGCGCGCTTCCCTAAACACCTGCCAGAGTGCCACTACGGCCACTGCCAGAGCTGTGGATAAGACGATCAGAACCATCTAATTGGGCAATTCACTTGTCCGAAACCATGAAGATTGGAGGTCTAGCTGCTACGATCTGGAGCTTGTGTGAGTGCGGAGCCCGCTGCCGATTTCGCTTCTGGCGAAGAATCCTTGTTTCTCAGAACCTTTGCAGCGTTACTAGCTGCGTTAGCAGAAGTTTGCTCCTCTTCAGAATCGTTGTTAGATAGCTGGGTTAGAGCTGATCCAGCAGCCGATTTCTCTTCCGGACTCGATGAATTGTCTTGAAGCACTCGTCCAGCATTGCTAGCGGCCTGACTGCTCGTTCTTTCAGTTCTTGGCATTAACCCCCCTCATGCTTTCACTATCGAACATCCCGCGAAGGCGCGGCGTGTGGCGGCGTGAGGATATCGGGGTAACCGGTTACGACAATCCTCGGTCCGTGCTATTTGTGATTGAGCCGGCGTAGATGGTCGCGTTTGAACAGCAGGTAGTGACTCAGCCGCAGAATGGTCCAGAACACGCGGAACACGGCAATCGCCAGCTTCACAAGAGAGATCGGAAGTAGAACAAACGAAAGCATGATGTGACTCTAAGTCCATTTGGAGTCTATACACCAACGGATTCTGCCAAGCCTACTTTGTGTACATCAACAAAGTGAGCCCCGGCTTGATTGCGTGATTACAATCCACCAATGTCTGAGACCCTTAACTCAATCCAACCAGAGTTGGTCAAGACGATCTCTCAAGCGAAAACCGCGACTGACCGGCTTGATAACTCCTCAGCCATTCAGATTCTTCGTGCCGCTCTCAAGAAGAGCGGTCCGGATGCCATTGATTCCACGATCGCTAGCGCCCACGCTGAACTGGCCAGAGCCATGGGCACAAACGCTGTTTATATCGCCCATGGGCCTCCATCACTTGAAGCGAAATCCTACGGGCAAGAGACGGCGCACCATTTCGACACAGCCCTGGAGTACTTCCTCACGCAGAACATGTTGAATGAAGCCGTCAAAGTCGCTCGGATTCCAGTCAACGGGTTCTATCTGTCCAAGCGAAGCATCGCAATGATTGAGGCTCTTATGGACCGAATCCCACCAGATTCGGTCGACCGGTGTGCGCTACTGATCCGTCAAGCCCAAATCACGTCTGAAGAACGGCTGGATGAACGCCTGAAATTACTTGAGCAGGCTGAGCGAATCGCCCGCAATCTGAATGATCCAGTTTGGATAGCTAGGAGTGTTGCATTCAAAGCTTCTGCACTCGACCTCGAGGCGAAACGGGATGAGGCCGTGACCGTCGCTCGCGAAGTAGTCGACACGCAACAGGTACATAGGGATGAGTTAGCTCTTGGTATTGCCGGGGGCGCACTTTACATAGCCAGCCATCAATCTGGAGACCTGAGAAGTGCGATTCGTTATGCAACATGGATGGTCAGCGCGGGACGTGCGGCAGGTCATAGTTGGAACACGGTCAACGGGCTTCGGTTCATGGCCCAGGCCAAAGTCGGGCTAGGACAAATTGAGGAGGCCATTGCGGACTTTGAAGAGGCCAACTCCATCTCTGCGTCCAAGAGCTACACACATTTCGGATGGTTGCTTACCAAATTTCTGAGCAAGTCCGAATTTGGGTACATAGATCGGGCATGGAGTGACTTCACTGAATTGATCCAGTCAAACGGGCACATGAGCGTCCCAGCAACGGTCCCGGCAATCATCACAGTTGCAGGATTATTCAGAAGATTGAGGCCTGAGCGGATGTCGACCGTTTGGTCGTTCTGTGAGCAAACTTTGCATCCGGACACTCCTCTCTCTGGCCCGATGGACAGCCGTCAACAGCCGACGCGATGCGATAAGGGCAGTGCAAGCATTGATTGTGCATTTGACTGACGATTCACTCAGGGCCGATAGATATCTTCAAGAGTTCCGTACACGTCCTGACAGCGGATACATCCAGGGATCCACAGATCTAGGCGCATGTGTCAGCTCACGGCATCTACAGGCTTTTACTGGCAATTAGCGCCGGAGATTCCGGATTGGCACGAACTATTTTTCCAACATGCGATAGATTAGCGCTTTGTCAAATCGAAGGATCGGAGACTACCTTGTTACATCGCTCAGTTTCTCCCGATTCAAAAAGTCCGAGGGTGAGCAGGCTATCTCTAGACACATAGATCAAGATATCGCCCTGGCTCTGGAAAACAGGTTTTCAAGGCCGTGGCAGATGGGCTTAGTGAACTTGTTGCTGGCGGCGATCAAGAATTCGGAATTACTCGACGATTGACTGGACGTGAGCGGGAGGTATTTGCGCCTTCTAACTCTCGGGTACACAAACGATCAAAATCGCATCTGAGCTAGAGATCGGCGCATATACGGTCGCAGAAACACCTGACCAATGTCTATTCAAAGACTGGTTCAGAAAATCGTGCGGAAGCGGGCGGTCTTCGCGGTGCGATCGGGAATTGCCTAGCCATCAGTACTATCGCTCACCCCCAAGAAGTTGGGGTTTCAGTTGCAAACTCGGAGAGTCCTACTCTCGTGCACTGGTTCACAGGACGCACGGAGGAAACAGATTGCGTAGATTGATGCTGTTGCTTGCACTAACAGCTTTAGGCATAGGCGCTTATGGATTTTCAGATCAACGGAACAGGCACAGGCTGACGTGCTGATCATCAGAGATGGTCCGTGCGCCATTTTTTTGCGGATCAGCCTTTCCCCCGGGAGCAGGGGACTGATGACTTCGACGGATTGATCGATGAATCAACACTCCCTGAGTTCAATCTTGGAGACGATGACAACCCGTTCATAACGAGGG